>CAVSJK010000001.1:0-894456 GCA_963728385.1 uncultured delta proteobacterium
CATCAAACCAGTGGAGGTCAGTACATCGATTGCGGTATCGACGCGATCATTCCCGGCAAGGCGAAAAAGCCGTAGTTCTGGCTCGTCCCTTTAGGATTCGTCGGCGTAACGCATTTGGGTTTCGATAATTTCGGGTGCCTTGGAGATGAATGCGTCGAGCACTGTGGGATCGAAGTGGGTGCCACGTTCTTCACGCATGATTTCCATGCATCGCTCGAGCGGGAATGCCTTTTTGTAACAGCGTTTGGTGCTGAGGGCATCGAACACGTCGGCCACGGCGGTAATCCGTCCCTCGAGAGGAATGTTCTTTCCTCGGAGCCCGAGGGGTACCCGCTGCCCGTCCCACCATTCATGGTGTGTCAGGGCGATGCGCATTGCCATTTCCATCAGCGGCGATTGCCCGACGTTCAAGATTCTCGCTCCGACGTCCGCGTGATGCCGCATGACCAGTTCCTCGTCGGGCGAGAGTCGTTGGAGGATGTGTTTACCGAACCCGCAATGCTTCTGCATCATCTCGAATTCGGTTTCGTTGAGCCTGCCTGGTTTGTGGAGCACGGCATCAGGCACTCCGATTTTTCCTACGTCGTGGAGCTGGGCAGCCTGTTCGATATTGTCGAGATAGGCTTCGTCCATGCCGAGACCTTCGGCGATGATACGTGCGTATTTGCCGACGCGGAGCACGTGATGGCCCGTGTCGTCATCGCGGTATTCCGTTGCGCCGTGCCAAGCAATGGATCAGATCGCGGCGGGAGGCTTCTAATTGAGCGGTGCGCTGGCGGACGGACCGCTCCAGTTCTTCGGCGTGCTGGGCGATGCGATCTTGATGCAATTTGAGCAGGATCAGGTTGCGGATCCGCGGCGTCAGTTCGCTGGGGTCGATGGGTTTGTTGAGGAAGTCATTGGCACCCGACTGCAGCGCCTCGATCCGCTTGGCATGGTCGGTGGACGCCGTCAGGATCACGACCGGGACGTGCAGCGTCTCGCTACAGGAACGTAATTTCCGAAGCACGTCCAGACCGCTGGTAAACGGCATCATCAGGTCCAGCAGGACCAGGTCGGGGGTCTCTCGCCGCACCATCTCCACCGCGTCGCGCGCGTCGGTGGTGGTTGCGAATCGAGTGAATCCTTCGAGGTTCAACAATCGGCTGACCACTTTGATGTTCGTGGACTCATCGTCGACGATCGCGATTTTCGCGCGCGTCACATCCACCGGCCCGTCGTGCGGCAACGGTGGGACGGCCGATGCGGGAGGGGCTGGGGCGATCGGGCTCAGGGATTGGGACGCGTCGATCGAGGCAAGGGCGGTTCCGTTCATGATGGCCGCATTCAATACAAGAGGGTTAGCAACGAGTGGAGAACAGGTGTCGAAATCAAATCTCCCGCGGGGCGGGATGCGTTATACGGTGATGCGTTGTTTCAGCCCCCGCAGGGCTGAAAGGGAGGCTTTGGAGATGTCTCGGTTTTGTTCTTGGGAGCTCCGTTCCAGGGTCGACGCCGGTTCGGTAAAGCAGCGGAAACCGACCGTGCCGCCGACCCCTTTTAGCGAGTGCGCCAATTGTTCGAGGCGTTCAAAATCTCCAGCGTCCCAGGCGCCTTCCATCTCGACGATTTTGTCCTCCAATTTGTCCAGGAATTCCTCCACGATCATCCGAATCGGTTCGTCGTCGGTCGGCAGCATGGACCGAATCGGTTCGACCGGCTCGTGAGCATGGGGTGCGTGGAGGAGGTGGTTGGCGGCGGAATTATATTGGGGCATCTCCAGACAATGGGTCACCGTTTGGAGCAGCACGTCGAAGTCGATGGGTTTGGAGAGGTATTCGGAGCATCCCCGCGCGTTCGCACTTCTCCGGTCCCCCTCCATGGCATGAGCGGTCAGCGCGACGATCGGGCCGGTGAATCCTTGTTCGCGAATGCGCCGCGTGGACGTATAGCCGTCCATGACAGGCATCTGCATGTCCATCAAGATGATGTCGAATGGAAACAGCAGCGACGTTTCGGCCGCTACCTTGCCATTCTCCGCCATATGGATCTCGGCTCCCCGGCGCTCGAGCATCAGGCCGATCAGTTTGCGATTGGTTTCTCCATCGTCGACCACCAGAATTCGCAGGCCCGTGAGGTCGTAAACATCCGCTTCGGTCTGACGCACATCGGAGCCGGCCGTGTGCGGTGATTGCTCCAGCATTGCGTTGTCGTCGAGCATGCCGGCGGCGATGCGGACCACGAAGGTGCTGCCGCGGCCGACGGTGCTCGTGGCGCGCAGATCGCCTCCGAGCGCTGTGGCGATTTTGCGGCCGATTGCCAGCCCTAGCCCGGTGCCACCGTAGCGGCGAGTGATCGAATTGTCGGCTTGGACAAAGGGATCGAAGATCGCTTCGAGTTTCTCTTCCGGGATCCCCACGCCAGTGTCGCGGACTTCGAGCACCAGTTGATAGCCCTCGCTCGAAGGTGCGAGGTGAGCGACGATCAGAACGCTGCCTTCATCGGTGAACTTGATCGCGTTGCCGACCAGGTTCATCAGCAATTGTTTCAGCCGATAGGGGTCGGTGTGTATCTGTTGGGGAATCGGACCCTGCCAGCGGTAATCGAGTTCGATACCTTTCTCGATTCCGCGAACGCGGAGGATCGAAACGGTTTCGGCAATCACCTGGTGGGGAGAACAGGGAAGCGACTCCACCAGCAGTTGGCCCGCCTCGATTTTGGACAGATCGAGGACATCATTGATCAAGGCCAGAAGGTGTTGTCCGCTGTTGCGAATCGTGCTAGAAAATCTGCCCGTTCTTCGGCGAGGATTTGCGGTCGTACGCAGGAGAATCTCCGTAAACCCGAGAATGCCATTCAGTGGCGTCCGGATCTCGTGGCTCATGTTCGCCAAGAACTGGCTTTTTGCCTGGTTCGCCAGCTCCGCTCTTTCGGTCGCCTGTTTCAGCTGGGCTTCGCGTTCTCGTCTCGCCGTGATGTCCATCTGTGTGGCGACAAAGTTTATCAGGGCGCCGTCTTCACCAAAGACGGGGTCGACCTCCAGCGAAATCCAATAGGAATGTCCTGATTTGGTGTAGTTGAGGATTTCGGTACTGACGTTTTGCCGTGCGGCGAGTCGCTCGCGAATATGTTGGACGGTCGCTGGATCGGTGTCGGGGCCTTGCAGCAATGCCCCGGGGGGGCGTCCCACGATTTCGGACAACTCATATTCGGTCAGTGCTGTAAACGCATCGTTCGCCCATTCGGCCGCACCGTTTGCGTCGGCGATGATGACGGAGTGACGCATCTTGCTGGCGACCAACGACAGCTTGCGAATCTCTTCGTGCGTGCGCAGCAATTGTTCTTTGGCGACCTTGGCTTCGGTGATGTCTTGAACGACGGCGAGCATATACAGGGGCTGGCCCTGTTGGTCGCGGACCAGGGCCACATTCGTATGGACCCAGACCTCGTGCCCCTGTTTATGGACATAGCGTTTTTCGCGGTCCAAGTAGGCGATCTCACCGGCGATCAGGCTCTGGATTACCCGCTCGTTCCCTTCCATATCATCGGGGTGGATCAGGTCGCGAAAGTTCCGTGCGAGTAGCTCGGTGGGGCTGTAACCAACAATTTCACAGAACCGTTGGTTCATTTCTTGGAGGGCACCCTCGACCGTGGTTTGTGCCATGCCGACCGTTGCTTGGTCAAAGCTGGCCCGGAACCGCCGCTCGCTCTCTTCGGCCGCACCGACGGCGCTCTCGAGTTGGGCTGTATGGCGGGCGAGGTTCCCCATCTCGCGCAAGCCTCTGGCGGATCGACAGCAGCAGGAAAACGTCTTCGAAAACCACCCAGCCCGCGTGCTCGAGCCATCGCCAGGACAACGCGGTAGCGATGCCGAATACCGACTCCGGCCACCACAGCCCACGCACTAGGTGGTCGGTCGCAACGATTAGGGTCGCCGGTAGCAGAGTGCGCCAGTCTCGGTAGGCCGCCACAAAGGCCAGCGACCCGAAGATATGGAAGTGTGTCTCGATCCGGCCGCCGGAGAGGTGAATCAGCAGTGATGAAAACAGGAGCTGGCTGGCGGAGGTGACCATCCGCGTGCCGAGCCGCCCAGGGCGTGCCCAGGCCAGCACGATCGGGAAACTCGCCAGCAGGGCTCCGCCGAAGATCGCCATCAGGACGTGAGGGTGAATCTGGCTGTGAGCCCCATCCCAGGTCCACGGTGAAAGGACGCAGGCTAGGATAATCGCAGCTATCCACTCCGCACCTAACAGCACGGCGACATTTGACGGTGGGCACGTAGATCGAATTCGCGTGGGCCGCATACAGCCGGTTCGCCGATGCGTCGACCGTATGGCGCCCTGGGAGGTCGTTCGCTTTGATGGGTGACGCGATCATGACTTTGGAGGTTCGAGAGGTTCGAGAGGTTCGTGGGTCGGGGTTGGCTCTGGTGCGGCACAGCTTGCACCCGAACGCAGGTGTGGAAGCGGGGGGCCAATCCCCAAGAAGCGGCAGAAGAGCCGGTCCAGGAGGTTTGACAGGCAGACTGCTGATCTTCATTCCTTCTATTTTCTGGAGGATGCCATGCACCTGATCGCCATGCAGTTGTCCTTTCTCACAAACAAATTCATACCTGCATGCCCGCGAGGGGCTGACCTTGCCGGCATCAATGATGGCCAGGGCGCCGTTTGACATTATAGCCTCGGCTATTATGAGATCTTCCAGCCTGGAATTATAGATAGTGCGGGCTACCGCTCGAATTTTGACCACTTCTTCTCCGGTAATAAACCGAAGAGCATCAAAGAGGTGTACTGCCGTATGGAAAATTACTCCGCCGCCGGCGAGCTCCGGCTGTTCAAGCCAGGACAGGGTGGAAGGCTCCAGTCGATGGGTGGCGCAAAGGGAAAATAACCGGCCCATCGCAGGAAAATTGTCCCGCAGGGCGAGTATGACGCTATTGTATCTCAGGGTTTGAGCGACTGTGAGCGGCAGGGCCAGTCTATCGAAGAGCTCGACTATTTTCCGTGCTGCAAAAAAATCGGTTGTAAGCGGTTTTTCGATTAGTAGCGGTTTTCCCTGATCGGCACAGAATTGGGCAATCTCCGGATTGAGATTGGGAGTGGTGGCGCTGATAACAGCATCCACCGTGTTGGAGCCGACTAGTTCCCGCCAATCGTTATAAAGAGTTGTGTTCCAGGCTTGAGCCTGAGCTTGTGCCGCGGGTGAGCGTCTGCTGATAGCAGCAAGCTCGAAACAGTGGCCGAGATCATTCACTATATGATTGGCATAACGGCTGCCGTGGTTACCCGTGCCGATTATGCCGACGCGAGTTATATTATTGACGGGTTGCATGGTTTCGGCCGATTGAAATGGCATAAAAGGGCGGGTTTAGAACCCGCCCCTACAAATCCCGACGACCTGCTTCTGCGCCTCCGGGGTACGACTGAACGATTCACATTTCACCAGATGACTTTTCATTGTAAACGCTGAAGAGTAGTCCGGTCAACCGCAACCGGTGAATTCTTCCCAAAATTTTCAGGCCTTTTCCATAGGGACCTCACAACCTGTTGCAGTCTTCGGTTTAATCAATTTTGACAGGAATCTGAGGACATTCTGAAAAGCATCCCAGTCCTTTACCGCAAACAGTGTCTGTTTCGCATACGCCAGTTCTCTTTTGTCCATGTGCCAATCCTCCATGTTAAGGAACAAATTCGATCCGGCGACAAAAAAAGCCCCCGGACCAAATACTTTTTGGTCCGGGGGCCCTATTTTCACCACAGACATATTGCCTTAGCGCATAACACTATAGCGCTCTTTCTCCCTGATCCGCGGGGAGAACAGCTTCGATTGTCAAGGCAGGTATTCTGACTTCCGGCTCAACCTACTCATCGCGCCTTCCCGAACTTTGTTCAGTGGCATTAGCGATTTTCGTCCCCGGTTACAGCGGCGGGCCCGTCCCGGATTTACACCGGGTTCCCTCTCTCAGCTCTATGAGCTTTTTTGGGTCTTGGCGACACCCTGACAACTTTTTTATTATCCGGTAACTCACTTTGCGTCAAGATATGTTTAGTACCTTAGAAATTCTTTTCCGACTTTTTGGGAAAAAATTTCGTGAAGGTACTTATCCCCGTGCTTTGCGGGGATTAGAGCTCCTATCGGCAGTCCTATCAAACACTCTGCAACCGCCTGATTTCAGCAAGCATCTCCCGGCCACCGTTCTTTAAAATATATTCTCCGACCTTCTTTCCCAATTTTTCGGGATCCTGCGCAGAGCCTTTTTCCGTAATTCGAAGGATTTTATTGCCGTCAAGACCGGCGAGTCCCGCAGTGAGGATAAGTACATCACCGTTGAGGACAGCATGACCAAAAGCCGGAATACTGCAGCCGCCTTCGAGTTTTTTCAGGAAGGCACGTTCGGCCAGAAGACAGATCTCGCTTTCGGGATTATTCAGACAGGCCCGGATTTTCTCCTTCAATTGAAGGTCAAGAGAGGTAGCCGCCTCGATAGCAATGCATCCCTGGCCCACCGGCGGCACAAACTGCTGTTCGTCGAACTGCATGACAATCATATTGTCATATCCCATCCGTTTTACTCCGGCATAAGCCAGCATGAGCGCATCGCAATCGCCGCCCTTCATTTTGCCGAGCCGGGTCTGCAGGTTGCCCCGCATTTCAACGATGGTCACATGGGGGTAATAATGTTTGAGAAAGGCTTTTCTCCTGACGGACGAAGTCCCGACAACCAGAGGTCGGGCGCTGTCGGTTATGTCGATTGAACTATCCGCACTGAGCAGTACGTCATTGACTTTTTCCCTCTCAGTAAAAGCAATAAGAGCAAAGTCTTCCGGCAACTGGGACTGCATGTCTTTCGCACTGTGCACGGCGATATCGGTTTTGCCGCTCGCCAGCTGCTCTTCGAGCTCTTGAGTAAACACCCCCTTACTGCCTATTTTGGCAATGGAAGTGCCCAGCGCCTTATCGCCTATGGTCTCCATGGAACTGATCTGCGTTTCCATCCCCGCATCGTTCAGATACCCGGCAACGGTCTGGGTCTGCCACATGGCGAGCTTACTTTTTCTTGATCCAATTGTTATCATATTGTCATTCAAATCGGTTATGTGATATCGTGACGGATTTCTTCACGTTTTCTCAAACCCACTCTAATATTGATTTTTAACCAACTCAGGGTACTATATAACCGGCTTTTCCGAAATCACAAGCCTGGAACCATTTCTATCAGGAAGCCATTGCCTCAGACGAGGCAAATCAGTATCATACTAGCATGCGATTACTTCTTTACAATATACGTTATGGCACCGGCCATAAACAGGGCTATCATTTACCATTGCCTTTTGCTGGTTTTTTTAAAAAAACCACGGTGAACCTGCAGCGGATAATCAGTTTTATCGCTGCAGTTAATCCCGATATTGTTGCCCTGGTTGAGGTCGATTCCGGCTCCTATCGTAGCGGATACTTCTGTCAGGCGCACACTATCGCCGAAAAACTGGGATACAATTACATTGTTGAAAGTAAGTATAACAATAAATCCACTGGCCCAGAAAGTTCCGGTTTTGAAACAGCAGTGCAATGCCCTGTTAACCAAGCAAAGCGTTGAAGATTTTCGCTTCCACTATTTCGAACAAGGAGTAAAACGGCTGGTCATTCAGACCGATTTGCAGTCCGTCGCCATTTTCATCGTTCATCTGTCTCTCAAGTACCGGCATCGGCAAAACCAGCTTGAACAGTTGCATGACCTTACGCAGGAGACCGATAAGGAAGTCATCATTGCCGGTGACTTCAATACCTTTTGGGGCAGCCGGGAATTGAATCTTTTTCTCGCCGCGACAGGTTTGAAAAACGCCAATCTCACCAATGTGCCATCCCATCCGAGTCATGCGCCCTTGCGGCAGATTGATTTCATCCTGCACAGTTCCGGCATTCGAATAGATAATTTTTATATCCCCGACATACGGCTCTCGGACCATTCCCCGCTAATTTGCGATTTTTCCTGCATACTTACCTGACCGGGCGATGGAATTAACGGCAAACGAACCTCAAACCGGCTGCCCTCATGCGAGTTGACTCGTCACTGAAACAACTCCATGATGCGCAGCCACGACAGCATGGACATAGCTTAGCCCCAGCCCGAGGCCTTCTGCGACCTGCTTCGATCACCCCGGTAGAGCCGTTCCCATATCCTGCCCTGTTCACTTGCGGAAATCCCCATGCCGTTGTCCGAAAAGGTGATGATTGCTTCTCCACCACTGACCTGCGCCCCGATTTTTACCCATCCGCCTTCCCTGCCGTATTTAATGCCATTATCAAGGAGATTGGCCCAGACCTGCGCAATCCGGGTGATGTCTACCCGGGCCGGCAGAGGTTTGTCCACTTCCAGCTGCACTGCTATTTTCCGCTCTTCGGCAACATATTCATAAAGCGTGATGACCTGTTTCAGGGTGGAGGTTAAATCACAATTCTGCAACTCAAGCCGCATGGTGCCTGACTCGGCTTCGGCTACACTCATCATGATTCTCAGCATGGCCAGTACCCGATCGGACTCTTCCAGACAATCGGACAGCGCTTCCCGAAGCCGCAAGGTGTCGTTTTCGGCCTGTAAGCCATATTCGGCTACGGAGCGCAACCTGGTCATCGGCGTACGAAGATCATGGGCAACATTATCAAGGGATTGCTGCATTTCCGACACCAGATGCCGATTCTGGCGGATGAGTTGATTGATCTGCCCGTAAAGACTGTCCAGTTCGGGGCCATTGCCGTGTTCCGGCAGGAGGCCTGTTTTTGATCGTTGGATAAGATCGGCAATTTTTTCCCTGGTGGAAGTCAGCGGAAATAGACTAAGTTTTATAAAGTAGAGGGACAGCGGCCAGAGCATGACGATACTGCAGAACACGATAAATAAGGTATACCGTACCAACTGGTTAAAAAGATTATATCCTGCGCGGCCATCCTTGCCGGCCTGAATGCGCACGCCGTTCTTATACTTCCGGATGATGATGGTCAGGAGATGCTCATCCCCGCCCGTGCCGACAGGCAGCCATACTCCGGTAATCTCGGGTGGTAGGTTGATGAGTCCCTTAAAACTCAGGGCTCCCGCCTGATCACCAACCACAACCATCTGGTCGCTGCCCTGTATGATGCGGATAAAAGCCAAGCCCTGCAACAGGGTGTCCCGCTGCAAGGAGGAAGGGCCCAGGAAGACGATTTGCCGACTGATTGGCGGCAAGGAAGGTATCAAGCAACTTTTCGGTCTGATCACGCTCGATTGCCTGAAGATGTGCCCGAACACTGAAAAGGTACAGCAGACCAAGCAGGATCCCGCCTATCCAGAGGAGAAAAAATACCGGCAGAGCTTTTTTAGAGCGGGACCAGGAGAAATCCCTCCTATTGAGCTTTAAGAACATAGCCCGACGCCTCTGACGGTATGGATCATCTTGTTCTGAAAATCCTTATCGACTTTATTCCGCAGCCGGCAGACAAGCACATCAACCACGTTGGTTTGCGGATCGAAGGCGTAATCATAGACCCGCTCAAGAATCGCCGTCTTGGACAGCACTATCCCCGAGTTGTGCATCATGTATTCCAGCAGAGAATATTCCTTGGCCGGGAGCTCAATTTTTTCACCATCCCTGGAAACTTCATGTTTAAGCAGGTCCATTTCCAGGTCTCCCACCGTCAGAAACATCGGTTTGGTGTTTTTCTTGTCCCGCCTGATGAGCGCGTGTACCCTGGCCAGGAGTTCACTGAAAGAAAAGGGCTTGACCATATAATCATCTCCCCCCCGCTGCAGCCCTTGAATTCTGTCATCCACGGATTGCTTGGCACTGAGGATAAGAACAGGGGTGTTGATACCTTCTGCGCGCATGGTCTCGATAACACTCAATCCGTCAAGGCGCGGCAGCATCAGATCCACTACAGCGGCATCATATGAGACGGCCAGGGCATGCTCTAGTCCCGACTGGCCATCGGCGCAGCATATCTACACTAAAGCCTGCCTCCTTGAAACCTTTTTCAATAAAGGAGGCGATTTTCACATCGTCTTCTATAAGTAAAATACGCATGATCTATGTTTGATGCGGGGACTTAAGAGAGTACTCCGTTATTGTGTGGATATTTCCCATTACCGGGGCAGTGCAATTACTGAACAATTTCTTCCGGTCAGTCCATTATGCTGACGCCTGGCACGTCGATACGAAAAATAATCATCGCTGCAGCAGGTGCAAATTTCCGTCGTAGTTAATCTCTGTTCGGACATTCCCGCATTCATAAGCTGATGTCTGCTGATCTGCCGGAAATCAAAATAATTGTCCCGTACCATGAATCGCTGGAACTCTTCGGAGGAAGTTCCTGCCGGTAATTGACAAACTCGGCGCAGCAAGGACCAAGGGAAGGACTGATCACAGCCTGAAGGTCGGCGGGAGTGGTTCCATAGTTTTCCACCATTGACTGCGATCACCTGCGCAACAATATTCCTGCACACTTCCCCGCCAGCCGCAATGTACCGCCGCGATAACTTCTTTCACCGGATCAAATATCAATACCGCCTGGCAATCCGCCTGCTGGATCATCAGGCCAACCTCAGGTAGGTCGGTGATCAGGGCATCAAAACCTTCGACCTCCCGGTCTTCGGCCAATGGCTCCGACAAGCAGTATATTCCGGTACCATGAACCTGTTTTGCCGAAAGTAAATAGGGAATCGCCAGACGTTCCTTCACCTTTTTGCGGTTTTCCCGAACGGCCTCTTCCTCATCCCCTACATGATCACCTACATTAAGCGAGGCATACGTGCTCTACTCACGCCGCCATGGCGATTAAACATGGCATACCTGCACTGTGTGCCGTTTGGTCCTGTAAACTCACCTCTATTTTTACAGTGCACAAATAGTTCCGCCATTCATACAATTTTATAAACATTCATCAGCACCCCATATGCCCACGATCAGACCGCCGTTCAGAGAAGGGCGGGTTTAGAACCCGTCCCTACATGCCCGTCGGCTTGCTTGAGCGACTTCTTGCGCACTGCTAAACGTTTACATTTTGCTATTCCCGGAGAATAGCGTATCCATTCGACAATCCACCTCAAAGTAAAGCAGTCAAGCCGGCGGCAATAAAAAAGGCCATGTTCACCTCAGTGATGACCATGGCCTTTTCAGACATCAGGGTAAAAAATTGCTGTTTAGAAACACGCCTCGAAGGTGAGATAGACCTGATCGGCGCTTTCCACAGGATCTTGCCTAAAAGCATTTAAAGTTGCAAGGTCAGCCTGCATCACTTAGGTCATACGGATTAACATTCCAGTCTCCTGAACCGGAATAATCATATTCATAATGCTGATATCCGAGCCGCATAAAAGTTTTGGCATATTTAGAGAGGGCTTCGCCGGTCGGCAGATCCCAGATAGTGTAAATTTCATAGACCTGACCTCTGGTGGAGAGCTTGGACTGGTAGATATCATCATGTCCCGGAGCCATCGCCAGCCAGTACTTCGAACCATAGTTAAATTCTGCACCGAATTTTAAACCCGCATTATCAAGGTCATATCGTACACCCAGATAAGCCGAATAGCCATTTCTTATCGGTATTAGGAATGGGACCAGTTGGGCTTAACTCGATTAAACATACCACTTTCGTCAGGCTGTGTCTGGGACCAGCCGCCGGCAATGAAGTAATTCAAACTGGCAATTTTATCCTGATAGACAGCAGAGGTATGCCAGACATCGCCAAGATTGGTCCGATCGCCCATACCGCTCATATCACTAGTACCGAAATTAGCATTGATGATCGGATCCTGGAAATTGGGATAATTGAAAAGATTAAAGGCCATGAAGCTTTGAATATAGGCAAAACGGTCGCCTTTTTTCATGATATCCCAGCTGAGTCCGGCAAAATCGGTATCGTCGATTGGGCTGCTGTCTCATTTTGCAAACCGGCTTCAAAGCCACGTCCATAACAGAAACGAATCCGACTGTCACCGAGAGGCTCTATGCCCCAATTCCAGGCATAGCCAACGGATATCCCGTCAAAAGGCCAATCCATAAAAGCCATCGGCGTTGCCATGCTTTCTCGATATTCATTCTAATCTGGGCAGGAGGGCCATCGGTGGTCGGTCTGCGACCGATCGAGAACCACATCGGCAGGCCGGCTATATTATTCCAGTTGACGAAGGCACGGTCAACATACAGGGCGCTGCTCTCGCCAGGAGTTCTGGTGACATTGCCATCAAAAATCGGATACATCGTACCGGTATCAGCTCGGTAAAGGCGGATTGGTCACCCCAGGTCTTATACATAGCCAGACGACCTTTAAAATCAACATTTTCCGTTACTCCTACCCGCATATTCAGACGAAATCGATTGGTCCAGATGGTGTCATTATCGAGGTCTCTACCGAAAACCGTATCGGCGTTATAAAAATCAACACGGCTTCGAAAATCTCCGTTTAAATCGAAACGGGAAGTCAGATCCCATGCTTCGGATCGATCATCCATATCTGTCCACATCGCTGCCGAGTTCTTTGACATTTTCAGCCAAAGCTTTGTTCTGTTTCGACTGGGCATTCATCTCCCCCGCAAGCTCATCGAGCTGCCTGCTCAGTTCGTCGATTTTTTTCTCAAGATCGGCGACATTCGTTCCATTCGCGGCCATGACAAATGTCGGCATAGCGAGCATTCCTGCCAGTGCCAAGACTGAAATTTTCTTCACCATGTTTCCTCCTCCCACTGTAGTTGATTATCCCCTCTGAATTTTCGACCCGAAAATCCTGAATTCAAGCTTAAGTATAAAAGCATTTAATTTAATAAATAATTAACTAAATACTACAAGTGTCCGTTGGCTGTCAAGAGGGATTATCAAAAAACTTAAATCCAGTATAAATTATTGTATCATTTTTTTTGATTTATTTTAAATATTTTTTTGCTATATGCATTTTCTTGTTATTTTTTGGCGCACTGGCTAGCATGCAAGCATATTTTTCCTAAACCGGCGAGAGATACCGCAAGACCCGATCAAAATTACTCAAGAGAGCATTTTCCTATGAACTTGCCAATTATCATGTGCGCTTTTGGCACAACCTCCAAGGCAAAGGCCACCTACGACCGGCTTGATTTAGAGAATACGGAACCATTTTCCTCAAAGGGAAATTATCTGGGCCTATTCCTCGAAAGTGATAGCCGGAGGGATGAGTAGGCAAAAAACGGGAACAGTAATGCATCCTGAACAGGTTCTTGAGCAGTTGACCGACCAGGGAACAGGCAGGGCTATCATACAATCGCTGCATTTGTTTGCCGGAAATGAATTCCACAATCTGTTGCAGGTAGCCAACAAATCAAGGATTGCGTGTGCCATCGGCAGGCCCCTGCTGAGCTCCCCCCATGACTACGATCAGCTCGTGGAAATTTTACGTCCTGTAATTTCCGAACGACCGGATAAAGCTATTCTGGTCCTCGGACATGGCACCGATCATCCGGTCTGGACAGCCTATTATTGTTTGGAAAAAATCCTGCGGAAGAAATACGGAGAGAGAATTTTTGTCGGGGTTGTAGAAAAATATCCCGACACGAGCAATCTGGTCGACGAGATTGCCTCTCATGGATTCTCAGAGGTGTGTATCATTCCGCTTTTTCTCGTTGCGGGGATGCACTATCGAAGAGATATCATGGGTGACAGCGCCTCATCCTGGCAGTCCCGGCTTCAGAGCAAAAACATTGAGGTGGAGGCTATTAATTATGGCCTGGGCTCTATCACGATTTCGAAGGTATTGTTATCAGACACATAATTGAAGCCGAAGCATCTATCGCATGAGGCTGAATCTGGATGGCAGGAATACCTTGCGGTACTGGTCAACCCGAAAGTCGAAAGTGGTATAGGAGGGATTTTCTGATTTACATTTCTTATATAGGGCACTGCTGCCGATGGCTCTGTTGGCTGCATTGGAAGGCGAGGTTAGCGAAATAGTGGTATAGACTCTGTCCTCTAGAATGAACTGATGTCTTCGAGGTACATCGCTACAGACACAGTGAAGATTCAAGCCGTAAGAGGCTCTCAATAATCTGCGAAACAGGTACTCCGGTCCATTTTTGGTGTTGCCTCCCGTAAAAATCAACGTTTCGATGGATGGATACAGTTCAAGTTGCCGGAATATATTTCGCAGCCTGATATCCATCATGCCAAGGTCCGAAGCATCTATTTTACTCCGCCTGCATGACTCCACAATATCGCAGATGCCCATTTTTTCCCGGATAAGGAATTCCTGCCGTTCTTTTACTGCTTCCCTCGAATTATCATAGTGCAGCTCTAGAGCAAAAATTTCATCCAGAACCGGCCAGAGCATACCATCACAGCTTCCGTAACAAAAGTCGACATCTCTCTCTTTGAGCCTGCCTTGGGAAAACCGGGGTGGCGGCAGGGTGCCGACGATAACCCTTGCCGTGCCTTCGGGAATAAATATTTCATAAGGGTGTAAGTGAAAAATAATATCTGTCTTTCTATCTAGTTATACGTACAAATCAGTCTCCAGCCTGTTATTTTGATCCTGCAAACTGACGTGCGAGATTATTATCGACAACATAAATGCAAATTTCCTTAGCCCCCTGCCGGGGATAACGATATTTCTGCTGAAGATTCTCTATCATAAAGGTCACATCACTCTGTATCTTTTTATCGTACGTTTTAAAATCTTCCTGATTATAATCCTTTATAGCCCGCCTGAAATTTTCGTTCTTCAGGAACGGCTCAAGCACCTTTTCCTTCAGGTTGTGTGTGCATTTTTCATACAGATGCTGATACAATGATGTTTCGGTAATATGCATTCCGTCCCGCAACATCTCCTGAGGAAGAGCACTGGTGGTATATGTTTTCTGTACACTGTTTCTAAATGCCACGGCGTACTCCGGCTCGACCTGCAGCCGCGATTCCATCCGGTTGAAAAATTCCTCAGTAATATCAAGTCGTTCTCCTGTAAATTCACAGACTTCCACCGAGCCTATTTCAAAATTAACAGCAAAAATATAATTGATTATATCTTTTGAGATCTGCTCCTCGTTGTAGTAATACAGCGACTCCTTAACTTCCTGTAAGACGGTGTAATTATACATTTTCAATAGCGAATCAAGAAAGCCCATAGGCAGAATATCACGGTCGTTTTTACAGAATTTCCTGAAAAACTTGCCGAGCATCGACATGTCGATAAGCTTATCGGACCGGGCATAGGTGGAATAGAACTCATTAAATAATTTGATGGAATCCCGACCGGAAAGTCCCTTCCAGCCGTCCTGTTCCGATTCGGCAATGATTTTCAGCCTTCTCTTGGCTGTGAAATTTGCAACATCCTCTTCCGACAGCCATTCGGGAATGTGGCCCGTAAAAATCTCCATTTTCAACAACTGAAGGTTGGTGTCGCAGTACATCTCATACTTCTCCGGTTGACCAATCCATTCCTCCATTGCCTGGGACCTGGTTCTCAACCTGGTGGCTATAATGACCCGGGCAAAATTATGCAGAACCCTCGGCAGAAAACTCTCATCGATATGTTTACCGAAGTTCTCCCGATATATATCGACTTCCGTCTGCAAATCAAGGACATATGGAATATTGATATACTCGACACGATCAGAGAAGGCACGAAGGTCGTCGAGTAATTTCTTATCTTCAGGATTCATCAGGGCATACAGCAGGGAATTAACCTTTTCTTCGATATCCTCCACTTTATGCACTCCATCACTGATAATATTATGCAACTCCATTAATCTTTCGGTGTTATTCGACTTAATGTCCATCAAGGCATAAATGCCGTTATTTGTTTTGGCATAGCGGGAAAAAAGATAACTGACACGGTTACTTCCGGAGAGCAGGGCATCAAGGCTTTTTTGAACAATTTCGTTATTCATAATGGTCTGCCGGAGAGGTTTATCACCGGGATTGAACACCGAAACCCCCTCTCCCAGCCGCCGATTAAATATATACGGCCTGGCGCAGATACATTCCATAACCTTCTGCGGATCGTTATATTTTTTTAATAACTCCTGATACAGAGAAATGCATATGGTGCATGGCTCTTCATGGAAAACCCACTCGTATTTCTTGCCTGTAAAAAGCTGCCATTTGAATTTATCATTTTCAAAGAGATCGTCGAAGAACTTACGACGGACTTCTTTAGGAATGAGCAGGAGCGGATTGTCATGACTCGGACAGGGGACCTCGAAAAAACCGCCCAAGTCGGTGTTTTCCTGGCAGGCACACTTCATCTCCGTCGCCAAATCCTTCTTACCATCATTTTCCAGGACCCAGGCCAGCTTTTCCGTCAAGGTATTGAAACTGTGCACACCGCCTACCAAATGATCATGTTTCAGCCGCCAGACCACCTCGTACCGTGAACCCTCGGGTGAGTTGGCATATTGTTCGAATGATCGCAGCATATTGTTTAAAAAGGTAGACTTGCCGCTGCCATGCGGACCATCGAAGATATATATCTTGTTCTGCTTTGCCCCTACTTTGAAGCTGTCAATATGGCGAATTAATCGATTGGCAAAGAGCCGATCGGCAAAAAAAGGCCTGTCGGAGCCTTCGACGAAAAGTTTATGGCAGTCATATTTCAGGAATTGGATTGATTCCGGGTCATCACCATATTCATCAACACCTTTCTCCACCAGGGTATCGATCATATCGGAGTAAACCTGGTAAATATTGCGAATCATCCGCTCCGGATTTTTAAGCACTTTCTGAAGGAAATCGGTATAAGAGAGTATCGGGGACTGGCGCCACTGCTCCTTGCTTTGGTTAAGATTCCCCAGGGCTTTTGTTAAATCACGCATATACTCACCTTTCCATCTGTTTTAACCGTTCACCGAGAATAGTAAAATGCTCGTATAGCTCCAGGCCGTAAACGTTCACCATCTGTTAATCAATCACTACCCGTGACATTTTTCTGTCTTTCATGGTGTACCGGCACCGTCTCCAGGTAATTTCCCCCTCGGGACCTTCCGCTCCGGGAGATGGCGCCTGTCCATGTTCCCTCTTCGTCAGTTCAGGTTCATTTGTATACAGGCTCACTTTTGAACCCCATAGGAATTCAGCCCCGAGCAGCGTTCCCTCGATATAATCACGATACAAAGGTTTCCCTTCAAACAGGTGATTGAGGATCAGTGAATTGTCGTCATCGACTTCAATATTAATCGCCGGAGGATGGTAGAGAGAGTCGGCAATCATTTGCTTATAGTGTTTTGCCTTCTTAGATTTCACATAATATTCCCAGGTCATGCGTTCCCTGTTCAACCGTTTACCGGCGACAAAGAGTTTATGCTGGTCAATAAAATCCTGATCGATAAAAGTATTAATAAACATCGAATCACAAAAGTTCTCCCGAACGGAAAAGATGAATTCCCGTCCTTTGCCTGTTGTCGAATTAAATTTTTTGCGTTTCTGTCGATCGGCTATTCGCTGGTAGTCATAGGAGATCCTGCCGTTTTCGGCTTGAGATTCCAGATAATAGAACAGACGCATTCCAAGGGCGTAGGGATTCAAACCAACACGCGGCATAGACGTCACCTTGGCATTGATAACGGCGAAATCCACCTCATGTCCGCTGATTCGATCATCATTTAAAAAGAGGTTTTCATGCCAGTAGCTGGCCCAACCTTCATTGAGAATCTTCGTTCTGATCTGCGGCTGAAAATAGAGCGATGTGCTGCGAATAACTTCTATGACCATCAACATCCATTTATTCTCTTCCCGATTGAGGAACTCGGAATTTTCCATGAGAAACTGCAGCAAGTCCAGTTTGTTACCCTTCGGCTTCGCTTTGAGAGCCTTACGGTACAGCGATTCAAATTCGGCGTGTTTAATTTTGACACTCTCTAAAAAGCGCGACTCCCCGTCTTTTGGAAATTCCCTTTTTAATTTGTTATACCTCTCTATCTCGGCAACATAGCCGGCGATGGTCTTATCTTCTTTTTTTTGCAGGAAAACATCGAAATAATAATCAAGCCTTGTTAATTTTTTCTTCTCCGTTGTAAAAGACGCGAGTAAATCAAAATAGCCGACCAGATTGTCAATCGCCCGGGAAAATTCAATAACATAATCGACCCACCTGCCTTTTTCCGAGCGTAGCTTGACGAGTAATCGTTTATCGGCAAGTGCCTTCCCCGCAAAATCGTAGTCCCAGGTATGCCGGAAATAGAGATTATTCTGGAAGAAATCGATGTGGCCGATGACGTGATAGAAGATCATCACATTCAACCAGTCCGGATTGTTGTCGTTGTAGTAAGAGATGGGCGGACGGGTGTTGATGACCGTTTCATACGGGTTATTGGGGTAGAGCTCATACTGCCCCTGTTCTTTCAATACTTCCACATCCTGGACCCAATAATCGTACAGGGTAGGAATCATGTTCTTCGGTGACAGCTGCAAGAAGTCCCGATTGGTGACTATATATTCAAGACTCTCATCCTGAAAGCGCAAGCCTGCATCACGGGCCCGTTCCTTGCACCCTTCCATGATTTTTTTTGCATGTTGGCTAACCAGTTCCATATCACCTCACAATCAGGTTTTAAATGGGTGGGTTTAACGCGGGCGGGTTTGGAACCCGCCCCTACGGCGACAGGGCGTTTGTAGGGGCGGGTTCCAAACCCGCCCGTATAACCAAACCACCAAATCGTCCGTTATATAGACCTCACCCTTCACTTCCGTTTACCAGGTCAGGAAATGAGCTCCCTGATGCCTTTGATCAATCGGGTTTCATTTGTCTCCTGCGTAATTACATCCATACGCAGCAGATCTTTTCTCTCTTCGAGCAAGCCTGATTTACGAATATATTTTTCCACCTCGGTCTGGCCGGAAATACCATAGCCGTTTTCGGCGATGGTTATCCCCACACGGCTGGCGTAGTTCAGCATCTTTTCCAGCTCCGGAATGGCCTTATCCCCTTTGGTATCCCAGTCATCCCCATCGGTTCCGTGAAAAACATAGATATTGTTGTCCCGTTCAAGCGACTCTTCCTCAACAATCTTATTAACCAGTGTATAGGCGCTGGCCACCTGCGTTCCGCCCGCCACGGTGGAATTATAGTAGGTCTGGAAATCCTTGACCTCCTTTGCTTCGGTATCATGCAGGACGAAACGTGTCTCCACCTGATTTTTATACTGGTAGATGAGCCAGGAATAGATGAGGACATGTTGGTTGACCACCAGTTCCGTGGGCTTGCCGCCCATTGATCCCGAATAATCGCGAACGAAGAAAACCACTGCCTGGGATTCGTAGTCTTTTTCCTTGGAAAGGATTCGGTAGACCCGGTCTCTTGGCGATATCAATAACTTGCGGCTATCAATCTGCCCTTGCGCCTCTACCCGTCCAAGGGCAATATTGGTCTGGATAATTCTTCTGAGGGTCGATTTTTTATCCAGAATCTGGCCGAACCCCCTGTTTTTATCCGTCAAGTCATAGGTATATTTGGTAAGGGATTTTTTCTTTCCCTTGTCCTTGAGGTTCGGCAGCTCAAACTGTTCGGTCAGAATACGTCCCAGGTCATAGGCGTTTGATTCCACATCGTGAGCACCGCCTTCCCCCTGGCCGGCTCCACCCTGTCCGCCCTGTTCCGGCCGGACCGGTTGCTCACCGATGACTTCTCCTTCCTCGCCTTCCCCGGCACCACCTTCGCCGGAACCCTGATCGCCTTCGCCTCCTTCACCTTCTTCATTGATCCGGATCTTATCATGGAGCAGTTTTTCCTCCACCGTTGTCGGGACTATTACCACCTTATCATCCCCATTCCGGCTCGGCTTGACCATCTTGCCGACCCGTATTTTCCTGGGGAAACCGTCTTTTTCCCGCTGCTTATCCTTTTCCAGCAGATAATCAAGAGACTGGACGGTGGTGAGTGCCGTCAATTTAGGCGGAGAAGCGTCATGCAGCATCTCCGCATCCGAATAACCGTAAATGGTCCGGACATTCGGCGGCTTCGCAGGATTTCTATGCCCTCCGTCAAGATCGATCAAATCCAACTCATAGCGGATCTTTTTGTCCTGTTCAGGAGTGAGCCCCTTTTCCTTCAGGCTATGATAGAGAGACTGGAGTTCAGCTTTCATCGGACCTACCATACACTTTTTTATTTTTTTGGGATGCCGGAGTCATACCTCACCTTAGTTCTCGATATCAGCATTAATTTTCATCTACCTGAGTACAAAAATACTCAATGGTTTTCTGCGCACAGGTCGTACAATACCCCAGCTTTTTGAGCATTGTTTCGATCATCCGGTCATACAGTTTCTGATTTTCTTCATTGGTTCGATTGGCGAGTGCCCCGATCAGGCTGCCGGAACCGGCGATATCCGATTTCAGCCGCACATCGGTGACGGCTTTTACCAGCTCAAGGTTATCCATGAAGTCATAGTCCGGCCGGACGGATATCTTCTGACCATAAATCTTACGAATCGACGTCCTGAAGGAATCCTTCTGCTCCTTGGTTTTCAGCCCGAGTCCGTCCTCGACCGAATTGATGTACCGCTCATCGATCTTCAAGGCCTGCAGCTCATTGGTCTGAGGATTCTTGTATTTCCACATTTTGTCCGCGCCCAGGTTCTCCGCGTCGATACCGATAATCATATTGACATAGTTCATCACGTCCTTGCGGATGGCCAGCGGTTCATCCATGTAGGCATTGAACATCTCCGTCATAACCCGTTCCCTGTACAAGCCCTTGGCAATCTTCAGGTCATCGAGAAACTTGGCCCGGTCTTTCGCTTCGGAAACATAGTCAAGAATCGCTCGTTCAATGGCACGGAACACGTCGTAGGCAAACATGCACTTGCCTTCGTTGGTTTCGGAGCTTTCCAGCATCAGCTGGATCGAACGGCCGAGGTTTCTCTGGCCAAGGCCCTTCTGTCCAAACCGCTTGGTAATATCATGTTCCTGACTGAGATTGTCGATTACTTCGGAGAGTGTCTTTAAACTTTTCTCTCCGGCGACCTCCCCGGCGGCGAGTTTCATCGTCTCGATGGGGGTCAGCTTCTCCGACCTCGGCAACCTGGTCAGCACCACGCCCACCGATGCCGCATAGTTAAGGTTGGGATCCTGATGCATTGCATCCCCGGTCAATGTTGTCTTTGATTCATTGCCTATAGCATATGTCGTCAGGTCTTTTTGCAGACTGTAGTTGGTATTGTGGGAAACGTAACAGATCCTGCATCGGTCGACGATTGGCGCTTCCTCTTTTTCAGCCAGGAAGCGGTTGAATTCCGAGTTGTTACTGGTTGCGATGATGAGAGTATCTATCGGCCATTTGTAGCCGTCGATCTCAATGCAGCGATTCTGAATGATGCCCAGATAAACCTGAACAAGGTCCTTTTTATTCTTGTAAATCTCATCGCTGAAATGAATACCGCCACCAGCCACCCGCGCCAGGGCACCCCTTCTGAGATCAAAACGGTACGGATTATTGGTATCGGTAATATGCAGCAGGCGTTGAATCGATTCCTCCCCCAAAAGATCGACCGCCGAAGAGGTAATTTTATCTTTTGCCGGATACTTACCCGTCACCGTGCCAAGACTTTCAATCAAGGGTACAGGAACAATCTCAATGAATTCCAGCATATCGTCGAGATTACCGTTGGTATACCGGCGAATATCGTTCCAAATGTAGGAAGAGCAGGCTCCCATTGGTCGATAATTTTCATACCAGGTCTCAAGCATATCGTCGTCCACACGGTATCTCCTAGACAGGTATTTCTCTGTTTCCTGAGTGGATTCATGCAGGTTCATGGCAAGAATCATCGGATCTTCATAGGTCTGGGATTCAATGGTGGAGATGTTGCCGTAGGAGCCAATCTTATCCATACCTACAAAGCGGAAGGTATACTTCCTGTTTTTGGGAACAGACAGAAAGTCCCTGTACATTTTACAGAGATACTCCACGAGGAAGGTTTTGCCGTTGCCGGGTTCACCTACCAGGACAAAAGCCATCTCCTTGGAGGAACCACCCTGGGAAGCGTCTTTGACAAACGAAACAAAGGAATTTATTTCATCGTACATGCCGATTATATGTTTTTTGCCTTCCCGAAATATTCTAAAGTCAAAGGTATTTTTTCCATTAACCATCACTTTATCGATATCCCCCTCCAGCATCATACGGGAGACTCCCTGGAAGGCATTTTCGAAAACTCGTTCACCTTTTTTCACCGAGGTAAGGTGGTTATGCAGTGAATTTTTTCTTTGCTCTGTCATCGTTTCCCTCCTGACAGGTTGAGATATATTGTTTTATTAAGTGTGATTATAATATCGCCACGTCAATGGTGATTTTCAAGGAATAGTTGTAAATAATTCTCATATGCAATAAATAATCACTCCGTTTATTGAAATTTTGTTGCTCTTTTCTTTTGCTCCGTAGCGAACCGGAAGCTAGTCGGAGAATAGGCATTTTTTCTCAGCTCGAAGCATTTCATAAAAGTAGGCACGGGTATATAGTTAATATTCAGAGCATTATTTTTCTAAAATAACAATAAGCTGAAGAAAAGGGCATTCTCGGACAGTCCCCTAGCAACTTATGTATTGACACAGACCTCGCTTGCTGCCACTATTGATTAGTGCATATTCACATAATTAACTGCGGTGTATCCACCACTGATCTCCTGATGAAAATGCGACAGACAGAATTCAGGAAAAGCAGAGGAAAGGCAGAAAAGGGCAGCTGGAAGAAAATAGCGTTGTTACAATCAAAGGGAATATGGAAGAAGGAGCCCGTCTGAGCATTACTCCGTGTATCTTCTCCAATTATTTTTAAAAAATACGCAACATCAACTTCATTTTTAAAAAAGAGGCATATACATGACCAGAAAAGCCATCTTCACACCACAGGCACCCGCCGCAATCGGTCCCTATTCCCAAGCCATAGCGACCGACAACCTGCTGTTCATTTCCGGACAGCTACCAATAGATCCGCTAAGCGGTACGATGATTGACGGAGATATAGCCGGTAAAACCCACCGGATTCTGCAAAACGCCCAGGCTATTGCCGAAGAAGCCGGTACTAACTTGAAGAATGCAGTTAAAACGACAATTTTCCTGACCGATTTGGCCGATTTCCAGGATGTCAACACCGCCTACGGTTCCTTTTTTCCAAAAACACCTCCCGCAAGATCCACAGTACAGGTTGCTGCGTTGCCTCTGGGTTCAAAAATTGAAATAGAATTTATCCTTGCATTATAATCTCGTAAAAAGTCACTTTGTCAGTAGGGGTGGACTCTGGAAAAAGCTCGATATACGAGGCGAAGTGTCTGAAACGGCAATTAGCTAGTACATGTGGTACAGCTAATTGACGTTTCAGACCTACAACGAAGTAGATCGGGGTTTTTACGAGTCCATCTTGCATTATAATCATTATTTTCGGACCGAGGGTTCATTATGAAATTTTCTGTCAAAGACATCCTGGAAATGGAGGTGATCCTCGCTCTTGGTTGCACGGAACCGGTCGCGATCGCTCTTGGAGCCGCGGCAGCAGCAACTCTGCTACCTGAAAAGGAATTCGATTCAATTGAAATCTGGATTGATCCCAATATTTATAAGAATGGGCTGGCAGTAATCATTCCGGGTACTCAAGGCATGCAGGGTTTGGATACCGCGGCGGCTCTTGGTGCCTATGGCGGCAATCCGGGAAGGGGCCTTGAGGTACTGGAAAGCCTGAATGATACCACCATAAAAAAAGCACAATTTCTGCTCGACCAAAATAAAGTAACCGTCCACCTGAGAAAAGAAGTCGGTCTTTACGTACAAACAAAGCTTGTAGCCGGCGACGATATTGCGGAATCGCTCATTATCGATCTGCACAACAACATTATCAGTCTGAAATTGAATGGAAGAGAAATCACGGAATCTCCCCTTCTTGACAAAGCTCTCGGTAAAGGCGGTAAGCATACCCTGGCGGAATTGGAAACCTGGTTGCGGGAACTGACTCTAGTGGAAATTCTGGAGCTTACGGCGGAACTGGATGAGGATGACCTCAACTTTCTGCAGGAAGGGGTCAACCACAACCTTGCCCTGGCTGAATACGGCCTGAAGCACGGCAGCGGTCTCGGCATAGGCAAAGCCATTGACAGACTGATCAAACAGAAACTGATGGTAAATGATATGTCGACTTCGGCGCGCAGGCTGACTTCGGCGGCGGCCGATGCCCGGATGGGTGGTGCAAATCTTCCCGCCATGAGTTCAGCCGGAAGCGGCAATCACGGCCTTACCGCCATCCTGCCTATCTGGGCTATCAAGGATTTCATCGATCATGACCGGGAAACCCTGCTAAGAGCCATCGGCCTCAGTCATATCATCACCGCATATGTCAAGGCGCACACGGGAAGGCTGTCCGCCGTCTGCGGTTGTTCCGTCGCCGCCGGAGCCGGGGCGACGGCAGGCATCACCTTTCTGGTAGGAGGCGATGTGCACCATGTGGAGGGAGCAATCAAAAATATCCTGGAGGATCTTGCCGGCGTCATCTGCGACGGCGCCAAAGCCGGATGTGCTATTAAGCTCAATACCGCTGCGGCAGCAGCCGTTCAGGCTGCCCTTTTTTCCTTGCATGGTGTTAACGTTAAGGATACCGATGGGATAATCGGCAATTCCACTCAAAAAACCATTCAGAACATGGGCGCCCTCAGCCACGATGGTATGATCCAGGCCGACCAAACCATCCTGAAAATCATGCTGGAAAAACAAAAGACCAGGATGAAAAGTGTGCAGGATAAGAGGTAAACGCCGTTATCTCAGCCATCATCCTATAATCATATAATATACTCTCCTGCTTTCAATGTGGAATGAAAGGCGAAAAACATGAACACATCCAACAGTTCAAAAAATATTCTGTGGTGGGGCCGGTTTGATCCTGAGTATTCCAGAAACCGTATTCTACGCAGCCTTCTTCGCAAATCCGGCTATATTTTACAGGATTTTCTTCCCCGGGTTTCCTCTCTGGGGACCTTTGAGGCGTTATTCACAAAACTAGAAGTGCCGGATGCGATCTGGGTGCCGAATTTTCGTCAAAAAGATTTCCATTCCGCCCGCCGTTATGCAGACAAGCATCAGCTTCCCCTCATCTTCGATCCGCTGATCAGTGCCTGGGACAAGGCACTCTTTGAACGTAAGAAATATTCGCAGACAGACCGCAAGGCGCTCAAGCTCTTGAAATGGGAACAGTCGATGTTTTCATCTGCCGATCTCGTGGTTGCCGATACCAAATCCCACGCTGAATTTTTCATGGAAACACTCTCAGCTCCTCAGGACAAGACCGTTGTGATTCCTGTGGGTGCTGAAGAATCGCTCTTCACTACCCAACCCGTTCATACTCTGGGAACACCACCCGAGATTTTTTTTTACGGCAGTTTTATCAATCTGCAAGGCACTGAAGTTATAGTGGAGGCCGCCCTTCAGGTGCCGAAAGCCCGCTGGACGCTGCTTGGTAATGGTCCTCTTCGAAAAACCTGTGAAGAGAAAAGCGCCGGTCATAAACATGTACGTTTTGAAGAGTGGCATCCCTATGGAAAATTGCCGGAGCGAATAGGTCAAGCCGATATTCTGTTGGGAATCTTCGGGAACTCACCGAAATCGGCAAGAGTGATCCCCAACAAGGTCTACCAGACACTCGCCTGTGGCCGTTCGCTCATAACTCGCGAGTCTTCCGCCTATCCATCACAAATTACAGATGACCCTAATTGCGGCATTACCTTTGTTCCTGCCGGAGATCCAACGGCACTGGCCGGTGCCGTCAAAAAAATGATCGCCTCCCCCAACCTGGTTTCAGAAGCCGCCGGACAGGCAAGGCAGACCTATGAAACTTATTTTTGTGAAGACCGAATCAGCGAGGCGCTGACGACTGCGCTCGCGAAATTAGGTATATAAACTGTGATGGCGTCGTAAAAACTCTTCATCTGCGTCGTTGCTGCAAAATTTCTATCATTACGACGTACTCTAGTACGCCGAAATGATAGAAATTTTGCGCGCCTAGCATACGAATTTTTTTACTTAGCCATCTGAAATTTTAGGTTTTTACGAGATTATCAACTGTGACAAATAAGTTAACCATTGCTTTCACTCGTCGGGAGGCCGAACTCTACCGGTCCCACGGACTTCTCGAAGAGGCTCACCAGCTTTACCGGCAAGTACTCGATGAATCCGGCGTCCTGGGGCCCAGCCTAACGGCATCCCTGCAGGAGAAGATCGACCGGCTCGAAAAAGATTTGACCGAACTGGATATCAATCTTTCCGGCATTGTTTCGGAACGGGAGTTGAATATCCTGCGCGAAGGCTGGGGCGACGCCTCCAGCCCTTCCGATATCAGCACCTGTGCCTCGGCCTTGAGCAGTATTGGACTCCATGAGGCCGCCATCGAGGAGTACGGTAAGCTTATACACCTGAACCAGCCTCACGCAGATTATATAGATGGGCTCACGGACAGTATCGTCGCTGCCTATGCGCCGGAGATCATTGGGGATGCGGTCGAGGCCATCGTCGCCTGCTATCAGCCGCCGGAGGCCCATTCTACCCGTTTACGAATCGGTATTGCCGTAGCGCTGGCCCGCCGGGGGCTGGACCAGCAGGCCCTGACCCTGTTCAAATCGGCCCGTGCCATCCAACCGCTTCCGGTTAAGGTTGAAACCTTTGTGAATGAGATAAAAATGCGGCGGGGACAAGGCGAAGAATCTATCGACAGCGGCCTGTCCGCACCCACCAAGGAAGAGAGTAATTCCAGGCAGATCAAAATCTATTTTGCCAACCGCCTGGCCGGATTGCGGGAATTAATCCGCCGCCTACACAGGGTCTGAGAACAACCATGGCAGGCGAATCGACCTGCCATGGCATTCATCATCAGCAAAATTATTTTACAGCCCGGCACCATGCATAGGCATTCTGAAACATCCGCATCCATGGCGAAGCCTGCAACCCCTTCATCTCTTCCGGCAGATAATGGGCCTGCCAGGGGAGGAAAACCCTCTCCGGATGAGGCATCAGAGCCAAGTGTCTGCCGTCAGCCGAGCAGAGCCCGGCAATGCCGGCGATGGAGCCGTTCGGATTAAACGGATATTTCTCCGTCGCGTTGCCGTCATCGTCAACGAAAACAAGCGGATTCATCCCGCCCGCTTTAACCTGATCTAGAATGATTCTATCCGGAAAAACCAGCTGCCCTTCTCCATGATCGACATGGATGCCGAAGATCAGCCCTTCCATACCGGCAAGCATCATGGCTTTACTTTGCTGCACCCTGACGGTAGACCAGCGGGATTCGAATCTTCCCGAGACATTGCGGACGAAATGAGGCTGGCGTTCGGCGGGAAGGCCTAATTCAGGAACCCAGCCCAACAGGCCGAACAGCTGACAGCCATTGCAGATGCCGAGGGTAAAGGTATCGGGCCGCCGGTAAAAATCTTCAAACATTTTCTTCAATCTGGGGTTGAACAGGATGGTTGCCGCCCAACCTTTTGCCGATTCAGGAACATCGGCATAGGAGAAACCGCCGACCGCCGCCAGCCCCCGAAAATCGTCAAGCGTTACCGTTCCGGCCAGCAGGTCGCTCATGCAGATATCCCAGGGCTCGAATCCTGCCAGATAAAAGGCCGAACTCATCTCCCGGTCGGAATTCGATCCCTCGTCGCGCAGGATCGCCACCTTCGGCTTATCGGTGCGGGTGAGTAGGTCGGCAGATGGAGGTTCCGGAGTAAAACTCAGATGGTAGGCCGGTCCTTTTCGATCATAGATATTATTTTTTTCTTCATCCGCGCAAGCCGGATTAATCTGCAATCGTTCCAGCTGGTAACTGGTTTCCTCCCACCAGCCACGCAGCACGATCATCTGCTCATCCAGGACCTTTCTGCCGTTATAGCTGAGCTGTATCTGTTTTGTTTTTGTTGAGGTACCAATTTGAACAAAGGGCACTCCGGTTTCCGCAAGAATTTCTTGCACTCTGGAAATTTTGTCCGGCCGGCATTCAACGACCAGGCCAAGCTCCTCGGCAAACAGGGTTTCAAAAACAGTGCTTTCGCCCTGCAGACTCACATCAAGCCCACAGTTCCCACTGAAAGCCATTTCCAGAAGGGTGGTAATCAAGCCGCCGTCACTGCGGTCATGGCCGGCTGAGATCAGATCCTCTGCTATTAATTGCTGGACGGCCAGAAAACTGTTTTTTAACAGCAGACCATCTTCGGCATCGGGGCTGACATCGCCTAATTGCCCCATGGTCTGAGCCAGGGCGCTGCCGCCCATCCTGGTTCGGCCGCAACTGAGATCGAGATAGAGTAACGGCGAACCGATTTTTTTGATATCCGGAGTGATAACCTTGCCTATATCCGGCACCGCTGCATAGGTGGAGATAACCAGTTCGCGCGGTGACTTAACGGTTTCGCTGCCAACCATGGTGGCCATGGACAAACTGTCCTTGCCGCCATCCACGGCCAAGCCTACCTCGACCATCACATCGCGCATAGACTTTGCGGCATCGTGGATGGCTGCACCTTCTCCCGGCAATTTTGGCGCCCACATCCAGTTGGCGGAACATTTGACTTGTTCCAGCTCCTCGATTTTTACCCAGACCAGATTGGTCAGGGCTTCACCTACCGCCATCCTGGCCCCGGCAGCCGGATCAACCAGCATTTTGATGGACTGTTCGCCGATGGCCGAAGCGATACCGGTTCTACCGAAATGGCTCTGGGCAACTACCGCCACGTTGCTGACGGTCAGCTGCAGGGGACCGCAGCATTGCTGCCTGGCGATGAGCCCGGTCACCGCACGGTCAACCTTATTGGTTAGAAACCTCTTGGACCCGACTGAAACGAGCCGCAGTACATCATGAAGCGCCCCGGCAACCGTCAGGTCGGCGGGGAATTGCAAAGGATTTGAGCCGATTGGTTTTCTTGTATCCGTAAAGGTTTTCTGCGGAATTTCACCCAACAGGACCGGCAGATCGATATCTACAGGAGTGGTGTCGTCGGCGGCATCATGAAGGACAAAGCGCAGATCGCCGGTCACCTCACCCAATACTTCGCAACCGACCTTTTCCCTGACACAGATCGCCTTGAATTTTTCAATATTTTCCGATCGGATCAAAAAGCCGCACCGCTCCTGGTATTCGGCAACATATACTTCCAATACCGACATGGTGGGATCGCCCGACCCGGATATTTCGCACCTCCACCCGGCCGCCGGACTTCTCCACCAGCTCTTTCAACACATTGGCCGGTCCTCCCGCGCCCTGATCGTGGATCACGTCGATAAGGCTTTTATCGCCCATCTCGTTGCAGGCGCGGATCACCCGGTTCATCTTCTGTTCCATTTCCGCATCGCCGCGTTGCACCGCATTGAAATCGAGGTTTGACTCGTTCTCGCCCTGCATCATGCTGGAGGCCGCGCCGCCGCCAAAGCCGACCCGGTAGGCCGGTCCACCCACCTGGACGATGAGCATCCCTTTTTCCGCTTGAGCTTTTTCAGTATGCCGGCTATCGATCTGACCGATACCGGCGGTGAACATGATCGGCTTTAAAAAGCCCCAGCGTTCACCATTGTCAAGGCGCATGTCAAAGGATCTGGTAAAACCCTGAATAAGCGGCTCGCCGAATTTATTGCCGTAGTCGGAAGCGCCGTTACTTGCTTCGATCTCTATATCGAGCGCCGAAGCCAGATTGTCGGGACAGGGGTAGTTCTTCTCCCAGGGCAGGTCATACCCCTGAATATTCAGGTTGCCGACGCAATATCCGGCTGTGCCGGCGATGACGAAACCTCCCCGGCCGGTTCCCTGAACGTCCCGGATCCGGCCACCGGTGCCAGTTTCCGCGCCGGGAAAGGGAGCCACGCCGGTGGGGAAATTATGGGTTTCCGCTGTGAGAAGCGGATGGTAGCTCACCTTGACAGGCACGAGTGGAGAAGATTCGCCGGGTTCTTTCGGTATCAGGGTATCGATTTGATACCCTTTGATGGCGCTGGAGTTATCTTTAAAAGCGATCATCGATCCCTTAGGATTTGCCCGAAGAGTATCGGTTACCAGATCAAAAAGCGTCCCCTCCATCTCCTCGCCGTCAATGACCTGTTTGCCTTTAAAAAAACCGTGGCGGGAATGTTCTGAATTAGCGTTGTTCAGATCCATGATCTCGACGATGGTCGGATTACGCTGCTGCTTCCTGACGAAGTAGTCGTAGTAGAGGTTTCGGTCCCATTCGTCCATGGAAATCCCCGGCAGCTCGGTCAAGCCATCGGGCCCTTTGGTTTTGAGATCCACCTCGTATACGGCTTCAGGAATGACGCCCGTCTCGAAAGTTGACAGCGGCGCGGAATAGTGACACTCGGTCATTCGATCATGGTGGCGATCAATGAATTCCTGGATATCTGTTGATTCCGGAACGAGATATCGCCTGGATCGCTCTACCCGGTTGATCATATCGAGGCCGGTTGCCCGGCAGATGGAGACCATATTCGACGACCAGGCGGTGGCAAAGTTTAGTCTTGGTCCGACTTCCACCACTCTTTCTCCCTGGAGAACCGGGGTCTCGCTGACGCTGTCCAGTCGAAAACCGTCCGCCAGAATGAGCCGCAAGCAATTCATCTCCCGATCTGTTAATTTTCGTGTTGATTCAATATTAAAACAATAGGCTCGATCGCTATCAATTTGTCTATAGAGCTGTGTAACCGCCACACCCATGATCTTTTCCTTTCTAGTAGTTACATCCATTTGAGGAACATCGAGGTTCTCGTTGTATCTATTATGTTACGAAAACTACGGACCATCCCATCTTCACTTCACACTGATACGGTACTCCGGCATATATGCCGCGCCAGGCGCACACACGGGGCAAAGACTAGCATTATTCACCAGAAATTTCCCCATGAATTTAATGAAAATATGCAGGTTTTGGTCATATTACGTTATATTACCTTCCAGCATCAAAACGGCAGCCGGGTGACTTTACCTGAAAAACCCCGGATCGGATACATCAAAAAGACAGGAAAATTTCTTCTGGGATCGCAGCCCTGGTTCGGTGAACATATGACAAACGACCGCGAGTCATATCTACAAAAAAAGATAACTAGTCTGGAAGAAGAGTGCCTCCACTTACAGCAGGAATTAGGTAAATTACGAGCTGAGCGGCTCAAGCAGGAAGAAAATAATGCTCTCAACAGGCGCCTGCTGAAGGAAATGAACGAAAAGCTGTTGCGATGTCGTGAACTTTCTCAGCAGGAAAATCTTTCGAAATCCGATTTCCTGGCCAATATGAGCCACGAGATCCGCACGCCCCTGAATATTATTCTCGGCATGGCCAACCTGCTGGCGGAAACCGAGCTGGATAAAATTCAGATGCAATACTTAAGCAGTCTGCGTGTGACGGGCAGGCAGCTCATGGAAATTCTCAATAATATCTTGGAGTTTTCCCGTATTGATGCCGGCAAGATTACCGTTGAACCGGAGCCCTTCAGCCTGCATAAAATCATTCATCAGATCGAGGCATCCGCCCTGCCCCTCTGTCTGCAAAAAAAGCTTACCTTCCTGGTCGAGCATGACCCCCTTCTGGTTATGGAACGAATCGGGGATCCGCTGAAAATTTTCCAGATCCTGCTCAACCTGATCAATAACGCGGTCAAATTCACCCAATCAGGCTCTATTCGTTTAGTCATAAAAGAAAACTATACGATGAGAAACGGTCTCATCCTTTCGGTCTTCGACACCGGCATAGGCATATCAGAAGATAAGCAGAAAATCATCTTTGACCGTTTTACCCAAGTGAACGATTCACTCAGTCAGCAACATGGCGGTGCAGGGCTGGGACTGGCAATCAGCCAGAAACTCACCAATGCAATGGGAGGGCTATTGACGGTACGAAGTGCACTCGGCAAGGGATCGGTTTTCAGCTGTTATCTGCCCCTGCCACCGGCAGCTCCTGCCGAGAGAGGAAGGCTTCGCCTCGATGCCTCGTTAATTATGCCGGACAATTTTCCCAGCCTGAAAATTCTAGCGGTAGATGACATCAGGGAAAACGTCGAAGTGATCAAAATGTATTTGAAAGATTACCCGGTGTCCGTCCAGGCTGCGGAAAACGGTGAAGAAGCCTTGGAGTATTTAACAAGCAATGTCTTTGACCTCATTCTGATGGATGTAAGAATGCCGGTGATGGATGGGCTTACGGCCACCCAGGAGATTCGCAACAGGGAAAAGCTGGGAACTATTACTCCGCAGATCATCCTGGCTGTTACCGCCCATGCCTTTCAGGAACAAAAGAACAAATTCCTGCAAGCCGGCTTTGACGGGGTCCTGACCAAACCGTTTTTCAAGAGGGAACTGATACAGACGCTGTTTCGCTTCACAATGAGGGATAAAGCGCTGCCGCTGCCTGAAAAGATGGGCAACAAGGCCATCGGCTATTGCCTGGAAAATGAGACACCGGAAAAGATCCCAGAATCGTTCAGGGATATGCTTCCTGATCTACTTCAGACTATTTCCGGTGACCTGACCTCGATGAAATCTCTCCTGCAAAAGGAGGACTATGAAAGCATCTATGTGAGGGCCCATGCTCTCAAGGGCGTGGCCGGGATGTTCGGTTTCCAGAAACTGGCCTCCCTCATCACCGATCTTTCCCAAACCATCAAGGCAGGAGACTTCATTGTAACTGATGAGCTTTTTGCTGTTCTTGATCTTTATGTCGTCCAGTTGCAGACATATTTCAACTAATTAAAATGTCGAATCCATATCAGGTAATTTAATTCTCAATGGTCAATGATGATAATCTCGTAAAAACCTAAAATTCCAGGTGGCTAAGTAAAAAGCTTCATGTGCGAGGAGCGAAAAATTTTCTATTTCAGACTACCCTTCGGCAAAGCAGCATATGTTCAAGTTGCGGACCTACTTTTTTCCAGTCCACGCAAGGTCTGGCAAAACCTTTCGGCTGGATGAGCGGACAGCCGAAAGCCGAATCGTCGACATACACTTCTGCGTAAACCTTGGGACTGCTGGTCCAGGCATCCTGATCGGGATTCCTGTTGACACTGAACAGTTCAATCCCGTTTTTCTCCATGTACTCCACAGCATCCCTCAAAAGACACATATCGGCGGATCTGTTGGAGCGCATAGTAAACAGAATGATCTTCGCTCCATGGCGCTGCAGTCGTTGCAGCCAGGTAATCGCATTGGGAACAGGCTCACCAATGTCGGGATACCGATGATCAACCATTGTTCCGTCAAAATCGATACTGATGTACATCATCTCCTCCGGAAAACTTTCTTCTGGTATCAGCTGAATACCGGTTGGCATATTTTATAATACACCTTGAGGACATTGCAACCGGAGGAAAAGGTTCATTTTAGGAGTTTGCTCAAGAATGTCCTTTTGCCAGCAACCACCGCAACGCCGTTTGGCGCTTGCAGGTATCCTGCTGGTGAACGGCCATTGCCAAGGCTTTACGCGTGCCGACAACCACGGCAAGTTTTCTTGCCCGGGTCAAACCGGTGTAGATGAGATTACGAAAGAGCATTTTAAAATGCTGGGTCAGTACCGGCATGATTACCGCGCCGAATTCACTGCCCTGGGATTTGTGGATGGTGATCGCATAGGCCAGATCAAGCTCCAGGATATCATCTTTTTGATAGATGACCTCTCTTTTATCGGGAAAAAATCCGACCACACAACTAAGGCCTATATTGTCGATAGACTGGATTGTCCCAATATCTCCATTGAAGACACCCAGATCATAATTGTTTCTTCGATGGATTACCCGGTCGCCGTCACGAAAGATTCTCTCGCCCACCAGAAGTTGGGCCTTTCCCCGGCCCGGAGGATTAGCCGCCTCCTGAATAACCCGGTTTAAATTGGCCGTCCCCAAACTGCCGCGGGTCATCGGAGAGAGGATCTGGATCTCACAATCTCGTCCATGATATTTGGGGATCCACTCCAGATAAAGTCGAACCACCGCATCAACGGCGGATAAGCCATAGTGCAGGGTAGACCAGGGATGCACTTTGGCAAGCACCGCTTTCAATTCATCGATACTGCTCTGTGCCTGGTGCACCTTTGCCAAATCGACGTGAAGAAATTTCTTGGGGATGACGAAATCTTCCTCATAGGAGGAGCGAATCTGCTCGCCGGTTCTGAATTCATAGAGATTTTCAGCCGTCGTCAATCCTTCCAGCTGCGGCAGCTGTAAATCGTAATGTCGCTTGACCCGTGCTACAAAACTCAATTGCTCTTTTGTCGCCTCATCCGAGTCAATAAAAAGGCAATCTGTCTTTTCCTGCCAGAGTTGCGGTTTTTTGAAAGGGGAATCGATAGGTGGTGTTATCCCTTTATTGATCTGATGGGCATATTCGATAATCCTGGACTCACGCGCCTGACGAAAAATCCTGGTGAGCCGAAACGAGGCGACCGACCCTGAATCGATGATATCTCTTAACACATTCCCAGCTCCCACCGACGGCAACTGATCGGCATCCCCGATAAACAGCACCTGACAGCCGGAGGGAACCGCTTTCAAGAGCGAGGCTGTCAGGGAAATATCGAGCATGGAACATTCATCGACAATAAGAAAATCCGTCTGTAAAGGCTGGTCCTCATTTTTCTTGAACATGCCGTTCTGCCACTCCAGCAAGCGGTGCAGGGTTTTAGCCTCTCGGCCGATAACCTCGGCCATGCGCTGGGCGGCTCGTCCGGTAGGCGCGGCAAGCAGAACCCGTTTGCCAAGATGCTCAAGCAATCTGACGATGACCAAAGTGGTGGTGGTCTTGCCACAGCCCGGCCCACCGGTCAGCACCGAAAACTGATTGGCAACGACTGCCTGCACGGCAGCGGCCTGCTCTTCGCTGAGCAGAATCCCTTGCTTTTTACAATGCTGATTGACCCACTTGCCTGCGGCTTTTCCATCAATTTGCAGAGGATGCACCATGCTTCGTATTTTTACCGCCGCATACACCTCTTCATAATAGAGCGATTTCGAGTAGTAACAGATCTGCCCGGTTCCATCGGGCAGAGGCAGCAGGCGCACTTTCAACTGATTTTCCGCTTCCATTTTATGCAAGATGTCAGCAAGACGGCTCTTTGTATCGAACCCAAGCAGACTGCCGGTTTCGGCGGTGATCTGGGTCGAGAGCAAATAACAGTGTCCCTGCTCACGACCGGCGGCAAGAATGTGTTTTACAGCGGCACTCAGCCGCTGCTCGCTGTCTTCCGCCAGCCCCAGGCTGAGCGCGACCCGATCTGCCGAGAAAAAGCCGATGCCGTAAAAATCGCCCGCCAGCCGATATGGATCGTCACTGACTATCCGGATTGCCTGATCGCCATATTTTTTATAGATCCGCACTGCAAACAGGGTCGAGATGCCATGTCCCTGCAGAAACATCATCACCTCTCGTACAACCCGGTGCTCCCGCCAAGCTTCCTCGATCATGCGGAGTTTTTTCCTGGCTATGCCGGGAACCTCCAGCAGTCTGCCGATATCGTGCTCGAAGACATCCAGGGTATTTTCCTGAAAGTTACGGACAATCTTGCCGGCGGTTTTCGGTCCGACGCCTTGGATCAGACCGGAGCCGAGATATTTTTCCAGCGCCGCGGTCGTCGCCGGTTTTTTCTCTATTGCCTTCGTGGCCTTGAACTGACGACCAAACTGCGGATGCACTGTCCAGGCCCCATGAAACTCAATGGTGGCTCCGGCAAAGACCTGGGTTTGGTGCACGGTCACCGTCTCAAGAGTACTGGGACTGTTAAAGGGGGAAACCCTGAGAACCGACCAGCCGCTCTCGGGGTTATGATAGGTAACGCGCTGAACGATGCCGCGCAGATGTTCAGTGATATCCGTCATAGGCGGTAAAAAAAGAGCCTGCTTAATCCATACCGCGGACGGTATACAGGCGACTGCGCAGCCTGCTTATGATTCATCCCATGGATTTAAAAACCTTGGAGGAAATGAGTCCCACGATAAAGGATTCGTATTCTTTATTTAAATCGACGAACTCCATACCGGTTCGATACCCATTTTTTTCGTCCCGAATATTTCTGATTAACGCCCGCGACAATATCTTCTGCTTGCCAAGGAAAAGCCCGATTTTTACCTGCTGGTTTTCGACAAGTTGTGTCTTCAGAAGTGCGGCCAGACCACTTTGCGCAATATCGACCAGATAGCCTTTCTCATCAAAATCTTTCGAGACGACCTTGACCGGTATACTTTTTACATCAAGAAGAGGATAGAGTTCATTCCTGGCCATTCTTAGCTTCTCTCTTCTGCCGAGAGGATTCTCCGGTTCAAACTGCCAATCGACTTCAAGCCCCTCAAGCGATGGAATGTCGTCCCAGTTTACTTTTTGCTTTGTCATACTATTCCCTTATAAAATTTCTTTGTGGAATTAACGACTCCGGCACCTTTCTCATCCTTAAACATATAGCTCTATCGAAAACAAAGAACAAGCGCTTTCCCCTGACGGTGCACCGTCACTCATGACGCAAAGCCTCAATCGGATCCAGCCGGGCGGCTTTGCGAGCCGGAAAATAGCCGAAAATGATACCGACTCCGCCGGAAAATAAAAAGGCCACGGCAACAATGCCGGGACTGAAGATAAACGGCATATTCATTGCCTGAGCACCAAGGGCGGCAGCGCTGAGACCAAAGGCGATGCCGAACAAGCCGCCAAAAGACGACAGCACCACCGCTTCCACCAGAAACTGCAGCAGCACATCCTGTTCCATGGCCCCGATGGCCAGGCGGATGCCGATCTCGCGGGTCCTTTCCGTGACCGAGACCAGCATGATATTCATGATACCTATCCCGCCGACCAGCAGACTGACTGCCGCCACCGCACCAAGCAGGGTGGTGAGTATCCGGGTCGTGCCGGTCAGGGTGCTCATGATCTCCTGCATGTCGCGAACAAAGAAATCATCTTCCTCACCGTTGCTGATATGCCGCCGTTCGCGCAGCAGCCGTTCGATATCTTCCTTGATCTTAGTAGTGGAGACGCCGTCCAGAGCTGAAACGTAGATAGCGCTGATATCGGTATTGCCGGCTATCCTCCGCTGCAAAGTATGCAGCGGGATAAGGATAAAATCGTCTTGATCATTGCCGCCGCGGATTGTCCCTTGGCTTCGAAAACACCAATAATCTGGCAGGTAATGCCGTTGAACCGGACCGATCCTCCCAGTGGATCCCTGTTGCCGAACAGTTCATTTTTCACTGTAGCGCCCAGAATACATACCGCCTTGCCGGCCTCTCTGCTCACTGTCGGTAAACGAGCGACCGGCGAGCAGTGTCCAGGCCCGGACGAAGAGATAATCGTTGGTACTGCCGGTGACGGTAGTTGACCAGTTGGTATTGCCGGCGATGACCTGGGCGGAGCGGGAGCTATTCGGGGCGACCGCCGCTATTCCGCTGATCTGCTGGGCGATTGCCTTGACATCATCCTGTTTAAAGGGTTTGGCTGCTGCGCTGGCTCCACCGGGGCCTCGAAATCCCTGCCCCGCCCGGATCAGCAGAAGATTACTGCCAAGGCTGGAGATCTCCGCGGCAACCTGGGCGGTGGCGCCGCTGCCGAGGGTCACCAGGGTAATAACCGCGGCGACGCCGATGACGATGCCCAGAATGGTAAGCGATGAACGCAGGACATTGCGGCGTATCTCCCGGAAGGCCAGGATGACGGTTTCCCAAAACATCAGGCATCCCTCCCGGTATGTTGAGGTAGTGTCAATCAACCCGTCGATAAAATGGATCCGGCGACCGGCATACGCGGCCATATCCGGTTCATGGGTGACCATGATAATAGTCAGATCCGCGCTCCCGATTGAACGAGGTCAGCAGTTCCATGACCTCGCGGCTCCGGGCCGAATCGAGATTGCCGGTCGGTTCGTCCGCGAGCAGCACTTTGGGTTCGGTGACGATTGCGCGGGCGATGGCTACGCGCTGTTGCTGGCCTCCCGATAGTTCCCCCGGGGTGTGGCTCTCCCAGCCGTTAAGTCCGACAATGGCAAGGGCTTCCCGGGCCCGGCGGTGCCGCTCCGGTGCGGGAACTCCTCGATAGATCAGCGGCAGTTCGACATTTTCCAGCGCCGAGGTGCGGTTGAGCAGGTTAAAGCCCTGGAAGATAAAGCCCAGACAATGTCTGCGCATCAAGCGTCAGCTGGTCGCGAGATAAGCCCGCCGACAGTCAATCCCCTCGAACAGGAAAGTGCCGGAGGAAGGAGTATCGAGGCAGCCGAGGATATTCATACAGGTTGACTTTCCGGAGCCGCTCGGCCCCATGACCGCCACAAACTCACCGGCCCAAATGGAAAGATCGATCCCCCGAAAAGCCTGCATTGCAGCGCTGCCGGTACCGTACACCTTGGTCACGCCCTGGAGCTCGATCAGGGGAGCGCCGACTAATCAGTTACCGTTTGAATTTTCATTTTTAATTATCTCGTATAAACCCAACCCCCGCAAGACACGGGGATAAGTACCTTTAAACAGATTGTTTTCTTGCAAAGAACAAGAAAACAATCTGAAAGGTACTAAAATCACCGATGGCTAAGTAAAAAACTTCAGATTCGAGGCGCGCAAATTTTCTATCATTTCGACGTACAAGAGGTACTTCGAAATGATAGAAAATTTGCTGCAACGAAGAAGGTGAAGATTTTTTACGACGCCATCATTTTTTACTGCTTACGGCATCAATAATCAGGTTCATGCCCGGCTGGACATCCCCCTTGACAACCTGGGTCGAAAAACCATCGGTGAGGCCGATGGTAACCGGGATCGCCACAGGCTGGTTGTCCACAAGGGTCCAGACCTGTTGCGTCTTGTTCGGCTCTCCGATGATTTCTTTGCGTTTTCCACCGGCTCGCCGGGGATGCCGGGGCATAAGCTTACTGAGCAGGCTGCCGCCTCCGCTAACCGTTGTCTCCTCCTCTGTATTCGGCGTAAAACGTAGCGCCGCATTGGGAACAAGCAACGTGTCTACTTCCTTTTTAACCGTGATATCGGCGGTGGCGGTCATGCCGGGACGCAGGGATAAATCCGAATTATCCACCTTCAGAATGGTCTCATAGGTCACCACGCCGCTGGTGGTTGTCGCCCCGTAACGGATCTGGGTCAATTGCGCGGGATAACTGCGATCCGGATAGGCATCGACGGTGAAAGTAGCCGGTTGGCCCACCTCGACTTTTCCGACATCGGCCTCATCAACATCGACGTGCAGATCCATCTGGGCCAAATTTTCAGCCAGGGAAAACAGCTCCGGCGCCTGGAGCGAGGCTGCCACCGTTTGTCCGGGTTCAACCGAACGGGTCAGAACGATGCCGTTGATCGGAGAGCGTATTTCCGTTTTATCCAGATCCGTCATATTCAGTTTAAGGGTGGCCTCAGCCTGGGAGACTTCAGCCACTGCGCCTGCATAGTCCGCCTTGGCTCGATCCAGGGCGGCCTGGGCGGTATCGAGATCGCTCTTCGACAGGGCCCTGTTATTGCTAAGTCTGCCGACCTCGTGCAGACGATCAAGAGCCGCGCTGGTCTCCTTAATGGTTGCCTGAGCCTGCAGTACTTTGGCCCGAGCCGAATCAAGGGAGGCCCGGGACTGGAGAACCTGCGCGGACAGTTTTGAAGTATCCAGCAGGGCTAAAACCTGACCGACCTTAACCTGATCATTATAATCGACCTTGACCGACTTGACGGTACCGGAAAGTTCACTACCGATAACAACCTGGTTGGTGGGCTGGAGATTGCCGGTGGCGCTGACCTTGATCGTAATATCGCCTTTGTGCGCCTGCTGGGTTCGATAGCGAATTGTGCCGGTCTTATCGCGCATTGCCACTATCAATCCGACCGCAACCAGCAGCAGGAGAAAAATCACCCAACCCAGCAGCCGTTTCAAGCGCTTTTTGGCAGCTGATCTTTTCTCCACATTCAGAATGTCGCCGAGGCTACCGTTCTGATTTTTCTGTGTAGCATTTATCGTCATTGATTTTGTTTCCATTTTAATAACCGTTCACCGGGAAAAGCAAAATGCTCGTATAACCCTGAACTTGTAAACATTTAGCAGTGCCCTGAGGCACACAAGCAGACCGTGGGCATATGGGGTGCTGATGAACGTTTACCCATTTTAGTAAGTGTCTTATTCCGGAACAAAGGAAGTCCATCCCCCACCCAAAGCTTTATAGAGCCGTATCAGATTGCCGGTCATGGTTGCCGCACTCTGAGCCAGGTCATCCTGGAAAGAAAGCAGCGACCGTCTGGCATCCAGGACCTCGGTAAAATTGGTCAATCCCGCCTGATACTGAATCTCGGCTAGAGACGCAGCCTGTTCGGCGGCATCGGCCGAATCCTGCAACGCCTGATACCGCTCCTGTTCCTGGGCATAGGCGACCAGTGCATTTTCCACCTCCTGCAGGGCTGAGAGAACCGTGGCCTTGTAATTGGCCAGAGCCTCCTGCTGCAGAGAAGACTGGAGCCGGATATTGGCCGCAATCGCCCCGGCATCGAAAATCGTCCAGCTGAAGCTTGGTCCAAAGGAATAGTTGCCACTGCCGGATTTAAACAAACTGCCGGCTGAAAGGGCCTCAAGTCCAATGGAGCCATTGAACCTGAAAGATGGATAGCGCTCGGCAGTAGCCACCCCGATCTGGGCCGTTTGCGCCGCCAGCAACCGTTCGGCCCTGCGGATATCAGGCCTGCGCCGCAGGGTCTCCGCCGGAATACCAATGACCACCGAGGCAGGCAGAGCAGGAAGCAGCACTCTTTTCCGTAGCTCACCGGACAAAGAACCCGGGGGCCGACCCAACAGGACGGTCAGCGAATTTTCCGCATTGGCAACACCGGTCCGTAACGTGGGAATCTGCGCGCGAGTTCCTGCCACCAGATACCTTGCCTGCTGCAGGGCCAGTTCATCGGTAAGACCACTTCGGTACCTGGCTTCAATCAGGTTGAAGGATTCCTGCTGGGCTGCCAGATTGTCCTGTGCAATCCGCAAACGGGTCTGATAGGTGCGTACATCGATGTAATTCAGCGCAACTTCCGAGAGCAGGGAAACCAGGACATCGCGAAGATCTTCCCGGCTTGCTTCGAGCTCTGCCTCTGCTGCCTCCACCGAACGTCTTGTTCGGCCGAAGAGATCAAGTTCCCAGCCGGCATCAAAGCCGGTGGCATAGTTTGTTGATTTGGTGCTGCTGCCGCGATTGCCGCTGGTTCGGCTTTTTGTCACCGAACCGTTGGCATCCAGGGTTGGAAACAGCCCGGCAGAACTGATATCCCGTCTAGCCCGGGCTTCCAGAAGCCGGGCCCGCGCCTGTTCGAGATCAAGATTTTCGGCTATCGCCTGTTGAATAAAGCTATCCAGCAGAGGATCTTTGAGGAGCATCCACCACTTAGCAAGAACTTCTTTATCAGAAGAGCCGGCATTCAATCCTCGATCCATCGGGGCTTGCCATGCATCGGGGGCCATTGCAGCGGGTTTTTGATAATCGGGACCAACTTTAGCACATCCGGTGAGACCTTGCCATAGACATAGTATCAAAATTACTGAAAAATTGAGAGTCGCGGAAAGCTTTAGCATGGTATTAAAATTCTGCTCCAAATCTGCTCAAAGTGAGGTCCTTAGTGATGATATGAATCCGAATCGATTGTTCTCAATCGATGAACATTCTCATGATACCACTTCCTGTGTAACCATCAGAATGTAATTTCCTTGCTTTTTCCCCACCTGACCAGTCCCCCCCGTAAATGAGACATTTTTTCATAAATCGAGGCGCCCGAATGTTTTACGGAGAAGTTTCGGAGGATTTACGGAGAAAAAGCAAAAATAATACCAATGCATCATTCCACCGCATATCACATTTTTTGTCTATAATTACTAAGTAGTTAGTCATTATAGATATTCATTAACCATCTTACCGGTACACTTGTTAACGGATGAGCTGATTAAAAAATACCCCCTGCTGTATCCTTTTTATCCAGAACAAAACCTAAGGCTTCAATAAGACAAACAAAATATTCCTAAGAGCAAAATAATAAAAAGCAAGCTTTGCAACTGTACAGTCCCTGTCCGCCAAGCAGGTGAAAAAAGGAGTGAATCGATGCCGGGGACAGCATTTCCAAAGGGTTCAGGCTCTCGTATTCATCAGAATTAGTGTTTGAAGGGATTTTATAATTATTGCGACCATTCTTCCAACGAATATTGCCACTCTTGCAACTGATTATTATTATTTTCAACATGCCAAACAATCTACTCGGAAATGCTTGCTAAACAATGACCTTTGCTATAGCCGGCTCTGGTTATAACGGTTTAATAATTTTGCCCCTGGAGAAAACTATGAGCGATAAAGCAACACTGAGCATTGATGGAAAGAATTATGAATTTGATGTTATCACCGGAACTGAAAATGAAAAATGTATCGATACGCAAAATCTTCGTGCTCAAACCGGTTACATAACCATGGACCCCGGATTCGGCAATACCGGCTCCTGCTATTCTTCCATCACCTATGTGGATGGTGCAAACGGTATCCTCAGATACAGAGGCTATCCCATTGAAGAACTGGCTGAAAAAGCCATCTTCATTGAAACCGCATATCTTATTCTTTATGGAGAATTGCCAAACAAGGAACAGCTTTACAATCCTTTTCTGAAAGAATCAAGGAGCACGCCCCGATCCATACCAACCTTGAGCACCACTTTTCCGGCTTCCCAAAATCAGCTCCTCCCATGGCGATTCTTTCGGCCATGTTGAACCTTATTGCCTGTTTCCATCCGGAAGTTCTCGAAGTGCCGACCACGGGGGCGGAATTCGACCGAACTGCATCCCTGCTGCTTTCCAAGGTACGAACCATTGCCGCCTTTGCTTACCGGATGGCCTCAGGCAGACCGATCAACCATCCCAACCCCCACCTGACCTATTGCGGTAATTTTCTGCATATGATGTTTTCCGATCCATATCCAGGAATATAAAGTCACTCCAACCATCGACAAAGCTCTCAATCTTTTCATGATCCTGCATGCGGATCATGAGCAGAACTGTTCAACCTCTACCGTTCGGGTGGTCGGCAGTTCCCGCGCAAATCTTTTTAGCTCGGTTGCCGCCGGCGTCTGCGCCCTTTGGGGGCCCTTACACGGTGGAGCCAATGCCGCTGTGATCAAAATGCTCGAGGATATCAGGGAATCGGGACGTCCACCAAGCTATTACCTGGAAAAGGCCAAGGACAAAAACGATCCATTCCGACTGATGGGCTTTGGCCACAGGGTATATAAAAACTTCGACCCAAGATCGATAATCCTCAAAAAACGTGTTCATGACGTGCTGAAAGAACTCAATATGCAGGATAGTCTGCTCGATATCGCCCTGGAACTTGAGGAAACCACTCTCAGCGATGACTTTTTTATTTCCAGGAAGCTCTATCCCAACGTTGACTTCTATAGCGGTATTCTGCTTCGGGCCATTGGGATTCCACTCAATATGTACACCGTCATGTTTGCCATCGGACGAATGCCGGGCTGGATAGCCAACTGGAAGGAGATGCATGATCATAAACTGAGAATATCAAGACCACGCCAGATTTATACCGGCGAAACAGCCCGACATTTCATTCCGATGTCCGAACGTTAGAGAATAACCTGTCTCTCGTTTCCGCCTGATTTCCGTCTTTTAGTTCGGAAATCAGGCATCCATTTGCCTTCTCATTTTGCCGGTCAATTATTTCTTGTAAAGAATTCTCTGCGTGGTATTCTGCAGCCACTCGTAGAGTATCCTGAAAAAACAACCACTTATATCGAGGAAGACTTATGGAAATTATCAATTGGAAAAATGAGTTCAGCGTTGGGGTAAAACAAATGGATGAGCAGCACAAGAAGCTGCTCGGTATGATAAACAGGCTGATTGCGGAACAGCATACCCTGACTGACCCAAAAACCATCGCCGAACTTCTGACGGAAATGACCGACTATGCCCAGGCCCATTTCCGGGCTGAAGAATATCTCATGGCTGAATACGGCTATGACCAGAAAAGCAGGCAGGAAGAACAGCATCGGACATTTATTGAAAAAACCATTTCTTTTTACTCGGCATCAGACATAGGACCGAATATACTCTCAGTCGCCCTTTTGGATTATCTCGGCACCTGGCTGGTCGGACATATCCTCACGGAAGACATGAAATATAAAGAATTTTTCAGAAGCAAAGGCTTGCGCTGATAGAACGTGAATACGATGACTCACAACTCATTTCAGGACCACTCAAGGAATTTTCAGGAAATGGTTTCCAGGGTGGAGCGATATGGAGAGCTGGAAAAACCCGACGGTTACGGCAAAAGGATTGGCGACTGCGGCGACACTATTGAATTTTTCCTGTCCATACAGGCAGGACAGATCCGAATGATCACCTTTCGGGTCGAAGGCTGCGCCAATACCGTTGCCTGCGGCAATACGGTATCGTTCCTGATGGAGGGACGAACCCTCAATGACGGCTGGAAGCTTACCCCGGAAAACGTCTCGGACTACCTGGAAACACTCCCCCCCGATCATTTCCATTGCGCCGAACTTGCAGTAGGCGCCTTTTACCATGCCCTGACCGACTATAACCGAAGGCAAAGAGAACTGTGGAAAAAAGAGTATCCCCGGCGGTAAATACACTCCGCTCTTTTTCCGGCTGGAAGAACTTCACAAAACCTCTCCGGAGTATTCAACTTCGGTGAATTTTTTTGCTGTTTGTCCAAGGCCGTTCCGATACATCCTTTCGGAGTTGCCCTCTTTGATTTTTTATCCCAATCAGCTGATCTTGCTATATCCGGACGAAACGGGTATTTTCATGACAGCTGACCATGTTGCAAGCAAAAAACATCGGTACTCCATAATTTTCCTGTCAATTTAAGGACGCAACAATGTCTGGAAAAACAGTTTCACTCTTTATCCAATGTCTTGTTGATAGCATGTTTCCAGAAACCGGCGAAGCGATGATCGCGGTTTTCGATCGCCTCGGAATTCCTTATGATTATCCATTGGGCCAGACCTGTTGCGGCCAACCTGCATTCAACAGCGGATATCAGCGGGATGCTGCCGCGGCTGCAAAACATTTCATCGAACTTTTTGAACAAGCGGAAGTCATCGTCTGTCCGTCCGGCTCCTGTGTTTATATGGTGCGTCATCACTATCCGGAGCTTTTTGCAGACGATTCCGCAATGCAGAGCAGAGCAATGGCGATCGGCGCAAAAACTTTTGAGTTCACGCAGTATCTGGTAGACGAACTTGGTGTACGCGACGTCGGAGCGGAATTTCCAGGTACAGTAACTTATCATGATTCCTGTCACCTGTGCCGTGGCTTAGGCATCGTCGATCAGCCCCGGACCCTGCTTAAAAATGTCCAGGGGCTGGAACTGATCGAGATGCAGGACAGCGATACCTGCTGCGGTTTTGGGGGAACCTTCAGTGTCAATTACCCCGAGATAAGCGTCGCCATGGCGGATGAAAAAATCGACAATATCCTGGCCACCAAAGCGGACGCCGTAACCGGCTGCGATATAAGCTGCCTGATGAACATTCTCGGCCGTATTTCCAGACGCGGGGAAAATGTCCGGGTGCTGCATATAGCCGAAATTCTCGCCGGCAAGGATGGAGGTAAGGTATGAGCTCACAATACCGGGAAGATGCTAAGAAGGGCATCGATTCTCCAGGACTGCAAGCAAGTCTGCACGGTCTTCAGGATCGGTTCGGTAAGGGTGCAATGGCTCTGTGGGCCGCCATGGATGACAAGGATATGCGCAAGCGGGTAAAGAAATCCCGCATGAAAAATTTTGAACATCTGGACATCGTCCTGGCCGAACTGGCACAAAATGTCAGAGCCCGGGGAGGTAACATCTATTTTGCCGAAACTGCTCAGGATGCCATCGACTATACCCTGGAAGTGGCCGGAAAAAACGAAGTAAAACGGGTCGTCAAAGGCAAGTCGATGATCTCCATGGAAATAGGGATCGACCGGCTCTGGAAGAGGCGGGGATTGAGGTGGTCGAAACCGACCTGGGAGAATATATCGTTCAGCTGGCAGGCGAAACACCTTCTCATATCATCGCGCCGTGCATCCATATGAACCGCAAGCAGATCGGCGAGCTTTTCGCTGAAAAACTGGGGATCGACTACACCGATGATCCGCCGGCGCTTACCCTGGCGGCACGTAAGGCACTGCGTGAAAAACTGCTCAATGCCGACATGGGCCTGACAGGCTGCAATCTTGCCTGTGCCGAAACCGGCCATATCAGCCTGGTCTCCAACGAAGGCAATATCCGGATGGCCACCTCCATGCCGAAGGTTCATGTAGCCCTAATGGGCATGGAACGTATTGTGGCAACCCTTGAGGAGCACCGGGAAACTGTCCAGCTGCTCACCCGGGGGGCGGCGCTGCAGAAGTTGTCCACCTACGTCAGTTTTCTTGGCGGCCCGAGCAGGGAGAATGATCCCGACGGTCCAAAAGAATTTCATCTGGTCATTATCGACAACGGCCGTTCGAAAATTCTGGCCGACCCTGAGTTCCGCGAGGTCCTGGCCTGCATCCGCTGCGGCGCATGCCTGAATATATGTCCGGTTTACGGAAAAATCGGCGGTCATGCTTACAATTCCCCCTATTGCGGTCCGATCGGCGCAGTGGTCACGCCCCTGCTCGATGGGATCAACAAACATGCCGACCTCTGCAAAGGGGAGACCCTGTGCGGCGCCTGCAAGGATATCTGCCCCGTACAAATCGATCTGCCACGGATGCTCGCCGCACTTCGGCATAAACTGGCCTATGGCAGTGACAGATGGAATACCAGGCAACATAATCCCGCCGAAGCCTATGCCTTCAATCTGTGGCGGCTGCTGGTCACCAGAAGCTCTCTCTACCGTATTTTTCTCAAGATCAGCCGAATTCTCCAGCGCCCTTTTGTCAAAATAGTCAAAAAAAATAAGATGATCACCAGGATGGCGGGAGTGGGTTCCGGCTGGACCGATGGACGCGATCTGCCGCCGCTTGCCAAAAAGACCTTCACTGATCTCTGGGTGGAAAAATACGGTAAAAACCGGACTGCACAGCCCGCGGTGATCGAGGAGGAAGAATAATGGATAATCAGACTGCTTTTCTGACAACCATCCGTACCGCCCTCAACGAGGCGCCCGGCATCGAACGTTCTAAAAAGATGTTTCCCCAGTTGTTTTCTTCCCCGGATGCTGCCGGAATTCTGAAGAAAATTCGCAGCAGAACCGTGATGGAACAAGATGAGCTGGTGAAAATATTCCGAATAAATGGCAACAGTTTAAACATCTACACCCATATGGTGGAATCGTTTCAAAAAGCTGCGGCGATAGTCATTGAGCTGATCCGCTCAAAAGATCCTGAGTTCAGCCACACAAAACATGTGGTTATGCACGATCATCCGGATATCGCCGCATTACAGCTCTGGAATCGCTTTACCCGGGAAGCCGTCACCCTGCATACCACTTTCAGCCAGGACCAGCATATAAAAGACAAGACCATTGCCTCTTTTATCGGGATAACAGCGCCGGACATCGGAGTCGCCGATTCGGCCACTTTAATCCAGCTGACGGAACCTGGACGTCCGCGTTCCACCTCGCTGCTTCCTTCTCTCCACATTGCCATCCTAAAAAGGGAAAACCTGGTCGCCGACCTGAGCCGAAGCCTACGCCCTTCTGCGGGAAAAATCCCGCCTGGACAGCTTTGTCTTCATCTCCGGTCCCTCTAAAACTGCCGACATTGAGGCGCATATGGTTCATGGAGCACACGGGCCCCGCGAGTTGCATCTTATCGTGCTATCCGAGCCGTTCCCCGAGAAAGTTTTCGTTGAAACTTTCGAAGAGATGCAAGAGTCCATCTCTTTTTCCACAGAACCGAGAGGTAAAATTTGACGATTGTACAAAAGCTCTATCTTGACGATAACAACAGGATAAAGGTCAGTTGCCCTCAATGCAAAAAGACCAGGGATATCGATGCGACACCCTTTCTGAAAAAAAAGGGGTTGATAAGGCTCACTTTCCACTTCAAGTGTAAATTCTGCGATTGCGGCCATAAAGACTGCCGTGACTGTACGGAAAGTGACTGCCCTAACTGCAATGCCGATGACACTACCAATATCATTACCATCGAAAGAAGGAAATTCTTCAGAAAAAAGGTGGATTTATCAGGATCATTTTTCGGAGAGAGCAAACAAAAATATCCAATCAGGGTACTCGATCTCTCCCGCACCGGTTTACGGACAAAGGTACTGAAAACCCACGGCTTTCGAATCGGTCAAAAACTCCTCGCCGAATTCACCCTGGATGACACAAAGAGCAATATTATTAATAAGTTGATAGTAATCAGAAACATCGATGGCAATGTGGTGGCCGGTGAATTCACCGAAACCGATGAGTATGACAAAAATGATAAAGCAATCGGTTTTTATCTCATGAAGTAATTGTAATGAAACGACCATTTCCTCCTGAAAAATGAAACCCGAACTTGTCAATAGAGCCACACTTCTCTGTCTGGTCATCCTGATTTCCGCCGTCTTTCTCTCCATGATCCATCAGTTTCTGATGGCTATTTTCATGGCCGGGCTCTTTTCGGCCATGGTCATGCCCATGCATAACCTGCTGACTAAAAAGTTAGGCGGCAGAGAGATACTTGCCTCGGTACTTACTCTTTCGGGCATCATCCTGCTGGTCCTGATCCCGCTCATCTTTCTCATTACCCTGGTGGTGACCCAGGCTATCGAGATCGGTCAATCCATTACGCCATGGATACAAACCTTTATCCATGAACCCACCACGCTCTCGACCTATCTTGAGAAAGTTCCCTATTACCAGGAAATACTCCCCTACCGGAATGTCATCGTGCAGAAGGCCGGAGAGCTTGTCGGTATCGTCTCCGCCTTCCTCATCGATTCCCTGTCATCTTTTACCAAAGTAACGATTGACGCACTTTTTTCCTCGGTCATCATGCTTTACGTGATGTTTTATTTCCTGACAATGGGCGACATCCTGCTGCGCAAGATATTGTTCTTTCTGCCCCTGGACGACCTGAATGAACAGCGGCTGCTCCACCGGTTCACCTCGGTTACCAGGGCAACAATTAAAGGTTCCCTGATCATCGGTATCCTGCAGGGTACTATTTGCGGCATCGCCTTTGCTATTGCCGGGATAGAAGGCCCGGTCTTCTGGGGCTCCCTAATGGCGGTGATGTCGATCATTCCCGCTTTTGGTACTGCAATCATCTGGTTTCCCGCCCTGATCATCCTCGCCCTGTCCGGACATTTTACCGGAGTGATCATTCTCATTATCCTCTGCGGCGTGGTTGCCGGCAATCTGGATAATATTCTCAGGCCGCGGCTGGTCGGCAAAGATACGGAAATGCACGACCTGTTTGTCCTCTTCGGCACCCTTGGCGGGCTCTCCATGTTCGGTCTGCTCGGCATCATAATCGGGCCGATTGTCGCCGCTCTTTTCATTACCATCTGGGAGATATATGGTGTCGTCTTCAAGGAGTATCTGCCCGATGTCGAAATCGTCCTAAAAAGACGTTATGACATTTCACCACCGGACAACAAGCCGATGGAAGAATAACAGGAAGACTCTCCAAAATGGCTATTCTCGGACAACCTTCCAAAGGGACACCTTTTCTTATTCCTTAGCCCAAGAGACTCCTATCTCCTATGCCTTACCTACTGCTGGTTCTCACCGCCCTCTTCTGGTCAGGAAATTTTGTGATCAGCCGTGGCATGCATGCGGCTATACCGCCTATCTCTTTGTCATTCTGGCGATGGGTGGTGGCGCTGCTGATACTCTCCTGTTTCAGCCTCCGTCATTTCCTCGCCCAGCGCGAACTTGCCTTTAAGCACTGGAAATTTATAGTTATTCAGGGAGCGGTTGGGGTAGCCGGTTTCAACAGCCTTATTTATATGGCCATGCAGACCACCACCGCCATCAATGCAGTCCTGGTCAATTCCTGTATTCCGGTCATCATTGTCTTGATTTCCTGGGCAATGTATAACGACCGGCTCAGCCTCAGGCAGTATGTTGGGGTGAGCATATCTCTTTGCGGGGTGCTGCTGATCATCTCCCGGGGCGAACTCTCCACCTTGCTGCAGTTTCACTTTAACAGAGGGGATATTCTGGTCTTTATAGCCGCAATTTTCTGGGCACTCTATTCCGCCAACCTGAAAAAGTATCCGCAAGGGTTGCATCCCCTGGCGTACCAGATGGGCATAGTAATAACCGGACTGATCATCCTTTTGCCGCTCTATCTTCTGGAAATACACACCGGCAAAACCATGATCGTGTCCACAGGATCAATTGTGACCATTATCTATGTGGCACTCTTTGCCTCGGTACTCGCCTTCATCTTCTGGAACCACGCTGTGACCATGCTCGGCGCGAACATAGCCGGTCCGTTTATTCATCTCATGCCGGTCTTCAGCACCATCCTGGCCGTGCTTTTTCTGGGGGAGAAACTGACCCCGAACCATATCCAGGCCATCCTCCTCATCTTCGCAGGAATCCTGATGACCACATTTCGAGTGAAAGAAAAAAAGAAGAAAACTGAAATTGTAAAAAAACTGCCGGGTTGAGCAATGCCCAGAAAACTCAGCAGTGCTGCAGCTGAGCAACCTGCTCGTGCACAGATACCCAAGGAAAAACGCAGCAGTGCTGCATATGTGTGCAAGCAGGTTGTTCAGCTATACTCTTTTGGTATGCTGAATAGACCTGATCGTGCACAGATGCGGTGCCGCTGCGTTTTTCCTACTTTATTCTTTCCAGTCTGGTCTGATATGCAGCTCAGTCAACTGCTTTCTGGCAACAGCGGCAGGTGCTTCAGTCAACGGGCAGGTAGCCTTCTGGGTTTTCGGAAAGGCGATAACGTTGCGGATGGAATCGCTGCCGGTAATGATCATCAACAACCGGTCGAGCCCAAAGGCCAGACCGCCATGCGGGGGGCGCCAAGTTCAAGAGCACGAAGCAGAAAGCCGAATTTCTCGTTTGCTTCTTCCTCCCCGATGCCAAGCACCTCAAGAACCTTGGACTGCAGACTCTTTTGATGAATACGGATGGAGCCGCCGCCGATTTCGGTACCATTCAGCACCAGGTCGTAGGCCCGGCTGTAAACTCCTGCCGGATCGGTGTCCAGTTTCCCGATATCCTCTTCCTTAGGCGCGGTGAAGGGATGATGCAGGGCCTGATAGCGTTTTTCCTTCTCGTCATATTCCATAAGAGGGAAAATCGGTGACCCAGACAAAATTAAAGTCATCCTTTTTCAAAAGATCCAATCGCCTCGGCAAGTTCCACCCGCAACTCGGAAAGCACCTGAAGGACCAACTTTCTTGCTGTCGGCTCCAAAAAAGAGCAGATCCCCTTCCACCGCATCGACTGCGGCAGCAATTGTCGCCCGTTCTTCATCTGTAAAGAATTTGGCGATGGGCGACTGCCATTCCCCATCGGCCTTCATCTTGACCCAAGCCAGACCTTTTGCACCAAACTGCGCGACATACTCAGTCAGAATATCGAGCTCCTTCCGGGTAAAATCGGCGCAGCCTTTGGCATTGATGGCCCGGACCGTCCCGCCTTTGTCGGCAATGGCCCGGAATACCTTAAACCCACAATTTGCGGCGATCTCGGTGAGATCAATCAGTTCCATGCCGAAACCGAACATCCGGCCGATCGGTTCCAAACCGGTTCATCGCATCGTCAAAGGTCAGTCTTGGAAAAGGAGGCGTAAGCTCTACGCCCAGAGTTTCCTTGAATAACTTAGTGATCATTCCTTCATTGATCGCCATGATCTGCTCTTCATCGACAAAACTGAGCTCCATATCTATCTGGGTAAACTCAGGCTGCCGATCGGCGCGTAGATCTTCATCACGAAAACATTTGACAATCTGATAATATCTGTCCATCCCGGCAATCATCAGCAGCTGTTTAAACAGCTGCGGGGACTGGGGCAGGGCATAGAATTTGCCGCGTTGACGCGGCTGGGAACCAGATAGTCACGCGCTCCTTCGGGAGTGGAGCGGGTCAGCATCGGCGTCTCGATATCGAGAAAATCATGATCGTTTAGATAATTTCGAATAATTTGTACGGCTTTATGCCGCATGATCAGGTTGGCGGCCATCTCCGGCCGACGCAGATCGAGATACCGATACTGCAGACGAGGTTGTCGGACACTTCAACCACTTCATCAAGGGGAAAAGGCGGTGTTTCGCTGCTGTTTAAAATGCGCAGTTCATCGACCAGGATCTCTATCTCGCCGGTCGCCAATTTCGGATTGGCCATATCATCGGGTCTTGACTTCAACCCGTCCACGTATTGCGAGGACCCATTCGCTGCGGATCTGATGCGCTTTGGCATGTACTTCGGGATTAATTTCAGGGTTGAATACCACCTGGGTAATTCCCCCGCGATCGCGCAGATCGATGAAAATGACTCCGCCGTGATCACGCCTGCGTAGAACCCAGCCCATAAGCGTTACCTGCTCGCCTACATTTTTTTTGCCGAGATCATTACATGAATGTGTCCGGCACAACTTTCCCATTGATTCCATAATTTATTGATCTGTTGAATTTTTTTCTGTCATGCGCATGAACCAATTTGCTATTCTCGGTGAACGGTTACAAAAAATGCACCGTTGCACCAGTTTGAACAGTCTTATTTGTTTACTATTTATTTTTCCCGGGGATACATTCGGCAACTGCAGGCGCTGACAGTGGAATATCCTGCTGTTCTTCCTTAGTCTCCATATTGCGTAAGACCCTTTGCCGGAAGAAATCTCGGCGTCACCAATATAAGGACAAACCGAGCTCCGGCCTTATTCGCCTGTTTCATCTGGCTTTTCAGACTGCGTCCTTCATAATCCATGGCAACAGAGATATTTCTCTGCCCGGATCTGGTGGGCAAGAGCCAAATCCTGCCCGTGAACCCCTGATCGCCTATCCCGGCAATAAAAAGATCGACTTTATCATCGTTAACCAGGATTTATCCTGTTGCTGCAGCAACAAGAACCAGTCGTTCCATACCCATGGCAAAACCGATGCCGGGGCTATTTTTAGGCCCACCGAGATTTTCGATAAGCCCATCGTATCTTCCTCCTGCTGCCACAGCGGCCTGGGCCCCAAGATCCGAGGTAATAAATTCAAAGGTCGTGCGGCAGTAATAGTCCAGTCCGCGTACCATAAATTTATTCAGCCGGTATTCCACTCCAAGCTGCTGAACCCGTCCAGAACCTTATCAAAATGATCTTTACACTCACCGCAGAGATGATCAAGAATGGATGGTGCATCAAGGATCTGCTCCCGGCAGGAAGGTACTTTGCAGTCGAGAACCCGCAGCGGATTGGTGGTGCTTCTTCTTTTGCAGTCATTGCAGAGAGAATCGTGCCGATCTTCTATATATGACAACAACTTAGCCCGATAATCAGGCCGACATTCGGGACATCCGAGGGAATTGAGTTCCAGACTCACTTTAATCCCCAACTCTTCAAACAACATCGCTCCCATGGCCATCAACTCAGTATCTACCCAGCGGATTGTCCGAGCCCAAAACTTCGATGTCCATCTGATGGAACTGTCTGAGCCGTCCCTTCTGTGGACGCTCATGCCGGAACATCGGGCCGATGGTAAACAGCCTTTGTACCGGTTTCTGCACATAAAGGCCATGTTCTATATAGGCGCGCAGCAGGGAAGCAGTTGCCTCCGGCCGCATTGTTATTTTCTTGTCGATAAAGGTATACATTTCTTTTTCGACAATGTCTGTTGCTTCCCCGATGGATCTGGCGAAAAGTTCAGTTTCTTCCAGGATGGGCAGGCGAATCTCATTAAAATGAAATCGGGAGAATATCTCTCGTGCTGCTTTTTCAAGATACTGCCAGAGTTCAACCTCTCCGGGTACGATATCTTTAAAGCCTTTCAGGGCCTTGATCTTCAAAACAGACTCCAATTGAAAAGTAGAAATTTTATTAAGATACAGTGCAGTACAAACCAAAAACTGCGAATTTAACCGCAATTTTGTGGTTTTGTCAAGTTTCGCCCCTGCCTCTCCGTTTTCAACCTACTCATTTTTTCTGTCAAAGTAGTGCTTTTACCATTTCGGGACATACATTGACCAATCATTGATCTCATACTACTCTTGACAAAACCAGGCAAGAAGTGCATTATCTGATTTCTCATATTATCGTATTTCAGCACCCGGGTGTAGGTTTCTTTTTTTTGTATATCCCTTAAGAAGGCAAAAATGCCTCGGCGGTATATTCAAGTTATTAATGTTAAAAAACATTCTGTGTTTCTTGTTTTTTAAAGACAGATTTTTTTAGGCGTAAGGCACTTAAAGGAGTTCTTTCTGCATGCAGCTTCCATCACTCAACATTGCTGGTCTTAAAGCTTCATTTCCATTGATTCAGGGTGGAATGTCCATTCGGGTATCCACTTCAGCACTTGCTGTTCCTGTGGCCAATTGCGGCGGAATCGGAGTTATCGGCGGTTCCGGCTTACCGACCGAAGAACTTCGACGATGATATTATAAAAGCTAAAGCGGCAACAGACGGAATAGTAGCCGTTAATATCATGTATGCCATGAAGGATTTCTATGATCTGGTCATGAGTTCCATCGATGCCGGTATTGATATGATAATCACCGGAGCCGGCTTTTCCCGGGACATATTTAAAATAGGCCGGGAACACAATACTCCGATCGTCATGATCGTCAGTTCTCCTGCCCTTGCCAAACTCTCCGAAAAACTCGGCGCTGCTGCGGTCATTGTTGAGGCCAAAGAGGCCGGAGGCCATCTTGGCACCGACAAACCTTTGCGCGAAATTTTCCCCCCTATCCGCGATGTGGTCAAAAATATCCCTCTCATTGCCGCCGGTGGTATAACCAACGGCTACGAAATGGCTGAAATGATGGACAAATACGGTGCCGACGGCGTTCAGATAGCCTCCCGATTCGTACTCAGTGAGGAATGTGATATCTCCAACGAATTCAAACAGGCATATCTCAATGCCAAAAAAGAGGACATCGTTCTCACTTCTTCACCGGTCGGTATGCCCGGCCGTGCTATAAATAATCCTTTTGTTCAGGCTATGAACTGCGGGCGAAGATGTGAGCACCAAAAAATGCCCCCATCTCTGCCTGAAAAAGTGCGACCATCACTACTGCATCAATGAACGCCTTATGATGGCCAAGGCTGGCAATGTCCGCGAAGGCTTGATCTTCTCCGGCGAAAACACTTACAAAATGGACAAAATCCTCTCCGTTGCCGAAATCTTCAGACAATTCAAAGAACAAGCGGAATCAGTATACAAGGAAGGGAGAGGATTTCAGTCCGGCAATTTGACAATTACCAGCTCAAACATGAGTTCCCCTATAGAAATTGATGTTTCTCAGGGTTCACCTGCTTCCTGCACCGTGCCGCATAATTCCTCCTGAAAAACATCCAATCACCGCCGAGATGATTGATCGGGATGCATCTGTATATTCTCAGAAAATTAAAAGATGCCGGATTTGCCGGATATCTGGTCGGCGGCGGTGTTCGTGATTTATATCTCGGTAAAACACCCAAAGATTTTGACATCAGCACCGATGCCCGTCCGGGGCAACTCCGCAAGCTCTTCCCCAACAGCAATACCATCGGACGAAGATTTCGGCTGGTGCAGATCTTTTTCAGAGGTGGGAAAACCATAGAAATAAGCACGCTTCGCTCTCTCAGCGAGCACGACCTTGACGGTCCCGAAGCAGTGCTTGCCCCCAACAACACCTTCGGAACCCTCAGCGAAGATGCAAGGCGCCGGGACCTTACTATCAATTCTCTTTTTTATGAGATCGAAAACAATACGATTATCGACTACGTCAACGGTAGCCATGGATCTGGATCATGGTATTATCCGGATTGTCGGAGAGCCGGCAAAACGGATAGGTCGTGATCCGGTCCGAATGATGCGTGCAATCCGTCATGCCGCAAGAATTAATTTCACCATAGAGGAACAAACCTGGAAAGCTCTCTGCGGCAACAGCCATAAGCTCTCACTTTGCCCGACATCCAGACTGCGGGACGAATTTCTCAAGGATCTCTATAGCGGTGCAGTTGCGCCATGGTTTGAGCTTGCTGTGGATTCGGGACTGTTATTTTCACTATTTCCGATTTACCGAAAACTATTGAGCGGCAATTCCGCTGCTTCAGAAAATCCCCGTCGAACTAGCTCAAGTGGTATCTGCCGCACCATCGACCGAATAAACACCTTATCGCTGAACAGTTGAAAACTCATCGTCAGCCTGATTTTTTCCTGATCGGACTTTTTCTTATTCCCTGGGTCGAGGCGCGTTATCAGCTCATCAGTCAGTTTCGAAAAGGAGCCCCACTCTACCAACTGGCAAAACAGATTCGTGAAGAAATCGACTCAACGATCGGTATCGACCTCAACCTTCGCCGTTCACTGCGCCAGGAAATGGTCAGCCTGCTGATCAATCTTTCTCTGCTTATCCATAACAAACAGCAAAACGGCTGGCCGAAATGGCTGAAGAAAAAAAGCTATTTCAAGAAGTCCGTTCTCTTCTACCACTTCTATATGGCAGCCGCCACAGGCGAGTCCGTCGATCACCTGTTCCTCGACGAGGCCCCGGTTCGGCAGCCTGCACCGGAAGATGAAATCAACAAAATCGGCAATTTTTCTCCTCCAAAATGCAGGCCCGCCTTTGCCAAGAAAAGTAAGGGCGGTATTTTCGGTTTCAAGAAATAAACCTTCTGTCCGCCACCATCAAATCCTAAGTTCCAATGCTTCCATAGCATCCGCATTTTAGATAAACTCGCAAAAACCTCAAATTTCAGATGGCGCCTGTACCCTCTCTGAATCTCATAGTCTCCATCAAGAAAAGAGGACGGTTTGGCCGCTCTCTCCTTAAGCAGGTTGTTCAGTTTGTGCAACTCATTTTATCGCACAATTTGAACAAGCAATCTTAAGTCACAGAATGTGCATGTTGGGCGCAGTCTTGGAATTAATTGCACCTAATTTCAACAGAATTATCAGCTCTTAAAAAATGCTCTTGATTTACTAGCCCTTTGTTGTTAGTTTTGATTACTTTTTCATTAAAAATGTATTGTTTGCACAAGAGCTTCAGTGACCATACTAATTTTTTGACGCACTTTTTGCACAATGGCAATTCCAACTTACGTCTTTTCTTCTTTAACCACCCGCATCCATTGGTCTCGTTTTTTTTATACTATTCACCTTTCTATCCCGAGATTATTCACATATACTTTTTCCAACAATTTTAGATACAGCGTAACACCAAAATAAACAAAGCCGGCCGGCTTGATTTTTTCACCCGTATTTTTTTAATTTTTAGTTTTCGGCTATCTTTATGCCGAACCATCGCGCAGTTTGCGCACAATTGTTGTCACACAGCAATAGGAGGTTGATATGGCAGACACAGTAAACAAAACGCTGGACCCGCAGCTTGATCGGCGCGGTTTCCTCAAAGGATGCACAATGGCGGCAGCCGCCTTAGGAATGTCCGAGGCTATGATTCCTAAATTGGTCGAAGCGGCGGCAACCGCGGAACGGCCCCGGGTAATTTGGCTTCATTTCCAGGAATGCACAGGCTGCACAGAAAGCTTATTGCGTTCGTCTCACCCGGATTTAGCTCGTTTGATACTTGATATCATCTCACTTGACTATCACGAAACAGTCATGGCCGCGGCAGGTCATCAAGCTGAAAGCAACCTCCATGACACAGTTGACAATCACCCGTTCATCCTTGTTGTCGAGGGTGCAATCCCCACCAAGGACGGCGGCATTTACTGTAAAATTGCCGGCAAGACAGCCATGGATATTCTGGCGGAAGTTGCGCCCAAGGCTTCGGCCATTATTACAATAGGCACCTGCGCGGCTTTCGGCGGCGTACAGGCAGCAGCCCCTAATCCAACAGGTGCCGTCGGGGTACAGGATCTGGTGAGCGGTGTACCTATTGTCAACATTCCCGGTTGTCCACCCAACCCAGTTACCTTCCTCGGAACGATTCTTCACTATTTAACTTTCAAGAGATTACCCGCTCTTGACAACCTGAACCGTCCTCTTTTTGCCTATGGCCGAAGGATACACGACCATTGCGAGCGCAGAGCCCATTTCGACGAAGGCAGATTCGTTGAACAGTTCGGTGATGAATTTCATAAACTTGGCTACTGCCTCTATAAGGTTGGCTGCAAAGGACCTGAAACCTTCTCCAACTGCCCCGCGGTACGTTTCAATGGTGTAGGAACATGGCCGGTAAGTGTTGGACACGGTTGTGTCGGCTGCACAGAGCCGAATTTTTGGGATACCATGACTCCATTTTACGAAAGACTGCCAATGGTTAAAATTCCCGCCACCGGCATAGTCAAAAGCGCGGACCAGATCGGCAAAACCGTTTTAGGCGTAACTGCGGCCGCAGTCGGTATTCATGCGGCAGTCGGCATCGGCAAAAGACTGATCAAAGGTAAAGACAGCGAATAATTTAGTACCTTAGAAGGTACTTATCCCCGTGCTTTGCGGGGGCTTGTATTGCCGATTAGTTATCTACCGATAGTTGAAAAAAATTTATTCCGGCGCCTGATAATACAATCATTTTCAGGACCTGGTAGCCCAATATTTTATGGAGGTTTTACACATGGCTCAAAGAATTACCATTGATCCGGTAACCCGGATCGAGGGTCACCTCAGAGTAGATATCGAAGTTGACGGAGGTAAGGTCACCAAGGCGTGGTCCTCCGGTCAGATGTATCGTGGTCTTGAGAACATTCTCAAAGGCAGGGATCCTCGGGATGCATGGCTATTTGTCCAGCGTATCTGCGGGGTTTGTACCACCGTGCATGCCCTGGCTTCGGTTCGTGCCGTTGAAAACGCGCTTGGCCTTGAGATCCCCCTCAATGCCCAGTTAATTCGAAATATGGTGCAGTCGATTCACTGTCTGCATGACCATATTGTCCACTTCTATGCACTTTCCGCCCTTGACTGGGTCGATGTCGTTTCCGCCCTTGACGCGGATCCCGTTGCCACCGCTAAATTAGCAGACAGTCTCTCCGACTGGCCGGGCAACAGTCCAAAACGCTTTGCAGCCGTCAAGGATAAACTAAAAGCCCTGGTGGCAAGCGGCCAGCTTGGACCTTTTGCCAATGCATATTGGGGTCATTCCGCCATGAAACTGCCACCCGAGGCAAATCTCATGGCCGTTTCCCATTACCTTGAAGCCCTTGACTATCAGCGCAAAGCCACCCAGGCTCTCGCGATCATCGGCGGCAAGAACCCGCATGTACAGAATCTCTCGGTCGGTGGTGTGACCACCAATCTCAATCCCGAGAATGAGACCGCAGTCACCATGGAGCGTCTCTACTACATTAAACAGCTGGTAAGTGAAGTAAGAGACTTCATCAAGATGGTGTATACAACCGACGTTGTTGCTGTCGGTGCGCTGTATGCTGATTGGCTCCCATATGGAGCCGGAGTTACCAATTATCTTGCAGCTCCGGATATGTTCCTGGATGCAGCCGGAACCAAAGCCGATCTTCCCGGTGGCACCGTCTTCAACGGTGATCTGGGCACGGTTAAACCCATCACCGGGCTTTCTGATCCATACTTCAAGGAAAACGTTGAAGAATCGATTGCCAGGGCTTGGTACGACGGCGACTGGTCGAAACACCCATGGGAATCCTCGACTGATCCGAAATTTACCGATTTTCAGGACGAAGGCCGCTATTCCTGGCTGAAAGCCCCACGTTTCCAGGGCAAGCCAATGCAAGTCGGTCCGCTGGCTCAGATGGTCGTAGGCTATGCCCAAGGTCATGAACTGACTGTCAAGAGCGTTGATGCCTGCCTCAGCCGGATCAGTGCAGTCGCTGGAGTAAAAGTCGGACCTGAAATTCTGCACAGCACTATCGGCCGCCACGCTGCCCGTGCAGTCCGTGCCGGAATGATGGCTGATCTGGCTCTCAAGCATTGGGAACTGCTGGTCAATAACATTTCCTCCGGTGACTACGAAATTTTCAATCCGCCGGTATTTCCTAAGGGAGAACAACAAGGCGTCGGCGTCCATGAAGCACCGCGGGGTCTGTTGTCCCATTGGATCGTGATTCAGGACGGAAAAATCAAAAATTACCAGTGCGTCGTGCCTTCCACCTGGAATGCAGGCCCACGCGATGCAAGCGGTCAGCTTGGTCCCTATGAGGCATCTCTTATGGGCAATCCGATTGCTGATCCTGAAAGGCCACTAGAAGTTCTTCGTACTGTGCATTCTTTTGATCCGTGTATTGCCTGCGCCGTTCATATGCTGGACCCTGAAGGTAAGGAAGTTATGAAAGTGAAAGCGCTGTAAGCTAAAATTTCACACTACTCAAAACTTTTCTTTCCGGCACAAGCCGTAGGAGGTAACAAGAATGGCAACTTATGAGAAACATCAATGCTGGAGCGTACTGCTCCGGCTGTTCCACTGGATGTTCGCCCTGTCCATCATTTTTTTGGTGGTCACGGGATTTTACATCAACTATCCGTGGACAAACACTATGATCGAGGGAAGTGCCAGCTTCCCGATGGCGACGATGCGCTATATTCATTATATTGCAGCGTATGTCTTATCCTCTGCTGTAGCGATCAGGCTCTTCCTCTATATTTTCGGTAACGCCCAGGAAAGGGTCTGGGATATCCTGCCGATCACCAAGCGGAATCTGAACAATCTGAAAATGACATTGCTGCATTACAGCTATATCAGCGACAAGCACGACGAACGGCTCGGTCACAATATACTGGCCGGGCTGACCTACCTAGTCACCTTCTTCGCCGCTCTTCTGATGATTTTGAGTGGCTTTTTCCTGCTCTATCCGGAGTCCGTTTTCTGGGCAAAGTGGGGAATGGTGGTTTTCGGCAGTCAGCAGTCCGCTCGTTATCTCCACCATCTTATGATGTGGTGGTTTTTAATCTTTCCCGCAATCCATATCTATCTTTGTGTATGGAATGACTGTACGGAACCGGAGGGATTAATTTCCTCTATCTTTACCGGTGCAAAATTTAAACATAAAGCATAGCCGGCAAAGGGTCGAAATACTCGTTCGGGGCACAGTCCAGGGCGTAGGGTTTCGACCCTTTATCTACAACTTAGCCTCTCGCTTTGAGATTTCCGGCACGGTGAGCAATACCAGTGACGGCGTAGTCATCACAGCTGCGGCTCAAGGCGACAGGCTACAATTGTTTCTTGAGGCGATCCATAGCCAGGCCCCGCCGCTGGCGAGAATCACCTCCATTGAAAGCCGGTCCGTTCCCATTTCGACTGAGGGTAATGTCGGCTCGTTTACCATTCTGCCAAGTGTTGCCGGTATTTCAGCCAACACGGCAATTCCACCGGATATCGCTCTTTGCAATGACTGCCTCAATGAATTGCTCGATCCCGGCGACCGGCGATTTCACTACCCGTTTATCAACTGTACCAATTGCGGTCCCCGCTTTACCATAGTCGAGACCATTCCCTACGACCGGCCGCTGACGTCCATGAAGGTTTTTCCGATGTGTGCCGCATGCACAAAGGAATACCACGACCCGGCCAACAGAAGATTCCATGCTCAACCGAATGCATGTCCTGAATGCGGTCCAAATGTTTCTTTGCATGATAGAGAGGGAAACCCGCTTCAGACCGATTTTCCCCTGGCTCAGACGGCATCCTCGTTAAAAAACGGGCTGATACTGGCAATCCGGGGAATGGGTGGCTTTCATCTCTCGGTAAATGCCTGTTCTTCTCAAGCTGTATCTTTGCTTCGCCTGAGAAAAGGTCGCCCTGATAAACCCCTGGCCATTATGGTGGCCAACGTGGAAGCAGTGAAAAAGTTTTGCTTTCTTGATCTTACAGCAGAGAAGTTGCTTACTTCTCCTGAGCATCCCATTGTTCTTCTCAAGAAACTTAAGCAGACAAGGCTCGCCGAAAATCTCTCTCCGGGAATTGAGGAAATCGGGGTAATGCTCCCCTACACGCCGCTCCATCACCTGCTCTTCCAGCAGGCCGATTGCCCCGAAGCACTGATCATGACCTCCGGCAATATCAGCGGTATGCCGATCTGCACCGCCAATGACCAGGCTCTATCTCAACTGCACCCCATTGCCGATCAGTTTCTTCTCCATAACCGCGAGATTGTCACCAGGGTCGATGATTCAGTTATCAAGATTATAGCGGATCGTCCTGTCGTTTTACGGCGCGCCAGGGGATATGCACCCGCTCCCCTGCAGGTAGCCTGGAAGCTCCCGAGAATTTTAGCCTGTGGGCCCGGCTTGAAAAACACCTTCAGCCTTGGCCGTGATCAAAGTGTCTTCCCCAGCCAGCATATCGGAGACCTCGACAATCTTGCTTCCTACGAATTCTACCTGGAATCGATTAAACATTTACAGCAGGTGTTGCAGCTCGAACCGGAAGCCGTCGCCTGCGACCTGCACCCCGACTATATGAGCAGCAGATATGCAGCCCAGTTAAAGCTGCCGCTCTATAAGATACAGCACCATCATGCCCACGCCGTCGCCGTCATGGCGGAACATGGTATAGAAGAACCGGTTTTGGCGGTAATACTCGATGGAACCGGTCTTGGCGACGATGGCACCATCTGGGGAGGTGAAATACTCAAGGCGGAATTGACCTCCTATGAACGTCTGGGCAGGCTCAGCCATCTTCGTCTTCCGGGAGGCGATGCCGCCGCCGTCGAACCATGGCGTATGGGTCTTGCAGCGTTGTACGAGACTTTCGGTCCCGAGGGTATCAATCCCGATCTTCTCCCCGAAACACTGGGGCAGCTGGACATGGGAAATCTGGCTGTCATCTCTTCCATGCTTTTTGGTAACTTTAACTCCCCACTTTCCTCCAGCTGCGGCCGGCTCTTTGACGCCATAGCCTCCCTTCTTGGCTTGCGTCAGCGCATCAGCTTTGAAGGCCAGGCCGCCATGGAACTCGAAGCCCTGGCCAAACGTGCCCGAACTTCTTCCTGGGCTGAAGATATTTTGCCTAATTCGCACAGCACAATCTCACAATCTTTGCGGCAAAATGACGGAAAATGGGAGATTTGTTCAGCGGAATTTGTTAAAAGAGTAGTTGATGGAATGAGCAGAGGTGAGGCTACATCCTCAATTGCCCTGCAATTTCACACGATGCTTATCAGCAGCATTACCAGGCTTATAGAAAATCTCTCCCTTCAGACCGGTATCAGTAAGGTTGTGCTTTCTGGAGGATGTATGCAAAACAGTCTACTGATGGAAGGACTGTTACATACATTGCAAAGTAATCAATTAACAGTTTTCACCGGAAAATCGCTGCCGGTCAATGACGGGGCGATTTCTTTCGGTCAGACAATTATAGGAGGTCTGCTCCATGTGTCTTGCAATTCCAATGCGGGTGACCAACGTTCAGGGTGACCCGGATGATTTCACCACCAGTCAGATAGCCACGGTCGATGCCGACGGGATAAGTAAGGAAGTTCGGCTGGATATTGTCGACCATTGGCCGTCCGTCGGAGATTATGTCATCATCCATGCAGGGTTTGCCATCCATTCCCTCATTGAGGAAGAGGCGTTAAAAAATATCGCTCTTCTACGGGAACTCGCCGAAAACACTCCGGAAGAGTTACTTTCCTGACCTAGGTTCCTTATGAAATATCTTGATGAATATCGCGATAGCAGTTTAGCCAAACCGCTGGTCGAAGAGTTAAAAAAAGCCGTAACCAAACCGCTTCGGGTGATGGAGGTTTGCGGCTCCCATACCATGGCTATTTTTCGCAACGGCCTGAGAAGCATCCTGCCGGAGGGCATGGAGCTGGTATCTGGTCCCGGTTGCCCGGTCTGCGTTACCTCCGCCTCCCATATGGATGCGTTTATTGCCATGGCCGACCATCCCGGAGTTCGGGTAACTATTTTCGGTGATCTTTTCCGGGTGCCGGGCACCCACTCCTCACTGGCTCAGGCGAGCTCCCGCGGAGCTCAGGTCGACATTGTCTACTCCCCGATGGACGCGCTGGAGCTGGCAGTTCAACACCCCGAGCAGCTGGTAGTCTTTCTTGGTGTAGGGTTTGAAACAACTACTCCGGGGATTGCCGCAACGATCATGGCGGCGAAGACCAGGAATATCAAAAATTTCGTCGTCTTTGCCACACAGAAAACCATGCCGGCCCCCATGGAAGCCCTGCTGAGCGATCCGAACCTGAAAATTGACGGTCTGCTCTGTCCCGGCCATGTCTCCTCGATCATCGGGGCGGGAGCCTGGGAACCTATGGCCAAAAAATATCACCTTGCCTGTGTGGTCGGAGGGTTTGAAACCGCTGATCTTTTAAAAAGCCTCATCCTGCTCGCCCGACAGGTAGGCAACAATGATATCAAAGTTGAAAACGTCTATCCTCGCGCCGTCGCCTGGGAGGGCAACCAGCGGGCTCAGAAAATGGTCGAGGAGATTTTTGAACCGGCGGACATGGATTGGCGGGGGCTTGGCCGCATTCCTGCAAGCGGCCTGAAGATTCGGCCTAAATATGCGGATTTTGACGCCGAAGTCCGGCTCAATATCACCCTGACGAAGGCTGAAGAACCCAAGGGATGCATGTGCGGCAACATCCTCAAGGGCATGAATACCCCACGGGAATGCCCACTTTTCGATACCAGATGCACTCCAGCCAATCCGATTGGTCCCTGCATGGTGTCGAGCGAAGGTACCTGTGCCGCCTACCATAAATACGGACGGGATCTTTAGTACCTTAGAAATTCATTTCCTGCTTTTTGGAAATGAATTTCGTGAAGGTACTAATCACCTGCAACTCTTGTCGATATTCGCTTACTTAAAAGGATAGAACAGTTCAATGTCCGAAAAAACCATCTTACTCGACCACGGCAGCGGCGGTCTCGCCAGCCAGCAGCTGATCAGCGAACTTTTTCTCAAACATCTCGATAATTCGATTCTGCGCGGCCTCGAAGACAGCGCCATCCTGGAAAATAGGCCGGGCAGGCTGGCCTTTACCACCGACAGCTATGTTGTCGATCCGCTCTTTTTCCCGGGAGGAGACATCGGCAAACTCGCTGTTCATGGCACCATTAACGATCTGGCCATGCGGGGTGCCGTGCCATACTGTTTGAGCCTCGGCTTGATTCTTGAAGAAGGCTTGAGTCTGGATGAACTCGAACGAGTCATCATTTCCATCAGCGAGGCAAGCAAAGAGGCCGGGGTTCCCGTGGTAACCGGCGATACCAAAGTGGTGCCCAGAGGTAAGGGAGATAAAATTTTCATCAATACCTCCGGCATTGGTTTTGTCGCCGAAGGCATTGATATTTCATCGAAAAACGCCAAAGTCGGAGACGCGGTTATTCTCTCAGGCACCATGGGAGATCACGGTATCACCATCATGACCCGGCGGGCAGGAATCTCCGTGCAGGGTGATCTGCGTAGCGATACCATGCCGCTGCATACTCTTGTTGCCAGGCTATTACAGGAGCTGCCCGGTTCCGTGCATGCCCTGCGTGACCCGACCAGAGGCGGGGTTGCCTCAACCCTGACTGAAATCGCCGAGAACAGCGGGCTTGGCATTGAACTAAGCGATGAGGCCCTGCCCGTACGTCCGGTAGTTCGCGCCGCCTGCGAACTTCTTGGCCTTGAGCCGCTTTATCTGGCTAACGAAGGCAAATGTCTGGTCATAGTCAGCGGTGAGAAGGCCGAACAGGCTTTAGCCGTCATGCAGGCGACTCCCGAAGGAAAGGAGGCGGCGATCATCGGCAGACTCGTAGCCGAAAAAGCCGGCAGGGTCATCATTAATACCCCGGTCGGCGGCGCAAGGGTCGTCACTCCGCTCCACGGGGTTCCCCTGCCCCGCATCTGCTAAAGGGTTACGGTATATATATTATGCAAACAGCAAAGAAAATCGGCATTGCCGGTATTGGTAACCTGATCCTGCGGGATGAGGGATTTGGCGTTCATGTAGTCCACTATCTCCAGGAGCACTATACGTTTCCGGACAACGTCGAGATTCAGGATGTGGGAACTGCCGGGATTTACATGGCCCCCTTTCTTGAGGAATGCGATCCTGTCTTTGTTATCGATGTGGTGGATATTTCGGGCGAACCGGGTTCTTTTCACTTTTTCACCTTAGATGACGTAACAGCCGGTAATTTTCAAACCCGCATGTCGCCCCATCAGCTCGGTCTGCTGGAGATTCTCGAGGTATCGAAACTGCGCGATGCGGCTCCTGAACATGTTGAGTTCTATACGGTCATTCCCAAGGAGTTGGAAGAGTCCATCGAGCTCTCCGAGGTAGTGGAAAAACGCAAAGTGGAGGTTGCAGAAATGATCCTTTCCCGCCTGGCCGAGTTGGGCGCCAAAGTCACCAGGAAATAAATCCATGACAATTTTTTGGAAATACGCCCATGCATGAAATTTCACTCGTTGAAGGACTCTTTGTACAACTAAAAGAATTGGCCGCGGAAAACAAGGCGACAAAGATCATCAGTGTTACCATGGAAATCGGGCCTCATTGCGGTGTTGTGGTCGATTCCTTTCAGTTCGGCTTTGATATTTTGTCCGCCGATGATGAGTTGCTTCGCGGCGCGAAATTGATAATTCAGGTGCCGGAGGTCAGTTACAGATGCACAAACTGCAGCCATATAGAGGTCACAGCCGGCGAAAAACCGGAGGAGTGTCCTTCCTGTGGCGAGTTGTTGCTCATTCCGGATGGCGGCACTGATCTGATACTCAGTCAGGTGGAAATGGAATAAACGTTCACCAGCACTCCTCTGGAGCACTATCGGATCGCCCTGCTTAGATGGGCGGGTTTAGAACCCGCCCCTACATGCCCGTCGGCTGCTTATGTACCTCTGAAGCAGAGTTGAACATTTACAAATCTTGAATTAAGCAGGCATTTTGCTATTCCCGATAGACGGTTACGAGATGGAGAAAGATATAAAACTAAAAACTCTGCTTTTTAAATCAATCGATATTTGAATCAACGATGACCAAAAAGTTTCATCAATCCTTAAGGTCATCACAATTGAATGAGGTAAAAAAATGTGTGATTCCTGCGGCTGCCCCAGTCCTTCAGACCATAGCCACGACCACGATCATTCCCACGCGCATGATCACGACCATAGCCACAGCAAAACCGTAGACGTTCATGCTAGTCTATTTGCCGCAAACGACGCCCTGGCCAGGGCCAACCGGGAACATTTTGATGAGCTGGGCGCGGTTGCCCTCAATCTGATCAGTAGCCCCGGGTCCGGCAAGACAACCCTATTGGAGCACACCATCGAGGCCCTGAAGGGGGAAATGAATATCGGTGTTATTGAAGGTGATATTGAAACCGAACGGGATGCCGAACGGATCAGGGCCAAAGGCGTTCCGGTGATTCAATTGACGACCGGTGGGGCCTGTCATCTTGACGCGGCCATGATCCATAAAGGATTTCACCGGCTGCAGAAAGAACCGGGCGGCGAGACCATCGACCTGCTTTTTATCGAAAATGTCGGTAACCTGGTCTGCCCGGCCACCTTTGATCTGGGAGAGCATGAGCGCGTGGTCCTGGTTTCCGTCCCGGAAGGTCCTGATAAACCGGCAAAGTACCCCAAGGCTTTTACCAGCTCACATACCTTTCTCGTTAGCAAAACCGACCTTCTCCCCTATTTTGATTTTCCCGTCCCGGAAGCAATCGGCGATGCCCTTCGGCTAAATCCACAGTTAAGAACCATGGATCTCTCCTCAACTACCGGAGAAGGCATGGACAAGTGGCTCGATTATTTACGTGAACTCGTGAATAAAATGCAAGCAGCCAAGAAAGGATAAAGAGATGACGGGAATAAGTAAATAACTGACAACAAGTATGGTGATCTCGGAAAAATCTCAAATTTCAGATGGCTAAGTAAAAAGCTTTATAAGCGAAGCGCGCAGATTTTCAATCACCACGAAGGACACGAAGAGCACGAAGCGGACAAAGAACAAACGCTTGATGCCATACTTCGTGTCCTTCGTGCTCTTCATGGTGAGATAAATCCAACTACTGTCCGGCGCCTGCGAACAACAGCCAAACATGACTAAATTGAAGACGGGACTGGTTTATTTCCAAGGATTATCACTCTCGACCTTTCAATGAGAGTCCCGCAGTTGATTTAGCATATTCCTTGTCGGCATAGGCCTGTACCGCGGTAATCGCCACTGTATTGACAATATCCGGTATCAGACAGCCACGGCTCAGATCATTCACCGGTTTTCGCAATCCCTGCAAAACTGGCCCCACAGCGATGGCACCGGCTGATCTCTGCACTGCTTTATAGGTGTTATTTCCGGTGTTGAGATCAGGAAAGACAAAAACTGTCGCCCTGCCGGCGACTTTACTCTCGGGCATTTTGGTTCTCCCAACCTCTATATCAACCGCCGCATCATATTGAATCGGCCCCTCTATTTCCAGACCGGGATAAAGTACCTGAGCTCTTTCTCTCGCAATTTCAGTCGCTTTTCGCACTTTTTCCACCTGGAGACCTTTGCCTGATTTACCGGATGAGTAGGACAGCATCGCAACCAGTGGATGCACACCAAACAAGGCCGCGGTCTGGGCTGAGCTGATTGCTATCTCCGCCAGCTGTTCTGCCGTCGGATCCGGATTTACAGCGCAGTCTCCGTAGGCGAGTACCCGGTCGTTCAAGCACATCAGAAAAACGCTGGATACGACTGAACAATCGGGCTTGGTCTTTATAAACTGAAAAGCGGGCCGGATGGTATCGGCAGTGGTATGCACGGCACCGGAAACCATGCCGTCCGCATGCTCCTTGTAGATCATCATGGTTCCGAAGAAATTCAAATCGACCATGATATCCCGGGCATTGTCCTGGGTAATCCCTTTATCTTTTCTCAGCTGATAATAGGTTTCCACGTAGTCATCGAGATTAATGGAAGTCCTTGGATCAATAATCGTTGCATTTTGCAGATGTAACCCCAGGCTTCTGATGCGCTCGTGTATTTTGTCTTCCCGGCCAAGAAGGGTTATATCCACAACGTCACGTCGAAGCAGCACTTCCGCAGCTTTGAGAATCCGTTCATTTTCACCTTCAGGTAGTACTATATGCTGCTTATTCGCCTTGGCACGCTGAAGCAGCCTCGATTCAAACATCTTTGGCGTAACGATGGTGGTTTTAGTCTTGATAATCCGGTCACTCAGCTCATCCATATTGATGTGCCGTTCAAAAACCGCCAGAGCCTGGGTGATTTTCCTGGTATTGTCCGGCGTAATTGCGGCATGGATGTTTTCAACCCGGATTGCCGCCTGGAAAGTATTTTCACTCACCGAAATTATCGGAACCGATGTCTGAAAACCTTCGATCACCTTCTGTACCGGTTCTTCCGGAACAAGTCCCCCGGTCAACATGATTCCGGAAATATTCGGCATGGTCATCGACTCCGCCGCAGCCAGGCAGGCAAGAATGACATCCGATCGGTCACCGGGAGTAATTACCAGCGTACCATACTCAATTCTGCCAAGCAGATTTCTCAATTGCATGGCGGCAATGGTAAAGCTACGCACATGACGGGTGAGGTTTTCATCCCCATACAGGACTTCGGCGTTTAATAGACGGGCGACTTCACCAACTGAAGGATTACCGAGGTTTTCATCATTGGGAATAACGTAGACAAGTCTTTTCTTGGCAAAATTTTCCGAATAGAGTCGCTGTTCCATTGCTTCGACAAGCGAACGATCCACCCTGTTGACGATAGTTGCCACCAAATCACACTTTCGGTCGGCCAGGGATTCATAATAGACCTTGATCGAGCAGATCAGCTCCTCGACTGTCTTGTTCTTGGCCCCGGCAACCAGCATTAATGGACAGCCGAGATTATTACTGATGTCCACATTGATATCAAAATCAAAAGAAGCGGTTGCACCCGCCAGCTCGATCCCCTCGCACAGCACAAAATCGGCTTTTTCAGCAAGATTGTTATACTGAGCCATTATTCCTTCATGTAACTCGGCATTTTTACCAAGAGCAATAAGCTGACTTGCCTCGGCTACCGTGTATGCGTACATCTCTTCGTAATCAGTGCACAAATGGAAATGATGCTTGATGAGATTGATTGTATTGTCCCGCTCGTCCTTTAATTGATCGACTTCTATAAGCGGTTTAAAAAAAGCGACTTTCTTAATATTTCTTGTCAGGAGCTCCATCAGGCCAAGAATGATGGCCGACTTCCCACTGCGGGGTTCCGTTCCCGCTACATACAATTTATTAGCCATTAATTATCTCTTACACAAAACTCAAAAAAAGTGGAGAAAAGTGATCGGCTTTTCATCCGGACAAAACACATTTAAGGATACCATAAGTAACCTTTGCATACCAAACAAGGGCTTTAAAAAAAGGGCCGAGTATACCCACCTCTTCATGGAATTTCCAGCTTTTATCGCAAAAAGGTCACTCTTTGAGTATGTCAAAAAATAGGTCTAATAGTAAGCCAAATTATAGTAAGAGGTTATTGAGAACTGCAGAGATGAAAGTGAAGGAAAAATTTCCCCAAGGTGTTAAATTCGGAAGAATTTCGGTCAACACAAAAGCATCGAGGGCAGATCTAGAATCCGCCCCCCTAGTTTCACGTCCTCCGCCGGCTTGTGCTCTCTCCTCAGGGGCACTGCTGAGCGTTTACAGGGCCGGAGTTATGCAAGCATTTTGCTTTCTCTGTGGATGGTTTTGACATACTCGTAAAAAACTTAACACTGCCAATTACGGTTTTGCCGTCTCCTCGTTTTTTTTATTTTTACCGCTGGTGGAACACCACAATCCGTGCCCGCGGGATGCAACCGGCAACACAGCCTCCCCTCCCCAGAGCCTGGGACGGAGCCAGTCCCTGGTATCCACCATGTCATCCGGCCCGGCTACCAACGCATTGCGATCGACCGAGAGAACACGTATGCCGCGCGCCTCAAGCTCGGAGACCTTTACCATTGTGTCAAAATCGCGCAGACCGTTCAATTCAATAAAGCGTCCGCTCCAACCGGATATCGTCAAACCTACACCGGCAGCAGCACCAATAATACCGTCATTAGTGCCGCCATGGCCGGAAAGGTGAAAGCCGTTTGCAGCCTCTATGGCCTGCTTCTGCGTAACAATCTTCGAAGATGCCAGACGGCCGAAATCCGTCAAGCTCTGAACTGACCAGCCATCAGGCGCCACAACACACAATCCCGGGTCACTGCCTTCCATGAAGTGTTCCCTGATGTGCTCCGCTCCCCGATCGACTAATTGCTGAACCTGTGATATTTCGACAATATCAACAATGAGGCAAGCAGAACTGTTATGAGAAGTGTACGGAATTCCTTCCAGCACAGGAAGTTGTTGCCGGACGATGCCATGAAGAGTGGTCCCTTCCGGCAGTTTTTCTTTAAACCAGCGGGCAAATTTGCCGGTGCCGCGATCGGCGCCGACGACATCGGTATCATCAAATCCTACATAAACTCTCATTGTTTACTCCTTGCGGACTGAATGTGGAGGGCATTCAGTTGAGGTCTTTCCGCGAATATCACTCTGATCTTTGGTAATGGACGATATCTTCAATCATTTCGACGTACTAATATTCGTCGTAATAATTGAAATTTTGCAACGACGAAGCAGATAAAGAGTTTTTACGACGCCATCACAAATGATTACTGTAAAAGCACCGGAAGAAACCGGTATACTACCGGTTACAGGAAACGTTGCTCATCCACTTTTACACTATATACATGAAGGAGTCACCAATCGATATGTTTCAAGCCAACTGCCGCCCCATCCTGATTGGAAGCTTGCCTCATGCGGACCACGAGGAAGCAATGCAGCTCATCGTCAAATACACACCCGAAATCCCACTCTGGCCGCAGTTACCCAAAAAGCCCAGGGAAGGGATGATTCGTCAATTCCTCACTGGTTTTCCGGGACTTATCGACGATGGCAAAAAATACTGGATCGATACCGGCTGCCAGGGGTTTGAAGAAGAAATGGCCGCCTTCTATGAAGACTACATGCAGGTGGAAGAAGCCTCGGAGAGGCTGGAGGATTCCAGATTCGCATTAGGTATCGACTCGGCAGCCGGTTTTTTCACCTTGCAGCGGACTCTTCACAAAGCACAGCCGCATCTCACTGCCAAAGGACAGGTCACCGGGCCGGTCACTACCGGGATAGGAGTTAAGGATCAGCACGGCAACTCCATTTTTTATGATGATAGTTTGCGTGATGTGCTCATAAAACTCCTTTCGATGAAGGCAAGGTGGCAAATCGCACAGTTACAAAAATTCACGAAAAAGGAGCCGCCCATTATTTTTATCGACGAGCCCGGCTTGGTGAGTTTCGGCTCCAGCGGTTTTGCCGGTATTTCACAGGAGATGGTTTCCGAGGCGGTAGCTGAGGTGATAACAACCATTCAACAGGCGGGAGGTCTTGCCGGTGTTCATATCTGTGCCAATGGCGACTGGGATCCCGCCCTGTCTTCGGCTACCGACATCATCAGTTTTGACGCCTATTTCTATTTTGATAACTTTATCTTGTTCAAGGAACAGCTCAGCAAATTTCTCAGTCGCGGCGGCATCCTGGCCTGGGGCATTGTGCCGACCGGAGATCCGCTGGTGGTGGCAAAAGAATCGTCTGCATCACTTTTTGTGAAATGGAATGAGCAGCTGAAAATCCTGACAACCTTCGGTTTTAGTGAACAACAGCTCATGGAGCAGACTTTAATCGCTCCTTCCTGCGGCACGGGTTCGTTGACAGCCGAGCTTGCACAAAAGGTATTGTCGATGACCTCAGAGGTATCACAGTTGGCCAAAAAACAGTACTACGCCGTCAAATCCTGAAAAGGAACGGTGGAGAAAAGCCTCCCCGCCGTTCCTATTCAAGCCCGCTCATTCGAGATAATCGACTATCACCAAAGGAGATCAGGCAACCTGGAAAAATGCTTTTTTCAGCGCGCCGCAAACCGGACATTTTTCAGGGGCGCTGCCGAGCTCGATGTAGCCGCACACCAGACAGAGATAAAAATCAGTCACATCCATGTCCACTCCGGCTTTTACCGCTTCAAGGGCTTTGCTGTAAATTTGTGCATGAACTTCTTCGGCATCGACAGCAAATTTAAACATGGTTTTAGCCTTATGCCCATCCGCCTGGGCCAGTTCCACCATCGGCGGATACATCTTCAGTAAATTCATAGGTTTCGCCATCAATTGCCGCCTGCAGGTTTTCTGCGGTTGAAGCAATCATATCCAGTGCCTTCAGATGTCCTTCTGCATGGATACGCTCCGCTTCGGCGGTAGTTCGAAAAAGTTTGCAATATTGGCAAATCCTTCTTTTTCCGCCTTCTTGGCAAAAGCCCGGTATTTCTGATTAGCCTGACTCTCACCGGCAAAAGCATCCTTTCAAATTTTCCTTTGTTGTCGCCATGTATTCCTCCTTGATTAGGTTTGATGATTTAACGGAGTTATGTTGTGATCCTGCTCCATTTCTGCCGTTACTACAATGTATTCCGGTACTGCGACTAATTTTCACGTTCTTAAAATATAACTTGCGAATTTCAGCCGACTTTCGGTCCAAAGGAAAACCGTTAATTGACATCCTGGGCCGGTGATGTGATAGTGTGGTTTACCCATATGAACTTGAATAATCTGTACCTGCAAAATGAGAACAATGATGAAGATCTGTACAACAGGATTTCAGATATTGTTTTTTCCCCGCTCGGCCGACAAAATTGAATAAATTATAATGGACCTGAAAACTTTACGCTTGAATCGTCAGGAAGAACGACGGTTGCAGGGCGGCCATCTATGGATTTACAGCAACGAAGTAAACAATCAGAGAAACACCACTGAAAAATTTCAGGCCTGGCGAACAGGTCAGGGTCGAGGCGCACAACGGAAAGTTTCTCGGATCCGCCTATGTCAATCCTCAATCCCTTATCTGCGGCCGATTGTTCAGCCGTGAACCTGCAGTCTCGATCAAGCTCTTTTACTCAACGGCTAAAAAAGGCATTGAGCTTGCGCAGCAGCTTATTCAACGAGCCGTACTATCGTCTGGTCTACGGAGAAAGCGATCTGCTGCCCGGTCTCATCGTTGATCGATTCGGAAAACACCTCAGTATCCAGCTGAACACAACCGGAATGGAGGTGCTGAAATCTGAAATAATCGATGCTCTCGATACTCTGCTGCAGCCCGAATCGATTCTCCTGCGAAACGACACCAGTATGCGTCCCCTTGAAGGACTGCCACAGGAAATTGAATCTGCATCGGTACTCCTCCGCAGGAAGTCGAACTGCTGGAAAACAGCGTCAGGATGCTGGCGCCGCTCCACGACGGCCAGAAAACCGGCTGGTTTTTTGACCAGCGGCCAAACCGAGCAGTGCTGAAACGTTTTGTCCAGGGGAAACGCGTTCTCGATGTTTTCAGCTATGTCGGCAGTTTTGCTATCCAGGCGGCGGTCTTTGGGGCAAAAGAAGTTATGGCTGTCGATGCATCCCGTTTTGCCCTGGAAATGGCTGAAAAAAATGCAGCCCTAAATGGGGTGGCAGACAGTTTCAGCGGTGCGGAAGGCGATGCATTTGAAGTTTTAAAAGCTCTCAGGCAGGAAAAGGAACAATTCGATGTCATAGTGGTCGATCCGCCCGCATTTATAAAGCGGAAAAAAGATCACAAAGAAGGCTTGAGAGCCTATCAGCGGATAAATGAATTGGCGATGCGCCTGCTCAGTGAAAATGGGCTGCTGCTTTCTGCTTCGTGCTCCATGCACCTGCATCGGGACGAATTGCTTGATGTACTCCGCAACAGCGGCCGCAAACTCGACCGCCATACGCAGATACTCTTTGAGGGCATGCAGGGGCCGGACCATCCGGTACATCCGGCCATTCCGGAAACCTGCTATCTAAAAGCTTTCCTGGCCCGAACCTTTAAAGAATGATGGACTCGCAAAAAGCCCGATCTACCTCGTTGTAGGTCTGAAACGGCAATTAGCTGTACCATATGTACTACCTGATTGCCGTTTCAGACACTACGCCTCGTATATCGAGCTTTTTTCAGAGTCCATCCCTACTCACATTGACTTTTTACGAAATCATCAAGAATTAAGGCATCGTAAAAACTCTTCATCTGCTTCGTTGCTGCAAATATTCAATCATTACATCATGCCTTAGTACGCCGTAATAATTGAAATTTTGCGCGACTCGCATATGAAGCTTTTTACTTAGCCATCTTAAATTTAAGGTTTTTACGAGATTATCAAGAATCAGATCGGGCCCAGGTTTTGATGTCTGGCTTGGAGTTTGCCGGCGGCTAAGTTCTTTATTTGCTCAGCTGAAAGGTTCCGGCGGCTACCTCACTGTCTATTTCCTTCAACGCCCGCCGCATCTGTTTGAGGGCCTGGTGTACTCTGTTCTCGTTTTCCACCAGTGCCAATCGCAAATAGTCATCTCCTTCAATGCCGAACCCTGCTCCCGGCGCCAGGGCGACATTGGCCCTGTTCATCATCTCAATGGAAAATTTTATTGATCCCATCTGTACATAAGGCTCGGGAATTTTTACCCAGAGGAACATTCCCGCTTTCGGTGGTTCAACCTCCCAACCCATTTTCCTCAGACCATCGCAGAGAATGTCCCTTCGTTTTTGATAAACCGCCACCTGTTCGGTGATCTGCTCATCACAATCGCGCATGGCGACAATTCCCGCCACCTGGATAGCTGAAAAAATGCCATAGTCATAGTATCCCTTGATCTTCGATAAGCCTCCGATCATCTGGCTATTGCCGACACAATAACCAAGCCGCCAACCAGCCATATTGTATGACTTGGAGAAAGAGCCGAATTCCACCCCGACATCCATCGCTCCCGGCACCTCAAGCAGACTTGGCGCCACATGCCCGTCAAAGGTTATCTTGGAGTAGGCAAAGTCGTTTATGACCATAAAGTTATACTTTTTAGCCAGTTTGACCACCTCAGTAAAAAACTCCTTTGAGGCGAGAGTCCCGGTCGGATTATGGGGATAGTTGAGCATCAGCAATTTCGGGCCGGGATACAGGGACTGACACATCGTAACGATCTGGGCCAGCATGGTATCTTCGTCACTCAATCGGATACGCAGAACATTGGCCCCGGCGATTACCGCGGCATAAACATGGATCGGGAAAGCCGGTGCGGGGGTCAGGACTGTATCACCCGGTCCGAGCAGAGCCAGACAGAGATGGGAGATACCTTCCTTGGAGCCGATAGTACAGATCACATCGTCTTCCCCGGTCAAATCCACTCCATAATTTCGTTTGTAATAAAGAGCGATTTCCCGCTTGAGATTTTTCATGCCGCCCGCCACCGGATAGCGATGAGCCTTCGGGTCGATGGCAACTTCACAGAGTTTATCCGTCACCGGCCCGGGTGTCGGATCGATGGGGTTGCCCATACCCAGATCAATAACATCATCGCCCTTCCAGCGCTTTTCCATTTTCATCTTATTTATCATGCCGAACAGATAAGGCGGCAACTGATTCATGCGCTCGGCAAATCGTATTTTAAATTGTTCTTCCATGGATATCCTTTCGACACTCCTTCAAGCTTTATGTGAAATGAATCTTAGAGATCAGGTCCAACTATCGTACCATTTTCCAATTATCTTGCCAATCCGGCCTTGATACATTCAACAACAAAACACGATTCCTATGGCCAATACAACACAAAAATAACGTTAGGTTTTTTCTTTTACTTTTTGTAAAAACAATAGAGAATGTTATATACTTACCCCAAAAGCTTAATATGCAAATACCGCACATCATAAAAATCTACTGCTCACTCGGATAACGTATTACAAAGCATGAATACTTCGACCCTGCCTTCGCTTAGCAGTAACGTTTCCCTGCTGCGGCAAAAAGCCTCCAGGCACTCTATCACGGGTGTTAATATCGCTGTCGCATCTATTCTTATTGCTACCTCGGCATCTGCCTATATGACTAGCGGGGAGTTAAGTATTCGTTCGTTTACCACAGCCCAGAAAACCAATATGGTCCTCTGGGTTCTAGATGCAATGCCGTTTATCTTTGCCATCTGGGGCCAATACGTCAGTTCCATGATTTCCAATGAAGCTGGAACTATAATTTTCAACCAGACCAACACCCTCAGAAAGCAGTCTACCCTTCTGCAACAAAAGGCAATATTTCACGCCACCCATGATATCCTCACCGGCTTACCCAATCGGGCGCTTTTCATGAATCGTCTGCAACAGGCAACAGGCAATGCAACACAAGGCACCATTTTCGCTGTTCTCCTCCTGGACATAGACCGTTTCAAGGAAGTCAATGATACTCTTGGCCATCACAATGGCGACAGATTGCTCAAACAGGTGTGTTTACGGTTGTCCGCGATTATAGGAGAATCCGATATGCTGGCCCGCATCGGCGGCGATGAGTTTGGCTTTATTCTCCCCGAGGTGAAGGGTGAAGGCGATATTGATGGATTCGCTCAGAAAATTAAAAAATATCTTGCCGGCACTTTCGCCCTCGAAGGGCTGTTGTTTGAAGTCCAGGCGAGTATCGGGGTGGCGCTTTTTCCCGAACACGGCTCCGACCCGGACATGCTGATCCAAAGAGCCGATGTGGCAATGTATGCTGCAAAACTGAATAAGCTTGGCTATGCCCTTTACGCCAAGCACTTTGACAACAACACTCCCCGCCGGCTAACTCTTATGAGTGAATTGCGACAGGCTATCAACAGCAATGAACTCATCTTGCATTTTCAACCCAAAGTCAGCAGCAAAACCGGAAAGATTCATGCAGTCGAAGCACTTGTCAGATGGGTTCACCCCAAACATGGTATCATTCAACCCAATGAATTCATACCACTGGCGGAACATACCGGTTTGATAGAAGAATTAACCCTGTGGGTATTGGAAAATGCGCTCCGGCAAGGAGCGACCTGGCATAAAATGAAGATGCGGATGGGTATTGCCGTCAATATCTCCGCATTCAATCTTCTCAACCCCGCATTCCCTGAACTGATCGCCACTCTGCTGACAATCTCCAACTTTCCCGCAGAGTCCCTTATCCTGGAAATAACCGAAACATCCATAATGGCCAATCCTGACCGATCCCTCGCCATCCTCGAACGTATCCATCAGTTTGGAGTCAGACTCTCGATAGACGATTTCGGTACAGGATATTCTTCTCTTGCTTATATTAAAAGACTTCCGGTAAGCGAGCTGAAAATAGATCAATCTTTTATCATGGACATGCTGACAAACGAGAGTGATGCCACCATCGTCAATGCAACGATTCAGCTTGGACATAATCTCGGTTTGAACGTTGTTGCAGAAGGCATTGACAATAGGCAAACATTCGATATGTTGCGATCAATGGGCTGCGACTTGCAACAGGGATATTTTATCTGTAAACCTGTCACCCCCGAATTCATTACTAATCAAACCACTCGCGTTTTCCCGGGCTTCACCTAGGAGGTTGTCCGAGAAAACAGGAAGATATTTTGCAATTCCCTTCAAATCATGCTTTCGGACAATTACTGCAACACTTTCCGCCATTTTTTTTAGACTTGCCGCAACATTTTTTTTCTTCTTTTTTGCCATACCACCCTCCATGCTGCTTATTAAATGAAGATTGTTTGCCCTACCTAAAAGTATATAAGCAATCCTCATCGAGCCGTCCAGCCCGGAAAAATTAAACTTCTTTGACGAACGACCGAAAAGTAGAGTAAAATAGAGAAACAAGCTATTTCAGTAACATGAAATCCGCACTACCCGGAAATTTCTGTTTATGAAGCAACCCTTCAAGATTCATTTTACCTCAAAGCTCCTCTCTACGGCCGAAAGCGAAGTGACCTCCGAGAAGCTCGCCTCAGAAGTTATCACTAAAAATCAGATACTTATCTCCAAAGAATCAGCTGATAGCACCAATGAGGCCGAGCCCGGTAACTCTAAAGATGTTGAACTAATTGCCGGGGAAAACACCACGCTTTCCGACACCGGCAAGGCAATATATTCAATGGTTGCCGGTTATCCTCTGCTTGAACGTAGGCAGAAGGGCGGAGTTCTTTCCCTGCAGGTTAAAATAGTGCCGCTCGTGCAGGTTCAGATGGACAAGATGCAGGCATCACTGACTCTCTATCCGGCTCTTTCGGAGAAGGAGGCTTTAGGACCTGATCAATTCGAGGAACTCTTAAGGGAAGAAGGAATCATATATGGCATTGATCGGGCCATGCTCCATGAAAGTGCCGGAAAACTTTCAACTCTCAAATGCTCGCAAAGCAATATTCCCATCGCCCGGGGAATACTCCCCATTGACGGCAAGGATGCCTACCTTCGATTCGAACTGGAAGCCGGCCCCATTCCCGGTACGATTTCCCGGGATGGCACAATTGATTTCCGGGAACGCAAGATATTCACAGGGGTGGATGAAAATCAGGTAATCGCTGTCAAGGTCCCGCAAACTACAGGCACTCCCGGCATCAATATTTTCGGAGAAACTATTGCTCAGCAAGCCGGCAAGGATATTAGCGTAAAGGTGTCCGGCGATGTCCATTATTCCCTGGAGACAGGACAAGTTATTGCCACCAGCGCCGGCGTACTCTCCATTGTTAAAGGCAGCGAGGTTAAAGTATGCGCTAAACAGACGATCGCCGGTGACGTCGATTTTTCCGTGGGAAATATCGAATCAAGAGACAGTGTGGACATTCATGGCGGCGTGCATCCCGGCTTCACCGTCAAAACAAAAGGTGATCTACGGATAGGCGGCAATGTTGAAGATGCCGCCATTTTCTGTAAAGGAAACGTGGTAATTAAGGGGGGGCTGCTCGGCACAAATTCTCGCCTGGAGACTGCGGGAGACGCTGATATTAATTTTATCGAGCGGGCGGAAATCATCGCCGGCGGTGAGATTATCCTGCGCAAGGGCGCGTATTACAGTAAAATATCAGGAGACGCCGCTATCCTGTGTAGTCCGGAAAGTAAAATGATTGGTTGCAAAGTTTGCTGTGCCGGAAATTTTACCGGAGGGGATATTGGGACACCCCGGTCTCCTGCCGCCACCATTGCCGCCGGGGTTGACGGCAAGCGGTATGCTAAATTTACCAATTTGAAACAACAAATCCTTGAGATTGAGAACAAACTGGATGTTCTCCGAACCAGGAAAGGAGAAAAGAGCAGCGCCGATAAAGTTTACCAGCAATATGCAGGTGAACTGGAGGAGCTCCAGGCCACTCTCAGAAAGCTGAATCTGATACCGGAATCCCCGGCATATTCACGGAATGAAACGTCCTTTGATTTCAGTAATGCCCGAATTACCATCCATGGAATGGCTGCGGTCGCGACGAAACTGCGTATCGGCAATCTAACCAAAATCCTGGAAGATGAATGCGCTGCCGTAGAATTCTTCATTGACGAAAATCTTGGACAGATCGTCGCTAAAAGCCTGAAGGAACATTGTTAAACCTGGCTTTTTACCAAGGGAAAAGGATAAACGAAAATGTTTGTAAAATCATGGATGCATGAAAAGATTTTGACGATCCTGCCGGACAGCACCATCGCGGAGGCGGAAAGCCTGATGTCGCTGCATAAAGTCAGAAGGCTGCCGGTTGTCGATGAAGAAGGTCATCTTCTCGGCATCCTCAGTAAAGAAGACATTAAAAATGCGCTTCCTTCGATCATTGACGCTAATTTTGACGAGACTTCCAGAGCACTTGCACATCAAGCCAAGGTTGAATCGTTCATGACGAAAAATCCCATCACCGCCGACCCGATGGAGCCGCTGGAAAAAGTTGCCGCCACCATGCGCAAAAATAAAATCGGCGGAATCCCGGTCGTTGTCGAGCAAAAACTGGTGGGTATCATTACTGAATCGGATATATTTCAAGCGTTCATTGAAATCCTTGGCGGCAAGGATGAAGGCGTGAGAATAGAGCTGTCAATCGGCACTGAAGCCAGGGCTATTTACAAGACCCTTGATATTTTCAAACGGCATGAAATGCTCCTGCTGACAATGACGGTCTGTAACGATTTCAGCGCAGAGAGCCGCCTTCTGACTATCCGGTTTCGAGGTGACGATATTGATGAGCTGATCGATGATCTCTGGAGTTCCGGGTCTAAGATTACCAGCATCATCAGGGAGTAGCACAATGAGTAGGGCGGGTTTGGAATCCGCCCCTCCATGCCCATCGGCCTGTTTGTATTACAGATATCGGCCCTGGCATATGCCCATGTCTGTCATTGTTTTCCGTAAGATTTCGCTGAGACTGCCGGCAAGGACATTCCATTTGGGCGCAATAAGCAAGTCGGGATGCGCGGTAGCCCACAGCCGGTGAATCGTCACCTGGGCAGGAATTACGGGCAGGACTTTCAGCAAAAATTGCAGATACGCCTCAAGAGAGTACACAGCAACTTTGTTTTTCTCATAAAGTTTCTGCAGAGGAGTATCCCGGATCACCTGCAGATGATGCAACTTCAGGGCGTTAATCCCTAGCTCGCAAACCATCCTGACGGAATGAAGCATATCTTCCTCACTCTCTCCGGGAATACCGAAAATGAGATGTGCTCCCAACTCAAAACAACCGGCCCGTTTGATCCGCCGGACAGCATCTTCAAACTCTGCAAAACCATGATTCCGATTGAGCAATTTCAGACTACGTTCATGGACGGTCTGCAAACCCAGCTCAAAGAGACACTCCTTGCCCGTTTGGTTGACCAGTTCCGCAAGCGGAGTCAAAAGCTGTTCTTCTATATAATCCGGCCTGGTGGAAAGGATCAAACCGACACAATCGGAGTCGGTCAGCAGGAGTTGAAAAACCGGCAACAACTGATCAACCGGAAGCGCCGTACAGGTCTCCTGTTGGAAGTAGGCAAAATATTTACTAAATCTGCCCTTCAACAGCTGTTTTTTGCCTGCGGCCACCTGGTTTAAGAGAGTAGTCCTGTCATCTGTCCGGCTTAGATAGGCGGGAGTAAAACTAGCCGGCCGGCAGAAGATGCAGCCTCCATGAAGCCGGTTGGGACAGACCTGTCCCATATCGACGGGAATCTTGCCCACACCATAACCGAATTTATCCCGGTAGTGGTAACTGAAAGTGCGGATAATAGGAGAGGACATAGCAGAGTTGGAAAATGAGTGCGATCGCCTCAACCCTTAGCAGGGACCCGCCCCTACTGCTGAATGTTTACGTTTTTGCACATGGCCGTGGCTGATTAAGCTTCGCTTTTAACGAAACTCTAATTCCACCAGACAACTTTTGAGGGATCGTTTCGGTACGTGATGAATGCCATGATCATCCCGCCAGTACTTAATGTCGTCATCATCTTTACATTCTTCTATAATAACGGTCTCTCTCGGCTTCCCTAGGGCTATAACCAATGAGAGCTGCAGGTGATCGGGAAGCTTGAGAAGAGAGGCGAGCTTCGGGCTGAACGCACCGATCCGGCATCCTCCGATTCTTTTTTCCATGGCTCCCAGGAGCAAATTCTGGCTTGCCACTCCCAAATCAAACTGCGCCTCACTCTCCGGGCCTTTGATTCGATCTTTATTCAGGAGACAGAGAATATAGGCGCTGGGTCGCTCCCCCTCAACCGGACCTTTCCAATCAGTCAGATAGCCGGCCCAGCCAAGGTGGGGGAAAATTTTCTCGCAGAATTTCGGGCTATTGACAATCATATATTGCCACGGCTGGCCATTGCGGGCCGACCCTCCCAATCGAGCCAGATCAATCAATTCATAAAGAGTGCTCTTGCTTATCGGCTCTTTCTCCACAAACCGCCTGAAGGTTCGTGTCCGTGCTATAATCTCTTGCATGGGTCACCAAGATTGAAAAGAACTGTAAAGACGTTTCGCATAACAGAAGTGTAAAAGTACCACTTTCAGCTCACTAATTTCAACTGGAATGAAACAAAAAAGACCCGCTGGATGAAACACCGCCCAGCGGGTCTTTTATTCTAGCAAAACCGCTTATAACGATCCTGATGGTTGAACTCAGCCCAGGCTGGCTCTCCCCTCTGCGGTAATGCCATACTTGCAGCGTACAGGACTATCAACCAGACCCTGCTTTTTTAAAGCGGCAATCTGGTCACTGACAACTTTTTTATCGAGCCCGGTTGCCTCAGCGATATCCTTTGATCCGCACGGACCACCGCATTTTGCCAGCGCCTCGAGCACCTGTTTGGACTCAAGCCCAGCTTCCTTTGTCTTGCACGCACATCCACAGCCGCATCCACTCATAAATTTTCTCCTAACTCTTGTTTTTCTTCTGACATTCCGGGCATATGCCAATTATTTCCACCCGGTATCCGGTTATTGAATACCCTGCCGCCTCGCCAAGCCTTCCCGAATCCACATGTTTTCGAGCAATGTTGAGGTTGTCAACCCTATGACACACTATGCAATATATGTGATCATGATCCGAGACATCGAAATCAAAGCGTTTCTGCCTGCCGCTTATTTCCAATTTGCCGATCAAGCCGGCTTCCGAAAGTATCTCAAGATTTCGATATACTGTAGCCAGGCTAATCCGCGGCATAACTTTCTTAACTATATCATAGAGTTCGTCCGCAGTCAGATGCCGTTTGCTTTTTTTCAATTCGCGCAGGATGATCTCCCGCTGATTAGTCATTCGAAGCTGCATGCGAATCCTTTATAAGAAATCCCGAGGTACATGACCATCAAGATAAGTAATAATTACTCCTAAATGTAATTAATTATCGTTTACTCGTCAAGGTGTTTTATATTGTTGGCCAGACAGAAACTGAGGACAACGACCTGGAGCTAACCCGGTAAATAGGAAACAAGCGAGCATACCCCTAAAACAGGTCAGGTTGAATTGACATCGATAAACTCGCCATTACCTTACATTTTATCGTAAATTGTGCAGCTTATGAAAAACCATAGAAGAGATTCTTCCCGGAACCCCCGCAAATAAAGGGTGTTGTCTTTGGCCACCGTGCTTTGTGGGGACTCTCTTCAGGATAGAGTGAAAACATGAAGAAAGCTATTATTCTGACCATTCTTGGCCTGATTATCATAGTCGGCCTTCTGGCGGGAGTTAAAGGTTTGCAGATCAAGGCGATGATCACCAAAAACAAACAATTCACTCCCCCTCCCGAAGTCGTCACTGTCGCACCGGTAACCGCGGATTCTTGGGAAACACTCTTGACGTCCGTCGGTTCGCTGGATGCAGTACAGGGAGTGATGGTAACGGCCGAAATAACCGGCAAGGTGGTGGAAGTTACCTTTGAAGCAGGTACCCATGTCAAGGCGGGCGACCTTCTGGTTCAGCAGGATATCGATGTGGAAAAAGCGCAGCTCCGATCAGCCGAATCCGCGGCGAAGCTTTCCCGGATCGAATTCAATCGATCAAAAAAGCTGCTGGCCAACAATGTCATCTCCCAATCGGACTATGATAGTGCCCAGGCCCAAGTCACCCAGGCACTGGCCCAGGCGGATAATTTCCGAGCCGTAATTGCCAAGAAAACCATTCGCGCACCGTTTGCCGGCCGTCTGGGGATTCGTCAGATAAATCTTGGCCAGGTGCTCAAGGAAGGTCAGGCTATTGTCTCCCTGCAGTCACTGGACCCTATTTTCGTCAATTTTTTCCTGCCTCAGCAACAGTTGGCCAAGCTCCGTACGGGTCTCACAGTCCGGGTAACCACCGATGCCATCCCGCATAAGGTTTTCTCCTGTGAAATCACAACTATAAACCCTGAAGTCGATTCGGATACCCGCAATATCCAGGTGCAGGCAAAACTTGCCAATCCCGAGGAACTGTTGCGGGCAGGCATGTATGTGAAGGTGGCTGTGGTCTTACCGGCAAAACAGAAGGTGCTGACTATCCCGGCCACTGCCATACTCTACGCGCCCTATAGCGACTCGGTCTTTGTGGTCGAGGAAAAAAAGGGGGAGGATGGATCACCCGCCGGTAAAACAGTGCGTCAGCAATTCGTCCGTCTGGGAGAAAAGCGTGGCGATTTCGTCGCTGTGACCTCCGGCCTGAGCGCCGATGACCAAGTGGTGAGCACCGGTGTCTTTAAACTTCGCAACGGGCAGCGGGTCGAGATAGATAATGCACTGGCACCTGATTTTAAACTGGCTCCTCATCCCGAGGAGAGCTAGTCCATGAAATTTACTGATATTTTCATCCGCAGACCTGTTCTTGCGCTGGTGATCAATCTCCTGATAATTATTGCAGGAGTTCAGGCGATTCACACCCTCAACGTACGACAATTTCCCCGCAGCGAGAACTCCGTGGTCACCGTGACCACGGTCTATGTGGGTGCCAGTGCCGATCTTGTCCGCGGTTTTATCACCACTCCCATGGAACGGGCCATCGCTGCAGCCGATGGCATCGACTATCTTGAATCCCAGAGTGTTCAGGGACTGTCCACCATCAAGGCCCGCTTAAAACTCAACTACGACCCCATCAAGGCGCTGTCGGAAATCAGCTCCAAGGTGGACCAGGTGCGTGGCGACCTGCCGACGGAAGCCGAGGTACCGACCATTAACGTGGAGTCAGCCGATAGCCAGTTCGCTTCCGCCTACCTGAGCTTTACCTCCGATGTGCTGAAACAAAACGAGATCACCGATTATCTGGTGCGTGTCGTACAACCGAGGCTATCCGCGCTGGAAGGCGTCCAACGCGCCGACATCCTGGGTGCGCGCACTTTTGCCATGCGCATCTGGCTCAAACCCGATCGTATGGCTGCTTTCCATGTCAGCCCGGCACAGGTACGGTCGGCATTGGCAGCCAATAATTTTCTGGCCGCCGTGGGCACCACAAAAGGTGCACTGATTCAGGTAAATCTCACCACCAACACCGACCTGCAATCAGTGGATGAATTCAAGAACCTGGTGGTCCGGGAAGAAAACGGCGCCATCGTACGCCTAAAAGATATCAGCGATGTCGTTCTGGGAGCCGAAGATTATCAATCAGAGGTGCGCTTTTCCGGACAGACCGCTGTTTTCATGGGGATCTGGCCCCTGCCGACAGCCAATTCCCTGGACGTAATTAAACGAGTCCGGGTCGAAATGGACGCCATTACCAAACAGTTGCCTAACGGCTTGGAGGGACGCATTGCCTATGATGCCACCGCCTATATCGACAATGCCATTCACGAGGTGATCAAGACCCTGAGCGAAACCCTGCTCATCGTCATTTGTATCATTTTTCTGTTTCTTGGATCATTGCGCTCGGCATTCATTCCGGTGGTGGCAATTCCCTTGTCCCTTATCGGGGGCGTTTTCCTGATGCAGGTGTTCGGTTTTACCATCAATCTTCTGACCTTACTGGCGATAGTGCTCTCGGTGGGACTGGTGGTGGACGACGCCATCGTAGTTGTGGAGAACGTGGAACGGCACCTAAGCGAAGGCCAGTCTCCGATGCAGGCGGCCATACTGGGTGCCCGTGAACTGGTGACTCCGCTGATTTCCATGACCATTACCCTGGCGGCAGTCTATGCGCCTATCGGTCTGCAAGGCGGACTCACGGGCTCGCTATTTCGGGAATTCGCCTTTACCCTGGCGGGAGCCGTAACCATCTCCGGTATCGTCGCCCTGACCCTGTCACCCATGATGTCCTCACGATTGCTCAAAGCAGGCATGACCGAACATGGTTTTGCCGGGAAAATCGAACGGGATTTCAAGAAAATCCGCAATTTCTACGGCAGATTACTCGACAGGACGCTCAACGCCCGGCCGGCGGTCTACATGGTCTGGATCATACTGAGCCTGCTGACTTTCCCCATGTTTACCATGTCGGCCAAGGAACTGGCGCCTACCGAAGATCAGGGAGTTATTTTCGGTATTCTCGATGCAGCCGCCGACTCCACCCTGGATCAGACCAGCATGTATGCAGCGGCGGTAAATGACGCTTTCCTCAGCATTCCGGAAACCGAATTTGTCTTCCAGATCACCAATCCGTCCTCCGGATTCGGCGGCATGGTGACCAAACCTTGGCAGGAGCGAACACGCAATATTTTCCAGATCATGCCCGAGGTTCAACAGAAACTGCACGGCATCACCGGCATACAAATGTTCCCGGTAACCCCACCGGCGCTGCCCGGCGGCGGACAGTTTCCGGTCGAGTTTGTCCTGGCTTCAACAGCCGACCTGGAACAGATACTGACTTTCGCCAAACAGATCCAGCTGGAGGCTATAAAAAGCGGTATGTTCGCCTTTCCGCCCATGATCGATGTCAAGATCGATCAACCGCAGTCCGAGCTGGTCATCGATCGGGACAAGGTGGCTAACCTGGGCCTCAACCTGCAGCAGGTGGGTGCCGACATGTCTTCCATGGTGGGCGGCAATTACGTCAATCGCTTCAATATAGGGGGCCGCAGCTATAAGGTCATTCCCCAGATCCAGCGCGTGGATCGTCTCAACCCCGATCAACTGCGCGATATCTATGTCACGGGCGGGAACGGCAAGCTGGTGCCGCTCAGCACCGTCGCCACCATTAAAAACAGCACAGTGGCTCGCTCCCTGAACCGCTTCCAGCAACTGAACGCAGTTAAAATCAGCGGCGTGGCTATACGGCCGCTGGACGAAGCACTTAAATTTCTGGAAGGCAAGGCCGCTGAAATTCTGCCCAAGGGATATGTGATGGATTATACCGGCGAGTCGAGGCAGTTGCGCAAGGAAGGGAATACTTTCATTCAGGCTTTCGGGCTGGCCGTTATTTTGATTTTTCTGGTGCTGGCAGCCCAGTTTAACAGTTTCCGTGATCCTTTCGTCATCCTGGCCGGTTCGGTTCCGCTGGCCATGTTCGGCGCCTTGATTTTCACCTTCCTGAAAATGCCCGACCCGAACGTGCCGTTCTGGACTCACGGCTGGACTACCACCATGAATATTTACTCTCAAGTGGGGTTGGTCACTCTAGTGGGATTGGTTTCCAAGAACGGCATTCTTATTGTGGAATTTGCTAATAAGCTCCAGCTGCGAGGACTCGGCAAACGGGAAGCCGTGCACGAGGCCGCCATAACCCGTCTGCGTCCAATCCTGATGACCACCGGAGCCACCATCGCCGGACATTTTCCGTTAACACTGGTTACAGGCGCCGGCGCCGCAGCCCGTAATTCAATCGGTCTGGTGCTGGTCGGCGGCATGGCTATCGGATCGTTATTCACGCTCTTTATTATCCCCTCCATCTACATGCTGATTGCCAAAGACCACAGTAAGGATAGGATTATAGAAGAGGTGCCGACTGGAACCGAAGAACTCCCCGGCTAAACGACAGCATAGGACTGGATTCTTCCAGATTTTTCAGACAAACGGCGTGCTGATCATCTGACAAACGACGACAATACAGGTAGTCAGCAATTAGAATAAATTTATCCTGACAGGAACCCCGAAGGGGTTGGGTCGTATAGCCGGTGGTTTTAACCACCGGAAACGTCGTGCGCGTACAATGGGTACTGAAAGGACGACGTTACGGAGCAACGACAGCCCTGGGAAGCACATTAACCACCGCTATACATCCTGGATCCCATGCGCCGCATGGGAGCCTACCATAAGATGCGCCGCATCTCATTCCTCACCACCATTGTTGCCGAAGCATTAATGGACTGCGCCGCATGGGAGCCAGTGCAAACATATTGATATATAATAGTTGATGGACTCGTAAAAAGCCCGATCTACGTCGTTGTAGATCTGAAACAAGGATTTGCCGTACCACATGTACTGCCAAATCCTCGTTTCAGATACTACGCCTAGTATATCGAGCTTTTTCCAGAGTCCATCTCAGCAACTTCGATGACTTTTTACGAGATCATCATACTTGATGGCGTCGTAAAAACTCTTCATCTGCGTCGTTGCTGCAAAATTGCTATCATTACGACGTACTCTAGTACGCCGTAATGATAGCAATTTTGCGCGCCTAGCATATGAATCTTTTTACTTAACCATCTGAAATTTCAGGTTTTTACGAGATTATCATAGTTGATTCTGGAATACAATCCGGCACAAACTGAGAAGAAGGGATATATGGTCGCTACCAAAATTATCAGCTCAATGGAACCGATGTTACGGCCGGATGGCGCACGCAGGTTGGAAGATCTTTCCATTGAACTGGCCGCTCGACACCCCATTTCTTCGGAAATACAAAGTGATCCCCAGGGAGGATACTCCGTAATATGTTTAGGCAAATCAAATACATATGACTGCAAACGAAATACGATCTTTCTTTAGCGGACAATTTCGGAAAGGCTATTTAAAGACCGCCGATGCCTGGAGAAAGAACTCCATGATCTACAAAGAATACGCTCCACATCCGGCTCTGACAATAATAGATAACCTTCTCATCCCTTGACATAGGTTGGACCTTTTAATACACGAACATCTGCTGCCTTGGCCATCTGCTTGAGCATGGAACCAAACATCAGGGAATGGGATGGTGCGATAATCCACCAGTAAAGCTGCCCCCAAATTCCCCGCGGTTCAAAAGTCGGAGTCATCCGTAGCTTATTTGTGCCATCAGGCAAGACTTGGATGTGAAATTCCAGCATAGCCTTGCCCGGAGCGAGCATCTCAGCCTTCAGGAGAAGGTACTGCTCATCCACTGCAACCACACGCCAGAAGTCAAGGCAGTCCCCGACAGCTATTGAATCCACATGGCGTCGGCCTCGTGATAAGCCTGGGCCGCCGAGCAACTTGTCGACAATACCGCGCATCCTCCAGAGGAACGTTCCAAAGTACCAGCCGGTATTGCCGCCAATACTCTTAACCACGTTCCAGGTAAGTTCAGGTGAACCATCCAGGATAATGAAAAAACTGTCCCGATAAACCTTTGCCTCTGACTGTCTCATGCTCACGTCCCATTCCGGAAGTTGAGTTGAGCCGGCGTCAAAACAGCTTGAGACAACCTCGTTCCGGTAGGTTTCAGAAAGAGCCTTGGTAATGGCCTCACGGCACGTGAGAAGTTTTTGCGGGATGATATCCTGAATAGAGTTATCCTGGCAGAGAATTTCATCTTGCATACGCTCAATTAGGGGCCGGATAAGAGCTACAGATACCGGAGTTACGAGGTTCATCCAGCCAATGGAAATTTGATGGATACGTAAAGGGAGTACCACGACGATTCGTTCGGGTAGCTGGGCTTCGTCGGCATACATCCGGAAAAGCTTGCGCCAGGTAAGAACTTCCGGCCCTCCGACCTGGTAAACCTGTCCGTCAGTTTCCGGATGAAACAGGCAGCCGGCCAGATATTCGATCACATTGGAGATGGCGATTGGTTGACATTTGGTATCCATCCAGCGAGGGGCAAACATGATTCGCAGGTGCCCGCAGAAGGCACGGATCATTTCAAATGAGGCCCCTCCCGAGCCAAGGACCAAGGGAGCTCTCAATTGCGTCACTTTGGCGCCGCCAAGGGCCAGGATTTCCCCAACCTCATATCGTGAGCGCAATTGGGCAGAAAGGTGAGTCTTGTGGCCTAGACCGCTGAAATGGATAAACCGGTTCATCCCGGCTTTCCCGGCGGCTTTGACGGTTGAATAGGCGATCTGCCGATCAAGGGCGGCATAATCGCTTTCACCCGGCCTTATTGATTGGATGAGATAGAAAACCGCCAGGCAGCCTTGCATGGCATCACAGAGCATCGCAGTGTCAAGAGCGTCGGCGACAATAATTTCCAGGTTGGGGTGATTGCCCCATGGTCTTGCCTTGATCTTTTGGTCAGAACGTCCGACTGCGCGGACCTTCCATCCTTGTTCGAGAAGAAGCGGCACCAGCCTTCCACCTACGTAGCCAGTGGCTCCCAGAACCAGCACAGGTTTATTCATCAAATCCATTATTGTCCTCGTTCCATGTCGGGTGGAACGTAATATCTTTTTGGTAAAGTAGTTAGTTTACTATTTCTTTGGGTATTCCGTCGATCCAAATCACTACAGAAGTTAAGATAAGAAGTTACGATATTTCTAGTTATTGATACGGCGGCACGGCTATCGGATCGTTGTTCACGCTCTTTATCATCCCCTCCATCTACAAGCTGATCGCCAAGGACAGAGCAAGGACCAAATTGCAGAGAAAGCCCAAATCGACATATTAGAAGAGTAAAAAATGGTTTTGCCGGATCAGTTCTCTTGCTGCTTGAGACAGTTTTTGCAAATGCCGTCGACCCGGACTTCGACTCTGTTAATTTCTCCGGCAAAGGTTTTCTTTAATTTGTCGGCATCAATATTAATGGATTCCGAATGTAAACAATTCATCTGGCCGCACCGGGTACAGTAAAAATGAGGATGGGGGGCGTGGTTCTCATTAGGTGCCAAACCGTAATAGGCGGCGCGGCTTCCGACACTTAGCTTTTCAAGAACCTTTTTTTCCACCAGCAGATCGAGAATCCGGTAGACGGTAACACGATTGATAGACTGGCTGCGATCAATAATGTTGAAAATTTCCATCGCGGTAAGAGGATAATTGTTGTTGCCTATCGCCTCCAGGATATGCATGCGGTTAGCTGTCGCATCCAGTCCGGCAGTTCCCAGGATATTTTCATAATCGCAATTTTGACACATAGATATCTCTATTCGTAAAGTTTATCAGGTATGCGTTAATTACCTTTTCGTTCTGAAAAGCAGCAGCTGGTCGTACCCCAGTGAAAGGAAGAAAACAAACCCGGCCAGAAAAATTATCGCAGCTCCCGAAGTCATATCGAAGGTGTAGGACAACCACAGCCCTCCTGTTGTGAAAAACATCCCCAGAAAGCAGGAGAGAATCATCATATGAACCATTGATTTGGTATACTTTTCAGCGATAAATGGAGGTATGGTGAGCAGGGCTATAACCAGAATCAACCCCACCACCTGAACAACCATGACCACGGTAACGGCTACTATGCCGATCAGCATAAAATAAAGTCTTTTGACAGGCACCCCCCTGATCTGGGCGAATTCCTCATCATAGGACATGGCCAGAAGATCCTGGAAAAAATAGACAATAAGTCCGAGGAGAAATACCCCGACGACGGCCATAATTACCAGATCCGATCGCGGCACGCTCAGGATGGAGCCGAAAAGATAGCTCATCAGATCCACATTGTAGCCCGGAGTGATATCGAGCAGCAGGATACCAAACGCCATACCCATCGCCCACATCACCCCGATGATGGTATCCGCACGATCCTTGGATTTCAGCGAGACGGCAGCCATTATCATAGCTGAAAAAAGCGCAAAACCGATCGCGCCGACCATGTACGGCCAACCGAAAAAAAAGGCCAGCCCGATTCCTCCATAGGCACTGTGGGCAATTCCACCGGATAAAAAAGCCAACCTGTTAATAACGATCAGGGTGCCGATAATGCCACAAAGAATACTGGCCAGGATGCCAGCGGCCAGAGCGTTTCGCATAAATTCAAAGTGAAGGGCTTCAATCATTTTGCTTAGTCCTTTCAGAAGCCTTGAGCTGAACATCCCTGATGACATGTTCAACGGGACAGAATTCCTCTACGGAGCATGCATAATAGGCATTCATAAGATCTGCGGACGACCCGACCGTCTGGTGGTAGTGCAACCGTTTATTAACACAGGCAATCGACTTGGCATAGGAAGAGACAATCAGAAAATCATGGCTTACCACAAGAATGGTCAACTCCCGGTTGAGTTTTTTTAAGAGACTGAAGAAATCCGTTTGCCCCTTTGTGTCAAGGCTCGAAGTCGGTTCATCGAGCACCAGCAGTTCGGGTTTGGTCACCAGGGCCCTGGCAATTAACACACGTTGCCGCTGCCCTCCGGAGAGATCGGTAATCTTTCGTCCCGCATGATCCGCCATACCAAGTTGTTCAAGAGCGGCAAGCGCCTCCTGGCGATCCTTTCGTTTATTGTGAAATATGAATCGCCTACTCGGATCGTATTTCCCCATCAGCACCACATCCATGGCACTAGCGGGGAAATTGAAATTATGATTGATGTACTGAGGAACATAGCCTATCACCGTTCCGTTTTTTGCCGGAGGCTTTCCATGTATCAGAACTGTGCCTTTTGCGGGCGGGAGAAGCCCCAGAATCAGCTTCACCAGGGTCGTTTTTCCTCCGCCGTTCGGCCCGATAATCGAGACAAAATCTCCTGTATTCACTGTAAGATTTATGTCTTGCAGTACTTCCTGACCATTGTAATAAAAGTAGAGTCCATCAATTTGCACAATCGGGGTTGTCATGTCTTTTAATTCTCACTTTAACGCCGATTTAAATTTTTCGGCGACATCTCTTAGATTTGCAGACCAGTCTTCGGCAAGAGGATCAACAGATATTACCTTTCCATTGATCTCCCTGGCTACTACCTTGGCACTTTTCCGGGAAAACTGGGGCTGCACAAAAATAATACGGATATTATTCTCCCTGGCATAATGAATGAGTTTCTCAAGTTGAGAGGGTTTTGGAGCTTTTCCCTCTATTTCGATCGGAACCTGTTCAAGGCCGTATTCCTTGGCAAAATACCCCCAGGACGGATGGAAAACCATGAACCGCCTTCCCTTGTCACCTTTGAGCATAGCCTGTAGCTCAGCATCAAGCGTATCGATTCTCTTTAGAAAGCTCCGGTAATTACTTTTCAATTCCGCCGCATGTCCCGGAACAATTGTTGTGAGACCAGCCAGTATCACCGCCGCCTGTTTTTTCACCAGCACCGGGGATAACCAGATATGCGGGTCGAGGATGGCGTGGCCGGAGTGCTCCATCGCATGGTATTCCTCTTCATGGTCACCTTCACCTTCCATCCCTTCATGGTGATGCCGGGCCATGGGGATCTTTTCGATATCTTTGTCGGTCCGGAATATTTTCATATTCGAATTAACCGCGCTGATCTTGCCGAGCCAGGTATTTTCAAAAGGAACTCCGATGGCAAAATATGCCGCGCAGGAGGATAACCGCGCCATTTGCGAGGGTTTTGGTTCATAGGTTGCCGGGCTCGCGCCAGGTGGCACCATTACTTCCACATCAATCAGGTCTTTGCCAATTTGTTGCACAAAATATTTCTGCGGAACAATACTGACAAAAACAACCGATTTTTCAGCCGAAGCACAAAGAGGAACACACATCATCATGGATAACAAACCGAATAGAAAAATAAATTTAATTTTTCTCATAAGCCTCTCCAGATTTAACGTGCACGAGATATTCTAATCACCACTCTTATATTCCACTAGTGTTTCGATGCAACTATATTGCATTTGTTCCATTTTGCAAATTTAATTCTTCTGCAAGTGTTCCCCTCCCTACACAACAGCACTTGATTTTGCTATACTTCTATGTATCACAGATAGATGTATTCGATTTAGTCACACAAACAACCAGCCTATACAAACACAGCTAATTCCACTATCAGGTCAATTCCTTGTTACACTTCATACATAGAATACACATCAGGTACCACCTTATGTGGTGGTTTTCCGCCCTCTTTGCTTTAGCGCTGGTCATTGCCGGTTGGGTGATCTATTCCCTGGTGAGGGAGACTGTCGAAGAGAATGTCCGCACGAAACTCACCACCTCCACCGAAGCGATCGAGACAATGGTACGGTCTACGATTGATGTGTCCATTCGTACCCACCTCCAGACTATCGCCGCAAATGATCTGAACATTCTGAATGGATTGGAAAAACAGGTTACCTGCGGCGAGATGACTGAAACAGCTGCCAAAGCCTTAGGCGAGAAGATCTTTTCGAGCCAGAAAATTGGAAAGACAGGATATACCTATGTCTTGACCGGAAAGGGAATCTTAGCCATTCATCCAAATAAGGATTTGAAAAATAAGGATATTTCTCATCTTTCGATTTCCAGGATACAGCAGGCGAAAAAAGAAGGCTATCTTGAATATGAATGGAAAAATCCCGGGGAAATAGAGGAACGCCCGAAGGCCCTCTATATGGTCTATTTCAAACCCTGGGACTGGATTATATCCGTCTCCTGTTATCGGGATGAATTCAATTCCTTGATCAATATCAAGGATTTCAAGGCCGGAGTCGAATCATTCAGCTCCGGTGCGAAAGGCTATGCATATATTCTTTCCGGAAAAGGAGAAATCATTCTCCATCCCGGGGCCGACGCGAATGTTCATGATGTGCAAAATCAGCGGGATCAATCACTTTTTTCCCAAATGCTCCATCTGAAAAATGGTCAACTGACCTACTGGGTACAAGAACCCGGCGATACGCATCCACGGGAAAAAATTATTATCTTCAAGCAGATACCTGAGCTGAACTGGATTGTGGCCTCAGCCGCATATCTCGATGAAATTCACAAGCCATTAATCAGGCTGCGCGAGATAATCCTTTCAACAATAATTGTCACCCTTGTGCTGATCCTGCCGCTCAGCCTTTATTTAGGGGGCGCCATAACACGTCCGATCACCCGCCTTACCAGTCGGATGAGTGCTGCGGCGAATGGGGATCACAGTGTTCGGGCGGAAGAGAAGGCTCTCGGCGAGATAGGTATTCTTGCCAGACATTTTAATAATTACATGGCACGTTTAAAGATATCGAACGAGGAACTGGAAAGCGAAATCAACGAACGAATTCATGTCGAGCAACAGCTCAAACTGTTCGCCAAGGTGTTTGAAAACGCCCTCGAAGGGATAAGCATCACCGATGCAAACGGTAATATCGTTGCCGTAAACAGGTCGTTTACCAACATTACCGGATATGAGGCAAGCGAGGTCATCAACAAGAACCCCCGTTTACTGAAATCCGAACGGCATGGGACCGCTTTCTATCAAGACATGTGGGAAAGCATCTTAAAAAAAGGCAACTGGGTCGGTGAAATCTGGAATCGCCGGTCCGATGGCGAAGCTTATCCTGAAATTCTCAGTATCAGTTCCATCTGCGATACAAACGGTAAGGTAACCCACTATGTCGCCGTTTTTCATGATATCACCGATATGAAATTAAAAGAGGAACAGATTACCCACCAGGCCTACCACGATGCCCTAACCGGTCTGCCGAATCGCTTCCTGGCTAGAGACCGTCTGGCCATGTCGATGACCAACGCCAAAAGAAAAGAAACACAGGTAGCTGTTTTCTATATGGATCTGGACAACTTCAAGCATGTTAATGACAGTCTTGGTCATCCGGTAGGCGATGTACTTCTCCAACAAGTCAGCCAGAGATTACTCACGCTGGTTCGGGAAGAAGATACGGTCGCCCGTCTTGGCGGCGATGAATTTCAGATCATTGGAGTAGATATAACCTCCCTGGATGAGGTGATCGAGATGGCCGATCGCCTGCTTCAGGGATTCTCCAGCCCTTTCATAATAGATGCTCATGAGCTGTTTGCCACGCTGAGCATCGGGATTGCCATGTATCCGCAAGATGGCAAGACAGCAGATATTCTTATCAAAAATGCCGATGTTGCCATGTATCAGGCCAAGCTCCTCGGGAAAAACAATTATTACCTTTTCACCAGTGAATTAAGTGAGAAGGCCCTTTTCAGGCTGAAGCTTGAGGGGGAATTGAGGCAAGCCCTTCAACACAGGGAATTTATTGTCCATTACCAGCCCAAGGTAATGCCGGAAACCGGCATGGTAACGGGAGTTGAGGCCTTGGTTCGCTGGCAGAAGCCGGATGGAACCTTAATCAGTCCCGATGACTTTATTCCTCTGGCGGAGGAAACCGGGCTGATAACAAAGCTCGGCGACCTTGTGATTAATGACGCATGCGAAGCCGTGCAGGTCCTGAACAACATAGGCCGCGGGGATATTAAAATGTCTGTGAATTTGTCCCCGTTTCAGTTCGAACAGGCTAATCTTGTCAAGAATATCCTGTCAATTGTAAGGGCAAATGAAATACCGGTATCGCAACTGGAATTGGAAATCACGGAAACCATCATGATGACCAACCTGAAAGATTCTGTTGCCAAGCTGCATCTGCTGGTCGACGCCGGCATGTCCATCTCAATTGATGATTTCGGCACCGGATATTCTTCGCTCTACTACCTTAAAGCCTTCCCGATCGACACCCTGAAAATTGATCGTTCTTTTATCAGGGATGTCACTATAGATCCCAATGGCGCCCAGATTGTTGAGACCATCATTCTCATGGCCCACAACCTGGGCATCAGCGTGGTTGCTGAAGGAGTCGAAACCAGGGAGCAACTTGAGCTGCTCCGAACTTTCGGCTGCGATCTCATTCAGGGTTACTATTACAGCCCTCCCCTGTCTTTGGAAAAACTGGTCGGCTACCTTAAGTCAACTGCAAGTTAGGAGATCAACGTCTTAATGATATCCCTTTTTCCTATAACCCCGACCACCGTGTCGCTCCGCATCACCGGCAATGTGTGAACATTTTTCTCCGCCATGAGAGTGGCAATCTCTTCAAGGGAGGTATCCTCGTTGACCGTGAGCGCATCCTTGGAATAGATATCGCCCACGGTCGAACCGGCTATTTTCTTCATCTCCTTTTCCATTCTGTCAGGATTTTCGAGGTAAAAAACCGAATCAAGGATGGTGACTACTGTTGGAATATGAATTTTTTTCTTTTGGTCAATCAGGTCACTTTCCGTAACCACTCCAAGAAGAGTGCCGGAAGAATCGACGACGGGAGCCCCTCCAATACTGTTGGATGCCAGAAGCAAGGCAAGCTCTGTTACCTTTGTTTCAGGCGTTACCGTAATAACATCTTTTGTCATAATATCCCGGGCGGTTTGCATGAGTCCCCCTGTTGTCTTAATATTGAGAAGCAAAACTGAATAAAGCCGGATACAGTCCCGTGCTTTCCATTACAGCACCTCATTAGATGATAATCATTTGCTGAACAGTATGAAACCATGAAACAAGGCGCGCCATAGTTGCCTGTAAATCAGCCAATTCAAGCTATGCATGTAAAAATCAACCAAGGTTTTTCAAATACCATTGAGCAGCCTTATCCAGTCCTTCCCTGACTGAATATTGTGGTTCATAGCCCAGCAAGGTCTTTGCCTTGGAAATATCAGCCAGAGAATGGCGAACATCTCCTGCCCTGAAATCCCTATACTGCGGCTCTGCATGGGCAGCGGATGCACTTGACACTATAACCCGCTCTTTGATCAACCGGTACAGTTCATTCAGGGTTGTTCTTTCACCAAAAGCCACGTTATAGACCTGATTCAGTGCAGCCTCATCCGCAACCGTTGCAGCCAGGATATTTGCCTGCACACAGTTTTCAATAAAGCAAAAATCCCTGCTTGTCTCGCCGTCGCCGTTGATATAGACAATTTCATTTCCTACCAGGCCGGCAAACCATTTTGGAATAACCGCGGCGTAAGCGCCTTCCGGATCCTGCCGCTGGCCAAAAATATTAAAATACCTGAGACCGATCGTCTTAAAATTATAAGCCCCGGCAAAAACATCGGCATACAATTCATTTACCAGTTTGGTAACCGCATAGGGAGACAACGGTCTGCCGGTTGTATCTTCCACTTTCGGCAGACCGGGATGATCGCCATAGGTGGAACTGGACGCCGCATAGACAAACCGCCGCACTCCGGCATCTCTTGCCGCAACCAGCATATTGAGAAAACCGCTGATGTTATTTTGGTTGGTCGTGAGTGGATCTTCAATGGAACGGGGTACCGATCCCAAAGCCGCCTGATGAAGAACATAATCGACACCGCCACAAACCTGCCTGCAGGTTTGCAACTGACAGATATCACCTTTGACAAAAGTAAATCGCTGCCACTGCTCATCGCTGACCAGAGACCGGACCTCGTCGAGATTATGCTGGAAACCGGTTGAAAAATTATCGAGCCCGACCACCTTTTGATCGAGGGTAAGTAGAGTCTCCAGCAGGTTTGAACCGATAAACCCGGCAACCCCGGTAATAAGCCAGATGCGGGGAGAGGCTTTGAGCTGTGCTTGTAACTGTTTGAATATTTTTGACATTATTTTCTTAACCTACCAAAATGTTTTTAACACTTCAATTTATCTGCAAAAAGACATTAAACCTTATCTGTCAATCGAGGTAAATAGCCTATACACTCTTTTGCATCAACACATAGTTTTGTCCTGAAGACGATGCTCCATAAGTCGTCCGGCACGAATTATTCGTTGACTTTTACGGCTCTTGGCTGAAAAGTGACAGCACTTTTTGCCAAAAATAAGCAGAAGACTGACCTTGAGCCGGGACAAGGGACTACAAATCAACAACATCATCATAACCGAAAAGACAGTAGGTAAACTATGCAACAAATGCAACCAAGCATAAAAAGCAACGCCTCGCTTGAGCGATCGGCTTTAATTGTCGCAACCCTGACCTCGTTTATGGGGCCGTTCATGATTTCTTCGGTTAACGTGGCACTGCCGGCGATCCAGGCCGAACTACACCTGGATGCCGTCCAGCTCAGCTGGATAGCCACGGCCTACCTGCTGGCAGTGGCTATCGGCCTGGTACCGGCAGGAAAGATTGCCGATATTCACGGACGTAAAAAGGTTTTTGCCACCGGACTCGGGGTTTATACTCTTGGCGCAAGTCTGGCGGCTTTTGCCGACTCGGCAACTCTACTGATCGGTTTGAGAGTCGTTCAGGGACTGGGAGCGGCCATGTTTGTAACGACCGGAATGGCGATCATCACCTCCATCTTTCCGCCGAACAAGCGAGGGAAAGTAATAGGGATATATGTCGCTGCCGTGTATATCGGACTGTCTGTGGGACCTTTTGCCGGAGGGTTTCTTACCCACTATTTCGGCTGGCGCAGTATTTTTCTTATCATGCTGCCGTTTGGGCTGTTTTCGCTGTTATTAACGCTCCATTACCTCAAAGGAGAATGGCTGGGTGAGCCGGGACAAAAGCTTGATATCGTGGGTTGTCTGCTTTATACCTCGGCCATTCTCGCGCTGGTCTATGGCGCGACCAGATTGCCGTCAACCCTTGGCACTGTGCTGTTGGTTTCAGGTGTCGTCCTGCTCGGAATCTTCATCCGTCACCAGCTGGCCGCCAGGTTTCCGGTCTTTGACATGCATCTGTTTGCAGGCAACAGAACCTTTGCCTATTCGAGCCTTGCCGCCTTTCTCAACTATTCCGCAACCTATGCGGTGACTTTCCTGTTAAGTCTTTATCTTCAATACCTGAAGGGGATGTCGCCGCAGACTGCGGGAAGTGTGCTGATGGCACAGCCGATAGTAATGGCGGTATTGTCCCCGATGGCCGGTAAAATTTCCGACAAGATCGAACCCCGGCTGATCGCCACCGCAGGAATGGTCATTACGGTGATCGGGGTCGGTCTTTTTTCGATGCTGCAGCCCGATACAGCAACGCCTTTAATCGTTGCCAATCTCATGCTGCTCGGCACCGGCTTTGCCTTGTTCAGTTCACCTAATATGAGCGCCATAATGGGTGCAGTGGAAAAGCGGTACTATGGACTGGCCTCGGGAGCTGTTGCCACCATGCGGTTACTCGGCCAGATGTTCAGTATGGCCATGGCTACCGTCGTCCTGACACTTATCGTCGGCCGTCAAGCTATAAATCCCGAAAACTATGGCCTGTTTCTCCGCAGCATCCATACAGTCTTTCTCATCTCCGCCGTACTCTGTCTCTCCGGGGTCTATTTTTCCTGGAGTCGCGGCACTCTGTTTCAATCGGACGCCGCAGCGGATAAACGGTAGACGGACTAACGCAAAGGATCACCGGCGCGAGGAACGAGCGTCCGGTGCATCCGTTTGTTTGCATTCCTTTTTTTCACCACGAAGGACACGAAGAGCACGAAGGGGGCAAAGAAACGTTGATTCGAGCAGGCCAGGCCCATGCTCCCGATGGACCTCAATGGCGCAGCCAATCACCCGTTTCGACAAATCATCAAATTCCATCCTTCGTGTCCTTCGTGCTCTTCGTGGTGAATCCAACCGATGTCCAATCATTCATCGACATGAGATGCCGGCTTAATTTCTCCAGCGCTATTTACGTTTCTTCAAAGCCATGAACGAAAATACCGAACGCTTGGTCAGTGGTAAAGGATATGTCTGATTGACGTACCGCATGTCTTCAATAGTATAAAAAGCATTGGGATTGTATTGTTTAATGATGGCAATGATCTTGGCAAGATTTCTTCGTTTGGTAATGCTGAAAATCAGTTTCACCGGTCCGGATTCCCCGCGGGCATCAAGGCTGGTCACGCCGTAACCCGCTTTCCAAAGCACTTCGACGAGCTCGTTGGCTTCCTTTTGGGTTATGATTCTGATTAACAGGTTGCCGACGGCAATTCTTTCCTCCAGAACCACACCGACAAAATTTCCTGCTGCGAATCCACAGGCGAAGGCGACATAAGTCTCCCATGAATTCAGATGCTGCATGACCTGAGTCACCGCTATCAGCCAGATAAGCGATTCGAAAAATCCAAGAATGGCGGCAAAATATTTCAAGCCCTTGGCAACAAAGATAATCCGCAGTGTACCAATCGACACATCGATAATTCGAGCCAGAAAGACCAGTAGCGGAAGAATTATATAAACAAACACTGTATTGTCACCAAGAGATGCCATTTTGGTATTAGCCTCGGAGTTTTAGAACCTTAGAAATTCATTTCTTGTTTTTTAGTCTCATCCCGTGGGACAGAATTGAATTCTGTCCCCTGCGGAATAGTTATGAATTTCGTGAACCTTCTAATCCCCGTAAAGCACAGGCACTAAAGAGAGTTCCCATGCTTTACGGGGAGTAGAACGTTACATCTAACAGTAACAATAAATAAAATTTGAGGTTTTTACGAGTTTCTCATCAATGATAAACTCGTAAAAACCTTAAATATCAGATGGCGTCGTAAAAAACCGTAGTCTTTTCCAATTTTAAGGTAGGTATTATCAGAAACTACCGGCAGATCTCATCATGAAATGTGAATATACCATTGTCAATTTTGACAATAACCGCGCACTTACTTGGATCACCGGATTCATTAAAGCTCATTTTGCCGGATGCACCGTCAAAATTCTGAATTTTTGTCAAGGCATTTCGCACAAGTTTCCGGTCCTGTACCAGGTTGCCGGAGAGCCCCCCCGTATTTTTAATTGCCTGTACCAACACCCGGATAGCATCCCAGGTAAGCGCGGCAGGTTCGTCCGGATGCTCATTATGGGCTCTCATATACGCATCGACAAAGGATTTGTTTAATCCCTTGGCATTTCCCGGGGCATAATTGCTGACAAAATAGAGTCCATTGCAATCGACTCCGCACCGTCCCACAAGATCGCCTCCAGCCCAGGAATTACTCCCCATAATCGGGATGGACAATCCCATTTTTTTCGCTTGCTTCACTATGAGAGGGACTTCGTTAAAGTGCTGAGGAGTGAAAAGAATATCAGCACCGGATTTGCTGATTCTGGCCAGCTGTTTACTGAAATCTTCTTCGCCGGTACGGAACTCTTCAAAGGCGACCACCGAGCCGGGGCCATTCTGAGCTTCGAACGATTCCTTGAAACTGAGGGCCATCCCCCGTGGATAATCACTCACTATATCGTATAATACAGCCGCTTTTTTTGCTCCGAATTCCTTGGCGGCAAACTTGGTCATAGCCACCCCCTGATCCGATACCAGAAAGCCGCTGCGGAAAACAAAGGGCCTGTCTTTGGTGGTGAGGGGAGAAGCGGACCATGGAGCAATCATCGGTGTGGAAAAGGCATTGGCCATTTGGCCGACAATAATTGCCTGACGACTGCTGAGCGGTCCAACGATACCAAGCACCTGCTCACCGGAAACCTGCTTTATCGCCAGACTGGAAGCTGTTACCGGACTGGAAGCGTTATCATCGTATAAAAACTTGACTATATACTTCTTATCGCCGACCTGAATGCCTCCTGCTGCATCAATATCCTTCCTGACCAATTCTGCGGCATTTTCAGCATGCTTTCCAACAAGTTCGAACATACCCGTCAAAGGAAGATTAAATCCTATGCGAATGACTCCGTCATCAGCCAGCAGGTCCTGATAGCAGATAATTGACAAAATCAGGGCAAAAAGAACAACAGTGATCAATTTCTTCATTTTTCTCAACTCCTTTAAGATGACAAAATTGCAAGAAACAGGTTCTCGGTTTCGAAGCAAGCATTTGCGAAACAAAAAACCACCATCTCAAATCATAGGCTTTTTTCACTAGGTAAAGCAAATGACGAACAAAGAAAATTCAATATTTCATCGGAGGGACAAAGAGTTAATGGCCGAAGGAACAAAGAGAAATGGGTAATTTTTGTCCAATCACTTCCGAATTTTTTATACATGATTCGCTGTATTCTTGTTAGAATGACTAAATTTACGAGTCCAGACGATAATGGAAGGTGATTTCAAACAGACAATCGGCCTGATACATTAAATATTGCCCATTCAAAAGGAATTAAATGGCTAAACCGAAGAAAAAACAACCTACGGAATTCAAAGGCTTACAGAAATGTCCGACCGGAATCAAAGGGCTGGATGAAATAACCAATGGAGGTCTTCCCGAGGGCCGCCCGACCCTGGTCTGCGGCGGAACGGGTTGCGGCAAGACCTTGATGGCCATGGAATTCCTGGTACATGGTGCAACAGAATTTGGCCAGCCTGGGATTTTCATGTCTTTCGAAGAAAAATCCGAAGAACTGGTGCAAAATTTCGCATCGCTCGGTTGTGACCTGAACAAATTGGTTGCCCAGAAGAAGATCAACTTCGACTACGTTCATATCGACCGAACAGAGATAGAGGAAACAGGAGAGTACGATCTGGAAGGCCTTTTCATCCGGCTCGGTTTCGCCATCGATTCGATCGGCGCCAACCGGGTGGTACTTGACACCATTGAAGCCCTCTTTTCCGGTTTCAGCAATGAAGCCATCCTGCGGGCGGAGATGAAACGTCTGTTTAATTTTTTGAAAAGTAAGGGAGTTACCGCCATTATCACAGGCGAGCAAGGTGAACGCACCCTGACGCGCTACGGACTGGAAGAATACGTCGCCGACTGTGTAATTTTCCTCAGTCACAAGGTCTCCGATCAAATTGCCACTCGGCGGATGCGGATCATCAAGTATCGCGGCTCGGCCCATGGCACCAGTGAATATCCCTTCCTGATAGACGAACAGGGCTTTTCAGTAATGCCGCTTTCTTCTCTTGGTCTTGATCATGGTGCCTGCAATGAACGTGTATCTACAGGAATATCCCGTCTGGATACCATGCTTGGCGGCAAAGGTTTCTTCCGGGGCAGCAGCGTTCTGGTCACTGGGACAGCCGGAACCGGCAAATCGAGCATGTCCGCCTCTTTTATCAATGCCGCCTGCAGACGAGGCGAACGCTGTCTTTATTTTGCCTTTGAAGAATCGAGGGATCAGATAATCCGCAATATGCGCTCCATCAACGTCGATCTGGAACCATGGGTAAAGAAAGGATTACTTGAGTTCCGCAATTCCCGCCCGACCGTTTTTGGACTGGAGATGCACCTGGTCGCCATGCATAAAGCCATTGACGCATTCGAACCGGACATCGTCGTAGTCGACCCTATCTCCAATCTGATCACGACGGCGAGCGAAATGGAGGTTAAATCAATGCTCTCCAGATTGATTGATTTCCTGAAGACAAAGAATATAACCGCATTCTGCACCGATCTCACCGCAGTCGGCGGGAGTCTTGAACGTACCGAAGTAGGCATATCTTCGCTCATGGATACCTGGCTTTTATTGCGGGTCATGGAGGAGAGAGGTGAGCGCAACCGCTGTCTGTATATTCTCAAATCCCGCGGCATGCCGCATTCCAATCAGGTCAGGGAATTTTGTCTTTCAGAAAACGGTATTCAGCTCGAAAATGTCTATGTCGGCTCCGGCAAAGTTTTTACCGGTTCCGCCAGGGTTACCCAGGAGGCGGAAGAAAAGGCCATGGCTTTGGAGAGAAGCCGGGAAATTGAGCGTAAACGACGGGAATTAGATCGCAAACAAGCCTCATTTGAAGCGAAGATTGCAGCATTACGCACCCGCTTTGAAATTGAAAAAAGTGATCTGGAAAGAGAAATCGCCAAGGAAAAACTGCACCAGGAGACTCTGGCCGAGAATGCCCGGACAATGGCACGAGTACGAAAAGCGGATACCCCGATTCCGGAGCTGCCCCGAAAGGGCGAAAGACGAGGAAAAAAATGACAAAAGACCTGAAAACAAATGAATCCGGGAAGACAAAAAATAAGGAAATCAAATGGCAACTCCGCTTGTACGTTGCCGGTCAATCGCCCAAATCCATCACAGCCTTTGCTAATCTGAAAAAAATCTGTGAAGAACACATGAAGGGAGAGTACAGTATAGAGGTAGTCGATCTCATGATAAATCCTCAGTTGGCTAAAGGTGATCAAATCCTGGCGATACCGACCTTGATACGAAAAATTCCCGAGCCAATGAAGAGGATAATTGGCGATTTGTCGAACACTGAACGGGTGCTGGTTGGGCTTGATATCAGACCGATCCACTCATCAGAAGAAAAAGGTAAAGACGATGGCCAAAAAAATGAAACAGGATAAGTCACCACCACCATTGGAGATGACCGAAGCCTTCAAGCTGGCACTCGAAGAAAGAGAAAAGGGTAGCTATGTCCTTCGCCTCTATATAAGCGGGCTGACGCCGAATTCCCAGCGAGCGATTGCCAACGTACGCAAAATCTGTAATGAGCATCTGAAAGGACGTCACTTTCTTGAGATAATAGACATCTACCAACAGCCTGAACTTGCCGGAAAACAGCAGATCATTGCCGCACCTACCCTGATAAAGGAAATGCCGTTACCGTTGCGAAAATTCATCGGCGATATGTCAAAGACCGAGCGTATTCTCCTTCTTCTTGATATCAAGTCAAAAGGTGACACTGATGGTGCCGACACTCAGTAGCCCGAAGGAACTACTCCACCGGATTGAAGAACTGAGCCTGCAGCTGGAAGAGGCGGAAGAAACCCTACGTGCCATCGGCAGTGGCGAGGTCGATGCCTTTGTCGTCTCGGGGGGCGAAGAGTCCCGCGTCTTCACTTTGAAAGGCGCGGAGCATCCCTACCGTGTGCTGGTTGAAACAATGAATGAGGGAGCCGCCAGCCTGACAGCGGACGGAACAATCCTTTACTGTAATAACAGTCTGGCGGAAATGTTGCAAATGCCTCTTGAAAGTCTCATCGGGACACAACTGGCCTCGCACATAGCTCCCTCTGACAGGCTCTTTTTCGCGGCTCGATTACATAATCCCGACGGCAACTCCGAAAGAGATGAAATTTCCCTGATCACCTGCCGGGGAAATGTTGTCCCGGTTCTCATTTCCTATTGTGCCTTCGAGGTCTCCGGCGGCCAGGGACTCAGCGTTTTAATAACCGATCTCACTCAACAAAAGCACAATGAAGAGTTCATGGCCGCAGAGCGATTGGCTCGCTCCATTATCGATCAGGCAGGTGAAGTTATTATCGTCTGCGACGAGGGAGGCAGAATTATTCGGGCCAGTAAGCTGGCACATGAACTTTGTGCTGAAAACCCCTTGCTGAAAAGCTTTGACGACTTGTTCCGTTTGCGGATAACGGAAACAGGACACATGGTTTCTCTTCTGCCTTCGGCATCGAGCGAACTGTACATAAACGTTGAGGTAGAATTCACGCATAGCGACAACAGGCTCTCGTATTTTCTTCTTAACCTCTCGCCGCTCAAAGGTGATAAAGGTGAAATCATCGGTTATATAGCAACGCTGACCGATATTACCGTGCGTAAGGAGTTTAAAGAAAAACTTCTTGTGTTGAACGCTTATCTTGAGCAAAGAGTTGAACAACGCACCCAGGAATTACAGGAAGCACAATCACAATACCTGCATGCTGAAAAACTCTCGGCAATAGGCAAATTGTCCGCCTCCATAGCCCATGAATTCAACAACCCTTTACAGGGGGTTATGTCCATACTCAAGGGCCTTAAGAAAAGAGCGATACTGGAAGAGGAGGATAAGGAATTGCTGGATGCGGCAATTGCCGAAAGCGAACGAATGAAAAACTTAATTCGCAGCCTCCAGGATTTCAGCCGGCCGTCGCCAGGCAAAAAAGTAGTGATGGACGTGCATGCCTCCATCGACTCCCTGTTGTTGCTGTATAAAAACGATTTTAAGCGCAAAAAGATTGATACAGTCTTGAATTACGCGGAACAGTTACCACCGATCCTGGCAATTCCCGACCAGATCAAACAAGTCTTTCTCAACCTGCTGAACAACGCCGCGGACGCCTGCCTGCAGTCCGGCGGTGTGATCACCATCAGCACCTGGCGTGAAGATAAAATAATCGCCATCGCAATCAAGGACAATGGTGTCGGCATCAAACCTGACCAGATGGACCTGATCTTTCAGCCGTTTTATACTACAAAACCCGAAGTCAAGGGAACCGGCCTCGGCTTATCGGTCTGCCATGGAATTGCCCACAGCCATCAAGGAGAAATTCTTGTTGAAAGCCAACCTGGAGAAGGCTCGACATTTATCGTTCGGTTACCTGTCTCCGGGGAAAATGACATCAATCCCGAGGTATTTTCAGTAGCTCTTAGCAAAAGACTGTCTGAGTGAATGTAAATCGGCTCGCCTTTGTGTAACCTATCACCGGGAATAGCAAAATGCTCGCATAACCCCATACCTATAAACGTTCTGCAGTGCTCCAGGTTCGCTCAAGCAGGTCTCCGGGCTTGTAGGGGCGGGTTCCAAACCCGCCCTTCTATGAGGTGGCCTGATCGGACGGAAATGGGATACTGGTAACGGTTACACCTTTGTCGCGATCATTTTTTTACAAACTGCATATCGCAATAATTTTTCCAGAATATTTTAAAATCCTTTTTATATTCTGGGCAGCTTGGTCAGACTCCTCCAGACTGATTTTTTATCGAATTTTTTAATTTCCTGGGCAGGCTTAAAAAATGCCATGGCATTATCGACTGTTAAAACAAAAGGCGGTTTTTTGTTTACCAGATTAATCCAGCTGGCAACAATCGAACCGCTTCTATGATTTCCTTCAAAATAAAGCTGGGGCATTCCCAGAATCGCGATATATATTTCCGCGGCTACCTTATTCGGCGAAGTTTTAGTCATTTTATTTTTCCGATAGAAATTTCTTATTGGTTCTATCTGACTGCTGAATTTTTCGGTAGTAGCTGCAATTGCTTTTTTATATTCCTCCCTCAATTGAGTATTCAATCCATAATGAATTCTATGGTTTATTTCCAGCATATCCGGACCACCCCTCGTTGAAAACAAATCATAGTCCTTTTTTTTGATGAAATAATCCATGTAGTCCCAGGCAATCAGCATATTTTCCATTAAAGCCTTATCAAACGGCGTATCTTTTCTGCCGATATTCTGCAGATCCAATTCGTCATCCAGGTTCTTCCATTCTTTCAGGACTTGGAAGTATGATGCTTCTATTTTTTTTAGATCAGGTCGATAAGACATGAAGTACCTTAATACGCCGAAAGTTTTTGAAAATTTGCGCGCCTCGCATATGAAGCTTTTTACTTAACCATTTGACTAAGGTTTTTTCTGGTTTGTCTTCCGTGGCTACAGCAGGTTAACGACAGCACGTCAAAAGTTTTAAATCTTCTGCATTTGGACATTATGGGAACATTATGGAATTCCGCTGCAAATGGGTTGTTTATAATATTTCAATACGATAAAATCTACTATGCAGCAGGTAGATTTGTGTCCGTTCACCAGCCATAGCAAGATGTAAGCATAGCTCGTAGGCCTGTAAATGTTCAGTAGTGCGTGATGGCGCATAATCAGGCCGACGGACAGGTAGGGGCGGGTTCTAAACCCGCCCTTCCATGCACGGCCGGCGGTCTGTTCGTGAACGATTTCGAGTGAATATTACTTACCAGGTTGCGATATTGTAGCTGACCAGGCAACCATAAATTGAGAGAAGTCTATATGTCAACAAGAAAGGAAGTCTTCAATAAACTTAATGAAACAAAGAAGTTACCTTCGCCATCAGATACTACGCTGAAGGTCATTCAGCTGTGCCATGACGAATCAGCATCACTGAATGATATTGCCGATGTCATTCAGCTTGATCCGGCATTCTCCGCGGAACTTCTGAAATATGCAAATGCCTTCTTTTTGTCTACCGGAATACAGGTCGCATCCGTTCAGAAAGCAGCAGTGAAACTTGGCATGCGAACAGTCGTCAAGCTGGCACTTAGCCTTTCCCTCCTTTCCAGCAACAAGAAAGGCAAATGCGCTGCCTTTGACTATGAAAGATTCTGGTCGATATCACTTCTACAGGCTATATCCGCTAAGAATTTTGCCGACGCGGGAAATGAATTTGATCCGGAAGAAATATTTGTCTGCGCCTTGCTTGCCCATATGGGCCAATTGGCGTTGGCAAGTATTTTCCCCCAGGAATACGGCGATCTGCTGAATGAATTCGGTTTTGAATCATATGGAGAATGTGATATATCAGCCGAAAATGACATGATCGCTGACAGTCCGTCGAACCCGCAGCGCAAGGCATTGGAAAAAGAACGATTTGAAATCGATAGTTCGGAATTGACGGCAGAGCTCTTTTTGAGCTGGGGCTTGCCGGCCCGATATGCATTGGCGGCAGGCTTTCATAATGATCTGAACAGTGTTGAATTGGGCACGGGGACAACGAAACGAATTGCCCAGCTTCTGAATCTTTCTCACCAACTTGCCCAAATCTGCCTCTATGTTCCTCCAAGCCGGGCCCAGCTCAACATAGTGGAAAAAAATGCTCGGAAATTCGGTATTCCCCAAGAACAATTCGGCGCGATTTACGATGCCATTATTACACAATGGCAGGAATGGGGTGAGGTCTTTGAAATTCAGACGAGTCGATGTCAGCTCTACGACGAAATCATGACTGATGAAAAAGAGCAGGGATAATTTTTAGGGGTGCCGTCGAACATTTACTGCCGATTCACTGATTTAACCTGGCTTGAATCAAGAGAGACGACAAGACCGCTATCGTCCATAAAAGTGACTGTATCGTTGCCGACAACTATATTGTCCGCAGTTATGCTTTTCCCTGATTGCAGGACGATTTCATAACGATTTTTTAAGTTTTTGCTCTCCTTAACCTCGGGATTTCCCGGCAAATCCCTTTGGGCTGCCTCGGATTGTATGCCCTCGGGCTGTCCTGCAACAGAGTACCGTGTATCTGCTGGTAGCACATTGGATTGCCCAGCTTCAATTTGCGGCGCCTCAGGTTGTTCCGCCTCAGGTTGTGCCGTCTCGGTTTGGGCTGCTTCATGATGCTTTTGAGGAGGAGAAGCATGCTCCAGATGACTTTCCGGTAAACCTTGCTGCACAGCCTTATCGGTTGCAGATGGTGAAACTGATTCCTCACTTTTGTCTTTGGCTTGATCAGTCGTCTTTATGTTTGCCGGGTTACTGTCTGGAGTGAGGGTCAGATTGATTTTGAAATCCTTTTTAAAGAGGATACTTGTCAATTGGGTTGTAATTTTTTCTTTTGGATGGATGATCATGGAAATACCAATAAATGCGGCCAAACCAAAGAAACATACGACCAATACCAGCACCAGAAATTGGAACATCCTCTTCAATATCAGGCGACCGTAGCTATTCTTTTTTTCTTCAGGCGAATCAAGCTTGCTTTGTGAAGGTTTGCTTTGAGGTGGTTTGATTTGAGATGGGATATTCTTTGTTCTCCGCTTTCCCTTCTTCTCTTTACGGCTTTCCTGCCGTGCGTTTATAGAAATATTCGTCAAATCGGCATCTTGCACAGAGACACTATTCTTTTCCGGCTCCACGGCTGATTTTTTTCTTTCAGGGTCAGATTTTGGCTTAAGCTGAGGAGTACTCTTCCCTGGTAGTGTAGCGGCCATTTTCCAGATATCCATTTTTAAAATTTTCCGATAACTCTATTCGCAAAAATCAACGGGTGGATTTCCTGCGGATTCCAAGATACATATCATGCCACATTATCATGCTGAACGGTGTCCGTCCACAAATGCGATATTTTTTCATGAATCGAAGTGCCCGATGCAGTTTAGTCGAAGGCTTTTGCTTATCATTGCGAGAATTGAATTCTCACAATGATGTTTTACTCGATCTGTTAGCAATTGCCTCTTCAATATTCTCAATCCGTTGTTCATTGATTTAATCCTATTTTGTACCTGGGAAAGAGGAAGGGGCGGGAAAACAAAAAAGTCGGACAGCATAAACTGTCCGGCCTCTGTGCTGCACGATGGTCGGGGCGGTAGGAATCGAACCTACGGCCATGGTTCTATCTATCTAATATATTTCATTTTAAAATCGAACTGTTAAACATGCGTTATACGCGTTAATTTTAAGAGGCAAAAAGCCCTGCCAACAAATTCCGCATAACGCTGCTGAAATAGCGCGTTCATTAATCACACTTCTATTGACTTAGTTATCATCCATGATAAAACAATGAACTGGAACATAACTTTTTATAGTAAAAAGGTCGAACAAGATACCCTGGAATTTCCACCGGGAATATTAGCGCATTTCCTTCACCTCGTGGAAATGATAGAAGAATTTGGTCCGGCACTCGGCTTGCCATATACAAAGGCAATAGGTGAAGGTCTTTTTGAAATCAGAGCTAAAGGAAAAGAAGGCATTGGCAGATCGTTTTTTTTCACCGTCCAGGGCCAGGAAATAATTATCCTTCACTCATTTATCAAAAAATCACAAAAAACACCGAAACGTGAATTAGCCACCGCCAGAAAAAGATTGAAAAAGGTGAAATCATGAGAACAACATTAAAGGATTTCAAAAATAGGGCTTTACAAAATCCAGAGGTCAAAAGCGAATATGACAGCTTGACATCAGCTTATGAACTACGAAAGCAACTCATAAAAATTCGCAAAAATGCCGGATTTACCCAGGAAGAATTAGCCAAACTTCTGCACACAAATAAAAGTAATATCTCCAGGCTCGAGAATGTTAATTCCAAGAGCTCACCAAAACTGTCTACTATTGAGGAATACGCACGAGCTGTTGGCTATAAACTTGAAGTCAGATTTGTACCTCAATCGCAATAGAGGGGTAGGAAAACGGACACATCAATAACTTAAAAGAGCTAAAAAATTCAACCCAATTTTGGCTTACTAAAGTGGCACAGCTTTTCACGGCCACCCTCGGGCGTTAGGTTGGGTATCACTGTTATCAATAAAATACTGGTAAAACTTAGTATCTACAGCCATAATAGGAAAAGACGCAGGCAACTCTGATTTCTTGTTTTCTTAAAATCCGCTCTTTTCATAGAAATGATGCGCAGCTAAAAATTTTGTTGTAGTACCTAGATAAATCTCATGCACATCGTGGAATTTGCACCAATCAATTAAAACTTCCAGCCCTTCCAATTCAGGATCAATTTCATTACATCTACATGCAGAAATAAGGAATATTACAGTAAGTATTATGTAAATATTAATCCTCATACTATTTAATGACCGGCATCAGATAGGGCGTGCTTTTTGTGATTCTTTCAATGCTTTGGTGGCAGCCTTTCAAGCAGCTGCTTGGCATCGCCACGACTAGAAACTCTATATTTGTCTCCAGAAAAACTAGCGAATAAGCAGTCATGCTAACGCTTGGAGGCCTTGCTGTCACGCGTTTCATATGCTTCAGCCCATTCAAGTATTGCTTGAAAATTCGCTTTTGCTTTCTTTGGGTCCAGCTGCCTGGAGCTTTCCGATCCTCACCTTAAGAGATTTTTTTTACACTCCTCCCATGGTAGATCCATATAAATCAAGGCTTCCGCGAAGGCCATGAACTCATCGACTAGATGACCGAATATGCCTTCCACGACCCAAGTGCCAGAATTTTGGATTTTCTTAAGATCGGCTTGGATCTCACGAGCATCTCTTTTGCGATTGTAGCCACCAACTTCCCAATAGACAACGTCCAATGCGATATGGTGAATTCCAAAGTGACGTGCTGTCCTCTTACCTAGCCAAGTTTTTCCAGAGCCAGAATTGCCAATAATGATAATTTTATTCATCATGCTAACGGGCGAGATCATATGTTATCTATGCTAAGTAGTTTGTTATCAAATGATGATTTGTTACTTTATAAACCTCAAGCACATAAAGTCGATTGCTTTCCCTCTTCCTAAGGCAGGCTTTCTTTTTGCGAACATAGGAAAAACAGCCAGTTACAGGACTATTGTTTGCAGTTTTTTCATCAAAATCACATCAAACAGAGCAAGAACCGCCACCAAAAATTTTCTTGCTTTAACGACTTCGGTAGTTATATAAATTATTCTATGGTACATTAAATTGTACATGTACCTTTAATTCGTCTATGGAGCGATTAGTATGGATACTATTACATACACCTCTGCACGAGGTAATTTGGCCAAAACAATGAAAAAGGTTTGTGATGACCATTCCCCAGTTGTTATTACCCGTAAGTCATCAAAACCTGTTGTAATGATGTCTCTTGAGGATTTTCAAGCTTTAGAGGAAACTGCATACCTTTTACGAAGTCCTAAAAATGCCCGTATGCTTCTTGAGTCAATTGCCGAACTTGAATCAGGTAAAGGTTCAGAAAAGGAGCTTGCTGATTGAAGCTAATATTTTCTGAAAATGCTTGGAATGATTATCTTTACTGGCAAAAGACCGATAAAAAAATTTTAAAAAGAATTAACCTCCTCATTCGAGATATTCAAAGGATTCCATACGAAGGAATCGGTAAGCCAGAAGCATTAAAGCATGGTCTTTCTGGTTATTGGTCTCGTCGTATTAACGATGAACATCGAATTGTCTATAAGATTGAAAATGATTCGGTTTTCATTGCTCAACTTCGATATCATTATTAAATTCGCATAACATTTAGCTAAGGGACGGCAAGTGAACTACCCAGAAACTGGTTGCTTTAGTATTTATAAGTTTTGATTCAACTTTGAGTTTGGTAAACGCCGTAGCCTCTTGCCGTCCCTCTTAAGCGACTGGTTGGACGAAGCCGCTCCGCGGCGGAACAAAAGCAAAATAGTGTATAACTCCCGTAAATGTCCAATTTCGGACGCTTACAACCAAAAGGAGTATACCATGAATCTCGCTGAAGTAAAACGCTGTGAAGGCCTCTACAAACGACATATCAAGTTACTAAAGTTACAGGGCAAAAGCCAAAAAACGATTGACCGGCAGCAGGACAAGCTGCTGCCGGTGCCATACTTCATGGCGACGTTCACCTTGCCGAGCGAGCTGCGCTCGCTGGCCTGGTGTCATCAGAAAGTGGTCTACGATCTGCTCTTCACCTGTGCTTCCGGCACCTTGAAAGACTTCGGCTTGAATCCCAAGAACCTGGGAGCAGAGATCGGCATGACCATGGTCCTGCATACCAACAACCGAAAACTTGATTTTCATCCTCATATTCATGCCGTGGTGCCGGGCGGCGGCCTTGATAAACGCCGCCGCTACTGGAAGAAAATCAAGGGCAAGTACCTTTTCAATCAGACTGCCCTGGCCAAGGTCTTCCGTGCCAGATTCCTGGCGGCTTTAGAAGAAACAGGGTATCCCTGTCCCCCGGGAGGTCGCCCCGAAATGGGTGGTTGATTGTACCTATGTCGGCAAGGGCATGACCGCTTTGCAATATCTGTCCCGCTATTTATATCGAGGTGTTATCAGTGAGAAAAAAATCACTTCGAACCACAATGGCCTCGTTACCTTTTCCTACATCGAAAGCGGGAGCAAAGAAAAGCGATATCGCACTCTGAAAGGAGAGGATTTTTTACATCTTCTCCTCTTGCATGTCTTACCCCGCGGGTTCAGGCGGGTGAGGGACTATGGGTTTCTTCATGGCAATGCCAAAAAGACACTCTCTCTTGTGCAGCTGGTGCTGCAGGTCATAATTGTAAAGCTCAAGCCTCGCCCACGGCCGGCTTTCAAATGTCCCTGCTGCCAGGCATCGATGCTTGTCGTTGAATTTCATCGATACGTCAGGGCACCGGGATAATTTTTATAATCGGCGCCGCTTCACCGTCCACTCCATAAGGAGGAACATCATCTCTATGAAAGAGCAGCTTTTTTCTCGCCTGCCACAGGCAAAGGCACAGCTGCGCCCTGCGAACAGCGCATACCTTTCGGTTGCGCTTCCCTCAATTTTTGCCTAAAAAGATATTTCCTTATGATTGGCCGGGCTTGTCCAACCACCGGATAAGATCGTGGATCGCTCCGCGATCACAATCTATCCTTATTCGTTCAAGGGCAATCAGGAAAAAAATGAGACTTTATACAAACAAAAGATGCAATATATTAGTTACTATAAACAAGATACTGCTTATTTGATGCTTTTCCTGACAAACCTAACGTCATCAATCCATGAATACACTTCGACACCACCAAAAACACTAGCTGAACTCCATTGAAATGATAACAGTTTATCAACCTTGCCAATATCCTTTCCAACCATCTCACCATCAAAGTAAATTGACATCATGTTTTGTTCAATTAATACCTCAATTTCATGCCACCCAGTCTTTCTTGGTTTAATAGTTTCCCAGCCTATATCTTTACTATATGAATAATCTCTTTCAGAACTGCTTATTGAAATGCCTTTATGATATTTGTTAAAATAATCAAAATGAATTCCGAATTGTGAGGTTTTAAAATTAGTTTCACCGTTTTTCTCAAAAAGTTTTCGATACAGACCACCAAAATTCCTCTTTAAAGATCTCGTAATTTTGTTTGGAATGGAATATTTATCGTAAAAGGATACTTTTAATGAGATTTTGTCTGTGGGTTTAATTGGATCACCAAACTCATTTTCATTGAACTTGTAATACAGAAAAATTCGGCCATTCTCATTTGGTTTTATATGTCCTTTTAGAGATCTATCACCCTTATTTGCTACTTCCTTAGTTGTATAAAAATTCTCACTTCTCGTATACCATCCATGATTAGATGGAGAATCGTTGTACTCAAAATCGTCAAAGAACTGTATAGTTGCACAACTAAAAACAGCTGAACAGAAGACGAATAATAATGTCAGGATAAATAAGGTCTTCTTCATGTCAATTCTTCTTATGTTGAATGATCTCTTCTATTCCATTACTTACTATTGTTTCAGTTACTAAATTTCCTTCTTGAAATTTATATATATGGGCCTTTTTGCCATTATGGTATTCAACCTTTAGATAAGGTTGCCCAGATTTTTCAAAGTACTCCGCTAATTTTCTTTTCCCCTTTTCATAATATGTATAGGAGTTCACTTCTCCTGAGTCATAATAATGTGTGTCTTTTAATGTGTATCCATCCTTGCTGATACTTTCAGAATCAATCTTTCCATTACTAAAATAATGTAAATTGAGTATTTGCTTTCCGTTTTTGTATTCTATTCTTTGTGCGAGTTGCTCACCATCTGCACGATAGCTTTCTGATAGAACATATTTGCCATGATTGTATACAGTCCTATGCTCGAGTTGGTTGTGCTAACCTAAAATTGACCAGCAAAGAGGGGTAGTGATTACCGAAAATTGACCACCCTGGGCAATCAATCTTCTGTTAGAATGTCATATTTTTTGACATTCAGCCAGGAGGTGAGGAGTTGCTCAAGATGGATCAGTACGAATACATCAGAACGGCCCAACGGGTCTATGGCACGAACATCAGCGAACTGGCGAGGCAGACAGGGCATTCGCGAAACACGATCAAAAAAGCCCTTCGAGGGGAAGCATGGGGATACAGTGAGCGAGAACAGCAACTGTTTCCGGTATTGGGGCCCTATCGCCCGATTATCGAGGAATGGCTGAAGAAAGACAAGGATCAGCCGAAGAAGCAACGGCACACAGCTCGGCGGGTGTACAACCGATTACGAACAGAGCAGGGTTACCAAGGCAGCGAATCGAACGTCCGTCGTTATGTGCGGATGGTACAAATGGAATTAGGGCTTGATATTGCAGGCCAGGCGTTCATAGCATGCGAACCGGAAGCTGGTCAGGAGGCAGAGGTAGATTGGGGCACAGCAATGGCGGTTGTTGGCGGAGAAAAAGTTCGGCTGAAGTTTTTCTGCATGCGGAGCAAGTATTCCGGCAAACACTTTGTTCGTTTCTATCCCTGTGAACGTCAGCAGGCGTTTTTTGACGCCCACATCCAGGCCTTCGATTTTTTTGGTGGGATCTTCCCTGTATTGATCTACGATAATTTGACGACAGCGGTGCGTAAAATACTCCAGGGCAAGCGGCGACTCGAGCAGGAAAGCTTCAGTAAATTCAAGGCCTATTACAGCTTTACCGCCCGTTTCTGCAATGCTGACAGCGGCAATGAGAAAGGAGGAGTGGAAGGATTGGTCGGTTTTGCTCGCCGAAACTACATGGTTCCGGTACCTGAGGCGGAAAGCCTTGAGGAGCTCAACGAAAAGCTCCTTGCCGATTGCCTGTCTTACGGTTCGCACAAGATGGCGGGCCGTTCGGAGAGCGTAGCCGACTTATTTGAGGGAGAGAAAGCCCATCTTCTCGAGCAGCCGAACATAGCCTTCAGCAATACCCGTCCGGGTGATGCCCGGGTTGATAAATACGCCACGGTAACGGTCGACAAGAATCGTTACTCCGTGCCGTGGAAGTATGCCGGGCGCAGGCTGAAGACAATTGTCCATGTGGACCGGGTGGAGATTTTTGCCGACGGCAAAAGACTTGCCGTCCATGAGCGACTATTCGCCAACAACAAATGGAGTCTTGCCCCGGAGCACTATCTTGAGCTGATCCAACAACGCCCGATGTCATTTTCCAGTGCTCGAGTAATCCGACAATGGCGAGAACACTGGCCCCAGTCACTGCATCAGTTACTTGCTAATTTTTGTCATATCCAGGGGGAAACCAAAGGGATCAAGGATTTTATTGCAGTATTGATGCTGTACAGCCGCTACAAGGCCGACGAGGTGGAGACTGCGGTTGAACTCGCTCTGGAAAAGAATCTTTCCGGTAGTGAAGGGGTTCGACATCTGCTGATATATTCCAATGAACAGATTGTTCCCATTGCACCGCTTGCCGACTGGTCGAGTCTGCCTTCTCCCGATGTGAGCCTCTATGGCGTGTTGGGAGGTGTTCAATGATGCCTGCAGCTATGATCGCATTGCGGGAAAATCTCAAGGCGCTGAGCCTGGCAACCGTGGCTCGGGACCTGGAATCCCGTATACGCCAGGCCAAAGAGAGTGGCGCGGGCTACGATGAGTTTTTGCTGGATCTGACAACGATCGAACTTGAAGCCAGAGCGGAAAACAGACTTAACCGCCGGGTACGGGAAGCTAAATTTCCCCTAATGAAGACCTTGGAGGGGTTTGATTTTGCCGCCGTGCCCGATCTTGATATCCGGCTAATAAGAGAGTTGACCGGAGGTGACTATATAAAAGAGCATCGCAATGTTCTTTTTCTTGGGCGCAGCGGTACAGGGCAAGACCCATCTGGCAACGGCGCTTGGTGTTGAGGCTTGCAGGAACAATTACCGGACCCGGTTTCTCAGCTGCTATGGATTGGTGAACGAACTTATCGAAGCCCGCCAGGAAAGAGATCTTCAGCGTCTTATTGGAAGGTACGCTCGTTACGATCTGCTGATTCTCGATGAGCTTGGTTACATCCCCTTTTCCAAAGAAGGTGGGGAACTGCTTTTTCAGGTTCTTGCCGAACGACAGGAGAAAGGATCGGTAATTATCACCACAAATCTTGGCTTTGCCGACTGGACCCAGGTGTTTGGCGATCCGGTGATGACGGCAGCCCTTCTTGATCGGCTAACGCACCGCGCTCATATCATCAACTGCCAGTGGGATAGCTATCGTTTGAAAGAAAGCCTCAAAGGGCAACAACAGAGAAAAGGGAAATGAAGATGGAAGTCACTGCATATAATCCTCAGAAGGGTCGATTGGAAACGATAGAGGCTCTTTTTACCGAAGATACCACGACATGGTTTAACAGCACGAGGAACCCCAACAGCATCAGGATGATCACCGATCTGAACGATAACTTGCTGATCACTGATAATAGCTGGAATTATCCCGTAATTATCTATGATGTCTCGCGAAAGAGTATAAATTACAGCCGTAAAAAAGCAGGAAAATTGATCAAACAGGCTTTGTCGGAAAGTTAAATCGGCAACGGAAGGGGCGTTCCGGGTGGCAGGAGAAACTCCAGTCGCCTACGGCTCCTTCCGTTTCTCCTGCCACCCGGAACCAACCACAGTGGTGATACCCCATCACCCTTTTATTTTCATTAATTCAGGGTGGTCAAAATTCGGTAATCACAGGTGGTCAATTTTCGGTTGTCATTTACACTCGAGTGTTCCAGAGGATCCTCGAAAATGTCTATGCTCTCCATGTTCTTTATCGTTAGCATAGTATGCCTCTGCCACTAAATAACCTGATTCATTCATCGTTATGGCTTTCCCATGTTTTTGGCCTTTTACGTACTCAACTTCAGACATCAACACAGCAGAATCTGGATAATATATTTTATAAACCCCGTCTATTAATCCATCCTTAAAAGGCACTTTTGCTTGTAATTGACCTTTTCTGTTGTTTTGAATAAGAATACCGTTTAAAGGCTCATTTGTTTCTTTTTGGTACCAAACCTTATTTTTTCTATATGTTTCATCTTGAGTGTATTTCTTTTGGAGGATCTCAGGAAGTAATAAGAATAAGCTAATAGCGATAATAATCAAGATACTACCAATTAACATTTGGATTTTTTTCAACTTTTTTTTGAATCTGCTGGTTAGCAATATATTGTCCTTTGCTGATTTTGATTCGCCCTTTTCAAAATGATCTTGTGTCTTGGGCTCTATGCCATTGCTTCTAAAATCTTGGAATTCTTTTTGAATATGCTGAACTTTTTCTTTATTTAAAATTTCTTCTTGCACTAATTTAATGTTTAATCCAATCCCAGTTAAAGCTGACCTGTATTTTTTTGCTTGATCTAAAGATAGGTTTTTCTTTATTACTCTTGGTCTATCAGATGAAAGAAAAGATACAGCTTTGTCTTTCGATATATTAAAAGAGCTAGATACTCGTTCCACCGCATGCTCAAAGTTTGCCTTTGGGTCTAACTTACCTGTATAAATCACCCTATATCTTTTTTGCATAAAACCTCACTTTTAGACATCAATTAAGGTTTAAAGCAGCAAATAATAGTGATATGTATAAATTATAATCACACCCATCATTTAAAATGATAAGCACCTGCTATTCCAACCTATTTATTTACATCAAGAAGATATAATCTGTTAGAGCATCAGATCATAAATTGCAATTAACACCTCTATACAACCATGAAAAAGTAGTGCCATATATTGAATATTTAAAAGGACACTAACGAAATGAATTTTTTTATAATCTAATTCCCCTTATTCTTCAGCCAGTTTTAAAATAAGAAAAGGCAAAGTTTAACATTTGTAAAGCGACTAACAAGGATCTCGATCATTGATCCCTATATCGAAGCAATTGTTAAATCGGAAACGAAACGCTGTGAGATATCGCGGTGGATGCTTTGAACATATCGAATGATAAGTTCCATGGTTCGCACAGTTTTATTCAACTGTTCGCAGGAATTAAAACCTTTATCACGATTGTCTCCCAAACTTCTTGCAGTTCTTCTCTATCCTTCTTTCACATAACGTAGAACTCTGCGATACCCGCGCTTTTCGCGGGTTCCGCAGCAGTGACTTGTTGTAGAAGTTATTGCTTTTCTTTATGTTTTGTTCTTTTTATCTTTTGCTTTTATGCAGTTAATGCAGTTGCTTTTTATGTATTTGTTTTTTTGTCTTTTATTGCTTTTTCATGCAGTTAATCAAGCCGATAGGCTTTTAATCTACAACTTTTATTATAACGAAGCGGCAATTTGGGGATAATTTTCCACTATGAGATTAAGCATCTTTCCTAAGACAGTGCTCTCTCTTTGCCTTTTAAGCTCTCATCCGCACGTTGTGTCTGTGCTAATGTTTCATATCTAACAGAAATATCACGTTTTTTTATGATAGACGAGATTTCTACATTTCACAAGAAAGATGATCTCGTAAAAAGTCATCGAAGTTGCTGAGATGGACTCTGGAAAAAGCTCGATATACTAGGCGTAGTATCTGAAACGAGGATTTGGCAGTACATGTGGTACGGCAAATCCTTGTTTCAGATCTACAACGACGTAGATCGGGCTTGTTACGAGTCCATCAAGAAAAACTGGATAGGATTTCAGTATGAAGCCTTTTGGGAATATGTGCCTGTTATAACGCTTTCGTATAACAGGAAAGATTTGTTATCAAAATCATGGATTTTGGAAAGGACACAGGGTCGCATCTTAATTATTAATTATCGCCTTCTTGATTCCATCGACTTGCTTACGAAATTTAGCGGTTCTTTTTAATTTTCTCTGCGATAATGCCATGCCTGACGGTCACTCCAGCTCCGGATATTCCAAAAAGCGACCCAATGCAACACCGCTTTCTCCCGTCATTTCCCGACTAAGATAAATCGCTACATCTCGCGCAAGATTTCTCTTTTTCCCTTTCTGCAAGATTGACTCATGGGTACACCCAAACTCTTTGCATATCGCGGATATCAAATTTTCGAAGGTCAAGCCCGGCTTAAGGATTTTTAGCTGTGGCTTCTCCTTAATGTCAGGGGTATCCGATAAAAAATATCGCTTTATCCAATTGATAAACTCAGTACCTCCCAGAATAGCCCCACTCACAATATCCTTTGAGGGATTTTCAATTTTTTCATTTTGCACCGATTCAACGAATTCCCGATATCGTGCCATGGCTTTTTTCCGGCTACGGCCGAAAAGAGATAACAACCAATGTATTTCCAACCACTTGCGTGCCTTTGCATATCCGCTGAAAACAGGATAGCTGCTCCATGGATAATCCTTGCAATGTTCCACCATCCCGGCTCGTATGGGATTTAGATGGATATACCGAGATAAGTGCTTTAAATATTCATCTGCGTCAATCACTACCGCTTTGAACCACCCTTGGAATAAATGACCGGAACGTCTGTGTTTTCGGTTAAAATAAGCAACATAGCCGACATTGATCCATTTGATTGCCTGGCTGAGGTTCGGGTGAGGAGTTTCAATTAATAAGTGGTAGTGATTTGTCATCAGGCAATATGAGTGAATCTTGATGCTATATCGCTCAGCCGCCTTGCCGACATACTCCAAAAACTTTTCCCGATCTTTACTGCTTTTAAAGATCTCCGTACCGTCGTTTCCTCGGTGCATCACATGATAAAAAGCACCCGGATATTCTATTCTTAATGGTCTTGCCATTCAGTAGATTGGTTGCTGAAATAATTCTTCGGAAATAAACCTTATTTAAAAATCCACTCTATTAAAATCAAACGATACCGTCAATAATTAATAATTAAGATGCGACCCCTTTCTCGCTTTTAATTAGTAACAAATTTGCAAAAGCAAAGCTGTCTTATGCAGGTAAGTGTTGGCGCTTTTTGGGGAGTGGGTTTAATGCCACTATCTCTAGTGATAGCGGGACACCTTTAACAGTCAAAGTCGATAAAAAATTGTTAAACGGGTGTTTAAACCAAAAAGGACAAAAAAATAAAGGGATTAACAGTCTGAAATGACTATCAATCCCTTTATTTATTGGTGGTCGGGGCGGTAGGATTCGAACCTACGGCCTCCTGCTCCCAAGGCAGGCGCGCTAACCAGGCTGCGCTACGCCCCGACTATATTGAAAAAGGCTCGATTTATTCAATCGAGCCTGAATGATTTGGCTCCCCGGGACGGACTCGAACCGCCGACAAGGTGGTTAACAGCCACCTGCTCTACCAACTGAGCTACCGAGGATTATACGACTTCTCGTATGGGGTCGAAATATCGTCAAAATTAATTTTGCTGTGCAAATAGTATCGAATAAATAGTAATTAGATTCGTAACTATTTGTTATTCCGTCCCCGTTCATATTGAACAGTGAAGGGGGAATATACAGATGTTGCTGATTAGTGTCAACCACTTTTTTATCATCTTACGCTGAAAATTTTTGCTTGTCAATCATGGCTGAAAACGACTAACAAACCCTGTTCACAACAGTCGCCAATGACCTGGGCAGTGTCTGCTTAAGGTTGTTGCACCTGTGCAGGGCACATCAAATACACCAAACATTCACGAAGCATATCCTGATTGTTTCCGTGGGATTTAAACCCTCATGTTGCTGTTGAATAAATTGATAATCCGGCTCTCTTTCGTTGTTGTCCTTTCAGATGTTGAGCGTGAATGCCTTTTCGAGAGTCTTGAGCAATGAGTCGGAACTAATGGGCTTGAGAAGAAATTTGTAGATGCCGGTCTGATTTATCGCGGCTGCAACCATTCCTGCATCGGCATGACCGGACATAGCAATCCGAATCGTAGCAGGATAAAGATCCTTTGCCCGATTGAGAAACTCAATCCCGGACATTCCCGGCATTTTCTGGTCGCAGAGGATAACATCCACCTGATTGAGCGCAAGCTGATTAAAACCCTCGCCGGCGCTGGTGGCGGAAAGTATACGATAGTTTTTTTCTGCGTGTAATGTCCTTTTCAGTCCGTCAATAATAAATTGCTCATCATCTACCAGCAGGATTGTTTTCATGTGCGGACCGTCATCTTTTGGCAGGTTCAGATGTCGATCGTCCTTGAGGATTTGCGCAAACTCCTCTGCCGGTACCGGTTTGCTGAAGTAATATCCTTGCATTTCATCACAGCCCTGTTTGCGAAGATAACTGAGTTGTGCTTTTGTCTCAACCCCTTCTGCAATCACCTGGAGATTCAGGTTGTGCGCCAGGGAAATGATGGTCCTTGCAATTGCCGCACAGCCGGGATCGGTTGTAATCTCACGGACGAAAGACATGTCCATTTTCAATTTATCAAACGGAAATCTTCTCAAATGATTCAGACTGGAATACCCTGTTCCAAAATCGTCAATAGAGAGCTTCACTCCAATCTTTTTCAGCTCTTTCAGCATGGATACCGTGCTGTTAGTATCACGCATCACCATGCTTTCAATAATCTCAAGCTCAAGATTGGCCGGGTCCAGGCCGGTTTCCTGCAATATTTGTGATACGGAACTTATGAGACCGGGGTTCCAGAATTGTCGAGGGGATAAATTGACGGCCATGGTCAAGGCCGGCAGACCGGCTTGCTGCCATTGACTGTTTTGCTTGCAGGCTGTCCTCAAAACCCACTCACCGATGGGAATTATGAGGCCGGTATCTTCTGCTAGAGGAATAAATGTGGCCGGCGGGACCTCTCCCAGTTCCGGATTGTGCCACCTCAACAAAGCCTCCGCTCCGATCACACGTCCGCTTACCAACTCTGTTTGCGGCTGATAGCAGAGCGACAACTCATGGTTTATAAGCGCACCACGTAGGTGTTTTTCCATGGTCATTCGCGTCACAACCTTATCACTGAGATGATGCGTGAAAAACCGATAGGTGTTACGGCCGTATTCCTTTGCCCGATACATAGCGGCATCGGCATTTTTTAATAAGGTTTGCGAATTTTTTCCGTCTTTTGGATAAATACTGATCCCAATGCTGCACGTCACATGCAGATTATGCGAATCAAATTCCAGTGGCTGATCCACGGCCGCCAAAATCTTTTGCGCCACCCTGGCAACACCCGCATCTTCGTCCACGTCGCTGATAACGAAGAGAAAATCATCGCCACCTTGCCGGGCCACGGTATCACTGGCCCTGATACACCCGGAAAACCGTCCTGCTACCGTTTGCAGCAACCGATCCCCCACATCGTGACCGAGACTGTCATTGATTATCTTAAAATTATCAAGATCGGCGAACATGACTGCCACATTTCGATGGTAGCGTTCAGCATAGAACAGTGCCTGTTTAAGGCGGTCGATGAGAAGGTTTCGATTGGGAAGTTGGGTCAGGCGATCGTGACTTGCCTGGTGCTCAAGTTGCACCTTGTATTTTATCCGCTCGGTAATATCCCGAATGACGGCGATAACCATGAGCCCATCAGCCGTTTCAAGCGACTTCAGGCCGATTTCAACAGGAAATCCACTTCCATCTTTTCGGTGAACGAAGAACTCCCTCCCCTGTCCCAGAAATTTTTCGGGAGAATTTAAACTATATTTTTTAATGGAATCCTGAGGTTGGAGGAAAAGAGCGGGAACAAAAATGTCAATGCTCCTGCCAATCATTTCAGAGCGCTCGTAGCCGAACATCTGCTGAAACTGATCATTTACCAGTAGTATTTCCCTGGACTGATTAAGAACTAGAATTGCGCCGGGAGCGATTTGAAGCAACTCACGGAACATCGCTTTATTTTCAGATTTTGGCATATAAACCACTTCAGGACCCGTAGTTGATGATCTCTATTTCGATGTCCTTTCCGGGATATGTCTGACACGCCAGCCGCATATCCGGGCCGGCGCCAAAACGCCGAAGCGCAGATGCTTCTCGTGGTTGGACAGGGCTTAGATATTGCTGCCCCTTTAATATCCTGACAAGACATTTTCCACAGAAAGCCTTTCCTCCGCACAGAGTCTTGATGGGAACTTCATTGATCTGCAAGGCAACCAGAATTGAACGCAGCATGACAGTTTGAATTTCCCGGCCGCTGTTTTTTATGAAGATCGAAACCATAGACTCTCATTGCTATTCGAATATTTTCTCATATACTGCTCCGCACAGCCAAACATCGTGCCGATCCTCAATGGTGCATGGCCGCTTCTTCCAGCTCCTGTTCCCATTGCAGAGCCTGGCGAACCTTGGCTGCTAAATCAGTTTTGGAAAATGGTTTCTGGATGAAACACACCTTCTCATCAAGAACTCCCTGTTTAGAAATGATATCAGCAGTGTACCCGGACATAAACAGATGCTTCAGACCGGATTTACCTGTCAAAATCCTCTTGACCAGATCCCGTCCATTCATCTCCGGCATGATGACATCAGTTATGAGCAGATCGATCCCCTCAGAAAAATCCTCGGCCATTTGGATAGCCTCAAACGGGCCGGCCGCTGCCAGTACGTTATAGCCCAGGCGTTGCAACATAGTTTTAGTCATGGCCAGGATCGTTGGTTCATCCTCAACCAGCAAGATAGTTTCATCGCCGCCGGTTACGGGTTCTCCAACCTCTGCCGGATATGCCTGCTCAGCCTCGCTCTGATAATATTTCGGCAGATAAATGGTAAATGTCGTTCCCTCCCCGAGTTCACTGTAAACATTGATAAAGCCGCTGTTCTGCTTAACTATCCCATAGACGGTTGCCAATCCGAGCCCCGTTCCGCCACCGGCGGCTTTCGTGGTGAAGAAGGGCTCAAAGATACGGCTCATCGTCTCCTTATTCATGCCGCAGCCATTATCGCTTACCACAAGCCGGACATATTCCCCCGGGACATAATCAGCGTGGGAAGCGCAATATTCCTCATCAAAGATACTATTGCCCGTTTCAACAATGATTTTCCCTACTCCGGATATTGCTCCGCGGGCATTGACACAGAGATTGGCAAGGATCTGGTCGATCTGTGAAGGATCAATTTTAATCGACCATAATCTGTTGCCGGGAAGCCAGGACAAATCAACATCTTCGCCGATAAGCCGTCTGAGCATCTTCAGCATGGATTCCAGTGTCTCGTTTAAGTCGATCACTACGGGAGCAATCGTCTGTTTACGGGCGAAAGCAAGCAATTGTCTGGTGATTTCAGTGGAACGGCGGGCGGCTGAACGGATTTCTTCCAGATCACTAAAGACCGAGTGGTTTCGATCGATTTGTTCCATTGCCAATTCCGTATATCCAAGGATCACCCCGAGCATGTTATTGAAATCATGCGCTACTCCACCTGCGAGTTGGCCGATTGCTTCCAATTTATGGGCCGACTGGAGCTGCGCTTCAAGCTTGGCATGTTCTTCTTCGGCACGTTTACGCTCTGTGATATTTCGGCCGATTCCCAACACCCCGATAAGTTTCCCCTGGCTGTCGTACATAGGAGTTTTTATCGTTTCCAAAAGAACATCTTGGCCATCGTCGGCGAACTTTACCCATTCTTCATTGCTGGTTGGCTTGCCGGCCTCTATCGCCTTACGGTCATGAGTTCTGAAAAAGTCGGCGAGCTCCCGGTCGACAAAATCGTAATCGTTTTTTCCGATAATTTCCTCTTCACTTGCACCAAGCAACCGACCAAACATTTGATTACAAGAAAGATACACTCCCCCCTTATCTTTTAACCAAACAAGATCGGGTATGGCCTGCACCAGGGTACGGAAATGGGCCTCACTTCTGCGCAGGGCTTCCTCGGCCTGCTTGCGTTCGGTGATATCGATAAAACTGGCTCGCAGGAGCCGTTGTCCCTGGAACGGCAAATGTGTCAGCCTTATTTCACATTGCAGCTCTCTGCCGGCGTAAGTCCTGATCAACCGCTCAATGATGACCTCGCCGCCTGCCAGGGCACGAGCACGGTGCTCATGCATGTTCTCGCCGTTATTTACTTCGTTGATGCATTGACAAAATCGCTCGGGGTCTTCCTGTAAAAGCGTCTCCATTGCGCAGCCGAAGAGTCGTGCGGCTTTGGGATTGGCGTCAACAATCTTTCTGAAGTCTGGGTCAAAGACGATAATGGCTTCGGGAGCATATTCCATCATCACCTTGAACCGGGCTTCACTGTCGCCGGCAGCGAGCATTAATCGCTCAAGGCGACGGTTCAACACCCAGAGCACAATAATCAGGGCACCAAGAGAAAAGAACGCGATACCAGCCGCAACGACGATCTCCTTGTACTGGCCAAACAAGGTCGGTGGGCGGTTGATAATAATCGCGTCCCTTGGCAGCGCCCTGATGTCGGCTTTCCAGCGGGTAAGTTCATGCCAATCGAAGAACTTCTGCATGGAAATATTCAGGGTTGTCAACTTGTTATCGAGCTTAAGGCGGCCGTGCAGATAGTCCATCGCTGTCTTAGCTGCCTGCTGGCCAATTGCCTCCGTTTCCAGGAGAGATCCCCCGACAATGCCATGTCCCAGATAGTTTTTCAGTGTCGCAAAGACAGGAACACTGGCTGCCTTGCTGACTTTGGCGACCACCTCGGCCGGAACAAAGGATTGGCCGGTAGTATCGGAAAAGAAAGGAGAGTAAATGATTATGGCATCTTTTGGCAGGTTGGATACGTGCTGCATCATCTGCGCGTAGGTCATGTCATTGGTATATTCAAACTCCAGCGTATCTTTCCAGGGGGCGAACGCTTTCCCGGCGGTTTCCAGAAAAGGCAGGATATTGTCGTTTGCTCCCGTTACTACGACAACCTTCCTGGTCCGAGGAAACAGGTCAAGCGCAAGTTTCAAGGTCCCTGCAGGATCTACCTGCCAGGGTATATCGATCACCTTCCGCTTGCTGTTAACAAAGGAACCCGCATCAGGGGTGATCAAGGTAAGCAGCGGAACATCGGGCAAGAGCCCCTCGGCCTCCGTCTCCAGAAATTTGATGGCGGGAGTTCCTTCGGCAATAACGATACCTATCCGTTTACCAGCCAGTTTATGTCGTAACAGCTTAGCCAGCATACGACGATACTCACCACCTGGGTGACGGGCAAGACCAAGATGCTCGATAAATATGTCATTAGTGCCGCCGCCTTTCTGTAAAGCGGTCAGGACGCCGTGGTCGATGCTGTCGGGGATCGGCAAGCCGACCTGAAAGGTGTTAAGAAACAGAATCTGCTTCCCGGCGGTCCCGATCGATTGCAACGCCTCCGGGACACTGTATTTTTCAAGGCATTGCCCTTCCCTGACCTGAAACATCAATAACAGGAATATATAAATTGCCAAAAACTTCGGCCGTCGCATCAATTACCCTCTTTCAGTATTATCGGTGTCATGAGTTACCTCTGTGTAGACAGACTGTTCGGTGACGAATGAACTTTTACGTACTATGGTTATATCACCGCGGATGAAACACTTTCAAGGCGGGGCGGAAGTTTTCCGGTGGCAGAAACCACATCCGGTCGGATCTCTAACAGCATATCCGGATTTTTTTGTGCTGCAGTTCCATGGAAGGATTGATCGCTTTCCGCAAGCCCGAGAAGTAGGAATTCGTGAAGTAACAATTAAAGGTTATTAACCTGTTTTTACGATATTTTTTCCAATATCAGCAGATAATAAAGAGGGTGGAATCACCAAAGCAGACAATGATTAGAATAATTTTTATCGGGCTCCCAAAAACCGATAGAGTGATAGATGGAGCAAGATGTTATTTATTTCGGGCGCCAGGGAGCTATCTGACGCCTTATTTGGCTTCTCCGCTGCCCGGAAGGTCAATCACAAACGTTGTTCCCTCTCCTGCCCCCGTTTCAAAGGAAATTGCGCCCTGATGTTTACCGACAACGGTTCTGTAGGCTATAGCCAGTCCTTGTCCGGTTCCCTTGCCGCTAGGTTTGGTTGTGAAGAATGGATCAAAAACTTTAGTCTGGTATTCTTCCGGAATACCTCCGCCCGTATCGCTTATTTTGATGCGTACTCCGTTGTCCGTCCTTTCTGTCGTAATAGAGATACTGCCCAGACGATTGTCGTTGCTCTGTTTGGAAACTTCCTCGATTGCGTGTGCCGCATTGACAATGATATTGAGGAAGACCTGGCTGATTTCACTCTGGTAACAGGGTATTGCCGGAAGGTCGGGAGAATAATCGGTATGAAGCTCCGCGATATACTTCCATTCATTCCGGCAAACGATAATCGTGTTTTCAATGACGCGATTAATATCGACCAGCGTTTTCTCATCGGTTCCGGGATGAGAGAATTCCTTCATTGCCCGAACAATTTTATCGACCCGGTGAACTCCATCCAAGCTCTGCTCAAATGTCAGCGCTATTTCTTCATTGAGATACTCGATATCGGCTTCTTCCTGAACTGCCGTAAGCGATTGATGCATTTCAGAAGAGATGGCTCCAGCCTGCTCCAATTGATGCCAGATTTGTTGATACGTATCCAGAACCTTGGAAATATCGGCAAAAGAACGTTTTAAGAAGTTGATGTTATCCCCTATATATTGGATCGGGGAATTAATTTCATGAGCGATACCCGCGGCAAGCTGACCGACTGCTTCCAGTTTCTGAGCCTGGCAGCAGGTCCCTTTCAAGAACCATCTTTTCGGTAACATCTTCGTATAAAGCGATACCTGCATAGATGTTGCCGGAACTGTCGATGATAGTGTTTGTCACTACTCTGAATTCCATCTCACCATGCACGGTCTTGATTCGTTTGATCTCCTCTTGAGTTTCACCGGATTGAAAACTTGCATAAAGCGGACATTGGGCAAAATCGACCTTAACCTGTTCGCAATTGAAGGCATCGTAACAAAAACATCCCGCCCCCTGAGCGGTCTCGGGAAACCATTGCAGCATTTGCCTATTGATTTCCAGAATTTTCATGTCGGTCGTAAGCATGACCACACCGACAGTGAGATTGTTCATAATGGCGGTCACCTTCTCCGATCGAAGTGACATTTTCTTTTCCAACTCTGCTATGCTGGCCTGAAAAGACAGATCGAAATGCAAATGCCGTAAAGCGTTTTCCACGGTAATGAGGACTACATTTTTGGTCATGGGCTTGACTATATAGCCATAAACACCAATCGACATAATTTCGCCGGCGATCTCCAGCGAGTCTATACCGGTAATCATTATCCGGCCAACCCGTGGATGGTTTTTTTGGGCAAAGCGAATGAGTTCCAATCCCGATTCTTTTGGCATTTTCATATCGCAGAGAAGAAGCTCTATATCCTGTGCGGCGAGAACCTTTTTAGCGGATTTCACGCTGTTTGCAGTGTAGCATTGATGACCGGCTTCAACGAGAAATCTGGTAACGAGTTTTAGAACCGCGGGTTCATCATCCACGATGAGAATCTTTGCATTCATTTACAACCCCATAAATGTGTTATCAAAATACGATTTAACCGTTTTATAACAAGTGTAAGTCTTAGTCTATCGTCTTACAAACAGATTAACAAGACGGGGTATGTAATTTGCCTTTAATACAAATCACTCATTTTTCGCAACCTGTCAGCCAATTTCGATGTCGCTGGATAAGTCGTTTGTGGTACTTGCCATAAACTGAATGAATCCGGAGGCATCCACGATCAATAGCAATTTGAAGGAGCAAAATAATCACTAAAAACGATAAAGTGGTGTCGACAATTTGACCAAATTCATCAAATGATGGATACTGAAGTGTCACAGAGCTGATTGGCATTGTTGTTCTCCAATCTGACCCCGGGAAATGGGAAATAATCGGGGATGAGGCACCTGTTTTCTAAAAAAAACATAGAGTCCAAAAACAGATAAGATGACTTTGCGTAAGAATTTGCACAACTCAAAAAACAAGATGGCGCCACGCTTAAAGGTGCGGCAGGGTATTTCCAGGAAGCCGGATGCGCAAGAGGCGGTCCTGGAACTGGCGGAACAACTTGAACAACCGAATATAAAAGTCTGCCTGGTTTTTTTCTCCGATGAGTACGATCCCGAACAACTTGGCCGGGCAATGCAGAAATATCTACCGGGTGTGGTGATTGGCTGCACGACAGCCGGACAACTCTCAATGGAAGGCTTCCAGCTCGGCGGTATTTCAGGTGCCTCCCTGGCCGGAGACGAACTATCAGCCATCCAGTATCTGATTCACCCTCTTTCTTCCCATACCGAGCAGGTTGTCGAGATTGCCGGGGAGGTCAGGAAACAGATGAGCAACAGCGGCTTGCCGGCGTTCGGTTTTTTGCTGGTCGATGGGCTGTCGATGAAGGAAGAGCAGCTTATTTCGGCTCTATATATGGCTCTTGGCAATATTCAAATTGTCGGAGGCTCGGCTGGTGACAGTCTTAAATTTAAACAAACCTTTGTGTATTACAAAGGAAAACTCCTGCATGATGCCGCGATGCTCACCCTGTTTTCAACCTCGCTGCCCTTCCGGGTCTTCAAACATCAGCATTTTCTGCCTTCTTCCACAAAGCTGGTAATTACCGAGGCGGATCCGGAAAATCGTTTAGTCAGTGAAATCAATGGTGGCCCAGCCGCCGAAGTCTATGCCCAGTTGATCGGGAAAGGTGTCGAGCAATTGAATTCCGCGGTATTTTCCCAACATCCCCTGATGCTTCGTATCGGTAACGAGTACTATGTTCGATCGATTTCCAATGTTGAGCCGGACGGCAGTCTGAAGTTCTTTTGCGCCATTGATTCAGGGCTGGTGCTGACAATAGGACGGGGAGATTCCGCCCTTGAGTCTTTAAACCGGGATCTTGAAAAAGTAAAACAGGAAATGGGAGAACCGGCGGTCATACTCGGCTGTGACTGCATCCTCAGACGGCTTGAACTTGAGGCTTCCGGTATCGACGACAGTGTAGGTAAACTCTTTGCCAAAAACAAAATCATAGGTTTCAGCACCTATGGTGAGCAGATAAATTCCGTCCACGTCAACCAGACTTTTACAGGAGTGGCGATTTCAGGGTAGTCCATGAGTAAACAAGATGATTCAGCTCTCATTGCAAAACTTGAAAATAAGCTGAAAGCACAACAGAAAACCATAGAAGTTCTTATGAATACGGCAGAGCGGCGCACTTCAGAAGGGCCGTCTTCAATGGAACTGCTCTCACAGAATCTCAAACTGGAAAAGGTTGTTGAGCAGAAGACCGAATCCCTCCAGCAGCAGGGAGAAGATTTGAAGAAAGCACTGAGAGAGCTGCAACTCACCCAGGCACGCTTGCTTCAGGCTCAGAAACTGGAAGCCGTGGGCCATCTCGCCGCGGGTATCGCCCACGAAATTAATTCCCCAACCCAATTTATCAGTTCCAATATCTCTTTTCTTGAAGACTCGTTTATCGATATCAAATCTCTGATCGATACCTTTCGGGAGGTCCTGCGGGCGATTGTGGGTGGGTCGGCGAGTATCGAAGCAGCAGGAAAGGCTGAAAAACACCTGGAAGAAGTTGGCTGGGACTACCTGGAAAAGGAAATACCCGCGGCAATTCAGCAAACCAAGGACGGAATTAGAAGGGTCACAACAATCGTACAGGCGATGAAGGAGTTTTCCCATCCGGGCAGTAAGGATAAAGCTTTCCAGGATCTGAACAAAATTCTTGAAACAACCATCACCGTCGCCAGAAATGAATGGAAATACTCTGCGGAGATAATCACCCATTATGATCCCGATCTGCCCAAAGTTTTTTGTCTCGGAGATGAAATCGGCCAGGTTTTTCTCAATATTCTGATTAATGCCACCCATGCCATTCAAGGAAAAATTACGGACAATACTGAAAAGGGGACAATTACCATCTCCACCAGACACTCCCCGGAATATGCCGAGGTCTGTATAGAAGATACGGGGAACGGCATTCCGGAAAATATCTGGGGTAAAATCTTCGATCCTTTTTTCACCACAAAAGGCGTCGGCAAAGGGACTGGTCAGGGCCTGGCGATCTCGCACGATGTCATTAAAAATAAACATGGCGGTAATCTTCTTTTTTCTTCAACGCCAGGCAAGGGAACTATCTTTACCATCCAATTACCTCTCGGCAAAGAATAGCGGATCGAGGGCCTTGGTTATTTTTTCCGGCTGATGGCAAAATTTCCCCAACTTTGACAAACCGGCATCACCTCGACGGAATTGATGTTTACATGGGCCGGACGACTGGCTGTCCAAAAAATAATTTCGGCAATATCTTTAGGAGTAAGGGGCTCCGTTCCCTCGTAGACCTTCGCTGCCTTCTCGGTATCACCGCCGAAACGGACAACGGAGAATTCGCTTTCGGCAAGACCAGGTTCGATGTTGGTTACCCGGATTCCCGTGCCCGCAAGGTCTGCTCGCAGATTTCTGGAAAACTGCTGGACAAAAGCCTTGGTTGCCCCATAGGTATTGCCGCCGGGGTATGGCCATGATCCTGCAATTGAACCAAGATTGATAATATGGCCCGTGCCACGCGCTACCATGGCCGGGAGTATCTGCCGCGTCATATACAGTAGTCCCTTGATGTTGGTATCAACCATTGTCTCCCATTCATCGAGATCTGTTTCATGGGCGGGACCAAGTCCGAGGGCCAACCCTGCATTATTGAGGAGGATATCGATCTCCTGGAAATCTTTCGGGATTTCTTGCACCATTTCCTCGACTTGCCGTCTATCCCTCACGTCAAAGGCGGCAATGTGCACATGTGCCTTGCCGAGCTTTTCCTGCAGCTCTTCGAGATGATTTTTACGCCTTCCGGTGATAATCAGCCTCCAGCCGTTTTTGCTGAAAAGTTCTGCACTTGCCTTGCCGAAACCTGACGTCGCTCCGGTAATCAGAATTGTTTTTGTCATTGTATCTCCCTGATTTTTATTCTTAATGTTGCACAATGCTCGCATAACTCCAGGCCTGTAAACGTTCAGCAGCGCGTAGGAAATCGCATAAGCAGGCCGACTGGCAAGTAGGGGCGGGTTCTAAACTCGCCCTTCCATGCACGGCGGTCTGATCGTGCGCATTCGGGGCGCTGGTGAAGGTTTACCTAAACAACATTCTTTTTCAGATTAACCTGTCCAACAGAACTGATTCAAAGATAATCACAACGGCACAATAGCGCACTCCTTCTGAAATCTCAAAATCAATTACAATGGTTAAGGTGCAGAAAGCACATAATATTTGCCAACTACTACTATCAATAACTATTATTAATACCGTAGAAATTCATTTCTTGTTTTTTAAAATGAATTTCGTGAAGGCACTTATACCCGCAAAGCACGGGCACAGAGTCCCCGTGCTTTGCGGGGGTTAAGTAAGTAACGGGAATTTCCACGGAAAATTACTCCATGTGAATTTACCGAATTATCCCTGTTTTAGCTGGTCACAATGGTTGTTCCCCAATTCAACGAGGTACAGTGATGAAAAACATCACCGATTATATTTCTCCGACCTCCTGTAGCTCTCTTGCGGATCTCTTTTTGGAGAGGGTTAAAAAGAATCCTGATGGGCCGGCATATCGTTACTGCAATAAAATCTCCGGCAAATGGCACATAATTTCCTGGAGGGAAATGGCTCGGACTGTCAGCAGGTGGCGAAACGCACTGGTGAGTGAAAATCTAAAAAGAGGAGACAGGATTGCAATATTGCTTCCTAATTGTCCGGAGTGGATTGCTTTTGATCAGGCTTCACTTTCACTCGGGCTGATCGTAGTTCCCCTCTACATCAATGACAGGCCGGAAAATATAGCCTACATCCTTGAAAACACCGAGGCGAAAATTTTACTCTGTCCGGGAAAGCACTACTGGAAATATCTTTCCCCGATTCTAGATCGACTGACCGGACTGCAAAGAATACTCACCATCGATTTTTGTCAAATCCGGTTTAACGACCGGAGGGTTACCTGTATTGCCAACTGGCTCGCCGGTTCGGAGAGCGGACCGTCATACTCTCCCGAAGTATATGAAACCGCGACTATTGTCTACACCTCCGGGACCACGGGTCCACCGAAAGGAGTTATGCTCAGTCATCGCAATATTATTGAGAACTGTCATGGCGGTCTCCTTTGCATGGACATCTATCCTGATGACACTTTTTTATCGTTTTTGCCACTTTCCCATATGCTGGAGCGGACAGGCGGGTATTATCTCCCCTTGATGGCCGGGGCGACGGTGGCTTTTGCCAGGTCGATTCCCGATCTTGCCGAAGATCTGGTCACTGTGCAACCCACCGTCATGGTAGCTGTTCCTCGTATTTTTGAACGTATCCATGGCGGTGTGGCACGTAAAATTGCAGAAAAGCCGAAACTTGTCGGGGCCTTGTTCCACAAGGCAGTAGAAATCGGCTGGAAAAAATTTCTCTATCAACAGGGTCGAGCTCCCTGGTCGGCATCGCTGTTGTTCCATCCATTTCTTGATCTGCTTATTGCCGGGAAAGTACGAAAAAAGCTCGGTGGGAAATTACGTATCGTCATAACGGGCGGGGCTCCTTTATCCCCTGAGATATCCCGTTTTTTCATCGGCCTCGGACTGCCGCTTTATCAAGGGTACGGGCTCACCGAGACCAGCCCCGTGATCAGCGTCAACCTCCGGGAAGACAACCGGCCTGATGGTGTCGGCAAACCGCTGCCCGGAATCGAGGTAAAAATCGGCGATGAGCAGGAACTACTTGTCCGGGGCAGCTGCGTCATGCAGGGATACTGGAACAATGAACAAGCCACAGCCAAAACGATCGATGCCGACGGCTGGCTGCATACCGGGGATAAAGCTGTCCTGGAGAATGGTCATATTCGCATTACCGGACGGCTCAAGGAGATTATCGTGCTCAGCAACGGTGAGAAGGTCTCGCTGGCCGATATTGAAATGGCCGTCAGTATGGATCCTTTATTCGAATTCAACGTTGTTATCGGGGAGGGCCGTCCGTTTCTTTCCCTGATAGTGGTACTCAACCGGCCCCTGTGGGAGGAACTGGCCGAGGAGCTCTCAGTCTCGCCGGATGTGGAATCATTAAACCTGCCGGAAGTACATAAGGCGGTCCTGGCCCGAACGGAAAAGCTCCTGGAGAAATTTCCCGGTTTTGTCTTTATAAAGGATGTTTCACTCAGCCTGGCTCCCTGGACGGTGGAGAACGGACTTTTGACCCCGACCCTGAAACTTAAACGAGCCGCCATTGAAAAGCATATGAAGAAAGAAATAGAGAGGATATACGAGCGACAAGCCGTCAACAGATGATCAGGCGCCGGACTCAAAGCGAGCCACAGCGGCCATCATCTCCATAAAACCTGGATTGGCCTTCTCAAGAGGAGCATCCCCCGGCTGACAATTGACTGCATAGATGGGCTCTTTCAGGACCACGCAGGCATGATCGATCCGGGCAGCTTTGGCAATGATAAAGCGGACAAGTCGATCGTGCCTGATCACTTTTTGCAGCTTTTTAAACTTCCGGATATCAACAACCCGATCATACTCGGACCAGGCAGCAAAGATGTGCTTTGTCTGCAGTCCGTTGTCCTTCGATTTCAATAGTTTAGCTACCTCAAAAATCAATCGGGCCAGTTGCCCCGCACTATTCAAGGGAACCCGGTCATAGCGGTAAGGATTTTTGCCCACCAACAGCTTCATGGTTTCCGGAAACCGAACGACCGGCAGACGGAGCAGAAACTCCAAAAGTTCGCCGAAAAACCCGAAACGGCCTCCATATATTCCTAGAGCTGCTGAAAAGAGGTAGATATCGCCGGTAACCTCCGGATCTGTGCAACCAAAATATAAACTCAGGGTCCCGCCGGTAGAAAGACCGCCGACGGAAACCCGCTCAGCTTTTTCCGCGGCGGTCCGTATGGCGAAACGTACGTTCTTTTTCCATTCCGCCAGCGAGACTCCTTCCATGTGTCCGGGATTTTTCAGGCCATGGCACTGCAGCAGCGGCAGGTAGACATCATAGCCAAGCACTTGATGGAAATACTCGGCGATGGCCAGCATATAGAAGGGAGAATCGGTCAGTCCATGCACCAAAACGATGGCTTTTCCGGTCGGGCTGTTGTGCAGCAGCTTCCGGGGGTAACATCCCCTGCGCAATGCCTGCTCGGAAAAACAGGGGAACTCCCGGTAGTATTCCGGCCATAAACAGGAGCTATCTTTTTCAACGGACAAGACAACCTCGTTCAACGTCTGCAAACATTTCCCGGTCTCCGCTGCAGTCCAGGCACACCGGAGACACCCGCTTAGAGATTTTGAATGAACGCATTGATTTTCCTGAAAACCTTTCCGGTGCCCTCCCCGTTTACCAGGATGTGCCGATCATGGCTGAGCAGACAGAATTCCTTATCCTGTGAACCGATACTGTCATATATCTGCATGGAACTCTTCGGATCAACAATCGGATTTTTATCCGCCTGGATTATCAGGACCGGTTGGCTGATTGCCGCATATTCTTTTTCAATCGATTCGAGAAAGTCGCCGACTTCCTTGACACCGGATGCTGGATTTTTGTCATAGTTACCATGGTTGCCGCGAGAGAATTCGAAAAATTGACTGGCACGTTCCCCCCGCATCATCTTGTTGCGAATGCGGTTCCAGACATCCATTCCGGGCACGAATTCGGATGAATAATTTCGCAGGGCAAGTGGAGGGCTGACTGCGAAGACACCGGCCACCATACCGACACGGGCAGCCAGATCCAGGGCCAGGTTGCCGCCGAGTCCCACGCCACCTACCACAACCTTACCGCAGATCATACTTAATAAAATATAACCTGTTTCAACAGCCTCAACCCACTCCCGATATTCCCTTCCGGCCAAATCTTCGGCCGAAGTGCCGTGTCCCGGCAGCCTCGGGGCATAGACCCATACGCCGCGCCTGCACAGATACCTGGCCAGCGCTCTTACCTCTTCCGGTTCCGCCAGGTAACTATGAATGAGCACTACTCCCTTTTGCAATAGGAAGGAAGGGAAAAGATAGGGCTTGCCTGCAGTGAATTTTGCCATTTCCTCCGCGGGACAACTCTTCCTGCAGTCCTGCCTATACCGAAGTAATTCCTGTCTGAGAAGATGCCGGATAAGGGACCACCTCAGCAGAAATTCCGGCTGCCAGGTCAAGGACTTAAGGGTAGACAGGAATTTAATCAGCGGCTCAACCTCGTTGGCCATTATATCAATCGGATTATTGAGCCGCCCCTTATGAAAACTGAGCGGAACAGACAATTTGGTATGATCGCGAAAAAGAGAGTGCCCTTGTTTTTCTACAACTCCCTTTTCCAGTGCCAGTTGCAGGAAGTTCTCGTATTTTCCGTAACGATCGTCAGTAAGCAGATGGGTCTGGCTCTCCATGAGCGATTTGTGCAGAAAAAGCGGATTTGCCCCTTCTTCGCCACGGATAAGGGAGATGGCGTAAAAAACCCTCCTTTTAAAATCGAGTTCATCAATCCGTTTGAATGGATACATCCGCAGAAAGGATGCAAAAAGATGTTCCTGATTAACCGTAGTCATGGAATAGATGTCCTGCATATAACGCTGCATCAGGTCATAGGCGGTTTTGCGCATCTTTTCCTTCAATTCATCCGAGACCAAAAAATCGCTCAGTTCTTCCCGCTCCATATCGACCCTAAGCCACTCTTCGTCGAGGTACTCAGCCATCCGGATAGGTTTACCGCAACGGATATCGAGATCAACGCCGGACAAAAGCATAGTCCCTTCGGCCATAATCTCTTCCACCATATTCTCTGAAATATCCTTGACCAGTTTTGAGACAATCCTCGATGCAATATTTTCTGCCGCCCGGATAGGATAGTAGGTCAGGTTTATCGGCTGAATAGTGACTTCTTCAAGATCTATCTCGGCGATACTGTGCAGTTCCAGAGCCTCGAGAATTTCCTGCAGTTTCTCAGAAGATTTTTTGGCTGTGTTCAGCAAATACCTGCGATAGAGTTCGGCCCGGAGGGCAAGTGCGGCTGCTCCGGTATGCGGCTCGTGCATTCCGCTTGAGCTGGCGATCATAAACTTACCGCCGTCCATTATCTTTTTGGTCTTCACCATGTTCCCTTCCGGGAAGATCATCCAGTTTGCCTCCCCGGTGAGCAGGCTTTTGAGGATCAGTTTGTCGCGCTGCGGATCACTGGTGGAAACTGCCCCAACCATATTCAGGAATTTTTCCAGACCACCTTTGAACAAAGAAGAGGTCGCAAGGGATAAAGCCGGTTTTCCGGTCAGGCTGTAGATGTAACTGGGAAGCAGCAGGGTTTCGACCCGGGTGAAGTGATTCACCACGAAGATGGTTGGCCCCGATGAGATATTTTCCTTGCCATAGACATTGATTGATGCCTTGGAGAGATGGGAGAGGAGTTTTATTGCCAGACCAGTAGTAAAATATGCGGATCGGTTCATTCCCAGTCCCGAAGTTATAAAAAAATACGAAAAATCGAAATATCGTATTGTAGAAGCATTTTCCAGGTGGGTCAAGCAATCAACCGTCAGGCGGAACTAAAGTTGCTATTTGATGGTATCCTGCCTATAATACCTGCAATTGTATACAATTAAAAAAACCCTTACATTGAGGTCGGTTATGAAGCTGAATTTCACCTATACTCCCCCGGATTTCAATCAGCCCCACCTGAAAAACAGTCCTTTTGCCACGCTTGTGCCTGCTCCGGCCGACGGCATTGCTCCGACGAATTATCACGCTACTTCCAATCACCCTGAATATATTAAAATTGACGGTAATCGCTGGATCCTCGCCCCGGAAAGCCGCATGGACGCGGTTTTTGTCGTAAAGCATGATCGCATCGAGGTTGTTGAAGCCAGAAATCTCAAGAAGGGTAATATGGTCGTTACCGGACGGACCGAAAACGGCGAGGCGGGTATTCTTGTTCATGAAAAAGGATTCGAACAGCATGCCGCAAATGAGGATAAATTTTCCTTTCGTTCACGGGGCACACGAGAGACGCCCTTTTCCTATTCCTATGATTCTCTCTATGAAATACTCAAACATGACAGAGAGCACGGACATATAGTCTGGGTACTCGGGCCCGCCGTGGCCTTTGACAAGGATTCCAGATCCTCCATGCAGGGACTCATCGAAAACGGTTTCTGCCATGCCCTGATGGCCGGAAACGCCCTGGCCACCCACGATATCGAAGCAGCTATTTACAACACCGGACTGGGCCAGAATATCTATACCCAGACCCTTCAGCCGATGGGCCACTACAACCACCTGGATATTCTCAATGAAGTTCGTAAAGCCGGCTCCATCTCCAGGGCCATCGAAGCCCTCGATATTAACAACGGCATCATGTATGCCTGTGAGAAAAATGACATCCCCTATGTCCTTGCCGGGTCCATACGAGATGATGGCCCGCTGCCGGAAACTATCGGCAATGTCTACGAATCTCAGGACAGGATGCGTGTTCATGCTCGCAAAGCCACCACGGTAATCACCATGGCTACCCAGCTCCATTCCATCGCCTTCGGCAACATGACTCCGGGATACAAGGTACTGGATGACGGCTCAGTCCGGCCAGTCTATTTCTATGTGGTGGATATGTCTGAATTTAGTGCCGATAAGCTGGCTAATCGGGGCTCCGCCCAGGCACAGGCCATTCTCACCAATGTTCAGGATTTTATCGTTAACCTGTGGAATCATCTTTCCAAGGGTTGATGGCGTCGTAAAAACTCTTCATCTGCGTCGTTGCTGCAAATTTTCTATCATTACCACGTACTCTAGTACGCCGAAATGATAGAAATTTTGCGAGCCTAACATATAAAGCTTCTTACTTAGCCATCTGAAATTTTAGGTTTTTACGAGATTATCAAGGGTTAACCATATGAAAAAATCCGTCCGCATAATCGGGGTGCCCATGGACCTCGGCCAGAGCCATCGGGGAGTGGACATGGGCCCTAGTGCCATCCGCTATGCAAACCTTGCAGGAAGCCTCAGGGATCTCGGCTATACAACCTTTGACAGCGGCGACATCACCATTCCCGGGCACTACGCCCTGGCTAATACCAGCCTAAAGGAACGACTTCCTCTCATCCGAAATGCCTGCCTCAGCGCCTATCAGCTCGGCAGGAAGGCTATCGAAGACGGCGAAATTCCTGTCTTTCTTGGCGGCGATCATTCGGCATCAATCGGCACGGTCGGAGGCATAACTCATGACGCGGAGATCGGCCTTATCTGGATCGATGCCCATGGAGATTTCAACACTCCGGAAACCTCCAGCAGCCAAAACGTTCATGGTATGGCCCTGGCCGTCCTACTCGGACTGGGGCCACAGGAACTTGTCGATCTGGGCCGTCCCGGCCCCAAAGTAAAAGCGGAAAATGTTGTGCTGATAGGCATCAGGGATCTCGATGACAAGGAAAAAATTCTGATCAGAAACTCCGGTTGTACTGTTTTCACCATGCGCGAGGTGGATGAACTCGGCATCCGGGTTGTGCTGTCGCGGGTCCTGAAACAATTCAGTGATCTGGAGGGAATCCATATCAGTCTCGATCTCGATGTCATTGATCCCCTGGATGCTCCCGGAGTCGGAACTCCGTCCCAGGGGGGCCTGACTTACCGGGAAGGACAGCTCATCATGGAAATTCTGGCTGACACCGAAAAACTACACTCGGTCGATATCATGGAAATCAACCCCATTCTGGATATCCAGAACCGCACCGCCCAAATGGCGGTGAACCTTATTGCCTCGCTCTTCGGTAAAAAAATCATCTGACCTCGACACATTCATTATTTCCGAACCAGCTGACATAAAAGCACATGTTGATTCCTATCATGTGCTTTTACTCTCTCAATTCTGATTTATCTGATCAGCTGGTAACCGTTCACCAGCACCTCATTTTCGTCCGATCAGGCCACCTCACATAGCCAACTATAGCTCTGAGGCCTGCTTGAACGAACCTGGAGCACTGGATGAACGGTTACAGATCCGAGTTATGCCGTCTTTTGATATGTACCGGTGAACGGTTACATCAGCTGTCACCTACAAAGAAGTAGATCAGGCTTTTTACGAGTCCATCATTTAACTTAAGTTCATAATATGTTACTAATATTCTCCAAGCAGTATGCAGTCTGCCCTATTCGTCCTTGCGGCCTATTACTGTCAGGACAACTAAGATTCATTTTTTGCTGGAGGAGAGTATGAAACGTATTAGGAAAATCGTCCTGATGCTGGCAGCATGCATGCTGGTGGCATCACCCGCCCTTGCAGCGCAAAAGGTTCGCTGGAAGCTGGCAATGACCTGGTCAAGCACTTTGACTCCCTTGTCCTCACCCGCCCCCAAACTCGCCAAACTGGTCAGCGAAATGACGAATGGCAACTTTGAAATCAGAGTGGAAGGCGCCGAAAAGCATAAAGCGCCCCTCGGCATTCTGGACATGGTTAAAGGCGGTCAATTTGAAATGGGACACACTGCTTCTTATTACTGGAAAGGCAAGGATATCGCCACGGTGTTTTTTACCACCGTACCTTTCGGTATGACCGCGGATGAGCAATACGCCTGGCTTTATTATGACGAGGGCATGAAACTCCAGCAGAAGGTCTACGATAAATTCGGCGTCTACTCCTATCCCGGCGGCAATACCGGGGTGCAGATGGGCGGCTGGTTTCGAAAAGAGATCAAATCGCTCGATGACCTGAAAGGTCTTAAAATGCGCATTCCCGGACTGGCAGGGGAAGTTTTCGCCAAACTTGGTGTCAACGTGACCAATATCGCCCCCGGAGAACTCTATACGTCACTTGATCGCGGCACCATTGATGCTTTGGAATGGGTTGGCCCTGGAATGGACATAAAAATGGGCTTTCACAAAATTGCTCCCTATTATTATGCCGGCTGGCATGAACCCGCTTCCGACATGCAGTTTTTAATCAATAAGCGCGCTTTTGATAAATTGCCGCCGGACTACCAGACTATACTTAATACCGCCATGCGCGCCGTATCTGCTGATATGCTCGGGGAAAACTTTGACGCCAGTGCCCGCGCCTGGGAAGTAATGAAGAAAGAATATCCAAACATCAAGGTCATGATCTTCCCGGAGCCGGTCCTGAAAGCCATGAAAAAGGCCACGGATGAAGTCATGGAAGGATATGCCGCGCAGAATGCAGAATTTAAAGAGATATACGAATCGCAGAAAGCATATATGGCCAAAGCTCGGGAATGGACGAAGATGTCTACCCAATACTATCTTGAGACAGCAGAGATGGTAAATAAATAAATAATTGTTTTCGAAAGAAGCAAGAAGCAGAAGAGCCGTCTATCCCGGAAATACGGCGATAGACGGCTATTTTTATTTTGATGAATCAGAAAAAAATGGATCAACGGACCCTGAAATACTCCTGAACATAGTGAATATGGATGCGCATGGCTTCAAAAGCATCCCTGCCCGATCTTCGCCGAACCGCATCAAATATTGATCTGTGATGCACGATGACGTCTTCAAGGGCTGCCCGGTCCATATACATGTGGGTCAGGTTCTTTTTGATCCCGATAAAAAGAAAATCATAAAAATTGCGCATCAGGTGAATAAGAACGGGATTTTTTGTGGAAAAGGCGACCGCCATATGAAAAGCGGCATCGGGTCCTGTACCGATTTTATCCGTGGTAGCCAGATCGATTTCCATTTCCTCAAGACTCTTTTCGATCGCCTTGAGGTCAGCTTCAGTTGCCCTTTGTGCCGCCAGCATTGCCGCATTGCACTCCAGTCCCATTCTCACTTCAAGGAGATCATCGAATGTCGCCTCATCGGTTGCCATGGCCGCAGCCAGGGGATTGCCCGAGCGATTGTCGGGAGAACTTACAAACGTCCCCTGTCCCTGTCGATGTTCGAGAAGACCCATGGTGACAAGTTTATTGATGGCATTTCTGACTGAAGTCCGGCTGACAGCCATCGACATCGCCAGTTCCCTCTCTGGGAGGATCTGCTGACCGGCTACAAAATCGCCTTTATAAATCAGTTCACGGATCTGCTCAAAAACCTGATCGGAAATACGTTTAGGCTTAATAGGTTTGAGGTTCATTGTTGTAAGTAATTAAATTTGATGGCGTCGTAAAAACTCTTCATCAGCTGCGTTGCCGCAGACATAAACAGGAAGTTTCCATGCTGGTTTTTTTCCTTACCAAGAAGTAAAACTTTCCCTAAAAAAGCAAATTTTCAGCAAAGCAGCAACAAAATCATACCTGTCTCTTCAGCTTTGGTACGACCATTACCTCACCAAAAATCGTCGATCACCTTAGCATATCACTGTTTTTTTACACGACAATACTAATACTTATTATGTATCAGAGTTAAAGCCACCTATCAAGTTTTTTCTTGACACCTCTGTCCTATATGATAAATAATTGGTACTACCAATTTGTAAAATACCAGTGCGGACTCAAGTCGCCGGGTAACCCGGCAGGGAACTTACGACGCGGTATTGATCGAAAGTATACCTAGCGACAATACTTAGCTTTCCTGAAAGATACCTGCACAAACGGCAAAAAGACCGATCACTTTTGTGACATGGCGGTGGCACGACAAATGCATGAATTTCCATAATGAAAGGAGCCGTAGTCTGCTTTCGGTTTGGAAAACCGAATAGTCAGACTGAATACATTACAGATCGTTTAATTGAAAAACATTGCCGGTTGGAGACCGGTAATTCAAAAAATTTTCCATTTATACTGTTTGTGAGTCAGGGCGGCAACACGGAGATAAGGAGCGATAAAATTGGCAAAAAGCATAGTCATCACATCGCATCTATTTCGCCGTTTTCATTTAGTAGCATCAAAGCGAGGGTCAGCCCCGCTGATAGAACCATTTAATCCAACAGAGGGAGAAAGGAATGAAAAAGTTTAGATTGTTAATCGGTCTTGCGTTGATCTCGACCTTGACCATGGCGCCTAACGCCTTTTCAGCACGTGAAAAATTTGGTGCCGACAAACGCCACGACGAAGTGAAAAGAGAATTGCGCACTATCAAACCCTCCACTGCAGAGTTTAAGTGGAAAATGGTCATGCCATGGTCAAAAGGATTATTATTTTACGATATGTGCCAACATTTTGCTGACTCTGTAGCTCTTGCATCCGGTGGCCGTCTTCAAATCAAACTTTTTTCCGCCGGTGAATTGGTCGGCGCCATGGAAAGCTTTGATGCAGTTTCAAAAGGTCAGGCTGATATCGGTCATGACTGGCCAGGTTACTGGAAAGGCAAAAATGAGGCTTTTGTCGCCTTCGCTTCCGTGCCTATGGGACTAGACACAGAGGGCTACAACATATGGCTTTATGAACGCGGCGGTCTGGAAATGATGCAGGAACTTTACGGCCGATACAACCTGTTTGCACTTCCTGGTGGAAATACCGGGCAGGAACTCGGTCTGTTCTCCAATAAAAAAGCCACTACCATTGCTGATTTTAAAGGGATGCGCGTTCGTACAGCAGGATGGTATATGGATATTTTGACGAACATTGGTGCAAGTGTTAGTCCCTTGCCTGGCGGTGAAGTATATTTGGCCCTTGAGCGAGGCGTTATCGATGCCGCCGAATTTAGTAGCCCAGCAATGAATTATCCAATGGGTTTTGATGAAATCACCAAATATGTTATCGAGCCTGGTGTTCACCAACCTTCCTGCCAGAGTGCCTTTTTTATCAACAAAGATTCTTACAATAAACTTCCTGCTGATCTGAAATGGATCATTGATATCGCAGCAAAAGAAACTCAACTCTGGTCAACAGCCTGGCAGGAAAATCTTAATGCTGAGGCCATCAAACTTTTCAAGAAGAAAGTTGAATTTGTCAGTATGGACGATGAAGCTATCACTGAATTCGCCAAAGTATCTCACGACTATCTTGAGAGTTTTAAAGCGAAGTATCCTGATGTAAAAAAAGTCCTGGATTCTCAGGATGAGTTTAAAGCTTTTTTTGCAGACTGGCGCAAAGAACGTGGAGGAATCGCTCCATGGCCATATGAGACCTTTATCCAGGGTAACTCACAAGCAATAGCAAACTATAGGCGGGGACTGAGAAGGCCCCCCCCACATATTTCAGTCCAAATTGCACAAGCCATCATTACGTATCAAAGAGGTTTTATATGTTTAAGCTAGATAGTGCGATCGACAAGTTAAACGAAAAGATCGGCTTTTATTCATCTTATCTGATATTACCACTTATTGCCGTGATAGGCTGGGAAGTCATGATGCGCTATGGATTTAATGCGCCGACCTCCTGGGCCTTCGAACTGACTGTATTTCTTTACGGTATTCATTACAGCTTTGCCCTGGCGTATGCTCACAAACACAATACCCACGTTGCAATCGATGTCTTTGAATCCAGACTGTCGGAGAAATCGCGCACGATACTGCGCATTATCACCAATACGATATTCTTTCTTCCCTCGATCGGTATGCTGACCTTCTACACGTGCATCCTGGCCCTTAATTCGTGGCAGGAGTGGGAACATGCTTCAAGCTCCTGGGCACCGGCTATCTATCCATTCAAAACGCTCATGGCGATTGGTTTTATCCTCTTCCTACTGCAAGGGATCGCCAAGTTGATCCAAGATATCCGTTTACTAAAAGAAATCCATTAACCCCTGAATGACCTTGGAGAAAAGATACCAATGAGCGTAGAAGTCCTTACCATACTCATGTTCCTGACCCTGATGGGTTCCATTGCCATGGGACATCCATTAGCGATAACGCTTGCCGCGGTTGCAACTTTCTTCGGCCTGCTTACCAACGGTTTTGATATCCCAGCCTTACTTGGCCTCTTTGCCAATAACGCCTGGGGAATTTTTTTGAATTATACCCTGGTTGCCATTCCGCTGTTTATTTTTATGGCCCAGATCCTTGATCGGTCCAAAGTCTCGGAAGGACTTTTTGAGGCCCTATATATTGTCTTAGGTGGACTGCGAGGCGGTTTAGGAATGGCCGTCATCGTTGTTTCCACAGTATTTGCCGCAACGACCGGTATTGTCGGTGCTTCAGTTGTGGCTATGGGCTTGATGGCCGGGCCCGCACTGCTCAAGCGGGGATATGATAAATCACTAGCAGCCGGCATAATCTGCTCTTCCGGAACTCTCGGCATTCTTATTCCGCCGTCCATCATGCTCGTCGTCTATGGTGGCCTGACGGGACAAAAGGAAACCTCTGTCGGCAACCTTTTTGCCGCCGCGATTCTGCCCGGCCTGCTGCTGTCCGGCCTCTACCTGTTGTATGTCGGAATTCGCTGCTATCTCAATCCCAAGGTGGGTCCACCAATTCCAGCGACAGACCGGACCGCCACCGTCGCGGAAAAAGTAATCATGACTTTGAAAAATTTCGTTCCTCCATTCGGTCTGATTCTTACCGTTATGGGAACGATTCTCGCAGGAATAGCCACACCAACCGAAGCCGCTGCGCTTGGTTGCGTCGGCGCCTTGATTCTTGCTTTTGTTACCCGCAAGCTGAGCTGGGATGTTATTACCCAGGCCTGTATCTCCACTGCCCGAACGACTGCCATGATCATGGCTTTGTTCATTGGCGGCAAATTCTTCTCCGTCGTCTTTTTAAGCATGGGTGGCGGAGATGTTGTAGCAGATACTTTGCTGGGAATGAACGTCAGCCCGTATGTTGTCTTTGTTATCATGATGGCGGTCGTTTTCTTCATGGGGATGTTCATCGACTGGGCAGCAATTCTGCTGGTGGTGGTCCCGATTTTCACCCCGATTGCCATGGATCTGGACTTCAATCCGCTCTGGTTTGCCATGATGGTCTGTATCAACCTGCAGACCTCTTTTCTGACTCCGCCATTCGGATATTCTCTTTTTTACTTCAAGGGTGTGGCCCCGCCGGAATACAGCATGGGCGACGTCTATAAGGGGATAATTCCTTTCGTCACCATTCAGGTATTCGGCTTAGCCATTCTTGTTATTTTTCCTCAGATCATTACCTACCTGCCGGACCTCTTCTTCAGTAGATAATTAGGCTGGGTGAAATTTTCTAGATTGATAGGTATTTGTTTTTTTGTCTTTAAAAGAACAAATACCTATTCTTTTTTGTTGCACTCTTGCTTACTCAACATCCCGTCGCCATAACATCAACACTTGATGTTATACCTCCGTCACTATCTTACCGCATCACACTCTCTTTCATTACATTCACCTGCCGTCACCAGGATAATATTTCGTGGAATTTCAGTTGCACGTTTATATATAAAACGCCTATAGTCATGTATCATAAATTATACATGTAGAAATATTGATACAACAGAATCCATGACCAGACAAACATCCTCTTCAACAAAAAGCCTGTTATTCCAGCAGCAGAATCTCCTGACAAGAAACCAGCAATTGCAGGCGCTACAACTCATCTTCGAGGAAATTCATGCCGGTGCCTGCGTGACGGACGCCGAGGGCATCATTACCCACTTCAACGAACCGTACGGCCGGTTCCTCGGAGTTGATGCGAAAGAGCAGATCGGCAAGCACATCACCGAAGTGGTGGAAAACACCAGAATGCATATTGTGGCTCAGACCGGCAAAGCGGAGACCAATGCCAGTCAGTCAATACAGGGTGAGAACATGCTGGTTCAACGGATTCCAATCAAGGAAAACGGCAAGGTGATTGCTGTCTTTGGCCAGGTCACTTTTAAAAATATCAAGGAAGTAGGCCGACTGGCCGAGAAACTCTCGGAGCTTGAATCCCGAGTCAGGTTATACCAGAAACAGCTGAATTCACTCCGTTCAACCCGCTACTCCTTCGACAGTATCATCGGCGAAAGCAATGCCCTTACCCGCTTGAAAAAAGAGGCTCTGCAGGCAGCGGCGACTAACCTGTCGGTGTTGATATCAGGGGAATCCGGTACCGGCAAGGAGTTGTTTGCCCAGTCTATTCACAATGCCAGTTCACGCAAGCTCCAGCCATTCATTCAGCTGAACTGTGCGGCGATCCCCAAGGATCTCCTGGAGGCTGAGCTTTTCGGCTACGAGAAAGGTGCCTTTACCGGAGCTAACCCATCAGGGAAACCAGGAAAATTTGAACTAGCCGATACAGGCTCCCTCTTTCTGGATGAAATCGGCGACCTGCCTCTTGAGATGCAACCCAAGCTGCTGCGGGCCCTGGAGGAAAAGGAATTTGAACGAGTGGGCGGCAATACGGTTATCCATTCGGACTTCAGGCTCATCGCCGCAAGCAACCAGGATCTGGAAGGCATGGTGAAACGGGGCGAGTTCAGGGCGGATCTTTTTTATCGGTTGAACGTCGTGCCGCTGCACATCCCACCTCTCAGGGAACGAGCGGAAGATGTCGTCTGCCTGGCGAGACATCTGTTGCGACAGATCGCCGGCGAAACAGTACAACCGCCGGTGGATTTCGACCCAAGCGCCGAGGCCTTGCTAAAACAGCATACCTGGCCGGGTAACGTCCGTGAACTAAACAACGTTATTGAACGGACGATGGCTACTTTTGAAGGTGAGAGTATTACAGCGGCCGATCTGCCCTTCTATCTCAATCGGAGCAAGGAGACGCGGGGCAGCGTCCAGAGCTCACTCTTAAAAGAGGTAGTCGCCAAAGCCGAGAAAAAGGCGATTCAGGATGCTTTGAGGATGACGGAATATAACAAAGTCCTCACCGCTGAATTGCTCGGAATTCACCGTACCTTGCTTTACAAGAAAATCAAAAAATATAATATCTCCCTTATACCCGGCTGAATGACCGTAAACGTTCACCAGCACCTCATATTGCATCATTCTTGTTCTTCTTCGGCTGCGTCGAGTTTCAGTTCCATGGACTCAGGCTGAAAAATCCTGCTGTCCATAAGTCGTGGGGTACCATTGATAATGGGGGTGAAGTCCATCATATCGAGGACATTTTCCCGCAGGTCTATTCCGGGGGCTATCTCAATAAGTTCCAGACCATCCTTGGTCAGGCGGAAAACGCATCGCTCGGTGATATACACCACCTGCTGCCCTCTTTTGGCTGCATACTCGCCACTGAAGGTGACATGTTCGACCGTACCCTTGACGAATTTTTTCGCGGAACCTTCCTGCACGATGCGCAACCGGCCATCCTCTATAGCCACTTGCAGGCCGCCTGCCGTAAAGGTACCGAGAAAGATAACCTTGTGGGCATTCTGGCTGATATTGATAAAGCCGCCGGCTCCCGCCAGATTACTACCGAATTTGCTGACATTGACGTTGCCGGTCATATCTGCCTGAGCCATGCCGAGAAAGGTGGAATCGAGTCCGCCGCCGTCATAAAAATCGAACTGATAGGGCTGATCGATAATCGCATCGCTATTGGATGCGGCGCCAAAACTCAGTCCCCCGGTGGGAATTCCACCGATGACTCCCGGTTCCGCGGTCATAACAATTTGATCAAGCATGCCTTCCTCATTGACTACATGCGAAACTCCTTCGGGCATGCCGATGCCGAGATTGATTATATCGCCGTGAGCAAGTTCAAAGGCCGCTCGCCTGGCAATCACTTTGCGCGGTCCCATCGCCATCGGCAATATTGATTTTGCCGGCACTTTGATCTCGCTGCTGTAGGCAGGGTTATATTTTTCGCCAAAAGTCTGCCAGTGATTTTCCGGTTCGGCAACGACGACATAGTCAACAAAAATACCGGGGATCTTGACCTGACGAGCATTCAGTGTTCCCTGCTCGGCGATGCGCTCAACCTGAACAATGATCTTGCCGCCGGAATTCCGGGCGGCCATGGCGATGGCCAGTACTTCCAGCGTCAGGGCCTCTTTTTCCATGGTGATATTTCCGGCCGGATCGGCTGTGGTACCACGGAGCAGCGCCACGTCTATCGGCAGGGTTTTATAGGCAAGATACTCCTCTTCGTCAAATTGTATCAGCTCAACCAGATCCTCGGTGGTGATCTTGTTTATTTTGCCGCCTCCATTTCGCGGATCGACAAAAGTTCCAAGCCCTACCGCGCTGATGGTCCTGGGTTTTTTGGCGGCAATGTCCCTGAACATGGTGGAAATGATACCCTGAGGGAGATTGTAGGCGATGATCTTGTTTTCAACTGCAAGTTTTTGCAACTTGGGAACCAAACCCCAATGCCCGCCGATTACTCTTGCCACCATGCCTTCGTGGCCAAAGTGATTGAGTCCCCTGGCCTTGCCGTCGCCCTGGCCCGCGGCATAAATAAGACTCAAATCACGCGGCTCGCCCGTTTGCAGAAATCGCTCTTCCAGGGCAATCGTCAACTGTTCGGCAAAGCCTATCCCAACAAACCCTCCGGTAGCGATTGTGTCACCGCTTTGTATGGCCTCTACCGCAACCGCGGCGAAGACGACTTTATCTTTCTTTACTTTCCTGGAAAGTTTTTGGCTCGGACTGGATTTCATTAATTCCACCTGTGATTATTCAAGTATGTGTTCATTTATTTTCACTTTATGACTTGCTGCTCGCTCGTGACAGACTATATTTGAAGAGCTAAGCGAAATCTCCATCAACACGAGCAAAAAATATGCCGTAAGCATCGTACGAACAAAAAATGGGCAATCTACTGAAACAGTGGGATGTTTAGCTGGAATGGCTTTGAGCGTAAGAGAAGTGGCTTTGGCGTAAAATTTGCACAGTGCGGTATTTGACAATATGTACGTTCCCGTTTTTATAACCCCCTTTGTGGGGTGCTGGGCAACTAATCCGGGAAATTCGATGCAATAATCAAAATCAACTCTTATTTACCACACACAGGGAGAAAAACAATGCTGACTATAAAAGATTCCGTAGCCGTAATAACCGGTGGCAGTGGCGGTATAGGTAAGTCTCTTGCTGAATATTGGCTAAAAGAGGGTGGCAAAGTCGTTATTGCCGATGTCATGGAAGAGGCTCTACGATCAACTGAAGTTGAACTCAAGGCAATAAACGGCGAGATCGCCTCTTGTCTTTGTAACGTAACGAAAGAAGAGGATTGTTCCAGGCTGGCGAAGTTTGCCATCGAGAAATTCGGGGCCATCAACCTGGTGGCGCCATTTGCCGGAATAACCGGCGACGCCATGATGATCAAAACCGACCGGGAGACCGGCAAGGTAACCGGCAAAATGTCACTTGAGTTATTTAAAAAGGTTATAGATATCAACCTTACGGGAGTTTTTCTCACTGTGCGCGAGTGTGTGGAACAAATGATCAACAACAACTGCAAGGGCTTGATTTGTCTCGTTTCCTCTACCGGATCGCTGGGCACGGCCGGGCAGATCAATTACTCCTCGTCCAAGGCGGCCATGTCTGTCTTTCCTAAGGTGCTGACAGCGGAATTCTTTCGGCGTAAGCTGGCGGACAAAATCCGTTGCATGGCCATTGCCCCCGGCTATGTCGGCACGCCGATGGTTAAGAATATCGACGAGAAGATACTCGGCAAAATTATTGACCAGGTACCAATCGGCAGGCTCATCGAACCGGAAGAGATAACTTCGCTGGTGGCCGAACTCTATAGAAACGAGGCCATGGCCGGCGATACCGTCTTTATCCATGGGGGCCTGCGTCTTGGCTCCAAGGGATAACAGGACTCTACCCCCCGCAAAGCACGGGGATAAGTACCTTAGAAATTCATTTCAGAAACAAGAAATGAATTTCTAAGGTACTAAATATATCTGAATCACGGAGGAACAATACATGAAGGAAGTAGTTATTATAAACGGCAGCAGGACGGCTATCGGTTCTTACGGCGGATCCCTCAAATCAACTCCGGTGGTCGATCTCGGCGCCGAAGCTTTAAAGGGAGCGTTAAAGGCGGCTGGACTGCGGCCGGTGGCCGGTGAAAAATGTATCAAATTTGCTGCAGACAGTATTCGGGATGAAGGACAGCTGGAACTTGAACGCAAATACTACGACTATGACAGCAATGTCCAGCCGGTGGAAATTGACCAGGTAATCATGGGCAATGTCCTCGGTGCAGGCCAGGGTCAGAATGTCGCCCGTCAGGCGATGATTAAGGCAGGCATCCCCAAGGAGACCAGCGCTACGGCCATCAATAAACTCTGTGCTTCGGGGATGGAGGCAGTAGCCCTGGCGGCTCAGGCGATTCGATGCGGTGATGCCGATGTTATCCTTGCCGGCGGAATGGAAAATATGAGCCTTGTACCATATGCCCTGCCGACTGCCCGCTGGGGACAGCGAATGGGCGACGGGCAGATGATCGACCTGCTGGTTTACGATGGGCTGTACGAATTTTTCTACGGCTACCACATGGGCATGACCGCGGAAAATATAGCCGGAAAATACGGAATCTCGCGTGAAGAGCAGGATCAGATCGGTGCACTCAGCCATCAACGCGCCATCGCTGCCATTACCAAAGGACTTTTTAGAGAAGAGATCGTGCCGGTGATAATCCCGCAGCGTAAAGGGGAAACGCTTCGTTTCGAGGTGGATGAACGTCCGATGGAAACCAGTGCTGAAAAAATGGGCAAACTGCGTCCGGCCTTCACAAAAGACGGTACTGTCACAGCCGGCAACGCCTCCGGCATAAATGATGCGGCCGCGGCTCTATTAGTTATGTCCGCCGAAAAAGCCAAAGAGCTTGGCCTGAAAGCAAAAGTGAAGATCAAGGCACATTCCTCGGCTGGTCTTGATCCGGCTTATATGGGTCTGGGACCGATCCCGGCGGTTCGCAAGATTTTGCATAAGCACAATCTTTCCGTCAACGACTTTGACAGCATCGAATTGAACGAAGCTTTCGCGGCTCAGGCCATTGCCTGTATTCGTGAACTGGGTTGCAATATCGAGAAAACCAATGTCCTGGGCAGCGGTATTTCTCTCGGTCATCCCATCGGTTGCACCGGGGCTCGAATCCTGCTTACACTGATGAACCAGATGAAACGGGAAAATCAGGCCTTGGGACTGGCCTCTCTTTGTATCGGCGGTGGCCAGGGCATGGCTATGGTATTGGAAAATATTGCCGGATGAGGTCGTAAAACAATACCTTTTTAACAAATCTCCCGCATTCTTCTCAGGAGAACGCGGGAGAGATTTCAAGGATTCCGACATGAGCGATAGATTACCTAATATTGACAACCTGTGCACCAACCCGGCCAATCATAAATTGCATATCTGCGAGCTGACCAAAGCGGGCAAGATTGCAGAGATAAACGCCCTCCAGCGCGATCCCAAATTTATCTGCGGAAATTGCGGCCAAAAATCAAACATTGAGGGTTCCCTCTGCGCTCCCGGACCATTTCATACGTAACAGGGCTAAAAGGAAAAAGCCTTCTCCACCCTATTCCAGGTCAAGCCCACCTTCTTGCCTTTCCCTCCGGCATTCTGCCGGAAAGATGCCCGGCCTTTTTTTAAGGTTTTGCTTTTTGTAAAAAAGTTCATTACCATTGGAGGTTTCATTTTGAGCGAACAACTGTTGTATCCAACAACCGTATGCAGTATCCGGAATATCCGGCATGATTCGAGTTAAGAAGGAAGAAAGAAGAAAATGGCGCATTTCATAGAGCTTTACGACACCACCCTCCGCGACGGAACCCAGGCAGAAAATTTCAACCTTTCCGTTGAAGACAAGATTCGTATTACTCTTGCCCTCGATGAACTCGGTATCGATTTTATTGAAGGAGGTTGGCCAGGCTCTAATCCGGTCTCTGTCGAGTATTTCCAAAAAATGCAGAATATTAAGCTGAAGCATGCCAAATTGGCGGCTTTCGGCTCGACACGTCATTTTCGCAACAGGCCGGAAGAAGATGCCAATCTGCTGGCGCTCCTCAATGCCAAAACTCCGGCTGTAACCATCTTCGGCAAGAGCTGGGATATTCACGTAAGCGACGCGCTGCATATCGAATTGGAAGATAACCTGCTGCTTATTCAAGATACCCTGACCTTTCTGCGGCCCCATGTACAGCATCTCTTCTATGACGCCGAACACTTCTTTGACGGTTTTAAAAATAATGAGGCATACGCGCTTGAGACCCTGATAAGCGCAGTTGACGGCGGAGCGGAAACCATTATTCTTTGCGATACTAACGGCGGCACACTTCCCCACGAAATCTCGCAGATAATCCACAGCGTCAAACAATTTTTGGCCGAAAAAAATAGAACGGTACATCTCGGCATCCATGCCCACAACGACTCGGAAACAGCTGTCGCCAATTCCCTTATCGCCGTCTCCGACGGCAAGATCAGGCAAGTGCAGGGAACGATGAACGGCTTCGGGGAAAGATGCGGCAATGCCAATCTGACCTCGATTATCCCGGCCCTGGTGTTTAAAATGGGAGTGGAGTGCGAGGTACGTAAACATATCGAAAACCTTTACACCGCTTCACGTCTTATCAATGAGTTGGCCAATCTGCCCCACAATCGCTACCAACCCTACGTCGGGCAATCTGCTTTTGCTCATAAAGGCGGCATCCATGTCAGCGCAGTGAAACAGAATCCGCTGACCTACGAGCATATTGCTCCGGACAAGGTCGGCAATATTCGCCGAATCCTCATCTCCGACCAGTCCGGACGGGCGAACATTCTCCATAAGGCAAAACGGTGGAATCTCAACCTCGAAGCCGACGATCCGGTTCTGGCCACCATCATCAGTGAATTGAAAGAGCTCGAAAACAAGGGATTCCAGTATGAAGGGGCCGAGGCGAGTTTCGAGTTGCTTATGCGACGTGCCATGGGGTTACAACGGAACTACTTCAAATTTGAGAGTTTCCGGGTAATGAATCATAAATACCAGATGGATAAACCGCCCCTCACCGAGGCGACGATACGTCTTTTTGTCGGCGGTGAAGAGGTGCACACCGCGGCAATGGGCGATGGCCCCGTGAACGCGCTGGACTGCGCCATTCGAAAGGCTCTGAGCGGCTTTTATCCATGCCTTGAAGAGATGGAGCTGACGGATTATAAAGTCCGTGTCCTCTCCGGAGAACACGGAACCCAGGCACGGGTCCGGGTACTGGTTGACAGCAAGGACCCGTTATGCAATTGGGGCACAGTCGGGGTGTCCTTCAATATTATCGAAGCCAGCTGGCAGGCGCTGATCGACAGTATCACCTATAAGCTCATGAAAGAGGAAAAGAAAAAATCGGGCTGATCGGAGAACGCTGCCAGATGTAGAAATTTGAGCGACGCCGAAGTCGAATTCAACCTAAGAAACAGATACCCATGAAAGATGACAAACAATTCCCGGAATTCAATCCGTTAGCACCAATTGTCTCATCGGAACACCTCACCTCACCTGATTCCTGGCCTCTCAGCGAATTTGAATACGGCATGATCATCGCCCACAACGCCTTCTCGCGTTGGATGATTCGTTGCATGCATGCTGCAGGTTATGCCGACTTCAGCCCTCTGGATGTTTTGGTCCTGCACAATGTTAATCATCGCAATCGGCAGAAACGGCTGATCGATATTTGTTTTGTCCTGCATGTTGAAGACCAGCACACTGTCAACTACTCCTTGAAAAAGCTGGTAAAGGGAGAACTCGTCGAGCGTGAAAAACATGGGAAGGAAATATTTTACTTTGCCACACAACAGGGAAAGGAAGCCTGTAAACGCTACAGGGAAATCCGCGAGCGATGTTTAACTTCAGCCTATCGCAGCCTTGACCAGGAGGGTCCCGAGATAAGCCAGGCGGCTGCCCTGCTACGGCTGATGTCAGGGCTCTATGACCAGGCATCGCGAGCCGCCTCCTCTCTTTAACCCGCCTTAGCTCCCCATCATCGCCGGCAATACCGTCACAATCTCCGGAAACGCCACGATCAAGCCCAGGCCGACCAGCAGCAGAAGAAAAAAGGGTGCGGCGGCTATGGCGACTTTTACGATATCCATCCCGGTCAAACCCTGAATGACAAACAGATTAAATCCAACCGGTGGTGTAATCTGGGCCATTTCGACAACGATGACCACAAAGATGCCAAACCAGAGCGGGTCAATACCAGCATGTTCGACCATAGGCATGACAATCGAGGTCGTCAGTACCACCACGGAGATACCATCGAGGAAGCAGCCCATGATAATAAAAAACAAGGTCAATGCCCCAAGAAGTGCGTAGGCCGAGAGGTTCATGCCGCCGATCCAGACCGCCAGCATCTTGGGGATGCCGGTGAACCCCATAGCCACGGTAAGAAATGCCGCGCCGGCAAGGATAAAAGCGATCATACAGGATGTTTTGGTGGCTCCCATAAGACCTTCGAGAAAGCTCTGTTTTGAGAGAGACCCGGTGTATTTTGACAGTATCAGCGCGAGCAGCACCCCGACAGCTGCCGCATCAGTCGGCGAGGCAATGCCGGAATAGATCGAACCGATCACGCCGATAATAAGCAGACAGACAGGAATCAGCCTGCGTGAACGCTGCAACTTCTCCAGTAAAGGCAGGGCCGGTTCACCCGCCGGAATCGCCTGTGGATGCAGGAGCGACCAGATCACCACATAACCGACAAAAAGCGTGACCAGCAGGCAGCCGGGCAGTACGCCGGCTATAAAAAGCCGGGCTATAGACTGTTCAGTCGCCACTCCATAGACAATCAGAATTATAGAAGGCGGAATAAGTAATCCCAGGGTCGCCGAGCCCGCCAGGGTGCCGACCATCATTTTTTCAGGATAGTTGCGCCTGGCCAGCTCAGGAATGGACATTTTGCCGATCGTGGCAGCTGTGGCGGCCGAAGAGCCCGATACGGCTGCAAAAATACCACAGCCGAGAATGTTTACATGAAGCAGTCGTCCCGGCAGATGAGTCAGCCATGGAGAAAGCCCGGTAAACATATCTTCCGAGAGACGGGAACGAAAGAGAATCTCACCCATCCAGATGAACAACGGCAAGGCGGCAAGCGCCCAGCCATTGCTCGCGCCCCAGATCGTGGTGGCCATCACCTCCCCGAGGGGAGCATCGGTAAAAAGAGCCATCCCCGCCATCCCTACTCCCAGAAGCGACAAAGCCACCCAGACACCGCTGCCCAGCAGAAAAAAAAGCAGAAGAAGCAAAACCAGGGTCAACACTATTTCAGACATTATTCCCCTCTTGCCGGTCATAAGCAGAAGGTGCTGCCTCCACCTGTCTTTCGTCCGTCAGTAATTTTTCTCCCTTTCCCGTATAACTGGCGAGATTTCCACGGCAGACAGCAACCAGTTCATCAAGAAATGCCACGGAGAGAATGACGAGGCCAAGGAACATCGCTGTCTGAGGTATCCAGAGTGGAACGGCAATCATCCCGGAAGAAAGATCATGATAGCTATAGGATTCTTGGATCAATTTTGCTGTATACCAAGCAAAATCGAGAGATATTGCCAGCCCTAACCCGATGCACCAGATTTCAATCAGGTTGTGAAGTTTCTCCGGCAATCGACTGACCAGCAAAACCACTCGAATATGCGCACCTTCCCTTAGAGTGTAGGCCAGGGACAAAAAGGAGGCGGCGGCCAGCAAAAAACCGGTGAAATCGGCATAGGATGGGATGGTAAGTCCGATGGCACTGCCGGTCAGAAGAGTACTGAGGCGATCAACCAGATTTAGAAGGACCTGACAGACCACCAGCAGGCAGATCATAGCGATGCAGCATGCGCCAAGCCAGAAACTTGCCTTATAAAGAATGTCCAGCGACTTGCGCATTAAATCCTCTTTCTACCGGCCGTTTTCCAAAAATGGATAACGGCCGGAATTCTGCTTCCGGGCCGAAATCAGCCATGGAGCTTAATTTACCTGGTAGGCCTTAAGCAGTGCGGCTCCTTCAGGGCCTGCATTCTTTTTCCATCCTTCCAGCATTGAGGCACCAATTTTCTTCAATCCGGCCATGAGCTCAGCACTGGGAGTAACCACTATGATTCCGTTTTCTTTTAGGATGGCTGTCTTCTCGGCGGTCTCCTTCTTGCTCATCTCCCATCCTCGTTCCTCTGCTGCCTTTGCTGCGGTCAAAACGGCTTCCTGGGTTTTCTTGTCAAGTCTTCTGAAGGCTTTTTTGCTGACCACAACGATGTTTTTCGGCAACCAGGCCTGAATATCGGTGTAATGAGTTACAAAATCCCATGCCTTGGAATTTGCCCCAGTAGACGGTGAGGTTATCATGGCTTCAACCCGACTGGTGGCAAAAGCCTGCGGAATATCAGGCACCTCTACCTGGGTCGGGGCAGCACCGATCTTGTTGGCAAAGAGTTCCAAGGTGGCGTTATAGGCCCTGAATTTAATACCTTTGAGATCGTCAACCGACTTTATTTCTTTTTTAGTATAGAGCCCCTGTGGAGGCCAGGGTACTGAAAAGAGCGGCATCAAGCCCTGCTTGTCCAGAAGTTTGGTAATAATCGGACGCTGGGCATCCCAGAGTTTCTTGGCTTCATCATAGTTAGTGGCGAGAAAAGGCTGGGAATCGGCACCGAAAACCGCTTGCTCGTTGGAGAGTAGTGAAACGAAGAACTCACCGATAGGCACCTGACCACCCCGTACGGCATTTTTGATTTCGGGATGTTTAAAAAGAGAGCCGGCGGAATGTATCTTAATTATAAGCGCCCCATCCGTCGCTTTGGCCACATCTTCGGCAAACAGAGCGATGTTTTGGGTATGAAAAGTTTTATCGGGATACGGGGTCGGCATATCCCAGCTGGTGGCCATTGCTGCCACTGTCATTCCCAGACCAACAGCCATTCCAGTCAAAGCGGCTAAAGCATTCTTGTGTACATTCATATTCCAAGGCTCCTGATGATATTCTTTTAATTTTTAATACTTCGACTTCGCCCCCAATTTAAATAATAAAATTCGTAACCGTTCATTCAATCTATAGCTAACAGAGAAACATATCTTTGCAAACAATGATATTGACATTCCATATCATCCTTGCAATTATCACAGAATAATGACATTTTGTCGATAAAAAATCACTACACATCACATTTTTGTCTGATTATCTAAAATATGTATGTCTTTTCAATTTGTTGATCAACTAGCTCAAGGAGCGGGCAATGAAGCAATGGCAGATATGGATCGATCGTGGCGGAACCTTTACCGATATTGTCGCCAGAAAGCCGGATGGGAGACTTGTCACCCATAAACTTCTCTCGGAAAATCCGGAAAAATACCAGGACGCCGCGATTTACGGTATTCGCCAACTCCTCGATATCGCCGATTCTTGCCCGATCTCCGAAGAGAGTATCGGCTCGGTAAAAATGGGCACAACCGTCGCCACCAACGCACTCCTGGAACGTAAGGGCGACCGCACGCTTCTGGTAACCACCAAAGGTTTCGGCGATGCCCTGCGAATAGGTTATCAAACCCGGCCCGAACTCTTTGCCCGCCACATCGTCCTGCCGGAGATGCTCTACCAGGAAGTGCTTGAGATTCCGGAACGGTTGTCGGCGCATGGCGACATCATCACCCCTCTTGACGAAGAATCGGCCAAAATCGGGCTAAAAAGAGCATTCAATCTTGGCATCCGTGCCGTGGCCATCGTATTTATGCACGGCTATCGCTATCCGGAACATGAAGTAAGAGTAGCCGAAATTGCTCGGGAAACCGGCTTTACCCAGATCTCCGCAAGCCATCGGGTAAGTCCTCTGATGAAGCTGGTCTCGCGGGGCGACACCACCGTGGTCGACGCCTACCTCTCTCCCATTCTCAGGCGCTATGTCAATCAGGTTGCCGATCAACTCGGAGCCGCGGACGATTCTGGTCCTAAATTAATGTTCATGCAGTCAAACGGCGGCCTGACCGATGCCAGGTTGTTTCAGGGCAAGGATGCGATTCTTTCAGGTCCGGCGGGCGGCGTCGTCGGCATGGTCAAGACCGCGGCAATGGGCGGCTTCGGTAAGCTGATTGGTTTTGATATGGGAGGCACTTCCACCGATGTCGCCCACTACAACGGGGAATTCGAAAGGAGCTTTGAAACGATGGTGGCCGGAGTACGCATGCGGGCGCCGATGATGCATATCCACACCGTTGCAGCCGGGGGCGGATCCATCCTTCATTTTGATGGCGCTAGATTCCGGGTCGGGCCGGAATCCGCCGGAGCGAATCCCGGTCCGGCTTGTTATCGCCGGGGCGGTCCTCTGGCGGTTACCGACTGCAATATTCTTCTTGGCAAAATCCAGCCGCAATATTTTCCCAAGGTCTTTGGCCCGGAGAGTAACCAGCCACTGGATACGGAGGCGGTAAAAAGCGGTTTTCAGGTTCTTGCCGAAACGATTGCTAAAGCGACAGGTATGCCGGTACAATCTCCCGAGAAAGTGGCTGAAGGTTTTTTACGCATTGCTGTTGAGAACATGGCCAATGCCATCAAGAAAATATCCGTTCAGCGTGGCTACGATGTGACCGATTATACCCTGAACTGTTTCGGCGGTGCCGGCGGACAGCACGCCTGCCTGGTGGCTGATGCCCTTGGCATGAAAAGAGTTTTTCTGCATCCCTTCGCCGGGGTCTTATCTGCTTACGGCATGGGGCTTGCCGACATCAGAGCCCTTCGCGAAGTCCATCTGGAATCCCCCCTGAATGAGGAAGCTCCGCATCATCTCGACAACGCTTGTCGTCCACTGATCATCGAAGCGAAAGCCGAGGTTGCCGCACAGGACATCGCCCAAGACCTCATTGACGTTTTCTGTAAAGCGCATCTGCGTTATGAGGGCACCGACACCGCTCTTCTTGTTGATATCGACAGTCCCGAACAGATGATCCGGGCCTTTGAAAAAGCCCATAAGCAACGATTTGGCTTCATTGCCAAGGAACGAGGCTTAATCGTTGAAGCGATTTCGGTTGAGGCGGTCGGTGCAACGAAATCGATAATCGAGGAAAAAAGACAGGAGCCTGTCGAAAACCAGCCGCCCATTCCACACGATACAGTACAGATGTTCAGTAACGGCCAATATCATACCAGCCCTCTGTATCTTCGCGAAGAATTGCTCCCCGGACAGCGGATTATCGGGCCGGCAATCGTTGCTGAGCAGACCGGCACAGTGGTCGTGGAGGAGGACTGGTCTGCCGAAACAAACCTGCTGGGCCATCTTATCCTTGAACGATACAGGGAAAGACCTAAACAGCATGCCATTGGAACCTCAGCCGATCCCGTCATGCTGGAAGTCTTCAACAACCTTTTTATGTCCATTGCCGAACAGATGGGGGCTACCCTGGCCAACACCGCCTACTCCGTTAATATCAAGGAACGGCTGGATTTTTCCTGTGCCCTGTTCGATCCGGAAGGACAGTTGGTCGCCAATGCGCCCCATGTTCCTGTTCACCTGGGCTCCATGGGAGAATCGATCAAGACGATTATCAGGGAGAACCGCACCAGTATGCGTCCGGGCAATGTCTATATGCTGAATGCCCCATATAACGGTGGCACCCATCTTCCGGATGTTACAGTCATCACCCCGGTTTTTGCGGACGATGGTGGTGAAGTGCTGTTTTATGTCGCCTCCAGGGGGCATCACGCCGATATTGGCGGCAGAACACCCGGTTCGTCGCCGCCTGACAGCCGCCATATAGAGGAAGAAGGAGTGTTGATCGACAATTTCCTTCTGGTAAAAGAAGGTGCCCTTCAGGAAGTGGAGACTCGGGCACTCCTTGGTTCCGGGAGCTACCCCTGCCGGAATATCAACCAGAATATGGCTGATCTCTCAGCCCAGATTGCAGCCAATGAGACAGGCGTCAGAGAACTTCGAAAGATGGTGGACTACTTTGGACTCGAAGTGGTCCATGCCTATATGCAGCATGTGCAGGATAATGCTGAAGAGTCGGTGCGCAGAGTTCTGGGAGTCCTGCAGGATTGCCGTTTCGACTATCCGATGGATGGAGGGCGGCGGATCCGGGTGAGCATCTCCGTGGACCGGTTAAAGCGTGAAGCCACAATCGATTTCACCGGAACTTCCCCACAGAGTGAAGGCAACTACAATGCTCCCACGGCGGTATGCAAGGCGGCAGTACTGTATGTTTTTCGTACCCTTGTTGCCGACAACATTCCTCTAAACGAGGGCTGCATGAAACCGCTCCGGCTGATAATTCCGCCGCGAACGATGATCAGCCCGGAATATCCCGCCGCGGTCATATCCGGCAATACCGAAGTCTCCCAGGCAATCACCGACGCCCTGTTCGGCGCCCTTGGGCTGCTGGCCTCCTCCCAGGGAACCATGAACAATTTCATCTATGGTAATGCGACCTACCAGAACTACGAAACCATCTGCGGCGGCACTGGGGCCGGACCGGACCATCCCGGCACCAGTGCGGTACACAGTCACATGACCAATACCAGGATGACTGACCCCGAAGTGGTCGAATGGCGATTTCCTGTGCGGGTCGAATCATTTTCCATCCGGCACGGTTCGGGCGGGACGGGGAAATTTTCCGGCGGATCCGGCGCTGTTCGCAAGATTCGCTTTTTGGAACCGATGACGGCCACCGTCCTTTCCTCACACAGGGAGACTGAACCATATGGCCTGGCCGGAGGCGGGCCCGGGAAAAAAGGGCAAAACAGCGTGCAACATCCGGATGGAACCATCACCCTTTTAGCCGGAAACGATGAGGTTTCTTTATTTCCTGACGACATCTTTATAATTAAAACCCCGGGCGGTGGTGGCTATGGAAAACCGTAACCGTTTACCGGCACCATTTTCGTCCGATCAGGCCTCCTCACATAGTCAACTGTAGCACGGAGGCCTGCTTGAACGAATCTGGAGCACTAAATGAACGGTTACTGGGAAACCCACCAACGACAAAAGTTAGGCTTTCTGATGTTTGACATCAACACTACTGATATTAAAAGCACCGGTGAGTTTCTCCTTCAGCTGGATTCCTGATAAACATTATGGTATCTTGGCTTCTGTTTTTGCTGAAAAAGATGTTGTTGTGATACAATCCGACCCCCGCAAAACGGGAAATAAGTCGGGCCAGGTGCCTTAAGGGGATTTATACTTATAGCTGTAAATGAATTTCCCTGGCGCTAACCTCTTTTCAAAGGAGAACTCAATGAAAACCCCAGTACGTGTCGCAATCACCGGTGCAGCCGGACAAATCAGTTACTCCCTTATCTTCCGCGTCGCAGCGGGTGATATGTTGGGAAAAGACCAACCGGTAATTCTTCAGCTTCTCGAAATCCCACCTGCGATGGGTGCATTGGCAGGCGTGGTTATGGAAATCAACGACTGCGCATTTCCCCTGGTTGCCGGTGTCATAACTACAGATGATCCTAATGTTGCCTTCAAGGATGCCGACTATGCACTTCTGGTAGGCTCCAGACCTCGTGGTCCCGGCATGGAGCGTTCAGATCTGCTGAAGGCAAACGGCGCCATTTTTACCGTCCAGGGAAAAGCACTTAACGATCATGCCAGCCGTAATGTCAAGGTACTTGTTGTCGGCAACCCTGCCAACACCAACGCCCTCATCGCCATGAAAAATGCTCCGGATCTCAATCCTCGTAATTTCACCTCGATGATGCGTCTCGATCACAACCGATCCTTGTCGCAGATCGCCGCCAAAACCGGAAGTCATTCCACCAAGGTTGAAAAGATGGTGGTATGGGGCAACCATTCCGCCACCCAGTTCCCCGACATCAGCTACGCAACAGTTGACGGCGTTCCCGTGCAGGAGAAGGTGGACAATGACTGGTACGTAAATGATTTTATTCCGACGGTACAGCAGCGTGGCGCCGCAATCATCAAGGCCCGCGGAGCTTCCAGTGCTGCCTCTGCCGCATCATCCGCCGTTGATCACATGCGTGACTGGGCACTTGGTTCCAATGGCGCATGGGTCAGTATGGGTGTTTATAGCGGAGGCAACAGCTACGGTATCGATGAGGATATCATGTATGCTCTGCCCATCACCTGCGAAAATGGTGAATGGAAAGAAATCAAGGGTCTGCAAGTCAACGACTTTGCGCGAAAAATGATGACCGCTACCGAAAAAGAACTGCTCTCCGAGAAAGAGGCGATCGCCGACCTGCTGTAAGACTCCGCAGCTGGTTCGCCGGCTCTATGCTCCACAAAAAAGGCAGATCTCCCGCTTGAAGGGGATCTGCCTTTTTTGTGTTGAAAAGAGCTTATTGTTTGCTGCTCAACAGGCATTGTTGGAGTTTGTTGCCGAATATGATTTCAACTAAGCTGTAGCCGCTCCGCGAGAAGCTTCTGGACATCCACAACAACAACTGCCGACCAACGGGATCATCAATCTTGATGGAATGGCTCAACTGTTGACTGCAACGGGTCCAAGATTGGCCTCGGTTGCTATAGGAGCTTTGCTTTTGACTGTGCCGGTTCAGGACTTCAAGGAATCATCTGATAAATACTGAGCGGTGAGAGCGGCCCGGTGGCTTTGCAATCACCAAGAGAAAGTCCATTGAATCGAAAATTCGACAATTTTACCATATACACGTTCGCTCTTATTTACTTCCCAGCAGATACTCCTCCGTAAATATCGGATCAATATTATGATAAAATTCCAGCAACACCATAAACTTGCCACGTACCCGTGGGTATTTATCCATGATTTTTTTGAATTTTTGTGGGTAGGTGAAGACCACGGCAGCGTATTCGTTGAAATCGTTTTCGACCATGGTTTGCCCGTATGTATCCATAAAGCCTTTTTCATAATCGGCCTCTGCCCCAACAAGCGAGGCGCTCTTATATGTCCTTAGCAAATCTTTGGTTGTTTCGTATGAATACTCAAAGTCCTTGGGGTTATTATCCCTCCACTGATCGATATCAAATGAATTACTTTTCAACAAAAGGGAACTGAACTCGTGATGAAAAGTGCTTATGACAACATCATGACCTTGGAAGCCATTATCAACCAAATATATGCTTTTTTTCGACTCATCATACAATCCTCCATAGTTAAACCCATCTTTTAAGGTGATCTTCCCAGCAAAATTAATAACACTTAAATGGTTTTTGATTACTTGAACCGGATACCTCTCTAATGTTGTTTGTAAGATATCAGCATTACGCATCAGCACCCTAGGCCAAATCGGTTTGGTGATGGGAGGATCTTCTTCCCAAAACGATAAAAAATCCGCGTCAACTTCGTAGACGATCTTGATCCCATATTTGGATGTAATGGGTTCAAAACAAGCGTCAATTTCCTCTTTGGTAAAAGTCGTATGGAGATAGAGCGAATACAATTCATTGCAGACAGCCAGCACCAGCAGAACTGCTAATAAATAGTTCACTATCTTTTTCATTATCTTCTTCATCGGTCAACTCCGCTCATGTCATATGTCATGCATCCGGAGATTCATGAAGTTTGAGGTCAACAGAATGATTAAAAGGCATAATTGAGGTTGTTGCTCCTGGTCTAAACGTTGCCATGCGAATTGCTGGGAAAAAATATGAGATAATCGTGATAACTACCACGGTCAAAATCGTAGGTGCAAGGTCGTCCGCTTTGGACCTATCTACTGTGGTGTATGGTCGAGCCACCACCTTTTTAACCACATTAACCCCAACCGGCGCTTCATTCACGCCCTTGGGACTTGGATGCATGATCACCTCAATTTTGAGCTCGATATCGGCGCTGAATTTGTATTTTACTCCCCGAACCTCCACTGTGCCATTGAGAGTTTGAGGCTTAAGGGTGCCCGACCAATGGTTGGGGCCGTCGCCTTGAAGGTTGAAAGTAAATGATCCAACATTGGCCTCGGCCGCTATGGGAGCCTTGATTTTGACTGTGCCCGTGGCCGAGTCGAACACCATCTCCGGCTTGGCCGTCAGGGCGGACAGGGCCGGGTCGTATGCCTTGTATAATTTTTGCTTGCCTGTATGGGGTCTTTGCTTATGAGCAGTTCAAAGCCGTGTTGGCGCATGTTGTCGGACATCGTTTCGATGCTGATCTTGCCGCTCAACTCGGTTTTGACCGTGAAGTCAAGACCAGGGCTGACGTACAGGATTGGCGGCGTACCATGGCCGATTGAGTAGGTTACTTTCAGATCAAGAGGAAGGGCTGGTTTTCCACCTTCAACTTTGACGCCTGTCCCTGGTGGCGGATTGATTTTGCGTGCCGGCAGCACGAGCGTCTGTCCCACATAAATCAGGTTTTCATTTACAATGGGCAGCAACGGTCGGTGGTGACTTTTCTTTGCGGCCTCTTTATTGTGTTCGTTAAAAATTTCGGGCCACCTAGTGCCGCTGCCCAAATGTTGATGGGCCAAGCTCCATAGACTGTCTCCTCTTTTAACCAAATGATACAAAGGCATTTTGCCTCCTTGTTAGTTGTAACCAAACGGTGCATTTATGTTTGGCAATAATTTATCTTTGACGACATCCTTTGCATTCGTACAGTAGTGATAGCTGTGATATCTTACATTTATCTTACATTTTCAAAGCTGGTAGAGAAAAACTAGATTGCTGGGAGTGGCCTGCGCGAAATTGGCTAAAAGTGAATAAATTGATGGAGTAGCGCACCTCCGCGGCGACTCCGCTCGGCAATCGCACAGAATGGGGAGAAACAAATTGTCCTGGGGCTCTGATCGGCCGGGATAAACATTGGCATGTATCATCTCGGCAATCCAACTATCACATCCGGAAAATAGTGAGACAAAACCACACAAGGGGATACTTTTAAAGAACACTTTCCTTTTCAATACAGTTGTTTTAAGTTTGAAGAAGGATTAATCAATTTTCCCTAACCCGCCTCTCCTGAGGATATTTGCTTCTTTTCCAGCTAAAATGATTGACGATATTAAAAAGCAGCTCCATCAATTTTATCCCGGGCAGGCATTCTCTGACTCCGAAGTCGAAACCGGTTTGGAAAATGGAGATATACTCACCCAAAAGGAGCAAATTCTTCCTTTTCTGCAGACTGCTCTGTTTGATGATAAAGTGTTGGAGGTAGAACTCGACAGCATGCCGCGCATCTACTTTTCAAGACTGAAAGACGATTTTTCGGAATATATTGATGAAGAGGAAGATACTGAATTCCAGGATGAACAGGATTACCAGCAAGGTGAGTATTTAACTTTGATGAGTCATATAGTTATCCTGCCGATTGAGCCTGGTCTCGGCAACCTGCATCTGCGCTATTCCCGATGCATCATTTTACGTATGTTCACTAACACCTATGCCGTGGAACTAGCCGCGACATTTGAAGAATTGATCACCGTGGGCGGTCTGCCTGTTATCAGACTCTCCTTCCCCACGCTGGCGAGGAAAGTCCACAATGCCCGGGAGTTTCGGGCAAAGGTTCCTGAAAGTCTGGATTTTGTCGTCAGCGTTGGAATTGAAGAGGAACTTCCCGCATTGGCCATGACTCCCGTCGACATCGGTATCAAAGGAATGGCTTTCGCCGCGAGTAAAGCCGAACAAAAATTATTCATTCCGGGGACAACCCATTCCCTCAAGCTTTATGTTAAAGATGAACTTCTGGCTGTACTCAACGGAACTGTACGACACCTTTCCAAAGTGCGGAAAAAAGGAGGAATCGAGTATATCTGCGGGATCGAATTCGATCTGGAGACAAGGACTCTCGCAACAGTGATAGAATCTACAGTTGCTTCCGTGCAGCGGGCACATCTCAAGGAACTCGCCGAAAAATCAAATACCAGCGGCATAGACCTGATCGCCTGAGCGAATAGGCTGCAACAACTACAATCCACCTACTATTCAGGAGAAACTGCGAGGAGAAACTGCGATGGTCAGATTCAGCGTGCATAACCTGGGAGAACACACCATAGATAATATGGTGGTCAGCGGACCATTCAAGGCAATCATCGCGGAAATGAGAGAGATGTTCCTAGCCGGTTATACCGGATCCCCCCGGGAAGATCTTGACTATCATTTTGCCAGGTATGTCATTGAAAATTCTTACGGCCAGGGCACGATACTCGAATGGGTTCCAAACCCTCCCGGTCAAATACATTAGTACCTTAGAAATTCATTTCTTGTTTTTTAGAATGAATTTCGTGAAGGTACTTATCCCCGTGCTTTGCGGGGATTAGTACCTTGCAAATTGTTTGCTTGTTTTTTGCAAGTATACACGTTCTCGTCCATCCAAAGTATTGATGTAATTTTTCGGCTCACCTCAGCAGGATTTGTCCATGCCGGCAATCGGCTTGACAAACTGGGATTCCGTATCCCACGGAAAAAGAATCCAGGTGTCCTGACTCACCTCGGTAATAAAAGTATCAACCAGAGGACGTCCGGCGGGTTTGGCATAGACCGTGGCGAAATGGGCCTTTGGAGCAATTTCCCGAACCACCTGAGCGGTGCGTCCCGTATCGACAAGATCATCGATGATCAGCCAGCCTTCCCCGTCACCCTCAAATGATTTCAAGGTATTCACCTCGCCCTTTCTGTCCTTCCAGTCATAGCTGGAAAGACAGATGGTATCAACCAGACGAATATCGAGTTCCCGGGCAATGATGGCTGCCGGAACCATCCCGCCCCGGGTAACAGCTATTATTCCTTTAAAATCAGCGATGTTCAAAAGTCGCCAGGCAAGCGCTTTTGAGTCCCTGTGCAGCTGATCCCAGGAAATAGGATAGGTTTTTTGGTACTTTGACTGCGCCGACATAATTTCTTCCATTAAAACGTATTCATGCCAATGTTGTTCAGTTTGCATCCAGCCGGGATCACAGGACCTGTTTCAAGAAAAGCTTTGCCCTGTCTTCCCGGGGATTGGTAAAAAAGTGTTCGGGAGTTCCCACCTCAACTACCTTTCCTTCGTCCATGAAGATAACCCTGTCCGCCACTTCACGGGCAAAGCCCATTTCGTGGGTAACCACCATCATGGTCATTCCTTCCCGGGCAAGTTGTTTCATGACATCGAGCACCTCCCCGACCATCTCCGGATCAAGGGCGGAGGTCGGTTCATCGAAAAGCATGACCTTCGGATCCATCGCCAGCGCCCTGGCGATGGCCACACGTTGCTGCTGTCCTCCGGAGAGTCTTGAAGGATACTCAGTAGCTTTTTCGGGAATACCGACTTTTTTCAACAATCCACGAGCCTTTTCCTCGGCGACTTGCTTGCTTCGTTTTCGTACCCGGCGTTGTGCCAGTGTCAGGTTTTCCAAAACCGTCTTATGAGGAAAGAGGTTGAATTGCTGGAACACCATACCAACTTCGGCCCGTACTTTGTTAATATTGGTCTTTCTATCGGCAAGATCAACACCATCTATGATGATGTGGCCCTCTGTAAAAGTCTCCAGTCCATTAATGCAGCGTAAAAAAGTCGATTTACCGGAACCGGAAGGCCCGATGATGACGACGACTTCCCCTCTTGCCACTTCCGTTGAAACACCATCCACAGCCCGGACAACTCCCGAGCGACCAGCAAAAATTTTTACAACATTCTCGGCTTTAATCACTGACAGCAAGCCTCCGTTCCATGTAGTAAACGAGTTGTGACAAGACTGAAGTCACCAGGAGATACATCGCCGCCACAACCAGCCAGACCTCAAAAGTGGCAAAGGATGAGGTGATAATTTCCCGGCCTGATTTTGTCAGATCGGTAATTGCAATAACCGACACCAATGACGAATCCTTTATGAGACTGATAAATTGACCGGACAAAGGCGGCAGGATTTTTTTAAACGCCTGAGGCAGAACTATATCCGTCATAGTCTGAAAGGCAGTCATCCCCAGCGATCTGGAGGCTTCCACCTGTCCTTTTGGAATACTTTGGACGCCCGCACGGACAATCTCAGCTACGTAGGCTCCGGCAAAAAGAGCCAGAGCACCTATGCCACAGACGTTGCGGCTGAGATTAAAAACAGTACCTAGAAAGAAATATGCGATAAAAATCTGAACAAGCAGCGGTGTTCCACGAATACATTCAACGTAGATCATCGCCAGCCCTCTCAGGGTGACATTTTTAGAAACCCTGGCTATTCCAGTTATTAAGCCCAGAATGAGTGCAAAGACACTGGAAATAGCAGAAAGCCATAAGGTAGTCCATAAACCAACCATCAATGGACCGAGCCGCCATTTTTTTATGAAACCGATGGTATCGCCCTCAAACAGTTCCTCACCCTCTGAAACTCTCAGACTATCGGTCGCCACCTTCACAACAGTTTTTTTGGATGTCTCGGAAATCAGGGTAACCTGGCTGGTATCCCCATGTTTCTCAATAGAACTCACCGTGCCGTCGAAAGGAATCTTTTTTGCATCTTCCGCGACATACATGAAATATTGAGGCACCCTATACCATCGCCACTTATAATCAATTTTTTTGATCGCTCCCCAGGTACCGGCAGCCACCCCAAGCAGGATGACCACCAGCAAGAGCCTCCAGGGCCAAATCTTCTCTCCGGCTTTCAAATTAGTGATTCCTTTTTGTTTACGTTACCATTCACCGAAAACAGCATAAGCGTGCATAACTCCCCCGGTAAGTAAACGTTCAGCAATGCACCTTGAGCGCACAAGCTGACCCGCACCGGAGTGGGGACGGAATCAAACCCGCCCCTCTCTGTGCGGCCCTCTGATGAACGTATGCGGTGCCGGGAACGTTTATTTACTGAATTTCTTTCAACCAGGCATCGTCACGAAACCATTTGCCATAAATCTTATCGTAAACACCATCATATTTGATCTGATTCATGAAGTTGTTCAACCAGTTAAGGAAATTGACATCATCTTTGCGAATAGCCCAGGCGATCGGTTCTTTGGTGAAGGGTTCATCAAGGTGGACGAATTTCCCCGCACCCTTCTGGCTCATGGCGACCGAATTGAACGGCAGATCGTAAATAAAGGCATCGATCTTCCCATTAAGCAGTTCCATTACTCCTTCCTGCTCCGTCTCGTAGGAAATATATTTGGCATTGGGAATCAATCGTTTAGCAGCTTGCTCACCGGTAGTACCGAGTTTGGAGGCAATGGTATATTTAGGATTATTGAGATCTTTGTACGATTTTACCTCACCAACAAGATCTTTTTTCAGCAGAACGGATTGGCCGATAAGTATATAGGGAGTGGCGAAATTAACCGTCATATTCCTCTCCTGGGTGAGAGTCATCCCGGACATGAGGATATCGAACTTATTGGTCAGCAGGGCGGGGATAATACCGTCCCAGGCGGTAGAGACCAATTCCAGCTTAACCTTCATTGCTTTGGCCATTCTTTTGGCAACATCCACATCAAATCCTATTATTTCACCTTTTTTATTGGTCAACTCAAAGGGCATATATCCCGGCTCCAACCCAACTCTCAGGGTACCACGCTTCTGAATCTCCGCCAGGGTATCTGCTGCAAAGACAGTCCCGGTGGAAAAAGTGATTACAGCAAGTGCAAGAGCTACGAATACAGTCATTTTTTTCATCTTACTCTCCATTTTATTAAATAATTAATAGAAGGGCATAACCCCAAACACCTTGTGCTGCTTTCAAAAAATATTCTGCAAGGCTCCTTTTGCGTAACAAACTCCGGAACAAAACTCAAGAATATTCTTGGATATTGCGACAGTTACCACGACTTCCAGTATTTCTGTGCAAAAGATCGAAATAAACTGCCCTCACAATAGTTTTTTCATTTAGTTTTTTTCACTTCTCTCATAGATTTCGAGATATTTAGATTCAGATCGTTTAAATTTACTTGTTTTGAGTCTTTAGTATCTTAGAAATTCTTTTTTAGGTTTTTGGAAAAGAATTTCGTGTAGATACTTATCCCGGCAAAACACGGGGAAAGAGAGTTACCCCATGTGGGATATTGTAACTTCCTTCCACCAAAATACAGGTCTTTTAATCCGTAGGATGATACTGCAATGAGAACCGATACCTCGCTTCCAACATATCTGGCATTGACAACAGCTGTTGTATTCTGGGGACTCTCTTTTGTTGCCACAAAGATAGCTCTCCAAAGTTTTTCTCCTTTCTGTCTCATTTTTTTCCGATTTTTTACCGCTGCAATTTTCTTTACCATCCTGCTTTGGCGTACCGGTTTTCCTTCACTTACCCGGCAAGACCTCAAATACCTCCTGCTGCTAACGCTCATGGAACCGGGGCTCTATTTTCTCTTCGAAACTTTTGGCCTTCAGTATACCTCGGCGACCAAAACGTCTCTCATCATTGCTACTATTCCAGTTGTGGTCCTGTTGCTTTCGACCTTATTTTTAAAGGAACGGCTCCGACTCATCAATATGCTCGGCATCATTATCTCCCTGGCCGGAGTGACAATGCTTGTTTTCGGTGGCAGGATATCAACAGCTCTGCATGGAACTATGCTCGGCGATATGCTGATCTGTGGTGCCGTCCTTTCCGCCGCTGTGTACATGATCCTGACCCGAAAACTGGGCGAATCGCTTTCTTCTCTCCAGATTACGGGAATGCAAATCATTTTAGGCGCACTCTTTTTCTTACCGCTTTTTCTTTGGGATCTTCCGAAACTCGACTGGTCCGCGGTATCCAGGGATTCGTTCATCGCCCTGATCGTTTTGACGATCTTTGCTACAATTGCCGCATTTTTTTGCTATAATTATGCTCTGACCAAGATTCCTGCTGCTCAGGCGGCCGTCTGTATCAATGGCATTCCACTGGTAACTGCTTGTGGAGCCTGGATATTACTGGGAGAAACTCTTTCAGCAATGCAGCTCATGGGAGGAATCCTCGTTCTTGTTGCTGTGTTTCTGGCCAATCACACACCAAAAATCAAAGCGATTCCTGAAATTGCGCATTCAACATTCAGCAATCATTAAGACATTCCAAACATCAACCTCAACTCAAGGTTTACACGATGAAAAACATAGTCATTTCCGGCTCGCTCGCTTATGATCGTATCATGAACTTCCCCGAGAGTTTTTCCGATCACATACTGCCGGACAAGATCCATAGCCTCAATGTTTGCTTTCAGGTGAACGGTGTGACGGAAAACTATGGCGGTACAGCCGGCAACATTGCCTACGCTTTAAAACTCATGGGCGAGGCCCCCACTATAACTGCCACGATCGGCAGCGACCACCATAAATATTTTGAGTGGCTTGATAAGCATTCCATCTCGAAGGAAGGCATTACAGTAATCACCGAAGAACTGACTGCCGGAGCATATATTACTACCGATAAAAGCAATAATCAGATCACCGGATTCAATCCCGGAGCGATGAAATATTCCTCGAACCTTGAAATCAATACTCTCGAACCTAAGGAGACCCTTCTTCTCGTCTCGCCCGGCAATCTGCAGGATATGATTAACTACCCAAAACTCTGTAAACTGAAAGGTATTAGCTATATTTTCGATCCCGGCCAGGCGCTGCCCGTGTTGCAGGCCCAGGACTTAATGGAAGTCATTGGCGGCTGCATGCTCCTGATCGTCAACGATTACGAATTCAACCTGATTATGGATAAAACAGGATTGAGCAAAGACGAACTTCTCGCCCTTCCCAAATCAACTATTATCACTTTGGGTGAGGCAGGTTCGGAACTCTATAGCCGGACCGGAAAATTGACCATTCCCTCCTTTAAGGCTGCCAAAGTGGTTGACCCGACCGGTGCGGGAGATGCCTACAGAGGAGGTTTGCTCAGCGGCCTGGTCAACGGCGATGACCTGGAAAACAGCGCAATCCGAGGCAGTGTTTGTGCCTCATTTGCCGTCGAATGCAATGGAACACAGGTTTATTCGTTCACCCCCGAGGAATTTAACAATCGCATGAGAGCTAATTAAAATCCTGCATGGCCCAGCTATCCATTAATCTAAGAGGCGCTCTCCGGCGCCTCTTAGATTAATGTCCCATTTCATTGAAGTGCCCGCTATTTAGAATATCCGTGCGGCAACAATTCCTTAAAGGCAAAGCTTTTTTACTTGCCTGTTTTTCCTGATTTCGCTTCCTTGATTACCGCCGCATAATTTGACTAATTTTTGAAATAATCCGATACTTAAACAAGCACCTCGAGAGCCTTAATTTATAATTTTCAGACTGCACCAGGAGATGCAAGAATGACCGAAAAAATCCTGTTAGTCGATGATGAAGAAAATATCCTGCATTCGATAAAGCGGGACCTGCGCAAGCGCTTTGAGATACATACAGCAATTAGCGGACAAGAAGCCCTTGATATTCTTAAAAAAGAGGGGCCATTTTCGGTGATTGTTTCCGATATGCGGATGCCCGGGATGGATGGAATTCAACTTCTTGGTGCGGTTAAGGATCAATATCCCGACACAGTACGCTTGATGCTTACCGGCAACGCCGACCAGGAAACGGCGATCGAAGCAGTGAACAAGGGACAGATCTTTCGTTTTTTAAACAAACCTTGCTCAACATCGACGCTGGTATTGGCTATTGCCCTGGCCCAGCGCCAATATCGTTTAATTACAGCAGAGAAAGAACTCCTCGACAAAACACTGATGGGCAGCATTACCGTGCTTTCAGAAGTTTTAAGTCTGGCAAACCCGATAGCATTCAGTAGCGGATTGCGTGTAAAATCCATGGTCGGTGAAGTTGCCCGAAAACTTGAATTACCCAATATCTGGCAATTCGAAATCGCCGCGCTGATGTCGCAGATAGGTTGTATCACTCTTCCTCCTGATACGCTCAATAAGTTGTATACGGGGCAGGAGATGACGGAAGAAGAAGAGGCAATGTACCATGACCATCCTCTGGTCGGCTCCAAGCTTCTGGAGAAAATTCCCCGACTGGAAACCGTTGCGGCAATTATCGCCAATCAGCTCTTGGCTTATGAATCTTTTGCAAGCAAAAATTTAAGCGAAGAAGTCAGTCTTGGAGCACAGCTGCTAAGGATCTGTACGGATTTTGATTCACTTATGCATCGTGGGTTGAATCGTTCCGAAGCACTCAATCACATGCAAAAGGGTTCGGTCAACTACAACCCTCAGCTGCTTAAAATTCTCATAGGCATCAAGCTGAGTCCTGAAAACGAAAAAATCGTGGCGGTTGAAATCCGCGATATGTCGGCGGGGATGATCACTGAACAGGATATCATCGCGTCAAATGGTTTGTTAATTGCTCCAAAAGGGCAGGAAGTGACATGGTCCCTGATCACGGGATTGAAAAATTTTTCTCGACAGGTCGGTGTGAAGGAACCGATTTTAGTAAAGATAAAAAAATGATTCACTTCGCGTCATCATTTTATCTCTGACGCGATCCTTCAGAGTTCGTAACCGTTCACCAGCACCCCATTTTCGTCCGATCATGCCTCCTCATAGAAGGGCGGGTTTGGAACCCGCCCCTACAAGCCCGGAGGCCTTCTTGAACGAACCTGGAGCACTGGATGACGACCCAAGGATGGCCTAGTGTCGCGGGTGACAGGGATGGCACAAGAGCGACACAGTTACAGATCCGGATTATGCTGCCTTTTGTGTGGACCGGTGAACGATTACAAGAGTTCAACGTAAGAGGATAACAATGGGAAAGAAAAAAGTAATTTTTGTCGATGACGAGCCAAATATTCTTGATGCCCTTCGAAGAATGTTGAGATCATTGCGCAATGAATATGATATGCATTTTGTTGCCGGTGGAAATGAAGCTTTAGATCTGCTGGCACAGGAACGTTTTGATGTGATTGTGTCCGACATGCGCATGCCGGGCATGGATGGTGCCAAGTTACTGGAGATAATACAGGATAAATATCCTCACACAATACGGATCATGCTCACCGGGCAGGCTGATCAGGAGTCCGTTTTTCGAACTGTCGGCGTGGTTCATCAGTTTCTGGCTAAACCCTGTGATCCTGAAATGCTTAAAAACATCTTGAAACAGACCGCCGCGCTGCAGGATATGTTATTCGACGGCAACCTGAAAGACCTTATCTCCCAGATCGGCAAATTACCGAGTCTACCCTCGACCTACTCCCGATTGCAAAAGGCGATAGCCACCCCTGACGTGGAAATTAACGAGCTCGCCGAAATAATCGCCCAGGATATCGCCATGACCGCCAAGGTTCTGCAGCTTGTAAATTCCTCATTTTTTGGAATATATTCAAAAGTTGACAGTCCTGCCCGCGCCGTTGCCCTGCTGGGTCTCGACACCATCAAGGTTTTGGTCCTCAGTCTTGAGCTCTTTTCCAAGATCAAGATTTCCGAGCAGGTTTTCCAGATCGATCGACTGTGGAATCATAGTCTAACGGTTGGTAAAATCGCCAAGGCTATTACCTCTAACCGGTCGGATGACAAGGAACAGATCAGCAATACTTTTCTTGCCGGAACGTTACATGATTTAGGGAAACTTATATTGATTTCTTCCCTGCCGGATCAATATCTCCAAGTAATTGAAACGGCCGAAGAGCGAAATATCATACTGCCGGAAGCGGAACTCGCTGTTTTTGGGGCCACCCAAAGTGCGGTCGGCTCATACTTAGTCGGTCTTTGGGGATTTTCCAGCCCAATCGTTGAGGCGATTGGTTTTCAAAACAATATAGGCAATTATCCGGCCAACTATTTCACCCCGACTCTGGCCGTTCATGTTGCAAATGCTCTGTATTATCGAGATCAACCTGACGAAATCATCGGTAAACCCCTTGCTTTGAATATGCAGGTTATAGAACGTCTCGGATTGCTTGATGAAGTTGCGGAATGGGAGAGGGTATGTGCCGGGATCATGCAAGGTGAAAAGTAAACCTTCGCCGAGACCGCGGGCAACGCTATATCACTTCTCCCGAGACAATGCCTGGAATAACGGGCAAGAGGGTGGGATATCAATCCCGTCCCGATAGAGTTGCAGGAGCCGGATGGACTGGGAAGCCAGTTCTCTTCGCACCTGGCGTCTTCTTCCTTTCACCCTGGCAACAGTCATACGATCATAGCCGGTGGTCTGGTGACGCATCCAGGCTACGACGGCACTTCGCGCACGATCTTCCAAAGGAATTCGTTCGGTGCGGGCCACCGTCCCGCTGCCGACAGGAGTCGCCAATTCGGTAACCGATTTTGCCAACTGTACGGCAAGCGAAGTGTATCGAGGATGAAATTTAAGGAACTCAAGTACTTCGTTATAAAATTCCTGTGTGTATTCCTTCTGGATTTTCTCCCTTCTTGCCAGTTGCTGCCCGCGTGTTTTGGCATAATCAGGTGTTGAACGTTTGAGCTCCAGTTCGGTTTTTGCTTCTCGGATGTGTTCGCTTTTAGCCCATATACCTTTTGAGATATACCTGTTCCTGACCTTTACCTGAACAAGCCAGCTTGGCCCTTTTGCTTTGACTATTTTAGTAAGAGGGCCATCTCCTGGAGGAAGCAACTCCCAGCCCGGGGGAACATCGAGCTGTTCCCCCGCATCGGTTAAGACACTTTTTTCTCTTTTACCGGGTTTTACGATACGATTTTGCAGCGGCATATCTGGTATTTTAACAGGGAAAAGGCAAAAGCGGTGGCCTGGAATATTACTGCCGCTCCCAGGTCCACCGCTGATGTATCAGAGTTATCAGATATTTTTTTCTATAGCTGCGAGAAGTTCGGCTTCCTCGTAGGGTTTTGTGATATAATCGTCGGCACCCTGTTTCTTTCCCCAGAATTTATCGCTGGGCTGGTCCTTGCTGCTGACGATGACGATTTTAATATCCTTGGTTTCCTCAGTCGTTTTTAGCTGCCTGCATACCTGAAAACCATTCTTGTTGGGTAAAATGACATCAAGCAAAATCAAATCCGGTTTTTTCTCGATTGCCGTGGATAAAACCTTATCACCCTCTGTAACAGTCACAGTTTTATAGCCGTTATCCGCACAAACGTTTTCAGCTATTCGCATGTCAGTCTGACTATCTTCCACTATCATTATCAATTTTGAAGCCATTTTTTTTCCTTAAGTTTTGAGAAATTTATTGATACGTCCTCTTGCCATATCTTTAAAGTTTTTTCATCATCTTTTCTAATTTTAACGACAACTGGATTGACAGCGATCCGGTTTTTTTAATACCGCTTCACCGATGCCCGAGCTGGTTCCAGTCGGCAATTCCGTCGTATTGGTCCTGTTGTTTTTTCCTACCTGGAGTTCTAGTTCCCCCTCTTCTGAATCGATCGGCTCATTCCAACCAAATCAGGCACAATACCAACTTTACCGTCGGTAAGTGAATACATCCCCAGCACATGTTCGCTGTTTTTCGGGAGATTTGGGGAAGATTGCAACGAGGTAAAATGTTCTTCCACAGTCTGTATTTTCACTGACTGCGGCGTCTGGATAATGAGTTTTACCATCTCCTTTTTTTCATTAACCGACCTGACTACAACATATTTGGGTGGTCCGTTTTTAAATTTCTCCGCCAACCCATAATATTTCTCAAGATTAATCACCGGAAGCATAACCTCCTGATATTTAGCCGTTATGACAGCGGTCGGTGAAGAAAATAACTCCACCTCCCGTAAAAGGAATTCAAGTTGATTCCTGCTGAATATCCAGTAGAGCTCACATCCCTGAAAGACGTTGTTTGCTTTAATAGTCGCAATTTCGAGCTGTTTTTTCATTTTATATCATGAGAGTAAAAAAAGTTAAGGGCGGTTATGAATTGTTTCCAACATCCGGACAAAGGTTTCGTCCTGGTACGGCTTGGTCAGATAGTATTCAATTCCAAGCTCTTTGGCCTTTTGCTGGTGCTTGTCCGAAACTCGGGAGGTCAGCATCACGATCGGTATATCCTTGTACATCGGTTGGTTATTAAGACTTGACTTGAGTTCATATCCGTTCATCCTCGGCATTTCAATATCGAGAATAATCACATCCGGGAAGAAACTCTCCAGCTTGGCCAGTGCATCCAGACCGTCCACCGCCTGTTGCTGTTTCCAGGACTGGCTCTCTACAAGTCGCGCCACACTATGTCGCACACTGATGGAATCATCGACTATCAATACCTTGAGCGGCTCATCCAACTCCATTTGCAACAGTGGTTCGCTATCGACTATCTCACCCGTCGCCTCTTCATCCACAAGCTCTCTTAAGTTGAGAATGGGAATCAATCCTCCTGAACCGGTCAGGGTCACTCCACTTATCCCGCGAACGTGTGTGAGATGGCTGCCGAGATTTTTAACTATAATCTCCCGCTGTTCAACAACGGAATCGACGGCAACGGCATGCTGCTCTTCGCCCTTCATAAACACTATTGCCAGCATGCCCGCCGCCCCTTTTGGCAGTGTGTTCATTCTTTTTTCCAGCTGCAGGTGGTATCCGAGATTGTTCACCGGCACCACTCGGTCTCCATATTTAAGCAACAAGCCTTCCGTCTCGCCGGTGTCCATAATTTCCCGGCTGGAGAAATGTTTCACCTGCAGGATATCCTGAAGCGGAATAGCGAACTCTTTTCCGGCAACCAAAACCATTGCCGCACGGTTCACGGAAAGAGAAAAAGGAATTTGAATTTCAAATTCCACCCCCTGCCCCGGCTTATTGTGGATTTGAACCGAGCCACGCAGATCCTGGATATTCCGTCTGACAACGTCAAGACCGACACCGCGGCCTGAAATAGTGGTGATATTCCGGCGGGTGGTAAAACTTGGATGAAAGAGATATTCCAGCAGGTCTTTTTCGCCGATACTCTCAGGATCTTCCGCTAACGCCTCACGCCTGATTTTATCCCTAATGAGCGAGTAATCAATACCGCCGCCATCATCGGTTATGCGCAAAAGAACATACCTGCTCCGCTGTTCGGCCTGTAAATTAATAGTCGCGGTTTCCGGTTTGCCGGCGGCTGCCCGAACCTCAGCGGATTCGATGCCGTGATCAACGCCGTTTCTCAAAATGTGCATGAGCGGATCGGTTATCTTGGCCCAGACAAACCGGTCCATAAAGACATCTTCCCCGTTTATCGTAAGAGCCGCCTTTTTGCCGAGTTTGATAGCTGTATCCCGGACAGTCCGGAAGAGAACCCGCGAAATGGAAGACAAGGGAGTCATCCTGATTCTCATAAGTTTTTCCTGCATCAGCCGCATGGTTAACTGCTGCTTGCCTATCTGGCCGCTAATATTGCCGGAGAGGGATGCCAGGGTGGTATGGATAGAGTTCACATCGACGGAGATTTCGTTCAGCGAGCGTATTATCAGATTCAATTGTGAATAACGATCGAGCTCGATGGGATCAAAATCGTCTAACTCACTATTTATCGGCTCTCCGTCTTCTCCCTGGGCGGTAAACGGATTAAAACCATAGAGCGACTGTACCTCGAATCCCGACTCCAGTTCCTGAGACTTCCTCCGCAGATTTTCCTTGACGATTTCCAATTCAAGAAGGGTCTGGGAAAACTCATCCACTATTTTCTCCACAGCCCCACGAGCGACGACCAGCTCACCTTCGATACTGACCAGTTCATCAAGATCTTCAAGTCGAACCCGGACAGTGCCGACATCGCCCGGCAAGGCGGCCGGAGCATTGTCTGCAACTACCGGTTTCGGGGGAGTAATTGTTTCTGGAGGTACCGGCTGGTCGGCCGGTTTTTCTTGTACAACCTCCTGCACCACTTTTTCGGAAAAGGTATCTTCGGCAATTTCCGCACCGGACATGACAGCGAGATATTCGGTAACTGTCTTTACCAGTTTATCAAGACCGGCTGAGGCTGTAGCCCGGGGGGTTTGTGATAACACTTCAATGATGTCGATACCTGAAGCAATTATCTGTACCAGCCCGGGATCCACACTCCCTGCTTCATCGTGCAGCCAATCGAGCAGATCCTCAAGTGAGTGCGCTCCCTTGGCCAGCAGGTTGACTCCGGTCATCGACGCCGCACCCTTTAGAGTATGCACGGCTCTTCGCATATCGCTGATGGATTCCTGCAGTTCAGGAGTCAGATCGGTTGGTTCCTTTACTTTGCTTTCCAGGACATTGAGCGACTGGTTGATGACGATTAAATGCTCATCGCATTCTTCGCGAAAGATTTCCAGAAGGAGCTGCTGATCCTCGTCAAGCGGCTCATCCTCGTCTTCCACTTCCTCACTTACCTCTCCAGGAAAGCTCGATTCCGTCAGCTCATCAAGAAAATCTATGGATTTATCATCCTTAAGCGGATCATCGAAAATATCCAGCGCATGAACGTCCAGGTCGTCATCCGGAAATGAAAATTCATCCGGAAATTGAGCGGGAGGTTCTTGTTTTCTTAGATCCACTCCCTCTAGGAGGGCTTTGAATTTTCCCAGTCGATCTTTTACCCTTTTTATCGTCGTACTGTTTTCCGGATCCTCATGCGAAAAGCTTACTTCAAGAAATTGAAGAAAATCCAGCAGAAGACCGGATATCTCGGGCTGGTGATGAGTTGCCGAGCTATGCAGTTTTTCAATTAAGACATGACAGTCCTGCATCAATTGACTTTGCTGTTTCAATCCTGCCGTCAGCAACGTTGTCGAAAGAAGGGATATTGCGTGGGAAAGTTTGTCATATATAACACCATCATGAGCATCGCCGCAGCCGTGCTCCGTCAGACAGCCGACGAGTTCCTGCAATAATGGAAAGATTGAGCGAACATCATGCAAGTATTCCTGTAACTGCGCGATGCCCTTGTCATCCGGCCGATGTCCTTCGTCTTTAATTTCTTGGAATTGTGAAAATAAAAAAACAATTTGCTCAGAAAAATTTTGTCCCTCGGCAGAATAATGATTTTTATCTTCACTGTACTTGACGAGAAGATCGGCACTGCTCTTAAGAGCTTCCAGAAAAGCGTCTGAGATAGATTGTTCCCCTTCAAGTAATCGGTCAAGAGCCGATTCGACTACCTTGGCGCCATTACTCAAATCGGACAATTGCACCTGAGCGGCTGCACCCTTTATATTATGAAACAGTCTGTGAAGCTCCTGAATGGCTGGCAATGCGGTTCTGTCAGATGAAAGTGCTTCGAGACCTTGCCGTATTTCCGGAATATACGATTCAATTTCTAGAAAAAAGAGCTCAAGAAGCTCGCTACTTGGAAATTTTGGCATTATTTCTGGTCCTTTCTTTGGCTATTCATACTCGCACCACTTCTGCAGGATTTCTCATTCGCTGGCCTCATTGCCTATTCTCCCTTACCCTTTGCTGTTATAGTGAATAAGCCGAGGAGCCGACAACAACTTGAGGACATTGAGGATATAATAAAAATTCTTTTCCAGGAAGAGACCGGAGGTGAAAAGAGAGGCATCCACTGAGTTCTTATCGACCGGATCCAGGATTTTTGTTTCCGACACCGTTTTGCTTACAGTGCCGATGATTCTATCGACACGAATACCGATTTTTCTTTTTTTATGACTGAGCACTACCAGACGATTGCCGTCAGAGGGGCCACTGCTCGAGACATTAAGAAAACCCGCAAGATCAATGACCGAGACAATTTCACTCCGGATATTGACTATCCCCTGAATCCAGAGAGGCAGATTGGGCAGTTGAGTAATCGTGGGCAAGGGTCCGACTTCCGACAAATCATCAATGGCTATAGCCAGTTGCAATGCCCCGATCCCAACAAGAATATATCGGTTAATCTCCTCCCGTTCCGCGCCGGCTTGCTGTTCAACTATCACAGCTTTGTCCCTTACTTCGGCCAACTGTTCATCGATATTCAGGATGAGATTGTCTAGATCAAGCATACGTGACATGGATACACTCTAAAAAATTGTTGTATATGATGGCGTTGTAAAAACTCTTCCTCTGCTTCGTTTCTGCAATTTTTTCAATCATTACGACGTATCTTAATATAACGAAATGATTGGAAATTTGCGCGCCTCGCATATGAAGCTTTGTATTTAGCCATCTGAAATTTAAGGTTCTTTCGAGATCATCAAATATGACTGCTGATCACGGAAATCAGTTTGTCCGGGTTAAAAGGTTTGGTCAGATAAGCCGTGGCCCCGGCCCGTATCCCCTTTTCTCTGTCTATCGCACTGTCTTTAGCGGTAAGCATGACAACAGGGATTTCTTTTAGCCGTTGATCCTGCTTCAGCTTAGCGAGGATATCATACCCTGTCATATCCGGCAGCATAGCATCGAGCAGGATAAGGCTGGGAAGCTCTTCCACCTTTCTGAGTGCCTCCTCTCCGGCGGCTGCTTCGATAACCGTAAATCCCTTTCTTGTCAAAACCATGGTGATGACTTTTCTGGAGGTTGGACTGTCCTCTACAACGAGAACTGATTTTTCCGATCCTTTCTTACTTAACGTCTCCGGTGTCGGTGGTGCGGGTTGCGCAACTTCCGGCGTGATGGTTGCCGGTTTTTTTTCAGCCGGTTTGACTTCCAGCGGTTTAGCTACTACCGGAGTTATCGCAGCGGGATGCTTTGCTTCCGGGTGAACCGCTTCAGGATGTATTGCGGACCCTTTCTCCACAGCAAGCGAAGCCGGCTCCTCAACCTTTTTCACATAATGAGGTTGTGTTGCCTGTACCCTCTCTTCCGGCTGCTCCAGGTATTTCCCGAGTACGTCAAGAAGCTTAGCCGGATCAAAAGGTTTGGTCAGATACTCATTTGAGCCGCTGACCATCCCTTTCATTCGATCAGCGGAGCTCCGTTTACCTGTCAGCATAACCACGGGAACGTCGGACAGCTCGCTTTTCTTTCTGATCGTCGACAAGACTTCATAGCCCGTCATGTCCGGCAACATTACATCAAGGAGAACAAGATCCGGATTTACGCCTTCAAGCGCCAGAATCGCCTCGGTACCACTCGATGCTTCGATGATGTTATATCCTTTGCGGCCAAGCACCATCGAGACCACCTTTCTGGCTGTCTTACTGTCTTCAACCACCAGGATTGATTTATCGATAGTTGTTTTGGTTTTGTCAGGTACTGCCGCTTGAACAACCGGGGGCTTTGGAGGTACTTTTTGCGACTCTTCCGCCGCTTTATTATCCGGTTCAATTCGGACATATTCCTGATCCGGCCGCAAGAGAGCGGATGCCCTGACAAATAGAGGCTCCAAGGGTGAAATCTTCAGGGCCTTCTCGATAAACCTTCGGGCCGGCTCGATCTCTCCAAGCGAACAGAATCCCAGGCAGAGGCAATACGCAATGCGCGAATTCCGAGGATTCTTGATCATTTCCTCTTCATAGAGCGAGAGTGTTTGCTGCATTTCCTCGGTTACAGGCTGCTGATTTCCGCCTGCCTTCAAGACACGCTGCATTCCATGGCAATTGCAACAATATTCTTCCCCCGATCTGACCAGGGACCAGCAGAAAATGCATCGTCTTACCGTCTCGGATGCCCCCGAAAACTGCGGCTCTATCTTCCGGACCTCCTTCTGTATTGCAGGATCGACGTTGCCCCACTTTTGGGCCTCATTCAACGCTTTTTTAATATAATCCTCGCGGGTCATTAACCTGGAATGCCACAGCCATGCGGGATAATAGAAGCGATTGCTGCGCAAGACTTCGACCAGTTTTGCGCCCGCCTCCTTGCGTCGAAACTGGAAAAACAGCTGAATGGCTTCCTTGAGAGTCTGTTCCTCATCACAGTAACTATCCTTCCGGGAGAGGCTGGGAAGCTTTGTAAGAAAACGTATCGTTTGGTTAATGGTAATGGACACATTGCTTTCAACCGGTTGTTCCGATTTGGTGTCATGAACGGTTCCTGTCCCAATTGCGGCCAAGGAGAGCAAAGCACCGTTACCAAGTAAATTACCGCACTTAGCCGCAACGATCCGACCTTTCCTCACTTGCAGGATGCCGGTTTTTCTCACACCTTTCACCTGAATATCCAGGTTTCCCTGTAGTGATCGCAGGGATTTCAGATATTCAAGAATGTCTCTCTCGGTTTCAGCGAAACCAATGTGAGATTCGATCATAACGAGCCTCTGGATATGAAAAGAATAGTCCGATTGCCACACTGTTTATATTCGAACTCTCCGGGACCATGGTAGACGAAACAACCACTGTCTCTCCGTTTACCATAACTTACCTTACTGAAAAAAGGTCTCGGAATCATGGACATACCGAATCATGATAAGAAAACACACCATCCTCGATCTTTACAACAACCGCGCACTTACTGGGGTTACCAGTTGAATTAAAACTTAACTTCCCGGCTGCACCGTCAAAATTCTGAATCTTGGTCAGCGTGTCTTTTACCAGTGTTCGATCACTCACTAGGTTTCCAGTGAGACCTCCACTTCTATGAATGGCCTCCAACAACACCCGGATAGCGTCCCAGGTCAAGGCCGACGGTTCATCCGGATTTTCGCCATAAGCTGCTTTATAGGCGTCGACAAATTTTTTGTTCAGTCCTGTTGCTTTTCCGGGAGCGTAGTTGCCTGTGAAGAACAGACCATTACAGTCGGCACCACATTCACCTATCAGGTCTCCCCCCGCCCAGGAGTTGCTGCCTATGATCGGAATGGTCAATCCCATGTGTTTTGCCTGACGGACAATCAAAGGGACTTCATTGTAGTGTTGAGGAGTGAAGATGAATTCCGCTCCGGATTTTTTAATATTGGCCAGCTGCTCGCTGAAATCCTGATCGCCGGTACGAAACGCCTCGAAGGCGACGACCGATCCCGCTCCATTCTGGGCTTCAAATGCTTCTTTGAAATTCTTGGCCATACCCCGGGGATAGGCACTTACAATGTCGTAAAGCACTGCAGCCTTGGTAGCTTTAAACTCACTCGCTGCAAATTTGGTAAGAGCAGGTCCCTGGATAGTAAAAACAAAACAGCTGCGGAAAACATACGGCCGGTCCTTGGTGGTGATCGGAGATGTTGACCAGGGAGAAATCATCGGAGTCGCAAACGCCTCGGCCATCTGACCCATGGGAATCGCCTGACTGCTGCTGAGGCCTCCAACGATACCGATTACCTTATCCTTACTGATTTCTTGTACCGTGAGACTCGCGGCAGTCGCAGGGTTGGATTCATTGTCCCCATATACGAATTCAACCTGATATTTCTTTCCACCAACCTCAAGCCCCCCCGCGTTTTCAATGTCTTTTCGTACCAGTTCCGAGGCATTTTTGGAGTTTTTTCCGACAAGTCCGAACATTCCAGTCATCTCAAGATTGATCCCTATGCGGATAATTCCGTCATCAGCCCAGAGATTCTGCAAACCGGTCAAACCGGTGATCGGCAGCACAAGGCCCAACAAAACAATTCCTAACACTTTCTTCATCCCGGCTCCACTCCTGTCACATGATATATCATACTGTTGCATCCATTAATCTGGTTGATTTTCCCCAATTCGGAAAGCTTCAACCGCCGCACGCAGATCTTTAGCCGTTCGACTCAAAACATTCATGGATGTTGCAGTATCCTGAGAGGAGAGAGAAGATTCCCGACTGACTTCACCGACACTCTCCATTGTTCTGGAGATGGTTTCGGACATTTGAACCTGACTTGTTGTAGCTGCGGTAATAGCATCAATGAGCTGAGCGAGTTGATTGGAAACGTCCTCAATTTCCTGCAACTTATCATGAGCACCATCCGCCAGTTTACTTCCTTGCACAACCTTGCCGATACTTTCATCAATTCGGTTGGTAACATCTTTAATCTCAGTCTGAATACTCTTTACCAGGAGTTCAATCTGCTTGGTGGAGTTACTCGAACTATCTGCAAGACGCTGAACCTCATCGGCAACCACCGCGAAACCGTGACCCGCGTCACCGGCCATAGCCGCCTGAATTGAGGCATTAAGAGCAAGAATGGAGGTACGATCGGCGATATCATCGATAATTTGCACGATATTACCAATTTCCAGTGAGCTTTCACCCAATCGCTTAATCGAACGGGCTGTTTCGTTGATCTGTTCACGGATTTCCACCATCGCCTTACTGGTCTCATCAACCGCCAAAGCACCTTCCTGCGCGTTGGCTCTCGATCTTTTGGAAACCGAAGCCGACTGCAAAGCATTATCGGCAACTTCACGAATCGATTCAACCATCTCTTCAATGGCTTCCACCGCGGCGGTAACTCCCTTCACCTGTTCAATATTTTTTTCGGCAAGCCCCATGGTTTTCTGGGTAACATCCTCCGAAGTAGAACCTACAGCTTCCGTGGCTATTTTTACCTTTCGAATAATGTCCGTGAACTGATCGGCCATGGCGTTGAAAGAGTCGGCAATAGCTCCGGTCATATCCTCGGTAACCTCGGCCCGTGCGGTAAAATCACCATCGGACAGTGCACTGATCTCCTCCAGAAGTTTCATGATTGACTCCTGGATGGTATCCCGCTCCTCCTGACTCTGGATCAGAACCGTAATATTATCGAGCATTGCATTCAGGGTTGTTGCCATAACTCCCAGTTCGTCATTACTGACCACTTCGGTACGGGCCTGAAAGTTCCCCATACCGATTTCATCAAGAAGTCCCATTATATGATTAACCTGATTGGTCAACCCCCTAGAGAGCCTGATCGCGATAAAAATACCCAGCAGAATGGAGACAATACCAACAGCTAACACAATCTTCATAATCAGAGACGCAGTATTCTCCATCTCCGTGGTTGCCGCGGTTTCATTTTTCACAGCATAATTGAGGAACGATTTGATCACCGGCTCCGCATGTTTAGCGGCTTCCTGATAGCCGGCTACCCTGGCGGCAATGATTCCGTCGGTATTGACTACCTCTACCAACCACTTATCGAAATTGGCCAATTCATCTACCAGCTTTGCTTTGGTTGCAGGAACAATCGATGGATTATCCACAAACTTCTGGAAAGTTGCCTTGTCGGCCTTAACCTTGGCTAAGTTATCATGGTTGGGAGTGACCAAATAGTCTTGAAGGCTGCCTTTAAGCTGGTAAAAGGCATTATTGACGGGAAAGGATTCGATAGCCAGGGCAGTAGTGCCAAGAACAGCCAGACTCTGTTTAAGTTTAACCAATTCTCCAAATTCTTTATCCACCCGCAGTTCGAGAATATTTACAGTGCCGACAAAAGCGCTCAGATACTCATTGATGGAATCCATAGCTGACTGCGCTGCATCGACATCCTGAGGGGAAGTGGCCAATTCCTGGATTTGGTACAGAGTTCGATACGCCTCTCCGCCATACTCAACGAAGGGATTAAGATAGAGTTCTTTTGCTTTTCGTATTCCGATTTTTTCATGGTTGAGGAACAGATCCTTTTCGTATCCCTGCATAATACGGAGGTTTTTTTCTGTTTGCAGGCTCAGACGGGCGATTTTACCATGAACTTCCACCAAATCCCTGATGGTCTTCTGAGTATAATTCTGGGAAATGATTGTGATGGCAATTACCACAAGGGTAAGGGCAATCAGGGTTGTAAACGACCATAAAAGCTTATTGCGAATCTTCCGGTGCCCAGCCGTCTTGAAAACAATATCGTCATACTCACCAGGCTTTTGATTTTTACCGTCCATTACGTCTCCATAATTTCTGTTACTGTCCTCGGTGGACATTTCCTCTCCAACTCGTGTCGCCGGTTTGGGACCTGCAAAACTTCACCATCTGTATATTTAAATGATAAAAAAATTATTTATAGGCTATCTCAAATTTGAAGGTCATTGCAAATTTTTTTTAACCTAAAGATACTTTGTATTAAAAAAGGCACATTCCTTGGATTTTATCTGCTAATAAAATTAGAAAGGCCCGCAACCCCAAAAGGAGTAGCGGGCCTGAACAGGTAGACTGAATGCTCTCGTTAAACAATCCCTGCAAAGCATAGGAATAAGTACCTTCACGAAATTCATTCTAAAATAACAAGAAATGAATTTCTAAAGTCGTAAGCTCTAATGAATTGAGGCGTGCATTACCAGGATTTTCTTTTTGATATCTTCGACGGCAAGGCCCTGATGCGGCAACTGTTCAGCTATTCCGCCATGACCTATTTTATTGGTGCCCATAAAAGAATACTTAGGAGACAATCCTCTTTCGAGCAGCCAGGTTCCATAACGTATCCCGAGGCCGGTCTTGGTGTTCTGACTTTCTACCACCAGGACAATTGGACTGTTGCCCACCTTGGCCATCATATCTTCATCGATCACGTTCAACGTCGGCTTATTGATCAGACCGACATCAAGTCCCTGAGCCTTCAACTGGAGGATTGCATCCAGGCACCGATATGTCATCTCTCCGTAGGTGATAATATAGCCGTCCTTGCCTTCACGAATAATTTCATCTTTTCCGGGCTGAAAAACATATCCATCACCAAAGATCTTTTGCCCTTGATCATCAAGAAGAGAAGGCGTGGCGGACCGGGTGGAAAAAACGAACCGCAAGCCCCTGTCATTGAATATTTTTTTCAACATCGCCCGGAGTTGTCCAACATCTGCCGGGAAATAAAGACGCGTGGCATCGCCCTCGGCCACAGCGTTATCGGCAAAGAAATTATTAATCCCGAAATGGCAGGTATTATCCGCCATATCGTCAATCCCGGAATGGGAAAAATGGGCAAGAACATTGGCATCATTGAGACGAGCCATGGTGATCTCGGAAATGACCATTTCGAGAAAAGCTGAAAAAGTGCCGAATATTCCCTGGCGTCCGGGTTCTGAACCAAAACCCGCGGCAACCGAATAATTATTTCGCTCCATGATGCCGCCGTGTACATACACCTCGGGATGGTTCTTGCGAATATGGTGCAGACCACAGGAGCCCTCGAGATCGGAATCAACGACCAACACCTTTTCCGCGGCGTTCTCGACCGTATCGAGAATTTCAGAGACAACTTTGCCGAAATCATCCCGAACCTTGCCCATTTCCGGACTGCTTCCCAAATATGTGCTCTTTTCTTTGCCGACCACAAAATTCTGGAGCATCAGGGCTGCGTCGCTCAATCCTTGTTCATTGAGATAGTCAACGGCCAGGTTAACAGCGATGACATCATGACCCTTGGGAGAGCCTTCGATACCGGCGACACCAACAGCCATGGGTCTTTTGTTGATGAGCGCAACAGGACCGTCGGCAATCAGCGCTTTACGGATACGGGCAAACAGGGTGTCAATATCCTCACCGTCTCCTACGTTAGCGGGAATTCCATGGCCCTCAAGAGTTTTTGCCACATCATAGCCTTGCATATATTTGCTTGGGTGACCGGCAATTGTTACATCGTTATCGTCGACAAAGACTTTGACCTTGAGATTTCTGGCTACAGCATATCGGGCAGCTTCCGCATTGTCGCCCTCCATCTGTGAACCATCGCTGCCGAACATGACAACAATTTTGCCGGAATCGGCCTCGGCAACCCCGTTCACGTAGCTCCAGAGATGACCAAGTCTTCCTGACGAAAAGAATATTCCATTTTTTTCATCGCGTTCAGGATGACCATAGTATCCTTTATCATATTCCCGGTAATGCAACAGGGATTCCGGCTTTTGATAGCCATTAAGCACCGCCATCATATACTGAATAGCCACCCGATGTCCCGCCTCATCAAAATAGACCGGATGGATAGTATCGGAGCCTTTCATGAAACCATCGATAATTAACAGTTCCGGTACAATATCGAAGGCCCCACCGGTGTGTCCCCCAAGCCCTTTCACATTGGCAAGAGCGGTAAAAAATACCAGGCTGTCGCGTACTATGCGAATATTGTTGATGAGTACCCGCCGCTGCTCGGTGGTAAGCTGTTCCTGGTGCAAATCATATTTCTGGGGGGCATACCCAGTTAAATCTATTGGAAAATCCATTACTTCCTCCGGTTCAAAAACTGTCTATATATAGTCAAAGCTGCACTTTTTCTGTAAGGTACTAATTTTGTAAGGTACTAATATCAGGTGCCACCTGATACTCCGGTTCAGTCAGGGATGACTGTTCCTTTCTTTCCTTGGGTAAAATTATGTTGAGCAGCAGCCCCAATACTCCCGCCAAGCCGATTTTTTCAATGGTAAAGGAACCGGCGGTAAACTTCATTCCACCGATACCGCAAACCAGAATCACCGCCACGATGATTAGGTTCCTGGGAGCCATCAGGTCTTGACCGGCTTTCACCAGGCTATTAATCCCGACAACAGTAATCATTCCGAAAAGCAGAATCATGATTCCGCCCATTACCGGGGTAGGAATAGAGGCCAATACGGCACCGATTTTCCCGACAAACGAGAGCAAAATGGCCGTTAAAGCAGCCCAGGTCATAATCGCCGGGTTATAAGCCTTGGTTAGTGCCACGGCGCCGCTTACTTCCGAATAGGTCGTGTTCGGCGGTCCGCCGAGCATTGAAGCGATGGATGTCGCGATTCCATCACCAAGCATGGTATTTTGGATACCGGGATCGTCCACATAATCTCTGCCGGTAATGGAACCGATGGCCAGAACATCGCCAAAATGTTCAATAGCCGGAGCAATAGCCACCGGAACGATGAACAGGATCGCCTCCCACTTCCATTCAGGAAAGACAAAAGCGGGCATGGCAAACCATGCTTTTTCGGCAATTTTTCCAAAAGAAATAAGAGCCGGTGCAGTCCAGTTCTGGAGGCTACCCGGATCGAAAGACGCCTGAATAGAAGCAGTATATCCCGTGATATCCAAGGCAAAAGATGTTAGATAACCAGCAAAGATACCGGATAAAATCGGCAATAGCCTCAACCAACCTTTACCGAGCAAAGCAACCAGCACAGTCGTCACCAGGGAAACACCCGAAATTATCATTGCGGTATTAGTGGGAACCAGCCAAGCCGAACCGTCCCCGGTACGGCCCAGGGCCATATGCACGGCTACAGGAGCCAGTACCAGGCCAATAACCATGATGACCGGTCCGGTTACTATCGGTGGAAGAAATTTGTGCAATATGCCGGCGCCGAAATAGCGGATTGCCAAACTCAGGACCACATAGAGTGCACCGGCTGCCGTCAACCCGCAAAGGGTAGCCGGAATTCCCCAGGTCTGTACTCCATAAATTATAGGAGCTATAAAAGCAAAAGAAGAAGCGAGGAAAACGGGGACCTTGCCCTTGGTAATTACCTGGAAGATTAGAGTCCCGATACCGGCGGTAAACAGGGCAACGTTCGGATCAAGCCCCGTTAATATAGGGACCAGAACCAAAGCTCCAAAGGCAACAAACAGCATCTGAGCTCCCAGAAGACTGTCGGCTAACCGAAACTTATAGATTGAATCGGGTGGGACTTCGGGCATTACACCAACCTCCTTACCAAATGTATTTTTTTCTTTCTTGATGGCATCGTAAAAACTCTTCATCTGCTTCGTTGCAGCAAATTATCAATCATTACGACGTACCTTAGTACGCCGTAATGATTGATAATTTGCGTGCCTAGCATATGAAGCTTTTTACTTAGCCATCTGAAATTTAAGGTTTTTACGAGCTTGTCTTTCTTTAATTGCGCAGAATTAAAAAAGATGGACTCGTAATGCCTTCGGCTTTACTTGGTGCCGAAGATTTTATCTCCGGCATCTCCCAGGCCCGGCAGGATATACCCCGCCTCGTTGAGTCTATCATCGACTGCTGCGACATATATGTCCACATCGGGATGGGCTGCAGTAATTCGCTTCAAACCCTCGGGGGCAGCTACCAGGAAAAGACCTTTAATAGTCTTGCAACCGACCTTTTTCAGCGTTTCAATGGTGGCCATCAGGGTCCCCCCGGTGGCCAGCATTGGGTCAAGGATCAAAGCGACCCGCTCCTTGATGTCATTTGCTGTTTTGACATAATATTCCACCGGCTGCAGGGTTTCCTCGTTGCGATAATATCCCACCACACTGACCTTGGCGGAAGGTATGAGATCTATGACACCGTCCATCATACCAAGCCCCGCCCGCAAAATGGGAACGATAGTTATCTTCTTCCCCTTGAGTTCATCGACATTCACAGGTCCGGCCCATCCCTGAATGGTTTTTCTCTGGGTTTGCAGATCTTTTGTCGCCTCATATGTCAGCAGACGCGCTACTTCCGACGAGAGGTCGCGAAAATCTTTTGTGGAAATATCATGCTGACGCATAAGGCCCAGCTTGTGTTTAATAAGTGGGTGATCCGCGACATGTACGGCCATAGCTGTCTCCTCGGAATGTTTAGTACCTTAGAAATTCTTTTCCGGTTTTTTGGGAAAGAATTTCGTGAAGGTACTTATCCCTGTGCTGTGCAGGGATAAGTACCTTACGTATTGTTTTCTAGTGTCTGTCCATAAATGGCACTTTTGCCCTAACTCGTCGTTGCTCTCAAAATTTAATCCTCGGAATATCAACTATATGCCTGTGGTTAAATATATCGAGCGCCTCGATTTAGAACAAAATTGCTCATTCCTGGACAGACACTTTCCAGTTTTTTGGCAGGAAAACTATCTGTCTAAGGGTTCATATCTCCGCAAAATATTGTTGCCAAAAATTGCTAATTTTACATGAAACCTACGTGACCTCCTGTTTTAAGAATATTTGGAAAAAAAGCAAGCAATTTTACCAACCGACCACCAGCAAAAAGTATCCCATATGGAGGTATCTGACTGCATTTTAATAGATTTTATTAAAAAATTGTAACTCACTGAGAAACAATTATAGTTCTTTTATGTTTTTTATCTGTTTTCATCGCATTTTCGTTTTTTTTTCGTCATCTTTGTGCTAGGCTGATAACTGCATATCAGTGTATGGTTCCATTTTCATTCAATGATTCTCACAACAGAGGTTTCGTTGATAATATCAAAGAACCAGGAGATATATGGCATGAAACCTTACTACAGCCTTTCGTTGTGCATTGCTTTTCTTCTTCTCACAACATTGAACGCTTATGCTAAGGCTGACTCCGCCGGAATTATCAAATCCGTCTCAGGCGACGTTTTCATCACCAATTCACAGACTACCGCCAAGGCAGTTGTCAATATGAAGATCATGCCGGGAGATGTTATTAAAACCGGTAAGAACGGGAAAGCCGGTCTTATTTTTGATGACGACACTGTGGTTGGTCTTGGTCCTGACAGCGAACTGTCCATCAAAAATTTTTTATTTGATCCTGCAAACAAGCAACTTTCTTTTATTGCCGAAATTGTCCATGGCACAATTTCATTTATCAGCGGACAAATCACGAAATTAGCGCCCCAAAAGGTAAAGTTTGAAACACCCGATGCCACCCTTGGAGTACGAGGCACGAAATTTCTCGTAAAAGTTGATTGATTTTACGAGTGATAACCTCGTAAAAACCTAAAATTTAAGATGGCTAAGTAAAAAGCTTCATATGCTAGGCGCGCAAAATTTCTATCATTTCGGCGTACTAGAGTACGTCGTAATGATAGAAATTTTGCAGCAACGACGCAGATGAAGAGCTTTTACGACGCCATCACGAGTAATTTAACAAGATAACTGCTCATACGGGACGAAATGTATGATTATCGGAAAACGATGCTGTAACGTTCTGCTCTTTTGCTTTCTCGCACTCCTTCTCCTCTTATCCGGATGTGCAAAAAAGACAATGGTCGTCTTACTTCCTGACCCTGAGGGAAAAGTTGGTCATGTTACGGTGTCCACCGACGTTGGATCATTGGATATCACCAAGGCAAGAGAGGCAACCGTGGTTAAAGGTCGTGAATATGAACCGGCTCCTCCAAAAATACTGTCTGAAGATGAAATCAAAGCGCAATTTTCGTCGGCACTGGAAGCCCTGCCTGTGCAACCGGTCCATTTCATTCTTTATTTTAAAGGAGACTCAACCGGGCTGACGGCCGACTCAAGAAACACCCTGCCCACAATACTCGCGTCGATTCATAATAGAAGATCTCAAGACATCAGTGTAATAGGCCATACCGACACAGCCGGCAGCAGGCAGTATAATTTACAGCTCTCACGTAAAAGAGCCTCGGCTATAAAAAAAATTCTTATACAAAAAGGTATCGATTCTGCTTATATAAAATCTACTTCCCATGGGGAGGAGAACCCGTTGATAAAAACGGGAGACAATGTTCATGAACCGAGGAATCGAAGGGTTGAGGTCGTCGTCCGATAACTCTCGAAGGTTGCAGCTCACTCTTGTATTAAGTAGTTTGCTGCTGACCATTTTCCTGTCAGGAATCTATCTCTGTCACCTGAGAGCGGTTGAAATTCTCAATCTCAAAGTAACAGACATCATCCTGACTTCGGCTAAAGCCCTGAACCCCGAACCGGATATCATCTCCATAGCCATTGATGAAGCCAGTTTGGAGAAATACGGACAATGGCCCTGGCCCCGTTATCGTTTTGCCCAACTTGTCCAAAAGATAACCGACGGGGGTGCAAAGAGTGTCGGTATAAACGTTATCTTTGCCGAACGGGACAGGACTTCCCCACAACTCTGGCAGCAGAAGCTGAAAGAAGATTTCGGCTATGTCATCGATACCTCGGGTATTCCATCGGAAGTCCTTGATTATGATATCTATCTGGCCAATGTTCTGACCAAGGGTTCATATGTATTGGGATATACATTTCTTTTCAGCAGTACCCTAAGAAAATCACAGAAATGTAGATTTCGTCCGGTGGCCCCTATCCAGGACGGAGGTAATATCGCTGCCACTCCGGCTTTTCATTTTTACAAGGCTTCAGGAATTATCTGCAATTATAAGGTATTGGCAGACTCAGCCTCCGGCTCCGGTTTTCTCAACGGCACCCCGGATGTCGACGGAGTACTGCGTCGATTACCCCTGTTCATTCAATATAATGGTAATCTTTATCCTTCTTTTGCCCTTTCCCTGCTCATGCAGGTTCATCCCAACACCCCGCTTGTCATAGGGCCAGACAGCAATGGAATGCCTCTTCTTTCCCTGGCCGATATGCACATTCCGATAGATGAGCAGGGAAATTTCCTATTGGGGCCGGCACGGCTTCAAAAAGCATTACAATATTCAGCAGCCGACATTTTCGAGGGAAAAATACCACCGGACTTCTTTAAGGGAAAAATTGTTCTCGTTGGTCTGACAGCAGCCGGGTTAGCCCAGAAGTACCGGACAATCCGGGCATCATCTACTCCTCTTCCAGATATCCACCGATATGCCCTCGAATCTCTTACCTCTGCCCGGCATGCCATTCGAACCGATATTTTTCCGCTCGGGGAGACGCTCCTCAGTCTGCTGCTCTGCCTTCTCCTTGCAGTTTGTGTTGCTTATTTCTCCACTACCCTGACCGTTGTATTCTGTCTCTTGACCATTTTTTCATGCTGGCTTACCGCTGAACAGATCTACCAGAGCAGCGGGTATCTCTTTTCCCCCCTCCTTCCGAGTCTTTCGTTGTCATTGGGATTATGTCTGTTGCTGCCTCTAAAATTCCACTTTTTCCAACAGCAGGCCAGAACGGAATCAGGAAACACCCGTCTTCAATTGCAAACAAGCGAGACAACCCTTAAGTCCATCCTGAATACGATTCCTGACGTTATTTTTCGTCTTGATCCTGACGGCAACATAATCTTTATCAGTCCGGCTATTGCCAAATATTTAAAAACTCCGGAAGCTCTGCTCGGTCACTCTGTCTTTGAACTGGTCGTTCCGGAGGATCTTGACAAAGTGCGGTACCGGCTGACCGAAAGAAGAACCGGGGAAAGATCGACGCATGATCTGGAAATTCGTTTATCGCTCAAAAACAATGCCCGTGAGCATCAGGAAATAAGAAGATATTTCAGTTTATCAGCTGAAGGCATTTATCAACCAAGCGACTCCGAATCGCATCGGTTTCTTGGCACCCAGGGAATCCTCAGGGATATCACCAAACGGAAGAGACTTGAACATCAGCTCATCCAGGCACAAAAGATGGAAGTAATCGGCAACCTGGCAGCGGGAATCGCCCATGACCTGAATAACATTCTCAGTGGATTGGTCAGTTATCCCGACCTCCTCCTCCTGGAAATTCCAAAGAATGATCCAATGTACAAGAAGATACAGATCATCCAGAGATCCGGCAAAAAAGCCGCGGTCATTGTCCAGGACCTTCTTTCCCTCGCCAGACTCGGTGTTACCACAAACGATCTCTGCAATCTCAACGAAATTATAACTGAATACCTTGAGTCGGTCGAATTCCAGCTTATCAAAAAAAGACACCGGCATACGATAATCCATACCGATCTGCGGAAAAACCTCCTCAATGTTAAAGGATCTGCCGTTCACCTCTCGAAAGTGATTATGAATCTGCTCAATAACGGCCTTGAAGCCATGCCTGCCGGAGGCGATATTTTCGTTTCAACCAGCAACATGTATGTAGATACTCAATTAGAAGGATTCGAGAATATTCCCGAAGGTGAATATGTTTGTATCTCGATTACAGATAGTGGTGTAGGTATTCCGCAAGATGATCTCAAACAGATTTTCGAACCATTTTATACCAAGAAATCAATGCACCTCAGCGGAACCGGTCTCGGCATGACCATCGTCTGGGCAACGATTAAGGACCACAAGGGATATATTGATCTCCAGAGCGAGGAGGGACGGGGAACGATCTTTAAGCTGTATCTGCCGACAACAAGAGAGAATTTTCCTGCTAATCATCGAAAGTTGGTCCTTGACGACTATCTCGGTTCGGAAACCATTCTTATTGTTGATGACATTCCGGAGCAGCTTGATATAGCAAAAAATATGCTTAACAAGCTTGGATATTCCGTCTATAGCGCAACCAGTGGGCAAAAAGCACTTGAAACCATCAAACGTCAACCCGTTGAACTTGTCATCCTCGATATGATAATGCCCGGGGGGCTGGACGGTCTGGAAACCTACCAGCAAATTATTCGTTTGTACCCGGAGCAAAAAGCCATCATTACCAGCGGTTTTTCAGAATCCGATCGGGTCAAAAAACTGCTGCAACTCGGCGTAGGCAGTTATGTACAAAAACCTTATACTCTGGAAAAACTGGGAATGGCCGTGCGGGATGAACTGGATAAAAACAAGAAAGTTTTATCGTAAAGTATTGCTTAAAAAATTTACAAAATATAAGTATCAGATATAATAGCGTTAACCATAAGAGTTATTGATCGTTCATGCTTATCCTGGTACGATTAGATGATCGGCAGAACAGCATACTGCTGAACGTTTGCAGGTCTGAGGTTATGCGAGAATTTTGCTATTCCCGGTGAACGATTACGTCGATCATTAACCCAAAAGGAGGGAAGATGAGAGTAAAAGACCTTATGGAACCAATCAAAAACTGGCTGACTCCGGATATGCCCCTCCGCCAAGCCATCCAGGTGATGAAAACAACCAAACGTGAACATGGTTTATCCGTCAATGGTATTCTGGTACTTGATGAAGGTATGAATCTCGCCGGGATCGTTTCCACCAAGGATATCCTGCGTATTCTTATTCCTTCGCATATTTACTTTGACGATCACTATGATCATATCGCCTGGGAGGATATCAGGCAGGATAAAACGACCGCCATTCAATCGATTACAGTCAGTAAGATTATGACGGAGGATGTCAGGGTTATATCAGCCGAGGAAACCCTGCTGCGCTGTGCCGATATCCTGCTCACAGAACAGCTCCGACGTTTACCGGTCATAAGAAGCGATGGAAAAATCGTAGGGGTTATCTACTTGCGGGACGTTTATAACGCCTTGACACAATTACTGCTCAATTGAGACACGGTAAACGTTCAGCAGCACCCCATATGGGCACGATCAGGCCGCCATGCATAGGCAAACTATAGCCCGTCGGCCTGCTTATGCGCTTTCTTACGCACCGCTAAACGTTTACGGGTCTGGGGTTTTGCGAGCATTTTACTATTCCGGTGAACGGTTGCAAAATAGGTATCCCACCACGAATGGTATTACTCTCGGGTGGGATAGTTTTATGAGGAGTGAGGAAGAAAAGGCAGTTTCCGGATTGTCACTATTTAATCAGGTTGCGAATAACATCATAGTCCGAGTCAGTGGCGGATTTAAAGCCATCCAGCCCCATAGCTTTCATGACACTATCTTCTTTTTTCAGTTTAAGAAGTGCAGCTCTGATTACCTTTTTTTGTTCCTGCGGCATATCTTTATTGACTGATAAGGCCCAATTAGGCAGCCACGCCGTCTCGGCGATGGTTTTAACCGAGCCGGGATTAATAAATTCATCCGCCATATGCAGTGCGGATTCCCTTATAAATCCTGCGTCGACATCACCGATACTCACTGCAATAATGACATTTTCCTGCCTGTTGGCTGTTGCTTCCACCAACTGACAATCCCGATCTACGTTAAGCCCCATCTGCTTGAAACTCAGTTTCTGCGAAAGGAATCCGCCCGCGGATGATGCGCTCACGATCATGATCTTCTTGCCCTTTAAATCGGCAATACTTTTAAGGCCGGAATCGGGTCTCGATATTATGATTCCCCGGAACTTATCTCCTCCTTCGCCCTTGACTGCTGTGGCAAGAACTTCATGGGCACCGGCCACATGGACATAGACCAGCGGATTTTCATACGCCACTGCGAATGAACCTTTTAGGACGTGCGCCTCATAATCGGCAAAACTCTCGGTCAAGGATAGTTCAAATTTTTGGCCGGTTTCCCGACTGAGGTAATCCACGAGCGGCGACGTCATCGCTGTGAGTTTTTCAGGAAAATAGCGGGGTAGCATGGAAAATTTGTAATCTTCAGCGTTGACGGGACCATTACAGAAACAGGTCAGGATCAGCGCAAGAAAAAGCATTTTTTTCATTTCATTCTCAATATGTTGGATGACGGTATTCTGATCACACCGCTAGGAGCTAGTCCGAGAATAGGCATTCTTTCTCAGATCGAGGCATTTTAGAAAAATACGCACAGGCATAGAGTTAATATTCCGAGCATTATTTTTCTGAAATAACGATGAGCTGAGGGAAAAGGGCATTCTCGGACAGCCTCCTGGCAAATTAAAGTTCGTTTTTATTTGATACCAGCGGCGATACGTACAGGATCATATTCGCTATCCTGTGCCGGTCTGAACTCATCGATTTTCAGTGCTTTTAAAACCGGATTTCCGGGCTTGATGTCCCGTATCGCTTTAATTACCTTTTCCTTGTCTTCCGCGGGCATGTTGCTGCTGATCGACAATGCCCAGTTCGGTAACCATTCAGTGGCCTGCAGAATATGAATTTCACTTGGCGGAACAAAGTCATCAACCTGATGAAGGGCGGATTCTCGAATAAAACCGGCATCGACATCGCCGGTATAAACAGAGAGGATTACATTCTCCTGTTTATTTTCAGGCGCTTCCTCAACAATACAATCCTTGGCAATATCAATATTATTTTCAATAAGAGACAATTTCTGGGACAGGAACCCGCCTGCGCTGGTATAGCCGACAATGGAAATCCTTTTGCCCTTCAGATCTCCTATGCTTTTCAAAGGACTGTCTGAACGAGTTATAATAATGCCTCGAAATTTATCTCCATCAGTTCCTTTCTCGACCATGGCAACGACTTCATGTGCTCTGGCGGCCATCACATAAATATAGGGATTTTCAAAACCGATATTTATATTTCCGGATGAAAGCTGCTTGGAATACTGCGCAAAGCTCGCGGTTAAAGTAGGTTCAATCTGTAATCCTGTTTTAGCTGTCAGGTACTTAGCGAGAGGAGTAATTCTCTTGTTAATTTCTTCGGTGGAGTACCGGGGCAGCATGGAAAGTCTGTATTCAGCCGCAGAACTGAAATGACTGCTTCCCAGCACACCTAAAAACACTGCTCCGATAATCGGAATAATTGCAAGTTTCATAAACATTCTCAGTGTGATTTTAGCTTGTTTGTCTACGTGCAGGCTATTTTTCAAGTCGGCTCATGACATATTTAACGGACTGATGCATACGATCGAACGCCAGGGACAGCTCCCGCATTTCTCGCGGACCGCTTGGGCTGATGGTGAGATCCGTTTCTCCAAGACTGATTCGGTTCACAACATCTGTCAGTCCTTCCATCGGCTTGGTGATTGACCTACTGGTCACAATAAAAATACCAAAGCCGAACAACAAAACAACGATTGTAAGAGAAAGTGTCAAAGGAGAAACGACGGCATTACGAATGGCATCATCAACTTCGGAAACATAAATACCTACATGCACCTGTCCACCCGTATCCGCGATAGGAGCGACTTCATCGAAGATAGTCTGCCCGCCCATCATGATTCGGGCATTGCGTCTCTCAGCCCCGGCAACAAGTTTATTTTGTTTGAGCACCTCGGCAGGAAAACCTTTTGTTTTAATAGTGTTTGCGAAGTTCTGATCAAATTTGGTCAGATCACTGAAAAAGCCCCCGACAACTATGCCCTTTTGATTAACAACTGCTGCATAGGCCACGCCCGGCAGCTGGCTGGTCCTTTTCGCCTCCTTATTAACCTGCAGATAGTCCCGGAGAAGCAGGGGCTTTTGAATGCCTCCGCTGAAACTGCTGGTAATTGCCTGGGTGCGTAATTCTATCTGATTACTGATAATCCCGGGAATATATCGAAAAGCGAGAAAGGTAAAGGCAGCGATTAAAACAATGAAACCAAGGGCCATCGTCAAAAGGAGATAACTTTTGACCGGCATCCCTCGTCCTTGTTTAGCAGCGGTTTTTTTCGGGCCGGCGGCGGCTTTCTTCTTCTCTTTTTTAGGTGCCGCCGCAGGAGCTGGTGAAGACGACTTTTGATTTTGTTTTTTTGTAACCGTAAGGGGCTGACCACATCCCAGGCAGTCAAATTGTACTCTTAACTGCTTGATGCGCCTTTCATCAATATTATGTTTTCTCTTACATTTTCCACAAATAACCTCCATAAATAAACTCCTATATAATTATTAATTGAGACTATCGTTAAATTGTTTAATTTTTTCCGTATCTTTTATTTCATCGCATATGAGATTAAGCAGTTCATTTAGATCTGCATGATCCTGCCAGCGGCGAACAACATCCTTAAAGATCATATTGCCCACAGGTCCCATTATATAATTCAGTACCGTCTTGATTTTTTCTAAATCAAATTTCACGTCAGCAGTGATATTTTCGACACTTTTGCTTTCCGAAGAGGCCGTACCGGATGCATTGACAATCGCTTTCGCGAGACCCTCAAGGTCGGTTGCGGAATAAATCTGTTTCACTCCTCTTGAGTGAAGACTTGTGATTACATTGTCCGATTTCTCATCGACAACGACGATAATATTTTCACTTTTGAAATATTTCTCAGCCATTTGCGCTATGAACACATAGCCGTCGCTTAAGCGGGGTATTTTTAAAGCGGTCACGACTTTTTCAAAAGATATTTTTTTCAGCGCCTCCGAAGCTTCTTTACGATTCTCCACAAATGTGAAGACGAACGCGCTTTTGTACCCTGACAGCAGGCTCCTAAGCTTAGAGGACGAATATGTTTCCGATGCTACAACAAGAATTCTACCAGGCATTCTCCCAACTCTCCTTCATAAGGACCAGATGATCACGGCTAAAAACGCAAGATTTAACGCTTGCCATCCGTCTTAGATTTTTCTTTTATCATTCCGGGCGGGCTTGCATCAGCCACTACTCTCTCTGACAATTCGTCATCCGGTCTCAGGTACGACAGGCGATACAAGCAGCATCAACCTCATGCGTCGGTAATTTGCCGGAGTCTAAAGTTTACCTTTTCCTGTTTGATTTTGATTATCTTTTACTAATGATTCCAATAAGTGAATCACAAAGAACGCGGAGTTGTCAAGGTAAGGCACACTAAAACCGGCGAATTCATTTGAGCCTTCTGTTCGCAGGCATCGGACACCGGTTGGATTTCACGAAAAAGAACACGAAGGACTCGAAAGTACTTCCAATACCATCTTGTCTTTGCCCGGTTGAAACCGGCTGGAGCGTAATTACTTGTAACAGTAAGGAGATTGGAACTTTCAGAGGAATAACAAGAGCCCCGGCAATCAAAAGGAAGGATTTTCAACCATGCATCATAACTGTAACGGACCCGTACTGATTGTCGAAGACGATCCCAATACCGCCGCTCTGGTTCAGACATACCTAGAACGCGATGGATTCCAAACCATCAAAGCAGCTGACGGAGAGACTGCACTTCGGCTCGCCGGACAGCATCAACCCGGATTCATCATACTGGACATCATGCTGCCGCGACTTGACGGCTGGGAGGTATGCCGGCAGCTACGGACCTTCTCCGACGTCCCCATCCTGATGTTGACTGCCCGGGAGGAAGAGATCGACAGGGTCACAGGTCTGTCTCTGGGTGCCGACGATTATGTGGTCAAGCCGTTCAGTCCGAGGGAACTGGTGGCTAGAGTAAAGGCGATCCTGAGAAGAATACGGCCAATGGAACACAAGTATCCCGAACTGCTCATCTATAACGAGCTGGTGGTGGACCCTGAAAAACACAGCGTACGCCTGGATAATATTCCCGTGAATCTGACCGGCTCGGAATATAAACTGCTCTGCGCCTTGATGCGTGCTCCGGGGAGAGTCTTTTCCCGATCGGAACTGCTCAGCCATTTTTACCAGGATGGAGAAACCGTCGTTGACCGGGTGATCGACGTTCATATCGGTAACCTCAGGCAGAAAATAGAAAGGGATCCGGCAAAACCCAGATTTATCCTGACCGTACGTGGATTCGGCTATAAATTTGCCGAAGGCGGGAAGCAATGAACCCGATGCGCAACCGGCTGCTCTGGAAACTGCTGCTGATTACCGTTGTCCCGGTAATCGGGGTGATCATCCTGATTATCTGGCTGGCGATAAATCAACTTTCCGCCAACTATTTTATGGCACTGATGAAAAAATACGATGTCTCCCCAACCGACATCCATCAGATGTTTCTCACCTCAATCCACTATTATCTGATCTGGGCCAGCCTTGCCGCACTGGCAGTGGCTTTCCTGCTCAGCTTCCTGCTGACCCGCCGTGTCCTCAAGCCTTTGTCGCAGATGAGCAACATCACCAAAGACATCGCCGCCGGCGATTTTCATGCCCGGGTCGATGTGGTGACCCATGATGAAGTGGGTCAGCTGGGTCTTGCCTTTAATCGCATGGCGGATTCGCTTGAAGGTATTGAACAATTAAGAAAAAACATGGTTTCCGATGTGGCCCACGAACTGAGAACACCGCTTACCAACCTGCGTGGATATCTGGAAGCTTTGAATGACAAGGTTATCGAACCCTCTCCGGAAACCTTGAAAATGCTGCAGGAAGAAAACCTTCGTCTGGTGCACCTGGTGGACAGTCTGCAACAACTGGCAAGGGCCGATGCCGCCAGGGCCTACCTGAAACGGGAAAAGCTCGACCCCACGGCAGAGCTGAAACAGCTGCTAGCCCTCTACCAATCCGGTTTTCTTGAGAAGAATATTACTGTAACTACCCACTTAGCAGAAGGTCTTATCGTGTCCGCCGACCGCGATAAGCTCCTGCAGGCCCTTCGTAATCTGCTTGAAAACAGCTATAAGTACACACCGGAAAATGGTTTGGTTGAAATTACCAGCTGCCGGAAAAACAAAGAGATTGAGATCCGCTTCTCGAACAGCGGGCCTGGAATCGACGAAGCCGACCTCCCGTTCATTTTCGAACGATTTTTCAGAGCCGAGCGATCCCGGTCAAGAGATGCGGGTGGTGCCGGAATCGGCCTGTCCATCACCAAGGAGTTGGTTGAGGCCCACGGCGGCAGAGTAGGAGCAGAGAGTTCCGGGGGTACCACTTCCGTCCGGCTCACCTTGCCTGCCGGCTAAAAATATGTCCCGGCACCTATCTTTACAGGATCTTTACCTTACCTTTAAACTGCTTTTACAGAGATGAGTTATATTACAGATAAAGGAATATTCGTCCAGGTTCCTACATAAACTTCCTGTAACTGCATCTCTGGAGGAAAGACTATGAAAAACATTTTACGTATAACAACCGGTCTGATCATCATCCTACTCGCCGCATATGTCATTGCAGAAAACACCAATCAAGATCAGCAGGTGAAACAAATACCACAGCCGGAAGGCACGGAGAAGGCTCTTTTTGCCGGCGGCTGTTTCTGGTGTATGGAAAAACCCTTTGAATCCCTGGATGGGGTGATCTCGGTCACTTCCGGATATGCCGGCGGCACAACAAAGATGCCGACATACCAGAATTACGTAGCCGGGCATCATATTGAGGTGGTGCAGATCATCTATGATCCGAGAATAATAAGCTATCAAAAACTGCTCAACACCTTCTGGCACCAGATTGATCCAACAGATGCCGGTGGACAGTTTGTGGACCGGGGCCATGCATATACCACGGGTATCTTCTATTATGACAGCAAGCAGAAAGAACTAGCCGAGGCATCGAAGCACGAGCTGGAACAGAGCGGCATCTTCGAAAAACCAATCGTGACTCCGATCGCTCCCGCGCCGGAGTTCTGGCCGGCCGAAGAGTATCATCAGGATTACTACAAAAAGAACCCACTCCGTTATGGCTTCTATCGGAGCCGTTCCGGCCGGGATACCTTTCTAAAGAATCATTGGCAGGGCAAGGAATTCCCAGTGATGAAGAAAGAAAGCAGCCAGGATCTGCGCAGCCGCTTGACCCCTCTTCAGTATAAAGTAACCCAGGAGGACGGCACCGAACCCGCCTTCCATAATGAATACTGGGATAACAAGAAACCGGGCATCTATGTCGATATCGTCTCCGGTGAGCCGCTTTTCAGCTCTCTTGATAAATATGAATCCGGGACCGGCTGGCCGAGTTTTACAAAGCCGCTGGTTAAGGAAAATATCGTGGAACACTCGGATCGCAGCTGGTTCATAACCCGGACCGAGGTGCGTTCAAAAAAAGCCGACTCGCACCTGGGCCATGTCTTTAATGACGGCCCACCGCCGACCGGTCTCAGATACTGTCTCAATTCGGCAGCGTTAAAATTTATTCCGGCGGATAAACTTTCCGAGGAGGGATATGGAGAGTTTTCCAAACTTTTCCATTAGATCCCGGGCAGCAACTCAGACTTTAAACTCGCTGATCATCTGGCGTAATTCCTTTGCCAATTCCCGCAGGTGCAAGGCATTTTTATTCATTGCTTCACTTTGCTCCGCCACCTGGGATGAGTTGCTGCTGACCGTGTTGATATCCTTGGCAACTTCATCGGCGACAGTGGAACTTTGACTGACGTTCTCCGTGACTTCCCGGATACCGAGGGTAGCCTGAGAAATATTTTCGGCTATCTCAACCGTGGTTTTGTTCTGCTGTTCAACTGCCAGGAAAATAGTTGAAACTGTGTCATTTACCTCATTGATAACATTGGAGATGTGCTCTATCTGAGTGATCGTATCCGAAGTGGAACCCTGTATCCCTTCTATCCGGCTCTTGATCTCGGCAGTCGCGTTCGCCGTCTGATGAGCCAGCTCTTTTATTTCATTTGCGACAACGGCAAAACCTTTCCCCGCCTCACCGGCACGGGCCGCTTCAATCGTAGCGTTGAGGGCGAGAAGATTCGTCTGTTCGGAGATCTCGGTGATCGTCTCTGTTACCTTACCGATTTTTGAGGCGGCAACGCCCAGTTCATTCACCTTCTCGGAGGCCGAAAGTGCTTCACTTACGGCATTGGCGGTAATTCGCCGGGCATTTTCCGTGTTCCTGGCAATTTCGTTGATGGTTTTGGCCATCCCTTCAGTTGCTTCAGCCACGATGGAGATATTGGTCGATGCTTCTTCCGTTGCTGCCGCAACTGAATTCATATTCGTACTCATTTCTTCCGCCGCGGTGGCTACCGACATCGACCTGGAATTCATTTCCGTACTGCCGGAAGAGAGTTCCTCGGAGGAATCCTTGAGTTGTTTTGACCGCTCTTCGAGGGAGTCTGCGGTGTTGAATATTCCTTTGATTACTTTTCGCAACTGCTCTTTCATGGTGAGGAGATCATTGTTGATCTCCCCGAACTCGTCGCTGCTTTTAATCTCGATGCCGCCGGTAAGATCCTGCCGGGCAATTTTCCTGATTTCTCCGGAGGATTTTTTCAGTGGTTTTATTATGTTGCGATCTAGCAGCAGCAAAGTAACGAGCGCACAGAGGACAAGGATCCCGAATGCCCAGGCGACAATCTGCAAGGTAGTATTACGTACCAGCTGATTTACTTTCTCCATGGAACTGATGATCTCGAAAGCACCATGGATCTCTCCTACCTGCCAACCCTCAAGCGTGCCGCCGGTCGGGTCCGGTTTTCCTTTGGGGTCACCGTGGCAGAACAGACATTCCTCGGTCAGCCTGATCGGTTTGAAATAGCGGATCTCATCATGAGAGATGATGATTTTTTCATTCAGGCCCTTGGCCTTAATTTCCTTCAATACTTCCAATTCAAAGGCGGTGGGCTCGTTTTTAGGGTTTCTTGGATTAATTTTTGGTACCCTGAAAGTATAGTTTGATTTTTCTGCGTTAATGGCCGCAGCCTGCATGGCAGTGACCACCGGAACCGCCTCGATGATCTTGCCGGGATCAATCTGATCGAATGGTTTAACGATCCCCAACCTGAGCTTGCGTGACATTTCGTTACGTGTGGCTTCAGCCATAAAAACTATCGCCTTACTCTTATCGATCACCGTTTTTTCGGCTTCCGTACGTATGCCGTTTGTCCACTGCCAAGCCATTATACAGGCGATGACCAGCGGTCCGGCCAGCGCTAACATAAAAATTTTCCATTTAATGGACATATCAGCGAAGTTCATTATTTCCCCATTAACTTCAATAATAAATTTGCAAAGGACACAGCATTCATATCAGTTAATCACAGAACAATAGCCAAGGTCAAAAGAAGATTTGCCCACCATTTTTTTCACGACCGATCATGATTACCTTAAACCAACCGGCACCTTTGTTCCGGGAAGCGATTTACGTGCTTTCTTTTATAGTTGCGTCATAAATGATGGCGTCGTGAAAACTCTTCATCAGTTTCGTTGCTGCGGATTTTCAATTATTACGGCGTACCTTACTTAGCGTGCCTTACTTAGTATTGGAATGCCAATTCCGATGGACTCGTAAAAAGCCCGATCTACTTTTATAGCCATGCCCGACCTAAAATTGCACAACATCAGAAGCAAAACTTTCATCCGCATCGCTCTGCCGGCGTTCCTGACTATACTTCTGTTTATAACCACCATTTTTATCGTTCTCCTGCCGCAGCTTGAACAAAGTTTGCTGAAGAGAAAACAGGACATGATCAAGGAATTGACGATAACGGTCACAAGTCTGATCGAATCGTACTATGAACGCGAGATGTCCGGAGAGCTCACCAAAAAAGAAGCCCAGCATCGGGCCATCCTGCGTATCAGCAAGCTTCGTTACGGACCGGAAAACAAAGATTATTTCTGGATCAACGACATGGAACCGAGAATGATCATGCATCCGTATCGGCCCGATTTGGACGGTAAGGATGTCTCCGACTATCAGGATCCCCACGGCAAGCACCTGTTTGAGGAGTTTGTTCGGGTTGTACGACAACATGGTGCCGGCTTCGTCGACTATATGTGGCAATGGAAGGACAATCCCAAAAAAATCGTGCCGAAGATTTCCTATATCAAGGAATTCAAGCCATGGGAATGGATCGTCGGCACAGGCTTATATGTTGACGATGTGCATGCCGAGATAGCCAGGATTCGCAACCGGCTTTCCGCTGTTTCCGGAGGTATCCTGCTCATCGTCTCAATGCTGGCTTTCTATTCCATTCAGCAAAGCCTGATGGCGGACAAAGAACGACAGCGTATCTTTCAGGAGCGGGAAACCCTGATGAAAACCCTGGAGGAGAGCAAGGAGCGATTCCGCAACCTGATCGAAACCACCAGTGACTGGATCTGGGAAACCGATCCGCAGGGAAAGTACACCTATTCGAGTCCCCAGATGCAAAACCTGCTCGGCTATCAACCGGAAGAAATTGTCCATGCCACCCTGGCAACTTTCGTATCTCCTGATAAGGCCGCAATGTTAAGTGCCTTATTTGTGCAACAATTGCAGCAGGAAAAGGCCTTCAGCGGTTTTGAAATTCCCTGTCTGGCTAAAAACGGTCAGGCCGTAATTCTTGAATATAACGCGGTGCCGATCTTCGACCAGCAGAAAAACCTGAAAGGATACCGGGGGATTGCCCGGGATATCACGGAACGGAAAACCGCCATGGAAGACCTGAAGAAAAGTCGAGATGAGCTGCATGATAGTCTCGAAGAGACAGTTACTTCCCTGGCTTCTACTACCGAAAAACGTGATCCCTATACTGCCGGACACCAGCAGCGGGTTGAACGCCTCGCCTGTGCGATCGCGCGGGAACTTGGATTTCCCGAACAGCAGATAGAGGGACTCCACATTGCAGCGTTGTTACACGATATCGGCAAAATTACCCTGCCATCCGAATATCTCTCCAAGCCCACCAGGCTCACCAGAGAAGAGAAAGCTCTTTTCAAACACCATCCGGAGGTCGGATACGAGATACTGAAGAACATCAAATTCTCCTGGCCGGTTGCGGAAATCGTCTATCAACATCATGAACACCTTGACGGATCGGGGTATCCCCGGGGACTCACCGATGAGAATATCCTTCTTGAGGCAAAAATTCTCATGGTGGCCGATGTGGTTGAGGCCATGTCTTCCCACCGGCCCTATCGACCGTCCCTTGGAGTGGCGATGGCTATAGAGGAAATCCGCTCAGGCCGGGGAACCCGTTATCATGCCCCGAGTGTTGATGCCTGTATTCGTTTGATCCTGGAGAGAAAATTTGAATTTTCTACCGAAGATGGAGGAGACAGGGGGTCCATCTGAAACGTATCCGGCTCTCAGTCCTGTGTCCCGCCGGAGGGGAGATCGTTTTTATCATAACAGGTATACGTCCGGCTCTCCCTGCGATCGAAAACCTCCCTTCTTTGCTTGGGCTGAATCAATCCATCATCAAGGTCCAGATGGTAGCGTACAACCCCACGAAGCTTTCGGCGGCCGCTCTCACCGAGAAAACAGGTATGATGGGCACACTTTGAAGTAGGCACGGACCAGGAGGTGGCTATGCCGCCATGGCCTTTTGGGTAGATGGTAACCTCTGCCTCGATGTAATCCAGCGGGGCCATGGCTGTTTCCCGCGTGATCAAATCATCGTTTTCAGCATAGGCGATGAGAAAATGAATATTTTTATCCTTGATGTGTTTAAAATTGAGCGTACGACCGAAGAGTGTCACCGGCAGGTTTCCTTCCTTATCCACCGGCCGGGTGTAGGACTCGTAGCTCATTTTCGTGATTGCCACCGGGAGATCCGTTCGATCATAGGTGAGCCAGTAATTGATCGCGGAGGCGCTTTTCGGGATCTCGCCCGGAGATCCATTGTTCCGACCGTAAAAGGCCAGATCCTGAAAATATCTGGTAAACGGATTCTCGTCCTCTATCGATTTTAAGCGATAGACCCAGCTCATTATCTTGCCGTCAATGACGCGATTGCCGTTCCGCAGTGTTTTCATGGCATATTCCAAGCCTTTGTAGAAAGGCGGAATCCGGTCCATAAAGTTGACGAACGACGGGCTACGGGTGCCGTCCATTGGGGCCACGCAGGTGATCAGGCTATCGACGAGTTCGTCCAGTTCTCCAGAGAGTAGAGTACAAAGTGCGATATATCCACCCTGGCAAAATCCGTTCAAGGTAACCGCTTTTTGGTGTTTCGCTTTAAGAAATTCGCAGAAGCGCTTGCTGTCCAGGGCATCATCTTCCCCGGTCATGGTTTGCACCGCGGGATGCTGGTGGATGTCCTTTACTATGCGTATATAAGTCGGCACTCCCTGGTCGGCAAAGGAGTGTACGTAACTTCTCTGTTCACCAGGCAAAAACGAGAGGATGTTAGGGCCAAGGACATAAGGCGGGATGATCAAAACCGGCTTACCCTCCGGATTTGTCTTGACCTTTTTGTTCAGCGGGCGCACCTGGTACAGCACGAAACGGTCGGTTTCATCAACTCTGATATTGTTGCCGTTATCGAAATGAAACCCATATTCCGCCTTGATGTTCCGTACCGCCTGGGGCAAGCTGTTCAGCACCACATCAACCGACTCTTTTTTGCGTCGGAAAAAGTCGGCCAGCCCCCCTTCTTCGTCATTGAAGAGAGTGTTTTTCCAGGCAGAAAGGGCCTCACCCTGGAATCGATTCAGGTAGTCGATGGTGGTTTTTGTGGCGCTTTTCATGGCTCGACAAGCAAGATCATTATTAAATTGCAACAGATCGAGAAAACTCCCGTTATTGTTCCCGGCAGGTTCCCGCTGGAGCTTGTTCCATTCCGCCTCCAGGAATGCCCACTGGGTATCTATTGAGGGCTCCATGAATTCATTCATGTATTTCCATAAGCCTAAGGTAAGACTTGAAGCGTAGGTCATCGCATCGCCGTATGCCTGCAATACATTATCCGTCTGCATTGTCTTTCTCCGATGATTCTCCAATTCTCCACATGAGCAAGTCTGTGGTCACACTGAGCCGGTTATGCTTCATCTGTAATCTAGGAATCACCGGGAAGCATGTCAAATCAAATTAAAGACAATCTCAATTTTGGGGTTTTTACGAGTCCATCATTCCTTGACAATCTCCTAAAAACCTAAAATTCCAGATGGCTAAGTAAAAAGCTTCATATACTAGGCGCGCAAAATTTCAGGTCCGGTGGACTTTTGGTTTGCTTTTACATGACGGCCAAGAATTACGAGATCTCGTTTAATGGTGTTCAGGACGGCGACTCCAGGTAACCGGCCCCACTCAGAGAAGCCGGATTTACCAAAGAGCGAGATGCTCGGGTAGTTGTGACCGAAGATAAACGCAACAAGCGTGTCTACTTTGAGAGCAGGTGCTCTATCTAAAGCTTGGTCCAGAAGATATGCCCCGATTCCCATTTTTCTGTACATCTCATGCACGTAGATACTCAACTCGGCTGTTCCGCTGTAGGCCGGGCGGCCATAGAAATCGGCAAAACTCAACCATGCGGCGACCTCCCCGTCCATTTCAACCACCCACAGAGGTCGGGACGAGGGAGTGTGTTCCTCAAACCAGGATAGCCGGCTCGCAACAGACACAGGGACGGTATCGGCAGTCACCATACGTAATGGAACCGTCGAGTTATAGATCTCCACGATCCCGGCTAGGTCTTCCCGCCTGGCTGTTCGATGAAAAAAAGTCATTTGATTTCACTCCTGGCTGGTATTTCACCTTCTTCCGCCGAGGAATCCTACCTCACGAGAATACAGGTTAATTGAGGGCACGTGGTCTGCCTAGCCGGGTCATCGGCAGCAGTTCAACGGCAAGGATGCTGGCGAGGATCAGAACCCCGCCCGAAAGTCGCAGCAGAGACAGCCGCTCACCCAAAAAAATTATTCCACAGATAGCGGCGAAAACCGTTTCGGAACTGAGGATAATAGCCGCATCGGCAGGCGGAGTAAATCGTTGTCCGACAACCTGAAGCGTGAAAGCCATGCCGACCGAAAAAAAACCGACATAACAAATACCCCATCCGGCACCGATAATCTGACCAAGGCCCGGCGATTCGATCATAATTCCGGCAATAACACCAACACTGCCGCTCACCAGAAACTGCGCAGCAGCCACTACCAGCGGTGCCTGGGTTTTGGAAGCAAGGTTGCCGATAAGCAGTACGTGGGTGGCCCAGAAAATCGTGCTTGAGAGTATCCACAAATCTCCGGCCACCAGTGTAACATCTTGAGCACCGCTTAATATATACGTGCCTATGAAACAGCAAAGAGAAGCAGGCCAGATGGAAAAATGAACTTTTCTTTTTAAAACGATGAATCCGAGTACCGGCACGAGAGGGACATACAAAGCGGTCAGGAAGCCTGAATTAGTCACGGTGGTTCGTAAAATTCCATGCTGTTGCAGGCAGGCTGCGATACAGAGCACACAACCAGTTACAACCATGCCCAGCCAGTCGGAAGGTTGAAACTTTCGTTCATTCCGGTCAACCCGCAGAAACTGTTTGACGGCGAAAGGCAACACTACAAAAGCTCCGACCAGAAAACGCGCACCGGTAAAGGTAATGGTCCCCAGATCCCCCGTGCCGATCTGCTGCACCACAAAACTGCTGCCCCAGATCATTGCCGCCAGGGTCAGCAACAGATTTGCCTGCAAACGATTCATCATTCACCACAATAAATTTTCTGATTACGTATGAAACTCAGCTGCTCTTTCCGTCATTCCCGCCTACGCGGGGATGACGACCGTGCTGTATTTTATTTCTCTTTTGTTATCAATAAGCTGTGTCTATGCCCACAGATTTGGCTGAGTTTTATACATGATCTCGTAAAAACCTAAAATTCCAGATGGCTAAGTAAAAAGCTTCATATGCTAGGCGCGCAAAATTTCTACCATTTCGGCGTACTAGAGTACGTCGAAATGGTAGAAATTTTGCCCATCGCCAATGCCGGGAAGTGGCAGGTAATCGGCCGGACCGGTTCGAAAAACCGTTCCCCTTTCGCAATTTTCAGATATAACCCGGGACTATATTAACGCGTTGGCAGTATACAGCCAAAGCGGAATATTTCAAGCTAGACAGCATTTACACTGCAAAGAGAAAAAGGAGTCAACCTTTCGATTCTCAATACGTAACCGTTCACCGAGATAGCAAAAGCTCGTATAATTCCAGCCTGTAAACGTTCACCTCAATACCTTCGTTTATATCTTATATTTTCGCTTTTTACTTTCATATGAAATACAAATTGACATTTCAGAACCATAGATGAATAATGCTGGACAAACCTGACAACTTCATTCCGATTAACCGCGACCTTGCAGAAATGACATCATGGAAATTCTATCCGAGCGGCAGAATAAAATTCTTGGACTGGCAAGGGAGAACGGCAGAGTTGATGTCGAAAAATTATCCCATATCTTCAAGGTATCCGCCCAAACCATCCGCAAAGACCTGAACGAGCTCTGCGAAAAACAGCTCCTGCAACGAATACACGGGGGAGCCATCGTCGGCTCGGGCATAGAGAATGTCAGTTATGAGGCCAGGCGTCTTCTCGCGCCCGAATCAAAAAAAGCAATCGGGCAGACAGCAGCGCAACTGATTCCGGACAACAGCTCCCTGCTGCTTAATATCGGCACAACCACCGAACAGGTGGCCCATTCCCTGTGCAACCACAGAGGCTTATTAGTAATCACCAACAATATCAATGCAGTAGAAATAATGAAAAACTTTCTCGGCATTGAACTTATCATCGCCGGAGGGCAGGTCCGCCGTTCCGACGGAGGGATCATTGGTGTCGCCACGGTTGATTTTATTGACCAGTTCAAGGTCGATTATGCGGTCATCGGCGTTTCAGCCATCGATGAAGACGGCTCCCTGCTTGACTACGATTATCGTGAAGTACGTGTTGCCCAGGCCATAATCAAAAATGCCCGGAAGGTCATTCTGGTCGCCGACAGCATGAAGCTCGAACGAAGCGCTCCTATCCGGATCGGTCATATCTCTCAGATACATACGCTGGTTATAGACGAGGTTCTTCCCAAGAAACTGCAGGACATTTGCCTGCAAAACGGAGTCGAAGTCATAGTCGCCAAGCCCTGACAACCGCAATATTGTGAACGAATGCAATCAATGATGTCAAAATTTGTCTCTGATTATCATTTTCGCTTGCCCCAATATTTCTTTTCGGTTAATCATCGGTTATACTTGCGTTCGAAAGTTTTTAACGACCGATATGAAAGCGACTTCGAGTCCCATCGAAGTGACCGGGCAAGCTGTTCGCATAACTCCAGGCCTGAAATGTTTACCTGCCCAACAAGGATAACCTACCACTAGGTGGTGTCGAATATGAAGACTCCAGTTTTCGATTTAGCAATTATCGGTGGCGGAATCAATGGCTGCGGAATTGCACGTGACGCTGCCGGACGAGGATTGTCCGTGTTTCTTTGCGAAAAGGGCGATCTGGCGAGCGGCACTTCATCACAATCGACCAAACTGATTCACGGCGGGCTCAGGTATCTTGAATATTACGAATTTCGGCTGGTTCGTGAAGCTTTACATGAACGTGAAGTCCTTCTTAAGACCGCTCCGCATATCATCCGGCCGTTGCGCTTTATCCTTCCTCACCACAAAGGCTTACGGCCTGCATGGCTGATCCGTCTCGGTCTCTACCTATATGATCACATCGGCGGCAGGAAAATTCTGCCCGGAACCTCCAGCGTTAATCTGCTCACCGACGTAGCGGGACAGGCGCTCAAAAAAAACTTCACGAAAGGCTTTGAATACTCCGACTGCCGGACGATGGATAGCCGCCTGGTTATACTCAATGCCATGGATGCAGCAGCAAAGGGTGCCGACATCAGGACCCGCACCGCCTTACGCGAAGCAACCCGGACTAATGAAACCTGGCATCTGAAACTATTTGATAAAGCGAGCAACAAAGATTCGCAGGTCGAGGCGAAGGTACTGATCAATGCTGCCGGTCCCTGGCTTGATACGCTTCTTGAGCATATCTCGCACCTTGAGACGAAAGAACACATTCGCATGGTGAAAGGCAGCCATATTATTGTCGATAAATTATTTGACCATGAACGCGCTTATCTCTTTCAAAATGCGGATGGCAGAATCATCTTCGCAATTCCTTACGAAAAGCACTTCACCCTGATCGGCACTACTGATCAGGATTTTCATGGTGACCCGGACCTTGTGAAGATCACCCCTGAAGAAACCGGCTATCTGTGCAAGGCGGCATCCGAGTATTTTGTCCGGGAGATCGGCCCGGATGATGTTGTCAGCAGCTTTTCAGGCGTCCGTCCCCTATTCGATGACGGTAAGAATGAAGCAAAAGCGGCTACCCGCGACTATGTCTTACGTCTTGATACCTGCAAAAACCAGGTGCCGCTCCTTTCCATCTACGGTGGCAAGATTACCACTTACCGAAAACTCGCCGAATCTGTACTGGCTAAGCTCTCCCCATATCTTCCCGAAATGGGTAAGGAGTGGACCGGCCGGTGTGCTCTTCCCGGAGGGGATTTCCAGCCTGGCGACTTCGATAAACTGGTGCAAGAACTTTTGCGGCGCTGTCCAGTGCTGAACAAAGAGCTGGCCGAACGCCTTTTCAGCACCTATGGAAGCATCGCCTATGAGATGACCGCCGGGATAAAGGAGGAAGGTGATTTGGGTCTGCCGTTCAGCCATGATCTGTATAGTTTTGAAGTCGATTACTTAATTGCTCGCGAATGGGCCAGGTGCGCGGAAGACGTGCTCTGGCGGCGTACAAAACTGGGACTGTTGCTGTCTGCGACACAAATTCAAAACGTGGATGAGTATATCAAAAAGAAAGTATCGGATGAAGGTCCCTTTCCACCGATAACCGACGAGGAGAAGTAATGCAGCTTGAGCTACGCGACGTATGTAAAAAAGTCGGCAAGGAGTTCCATATCGCCGACGTCTCACTCACCTTTGATTCGGGGACTTTGAACATCCTTCTCGGTCCGACCCTTTCCGGCAAGACATCGCTCATGCGCCTTATGGCGGGCCTCGATCAGCCAACCGCCGGCACCATCCATTTTGCCGGGCGTGACGTCACCGGTGTGCCGGTGCAAAAACGTAATGTGGCCATGGTCTATCAGCAGTTCATCAATTACCCGAACCTGACGGTATTTGAAAATATTGCCTCTCCTCTGCGCATCGCCAGGGTTGCAGCGGCCGAAATAAAAGAGAGGGTCGCAAAAGTTGCCTCGCTGTTAAAGCTCGAGAAAATGCTGAATCGATCTCCCCAGGAACTGTCCGGCGGTCAGCAGCAACGAACCGCTCTGGCACGGGCCCTCGTCAAACAGGCTGATCTTGTGCTGCTCGACGAACCGCTGGCCAACCTCGACTACAAACTGCGCGAAGAACTTCGGGAGGAACTGCCCCATATCTTTTCGGAAACCGGCTCGATTTTCGTCTATGCCACCACTGAACCTTCCGAGGCTCTGCTTCTTGGGGGCAACACCGCCTCTCTGCATGAAGGAAAAGTCACCCAGTTCGGACTGACAATCGAGGTTTTTTCAAAACCGCAGAATCTTATCACCGCCCGGACGCTCTCCGATCCCCCCCTGAACAGTCTGCCGGTGACAAAACTCAACAATACAATGCTGTTCAAGGGACAGGTCGAAATTCCACTTCTTGGCCGGTTGCCCCAATTGCCCGACGACGAGTATACCATTGCCTTCAGACCGCACCATCTCTACCTGAACCGCATCTCCGACAGGGCGATCGCCGTCAGAGCTAAAGTTGCGGTAACCGAAATTACCGGCTCGGAGAGTTATGTGCATGTCGATCTGGCAGGAATTCGCTGGGTACTGCTTGCGCCCGGCATCCATAATTTCGACGTCGATGAAACGATCGAGATATTTATGGACCCCGCTAAATTTTATGTATTCGACAGGAAAGACTCCCTGGTCGTCACCCCGGAAAACGGCGTCGAGGGATAGAAGGAGAATTCAATGGCCAACATAACCTTACAGGACATCGCTCATTCCTATACGGGAGCATCGGACAACCCGGACGATTATGCCCTGAAAAAACTCAATCTCACCTGGCGTGACGGGGGAGCATACGCCCTGCTCGGACCCTCCGGCTGCGGCAAGACCACCCTTCTGAACATCATCTCCGGCCTGCTGACTCCGACCAGGGGACAAGTGCTTTTCAATGATGAAAACGTCACAAGACTGCCCACTGAACAACGAAATATTGCCCAAATCTTCCAGTTTCCGGTAATCTATGACACTATGACGGTGTTCCAGAACCTGGCTTTTCCGCTCAAAAACCGTGGCCGCACCGCAACCGAGATCGAACCGAGGGTCATCGAACTCGCCAAAATGCTTGGATTGGAAAATGATCTCTACACCAAGGCCCAGCATCTGACTGCCGACGCCAAGCAAAAGATTTCCCTTGGCCGGGGGCTGATCCGGCAGAGCGTCAACGCCATTCTCTTTGACGAGCCACTCACCGTCATTGATCCACAATTAAAGTGGGAGCTTCGATCACAGCTCAAACATCTGCACAAGCAGTTCGGCTTCACCATGATCTACGTCACCCATGACCAGACGGAGGCGCTGACCTTTGCCGACGAGGTGATCGTCATGTACGAAGGTGAAATTGTCCAGGTCGGTACCCCCGAGGCATTATTCGAACGGCCGGAACATACTTTTGTCGGCTATTTTATCGGTTCCCCCGGCATGAATATCGTTCCCTGTAGCCTGCAGGGCAACAAGGTATTTATCGAGGGCCACGAGATTACTCTCGACTGTCATTACCCGGAACAACCCACTTCAGCAAAAATTGAAATCGGCATCCGCCCGGAATATCTACGACTGGCCCCGCCTGACGAGCAAGGGCTGCCGGTCAAAATCATCAAGGTCGATGATATCGGCCGTTACAAAATCGCCAGGGTAGCCTTAAACAGCCATGAATTCCATGTGGTTATGCCGGAGATTTCCGGTATGACGGATGACAAGGCGTCGCTTATCCTTGATACCGCCCATACCAATATCTATGTCAACGACCATCTTAAAGCAGGAGAACAGCCATGATCGCCAAACAGACTAATCAAAAAGCCTGGTTTATGGTCCTGCCCGTTTTTCTGGTGGTAGCCTTTAGTGCCGTCATTCCCCTGATGACCGTGGTCAACTACTCGGTTCAGGATACCTTCGGCAGCAACCAGTTTTTCTGGGTGGGGATGGACTGGTTCCGGGATTTGGTTCATTCGGAACGCTTCCATGCAGCCTTTCTCAGGCAATTGCTCTTTTCCAGCATCATCCTGGCAATCGAGATTCCGCTCGGGATCGTCATCGCCCTGGCTATGCCGAAAAAGGGCTGGGGCGTGCCCGTCTGTCTGATCACCATGGCTCTGCCTCTGCTCATCCCCTGGAATGTAGTCGGCACCATCTGGCAGATCTTCGGCAGGGTGGATATCGGCCTGCTCGGCCATAGCCTGTCCTCTCTTGGTATTGACTACAACTATACCCAGGAACCGATTGCCGCCTGGCTCACCGTTATTGTCATGGATGTCTGGCACTGGACCAGCCTGGTAGTTCTGCTCGCCTATGCCGGGCTCTGCTCCATCCCCGACGCCTATTATCAGGCGGCCAAGATCGATGGTGCCTCGCGATTTTCGGTGTTCAGATATATCCAACTGCCGAAGATGCAGCGGGTACTCTTGATTGCCGTCCTGCTCCGTTTTATGGACAGCTTCATGATCTACACCGAACCCTTTGTCATCACCGGCGGCGGCCCCGGTAATTCGACAACTTTCATGTCCATCGATCTGGTGAAGATGGCTATCGGTCAGTTCGATCTCGGCCCCGCGGCCGCCATGTCCCTGGTTTATTTTCTGGTAATTCTCCTGCTCAGTTACGTTTTCTATACGGTGATGAGCAATATAGGCGAAGAAAGTTCAAATGGAGGGTAACCATTCACCAGCACACTATATGCGCACGATCAGACCGCTGTGCATAGCCAACTATAGCCCGTCGGCCTGCTTGTGCGCATATGGAGCACTGTTGAACGTTTACAGGTCTGAAGTTATATGAGCATTTTGCTATTCTCGCTTAACGATTACAATGGAGGTGCCTGATATGCGCTTAAAATGGCTTATTCCCGCCATCTATATTATTTTCCTGCTGTTGCCGATCTACTGGCTGGTCAATATGAGCCTGAAGACCAACGAAGAGATTCTGTCGATCTTCAGTCTCTGGCCGCAAAACCTGACATTTGCCAATTACCGGGTCATCTTCACCGATCCCTCCTGGTATTCAGGTTATATCAATTCAATGATCTACGTTTCCATCAACGTGGTCATCTCGGTCACCTTCGCGCTGCCTGCTGCCTATGCCTTTTCCAGGTACACCTTCGTTGGCGACAAACACCTGTTCTTCTGGCTGCTGACCAATCGCATGGCACCGCCTGCGGTCTTCGCCCTGCCGTTCTTTCAGCTTTATTCATCGATTGGTCTCTTTGACACCCATATCGCCGTGGCCATTGCCCATTGCCTGTTCAATCTGCCGCTGGCCGTCTGGATACTCGAAGGTTTCATGTCCGGCATTCCCAAGGAGATCGACGAGACCGCCTTTGTCGATGGCTACTCCTGGCCGCGCTTCTTTGTGAAAATTTTCATCCCTAATATCGCTTCCGGTATCGGGGTAACGGCTTTTTTCTGCTTCATGTTTTCCTGGGTGGAACTGCTGCTGGCCAGGACACTTACAGCGGTTAACGCCAAACCGATTTCGGCTATCATGACCCGTACCGTTTCCGCTTCGGGTCTTGACTGGGGGGTGCTGGCCGCGGCGGGAGTTCTGACCATTTTGCCGGGAGCACTGGTTATCTGGTTTGTGCGTAATCATATTGCCAAGGGTTTTGCCCTTGGACGTGTTTAGTGAAGTAGAAAATCTTTCCGTTGTTTGGAAAGATTTTCGTTACGAAACTTATCCCGATGCAGTTGCGGGGCTAGTGGAGTAGAAATTCTTTCTGCTGTTTAGAAAGAATTTCGTCACGGAACTTATCCCGCTGCTGTGTGCGGGGTTAGTGATAGAACTACTTTCCACTGTTTAGAAATATCTTCACCACAAAACTTATCTCTCCCCATTCTACGGGAAGAGTGAAATAGACATAATTTCAATATCTTGAAAAACCCCGACCTACATGCCATATCGGGGACAACAGAGGAAGGAATCATGAATCTTAACTGGATGGCCTGGACTAAACCAACCGCGGCCTTTTTTATCGTCATTTTCTGCCTGCTGGTCATCATGACCATTTGGGAGATGAAAAGTCCAGGTGGCGCGCCGCGGGTTGGCATCCTACGCTTCGAAACCACCAGGGGGGACCGTCTTTTTGTTTCCCTGCTCGGTTCGGCCTTTATACATATCATCTGGTTGGCTCTGTTTCCCGGTCTTGCGCTCTGGTGGGCACTGGTTATTGCCTTCTTCTATGCATTTTGCGTTTTCAGGTTGGTGTAGCAAGGGTTGTCCGGAAAAAGACCGTTTCCGGACGGACATGAGTGAGTTGTACCGTTGTTTCGTTCTGTCACAGGATCGGAGTGGCAGGAAAATCACAAAACAATAGAGGAGAAAACGATGATTAAAAAGCTTGTAACAGCAACAGCCATGGTCGCTCTACTGGCAGGAGCTGCCGGCGTCCAGGCAGGGATGGATGAAGCAAAAAAATGGGTGGATAGTGAATTCCAACCGTCAACCCTTTCCAAAGCCGACCAGATGAAGGAGATGGCATGGTTCATCAAGGCGGCCAAGCCATTCAAAGGGATGGATATCAAGGTGGTCTCGGAAACGCTTACCACTCATGAATATGAATCAAAGACCCTTGCCAAGGCTTTCACTGAAATCACCGGCATCAACGTTACCCACGACCTGATCGGCGAGGGCGATGTTATCGAAAAACTGCAGACCCAGATGCAGTCGAACAAAAATATCTATGACGCCTATATCAACGATTCCGATCTGATCGGCACCCATTTCCGCTATAATCAGGTTGTGCCGCTTACCGACTGGATGAATAAAGAAGGCAAGGATGTCACCGATCCAATGCTCGATGTCGATGACTTCATCGGTAAATCCTTTACCACCGCCCCGAACGGCAAACTCTACCAGATCCCGGATCAGCAATTCGCCAACCTCTATTGGTTCCGCTATGACTGGTTCACGCGACCGGACCTGAAGGCAAAATTTAAAGAATTGTACGGTTATGAACTGGGGGTACCTGTCAACTGGTCCGCCTATGAAGATATCGCCGAATTCTTCACCGATAAAGTCAAGGAGATCGACGGCAAACGTGTTTACGGCCATATGGACTACGGCAAGAAGGATCCTTCGCTCGGCTGGCGTTTCACCGATGCATGGCTGTCGATGGCCGGTACCGGAGATGCAGGTATTCCCAACGGACTGCCGGTGGACGAATGGGGTATCCGGGTTGACGGTTGTCAGCCGGTTGGTTCTTCCGTATCCCGCGGTGGCGCAACAAATGCTCCTGCCGCTGTGTATGCCCTGACCAAGTATATCGATTGGCTGAAAAAATATGCCCCGCCCGAGGCTGCCGGCATGACCTTTTCCGAGGCCGGTCCTGTTCCATCCCAGGGAAACATTGCGCAGCAAATTTTCTGGTACACCGCTTTCACCGCTGATATGGCCAAGCCCGGCAATCCCGTTGTTGATGAGCAGGGCAACCCAAAATGGCGTATGGCTCCGTCCCCGCACGGTCCTTACTGGTCGGAAGGCATGAAGCTCGGCTACCAGGATTGCGGTTCCTGGACCCTGATGAAATCCACTCCGATTAATCGCCGCAAAGCAGCATGGCTGTATGCCCAGTTTGTCATTTCCAAGACTGTCAGTCTGAAGAAAACCCATGTCGGTCTCACTCCGATCCGTGAGAGTGATATATGGGATGCCTCTTTCACCGAGCGTGCACCGAAACTCGGCGGTCTGGTTGAATTTTACCGCAGCCCTGCCCGCGTCCAGTGGACCCCGACCGGAACCAACGTACCCGATTATCCAAAACTTGCCCAGCTCTGGTGGCAGAATGTGGCCGATGCGGTAACCGGCGACAAATCCCCCCAGGAAGCCATGGATTCTCTAGCTATGCAGCAGGATAAGGTCATGGCACGTATTGAACGCGCCGGTATCCAGGGCGAATGCGGACCGAAGCTCAATAAAGAGCAGGATCCGTCATACTGGCTGAACCTGCCGGGATCTCCCAAGCCAAAACTAGCCAACGAGAAACCTAAAGGTATCACCGTTGACTACGATGAGCTTGTTAAAAGCTGGGCTGCGGCCGCCAAGAAATAGGTTGTGGGAAAAAGCTCCCTCTGCGCAAAATCCGGCAGAGGGAGAATTGAATTAATTGTCCGGAATCTTTAGAAAAGGAGATTCGCCATGGCATCGCATATCCTCGCAATAGATCAGGGAACCACTTCCAGCAGAGCTATTATCTTTAATGATCAGCTCGAAATTATCGCTGTCGCCCAGCAGGAATTCGAGCAGTTTTTCCCTGAATCAGGCTGGGTCGAGCACGATCCCGAGGAAATTTGGAGTTCAACCCTTGCCGTCTGTCGAAAAGCCCTGGAAAAATCAGGCCTCTTAGTAACCGACATCGCGGCAATCGGTATCACCAATCAGCGGGAAACCACCATACTCTGGGATAAAGATACAGGAAAGCCAATCCACAAGGCTATAGTCTGGCAGGACAGGAGGACAACTGAGTATTGCAACCAGTTACGCGATGAGGGTCATGATCCCATGATCACCGCCAAGACCGGCCTCCTGCTCGATTCCTACTTTTCCGGCACCAAAATCAAATGGCTTCTGGACAACGTGGCGGGCGCACGGGAGAGGGCCGAAGCCAACAGGCTCCTTTTTGGTACCGTTGATACCTTCCTGCTCTGGCATCTGACCGGCGGCAAGGAGCATAGCACCGATGCCACCAACGCCTCGCGTACCATGCTGTACAATATCCATGAGAACTGCTGGGATAAAGAAATACTGGAACTGCTTTATATTCCGTCATCTCTTCTCCCGATGGTCAAGGATTGCTCCGCGGACTTCGGCACGACCGAGCCGTCACTTCTTGGTGCGGCTCTTCCCATAGGCGGGATCGCCGGAGACCAGCAGGCGGCTCTGGTGGGCCAGGCCTGTTTTCAACCCGGCATGATTAAATCCACTTACGGCACCGGCTGTTTCGTCGTGCTCAATACCGGGGAGCAGGCCGTAAGGTCGAAGAACAGGCTGCTGACAACCATCGGCTATCGGTTAAACGGCAAGAATACCTACGCCCTGGAAGGTTCGATCTTTGTTGCCGGGGCGGCTGTGCAATGGATGCGTGACGCCATGGGCTTGATCGAGTCCGCCTCGGAAACAGGAAAACTCGCCCGCCAGGCCGACATTAATCAGGATGTCTATCTGGTTCCGGCCTTTACCGGCCTTGGCGCCCCCCACTGGGATGGGGAGGCTCGCGGTGCGATTTTCGGAATTACCAGGGCCACAGGTCCTGCTGAACTCTCCAAAGCCGCTTTGGAATCGGTCTGTTTTCAGACCCGCGACCTGCTTGACGCCATGCGCGGCGACTGGCAAAGTATGGGGGAAACCGTTTTACGGGTAGATGGCGGCATGGTTGCCTCCAACTATACCATGCAGTTTCTGGCCGATATCCTCGATGCGCCGGTAGATCGACCGGTGATTCTGGAAACCACCGCTCTTGGTGCCGCCTACCTTGCCGGCCTGCACATAGGACTTTTCCCGCCACCCGAGCAGTTCAGCACTTCCTGGAAGCGGGATAGACGTTTTACTCCGACTCTTGACGAAGACATCCGAATCAGAAAATATAAAGGTTGGCAGGATGCCGTGCGGCGCACTTTGACCAAATAAGTAACCGTTCATCAGCACTCCATATGCGCATGATCAGGCAGCCGTGCATAAGCTAACTATAGCCCGTCCGCCTGCTTGTGCACCTCTGGAGCACTGCTGAACGTTTACAAGTCAGCAGTTATGCACGCATTTTGCTATTCTCGGTGAAGGTGAAGTTACCAAAATAAATCACTCTTATCGGGTATCCCCGCTTTTCTTTGGTACCCGGTCATGCCCAGCTGGTCAATATCCTTTCCTTCTTTGCGCTCTCGATTGTTTTTCATCTGGGGCATCAGACCTGGTACGGGTGGTTACTTTCATATATTCTGTTATTTTATTTCGTTTGAAACTTTTATTGATTTCACTTGAACAAATATGCAAACAAGTTTACAACATCAAGATGATTATTCCGGTTACATGCTTCAGACATTTACAGAGAAGACCACCAAGAACCGGTAAAACTTTTCCATGGCGAGGAACCGGATCATGACGCCAACTATCCAGCACCAGCTTTCAGGAGCGGGTGCAACTACCATCGAAACCGACGTACTAGTCATCGGCGGCGGAGTAACAGGCGCAGGTATTGTGCGAGATCTCGCTCTGCGGGGGCTACATACCCTCCTGATCGATAAGCGAGATCTCTGTGCCGGTGCTTCGGGCGGCAACCACGGCCTCCTGCATTCCGGCGCCCGTTATGTCTCAAACGATCTCCATTCGGCAATTGAATGCAGGCAGGAAAACGAGATCCTCAAACGCCTGGCGCCGCAATGCATTGAGGCAACCGGTGGACTCTTTGTTGCCGTGGAGGGTGACGATCCCCGTTTTGCCGAGAAATTCCCGGAGTTATGCGATGCGGCAGGTATTGATTGCCAAGAAATCAGTCCGCTTGAAGCCAGAAGACTCGAACCACTGCTATCCGAGAAGCTGTCCAAGGCTTACCGCGTGCCCGACGCAACCATCGATCCATTTCGACTGGCTCTTGAAAACGTGGCGCATGCCCGGATGTTAACGGAAAGCATTTATCGGCCCCATACCGAAATTATCAAGTTTGAAATTGCAGACGACACGATCATGGCTGCAATCTGCCGGGACAACCGCAAAAAATCCATCTTGCGTATCCAGGCAAAACAATATGTCAATGCCGGTGGTGCATGGGCCATGAATATCGCCGGGTTGGCCGGCTGCACCGATGTCAGCCTGCTCTATTCCAAGGGCACCCTGCTTATCAGCCACGACAGGATGACCGGCCATGTCATCAACCGCCTTCGCCCACCCGCCGATGGCGATATTCTTGTTCCCGGCGGAACGGTATCGGTGCTTGGAACCACTTCCGTGAGTACCGAAAACCTGGAAACCGTTATCCCGACGGTTGCAGAGATCGATCGTAATGTGACCGAAGGTGCTGCCATGGTTCCGGCCCTGGCCACCGCCCGCTATATCAGGGCGTTTTCCCGAGTCCGGCCGCTTCTGCAAGCTGCTGAAAGCCAGAATGGGCGTGAGGCGACCCGGGGTTTTGCCCTTCTTGACCACACCTCCCAGGGATTGACCAATTTCTGCACCATAACCGGAGGAAAGCTCACCACCTTCCGGCTGATGGCCGAGAAGACTTCAGACCTGGTCGCCAGGAGGCTGGGCAACACCGAAGCATGCAAAACAGGCAGCGTTCCCCTGCCGGACTCCGAAGCCTGCAGGTGGACAGAACCTGGAGCTGCACCCCGCTACTGGTATAAAGCCGATAATCCAGACGATATGATTCTCTGCGAGTGCGAGATGGTTCCGCAATCGGCAATCGATGAAATAGTCAAATGCGCTCCGGGGGCGGAAGAAGAGATGACCCTTGAGGCAATTGCCCTCAGGTCCCGTGCCGGCAAAGGTCCTTGCCAGGGATCGTTCTGCGGCATCCGCATCGCCTCCTATCTCTATGATCGCGGCTACTACCGGGATAAAACCGGCCTTCTGCATATGCGTAATTTTTTTAACGAACGATTCAAGGGCATGCGCACGGTCATCTGGGGGCAGCAGGCGGCACAAATGGAACTGGCCGAAGCGCTCCATTGCGGATTGCTTGGCCTCGACACCCTCGACGACCTCGACAATGAGGTGAATCCAGAGGAAATTGCCACAATGCGGAGACATTCATGATTGAAGAAAGCCGCCATTTTGAGACCGACCTGGCTGTTATCGGCTCAGGTATCGCCGGCTTTGCCGCATCCATCTTTGCTTTGAATCGAAAAATCAACACCGCGCAGGTCGGCAACACCGGAGCCGTGGCCTATACTACCGGCTATCTGGATCTGCTCGGATTCAGCGAGGATTCGTCGTGTGTCATTGACAACCCCTGGGAGTCTCTGGAGCAGTTAAAAAAATCCCAGCCCAATCATCCGCTCAGCCGGATTAATGCGGCTGACATTCGGGAAGCTTTCGAGCAGTTCATCGCTTTTCCGGCAGAGTCCGGCATCGCCTACACCTCACCGCAAGACACCAATATCTCCGTGCTTACTCCCGTCGGTACCTTGAAGAAAACCCTCTGCGTCCCTGCCACTATGGCGTCAGGACCTAAGGCTTTTTCCGACAAAGCTCCTTGTATGATCATTGATTTCAAAGGGCTGAAAGGCTTCAGCGCCCGGCAGGTGGTAGCTAATCTTCAGGATAAATGGCCTGGTCTTAGCTCGGCACGAGTTACCTTTCCGGATATGGTTTCAGGCGAAATTTATCCCGAGGTCATGGCCCGTGCACTGGAAGTTCCCGCAACCCGGACAAAATTTGCCGAACTTTTAAAAGAAGCGGCCGGTGAAAAGAAAATTATAGGTCTTCCCGCCATTCTCGGGATGCACAGGCCGGACCTGGTCAAGAACGAACTTGAACAACTCACGGGGCTGCAGATCTTTGAGATTCCGACCATGCCGCCTTCGGTTCCGGGAATTCGCCTGCGGGAGATGTTCGAGCAGGTGTTGCCGCAAAAAGGTCTCACCCTCATTCCCCAGCAGAAGGTTACCTCCCTCGGATTTGATATAAATGGTGCGCTACTGGATTTAAGGGATAATTACGGCCCTATCACCATTCATTCCAAGGCTGTTATCCTGGCAACAGGTCGCTTTTTAAGCGGCGGCCTGGAGGCGCATATCTCAGGCATCACCGAATCACTGCTTGATTTGCCGGTTAGTCAGCCAGGGTCCCGAACGGATTGGTATCGGGAAGGCTATACGGACCGCAAGGGGCATGAGATCCACAAAGCCGGAATCGAAGTTGATGCCGTCTACAGGCCTCTTGCCGAAAACGGCAAACCGTACAATGAAGGCCTTTTTGCCGCGGGAATCATTCTCGCCCATCAGGACTGGATTCGTGGCCGGTGCGGAGCGGGTATAGCCATAGCCACGGCCTATAAAGCGGTGGAAGCTGCTGAAAAATACTTATCCACTTCAGCTCTCTAGGCCGCACGAGGAAAAATCGCATGTCGAACAAAAAAATACCCACCATCAATTTCAAGGAAAAAGCCATGGAACTGCTGCCGGAAGGCGCAAGTTTTGAGGCTTGTCTAACCTGCGGTCTCTGCTCGTCGGGATGTCCCGCCTCGGGGATTGAAAACATGGATCCGAGAAAATTTATCCGCATGGCCATGCTCGGTATGGATGAGGAGTTGTCCACCACTCCGTGGGTTTGGTGCTGCACCCAGTGCAAGCGATGCCAACACGTCTGCCCGATGAATATCGACATTTCCCAGCTCGTCTTCCTGGCCCGGGGCAACTGGCCTCAGGAGAAGAAACCTTCCGGTATAGTCCGTTCCTGTCAGCTCATTCGTTCCACCGATTCGACCAGCGCCATGGGCCTGCCGCCCGATGACTTTATCTTCGTCGTCCAGGATGTGCTGGAAGAGGTTCGGCAAAACCAACCAGCCTTTCAGAATTTGCAGGCTCCGATGGATAAAAAAGGTGCTTTCTTCTTTGTTAACCAGAATTCCCGCGAGCCGATGAGCGAACCGGACGAGATGGTCCCGCTATGGAAGATCCTCGATCTCGTCGGCGCCGACTGGACTTATTCCTCCAAGGGCTGGGCGGCGGAAAATTTCTGCATGTTTTCAGGCGACGAAGAAGCCTGGTACGAAGTCATCAAAAAACGGGTCGAGGCTGTCAACGAACTGGGCTGCCGGGTCTGGTTGAACACCGAATGCGGCCACAGTTACTACACCATGTGGAACGCCCTGAACCGATTCGGTATGGAGGCCGACTTTAAACTCGAGAGTCTCATTACCTATTATGCCGAATGGATTCGGGAAGGAAAATTACCGGTCAATTCCGATTGGAATACACAAGGCATTAAATTCACCGTGCAGGATCCGTGTATGATTGTCCGGAAAGCTTATGGGGAATCCATCGCCGAGGATATGCGCTTTGTGGTGAAAAGCCTGGTGGGTGAAAAGAATTTCATCGATATGCAACCAAACCGCAGCGCCAATTATTGCTGCGGCGGAGGTGGGGGATTTCTGCAGGCGGGCATGACCGCCCATCGACGGACCTACGGCAAACGGAAATTCGATCAGATCGCCGCAACCGGTGCCGCCTATGTGCTCACCCCCTGCCATAACTGTCATTCGCAGATGGAGGATATCGGACATCACTACGGTGGCGACTACGGCGTCGTCCATTTCTGGACACTGATCTGCCTTTCGCTTGGCATCCTGGGAGAAAATGAACGGACCTATCTTGGGCCGGACCTCTTGGCCTTGATTGACTGAACGCCTATGAACATTGATGCAGTATATCCACCTCCTTTTGCCGACTTTTTGTTCAAGGTGTAAAAATCCAGCTAAAAAGTCGGCTTTTCCCATTGACCGAAGGGTATATGGTGCACACAATCGTCTTGTGGTTCTTTTCAATTTGCTGCCCTTTAAAATAAAAATCAGGGGCAGACATCAGATTTATTCAGGTTCTACGGGGAATTCTTTAAAGAACAAGCTGCCGAAGACCTAAAACCAAAAGAGTTTTTCACGTATTCCAGCTTCACTGTCAGGGCTGCCAAAAAGTTTAGGGTTTAGCTACCCTGCGGAAAAGCAATACTCGTTGTCTGCAGGAAAACTGTTATCCGTCTATGCGGATAACTTTCTCTAGATAGAGGAGTATCATGCCATGAATACAGAAAATTTTATCATACTGCGCAACAAGAGACTGGCGTCTCCTACCTTTGATAATCTTGGTCCCCGTGCAGGGATGCGGGGTGTTGGAGGCCCCATGGCCACGGCACCTCCTGAAGCCATAATCCTTGAGGAGGCGGAGCTGACCAAGGCTGAGCGGTCCGATTTACGTCGTGATCCTGAAATTCGAGCCGTAGCACCGCCTATGCCGATACAGTTGGTCAAACCGGTGGATTCAGTGGCCATCGGCCCCTCAGATGCCGGTACGCTCTGGGGATTGAAGAGTGTGAAAGCGACGGATTCTCCCTTCGACGGCAGCGGAATCACCGTAGCTGTCCTTGATACCGGCATTGATCCCAGTCATCCGGCCTTCGCCCACTGCGAACTAGTTCAAAATAACTTTACCACCGAAAGCGACAACGACCAGCATGGTCATGGCACCCATTGTGCCGGCACCATCTTTGGCGGGGATGTCAGCGGTACCCGGATCGGCATAGCCCGGAACATCAGACGGGCCCTGATCGGCAAAGTTTTGGGCGCCGGAGGCGGTACCTCGGCCACCATCGCCCACGCCATCGAGTGGGCGGTAGATGGAGGCGCCAATGTGATTTCCATGTCATTAGGTATAGATTTTCCGGGGTATGTCGATTCCCTGGTCAATCAGGGAGGCTATGACATCAATCCGGCCACCTCCCTTGCCTTGGAAGCCTATCGGGCCAACGTCAACCTCTTCACCGAACTGGCCAGCTACGTACAGATGCACGGTTCATTCGGACAAGGGACGATAATCGTTGCCGCGTCAGGCAATGAAAGCAAGCGGCCGGAATATGAAATTGCCGTCGCGCCACCGGCGGCAGGTACAGGCATAGTCTCGGTCGGAGCGCTTCAGGAAACGAACAGCGGACTGGCGGTAGCCTTTTTCTCCAATAATCAGGTGGATATTGCGGCGCCGGGAGTCAATATCATCTCCGCTTTTCCAGGGGGAGGATTGCGATCGATGAGCGGCACCAGCATGGCTACCCCCCATGTTGCCGGTGTGGCGGTCCTGTGGGCGCAGCGGCAGCTGGAAATGACCGGCAGGGTTGAAAGTCAGGCATTGCTGGTGCGCCTCCTGGCCAGTGGAACACTTGCTTCACTGACAGCCGGCGTTGAGGAAGAAGATGTGGGGACCGGTATTGTTCAGGCGCCTCTTGTTTAATCTGTATGAAATTGATTAAAAAATCTTGATTCTTTTCCTGCCCCCCTCGGAGTTTATTGATACCCCGAGGGGGCTTTGCTGTTCCAGTTCAGGAAAAAGGGCATTCCCGGACAGCCTCCTAGAGAAAACGACCAGCACTGGATGGTCTAATTGTCCGACAGTACCATTACCAGGGTTGAATGTACCGCCTGTCCTAAGCGCTTGACTGAATAAGGTTTCACCACAAACTCCGAGATACCGATGCTCATAGCTTTCTCAACTCGGTCGGAATGAGAGTAACCGCTGGCTATTATGGCTTTCTGGTCCGGACGAATTTCGCGTATCCGCCTGAAGGTTTCCAAGCCATCGATGCCCGGCGGCATGAGCATATCAAGAAGCACGAGGTCGAACACGGTATGCCTGAGATAGTCGATCGCCGCCTCGCCGCTGTTGACCGTCGTTGCTGTATAGCCAAGACGCCTCAGGATATCGGAAGCAATCTGCCGCTGGTCTTCCGAATCATCAACGACGAGCACTGTCTGGCCATCCCCCTGAAAGGGTTCCTCCGTCCGACCGGACTGAAGCGGTGGCAGGTTCCGCGGTTCGCAGGCGGGAAAGAGCAGTTGAAAAATCGTCCCACTCCCCTCCTTACTGGTCACGGTGATGCAGCCTTTGTGATCCGTGACCGTCCCCCACACCACGGCCATGCCGAGTCCCGTTCCACTACGGCGTCCCATAACCTTTCTGGTATAAAAGGGTTCAAAAATTCTGCCGAGATATTGTTCAGGTATGCCGCTTCCAGTGTCGGCGACGGTCAACTTGATGTAGGCCCCCTTGCGCCAATGCAGGAAATCCACGGGTTGAGAATTAAGGTACACCTCTTCGAGGCGAATCTCGACGATCCCTTTATCCGAAATTGCCTCGGCTGCATTCGAAATGAGATTCATGACGGTTTTAGAAAGATGAACGGGAGATCCGTTCATAATGCACACCCTGTCATTTTTTTTGAAGACAATTTCAACCTCCGGGTGATTTCGGGTCAATTCAAGATGTTCCGGACTTGTCAGATAATCGGCAACGATCCGGCAAAGATCGACCTGTTCCGAGACCTTGACTCCTCTGCGGGCAAGAGTCAGCAAATCCTGGACGATGGCCGCTGCTTTCTTTCCGGAGGAACTGATGATTGAGATCGGGTGCCGCAGTTTTGAATCTTCGGGCAGGTCTAGAAGCAACAGGTCGGGATAGCTGACAATACCGGAGAGGATATTGTTGAGATCGTGCGCGACTCCACCCGCAAGGGTACCAATGGCCTCCATTTTCTGGGCATGGATAAGTCTTGCTTGGGCCTCCCGGCGTTCCTCGATTTCTTCGAGCAAGAGTTTGTTGGCGGTCTTCAGTTCCCTGGTACGTGTATCGACAAGCTGCTCGAGGTGGTTCTGATGCCTGGCAAGTTCCGCATCGCGCTTACCCATCTGAGCAAGCATTGAGTTGAAGCCGTCAATCAACACACCTATCTCATCGTTATGCGGCTTCACCATTCGAATAGCGAAATCCTGGGTGTGCTGTACTTCCTGCATGCTGTCGACCAGTTTGGTGACAGGATCGAGGATAGTCCGGTTGAGACGTGAGCAGATCAGCAGCCCGAGTGCAAAAAGCATAAAACCGAAACAGGAGATGATAGCAACAAAAAGCTGAATATTGTCAAGAAGATCGGTCAGGTCGGTGCGAACAACTATGTAGCCGATGATTTTCTCATCCAGTGAGACCGGTTGGGTAATATCAAAGTAATGGCCGCGGAATTGTGGGAAAAAGTCGGTTGTATCCAGATCAAGATCGAAAACCGGTGGTGGTATACTGTTATGTTCATAAAATTCTTTATTAAAATATGAAGTGAATATCGTCCCTTTGCTATCGTAAAGATTCGCGGCGATAATGTCCTTTTCGGCACGCAGGGCGGCAAGTATCTCGGAGGCGGTTCCAGTATCTCTGAAGATCAGGGCGGCGGTACTGTTGGCACCGACGATTTCCGCGAGAACGCTGGTATTTTTTATCAGCTTTGTCTCAAAGCTGTAGTATTTTTCAACAGTTACAGCAACAGCCATGCAAGAGATGAGCAACCCTGATATAAGAATGACGATACCCGATAACTTTCGTTTAATGGGCCAGTCATGGTAGCTGAAAAGCGTTTTTCCGATATCCATATTATTTCCTGATTATGTATAAAACTCAGTCAAATCTGTGGGCATAGACACAAGTTATTGATAACAAAAAAGAAAATTCAGCACGGTCGCCATCCCCGCGTAGGCGGGGATCCATTCACTCGCATGATCACTGGATTCCCGCCTACGCGGGAATGACGGAAAGAGCAGCTGAGTCTCATCCGTAATCAGATATTATTTTACAATGTGCGCGAGATTAAGGAGCTTGGCACTCATGGTAAGTCCTGATTTTAAAACGGCATCATGATTGACCTGTATCTGAATTGTTTGCCCTTTTTTCAGAAGATTGACCATCCCGCCTTGTTGAGGAAAACCAATGCTGTCCGCGACAGTCAAGATCGGAGAGCCGGCCAGGTATCGGCTGAGCTGTTCCCATTCCGGCAATTTGCTTGAGTCAATGAAGAGAAGGTCGCAAGGGCTCAAGGCAAGCTCACTGAGCTGGGAATAGCGTTTAATTGTAATGGTGCGGGAATGAATTTTTTCGCCGCTTATGACCCGATCGAGAATGGAGCCGAAAGGATCTGGACCATATATGCCGATAACAAAAGGCTCATCAGTTTCTATGGCCCTTGCGGGCCAATTGACAAAATGGGTGAGGTTGAGCAGAAAAACCGCCTTGAGGTGGTATTCCCCCACTTCCTGTGCACACGGCGAAGTCTTTCCGCCTGAAAGCAGGATGAGCATGATGACCAGCAGGAATCCGCGCTTTTTCATGGAAGTCCATGCCTCGAGTAGCCCGCATTTCTCGTCAGTTCAGGTAACGTCAGGTTCATGTCCGGCAGTGAATTACAACAGGCTATGTGCAACGCCGAAATGGGCTGGAGGAGCAACCTGCATATATATCCAATTCCCCAGGAGGCTAAAATGTGCATATTGCTTTTACCCAGTATTGTCTGGGGACTTCGGAGGCAATGATTTGCGAGGTGTCGGGAAATTCTTTATGGCTTGAGTCCAAGAGGTTCTCTATGCCGAAGTGTATTTTTAAATTCTCAAGCGCTTGCCAGCCAAGCTTCAGATCGAGCCGCAGATAAGAATCGATATCACTGACTCCTGGTCTAATATAGGAACTCATCTCACTGCTGTTCAGACCACTGACGTAATATAACTCCATATCAAAATTCAGGTTATTCGGCAGGTCAAGAGAGGATCGGAGCTGAAATTGGTGCCGAGGAGTCAAATACATCTCGACAATTTTTTCATCCCTCCGCTCGGGCTCCTTGTATTGCAAATCGAGCTTTATCCAGCTATATGCCGCGATAAAACGAAGATTTTTTGCTGCCTGCCAGGTTCCCTGCAGTTCAAATCCATAGGCGCTGCCTTCTATGTCGTTTTCGAACACAAAGGGAATAACAGGCATGGGAGGTGATGATGCTGGATCGAAAAAAAGTTGATTTTGCCGTGCTCCACGAAGCTCATCATAATCGTTATAATAGGTTGCGAGATCCATCGATACTCTCTTGCTGATCTGCCGGCGATAGCCTAATTCATAAGCTATCAGCTCTTCCGAATCAAATTCCGGATTGCCATCAAGGCGCGCCGTAACGAAATAATTCGTGCCCTCTATTTTTTTAATGAGATTACTTTCAAAATCCCGCTCCGATCGTGACGGTGTTCGAACCGCCCTGGATACCGCGGCCCATATAATCTGTTGTGGTGTCGGCTGGAAACGAAAACGAGCGCTTGGCTGAATTTCAAAACCTGAATAATCATTGTATTCGAATTTGGAGCCGAGAGTTATCCAGGCCGTGTCGTCGATAATGTTGATATCATCCTGAACAAAGGTACTCCAGAGCTCATCGCTCCGATTATCCGGGTCAAAGGAGATATAAACGGTATCGTCGATATGGTCCTTTGTCCACCTGTAGCCCGCACCCCAGACGATGTCATGAACTCCTGCCGGATCCCAGTGATTTTTCAATTCCAGGTCGATGGTATCGCGAACCTCCTTGACGACAATCTGATCGCGGAGTGTGTGATCGTAGTACATCTGAAAAGTGATGTCGGAAGCAGCGGAGAGACGATGCCGCCAGTTCGTCATGACATGGCCGCCTCCATAATCTTCGGTCCCCCGAAGTACACTGGAAATCGGCTCAGTGGACAGATCGTAGATGCCGATAACGGCATCGGCCGACCCTTGATAGATTTCCGCCTGAACACTGACGGCATCGCTGTCGGTTTGATCCCGATCCAATCGAAACCCTGCCCGGAGAGACTCCCAACCGTCATTCGCCTCATTGCCGCCGGGATTATCGAAGCCGGCTCGTTCAAATCCCTTGGCAAACAGACGATACGTCGTGCCCTCGTCGATTCGTCCCCCGTAACGTGTTGAAATCATGGGTTGTATTTGGTCACCGACCACTGTGGAAACAAGACCTCCCTGCGTCTCTTCACTATTTTTGGTAATAATATTGATAACCCCGTTTACGGCGTTGGCACCCCAAACGGTTGCACCGGGACCACGGATTACTTCAATTCGTTCGATATCTTCTATGAGAAGATCCTGGGCATTCCAATAGACTCCGGAAAATAGCGGAGAATAGGTGGACCTGCCGTCAATGAGCACGAGCAGTTTGTTGGCGAAATAATCATTGAAACCTCTGGCACTGACGGCGTAGTGTGAGCTGTCGATCCGGGCTACCTGCAGCCCCGGCACCAGACGCAAGGCTTCAGGGATGGAATTGATACCGGCTCTCTCAATGTCCTCCTGAGTGATGACTGTTATAGCTGCTGCCGCGGAAAAGAGATGTTCGGATTTTTTCGAAACGGATGTTATGCGTGTCTGCAGGAGTTCTTCTATTGACAGACTCTTGAGGTAAGAGAGTGTTTCAGTTTCATTGCCGGATGTATCCGATTTAATTGCCAAGCAGGAATCAGGTCTGTCTATAAAAAGCAGGAGAAGGAAAAAGATGACGCAGTTCAGAAAACGATATCTGCAAAGAAAAAAAGTGCACATAAATAGAAGCCGATTATATTTCCGAAATTAACATGAATAGAAATGGTTACAGATCCGAGTTATACGGTCTTTCGGTGTGGACCAGCGGAAAGAAGTCATGCCGTAATCCTTTATTTAGGGCTGCAATTATGGATTATCCAGAATGTGGGAGGCATTTTTTAAATATAAAGCGCGCTGTCTTACGAGAGGGACCATCAATTTATCGGCATCGCCTGCACGCATCAGCGAATACATGGTACCTTTTTTATCTTTATAAGCTCTATTAAGTAAGAAAGCGTTAAACCTGAAACTTAGATCTCGTTCCTTCAGCCAGGCTATCTGGGATTGCTTGAGTGCATTTTTCCCGGCTTCATCCAGTTTGCCCGAGAGTTCTTTATAATAAATATTTAATTCCCTATCCCACAGTTCATAGTTGATCAGACATGGGATGCTCCCCGAGCCTCCTCCGGTGTATTCCAGGCAGGTCCGGATATATTCCTGATTATGTTTCTCGAAGGCTTCTACATCTTTATAATGACTTAACGGAGGAAATTCGTTTTTTGATTTAATCCTGAAATCATTTGCGTGCGCGGAACCAACGCTGAAGAGTACCAACAGTGTTACAACGAAAAATTGAAATTTCATGAGGTGACTCCGTGAATAACTATCGGGAATGATTTGAGGTTTTTAGATGCTGATAATATCGGCAACAGAGAACTATACGTTGTTGTTTTGCTGCCGTCATTTATCACACATACCCGGCGAAAAACGGCAAATTTTTTCCAAAAATACGTTGCCTTTGTGCAGTCTTTGTGCAAATTTCAACTTTTTATATTTTCTTTCGCTTTATCCAATACTTATAAAATTTCTTTTCTGACAATGTCAAGGGAAATGTCGCCTTCATGTATGAGCATTTATTTAAGCGCCGATTTTACCTGATTATTTTTTGGATTCAGGCACAGGATTCTTTTGAAATATGTATCTGGATATAATCTTACTTACAGGTAAACATTTACAGGTCTGGGAGTATGCGAGCATTTCGCTGTTCCCGGTGAACGGTTACACTTACAGGGGGGATACTATCTTTCAAAGAAATTAAATAAATAATCCTTGAAGGACTTCCGGCGGTTTTGTAATCATATTGTCTGGATCTTTCAAGGATCATACCCGGGCAAACTTATCCGGTCCCCGAGTCGGCGTGACATAGATTCGTATCATCAGGAATGCTGTAAAACCAGGGAGAGTTACAGGATGATCATTGGACTCGATGTAGGCGGTACCCATACCGACGTAATTCTTCTGGACGGCAAACAACTTGTTCGTGAGATCAAGATTCCAACCGATCCCGACAATCTTTTTCATACCATGCTTGCCGGTCTCGATGGTGTTATCGAAGGCATCGATCCGAAATCTATTCAACGGGCGGTACTCAGTACAACACTGGCCACCAACCTTATTGCCCAACAAAAGCTCCCGGATGTCGGCATAGTCGTGGCCGGCGGACCGGGTATCGACCCCCGCCATTTTCGCACCAACTCCTCCTATTATGTCGTGGATGGAGCCCAGGATCATCGCGGCCGGGAAATACAACCTATTGACGACAAACAGGTGCAAGCCATCGGCATGGAACTGAAACGCCGCGAGATCCGCTATGCCGGTGTAGTTTCAAAATTTTCCGTACGCAATTCGGAGCAGGAGGAAAAGATGGCGGCGCTGCTGCAACCTTATGTGGAGCAGGTCTTCATGGGACACCGTTTTTCCGGAAATCTCAATTTTCCCCGCCGCATCGCCACTACCTATCTGAACTGCGCCGTCTACCCAGTGCATAAGAAATTTTTCAAGGCAGTCCAGGAATCTCTGGCCGAAAAAGGTCTGACCATGCCCATCCACATTCTTAGACCGGACGGCGGCAACATGAATATCGAATCATCGGTAGATCACCCGGCCCAGACCATATTATCGGGGCCGTCGGCGAGTGTCATGGGCGCAATCTCTTCCGCTCCCGTCGAGGGCACCTGCCTGGTGCTGGATATCGGCGGAACGACCACCGACATGGCGGTATTAATCGACAAAGCTCCCCTGCTCGCTCCTCTCGGTATTGAGGTCTCTCACTATAAAACCCTGATTCGCGCCCTGCAGACCCAGTCCATCGGCATTGGTGGCGACAGTACAGTCCGGGTGGTGGAAGGCAGGCTGACCATAGGTCCGGACAGGAGCGGCAAGGCGATGGCTTACGGCGGGCCGGAACCAACTCCCACGGATGCCTTCTATGTATTGGGCAAGGGCAGCAGCGGCGATGCATCCAGAGCCAAGGCCGGTCTCGAACCCGTGGCAAAAGCCCTGAACCTGACAGTTGACCAGGCGGCAAAAGTAATATTTGAAACCGCCTGTCGTACTATTTTAGAAGGCGCCGAGGAGATGATCAGTACCATCAACAGCAAGCCGGTCTATACCGTGCATGAACTCTGGGAAGGAAGCCGGATACGCCCCGACCATCTGCTCATCCTCGGCGGTCCGGCTCCGCAGTTCGCCGAGCAACTGCAGTCTATGTTCAACGGTGAAGTCCAGGTCGTCCCCCATTATCAGGTGGCCAATGCCATTGGTTGCGCCCTGGCCCGCACAACCTGCGAGGTCACTTTGTTCGCCGATACCGCCCAGGGCATTGTCACGGCTCCGGGAGAAGCTTTCAACCGGAAGATTTCCTCGAATTTCAATCTGGAAAATGCACGCGATCTAACTGACGAGCTGCTGCGTAAGAAGGCCTTGAGAAGGGGTGCAAGCAAAGAAAATCTGGAAACCGAAATTCTTGAAGAGAGTCAGTTTAACATGATCCGAGGCTTTCAAACCATCGGCAGAAATATACGGGTTCGAATGCAACTTAAACCCGGGCTTATTGATGAAAGCTGATGGCGTCGTAAAAACTCTTCATCTGCTTCGTTGCTGCAAATTTTCCATCATTACGACATACTGTAGTATGCCTAAATGAGGGGAAATTTGCGCGCCTCGCATATGAAGTTTTTTACTTAGCCATCCGAAAATTCAGGTTTGTCAAAGCAGATAATCTCTAACCTCAGGAACCAGCACTATGTTACACGCCAGAAACAAAACAGGTCTGGTCTTCTTTCCGGCTTTTGACTGGGCTATTTCTCCCAGCCATCCCGAAAGAGAAGAACGGTTACTGTACACCCAGGATCAGGTTTTTGAAGAAGGACTGCTGGACATTGACGGTATTGTCGAGTTTAAACCGGACCTGGTGACGATAGGGGATGTGCAACGAGTGCATTTCTGTGTCCCCGACCCCTGGGCAATCATGACGGAGTCCCATTTCATCAGTGCGGGCGGAGCCAAGACCATCGGCATGGCCGTGATGGAAGGCACAATAGACCGTGGTTTTGCCATGGTGCGCCCCCCCGGACACCATGCATGCCGCGTGGTCCATGGCGCCCGCGGCTTCTGCAACATCAACACTGAAGCTATCATGATTGAATACCTGCGCAGGGTCTATGGGGTCGAGCGAATCGCCATTGTCGATACCGACTGCCACCACGGCGACGGCACTCAGGACATCTACTGGCATGATCCCAACACCCTGTTCATCTCCATTCATCAGGATGGCCGGACCCTTTATCCAGGTACCGGCTTTCTGAAAGAGATGGGCGGCCCCAACGCTATCGGCACCACCATCAACATCCCCTTGCCTCCTTATACTTCGGATGAAGGATATCTGTATACCATCAAGGAGATGGTTTTGCCGATCCTGGCCGATTTCAAACCCCAGCTGATCATCAACTCGGCCGGACAGGACAATCATTATTCCGACCCGATCACCAATATGAACATCTCCGCCCAAGGCTATGCGGAGCTGACCACTCTGCTCAAGGCCGATATCGCCGTTCTTGAAGGCGGTTACTCCATTGAGGGCGCACTGCCTTATACCAACACCGGTATTATCCTGGCCATGGCGGGGCTGGACTACGACCATCTCCGTGAACCGGACTTTGATGCTGAAACATACAGACAGAGCAGAAAAACTACTGAATATATTCACGAGCTTGGAGAAAAAGTGCTGGAACTCTGGGACCAGCGGGAATTGTTGACAAAAAGGGCACGATCCGGAAGCCGGCCGGATCAGCGGACCCGCCTTATCTACTATGATACAGATAACATCCATGAACATCAGGATGAGACTATCCGCATCTGTGACGACTGCGGCGGTGCTCTGCGAATAGAGTCGGCAGCCAACGGACAAAAGCCCATCCTGGCTGTGCATATCCCAACCAAGGCATGTCCTGCCTGCCGCGAGCAGGGATATAAGTGGTTTGAAACCGCCGATCGTAATAAGTTCGCTGATATTTTTCTGCAGGACCGAACCAGTGATTGCTATCACTCCGATAATAAAAAATAAAATCCGCTACAACAAGTTGTCGAAACCGTGGAAGATTTTGCCGATTAGGTTAACAGTTGTCATGGGAGTTTTGTTGCCTGGAGAAATACCCTCAGATACAGAAATATCCAGAGAATATGCAGAATACTACTGCCTTCTTCCCAGCGAATGATTAAGGTAAGGGTATATTTTGACCACCATGCTGTTTACTTCGTTTTTAAATGAGAGGAAAGATTATGTATGAAAATGCAAAACAGATGACGTTAACTCAGGCCAGGCAGGAGGCCTCGACTGTTTTTCTTGCCAAGGTATTTAACTGGATGGCTCTTGGCCTGGGACTTACGGGGATTGTGGCTTATTTTACAGCCCACACCGCACTTGGCGCGGCGATTATACACAGTCCCATGTTTTTTATTCTAATGCTCGGTGAATTGGGCCTGGTTTTTTACCTGTCCGCGCGAATTCAGAAGATACAGGCTTCAACCGCTTCCGGTTTATTTCTCGGTTATTCAATACTCAATGGCCTTACTCTGTCCGTTGTGTTTCTCGCTTACACAAGCGCATCGATTGCCGGAACTTTCTTTATTACCGCCGGTATGTTCGGTGCAATGGCCGTCTATGGACTAGTGACGAAACGGGATCTTTCCGGCTGGGGCTCCTTTCTCTTCATGGGGCTTATCGGCATCATCATCGCCTCCATCGTCAACATCTTTCTGCAAAGCTCCGGGTTATACTGGGTGGTATCACTGATCGGTGTATTCATCTTCACAGGACTCACCGCCTATGACGTACAGAATATAAAACAAATGGGCGAACAAGGAATAATGGCCCAGGGCGACGAGGCGATCCGCAAAGGCTCGATCATGGGGGCTTTGAGACTCTATCTGGATTTCATCAACCTGTTTCTTATGCTGCTGCGATTTTTTGGGGGCAGTAGAGATTAGTACAAATTGTTTTCTTGTCTTTGCGCCTTTAACTAGGCTGTTTTCCAAGATTATCGGTAAACAAAAAAGCACGTTCCCTCTAAAACTCTGAGGGACGTGCTTTTTTACTTAGCCGCGCCGAACTGAATCACTCCGCACCGACTTTCATGTATGGTCGCCAAGGTCGAACAGACTCGTCTCGCGACTGATACTCTCGGCTATTTTTTTAAGTTCCCTGGAACTCCCCTGCAGGAGAAGACTGCCTTCTCTTGTCTGTTTCGATACCATACTGACATCGGCTATATCTTTGGCTATCTCACCGGCAACAACCGAGGCCTGAGCTACATTCTCGTTGACCTGCCCGATGCCGCCCGCGGCTTCATTGACATTGGTGGAGATGTCGCCTGCTGTAACAGATTGCTGTTCAGCCGCGGCGGCGATGGTGGAAACAAGGTCATTGACATTATTGATAACCTCGCTGATTTCCGTAATCTCGACAATAGTCTCGTCGGTTGAAGACTGGATGGATTCGATCTTTGCTTTAATTTCTCTGGTAGCCTCCGCGGTCTGCTTGGCGAGTTCCTTGATTTCATTGGCCACCACCGCAAAGCCCTTGCCTGCATCTCCGGCCCGGGCCGCTTCAATGGTGGCGTTGAGGGCCAGCAGGTTCGTTTGTTCGGAAATCTCCGTGATTACTTCCGTAACCTTGCTGATTTCCCTGGCGGCCAGGCCAAGCTGGTTTACCTTTTCCGAAGACCCTTTCGCAGAGTTAACCGCTTCCTTGGTCATAGTACTCGCCTTTGCGGTATTGTTGGCAATCTCCTGTACCACGGCTGTCATCTCTTCCATGGCATTGGCCACCACGTTGACATTCTGGGCAGCCTGTTCACTCGCCATGGAAACCGTTCCCATGTTAGCGCTCATTTCTTCAGTTGCCGCGGAGACTGCATTGGCTTTAGAAGCTGACTGTTCAGCCCCGCCGGTCATATTTTCAGCAGCTAAGGCAAGTTCAGTAGAAGTAGACTGCAGGTCGCGGCCATCTGCAACAACCTTGCCGATCAGATGACGCAATTTTTCACTCATATCCTGCAATGCCGCCTGAAGACTGCCTGCGACGCAGTGGTCACTGCTGCTTGTTGTAAGATGACCGTCTGCGATACGCCGGGCTAGCTGCACCATGCTTTTCGGCTCACCGCCCAAAAGTTTGAGAATGGAACGGGCGTTGAGAAAAAGGATACCCAGTACCAGGACGAAGCCGATAATTGCCCCAATGATAAACAGATTACGTGTCCTGCTGCTTAAACTGTTACTCATGGCGGTAATCTCACCTACAGTCTTGTCCGACCTTTGGAGAATTCCCTGTTGAATTGAGGCGACTACTTTTTGGAGATCGCTATTAAGCGTCTCGGATTCCTTGCCGAGAACGGTTTTTATGAGTCGACCGTTCCTGTCGACCAATGTGTTAAATTGATCACTCATCTCCTTAGCATGCTGCCTGGATTCAGTCATGTCCATCGCCAGAGTTACACTGCCGATAATTTCGCCATCAGATTTAACATCCTGGGAAAGAACCAGCACATTTGGATCATTCTCCCCCGCCTGGATAATATGAGCAATATCTGGTCTGCCTTCGGGCAGGTAGGATTTTAACTTTTCGTTTGCTCGATTGATATAGCGGGTAAGAGGTTTTTTGTCTTTATCAAGATAAAAGAGAAAGACAATTTCCTTATTTTGGTGAGCACTGCGAACATATCCGTTCAATGCGGCATAATCACTCGTGATTATAGAATTAACGGCAGATATGGCCAAAAGCTGAACCATGTTGACACCACTCTGCCGGCGCATAGTCTGCATGTTCTTTTGAACACTGTCTGCAGTCTCCTTCAAGGCACTGGAGGATGCTTCCGCAAGCTTGGTTGAGACTTCCTCCTGCATTCTCTGGAAATTCGTGCCGAGTTGCCTGGACAGTTCTCCAAAGTCTTCTCCAACCGAGGTCTGAATATCGGAAAAGGAAGTCTCTACCTGCTTATTCAGCGCAGTGCTGCTGCTTCTCTGGGTAAAGACAGTAAAGGCTATAGCACCGATAATCATGACCAGAAGAGCTATTGCCACCGGAACGACAAGTTGTGCCCGAAAGTTATTTCTCAGTGATTGTAACACGTTTTCCCCTGTGCATAAAATTGAGGGCTAAACAGCTAAAACTTCGAATTTAAATTGCAGCGACTGCATCAACTGGAAAAGCTACGCGCTCCAGTGGATTTTTTTCTTTAAAACATTTAATGCATCATTTAGCATAAGCTCCGACATGCAACGATTTTTGCAAATCTTCGACACCTGAGTAATCAAGCGGATCAGTCCAGCCGACAATCTTGGCGGCTACAGCAGCTTTATCTTCCGGTTTAAGTTCCTTGAGTGCTGCTACGACTTTAGCGGCTAAAGCCTTATCAGTGGCTGCAACCTTCCCGAGTGGCCATTCAGGATACAATTTTGTTGAATAGACGAAGGGGAATTCACTGGAATTTTTCTCACCGATGATTTTGAAATCTTCCATGACGATAGATCCCGCGGCAGCCATTCGTTCCAGAGTATCTGTACGGACGGTTCCGGCGTCTACCTGTTCATTCTGTACGGCAAAAACCACGTTATCGTGTTTGTTGGAAAACTCAACGGAAGCAAAATCCTTGAAAGGATCGATTCCGGCATCGACAAATTCCTTATAAGCCATCTGCCAGCCGCCAAATGATGATTTCGATACAGCCGCAAATTTTTTACCCTTCAGATCGGCGAATGAGTTAATCGCATCGTTATACGCGGAGGTAATCACTACGCCACCAAATGAATTGAGGGCTTTTCCCTGGCGTGAGTTGACCATGGTGGCAATGGGAACCGCACCGCATTTCACCTTGGCTGTGATGAACATTGAGGAGTTGACCAGGAAAAAGTCCACCTCGCCGGCTGCCACCGAGGGCAGGACCTTATCAAAATCCAGCGGCACGATTTCAACAGGCTGACCGATTTTTGAGGTGAGATACTCACCTGTGGCAGACCATTGTTTCAGAGCCTTGGCAGGGCCATCCTTGGCAAGAACACCGATTTTTACCTGCGCTCCCGCCTGGCATACATAGCCGAGCAGCAAAAACAGTCCAATTGCAACCGCCATTAACTTATTTCGCATCACTATCTCCATGTTAAGTGGTTATGAGTAGTACCCATCGACGAAATAAGTGTCTCACAAGACCTAAGCTCATGTCAAGGAAGATGGAATATTGAATGTTCCTGCACAGCTATCTTCTGCGAAAAGGCATCTGCCACCGGACAGGTCTCCAGCCGAATTGTCGGACTCCTTCCCGGCAAGGCACGAAAGCAATTGCGCAACAGACGAAACACGAATATCCTCTGTAATGAAACCATTTCAAATTGATATGGCACCATGCCACGGCTCCAGCCCATTTGATTCGGCAGGATACATGCTATAAATCCGGTTTGCTTTCTGCCGGAGCTTGATGATACTATATTTGTTGTGCAAGAGTTCTGACCTTGGTCAGCATTGATTTTTTTTATTCAACCTCAATGATTATAGATGGGCCAAGCGGATAATGGCTGGAAATGTGAAATTTTTGAAAAATGCTTTAGGAACTTTTCGGTTTCGAATTTTCTGCTCATTTTTGCTGGCTTTGCTGCCGGTGTTGCTCTTATTGGCGGTTGCAGTCGAATGCTTTCTCATTCCATCAATGCAGAGAAGCGTAAGACAAGACCTGACCAACTCAACTCGATTGCTGGCGAGTACAATTCGTGCCAGTGCCGCGGTTTCCATCAGAAATCATCTTAAGGCCATAGCCGAAAATAATCGTGAGATAGCAGCACAGCATATTTCTCTTGTCAAACAAGGATTGCTCTCCAAAGAGGAGGCGGTCAAAAGGCTAAAAGCCATTTTCCTCAGTCAACGCATAGGGAGTTCGGGATACGTTTACTGTCTTGACCATAATGGCATAGTAGTTGTTCATCCCAATGAGGCTGTTGAAAATACGAACAACTCACGCTTTGAATTTATCCGCGAACAGTTGCGACGCAAGGAAGGCTATCTTGAGTATAATTGGCGGAATCCCGGGGAGAAGACTGCCCGTCCCAAGGCACTCTACATGGTTTATTTTGAACCTCTCGATTGGATAATCTCGGTTTCCAGTTACAAATCCGAATTCAAGGAAATGGTCGATCCCGCGGATTTTCGTGAAGCTGTGTCTTCACTTCAGTTCGGGGAAAGCGGCTATGCTTATGTTTTCGATCAGGAAGGCAAGATACTGATACATCCGAAACTAGACTACTTCAAGGACCATATGTGGAATGAGCTTGCTTCTGAAATCCTCAATCCCATGCGGTCCAAAGGCTCGGGCTTTATTGAATATTCCTGGCGTAATCCCGGAGAAGCCGAGTCCCGCCGAAAGATAGCAGTTTTCCAAAGCATCCCGGAATACGGCTGGATAGTTGCCTCCTCCGCATATGTCAACGAGGTAATGGAGCCGGTCGACCTAACTATCAAGACGATTTATTTCTCGATATTGACAGGTTTGATTGCCCTTGGCATGGCAACGTACTTTCTCAGCGGCCGGCTCAGCCGTCCAATTGCCGCAATGCTCAATCAATTGGACCAAAAAGCCCACAGCGGCTCCCTCGAACCGTTAACCGTTACCACGCACGACGAGCTGGGCAGGCTGGCTCTGGAATTTAACAGTTTTACCAAAAAGATTGCCAGCCAGAGTGAACAACTCAAAAAAGAAAGAGAACGATACCAGAGTCTGTTCGAAGCAAGTCCGGATGCAGTCTTGCTCCTGCAGGGCACAACTTTGATAGACTGCAACCCTGCCACTTGCACTCTTTTTGCGTGTGATAAAGTAAGTCTCATTGGCAGCACGCTCTTAGACATTTCACCACCTGTCCAGCCATCCAATGAAAATTCAGGAGTGTTAGCTGAAAAAATCATAGGCCGGTTTTCGCAATTCACCTTACAGACCTATGAGTGGGTTTTTAAGACTGTAGAGGGCCGGTTGTTTGACGCCGAGGTTAGGTTGAAACCTTTTTCAGTAGAGAATGGTGAACCGTTGCTGGTGGCTTTTGTGCGGGACATTACTGAAAGAAAACAGGACGAGGAATCACTTCGTCTCAATCAATTTACTTTTGACAAAGCCTCATTCGGAATTTTTCGAAGCGGGATGAAGGGTCAGATTTTAAATGTGAATGAACAGGCGTGCAGAAGCCTTGGCTATACGAAAGAAGAACTCTGCGGCATGTCGCTTTTTGATATTGATCCAACACTCTCCCCTAAAAGGTTGAACGACCTTTTGCTAAAAACTGTTGAGATTGAAACGAATTCCTTTGAATCCACCCATCGCGCCAAAAACGGCAGAGTTTTTCCGGTAAAAATCACCTCGAATCTTCTGGAATATAGAGATGAGCGCTATTCGGTTTCTTTTGTCCGGGATATCACCGAGGATAAAATTAAAGAAAAACAAAAAGCAACTCTGGAATCGCACTACCGGCAAGCCCAACGAATGGAAGCCCTCGGCACGCTTGCCGGAGGAATAGCTCATGATTTCAACAACATTCTTTCGGCCATCATCGGTTATACGGAATTGACACAACGGGAAAGCCCGGACGATTCCAAGGTACAATCATATCTTTTACAAATCCACAAGGCGGGCGTACGTGCTAAAAATCTCGTACAACAGATACTGAGCTTCAGCAGGCAGACAAATTCAGTGAAGCATCCCATCGATATCAGCAAGGTGATGAATGAAGCATTAAATATGATTAAAGTTTCAATACCGTCATCCGTTGAAATTGTCCATGATATCAAAGCGAATCTAGGAACTGTTCTGGCAAATGAAACCCAAATTCATCAGATCATAACGAACCTCTGCGCCAATGCCTGTCACGCTATGAAAGAAACCGGAGGATGCCTCCGGATAGACCTTATCTCTCTGTCCATAAGCACCAGGGATTTTTCAAGTTATCCGGATTTGAATCCCGGCCATTATCTGAAACTAGCCGTATCCGACACGGGCCATGGGATGAGCCCTGGCAAACTCCTAAAAATATTTGATCCGTACTTCACAACAAAACCCGCGGGAGAGGGCACCGGCCTTGGGCTCTCGACAGTGCACGGCATCGTCAAAGAGCACGGTGGGAGTATAAAAGTTTATAGCGAAGTCGATAAAGGAACAACCTTTCAAGTTTTTTTGCCCCTGGCCGAAGTTGAGGCTTCTCGTTCAAACAAACCGGAAAACACCCTACCGCGAGGAACCGAGACTATCCTGTATGTCGATGATGAGAAGCTGTTAATCGATATAGGCAAAGAACTGTTGGAAGGTCTGGGATACACCGTTGAAACACAGGAAAATGCGCTTGATGCGTATGAAGCTTTTCGAGCGGATCCCGAGAGGTATGAGCTGGTCATTACAGATATGGTTATGCCGGAATTAACAGGAGAAAATCTGGCACTTAAAATTCAGGAAATTCTGCCCGGCCTGCCGATCATTCTTTGTACCGGCAACAGTGTAAATATCAGTGCGGCCAGACTACAGGAGATCGGAATCAGGAAAGTACTGATGAAACCCGTCACGCTGGTTGATCTGGCAACTTCAGTTCGAACACTGCTCGATGAAGCAAAAGTTAAAGTTTAAATTTTTCCCTGAGCATTTCTGAAAGTTGGTTGACCAGCAGAAAAGCATTTCCCACAGTTTTTCCCCTGTCCGGATTGACCAGGCAGCAGGTAGCCGGCGACAACATACTGCGGTCGAGTATTTGCTCTACATCCAAGCCCTTTTTGCTCAGATGCTGCCAGATTCCTTCCAGTTTCATCATGAGAAAGCCAAGGCTTTCCCTGGCAAACATCTCATAACCTGTCGGCACTATTCCCCAAACCAGCACCCCGCCCCGGTCGAGAAATTTTTTGATTGATTCAGCACAGGATGAAAAGATCTCGGCATTGGTATAGACATCCATTGAGAGGATATCCATATCCAGATTGAGCAGGAAGTCCCAATCCGGATTACCACAGAGATGAATACCTCGCGGACGATCAACCATGGCAAAAAAATCATCCAGATCGGTTTTTGCTTTCATTTCCCCGTATCCCGACATCGCGGAAAAAATGAATTGCAGTCCGGGTTCGTCAATGAACATGAAAGCATTCGCATTTCGCTCCTTTAACCGGCTGAGCTGAACATTTATTCTTTTAGCCATAAACTCCAGCATAAAAGGCCTGATGGTGTCATCAAAGAGAATCGGGCGATCATCCTGATCGAGAACATTGAAACCGAAACTGACCGGACCTTCGAGCTGGCCACGGATGGCGGATCTGTCGGTCAAGTCCCTGGCCAGAAAATCGTGATAGACCACGGAGTATTTTTCACTGATATCAAAATAAGCGGGATCGTCAAACCTGCTCATGGTCTCTTCGAATTCATCAATGAATTTCGGCATCGAAAAGCGCAGGGTTCTTTGTTCCAAATCCAGCATAATGCCCGGAAAATGCTCGGCGGCCTGGACATACATGTCTTCGTAATAACTCAGATTCGGCAACTGCGGCCAAAAGGGAACATCCAGGGATAAAGCGAGTTCCAGCGCTTCATTGACGTCCGTCTGCGGCATGACGGCCATGGCAGTCGTCAACAACTTACCAGGTATCGGCATATACTTTTTCTCCTTCTTGATGTAAGTCAATTACCTTCCGTGTGAGATTGTCTTTAGTGCGAAATATACTATCGTTTTTCAGAAGATATGAACGAAAGTGGATGATTGATAGGTGACCGTTCACCAGCACCCCATTTTCGTCCGATCAGGCCACCTCATAGAAGGGCGGGTTTGGAACCCGCCCCTACAAGCCAGGAGACCTGCTTGAACGAACCTGGAGGACGATTACATTGATAGTACCCTGCGCGGACAATCGCTCGTCAAATCAATAATTCCTGGAGATCAGGAACGATACAACAGAGAGGAAAACGATGAAAGAAACACGGACCGGAGAGCTCACTCCGCTGGATATTTCCGAGCAGGACGTATTCGAGGCCATGAAAACCGTCCAGGGCTATATCGATATCACGCCCGGCGATTTCAATGAAGTGTATCGGGCGGCGTTTGCCTTGGCGGTAAAAAGGCTGTTAAATACCCTGAATGCCGGCAATATCATGAGCAAAAAGGTGGTTCTGGTTGAAGAGGGGATGGCTCTTGTCCAGGCCGCCACCCTGCTTGCGGAAAAACGGATTTCTGGTGCGCCTGTGATAAACAGCGAGGGGAAATTGGTCGGCGTCGTCTCTGAAAAGGACTTTCTGAAGGAGATGGGTTTTGGGGCTACGCCCTCGTTTATGCAAATTGTCACCCATTGCCTCAACCATAAAAGCTGTATGATCGGCCGCCTGCACAATCGGACAATCGGCGACATCATGACAAGTCCCCCGATAACCGGCACCTCGAAAATGTCCATAGGCAGCATTGCCGCGCTTTTTGCCGATCGAAAGATCAATCGCCTGCCGATTGTCGATAATGGCGGACGGCCGATAGGGATAGTCACCCGCACCGATCTGGCACACTCCTTTAACGGTTTTGGCGAGAGGCAGACACCATGAACTACTTCCAAAAGATGCGAGGTGGGGGACAAAGTCCTCCGAAAGTCGGTTTGGCTGAAGTCCTCTGGTCCTGGATAGGCAGTTTTCTGGGCCTTGCCGCGGTTTCCATTATCCATTTTAAACTACTTGATCAGACTGGTTTAATGATGATCATCGGCTCGTTCGGCGCTTCCGCCGTGCTCATCTACGGCGCCATCCGCAGCCCGCTGGCCCAGCCGAGAAATCTACTCGGCGGCCATTTCCTCTCTGCCTTGGTCGGCGTGACCGCCTTCCAATGGCTGGGGTATGAACCATGGCTGGCTGCCGCCGTGGCCGTCTCCACCTCTATCGCCCTGATGCATCTCACCAAAACTCTCCACCCGCCGGGAGGTGCCACTGCCCTGATCGCGGTTATCGGCGGCGAAACCGTGCACAATCTCGGCTATCTTTATGCCGTGATCCCTGCAGCCTCAGGGGCAGGCATCATGCTCGTCGTTGCCCTTATTATTAACAATATTCCCAAGGCCCGGAAATATCCGGTGTTTTGGTTCTAGGAACGCCGGAAACAGGAAGCCAAAAAAATCCTTTAGCCCTCGCAATTTGTAAACCAATCCTTCTGGTAATTCTCCTGAGAATTATCCTGGAGAATCCAATTTCTCCTAGGCACGGCAATTGCTACAGATGACATGGAAGGCCGCGACTGCTGTTTTGGCGGCTAGGCAGAATTTTAGAGTGTTATCTTGATCTACAGGAGGAATGTGCGATGAAAAAAATAATTGTTTTCTTAGTTATCGTTCTGGGATCGGTGCTGGTATTGAATTCCGCCCAGGCGGTCGATAAAAAGGACCAGCAGGTAGGTGAGGCCGATCGTCAGAAGCAAGTAGATACCTCGCAGAATACCGACGACCAGTCATGGCGTGGCCCGGGAAAACAGGCCACAGCTTCGCAAAGTCAATCGGCCAAGGATATTCTCGGCATACCGATAATCGATCGGCGAGGAGAAAAAGTCGGCCGGATAGGTGATATCAAGTTTGATGCAGAAAGGGGCAGGATCTTCTATGTAACTGTGGATCTGAATAAATCATTAAAAGGTGGGAAGAAGGAAGCTGCCGTGCCAATCGACGTTCTGCGTTTCCAGGAGAACAAGGCGCTGTTGACTATCGACCGCGATAAGTTGAACAATGCCCCCAAACGGGAAAATCTTACCTCAGACGAAGATTTTCAACGCGATCTGCAGCGTTATTACGGCATTGCTCCCTCCTGGCAAAACGGGAAGTCTACTGGTGGCCAAGCGCAGGATAGAACAGAGACAGGAATCGGCACTGGTGCAGGTAAGATGCAGCCGGCGCAGAAGCATTAATTAGTAAATGGTTGCGCCTTTTTGTCCTATGCCTCAATCTTTGAGGCAGATCACCAACGAAAACTTTCGATTGTAGACTGGTGTCACAGAATCTGAAACGGCGATTTGCCGGTACCTGTGGTACGGCAAATCGCCGTTTTCCGATCTACAAGATTGTAGAACTTTTAAAGTCCATCAACTCCTATTTTTTAGAATATCCCGACTGATCCGCCAGATGCGGATCGATGGGGTCGGTTTTATCGACATTGTGGGTATATGAAGGATTTTCTTGGCCTTCAGGTGCTACTGACACCGGTCCAGGCTTGTCACGATCCAGTGCATCGTTTTCTACATTTTTTTCACCCGACGCGCTACCGGGAGGATTTTTATCCGAGAGATGCGGATCGATGGGATCGCTTTTATCGGCATTGTAGGTATATGAAGGGTTTTCTTGGCCTTCAGGTGCTACTGATACCGGTCCGGACTGATCACGTTCGAGTATATCGCCTTCTGTCTTATCCTTAGCTGACATACGCATTTGACTCGATGTTGATTTTATTTTTTCTTTTTTCATAATTATCTCCTTTTGCATTGAGTGATGGTCTTAATCGATTTCACTTTTATTGGTCCCCGCTTATGTGCCTCAGGAAACTGCTAACCGAAGTCTGAAGTTGTGCGAGTTTTTTGCTGAACCCGGAGAACGATTGTATTTTACTCCCTGTTTTCATTGATAATTTATGTTGCGAAATATACATAAAAGAAAATGCAAGTACTATGCCGAAGCATACATGGCTTAGCCGGTCGTCCCTTCCGGTTTTCCCTTTTGCTCCTGATTTTTTCCTGGTTGCCCTGACGGGGGATGGAGGAATATTATTTAATATTTCAATTGCTTGCATGAAGTGCCTTGCCAGATGACTACACGAAATAGTTTGGGAGTCTTGCTACTTACATAATCGTCGATATTTTCTCTCTAACCAACAGAACGCTGGTAAGCTAATCGGCCCGATGATCTGCAACAGGGAAGCATCAAGTCAAGGGCACTTACCTGAATCTTTAAAATTTTAGACAGTTGGCCCATCTAAGCGGAAGGAGTCCTCTTTTCCTGGAAGCTCCTGAGAGATCGGACAGTGCAGATCTTCCAAACTCTCGAGCTCTGCTTGAACTTCCGGCTGACGACCTTAAACGCCGCCCGATAGAACCGGGTGCAAATCCAGATCTAATTCGATGCCTGAAGCCGCTGAGCCTTGCGCCCGCCACAGATATTCCAAAAGGCTCTTTGCGTAATCGGCAAAATTCACCAGGGCCAGATCGGCTGACTGGTAGATTTTTTCATGGACCATGGCCATGGAACGCACGCGATATTGACCAGCTTGTCCCGAACCGCACTGCCCGTCATGACTGCTTTTCCGACCGGGTGTTCGTCTACTTCCAGCAGGCCGCCCAGTTTATCAAATACGAGCCATTGACTCCAGTCACTGTCGTTCACATTGTTGATTTCGGTGTTTTCGACAAGGTCGAACATGCGCGGGAAAGATGGGTTGACGATGCTAAATTTCCCCTGCTCGTCAATCAGAGCTACTGCCGAATGCAGATTCTGGAAAAGAGCCTTGAACTGAGCTTCGCTGCGGCGTAGCGCCTGCTCGGTCTGCTTGCGCTCTGTGATATCCAACCAGGCAGACATGATATATGGACTACCCTGCCGGCCTATTGCCGTACATACTGTCCGATTTTTCCGGATTTTTCCGTTTTCATCCAACAATGACCGGTTGTTTCTTGTTTGATCTGCACACAAATGCGATGTCAAGCCTTAGCTTTGCTGACCGCGCCATTTTTCGCCCAAATTTTGGCAGACGATTGGCAGAAATCCTGCATATATTTGTGAAAGCAGGAAAAGGTATACCAAAAACACTCTTTTCCCCTTGCTGAAGGGGAATATGCACCTCTGGCGATTTTTGCCTTTCAGCAACTGATATGCGTGAAGCAATGGGAAAAGCCACAGAAGAATTTTCCGTATCGAAATAGCAAAGGGAAAAGGAATGAACGACACACCTCTTATAATTCTCAACCGTCAATCAGGTTCCCAGGATCACGACCGCATCCGGGAAACAGCGGTTCAACGCCATTACCAGCTTGTGGAAACCGAGTATTCCGGCCATGGAACCGAACTGGCCGAAGCGGCTGCGGCAGAGGGCAGACAATTAATAATAGCCGCCGGTGGTGACGGTACTGTTTCCGAGGTCGCAACGGGTATTATTCGCGCGGAAAAGAACGCAACACTGGGCGTCATTCCGCTCGGAACAGGCAACGATCTCTGCCGCAGTCTTGCCATCGACGACATTGAGAAGGCCCTGCAGTTACTTCAAAGCGGCAGAGTCATCGCCATGGATGTCGGCGTCGTTTCGCTGCCGGGCATTGACAAGTACTTTTTCAATGTTTCCTCGTGCGGGTTTGGTGGAGAGGTAGACCGAAACCTGGAAGATACCGACAAGTCAAGTTGGGGGCCACTTTCCTATCTCAAGTCAGGCATCGCCGCCCTATCTGAACTGGAGCCATTCCGGGTAGATTTCTATTCGGAAAATGAGACGCTAGGAGCCGATGTTCTCAACGTGGTAGTCGGCAACGGCAGATACGCCGCCTCCGGTATTCCTGTGGCTTCGCAGGCCCGTCTGAACGACGGTAAACTCGATGCGGTGCTGTATTTGGGGCATGGGCTGTCGGACCAGATTTTCAATTCACGGCTGATTATCCAGGGAGAACAGGATGAAGCAGATAAAATTTTAACACTCCGTTGCGAGAAATTTAATATGAAGTTCTCCAGGCCGATCTCCATCAATTACGATGGTGAACTCCACGATGAAGAGGTCAGGGAGATCGGTTACGCCATTCACTCTCAACGCTTAAAAGTTATCGTTGGACAAAATTTCACCTGAACGGGTTGATCCCGACAAACGGATCGTACCACCGCCGGCCGATGTCTTCATGGCACGAATGATCCGCTATCTGAAGAAATACTTCGGCATACTGCAACCGTTCATCGTGGTCGCCTTTCGTAGCTACGGATGTGATGACAAGGCCGTGGTATGCGGTCGGGTGATCGAGAATCTCGACATCGGCTCTCCAAAGAAGGAAGATTCGTGGAGCCGCAACCTGAGGAACATGGTCAGGGTGTTTCTGCGCGCCCGGGCAGAAAAAGCCGGCCTGCTCGCAACCATCGACCAACAGTCCATCCCTATTGTAACCGATGACATAGGATATTTTTGGGTTGAAGTCAGCTTGCGCAATAGAGTGAAAAAACCGGGGTGGATCAATATCGATTTCGAGCTGGAACCGATGAAAGGCTACCGTCGGATCGCAGGCCGGCGCGGCAAATTTTTGAGCATTCCCTCGGAAACTCAGCGTTCTGCCGGCATCATAAGCGATATCGATGACACCATTGTCAAAACCTACGCCACTGACTTACTGATGAGCGCCAAAATGACCTTCATCAACAATTCGTCCACACGTACCGCCGTAGACGGCATGGCTGAACTTTACCGTTCTATTGTTCGGCAGAATACACTGCTCTCTCCGGTATTTTATATCACCAGTTCAAGCTGGAGTCTCTACAAGCTGATGAGCGACTTTCTTGATCTGGGGAATTTTCCCGAAGGTCCGCTGCTGATGCAGAAGATCGGCATGACAAATAACAAATTGATTAGAAAAGGCCACAATCACAAAATCCGCAAGATCGAAACCATCTTCAGAATCACCAAAAATCAGCGATTCTTTCTCTTCGGCGACAACGGACAAGCCGATCGTCAACTCTATTATAATATCGCCACCCGATATCCCGATAGGATCGCCGCTGTTTGCATTCGCATTGCAAAAGTAAATGCCAAACCTTTCACCGCTGATTATTCGCGCCTGGGCATACCCTATTTCGAATTTGAGGATGGTTTTTCCCTGCAGCAGCAGCTAATCAAAAAAGCAATATTGCGCATTCCCTAAAATCCCTTAAAGGAGACTAAAGGAGACAAGATTAAAATTGCAGAAATGATGCTACCGCGGCAGAGAGTGGCTACAGTTATTCATCTTTATTAACCAAAAACTCCGGCGGATGACTTCTCCTGCTGAAACGGACAGTCCTGCGAGAGTGGACGGTGGTCTCCGGTGGCATAACGGGAAAACGAGCAGCGGCAAACAGATCTATCAGGACATGATGGTGGCACATATCCTGCAAATTTAATCGAGAAGTACCAGTCGCGATAAGACAATGTCTTGACCAGATAGCCGCCGGCCGGCGATCTAAGAAAAGTAGACAAGGAAGATGCACCATGAATTTGATTCGCACCGATCAACAGGTAGCCATGAATTCGATATATACTGCCATCAGAAAGAATGCCGACCATTATCTCGATGCAGCAAAAGGTCTTGACGATTCTGTCCTGATTACGGTGTTCCATGAAATTCTTGAACAACGTAACATCCTGAGTGAAAAAGCCCGGGAACTGATACGAAGTATTGGGGATCTTCCTCCGGAACCCGATCCGGACCGCGAGACTTTCGAACAATTGGCCTATCATATCGATTCTTCGTTATCATCCAATCGGTCCGCCAACATATTGAAACAACGTCTTGATGCTGAACAAGAGTTAGCCGCTCTTACAGCCGCTGCCAAAGAAGTGAGACTGAATGAGACCTGTGCAGCTTTGGTCGATGAGGTGGAAGAACATGTTCGAGCCGTAACTGTTCACCTGCAGGCTCTCATTGAAGAATACCCAAGCTGACTTAACCGATGTCCTCACAATCAGGATGCTTAACGACAAGTATCATTCCCTCAGGATGGCGATTGACACATAACCGCCTCATCCCCCTCAACATTAATATCCAGGCGATTGCCTGCAATGATCACTATTCAAAAAAGACTATCCATGGGTTACCGCCAATTTTTCAAGCATCCGGGCCAATCCTGTAATAAGTGTATAAATATTCTCAACAGGCAGATTCTTGTCTGCTGTATTGTCGAAGAAAAGATTCAAATCAGATTCCAGACCATCTTCAGGATTATTGTAGCAGATGAGTATCGGCAGGAGCGGCAGTGGTTCAATGATCAGTGAGATGTCGGCATGATAATGATCTTCAACTGGTTTAGCGTTGAAAAGTTCAATAATATCTTCAAAAAACGATGGATTTGAGTCAGCTATTTTTTTTAACAGGTTAACGCATTGATGTTGAAAAAAATGGGCCCAATCCTTGGATGTTTCAAGTTCCCTGAAGGGTACCCAGGTTTTTGTTAAAGGCAGTCCTTGGCCGAATAAAATATACTTAAAAACCGGAATGGTAAGCCAGTGATTGACATGAAGAAGCGTGGAGACCTCTCCATTGGTATCAACGCTGAAATCTTTTCCCATAATCTTTAAGGTAAGTCTGTCATTTGAGAATTTTGCGCCAAGTATATCCGCCCGTTCTTCAAGATTTGCCTGTTTGATGCTTCCTTTTAATCGGGTCAGTGCTTGGAGGTAGTCGAGCTCGGCTTTGGATTCGCTTTTATCATTTTTGTCACCATTGGCCTCAATGGTTTCTTTATCAACAAACGGACATTCGCTTAAAGACATCTTGCCTTGAAACACTGCTGCTGCAAATGCGAGGCAGGTAGGTTTATTGCATTTGCGACAATTAGTTTTCTCCAATAATTTATATACTTCCATAGTGTTATTCAATTTTGCCATATCGGTTACGCCTTTTTAAATTTTTTCAGCTGCTTTAGCATGCTCAGAATTTCATCATCGGACAGCAATGACATCAACTCAATACATGAGTTGTTAATAGGCTGAAGACAATCTCTCCAGGTTTCCAGTCCCTTTTGTGTTTCTATGAGTAGGGTAGATCGACGATCCACGGGGGCAACCGACACGCTGATCAATGCTTTATCCTGTAAGGTCTTTACAATTTTCGAAATATTAGATTTCTCGAAGAGAAGCATGCTACAGAGTTCTTTCTGGCTAACCGGCCCTCGCAGGATTATTTCATTGATTACAACAAACTGATTCGTATTTAGAGCAAATTGTTGGCAGACCTGCCCCAATTCTCTTTGAAGAAATAAGCCGTTCTTTATTATCGACAGGACAAGCTGTGAATCACCATTTTTACCCTGTAGCGCTTTGTTTTTGTCTTCTGTATTCATCATTTCAGTCCATTCTAGTTTCCATTTCATCTATTACGCGACTGTAGTTTCCATGTCAACTAATATTTCCTGTTATTTTTGTGGTCAATTCCACCCCGCACCTTTTTTATGGTTATATCGCTCCCTTGAGGTATTATGGTCAAAAATTACAGCCAAAAATCCTCACATTGGCTCGAACCCCGTTTTCTTCCGGCAAAAGCGTTACACCCTTTTCCATGACATGATCGATTACCTTTTATTTTGTCGCTGGACGGGTCGGCACATCTGTATAATGTATGGAGCATATTTTATGGACATATCTTTTGTTGAAGTCGGCACTCTCCTCGTATTAGGCCTTGTAGCAGGCATCATCAACACACTTGCCGGCGGAGGCTCCAACCTCACAGTCCCCGCTCTCATGGTTTTCGGAATGCCGCCTGAAATTGCCAACGCAACCAACCGGATCGGTGTATTCCTGCAGGGGATTGCCGGAACAAGTGGCTTTCGCAAACATGGCAAACTGCCCCTGGGGGATTTCAAGAGGATGATTCCGCCTCTATTCATCGGTGCCGTATTCGGTGCGGGTTCTGCTTCCTATGCACCGGAAAGCCTGCTGAAGTATCTGCTGCTGGGAGCAATGCTTCTTGTTGCGGGAATCACCCTGATTCGTCCGGATGTCATCGCTCCCCCGGAAGGAACAGAGCCTGTTAGTGTCGGCAAACAGCCGTCATCGTGGTGGTATCTTTTGCTCACCGGTTTCTACGGCGGATTTGTCCAGGCGGGAGTGGGATTTCTTCTTATAGCAGTTTTTGCGGGCTCTCTCCGCTATGATCTGGTGCGCAGTAATGCTCTAAAAATGGTTTCGGCGCTCTTTTTCACAGCCGTTTCCCTGATCATTTTCATCTACAACGATCAAGTGCGCTGGATTCCAGGCCTTATTCTCGGAATCGGCTCGATTGGCGGCGCTGTCATCGGAGTGAAACTTGCGATCAGGGCAAGTCAGCGCTCACTGAAATGGTTTCTCTTCATTATGACTCTGGCTGCAAGTGGTGCGGCAATTTGGCTATGAAATTTTTACCAGATGATTCAAGTCTCATCGGTCTTTCGGGCAAGTCCACATGCTAGGTTTATATAATTGTAGATTTTAATATTGTGAATATTGGTCCGAGTTAAGGACCCGGTATCAAAGCTATCAAGTCTGCGGAGAGGTTTCAATCATGCGCGTTTTACAGGATATTTGGACATATTTCGGGCAGTCCCAGTCCGTTTCTACCCGGGTACTGCATTTTTTGGTACTCGTTCTCGTGGCCGGTCAGCTGGTAACAAGCGATTTTGTGAGGCTTGACCAGGCACACCGTGCCGGTCACTTCATCGTTTTCCCTTTAGGTACCTGGGCTCATGTACTCCCCGGATTGCTGCTTGCAGTTATCGCAACGATCTTTGTAATAAAAGAGTTTTATATTCACGGACTGAAGTATTTTTTTCCCTATATGTGGGGAGATCTCTCACAACTCAAAACCGATTTACAAACGCTGGCTGACCGTAAGTTGCCCGCCGTGGCCCCATGTGGGCTGCCGGCCATTGTTCAAGGACTGGGACTCTGGGCTCTGGCGATGACCCTTTTGTCCGGCCTGATGTGGTTATTTTTTGTTCTGAACGGTTCCGGTCCGGCCCATACAGCTATTGAGCTACACGGATTCCTGACCGGAGTGGTCATCGCCTACCTTGTCGGCCATGGAGGCATGGGCGTGCTGCACATTTTTCTGTGGTTCCGTTCCAGAACCCGATAAGGAAAAACAGAAACAGGGGACAGAAACAGGGGACAGACCACGATTTAATTATCTCTTCTGGCAGAGTAAATTGATTCTTCCCAAGCAACCACCCCCGAAAATCGTCTCCGGAGCCAGGTACCTTGACGAGTGCCGTGTAGCGCCGATCTCTGCTTGCTGATCACGGAAAATCAGCAGATAGGCGAGGTGTGGAGTGCGAATTGCGAAAGACGGGCTATGCAATATACACACCAGCCTTTAGTTCGTGAGAAGATCCAGCGAAGGCAAGGAAGTGGTCACATGAGGCAGTCATTTCAGTCATGGAACGTTAGCCGGGTCTCCTAAGGCAGAATGCTGTCGGGGCTTGTGGCGCAGGCAAGATGAATTGGCATGAATATCGCAAAACCTCGTTACAGCTACTTGCCACTTTGTCGAGCAGGCAAGGCAGAATGAGCCACGAAGAATGTAGCTCAGAAAGTTTGGAGCGATATGGTGAAACCATATTTGTACAATCATGTTTTCAAAAAGCTCCAGGACCATTTGCGGACAAAGGATTCGGAGACGAAAATCCAGCACCGTCCCCTGATCACGAAGACACAGGGGTGACGGCGTCGATACATTAGACCCAGGTTTCGGTATATTTTTAAATGACCGGAACCTCGACCGAGTCCGTATGGCTTGGGAGTTAGTAACAAAAAAGGAGAAATACAATGCAACTCGATAATCTAAAAGAACTTTACGTACATGAATTGCAGGATCTGTATTCGTCCGAGAATCAAATCATTGATGCGTTGCCTAAAATGGCTGATGTTACCCACGATCAGCGGCTGAAAGATGCCTTCCTGCACCATTTGGAAGTTACCCGAAACCAGAAAGATCGTTTAGAGCAGATCTTCAGCGAACTTAACGAGAAGCCTTCTAACTCCAAATGCGAGGGCATGAATGGCATCATCAAGGAAGGAGAGACCTTCATCAAAAAGGAAAAAAGCTGGTTTCGCGGCGATATCGAAGACAATGTCCTCGATGCAGCGCTCATTGCCGGCGCACAACGAGTGGAACATTACGAAATGGCCGGCTATGGTACGGCTGTCGCATATGCCAATCAACTCGGATTCAACGACCATGCCTCCCTCCTTCACAAGACTCTGGATGAAGAGGAAGAAACCGATCGTGAACTGACTCAACTGGCTGAATCCACAATCAATGTCCAGGCTGTCTAAGCCTCGGCGTCAATACCCGAAAGACAGCGGCCGGCCATAATGGCCGGCCGTTTTTTCTCTTTAGTCTTTACCTGAGAAGGAGGTTGTTATGCACGCTTTGGTTTGGCACGGCAGACGAGACATACGCTACGAAACTGTTCCGGATCCGATCATCTCTGCAGATACCGACGCCATCATTCAAGTGACGACGACAGCCATCTGTGGATCAGATCTGCATCTCTACGAAGTGCTGTCGCCTTTTATGGAAGCGGGCGACATTCCCGGTCATGAACCCATGGGCATTGTCGAAGAGGTGGGAAGCGGGGTGACCCATATCAAGCGCGGTGACCGTGTGGTCATTCCTTTCAACATCAGCTGTGGAAGCTGTTTCATGTGTCGGAAGCATTTATATTCGCAGTGTGAAACAACGCAAATTCATGAGCATGATACAGGCGCTGCTATCTTCGGCTATTCCAGGCTATATGGACAGGTACCTGGCGGACAGGCGGAATATCTGCGCGTCCCGCAGGCGCATTTCGGGCCGATCAAAGTCCCGCAAGGTCCGCCGGATGAAAAATTCATTTATCTTTCCGATGTACTGCCAACCGCCTGGCAGGCTGTGGAATATGCTGCGATTCCGCCCAATGGCAGCGTCACCGTCTTCGGACTCGGTCCGATCGGCCAAATGTGTTCCCGTATCGCCAGGTACCGTGGTGCACGTGTCATCGGTGTCGATCTGGTGGCGGAGAGATTTGAAATGGCCCGCCGGTACGATATCGAGGTGCTCGATCTGAGAAAGCATGAAGATATCGTTGCGACTATTAGGGAGATGACCGGGGGGCGGGGGACAGACGCCGTGATCGATGCCGTCGGCATGGAGGCACATGGGGCTCCGCTGGCCAAGATGACACAGCAGATGTCCGCATTTCTGCCGAATGCGCTGGCAGCTTCCATCATGGAGAAGGCGGGAGTGGACAGGTTGAGTTGTTTGTCGACCGCCATCGAAACAGTGCGTCGCGGTGGCACCATATCGGTTATAGGCGTTTACGGCGGTATGGCTGATCCTTTACCAATGATGAAGATTTTCGATAAACAAATTCAACTGAGAATGGGACAGGCCAACGTCAAACGCTGGATAAACGATCTTCTGCCCTTGGTGGTCGATGAGAGCGACCCGCTCGGCGTTGACGATCTTGCCACGCACGTCATGGCTTTGCAGGAGGGGCCGCAGGCATATAAAATTTTTCAGGAAAAAAGTGATGGTGCGGTAAAGGTGTTGCTGAAACCTGGATGCATGTAAGGTTTTCATCGGGACTGCTGCAGAAAAGAACCCATTGCGCCCGAACAGGAAAAACTTCAGAAATCCCATCGGATAGGATGAGGGTGTAAGATAACAATCTTCTTCATGACCATTGAAGATATGCCGCGTCCAATCCGGTGGGATAATTCCATTTTGGCTGGACATTCCATATTATTCATCTGTACACCAAACAGTCCTCATGATAACCCTCATCCATGGGGACCGGAAAATGTTGCCACCGCAAGCTGCTTGCTTCCTCACTTTTTCATCTTTTTTTCTTCCTTTTTCTGCAGTTTCCTAACTTTGATAATTGATGAGCAGAGATGGGCTCTGGAAAAAGCTCGATATACGAGGCGTAGTGTCTGAAACGGCAATTAGGTAGTACATGTAGTACAGCTAATTGCCGTTTCAGACCTACAACGAAGGAGATCGAGCTTTTTACGAGTCCATCAACTTTTATCAGTTGGCACATAACCTGCAATAGCATCAGCATTGGCAGAGGGAACAAAATATAAATATCTGCAGCGGGGGGAGTCATGAAGACAAGGAAGATCATCCGGGGACGCATCATTATGGTCCAGGAATCCCGCTTTCGCCTGACCGACTCTGAAGGAGACTCCTTTCTCCTTTCATTGTCCTCATGGGCTAATACGGATGAAAATGCCTTGTTAAATTATTTTAACGGTGGCCGAACCGTGCAGGTCGAATATGAGGGTGAAGCGGAGATCAATACCGGAATCGCCCATAAGGTTTCTGTCCTGCCTCGTATAGAGATCTCTCAGCATAATACCTCCTGAAAGTGTATTTATCCTTGCCGTATTTTATGACAACCACTGGAAATTACCTGAACAGTATCCACCGTGAGTCGAAGGAGAGATCATTATGGCAAGAAATTATTCTCGAGGCAGAAAGCTCCTGAACCAATGGCCGGTGGCGCGGCAGATCCGGGGAGAAGATCCGCTCTCCAAGGCGGCTGTTTCACGCCTCTCGCTCAGGTTGCGGCCCAGGGTGGAGATGGCCGATAAAGTTGGAACCAGCATCTGCCCGTACTGCGCGGTCGGCTGCGCTCAACTGCTCTATGTCAAAGGCAACGACATCATTCACGTGGAAGGGGATCCACGAAGCCCCATCAACCGCGGCACCCTCTGCCCCAAGGGTGCCGGTGTGCTCGGCTGGATGCACAATCCCAACCGTCTCACCCGTGTCAAGTATCGCGCTCCCTACGCCACCTCCTGGGAGGAAAGGCCCCTTGAGTGGGCCATGGATCGTATCGCCACCCTGGTGAAGCGCACCCGTGACGAGACCTTCGTGCGCACACTTCCCGACGGCACCACGGTCAATCACACCATGGCGATTGCCGAACTGGGCGGTGCCACGCTGGACAACGAAGAGAATTACCTGATCAAAAAACTGTGCGCCGGCGGACTCGGCATGGTCTGGGTGGAAAACCAGGCCCGGGTCTGACACAGTTCCTCTGTGCCCAGTCTGGGCGCAACCTTTGGTCGCGGCGCAGCCACCACCACACAATGGGATCTCGCCAACGCCGACGTTATCACAATAATGGGCTCGAACATGGCCGAGTGCCATCCCATCGCCTTTCGTTTTGTCATGGAGGCCAGGGAGCGCGGGGCGCAGATTATTCATATCGATCCGCGCTTCACCCGAACTTCCGCCATGGCCGACATCTATGCGCCAATCCGCTCCGGCAGCGATATTGCCTTCATGGGAGGATTGATCCGCCACATCCTGGAAAACGATCTGTGGTTCAGGGAATATGTCATGAACTACACCAACATCTCTACCATCATCGATGATGATTTTCGTGACACCAGCGAACTCGACGGCCTCTTCTCCGGCTGGGATGAGGAAGCGCTGGCCTACGATCCGATGAATTGGCAGTATAGTGGCGATCATCTGACCTCATCGCTGGTGGAACATCATCTCATCACCGGATCTTCCTACACGGAAAAGCTTCGTCGAATGTCCACAGGTCCACCGCAGACTGACTCAACCCTTCAACACCCCAACTGTGTCTATCAGATACTCAGGCGCCACTACGCCGCCTATACACCGGAGATGGTGGAGAAGATAACCGGTTGTCCGAAAGCTACTTTTGTCCGCATTGCCGAAACCCTGTGCAGCAACAGCGGCCGTGAAAAAACCGGCGCCTGGTGCTACGCCGTCGGCTGGACCCATCACACTACCGGCGTGCAGATGATTCGCGCAGCCGGGATCGTCCAGTCGCTTTTGGGCAACATCGGTCGTCCCGGCGGCGGCATCATTGCTCTGCGGGGGCACTGCTCCATCCAGGGCAGCACCGACATTCCCACGCTCTATAACCTGCTGCCCGGCTACCTGCGCCATCCCACCGGCTGCAGGGACTATCATAAAACCTTGGCCAACTATCTTGAGGTGGAAACCATCCCTTTCGGCTATATGAACCGGATGCCCCGCTTCATCATCAGTCTTCTGCGTGCCTGGTATGGTCCTCATGCGCACGCCGACAACGAATGGGCGTATCATCACATCCCAAAGATCATGGGCGACCACTCGCAGTTGCCCCTGACCCTGGCCATCAAGGACGGCACCATCCGAGGCCTGCTTCTGATGGGGCAGAATCCGGTTGTCGGCGGCCACAACAGCACCATGATCCAGCACGGCCTCGCCAACCTCGAATGGATGGTGGTGCGTGAGACCTTCGAAAACGAAACAGCCTCCTATTGGTATAAATCTCCGGAAGTGACGAACGGCAGGCTGAAACCGGAAGAGATCAAGACGGAAATGTTCCTGCTGCCTGCGGCCCTGCCGGGGGAAAAGGAGGGGACCTTCACCAATACTCACCGGCTGGTGCAATGGCATGACAAGGTGGTGGAACCTGCGGGCGATTGCCGGTCGGATCTTTGGTTCATGTATCATCTGGGCAGACGGCTGAAGAAGCTCTATGGTGAGAGCAATGATCCGAAAGATGCGCCCATACGTGAACTTACCTGGGACTATCCGGTGCAGGGGCCGCTGGACGAACCTTCGGCGGAGGCCTTGCTCAAGGAAATAAACGGCTACTCCGTCAAGGATGGAACTCAGCTCTCTTCTCCCAAGGAGATCCGCGATGACGGTTCCACCGCCTGCGGCTGCTGGATTTACTGCGGTACTTTTCCCTCCCACGATCACAACCAGACCCGCTCGCGTAGGCCTGATCCTCCGGGAGGTCCGGGATCCCATAAGGGTTGGGCCTTCGCCTGGCCGTCCAATCGGCGCATCCTCTATAACAGGGCATCGGCTGACCCACAGGGGATGCCGTGGTCGGAAAAGAAGAAATATATCTGGTGGGATAAAGAAAAAGGCAAATGGACCGGCTTTGACACTCCGGATTTTAAGAAGAAGAAGGCGCCGGATTATACTCCGGACTTCTCTACCAACCCCCAAGGGATGACGGCATTGGATGGCAAGTCGCCGTTCTTTATGCTCTCCGACGGCAAGATCTCGCTCTATGTCACTTCGGGTCTCACCGACGGGCCGCTGCCCACCCATTATGAACCTGTGGAATCGCCGGTAGCCAATCTGCTGTATGGCCGGCAGGATAATCCGGCCGCCAAGAAATGGATACGCGATGACAATGTCTATCACCAGGTAGCGGATGAACGGTATCCTTATGTTATCACAACCTATCGCCTCACCGAACACCACTCCGGCGGCATCCCTACGCGACTGGTGCCGACGCTCGCCGAACTGCAGCCGGAAGGCTTTGTCGAGATACCCGTCGAACTGGCGAAGGAGAAAGGTCTCGGCAATCTTGACTGGGTGGTGCTGGAAACTGCCAGGGGCAAGATTGAATCCCGCGCCCTCGTCACCCAGCGCCTGCGCCCTTTGCAGATCGACGGCAGACGAATCTATCAGATCGGCATGCCCTGGCACTTCGGTTGGCAAGGCTATGCCACCGGTGCCATCGCCAATGTGCTGACTGCCGTCGTCGGCGACCCCAACACCACCATACACGAAGGCAAGGCCTTTACCTGCAATCTCTATAAAGGCAGACTGCACGGCTGACAGAAGGTGAAACTGTATTTGACAACGGAAAAAGTTTACGGAGGAAATATCATGAGGCATGATCTCCCCGCCATGGAACTGCACCCGCGGGTTCTTGACTATTCTTCCAGCATTCTCGATGGCCCCATTCCAGATGAGTCCGAGTTGACGGCGGGAGTTCGCATCGAACCCGGCAAGACCTACGGCTTTTTCACCGACACCAGTCTGTGTATCGGCTGCAAGGCTTGCGAGGTGGCATGCAAGCAGTGGAATCTGCTGCCCGCTGGACAAGAAGGATTGAGCGGCCTGAGTTATGACAACACCAGGGCCTTAACCTCCACCACCTGGAGACATGTGGCCTTTGTCGAACACATCGAGGATGAAAACGGCAGCCGTCCCACAAACCTTCCAGGTTTTCAAAGCCACTGGTTGATGATGAGCGACGTCTGCAAGCACTGCGAACGCGCCGGCTGCCTGGAGGCCTGCCCAACCGGTGCTATCTTCCGTACCGAATTCGGTACCGTGGTGGTGCAGCAGGATATCTGCAACGGCTGTGGCTATTGCGTTCCTTCCTGCCCATTCGGGGTAATCGAGTTGAACATGGCCGAGGGCAAGGCGCATAAATGCACCCTGTGCTACGACAGGATGAAGGGCGGACTGGAACCTGCCTGCGCCAAGACCTGCCCGACGAACTCTATCCAGTTCGGCGAGTTATCCGAGCTGCGGCGGCGGGCGCGGGAGCGTCATACCAGGCTGCAGCAAATGGGTAGAAAAGAGGCCAATTTGTATGGGATGCCGCAGGGAGAGGGTGCCACGGATGGACTGGAAGGACTTGCGGCCTTCTTTCTTCTGCTGGAGAGTCCGGAAATGTATAATCTCCCCCTGGTGCCACGGCTGCCGGCGCGCCGCCTGGGTAGAAGCCTGCTTTTCGGCATAACGGTGATGGCCGGTATGCTTGCGGCTGCAAGTCTTCTCTTGCCCGGCACAGACAGGAGGAAAAGACGATGACGCAGGCGACCCTGGATAAGCAACCAACAGATCGGCTCCATTCTTTTTCGGCAGACACGCAACAACCACCTGTCATGGACCGATATGCCGGGCAGAACGGTAAGGAGGTCGTGATTTCCTATCACCATCTACCGGCCGTGAAGCATAGTCATTACCACTGGAAAACAGCCCTGAGTTTCTTCTCCGAGGCCGTGGGTGGTGGTTCGCAAGTCATCGCCACCCTGCTGCATTTACGCGGGGCCAAGGAAAAGAGATTGATCCGTGCAGCCCGCTATCTGGCGCTGACCGCCGTGATCACCAGTCCGGCACTGCTGATATCGGAGTTGCATATGGCTCGCCGCTGGTACAACATGCTGCGCATTTTCCGACCCACGTCCGGCATGTCCGTCGGTAATCTCTCTCTTACAAGCTTCAGTGTTTTCAGTACACTGACTGCGGCAGGACAATTGCTGGAGGATCGCGGATACAGACGCGGAAGTCATCCGATGACGCTGCTGCGCTATCCAGCCGCCATGGCCGGCGCCATGGTCTGCCTCTATTCCGGAAGTGAACTGGAACAGACATGCAGCCCGCTGTGGGCGCAATCACACCCTCTGCTTCCGGCACTGTTTGCCGCCACGGGACTTTCGGTGGGGGCTTCCGCCCTCAGCCTTACCGCCTTGTCTCTGCATGAGCCGCCGACGACACATGAGCGGCTGCGCACCATCTCCCTCGTCGCCCAGGGAGTGCAGCTATTTTTCGCGTTGAAGGCCAGAAGCGCCTGGCAGGAAAGATCCGGCACGGCCGCCTTCGACCATTCGCGTGCCTCCCGCCGCTTCACGGCAGGTGCTCTGGGAATGGGCATGATTTTGCCCATCACGCTACGCCTGTTGCGATCATCCACCGGCCCGGGCAGAAAAATCGAAATGGTCGCTGCCGGAGCCACATTGGCAGGAGCTTACCTGGTTTATAATACTGTCATCGAGGCCGGCAACGTATCCACCGAAAAACCGGAGGACTACCTTGAATCTTCGCGACAGAAGCACAGCAATGAAGTTTCCGCCCGAAAACCAACAGGCAACCGCTGGAAAAAATTCAGCTATGGTCTGATGGCGGCTTCCGCTTGTGCCGTATTCCTGTGGAAAAGGAGAAACAACGGATGAACACCAAAGTCGATGACAAACAACCGTACGTTCGGGAAAACCTGAGCCAGATCCTGCTGGACTTGGATGCGGCGATGAAAAAGCCTCCCGTGCAGATGAAGCAAGATGTCGATGGGGTAGTAACGAAGCTCGCGCGGCTGCGCGACTATCTGATAGCAGAACAGCGTTCCCGCCATGATATTTCCTTCGTCCAGTCTCCGGTTCTTGAGCAGGTTAACATCGCCCTGAGTTTGGTGATCAGCGTCGGATATCCGGCCGGAGCCATTCAGCGTGAGGCTCTGGAAGAGGCACATAACCTGCTGCAGGATTTTTTACAGAAATGAACGAATCCACCAGTTTTAGAGGAAACTATGTCGGTGGATCCTGAAACTAAGGAGGTAAAATATGGTACCGCACTGGCTGCATCTCCTGTCAATCATCATGCTCCTCCTTGGAGGCGGTTGTGCCGTAATCATCGCAATCGACATCATGGCAGGGCATAAACAACATATGAAAATTATGAACATCGTCTGGCCGGTGACCGCTCTTTTCGGCACGTTTCCAGCCTTGTGGGGCTACTACAAATATGGCCGCCTGTCGACACACAAAAAGGTGATGGAGGCCAAGGAGAAGGGCGAGGAACCGCCACACAAGCGCTTCACCCCCTTTCCTGCCATGGTCGGCAAAGGTGCCATGCACTGCGGCAGTGGATGTACACTTGGCGATATTTGTGCGGAATTTCTGGCTCTTTTCGTGCCTGCTGTGGCAGTCTGGCTTGGCTGGAAGTCTCTATTTCCCGATTCGGATCATGGAAAAATCTTTGCTGTTTGGATACTCGATTATATCTTCGCCTTCGGCTTTGGCGTCGCCTTCCAATACTTCACCATAGTCCCAATGCGAGGTCTCTCCTTTGGTAAGGGCATCATTCAGGCGGTCAAGGCCGACACTCTCTCGCTGACGGCCTGGCAGTTTGGCATGTACGGTTTCATGGCAGTGGCGCACTTCGTGATTTTCACGTATGTCTGGGATATCCAGGTAAAACCGTCGATGCCGCTGTTTTGGTTCATGATGCAGATCGCCATGCTCTTTGGTTTTGCCACCAGCTATCCAGTGAACTGGTGGCTGATCCGCCGTGGTATAAAGGAGAAGATGTAAATGATTCAAATTACCAAAAGAAGAAATCAATGAAGATGATTTTGATATTCCACCAGGCGCAACATTCGATAAAACGCTACACTATGATAACTTGAGTGATGAGGGATCCTAATAAGGTCTCCGAAGCAGGCTCCCTTCTGAACCACAGCTGGATACTGCATCAGCACCTTCCACAATTACATCTTATATATAGGTTTCTAACGCTGCAAGAGCCCTTACTAGACCTGCTCGCTTTAGATCTTCTAATTCTGGTGGCGATTGCTTGTTCAGAGCATCAAAATGTTTTAGGAGATCGATTGCATCCTGAATTGCATGTTCAAATGTATGGAAAGCTTTTGAAGTCATCTTTAAGACTCTAGCTTTAAAATGATCGGTGTGTCCGGGGTATTATATGGTAATTCCGATGTTTATTACCCTAAAAAGGCGCTTTTAAGCACCAAAACAGACCGTTTTTGAACATTTTATCTCACAATACTCGGAGGTTAGCTTGGTCCGACCCCGTTTTAGTTTTAGAAAGGGCATGCCGTCTACCTTTTCTGCAGGCTGGCTCTCGAACGGCTTGCGCTCGAAGAGCAACAGAACAGGGGACAGACCACGATATAATTCCAATTTCAGTTTTTAACCGTGGTCTGTCCCCGTTTGTTTTAATACACATTTTTCTGTGGTTGCGATCGAAATCGCGGTAAATACAGTAACCGTTCACCGGGAATTAAGTTTTGTGACGGCAAACACCTACTCCAACAGACCTTTAGGGTTTGCCGTCTCTCTGCTATCTTGCCATATCGACAATGATGTTCTTTGCTTCACCTACATATGGGTCCTGTTTAATCTGTTCCTGCCAATTGGCAGCCTTATTTTCACCTTGTCCATCAGTTTCCAACGGCTCTGCATTGTATGGCACCATATTATAGTTTTGGAACCGGGCACTCAGTTTTTTTCGTTCTACACGAGCCTCTTCAATTTTCTTGCGCATATCCGTCAAGTTCAACGAGACTGTGGTATCTTTGCTTCGTTCATCAGCCCTTACCGCCTCTTTGGCGATATCCTGTAAGGCCGGATCGTGTTCGACCCTCCGCTGACTCCTTTTCTTAATCATGTCAAGATCTATTGGCTTACCACTGAAAGGAGTGTACTTTGCAGGCCCGATTTCATCCCAGGGAAGAGAATAATCCAGGTATTTTTCACCTGAATTCAATTGCTGGAACAAACTCGGCAGGACAATATCAGGTATAACGCCCTTGTACTGGGTGGACCCGCCGGTTATCCGGTAGAATTTCTGTATGGTCACCTTTAACGCTCCGATATCGCCAATTTCTTTCGATTTCGAACTTTGTATGGTTTTGTTCATATCTAAAATGGTCTGCACCGTTCCCTTGCCATATGTGTGTTCGCCATCGACGATAACGGCACGTTTATAGTCTTGCAGGGCTGCGGCTACAATTTCCGATGCCGATGCGGAAAACTGGTTAACCAGGACGACAAGGGGACCGCCGTATACAATGCTGTCATCCTCATCGTCAAGAGCCCTTATCGTTCCATTGCTGTCCTTGACCTGAACAATAGGTCCGGATTTGATAAACAGCCCAGCGATATCAACGGCATCGGCCAGTGAGCCGCCTCCGTCATTGCGCAGATCCAGAATAATTCCATCAAGTTTGGTTTTTTTCAGATCTTCAATAGCTTTATGCGTATCATCGGTGGCATTCCTGGCTGCTTTATCGTTTTTGCTCTTTTCAAAATCCCGGTAAAAACTCGGGATCAAAATATATCCGATTTTTCCGCCATCCGGAGAATCCAGCACCATATGTTTCACCAGGGCATCTTCCACCTGAACGACATCCCTGATTATCGGAATCACCACGATTGTCCCGTCCGGTTTCTTCACCATCAACCGAACCTCGGTTCCCTTGGGGCCTCGAATCAGTTTCACAGCATTATCAAGGCGCATGTGAGTAATATCGACAGGATCGGAACCTTTTTCCGACACCTGAAGGAGAATATCTTCAGCTTGGAGCATGCCTTGTTTGGCGGCAGGGCTTCCAGGAATGATACTGACGACCTTAATAAAACCGTTCTCCTCACGAAGAAGCGCTCCGATTCCTTCCAGGTTGCCGCGCAATTCAATATCCAATTGCTCTCTCTGGTTTGGAGCGAGATAATTGGTATGTGGATCGAAAGCCATGGCTATAGCATTGAAAAATCGATCATAATCATCCTGCAGGGTCTCTTGATGCAGGCGCAGAAAGAAATCCTTATTGATCTTTGCCACTTTTTCTTTCGCCTGCTTCCAGAGCTCGGCATCAGGCAGCTTTTCCTTTTTCTTTTCCTGATCATCTTCCAGGCTGAAATATTTATAAATAACCTGTATTTTCATGATCTTGCGCCACCTGTCCTTCAATCCGTTCAGATCATCGGCATAGGTGATTTTTTTGGGATCGGTTTCAAGCATATCATGCCGCCGCACATCAAAACCGGCAGCCATAATCTGATCCACCATTGTTTCAACCTGGCCGATCCGCTCTTTCATGATATCATATGCCGTTTCCGGCAGGACATTGGTCAGATGTTCCAGATCATCCGCTATATGAGGAGCAAAAGAGCGTAATACAGTCACATCGCTATTTAGTAGGAATCTCTTCTGGTAATCCAGCTGCTTCAGAAAAAGCTCGAAAGCCGCCTTAGACAGGGATTCATCCATCGGCTTATGACTGAAATGGATGGCGGGAAGCTCTTTGTCCAGCAAATAGCCGATCAGCTGATTTCTCTCCTGCTCAACTTCCTGAATGTTTTTCGCGGTTCCGGAACCGGTAGTCAAAAGGAGTAAAACCAGAAAAACCGGCAGAGTACCTTGGAGCAATCTTTTCATAATTTTTCAACCTTGATGGACTCGTAAAAACTTCAAATTTGATGGCGTCGTAACGGAGACAATAAAAGCACCATCCACAAGCATAACAGAGAGTTAAGTGCTGTCGAAAATTCACTGGAAGAATGTGGAAACAAAACCTGGAGCTAATCGTAAATGCTGATACGGAAAAATAAGTCCTTTATCCTGATAAAACAAGGGCATTGGCACATTTGTCTTTTGATATAGCCTTGTCAGTTTATCCTGCCATATTAAAAGAGCAATATGACTATTGTGTAATTATATTGCCTGCAGAGGAATTCACTGATAATTTCATCACATTAATATCATAGTACTGCTTAACAAAAATTAGACCATATACTTGGATAGTGTGAATGATAAATCTCGCAAATGGAATAATCGGGCTGATGATTTTGACACTGGGACGCAAACTGTTCTGGCTGTTTGTTGGATGCGTGGGCTTCGTGGCCGGTTTGCACATGGCGGATCAGTATTTTAACTCACAACCGACATGGATGGCATGGGGAGTTGCCTTACTATTTGGATTGGCAGGTGCCATTCTCGGAGTATTTTTCCAAACCATCGCAATCGGCATAGCCGGTTTTGTGGCGGGGACCACCATAACTGCATACATCACTCTCATGATTGGTTTTACAGCCAGTCCGATTATCAATGTTTTAGGCGGAATAATAGGTACATTCGCCTTATTCGTCCTCTTCGACTGGGCTCTTATTGGATTATCGTCGCTGGTCGGCGCCACTCTCGTCGTTCAATCCTTAAACTGGAATTCTCAATTTGAGATGATTCTTTATGTAGGTTTGATTGTCATTGGAGTCGTGTTTCAGACTGCGTTATGGCAGCGTCAAAGTTCCAGGAGGGACTAACGTCTGTTTGAAAAATTACGTAACCGCTCGCCGGCACCCCATTTTCGTCCGATCAGGCCTCCTCGTAGAAGGGCGGTTTGGAACCCGCCCCTACAGCTCGGAGACCTGCTTGAACGAATCTGGAGCACTGGATGCGACGGCCAAGGATGGCCTAGTGTCGCGGGTGCCAAGGATGGCACAGGAGCGACAAGGTTACGTCCGGAGTATGCAGTCTTTTGATGTGTACTGGTGAACGATTACAAAATTACAAACATTCCACTATATCAAAGAGCCATTTCCCGACAGGGGAAATACATACACATGAAATCTTCGGACAAGCGTTTTTTTAATCTGCAGCGGCTCAATCCCGTGATCGCACTGATACTTTTCTCGGCTGCACTGTGGGTGCTGCATGATGCCCTGCACCAGGTCAACTACCACCACATCCTCACACAAATACGCAAAATACCTACCTCACATATCCTGAGTGCTCTGGGGTTGACTATCGTAAGTTATATGGCCATGACCAGTTACGACCTGCTGGCCATCAGGTATATTCGACACCCACTGCACAAGCGTAAAGTGATCCTGGCCTCTTTTATCAGCTATGCCTTCAGCAATACCATTGGCTTATCTTTGCTGACCTCCACTTCAATCCGTTATCGGCTCTATTCAACATGGGGATTGTCGGCTGAAGAGATAGCTCGCCTGGTAGCCTTCACTGTATTGACCTTTTGGATGGGGATATTCACTGTCGCGGGACTGGAGTTTATTGTCGAGCCAATGGCCATTCCGGTCCTGGGCCCTTTTGCATTTCATGCCGTTCGCCCCGCCGGCTTCATCTTTACTGCGCTGGTTCTCTCGTATATCCTTGTTGTCTTCCTTCGAAAAAAACCCCTGACATTCAAGAATTGGGAACTCCAGCTTCCTTCGATCCCTTTGGCCTGGTCGCAGCTACTGGTGGGGACCATTGACTGGGCACTAGCATGCTGGGTGCTCTTTGTTCTCCTACCCGAACAGGTTGGCTTTTCTTTTTTCCAGTTTCTCGGCATTTTTATTCTTGCGCAAATTGTGGCCTTAATCAGCCACGTTCCCGGAGGACTTGGCGTCTTCGAATCGATGATTCTACTCTCGACTCCGGATATTCCCGCGGACCAGTTGCTCAGTTCCATGGTGATCTATCGCGGAATCTACTATCTGTTGCCTCTGGCCCTGGCCGCACTTTTCCTGGCAGGGAACGAGCTTTTGGAAAAAAAAGTGCTGGTCCAAAAGGCGATGCACCATGTAGACCGCTGGTGGGGCATTATGATCCCGCATCTGCTGGCGGCCACTACCCTTATGAGTGGCGCTGTTTTGCTGTTTTCCGGGGCTACACCGACAATTCCCAGCCGCCTCCACTGGCTCTATGAGATTCTCCCCTTACCCGTGATTGAATTATCCCACTTTCTCGGGAGCCTTATCGGTGTCTGTCTGCTGTTGCTTGCAAGGGGATTGCAACGACGAATTGATGCTGCCTATGTCCTGACTGTTATCTTTCTTGGGACCGGCAGCATACTCTCGCTGCTGAAAGGAGTGGATTACGAGGAGGCTATAATACTTAGCCTGATGCTGGTCGCTTTACTTCCCTGCCGGAGATACTTTTACCGACAGGCATCGTTGTTCCATGATTCTCTAAGCCTTGGCTGGAACATAATGATCGTGCTGGTGTTTACCAGTTCCATCTGGCTGGGGATCTTTGTTTATAAACATGTCGATTACTCCAATAAACTCTGGTGGCAGTTCGCCCTGGAAGGCGATGCTCCAAGATTTCTCCGCGCAGCAGTCGGCAGTGCCGTTGTGCTCTTGACTCTGACCCTGGCGAGATTGTTGGGACCGCCCCCAAAAGATCCCAGCCGCCCCGGACCGGACGAATTGGACCTGGCTCGACAGATCATCGGCAAATCATCAGAGACCTTGCCGAATCTGGCCCTGCTAGGTGACAAGACGCTGCTGTTTGACGATCAACAGAGCGGCTTTATCATGTATGGAGTTGAAGGCCTTACTTGGGTTGCCTTGGGAAATCCTGTTGGGCCTCCCGCTGTGGCCAGGGAGTTGGCATGGAAATATCGCGAACTGGTCGAACGACATGGCGGCCAGACCGTTTTTTATGAAGTCGATACCTCCATGCTGGATGTCTATCTGGATATGGGATTGACCCTGTTAAAACTTGGAGAAAATGCGAGTGTGCCGCTGGCTGACTTCTCTTTGGAGGGGAAAAAACGCAAAGGTCTGCGTTATACGCATCGCCGTTTCACCAAGGAAGGATGTTTGTTCGAAATACTCCCTGCCTCCGGACTCCCAGAGCTGTTGCCGGAATTACGCAGTATTTCCGATGACTGGCTTAAGGAGAAGAATACCCGCGAGAAAGGATTCTCCCTTGGCTACTTTGACGAAGAATACCTGCTGAATTTTCCTGTCGCTGTTATTAAGCAGCATGGCAGGATAGTTGCCTTTGCCAATCTCTGGATGGGGGCGGACAAGCAAGAGCTGTCACTTGATCTCATGCGATTTGGCTCACATGCCCCACAAGGAATAATGGAATTCCTGTTTATCAGCCTCATGCTGTGGGGAAAAGACGAGGGTTATAAATTCATGGATCTCGGAATGGCTCCCCTTTCCGGCATGGAAAGCCGCTCCTTTGCCCATCTCTGGAACCGGGTCGGTGCAATCATATTCCAACATGGTGAACATTTTTACAACTTTGAGGGCTTACGCGAGTACAAGCAAAAATTTGATCCGCTCTGGGAGCCTCGCTACCTTGTCTGCCCCGGGGGATTTTTGACTTTACCGTACATTTTATTAAGAACCGCCTCGCTGATCAGTGGCGGCATCAAAGGAGTGATCGCCAAATGAAAAAAATCCAATTTCTGGCGTTTGCCGTCATCCTGCTTGTTGTGTCTCCATCTTTGGCAGCGGAGGAGAATCTTCTCTACGGAAACTTCGGAAAACTCACTCTTTACCGGAATACCCAGCAACCAAGCAATGTCGTACTGTTCGTCTCCGGTGACGGAGGCTGGAACCTCGGGGTCATCGATATGGCTCGGAGCCTGGCCGGGCTTGACGCGTTAGTAGTCGGCATCGACATCACACAGTATCTTAAGGTGATCAGCGGCACGACCGGGAAGTGTTCTTACCCGGCGGCCGACTTCGAGAACCTGTCGAAGTATATCCAGAAAAAGTTAGGCTTTGAACATTACCATACACCAATACTGGTCGGTTACTCTTCCGGAGCAACCCTGGTCTATACCCTCCTGGCTCAGGCACCGCCGAACACCTTTGGCGGTGCGATTTCCATGGGATTCTGCCGGGATCTGCCGCTTAAAAAGCCTTTTTGTCCGGGCTATGCCTTGAAAAGCGATCCAGCTCCCAAGGAAAAAGGATATGTGTTCCGCCCTACCCAGCTGCTTAAAAACCAGTGGATTGTCTTCCAGGGTGAGATCGATCAGGTCTGCGACACAAAATCGGCCGTAGAGTTTGTTAAAAAAGTCGATACTGCCAGACTGGTCCTTCTGCCCAAGGTCGGACATGGTTTCTCCGTGCAGAAAAACTGGTTGCCCCAATTGCGCGAATCGTTCACCCGCCTTGCCCGGGAGGAGAAACCTGCCAATAAAACCGGTAATCCAGACGCAAGGGTCAAGGAACTGCCCTTGGTAGAAGTCCCGGCCCGGGGACCGGCAACCGACCTTCTGGCCGTCATCCTGACTGGAGATGGCGGCTGGGCTTCAATAGACCGCGAAGTCGGCAATGACCTGGCAAGCAAGGGAATTGCCGTAGTAGGTCTCAATACTCTGAAATATTTCTGGACTGACCGGAATCCGGACATCGCCGGCCAGGATCTCCAACTCATCATGCGTCATTACCTGAAAGTCTGGAATCGTCGACGAGTAGTGCTGATAGGGTATTCGTTGGGAGCAGATGTGCTGCCTTTTATGGCCTACCGCTTACCGGAAGATCTGCTGCGGCGGGTCTCAGCTATAGCACTACTTGGCCCCGCTAAAACGGTCAATTTTGAATTTCATCTCAGTGACTGGTTGGGCGGGAGCAGCCGGCCGGGATTGCCCATCGCACCCGAACTTACCAAAATTAAGGGGATAAAAGTGCTGTGTGTCTATGGGAAAGAAGAGCGCGACAGTCTCTGCCCGATGCTCAACAACGACGACTTGCAATTCAAAATCATTCCCTTGAGCGGCGGGCACCACTTCAATCGGGACTTCAAGAAATTGGCTGAACTTATTTTTTCTGAAGTAATGGATCAATAAGTGGGACAGGTGGCTCAGGGCAGGGAGTCACCAGGTCTTTGTTGGCAAATATTTTCCTGCCTTATGCCTTTGGCATGTGCAAATACCTCTATCATTGTCATTGTCTATGAAAGCACCATACGAATGGTACAAAATCATAATGCTGCCTATTCAATCTATTCAATTCTCTGCACCATTTCACGGATTCGACCTGTCTCCACGACCTCCAGGAACTGCTCGCCCAGCCTGCTGCTCATTTCCACCGTCTTCTCCCAGGCGACAATACGCTCGTCATCGCGCCCGGCAAGACTGACAAAGTGACGTCGGTCCGGAATCTCTCCCAATGGCAGTTCCGCAACAAATGAAGGGGATGGCACCATGAGAAGTACATCGGCAAGCATCCGGCCGTCGGCCATCCGATTCGGCTGTTTTTTATCAAACCAGCCTAATGTCACCTGGGAGTAGAAGTGCGGATAAAGTACAATGCCGTCCTCTCCACCAAGAAAGTCAAAAGCTGGGTGGTAGTGAAAGAGACCACCATCCCTATAAGCTGCGTTGTCCACACCGGAAATATTGCGAACACTTTTCATTACACAGGGGATTGAGCCACTGGCCAGTAAAGCCTGTCGAAAATTTTCAAACGAAAGCGCCACCTCTCCGGCAGGAAATTCACCATTCTTTCGAAATGGCGGAGAGTCCCTCTTATCGTAAAAGAGTAATGGCTCACAGAACCTGCGAAACAGGCTGCGTGAGATGCGGTTGGCCAGCCAGGTCATTGCCAGCCCAAACATTTCAATCCTAGGATTATCAGATGCAAGCGGCCCACGGCAACGAACAGCAGAAAGATGCAGGCGGCAGTAAGGGTGTCTCAGCACTTCTTCAGGGACACCCGGCCCGAGAAACTTACACAGAATCCGTTCAGCTTCAATCGCAACTTGATCAGGTGTGATCCTGCCCTGGTAATGCTGATGAATATAAGCTTGGGCGAGGCAGTCAAAGGCGGCTTTGGGGTTTTGTCTGGCAGCCGCCGCAGATTTCCAGGATCCGATAGAGGTACCGTATAGGTGCAACGGCTGAGTTCGACCGGTAAACCACTCTCCGAAAAGTGCGGATTCCAGACCATGCAGCACCAGCCACTTGGCTGCACCTGACGCACCTACTACCATTTTCACATCATCGGCACAGAGGCCACCCGATCTTATTCGTTCGTAGGCTCTATGCCCTGCAAGAAAAAGTATATCCATCGTCATCAAAAAATTTTAAAATGGGTAAGCTGATATCGATAATCACCGAATAATTCTCGTAAGTGGCATTCTTTCCGGCCGATTTCCATCTTATCTTATCAGGAAATTATTGCGAAAACTTTCGGGTTAGTATTTGTACCATCCTTACATATGAAGATATCCCCAGGCAATTTCAGATTGTATATCCTGACAAATACCATTATCCTGCAAACTAAATTGTCGGCCCCAGGTTTACCCTTTTCGGCAAATTCTTGTAATTCTTGTTATGGAGAAGAACAATGACGACACAATTGACCATTATTTGCGAAAACTCGGTTGGTATCCCTTTTGGGGTTATAGGCGAACACGGTTTTGCCTGCTTCATAGAGACTCCCGACGGCAACTACCTTTTCGATACCGGCCAGGGATTCGGTATCGTGCAGAACGCCCTGGCGCTGGGCAAGGATCTGCGCAGTATACAAGCAATCATGATCAGCCATGGTCATTACGACCATACAGGGGGACTTCCCGCGGTTCTCAAGCTAAGAGGTTCAATCGACGTCTACGCCCATCCGGATATCTTTTCCGATCGGGTCTGGATTTCGGGGAATAAAAGCAGATTCGTCGGCATTCCGTTTCGCCGTATCTATCTGGAATCGTTGGGAGCAAACTTCCGATTAGAAACCGGCTTGGTTACGATTGGGCCCGGCATCTTTTTGACCGGGGAAATTCCCCGACGCAATACCTTTGAGAAAGGCGATGCCAACATGACGGCAATCCTCCCCGATGGCGGTTCGATTCACCCCGATCCTCTAAAGGATGATTTATCGCTCATAGTTGATTCGCCTTCCGGATTGATTCTGGTTCTTGGCTGTGCCCATGCCGGAATAATCAATATTATTGAATATGTTCTGGAACAGACGGGACGTGACCGTATTCATGCTATCATTGGTGGAACCCATCTTGGTTTCTCCAGCGATGAGCAGTTCGAGGAAACCCTGAAAGTGATCGATCGCTATCACATTGAGCGAATAGGCGTTTCTCATTGTACCGGGCTGCCGCGCGCTGCAATGCTGCATGCCCGGCTGGGAGATCGATTCTTCTTCGGCTGTGTCGGCGCCACGCTTGAGGTTTAAGGCGGAGCACACTCGAGTTTAACAGCATCCATGAAATTTACACTCTTTTGGGAAGCTCGCTTCAACAGGAGCTTTTTCACACAAGTACTTGTTCATTTTATAAAAACCACTCATTATACATTGCATCTCAGCTATTTGACCTATTTGACCTATTTGACCTTTTTAATATTTGCCCGTATCATCAAATTTACCACCAGATTTTTTTTAACTGAACCGACCTTTGGTAAACATTCTGTATGATTTTACGACGCCATCAAATTTGATGATCTCGTAAAAACCTAAAATTTCAGATGGCTAAGTAAAAAACTTCATATGCTAGGCGCGCAAAATTGCTATCATTTCGGCGTACTAGAGTACGTCGTAATGATAGCAATTTTGCAGCAACGACGCAGATGAAGAGTTTTTACGACGCCATCAAATTTGACTTTGGCACAATAAACGGACCATCATGAACTCATTTGTTGCACGCCAGCCGATCTTCAACACCAACAAGAAAATTTTTGGTTACGAACTGCTTTTTCGCACAGGCATGTCCAATGCCTTTCCTGATATCGATGGTGAAACCGCCACATCAAGTCTTCTCTCTTCTTCGTTTTTTACTGTCGGAATTGACAAAATTTCCAACGGCAAACGTGTATTTATTAATTTTACTGAAGATTTACTCCTTCACGGTATCCCAACAATGTTTCCGGAGGAGAAAATCATTGTCGAAATACTTGAGAATGTGCCTCCGACCGATGCGGTCATCTCAGCATGTCAGGACCTGCACGAGAAAGGCTATGCCCTGGCTCTCGACGATTTTGTTTATCAAAAGAATTTTGTGCCGTTAATTGAAATCGCCAAATTTATTAAGGTGGATTTCCGCCTGACACCCATGGAAGAAATCGGCAAGCTCGTATCCGCACTGGAAAAATATCCATGCAATCTTCTTGCAGAGAAAATAGAGACTTACGAGGAATTTAATCAGGCCAAAGATATGGGGTTCAAATATTTTCAGGGTTATTTTTTTGCCCGCCCGGAGATCCTCAAGAACAGGGAAATATCTTCCTCTCAGTTGATCATGATAAAGCTTATCTGCGAAATCAATAAAGCCGAATTTGACGTGAACAACCTGGAAACATTAATCAACCAGGATATCTCCATTTCATACAAACTGCTTAAGTATCTGAACTCATCTTATTTTTCCAGAGTGCAGCCAATCTCGTCGATCAAACAGGCAATTACCTTTTTGGGGGAATATGGTATCCGTTTGTTTGTTTCACTGATAGTTGCCGGCAAGCTGGCCGAGCAAAAACCAAATGAATTAATCCGTGTTTCGATGATACGCGCTAATGTTCTTTTCCATATAGGAAAAGAACTAAATATATCCAGCAACGAATTGTTCATACTCGGGATGTTTTCTCTCCTCGACGCCATGCTCGATAACAGTATGGAAAACCTGGTAGGGCAACTTCCTTTGACTCCGAATGTGCAGGAAGCCTTGGTTGGGCGGACTGGAGAGCTTTTTCCTTTTCTGCATCTGATAGAAAGCTACGAAACATGCAAATGGGAGTGCCTTGAGAAAGAGATTGCTGAAATAAATATAGCCGAAGACAAACTCATTAACTTTTATGTTGATGCAGTAAACCAAGCGGACCAACTGCAAACCTTGTAACGTCAAAATGCCCTATCCCGCCGATGAGGCTCTTGAAAGCCTCGAAAAAAAGATGCGCAGCAGTACGAATGAGCTGTTGCAGGCTAATAAGCAACTGAAACGTGAAATTGGTGAGCGGAAACGCGCGGAGCAAATAAACCGGGTACTCTTTCGTATCTCGAATGCCGTCAATACCACTAAGGATCTTAATGAGCTTTATGGATCAATTCATCGTAGCCTGGGCGAAATAATCGATCTCACTAATTTTTTTATCTGCATTTACCATAAACAGTCCAACAGGGTGTCTTTTCCTTATTTTGTCGATCAGTATGATTCGGGATATGTTTATGCAGAACGGATAAACGTGGAAAATTCGCTAACCGGCGAAGTGCTGCTTGCTCAAAAGACCTTATGGCATAAAAAAGCTGATCTCTTGCTTCGGGTTGCGGAAAAAAGACTTATTGGAACCGCACCTGAAACCTGGATCGGCATCCCTCTGAAGATCGAGGACGAAGTCATTGGGATCATGTCCACCCAATGCTATGAGGATCAGGATCGTTTTGATTCAATTGATCTGGATATCCTTAATGCCGTCTCCGATCAGGTTGCCCTGGCCATCGAACGCAAAAAAAACGAACAGGCTCTTGTGGTCAGCGAGAAAAAATACCGGACCATCATCGAAAGCATTGACGACGGATACTACGAGATAAACCTTGAAGGAAACTTTACTCTCGTGAACCAGGCGTTGGCCAAAATGCTGGGGTACTCACGCCATACCCTTCCGGGAATGAACATAGATCGCTACATTAGCGAACATTCAGTGCAACGGATCAGTGAATCATTCGCCTCCGTGCAAGCCACAAACCAGCCTGGAAAAACACTGGAACTGGAACTTATCCGTAGAGATGGAAAGATTCGTTACGCTGAAACAGTGGTTACACCCGTTTGCAACGATGATGGTGAGCCGGCCGGTTTCAGGGGCATCTCCCGTGATATTACGGAGCGCAAGCTAGCTGAGGAAGAAAAAGCCAAGCTCGAAACAGTGAACCGGCAACTGCAGAAAACAGAAAGTCTCAGTCGCATGGCCGGAGCCATCGCCCATCATTTCAATAACCAGCTCGGAGCCGTGATTGGAAATTTAGAGATGGCCGGTTTACGACCTGCCGGCAAAATGCCAAACAAGGAAGATTCCTTGCCGCCGCCATGAAGGCAAGCCGCAAAGCCGCGGAAATAAGCAGTCTTATGTTAACTTATCTCGGACAAACACCAGGAAAATATGTGCCATTGGATTTATCTGAAGTCTGCCGCCAAAACTTGTTATTATTTCAGGCTGCGGTCCCCAAAGACATTAGTTTCAATGTCGATTTACCCAACCCTGGTCCGATCATCTGCGCTGATGGAGGCCAGATACAGACAAGTCCTGACAAATCTTGTCACTAATGCCTGGGAGGCTGTCGAAAAAAACCATGGAAGCATTGGCCTGGCCGTGAAAGTGGTATCTTCCGTTGACCTCTCTGTAACACGTCGTTTCCCTATCGACTGGCAACCGCATGGAATCACACTATGCCTGTCTGGAGATAAAAGATGGAAGGTTTCGGGATAGAAGAGACAGATATCGAGAAGCTCTTCGATCCGTTTTTTTCCAGCAAATTCACAGGTCGAGGCCTTGGTCTGTCGATAGTACAGGGCATCGCAAAGGCGCACAATGGTGCAGTCACGGTACAAAGTGAAATGGGAAGCGGGAGTACCTTTCGAGTATTTTTTCCTCTATGCTGAGGAAAAAGTTTTCCTGCAACCAGAAAAAGCGAGTCCAGCCTCTGCCTGACGAAAGGTGGAGAAAAAGTGTTGTTGGTCGAGGATGATGAAATGGTGCGCAACATGTCCGAAGACTATACTTACCCACCTTGGATTTTAAGGTTTTATCGGCGGAGGACGGATGCGAGGCGGTAGAGGTATTCCGACAACACATCGATGAAATAGCGTGGTGCTTTGTGACCTGACCATGCCACGTATGGATGGTTGGAAAACCCTGTCAGCCTTACGGCAGATAAGCTCGGAAATTCCTGTGATTTTAAGCAGCGGCCACGATGAGTCCAAGGTATTAACAGGCAACCGTTCAGATACCCCCCGCCATGTTTTTTTACATAAGCCATATCAGAAAGCAGAGCTGGAGGATGCTTTGGCAAGAGCAATGGCGGAAAATCGACCTGCTTTACATTACCAATAATTTTGATAAATCCATCCCTACTGCTTTTTCAACTCCTCCATGCTCTTTTTCATCTTGCTTTCGATATCGCCAAACAGGTCCTGTTGCTTCTTTTTCAGCGCAGCTTGAATCTCTTCCACCTTTTTATCCATATTCTTTTTCTTGGCCATGAACTGCTCAATATCTTTGGCCAGACCACCTTCATCCTTGACTTCACGGGGCAGGTTTTCGATTTCGAGATAATTGGCGATGCTAAGTCTGTTGGAAAAAGGATCAACGATGATTTCGAGTATACCGAGCTGTTTCAGCTTTCGACAGACGGACATTCCTAACTCCACCGCCACATCGAGCATTGTGCAGACATCCTCTACCGAGGGAGCGGTGCCTTTCTGATGTTGAAGAATTCTGACAGCCGCGACAAAAAGGTGTGCTTCATTATATGGGTCCATGATGATGCCTCCAGGTGGTTCTAATAACTCTTGCTAAAGCAATGAGCATGTTGTGAATTAGATGACATTTTACCATATTACAGCGAGAACATGTACTTTCAAATTCGACCAGCCGTAAGCCATGGCTTTTCTTTTCAGAACCAACCACTTTATCAGAGAACCCCGATGCCTTACCATATTGAAAGCTGTTCATTTGACAAAGGCCGATCTTTTGGCGGTATCAAAACAGTTGCGGATTTCGAATAGTTAATGGGGGATCGAAATGCACTTTCTCTTCAATATTTTCCAGGACTACATTTTACCAACCCACTTTAAGCGGAGGACAACACATGAAAACTTCAAGCAACAGAGTAGCAATCATCACCGGCTCCTCACGAGGAATCGGTGCTGCGATTGCGGTACGGCTCGCCGGCGACGGGTATGCGGTGGTCATTAACTATTCCAGCGACCCCAAGCCTGCGGAGGCTCTGGCGAAAAAGATCAAGGAGGATGGCGGACGGGCGCTCACGGTAAAGGCCGACGTCAGCGATCCGGACTCCGTGCGGCGCTTGTTTGACAGTACGGAAGAAGCCTTTGGCGGGGTTGATGTGCTGGTCAACAATGCGGGTATCATGGCGCTTTCGACCATAGCTGAAACCGATGATGCAACATTTAATCGTCATATTGCGGTTAACCTGAGAGGCACCTTCAACGCCCTGCGAGAAGCGGCGAAACGAATGCGGGATGGTGGCCGCATTATTAATTTATCATCTACCGTCGTTGGTCTACTTTATCCGTCCTACGGAATCTATGCCGCAACCAAAGCAGCGGTCGAAGCGATGACCAGTGTTCTCGCCAAGGAGATGCGCGGCAGAAACATCACCGTAAACGCAATCGCACCGGGACCGACCACAACCGATTTATTTTTTAGCGGGAAGTCACCGGAAGTGATTGATCGTCTCACCAAACTTTCACCGCTTGAGCGCCTGGGACAACCGGAAGATATCGCCGCGGCAGTAGCTTTTCTTGCTGGTCCCGATGGCTTATGGATCAACGGACAGACCCTGCGTGCAAACGGTGGAATCCTTTGATGCGGCGCTATTTGCCGACCATCTCGTCAAACCCTGCTTTTCTGGGCGGTGGTGCCATAAATTCCGGACCAATAGGATCGGGAATATTTCTGTCGAGGATTTTCTCTACTTCCGTCAGATCGTCAGGACTAAGCGACCAGCCAAAAACCTGTTCCACCCGGTCCAACTGGCTTGGCTGACGCGCCCCCCAGAGGGCGATTGCTCCCTGGTCCAGCACCCAGCGGACAGCCAGTTCGAGAACATGCTGGTTATGGCGCTTGTCCGCCAGCTCATCCAGTTCCGAGACAGCTTCCAGGTATCCGGAATATCTGGGTTCCTGAAATTTAGGATCGGATAGCCGCAGGTCGTCTCCATGGAACCTTCTGTCCGGATTCATCTTGCCGGACAGAAGTCCTCTACAGATTGATCCATATGCAAGCACGGCGAGGCCATGCCTTTTTGCATAGGGCAGCACATCCTGTTCAATCCCACGTTCAAAGAGATTGTAGGGTGGCTGAACTGCATGCAGAGGGGAAGTCGCTTGAAAAATATCCATCTGCTCCGGAGAGAAATTGCTGACCCCGATTGCCCGGATTTTGCCCGCTCCGAGGAGTTCTGCCATCGCCTGCGCAGTCTCTTCCATGGAAATCAAAGTGTCCGGCCAATGGACCTGATAAAGATCGATATAATCCGTCTGCAGTCTGCGCAGCGAATCTTCGATCTCTTTGAAAATTCGCTTGCGGGTTGCGTTACGATACACTTTTCCCTTGTCATCCCACTCAAGACCGACCTTGGTGGCGATAACCACTTTCTCCCGAGGCACATATTCCTTGACCGCCTTTCCTACTATCTCCTCGGAATGGCCAAATCCGTAGACAGGCGCGGTATCGATAAAGTTTATACCCTTGTCTAGTGCCGACCGGATGGTACGAAGAGAGGTATCATCATCGGCGCCACCCCACATCCAGCCGCCAATGGCCCAGGTTCCAAGACAGACCTTACTGACGGAAATTCCGCTACCGCCCAATTGTGCAAATTCAATGTTTTTGATAGTCATTTTTTTATCCTCCTTTGTACCTGCTTGGAAGCAGGCTCATATGTTACCGTTCACCAGGAGTAGCAAAATGCTTGCTTAACTCCGAGTCTGTAATCGTTCAGCAGTGCCCCGGAGGCGGACAAGCAGGCGGACGGATTATAGTTTGCCTATGCACGGCTGCCTGATCGTACGCATATGGGATGCTGGTGAACGTTTACGGCTCATATCAATCACAAAGCGATAATTGACATCGCCCTTTTCCAGTGTGCAAAGGCTGCGTTGATCGCCGCAGCTGAAGGCTCAGTAATCTCTACGTCGGCCACGATATTGAAAAAATTTCCATTTCCGCCCGCCAGGGTTGACAGGTCCGGCATGAGTCAACGATTGTCCCGACCATCACCTTATCGCCGACTGAAAACCGGGAAACCTCGCTGCCGATCCCCGTTACCTCGTCGACGATTTCATGACCGGGAACAAGCGGGAATTCCTCTCCCCACTCGTGTATGTAGTGAATATCGCTATGGCAGATCCCACAAAACAAGATACGGATCGCCACATCATGTGACTGGACATTACGGCCTTCGAAGGAAAATGGGACGACAACGCCGCCTCTTTCCAGTGCGGCAAAACCTGAGGCGGCCGGATGAATATGTGTCTGGTTCATATTTTTCGCCTGTCCTGAAATTTTTTTAAATCAAAAACGAAAAACTATGCTTTAATTCACATATACTATGAAGCATAAACGATAGGAGTGAAGAAACCGAAAGTAAAGCAAGGAGAGGTTATGCAGACACATGATTTACCAGGTTGTGCTTTATGTCCCTATGATTGGTCGGAGAGATATTGCCGCGGGCGCGGCGGCAAAGGCCCGGCGAACTGCCCGTCCCTGCTCCGCGATCTGGCCAGGGAAGCGCTGGAGCTGGTCGGAGAACCCGCGCTTCTTCAGTTTTCCAGAAACTGCTCCATCCAGGAAGCCCAGGCGTACGGCGGCCGCGAGCTGGGTTATGAGCATATTCATCCGGCCAAGCCCAGAATCCAGGAAATAGTCGAATTTGCCGGGCGTATGGGATACAGGCGATTGGCCCTGATCTTCTGCATCGGGCTGCGCCGGGAGGCGGCTATCGTTCACAAGATGTTTGATGACTACGGGTTTGAAACCGTTTCGGTAGCCTGCAAAGTGGGCAGGATACCGAAAAGCGAGCTGGGGCTCGGCCGGGAAGACCACGTCGATCCGGGTGTTGAGGCCGAGACCATGTGCAATCCGGTGATGCAGGCCCTGGTGGCCAATCGCAGCGGTGCCGAGCTGAACATCCTGCTTGGCCTTTGTGTCGGTCATGACTCACTGTTTATCCGGCATGCCGAGGCGCCCATCACCGTTCTGGCGGTAAAAGACCGGCTCCTGGGCCATAATCCACTAGCCGCGGTCTATACCTATGACAGTTATTACCGCAGCCTGAAGAAACCCACAAAGGAGTGAGGTTTATGAGCATACAATCTACAATTACCTCCTCCAGTCTCGTTCTCACAGAATGTGCGATCGCTGAAAGGCTTCGCCGAGCAGGGGATATCGAACTTCATCCAACGCTTTTCAATACGCCTCTTATTTACCAGGAAAAAGGACAAGAGAGGCTGGCGGCAATCTATCAGCAGTACAGGGAGATAGCCGCCGGGGCCTCTCTGCCGATCCTTCTCTGTGCCCCCACCTGGAGATTGGACAAGGTGCGGCTTGTCGAGGCGGGATTTGACCAATCGTTGCTGTTTGATGCAGTCGGTTTTATGCGTGATTTACAGAAGCGGTGGCAGGCACCGGAGTCAAAGATTTTTATAGGCGGGCTGATCGGTCCCAAAAACGACTGCTATAAAGCGGAACAGGCTTTGAGCGCAGCCGCGGCCTATGATTTTCATCAATGGCAGATAGAACGGCTTGCCATGGCGGAAGTGGACTGCATTGTCGCCCAGACAGTACCCGCCGTCTCCGAGGGATTAGGCATGGCACGCGCTCTCTCTCAGTCCGGCATTCCCGCAATAATCAGTTTCGTCACAGACCGCAGGGCCAGGGTTTTGGATGCCACTCCACTGCCGGACGCCATCGCAGCCATCGACGACAAGCTTACCATTCCTCCGCTGGGGTATATGGTCAACTGCGTTTATCCGACCTTTCTCTGTGCCGAAAAGCAGCCTGCAGTACTGTTTGAACGGCTCATCGGCATCCAGGCCAACAGCTCGTCGCTGGATCACAGTCGGCTCGATGGCGCCGCCGTCCTCCATCAGGATGACCTGCAGCACTGGGGCGAGAAGATGCTGCGGCTCAATACCGAGTTTGGCGTCAAAATTCTCGGCGGTTGCTGCGGAACCGACGACACCTACCTGCAGTACCTGGTCGACCACATGAAGGGGCGGACTAGATCTGCCTGAAATTGCAATTTTGCCGCAGACAGGGTTGAATGAAATAGTACAAAGTCGTGCATCTGGACAGATGCTTGACTGAATGAGAAAGTATCTCTTTTTATAGTCCAACAGGGAGAAAGTAATATGCGGTGTCATGAAGTTGATTATGAGATTATCGGCCACGATATGCAGATCGTCGAGGTGGAACTCGACCCTAATGAGACTGTGGTGGCGGAAGCGGGTGCCATGAATTACATGGAAGACGGCATCGAGTTTGAAGCTAAGATGGGCGATGGTTCGGATCCCAACCAGGGGTTCATGGGAAAACTCTTTTCTGCCGGGAAAAGGGTGATTTCCGGAGAATCGCTGTTTATGACCCATTTTACCAACCGCGGCTCCGGTAAAAAAAGGGTCTCCTTTGCAGCACCGTTTCCAGGCTCCGTTGTCCCCGTCAACATGGCGGAAATAGGTGAAGTGCTGTTCTGCCAGAAGGATTCATTTCTCTGTGCGGCGCTCGGCACCAACATCGACATAGCCTTTCAGCGCAGACTGGGTACGGGATTTTTTGGTGGGGAAGGCTTTATACTCGAAAGACTCCAGGGCGACGGAATGGCCTTTATTCATGCAGGAGGCACGGTCGTCAAAAAGCAACTGCGGGGTGAAACCCTGCGGGTGGATACCGGCTGCATTGCCGCTTTTACCGGAAACATTGACTATGATATCAAAATGATATCCGGACTAAAAAGTATGTTCTTCGGAGGCGAGGGACTTTTTCTTGCTACCCTCTCCGGCCACGGCACCGTCTGGCTGCAGAGCCTGCCTTTCTCCCGTCTGGCAGACAGAATAATTGCTCATGCACCTGCTTCAGGGGGTAAATCCCAGGGCGAAGGGAGCCTCCTTGGCGGCCTTGGTCGAATGATCGACGGCAATTAATTCGATTTTTCATCAGTCCGGAAGATGCCATAGCCTGGACTGATGAAAAAAGACTGCCCTTGGAAGAGTGGACGATGAACCGACCATCGAGGTAGTCAATGCCAAAACTGCCTTCCAGCGACAGACCCACTGCAATCTCCAACAAAAAACTTGCAGCCCCTCCAGGTGCTCCTTGTTTATTGAAGATTGTGTCGGAATCCCTCCAGCCTCTAAGCTGCTGTAATCTTGATAGTTCGAGGTTTGGCAGCTTCTGTTTTTGGTAAATGAAGGTTAAGTACGCCATCTTTTAGTTCCGCATTAACATTCTCGACTTCTATGGACTGAGGAACGGAAAAAACTCTCCGGTATTCGACATCACCGAATTCCTGCCAAATGCCGGTGCCCTTTGTCTGTACATGGCGCGTGCCGGAAAGCTCCAGCTTTCCATTATCCACGTTTATCGAGATGCTCTCTTTGGTGACACCAGGCATGTCGGCGAACAGCAATATCTCATCATCGTTTTCATAAATATCCACCGCCGGTGAGATCCTTGATAAATTCTGCCGCTTTTGTACCATATCTTCTTTTTTTGGCGTAAGACTGGTTTTTTCATTCATAGCTCAACCTCCGGGAACAAGAGTTAAGAAGCAAATTTAAGATGATTGAAAAATTTCAGCGAAGTAGATGAAGAGTTTTTACGACGCCATCAACTTTTAGCTGATTTTAATTTGCTTGGGCTTGGCTGCCTCCGCTTTCGGCAGAGCAAGGGTTAACAAGCCATCTTTCAAGACGGCTTCAATCTTGTCGGCTTCAACGTCTGCCGGCAGGGTGAAACTCCGCGTAAAAGAGGTGGCATCCCGCTCAACACGATGAGATTTGTAACCTAGTGGAGCATCTGAATTGCGTGTACCACTTAATTCCAGATAGTTACCTTGAATTCTGATCTTGAGATCTTCCTTTGAGAATCCCGGAACCTCCGCAATTACCTGCAAGGTGTCCCCGCTATCATAAAGATTTGTTCTTGGAGAACCATTTATGACCCGCCAGCTATAATCTTCACCATATGGCACATCAGAATCCGTGAACACCCGGTCTAACTTGGAACGAAGCCGATCCATAGCATCGAACATCCGGTCAATATCATTTACTCTTGTCCACATAGCCGTTCCTCCTTTGTGTTTGTTATTGCTCGGCGGTTATCGCTGAGAAATAACACCGTTTGACAACTTTCAATTCTTTTTCGTAATTGTTAGCTTGCATAACATCAGGGCTGTAAACATTCGTCATTTGTCTTTAAGTGGTGGGCAGCAGGACAGTAAAGGTTGCGCCTTCCCCCGGCGTGCTTTCAACATGAATTTCTCCATGATGGTTCTGAACAATACCCTGGCAGATCGACAATCCCAGGCCGATCCCCTTGCCTCCTTCAGACTTGGTTGTATAAAATGGTTGAAACATATGCTCGATTTCTTCAGCTTTGATGCCTATGCCTGAATCTTTGATGACGATTGCAATGCGCTCTTTTTCATGTGAGGTGGTTATCTCAATTTCACCTCCGTTCTGAAAGCAGGCGTCCGCTGCATTATTCAGCAGATTCAGCAGAACTTGTTTAATCTGATCTGCGATCGCCGGGATGCAGGGTAAACTCTCAGCATAATTTCGCATCGTGCAAATCCTTTTTCGCTTAAAGTCGCTTTTGAACAGCAACAGCAGGGAATCGATGGACGCATGCACATCCATCATCACTTTCTTTCCTGACGAGGGCCGGCTGAAATCCTGGAAACTGCGAATCAGATTTTTCATCCGTTCGCTTTCGTTAATGGCCACATCCAGCATTTCCCTGTCTTCTTCCTCCATTATCGCCCTTCGTCGCAAGCCTTTGAGTATGGTCATTACGCCTTGCAGAGGGTTATTGAATTCATGGGCAATTGAGGTGGACAGTCTGCCGATGGCCGATAGCTTTTCAGTGTGCAAATATTGCGCTTTTATTTCTTTTAGTTCACGCGTTTGCTGCTCTATTTTTCGCTGTAGTTCTTCATTGAGTTTTTGTAGCTGTTCCTCAGCCTGTTTACGTCCGGTGATATCTTCAATGGAGATGCCGAGTTCGCTAACATTTTCCGACAAAGTGTACCGGGGATGGACTTCCCAGCGACCCCACAGGACTGACCCGTCAGGAATTTCGAATGACAGAATGTTATCTTCGTGAATGCTCATTCGCATTATTACCTCAGGAGGCCATCCATAGAGTTGTGCCATTGCTTTGGTATCAACCATATGGCCCGTCCCTGTATGAAGAACCAGCATGAACGCGGAATGTTGTTCAAACGGTTTTCGATCGGGGACAGGGGCGTTGTCAGAAAAATTCATTTGTATTTCCTCCAAAGGTTATTTCGGGTTTTCATCCGCCAATATGCTTGTTTTTTAATAGGAATAATCTAAGAACCAGGGAAACTTGCCGCCGCGATCCGTGCGACAAAACCAGGAATGCGCTGTACTTGGGGTCTCATGCGTTGATTACCGAATACAAAAATAAATAGTTGCCTGTCGTGTTACCTTTTGAGCGTTTTGAAAGATTCTCGTCAACTTTTTGAAGCAATTATTGTGCCAGGCAATTGAGCGGAGTGTTCGGCTACCGGAGGAGCGAGTTCAATTAAAGTAATAATGAATAGGCGGTGGTATCTGTTGATTAGTTTTTTCCAGAGGAGAAATGACTGGAGTTCGATTCTTTACCAGGGTGTCCGAATTGTTATCATGGTGTAAAACAAACTGACGGCCTAAGGCTTTTAAAGCGGCCTGAGTAGCCTTGCCAGTTTCCCTGGAGCCTTTGCGCTATTTGTCGGGTCGAGATCTCCAGGGCACAGGGCGGACTGGAGTGATTAATGCAATAAATTTGAGAAACCAAACCTAATTTGAATCCTTAAAGAAGTTAGGAGGGAGTATCATGCCGGACACTCATCGTATTGACATGTTGATCCCACCGGAAATGGCAGCCAAAGCAGAGGATACCGGTGTTGTAAAGGCGACTATGGGCTGGAGAAATATGCTTCTTCTGGCCGTTCTGGCCGGAGCTTTTATCGCCCTGGGTGCAATTTTCAGTACTGTAGTGACAACCGGGGCCTCACAACAGCTGACTTATGGGTTGGCGCGGCTGGCCGGCGGCCTGGTTTTCTGCCTTGGACTCATCCTGGTCGTTATAGCAGGCGCCGAACTGTTCACCGGCAACAATCTGATTATCATGGCCTGGTCGAGCAGGAAAATAACTACTTTCCAGCTCTTACGAAATTGGTTGATCGTCTATTTCGGAAATTTTGCAGGTGCACTGCTGACCGCCGTACTCATGCTCTATTCGAATCAGTACATGTTCAACAACGGCGAGGTCGGCCGGAATATCCTTAATATTGCCAAGGCAAAGTGCGAACTGGGATTTCTTGAAGCCCTCATCCTTGGCATTCTGTGCAATACCCTGGTCTGCCTGGCTGTCTGGCTGTGTTTCAGCGCTCGCACCGCGACCGATAAAATCCTTTCCATCATCTTTCCAATTACTGCTTTTGTGGCAGCCGGCTTTGAACACTGCGTTGCCAATATGTACTTTATTCCCATCGGCATCCTGGTTAAAAACAATGCTCCTGCCGGCTTTTGGGCGGCTATAGGCAAAACGGCCGAAGACTATTCCGTAGTTACCTGGAAGAACTTTTTCCTGGTCAATCTGGCACCTGTTTCTCTTGGCAATATTATTGGCGGAGCCGTACTGGTGGGGCTGGTCTATTGGTTCATATACATCAGGCATCCACGAGTACCACTGTTTTCAAGGGATTAGTGCCTTAGAAATTCATTGCTTGTTTTTTAGAAAGAATTTCGTGAAGGTACTTATACCCGCACAGCACGGGCACTAAAGAGAGTCGTCGTGCTTTGTGGGGGTTAGTACATACAGATTGCACTGCTCGTCTCAGCATGAAATTACATTATTTCTTCAGCGACTGCATTTTAAGTTCAGACATTTTCTCTGCGTGTGCCGTGATCCCGATATTCTTGATCTGCTTGATACAGGCGGCACGATCGGATTTAAATACGAAACCGAAGATCTTCGAGATAAAATTGTTGAATTTACGACAATCATTTGGGCTCTGGAATTCAGTGCACTCAGTACACGAAGCATAGCCATTTTCTAAATTGCATGACCTGATCTTGCACCATGACGCTTTAACATTGTCATGACATCCGGAACATTTTTCATTGAGATACCGTTTACAGGCACCACAATATAACCCGCAATACGCTACCATTTGCGGATCAGGCACAATCTCTTTCATTTTTTCTCCTGGTGTTGAATGGGAAAGAAAGTCCAGTTGATCAGTATGCCCCAACCACTCTTATTTTCTATTAGGCCTCTTGCAATTTGTCAATATATAGATTGAAGATTGTCCATACCCAGGTCAACCGGAACAAAGGTGACATGATCCGGTAATATTTTGAATATTTCCAATAGATTTTCCTTCTTGACATGCTGGATGGCAGGGCGATCAAGCTCAAATATCTTTATACCGTCTTTTAATCCATAGACTCTGTAAGCTCTGGAATCGTATCCGGCGCCAAGGATGACCAGTTGCTCAAGATCGTTCTTTAAAAAGCCTTGCAGATAATCATCGATGTACTTGTCCTTGCCAGGAAGCATTCATGGAACCCGGGAACAAGATCCTTAAAAAGCTTTAAGGCGACTACTTCAGGAATTTTTGATTCGCATAACGCTCATGAAGTCCTCCTTTTTATGAACAGCTCAATCCTTTGCAATTATTCCCTGATTTGTTGAAAAATGGCCAAAGTAATTTCAAATTTAGCATGATGCCCACAGATTGTCAGGCGATTTGACGTGTTTTCCTCTCCCCTCCCTCAGACGACCCTCTCGCGCATCGCCACCCTGAATTCATTCCTGACAAGAATACCGCCATCTCGGTCAATGTGCGACTTGGGGCTTTTCCGTTTTTTTCATACGCACAAGTTGCGCCTTCTCGGCACTTCCTGAGCCTGAGTACAAATTATCGAAACATTCATGGGCCTGCTCGTACGCATCTGTGTACACCTGCTCCTTTTCAAAGATATAATCGAAGAATCCGCGCGGTTGTTTGATTTCGATTTCCTCCAGGTCAATGTGATGGTATTTACTGCTGTCCGCAATCTGTTTGTCGAGAAGTCTGTTGATGAGTTCGATCTGATAGCGTTCCCCGCAGTAGGAGCCGTCAAAACCGATTTCCGTCTTCAAATCTTCAAGCTCGGGATAGTTCCTGGGCAGATCCCCCTGCCAGCGGTGATTGATCGGCCGGACGCAGAAGATCCTTTGGGCTACCGCGAGTTCGGAGAGAATAAGGCCGCGGAAGTAGGCGCCGTCGATATTGCCGCTGCTTTGCTTATCGAAACCATACTGGTAGAGCTGCAGAGCGTCACGCACCGCATCGGCGTCTATATCGAGGTATTCGGTGCGGTCGTGGTACTTGCTTTTTTTGCCTGGACCGGGCTTGCCCTCATCGCTGCCGGGCTTTTCCTGCAACAGTTCGCGGGCCCGTTTGTTCATATACACGTACTCCATTCCTGAATGGGGGTTATAGCTATTGAAGACTATACCCACCGGCGGTTTACCGTTTCCCTGCGGCGATGAGGCCTGGTTAAAGACATCGGCGATTTCCTCAAAAAATACCGATGGAAAATCAGGGATGAGATTCCGGCAGGGGAACAGTTCCAGCCATTGCTGCATCAGCAGGATTTCGTGAGGTTTTGTCCAAAGATGAATCCAGGCATCCCAGGCATTATCGATTGCATCCAGAAAACATTCCCTGAATGCCGGGACAAAGACTCCTGGCTTGCCGAACACGGCCATTCCGGCCAGGGCCAGATTGACGTTTCCAAATGGATTCACTTCGGAAATGTCTTTCATGAGCATCTGCCTGAGATTCGTCTTGAGCTGCCCATCTCGTATCTTCAAAAACCTGCTGACCCAGAGGATTTGTCCGGATGTGCACGAAATCATCATTGGCTCGATATTTCGTTCCAAAGCGGCTTGCAGGAAACCGGCACCATGTGCGTTATTGCCGGCCAAACCACCCATTGCAAATGCCACTGAATTTTGTTCCTGTTTCATGTCGCGCCTCCTGTAGTAGATGATAGCTTGAAAGGTATTGGGAGAGATCGAACGCGAGAGAGGGGGGGTAAAACCTTCGTAAAAGACATACAACAAGGCGATAGGAAGTCAAGAAGTCTAAGATAAAAATATAACCAGACTAAGCATAAGGATGCGATTGTTTGCAAAAGATTACAATTCTTCCCCAAGTCTGGATTATTGTTCTGAAATGCATCATCGGGAAAAAATCAGGCTGCTTCCCGTCTGAGAACACTCTCGCAGTAGCGCAATCTCCGGAGATTTGACAACATGACACGAACACACTGTCAGGCTATTTCGATGCACTCTCTAAGTGAGAACAGCAACAAGGCATTAATCAAGGATAGGCTTAGAATTTTCCGGTCGAGTCTCCTGATCGTAAGCGCCGAGTGGCCGGTGGAAAGTATATTGTGCCGGGGCAACCACCAGATTATCCCAGGCTTCCGGAATATTGCCTCCCGAGGCGGAGAAAGGTAATGAAATCACAAAGGCTACCGAGCCGATTATGGTGGCCGCCAGGCCTATCGGTCTTGCGAGAACAAGATCAACGGTCATCGCTTCCGGGCTGTTTTGCGTTTTCTCGGAAATTTCGGCGGTTTGAGCTAAAGCAGATAGCGGAAACACCAGCAGTGAAATTATAAGAATACCTGTCGAAAGTGTTTTTCTATATCTGAGCATCGAAATTCTCCTTTTCATGAGGTTCATCTGAAAACTCAGCTGCATAGGAAGACTTAAAATTTTCCTACCTTCCACGAAAAACTATGTCACTGAACATTTCAGTCTGATTTCAGCGCGCGGTTATTTCGTTTCTCTCCTTCCAAAGATAATTCCTAAAAATCCTCTAGCCAAGGGGAAGAAGCCATCAGAAACAGAAGGAGACATAAGGAACGGCTCCGTCTGCACCCTGCCCGACAAAAATATGTTCAACTGACGCAAAGTGTACCTTTTTTGCACTCGACATGAACCCGACATGGCTCCGACATGAGGCTATCCGGGACCCTATCTCACCTGATGTCTTCTATTATTCCTGCGTTTTCGGGATTACAAAGAGAGCAAAGGAAGTATTTCTCATTCAATTTAACCAAAACGGAGGCACTTTAATGAGATCACTGAAAATCGCACTGATTACCCTGATGCTTATAGGATTTTTAGGAACCCAGGCTAATGCCAAAAATAACGTGGTCAAAGGACTCGTTATAGGAACGGCTGTCGGCAGTGTTGTGGGATTGATAGTTGGCAGCGAAATAGCCAGCCACAATCACGAAAGAGAACGGGTCTATCATAAGCCGGTGGTTTATGCACCGCCACCTCTTCCGGCGAAGCATTATCGAGGCCGCGGATATTCAGGTCGCGCGTATTCAGGGCATGATCACCGTGCGATCGTGAGCTGTCGGGATACCGTTGTCATTAAAGAGCGACACGGGCGTTATTTGAAAACAGTCAAAACAATTTGCCGAAGGTAAACTGTCCCCTCAGTCCCAAGCAGATGGACGGGCTAGTGGAGGCGGGTTCTAAACCCGCCCTTCTATCCACTGCTGTCTGATCGTGCGCAAATGGAGCACGGTTGTACGTTTACGAAGAAAATATATTATGGAGGCGTGGTCGATATGAAAAAGATAATTGCAGTTTTAACGCTTGTACTTTGTATGGCGGTAAGTTCTTCCCCTGTATTTGCCCGGGGATACGGTCATCACGGCGGCCATGGTGGTCATTATTACGGATATCGGGGCGGCCATCACCATTATGGCCATGATGGTTTCGGACTCGGAATAGCCGCGGGCATTGCCGGGGGTCTTCTTGGATCAGCCTTGATCTATTCGGCGGCGCCGCCGCCTCCCCCGACCGTTGTCTATGGGGCTCCATATCCCGCATATCCCCCGGCGGTTGTCGTCCAGCCGCCAAGGATCTGTTTAGAAGATCGGTTAGTCAACGGCGAGTGGCAGGTCAACAAATACGGTAATCAGGTATGGGTGCCGTACCAGTATCCGGTAACCCAGCGAGTCCAGGTTCCTTGCTACTGAGCTGAGAAGTGAACGAATTTTTCCTGCAGTGTCTTCACTGAAAAATCGCATCCGCCGGCCGATATGCCGGCCGGCGGATGGAAAACATCAAATTTAAATTGGTGCGGCAAATCACTCTCTGGAAATACACTCAACCGGACATGCACCTATTGCCTCATCCACACAATCTTCACCGGTATCAGCATCTTCAATGACCTCGGCTTTGCCGATAGCATCATCAAAGGAAAATACGGAGGGGCAAATCTCCACGCACGTTTCACAACCAATACATTCATCCTGATCAATTTTTACTTTCCCGGACATACTATCCTCCTGATTATTTTGTTTATCTGGACACTTCATTCAATTCATATGAGAACTGCTCCGCAGTCATTCAGGCATTAGATCGGTGGCGCTATCGTCACCAGAATTCTCATTTGGGTTTTTGCTTTAACTCCGTGGGGCTCACGAATCTGTGAGATAAGAATGTCACCTGGTCCGGCCGGTAATTTGGTATCTCCCTCTCCCAGGAAATAGCCTTCGCCTTCCAGTACCTGAATGGATAGTTCCCCATCCAGATCATGGGAATGGATCGGGAAGGTGACGCCTTCATCGAGGTTAAAATTGACAATCTTAAAGTTTGGCGAATCTTCCACCAGAAAAAACCGTTTCATGGCTCCCGGCGTGAATTCACGGGTATCTTTTAGTTGTAAAATCTTCATGATATCTCCTTATAGAGTTTTTCGCTCAGCAGTAAAACGTTGTTAAGACAACTGTTGGAGCGGCACCATCCGGCCACTGAGGCTTTTTTTGTAGGACCAGCCGGTGACAAGACCCAGGACAAAGTATGCCAGCATAAATACGCCAACCAGGAAGACCGTATCGCCGATCATCCGTAGCCAACGCAGGGTCTCAAGAACAGGCAGCTGGAGGAAATCGGCACTGCGGGCATACCAGAGGCCGTGCTCGATTGAAGCCCAGGTCTGCGCCAGGCCTATGGGCAACAAGCTCAGGCCGATCATCAGGGCAAGCCCGCCGTTCATCGACCAGAAGGCTATCGCCAGAGGCCTTTCTTCCCAGACTCCCTCAGGATAGAGCCGCCGCAAGACCACCAGGACGAGTCCCAGGGAGAGCAGGCCGTAGACTCCGAATAGTGCCGCATGGGCGTGTACCGGCGTGGTGTTGAGTCCCTGCATGTAATAGAGGGCGATGGGCGGATTTATGAGAAAGCCGAATAATCCCGCACCAACCAGATTCCAGAAGGCGACTCCCATGAAAAAGCGGATGGGCCATTTGTATTTTTCCATCCAGTCTACGGCAAAAGACTTCCGGTAAGTCTCCCAGGCCTCGTAGCCGATGAGCGCCAACGGCACGACTTCAAGGGCGGAAAAGGTTGCACCGATTGCGGTGATCGAGATCGGGGTTCCGCTGAAATAGAGGTGGTGAAATGTTCCGGGAATCCCGCCGAACAGATAGATGGCAGATGAGAAGAGTACGGCTCTTGTGGCACTCATTGCCCGTACCAACCCGAGCTGGGTGAAGATGAAGGCCAGCGCGACCGTGGCAAAGACCTCAAAGAAACCTTCGACCCAAAGATGCACAACCCACCATCGCCAGTATTCCATGATGGTCAGATGCGTTCTTGCGCCATAAAAGAATCCTGCGCCGTAAAAAAGACCGATCGCCGTTGAAGCCCCGGCAAACAGCAGGACGAGTTGCCTTCGGTGACCTTTTTCCCTGAGGGCAGGCCAGAGCCCACGCAACATCAGAACCAGCCAGAGCACCAGGCCGATAAACAGCAGAATCTGCCAGAACCTGCCAAGATCGATATATTCATAGCCCTGGTGGCCAAATAGGAATCCGTTTTTAAGACTGAAAAACTGTTTGATGGAGAGCCATTCTCCGGCAAGCGAGCCGGTGACCACCAGGAGCAAGGCGCCAAAAAGGACGTTCACTCCCAGTTTCTGGAAGCGTGGCTCCCGTCCGCCTACCGCCGGAGCCAGAAAGAGACCTGTCGCTAAAAATGCCGTGGCTATCCAGAAAACCGCCAGTTGAATATGCCAGGTTCTGACGACCGAATACGGCAGATATTCCGACAGCGGAATGCCGTAAAAGGAATTGCCATCGACCGTGTAGTGTGCCAGCACACCACCCAGCAAGGTCTGGGCAACAAAAAGAGCTATAACAACCAGTGCATATTTGCCCACTGCGCGCATGGATGGGGTTAAGGTGATTTTATCCATCGGATCCGTTGCCGCAGGCACAGGCAGGTCTTCCTCGCGGTCGGTAAACACCTTATACCAGATGAGCGCCCCGATACCTGCCAGCAACACGACCACCGAGACTATCGACCACATGAGATTTGCAGTGGTGGGTTGGTTATCAATTAAAGGTTCATGGGGCCAGTTGTTGGTATAGGTGGCATGCATGCCGGGTCGCTCCGTGGAGGCAGCCCAGGATGTCCAGAAAAAAAACGATGTTAACGCATGCCGCCGGTCGATGTCCGGAACCGCCGCATTCTGCAGGGCGTACGACTCCCGCAAATCCGCCAAGCCGGGATCATCGCCAAACAAAGCGAGGTAATGCTCCGCTGTCCTGGCAATTGCCTGGGCGCGTGCAGGTGATATTGTCACCGTCTCACTTTTCCGGTCATAAGTATTGGTGCGCATTTCACCCTTCAACTCTGCCTTGATCACTGCCTGGTGTGCCGGAGCAAGAGCGGAAAACGGTTGCTGATACGTCCTCCGGCTGAGAATATCCAAAAGCGCGGTTATCTCCCGGTGCAGCCAGTCAGCCGACCAATCCGGTGCCTGATAGGCGCCGTGTCCCCAGATCGAGCCTAATTGTTGTCCCCCGATTGATTGCCAGACCTGCTGACCGCGAAGAATGTCTTCCCGATCCATTATTGTTGTGCCATCGGTGAGTTCTACCCGAAGCGGTATCGGCGGAACTTTGTGATAGAGCTCTTTGCCAAACCAGCCAAGAATAAACATCGTTATAAAAACGACTGCTCCCAGCAAAATCCATAAACGTTTTGTGCTCTCCATTTTTTCCTCCTGAGCAATGATGGCGTCGTAAAAACTCTTCACCTTCTTCGTTGCAGCAAATTTTCAATTATTTCGAAGTACCTCTTGTACATCGAAATAATTGAAAATTTGCGCGCCTCGAATCTGAAGTTTTTTACTTAGCCATCGCTGATTGTTACACTAAGGAAAAGCAAGAGGCGTGCCAATGCAATTATATAATAATTACAGCAAGATGTATCCAGTGTTTCCATTTTTACAACATAAAAATGTTGCGATTTTTACAACACTGTTGTTATATTGATAACATGGATAAACTTGAAACCCTTACCGCCATGGCAATCGATCTTACTGCCATGCTGAGCGCCGAGGACCGGTATCAGCGATTGCTGGACGCCCTGCACCGCGCTATCCCCTACGATGCGGCAACACTCTTGCGGGTGCAGGGCGACAGGCTCACCCCGATAGCCGCCAAAGGCCTGACTCCGGATGCCATGGGACGGGTGTATGTCCGCCGGGAACATCCGCGTCTGGATATCATCTGCGGCGCAACAGAACCGGTCCTCTTTCCGGCCGACAGTTCCTTGCCGGATCCTTTCGACGGCATGCTGGTGTCCGACCCCCAAGCCCTGCACCATATTCACGCTTGTCTTGGCTGCCCGCTCTATGTCAACGAACAATTAGTCGGGGTGCTTACCGCCGACTCGCTGAATATCGGCGCCTTTGACAATCTGCCCAAGCAGTTCCTGAAGATGGTCGGATCGATGGCCGGAGCGCAAATGCAGATCGTCGATCTACTGAAAGCACTTGAGGAAAAGGCGGAACGTCAGGGGCTGATCGCTTCCGATCTGATGCAGGCTGCCGCCTTGCAAAGAGGCTGGGAGATTCTTGGCAGGAGTGCGGTGATAGAAAAACTACGGAGGGAAATCGAGCTGGTTGCCAAATCGGATTTCACTATCCTGGTCCTCGGTGAAACCGGTGTCGGCAAAGAGCTGGTAACCAGGGCCATCCACCGTCATTCCTACCGGCGGGATAAGGCTATGCTGTACCTCAACTGTGCGGCACTGCCGGAATCGCTAGCCGAAAGCGAGCTCTTCGGTCATGTGAAAGGTGCTTTTACCGGCGCAGGCAACGACCGCGCCGGCAAGTTTGAACTGGCCGATGGCGGCACGCTGTTTCTTGATGAAATCGGCGAACTGTCCCTTGAAATCCAGGCCAAGTTTTTACGGGTTATCCAGGAAGGGGAGATCCAGCGCATCGGCTCGGAGAAAATGATTCATACCGATGTTCGCCTGCTCACCGCGACCAACAGAAATCTAGAGGAGGAGGTTCGCGCGGGCAGATTTCGAGCGGATTTGTATCATAGACTGAATGTATATCCGATACGGGTCCCGGCGCTACGCGAGCGAAAAGAGGACATCCCGATTCTGGCAGGCTTTTTCGTCGAACGAGCCAAAAAACAGCTGGGACTCGGAGAGATTCGTATCAGTGAAGGTGCCTTGCAGCTTCTTGGCCGTTATAACTGGCCGGGGAATGTCCGTGAGCTGGAAAATATCCTCTCGCGGGCCGTGCTCAAGGCCTCGCAGAAGGGACACCGCGAAGAGTATTTGAAAATACTGCCCGAACATCTGGCTGGAGACCTTGGTTCGGCCCTTTACGTCAACCCTGCTCCTGCCTATGAGCCTGTTGCCGCTCCTCCGGAAATGCTTTCCTTTCGCGAAGAGGTCAAAGCATTTCAAATACAGCTGATACAATCGGCACTCGACCAAAATAATGGCAACTGGGCCGCAGCCGCCCGCAAGCTTGATATGCATCGCAGCAATCTGCACAATCTGGCAACCCGCCTGGGAATACGGGGCTAACCCCCGCAAAGCACGGGGATAAGAATCTGTAAGGTTCTAGATAAGCCGCCGCACCTCCGCCACCAGCGTGGTCGCCGAAAATGGTTTGACCACCGCTCCCTTGAAGCCATATTGTTGGAAATCGGCGATCACCGGATCGTTGGAATATCCACTGGCTACGATCATTACCGCATTCGGATCTATCTCAAGGATATGCTTTGCAGCTTCTTTTCCTCCCATTCCTCCGGGTATGGTCAGATCCATGATCACCAGATCATAGGCTTCGCCGGTACCGAATTGCCGCTTATATCGAGCCGCCGCGTCCCTGCCGTCGGTGCAGCTTTCCACTTGAAAGCCCGCGGTTTCAAGGATCAGTGTCGCGATGTCCCGGATGATTTGTTCATCATCCATGAGGAGAATCCTGCCGCTGCCGATCAGTTCGTTTTTACCCGCAACCTCAACTTCCGTAGGCCGCTCCCTTGAACTCGCCGGAGTAGCCGGGAGAAACAGCGTGAATATGCTCCCGACGCCGACTTTGGATGAAACATCTATTGCACCGCCATGCCTTTTAATCACCGAATAAACCGAGGCCAGCCCCAGACCGGTTCCCTCGGATTTTGTGGAGAAATAGGGATCGAATATTTTCGGCAGGTTTTCCGGAGGAATACCGCAGCCCTGGTCCTTTATCTCAAGGCGCAGATAATCGCCCGCGTGCAGGTTCAGCAAATTACCTGTACGCACCTGCTCGTTTAAGCCGGTAATGTTGATCACTCCGCCGTTCGGCATGGCCTGCATCGCGTTGATCAGGATGTTGTGCAACACCTGGCTGATCTGTCCGGCATCCGCCCTGATGCTCCAGAGGTCTTCAGGCAGCGCGATTTCGCAGCCGATCTGCGACCCGCGCAGGACAAAGGTGGCACTTTCCCTGATAAGACTGCTCGGATTCATAAGCTTTCTGACCGGCGCACCACCACGGGCAAAGGTCAGAAGCTGCTGAGTCAGTTCACTGGCGCGAATGGCCGCTTTTTCACAACTTGCAAGCCGACCGGCCAAACTGTCTGAAGGATCGAGCTGATATAACATCAGAGAAATATTACCCAGTATTCCGGTCAGGATATTATTGAAATCGTGGGCAATGCCTCCTGCCAGCACACCAAGCGACTCAAGCCTCTGCGCCTTGACCAGTTCATCCTGCATTCTCTTTCTCTCACTGATATCCCGCGCCACGGCCAGAATAAAATCATTATTCCTGTGGTGAAAATGCACCGAGACCATTTCAACCGACACTGTCGTTTTGTCCGTGCGAAGCAGCACCAGTTCAACCGGCGGGTTTTTGCTTTGCGGCGGGGCGGTTACGATGCGCTTCCTGACCTTTTCATGATAATCGGAATGAACGAAATCCAACACTTCTCTACCATACAGGTCTTCGGGCCGTTCGGCTCCCAGAAGCAAGGCTCCGGTTGCATTCATAAAAACGAAACGGCCTTCCCTGTGGATAAAAACCGAATCGGGCGAAAGTTCCACCAGCATCCTGTAGCGTTCTTCGCTTTCCTTGAGTTTCTTTTCAATCACTTTGCGGCCCGTTACATCCCAGTTGCAGCCGACCGTCCCGATCACCCGGCCGTCCACATTGACTGGGGACTGGAAGACCTCGAACCAGCGAAGTTTGCCGCGAATGGGCAATTGCTCTTCGGTGCGTCTTGTCCGCCCGCCCATCAGGACTTTCCGGTCTTTCTCCGCTATGTATTCGGCAATGTCGGGCTCCAGAAAATCATAACTGCTCCTGCCCAACATCTCTTCGGGTCGCTTCACCCCAAGGTATTCCACTAATCTCCGATTAACCGCCAGGTATTGTCCGACCTCGTTCTTCATCCAGACGGCATAGGGAAAATTATCAAGCAGCGCCCTCTGATAATGCTCACGCAGTTTCATTTCCGCATTAAGCCGGACGCGTTCAGTGATATCGATCCAAAAACCGAGAAAATACTGTCGGCCTCTTATCCGCACGGTTTTCAAACTGATTCTCATATTGCGCAGAGAGCCATCCTTGCATTGGTGCAGGGTTTCAAAAACCGCGTATCCCCGGGCGAGGATCTTCTCACTTTCTTTAACATGCCATTCCCTGGGATATTCAGAATTTATGTCGGCGACGGTCAGTTTGGCGAATTCTTCATGGCTATAACCGAGCGCTTCACAGGCTATATTATTGAATTCCTTAAAACCTAGTGTCTCGACATCCACCAGCACAATCCCGTCAGGCGCCTGATCAACCATGGTTCTGTATAATTCTTCCTGTTCCTGCAGCTCCTGTTCCGCCTGCCTGCGTTCGGTAATGTCTTTTTCGAAGCTATAGAAAAACTCGTTCCCCTGATACTCCAGCCAAGCGACCAGAACCTCCATGGGAATATTGACACCGTTCTTTCCCTGATGGATCGTCTCAAAGCTCAGCGTCCCTATTTTTTTTATTATCTTGATTCGTCTGGGCCAATCCTCAACCGAGATTTCCGGATTAAAATCGAAAACAGACATCGAGCATAATTCTTCACGAGAGTAACCAAGATTTCTACAAATAAAGTCATTTACTTCAAGTATCCGCCCTTCCAGGGAAAATCTCATAAAACCGAGGGGAGCCTGATCAAGACAGGCTTTGGCGAAATAGAGTTCTTCCTCAACCTGTTTAAAAGAGGTGATATCCACATGGGTTCCTACCAGACGCACCGCTTTCCCTTCCCCATTTCTAGAGAAAAATCCGCGGGACAGAACGGTAAGATAATGACCGTCCTTGTGTTGCATCCGAAGTTCTGTCTCAAAATTGCCGGTGCGACCTGCAATATAGTCCTGCACCAGAGCCAGCACCCTGTCCCGATCTTCCGGGTGCACCAGGCGTGACCAGGTATCCAGATGGTTTCCCAGTTCATTTTCCTCGTAGCCGAGCATGGATTTCCAGCGGGAGGAATAAAAGACTTCATTGGTGGCGAGGTCCCAATCCCATATGCCGTCATTTGCTCCCTTCATGGCCAGCCGGAATCGTTCCTCTCCGGTGCGAAGCTTCAATTCAGTTAGCTTGTCCTCGGTGATATCGATCATTATCCCCCGAAGCCTGACGGTCCCGTCTTCAGTTTCGACCACCGTGACAATATCGTGCAGCCAGACGACTTCACCGTCCTCTGCGATCATGCGGTACTCAAATTCATGATCTTCCCATTTTTCCGTGGCTTTTTTACAATACTCAGTACACCACTCCACATCCTCTGGATGTATATGGGAACGCCAGAAATCGGCTTCTTCGAGCCACTGCCGTACCGGATAGCCGAGAATACGCTTGGCCTGTGGACTCACGTAATAAAAACGAAAGTCAGAGGGATCGGCCTCCCAAACGATTCCACGAATTGAATTAACCAGGGTATTGCAGAGCTTTTCATCAAGACGAAGTGTGAATCCGGTGGGACGTTGCATCATAAACGTCTCTCCCCATTCAGCGACTTGAAGGCCGGCATGAATGTTCAGGAAATACAAGCATGGCAGGCCGGAAATTATTCCTTGCAAAGCGTAATACGAAGAAAATTAACCATAATCCACGGCAAATCAACACCATCCGACAATCGCTCCCAACATGGTTGAAGGAGGATTCCGCTAAAAAGCCTTTCAGAAGATCCGGCCCGGAGCATTTGCGACAACCGTTCACCGGAAATAGCAAAAGCTCGTATAACCTTGAACCTGTAAACGTTTCCTGACCTGTAGATATGGTCTGGCATAATCTATGCAACATATAATAGAAGAGATTTTCCAGCATGAAGGTGGTGAAGGGAACATGTCGGTTTTCCGCCAAATCGGCACAGGAGAAATACGTCGTGTTGATCCGGAGTATAAAAAATCAAACTGCGAGGATTGGAAAATGGCAAAAATTAGTACCATTGTTGTTCCGGTGGATTTTCTCAAATCAGCAGACAAACTTATTAAATACGCAGCCTATATGGCACAGGAACTGTCTGCCAATATCCATTTCATTCACGTTGTCGAGTTGTATTCCGGCGATGCCATGTTAGGGGCGCCGCATACTCACGAGTACAGGGAGCTGTTCCTGTCCGATGCAAAATTAAGGATGACCAATTTGGTTGCAGACTATAAAGACAAGATTCCGGGTTGTACCGGAGATGTGCTGTTTGGGGACCCTGTTGATAAAATCGTTGAATACGCTAAGGATAAAAGTGCGGATCTGATTATAATCAGCACCCATGGAGCCAGGGGCCTTGAAAAAATCCTGTTGGGCAGCGTGGCGGAACGGGTTCTGAAAAACGCGCATTGCCCGGTGCTGATCATGAATCCTTTCAAAAAATAGTTTGCCGTCTGATATGCCGGGGCTCAGTATTACCGGACTTCAGCGGATGGGAGAAATTTTATGGCACAAAAAACAATACTGGTTGCGATCGATGGTTCCGAACATTCCGACAAAGTCATTAATACAGGGATAGAATACGCAAAACTCCTGCAGGCAAAGGTGCTCCTTGTTCATTGCCACAAGAAATTTCCCACCATTTTAGGGGAGCCCCTGCGCCATGATGCCATTCTTGCCACCATGAACAAAGCCGAATCGACCATTGCTCCGTATACCAAACGCCTTCGGGAAATGCAGGTAGACTTTGAGGAGCGATTAATGGAGGAACCGGCTGAAGAGGTAATCCCCGATGTGGCCGGGATTGAGCACTGCGATTTGATCATTATGGGCTCCCGGGGACGTACCAACCTTGAAGGTCTTCTCCTTGGCAGTGTGACAAACAGGGTATTGCATACAACTCCTTGCTCAGTGCTGGTGGTGAAGTAAGATGGCGTCGTAAAAACTCTTCATCTGCATGCACTTGCAGGACTCCGGTGCTGGGGCGGGTTCTAAACCAGCTCTCCTCTCAATGCACGAAGGTTTGATCGCGGGCATATGAGGTGCTGGTAAACGTTAATAATTAATTATTGTGATCCGGCTGCTTCTCTTTAACTTTTTTGGGTCAGATAGAGACCGGTATAATAATTTTTACCGTACTGGATTGTGAGATCGTCTCGGTGCTGTTCCTGCAATCGAGCCTCGATAGCATTCTTTTTTCTGTCCGGCTCCGTTGGATTCAGCGTGGCATAAAGACCATCAACGATAGACGTAAATTTATTGAAGGGAAAGCCGATGGCCAGTTCTTCATCCCGCCAGCCGGCCATATACCGTGTGCCGGCACAGAGCATCGAGACATTAATTGCGTTGCTTTCGAAAGGATACGCCGTACATTCCGAGCATAGCGCCTGGTTTCCGGACATTTTGAACGAGGCGTGAACTCCGAACATATAGGTGTAAGCCTGGATGATTCGCATAGCATTATAGGGAGTACCGACCAGCAACACAATGTCCGGCTCTTCCTTGAATTGATCGAGCGGCATCAGTATAACCCCATAGGCCTGGTGCTGACAAATGGTCATACGTCGGCGGGTATTTTTTGCAACGACCAGATCTCTGTATAGCCCCAATTTTCTGTAGTGACGACCGGACGAAAACATCTCGTCCGGCGCCATCAGTCCAAGAGTCCGCGCTGAAGAGAGGCAGCCGAAATTTTCGAATCTCGCCTTGATCTTTCTGCCGAGCATGGCTCGTTTTACCATAACACAGTAGGGCATTTTGGCAGCAACCGGCTTTGTGTCAACCTGTTCAAATTCCTCCTGATCAAAGAGAAATTTAACGCCGACAATCTGCCTGGTAAGATTGAGTGAACAGGAGGTTTTTTCGAGAGCTTCCCTGACTGCTTCGGTATCCATGACGAATCGGTCCTTTTTCGGATTATGGGTAAAGGGTATATTTACCCTGGTAGTGATCCTGGAATTTTTTCCTGTATTTTTCAGTTCTTAAACTCTGCATGGCCATTCTAGGCCATTCGGCTGCGAGGTCCTCGCCTCGAACAATGAGTCCCAGGGCATAATCTTCATTTTGGGGATCGACAAACAGATACTCTTTGGGATTGAGATGTGCGGCTTCGCTTACAAAGTAGGCGGTGGAGACTATGGCGTCGACATCATAGATGCTGCGGGCAGTCTGGGTGATTTCAGTTTCCAGCAGAGTAATGTTTTTCCGATTGTCCTTGATATCGAGCACGGTATAGAAAATATCGCTCTTTTCCTGCAGGGTGATGAGGCCGGCCGCCTTCAGGATGATCAGGCTTCGGCTCATGTTGGTGGGATCGCCCGGCACCGCAATCTTCGCATTTTGAGGCAGGTCCTCCAGCTTTTTATATTTAGCCGAATAGATGGCAAAAAATGAATGGAAGTAATAGGGCTGCACCATTTCCAAATGGCAGTTTTTTTCTCTGTTAAAGGTTTGAATCCAGGGGAGATGATTAGCGATAATCCCGTCAATGTTGCCGTCTTTCAGGGCGGTGGCAGGCAGTTGGTTTGCATCGAACATTATAACCTCAACTGAATATCCAAATGGTTCAAGTCCCTCCTTGATCCACTGAACCATCGGTTCCGAATAGGCAAGACAACCGATTTTGAGTTTTTTACCTTGCCGGGCCTGAGCCTGGTTTTGGCAAACCACGGCAGACAGGCAGAAAACTATCGTTGCAAGCATGATGTGCATTGTTAAACGGGATTTGTCCATGTTCATTTGCTCCAAAATGATGATTAAAGAATTTTTTTATAAAGCCAGTCTCCGGTAAACTGTATGGCCTGCACCATGAAAAAGAGTATGATGACGGAGGTATACAACACGGTGTTGTTAAAGCTTTGATAGCCGTAATTAAGGGCCACAGCACCAAGACCTCCCGCTCCCACCGCTCCGGCCAGGGTGGTTGCCGAGAGGAAGGTGATGGCTGATAACGTTGTTCCTGAAACTATCAGCGGCATTGCTTCCTTGACCATCACCCTGATGATTATCTGCCGGTCGGAAGCACCAAAGGAACGGGCGGCCTCAATCAGTTGCCGGTCCACAGCCAGCAGACTGTTTTCCAGGATTCGCGCCATAAATGGTGTGGCCGCAATTGTCAGCGGGAAAATAGCGGCTGTTTCGCCAATTGTCGTTCCCACAATCAGCCGGGTTATCGGAGAGATGGCCACAATCAAAATGATGATGGGAAAAGAGCGGATGCTGTTAACGACAAAATCAATGCTTTTATATCTGCGAGTTGAAGGTCGCAATCCCTGTGGACCATAGAGAACCAACAACACCGCTACCGCAAAACCCAAAAGAAAGGCGAGCACCATCGAGGTAGCGAGCATTCGTAGAGTAGCCCAAATTGACGGGGCGATAATACCGTCGAAATATTTCCACCAATATGCCAGGTAATTTTGTGAGATCATGTTTTAATCCAATTTGCCTGTCAGCTTACAGGCTCCGCTAACGAGTGTTGTGGCATGGTAGATCTCCAGGAGAACTGCGCATCATTCAGGTATCCGGCAATCCTGTCATAATCGTGTTCAAATATCCGCAGCAGCAGGACTGACCCAGTCTTGTCCGCAGCACCTGACCGTTCGCCGATAATAGTCAGCTCGACTCCCAGATCGATGGCCATTTGCGTGGCCAGTTCATTTCCGGCGATGACGGAGATCATGACTTTTGGTGGCGCAGCCGAAGCCTGCACCTGGTTTTCACCCAGCAGATTTTTAAGTGCGAGCGGCTGCTGCCGGAAAATCTGCGCGACCGGCCCTTTACTGTCCAGCCGTCCATTCTCAAGAATTGCCACTTCGTCGCAGGTGCTTGTCAGCACGGACATCTGATGGGTAACCATCACGATGGTGATGCCCATTTGCCGGTTTATACTGCGCAGCAGTGAGAGAACCTCCTGAGCTGTTTTGGGATCGAGTGCCGACGTTGCTTCGTCACAGAGCAATATGTGAGGATCCAGGGAGAGTGCCCTGGCGATGGCAACCCTTTGTTTCTGTCCACCGGAAAGCATCCGGGGCTTTTGCCTGATTTTATCGGACAGGCCCACAAGACCGAGCAGTTCTTTCACTTTCCTGTCGAGATACGCTCCTGGATACTTCCAGCATTTGAGAGGAAGGGCAACGTTTTCGTAGACCGTCAGTCGCTCAAGCAGGGAAAAGTTCTGGAAGATCATGCCGACATTTTTTCGAAAAGCCCTTAATTCCTCTATTGCCAGATCCTGCACATCCACTCCGTCCACAGCCAGCCTGCCGCTGTCGTAGGTTTCAAGTCCGTTGATGCAGCGAAGAAAGGTGGATTTACCCGCTCCACTGCGTCCGGCCAGACCGTAGATGCTGCCCTTTTTGATGTGCAGGTTTACACCGCTCAGCACCTTTGATTCTCCAAAGGATTTGTTGATATTCTCGGAAATTATCATTGGCTGACACCACTGCCTGTCTGGTGAATGTTACGCTTAAACCGGATTTTACCGAACACCGCTCTCGGCTTATTAATTGACTTACGATCAGACGATCTTGTTGAGGATTCGCATAAGACCGAAGAACCATGCTCAGTTAATCAAAAATCACCCAACGGAAAAAGTCGGAAACAACCTAACGAGAATCATCATTTACCTGTTTCGTGTATATGTGTCAAATCGGAATACCCGATTGATTCGCGCAGTCAAATCGACAAACCGGCGGGGGTACCGGGCGGCTAGCTGTTGTAAATATGCGCCAGCAAAGGCTTGACGATGGCGTCAGCTTCATCGCCAACGCCGCACAGCAGGGCGGAGGCGCGGTTATTCTGCCAACTACGTCCCACATAGAGCAATCCTGAGACGGGGGAGACCCCGCGGTCCTCCAAAACGTGTCCGCGATCGTCTATTGCGCCGGGAACTGACAGCCAGGAGGTATCATCCTGGTAGCCGGTTGCCCAGATTACCGTCCTGAACATACCTGTTGCGCCGTCGGCGAAGTTAAGCTGCTCGCCGTCGGCGTATACGACACGTTTCACCACGTGGATCCCTGCTCGTTTCAACGCCCGGCTGCGCAGGTGCCATCCGGGAAATGCGTCGCGGAGCCGGACAAGGCGTCCGAAAAGAGTGTTCTTGTCGGCGTGCAGGGCCCCCAGGCGATTGAACCACCAGGTAGCGTCCCTGCCGAGAATGCGCTGCGGCACGATGAATTGCGGGCGACCGCAGGACAACCATACCTTGTGCGTGGCCGCCACTTCAGCAGCAATCTGCCTGCCGGTGGCACCAGCACCGATGATTGCCACGCGACCGGATGGGAGCTGGCCGGGGCGGCGGTAAGAGACTGCATCAAACTGGATAACATCGCCGGACAGCCTGCAAGCCAAATCAGGGATCTTCGGTTTACGGAAGGCACCGACGGCAACGATTACGGCCTTGGCCTCAATCAAGGTTTCACGCTCCGTGTGGGCAATAAAAAGGCCGTTGTTGCTCGCAAGGTCGATAATGGCCTCGCCTGTAACTACGGGAAGAGCAAATGTTTGTGCGTAGAGTTCAAGGTAATCGGCTATTTCATCCTTGGTCGGATAGCCGTCAGGATCGCCGGACATGACCAGGCCCGGAAGATTGTCGAAACAACGGGGAGAAAAGAGAATCAGAGAATCGTATCGCTCTCGCCAGGAATCACCTATGCGTTTGTGCCGCTCATAGACGATGAAGCTAATACCTTTTTTCTGCAAGGCGCGAGCAGTACCAAGTCCTGCCTGCCCTGCACCAATGATCAGTACGTCTACCATCAGCTTGCTCCAATAAAACCACCCTAAAATTAGATTCTATGAAGCACAAAGAGTGGAGTCAAGCGACAGCAGAGAAAATGCAAGAACCGAGGAAAAGGGACTATTCTGAATCAAGCATAAGTTTAGTGGGACGCATTTTGGCAATTTCAACCATAGTTTCCAGTCGAATAAGCCGGTCATTGATTTTTCGAACATCCTGATCGACGCGCTCAACCTTGTCAATAAGGGTGGTTACCCTTTCATTTAACAGGATACCTGATCTGAGAGCGTCCATAACCTTCTCACTGATACCCATTATTGAGCCTCCAGAAGAGTGTGGGTTTCATCGAGTCTTTTTTCGATCATTTCAATTTTATCGACAAGCTCTTGTGTCGTTTGTATCATGGTCTCCGCCAAGGCCTCGAGGATGGCCTCGTCCTCGGAGGTTGGTTTCTCACCGAAAGCATTGACAGCTTCCCTTACCACTTCCGCAAAGGATACGTGTCTGCTTTTAGCAATACTGTCAACTCGCTTGATCATACTGGGCGGCATCATGATAGGCTTTCTCTGCATTGTTTCCTGGCGTGATATTGCGCTCATAACAGACCTCATCGGCTAATTTAAACAGTCGAATTATGTATATTCATATTGTAGTGCATGTGCCACACATGCACAAGTCTATTTCAAGGTATCGCGCCAAATCTAGTAAGGCTTATGCCTGACCTATAATTTACTTGACAAGTATGCCTTGGCAATAAATTGTAGACTATATTTGCTTGATGGGCACTTTGGAGATTATGTCCGTAACCGCAGTCATTCATTTTACAAGGGGGGTAAGAAAATGAAAAAAGGTAACATCTGGTTGCATTTTACTTTTATTACGGTAATTGCCTTCGCTACAATCGTGACAGTTTCAGCATCGTCATATGCTGGAGAATCGAAAGTCGGCAAAACTCTGGAGAATCTTCAGGCGGCGTTCAATGGCGAAAGCAACGCCCACGCAAAGTACCTGGCCTATTCAAAAAAAGCTGACGCGGAAGGGTATTACAAGGTGGCTGCCTTATTCCGGGCGGCTGCCTACGCCGAGAATGTTCATCTCAATAACCATGCAAAGGTGATAAAAAGCATGGGAGCCACCCCAACGGCTGAGATCAAGCTGCCTGAGATCAACTCGACCGCACAAAATCTGGCTGATGCCATAAAAGGTGAAACATACGAACAAACGGTGATGTACCCGGATTTTCTCACCCAGGCGGAAGAAGAACAAAATCTGGCTGCAGTGGAAACATTCAGCTTCGCTCAGGCTGCTGAAGCCGAGCATGCAAAACTCTACCAAAAAGCTTTAGACAATTTAAACGACTGGAAAGTAGCAGATGCAGGTTTCAGTGTCTGCCCAACCTGCGGCTATACAATTGAAGGGAAACCGGCATTTGTAAGTTGCCCGATCTGTGGCAAGCCAACAGAGGAATATAAACTTATATCCTGACACAATGACACCCTTTGGTCGATCATTGATGTTTAATTCCAGAATTACTTCTTCGCCTGCCGAAAAATAACTATCTCTCTCTTCCGAAGGCGGCTGATAGCCAACAAGTACAGGGAGCCTTCCGGCTCTCTGTTTATTTTCTGACGTTTTACAATTTCTTCCGGCTCTGCCCAACCCGAATTTCTTACCGGTAAAATGTGATGGCGTCGTAAAAACTCTTCATTTGCGCGACTCGCAGATGAAGCTTTTTACTTAGCCATCTAAAATCTAAGGTTTTTACGAGTTTGTCAAATGTGATGGCGTCGTAAAAAGCTAAAACGCAAATTTCAACCGATTTGATCTGCTCGGCTGAAAGTTCATGCAAACCGCGACGCATTCTTGTAAACGTCGCTGAAATTGCTCTTTGATAAAACTGCAGACAGCCAAGAGGGTCAATAAAGCACCACAAGGTGGTATCGTTGATCCGATTTGCCACTTCCTGTGCCGACTGGCCCGAAAAATGTTGAGACCTATGGCCTTCATCACCGCGGCAAAACATACAGCCTTCATGCCTCGGACCCGAAGATGCTTGACGCCTGTTCGCCGGTCGAATTCCGACATGGTCGCCTCGACCCCAGCCCGGAATCTGTACGTATCCTTGAATGAGTCTGTGGACTCAATGCGTCTGCGGTGGGCAAGGCGAATATCTTTGTGTTTATAGCGGATGTAATAGGCCTTCTTCCCTTTGCAGACAGGGCATTGTTTAAATGCAGGACAATTGGAGCAAACATTTGGTGTAAAGGAGGCACTGAAGCCCGTCGATATCTTTTTAACCCGGATAGGGGCAGAACCCTGAGGACAGGAAGTAATCCAGCCCTGGTCGTTGATGGTAAAATCAGCAAGGTTCATTTTCTGCTGATTACCCGACATGACCGGTGAAATCACGGTAACGTCATGTTCCTTCAATGCTTTCTCGCAATTGCTATCGCTGCCATAGAGTGAATCGGCGAGGATCTGTCGGGGGGACATCTCTCGTTGCTGGAGTTTTTCCAAGGCAGGCAGCAGGCTGCCCGTATCATGCCGGTCTGCTGATTCAACGGCAACATGGGTAATCAGGGACAGTTGTTTGTCGTCACCATCGGTGTAGTTCTCGACGACCTGCACTTGATAACCCTGTCCTTTATGACTGCTGTAACCGGCATCCGGATCGGAGGGGTTTTGCAGAGAATCCGAAGGAACATCTCTGTTTGGTCGGGCAACTGCCTTTGGTTCGGTAGAGCCGGCGTTATCGTCTGCGATGATACACTGTTCTTTAAAAAGCCGGACCAGCAGTTTAAAACTACTCATGTCGTGAACGGATGTTGCAGAGGCAAAATGCTGGGTCAGGACAAATACATCCTCAGCAAGTTGGTCAAGAGTCCTGCCTGACTCTGAAGGCTTGACCATGGCAAAAAGAGACCCTTCTTTTTTGCCGAGATAACGTTCGGTCAAGCCGTCGTCAAGTTGATCAAACAGACCGCGGTGCTGACGTTTCAGGTTGACCAGGAATTTCTTGATGGTTGTTGCGAACAGCCCGATACGCCCGAGGTTGCGCATATTGGATTTAACATGCACGGAGTCCATGCGCTGCATATTCAGGTCCGCTTTAAAGAGCTTGGCTAATGTTTGCAGCGCCTTATCGAATATTTGATTGTATGTCTCGTCAGTGGACATGAAGTTACGCATAGTCCAAAGAGATTTATGACTGATGTATGAGGCTGCGTCGGAGGCGTTGGTGATATTAAGGGCATAATGCCACTGGATATTGAAACAAAACTGTTCGACGGCTTGGTCGTCGGTCAGATCGTGCATCTGTTGGAGAACCATGAGCCCCATCATGGAATAGAGTTCTTTAGTGGGACGACCATTCCAGTCGTGATAGTGGCTGCGCAGAGTCTCCACGGGCAACTTAGGGAGTATTTTTTGCTGAAACAACCCCGACCATGAGTTGTCGAGAAGTTTTCGTCTCTTGGGTCCCAGATGGCCCCAGGGATCGAAAATGTTAAGCTGTTTGTGGTTTTTTACGTGAAACATATTTTCCCTCGTATTTATTTGAAATTACGAGATAAATTTACTATAAAACAGGTTGCTAGGCAACATTTAATTTTAGTTTTTTACGCAAAATTAATATGTTGCGCTGAAAATACTTTTTACGAGTCCATCAAATGTGATGATTTCGTAAAAAGTCACTTTGTGAGTAGGGATGGAGTCTGGAAAAAGCTCGATATACGAGGCGTAGTGTCTGAAACGGCAATTTGGTAGTACATGTGGTACAGCTAATTGCCGTTTCAGACCTACAACGAAGTAGATCGAGCTTTTTACGAGTCCATCAAATGTGCATATTATGCATTTCCGTGTGCCTTGTAATAATATCGACACCTTTGAATATGTCGTATATCACACTGTAGTAACAAATCGAATCGATTCTATTGCAAGGATTCTTCGTATTTTTTTGACTTTTATGGTACTTTTCTGTTTAACATAACCTCATCTTAAATTATATAGGATATTCACAAACAAATTGTGCTGCTGTATGCACAATTAGAACAATCAACAAACAAGGCAACCAGGATGCCCGCACCAGAGGAGATCGGCACGGCAAGAGCGGTGAGGTAAACAGGCAATGAACACAAAAACCTTTTTTGATCTGAAGCAGGAAGTTCAGGCGGCAGGCAGATGCCATGGCTGCGGCGGTTGCGTTACCCTCTGCACGGCGATCAATTATGGTGCACTGGAGATGGGGAAAAACAATATCCCTCGCTACAAGAATATTGAAAAATGTATCGGCTGCGGGCTGTGCTACCGGCTCTGCCCGGCGGTTGGCGATCTGGAGGTGGAACTGCCGCGACAATTCAACTGGAGTGCGCCTATCGGACGAATTGAGGCGGTCCATTCCGCCAGGGCGTGCAACCCCTATATCCGAAGCCGGGCGACTGATGGCGGAGCAATCACCGGTCTTCTTCTCCATCTCTTTGACAAGGGCCAGATCGATGGCGCAATCGTCACTCATCCTGAAAACGGCACCAGAAAACCATTCCTGGCCACAACCAGGAACGAGATAAGCCGCTCCGCCGGGACAACCTTCGATTTTTCCGGCAGCATGGCCGAACTCGGTGCCGGCTACTCCTCCTTTTCGCCGTCCATTCAGGCAATGGGAGACCTGTTGCGCGCAGGACTCAGACGCATTGCTTTCATCGGCACTCCCTGCCAGATCAAGGTGGTCCGTAAAATGCAACTTCTTGGCGTCGTTCCCGCCGACGCGGTAAGGATGTGCTTTGGCCTGTTCTGCGGCGCCACATATACCATTCCGCCGGCATCATTTGCCGAACTTCCGGCCCTGGCCGGTCGTGACATGAATAAGGTCGGCAAAGTGAATATCAAGGAGGGGTTTATTCTCCATTTCGTAAATGGCGAGCAGATCGAGATCCCGTTTGCGGAAATCGAACGGTTTCGACGTCCCGCCTGCACCCACTGCCATGAATTTTCCGCCGAATACGCCGATATCTCCTTTGGCGGAGTAGGCTCCGAGGATGGCTGGACTACCGTAATTACCCGCACTCCCCTCGGCCGGGCGGTATTCGCCGATGCCCTGGAAACCATGCTCGAAGTAAGGAACAGCGAGGAACATAAAGACTGCGGCGAACGCGCGCTCTCCGCAGTGCTGGATTGTTCAAGCAAAAAGCAGACGATGCAACCTAGGCAAAGTCATCTCTGTCAATTTTGATAATCTCGTAAAAAGTCACTTTGTGAGTAGGGATGGACTCTGGAAAAAGTTCGATATACGAGGCGTAGTGTCTGAAACGGCAATTAGGTAGTACATATGGTACAGCTAATTGCCGTTTCAGACCTACAACGAAGTAGATCGGGCTTTTTACGAGTCCATCAATTTTGATGACGTCGTAAAAACTCTTCATCTGCTTCGTTGCTGCAAATTTTCTATCATTACGACGTACTCTAGTACGCCGAAATAATAGCAATTTCCTCCAACTCGCATATGAAGTTTTTTACTTAGCCATCTCAAATTTGAGGTTTTTACGAGTTTATCAATTTTACATTTATTGAAAATAAGCAACCAACCGGAGGAGAAAATGAATAGGGATACATGAGATTATACTGCCGGTAACTTTCAATCTTATCACCATCACCTATCACCGAATTGGCTCTCTTGCTGGATTACATCGCACATATGCTCTGCCGTTATTCTTTTATCTCACGTACCAGCCGGAAGCCAGTAAGCTCATCGGGGGAACCTGGATGGTTTATAGCAAAAGAGATACTACAAACACTCATTGAATTCTTAAAGGCACCACCACGAACCATAACGCCGGAAGAAGAATCCACATACTCCTGAGCATTGCCAATGAAATTGAACAATCCCCAGGCATTTGCCCCGCCTGATTTAACACTGAGAAGACTATTTCCTTTAAGGACAATGGAACCCTGCTGAAGCAAGCAATTATAATCAATCACGGGCTTTTTCCCTCCCGCTTCGGAGGCGTACACCCATTCTCCATCCCTTGGAATCCGATAAACAAATCCAGTTTTTTCAGTCAGCCACTGAGCATAAGATTCAGCATCATGATATGATACTCTTATGACCGGCATCTCTGGTTCTTCCGAAATTCTAGGGGAGTTCTTTGCGGTATCCTTGCAAAACAAATCATAGTCCTTAAATGAAACTTCGTACTTGCCGATGGCAAACGGTTTAGATACGGCGCCTCCGGCAGGGATAACAACCATATAGGGTCCCTTATCCTGCTCCGAAAGCATATCATAACAAACCGCCCTATTATTTCGCCCAAATCCTGCCAGATTGAGAGAGCAGGGTTTGCCGCCTGGGCTTTGAGTGTGCGGATGTGGTTGTTGTGCCACTGTCTGTTGTTGCGATGAATTCTGCTGTTGTTGTGCCGGAGCTTGTTGTTGGTCCTGACGTTGCTGTTGTTCCAGTGTCTGTTGTTGTCCCTTTTGCTGTTGTTTTTGCTGCTGTTTCTGTTCCAGAGCCGTTATAAATTCATTATAACTTTCCTTAGCTTTCAGAAGGTCTGTTGATGTACTGTTAAGAGTCAAACCAGATTTTATAAGGTCAATCGCAGCGACTAGGGCCTCTCGGTTATCCTTAGCACCGGCCTTCTTCTCAGCCAGACGCAAATAAGCATTGCCAATTACCTGTGGCGCTTCCTTGGTAAGGAAGGGATCATCGGCAGACAGCTTATTGTTTAACCGAGCCAATGCCTTTCGAGCTTGCTCAACCTGGTTTGCCAGGGCATACGTTCGAATCGATTGTTTGAGACCTTCGATCTCAGCACTCCGTTGCTGTTCTATTACCTTTGCTTGAGCTGTTTTCTCGTCAACTGCAACCAACTGCCTTTCTCTTACAATCTCCTCATTCCCCTTCTCAAACCGTTCCCCTTTGTCCAAATACTCATAGGCTTTGGTAAATTGATGCCCAACCCGAAATTTTCGCGCCTGATTCAAATAGAGAGAAGTTATTTTTCGCTTTGTATTAATCAATCTGTCGTCTTGACCATTACCCGAGCGAGAAGATATATCGGCAAGTGTCTTTTTAAGTTTCGCCTCCCAATCTTTAGTCATCAAGGCCGAATCGATCAACTTGTCGATGTCCCCATAGAGGCTTATAAGTTTCGCCTCTCGTTCCTGCATTTTTAAACCGTCCAATTTATTCTGATAGTCTGTTATTGCCCCGGCAAGCAACTGCGAATCATGAAGTGCTTTTGCCCCTATCTTTAAGCACTTTATTGCCGCTTCAAGGTCACCGCTCTTATTAAGAAATGCACTTTCTTTCAGAATTAATTCTTCAATTTTTGTACGCCCGGCATCGACAAAAGAATCCCCGGCACTTTTGATCTCTATGACATCAAGAATAGCCAATGCCTTGTTGACACTTTTTTCGTTCGGTTGAAACGCCTGAATTTCCCGATCAAACTGATTATGCAGAGACAGGATCTCTTCCTGGCGTTTGTTCCGTTTCTGTTCTTCCTCCTGTTCAACCTTTTGCCTCTCAACCATCTTAACCTGCTGTCCATAATTCTCTTCAGCCAAAGCTACGTCTTCTATTTCCTGGAGCAAATCATTTTTCATCGTCTCATGAATATCCAGCTTTAGAGCCTGGTCGAGTGTATTGCGGGCAGTAGTCCATTGATGATTATCTTTTGCTGCGTGAGAGATTTGAATATATGCCTGTATTAATTTAGCACTGAGCCGTTGCAGTCTGACATCATCCGGAGTTAACTTTTTTATGTCGCGGATAAAAGGGAGCGCCTCGTCAGGATTGCCGTCAACAATCGCCTTGTTGGCTTTGTCAAATAACGCCTCCACGGTGCCATCCATTTTTTCCTTGGCCGACATCAATTGGCCGGAGAGAGACTGTATCTCCTCATTGCTCAATAAATTGAGAGAGGAGACCTTTCTGAGCAAATCATCCCCCGTATGCCAGTCATGGGATTCAATGGCCGACCTTAATTCCTTGTCTAAAATTTCACGACCGATTGATTCTGCTTGAACCAGCAAGTCATGCTCTGGAGAAAGTTCCTTCAACTTCTTCAATCCATCCCCTATTTTCTCAAGATCTTGTACGGATTGAATGGAGCTAAGTTGGTCCCGAAGGCCATCTTCAAGCCGGGCAATCTCCGTTGCCGTTTCTTTCTCTCTTAGTTTTACCGAAAGTTTCTCTTTTAATTCTTTTAGTTCGCTCGATTCAGAAACTACCAGACCGGTCTTGATGAAGATCTCTGCCCGATCCAGATCGTTATTTTGCAAGCTAATACCGGCTTCACGTACGTAGGCATTTGTCAGCCGCTTATCGGTGAGCAGAGGATCATCCGGGTCTATCAGGGCAACTCTTTCCAGGATATCAAACACATTATTTTCATTGCGGGAAGGTACTATCTTGCCTGCCTCCACCATCTCGGCAAATCTATCACGCAATTCACTAATTTTCTTAGATTTTTCTGTGTTTAATTCATCTATGACCTTATCTAGTTTTTGCACGGCCTTTTTGTTTTCCGCATACAGCAACCGAGCACTTGTCAAAAGTTGAATTGCATTATAATAATTATTTTTCTCAATAAGCCTTTCCGCACGACTTGAATATTTTTCGATGATTACAGGCCAGACATCCTCCTGGGAAAATATTTTTTTATTAAAGTTGTCTAATTCCTTTAAATTACTAAGCGACCTTGTCAATTTTTCATTTGTTTCGGAATCTGCTACAGTGTTTATTTTCTTTGTTAAAGAATAAATTTTATACTGGTTATATCCGTTACTTATTTGTTTATTAAAAGCCACGGCAATAAGCATCACCGCTAATGCCGATGATCCGGCGATAACAGGAAGTTTTGATTTTTTACTCTTTATTTCCTTCAAAAAATGGAGACCCGAGGCCGTCCTGGCTGCCCGTTCGAATTCCAGTCCTCTTGACAAACCTTTCCATTGCAAGCGGTTCAACTGTTCCAGCCTGACCGGACGCATCCCATTTTGCCGAGCATGGTCTGCACGGACCTTATCATAAGGATGTTTGCCTGAAAACAGCTCGTAGGCAATGCAGGCGAGGGCAAAAATATCATCCCGGGGATCAGGCTCCTTCCCCAGGAACATCTCAAGACTGGCATAAGCAGGAGTGAGCGCACCGAGGCTTGAGGCATCAAATAAAGTGTCATCCCTTACGCCCATATCCCCGATGTTTTTTACCGTGGTTGCCCGGGAAATACCAAAATCGAAAATCTTTATCAAACCTGCAGGGGTAACGAATATGTTGCCCGGCTTAAAATCCGAGTGGACAATGCCTTTCGCATGGGCATAGGCGAGCCCCTGACACATTCCTTCAATAAAAGGGATGACCTGCTCAACCGGCAACCCTTGTGAATTTTTCCTGATAATATCTCTTAGCGACTCCCCGTCCATATACTCCATGGTCATGAAGACGGTCGCCCCCTCACGGTCAAAGTCGAAAACTGTAACGATATTGGGATGAGCAAGTTCTTGCGCTTTTCGCGCTTCCCTCTGCAAAGCCTTTAGTGATTCAGGGTGTCTCTTGAACTGCTCGTTCAGGATCTTGATGGCCAGATACGGATTACGGTCCTGGGCCTCTATTTTTCTCCGGTCGAGGGCCTTGTAGACCACTCCCATCCCACCTTGGCCTATTTCCTGAATCAGCTCGAAGCGATCCTTGAGAATGGTCCCCACTTCGATCTGCCGACCGTCATCTGCAAGCCACTCCTCAGGCCTGCCCCAGCTTGAACTTCTTGACAGTGATCCAGTTCTGTTTTCAGTACTGGTGTTTGCGAAATGCGCATCTTGAGCAGATGAAGAAGGCGGGATAGCACCACCCTGGTTCTGTTTGATTGCATCCTGATATGATAAAGGTTCCTTACCGCCATCGCCAAGGTTATCCTGCACAACAGAGGATTCACTACCCAGACCATCAACCTTTATGACTGTTACCTCAGGATCAATTATCCCTCCAGGACAAACAACCGTTCGATTATCGACGGGAGGAGAAACCGGTAGCGGTTCGGACTCCGGATCATCTGTATTGTCTTTAATGTTAGACACGTTGCACCACCTTGACGACGGCTACGGTAACATTATCCCGGGCACCATGTTCTACACAAGAATTGATAAAATTCTGAACCATTATTGCCGGTGAATGGCTCTTCATCATGATCGAGCTAATCGCCTCTTTATCTAACTCTTTATAAAGTCCGTCACTGCACAGTAAAAGAATATCACCATGGAACAGCTCAAGAATTACCTTATCCAGATGGAGGCTGTATCCGGCTCCCACTGCCCTTGTGATAACATTTGCCTGAGGATGCGATGACACTTCCTCAGGCAAGATCTCCCCCTTTGCCAGCAATTCCTCTACATAACTATGGTCACGAGTCACTTGGCGTAACGTGCCTTGACGGTACAAATAAGCCCGGCTATCCCCAGCCCACATGACAAGACCGTGGCGACCGTCCCCAAGAAGAGCGACAACCGTGCTCCCTGCAATCTGGCCAAGCCTTTTGCCGAGATCCATCAGGGATTGATGTGCTGCTATAATCTGATTTTGCACATTTTCCGCAAACTTCCCGAATGAGGCATCGAAAATAACGTTTCGCACATATTCGATGATCGTCCGGCTGGCAACATCCCCCGCCTTGTGCCCCCCCATTCCATCGGCCACGAGCCAAAGCTGTCTGTCAATCAGCTCCAACCAGGCGTCCTCATTCAGGGTTCTAACGCAACCGACATGACTCCAACAAGAGGAGATCCATTCGAAATTATTGCCCAGGAAATGGTTTTCAACCGGACGCATTTCTTGAGGAATAGTTACTGTCATCGGCTGGGTAATTTCGCTATCCACAATCTTCTTTTCACCCATCGGTTGGGTCTTTTCGTTGTCCATAATGTTCTTTAATGTTGTGGCGAGAAAGCCCTAACTTTTTCGCTTGGGGAGAATAAGCTGATTATTAAGGGCTGATAGTATCTATCTCATTTTTACCAAAAACTCTCCAGCGGTCGCTTCGGCCAACAATCTTGGCAGTGGAAGAAAATAACCAATCCCATTCACAACATTTACCCTTGAAAATTGATAACAAGGCCAGATTGGCAACCATTCAGTCTGTTTGGATATCAGAATGGGTGACTCTATAGTCTGCTATATTATACCGTCCATGGACAGTGCGATCTCAAGGAAACATGTTAAAAGCGCTGACTATGACCAGTTTCGTTCATTTCATAGAAACGTCTTTTTTTAACAACTCCAGTATTTGCGGGTCGAGAGGCTGAGAGCGATAGGGAATCGCCTTTTGCGCATAATCTAGTACAGTTCCACCGTCCTTGCTTTTCAAATCTGTTTTGGCGCCTTTACTGACAAGGTATTTCACTGTTTTTACAAGCCCTTTATGTACTGCATAGAAAATAGGCGTATATCCAAAATCGTCATATTTATTAACATCAATTTTTTTATCCTCAACAAGATACCGAATGACTGGTAGCCGATCTTTATATGTATTATCCATTTGAACATCGCCTATTATTGAATCAAGACATGGTTCACCGAATTTCGGTTTCTCATTCAGGTCAGCTCCATATTTTAATAAGTCTATAATGATCTCATCTGACTGAAAAGAAGCCTGTTCAAGTAGCGATTCCTCGCCTCCGTTATCTGCAGTCTTAATGGATGCTCCCGCATCCAATAATAACTCGACCGCTTTTTCGTGGTTGCTCCCAATGGCTAAAACAAGGGCTGTCTTTTTATTTTCTGTCAGCAGTGCTAAATCCGGCTTGTGCGCCAATAAGAGTTTAACCACATCAGTGTGGCAAAAATAAGCAGCCAAATGCAATGCAGTGGCACCATATTGATTCTGAGCATTCACAGAGATACCATTTTTTAAAAAATTAGATACTGCGTCCAAATCCCCCAATTCCGCTGCGGTCTGAATATCTTCAGGGGTGGGAGGCAGAACAATATTTGGCAGTCGCGTGGCGCTTATCGCTATCTCAAATTCGTTTGCAAACAGGTTCATGGTTCCGTGCATTTTGAGTTCTAGATTTTTGTCATCCAACTTCTGAATAGTTAATATTGCATGACCATCATTGTTCAAACTATAGAGCTTCCTACTACTAGGATCAAAATCAAGCCGTCCCTGGTCAACCGGTCCTTTCTGCTTCCTGTTAAACAAATAATATCTATCGTTTAGAAACGTATAAATTGCATTTTCATCTTCCCAACTGCCAATCAACTGTTTTGACCATTCCGGCATTTTTTCCGTCGTAAAATAATTTTTCAGGCTGCGAAATTGTGAAGTGATGACAACTGTGCAGATAACTATTGCAACAAAACAAAACCACTTTTTCATATAGATAATCTCCCAGAACGACAGCAGAAGACCAGCAACACAAGTAGCCGTTCCTCGCTCCTTTTGAAATTTTCTGCGCTGGCACTAGCCATTTTTTACCACCGTCCATCGATTGGTGCTGAATTTTTAAACTCCCTGGTACGGAAAGTGCTAGAGCCAACAACAAAAGGTTATAACGTTGTGCCTTTACTCATCGACAGAACCATCTCATGCAACTCCAGCATTTTTGTTGTGCCGAGTTGGGTATCGGCATTGTTGAGGATTTCTATTGCCCATTGAAGTTCTTCGTCAAAATTAAATCCATAGATATACATAAAATTCAAGAAACGGCAGATATCGGCCCGTTCCGTAATACCGTACTTTTGGGTCTTTTCCACGGCAAGCCGGGCGATGTCCCAGACATCCTCATCGGGAACACCGCCTGTCTCCTCGGGAAATTCCTCTCTCGCATAGTGAACCAAGTTCCCTACAAAACGCTTTTCCTGTGCTCTGGAGAACACCTCCATTTGTTCTTCTGTAAATGTAATCATGCTTATATTCTCTCTTTTTTTCGGCTAGCGGGGTTCAACGTTCAGGGGCGTTTTGAATGCCGACAATTCCTGTTTATCGGCTTATCGGGTTATAATCCATCTTCCGTTTTTTTTACGTAAGATGATATCATATACCTCAGATCCACCGCCAACGTAATTCAATCCAATCAATCCATCCTCGCTATTCTGCATTAACCTGGCCAGCTTGTCATTATCATATACCTGAGATTGGGTGTTATCGGAGGTAATGGGAAAGAGTTTTCTGTCCGGCTCAGTCGCCGACTCCTGAAGAGCTTCTGCCAGCATCCTTGCAGTCGTCCCGGGTTTCCGGTAGAAGGCGGCATCGTATTCCCGATTGCGTTCCTCAAACAGTGGGAGAATCGGGGTAATGTTCTTTGATCTCAGGGCATTCCAGATGGACGTATAGATCGGCAGCAGCTCGGCGACCAATTTACTACGCGAATCATCGCTCATAAGTCCGTTTAAATCATCGCCCTTGACATTCGTAATGTCATCACTGTCGAAAAAGGCCCATCGCGGCAGACCAATGGCAGGCAGAGTGATCTTTCTGGACACGACATCGCCTATGTGTTGAAAATCCCAAGAAGTCACATCGCCAATGAGAATATCGCCTTTCTGGTCAACAGAAAAATCTTTCTTGGAATTAAGTCGGTGGCTGTGGATATCTCCTTCAATCCCACCCCCGGCATTGGCCTTCGCTCCAGAGAATTCCAGGGTGGCAAGGGTGATATTCTGCTGAGGATCCGACCCGGAGGGCCTGACGCGCAGGGTCATTTTCACATGTGTCTGGGCCTTATACTTTTTATTGTCTTGATCGTCTGCTACCAACAAGACCGAGAGCTCGTTCTCCCCCGATTTTATCCATTGATTTACCGGCAGTTCGACCTCCGTCTTGCCCAGTTTTTCAAACGAGAGTAACTGCCGATTGAGCATAACATAGGCATAGATATTGGTCGATTCCAGATAGATCGTAAAATAGGGTTTATCAAGCAACACGTTGTTTTCTCCTTTTGCATTAGAAATTACTGGCAGTAACAGCACCAGTAAATTACTTAAAACTAACAATACCTTTAACATAGTTTCCTCTTCGGTTCTTTTTGGGGGCAATGCTAACCGACCGCTTATCCCTTATTTTCTTTCGGATATGACCATGGCTGCAACAAATCGGCCCCTTTTTTAAGTTCAATGTGTTTTTCTTTCAAATCAAGGCTCAGATCTGATTTTTGTTTGCTACCAATTCCACCACCTTTGTCTTTCCGCTTAGCTAAATCATCAGTTTTCTGCGACCGTGTTCCGCAGTATGCATACACGGCATAGTAAAGTGCCAAACCATTAAACTTCAGACTCCCGCCCCAATCAAATCCCTTTCCCTCCTCATATTTAATAGGTTCCAACTTACCGGTAAAGCCGCATTCTTCCGAGGCACTTCCCTGGCTCATTGCGGCAGCAAAAGCACCTGCTCCTGCATAAACCCTCCATATCCGGCCTTCCACATAGACTTCACCCTTTAAGCTAAGACCGCCAAAGGCACTGATTGACCCGGTCACACTATTGCTCTGCCCGCTCGCTTTACATTGCAGATCGCCGGAAACTTTAACGACCCCGGTCACCTTGAGAGCGATCACCGCTTTTGCTGAGCCAGATTCGGATTTCACCTCGTTCTGCGCAATGTTTTTGATTTTAAAAAGGGGTGGACAATAAAGATATGCAAGGAAATCAAGGATATCACCCTCGACTTTTATCGCGAGAAACATCACGGAAACAGTAAAATCGACTTCCGATGCTACCGTGTATTTATCTTTGATCTCAACATTCTGCACATTTCCGGATATCTCTATGCTCGGCAAGGTCAATGTACATTTGACTTTTGGCACGGCACTAACGTCTGGGATCTTCCTCCCTTTCGCATGTTCATCCAGCTTTTTCAGAAAATCGATACCTTCCACCAGGGCATGCCCTTCCTTTATCAAGCCCCCCAGCCCCCTGTTGGACATTTTGCCTATCGTCTCGCCTTTGCCGTCAAATTCAATGCTATATTTTTTACTGCCGTACTGCATCGTAAGGTTCTTGGCGAGACCCGCCGTGGTTCTAAATATTTCGTCTTTTTTGATTTCCGTTCTTTTTCTCTTCAGAATCGAATTTTAAAGCCAACTTGCCTCCCCAAGACACATGGGCAAAGGCTTCTATTCGTGCGGACAGCGGATAATGACCATTACAACCTACGGTATTTACCGCATATATCTCAGGATCAACTTGAACAGGGAAAAGACAATGGGAAATAAAAAACGGAAGGGGGATTTTATCACTCAAAAAACCGGCCGAATTTTCAGATGGATTTTTGCAAAACACCTTGACGCTGCCGGTCCCGGGAGAAACTGTCATATCGACATTCCCTCCCTGGACTCGTACTGCGGAACAGGGAAGAGGTGCTCCTCGATAACAACTCTTGGTCAGAAAGTTTATATCAACGGCGGACTCCTGATCCCATCCGCTAATAACCTGAAAGATATTAGCGGGATTATCCGGTACTGCCTGGGGTTTATCTCTCGTTAATTCCAATTTATAGTTACGACCTTTTTCAGTGACGACCAGTATATCTGCTGTGCATAGAGTCGTTTTGCACTCTGCTACTATTTTCCCAGGGCTACCGGCTGATTGCTTATTCGCTGCCTGGTTTTTCTGGGACAGCTTTATTGCCTTTTGCTCTGAATTGGCAGGAGGGGCTTTATTGACAATGGTTTTATGTGAACCACCAGCCTTTATATAGGCATCCATCCACGCTTTTTTTCCTGCTGGAGTATCTGCTACCGGCACCGCGTTATTTGCCTCTTCAACAGCCGCCTTGCTCATTGGTTTTGTTGCTACTCTTATCATAACATTCCCAAAAAAATTGACTAACGTACACGGCTACCGCTGATAAGTAGTCGCTTTTTCAGGATGCCTTAATAAAGAGGCATCCAGCTGGAAGTCACTGCATTCACCACGTGCTCACCCGCCTCGCCAGGCAAAAACGACGGTATAATTTGCCACTACCGCCAATTCATCTTCCCGATTAATAAACGGCTCATCATACTCCAGCCACATTCTCGGACAGGCTCCTGGTCAAGGTATATCCGTGGTCACCTGTCCTGGAAAGGTAACAGAAACGACACCAGCCCATACACACATACATTTGGATGTATCGTTCAGGGTCGGTTTATTATCGAGCAATACCGTAGGGGAACCGGGAACCCAGGGGGTCATAGTATTAGGTATACACGGCATCGGGGTCAATACTCCCGAGGCTGCGCTTGTGGCCGCAGCCACTGCCGGATTGGCTATGGAACTGCACATCCCGAACGGCATAATATTCAACATCGGTGCATGATCCATTATGTTCGCCGCCGGCACACCACCATCATCCGTCATCTTGGTCGGCAGCACAACCAGACTGCTCGGAGCCGAGCCAAAACTACACTGAAGCATGGCACCATGAACTACCTGTTTAGACATGTTACTCACCTTTTCTTACTTTTTTCCTATTCCTCGACGTTGTGATACCGAAGATACGCTTGCTCCCTACCACAACTCCGCATCAGTTTGACAACTGGAGAATGCCGCCGGAACACTCGCAACAGAACTTTTGCATGCAGTGAGCCTTATGGCATCTGATGAATCTGCGCATGTCACGATATCGCCAAATATCAATAGCCATACCAGTCCATGGACAAATTTGGCTAACGTCCTTTTTTCATGATTTCACACCTGTGCCGATCCCAGATTTGTCATCGACACCTTACATCTGCTTTCCCGCAATTATCTTACAACTCGCCTTTAGATTATTTAATTTTACAGAAAACTCTAACCTATAAATATGTTTCATGTTTAGGGCTTTTCGGTCATTATTTTAGCAGTAGGTCCAGCTGCATTCTCTTTGTTTCTTTTGCTGCTATTGTATGATGGACATGATCGCGCACAACGGCGTCATCACAGTCGGGTGACCCACTATGATCAGGCTGTCTGTTGCATATTGTGAATTTCCGTCGAGTTCGTATTCCACCAATAACTATAGGTGGATACACCCATTGCAGCCACTCCCGTTATGAACAATTTTCATAGAAAACGGCATGTGCCTTCCGATATTATGTAGCAAAATCCATTGCTCTTCAGGTCGGTTAACTAGATTGCCGACAATGGTTTGGATTTTATAACAAAATTTTAGTTTTTCAGAATAATTTAGGCGTACTACTCCTTAGCTCTGTTCGACCAACAAGACCAGGGATTGATCTTTGACAATATACATGCGGTTTAAATGGCTATATCTGCAATACCTCCTTGAGTTGCCGCCGTTCATGGCCAAGGCCGATTGCGCGATAAATAGTCTCCATGGAATCGACCTGATAGATTCTGAAATAGCTGCGGACGTACTCCCAGCGCTTGGATCCGGCTTTTGCCTTGGCTTCCTTGAAGAGCCAGCGGCTCATCTGTTGGATTTGATCGATCAAAAATGCCATCATCATCATGATGGTAAAGACACAACTGAGATTCTTTTTACCCAATCCATAATTTTGTCCAAGGTTGTACCCTTGATTTTTCAAGGTATTAAAGGTTTCATTTTCGATACGCCAACGGGCACGCCCGGCTCTCATGATGTCGTAGACATTGTCTTCGATAATTTCCAGGTCGGTTACCCAGCTGAAACAGGTGGTCTTGCCCAGTTTGTTGTCGATTTGCCGGTATTGAAGAAAATTAACTAAAATAGCCTGGTTAGCTTTGTTTAGGGGAACCTGATTGATGAAACGGTAGCAATGCTCGATAATTGGCCGCTTGGAGTCGGAGTGGAGAAATTCCATAACCTCCTCCCGTCTCTCGGCACTGTCGACCTGTTCGAAGAGAAATTGGTGATCGCCGGGTTTGGCGCCAAGGATATAGCGAAGATCGAGACGATGCAGCTCTTGGATGTGCGGCCCGTTACCGGCCAGGGCGTCTTCAACGACAATGACTTTCATATGCGGATGTTCGCGACGAAACTCTTGGAAGAAACGGTGGGCGGCATTTCGTTCGCAATCCTGCTTTTTCGTACCATCGCCATCAGTTATCATCTCCGGAAATACCGGAATGACTTCTGTTTGGTCGGGATGAAGAAAAGCTGCTGCATACATTTGCTGATAGTATGACTTTTTGCCATTCTTGCGTTTCTTGATCAGGCATTTTTCAGAGGTCACATTATCTGAATAGTAGAAACCGGTACCTTCACCACTGAGAAGATAATGGCCACCTAGGCAGGTCATCTTTTCAAAACCTTTACCCCGCTGCAGCTGACTGATGAGAGAACAAAAAGGTGCCCGTAGAGTAGATAGATCAAGAGGGTCAAGTGTGGCGCATCTGGCTGTCGCAAGGAATATCGGTAACACCGAAAAGGCTATGGAGATTCTCAGGCTCCTCCTTTCGTCGCTTGTCAAAGGCGAGCAGGGACGGATCTTTCAATAAGAACATGGCCAGTGTCGACATAAGTGTATCTTCGAGAGAGATCGATGGGTTTTTTGCCCGATGATCAGGAATTTTTTTGAAATGTTTTTTCGCCAGTTTGATCATGGCATCGGCATTAAGATGTTTTCGCACGGTTTTTTTGGAATTTGCCGCAAGTAATTTGATGTTTTGCTTAACGAGTTTGGTTTTGTACGACTCCATGGAGTTCTCCTATGTATATACTTGATATTACATAGAAAAACGCGATGCCCATTCACGGGCTTATGTCAAGTGTTTTTTCGCATTAACGAAATTTTATATTGTTTATTATCAATATGTTACGCATACGTCGTCTGGCGATTGAGGGTCAGGTTGAATGAAAAAGTTTAGGAACAATGTTTTGTAAAATATATTAAAAATCAATTAGTTATTTAAAAAACGGGAATCGCTGAGCAGGAGAATAATGTTCTCGATAGGAAAGAGGTTGGCAGAACCAATTTCGCATGATTAAATGAGTGGGACATCCGTCAACTTATTTGTTCGCCAAACAGTAACAAATTAATTGGGCGCTACAAGTTGTCAAAAAAATAATAAAGAGGACTCAATGATGATCATTCGTGTAATCTTTAACAAAAAAGGTGGCGTCGGAAAAACTACCATAACTTGCAACCTTGCTGCCATCAGCGCTTCATCCGGCAAAAAAACCATGGTGATAGACCTCGACCCCCAGGCTAATGCCAGTCAGTATTTATTGAGTGACAGTTACAATGAAATTAAGGAAAAAGGCCTGACGATTTTTAACTTCTTTAAAGAATCACTAGATGGCGGGAGTATTTTCGAATTTAATCCGTTTTTCTCCCATTTAAACAGCCCCAGGCCTAAACCGGAGTCCTATATTCACCAAACAAGGTTCGACAATCTTTATATAATGCCGTCTCACTCAGGCTTGGCAGACATTGAGGCTCAACTCGTCAATAAACACAAAATTTATAAGCTTAAGGAAATGCTGGAAAAGTTCTCCACTTTTGATGCCCTGTATATCGATACTCCACCGGCGATGAACTTTTTCAGCCAGTCAGCCTTAATCGCCGCCTCCCGGTGTTTGATTCCCTTCGATTGCGATGCATTTTCAAAAGAAGCAATATTCGATGTGGGAAAACATATCGGTGATATCCAGAGTGACCATAACCATGCTCTTATAGTTGAAGGTATTATCGTCAACCAGTACATGACCCGGGCAAATTATCCGAAAAGAGTTGTCGACCAATTGAAAGCGGACGGCTTGCCGATTCTATCAACGAGAATTTCCTCTTCGATTAAGATTCGAGAATCTCACCAGGAATCCACCCCAATGATTTTTCTGAATCCGGGGCATAAACTGACGCAGGAGTATCAAGCTTTGTATGATGAAATCAGCAGTGAAGGACTGCAAATAAATGTTAACGGATGAGCCGTCTCTTTCAGCAACCTCTCTATAAAAATGATAATTTTCGTATCGGTAAGCCTTGAGATTTCTTGCATTTGGCCGAAGATCAAAATCAATACGCAGCCCGGTTGGTTCTGTTACCGTAAAAATGATTTATAGTTTAATAGCTTGCAGATTGGCCGCATAAGCCTTGAACTGTAAATGTTTAGCAGTACGCCTCTGGAGCACCGCTAAACATTTACTATAATTGCCCGGAATACCGGAGGATTCCAATGAGCTCAGAACCACTTTTAACCGATCTTAAAGAACTGGCAAAAGAGGCAGGCAGGATTCTTGCCGCAGGTTATGAAACCCAGTACCGGATCGATTTTAAGGGAGAAATAGATCTGGTCACGGAAATTGACTATCGCTCCGAGGAATTCATAGTGACGGAACTGCAGCGCAGGTTTCCCGGGCATCAGGTTCTTGCTGAAGAGGGTGGCGGAAAGGTTGGTGGCCGTCATCAATGGTATATCGATCCATTGGACGGGACGGTGAACTATGCTCACGGGGTACCGGTATTCTGTGTTTCAATAGCCTATGCCAAGGATGGCGTTCCTACTTTGGCAGCGGTCTTCGATCCGCTGCGGGAGGAGATGTTTACCGCGGAACGCGGCAGAGGCGCATGGTTGAATGATCGCCCCCTGCAGGTCAGCCAGGCAACCGAGTTGTTCCGCTGCCTGCTGGTTACCGGTTTTCCTTACGATATCCGGGATAGTGAGAGGAATAACCTGGATAATTTTGTTCGTCTGTCGAAAATCACCCAGGGTGTGCGCCGCTTGGGCTCGGCGGCCATCGATCTCTGTTATGTCGCCGCCGGGCGATTTGACGGCTATTGGGAACTTTCCCTCAAACCGTGGGATCTTGCCGCCGGCATACTTATCGCCGCTGAAGCAGGTGCCAAGGTCACTAATGTCCGGGGGGAAAATGATTGCCTGTCCCCGCCTTATTCGGTCCTTGTCGCTCCACCGCCTATCCACGCCAGGATATTGGCCGAGCTGCAACGATCTCAATAGATTTTTATTGTAAATACAACACACCTTGAAGGAATATGAGTGCATGGCTGATTATAAATCTTCGGACAAAGGATCCATTAGCTTATGGAGCGCCGTTTCCATCGGTGTTGGCGGAATGGTCGGCGGAGGTATTTTTGCCGTGCTGGGTCTTTCCGTACAGATTACCAAAGCGGGGGCACCTCTCTCGTTTTTACTCGCCGGATTTATTGCACTTGTCACTTCCTATTCATACGTGAAATTATCGGTTGCCCTGCCCAGTCAGGGCGGCACCGTCGCCTATCTGGATAAGGCTTTCGGCTCGGGCATCTGGACAGGTTCGCTGAATATTCTGCTCTGGATCAGTTATATCGTCATGCTCTCGCTCTACGCTTATGCCTTCGGTAGTTACGGAGCTGAACTTTTTCCATCGTCCTGGCACGCTGCCTCTAAACACTTTCTTATCAGCGGTATTGTTTTCCTGATTGCAGGACTGAATATATTGAGCGCCAAGCTTATCGGGGAGGCAGAGGAGTTGATTGTCGCCATCAAGGTGATCATCCTGCTGGTGTTTGTCGGGATCGGAATTTTCGGAATTGACCAATCGCGTTTGGCTGTTTCTCACTGGGCGGCGCCCGTCCCCCTGATTTCAGGTGGAATGGTGATTTTTCTGGCCTATGAGGGTTTCGAGCTTATTGCTAATACAGCAGGCGATATCAATAGACCTTCAATAAACCTGCCGCGAGCCTTTTTCATATCGACGATATTTGTCGTCATCCTGTATGTCCTGGTTGCCCTGGTTACGGTGGGAAATCTGCCTGTTCCCGATATAGTCCAAGCTAAAGATTACGCATTGGCAGAAGCCGCCCGCCCGTTTTTGGGTCAAAAGGGATATTATATCATCACGGTGGCTGCCTTGCTATCCACGGCATCGGCTATCAATGCTACGCTATACGGTGCCGCACGTCTGTCGTTTATAATCGCTAAAGATGGTGAACTGCCCACCTTTCTGGAGAACAAGATCTGGAATAAGCCCATCGAAGGCCTGTTGATCACCGCGGCGGCCACCCTGGCTGTGGCCAACTCTTTTAACCTGGACAGTATTTCCATGATGGGAAGTGCCGGGTTTCTGCTGATCTTCGCGGCAGTAAACGTCGCCTCTTATCGGCTTTCCGAAAAAATCGGGAGTAACAAGGGAATTTCGATCATCGGGGCGTTTCTTTGCCTTGCCGCTTTAGGAAGCCTGATCTGGCTCACCATGCGCGATAATCCCGCGCATATCCTTTTTCTGGCGGGAATGATTGTTCTCTCGGTTGCCGTCGAATATGGCTATCGGATCATTCGACAGCGGGAGATAACCGTGACAAAAAACGAGCGATCTTGAGTAATCCTTAACGGCACTCCCTAAAAGACGCATAACTCGGACCTGTACCCGTATCGCTCCTGTGCCATCCTTGGCCGCCGTCATCCAGTGCTCCAGGTTCGTTAAAAAAAGAGGAAATATATGGATTTGCGAAATCTATGTCCCGACAAACTCATAACCGCAGAAGAAGCGGTTGCAAAAATAAAAACAGGCAGCAGGGTCTTTATCGGCACAGGGTGTGGAGAACCGCAGCACCTGATTCACGCCATGGTAGCGGCCAAGGGGCTCTACGATATTCTGATCTATCAGATGTTGTCTTTCACCTTGGCACAGTACGTTGAAGACCGGGACTTTCTCGGCCGTTTTTCTCTGAAGCTGTTCTTTATCAGCCGGGATATGCGCAAGGCCGCCTTTGAGGGAAAAATCGACTATATTCCTGCATATCTGTCGCAGATACCAAGGATGTTTCATTCCAAACAGATCGGCCTGGATGTTGCCCTTATTCAGGTGAGCCCCCCCGACAAGCACGGCTACTGCAGCTTGGGCGTCTCCGTGGATATAACAAGAGCCGGTATGAGCAATGCCTCCGTTGTTATCGCCCAGGTCAATCCAAAGATGGTGAATACCAGTGGCGACAGCAATGTTCATATTGATGAGATTAATTATGTGGTATTTCACGAAGAACCAATCGTCGAATACCTCCCGGATACGAGTCGTGACAGTCGCGTTGCCGAACGCATTGGTCATTATGTGTCACAGATGATCGATGACGGGGCAACCCTGCAGGTAGGGTTCGGCTCTCTTCCGGGACAGATTTTGCAAGCACTGATCAACAAAAAGGATCTTGGTGTTCATACACAGGTCATAACCGACGGCTTTCTCCCGCTGCTCAAGAAAAAAGCAATTACCTGCAAGATGAAAAATTACCTCCCGGGACGGATCGTCGGCTCCTTGTGCATGGGGAGTGAGGAACTCTATGAGTATGTGGATAACAATCCGCTCTTCTATTTCAGGTCATCGGAATATGTAAACGACCCAAACGTCATCGCCAGAAATGACAAGCTTATCTCTATCAGCTCTGCTCTTGAAGCGGATCTGACCGGCCAGGTCTGTTCTGATTCGGTGGGACACCTGTTTTACAGCGGTATTGGCGACCAGGTCGATTTTCTGCGGGGTAGTGCCATGTCAAAGGGCGGCTTTTCCATAATCGCCTTGCCGTCTACCGCCCAAAATGGGCAGATTTCCAGGATAGTTCCTTTCCTCACTGAAGGGGCCGGAGTAGCCACCACGCGTGGTGATGTCAATTACGTCGTCACTGAATATGGGGTAGCCTCACTGAAAGGTAAAAGTATTTACCAGCGGGTAATGGAGATGGCCCAGATTGCCCACCCGAAGTTCAGGGAAGAACTGATTGAGCAGGCTAAAGAACGGCGCTATATCTTTTTTGACCAGATACCACCAAGCCGGGATGACCTGATCTTTCTGGAAGACTATAAAACCAGCCACAAACTGAGAAACGGAAAAAGCATGGAGCTACGTCCGATAATGCCGTCGGATGAGTTCAACTCCCGGAATTTTTTCTACTCGTTGCAGGAAAAAACAATTTACCATCGTTTTTTCTATAGGAGAAAAATGTTCGGACATCAGGAAGTTCAGAATGAGCTGGCAAGAGTGGATTACCACCAAAACATGACCCTGGTCGGCCTGGTGATGCAAGGAGGGCATAAGGAGATCATGGCAGTAGCCTCATATGCCCAGGAGAAGGATTCGACTCTAGCCGAGGTGGCCTTTGTGGTCGGTGAGGATTTTCAGGGTCTGGGGGTCGCCTCGATCATGATGAACCAGCTGGAAAATATAGCCGTAAAAAATGGCCTCACTGGCTTCACGGCTCTTGTACTGAAAGAAAACAAAGCCATGCAATATGTTTTTAAAAAGAGATATCCGAATTCAAAGATACAAGACACCGGTCCGGAGGTTCATTTCACCATGATGTTTGATACTGACAAGATTTAACGATTTTTGACCACTGCTTCTACTTCCTTCGCTTCGTCATCTGTCAGGGATCCGGCGAATCGTTGGTCACAGTGGACTTCTTCTTGTTCACGTGGGCGATGAAGTAACCGTTCACCGGGAATAGCAAAATGCTTTCATAACCTCAGACCTGTAAACGTTCACCAGTGTTCCGGAGGCGCATTGCAAGCCGACGGAATGTAGGGACGGGTTCTAAACCCGCCCTTCTATGCACGGCGGCTTGATCGTGCGCATATGGGGTACTGATGAACGTTTACCTACCCAGCCATTATTTTTCCATAGAGGACATACTTTTTTCCACTAACCGGTATCCTTCATCGGTCATTCTCTTAAGTTCATCACAGCCTCTGCGGTATGCTTGCAGCCACTCTTCAATGGCGTTTTTTGTTTCGGCCGGGATACCATCGGTTGATTGATTTAAAAACATCTGAAACATGAGTTTGTTTTGTTCATAGGCGCTCATCATCATAGTGTAGTTGTAATCAAAAGCCATTTTGTTGGTTTGCATGATTTGCTTGAGGGCTTGCATCTTGTCCTTGTCCATTTCTTCTCCTTTTTAAAATAATTTCGAATACTTATAATATGTCGGAGTTGCGCAGTTCATGCTAAAAATAGAGACGATGACTCCAGATATCTTCTTCCAGACTTTTCTTATCTTCTTTGAGGATCAGGTACATTGAAGCATTTTGAATCGCCAGTGCGCCGATATGGGCAATAGCTTCAATAACTGTAAGGAAATCTTGATGATATTCACGAGCATAGGACGAATAAATACACATTACACCGATATTCTTCTCCCTGGATCGAATGGGGACGCATACCATGGAATTGATCCCTTCCGCTTTGGTTTCCTCGGGGTACTGCAGACGTTTGTCTTCGGTCAGATCCTCGATAACGATAGTCTTACCGTGCAGTGCTTCGGTTACACTCTTTTTCTCCGCAATGTACCCTTTCTTTATAAAGGTTTCGCTCAAGCCATAACTGGCCACCATCTCCAAAGAGTTGGAGCCTTCGTTAAAAAGCCTGATGGTGACACCTTTCATACCGAAAGCATTGCAGAACTTCTCGGACATGCTGTGGAGCACATCTTTTACGTCGAGGCTTGAATTTATTGCTGAGACGACTTCCTGGAAGAGCATTGAGTTTTTCTTAATTCGTTCCAGCAATCGGGCTTTTTTAAGAGCAATGCCACCATTGTCCGCCAACGCCTTCATAAAGTCAATTTCTTGATCTGTGAACGTATGTCGCTTGGCCATGTAGAGAGAAAGAATGCCAATGAGACGGTCACCAGCCATTATAGCTACCGTCAGGATGGAGGCGATTCCTTCCTCTTTTTTGATCTCACGGTTTTCAAGCCTTGGGTCGGCGACGGCGTCTTCAAACATTAAAAAACCAGTTTTTTGAAGAGCCCCGGTTAGCTTTTTCGCTTTTATCGGATCGGCGTGAATGTACTTGTCGGATAAACCAAATCTGGCTTTAGGAACAAATACGTCCTGTTTTTGATCTGCCAAAAACAGGCAGGCTCCCTTGGCATTCATTGTTTCTGTTGCGCTTTGCACAATCAAGTGCAAGAGTTCATCTACAGTGGCGGCCGTACTGAATGTCTGACTGATATTGCAAAAAGTTTGGAAATAATTTTTCTCTGTGGTCATCAGTTCCTCCTTGTTCTGACGAATATTGGTCGTTCCTATCTAGTTTTTGCAACCTTGGACGTTATTTGCTGTTTTGGGGTTTCGGACTTTAAAATATGGGTAAGAGTTTACCGGTGCACATCAATTTCGTGAAACGGTTAACTGATTCATCGTTTCATATGTGATACGATTAACAGATTAACACATGCAAACGTGTCCGCATATCTCCTTCTCTAAGCACTTCAGTCTTGATAGAAAAGGGTATTGCAATCCTTGATGATCTCGTAAAAAGTCATCGAAGTTGCTGAGATGGACTCTTGAAAAAGCTCGATATACTAGGCGTAGTATCTGAAACGAGGATTTGGCAGTACATGTGGTACGGCAAATCCTTGTTTCAGATCTACAACGACGTAGATCGGGCTTTTTACGAGTCCATCAATCCTTAAAGAAGCTGATAAACAAGACCTCAACATTACTGCCTGACTAAAGTGGTTGTAATTGTTGGCCTATGCACCGCGGTATTTATAATTTATGCTTAGAGGGTACGGGCAGCAGGCTTCCAAAGAACAAAGCTGGAAAAAGCCACAAGCAGACCGGCCACAACCAGTAGACAGCCGGTCCATTGTATTGCCGACAATCGTTCATCAAGGACTATTCGCGCGGTGATCAATCCCGCCACGGGCACCAGGAGCGACCATGGCGCAACACTATTGGCTGGATGTCGGGAAAGCAGGTAACTCCATGCGCCGTAGCCAAAGATGGTGGCACCAAAGGCAAGATAGGCCACTGAAAACAAGGAAACACCATTCAGATGAGTAAAAGCACGAACAATTTTGTCAGGGGTTTCGATCAGGTATGAAAGGAGAAGCAGGGGAGCCGGCGGCACCAGCGCCGACCACACCACCAGGCTCAGCATATCGAGTTTCTTACCTTGCGAGACGGCAAATGCCGACGCTTTCCTCACAACGATGTTTGACATCCCCCAGCATGCCGCAGCTGCAAGTGTCAGCATGAGTGCCCCTGGAGTTATTTCGCTTGCCTTGCCGGAGACACCTCCCACCAGACACAGACCGATCGCGGCCAGGCCAAGTCCGGCAAGCTGCCTTGGGGTAACGGATTCCTTAAGCAGCGTGACTGCAAAGAGAAGGGTGAAAAAAGCCTGCGCCTGCAGCACAACCGAGGCTATGCCAGCAGGCATTCCAATGTGCATCGCATAAAAAAGACAGCCGAACTGGCCAACCCCTACGGACAGACCGTACGCCAGCAAGTAGCGGTAGCTTACCGCCGGCATTTTCACGAAAAAAACAGCAGGAAATGCAGCCAGGAGAAAACGAAGTGATACCAGAAGCATCGGAGGAATTCCATCAAGACCAAGACGGATAACTGTGAAGTTTGCTCCCCAGATTGTTACCACAAGAAGGGCAATTGTTATGTCTTTACGGTTCATTGCCGTTCATGTGAGTGTTTGATTTAATAATGATGGCAATAAAGAACACCATCCGGTTCGATGAAAATCGAGACAATGAATGGTGTATGGCCCGGTCTTTCGAATATTTTGGCCTCAATGCCACCTAAGCTGATTATATCGCCTTTATAACATAGATTTAATTCTATCACACAGAACTTAGCTGACCACCAGCTTCCCCGTAATTAGTCTCAAATTTTCCGTTCAACCGTTGGAAATGGGTAATGAGACCGGGATCAAGGTGATTTCCCCCGGCGGTCACGATGGATGGTCGAGATATTCGATCGGTTTTTCTCAAGCTGACGCCGCTTCTCCTCAAGCTCGAAAAGAACCGAGATATCCTCGATGCAGAAAACCAGACGTTTACCCGCCAGTCTGAGACATTTGACCCGGATGGTCCGTACGCCGTGTCGATTGACACAGACGTCGTAATTGTTCAGCTGAATTCACACATGTAATTGTCAATTTACTTTCGATAGCAACAGTAGGCTATGAAGTATGTATTGTAACCGTTCACCGGAAATGGCAGCAGGGTCTCGTGCCCCCGTCCTGTAAACGATCAGCAGTATTCCGGGGTGCGCATAAGCAGTCCTACGGGCGTGTAGGGGCGGGTTCTAAACCCGCCCTCTCTATGCATGACGGCTTGATCATGCGCATATGGTGTGTTGGTAAACGGCTACCATTTATCTGCGCTTCCACCGTTAACCGGAATAGTTTATTGTCTGAACCAAATTTTACAAGACCACCCGTACATTTTATGCAATCATTCACCGGTCATGGATTAGACGATGCAGTAATCGTTCACCGAGGATAGCAAAATGCTCGTATAACCCTGGACCTGTAAAGGTTTTACTCGTATTTCTGATTTATAATGGATAGATTTGAAAAACTTATTATTGATGATACCGGCGATGAAAGAACAAATTTAGTTCGAGACGAAAGACGTTATACTCTTCTTTCCAGCCGGATTGAAATGACCTAATGAGACTCCTCTATGCTAACTGAAAATAATATACTGCATTACCTCGCAAGCGTTTCGGTAATGGATCCTGAAGTTTCAAATACGTTCATAAAACAACTTCAAAATGCCCATCTAGGTAACTTTCCCTTTAGTAACCTTGGTGTACTGCTGAACGAGAATCTTTCTCTTGAGTCGCAGGAACTCTTCAATAGAGTTGTCACCAACAGGCGTGGTGGATACTGCTTTGAGCAAAATAAAATCTTTTTCGAAATTTTGAATTTCTTTGGATTTCAATGTGATATAGTTTTAGGAAGGGTGCTTCATAATCGCAACATTGATGTCCCGAGAACCCATAGAATTACCAGGGTAACCCTTGCAGACAGCAATTACCTTGTTGATGTTGGGTTTGGTCCATTGTGTCCACGCGAGCCCTTGCTTCTTGATTTGGACCAACCTCAAGATCAAGGTGATGCAGTATACCGTATAATCCAACCTGACCAGGGGCGTTATCTTCTTCAACTAATGGAAGACGATGGATGGTTTACTCTCTATAGTTTTGATAACGGCGTTTATACAGAAGCCGATTGTCTTTGTGGGCATCATTACTCCTCGACACACCCCAGTGCTAAGTTTGTCAATAATCTTGTGGTATCAAAAAAATTATATGATGACGTTCGCTTATTAAGAAATAATGAATTTCATCGTATACGAGGAGGAGAAACCACGATTACCGAGATTTCATCGAAGGATCACCTGGGTGCGATTCTATTGCAGGAATTTGGACTTGATGTGAATTCAGATCATCTTTCCACTCTGTATGATGGCTACTGTAAATGAATTGATTCCATGTGTACCCGTTCACCGGTACACATCAAAAGACCGTATAATCCGGACCCGTAACCAAACCATTACCAGACACTCTAGGGTAAGGGGACGCCTTAACATGGGGCTAAAGGGGACGCCCTTAACATTTAAACTTAATTGAGTTCAAAACCCTCACTCTTGGCAATCTCGCCTCCTCGGATTACGGATTTGCTCACGGCAGCAGTCGAAATATTCAACCGCCTTGCCAACGAACTCATGCTCTCGCCCAATTCACGCACTGCCCAATAACACAAGAGGCTGCGCGCGCGTACAACCTCTCGGAATTTTCCTTCTCGCCAGACGTCATCTTCGGAGAGATCTAATAAGACTGCCACCCTCTTGGCAATGAAATGAACATCCACCCCATGGGCTTTCAATGCCGCGCGTCTTTTATAAGATTCTTCCGCCTGTGAAAGAATTTCAGAAACAAAATCGCCATCGCCCAGAATACGCTCGTCACTTTTTATATGGGTTTGAGATTCCCGCAGTTCCTTGACTGCAGTCCATCCCCCTGTGCTCCTTATTAAACCGCCTCCTGTGAGATCATCCCTTTTACCTTCAGCTATTCCCTCAGCAACAAATTCCTCATATTTGCGCCTGGATGAGTTCAGTTGTTTTCCGAAATACCCCAAGACATCTTGGCTGCTCTGCCAAGGGTGTTCGTTTTTGCCCATGATGGTTCCATGACCTGAAAACGGATAGTGGTCCAACTGATCCAAATTTAAGACGAGTTTTGCTCTTAAGGGATTCAAATGGATATATCGTACCAGTTCGAGGAGGTAGGAATCCTCCTGGCAGAGGATGGATTTGTATCGATTCTGAAAAAGGTGCCCATGCCTGTTATGTCTTCGGTTATACCGTATGGCATGGCCGGTAAGTAAACGCCGCATCACAGTCGCGATCGGCACCTGCCCGGTCTTAAGCAAGAGATGAAAATGATTGGGAATCAACGACCAAGCATAGCATTGTGTATTTGTTTGTGCCAGAATTAGTCCAAGATTGTCTATAAAATCGTAACGATCTTGATCATCATTAAATATCTTACGGCGCTCGATGCCTCGTGCAATAATGTGGTGCAGTGCGCCTTCTTTATCGATGCGTGATTGTCTGGGCATGTAAAAGACGATATCAATAACACACTTTGTCGTCAAGTTTAAATGTTAAGGGCGTCCCATCCTTCCCTCTCATCCTTCCCTCCCTAAACACGAAAAAGTTGCAGAGATTTCCCCCCTCTGCTAAGATTAATTAAGGTTTTGATTACGCTGAAACGCTATGACTCCGTTTTTGAGACCTGTCTGACTGAAGTGCCATAATCGATGCGTATCCACTCAGCTTGTTCGTTTTTTTGAGGAACAACAATTTGGAGCAGAAATGGATGGCAGAACGAACAGATATATCCTTTGGGCCATCCTTCTCCTGTTTATATCCGCCAGGCAGGCCTTTGCCGCATCTTCAAAACACGTACTCATTCTCAATTCCTACCATCACGGTTTTAAGTGGACGGACGAAGAATCCGACAGTGTGATCACCGAACTGAATAACAGCTCGGTTCATGTAAAGTACTATACTGAATATATGGGGACGAAATGGACCTACAATAAGGACTATCTCGGACAACTCCCCGACCTGTACCGCCAAAAGTACAAAGATATCTCCCTTGATCTCATTGTTGCCACGGATGACGATGCGTTCACCTTTCTGCTCAACCATCGCGATGAAACTTTCGGAAAAATCCCCGTGGTATTCTGTGGGGTAAACTGGTTTGACCGGCGGCGGCTACGTGATCACTCCGGGTACACAGGGGTAAACGAAGATGCGGATATCTCCCTTAACATCGATCTCATGCTGCGTCTGCACCCGGAGGTGAAAAACATCTACACGGTAGTCGACCTGACTACCACTGGCCGTATCGTCCATCGAAAAATTCAGGATATAATCCCCGTCTACAAGGATAAAATTGCCATTCATTTTCTCGATGATCTCGACCTCTCCCAGCTCTGTGATATCGTGTCTCATCTCTCCGATGACAGTCTGGTCTTTCTGACAATATTCCAGAAGGACCACACTGGTGAGTTCATCAAGTATAATGAAATTGCCGAGCAACTATCACAGCATAGCCGGGTTCCAGTCTATGGGTTGTGGGATTTCTATCTGGGCTTTGGGATCGTTGGCGGCATGTTGACCAGTGGAGCCGCCCAGGGCCGGAGTGCAGGGCTTCTGGGAGCCCGTATCCTTGCCGGAGAATCACCCGATACCATCCCGATAGTTATGACAAGTCCAAATCGCTATCGCTTCGATTATCTCGAGCTGAAACGTTTTGGCATCAAACTTGCCTCCCTGCCGAGCGGATCGGAGATCATCAATGAGCCTTCTTCATCCTATACCTTTAGTAAAGAAGAGGTCTGGGCGGTAACGATTGTCGGTTTCCTGACAACACTTGGGATTATACTGCTTGCGATCAATATTAACAGACGTACCATGGCTGAGTTGGCACTCCGCGAAAGTGACACGAAATATCAGACCCTGGTCGATAATATCAGCCTTGGTGTATATCGCATCAGTCCCGAACAAGACGGAAAATTCCTCCAGGTCAATCCCGCCATGGTCAGGATTTTCGGCTATGATTCCGTGGAGGACCTCAGCAGAATCAGTGTCTTGGACCTCTATCATGACCCTCTGGATAGAAAGCGGTTTCTAGAGGAGTTAGCTGCTAAAGGACTTGTCAATGATCGTGAACACTCCATGAAAAAAAAGGATGGAACATCAATCTGGGTACTGTCCAATGCCACAGCGGTATATGATGAAAATGGCGAGCTTAAATGGATAGACGGAGTCAATGAGGATATAACCGAGAAAAGGCAGTTGGAGGAACAGCTACGACAAGCCCAGAAAATGGAGGCCATTGGCACTCTTGCCGGCGGGGTGGCCCATGATTTTAACAATATTCTCACTGCAATCATTGGATACGGAGGGCTACTGAAGATCAAGGCTGGTGATAACCAGGAAGTCATGCATTATCTCACTCCTATTCTTTCGTCGGCGGATAAGGCTGTCCAACTCACCCAAAGCCTGCTTGCCTTCAGTCGTCGACAGATCATCGACCTCAAGCCCGTGGATATCAATGAAATCGTCGAGGGGTTGAGCGAGCTTTTACATCGGGTCATTGGAGAGGATGTCGAGTTGGATATTGAGGATTGCGGCGGTCGTCTGATGGCCCTCGCCGACAAAGGTCAGGTGGAACAGGTTATCATGAACCTGGTCACTAACGCCCGAGATGCAATGCCGGACGGAGGAACGATCTGTGTGGAAACCGATCGCATACTCCTGACGAAGGAACTTCTTGCCAAGCACGAATTTATGCGTCCCGGCAACTATGCGGTGATTTCCGTCTCTGATACCGGAAGCGGTATAGATGAGGAGACGCGGAAGAGGATATTCGAACCTTTCTTCAGCACCAAGGTAGTTGGTAAGGGGACGGGGCTGGGCCTTTCAATTGTCTATGGTATCATCAAACAGCATAATGGCGATATCAGTGTCTACAGCGAAGCTGGCAAGGGCACAACTTTTAAGATCTACCTACCTCTTGTTGACGATGATTACCAGGAAGAGGAGGAAATAGCCCGGGAGATGCCGGTTGAGGGCGGCAACGAAGTGATACTCATTGGTGAGGATAGCGAGGAAGTCAGAAATCTCGCGGGAGATATCCTGAAGATGGCCGGTTACACGGTTATTCAAGCCGTTGATGGCGACGAGGTCCTGGATAAATTTAACCACAGCAGTGAAAAAGTCGATCTTCTGCTTCTCGATGTGGTCATGCCAAGGAAGAATGGTAAAGAGGTCTTTGATGCGGTTCGAATGATTCGACCGGACATCAAGGTCCTGTTCATGAGCGGCTATACCGCAAATATCATCCACAAAAAAGGTGTCCTTAACGGGGGGCTCAATTTTATCGCTAAACCCCTTTCTCCCGATAGTCTCCTAGCCAAGGTGCGCGAGGTATTATCTTGTTCTACCTCCGCTCAGGACGAAGGGGTGTAAGCCCTGATCATAAACGTCCACCAACTCCCATATGCCTGCAAACAAACCGCCGTGCATGGAAGGGCGGGTTTAGAACCCACCCCTACCTCCCTCGGTCTGCCTGTGCGTTTCTGGGCACTGGTGAACGGGAACGTCATCGAAAGGTCAAGCCGATCAGCACAGGACCAGCTCATAGTCCTGAGTGCCAAATTCAAGTTCTTTGGCATAATCAAGCTGAAATCGATATGGAATGTCATGGGCCAGCTGCGGCAACGTTTTCCCGGTCCGTTTTTCGACAAGATCAAGAGATGCCGCATCCAAGGCCACCGGGTCCCGGGAAACCAGGATACCGATATCCGGGGAAATCTTTTCAAAGGTATGCCCCATACAATCACAATCCTTGGAGATTCGGGTCAACACGTTGACAAAGAGGCATTTGCCAGGGAACAGGGAGTAAACCCCCAGGGCATGCTCGACCACTTTTTTCTGCAGGTCTTCGTAGGTCACTCCCCAGTTAAATTTTACGGCATCAAAACGACACATCGCCAGACATTCGCCGCAACCGATACATTTCTCGCCGTTGATCACAGCCAGGTCATCGACTAAGGCAATAGCTTCCTGTGGGCACCATTTGACGCAGGTTCCACAACCTGTACATTCCTTTTTGATGATTTTGGGTTTGGCGGTCGAATGCTGTTCCATCTTCCCTTTACGGCTGGCGCAGCCCATACCGAGGTTTTTCAATGTTGCCCCGAAACCGGCGGCAAGGTGGCCGGTAAAATGGGAGACCATAACCATGGCATTGCATTTGGCCAAAAGTGCTGCAATATGAACCGCTGCGTAGATTTTTCCCTTAATCGGTACAACATACTCATCATCGCCGAAAAGGCCGTCGGCCATGATGATGGGCATTCCGGTCGAAACATAATCAAATCCCTGACTGTTGGCGTGAGCAACATGCCTGATGGCATCACTTCGATTTCCTTTGTAAAGCGTGGATGTCTCGGTGAGAAAAGGACTTCCTCCCAGACTCTTGACGTTTTCTCCGAGCATTTTCAGGTAGAGTGGCCGTGCGTATCCCTGTTTTCGGGATTCGCCGAAATGTGTTTTTACTGCCGTGACATCCCGATCGGCGATGAAGCCCAACAGATTTTCAGCTTGGATCAAGTTCCTGAGCTTCTCGCACAAAAGCTCATCCTGTTCATTATCGACTGCTTCAATGCAATACACTTTTTCCTTCATTATTCAAGACCTCCAGAATTACCGGCATGTCAAAAGGGTATAATACCAATTAGCTGTTTTTCAGCCTATAATCTTCAGATGATCAATTAACAATAGAAACATCGGAGACGCAATGATGAAGTCTCTCATATCCAGAACGGAACCAGCGTGGTTGAGTGAGTGGGAGGAGAAAGGAGGTAAAAAAAGGGCAAAAAAAATTGAGGTAACCCTGCTGCCATGTCACAACCTTTTTACGCGTCATGATTTAGGCCAGTGGCTTTGCGTCCCTATCTTTCGACCAGGTTTGCTTTTCTCTGCTTTTTACTATGGCCATTCTTGAAGACTTGGTCAAGGTTAAGGCATGTTTTTTTGATTCCATATCCCGAGCCGATGCTGGAACAAGGCAGAGATCGCTTTGCAGGCCCGAAAGCAAATTATACCGTTCTAATATCTTAGGGGAATATTCACCTCAATCAACATTTCGGCATGGGGAAGGGGAAGTATCCTTTATAACAAGGATACTTTACCTTCCAAGAACCTGCCCTTACTTCTCCCGTTCATAGGGCCAGGCTACTATGCCGCCCTCCATAACTTTCACATTGGTCCAGCCATTTTCCTCAAGAATGAGTGCAGTTTCATAGCCGCGCAAACTCACTTTGCAAAAGCAGATGATTTCCGCATCCTTTTCCTGCGGCAGTTCATTCAATCGGCCGCGCAGTACCCCAAGCGGCATATACTTCTCACCGATCCCTAATCGCATCACCTCATATTCGTCGGGTCCGCGGCCATCAAGGAAAAATGGTTTTTCGCCGTTCTTGATTTTCTGGTGTACTTCTTCTGCGGAAATCGTGTGCAACCGGCCCTTGAACTTGTTCTCAACAATATGAGCCGAAGCGATAAAATGATCTATCGCCAGGGAATACGGCGGGGCATAGGGAAGATCGGCACAAACCAATTGATCCAGGGTCATCTTGCCCTGAATTGCCATAGCCGCTGTTGCCACCTGTCGGCTTACGTCCCCGTTACCGACACACTGATACCCGAGAATCCGTTTTGAGGTTTTATCAATCAGGATTTTCGAAATGAGCAGTCCTGCCCCCATAAAGCCGGGCTTATCCGGGCCGGCATTGATGACCGTCTCGATGGTGTCCATTTCATTTTGCCTGGCACTCTTTTCGCTGAGTCCCGTGGACCCCGCGCCAAAATCAAATGCCTTACAGATGGCGGTGAGGATCGTACCGGGAAAAACGACACTATTGCCGCAAACCACATTTTCTCCCGCTACCCTGCCCTGAAGATTGGCCAGATCACCCATTGGCGCCAGCACATTTTTGCCGGTGATCAGGTGTTTGATTTCAACGCAGTCGCCAGCCGCGTAGATATCCGGATCGGAGGTTGTCATATGTTGATCGACGACTATCCCGCCCAGCGTCCCAATTTTAAGCCCTGCGTCCCGGGCAATTTTCACATTGGGGCGAACGCCTGTTGCCACGACTGCTGTTCCGCATTCAATGATGGTACCGTCCTGCAGCTTCACCGCCACCAGTTTACCGGCTTCGCCCAGAAATTCAGATATTCCGATGCCGCAAATAACCTCCACCCCTTTACTCCTGATATGATTGGCGGTGAGTTTTGCCAGCTGCGGATCGAGAAAGGTGAGAATGTCGGGAGCCATTTCCACCATAGTGACTGCAATACCCGATAACTTTAGTGCCTCACAGGCTTCAACGCCTATCAAACCACCTCCCATGACTACCGCTTTGGTCACCTTTTTCTCATCCCTTATTTTTCGGAGAAAATCGGTGTCGGCCATGGACAAAAGGGTTGTCACGCCATCCAGCTTGAGGCCAGGAATCGGCGGCAGGGCTGCGCCAGCTCCTGTGCAAAGAATCAATTTATCGTAGTCGATTACACTTTCTTTACCTGTCTTCAAATCAGCACAGGTAACAGATTTTTTCTCTCGGTCAATGGCGATGGCTTCAGTCTCGACAAGGGCTTTGATATTTTTAGTTTTCAGAAAAAAACCGGGATCACGAACAACTCCGGTAGGTGTCGCCAGCAGCATTTTCCGGTCATCAAAAACGCCACCCACATAATACGGATAACCACATGATGCCATCGACAGATCGGGTTCTCTCTGAATCAGGGTTATCTCCGCTTTCTGATCAAGTCTTCTTGCTTTAGCCGCAGCTTTAGCTCCCGCAGCGGATCCGCCAATAACAACCAACTTTTTCGTTTTCATATGTTCTCCTTCGCAGCTACCGGTTGCCACAATGTATTATTTTGTTCATATGTCTAAAATTAAACTATATAATCGTTTGCTTTAACTGTTATGTCAAACAAAAAATCGATCACATGGAGCTTACGATGGAAAAAAATACAGATCAAAAAAGTTCATGATGCTCTAATCCGTTGTCCTGGATGGAGCTTTAATGCGGGATGGTAGAAACGAAACCTCTTTTCAGCAGACAACCGCGGACATTCGCCGCACTTCCGCTTTCTTGCCGATTACCACAATGACGTCACCGGCGTTGAAAGTCTCACCGGCTCCGGGGTTGAATACCATTTCCCCCGAAGTCCGTTTGATAGCGACAATGATTACCCCGAATTCCTGGCGAAGATTACTACTGACCACGGTTTTGCCGGTAATTGGCGAATGCTCCGGAATAATGGCTTCCTCCATCTGCAGACCGAGTTCATTATGCATCATGGTTTGATCGAGGAAATCGACGACCGTGGGCTTGTGCAGGATCTCCGCCATTCTCCGCCCCCCCATCTGATACGGACAGACAACCCTTGATGCTCCCGCGCGGAGAAGCTTACTTTCGTTTTTTACGTCGGAAGCCCTGGCCAGAATAAAGATGTCCGGCCGTAAGCCCTTGGCGGATAAGGCAATGAATACGTTGTCGGCATCTGAACTGACTGCAGTCACCAGTCCATGGGCTCTCTCAAGACCTGCCGCAATCAAGGCCTCATCGGTAGTTGCATCCATGTTCAGGTAAAGAAGCTGATTGGCTTCAAGCTCGGCAAGGGCCTCGGCCTCCTGCTCGATAATCACCAGTGGAATATTCGCCACACTCAATTCTTTGACGATGATCGATCCTATGCGCCCGTAGCCACAGATAATATAGTGATTTTCCAGTGCTGAAATCTGCTTTTCCAATTTTTTTCTCCCCAGAATTTTCCTCAACTCTCCTTCAACAAATACGCGCGCGACCTGCCCAAGGGTATAGGTCAGAAGGCTGATTCCCAGAATGATGATGATAATGGTGATGACTCTACCGATATCGGTAAGAGGTTTGATTTCTGAAAAACCGACGGTACTGATGGTAATTAGCGTCATATAGAAAGCATCAAAAGGCGGCATGTCCTCGAATATGACATATCCGGCGGTACCGAAGCCAATGGTAGCTAGCAGAAGAAAGAGAGAGAGTTTCAGTTTCGAGTATTCCATATGTATGCAGTGAACGGTCGGCAATAACCTGGTATTTCCGGGATTTTTAGATCAGGAGTATTACAGACCGGTATTTACCATGAAAAGTGTCATGGTGCCATGGCTTTCAATTGTTCCCTTTTAGTCCCTGAAATTTGGTATTAAATCCATAAATATTGTATAAATGGTCCGACTCATGCTATGCTGTCAAGGAGTAAATGGTCCACCTGTTTAAAATCAACGTTCGCAGACCAATGTTTGCAGACAAGACAGGAAGCAACACTAAGGTTGCAAGAAATGGATATTCTGATCGCCGAAGATGAAACTGCTTCAAGATTAATTCTTGAGTCCATTATTACAAAATGGTCATTCGCAGTCACGACCGTCAATGATGGCTTACATGCCTGGGAGATTCTCCAGCAACGGGATGTGCCGCAAATTGCTCTGCTTGACTGGGAAATGCCCGGCATCGACGGTCTCGAGTTGTGTAGTCGGATTAAAGGCCTGAACAGGAAAAACCCAATATATATCATTCTTCTCACCGGTCGAAGCAGCAAGGAAGATATTGTCATTGGCCTTCGAGCGGGTGCTAACGACTACATAACCAAGCCATTTAACGAAAGCGAGCTAATGGCGCGTATCAAGGTCGCGGAACGGCTGGTAAAGACTCAGGTCAAACTCAATAATAAGGTTGAAGAACTTGAACGCGCCCTGAATCATGTACACACCCTTCAGGGAGTCATCCCTATCTGTATGCACTGCCATAGCATTCGAAGCGATGATTCAGCCTGGAGCAAGCTCGAGGCCTACATAGAACAACACTCCGACGCCCAGTTCAGCCACTCCATCTGTCCTTTCTGCATGACCAAATATTATCCCGAATTTTCATCCGATGAGAAACAGGCGAACAACGAATCCGATTGATTCCCTCTTCCTGATTGTCCCCACTCCTTCTTTGAGGCCATCATGCCGAAAAAAGAAAATCAGTTGCGGCGGCAAAACCTTTGCGATAGGATATGCCGCTGATATTTTTTTCTGACTTCCTCGTAACCGTTCACCAGGAATAGCAAAAAATGCTTACATGACTCCGGGGCTGTAAACGTTCAACAGTGCCCGGAGGCGTACAAGCAGGCGGATGGGCTATATTTTTCCTATGCACGGCTGCCTGATCGTCCGCAAATGGGTGCTGGTGAAGTTTACGCTCCCTCTACTATTTATGCCTGTGTTCATCGCACACTTCGTTAAAGGATTTGTTCGTGATGCTGGGTTTTCATCGGTGATGATGTAATGAACAATACAATGCTTCGTGTTGAAAAAATCGGCGGAACGACCATGTCTCGCTTTGGAGAAGTTCTGGATAACGTTATTTTAAGAGACCCAAACGATATCTATAACAGAATCTTTGTGGTTTCAGCCTATTCGGGCATTACCAACGAACTTCTTGAGCACAAGAAAACCGGTCGGCCCGGCATTTATCAGACCTTTGCCCAAAACGATGATTATGAACCGGCCATGATCAGTCTCAAGGACAGGCTTTGCGAACTCAACCACAGCTTTGCGGGAATCGGTCTGGATGTTAAAACTGCCGACCAGTTTATCTGTGAGCGTATCGCCTTTGCCGTCAATATCCTGCGGAGTATGGACACAGTAATCTCCTCGGGGTATGTCAACCGTACGGAAGTCCTGCTGGCAGCCCGGGAACTGCTCTCCTCTATTGGCGAAATGCACAGCGCTTTTAACAGTGCAAACATCCTGCAAAAGCTTGGTTACAACGCTACTTTTGTCGATCTGAGCGGTTGGCAGGACAAGCGTGAGCGTACCATCGACGAGCGAATTCAACATAATTTCAAGGATCTCGATCCTGCAAAAACCATCTGCATAGCCTCGGGATATACCAAGGGAACGGAAGGCATCATGCGTGAATTCGACCGGGGCTATTCGGAAGTAACTTTTTCCAAAATAGCCGTATTGCTTCGTGCTGCCGAAGCAGTAATTCATAAGGAATACCATCTCTGTTCGGGAGATCCTTTGATCATCGGCGAAGATAAAGTGCATCCGATTTGTAATACCAATTTCGATGTAGCAGATCAGCTTGCCGATGTCGGCATGGAGGCAATACATCCAAAGGCCTCTAAACCACTGGAGATTGCCGGAATTGCCATTCGGATCATGAACGCTTTCGACCCAAGCCACAGTGGAACATTGATCACCAAGGAATATATCTGCCCCAATTCGAAGACGGAAGTCATAACCGGTTCAAACGCAGTGACTTCGATTGAGATCCACGATACTCGTATGGTCGGTGAAGTGGGCTTCGATATGCAGATAATGAAGATCCTGGAGGCGCACAATATCAGTTATATCAATAAAGCGACCAACGCCAATACCATCGATGTGGTTATTTACGAAAAAGACTGCACTGAGCATTTGATCCAGCATTTGCGCAAGCATTTCGAAAGCGTCGCCACCCAGAACGTAGCAATCGTCTGTGCCATAGGATCTAACATCGCCAAACCTGGAATTCTTGCCAAAGCCACCAAGGCGCTGGCGGATTCATCCATAAATATCCTGACGGTTTCCCAGACTTCAAGGCAGACCAATATGCAGTTCACCCTGGATCGCACGCACTTTTTCCAGGCACAACGGGCGCTGCATCAGGTATTATGTGAAGGAAATGGTAACGAGTAGAAAGATATTTCCGGTTTCTTGATAATTGATGAGGATAATATGGCTATCTGGATTAGACGAACGTTAGGAGCTTGTCCGATTCCAGCCACGCAGTTGATATTATATTTTCCTAGAGTACATTCACCCTTACATCTTCCGACAGGGCTTCAATTTCTCCGGCGATTATTTCGCTTTCCGCTGCTTCGGAAACCGCCAGAGTCAATTTGGCTGAGAAAACCGTCTCGTTAATTCCGTCCATAACGAAACGTTTACACTCCATATTTTCCACCTCAATATCCAGGTTGGCCAGGATGTTGCTCAAATCCCTGGTCAAACCGGGTCTATCGATGCAGTCGACAGCCAGCCTTATTACCTTGGACATTTCCTGGCGAGTGATCTGCGCCGGGACATAGACAAAGGAGAGATCAGGGTAGCTATGCTCCAATGTCGATTTCAATTGAGCTTCATGTTCTTTTTCGACAACCACATTCATTATTGCCGCGAACTGGCCGTCGAGCTTGATTACCTTGCTGGTCAGCCATTCTCCTCCCTGACGTCGGGTGGTATGTGCTAAGGCCTTTATTATTCCGGGAATAGCCGAGCCGTAAACGGTGGTAATAAAATTGCTTCTCATCCCTCTTCTTATCCTGTAGGTTAATTCCAAGCTATAGACAAAACAATTTACCACATTCTACATGACAACTCCACCTCCGTTTCTTTAAAGTATACTGTGATTTTAAGCCCTCCAACGAAAATACCGCTGCAGACTAAAGGTCTGCAGCGGTATTCGGCTTCGGGAAATTTGAGGTTTTCACGAGTTTATCATATATATAATGGACTCGTAAAAACCTCAAATTTGAGATGGCTAAGTAAAAAACTTCATATGCGAGGCGTAGTGTCTGAAACGGCAATTTGGTAGTACATGTGGCACAGCTAATTGCCGTTTCAGATCTACAACGAAGTAGATCGGGCTTTTTATGAGACCATCATATATGGCAAGTGGTCTCTTAGACTGCGGGCGCCTCATTGGTCAGGGCATCAGGCCAGCGGTTTTCAGTCACTTCGTCGGTTGAATAATCGGGCAGGAGGATAGGAGCAACTCCAGGATTTTTGATACCTGCTTCCTCAAGTTCTTTCTCAAACTTAACGACATGGTCAAGAGATAACTTCTTAATCTCAACTCCCCCTTGAACATAGGCGGCCGCATTTTTACCGGCGCGACGGCCAAAGGTGATAATATCCTGTAGACTATTGCCCATCAAACGATTCTCGCCATGTACGCCGCCGATGGCCTCACCCGCGGCATAGAGTCCGGGAATATCGGTCTCGGTGTCACCATTGACATTCACGCCGCCATTTTGATAGTGCAGGGTCGGATAAACGAGCATCGGCTCCTTACTGATATCGATTCCATGCCGCTCAAACTGGATGAATTTGGCAGGCAATTCTTTTTTGACGGTCCCGGGGCCATGCAGCTCTTCAATCATCGGTGAATCGAGCCAGAGTCCTACGCGACCGGTAGGAGTGATGATTCCTTTACCTTTTTCCATTGCTTCGCAGATCAGCTCAGCCGATTCAACATCTCGGGGTTCGAGCGGAAAACAGAACTGCTCGCCGTCTATGTTGAGTACATGCGCACCCAGGCCCCGGACTTTTTCGGTAATAAGCAAACCGACATTCTGTTCCGGATAGGCCACCCCTGTTGGATGATACTGAGTGGAATGCAGGGATTTATTACCGACACCGGCCCGGTAAGCCATAACCACACCATCCATGGTGGCGCCATAATGATTAGTGGTTGCAAAGCCTTTAATATGCAGACGGCCAAAACCACCGGTGCTTATAATGACCGATTTTGCTTTAACGATGGAAAACTCTTTCGTTTCCATGTTATACAGGATCGCCCCACCGCACTTGCCATCTTCGTCGAGGAGTAACTCAACCGCCGGGCTGAATTCAAGAACGGTAATCTGATCCGCTTTATTGCGCACCTCATCGCGGACCACCCGCATTATTTCGGCCCCGGTCATGTCGCCGGAAGACTGCAATCTTTTACGGGAAGAACCACCGCAGTGACGCACAACCGTCCGGCCGTCCTCGTACTTATTAAAAATCATGCCCAGATTCTCCAGCCAGGCAATGGACAGTGGTGCATCCTTGGCCAGAGCCGCCACCAGGTCACGCTGATTGGAAAAGTGGCCGCCGCCTATGGTATCCATGAAGTGGTAATAAGGGGAATCACATTCATGTGTTGCCGCCTGGATACCGCCCTCGGCCATGATGGTATTGGAGTCGCCGTGGCGCAGCTTGGTGGCGATGATGACCTTGCACCCGCCATTGGCCGCCATTATTGCCGCGGAAGTACCGGCACCGCCGCCGCCGATGACCAAAACATCCGTCTCATGATCGATTTTACTTAAGTTCACCTTCCCCGGTCGAACCATTGACTTTGATTCCAGCAACCTGGCGACGCCTTCCTGATAGGTATCGCCTTTATTGGGGCCCACGGCAACAGTCCTTTTACCTGTGGTCTGATAATCCGGGTGAAACTTTGACAGCACCTCGGCACGCTCAGTCATGGAAAGTGCCGGATAATTCTCGTTACGACGAGCCATGGCTACCCGCGCAGGACGGGTTGCTTCGACTCTTTTAATCAGTTCCTTCATTTCGGGTGTGTAAGCCATTGTCTTCTCCTTAATCCAAGCCTCTATATCCGGGGATAAGTTCCTAACGAAATTATATCCACACAACGAAAGGAAAAATAATTCCTAAGTCACTCAAAGAGGTTCGATCGATGTTTGATTATAAATAACGAGTCTCTTTAGGCTGCCATGATCCTATTTCGGCAAAATCAGGCTCACGTTCCCGTTCAACATATTGTTTTTCGAGATCTTCCTTGCTCATTGCCGCCAGTTCATCCAGCATTGCATCATATTTGCCGTTTTCAATATCCGTAACCCTCAGCTTCAAGTGTTCCGCCATGGGCAGGATATATCGTCCATACACACGACGGGCCAGCTGCGCTGCATGGTACTGGGGTATTTCTCCCATGCAGCGGCTGGCGCACAAACCGCATTGAATACAGTCAAAGGAAAGTCTTGCGGCCTTCTCAATGTTTCCCTGTTTTAGCGCTGAAATGTAACCGAGTACATCAACGTCCATAGGACAGGCTTTGGTACACTGATTGCAGGCTACACAACGGAATATTTCGGGATAGAGGGCATGAATAGCCTCCGGCAGACCGCCGATTTCTTCAATGTTAAAGGTTGCCCGGTTTGCAGGGAAGAAAGGAATCTGGGCGAGATACATATTCGCTTCCACGACTGTCTGACAGGCAAGTCCAAAATGCAGTTTATAATCTCCGGCCATTCTATATACGGTGGGACAGGCGCCACAGATACCACCACGGCAACCGGCACCGCGCAGGAATTTGAAACCTGCAAACTCCATCGCCTTCATAATGGTCAGAGTCTCGGGCACCTCATACTTTTTACCCATGATATAGACCGGGATGGTTTTTGCACCTTCCGGCAGAATAGCCCGATCTCCGGTCGCTACTCGAGGAGTTTTCTTGCTTGATTTCTGGTCTGTTTCACACATGGTTCATCACTCCAATAATGATGGCGTCGTAAAAACTCTTCATCTGCTTCGTTGCTGCAAATTTTCAATCATTACGACGTACCTTATACGCCGAAATAATTGAAAATTTGCGCGCCTCGCATATGAAGATTTTTACTTAGCCATCTGAAATTTAAGGCTTTTATGAAGATCAATGAAGATCTCGTAAAAGTCACTTTGTGAGTAGGGATGGACTCTGGAAAAAGTCCGATCTACTTCGTTGTAGTGTCATTGCTCATTCGAATCAGCGGTTTTACGCTGCGGCCAGACATTTTTTACTTTTTAACAACTCGGCACTAATCGGGTCATTTAATTCAAAATGACAATTTTCCGCGTCAAGTCCCAAGGCGACTGCAAGGAGTTGCGTGAAGTAATACGTTGGTATATTTGTGGCTATCTTCCCTTTTTCAATCATTTGTTGCTGCTGCTTGCCCAGGTTGTATTCACAAAGCGGACAACTCGTCGCCAGAGCTTCAATTCCAGCAGACGAGGCCAGATTGAGAATAGCAGCTCCGGCACTGTTTTCTCCAGCCGGAACCCCAAGCACCTGATATGAACCACAGCATTTATCGGCAGCATTAAAAGGCATGACGGTAGCTCCAAGTGCCTCCAACAGCCCAGTCATCAAGGTATAGCTACCAAAAGGCTCAATGCCTATTTCCGCCGGACGCTGCAGGGTGCAGCCATAATAGGGTGCGACCTTGAGATCCGTCAGCGGAACCTTGACTTGCTCCTTGATTTTTTCCCAGCCGATCTGATCCTGTAGATAGGTGAGGTAATGAACCACCTCAACTTCCCCGGCGTAGTCGATTTCTTCATCCATAAAACGATTGATGGTGTCTCTTTTCACCTCATCGTTTTTCATTATCTGATTGGCACGCGCCAGGGTGTTGTAGCACATTGAACAGAGAGTGACCAATTTGTCGGCACCCTGCTCTTTTGCCCGGACAAGGTTACGCACCGGCCCTACCTGATGAATCAAGTCATCAGCGGTTAAGGAATGTACCGCACCGCAGCAATTCCATCTTTCGATCTCATTTACCTCGACACCTAAAGCCTCCAGGGAAGCAACCGCAGCCTTGTCTAGGTTCCTGGCTTTGGATTTTAAAGTACAGCCTGGATAGTAACTGATCTTCATCGCTCTCCTTAACTCGTGAATTTTCGGAATCCGGCAACCAATGCAATCTGCGGCATCTCTGCAATACGTTCTGCAGGGATCTCAGAAGGCTCAACATAATTCTTACTTTTACGAAGGACCTGTTGTCTGAGTGCCTCCATGACTTTGGCAATATCGATACCTCTGGGACATTTGACGGAGCAGGCATGGCACGAAGCACATTTCCAATAGGTATTGATGTCCTGCAGCTTTTCCATGAGGCCGAATTGAGCCATGTGCATAACCTTACGGGGACTGAATTCCATTTCTTGTACCATGGGACACATACCCGTACATGTGGCGCACTGCATACATTTCTTTACACTTTCACCACTGAGTTCATTGAGTTTCTCAATCGATTTTATCGAAAGAGTTTGGGCAGTAATCTTTAATGTCATGTCTATTCTCTTTGTAGATACAATAAGTTATCCCCGCCTCTCACATTCTCGGCAGAAAACTCCAAGCCCAATCGCCAAACCTGATGAAATAAACCAGGTAACTGCCTTGCAATAAGGAAAGCGAATCGCGTTCAGATGCCGGTCAACCCGGCTGAGATTAATTATTGATCCAAAAAACGCATTCTGATCGCCACTTATCCACTCCTTATATTTAACAGATTGGATGAAATTTTCAACATAGATTATATTGTTTTATTTCTTATAGTTAGTCAATACCTAATGAATGACCCCTCATTCGGAATTCTTAATTACATCCCAATGAAGGGTAACGAATTCCGGGTGCTGTTTTAAAGAAGTTTAGAGAAGTGAAATCACCTGCTGGAAGAGATGAATTTTTATTGGTCGCGCCGAACGGATCGTAAAAGGAAATCCGTGGTTTTAACCTGCGGCTTGAAAAGAGATGCACTTTAGGGAAAAAGTACGATATCAGAGTAGCTTACACCGGTTAGATGTTGCATCAATTCTATTACCGGATATATTGTTACTGTATATTTGAATGGTTACACAAAACAAGAAAAAAGTTCAGCAATACCAAACGGCATCAACTCATGAACCCTCCAGGTTATAAAGGTTGGGACGGAATCGAACGTCGCAAGCCAAATAGTTGTCGGCGAAAAGCAGAACGCCGTTCCTCTCGGGAACGGCGACACGACACACGGGATGGTACAAAAAATAACAAACGAAGCTTTTATGGATGGCTCCGTTCGCTCGTGAAAGTCAGGCTGGGCGTTGACCGGAGAAAAAGTATTGATCGAAGAGTTGTCGCCGATAGGCGCAATCCATCGCCGCGATCGATGCTTACCAAAGAAGAACTGGCGGACCTCCTGAAATAAACAGAACGGTATTTGTTTATAGGTCACGGGTTATGCGGGCATTTGCTCTTCCCGGTGAACGGCTGCAAAAAGTCTCTGTTATTTTTTCCCGGCCGCCTCATCGGTCTGTCCGGTATCGCAGTCGGTATCCACTGAACATGCATCGTTTTGCCTGCCGCCAAGCCCTGGAATAACTGAATGTTCCGCGGGTTCCATACTGCTTGTTCCACTGTAATCCGCTTCCTTTGCTTTCAGACATGTGCTGTCCAGGTACTCCCGGATTCGCTGTTCCCCTTTGAGTATCAGGGTATTCTTTTGTTCAACGGCGACAAGAACCGGAATCTCACTGATGGATAGGCTTTTCATAAAGCTGATATTCACCTCGGGATCATATTCGGCAAAGGATTCAAGGCCTGGAAAAGCGAATTTATCAATTCGCTCAATAGGATTAAAGCGTAGGGTACACTTATTTTCTGCTCGTAGTACATCAAGTATCTTTTCGCAATGGGCACAGGTGGAAGAAAAAAAGAGGTAAAGTTTTGCCTGGTTGCGCTCCGCTGTCACCATTGCCATACTTCCTTTATCGAGTGACTCTCCCGAACTTGCGCCTTTACCAAACTGAAGACTGAAGCAGGTAACGGTTACAGCCGCAAAAATGATTATACCCCGGATTATCTGACGCGGTCCGCTCAGTATATTCATTAAAACAATAAAGGCGAAGATAACTATGCAGTAGGAACAGAACACCCCGGCAACAGCATACTGAAAAAAGACGAGAACCGCCTCGGCAGCAAGACCGGCCAACAATAACAGCCTGGCAAATTTATGCCAGTGTTCCGAACCATCCCGCCCCCACAGCAGACACCAGAACAGGATCTGAAAAAATACCAACCCGGCCAAGTTGAAATACAACGGAGAAACCGTGGTCATACTGTCGACAATCGCGCAACCATTATTGAAGCAGATTGTCTGCCCTTTGGTATAAATGATAATTGCCTGGACCGCGGTTAGAAGACTTGCCAGTAATGCTAAGATCGCTCGTATCATGGAAGTTTATTGGGTTGTATGTTAAAAAAATTATACGTGTCGTCTGTCGACAGTGCTCAAGGAACCAGTTCAAATGACGCACATGCAATACCGTCGTTATTTTTTTGTTAATATAGCAAACTCGATGGTGTCGGAAATATTTCCGGGAACTGTAGTGATGATCACAGGCATAGCTCAATACACTCGCCCCACGCAGACCTATAATTACCCGTCACAACGCCGATTCAATGCAGTCACCACCCTTGGTCTTGCATCTGTACATTGCCTGGTCTGCCCGCAAGAGCATCGCAGCGAGATCTTCATCTTTATTATAGACACTGATACCGATACTGACAGTGACCTGATTCCTTGGATCATCAATATTTATTTCCTCCGGGCCGCCAAGTTGCGCGTTTCTTACCGACTGACGGATTCGTTCAGCCAGTTTGCCTGCTTCTTCACTGGTATTATCGGACAAAATGACGAATTCATCGCCACCCCATCGAGCAAAAATATCCGTCGGCCGGACATTACCGCGTATCAGGTCGACGACATCTACCAGTAAATGATCCCCGATTATATGACCATGAACGTCATTAACCTTTTTAAAGCCATCGAGATCGATGATGATCAGACTGAACAAACGATCGGACCGGGAAGAGGCATAGAGAAATTTCTGAAATTCCTCTTCCAGGGCCCGTCTATTTGCGATTCCCGTCAGTTCATCCAATTTGACGAGGAGCTCCAGACGATCCTGGTAACGGTTTAAGGTTACCAGAGTGAGGCTAATTATCACCACGGAGACGAAAAAACCGATCAGGATAGTATGGATAAAGTTTTTTCTGGCAATAGCCAGGGCCTTGGTTTCATTTTGTTCGACATACAAGAACCAGTCGAGGGAGGGAATATATCTTACCGTCAGCAATATTTCGTTCCCGTTTCGATCAAATTCAAAGTTAGCAGAGTCATTGGCTTTATTGAGAACCTTCTCTCGAAGGTCCGCCATTATTCCCAAATCAGCGATCGATTTTTTCTCGATAAGGGTCGTATCGGGATGTACCTGAATAACTCCTTTGGTATCTGTAAGATAGACTAATCTATCATACTTCTTCCGATAGGCGGATATTCGACGTGCCAAGTTGTTAACCTTCAGGCCGACCCCGGTCACGCCGAGCACTTTTCCTTCTCTGTCAAAGACTTTATAATTGATGAAGACAGTGAGGATATTATTGGCCGCTTCATCGGTATCCACATCAAAGTCGTACTCTTTGCCGGATGCCAGGAAATCAAAGTACCAGATATCATGAGCATCTTTTTGAGATATTTTTTTATTGATCCCGGTATACCGGTAATAAATTCCAGTAGTCGAAGAAACAAAAAAGGTAGTGAAAAATCCATATCTTTCTTTGATCTGGTCCAGGTAACGGATGATTTTACCAGTATCATTCTCGCCCCCCAGCACCCAATCTTTCAGGAAGGTATCGGTGGCCATGGACGAAGAAACAAGCAGAGGCCTGGTCAAGTCCGAGGTGAGTTCGGAATAAATATTATCCATTGTCAGGGGCAAATTATCACTTAGAATTTCCTGGCGAATTGATTCGCGGGTAAGTCTATAATTCAGGACACTGACGCCGACAAAGGCGGTCATCAGAAGTGCCGAAAGGGTAATGAGTAGCTTATTTCGTGCACTCAATCGCTTCATGGGAAATTTTCGGGTTGAGTAAATAATGCAAGTTTGATAATCTCATAAAAACCTAAAATTTCAGATGGCTAAGTAAAAAGCTTCATATGCTAGGCGCAAAAAATTTCTATCATTTCGGCGTACTAGAGTACGTCGTAATGATAGAAATTTTGCAGCAACGACGCAGATGAAGAGTTTTTACGACGCCATCAAGTTTTATAACAATTAGTTTATTATCGGCAGACCAACGTGCTGGATCTTATCATTTTTTCCTTAGTAATGTGAAATATATTTAAGTAATCCGCCGGATTTCCGCTGTGGATCCTTCTGCGCCTGAGTGCCGGGAGGGACCTGCATTGATTGGATATTAACCTTTGGAATATAAATGAAAATTGAGTGGAAGTTATCCACCTTCGAGGAATTATCAACGGAAGAACTCTACGCAATACTTCAATTGCGTCAACAGGTATTCATTGTCGAACAACAGTGTGTCTATCAGGATTGTGATGGCCGGGACAGAAAAGCCCATCATCTGATGGGATGGCTCACCAGGGAAGAACAACGGCAGCCGGTTGCTTATCTACGTATAATCGGCCGGGGATATGGAAACAAATGGCCATCTGTCGGAAGAGTTCTCACCCATCCGGATTTTAGAACAAAAGGCATTGGCAGGAGACTTATGAAACACTGTCTGCTCAATATAGAAGATCTTTATCCGGGAATGCCGGTTTATATTTCCGCCCAACAATATCTTACCCGGTTCTATGAGAGTTTCGGTTTTCAGGTATCATCGGAAGGGTACGATGAAGACGGCATTCCCCATATCGGAATGATCCATTATCCAGATGATTCAGCAAAGAAGAAATGAGCGGAATGTATCCAACCTTCCGTAATTTGTTGGATACATCCCAAAGTAAATTAACCGAGTTTTTCCTTTACCATCATCCTGAATGTGTTTGCCTGTTCAGGTGCGGGTATTTCCGCAGCCAAAGCGTCAATAGCCGTATCAAGGTCAACGGCATCACCGAGATGATCCTCACAGAGGATCGCCGCCATCGGGCCTATACACGCCGCCAGACAGCTTTCAAGAACTTCTTTTTGCCGGCGGCTAAGGCCAAAGCCGGTCGCCGGTTGCTCGACATTGCCCACACTGGTTTTATTGCCGATCTTTTGTCCCCTGCCCAAAGACTCGAGAATGGTATCGGTGGTCGGCAGAGGGCTGCGGCGGGAGACCGCCCCTTCTTGAAAACGATATCGACCGGCACTAATTGAAGACATCAGCTCGAGTGCCTCTTCGCCCCTCTTATTAAAGAAGTAAACAAAGACTATTTCCCCTTTATCCAGCATCACTTGGGCACTACGATTGGCCATGGTGGCAATAAACATGGTACCGGTAACCATAGCCGAGCATAATTTCCTTAATTCATATACAATTTCCTGGAATGGAATATAATCCTGAGTCATGATTGCTTACCTCTTTCGTAATCTATCAAAAGCCATCTTGAGACTGACACCCATTCTTTCAATAGCCCTGGCAAGAGCACCTATCTCATCGTTGCGCCCGGTTTCCCGAATTCTCGCATCTAAATTGCCCCGGCTTATTTCATCGGCAATAGCCGTCAGGTTACGAATCGGTGTACTAAGACGCTGAGCCAGCAGATATGCGACAACAATAACAATAACCATAGTAGCCAGCAGCAGGATTATCGCGTTTCGCTGAGCCGCATCAGCAGCAGCGTAAGCCTCTTTATAATCCTGTTGAACGATAAGCGTCCAACCGCGTTGCGTCTTTTGTGAATAGGCAACGATCTTTTTACCACCTTCCTCGAATACAAAGGTATTACGATCAAACAAGTTTCGCTGCCGAAGGACAGGATAAGAGCTAAAATCCTGCAACTCCGAGGAGACTTCTCCCTTGCCATGGGCAATAAGACGATTATTTTCATCAAGCAGGATGGCGAACCCGGTTTTACCAATTTTGGTTCTGGTGATGGTATTCGACAGATCCTCAAGTGTCATGGCGATAGCGATTACACCCTGGACCTTGTTTTCTTCCCCTTTGATTGGTTTGGCCAGGATAAAAGCCGGCTTTTTTGACGTTTTTCCAAGGAGCACCTGTTCGCCCACCGTTTTACCACTTAATACCTGCTGAAAATATCTTCGATCGCCATAATATGTTAGAGGTTTCCCATCGCTTCTGCCGAGATTTTCACCATTGGGCAGGATGGTAAAAGCCAGATAAACCCACTGATAGGTGTCTGCCATCGATTTTAGAACCGGGTTTTGTGTTTCGCCTTCCATACTGAGGATGGCCGGTGTTTCGGCATTTTGTTCCAACACCCGTAAATTCATAGCAGTCCAGTCATCGACACTGCGGGTAAGGCTTGCTGTATTATTCTTCAAAGTATTAAAAATGTTGGTGGTCCAGTCCTCTCTTGATTTATAAATACTGATATACCAGAGACCGCCGATGGGAATGAGAGCAATGACGCACATTGTCGCCAATATCTGATATAAAATCTTAAAACCCGTTTGATCCCGATCTGTCGCCGTTCCTTCCGCCATATTAAATTCCTCCTTGCAAAGACTTCTCAATTGCGATTACAAAAATATAAAAAAGGATTCGTATCTACGGAGCAAGAAAACGAATCCTGAAAACCGGTTTCAGGGGGTGAACCAAATAATCCGATGCATTGTATTCTCGCAAAAAAAAATCGAATTTACCAAGAGAAATTGTTAAAAAACCAAAAACACGCTACGTAAATAGTCCTTTGTTCAAAAAAAACACAACTCAGCCATTTGTCTATAATTCTTTTTTTATGATAGAATCAGAAACAACAGCTGTAGGAAAAGGTCCACTTTGATCCCAAAAGTCAAGGAAAACCATGCTCATAGAGCCAACTCTCTTTACGCTAAAACAAAGGAAATAAAAAGTTCCCTTACTCGCTCACACCATGAAGACAAATATTTTCTTTTTTTCCCTCGCTAATTTTTTCGTCCTTCTGTTTTTCTCGATCGATGTCCACAGCGCAGCACTGCACAAAAATCATGAAAATAAATTGAATCTTATTCTTTCATTTTATAATAATGATGCTCCGATTCGTTTTATTGTGGTGGAGAAAAGCAAGCAAAAATTGATGGTATTTGAACAGCAGCATTCCCTTAAACTCCTCAAAACATTTGTTTGCGCAACTGGGGAAAACCCCGGCAATAAAAATATCAGGGGCGATCTAAAAACTCCCGAAGGTCTGTATTTCATAACTGAAATGTATCACGATAAAAACGTCACCGTCTTTGGCAAACGGGCGTATCATCTGGATTACCCCAACGTTTTCGATAGACAATCCGGACATCGCGGCGATGGCATTTTCATTCATGGAACGAATAAGTCACTAACCCCCAACAGCACCCATGGCTGTATAGCCCTCGCCAACGAAGACCTCGACGAGCTGGCAACCTATCTGACCATCAATACCATACCTATTGTTGTGTTGGAAAATTTGCCTGGTTCCTTGCTTCAGACAGATTTGCAAATCAGTAAAAATGACAGCAGATTTAAAAAAATATTAGATAATCTTTCGGTTTCCAAAGAAAATTTTTCCACCGACAACATAGAGTCCTTTTTTTTCCTCACCTTTGGTTCCCAGGCCATCGCCTCGATCAACTATAAAGTATATGATGGAAATTCCATAGTATACCGATACCTAAAACGTGTCTACCTGGTCCCTGCCGTATCAAAAGAATGGCGTATTCTATATTCCGTCGAGAGTCAGACTGTCCTTCCTACTCTGCTGGCGACTCATCCAATTAAAAATCCAGTAATGGCACAGACGGCTCCACCTCAAATGGTTGACTAGGAAACACCTCGATATCTGGGAAGCGCTGGTGTGGAGGACTCAAAGGCCGATTAATATGACCGGCGTGGTGCGGTCCTAATAAGCAGCCCCCGCTTTTTTATGGACCACGGTGCGTCCATTGGTCAGGACATTACCTTTTTTGGATTGGACATGAATTGCTTAAACAAGCGACACTCCACGACCTACGTTAGCTGCCTGCATGCAAGTCTTTTTATTCACACATTTTATGCTGAAAGGTTATAGTAGTGCTCACTACATTTATAATTACTACCTTTGGTGGCGTCGTAAAAACTCTTCATCTGCTTTGTTGCTGCAATATTTCAATCATTACGACGCACCTTAGTACGCCGTAATGATTGAAATATTGCGCGTCTCGCATTTGAAGCTTTTTACGAGTCCATCACCTTTGAGGAGCTACTATCATGATCACCTATTTATACTGGATCGCTATCATTTTTTCTGCTGCGGCAGTTTTTGCTCTTTGTGGAAAAGCCAATAAGTGGAAAGTGGGGATTATCCTTGCTCTGATTATCCTTGCGACCGGCTGGTGCGCCTATTACTTCCGTCTGCAGCAAATTTTTGTCAAACGCTATGGCGGCGTCATGACCATACAGGTTCCTCAAGGTCAATACCATATTGGAGCTACCTGGAAAGATGACAATCTGTGGATTGAAAATTTTGACCCTGAAACCAATTCCTGTATTTTTACTGAGTATTCCAAAGGAAATTTGCTGCAGGGAAAGGTGACCATAAAAAATTGTAAACCGATCCCAAAGATGTAAACGCACACAATGCATAACAAAACATGTGATACAAAAGCAGCTCAACAAAAATATCACTCAGATTTTTTCATTACATCATTACATATATGGTGATAACTTTTTTCCAAAACCAGCTTTCAGCAAGTAAGCATTCACCGGTACACATTAAAAGACCGCATAGCCAGGATCTGTAACCATCCTTGGCCGTCGCATCCAGTGCCCCAGGTTCGTTCAAGCAGGCCTCCGGGCTTGTAGGGGCGTTCCAAACTCACCCTTCTATGAGGCAGCCTGATCGGACGAAAATTCGGTTCTGGTGAAAGATTACTTCAGCAATAAGAACGATTGTCATTGACGACAGCAATCATCTCTATTATTTTTGTGCCCTGAAATATACTCAGTTGATAGAGGAGAAAAATCATGCAAAAATGGGAATGTCCTTGTGGATACATTTATGACCCACAGGAAGGCGATTACGAAAATGGCGTAGATCCTGGAACTCCGTGGGAAAGTGTTCCCTCGGACTGGGTTTGTCCGAAGTGTGGCGCCGCTAAAGACGATTTCTGGGAAGCTGATTAACACTTCAAAATCCGCATCGGCAACCTCACCCTCTGGTTCGTTCAAGCATGCCTCCGGGCTTGTAGGGGCGGGTTCCAAACCCGCCCTTCCATAAGGCGGCCTGATCGGACGAAAATTGGGTGCTGGTGAACAGTTGAACTCTACCAGCTCTGGGGCCGGCTCTGTGCAAAACTTGCACTCCCAGAGAATCAAAGAGCAAAATTTGAACTTGTTCAGCACTTTAAATTTTGTTTTCCTTCAAATAACTAATTAATAAAATTACTTTATTTCTCCTGGGCACTGATTTTGCAAAATATTTTCCATCTAACCAGCAGTAAATGATCAGCCGGTTGATTGAAAAAATTCTTTTCCCCGTAAAATCAGGATACGAGGTATGTTAAGCAATCATACCTACAGGAGGAAGCATGAATCAGTTAGATATCCATAGAGTTCCGGAGAACCCTTATCTTACAGACCAAAGAAAAAACCAACGTCACGAAGCCGTCAGCCTTCTGGCTGTTACTGAAAGAGGAACGGGACAGATATTGGATATCAATCTCGATGGCTTATCCTTTGGTTGTCTTTACCCCCACTCGTTCCCGCGTGGATTCACTTTGGATATCCTTGATGCCAAAGGCTCGCATATTAAAGGACTCAACGTGCGGAAAATTCGTGAAACGACTGAAAGCCACGAGCAAGATAATTCAGGATTTGAATTGGTCATTGGGGTCGAGTTTTATCATCTTACAGTATCTCAATTGAATGGATTGTGTAATTTAATCAACAACAATATGAAAGAGCTTTCAGGCTATACTCACTTCGTTTAGCCCTTCACCAGCTTGTCCTTTCCTATGTCGGCTCATTGAGATTTATGCCAAGATTGATGCCGGGCAGCACACAGAGATGTGTCTGCCCGGCATCCGGTTTGTTAAAGAAATAATTACTCTTTCCTCTAATCGAGGCACTCCCGGAACATGGGAGCTTACTTGATATCTTTCGCCCTAGACCGCACTGATCTTGATAGTTCGGGGTTTAGCTGCTTCAGCTTTGGGTAAATGAAGATTCAGCACCCCTTCTTTCAGTTCCGCATTCACTTTTTCAACATTAATAGTTTGAGGAACTGAAAAAACTCGCCGATATTCAACATCACCGAATTCCTGCCAGCTTCCGCTACCCTTCGTTTGAAGACGGCGGGTTCCGGTAATTTCCAATCTTCCGTTATCGACGTTAATTGTGATATTCTCCTTGGTAACGCCCGGCATATCGGCGTGCAGTAATATCTCGTCATCATTTTCAAAGATATCTACCACCGGTGCGACCCTTGGCAGCTCTTGACGCCTTTCGAGCGTTTCTTCCTTTTTTGTTGTAAGATCGGTACCTTTATTCATAGTTCAACCTCCACAAATATTTTTGAAATTCCAACAGGATTCTCATCTGACTAGCTAATGTTGATTTGTTTTGGTTTCGCAGCCTCTGCTTTTGGTAAATTAAGGGTTAACAGCCCATCATGCAGGACTGCTTCGATTTTATCTACATTTACATCAGCAGGCAGGGTGAAACTTCGAGTAAAGGACGTGGTCTCCCGCTCAACACGATGGGCTTTATAGCCTTTTGGAACTTCCGCATTGCGTTTGCCGCTCAGCTCTAAATAATTGCCCTGAATTCTGATGTTAAGATCCTCTTTTGATAGCCCGGGCACTTCCGCCATCAGCTGAAATGACTCTCCTCTGTCAAAAAGATTTGTTCGTGGGGAACCATTTATAACTCTCCAACCATAATCTTCGTCATAAGTTCCGCCGTAATCCATGAACATTCTGTTCAATCTGGAACGGAACAGATCCATGGCATCGAACATCCGGTCAATATCATTTACTCTTGTCCACATAGCCATTCCTCCTTTGCAGCTGTTTTTTATTCGACAAATCTCCTTTGAGAAAACGCCGTTAACTGGATTACATCTCCTGGTTGAAAATCCTGAAGAGCATAAGCAAGCTTTTCAGCACCTCACCTCTTTCATTGTCGAAAAAATAAATACAGGGAGTTTTCATGTCAATATCGTAAAAATATATTTTTTATTTTTTGTTATATATTACTTTATAGGCATTAATTGACATGGTAATGGAAATGGTTTAATTTCCGGATAAGGAGAAATCGGCATGTATAGAAGAAAAGACGCCTCGGCTCTGAAAGGTACTGAAATATCCTTCGATGAGCTGAAAAAGAAACAATCTGTCCGGGCTACCTTTAAACTCTCCCAGGAAACTATCGACCTGCTGGGGATGATCGCCGCACAGTTGGGCATCAAGCAAAAATCATTGCTTGATCAGCTGATGGAAGATACGTCGCTGCTTGCAAGACTTGCCCAGACGGTCCAAGATCCTGAAGATCAACATGCCAGGTGTCAGAAAACATATGTTTTGAGCAGAAGTTCATTACGCTCTCTCAACGACACAGCGAGGAAGCAGAAAATTTCCAGAGATACGCTTGTGGAAATTTCGGTCAAAAGGCTTTTACCGATTATAGAAACCGAGCTGAAAAAACATATTATCAGGAAAAATCTTCTCAAAGAGATGAAAAATTATCTGCAACTGGAAGAAGAGCTTCGAGAAAAGGCCCAAAAATTGCTAGGTAAGGATGACGTGCTCTACGACATGCTTGAAAAACAGGTGAATCTCGCTCAAAAAAATATTTTGGCTGTCGATTCCATCATTGCAAAGGGGATGCCGATGGAGGATTGGTAGTTAGTATATAAGACAAGAACGTATGAGGCGGGGACAGACCGTACGGTTTGTCTTGATACCTGCTGCACGACGGCAACTGCTCCGGTTATAATCGGATTATTCTGAACATTCTTTGGAATCGGGAATTTTTTCAGGAGGATCTGACATGCGAAAAAATTATTATATTATCCTGGGGATCCCTTCAGACTCGACACAAACCTCTATTAAAGAAGCCTACCGCAGGCGGGCCAAGGAATTGCATCCCGACCATTATGGAGAGAACCAGACACCGTTTCAGGATCTTCAGGAGGCCTATTCCACCCTTAGCGACCCGGAAAATCGCAAGGCTTACGACAAAACCTTGCAAGATACCGCCAGGAATTCACAACGATTCGGCAGAAACACGGATTATGACTCTTTCGAGGAAGAAGTCGAGCCTCTTGTTCCGGAAGAAGGGCGCCCTTCTTTTACCGGCAGGTCACGACATAGACCATATTCTGACCCATGGTCGGTATTCGACAGCTTTTTTGACCAAATCTTCGAAAATTTCGGCAACCTGACGGGATATCGTCACCCTGGGATTAGCCGTCTTGAGGATTTCACTATCGAGATCATCCTTTCACCCGCGCAGGCACGTAACGGAGGCGATTTGCGCCTGCAATTGCCCATCCGAAGGCGTTGCCCTTCATGCAACGGCTACAGCAGTTTCAGCTTTTACGATTGCCGCCGTTGTAACGGAACCGGCTTTCTATCGGGAGTTGAAACAGTTTCACTCAATTACCCCGCGGGCATAACCGAAAACCGTTCTTATCGGTTCTCTCTGTCCTTGGATGAGGCCGAAGATGTCTCCTTTACCGTCTTATTCAAAATTCGATGACGGCAGCCGAAAAATTTCAGCAAAACTAATGGCAATTTGACGCCAAGGGAGAAGTTCTTATCCTTTATTGGGCAATTGATGTTCTCAACTCCTGGCTTGCAGAGTTGATGGCGTCGTAAAAATTCTTTATCTGCTTTGTTGCTACAACAAAATCAAAAGGAGACCTGCTATGGCTGCAAAAAAAATTCTTATGCTCGTAGGCGATTACGTGGAGGATTACGAGGTTATGGTACCGTTTCAGTCACTGCTCATGCTTGGCTATCGGGTAGATGCGGTTTGTCCTGATAAAAAAGCCGGGGACTTTGTTCGGACTTCGATCCATGATTTTGAAGGTGATCAGACCTACAGCGAAAAGCGGGGGCACAATTTCACTCTCAATGCTGATTTTGACACCATAAAACCGGAAGAGTACGCAGGATTGCTGATCCCAGGTGGACGTGCCCCGGAATATCTACGCCTCGACGAGAGGATACTCGCCATTGTCAGGCATTTTGCCAAGGAGGAAAAGCCGATCGCCTCAATCTGTCACGGTGCGCAGTTGCTGGCTGCGGCGGAAGTGCTGCAGGGCCGGGAATGTTCCGCTTATCCGGCTTGTTCCGCCGAAGTTAAACTTGCCGGAGGCAAATATATGGCAGTCGAAATGAATGAGGCCCATGTTCAGGGTAATTTGGTAACCGCACCCGCCTGGCCCGCGCATCCTGCCTGGTTGGCCCGGTTTGCAGAAAAACTGGGAGCAAAAATCGAGTTGTAGGATCTGCAAGTGGTTAAAGGGAAGTTGAAAGGATGTATACCCGGTTGGCAAACGGGCCATACATCCTTTTTTGATGATCGCATCGAATATTATGGACATACCGCGCAGATTTCAGTATTGGAAGAAAAAAGAAATTGTATACAATTTTTAGTGCCGGAGGGAATATGTCATCGAAGCGCCAGCAAAGATTACGAGAGTATATGGATAAATACGGTTTTTCCGCAGTTGCGGTCAATGCCGGGCCGAGTCTTGCCTATCTGACCGGCTTGCATTTCCATCTGATGGAGCGGCCGGTGCTCATCGTTTTTACCCGTAGCGGGGCTCCGACTATCATTTTGCCGGAACTCGAACAGGCGAAGTTAGATCATCTGCCTTTTTCTGCAAGGGTCTATGCCTATGGCGAAAGTCCAACCGAATGGTCCCATATCTTTCGTGATGCTCTGACGGAGCTTGATCTGTCCGGCGGGAAGGTTGGGGTGGAATTTAACCAGCTGCGTCTGCTGGAATATAACTATCTTCGTCTGGCCGGCAGTGATGTCGATTTTATCGATGGCTCGAAGATTTTTGCTGCATTGAGGTCCATCAAGGAAGAAAAAGAAATAGCCTGTATACGCAAGGCGGTGTCGATTGCCGAAGCTGCACTGGAAGCGACCCTGCCGCTGGTTAAAATCGGTGTTACCGAAAAAGATATCGCGGGTGAACTCTTTCTGCAGCTTATCCGCCATGGCTCTGATACCAACCTGCCCTTTTCCCCCATTGTCTCCAGTGGTCCAAACGGCGCCAATCCCCACGCCCAGCCTTCCGCACGGCAACTGGCTGCGGGCGACCTACTGGTCATCGACTGGGGAGCTAGCTTTGACGGCTATATCTCCGATCTGACCCGAACCTTTGCGGCGGGCGAGATTGACGCGGAGGCGGAAAAGATTCACAAAATTGTTCAAAAGGCCAATGCAGCGGGTCGTGCGGCGGGAAAACCGGGTGTACCCTGTGCTGCTGTGGACCGGGCAACCAGGCAGGTTATTGATGAGGCAGGCTACGGGCAGTTCTTTACCCATCGGACCGGCCATGGTATCGGCATGGAATGTCATGAAGATCCGTATATGCGCGGGGACAACGAGCAACTCCTTGAGACGGGAATGACCTATACCGTCGAACCTGGGATCTATCTCGCCGGGCGCAACGGAGTTCGTATTGAGGACGATGTGCTGGTGACTGCCGATAGCGCCGAATCCCTTAGCACTATGAGCCGGGAGATACGGGTCGTCGGCTAACCGGGTAGTAAAAAAAAGATACCGGCAGTAGGTTGAGCTTAATCCTTGCTCACCTGCTGTTGCAGGTAGGCCTGGTGGGCTTGGGCAATTCTGATCTCCCCGTATTGGTAGTCGCCCCCCAGAGCCAGTTTTATCTCACTGAGTTTTTTATCCGGCAGTTGTTGCAGTTTTGCTTCAATATCCTGCAGCCTTTCGGGGGAGAGCAGTCTGTTGACCGCCAACTCACCTTTTGCCACAAAATGAGCCAGATGACCTTCTATGGTTGCGAGCACCAGATCGCGCTCCGTGGCTATCTGAGCTGGGGTTAAGCCCTGCTCAAAGAACTCGAGACTAAGCTTTTTGGTATCTATTTTGGGTGTTCCCGGCTCTTTTGCTTTCTCCTTCTGCGGCTGTTCCTCGATCACGGTGGGGAGTATAACTTCAACAATATTATTTTTTTCCCGATAGTCAGACACCATGGCCACCAGCTCATCGCCGTACCTTTCCGCCAGCTTGCTGCCGATACCCTTTATTTTCATCAGGGCCTTGAAGGTGTCGGGCAGGTTGACGACAATCTGGATCAGGGTCTTTTGATGCAGGATTTGAAAATGGGGAACCTCAGCCTCTTTTGCCTTTGCTGCCCGCCATGCCCGCAGAGTTTCGAAGAGTTCCGGATGATCGATATCGGCTTCGGTGTAGGCAGGTACAGTTGCCTGCCCCTTCTCCCGCTTCCTTTCCCTGTCATTTTTGGAAGCGGCTTCAATTCCGGCTGCTGATATCGCCCGGAGATACTCTGCAACGTTGAATCCGCTTGCGCAACACCCGATGGCAGCCAGTTTAATCGCAGTCTCTTCCTGCAGCAGCTTGCAGAGGTTTTTGGCTTTTTTGCGCAATTCCTTGTTATCGGTTTCTACCTGCAACTGCATAACACACGGGCCAAGCCCTGCGTCGAATTTTTCCTGAAAATAGACAGACGCCTTATCTATTCGTTCGAGCACGACCGAATCTTCCGCTGGGAAAACGTTTTCTGCGAACAGGCCCTGCAACTGCCGCCTGAAGTTTGTGCCGACCGTACAGATCTCATTGACGGTCTTTTGCCGGAGTTCCCGGAGATCGCCGGCACCCAGGATTCTGATTAGCTCGGGATCCCTGTCAACGATGGAAAGCAGCCGGGCCAGAAGCACCTGCAATTGTTGAAAGTCAAAACATTCGAGAAGCAATCGCTGCTGATAGCGGATCTTGGCCATAGCCAGTTTTTCCGCAGTCGGAACATTTTGTCCCGCCTGTTCGACAAACTTGAGCACGGTGCCGTCGGTTTTCACCGCCCTTGGCGAAAGCGGTGAGCTGAGCACCATGCCTTCAAGGGTGCGGCAGCGGCTAAGGGCCACGTACACCTGCCCATGGGCAAAGGCCGCCTGGGCATCGATGATTGCCCGGTCAAAGGTAAGCCCCTGACTCTTATGAATGGTTATGGCCCAGGCCAGTTTCAGGGGATACTGGACGAAGGCGCCGATCTTGTTCTCGGTAATTTCCAGCGTATCGGGATTAAGGGAATATTCAATGTTTTCCCAGGTAGCCGGTTCAACCACGATCTCATCAGTATCATCAGGACATTTTATCCAGATTTTCCCGTCGGAGATGCGGATAATCTTACCAATTTTCCCGTTGAAAAAACGCTTCTCGGGAGATGAATCGTTACGAACAAACATGACCTGGGCCTGCGGCTTGACCTCCAGGGTCACTGCAGTAGGAAAGGAATGTTCGGGAAATTCCCCTTCGATTTCGGCATCGAAACGATGGATTTTCGGGGTAAGTGTCTTGAGCCTGGAAGCGTTGATGGTATCGGCTCTGTTGTTATGGGTACAGAGAGTTATATACCCTGCACCCTCATTATCAGTATCGGAAAAACCTTCTATGCAGCGGGCATTGAGGCCGGCCAGCGTCTCCTGATCGAGATTATTGTCGCGGACCCGGTTAAGCAGTTCGATGAAGCGGTTATCTTCCTGACGATAGATATGCTGCAATTCAATGGTGATCAGTTCCGTCTGACGCAGCGAATTGCTACTGAAAAAATAGGGTGAGTCATAGTATTGATTTAACAGACGCCACTCAACATCTTTAACCACCGGCGAGAGCTGATGCAGATCGCCGATCAACAAGAGCTGTACTCCGCCGAAGGGAAGAGTGCTGCGGCGGTAGCGGCGCAAAACGCTGTCTATGCCGTCGAGCAGATCGGCTCGGACCATGCTTATCTCATCGATCACCAGCAGATCGAGGCTTTTGATAATATTAATTTTTTCTTTGTTGAACCTATGGCGGAAAGTGGATTCACTGCCGGGAATGAACGGGCCGAACGGCATCTGGAAAAAGGAATGCAAAGTCACTCCGCCTGCGTTGATGGCGGCAACACCGGTGGGTGCGGTAACAATCATCCGCTTGGGACTATTCTTTTTGAGATTGTGCAGAAAAGTCGTCTTGCCGGTACCGGCCTTTCCCGTCAGATAAATATTGCAACCGGTGTCCCGGACAAATTCATCGGCGAGTTTGAGTTCAGGATTGGCTGCATTCATCATTTTGCCTGGGAAAAGAGCTCCTTGAGCCCGGCATTGATGACCGCGATGTCCTCTTTTCCGAACTGAGCCGGATCGAAATAATCCACATCAAGCCAGGCGGTCATCTCCTCATATTCTTCATGTTCCGGATCGCTCAGGACCTCCAGCAGATGCATGTAGCCATAAATTCCACCGATATCTTCCGGCGGGCAGGCTCGGCGGCCGGTGATAAGAACCGGAACGGCTTTCTCTTCTTCGGCCGGAAGAATTTTTTCCACGGTTATCTGGTGCATCCAGTCGTCCCCAAAGTCGTAGATATACTGAAATCTCGGCTGAATTTTCTTTTCAAGATCCTGCAGCGTATATTTAGCTTCGTTTTTAGGCCTGCTGGTTTGCCAAAAATCATTATCATCCGGCAGGCAATAACAGATCCGATCGATAAGGAACTGATGCAGATGAGAATCGGTCCATCCCATGCAGAGCTGGATCACCCCGTGCAACTGTTCAAGGGTAATGTCTCCCGGAACCTGAATTCTCCGCCAGATGGGCGGCTTTGCCCCTTGCAATTCAATTTTTAACTGAAAAAGAGATGTAGACACAACCGCTTTTTTGCCACGCTGCGGAAAATCGACTTTGATGACGTTTGATTTTTTCACTGACCTGTCGGCCGTGGATGATGTTTTCTCTCCGGTATTACTGCCGCAGCATTTCTTATATTTCTTGCCACTTCCACATGGGCAGAGATCGTTGCGTCCGACCTTGCCGGACCTCAAGGGAATAGGTGAAGTCTTTCCAGAGAGTTGCCGCTGCCGTTTTCTTTCTACTGTCCGGGCGTGATCCTGAAAGGTGCTAATTGCCAAAGGCAGGGATGCCATAAGAAAAACCTGGACCTGAAGTTCTCTGTCGTTCAGCTCCTTATCCATGCCTGAGAAGGCTTCCTGGAAAACCTCATCAGGCAGGTCCTCGAAAAAATCCATGACCTCCACGGGATCAACCAGCCCCTGAATGGTCACGAGGCTATGATAGAGTCCCTCCTTCTTTTTCTCACTGAGTTCAGGAAATTCCTCGGGGTCCCAGAGTTCTTCGCGAAGAGTGATCGCTTCTTCGAAACCCGAGATCCACTCGTAGAGCGGTTCAAGCTGTTCGTCCCGGAGGTTTTCAATGTCGAATGGCAGGTTGAGCTCGTTATTTTGAAAATCGTCAATGAAACTGTTATAGACCTTGATCAGGGTATCCATCATTGTCTGCGTCTGTTCCATGGAATCAAGTGCAGGCATGTCGCCGCCGAAGATGATGGGCATCCACTCACTGGGAAGAAGCGTATCAGGCGTCATGGCCAATCCGAACATGTAACCCAGCAATTCGTCATAGCTGAAGGTATTATCAGGGTCCTCGGCCAGTGCCAGGAGGCTTTTCAGGTTATTTCTATCAGTTGCGGTCAACATTGGTGTTGTGATCCTATTCTTGGTCCTGTTAGTGTAAGAAAGAGTTTATAATTACACAAATAGCCAAAAAGAACACTGAAGAAAAGGGAAATTTGCTATTCAGCATAAACCGGCTTATATCTGTGGGAAGACCATAACACAGATGATAGGAGAAGGGCTGCCCTTTATGCCGCTGGGCCGCCACTGAAAGAGGAACGAATGAGAGTCGCTGTTTTTTCCGATATCCACTCCAACCTGGAGGCGTTGGAGGCGGTGCTCGATCATGCTTTTCTGCAGAAGGCTGACAGATATGTCTGTCTTGGCGATGTGGTGGGATACGGGGCAAACCCCAACGAATGCATAGAGTTGCTACGATCCCTGCCCGACTGCCCCTGTCTGCTTGGCAACCACGATGCCGCGGTACTTCAAATTCCCATCAATATGAAACCGGATGCACGTAAAGTGATTGTCTGGACCCGGGAAGTTCTGAGTAAATCCGGCTTGTGGTTCTTAAAAGAGATGGAGGACCTCATTAAATGGGACAATATTTCTTTCTGCCATTCAAATCCATATAGGCCGCGCAACTGGTATTATGTCTCGGAAAAAACCTATATTTCCAGTTCGTTCGCGCGCTCGAAAGCCAAGATTCTCTTTGTCGGCCACACCCATGTACCAATTGCCATAACACGCAAAAATTTTTTCTGTGTCTACATCAGATCGCCCCGGCACAGTATGGTGGTGCCGGTCGCCGAACTCAACCGCCAGATTTTCAACACCGGCAGTGTTGGACAGCCCAGAGATGGCGATCCGCGAGCTTCCTATCTTATCTATGACACGGTAAAGCAGGTTATCGAATTTTATCGTGTTGCTTATGATTATGAGCGGGCCGCAGCAAAGATAGTCGCGGCCGGATTGCCGGAGATCTTTGCCCGAAGGCTGGAGAACGGATTTTAGCTAAGAAACATTGGCACCACTCTCGTCTGACCCGCTTGTATCGGTCCTCTACCATGGTTAGCATCTCTAGTAGCAGCGCAAATACATACACTTCTGCCAAAGAGGTGACGATATGGTTGTTCCAGCCGAAATAATCAAGGTCTCAGATACCGTCTGGGAACTTCCCATGACGTTCAAAAAAGGCATGCGGGTTCCGGCCCGCATTATCGCGACGCCAAAACTGCTGGCGCAGATGGATGACGGGGTCTTCGACCAGGTGACCAATGTCGCCACCTTGCCGGGAATTCTCAAATACGCCTACTGCATGCCGGACGGCCATTGGGGGTATGGTTTTCCCATTGGCGGAGTGGCGGCAATGGATGCCGAAACCGGTGTCATCTCTCCGGGCGGCATTGGATTCGACATCAACTGCGGCATGCGGCTGGTGACGACAAATCTCCAGTATGAGGAGATCAAACCACATCTCCACCAGCTGGTTGACCGGCTCTTCAAGCGAGTGCCCACCGGCGTCGGCTGCCAAGGTTTTGTTCGGCTTTCCCAGGATGAGTTTCGCCAAGTGATCGAACATGGTGCCGAGTGGTGCATCGACCACGGCTATGGCTTACCGGAAGATTTGCGGGCAACCGAAGAGAACGGGCGAATCAGCGGAGCGGATGCATCCAAGGTAAGCGACCGGGCGGTGGAGAGAGGTTACAAACAGTTGGGCACCCTGGGATCGGGCAATCATTACCTGGAAATCCAGACAATCCGTCCCGAGAACATAGCCGATCCCCAACTGGCCAGGGCCTTCGGCATAACCATGCCCAACCAGGTGGCGGTCATGTTCCATTGCGGCAGCCGCGGCTTCGGCCACCAGGTGGCGACAGATTACCTGCGGTTGTTCCTCGGCGTCATGAAATCCAAATATGACATCAAGATTCTCGACCGGGAACTTGCCTGCGCCCCGTTCCACTCTCCTGAAGGCCAGGACTATTTTGCGGCGATGAAGTGCGCCATGAATATGTCCTTTGCCAATCGCCAGGTGATCCTGCACCGGATTCGCGAAGTGTTCTCCGATGTTCTGCATCGCGACCCCGCCGAGCTTGGACTACAGCAAGTATATGACGTAGCCCACAACACCGCCAAACTGGAGCGTCACCAGGTAGACGGCGCGGTGAAAGAAGTTCTGGTCCATCGCAAGGGCGCCACCCGTGCCTTTGGGCCGGGCATGGAAGGGCTTTCGGGAATTCCGCGGGAAACCGGGCAGCCGGTCATCATCGGCGGCAGCATGGAAACCGGCTCCTATCTGCTGACCGGCATGGAAAGCGGTGCCTCCACCTTCTATTCCACAGCCCACGGCAGCGGCCGCACCATGAGCCGCCGAAAAGCCAAAAAACTCTACCGGGGCAAGGAACTCCAGACAGACATGGAAAAACGCGGCATCTATGTGCGCAGCGCCTCCTGGTCCGGACTGGCGGAAGAGGCGGGCGGGGCTTACAAGGATATCGAAGAGGTCATCCGGACAGCGGCCATGGCCGGCATCAGCAGACCAGTCTGCCGCTTTACCCCTATCGGCAACATTAAGGGATAATCGAAACAGTGTGAGCTGAGATGAAATACACATTCTTCGATGAAGAGTTTACCGCCGATATCGGCTTTAAAGCCACCGGCGACACGGCTGAAGATATGCTGAAAGCCGCCGCTGAAGCCACCATGAAGGTAATGATCGACAATCTGGACGACATAGAAGAGACGGTGACAAAAAGGATTGAATTGGAGGCGACATCACTGGAAATGGCGCTATTCGACCTGCTGGGGGAATTGATTTTCTTCAAAGACGCCGAACAACTTCTCCTGCGGGTAAAACAGATGTCCATCAGCAAACAGGGAGAAAATATCGTGCTGACAGCCGAAGCCCGAGGCGAAAAAATAGACCGGCAGAAGCACAGGCTGCTTGTTGATGTCAAGGCAGTCACCCTGCACCGTTTCAAGGTCGAAGAGACCTCCGAGGGCTGGGCCGCCATCGTGGTTCTGGATATTTGAATTTTTTCTTTTTACACATCTTTTTGCGTAATAAACATTCAGCAGTTCACACCAAGGCGCCAGGTCTACAGTATGTAGGGGCGGGTTCTAAACCCGCCCTTTATCCATCTACTTCGGCAACAGTTCACCCCGGCCGAACAGCGGCAAAACCGTCCGCAGCTCTTCCAGCAGTTCTGTAGCATTCTGGAAGCGTTTCTCCAAATCTTTTTGCAGGCAGCGCATGATGATACGCTCGAGATCGATGTCCAGCCCGGGATTAATCTTACGAGGGGCCCTGCTTTCGACTGTTATGTCGATATCCTGCGGATACTTGTCATTCTGTTGGAAATAGGGAACTGCATTGGTGGCAAAGATATAGAGGATGACGCCAAGCGCCCAGACATCGCTGGCAATACAGCTTCGTCCCTCGAACTGCTCCGGCGGCATGAAATTGACGGTGCCCTCGGAGCCACTGCCGGCCGACTGCCAGGAGAGGTCCCGGGCGATACCGAAATCAAGCAGCTTCAACCGTCCGCTGTTGGTCATGATAATGTTTTCCGGCTTGATATCCCGATGCATGATTTTATGCTTATGCGCATAGGAAATGGCTGAAACCAGCTGCAGGAAAATAGCCTCCCGGTCAAGGGGAGAAATTCCCTGTTCCAGCAAGTGCTGAAGTGTCGGACCTTCGGCATATTCCTGAATGAGGATAAACTTACCATTGTCTTTGACAACTTCCAGCAACTGAACGATATTCGGATGGTGAACCAGCCTTTTCAGGATTGCAGCCGAGCGCAGGACCCTGATATTCATCTGGGTCGAATGGGGCATTTTCGCCACAGCCAGTCTGCCGGTTCCGATTTCCCTGACCAGCCAGACGACACCGAAGCCGCCTAAGCCAAGAAGTCTCACCTGCTCCCATCTGTCGGAGATTTTTTCGGTCCGTAGCTTCGTAATCAGGGACTTCGGGGCAAAGTAGCTCAAACCTTCCTGAAAATAGCCGACCAACCGGGTGAGGGTGTCGTTGCCTCGTTGTTGAACATCGCTCTCTGGTTTCTGTTCCGTTGGCCGTGGTCGGGTGACGGCCTGGCCCATCTCCAGCAGAATCAGAAAACTTATGGCGAATCTGTTCTCATTGAGCGGAATTTCCATGAAATCGTCGGCACCGGCACTCAGATACTTTTTGATATTTTTTCTGCCCTGCTCAGGAACCAGGATGAGGAAGGGCGCGAAAGGACCGACAAAATCCCGGATCAGCCGAATAATTCGGTCTTGTCTGGAATGTTCTGCATCTACACGAAAGAGTATCAGGCAAATTTTCTTCTCGGGGAAGCGCTGGATAAACTTTCGAACAGTACCGATGGAAAGGGGGACTATGTCGATTTCAAAAGAAGAAACCAGTTGTTTGACAAGTGCCGTTTCAGCAGGAGACAGGCCAAACAACAGTATTGTTTCTAAAGGTGTCTTCAAACTTTTACCCTTATCTGATGTTGCGGTTTTACTTATTTCAACCTATCAGAATAAACACGTTAAAGGCAAATGTTTTCAACCGATCTCAGGAATGCACAGACTTGATTAAAACCGCAAGAACAAATACTATGTAAGCCAGACCCACGGGCTGTAGTGGCGGGTTCACAAAGGGCGGGTTTAGAACCCGCTCACTTCGCCTCGGTGCAGGTGTTGCGGAGTCTGGTGAACGTTGATACTCTCGTAAAACCCTAAAAAGGGGATGGCTAAGTAAAAAGCTTCATCTGGTCGAAAATGCGTACTGAACGTTATGATGTACAGGGATGAAGAATTACACCAATTAAAAATGAGAGTGATGCATGCGCGACCAAGGTTACTGGGCAGATAAATATCAAAAAAACAAGCTTTCCGTAGCAGACGCCATTGCCAAGATTCACTCGGGCCAGCGTATTTTCATCGGCTCCTCCTGTGGCGAACCGCAACAACTGATAAAGGGGTTGGCTGATGCCAGCCGTACCTTCACTGATCTTGAGATTATCCGGATGTTCAGCGGGGAAAGCACCTCCCTGTCCCAAATTGCCGAAAAATCCAAATCCCAGAATCTCAATATTCGCTCCTTTTATCTGGGCTCCGCCAACTCGAAAAGTTTTAAAGGAGACCTGCGTTTCATTACTCCTATCAATCTTTCCGATGTTCACAAGTTGATCAAATCCAGACTGCTGCCCATTCAGGTCGCCCTCATTCAGGTCTCTCCACCGGATGACTTCGGCTGGATGAGCCTGGGGATCTCGGTCGATGTAACCGCTTCCGCCGCCGCCGGGGCCGATCTGGTCATCGCCCAGGTGAATAAAAAGATGCCGAGGGTTCTGGGCAGAAGCTCGATTCATGTCAACGATGTCGACTACTTTGTGGAATTTGATGAAACCTTGATAGAAATCGGCACCTACCCTGATGTCCAAACCGCCGGAAAAATTGCCCGTTATGTCTCCCGGCTGGTGGAAGACGGCTCGACCATGCAGATGTCGCTCGGAGGAACATCCGAGGCCAATATTGAAGCCCTGATGGAAAAAAACGACCTGGGCATCCATACTCAGTATGTGACCAACACCATCATGAAACTCATGGCCATGGGCGTGGTAACCAACCGGAAAAAAGGGTTCAACAACGGCAAGATCATCTGCAGTAATGCCATCGGCAATCAGGATCTGTATGATCTGCTCGATTACAACTTTGCCGTTGAATTTCATCCCTCAAAGTATGTCAATGATCCCAGGAAAATAGCCAAGAACAGAAAGATGGTGGCGATGAACATCGTCCGGGAAATAGATCTGACCGGCCAGGTCACCGCAGACGCGCTGCCCTTTAATTATTTTTCCGGCGTCACCGGGATCCTCGACTTTTTCCGGGGGGCGGCAATGTCAAAAAAAGGCAAGTCGATCCTCATGCTTACCTCCACAAGAGACGATGGCACGAAGAGCCGGATAGTGCCGATGCTGCAGAATAAGGCCGTGGTAGTGCCGCGTAGCGAGGTACAATATGTGGTGACCGAGTACGGCTCGGTGAACCTTTTCGGCAAGAGTATTCAGGAAAGAGCACTCTCCCTGATCACCATCGCCCATCCTGATTTCAGGGACCAGTTGTTCGAAGAGGCGAAAGAGCTCGGCCTGCTGGGACCGGAACGGACCTTGCGGGAGGAGATGCGTTCGATCTATCCCCTGGGGCTTGAGGAGACGCGGCTTATCGGCCGCAAGAAAGTCACCTTCAGACCGGTGAAATTGACCGATGAACGAAGCATTCAGGAGCATTATTACCGGCTCGACAGCACCGACGTCATCTCCCGGTTTTTCCACGAAAAAAAGAGCTTTGTCAGTACACAGATCGAGCGGACCTTCATCATCGATTACCACAAGGACCTGACCATCGTGGCGGTCGAAGGGCAGGCCGGCTTTGAAAGGGTCCTGGCCGTCGGCGAATACTACCTCAATCCGGAAACCGAACTGGCGGAGATTGCTTTCTCTGTTGAAAAAGACTGGCAGGGGAAAGGCTTATCCTCGATTGTTATCCAAAAACTGGCCGAGGCGGCAAAACGCAACGGCATCAAGGGGCTCACCGCCTATACATCAAAGGAAAACAAAAGGATGGTAAAACTCTTTCACAGCCTCAACTACGAAGTAAAAGCGGTTTCCCAGGGCAACATGATCTATATGGAGGCAAAATTTGCAGAGGAGGAGCCGAATAAATAATTTCTGTGTTTTTCAGTATCATCAAAATGAAAATATCATTCCAATTCCGGTTCAGCGATCAGCTCAACGACGGTCTCCGGAGTCCCCGGCGAACCCTGAACACTTCGGTACATAAGAAAGAGCTTGTCGCTCTTCCTGTACCAGTAGGTTCCGTGCCAGAGGAGCGAACGAAACCCTTCCGCACACAGCCTGACTCTTTGGGCCATTATCCTCTTTCTTACTTTCTTATATTCTATTCCGTCTCGAATACCTGAAATTTTTCAATCGTTGCCCTGCCGCTCGGCAATTATATCGTGGTTATTCGATGGCGTCGTAAAATCTAAAATTTCAAATGGTTAAGTAAAAAGCTTCATATGCAAAGCGGGAAGCCATCAAATATGCTTTCTGATAAGATCAAAAGAGATAGTGGACGTTGTGACGGTACTGCGACCAAAAGTAACGAAAAAAACCAGCCAAAGCACCTGCAGGCCGAGAATGATGGCAGGATTCCATAACACGCCGATTCCGTCCAGGATCTCGGGATCGGCAAAAGGAGTTGTATTAGGATCGGCATGGATGAAAGAGATAACAGCCAGAATGTACACCACACTCATCATACCCATTTTCTGATAGGCCGAGATGTGGCCAAATCCCCGAAAATCGGCGCGCATAGTCTCCGAGAGGATGCGCCAGAGCTGGGTCAGGATAATAGTGAAAACCAGGGCCGGGGTGAACCAGCCGATCAGAAAAAAGTAACTGCCGAGAAGCGCTCCAAAAGTATAGAGTACACAGGTTATCGCCTGAATCGGGATTAGCCTTTCCCCGGACAGTTGCCCTTCGTAGACCACTTTTTTGGTCGCTCCGTAAAAGATAAAATTGGCCCGAAGAAAGAGCCACTGCAGGAAGGCATTGCAGTCCTTGAGCGGTTTTCCATAACAGCAGCCATAACTGATGCAGCCAAGTCTGCCCAGCCCTTCGCCCAGGGTGTAGGCAATGGCCATTGCCGCAAGAACCGGGATGAGCGGCAGACCGGCATCTCCCGAGTGGAATATTTGGTTGGTAAGCAGAATGGCCCAGGGAGCAAGCAGAATACCGATAAAGGAAGCGCCGCCGATGGTGAAGGTGTGGCGTTTTTTCTCAACGAGCATTGCCATCAACCGGGCCGAAGGAACACAGCAGGCCAGAACCATCAGAATCGCTAGCATGGTGTGGGGAATGGAGAGACCCATAGCGCCAAGCAGGATAAGCAGAAGAGTAAGCGAAATCAGCTGACTGGTGGCGATAAAGAAGCCATAATAAGTCAGGTTCGAGCCCTGCCAGTGGTTATCACCACCTTTGCTGAGCGGGATAACCGCCAGCATCTGCCACCTCTCACCCGGCAAATGCTTAAAACTCCAACCGAGAAAGTGCGCCAGAATAAAGCCGAGACCCAACAGGAAAAGCAGATCGTTCATAAACTATTCACCTCCCTTAAAATTTAGTACCCATTGACCAGTGCTCCAAAGGCACTCAAGCAGACCGACGGAATGTAGGGGCGGGTTCTAAACCCGCCCTTCCATGCACGCCGGTCTGCTCGCGCGCACACGGACTGCCGGCGGTCTTTAACAAAATGTATCTCCATGCCGCAACGGTTCGGCGATGGAAGAACGAACAACGACATCGGTTTCAACCAAAGGCCGGTTAAAACCGCTGGTAAATCTGCTCTGCACATCGCGGCGTTGCGAGTTTTTCACAAGATCCTCGGCAAAGGCTATCCGGTCCGGTTCGAAAATAAGGACATCTGTCGAGCTGCCCGGCCGGAAAAGTGATTTCGGGCAACCTCTTTTGACCATCTGCCCCGGCCTGATCTCCCTGGGGTTCTGATAGCGCTCCTCGCTGTAACACTGGATAATGTCCCCGATCATCAAGGCCACAATTTCCACCATCGCCACCAGGCCGATCGCCGTGCCGCCTTCGACATCGGTATCGATGATAGTGACCACCCTCCTGTTTTTTGAATAAAGGGAAGCCATGGCAATAAGGGCGGATGGGTTGCACGAATGATAATGGCCGTCAACGGTATAGATGGCGACCACCCGTCCGTTTACCGGCAAATGATTGTAGTGGTATTTATCCGGAGTGAGACGAAAGACGGCAAAATCACCCCCCAAAAAACGTGGATGCCAGGAGCTGTCCTGTCCCAGCAACTCCTGGAGACCAAAGAATTTATCCTTAATGAAAAGAGACGATGTTTCGGCAAAACTCCCAATCAATACGCGGGAGTCGGCCGGGGAAACGATCGTTGCCGGATTACGATTCATCGGCCGGGTTTCCCAGTAGCGGATCTGCCTCTCGAAGAATTTACGATGGGAATCAAAATATTCGGGCGGTTCGACACATTCCTGCCACTCAGCCCCGAACCGGCTGAAAAGATCCTTGGCGTGCCTGACGCCTCTGCCGGGCATGTCGTAATGGAGAAAACCGAGCAGGCTGGACATTCTGCCCGAGGTTAGCGCCCTGAACATCGGGGGAGCGCTTTCCCTCAAGCTATTGTAAAGAAATTGAATGGCCCGGTCGCCGATCGGTTTTTCGGTGACAACCTGCAGAGAATTTCTGTCTATATATTGATGGGTTACCAGGTTCATAAGCAAGACTCTGTTGCGTTGTGATTGCCTTCGTGATGAATAACGGCCAGGCCGATTCGCAGCATCTGTAAGAGAATCTCCGGCCCGGCGGTTTCCGAGGTGATAACTTCCCTGTGCGCGCAAATGAAATCGGCTGCGGAAATCTCCCGCCTGCCTGTTACGCCTGCGGCCATAACCTGCCTGAGATGAGGATCTTCGAGCTTATCCAGGCGTTTGCAGTCTTCAATAAAAACCGAGATGGATTCGCCGAGAAGTTTCTCTTTGAGCCCGGTACGATAGTAGCGCTCGGTGGCGGAATTGAACTCGCTTGCGGAAACCTGCATAGGCGAGCGTTTTCGCGGCAGTTCACCCTGGACCGCGCCAATAATTTTGGCATAGGTAGAGGCAGTACGGTCGGTCAGCCGGGTACGCAGGGATTGCATCCGCGGACCAAGCCCCAGTTGTTCGACGAAATCGGCGCCGTCGGTTTCAAGTATGTGCAGGAGGGCAAGATTGTACTCATCAACTTTTACTCTGATATATCCTTTATATCGCAGACTGTTGCGCTGGGAACGCACATGCGTGAGGATCTTCCTGAGCAGTCTGTTGCCGGTGTCGGCACGCACATAGAAGGTGGGGATACCGACGGCGCCGGCAAAAAAGATCTGACGCCGTTCACTTTCAACTGAAGGGCGGTCCGGGATATCGTGATGATGGACCTTCCCTTCCTGAATATACCGGCAGGCCAGAGCAGTGACGAGATTCTGGATGTCCACCGCCTCCGCCATATCTTCCTGCAGACTGTGGAAAAGGGAGTAACTCCGTCCCTCAAATCCCGCATAGCCCGAAGAGCCGAAGAGGCGCTGGCGGTACAGCAGATAAATGGACATTCTCGGATCGAAAATGCCCATCTCGGACAGTTCCTGCTTAAGTCGTTCGTGGTTGCCGGGACTGCCGTTCAGGCCGGGACAGGTCTCGGTCGACAACAGCGTGACCAGGTAGTCGATGAGGCGAAAGTCGGGCACCAAATCACCTTTCAGCCGCAGAAGACCGGCAAGCGACCTGTCGAGCAGGCGGGGGCCGAAAGGGGTAATGGTTCTACCTAGAAAACTGATATCGGCCTTCTTCTTCCACCTTCGCCAGATCATGCGCAGGTGGGTGTAATCGAGTTCATGGGGCAAAAAGCCGAGCACTTTCTCCGGATGAAAGTCGGCAAAGTCCAGCCGGTAGGGAGACGCACTGTAGGTGTTGACAAAAAGAGGCAGGAAATGTTCAACGATCTTGATCACCAGATCACCGAAATACTTTTCCACTCCGGGAGTAAACATCGACTCCCTGTCCGCGGCAAGCGTTGTGAGAATCCGGCTGCCCAAGGAGACATGGGTGCCGTTGTTGGCCAGGCAGGTATTGGAGGTATTCGGCAGGACGACAAGATTGTTGGTGATTATTCCGGCATCCTTCAATTTGCTGATGGTATTGAGCTGACTTCGCGAAAGGATCTTATGGCAGAGCTCCATGTAGCGGTGCTTTTCCTCACCCTTATCCCAACCCGATAGGCATGGACTGATAAAAAGATGGCGATAAAAACCGTCCGGCACTACCTCGTTGAGCTGTTTCTGCCTGGATGGTGCGTGGGGCGCACAGTAGAGCAGACATTTCTGTCCGGATTCCTCCAGCCCGAAGCTTTTATTGGCATATTGAATGAGCAACTGGCTGAACAGTAGGGTTCTTGCTGTTTCCCGTGCGGCAAGATCACCGATCCTACCCTGTGCCGCAGTGGGAATATTAAAGCTGAGGACCTCCGGGGAAGTATTATCGCTCAGAAAATTATCCAGTAATCTTTTGCCGGTTTTAAACAAGACCGGAGAAAATGTTTCATCCACACTGATCACGTTGGCCAGTGCCAGCTTGAGCAGGTAGCTGATCGGCAACCGCAATTGCGTCTCGCCTCTGTGGTTGCAGCGAAATCGCTGCGCATCGCTTCGCTGCCTGGGATGCAGGATGCTTTTATCGGCAAGCAAGTCCCGGGCAAGCAGTTTTCTGGTCCATTGGGTCAGACGGTATTCGGGAAAACGAACCCAACTGTTTTCCCAGACGTTCGAATCGTTTTTGTAGAGGAAATCTTTCAACGCATCGAGGCAGCCGGAGGGCAAATCGCCCCTGGTCGTGCGCTTGTTGATATTTTTAAAGTAGCTGGAATTGCGGATCGTGGCGGCCAGGTCGACCTCCTGATGTCCACCCTCAACGGCCACTTGCAGTTCGTATTCCATCCCGACGCTGGTGTCTTCCCCGGCAAAGGGCTGGAGGCCACGTGCCGTTATGGCACTCACGAAGAGACTGACGTCCGCTTCGGCATCATGATATGTTTCAAGAGGATATCTGTTTGTATTCATGCCGGGAGTTTTATCTCCGGCAGATTAGGGCGGTGCTAAAATAAGATGAGGATATGATTAAGAATTGAGGGAAAGGGCGGGTTTGGAACCCGCCCCTACGAAAACACCCATAAGAGCGCATGTGTTGGTTGAAGACAATTTCGAAGGGTTGGCAGGAACACCCACAAAAATCCGATAAAATTCACCCCCAAATTACCTCTGCCCCCGTAGGGGCGGGTTCCAAACCCGCCCTCCGTTACCGGTCGAAAGGAAATCGTTTATATTTGGGTCTCCTGCGCCATCATCGATAAAGACGGTTTATTCTCCTGGCCGCACCAGTTTCCTTTGCTAAAATACAAAAGGGATAGCCGAGAATCCCTGCTGAAATATCATAGGAACACCGGGAACGTCATTCTCATCCGTCGAGGATTATATGCGGTTATCCCAACAGATGCCGATCCGGATTCTTATCCGGTTGATCCTTTTCTTGTTGCTGCCAAACTCACAGCGGATGCTGTACTGTCATACCACACGGCTTTAGACCTACACGATTACGCCTACTCCATACGTGAGCATCTCACCAGCAGTCCGCCCATTTTCCCCTGTTACGTTTCGATTCCATGTTTTCCGTGGTGTCAGTTTTCCCCAACCACTTTGCCGTGCAGAAAAAATTGATTTCGGTGTTACCACAGTCGACCGCGACGGCCTAGAGGTCCGGGTCACTTCCCTTGAGCGGACTTTGCTGGATGTCTTGGATCAACCTGCTCTTTCAGGCAGCTGGGAAGAAATATGGCGTTCCCTGGAAGCGATCGAATTCTTCGACCTCGATAAAGTGGTCGAATATGCCCTTCTGCTCGGCAATGCGACAACGATTGCTAAGGTTGGCTTTTACTGGAACAGCATCGCCAATCGTTGATGGTTGAAGAGATTCATCTGGGACCTCTTCGTGATCATCGCCCCAGGCAACCACATTACCTGGACAGTTCCAATAGAATATCCGGGAAGGTTGTCGCAGATCGGAATTTGGTAGTCCCCGTCGATTTATTCAAGCGAACTTGGGGAGAAGTTCTATGAAAATTTCTCGTGAGAAACTGACAGCTCAAGCGGAAGCAACAGGATTCAGACCGGATGTGCTTCTAAGGTTGTCCACCTGCTGGGATTGCTCGCAGCTCTTGGCAGCCATCCTTATTTGAAAGGCAAGCTGGCTCTCAAAGGTGAAACAGCTCTTAACCTTTTTGTATTTAATGTTCCCCGGCTCTCTTTTGACATCGACCTCAACTATGTGGGGGCGGAGGATCGTGAAGCCTTGCTTGCCGAACGACCAAGGATCGAGCAGGCAGTCCAGGCAGTATTTGCCAGGGAAGGATTTACTGTCCGTCAAGCCGGGTTCGACCTGATCCAACAGGAACAGATGGTGCCGACATATATCGAAAAGCATGGCGCAATTAAGAGCGCAGAGGTAATGGAGCTGTGCCGCATCACCAAAGACCAGGCGTATCGGCTATTGAAAGTCTTCGAGATGTTGGGAAAATTGGCCTGGAGGGAGATGGCAAGACCACCTTTTACACGCGATCTTCCTAAAATACGCGCGCCGCGCATAAAATACGTGTACTCCGATAGGGCCGAATCGGCGGGGTCACCATCTTCGAGGACCGTTTTTCATCCCGGGCAATGAAACGGCTGAGGTCGCTCTTAAGATCACTGTAGGACGGCCTCGAATGCTTCTTTTACCCATGGTAAGCGAGTCTAACGGATAGGTAACATGATTAAGATTGATGTCAAGCAAGAGATGGAACAAGGAAACCGGTGTAAGCCTCGAACATTCTGGACCGAACCCTGATCGAGAAAACCGCTGGGACAACAACACATTCAAAAGCAGCCCCTCTTGGAGCGGAAAGCGGTCAATGTTAGAAAATACAAAGGGTTATAAGATGGCTGAAAATGTTTTACTAAGGCGGTCACTGATTTCCGGACATAAACGTTGCATCGATAAAGCTCTGTGTTTGTGGGGTCGTTCATTTTATTTGTAACTTGATGTCCGCCATATGACGTACGGATTAATTGCCGTATACCTGCAATGACAAGATACAAAGAAACCCTGTCAACAAAGTGAGAAAAAGAACATCGGCCCCGTTACAAATTTCTCCAGTACCTCGACGACAGGTTGATGAGGTAAAAATAATTTTGAAATCTATTTCCACTCTGACTCCATTGAACCCCTCGACCTTACAAACAGATGATTATCTTATATATTCATTGATACCTGTTATATATGCCTTAAAGCTTGTGGCAAAACCCTTGAGACTCGTAGGAGTTGTTGAGCTCATCAGCCACCACTTTCACCACCAGTCAATACTTCAACAAAAAAGGCCACCACACGGAAATCCTCAGCCTCATGCGCCGATATTTCAATCTGCCGATAATCGGGATTTGCCGGTTTTAAAGTGATATTTTCGTGTTGCCAACCCGTATCAGTATCCACTCTCTTCGTGGAATGATACTCCTTCACCGTATATCCGGCACCGGTGTCCTGATCAGCGATGTCGGCCTTCTGGGCCAGGACAATGCGACCATTACGGGTACCTCCGACCTCAAAGGTAAAAAGGCAATAGGCACCGTCGGGAATTACAGGTTCCATGGACTTCCCCTGCACCTGGGCGACAAACATTGAACGTGACAGACTTCGCATCGTCGTCAATCCTTCCACCACAAACCAGGAATCCGGTTCGGTGGGTGTCATGGAATCCATGAACTCTCCGGCGGCAATGCTCAATGGGTAATATGGGAGGGCAGTCTGGTACTTCTCTTCTTCCGTGGGAATATCGATAAACAGTGGTTCCGGTTCAACCGATTCTTTTTCCGGCAGGAGGAAGGAGTAATCCGTCTCTTCCAGGGGAATATCGAGCTTTCCGTAGTAATCTCGTAAATCCTGTACCATCTGCTCGGAAATCCTGCTGTATTGCTCAGCATCCAAATTCGTTATGAGAACAGGGTCTATTGCCAGGTAGTTGAGATCCTTGCAGTGGTAGATAAAACGTTTTCTCTCGAACTTCTCAAAAGGATTGGCCAGCAGGCTTCGTAGTAGTGCCTTTTCATCGTCTAACAATTCGCGGCTGTTGTACGGACAGTTGTCCCTTTCATTCTTGCCGTTTTTCTTAAGAATCCCCTGGTAAAACCGCTGATAGAGGCCAACCAGATCCGGCAGTGAGGCTTCGAACCGTTCGTTGCATATTTTCAGAAAGCCAAGAAGAAATATTATCTTGTACGAAAAGGTATAGTCCCGCTTTTCAAGAAATTCGATAAAATCTGCCGCCCTTGTATCGTCGGTATGCTCTTTTAATCCCTGCTGGTTGCGGATCACCTCGACCTGGCCGGGATCGAAGAAATGCAATTGCTTGCGGCCAAACGGGTATTGCACATCCGACAATATAACGCCCTTATTCAGCCACTGTTTCACCGTGCCTGTGGAAATGAACAGTTCCCTCGCCAGCTGCTCTTCGTTAAGAAAAGCTCCATACATCTCCTCGAAGCTGAAAATGTCCACCGGTTCAATTCGCCGCTCTCCTTCATAAAGCCCGTCCAAGGCTACAATCTCATCCATGCGTCCCGGCTGCTCCTGCTCGATGAGGTTGGCAAAGGGCTGATAATTTGGGATCTTGAGCAGCGCATGCAACGACATCGGCTGTAGCCTTGCACTGTAGTTATCGACGACATCGATAACGTAGAGCGCTTCTTTGCCGGGATAGTTCCTCAGGCCACGACCAAGCTGCTGGGTGTACAGCACCCTGGAAAAGGTCGGCCTCGCCATTACCAGGATGGAAGTTTGCGGCGCATCCCAGCCTTCAGTCAGGAGGTCACAGGCACAGAGGAATCGGACCGAACCGGCATCATAGGCCTTCTGCGCCCGTTCTGCCCTCTTCCGGTCTCTGCCGTCTACGGCTGCTGCTGTGAGCCCCTCCCTCTTCAAATGCTCGGCCATTCGTTTGGCGTGTTTGATATCGACACAGAAAACGACACCCTGTTTGTCGCTGAATTCTCTTGAATAATAGCGCTTCAGGACATCAGCGATCAGCTGGTCTCTTGATGGTATCAGAAGGGTTTTTTGCAGATCGTTTTTAACAAATTCTCGCCCGTTGAACCGAACCTCGGAAAGATCGATATTTGATTTCACTCGATAGCAGCGAACGGGTGGCACCAACCCCTGCCGGATGGCCTCTTCCAGAGAAAGCTGCGGCTCGTATTCGCCGAATATCTTTTCCAGGCGCTGCTGATCAAAGCGTTCCGGCGTGGCTGTTACGCCAAGGAGGTGGTTGGGGGCAAAATGTTCGAGAATGTTTCTTAGACCATGAGCTGCCGCATGGTGCGCCTCATCGACGACAATGTAGTCGAATCGGTTTGAGGCAAGCTTGTAATAATGGCGGTGGATGTACGCAGTTGTCTGAACCGCGATATCCGCCGACTCATCAAATACATTGTCGGTGGTTTCGGTTTGCAGATGGTGCGGCAGACGAAGCTTCAGGCGGGCAATGGTCTGCTCCCGCAATTTCCTTGTCGGGACAATAATCAGCGCCTTCAGATCTTTTTGTTTTGCTTTAAGCCGAACGAGGTCTTCGATGAAAATCTCCGTCTTACCGGTACCGGTGGGAAGCACAATCAGAAAGGTATTGCGGCCGGTTTTCCTGGCTTCCTCCAGTTCCTCCACCGCTTGTCGCTGATGATCCTTGAGAGTGAAGACGGCCCGTTGCAGTTTAAAAATCGGCTTGTCGAGAAAGGGTCTGACATGCCCCATGAACCGGTTCAACTCCAGGATGAAACGTTCCCGATCCCGCATCCCGTTCATGGACCAGCGGAACACCTTGAAACCGTCCGCGACCAGGGAATTCTGCTTGAAGAGCTGTGAACGATATCTCCTGGGACCGATCACCGCCGGATGATGGAAGCTCTCGCCATTCAATTCGATGGCAAATTTGCCGGATCTGCCAAAGAGGGCATAGTCGATATAACGAGTAGTCCCTTCCAGATCGATATAGGTAAACTCGCGGTGCAGACCCATTCTGGCCTGATCGCCGAACGCTTCCATAAAGCAATCCTCAAATGCGGCTTCGGGAAGCGTTGGGTCCGGCTCTTGTTCGGCTCGATTTCCACCAAAACGCCTGATTCTCTCCGGGTCGCTCTCCTCTTCCAGGAAGATCCTGATATTTTGTTGGAAAGTGATAATGGAGGTTTCGGGATCAAGGAGAAACCGGAACACCCGGGCATGACCGGCCATCAACTCATTCTGACTGCTCGTATAGGCCACATAGGGATAATCGGCAAGAGTACAAATTGCCGTATCTATGACAAGACAGGTATCATCCTCTTGCCGGTGATACGTGCAGCCGGTCGTATCGCTCGCGAGATGATAAAAGCCATGATCGGAAAGCCAAATCCGCAGCTGTTCCTGGGAACATGTTTGCTCACCTCCCATCCATGGCCCTCAATACATATCCGAGCCAGATGTCATCAGGGCGGACCTTGGAAACCTGTCGTGAAATGTCCAGGATCTGAAATCCCTGCGATGTAAACACACCCTCCAGATCCGCTGCCGACCAAAGGGTAAAAACTCTGCCATCTGCGGTGGTTGAGGTGCCGACACCTTCCTTCAGGGTAATGAGGATATGCCCGTCCGCTCTAAGTGCCTTACAAATTCTTTTTAAAATTACGGGGAACTCATCATGTGAGAGATGCACAAGAGAGCCGACAAGAACCAGCGCGGAGAAAGAGAGTTGTGAAAAATCAAAGGCCCGGAAATCTCCTTCAATAACCGGACAGACAGCATGTTGTCTCGCCAGTCTCGCCAGATTTGGAGATTTCTCAAAACCGGTCGGCGAAAATCCCCGCTCCGCAAACCAGCGGAGATCCCGTCCGGAGCCGCAGCCGATGTCCAGAATGGTTGCATTATGCGCAAGGCACCTGGCGAACGGTTCCAGAAAAGATGCAGGATCGATGCTTACCGTGGAGTTGAAGTACTGTTGGTGATTCTCTTCGTAAAAATCCATTGTCTCCGCTTCCGTCCGTCAAGAGGGAACGAAACTATCACTGTCTTTTATTACGGTGCCGGAATTTCGCAGTCGTCGGAAAACCTTTGGCACATCATGCCGTTAAACTTGAAAATAGCATATCATCCAACAAAGCAGGTGACAAGGTATACGCCTATCAGGCTAACAACTCGATTGCAGATTTTGGGATTGATGGCTGCCGCAGTGGAGTGGGGATGAATGTCTTAACCAGGGCTATTGCTGTAGGGATACGGATAAGCAGGTGATGTTTGATTCCAGGGGGGAAGGGCGGGTTTGGAACCCGCCCCTACGAAACACCCATCAGAATAAGGGTTGATTGAAGACCTTTTCGACTGGTTGGCAGGAACATCGATAACAATCCGGTCAAATTCGGCTCAAATTTACATCTGCCCTCGTAGGGGCGGGTTCCAAACCCGCCCACCCTTACCGCCGAATGGAAAACGTTTATATTCGGTAAATGCACTGTTACCGTGTTGAACGAAAAGGCAGAGTTCATCAAAGTAAATAGATTCCTGTATTACCGGAGTAAACCTCAATGATAACTCGCGTCTGATAGGTTTCGCCTGTCTTTCGTTGTCCATATTACCGGTGAGCGTCAGGTGGAAGCGAAACTCATCCAGCACGTAAGGGTATCCCCATTGCAACAGAAGCTGTTCCTGTCTTTCACTCAGCCCGGCAGCCCGGCGTCGTGCAAGTTCCTGCTCCTCCGCCGGTCGTCTGAAATGATCAAGCCGCTGTACCGTCTCCGCGGCCAGGCTCTGCAGTGCACCGGATTTGCTCTTCAGCCTCAGGCAGAAAAAATTGTTGATTCTGGCAAGCTCCAAAGGTGGAAGGACGAAAGGCTGTACCTCTTTGACAAATGCCGCCAACTCGTTTTCGACATCATGCAGGGCGTAGCCGTTATTCAACCTGAAGGGAGGTTTGATAGTTGCGTGGAACCCATAATGGTTGGGAGCCTGAAGGAGAGTATCAAGCTCAGTAGCCGGGATGGAGGCAATATTGACTTCTTTTCCGCCAAGCCACTGTGCAGCCGCCTTCATAAGCGAAGGACAACTATGGGGTACGAAATAAACAGCCATTCTCATTGGTTGCGCCGCCTTACCTGGAATGCAGTTCTTGATGGCGTCGTAAAAACTCTTCATCTGCGTCGTTGCTGCAAATTTTCTATCATTACGACGTACTCTAGTACGCCGAAATGATAGAAAATTTGCGCGCCTAGCATGTGAAGTTTTTTACTTAGCCATTTGTAATTCAAGGTTTTTACGAGTTTATCAGTTCTTGAATGAGTGAAATGAAGCCGTTCTTACTTTGCAGGAGTTCGCCCGAATTGTCAAAAGAGATATAATTCCTCGAATTGAGCGGTTTCTGTGCCTCTTTGCCTCGACGGGTACGGATCTGGTTATACCAACGGTTGAGGTACAGGAGCAGGTCATCAATTCAGATAGAGGTATTCAGAGATATTCCGATTCTGTTTTTTCCAGGAAGTCCAGGAGTTGGTTACTTTTCAGATTCCTCCCTGTGCTGATTGAGATTTCATGTACAATTGAAGGTGCATGTTATATTTTTGTGAATATGCTGTTAGATGGAGGTTTTAATACCTTAGAAATTCTTTTCCGGTATTTTGGGAAAGAATGTCGTGAAGGTACTTATACCCACACAGCATGGGCACTAAAGAGAGTCCCCGTGCTGTGCGGGAATTATCTGATTGGCAAAAAAGGACAGAGGGGACTGATTTTTTTTCACGCTTTTCAGTGAAAATGAATCTGTCTCCTGGATAGCAGTAGTTGAAATTCAGAAGTAACCAGATTGTTTATTGTTTCCTAAAAGCATCGAGAGAAGATTCATGAACATCGTTATGCTATGCGTTCTCTGGATAAGCTGGTGTTTTATTCATTCTCTGCTGATTGATACCTCTGTTTCCGGCTTGATTAAAAACCAGTTCCCCGGCCTCACCCGCTTTTATCGCCTGCTTTATAACGGTTTGTCCCTGGTAACCGTACTGCCATTGATTGTCGCCACCCGAGCAGCTGATGGTCAGGTGATAATGGAGTGGGGAGGCTATGCCGGCGCTGTTCGTATTCTTCTCTTTATCGCCGCTCTTTTGCTGTTTATCGGAGGAGCCGGGAAATATGATCTGGGGTATTTTCTCGGGATAAAACAGCTACGAACCGGAGAGGAACACCTTCTACTCAGCGACAATGAAGGGTTCAGCGAAACCGGCGTTTTTGGTATTACCCGGCATCCGTGGTATTTTGGTTCCCTTCTGTTCCTCTGGTCAATATTACCCAGGTACACCTTACCTGTCTTTCTTGCGTTCTGTATCCTGAGCATCTATCTGGTGATCGGAACAATGCTTGAAGAGCGGAAAATTGTCACTCAATATGGTGATGCTTATAGGCGTTACCGGCAGCATGTATCGATGTTATTCCCCTGGAAGTGGCTTAGACAGGCATTACGCAAACGATAAATCGATTTTCCGGACACTATGAACTTTATCCTTATCCTGGTTTCGTCCGACAACGAAAGACCTCTGCTGGATACGCACTTGAGAGAGGTGGAAAACAGCCTTCCCATGCAGGTCTTGGGAAGACACTGGCTGCGTTACGGCAAGGCTGCCGAGTTACGATTATCCGATCGGCCGGCTGAACCTGTACGCAGGGAGCTGGAATCAATTTTAGCTGAGGATCGGATCGATTTCTTCATCCTGTCCGACAACCACAAAAGGAAAAAAATGCTGCTCATCGCCGATATGGATAATACCATGGTGATAGGCGAAACCCTTGACGAACTTGCCGCGCAGTGTGGCTTGAAAGAACAGATCTCTACGATTACCGAACAGACCATGCAGGGAAAATTGAATTTTCAGGCCGCCTTGCAGGAAAGGGTAGCGATATTGAGAGATCTTCCGGAAAGTGCGTTGCAGGCCACCCTTGCAGCCATACAACCTATGCCCGGTGCCGAACTCCTGGTTGGTACAATGCGGCGGCACGGAGCCCGATGCATCTTGGTTTCCGGTGCATTTAGCTGTTTTACCGAACCGGTGGCGGCACAACTAGGGTTTCATGCCAGTCACGGCAACACCCTGGAAATCCTGCAGGGACGCTTGACAGGCAAAGTGGGCGAGCCCATTCTCGACCATCATGCCAAGCTCTCCTTTCTCCAGCATTACCAGGCACTCTACCACTTTGATGTTTCAGATATTCTGGCCATAGGCGACGGAGCTAATGATCTATCCATGATACGTGCTGCCGGGCTGGGGGTTGGTTTTCATCCCAAATCATTTTTGAAAGAGCGGATAGATAACAGTATTCTCTACGGAGATCTCACTGCGCTGCTCTACGCTCAAGGGTATGAAGAATTTTAGTCAAGCGATCAGGCCGCCACGCTCAGCACTCAACCCTCCTCAAAAGATCATATTTTAGTCAGGATTTCTCTCACATTGTTTCAGTACCACATTGTAAGATATTGTAACCTCAGGAACTTCTCCTTTTGTCTGCTCATCATCAAATTTCATGAACGCTCCTATCAGGAAATCATCGAAATTTAATTTTCATATTTTTACGTAATTCTATGTACTTTCTCGGATATTAATGTATATTAAATGTATGCATTAGGAATCATTCTCGTCATTACCCAACGAAAAAAGGAGTGACGAGTTCAAAAAAAATGATTCATCAACAGGATAGGTTATTTCAAGTGGCGCATACCACAAACAGGTATACCTCTATTTCAGACGGGGGTGAGGAAATTCAGCGCTGTCTGTGCAGTTCAACAAGGAGACGGTTCCGTGATTCGTAATTTTAATGATGACATATCAACTCCGGATAAATTTGTCGTAACCCTCGAACTGGTTCCCGGACGTGAATCGAGCGGTAGAACGATTGACACAATTACCGGCATATCCAAGGATGCCAGTACGGATGGAAGAATCACTGCTGTTTCGATAACGGATAATCCGGGAGGCAATCCGGCCCTCAGCCCCGATGCACTGGGTTATGAGATCCTCAACGCCGGAATGGACGTTATTGTCCATTTCACCTGCCGCGATACCAATCGTGTCGGCATGGAAAGCCGGGCGCTGCAGCTTGCCCGCATGGGCATGAAAAATATTCTGGCCCTAACCGGCGACTACTCAGGCAAGGGCTTCGGCGGCGCGGGCTCACCGGTCTTCGACTTCGATTCGGTCATCCTCACCTCCATGCTGAATGATCTCAACAGACGACTTATAAAAACCGGCCATTCCAGTATATTCGTCACGGGTTGTGCCGTTTCGCCGTTTAAGTACACCGAAGCCGAAGCATGGATCCAGTACAAGAAAATGGAACGGAAATTTGAGGCCGGCGCATCTTTTGCCATCACCCAGCTCGGCTACGATATCGATAAATATGAAGAACTGTTGCTCTATAAAAAAGACAAAAATATCGATACCCCCGTCCTTGCCTCGCTCTATCTCCTGGATAAGCGATCCGCCAGGCCGATGCACGCCGGCAGGATTCCCGGTGTCCATGTCACGAAAAAACTCTTTGATACGATCATGCAGGAATGGGAAACTCCGGGCGAAGGGATGCAACACGCCATCGAGCGCACCGCGCGGCTGGGTGTTATCTTAAAGGGTATCGGCTATAACGGCATCCATCTCGGCGGAATCCACGACAATTTCGAAACTGTCGGCAGAATTCTCGACCGGATGTCGGAAATCGAACACAACTGGCAGGACTATGTTGAGGAATTTCGCGAGAACGAACCCAATCGATTTTATCTGTATAAACAACTGGCGGCTCCCAAAGCCGTTCTTGCCGGAAAAGATGCAATAAAGATCAAACTCAGGGAAAATGTCCACTATATGTTCCTGCGTGCCGCGCATGATCTCTTCTTCGACAAACGGGCATCTCTTGCCCCGATGTACAAAAGAATTTCCAGCTCCCTTGAGAAACACAAGGCGTCCTGGCTGTTAAAGGCCTTTCTGGAAGATCCCTTTAAGAAGCTGATGCTCTCCTGTAAAGGATGCGGAGATTGCGGCATTCAGCATGTGGGCTTTCTCTGTCCGGAATCAGGCTGCCCGAAGCACACTCGAAACGGCGCTTGCGGCGGCAGCAACAATGGTTTTTGTGAGGTAAATACCGATAAACCCTGTGTCTGGGTTCGAGCCTACCGGAGAATGAAATGTCATGGAGAGGCGGAAAAACTCGCCTGCGAGTTTGTGCCGCCCCGCCTCTGGGAGCTCAAAGACACCTCTTCCTGGATTAACTTCCATCTGGAGCGGGATCACCAGAAGGCCCCGAAATCACCTGCACAACCGGAGAAACAAATCTGATCCCCGGTTGTTCAACCTTCTATTTCTCCTTGAAGACCCCGGCAGGAGGCTTGGTATCTCCTGTAGCATTGGGATAATTGGGATAGATATATGCCTTCCGGCCGGAGTTCAGCAGTTGATTCGCCTCCTCCATGAATGAGTTGGAATGGGCCTTTAATTCATAAAAGCCGTGCCACCAGGCGTAATCCGGCGCCATCATCATGGTACCCATGCGGGCTCGCCGCCCTTCATGATGCCACAGCTCGTAAAATACAAGCTCGAGATGCTCGTCGAAATATTTAGTCTTGTCGAGTAATTTCTTCTCATAGAGGGTGTCGAGCATTTTCCTGGCCGGTTTGTAATACACTTCGTTATACTCCTCCACTGCCTTATCGTAACCCTGGTAGAAGTCCTCGATCCAGCTATCGCCGTGACAGTTGCGGCAGATATTTTTCATTTTTTCCCGTTCCACCTTCCAGTCGGTACCGGCCGGGAACGGCTTGAATTCAGAGGGGCGAATGGTTAGCGGTGCCTGGGTCTCCCAGGAGATACGTTCGGTGACGTCATGGGTTCCCTCCACCTTACCAGACCCGCTCATGTGACAAGCTGCACAGGTTGGAGCCCGGTAGTCAACACCCGGTGTCCAGGTTCCCGGCGCGGCATCGAAGTTGGTCTGATCCTTATAGGCATGGTAGAGAGTACCGTGCTTGGACTCCTCGTATATCTCGATCTGCGGGTGGTCCGGCCCCAGATGACAGGAGTCGCAGGCTTCGGGCTTGCGTGCCTCGGCCACCGAAAAACGATGACGGGTATGACAGGAAGTGCACGATCCCTTGCTGCCGTCCAGGTTCAGGCGACCAACTCCGACATTCGGCCAGGTGGCCGGATCCAGATTGCCCTTCTCATCGATGGAGATCACAGTACCATGGCAATGATAACAGCCGACTTTCCGTTCATTCTCCGAGGTCATGCCCTTAACCAGCCAAGGGTCGAACTTCCATAATATCTCCAAGGTATTGGCATGTTTGCTGCGATTGTATTGAATCACCTCATCGGGGTGGCACCGGGAGCAATCCTTGGGAGTAACAATCGTGACCACGGGAACTTTATACTTTTGCTCGCCGTAAGGTAAATCGCTTCGGGTATAGACGGCAAAATGATTCTTGGCCACATCCTGATCTCCGGCCTCGGCCAGATGACAATCCAGGCAGGTGATATTGGCATCCGCGTGCCGGCTTGCCGCCCAATCTCCAAAAATACCCGGACTTATGACTTTATGACATTCGATACAGGCGACAGCCGCCGGCGGCATGCTGCGTTCGATACGGAACGCCTTGACTTTGGCAAAATTGGGTTGGGCTTGATCTGCCGCTCCGGCCCTACTCAGGTTCACTCCAACGAGGAGCAGAACCGACAGGATGATCCCGATGGTGTGCTTCATGGCTTCACTCCTTTTCATTCTCCTTTTTGTTGGCAGGCGAACACAAAACCCGCCGGTAATCCGGATGGACCACTTACCTCGATTTAATGGTGAATTCGTAACCGTTCCCCGGCTCACATCAAAAGATGGCATAACCCGGGTCTGTAACCGTTCATCAGCACCCCATTTTCATCCGATCAGTCCTCTCTCATAGAAGGGCGGGTTTGGAACCCGCCCCTACAAGCCCGGAGACCTGCTTGGAGACGAACCTGGAGCACTGGATGAACGGTTACGTGAGATCAGGTCAGAGGCTTCTCAAACCTTTCGCCTGGTACGGCACGTTACGATACTGCTTGAAAGCGATGGTTGCTTGATCGTTGTGGACCAGGTCCCAGTGGCAGTCCACACATTTTTTCTCATATCCCTGCCGCGGGTAGAGCACAGTGCGATGGGCGAGCATTGCGCCACGCTTGCGGGGCATGTGCAATAGGTTCCGGTGGCATTTCAGGCATGGGCCGTTGTCAAACGAAGCATAGGCTGCCTCACGATTTTCCCGGCGAATATAGGTCCCGCCGAAAAAGTGGCCGAACACGTCCCTGGCGCCGTGCAGCGCTTTGGCGTAGAAAAAGTCAAAGGTCTTATAGGGGGGCGGCAGGTGGCAGTCCATGCAGTCGGCAACGAATCCCTGGGCGTTGTTGACATGGGTCGAAGAACGCCAGGCCACCACGGCCGGCTGGATTTCATGGCAGATGGCGCAGAACTCAGGAGTCGATGTCCGCACCATGGTATAGTAGGTCATGCTGAACAGCGGAAAGGCGAGAATAATGCCTATACTCACGAGCATCGCTGCGATAACAAACTTCTTCATGGCTGCGCCTCTCGAGGATGCTTTCAACAGCTCTGCATGTATCTTTGCAGGCCTTCCAGGTTGAAAATCGTCGTCACCACCCATTAAGCCTAGCCGATAGATACCTGGATGTCAAGCAATCCTGTTTACATCTGCACTGTAACAAAAGTGATCCTGTTTGCGGTAACCATTTCACCGGGAGCAGCGAAATGTTCGCATAACTCCCGACCTGTAAACGTTTAACTGCGATCCGGCTACTTAATTTTGTAACTCGATACCAGTTTATCAAGCGATTGGGCCAGAGAGTTCAAGGATTTGGAATTTTCATCGACCTGTTGCGCATTGTCGTTCATATCCCGGCTTGATTGTGTTATCCCGGTAATCTGTTGAGCTACCATTTGCGATACCGTCGAACTCTCGGAAACATTCGTATTAACCTCCTGAATGGCCATGGATATTTGTGCAACATTTTCGGAAATCTCCCTGGCCGTCACCGATTGTTCTTCAACGGCGGTTGCAATGGTGTTCACTATCTCACTGTTTTCACCCACCACCTTGCCGATATCGGCGATGACTGAGATGGTTGCCTTGGTAGATGCCTGAATGGACTCGATACGCTCCTTGATCTGATCAGTGGCATCGGCGGTCTGTTTGGCCAAATCTTTTATTTCACCGGCGACGACGGCAAAACCTTTCCCTGCATCGCCTGCCCGTGCGGCCTCGATGGTGGCATTCAACGCCAGCAGATCGACCTGTTGGGAAATCTCCGCTATTGTTTCAAGTACCTTGGTGATCTCTTTAGCGGCGGTACCGAGTTCACCTACACTCACCGAGGCGTGAGCCGACTGATTTACGGCTTTATCTGTAACCGTTCGCGCTTTTTCCGAAGTTTCGGCGATCTCATTGATAGTGGAAGTCATTTCTTCAATGGCCGAGGCAACGGCATTGACATTGGCCGCGGCATCTTCCATTGAGGAGGCGACCAGATGCATATTGGTGGACATCTCTTCAACGGCTGAAGCCACTGAAGTCGATTGCTGCAAGGTGTCCTCCGCAACTGAGGTCAAGCCTTCGGATATGTTGTTCAAGGCACCGGACGATTTATTTATCGCCACCGATTCTCCAGCAATGTAACCGACCATTCCCTGAAGTTTGTCGGCAAAAGTATTGAAGGAGCCGGCCATATCGCCAAGTTCGTCCTTGCTCTGCACACGCAAACGCCGGGTCAGATCTCCCTCACCCTCCGAGATATCGCGAAAAAAAGCATCGGTTTCGCGGATCGGCCTGGTAATTCGGGTGGCCAAGTAGCTGATCAGACCGCTCAGGAAAAGCATCATAGCCGCAACAATCGAGGATATAAGAATTTTCTGCCGCTCAAGAATGGTGTGGACCCCCTTTTCCTGTACGGCCATGGCCTTGTCGATATCATCGATATAGATCCCGGTGCCGACTATCCAGCCCCATTTCTCGAACAGCTGTACATAGGAAAGTTTAGCAACCGGCTTATCCTCGCCCGGTTTCGGCCATAAATAGTCTACGAAACCATGCCCGTGTTCCTTACCGACTTGAACCATTTCCGCAAACAGAGCCTTCCCATGCGGATCACGAAAATCTTTCATGGAAGTGTTATTCAGCGTTGGTTTGATCGGATGCATAACCATATTGGCTTCGGTATCGATTATGAAAAAATAATCCTTGCCATCGGGACCAAAGCGAAGTTTGCCTATCTCTGTTTTCGCTTCTTCCTTGAATCGTTTCTCGGCCGTTTCGAGATATACACCAGTGCCGATCACCCAGTTCCAGGGTTTGAACAGCCGGACAAAGGAAAGTTTGGCGACAGGTTTTTCCTCTCCGGGCTTTGGCCACATATAATCGACGAAACCCTGGCCGTCGTTCCGGCAGACACTGACCATCTCCGCAAAAAGGCGTTTGCCGTTCGGATCTTTAAAATCTTTCAGGTTTTTTCCGTCAAGAGCAGGCTTCATCGGATGCATAACCATCACCGCCTGCATGTCGTTGATCCAGAGATAATTGTCCCCGGCATACCGCATAGCTTTGATCACCTTCAGCGCCTCAGCCTTTTTTTCTTCAATCGAGAGACCTTCTTCATCGTAGATAGCCTGGATAGATGAAAAGGCTAAATTGACGACTGATTCAAGCTGGTTTTCATACGCCTTGGCAATTTTCTCCGGATCATGGGCGATCTGATATTGTGACCGGAGAATCTCGAAGGTATTACGGACCAGATCCGTCAATTTTTCCTTTTTAGCGTTGAGCAATGTCGAATGAATAATTTCCAGACTTTGCTCTCCCTGTTTTTCAACACTCCTGATACTAAAGAAGAAAAGTACCAATCCAAATACCAGGAAAAACGGCAAAGTGGCCAAGAGAATTTTCTTAGAGATAGTCATAATGAACCCATAAAAAAATTTTGTTATACACGACCTGCTTTCCATTAAGAGAGTGAAATCGAACCACTTCTTATGGTTCGATTTCAAATCAATCATGATGGCGTCGTAAAAACTCTTCATCTGCGTCGTTGCTGCAAAATTTCTATCATTTCGACGTACTCTAGTACGCCGATATGATAGATATTTTGCGCGCCTAGCATATGAATCCTTTTACTTAGCCATCTGGAATTTTAGGTTTTTACGAGATTATCAATTATACTTAACTACAGCATAGAAATTGCTAAACATCAAGTTTCGGGCAGAAAAAAGAAAGGGAGGGAGCGTAAGAATTTGTTATTTATAGTGAGAATTTCTCAAAATAAAAACAAAGTTTGATAACCGTTCACTTGGGATAGCAAAATGCCTGCATAGCTTCCAACCTACAAAAGTTCAAATGCGCAGGAAGGTGCACAAGCTGGAGGAAGGACAAGTAATGGCTGGTTCTAAACCCGATCTTCTCAACTGCTCTGAAGCTGCCGGGTGATCATTTCAAGATCTTCCGGCCGGTCAACCCCGAATCCCTGGTAGCTGGTCATCACGACGTATATGCCGATGCCTGCTTCAAGAAAGCGCAATTGTTCGAGTTTTTCTATCTGTTCCAAGGGGCTTGGAGGGAGGGAAGTGAAGGTTCTGAGGGTGGAAAGCCGGTAGGCATATAAACCGATATGCAGCAGATAGTCGGTGTCGGTCTGATCAATATCGCGGATGTGGGGGATTTTTGCCCTTGAAAAATAGAGCGCAAAGCCTCTATCGGACCGCACTATTTTTACGCGATCGGTATTTTCAGCCTGTTTGGCATCGATGAGCCGGGCCAGGGTGGTGACCTGGATATTTGGATCGGCAAAAGGTTCGATAAGTTTTCTGGGCATTTCAGGGTCAAGGGCAGGTTCATCCCCCTGGATATTGACGATTACCGCTTCATCCTCCAGCCCGAGTATCTCTGCTGCTTCCCTGATCCTGTCCGAGCCGCTGGGATGATTGGGATCGGTCATCACCACCGGAACATCGAATTTTTTTGCCGCGTCATAAATGCGTTGATCATCCGTGGCAAGACAGACTTTTTTCAGCAAGGGGCAACTGGCCGCACGTTCATAAACCCAGTAGAACATTGGTTTACCCAGGATATCGGCCAGGGGTTTTCCAGGGAAACGATGTGACTGATATCTGGCCGGAATAATGGCATAGCTAGGCGGTAATGTGCTCATACTCTCTCTTTCCCTGATCTTCCAATGTATCGATAATTTGTCGGCACACCTGTTGTGTGCCGCCTTTACGTGGTTCGAAGAACGTCTGGACCTGCCTGATTACTTCATCTTTAGCAACTTTACGCTCAAGTGCGTCGAGTAAGGCGGTCGCCAGCTCGTTTTCATCGGTAACTTCCTGAACCAGGCCCGATGCGATAATTTCCCGACCAACCCAGGCAAAATTTTTCCAATACGGACCAATGACCGGCTTCAGTCCGAATACTAACGGTTCAAGAAAATTCTGACCACCCAAATTTTCAAGCGAGCCCCCGACAAAAGCGGCACCGGCCAACGCATACGCTCCGGCAAGTTCGCCGAAAACATCCCAGACAACAACTGATCCGGGGGATTGACGAACGGTGATCTCCGAGCGTTTGACCGCGGAGATTTGTAATCCTGCCAACAGCTGCAGCCAATGATCAGCCCGCTCGATATGCTTGGGAAAAAGACCTATGGTTACATCAGGCCGTGCGGCGAGAATCTTGGTTATTGTGGTGAGAACCTTGGCCTCTTCTTCCCTGCGGATGGAACCAAGCAGCAGGAAGGGCCGGTTCTCCGGCAGAAGGGAGGCAAGCTGGTTGTTCTCCGGTATATCGTGTCGCGGCTCGATTCGGTCAAATTTAATATTATGGATCAGATTGACTTTCTCGGGGCCGACTATCCGTGAAAACCTTTCGCCGTCAGTCGGGGCAATGGCTAACACCTTTGCCGGGCCGTATTTTTGAAAAAAACCAGCGAAATATTTATAGAATCCGTAACTTTTGACCGACATCCTGCCGTTGATGAGCAGGACCGGAACATTGCTCTTTTTTGCCTGTATCAAAAATCCCGGCCACAACTCGGTTTCAACAATTATCGCCAATCTTGGCGCGAACCGGCTAAAGGCTTTTTCCATCAGATACGGTGCATCAAAGGGGAAATAAGCCACAGCGATATCTAAATTACTGTCGGAAGCTCGCCGCATCTGCCCTTTACCCAAAATGTCAACCCCCTGCCGGGTTCCGGAAGTAACCAAAATCCTGAGTTTTTTATCATTGGGCAGCATGGTGACGAGATTTTCCAGCACCATATTGGTCAACATTGACTCTCCGCCGGATGCCGCCTGTATCCAAAGATCAAACGGCCCCGCGGCGATGTCCTTTAGGGTTCGCTGCCGCCAGCCGAGTCCGACTCGTGGCGAACGTTTCAGGAAAGGAAGTGCCAGATACCAGGCAAAATTGTAGAGAACAGAATATAAAGTTATCAAGAGGTAGACGCTAAAAAGGGTTCGAAGATCGGGTATGAACCGGATATGCATTGAATACAATCATCAAAGCCGCAATTCGGCGATCCTAGCGTGTTTAGCGGATCATTTCAATCATATTTTATAATCGTTCACCAGCACTCCGTGTGCGCACGATCAGACTGCCGTGCATAGACGGGCGGAACCCGCCCCTACATCCCGTCGGCCTGCAGTCCGGCAGATGATTTTCCTCTGTCATGCGTAGAGCGCTGCTATGATCGCTTGACCAAGTTGATCAATTGAATACGGTTTTTGAATAAAGCCACCGGCTCCCATGGCAAGAGCCGTCTTCACCTCGTCACTCTCAGAAAAACCGCTGGCAATAATAGCTTTTTGACCCGGATGTAATTTAATCATCCGTTCATACGCCTGGCGGCCGTTCATGCCGGGATCCATCAACATATCAAGCAGCACCAGATCGACCTGATGATCCTGCAAATAGGCGACTGCCTTTTCCCCCGACTCCGCACAAACAACTTCGTAACCTAAGAGTTCAAGCATCTTCCCGGCAAGATTTCGCTGCTGCGGCTCGTCGTCCACCACAAGAATTTTTTCTCCCCGGCCCTGAATATGCTTCTCATGGACTCCTTTGTTGCGGGCGGCAATTATTTCATGGGTCGCCGGAAAATACAGTTCAAAAGTAGTGGCACCGTCACCTCTGGAAACCACCACCGCTCCATTATGGTCCTGCATGGCGTTCCAGACAACTGAAAGTCCCAGTCCTGTACCACTTTGATGCCCCATCACCTTTTTGGTGTAGAATGGTTCAAAGATATGTTCAAGATCCTTGTCCTCAATGCCGCTGCCGGTGTCTGTAATGTTCAAAACCACATATTCCTTTGGTTCCAGACCATGGGCCTTTGCCCACTTTGGTTTCGGCGTATCGCTTCTGGTGGAAAGAGTTACGGTTCCCGCCTCTTCTATAGCCTCTGCTCCATTGGTTACCAGATTCATGATGCTTTTCTTCACATGAACCGGAGAGCATAAAATGGCCGGGAGAGTGGGGCCGAGTTGGTGGTTGAATTGAACATCCGGATGATGGGTTTTCAGCCTGAGAAATTCCGGCGATTCCAGGTACTCCCGAACCAGGATATTAAGATCTTTCGGGACTTTTACACTGGCAACACCACGTGCGACGGTAAGAAGGTCTGCAACAACGGCTGTAGCCCGTTCGCCCGCTTCTTTTGTCGCTTCCAGCGGCTGTCGCATTTTACTGTCTTTGGGTAAATCAAGAAGCAGAAGTTCCGGATAACCGACAATTGCCGACAGGATATTGTTCAGGTCATGTGCCACACTCCCTGCAAGCAGGCCGATTGCCTCCATCTTCTGGGCACGCTGCAGCCTGTGTTCCATGGCTTGCCTTTCCCGTTCAGCCTGTTTTTGGGAAGTGATATCATCAAAAACAGATACTATCTCGCCTGATGGCATCTTATAGACCCTGTTCTCGCGCCAGCCTTCCACCCGACCATCTTTGTAGTAGGAGATAGGATGGTACTCAGGTTCCCCTGTTCGCCAGACTTTGCGAAACACGTCCAGCAGGCCGAACTCTTTGATGCCCGGAAATAATTCGCTGACGCTGTGTCCTATTACCTTTTCACGGCTGATCCGGTCGATTTTCTCTCCGGCCTGGTTGACATCTTTAAAAATAAAATCCATGCCATCCTCGGTTGCATCGTACACGGCGACACCGCTGGTGGAGTGAGCAAACAGCTGACGGTAAAAGAATTCGCTTTTCCTGCCCTCCTCCTGGGCCAGTCTCAGCTCGGTAAGATCGATATCCACGCTGTACATGGTTTTTTCACCCAGGTAGTTAGTCAACATGACATGGGAAGAATAGACCGCCACATTGCCGCCGTCTTTGTTCTGCAGGGTTATTTCCGAAGCCGGAATGGCAATATCCTCGGTATGCCATTTCCGGATGCCATGGATGAAGTGATCTTTCATCTGGTCGGGAATGATCAGCTCTTCAATCTTTCTGCCTATGGCTTCTGCTTTATTGTACCCGTAGAGCGTTTCACTGGTATGGTTCCAATAGACGATCTCTCGTTCACTGTCATATCCCTGCACCGCTATCTTCGGCAGATCATTGACGAGATGACGAAATTGCTGTTCACTTGCAGAGAGCGCCGCAGTGCGCTGCTCCACCTTTTTTTCCAGATTTTCTACCAGGTCCTGCAGCCGTGCAGCCATTTTATTAAAGATTCTCCCTAGCTGCCCCAGTTCGTCCTGACCTTTTTCCCGTACACGAACATCTAGCCTGCCATTGCTGAATTTCCCGGCTGCCGCACTTAATCGAAGAACATTTTTCGTGATACTGTTATGCATCAACCAGGCGATATAGAGTACGGCGAAAGCTGCGAACAGACTGGTGGTCAGCATAATGAAACCTGACACTCGATGGACATGATCGATCTGCTGCTCGGCAAGTTCGACTTCTTTCTGAGTCAGATCTATAAGTTTCTGGGACAAAGGAGACACCGTCTGTTCCTGCAGATTGAAATCGCGGAGTTTGCCTCTGATCTCAGAGTCAATGTCAAGCAGGTTGGTGGCCAGTTTTTGAAATGTATCGATTAAATCAAGAATTGACGTTTTCTTTTCCTCGGTAAGCGAAGGCGTCGATGCAATAGCCGGTCGCAATTCATCCAAAACATTTAAGGCGGACTGCATGACAAAACGCTGGCGATTTGCCAGGTACTCTTTATATGAGGAATCGGCTTGGACAAAGGTTGACCATAATTTGGGATAGGATTGTATTTGTATCTCCAGCATGCGGGAAACAGTCTTTAACCGTGCTTCCACTCCCTTCTCGGGGGCGGCCCGCTTGGCGATCAACTCCACGGCTTCAACTGAAGTCTCGGCAAAACGTTCCGCCAGTGATAGATAAAGATTGACATCTGCCCGGTTTATTTCTGCCAGATTAGATGCAGTTGATTCAAAAAGAAGTTTTTTCAGCTTACTGCTCAGCATGATGACTATGGCAATCTCGCTCACAGAGGGCTTTGCGTACGCTTCATGGGCAGCCTGCAAACCAATGGTCTGGTATTCAAGAAAGAATTTCCCCTGTAGGCGGCGCGCCTTCTCCAGGCCTCGATCCATTTTCAGGACGAGCTGCTCTATCGCCGAGCTTTTTCTGATTCTCTGTTCAGCCTTGCCGATATACACAAGCGAAAGAGAACCGGTTGCGGTGACGAGAATCTGAAAAGCCAGCATCAAAGTGAAGGCCAGGCTGAATTTTCCGGTAATTCCCAACCTGCTCCATTTATGCCCGCCAATTTTCATATTCACCGTCTCCTTTACTGCAAATTGAGATCAGGTTTACTGAACCAAACGCGGTATCTCTTGATAAGATCCCATGGGAGATGCTTTATTTCAGTAAGAAAACACTATGTTGGATTGCAATCCATCGATTCCACGGGAAAGATCGTCCAGACGCAGGATATTAAAGGAAGATCGGGCACAATCGCCAAATCGATTGCAATTAAGAATTCCGGTAACCCCTTTAAAACCGGTAGTTGCATAGAGTGCATCCCGCAACGCCTTGCGGCCGATAAAAATTGTCCCGTCTTTTCTCCGGATTGCGACCTGCTCAATTGCATTAAAAAGAAGATTCGCCGCATCTACACCATACAGATAGTAATTTACCGTCGGTTTTTCCTTAAATCTTCTTTCATAGGCAACAGTAAGTCTTGCTGTAGCCTTCCCGTGCGGACAATCGGGACTGACAAAATACATTCCTTTGGCAAGTTCTCCCATTTCATCGAGAAATTCTTTTTCGATTAGCACACCACCGGCTATCAACAGCATGTTGTTAAGTTCGGGTATGGCCCGGACCTGCCGGAGGAAATAACTCCCCTCGGGCTGGAATAAAGGGAAGAATACCAACTGGGCGTCAGAGTTAATAACAGCGGTCAGCACCGGCACCATCTCCTTTTCTCCTTTACTGATTGCGGTGTTGAGTACAATCTCTCCGCCCAACTCCGTAAAAGCCTTTTGGAAACTCTCGACCAGGCCTTTGCTATAGAGGTCATTGTCGTTGATAGTGGCGGCTCTCTGCAAGCCGAGGTTTTGATAGGCATACCTTGCAGCGGCTTTGCCGCCATTTTCCTCATTCGGCATTGTGCGAAAAAAACCGGAGTGCCAACCAGGCGCCGCCTTTCCGGCAACAGAGGTAAGAAAGGAAGCGGAATTATTACCCGAAATCATCACTAACCCTGCTTCAGACATAGCTTTGGAGGCCGCAGCCGCGGCACAGGAACAGGTCGAACCGAAAATGGCTACGGTCTGTGGATCCGCAATGATTTTTAAAGCGGCTGTAGCCCCTCCTTCTGCCGTGCAGCCTGTATCTTCAACCTGCAAAACGACAGGATGGCCGAGAAGAGAGTCTTTTCTCTTGTCAAGAGCCAATTCCAACCCTCTGAGCTGCGCCAGCCCCAAAGGTGCCACCTCGCCGCTCAATGTCTGCATGACACCAATTTTAACGGATGCTTCAGGAGCAATCGTCACACAGCCAAGGGCATCGGTACACTTTTCAGGTGGGGATTCCGATTCACTGCAGGCGCTGAGCGCAACGGAAAGAAAGAGGACAAGCTGCAACATAAGGCAACTGATGGTACGTGAACTGACCATAGTCTTCTCCATGTGTAACAATGTCGTAGGACAAACTTGATGGCGTCGTAAGAACTCTTCATCTGCTTCGTTGCTGTATATGAAGCTTTTTGCTTAGCCACCTGAAATTTAAAGTTTTTACGAGTCTGTCAAAGTTGATAAGCGGCTGCTGTCCGATCTCCCGAAGTTTACAGGATTGAGGTTCTAAGGTCAAACAGGTTCATCTGAAATACCCCAATAAATTGTAAGGTATCGTGAGCAATGGGGTGTCGGCGATCTTTTCACAGGCCCGCGAGCAACTCCCGCTACCCTCCAAACATATAATACCGAAGCCATATATAAGCCATGGAAACTAAAACTGTAATAACGGTGATCGGCAGCCCGTAGGCGACAAATCGTAAAAAACTGATTTTATAGCCGGCTTTTTCAGCCATTCCCACCACAATTACATTGGCGGAGGCGCCAATGGGAGAACCATTGCCGCCCAGACAGGCGCCAAGGGCAAGCGACCACCAGATTGGAATAAGTTCATGGTGTTGCAGCAGGGCGACCCCGCTATCCTTAGGCCACAGTTCACGGGCCATATCGATCACCAGCGGGTTCATGGTGGCGACATAAGGAATATTATCAACCACCGCCGAGGCAACGGCTGAAAACCACAACATCAGCATGGAGGTTGAAAACATATTTCCATGGGTCAGGTTCAGCATCTCTACGGACATCATTCGGATAAATCCAACCTTGACTACCCCGCCTACCATGATGAAGAGCCCGATAAAAAAGAAAATAACCGGCCATTCCACCTCGGCGAGGATTTTATGCGGCTCCTGGGTCTTCGAAATGAGCAGCAGAATACCGGCGCCGAAAAGTGCCACCGTCGCAGGTTCATAGTTAAGTTTACCATGCAGCACAAATCCGATCAGAACCAGGGTTAAAACCGCGAGGCACTTCTTCAGCATTGATGCATCCATGATCGCTTCGTTCTCATCCATCCCCAGTATTCGGGCTTTCAGTTCCTCTCTGGTCTGCATCCGGTGCCGGAAGACGAGTTTTATGATCAGGAGAAAAACAATCATTATGATGATAACCACCGGGGTCAGATGGACAAGAAAATCAAGGAAGGTGAATTTAGCCTTTGAGGCTATCATAATGTTAGGCGGATCGCCGATGAGTGTGGCTGTCCCGCCGATGTTGGAACTGAGGGCTTCGACAATGAGATAGGGCACAGGGTCAACCTGCAGCGCATCGGCAATGAGCAGAGTCACAGGAGCAATCAACAACACGGTAGTGACATTATCGAGCAAGGCGGAAAGAACTGCGGTAATGAGGGCGAAAATAATCATAATCCTGACCGGTTCGCCCCGTCCCAATTTTGCGCTTCGTATGGCTATATATTCAAAAAGTCCGGTGGGCCGCATGAGATTGATAATCACCATCATGCTGATGAGCAGGAAGATGACGTTCCAGTCAATGCCATATTCCTCAAGGTGAAAAGCCTCGTGCTGATCGACAATTTTTAACACCAGCATCAACGAGGCTCCGCAAATGGCGATTACGGTCTTATGAATTTTTTCTGAAATTATAAAGACGAGGGCAACTACAAAGATGGTTATGGCTGCCCAAAAAGAGGCATTCATTTGAAAGTGATGTACGGCAACAGCGCTCTCCATAATCTATCACTCCCCAATCTTGCACATTATATCCGTAATAGTCAAATAGACATCACGAATATGGACCATCCCGAGTACCTTGCCCGATTTATCAACCACGGGCAGCCGCTGCAGATCTTTTTCAATCATCAGATCCGCACAATGGAGAACTTTATCATCAGGTCCGATCGTAATCGGCCGGGGGGACATTATATCTCGGACAAGTACATGGCCTACCTTTTTGGTACGTTCTTCAAGCATACCTTCCCAGGTAAACCCCCCGAGAATATCCTCAAGGTAGGTGGGAATAACCGCTCTGATAACATCCTTGATCGAAACAATGCCAACGAGTTTTATGCCGTTTTCCAAAACGACCATACCGTTGACGGATGCATCCGTCCATGTAGTCTTTCGCATGGTACAGATAGCATCATGGAGCGTCTGCTCAGGTCTGAGCCAGTTTGTTGTCACCGGCTCCATTATATCTTTTGCCAGCATGCCGTTATCTCCCTTCAATAATTCACAGTAAAAGCACTAATCGATACAGATAATTTTGAGACCGTCGGCACTGTGCAACAGTCTCTTGATAATCATATGCAAAGAAGTAAAGAAAGACAAGCTCGTAAAAACCTTAAATTTCAGATGGCTAAGTAAAAAGCTTCATATGCAAGGCGCGCAAATTTTCAATCATTACGGCGTACTAAGGTACGTCGTAATGATTGAAAATTTGCAGCAACGAAGCAGATGAAGAGTTTTTACGACGCCATCAAGAAATACAATGTGTAAGATACGTTACCCCTGTATCTCATACGCATATCGGGTGCGGGTGAATGTTTACAGGTCTGGGGGTATGTGAGCGTTTTGCTATTTCCGGTGAACGATTTCAATAAATAATAAAGCCGGAATCACCCTCGGTGGATGATTCCGGCTGAATACCGGCTTTTTCTAATTTACTTTTATAATTTCATGAGACAGGGCTTCAGTTTTGCCAGGGTCTTCGAGCCGATTCCCTTAACCTTGGTCAGGTCGTCGATGCTTTTAAATTGCCCGTTATCCTTACGATACTGAATAATTGAGTCGGCGGTCACCGGACCAACACCGGGAAGCCGGACCAGGAGCTTCTTGTCGGCAGTATTTATATTGACGTCATGGGGAAGTGCTTTCTTGGTATTTACTGTTGTTTTGGCGGCATGGGTTGATGAAGTTACTTCTTTCTTATTTGATGCCGCAGAGGCAGTTCCTGGTAAAGTTGACAAACCGATAGTGCAGGTAACTAAAGTGACGAGTAGCAAGTGAACAATTTTCATAGGATCTCCTTTTTCATAATACAGTGGTTACAGTTGTCGATTGCCGGCATTAGTGCCGTTCACGTTTGTGATCAGCACATCGATATATTTGTTCAACAAACAATCGATGTTGCTATTTTGCAGACTGTACCTTCCTGCCCTTACAATTATCCTACAATGTTTATCAGTTGCTCATTTTTTTTAAAATAGTCCTCAGTGCTTCGAAGAAAAATTCAATCTTTCTCCCGGATTGCACTGGTGGACGGTAATCAATAAAACACTACCGCAAATAACAACGGGGACCGAAAGTCAATTAACTTTAGGTCCCCGTTTGAGTCTTTACGGCAGAAATAGCCGATCGAGCGGAAATTACATAATCGGTTTCATTGCACTCATATGCGAACGCAATTCTTCGCCGACCGCCTCGATGGGTGTATATCGGATTGCCTCGTTGACCTGGATAAGATCAAGGTTATCGACCCCATTGTCCTGTGGATCAAGGCCATTACCGATCACATCGGTACCGATGCTCTTCATGAATTCCTGCAGCAGGGGCACGGCCTTGTTGGCAAAAAGATAGTTGCCGTACTCCGCGGTGTCGGAGATGACCACATTCATCTCATACAGTTTCTTTCTGGCGATAGTATTGGCGATAAGAGGTGTTTCATGCAGGGATTCATAGTAAGCGGACTCTTCCCTGATGCCGCAATCGACCATGGTATCGAACGCCAGTTCTACCCCGGCTTTGACCATGGCTATCATCAGGATGCCTTTATCGTAATATTCCTGTTCGCTGATTTCCACGTCGGAAGATACCGCCTGCTCAAAGGGGGTTTCACCTGTTTCCTTGCGCCATTTGAGCAGATTTGCATCGTCATTTGCCCAGTCTTCCATCATGGTCTTGGAGAAATGGCCGGATGCGATATCATCCATATGCTTTTCAAACAGCGGCTGCAGAATGGTCCGCAGTTCTTCGGCGAGCAGGTAAGCCTTGATTTTTGCTGGATTAGACAGCCTGTCCATCATGGCGGTGATGCCGCCTAGTTTCAAGGACTCGGTAACTACTTCCCAGCCGTACTGGACAAGCTTTGAAGCATATCCGGCATCGATACCTTCTTCCACCATCTTGTCGAAGCAGAGTAATGAACCGGTCTGCAACATACCGCACAGGATGGTCTGCTCGCCCATCAGGTCCGATTTTACCTCGGCGATAAAAGAGGATTCCAGGACACCGGCCTTATCCCCGCCGGTCCCGCAGCAGTAGGCTTTAGCAATGTCCCAGCCTTCACCGTTCGGATCGTTTTCGCCATGAACCGCGATAAGTGTCGGAACACCGAAGCCGCGTTTGTATTCCTGCCGGACTTCTGTACCGGGTGCCTTTGGCGCGACCATGACAACCGTCAGGTCATCGCGAATCCGCATTCCTTCTTCCACGATATTAAAGCCGTGGGAATAGGAGAGACAGGCGCCTTTTTTCATAAGCGGCATCACGGTTGAAACAACGTTGGTGTGCTGCTTGTCGGGGGTCAGGTTGATGACCAGATCGGCGTTTGGAATGAGTTCTTCATAAGAACCGACGGTGAAATCATTTTCCGTGGCGTTTTTCCAGGACTGGCGTTTTTCCTTGATCGCAGCCTCCCGCAGGGCATAGGACACATCCAGTCCGCTGTCGCGAAGGTTCAATCCCTGGTTCAGTCCCTGCGCGCCGCAGCCGACAATGACAACCTTCTTTCCTTTCAGGTAGTCAACACCACTGAACTCGGATGCATCCATGAAGCGGCACTTGGACAATTCTGCTATCTGCCGACGCAGCGGTAGAGTATTAAAATAATTCGAACCCATTTTTATCTCCTTGTATCTCTATTGTTTTTTAGTCCTTACAGATTGATTTCTTGTTTTATTACAAGAAATCAATCTGTCTAAAGGTACTTGATCCCCGTGCTTTGCGGGCATAGTCATTACCGATTAGTGATCATACCCTTTCTGATATATTGACAAACTCCTGTTGCGTCAAGTGATTTGTTCGTGATACTGTATTGCATATTTTGCAACAATCATAAAAGATCCAAACTATGAATATCAGGGAACTCGAACTCTTTAGACATCTGGCCTCGACTCTCCATTTTGGCCGTACCAGCCTGGAATGCAACATCACTCCCTCAGGCCTTACCCGCACCATTCAGCGGCTGGAAAACGATGTGGGCGAACCGCTTTTTTTTCGAAACAACCGGACGGTGCATCTGACCCAGGCAGGAATGCTCTTTAAGGAATATTGCGAAGAGACCATAGGCAACTGGCATTTGTTCCGCAACCATCTAAAAAGTGATGCTGTACTTCGGGGAGAGCTCTCTCTCTACTGTTCGGTCACGGCGATTCTTTCGATCCTGCCGCGGATTTTTAGGAGATTTCGCAACACCCATCCGGAAGTGATGATCCATGTTCAAACCGGAGACGCGGCAAAAGCACTAAAAAAACTGCAATCACGGGAGGTAGACATCTCAATCGCCGCCCTTCCTGACCACCAACCGGAAGGTCTGGAATTCATTGAACTCCTGGAAACACCATTGGAATTTATTTTTCCGAAATTCTTCCCGGAAACTATTATTTATTTCCGGGAGGCGATAGACTGGGAAAAAACTCCGGTCATTCTGCCGGCCGACGGCTTGAGCAGAACACGGGCGGAGAAGTGGTTTGCAGACAAGGGAATTCGCCCTTATATATATTCCCAGGTTTCAGGCAATGAAGCTATTATCGCCATGGTCAGCATGGGTTGCGGGGTAGGGATCGTTCCCCGTTTGGTCCTGGAAAAGAGCAGCCTCATAAACGATGTGGAGATCCTGGAAATCTTCCCTCGGCTCAAACCATTCAATGTCGCCGCCTGCACCATCGCAAAAAACAAACGAAATCCCCTGGTCCAGTCTTTCTGGAACATTGTGCAAACGGAAGCTACTGTAAGATTTGAATAATTTATAGTTATGAAGACAATACTCATTACCAACGACGACGGCATCCACAGTCCCGGCATCCAAGCCCTGCAGCAGGCCCTGAAAGAGGTCGGCCGGACCATTGTCATCGCACCGGATCGGGACAATTCGGCCGTCTCGCATTCACTCACCATGAATCGTCCCCTCAAAATCCATAAACTGGACGAGAATTTTTATACGGTGAACGGCACCCCCACGGACTGCGTCGCCCTGGGACTGAAGGTAATTCTCAAGTCCCCGCCGGATCTGCTCGTCTCCGGCATTAACGGCGGCACTAATCTGGGAGACGATATTTCTTACTCGGGGACAGTCTCCGCAGCCATAGAGGGGACCATGTACGGCGTTCCGTCAATGGCCCTCTCCGTCGGTGGAGAATTGCCGTATGATTTTCGTGCCGCCATGCAGATCGCCACCTGCATGGCTGAAAAGATCCTGCGCAATTCTCTTCCCGAGAATACCCTGCTCAATATCAACGTCCCCAGCGGCAGTGTTTATAAAAAGATCCGGGTAACCCGGCAGGGCAGAAGACTTTGGGAAAATTCCATCCACGAGACCCTCGACCCCCGGGGCATCAAACACTACTGGATCGGAGGAGGCACCGCAGCCCCCGATCCCGCGGAGGATACCGATGTCTACACCTTTGTTTCAGGCAATGTCTCCATCACCCCTATTCAGCTTGATCTCACCAACCACACCGGAATTACCTATCTTAAGGAAAAGTGGCATCTGGAAGAGAGCAAGGAAAGCTTTAAAAAAATATGACAACGCGTCTTCGACAGAAAAAAAGCATTTTGGCGATAAACGTCGGTCTGGCGGCGAATATGCTGCTGGCCATCCTCAAAACCAGTGTGGGTGTCCTCGGCCATAGTCCCGCACTGCTGGCGGATGGCATAAACTCCACCTCGGATGTGGCGTACGGTATAGTTGTCAATATTTTCATGAAATTGTCCGGCAAGCCTGCCGACGAGGAACATCCTTATGGTCATGACCGGCTGGAATCAATTGCCGCGGTTGTGGTCGGAGCCTTTGTGATAACCACTGCCATCTCCATTTTCTGGGCATCGATCGATAATGTCTACGATCTGCTCAGCGGGGCAAGCGATTTTACCGGAGCCTCGCAGCTGGCCCTGTGGATCGCATTTTTCACCATCCTGTTGAAAATCTGGTTATCGTTCTGGACCTTTCGCCTGGGGAATCAAACCAACAACAACGTTCTTCTGGCCCTTGCAGCGGATCATCGAAACGATATTTTTTCGGCTCTGGCAGCCACCATCGGCATTATTTTCGGCCGTTTGGGATACCTTTGGATCGACCCTCTGGCCGGAGGAATAGTCTCCATCATCATCTGTCTCACGGGTATACAGATCATCCGTGAATCAGCCGCCGACCTGATGAATACCCTCCCCGGCAAAAAGCTTACCGAGGAAATCCGCGGCAAACTAGAAAAGCTGGATGAAGTACTCGATGTGGAGGAAATCCATGGACACCGGTTCGGCTTCTATATTGTCGCCAACATCACCATCGGGGTTTCCCCCGATCTCTCCGTGGCCGAAGGCGACCGGATCGCCACTAGGGTTGAAAAACTGCTCATCGAGGAAATAGACTCAATGCGCAGAGTCTTCGTTCACTATCACCCTGTCCGGATAACGAATAAGAAGGACGGGACCAAACCGCAAAAGCAGCCAACGCTTAATAGTGTCGGCAATTAAGCTTTTTTCCGATCCCTATTTGCAGGAGGCGATAATTTCCTGCTGCATCTGTTCAATGACCCGTATCGGATCCGCCGCCCTGGTAATCGGCCGACCGACCACCACATGGCTGGCGCCATTTCTGATGGCCAGACCGGCGGTTACTATGCGTTTCTGATCGTCACTGTCATCCTGCACATTGGCTCCCGGCCGGATACCGGGGGTGACGATGAGCAGTTTTTCGCCAAGCTCCCGCCGCATTTTTTCAGCTTCCAGCCCGGAGGAAACTACCCCGTCGCAGCCCAGCTCCAGGGCTCTTTTCGCCCTGAAATAGACAAGATCCTCAACCGATTGGGTCATTCCCATCGCCCGCATGTCCTCTTCCCCGAAGCTTGTCAAAACCGTCACTGCCAGTAGCCGCATGTCGCCCCTGGCGGACACGGCCGCCCTAATTATCGGATCGTTGCCGTGAATGGTGGCAAAACTCACGCCCCTGCTGTTTACCTGTTCCACTGCCAGCCTTACTGTCTCGGGAATGTCAAAAAACTTGAGATCCAACATAACTTTATGGCCGCGATCAACTATCCAGTCGACGGTATTGAACCAGCTGCCCATGAAAAGTTGCAGCCCCACCTTGAAAAACGAAACACGGGATTCACATTTTTTGACTAAATCCCTGGCCTGCTCGGGACTATCTACGTCCAGGGCCACGATAATTCTTTCATTTATCGGTATTGTTGTATTGCTCATTTGTTCTCCGGATAAGTTGTTTTTCGATTTTTAAGGCATAATTCCGTCCCTGGAATCATTTATAATATCAGCGTACTTTTACCTTCTCTCTGGGGCATCTGCAAGCACATCAAGAATCACCTCGCCTTTGTTTACTATGAATTATAACTCTCTTAAAATAAAGATAAAAGCCTGACTTTACAATTTTACTTATGCATACTATAATTACTTCACGATAACAAAAAGTCGCCGTAATGTTTTTTGTTATCCTTCATCAAGGATAAGGGTTCTGAAGTTAACGAGACAGTAATCGTTCACCGGTCGCCACTGAAAGACCGCATAACTCGGATCTGTAAAAAGAAAGGAGATGCTTATGACTGTTAAAATTTTTATTAAAAGAAAAGTTTCATCGGAAAAAGTTATTCCATTAACTGTTCTCCTGAAAAAACTGCGCAGTTTAACTTTGAACCAATCCGGATATATTTACGGCGAGACACTGAAAAGGGTAGATAGGAAAGATGAGTGCATGGTAATAAGCACTTGGCGGTCACTGGACGACTGGAATGCATGGTTGAACAACGAGGAACGTGTGGCTATTCAGAGTGAAATAGATCTTCTCCTTGGGGCAGAAACGGAATACGCTGTTTACGAAGTATAATTCCCGCCTGAAAACTGTACCGCATATCTTCATCGTGGTACAGTCAGCTATTATTTCCCCCCTGCTTCCAAATAGATTTTTTTTCTGAATAAATTTATCCCCATCAGCAAATAATCGCGTTTTATCAGAAACATTTGTTTTTCTTATTCGATTAATTGTTTTGATTCAATTCCTTTCTTGGTGTAGTTTGGGGACCTTTATTTTTTACCATTCAATTCATTTAACAGTACTGAGGTAATGGCGCGATGATATTTGAAGGTGTGAAGCTTATGGTCGTTGGCATGACAGCCGTCATGCTTTTTCTCTGTCTGATGATTTTCTTTATTAACTTCGTAGCTTATCTGACTCGGGGAGCCGCTGTTCGGGAGATGGATATAATCAGAAGGGATAGAGAACTTCAGGTGCTCAACAGAAAAAAAGCTAAGGAGGTTAACACCCAGAATGCCGACGAGGACATTGCCGTGATCGCGGCGGCCGTCGCAGCGTATGAAGTTGAACGTTTTTCACACGTGTAACACTGCAGAGCAGGTTGTGCAATGCTGTAATTTTCGGTCAAACGAGTATTAGTACCTTAGTAATTCATTTCTTGTTTTTTAAAATGAATTTCGTGAAGGTACTTACCCCCGTGCTGTGCGGGGGTCAGATTTAACAACTAAGCGAGGAGAGGAACGGTGAGTAAAAAGGTTATTCAATTCATGGACACGTCGTTTAGAGACGGTTTCCAATCTGTCTTTGGTGCAAGGGTATTTACCGATGACTTTATGCCTGCGGTAAAGGCTTCCGTCGATGCGGGAATTACTAATATCGAAGCCGGTGGTGGCGCGCGTTTTCAAAGCCTGTTTTTTTATTGCGGAGAATCCGCTTTCGATATGATGGACCGTTTCAGAAAAGAAGTCGGTCCGAACGTCGCCCTGCAAACCCTGGCCCGTGGTATCAACGTCGTAGCGCTGAGTCAGTGTCCCCGCGACATCATCGACCTGCATGCCAAGATGTTCAAAAAACACGGTATGACCACCATCCGGAATTTCGATGCACTTAACGATGTCCGCAACCTGGAATACTCAGGAGAACGGATTGCTCACCATGGCCTGAACCATCAGGTCGTCGTGTCCATGATGGAATTGCCTCCCGGTTGTTCCGGGGCGCACACCCCCGAATTCTACATGGATCGTTTAAAGCAGATCCTTGATGCCGATATCCCCTTCCACTCAATCTGTTTCAAAGATGCTTCCGGTACTTCAAACCCCAGAAAAGTCTATGAAACCCTGAAGGCCGCCAGAAAAATTGTCTCCGAAGACACCATTCTCTGGTTTCACACCCATGATACGGCAGGTCTGGGTATCTCCCAGAACATGGCTGCCATAGAAGGTGGTGCCGACGGTGTCGATCTGGCAAAATCTCCGGTCAGCGGCGGCACCTGCCAACCGGATATTCTCTCCATGATGCATGCCATGAAGGGTACCGAATATACGCTGGATCTCGATTACGAAAAGATCATTACAGCATCGGATGCTTTTGAAGAAGCCATGAAGGACTACTTCTTCCCGCCGGAAGCGAAAATGGTCTCACCGAAGGTAACCCTCTCTCCAATGCCCGGTGGAGCGCTCACCGCCAATACCATGATGATGCGGGACACAGGAACGCTGCATCTTTACCCCCAAGTTATCAAGGAGATGTCCGAGGTAGTTGCCCGCGGCGGGTTCGGAACTTCCGTCACCCCCGTCTCCCAGTTTTACTTCCAGCAGGCGTATCTCAACGTTACCCAGGGTAAATGGAAGAAAATCAATCCGAACTACGGAAACATGGTCCTCGGCTATTTCGGCCGGACTCCGGTACCGGCAGATCCTGAAATCGTCAAAATCGCCTCGGAGCAGCTTGGTAAACCGGTATTTACCGAGGATCCACTCGACATCCTCGAGCCTGGTATTCCCAAAGCCACTAAAATTCTTGAAGAAAACAAGCTGCCGGTCACAGATGAAAATATCTTTATCATTGCCAGCTGTGAACAAAAAGGACTCGATTTTCTCCTTGGCAAAGCCGTCACCAATGTTCGCAAAATCACCGATGAACCGCCGGTCGACAAAAAGGCCGCTGCTAAGAAAGCTGCCGCATCTGCCACCGCACCCGCCGCCACACCTATCGGACCACGCGATTACACAATCACCGTCAACAACCGGCCCTACAACGTCACTGTTACGGAGGCAGGCGGTATCAAGGCAACCCAAGCCCAAGCTGCCGAACCCGCGCCGGCTGCCGCTCCCGCTACCGAAGGAACTGAAGTGGATGCCCCTACTCCTGGAAATATCGTGAAGGTTCTGGTGGAGGTCGGCAGCAGTGTCACGGTGGATCAACCTCTCGTAATCATGGAAGCCATGAAGATGGAGTCCGAGGTAAAATCACCCTGTGCCGGCAAAGTTCTCGAGATTCACATTGCCGCAGGTGATACTGTTCAGGCTTCTGATCCCCTCTTTACCATAGGCTGATGGGTGTACGTCTTCAGGTTCCCGGATCTCTGATTCGGGAACCGTTACTTCTTGTTTTTATCGGGATAGTATTATGAAACTCAGAATTTTCATGCCTCTTTTGCTCGGAATAGTATTGGCTTGGACGTTTTTTGCCCTTGCAGAGGATTCGACCGTTTCAATAGTCTCTCCGGCGGATGCTAAAGTCAAACGGGTTCTCGTTCAGCCGAATGATTTTGTGTATAGCGGTGACGAAATTGCGACCCTGCAGAAAGAGGATGGGACCATTATAGTCCTGAGAGCGGGGTCGGCAGGCAAGATAACCAAAGTTAACATTCAATCATACCAGCATGTTCATAAAGACCAGCTGCTGGGAGTTCTGGAATCCACTCAGATAGTCGCCGATCAGCCGTCTTCCGGTATGAGTAAAACCTTGCCGCCGATGTCGCAACTTCTCGGCGATCTTTTTAAAACCACCGGAATCTACGCCATCATAGAAAACCAGCTCAACAAGGACTGGACGGTAGGCATTGGCCGGATTCTCATGATTACAGTAGGATTAATTCTTCTTTATCTGGGAATCTTCAGACAATTCGAACCGCTCCTCCTTGTTCCTATCGGCTACGGTGCCATCCTGTCCAATATTCCCCTGGCTGGAATAGCCGAGCCCGGTGGCATTCTCACCTATATCTACGATGTAGGTATCACGACCGGCGTCTTCCCCTTGTTGATATTCATGGGGGTAGGGGCGCTCACTGATTTTGGTCCCATGATTGCCAACCCCAAAACCATCCTTTTGGGGGGAGCTGCGCAATTCGGAATTTTCACGACTCTGCTTGGAGCCCTGTTTCTCTCGGAAATGGTGACCGGTATCAATTTTTCCCTTCGTGACGCAGCTTCCATCGGCATTATCGGAGGAGCTGACGGTCCGACGGCAATTTTTCTTTCCAGCCGGCTGTCGCCGCGCCTGCTTGGTTCAATTGCCATTGCCGCCTATTCCTATATGGCCCTCGTTCCTCTCATTCAGCCGCCAATCATGAAATGGTTGACCACGGAAGAAGAAAGAAAGATCAAGATGGTCCAGCTGCGGCATGTATCAAAGCTGGAGAAAATCTTCCTGCCGCTGCTCGTGCTGATGATCTGTGCTTTGCTCCTGCCTTCGGCAGCGCCTCTTATCGGGATGTTTATGCTGGGAAATCTGGCCAAGGAGTGCGGTGTTGTGGACAGGCTGTCGGATACCATCAAAAATTCCCTGATGTACACGGTTATCGTCTTTCTCGGACTCGGCGTCGGCTCCAAACTGTCCGCCGACAAATTTCTCAATGTTGAGACTCTTGGTATCCTGGTCCTGGGCATGATAGCTTTTGGAATTGGTACTGCGGCCGGAGTCCTGTTGGCTAAACTTATGAACAAAATGACCAAGACACCGATTAATCCGCTTATTGGAGCCGCCGGGGTATCAGCGGTGCCCATGGCGGCCCGTGTTGTGAACAAGGTCGGCCTGGAGGCTAATCCCCAGAACCACTTGATCATGCATGCCATGGGTGCAAATGTTTCAGGGGTAATCGGTTCGGCCGTTGCTGCCGGTGTTCTTTTGGCATTATTGTAACGGGAACAACCGTTCGCCACAGGCTAAAAAACAAAGGGGCTCTCCACTTATCCGTGGAGAGCCCCTTTATTTTTGGCTTCTATGCGGCAATCTTCTTCAACTCCTAACCCACCGTGTTGATCCGCGGCGTCCCTCTGTTGACTGTTCTTTCATATCGTATAGCCGGATAGCCAAAACCCATGACATAGCCGATCCTGTGATCATCAGGAATTCCCAGTTGCTTTTTGAGTGATGGGACAAGTTCGGTTATGGTAAGGGTCGCCAGACCGTTCCAGATTGTGCCGATTCCTCTGCTCCAGGCGTACAATTCAAAGGTGGTCAGAGCAATGATGCAGTCCTGCAATGGGGAAGCACTCTCTTCGAGAGCTGAAACGATAAGGAGATGGGGTGCTCCCCGAAAGAGAATATCCTTGCCGGAACTTTTCCAAGCAGCAATAATATCAGTGAACATCTCCATTCCTTCCGGGAGCTTCTTCTCATCGATGAGTTGCTCCAGTCCGGCGATAGCCTCTTCTCTCAGGTCAAAAACAGTTCCCTTATCATCCACCACAGTATAGAGCAGTTCCCGATCGTTATGTCCACTGGGTGCATGGCCGGCTACTTCGAGTAATTTTGCAATTACCTCAGAGTCGATATTTTCGTCCCGGTAGTTCCGGGTGGATCGCCTTCCCTTGATAAGCATTTCGATCTGTTCCGGCTTCACCGGCTTATCCGCCGGTAACGCAGTCCCTTCATGGGGACCATAGCCGAGAAGAGATACCGAGCCCTCACTGCAGATAGCAACACAGTGCATACAACGGATACAAAATGACTCCAGATCCTGTGCGATAGTCGGAATACCTGTCTCCATCCCGATAATCATCGCCGGACAATCGGAGGCGCACTGGCCGCAACCAATACAGGTCTCCACATCAATAGTAAAATCTAGCATAAGTTCCCTATAATAATTTTAACCTACGGTTTTGCTGACTATTTCCTTATCAAAATAATTCACCGACATTCCAGCATCAACAACGATTGTTTGGCAGTTAATGCCGGAGCTCCTCTCTGAAAGCAGAAAGGCAGCCGTATCGGCAGCTTCCTGCGTAGCCAGAGCACTTTTTCTCAGAATAGCTTTTTCGGCAAACAGGTAACTATCCACATACCCTGGAATCCCGGCGGAAGCCGAGGTTTTGAGCAGTCCAGGGGCCACCGCGTTGAATCTCACCCTGGAAAATTCTGAAAAACTCTTGGCCAGAAAACAAAGTGATGAATCAAGAGCCGCCTTAATTGGGGCCATATAGCCATAGTTTTCCGCAGCCATGCGGGTGGTGGAGATAGTTATAGTCACCATCGATCCATTTTCAACCAACAGCTCTTTGAAATGATTGGCAATGCTGATGAATGAAAAACAGGAGATATCGACTGCCTGCAGAAAGTCTGCTTTTTTCGTCTCGTGAAAAGGCTTCATGCCCTCCGAATAGTTGGCAAAGGCGATCGAGTGGACAATACCGGCTATTCTGCCGCCTGTCGCGGCACCGATGGCCTCCGCGATTTCATCCCGCACCCGGATGATATTTCTTTCATCCTCCACGTCGCAGATAAAAACCCGCGATTGCGGAAAGAGTTTCCGGGCATTTGCTGCCCGCTCCTCCGTTCTGACCACATGAATCACCTCGGCCCCCTCTGCCGCGAGGGTTCTGGCCGATCGCACAGGCGACGGATTTTTTATTTGCCAGGCCAAAGATTACAAATATTTTTTTTTCAACTCCAAGAAAACTCATAGGATATCTTTCTTTATTTTAATGGGGATACAAGGGATACATCTTCATCGGATCATTTCAACACCCCGTACAGGGAAGCACCGACAATATTTTGTCAAATCTTGTCAAAGTAGATGGACTCGTAAAAACCTCAAACCTCAGATGGCTAAGCCATCAAAGTAAAAGACATTGTTTGATACCTTTATTCAATAAACATATGCTTACCGACCTTCAATTCAATGGCATAAAGGGCAAAATAGAGCAAAATCCCCAGCAGCCCCATGGCCATGATTCCGGTATACATTTCCGGGTAGAGCAGGACCTGATAGGTTTCGATCACTATGTAATAACCAAGCCCATAACTGGTCAAGGACTGTTCGGCAATAAAAAGCACCGCCACCGCCGTCCCCACTGAAACCCGCAGGGCGGTCAATACCGCAGGCAGCGACGCAGGCAGATAGACATAGCGGAAGAGTGCTCTGCGGCCGGCCCCGAGGGATTTTACCGAGAGAATCAGTTCCTTCCTCAAGCCTGCGGCCTCATCACGAACCACCACCAGAATTTGAAAAAAGATAATTAGAGCTATAAGGGTGATCTTTGAGAAATCACTTATCCCCATTAACACATAGATAACCGGCAGAAAAATAATCTTTGGTATCGGATAGATAATCGCTATCAGCGGGCTGAACACCCTGTCCAGCTGGGGCATCTGTCCCAATACCAGCCCCAGAGGCGCGGCAAAGATGGTGGCCAGGAAAATTGCCGCCAGCACCCTGGCGGCGGATGCCAGAAAATGTAATCCCAATTCGCCGGTTATATTCTGAAAAAAGAGCGGCACCACCTCGATCGGACCAGGCAGGATCGGTCGGTCGACAATAAGCGCCAGCAGCTGCCAGAGACAGAAAAACATGATCACTCCGATCATGGTACCGGAAAATGTCGATTTTTTCTTCATTGTCTCAGAATTCCCGGTGTCTCTTGTCTGATTCTGTTATTGCCGGCCGTAAGGAGATCCCGCAATTCGATGCAGCGCTTGATGAATTCGGGAGCGGATCTTTTATCTGTTTCTCCTGATAAATGATTATCGATTATCTTTGGCGACCGGTTGCAGCTGCCGCCGAGAACCAGTATCTTTTCACCCAGCACGACCGCCTCTTCGATATCATGCGTGACGGTAAAGGAGGTCAGACCGGACTCCTGGTGGAAACTGTTCATCACCTTCTGCAGTTCTTCCCTGATCGGCGCATCGAGAGCTGAAAATGGCTCGTCCATCAATAATAAATCGGGTTCAAGTACCAGGGTTCTGGCAATTGCCGCACGCTGACGTTGGCCCCTGGACAGCTGGGCGGGGTACATCATCCCCAGCTGGTCTATACCCAGCCAGTTCAACCAATACTGCACACGCTGCTCGTCCTTTTCTGCATCGAACCGCATATCGACTGGACTGTGTTTTCCATCCGGACCATAGAATTTTCGAATCTTCAGGCCCAGCCGGGTATTTTCCAGTATTGTCGACCAAGGCAACAGGCCATGATCCTGGAGTACCAACCCGGTAGACGGTCTGGCCCGGCTGATTTTCTCCCCGTTGATGCGGATCTCTCCGCTACCTGGTACCTTCAGCCCGGCGATCAGGTAAAGAAGCGTGGTTTTGCCGCAACCGGAGGGGCCGATTACCGTCCAGGCCTCTCCCTTATTCACGGTAAAGGTGAAATCATTAAAAATAAACGCTCCATCCCCGTATCTGAATTGCAGCTTCTGAACCTCTATCATTTCAGGCAGCCTTTTATTTTGCCAGGAAATCCGGGGTGACGGATTTTTGGTAGGCCAGCGGTTTAACAAGGAGTTTTTTATCGAGCATCCAGGCCATAACATCATCCCACTGCGCTTTGGTCGGCAGGACTTTTCTCGGCATGGGAGGGGCGTGATAGGTTTTCCGCACATTTTTTGGTACCCGAATCTTTTTCAGCATCAGTTCCTGAAAGGAATCGGGATCTGTGTTGATATCCGCACAGGCTTTATCCCATGCCTCCATAAATTTTTTCACCGTATCATGCTTGTCTAGAAGAGCATCACTTGCAAAGGTGATCACACTGGCACTGACACTTTTAAGTTCGGTATCATTGACGATTTCCACAGCGCCTTCCTGTATTGCGCTGGCAGCCAGAGGATCGGGCAGCATTACCGCCGGCAGTTGTCCGGAAAGAAGCAGCTGCAGCCGCTCCGGCAAGACCGGAACCGATCTGTACTTGATGGCCTTCGATGGCAAGCCGCTCGTTTTGAGCAGACAGGTGGTGACATATTCAATAACCGTATTTTTTGAAATACCGATGGGAATATCGGTCAGATCGGCAATCGTTCTCAGGTTGCTGCCGGGTGCGGCAAGAAGCCTGAACAAGGGGGATGAGCCTATTGGCGAGCGGGCGATGGAAATGATTTTCACCTTGATGCGCTCCCTGTTGAAATTGGCCGCGTCGGAAATATCATTAATCATGCCGTCAACTCTTCCCGCCTGCATCAGCTGATCCCTTTCCACTGCACTGCCTACCGGCAGGGACTCCACCGAAATTCCCAGCTCTGCAAAATAGCCTTTTTCTTCTGCCACATACACGGGCAGGACATCGGGAATCGGCAACAGGGCCAGACGAAGATTTGCCTTTCCGTCTTCGCCAAGGGAAACGATCGGCATTACCAGACCGAGTAGCAGGATATAGATGGTACATACTGATTGTTTTCTCTTCATTTGCATCGCTCTCACTAATGATTATATAACTCCGGGCTGAGAAGTGCGGTTTTATATGGTATACTGCCCAACCGGTTTGGCCATGGTTGGCAACCGATCCTCCATTCATAATGGGAAACAGAACAGCCTTGCAACTGAAAAACATGAAAAAATATATAATCGGCATCGATACCGGCGGTACTTTTACCGACGCAGTCCTGGTTGATAAAATATCGGGAAAGGTGATTGCCACGGCAAAAAAACCGACCACCCACTATCAACTCGCCGTGGGAACCGGAGAGGCGCTTGCAGAACTCTTTGTTAATGCCGCCAATGCCGCACCCGGCATCTCCGACACTCTTACTCCCGATCAGATTGACGCGGTGGCCGTGTCGTCAACCCTTGCCACCAACAGTGTCGTCGAAAATAAGGGAGCGCGGGTGGCAATTATCGTCATCGGCTATGTCAAACACTTTAGACTGCCGGTCAAGGCGGTAGTTTTTGTCAAAGGCGGACACACCATTCAGGGCGAGGAGGAAGAACCACTCGATATTGACTATCTGGTCCAATTGATACACGGTTTGAAAACGGAAGTCGATGCTTATGGCGTCTGCTCGGCGATGTCCATGAAGAACCCGACCCACGAGCTGGTGACAGAGAAAGCCATCAGCATGCTTGATCCCAAACCGGTTTTCTGTTCGCACCGGATCAGTAATCTGGCCGGCATGCAGGAGAGAGCCGCCACGGCCGGACTCCACGCCAAATTAATGCCGGTCATGCAGGAATTTATCGGAGGCGTACAAAAAGCGATGACCAGCCAGGACCTTAATTGCCGCTTGCTGGTCGTCAGCGGCAACGGCAAGGCAATGGCGGCGGATAAGATTGTCAGTGAGGCGGGATTGACCGTTGCCAGCGGTCCGGCCTGCACCGCCTTTTTCGGTGCCTCCCAGGGCGAAAACGATTGTCTGGTTATCGATGTCGGGGGAACAACAACGGATATCGCCATGCTTGAAAACGGCCATCCCTTGTTGACCACCGAAGGATGTCAGATAGGACGCTGGAAAACCCATGTCGAAGCAGTCGATATGTATACAGGCGGAATCGGCGGTGACAGTCATGTCCATGTTGACACGAAAGGACAACTGACCATCGGCCCCGCACGGGTCACTCCGCTATGCATGGCAAAAGATATGGTGCCGGTAGATGACTGGCTGGGCGCCGAAAACAATTCCAAACTGATCGTCCTGCGCCCCGAGGCAGTGGGGGAAGTGCCGGATAATGAATTGACCAGGCTGCTCTGCCGGACAAGTCAGCTGACTCCGGCCACTATCCGTAAGATTACCGGACTCAGCGGTATTCCTCTTGAGGTGCAGCTGGAAGACCTCGCCAGGAAACAGCTGATCTTTGAATGCGGATTTACTCCGACGGATGCCCTGCATGTTCTGGGCGAAATCGACATCGGCGACAGAGAGGTTGCCGCAAGAGGTGCGGAAATACTCGGCAGGGCCATGAATATGAGCGGAGAAGATTTTTCCCGGCTGGTGGTTAACAACACCGAGGAACTGATAGAAAATCTGATTGTCGACTATGTCGTTCAGCGCTATTGGAAGAATTCACTTGCCAACTTCATCTCCACCCGCAAAGAGCATCCGGTCCTGGGGGTTGATTTTTCCATAAAACTACCACTTATCGGCATTGGCGCCGCGGCCCGCTATTTTCTTCCCGGCGTGGCAAAAAATCTGCGGACCACCGTCAGTTTTCCGGAAAATTGCGAGGTTGGCAATGCCATCGGCGCGGCGATTATCTGCATGTCGGAAGAGCTGTGACCATGAGGTAAACGTTCACCAGCACCCCATATGCGGACGATCAGGCAGCCGGGCATAGGCAAACTATAGCCAATCCGCCTGCTTGTACGCCTCTGGGGCACTGGTAAACGTTTATAGGCCCGAAGTAATGCAAGCATTTTGATGAGCAGTAGAAAACACAGTTGATACTTCCCGCAAGACTATGAAAATCCTGAGTGTAGCCGATACCGTCGCTAAAGATTTGCTTGAAACAGTCGGCGGCGGCCCGGCCATTGCCGGTGTTGATCTGGTCCTGGCCTGTGGAGATCTGCCTCCGGAATATCTCTCCGCCTTGAAACATCGTTATAATACCCCGCTGTATTACGTTCTCGGCAATCATGATCTTCGCTATGGAGAATCTCCACCGGTGGGATGCTTTCATATTAACCGGCGAATTGTCACTGTCGGAGGTATCAGGATAACGGGCTTTTCCGGTTCAAGATGGTATAACGGGAATATTAATCAATATACCGAACAACAGATGGCCGGGTTTATCCGGAAAATGCGATTTTCACTCTGGCGGCGCAAGGGGGTTGATCTGGTTATCAGCCATGCCCCCCCGAGATTCATCCACGACGCCGAAGATCCCTGTCATCGCGGATTTCGGGTGTTCCTGGATTTTATTGAAAAATACCAGCCCCGATATTTTATTCATGGTCATATCCACACCCTGTTCGAGGACGAATCGGAGAGGACGACCTGTGTCAAATCAACATCGGTAATAAACAGCTATGGCTACCATGTTCTCGAAATATAATCCATTTACGGCACTGAAAAAGACCATCTCCGGGCAAAACCGGCAAGATGAGGGTGATAACCCCAGTAACTTCAATGTCCGGCAGGAAAAAGAAGAAGCATACGAGGCGGTGGAGCGGGGGACCCTGCTGGTGCCCCTGGAGAAAATCATCGGCAGTGTCGGCAGATATCACGATTTTGACAACCAGTTCAAGACACACTCGCCGAAAGTGGATGAACGGTTGAAGGGTATTATGGATGCCATGCGGGAAGGCAAGAATATGCCGCCCATTGCCCTGTACCAGATCAAGGAGGATTTTTTTATTCTCGACGGCCATCATCGTTTCCGGGCGGCTGTCGAACTGGGCAGATCCCATATCCAGTCGCGAATCGTCGAGCTTCTTCCCTCAAAGAACACCCTGGAAAACAACCTCTATATTGAAAAAATACACTTTCGGGACAAGGCCGGACTCACCGAATGCATTGACTTGACGGAACCCGGCCAGATCGAACATCTGGAGTGGCAGATCAGAGAGCATCGAAAGTATTCTGGCAACTCAAAAAGATCGGGAAATCACTTTCAAACAGGCCGCTGCCGACTGGTACAGGACCATCTATCGGCCACTGGCAACCCTCATCGATAACAGCAAACTGATAAAATCCTTTCCGGGACGTACAGTCGATGATCTCTATCTGTATATTTCCGTCCACCAATGGGAAAAAGGCAGCAAACGGACCTACGGCATAGGCGTCGATAAACTCATTCCTACAGACATGGAGGCCTTCCGGCAGAAGATGGCCGAGCATAAGGAGCAGGAATATCCGGAAATGAAGAGGGAGATTACCGTCTTTATCCTGCTCAACGTCGTCGGCAAATACGAACAGCAGATCTTCGACAAACTGCTGGCGCTTGAAGAAGTCCGTGAGGTGCATACCGTGCACGGCTCCATCGACATGATTGCCAAAATCACCCTGATGCGGGACCTGCTCTCTTCCGATGCAGAAATCCTCTCCCAGTTCATCCAATACACTATCAGACAGTGGCGCGGGGTTATTTCCACCCAAACCCTCATTCCCGGCATGTCGAGGACAAAAAATCAAGACCGCTGCTATCTCTGATGGGATAATCCCGAGCGATACCTGCCGAACCTTATCGGCAGGTATTAACCTCCTCCATTCCCGGGCAAGACCATAAACTGGACAAAATCACCAATGACCACTAACTTTGAGGGACAGCTCGTTTAAATTTGCAGCACTCCCTTTCAAGCCCGATCGCAGAGCAAGTGCCTTCCCATGGATATCTGGATCATTTCAGCAATACTCCTCTTGACTCTTTTTCTGCTCATAACAGAAAAAATCTCTATCGATCTGACGGCCATCGGGATAATGGTTCTCCTGGTAGTTACCCGCATTTTGAGTCCCAGCGAAGCGATTGGCGGTTTTGCCAATCCCGCGTTGATTACCGTCGGAGCCATGTACGTAGTCTCTAAAGGAATGATGCGCACCGGCGGGGTCGAATTTCTTGGCAGAAGAATCATCAAGGCGGCAAAGGGAAATTACAAACTGGCTCTGCTTATCATCTTGATTTCCATCGCCATTTCTTCGGCTTTTATCAACAACACTCCGGTGGTGATCCTTTTCATCCCGGTGGTCATGACCATGTGCTGCGAATTCGGCCTCAGTCCGTCAAAATTTCTCATTCCGGTATCGTATGTTTCGATTCTGGCCGGGACCTGCACACTTATCGGCACCTCAACCAATATCATTATCAGCGATCTCAGCGTCGGTTTCGGCTATAGCGGCCTGTCCATGTTCGAACTGAGCGCTCTTGGCGTGCCGCTTGCCATAGCGGGTATTGTATTCCTTTATTTTACCGCCCCCAGAGTACTTCCCGCACTTGCCAATCCCATCTGTCAACTGCAGGACAGCGACCACCGCCTGTATCTGGCCGAATTCAGGATTCCGGAGAAAAGTCCCTTGATAGGTAAGAGTCCCGGCGAAATTTTCGGGGAGAAATACCCCAGTATCAATGTTATTGAATTGATTAAAAAATCTCATATTTATCATCCGAATCGTGACAAAATGACCATCGCCGCGCAAGATATCCTGCTGGTGAAGGGCTCGCACAATGATCTGGTGGCCATTCTGCACAATGAAGCGGTGGAACTGCCGAGTTCCGAGCATGATCTGGTACTAGGAGCACAGAAAGACGCGCCGATCGTTGTGGAATTGATCATTTCGCCGCACTCGACCCTGCGCGGAATGCCGCTTGAAAAGACTAGTCTTGCTAAAGATCCCGATGTCAACATTATCGCCGTCAAACGCACCAACCTGCATATGGCCGAAAGACAGATCCATGATGTGCGTCTTCGTACCGGCGATGTTCTGCTTATCTGGTGTCTTGAAAGTAAACTTGAATCAATCCGTTCCGGCACGGAATATGTCGTCATTGAGGATGTCTATGAAGAACTGATCCATAAACGAAAGGCAGTGTGGTCGGTTATCAACTTTATATGCATGGTCGCCACGGCCACCCTCGGACTGGCCGATATAATGACCTGTGCACTGACGGCAGCCTTTCTTATGATTATAACCGGCTGTCTGCAGATGCGCGACGCCTATCGGGCGTTACAGGGAGACGTCCTGCTGCTTATCGCCGGGACCATCGCCCTTGGTACCGCCATGCAGAAGACAGGGGCCAGTCAGCTTTATGCGCAAACCTTTCTCCATTTCTTTGCCGATTTTTCGCCTACCATAGTGCTCGGCGCAGTCATCTTTCTCACCAGTATCTGCACGCAGCTGCTAAGCAATAACGCAACCGCCATATTACTGCTGCCGATCGCCATCTCGACCGCAGTCAGCATAGGAGTAGATCCGAAACCCTTTATCGTGGGCATCTGTTTTGGAGCCAGTGCCTGTTTTGCCACTCCCATGGGTTATCAGACCAACCTCATGGTCTATGGCCCCGGTGGCTACAGCTTTATTGATTATATGAAGCTGGGTGTTCCATTGAACCTCTTCGTTGTGGTGGCGTCGACCCTGGCGATTCCGCTGATCTGGTCTTTTTAGAACCTTAGAAATTCATTTCGTGTTTTTTTTTGAATGAATTTCGTGAAGGTTCTTATCCCCGTGCTTTGCGGAGACGAGGCCTGATCATTCCTTGATGGACTCGTAAAAACTTTAAATTTCAATTGGCTAAGTAAAAAGCTTCATATGCGAGTCGCGCAAATTTTCAATCATTTCGGCGTACTAAAGTACGTCGTAATGATTGAAAATTTGCAGCAACGAAGCAGATGAAGAGTTTTTACGACGCCATCATTCCTTGATGTTTGCGATAAAGGTATTCGATGACCTAATGGCTGCATTCATCTCTTTTACCAGCACATCGATTTCGCCTTTAAGATTGACGAATTCGGACCGGAGTGAACCGATAGCCTGTGCATTGAGATTATGTTTCAGGAACAGGACATTGTCCTTGAATATTCTCAGGACAGGCTCCATGCTCGCTTCCGCCCTGTGCATACTTGCCAGCATCTCCTTGTATTTCTTTTTGGTCGATTGCAGCTCTTTCCGGCTGGCCCGGCGCAATTCCTGATTCTGATACTCGGTGAGTTCCTGTTCCCATTCATCAAAAAGGTCATCTGCCACCGATTCGACTTTTTCGATACGGCTGGAAACTTCTTCGGCGGCCGCCTCGCTTTTTTCATACTCACTATTAAGCCGGTCGTAAGCCTTTTTCAGGTCCGTCTCTTTCAGTTTGACCACCGAATCGAATTGCTCGAGCGCGGATTTAAACTGCTCCTGGGCTTCAGCCTGGGAATCCCTCGCGTCTTCAACCCGATCAACCATAATGTCGCGCTTATAAATCCCGACCTTTTCCAGAGCGCTGTAATAGGTTTTCGAACATCCAGTAGATACAAGCAGCATAAGAGCCGACAGCAGTATCAGGGTATATTGTTTCTTTTTCAGTAGTTCGGCCATGCCGGGTTTCCTCCTGTTTTTTAAAAAAAATTAACGTATGTCTGTCCGGTTACTGCATCATAACCACTAGGCTCAATTCCGGCAAAAATCTTCTTGCCTGCGCGCATTACTGGTTCCCTGGAAAACACCGTGGTATAGTTAAAGCAGTTTTCTGATTTCTCGGCCCTGCATACTCTCAAATTTGATGGACTCGTAAAAACCATAAATTTAAGATGGCTAAGTAAAAAGCTTCATATGCTAGGCGCGCAAAATTTCCATCATTTCGGCGTACTAGAGTACGTCGTAATGATAGAAATTTTGTAGCAACGACGCAGATGAAGAGTTTTTACGACGCCATCAAATTTCATTGAACACAGAATTATGACACCAGCTATTAACGTCGCCAAAAAGAAAAAAATTGCCTACAAGGTTCACCAATATACTCATGACCCCGCCAGCGAGTCGTACGGCAAAGAGGCTGCTGAAAAACTTGGGCTCGAAGAGGAAAGAGTCTATAAGACCCTGGTCGTACAACTCGATAACGGAAAGCTTGCGGTAGCTGTCATCCCGGTATCGTCGATGCTCAGTATGAAGCTGATCGCCAAGGCCGCTGGAGCCAAGAAAGCGGCAATGGCCGACAAGGAACTGGTCGAAAGATCGACCGGATACGTTCTCGGAGGAGTGAGCCCTCTGGGCCAGAAAAAGAGACTGGCGACTATCATCGACAGCACGGCGACAAACTTTTCCACGATCTTTGTCAGTGCAGGCCGCAGGGGACTGGAGATAGAGCTTAATACCTCCGATCTTGCCTCCCTCACCGGTGCCGCTTTTGCCGAAATTCGCCAGGAGACGGGGAAAGCAGATTAATTCAAGAGGGAACACCATGAACAGGACCATTACGATCGGATTATCGCAGATGAACTCCCGCGATAACAAAGAGAAAAATCTGGCAGCTGCCGAAAGATCAATCAGGGAGCTTGCGGAGAAGGGCGCGGAACTGATCTTGCTGCCGGAAAATTTCAATTTCATGGGACCGGAAGCCCGTAAGCGGGAAAACGCCGAACCTCTCGACCGCTCACCCAGCCTTGACAGAATGCGCAATTTGGCCGAAGAGTTACAAGTCTATGTGCATATCGGCAGCTACCTGGAGCAGGACGGCAACCGGTTTTTCAATACGGGAGTCGTTTTCGATCCCCATGGCGAAAGAATTGCCAGGTATCGTAAAATCCATCTCTTTGATGTGGAAATACCCGGAGGTAAAAGCTATCGCGAATCGGACACCATCTCGCCGGGCGATGAGCTTGTGACTTTTACCATCGGCGCCTTCAAGTTTGGCATGGCCACTTGTTATGATCTCAGATTTCCGGAACTTTTCAGACGGCTTGGAGAAATGGGAGCCGATGTCCTCCTGCTGCCCGCAGCCTTTACCCTGCAGACCGGCAGGGATCACTGGGAACTGCTGCTGCGCGCCCGTGCCGTGGAAAACCTGTGCTGGGTCGCCGCGGCCGGACAATGGGGAGTCGCGCCGCCGGATCTTCTGACTTTCGGTAGAAGCATGGTCGTCAATCCGTGGGGACTGGTCGTCAGCCAGGCACCGGATGGTGTTTCCATCACAACCGCTCAGCTGGATATTGAGACCATTCGGGCTATGCGGACAAAATTCCCGGCGCTTGACCATATTCGCAGGGATCTTTTCAACTAAGACAAACTCGTAAAAACCATAAATTTAAGATGGCTAAGTAAAAAGCTTCATATGCTAGGCGCGCAAATTGCGCCGCAGCCTCCTCACCGCGGAACGGCCGAGTATCGCCATGATTTAATTAGAATTGACATAAACAGGAGGATCTGCATTTGAATAAGATCAAGAAGGTGGGACGAATACGTAATTAAGGCCTGATATATCCCAACCTTAATTTCAGTCGTAGCGATCATCCATTTCGCGATATTTTTTTTCGAAGAGGTTTTTGGATATGAGCTGTTAATTCATTTAAGAAAGAAGTCAGCGCCGGCCATTAGGCGGCCTTCGCCATCCTGCAATTCTACCCGCCAGGCCCCGATCATCGACTGATTGATAATCTTGCTCGAATAACTGCGCCACCTATTGCTCCCGATGTAGACCGGTACTGTGGCAATTTGGTTACCGCCATGCAGCCAGACATACTTGAACCGGCTCCCCTTCTTGTCGATGACCTCGCTGAACGCCCAGACAGCAGCACTTCCATCCGCGGTGAAACTGATTTTATTCAGCTCACCCTCCGGTTCCCTATTCGAAATGGATCCCGCAAGCAGAAAGCGTTTTACCGAAGGCTCAAGGATTTTGAGTTTTTTCAATTGGAAAGGTCTGTTTAGCGTGTCAACTGCAAGCTTTGTGTCCGCACTGTCGGGGCTTTCTTCCTGGGTTTGCATGTTTTGAGGAATCTCTGCCTTAGGCTCGGAAAGCTCTGCTTGTGCGGGAATCGCCGGCATCTCCTCGGAGATATGTGCGACATCCGCAAGCTCGGAGTCTTCAAGATCCTTTTCGTTAACCGACGTCTCTTTTACTGTTTCCTCGTTGCCATGAGCAGCAGTCAATGACTTCGCTATTTCCGGTGAAGACGGCTCGGTTTCCAGGGGTTTGTCTTCAGCAAATTGTGGGGCAGGATTATCCTCGGCGGTTATAGCCTTATTTAATGGCGGAGTTTGCGTATTCCGTGAGTTGGAGCTTGAATCAGTTATCTCGGCAACCGCCGACGGTAATCCCTCTTCCTTTGTTGCCTTAGGCAGGGTGTCCGTCGTATCAATTTCTTCTTTGGGTGAGGAATCGGACCACAAAGAAAGTCCATAACCAGCCAATCCGACCAGCACCAGGATTACGATGCCGGCGCCGATAATACGATCCCAATGATAGACATATACATGTTTCCTGGGCTGTTTTCGATCTCTGTGTATTCCGTTGTTATTTTTCATAATCAGCTTCATACTAGTTCGGGTAAACGAATTATATGTGATGGACTCGTAAAAAGCCCGATCTACTTCGTTGTAGGTCTGAAACGGCAATTAGCTGTACTATATGTACTACCTAATTGCCGTTTCAGACACTACGCCTCGTATATCGAACTTTTTCCAGAGTCCATCCCTACTCACAAAGTGACTTTTTACGAGATTATCATATGTGATCGTGTCCGAAAAATCACGGTTCAACAACTCCGGTTACAGATCCGGGTTATATTGTCTTTTGATGTGTACTGATGAAGGTTACTGCCTCTCTGCCGACGGTCCCGGCCTGACCCTGCCCCCCAACAGGGCGGAAATCAGCAGACATCCAGGTCCTGCTGCTGCATCTTCGGGTTCCCGAAAAAAGCCGCTGCCAACGAAGAGACATCAGCTCCGATGCATTGAAACTACCTTTTCAAAACAACATTGGCAATTATTTTTCCACTGAAACCAATTACCGGCATCAGGTCAGTGTCGTTAAGACTTTTTCGCAATACAGGCAATAACACCCGAAAGTTAACAATCGTTTTCCGCAAAAAACAATTATCGTGCCCGCACATCGATGAAGGGTTTGCCGCTTGAGCAGTAGCCAGTCTCCCCCCGAACTTTTTGAGAGCATGTGTGCTAAAAATCTCGTCTTGACATAATGCCGGTTATAGGCAATGATATATATATCTGATCCTGCTGTTTACTAGGATTCAGACTGCTGCGAATCACAACATCACACCGATTTTTTCATTTTTTTACAGTCGAAAGCAAGTTTTTATCACCTCACCTTATCACCCGTATAAGAGGCGATAATAATGGATAATTTTACATCTGTTTTGGCACCGGTAACGAAGGAAGCATCCGACATTCTCAGCTCTTTTTATATCGTGCTCGGCGTCTCCGCCTTTATTTTTGCTATTGTCGCAGGACTGGTGGTGTACGCCTCGATCAGATTCCGAAGGCGGGAAGGACGGGAGCCAAAGCATTTCACCGAGAACTTCCGGCTTGAAGTCCTGTGGATATCCATTCCTATTCTCATCGTCGCGGGTCTCTTTATTGTTGCTGTCAGGATCATGTTCCTGGTGAATCCACCGGTGGCCGACAAAAAGCCCGACCTGATCGTTGACGCACACCAGTGGTGGTGGGAACTTCACTATCCTCAGTCAGGGGTAACGGCGGCCAATGAGATCCACCTGCCCGTGGACAAACACCTACTCCTCAGGTTCGAATCAGCCGACGTCATCCATGGTTTTTGGGTCCCCTCGTTCGGGCAGAAGATCGATGTCATCCCAGGTCATCCTAACCATATATGGCTGACCATCACGCGCCCGGGTCTTTACCAGGGCGCCTGCAACTCTTTTTGCGGCATGGCGCATGCCCACATGAGAATCCTGGTCTTTGCGCAGACCCCCGATGATTACAACGCATGGCTTGCGCACCAGCGGCAGCCTGCTTCGCCCCCCACAGCAGTTGCGGCAGAAAAAGGCATTAAGGTCTTCAAGGAAAAAAATTGCGTCAACTGCCACTCGATTGCCGGGCTCATGACCAGAGGCCGTGTGGCTCCGGACCTGACCCATGTGGGAAGCCGGACAACCCTGGCAGCAGGTACGATATCTAACACGCCGGAAAACTTGGGAAAATGGCTAAGGGACCCTCAATCCGTTAAAAGAGGCGTTCTCATGCCTGATACCGGTCTTGAAACCGATCAGGTCACGGATCTGATCGCCTATCTTGAAGGATTGAAATGAGCAGCGAAATCAGTACTTCAAACAACACAGAGAGTATCCTGGAGGTCAAGGAATACAAAAGCCTGCTGAGCTGGCTTTCCTCCGTGGACCATAAGCAGCTTGGGATCATGTACATCGCTACATCACTGCTGTTTTTCCTGGCGGCGGTAACCCTGGCGATGGTCATGCGCACCCAGCTTATCAAACCGAACAATGACTGGCTTTCCGCCGAGACCTATAACCAGGTTTTTACCATGCACGGCACGACGATGATATTTCTCGCGATAATGCCCATGCTCACCGGTTTCATGGTCTATTTCACTCCCCTCATGATAGGGGCTCGCGACGTCTCCTTCCCGAGGATGAACGCTCTCAGCTACTGGCTGTACCTGATGGGCGGACTCCTCATATATTTCAGCTTTTTTACGGGTGACACCCTTCATGCGGGTTGGTCCGCCTATGCGCCGCTAACCTCGGTCAATTATTCGATGAATAAATATTTGGTCGGCACCGGGGTTGATTACTGGATCGTCGGCCTTCTCCTGACCGGAGCAGGGACGATCACGACGGCAATCAACATCCTCGTCACCGTCGCCGACCTGCGCGCTCCTGACATGAAACTGAGCCGGATCCCGCTGTTCGTCTGGATGTCTGCGATCAACGCCGTTCTCATGCTCCTGGCCCTGCCTGCGCTGAACGCCGCTCTGGTAATGTTGTTCATGGATCGGCACCTGAACGCTCTCTTCTTCGACATTGCGGCCGGCGGCCAGCCCCTGCTCTGGGAGCACACTTTCTGGTTTTTCGGCCATCCCGAGGTTTATATTCTAATCCTGCCCGGTTTCGGAATGGTCTCCGAGATAATTCCGGTATTCTCCCGCAAACCGATCTTCGGCTACGCTTTTATGGCACTCGCAACGGTGGCTATAGCTTTTCTCAGCTTCGGTGTTTGGGCGCATCATATGTTAGCCACGGGAATGAACTTTACAATCTATTACGTCTTCGCTCTTTCCACGGTGCTGATCGCCGTCCCTACCGGGATCAAGATCTTTAACTGGATCGCCACAATGTGGGGCGGCTCTATCAGCTTCGACACGGCTATGCTGTTTTCCGTTGCCTTCATTATCCAGTTCACTATCGGGGGCTTAAGTGGAGTAGCATTCGCCACAGTGCCCATCGACTGGACACTTACCCACACCTATTTCGTGGTGGCCCATTTCCACTATACCCTGCTGGGAGGCACTCTTTTCACCGTAATGGCCGGATATTATTACTGGTACCCGAAAATTACCGGCCGAATGCTGTCGGAGAGGCTGGGCAAGATACAATTCTGGCTCATGGTAATAGGTTTCAACGGCACTTTTTTTATTCTTCACTTCGCCGGACTCGCCGGCATGCCGCGCAGGGTTTTCACCTACCCCGATTTGCCGCATCTCGCAACTATCAACCTGATATCTTCCCTCTTTGCTTACGTCCTTGGATTGGGAATCCTGGTCTTTTTCGTTAATCTTGTTTTCAGCCTTTTTAAAGGCAAACCGGCCGGGGACAACCCCTGGGGCGGCTGGACCCTGGAATGGGCTACATCCTCACCACCTCCACCTCACAATTTCAAAAAGATTCCGCCTGTTCGCAGCCTCAGGCCTTTATGGGATCTGGAACGATCTGAAAAACAGCATGGCGCTGCAACGCAGCCTTCTCATGGAGGAGACAGCCTATGAACAAGATCAGACTGGCAATGCTGCTTTTCGTGGCATCGGAAGTGGTTTTCTTTATAATGCTGATCGTATCGTACATAGTCTATCACGCGACTTCAACAAGCGCAGCCGACGCGTCCCATTACCTTGATATTCCTAAAACTGCAGTATTCACTGCCTGCCTCATCTTCAGCAGTTTTACAATGCGGCACTCCGGCATTGACTTCGAAAATGGCCGGCATAGGTCAGCGCTCGCCTGGCTTCTGGCTACTATGGTGCTGGGGACTGTATTTTTGATGGGGCAAGGAATCGAGTATGCCACCCTTATCAGCAAAAATGTAATTATCAGCCGGGACCTGTTCGGCACGACGTTTTTTACCCTCACGGGTTTTCACGGTCTCCATGTTTTTATCGGACTTATCATGCTGGCAACACTTTTTGGCCTCAAACTAAAGCAGGGAGTCAGGTGCCCTTCTGAGGCCGTGGAAAGTGTTTCGATTTACTGGCACTTCGTCGATGGGGTATGGATGGTTATCTTTCCTGTTGTCTATCTATGGGTGCTGCGATGACTAATGGACAACTTTTCGCGCTCGCCTGGGATTTCCAACCCACGGTGATCATTGGGTCTGCCGCACTCTTTTTTGCGTATCTATGGCTCGTCCGCTTTCGTCTGAACCTCAAAACAGTGGTCTTCGGTTCGGGCGTATTGCTCATGCTGCTGACGCTGATCGGGCCGCTCGATTTTCTCGGCGACGAATACCTGTTCAGCGCCCATATGATGGAGCATATCCTGCTCTATCTGGCCGTGCCTCCTCTTCTCCTGCTCGGCCTCCCGCCAGAGCCCGTCGAGTCATTTTTATCCATTGAAATTGCGTCCAAAATTGAGCGGTATCTTTGCAAGCCGACCGTTGCCTGCCTGGTGGCAGTTGGGACCATGTGGCTTTGGCACCTGCCCGTACTCTATAATACGGCGCTTAACTACGAATGGCTTCACGCCGTGGAGCATATCAGCGTACTGCTCGCGGGAACGATATTCTTCTGGCCCATCTTCACTCCCTTGCATTCCCACCGGCTTCCACCGGTCAGCGGATCGGTTTATATATTTACCGCCATGTCTGCCAATATGATCCTGGGGATATTGTTGACCTTTTCACCCCCGGGATTTTACCCCACGTACATGAGCTCCTCCGACGGCACCGGCATCTTCCAGTTCATCCGCACTGTCTGGAAACTCGACCCCAAGTCGGATATCAATCTAGGCGGCATGTTCATGTGGATAATCGGTGGCCTTCTGTATTTCACGGCGCTGCTGGCTGTAATGAGCCGGCTGTACCTTAATCCCGAAGATTGGGAACCAACTGAGCAAGGATTAAAAGATGCAAAACTCCACTGAAAATCAGCCCAACCCAGAGAGGTTTTCCCAAGAGAGAGAGAAGAAAGATTCGACAGACTGGCACATCCCAAAGCCCGAAAGCATTCCCCCGCCCACATACTGGCCCTTCGTTCTTTCTCTGGGGGTCACGCTCATAGGGCTTGGCGTCCTTACATCAAACATCATTACTGCTACGGGAACGGTACTTTTTATTCTTGCAATCATTAAATGGATAGGAGAGCTCTCCAGTGAATACAGAAAATAACAGCGGAGCCTGTCAATGTAGGGAAGCAGCCCCGGACAGGCGCCGTTTTCTGGCCAGGCTCGGTGTGGCCGCCGGTTCTCTGATTGCGTTCATGATGGGACTGCCGGTAATCAGTTACATTCTGTTACCGGTTTCACGCAAGATGATTCGTCAATGGGTGTCAGTGGGCCCGGCAGACAAGTTCACTGCCGGGGATACGATCCTGGTTTCCTTTCAAAACCCGTCGGCAACACCCTGGGCGGGTGTGACCGGAAAAACCGGAGCTTGGGTGCGCAGGGTCGGGGACAGTGACTTTACTGCTTTTGTTCTCAACTGTTCCCACATGGGCTGCCCGGTGCGCTGGGAACCTACCTCCAAACTGTTTTTCTGTCCCTGCCACGGCAGCGTTTATTATGAGGACGGAACTGTTGCGGCAGGTCCGGCGCTCTATGCTTTGCAGCGATTCAATGTCAGGGTGCGAGGTGGGCAAGTCGAACTGGAGAGCCGTCCCATCCCCTTCACAGAAAATTCCTAGAGTGAGTAAAGGGATGAAAACGTGGAACAAGTTCTTGCAATGGCTGGACGATCGAACAGGCCTCGTCAAACTGACTAAAGAAATTGCCTATCATCCGGCTGCTCCAGGCGTTAAATGGAAATATGTCTTCGGCAGTGCGGTCCTGACGGCTTTTATCATGCAGGTAGTCACCGGCATCGGCCTGCTGACGACCTATGTTCCCTCATCGGGCAGCGCCTTTGAAAGCCTGCAGTATATCACCAATAAGGCTCCGCTTGGCGCCTTACTGAGAGGCATGCATTACTGGGGAGCATCGATGATGCTCAGCCTGATTGCTATTCATGTCACCAGGATATTTCTGATGGGGAGCTTCAAGTTTCCACGTGAATTGAACTGGATTACGGGTGTATTGCTGCTGGCAACCACAGCGATAACGGCGTATTTCGGTCAGATAGTACGCTGGGACCAGAATGCCGTATTTGGAATGGTGGTAGCGGCAAAGATGGCCAGCCACGTTCCGCTGATCGGCACATGGCTCTCTCACTTTATCATAGGCGGGGAAGTGGTGGGATCCTACACTTTGAGCCGAATATTCGACATGCATGTCATTGTCCTGCCGATCGTGCTCGTTTCCCTTATTGGCCTGCACGTGTACCTAGTGTTGCGCAACGGCGTATCCGAACCTCCCGTAGCGGGCCGCGGTGTAGATCCCGCGACTTACCGTTCGAATTATCACGATATGCTCAAGAAGGAAGGCGTGCCTTTCTGGCCGACTGTCGTATTGCGGGATTTCGTCTTCGCCATCGGCGTAGTTCTTGTTGTGATTCTGTTGGCCTGGCTGGTCGGTCCCGTCGAACTCGACCATCCACCTGATCCGTCTCTTGTTAACGCGCACCCTCGACCGGACTGGTATTTCTGGTGGCTTTTCGCCCTGCTTGCCCTGCTTCCGCACCAACTGGAGAACTATGTCATTGTCTTGTTGCCCATACTGATCGCCATCGTCCTCTTTTCCATCCCGCTGGTGAACCGCGGAGAGCGTCATCCGGCTCGAAGACCTCTGGCAGTGACTGCCGTGGTCTTTATCTTCTCCTCAATTGCCGCTCTGACCGTAGCCGGTTGGCACGAGGACTGGTCACCCAACGAAGATGCGGCTCCCCTGACTGCTGACATTATCGGGGCGTCTTCCGGGCCGGTCTATGAAGGGGCGATGGTTTTCAATACGATGGGATGTCTTTTCTGTCATACCATAGAAGGCCATGGAGGAAAAAGAGGACCCGAACTGACCTGGATTGCCGACAGACTGACCCCCGACCAGCTGGAACTACGCATCATGAACGGCGCGTACAACATGCCGGTATTCGGCCGCATCCTTTCCACCGAGGAGACCGAAAACCTGCTGGAGTTTCTGTCGACTCGGAAAAAATTCGGCTTTGCGAAAGGCAAACAACAGTCGGCAGTTCGACCCTCCGCGCCCCTCACCCAGGCACCAGTGCACGCAAGCGAGAAGCTTGGAATCATAAAAAACCAGGAGCTTGTCCGAGAATAGGAATATTTTTCTCGGATCGAGGCATTTCAGAAAAAAAATGCACAGGCATGGTTAATATTCCGAGCATTATTTTCTGAAATAACGATGAGCCGGGGGAAAAGGGCATTCTCGTACAGCCTCCTGGGAAAGGTTTGAGTTGCCATACCACGACAGGCAAAATACTGGTAGAGCCATAGCTCTCCCATCTACCTGGAAAAACAAATGTGGGCTACCTTGACTATTGATTCACAACTCTCTTTTTTTCTTCATCAAGCACAGTACGAATCATAAGGGATATGTCTCTTTTAGTCAGAGGTTTCAGAGCGAAGCCTCTGATACCTGCTGACTTTACTTTCTCTTCTGAGATGAGACTGCTATATCCGGTACAGAGTATAATCGGAAGGTTAGGCCTGATCAGCAGCATTCTCCTGGCCATATCAAATCCTGTTATTTCCGGCATGCTCTGGTCGGTGATCACTAAGTCATAGGCATCAGGCTTATTTTTGAAGGTTGTGAGCGCTGCCGTACTGTCGGTACGCACAGTTACTGTATAGCCAAGCCGTTCAAGCATAGCCTTGCCCAACTTAGCCAGCATTTCCTCATCATCAACTAAGAGTATATGTTCGGTGCCTACCGGGTTCGAATTGATTTCTTCCGGCTCAGGCAGGTTTTGTCCTGGAATAGCCGGTTGGTTGATTTCGAAAACTGTTCCAACCCCGAGCCGGCTCCGACAGGTAATGAATCCGCCATAACTCTTTACTATGCCATGCACTATAGCAAGGCCCATTCCCGTACCTTTGCCTGTTTCTTTTGTGGTGAAGTATGGATCGTAGATTTTCTCCCGAATCTCCGGCGGTATTCCCGATCCACTATCTTTGATGGCAAGTTGGACGAATGGTCCCGGCTCAACATGGGGAACGCTTATCAACTCCTGCCGGCAGAAAACTTTATTTTTCAGAGAAATAGACAGCGTGCCCCCAGCCTCTTCCATGGCATGGTAGGCGTTAGTGCAAAGATTCATGATAATTTGATGGATCTGAGTCGGATCAGCCAGAATGAGGTCGGTCTGATTATCTATGTCCTCCTGTATGTCGATGGTCTTGGGTATTGATGAGCGAAGGAGCTTTATGGACTCCTTGACTATTGAGGCCGGTCGTAGCTGAATCTTCTCGGATTCGTGCTTGTCGGCTGAAAGCGAGAATTTGTTTGACAAGAGCTTTTGCTCTGTTACCCGCCTGAAGTACCTGATCGAGGTCTTTAGAGTCTTACTTTCCCCGAGAGGCTATCCTCTCGTGCTAGTTCAGCATAACCAAGAATTGCCCCGAGTATATTATTGAAGTCATGGGCTATACCTCCGGCTAAATTGCCGATAGCCTCCATCTTCTGGGCCTGTTGAAGCTGAGCCTGCAGGATTTTGCGCTCTTCTTCAGCTTTCTTACGCTCGGTGATGTCGGAGAAGATACAGGCGAATTGATTGGGTGCCGGCCGATATGCCCTCACTTCGAAGTATTTCTTCAAATTATCAGAGGAACGTTCAAAAAAGGCCGGCTCTCCGGTTGTAACCACCCTGCCATAACTTTCAATCCAATGGTTCTCGATACCGGGAAGAACCTCCTGCACGGTACGGCCGACGATGTCCGAGGCTTTCAAACCGGTCAGCCTCTCGAATGCAGGATTGACGGCAAGAAAGCGATAATTGACAGGCGCTCCCATCTCGTTGTAGATAATCTCATGCAAGGCAAAGCCGTCCAGCATCTCGCGAAACAGGTTCTGGTAGTTCTGTTCGGCTATTTTCCTCTCGGTGACGTCCCGGGCCACGGCAAAGAGCAGACCTTCACCGACTACCGGTATTGCATGCCATTCAAACCAGCGATAGTTGCCGTTCTTATGGCGACAACGATTGATAAAATGGATAGTCTGTTTACCGGAAATTCCTTTTTTAACTTCAGCGACGGTGGCTTGCCGGTCATCTGGATGCACAAAATCAAGAAAGGGAGCCGCCAGCAGTTCTTCTATCGAATAGCCAAGCACAGACTGCCAGGCTCTGTTCAACTTTTTGAAGTAACCTTCGGTGGAGGCAATACAGACCATATCGGGAACAAGGTCAAAAAAGAGTTTGTATTCCTCCTGCACTCGCCTAAATTCAGTAATATCCTGAAAAATGCAATGGGTCTGCTGAAAATTGCCCTGGGAATTTTTTCCGATCTTGCCGTGAAAAGATACAAGAAGGGAGGAACCGTCTTTTTTGACCATCTCGAATTCTACCCCGAGAATTTCACCGATCGCTTTGAATCGTGGAAAATTTTCCTTGAAATGGTCTCTCCAATCCGGGTGAAGAAAATCGCTGAAATTCCTGCCAATTACCTCTTCTTTACTATATCCCAGCCCCTCAACCCAAGCCTGGTTCACAAAGAGAAAGCATCCGTTTTCATCCAGAGACTGGTAGCCGAGCGGTGCTCTTTCGTAGAGATTCCTTAAAAGAGTATTCTCTGTACCCAATCGGCTATTAGCAGCCTGCATTGCAGTCAGCTTTTTTTCGAGGGAAGAGATGATTTCGGCGGGAGATTGTTTATGCTCAGACATCAAACAATTTCAGATCCTTCTAAAAAAATGATATGGGTGGCACAAATTCATTATACTATGATAAAGCACTGAAAGTGCGATTTCTGTGATTATACAAAAATCAGAACAGAAAAACTAATAGCGATGAAACTATTTTTATGGAGCGAGGGCTCCGGGGGTACCCTCGGCGGATTATCCTATGGGATATTTCCGGCCTCGGCTTCAATGGGGTTGGCGGTAGCATCCACCAGTACAGTGCTGGCTACTCTGGCTATTTTCACTGCCTTTTCAGGTATAATCACTGGTCCTATTCAAGCTCGATTGGGAATACATGAGAAACGGCTCAACCGGCTGATAGACCGTATGGAAAATACTCTTCTGGACAACGCAGATTCAGATTTGAACTTTAAAGGAAAATATCCGGCAAGGGTCTTTGACCTTCTCGATCTGCTTAAAACTGCTGCTCACGCTGTTATTTAATCTTAGTTATTTTGATTCGGAAATCTGCTTTTGACTCGCCTGATACTTTGAAACCTCAACCAGAGTTTCGAGACGCACTACGCGCTTATCTACATCGATAACGTGAGATTGTAACTTGTCTATGTCTTGGTTTAACCGTTTTGTCTCGTCTGTAAGCTTTAGCACGTCAATCAACAGTTCCTTCCATCCGGCCATCACTTCACCCCCAATGCCGAGAGTGTTTCCTGTAAGCGTTCTCGGGTAGCCTTCGTATCTTCAATGGCTTCTTTTACTCTGCTGGATACCAGCTCAAACAGTTCGGACTCTTTGAGTTCTTGTGGTACATCAGGGTTAAAAGCATCTATTGCCATGCGGACAACTTCGGCGGCTGATGTCTTCTGTTGTTTCGCAAGATTGTTCAGTTTCGTTATTTGGCGTGGAGTAATCAGGTATTGTTTTCGTACTAGGTTTTCAGCAGTTCGCATTTGCATACCTCGTCTGCATGTTTTTAATTAAAGCTCCTCAAGCAATTATACACATACACAAGAGCATACACAATAGATTATTTACAGTAAAACCGTTTTCTCTCGGCTAGGGCCGAATTGTGATCGATAGCAAGGCCCGTGCCGATCAGCGACGGGTTGCTCCTGGGGCTATGTTATTCATTCCTCATGACGTTTCATTTTTCGCCACTGCCATGGAGGCGTAGCCTGTTCTGCTCATAAGCCAATTCTGGGCAGTGTACAGCTGTTTTGATTGTACTTAGGTGGGTTGTCGAAGTTGATAAACTGCACCAGTTCCTCCATGTACATGGTCAAGATCCATAGGAGATATCTGAACTTTCAACAAAGTCTTCACCAGTTCATCAGGTAGAAGGTTTGTCGGAAAATTTGTGACCCTGTATTTACGTTCCGATGATGTTTAATCGCGACACGCCGATTAACCCGAAAATCAGGAAATGAACTTCTAAGCAACTAAATACCTTTTTCCGGAAAAAGAACCGACCATGAATCCGCCGAGCCGGCCAGCAAACCTAATCCGTCTGAAGAGGGTTTATTGCAAGGGATGGCATGAACCGCAGTCGCCACAGTAACCGCCGCGGGAGAAAAGTAAACTATAACTTCACAGTGGAGGCGTCCTTCAGATTCGTGACGAACGAATACAGCTCGATCCTTAGAGTCATTGTTTGTCCGGTATTCTGACAGGAAAAGTCGTTTAACATGCTCTAATGCTTCTCCTGCCAACATGGCATCACCAAGATTACTTGTAAACCAAATGCTCATTTATTTTCCACCTCTCAAGACCCAAAGTGTGGATTTGCCAATCCACTTAATGTATCGAATACCCTTAGCATTGAGGTATTCTCCTATATTTTCTAACCTCCGGAACCTTATAGCCTGTTCCGCACCTGGTTCTGACTGGAAGATTCTAACCAGATCTTGTAGAATTTTGGCTATGATTTCCGGTAATGGATGACGAAAAGATTCTCTGCTCCGCTTAATGCCTGATCGCTGAAAAGAGAATACCTTGCAGCATTGCGGCAAAAGCCGATTTGGGTTCAGATGTATCCAATCAAGGAGTCCAATGAAGATGATCTTGGATATCAGGCAGTTAAAAAGTGCCACGTTTTTTGCCATTTGTGTAGGATTCGTCATGTGGTTTGCCGTAACCGGCATGATTTCCTCTTCGTATGAACTGCTTCGGACATCTCTGCTCGCCGTATTGTTTCTTCTTATCAGGTTGCTTTTTATGAAACACATGCCCTCACCGACTGGTTCCGGTGCTATTGTCATGGGGATCGGCATTTTCCTAAACGGCGCAATTATTCAGTTTTCTTCGCTCAATAAGGTGCTCGCACGGCCGTTGGCACTGATTCTCTTCATTCTTCTGGTCTTTATCGCCGCGTCCTACATTAACGATGTGTTGAAAAGAAGGATTTTCAAGACGCATTTTGCTCATACTATAGGAAGCTTTGCGGTCGGTACCTGGATTGCGGGAATCTCTGTTTGCGGCATAGCGCTCTGCCAAAGGATTCCCGACTGGAAACCTTTGGTCCGGCTGCTGGTAATAGGCAACATCGGACTATGGTTGTACTTTATCTATCGAGCGGCCGGAAATTTCCTCCAGTTCTTCGCTACCGATTCCCGGCAGAAAGTACACGGAGTTCTGTTCCTCTCGACGGTCAGTACCCAATCTCTTGTTATCGTATGGAAAGCCGCCTTTGACACAAGCTTCTTCTATCGACTGACTGCTCCCTGGCTTATCTCGCTGGGGGTCTTTTTCTACCTCATCAGTTTCTCTCTTATCGTCCGGCGATACGCCTATGAAGGGATGGCTTTCGATCCGGACAAAAGCTGGTTCAACACCAACTGCATCATCCACGGAGCCATGTCCATCACCGGCCTGGCCAGCGCTGTATGCGGTGTAGTTTCAGCCAATCTCATCCTCCTGATCTGGCTCTGGATCATATTCTGGTTTATCATTGTCGAAGTCGTCGAAATTGCCCGGGCTGTCAAACGTATCAGGCTCTTCGGATTCGCGGGGGGGCTTCTTATTTATGACCCGACCCAGTGGTCGAGAAACTTTACCTTCGGTATGCTGTATGCCTTTACTCTGAACTTCGATATCTCGCAAAGCGTAGCCGCGAACACTCTTTTGCTGCCGCTGCATGCGGTGATAATCCACTATTTTGCCTGGGTTGTCCTTATCCTGCTGCTCGTTGAGATTTTTGTCTTTTTCCGTGACCGGCTGGTATTTCTCAAGGTCGAAGCTGAAGAAAAGGTGTAAGAATTCATGATTCTATGACATTGCGGCGAAAAATGATCCAGCTCCGAAAAAAATAGCTGAAGGGGGCACTCCAGATATGAACGAGCCGGCTAAATGGAGAAAATGCAAGAAAAATTAATGCCCCTAAGATATGCATTTTGTAGCTCAAAGGGACATTCCGCATCAGAGCCGGATCAGGTGAAAAGGCTACGATCCCCCTGATCCATGGCGCAACTGTGTCCAGAACATAAAAATCACCGAAAAATACATTGTAAAGTCCGGCCCCGACCACCAATATCAACCCGATCAGGGTGATGAAGTCATTCAGGCTGGTAGTGAGCTTGATTCGCAGGATGGACAGGCGTCTATAGAGCAGCAATCCGAGGCCGATAAGGGCGGCACTCCCTACCACTATGCCGCTGACATGGGCGATTGTTGTATGGGTTGCACCATTGATGCCCACGATATCAAAAAAACGCTGGGGGATTAAAAGTCCTCCGGCATGTCCAAGAAGAGTCAGGAGAATACCCCAGTGAAAGATTGTTGTGCCAAAGAACAATTGTTTTTTTTCCAGAAATTCACTGGATTTCGAATTCCATTTATAGCGATCGGTCAGATATCGTAAGAGATGACCCACGATGAAAATTGTCAGGGTAATATAAGGTACAACCAGAAATGCCAGAGTGTTGCCCAGATCCATATCATGTCTCCTTGCTAATGTCCGCAGGGGTGTCTTGCATATAAGATTGGATGATATTGTCCACCAAGCTGACCAATCCTGCATAGGGGTGGCCGTTTTCCGCCAAACGTCCGGCCAGTGCGGTCACGGTGCCGAGACAGTTCCAGAGCAGGGTTGCGTCATCCGGCTCAGGACACAAAGCCAGAAATTCGAGAATCATCGGCAGATAATCCGGCAGCTCGCCAAGGGCGGCGTCATACCCCTCCCGGTGGTACAACCACAGGAGCTTTGCCAGAGCCTTGCCGCGGTCCTCGCTGTCGCCCAGCAGATGATACGTCAGATGCAGACTGGTGGCCGGATCGAGGTCAAAAGCTGTTGTATACGTCTCTTGCAGCTTGAGGAGCGGGGTCGTTTCAGCGTAGGTCAAAAAACTCTGCAGCAGTTCCCGCCGTTGTTGCTCACCTACCGTCTCGACGACCTCGTGCAAGTCTGTGAGTTCCGCATTCCACGAAGGAGCCGGGTAGTCGAGCAAAAACGCCAGCAGCTTACATTGTACACAATCGTTTTCAGTCATGAGATTCACTCTTTCCTTTTCCCGGCTCACCTGTAGTCGGGAAATCCGGCACATCCTTTGCGTGTGTGCAGTGGACTCTGCTCCGGATGAGAGGCCGTGGGGATGACAAAGCGGTCCTCAAGCCTGGCGATGGCGAGAAGATCGTACATCTTCAGCAGAGTTTCTGAATCAAGGCCGACGGAGGCCGCGATGGTATCGTCAGGTTTTTTTTCCACTCGCACCGAGCGCATATACGCCCGGACCGCAGCCAGCCGTTTCAGGGCCATACGAACTGGTTCTTCGTCTCCGGCCGCGAGCAGGTTGGCCAGGTATTTTACCGGGATTCTGAGGTTGTCAACAGCCGTCCTGATGTCCTCGTTTTTAGCCAGTGCCTCGACGGGACTGAGGGGCGGAATATACCAGACCATCGGCAAAGTCCTGAACTCCGGATGCAGCGGCAGGGCCAGTTTCCAGGTCTTGGCAAGCTGATAAATCGGCGACCGCCTGGCAGCTGCCAGTACATGCTCGGCAATGCCCTGGCTGCGTGCCGCAGCGATCGTTTCCGGATCCGATGGGTCGAGAAAGAGATCCAGGTGGGCCGGATAGGCATCTTGATCGGTTTTGGCCGATGCGGCTTCATGGATGCGGTCGGCATCGTAGAGAACCACTCCGACATAGCGGATGCGGCCCACACAGCTATGGGCACAGAGTGTTGTGAGCCCTGCCTCGAGCCGGGGGTAACAGAAGATGCATTTCTCCGATCGGCCGGTCTTCCAGTTGAAGTAGACCTTCTTGTAGGGGCAGCCCGACACGCAGTATCGCCATCCCCGGCACCGCTCCTGATCGACGAGGACAATGCCGTCCTCGTCCCTTTTGTACATCGCCCCGGAGGGACACGATGCGACACAGGCCGGATTGAGGCAATGTTCACACAAGCGGGGCAGGTAGAACATGAAAACCTGCTTGAAACAAAGATAGATAGAGTGATCAAGACCGCTGAAGTTGACATCCCGGGCCCCGGTCTCGCAGACGCCGGCCAGGTCGTCGTCCCAGTTGGGCCCCCATTTAATCTGCATGGGTTCTCCGGTAAGCTGGGATTTCGGACGGTTTGAAGGCTGATGTTTTTTCCTGGGAGCGGTAATGAGGTGGGCATAGTCATAGTCCCAGGGCTCGTAATAGTCGTCAATGACGGGCAGGTCCGGATTATGAAAAATGCGGGAGACCTTCTTCGGACGTCCACCAGCCTTAAGCTGGAGTTCGTTTTCATTCATAATCCAGCCGCCCTTATGCTTCCCCTGGTTCTCCCATTCACGGGGATAGCCGATGCCGGGCTTGGTCTCTACATTGTTGAACCACATATATTCGGCGCCCTTGCGGGTGGTCCAGACATTTTTACAGGGAATACTGCAGGTATGACAGCCGATACATTTGTCCAGGTTGAGCACCATGGACAGCTGGACTTTAATTCTCATACCAATCCACCTCCCCGGCTTTACGTACCACGATCACCTCATCCCGCTGGGACCCGACCGGACCGTAATAGTTGAAACCGTAGCTGAGTTGGGCGTAGCCGCCGATCATATGCGTCGGTTTGACCATAATTCGGGTTACGCTGTTGTGGGTGCCGCCTCGCTGCTGGGAGAGCGGGGAGCCCGGGGTATTGATGAGGCGCTCCTGGGCGTGGTACATGAAGGCGGCGCCGGGAGGAATCCGGTGGCTGACCACGGCCTTAGCCATGACCACACCATTTTCATTGAAGCACTCGAGCCATTCGTTGTCTTTGACATCCAGCGTCCGGGCGTCGACATCGCTGATCCAGATGGCCTCGCCGCCCCGAAACAGGGTGAGCAGAATCAGGGTATCGGAGTAGGTGCTGTGGATTGACCACTTGGAATGGGGGGTCAGGTAGCTGAGGGCCAGGGTCTTTCGCCCATCCATTGATATATCCGGCTTTATTTTGGCAAGTGCCCGGGCAACGCTGTAGGGAGCATTATCGATGGGCAGATTTAGAGGTGGCCGGTATAAAGGGAGTCCTTCACCGAAATTGAGCATCCACGGATGGTCAAGATAGAACTGAGCTCGACCCGTCAGCGTCCTGAAAGGCACCTTTTCCTCGATATTGATGGCAAAGGGTGAATATCGCCGGGTTTCAGATTCGATCCCGCTCCAAACCGGTGAGGTGATGATCTTGCGTGGCTGGGCGGTAATATCGTTGAAGGATATCTTTTCGTCACGGCGTCCGGCGCTCAGATGGTTAAGTGCCAGGCCGGTCTTTTTTTCTACCCCGGCCCAGGACTTGAACGCGGTTTCGCCATTAGTTTCCGGCGCTAGTTTCAAGATGACCTGGGCGGCCTGCTTCCCGTTGGTAATTGACGGCATACCATAGCTCTTGCCGGGAGCCGTTACCATACCGAGCTCGGCGGCAAGCTCCTCATACTCCTCTTTGCCGGACCAGGCAACGCCCTTGGACCCAACTCCTACCTGATGAACTAATGGCCCAAGCGCGGTCATCATTTTATAGGCATTGGGAAAATCTCTGGTGATCACCGATAGCTGTGGCATGGTTCGCCCCGGTATCGCCTCGGTTTCGCCCTTGCGCCAGTCAAGGATTTCGGACTGGGCAATCTCGCCCGGACTGTCATGCAGGAGCGGAGTTGCGACCAGATCCTTCCTTTCACCCAGATGAATCGCAGCCAGTTCGGAGAATTTCTCGGCGATGGCGCTGAACTGATCCCAACTGGTTTTCGCCTCCCACGGTGGATCCACCGCCGGGTTAAACGGATGGATGAAGGAGTGCATATCGGTGGTACTCAGGTCGTGCATCTCGTACCAGCCCGCCGCCGGTAAAACGATGTCTGAGTACAAGGCGCTGGTGGACATGCGAAGTTCCAGAGTGACGAGAAGGTCAAGTTTTCCTTCGGGAGCCGGGTTGCGCAAGGTGATTTCTTCGGGACGGAGCTCACTCTCGGCGTTCTGTACAGCGCTTTCCACGCCCAGCAGATGTTTGAGAAAATACTCATGGCCCTTGCTGCTGGCCCCCAGCAGATTGGCCCGCCAGAGCAAGAGTACCCGGGGGAAATTATCCGGATGGTCAGGGTCTTCAACGGCAAAACGGAGAGAGCCGTTTTTCAGCTGTTCGAGTGCATGGGCGACGATTTGCGCATCGGTGGCCGCACCTTTTTCCGCCGCCTCCCGGCAGATATCCAGCGGGTTGCGATTGAACTGGGGGTAGGATGGCAACCAGCCGAGGCGGACGGCAACGGCGTTATAATCGGCCATATGCCGAGGGCAATGCTCTCCGGCCATGGGCCAGAGCAGGGATTCGGCGTTAAGATCATCATAACGCCACTGGTCGGTGGCGAAATAATAGAACGAGGTACCGTTCTGCTGGCGGGGAGGACGTGTCCAGTCAAGACCGAAGGCGAGCTGGGACCAGCCGGCCTGAGGCCGGACCTTTTCCTGGCCCACATAATGGGCCCAACCTCCGCCGTTGACTCCCTGGCAGCCGCAGAGGGTCGTCAGGTTGACTATGGCCCGGTAGATCATATCGCTGTTGTACCAGTGATTGGTCCCCGCACCTAAAAATATCATGGACTTGCCATGTGTCTTGTCGGCATTTTCGGCGAACTCTCGTGCCACATGAATCACGTCCTGTTGGGGGACACCGGTTATTGCCTGCTGCCAGGCCGGGGTGAAGGGTTGGGGATCGTCATAACCTGTGGGGTAATGCACCGAGACGTCTTGCGTGCGGCCCTCGTCCTCCTGCCGGGAGATACCTAATTGGGCGGTCATCAGATCAAATACAGTGGTCACCAGGAGATCGCCCGCGGCTGTTTTGATCGTTTTGACCGGCACCCTACCGTTTTTGGAACCGGGGCCTTTATCATCGAAAAATGGCAGAGTGATCGTCCGCCAGCTATCGGCATCGCCCGCATAGCTGAGCAGCGGATCTACAATGGCATCGTTTTGGGAATCCTGCAGCCGGAGATTCCAATGGCCGGCGGCCTCATCCCAGCGAAAGCCGATGCTGCCGTTGGGAACCACCCAGCTTGCGGTCGTCTGATCGAAGAAAACGGTTTTCCAGCGTGGGTTGGTTATCTCCGTGCCCAGATCTGCAGCGGTCAGAAATCGGTCCGAAACGAGAGTATCGCCTGCGGCTTTAACAACGACGGCAAACGGCAGATCGGTGAAACGTTTGGCGTAATCAACAAAGTAGGCGGTGGGTTTATCAATATAGAATTCCTTTACGATTACATGGGTCATGGCCATGGCCAGCGCCGCGTCGGTGCCGGCCCGGGCAGGCAGCCAGGTGTCGGCAAACTTGACATATTCGGCGTAATCCGGAGCCACCGCCGTCACCTTCGCCCCGCGATATCTGGCCTCGGTGAAGAAATGTGCATCCGGGGTCCTGGTCAGAGGCAGGTTGGTCCCCCAAACTATCATATAGGTAGATTCGTACCAGTCGGCGCTTTCGGGGACATCCGTCTGCTCCCCCCATATCTGTGGCGAGGCTGGCGGAAGGTCCGCGTACCAGTCGTAAAAACTGATGACGGACCCGCCTATCAAGGAGAGAAACCGAGTGCCTGCCGCATAGGCAACCATGGACATCGCCGGGATGGGGGTGAAACCGAAAATCCGGTCGGGTCCGTATCGCTGGATAGTGTGGACCAGAGAAGCGGCGGTAAGCGTCGCGGCTTCATCCCATGACAGGCGGACCAGCCCGCCTTTGCCTCGGTCCTGCTGATACCGATAGCGTTTTTCAGGATTGCCTGCGATATCTCGCCAGGCTTTGACGGGATCGCCATGGGTGGCCAGGCTATCCCGCCAGAGTTCCAGCAGCGACGAGCGAATAAGCGGGTATTTAATGCGGACAGGACTGTAAGTGTACCAGGAAAAGGTGGTGCCGCGAGGGCACCCCCTGGGCTCATGATTGGGAAAACCCTCGCCGCACGCCGGATAATCGGTGGCCTGGGTTTCCCAGACGATGATGCCGTTTTTAACGTAAACGTCCCACGAGCAGGAGCCGGTACAGTTGACGCCGTGAGTAGATCTCACTTTTTTGTCATACTGCCAGCGATCACGATAAAAATGCTCCCACTCCCGCTGACCGCAGCGATTTTCCGCCCAATCCTCAGAAATTTTCTCTTCACGGCAGCCATCTTCGGTGCTGCGGGGGCGAAAAAAACGAAACCGCTTCATGAAATCTCTACCGGACATCCTAACCTCCTGAGGGGAAGACAAAACGTGCAGACAGGAAAACTAAAGAGCTATGTTTGTTTTTAAGCTGTCCGTGTCTGTGTTTCACGGTTAACGATCTGATTGAGTCGGTTGCCTTTGTTTGATGGACTCGGAAAAAGTCATCGAAGTTGCTGAGATGGGCTCTGGAAAAAGCTCGATATACTAGGCGTAGATCGGGCTTTTTACGAGTCTATTATATTTATAAAATATCTGCAGGTATAGATCAATGTAATTGACGCAATTGCCAAATGGACTTAAGCTCTTCGAACCAGTTTTCAACCTATCCGACTCGTTCAATTCTCGGCTCGATCCAGTGAGTTGGGCCGATAATCTTGCGGGCAACGAGCCCCGCCTTCAGATATTTGCTCGGAATTATTTGGCTCGCAAATACTGATTCGGCCAGGACAGATCAACATGTAACGCTTGCGCCGCATGAAGAGGCCAATAAGGATCTCGAAGCATTTGTCGCGCGAGGAAAACGACATCGGCCTGGCCGGTAGCCACTATTTGCTCAGCCTGGGCAGGATCTGTTATGTATCCTACCGCTCCTGTGGGAATCCCCGCCTCGGCTCGAATTCTTGCGGCAAAAGGGACCTGGAAACCGGCACCAAAAGGAACGGGCTCCCCGGGTGCAACAAATCCCGAAGAACAATCAATAAGGTCTACTCCATTTTCTCTGAGTTTTCCGGCTAAGACAACCGACTGGTCGATATCCCATCCATCAGGGAGCCAATCCGTCGCGGAAATTCGAACAAATAACGGCAATTCCTGTGGCCATTGCTCACGCACGGCCCGGACTATCCTCAATGGAAAACGAAGCCTGTTCCGCAGACTGCCCCCATAGTCATCCTCTCGCTTATTTGCCAGCGGGGAGAGAAACTCATGGAGAAGATATCCGTGAGCCATATGCAGTTCCATCACCTTGAATCCCGCAGCATGCGCTCGGCAGGTAGCTTCGCAAAACTGCCTCTCAATCGTGTTCATTTCTTCTTCTGTTAAGGCAGAGGGAAGAGGGTGCCCTGAACCAAAGGGGATGGCACTGGGTGCCAGCGTCTGCCACCCTCCCTTTTCCATGTCCAGGGGCGCGCCTCCCTGCCATGGAACCCGGCAGGACGCTTTGCGGCCCGCATGGGCAAGCTGGATGCCCGGCACTGCCCCCTGTTCGAGTATGAAACGGGAAATCGGAGAGAATGCTTCAATGTGCGAATCATCCCATATACCGCTATCGTACGGACTGATTCTGCCTTCACGGCTAACCGCGGTTGCTTCAACCATGACCAGACCGGCGCCACCCACGGCACGGCTACCAAGATGGACAAGATGCCAGGCATTAGCGACTCCTTCGTCACTAGAATACTGGCACATGGGTGAAACAAATATCCGATTGCGAAAAGTGATGGACCGCAGTTCAAGAGGTGAAAAGAGCATACGCATGGGACGTCTCCTTTATTCGAGTTTTTACTAGTTTTTCTAAGAGTCTTATTCTTTTTTTGATGACGGATCTTTGAATTATGGCCTGTGGATCGACACCCCTAGAATTTTAAACGAACGACAATTTTCCCGACATTGAGGTTCTGCTCCATCCTGGCATGGGCCTCATTGATATCCAAAACGTCATAAATGGAATCTATGGTCGGTTTCAGTCGTCCGTCCGCAAACATCGGCAGAAATTGTCTGGTAAACGCCTTGATGATTGCAGCTTTTCTTGCGACAGGTAAGGCGCGCAAAGTACTGCCGATCAATTGCCAGCGCCGTGACAGCACCTGGCGTAAATCCAGGTTATCAATCGTGGGCCCTCCCATAAGACCTATGTAGATCAATCTCCCGTCGGTAGCCAGACACTGCAGATTCTGTTTGAAATAGGAGGCTCCCACAGGATCGAGAATCACGTTAACGCCTTTGTCGCGGGTAAAATCATTCACTTTCACGGCAAAATCATCGACAGTGGTATTTATGGCCATGTCTGCGCCGAATTGCAGACAGGCGGCTACCTTTTCATCGGAGCGGACAGTGGCGATTACCCTTGAACCGAATTGTTTCACCTGCTGAATTGCTGCAGCTCCAACTCCACCTCCGGCGGCATGAACGAGAACCGACTGGTCCGGTTGCAAGCCGCCGAGCAGGAAAATATTGAGGTACGCAGTCAGGAAGACCTCGGGTATGCCTGCGGCCTCTTCAAAGGAAAGTCCAGGAGGAATGGCAAGCGCCAGACCCTCCGGCACTTTCACTTTCGCCGCATAACCGCCACCCGGCAGCAAGGCGCATACCCTGTCGCCGACCTTCCACTGTGTAACGGCAGGGCCGACCGCCTCGACAACCCCGGCCATTTCCAGCCCCAATATTGCCGATTCGCCGGGAGGCGGCGGATATTTGCCGATTTTCTGCAGCAAATCGGCACGGTTTATCGCTGTAGCCCTGGTGCCGACCAGAATGTCATCTTTCCCCAGCACCGGATCTTGCCAGTCATCTATAACGAGACGGCCGGAATCTTTTTCAATCAAGACGGCTTTCATTGTTATCCCTCTTTACCGGTTAATTTATGATGGCGTCGTAAAAACTCTTCATCTGCTTCGTAGCTGCAAATATTCAATCATCACGACGTACTCTAGTACGCCGAAATGATTGAAAATTTTCTCGACTCGCATATGAAGCTTTTTACCTAGCCATCTGATATTTAAGGTTTTTACGAGTCCATCAATTTATAACAACCTCGTAAAACCCCAAATTCGGTAATGGCTAAACCATCATTTAATAAAGGTACCGTTATGAAATTCCTCGAAAGCGACCTTCAACTCTGCCTGGGTGTTCATAACGATCGGCCCATACCAGGCCACCGGCTCCCTGAGCGGTTTTCCGCAAACAAACAGGAAACGGACCGGCTTATCGGTGGTCGTCACCTGCACGCTGTCTCCGGCATGCTCAAACAGGATCACAGTTTCATGTTCGCAGATACAGCGGCGTTCCAGGTCGGTCCAGCCATGGCCCACTATTTCATAGGCATAGGCATCGCGACGGTCATCGAAATACCCCTCGCCGTCCAGCACATAGATAAACGAGGTGTGATCGACGGGTAAGGCATGGGTGAATACCGTCTTCTCCGGCACAGTAATGTCGAGCATCTGCGGCTCGATGATAATATTTTGGGCCGGACCCTTGACGCCATCAACCTCGCCTGCAACCACCTTGATTTTTACCCCGTTTTGCCTCGCGACTTCCGGGATGTCGGCGGCTTTGACCTCCTGGTATTGCGGGGTAATCATTTTTTGGCGGGCAGGCAGGTTAGCCCAGAACTGGAACCCCCACATAGTTCCGGTAGGACTTTCCTTTGGCATCTCCTGGTGGATTATGCCGCTGCCGGCGGTCATCCACTGCACATCACCGGCGCCTATTGTGCCTTTATTGCCCATGCTGTCCCCATGCTCGACCTTCCCCTCCAGGATATAAGTAACGGTCTCGATACCGCGGTGCGGGTGCCAGGGGAACCCCGGCAGGTAATGATCGGGATTGCTGCTGTGGAAGTCGTCCAGCATTAAAAACGGATCGAACTGGGGAACCTCGGAATAGCCGAATGCACGTTTGAGGTGAACGCCGGCACCCTCGATGGTGGGATGGCTCTTGAAAATCTTGGCGATACGACGAATACGACGAGTTTGACTAGTCCGACTACCTGTCATAGGTGTTCCTCCGGTTATAGATATTTTAAATGTTAGAATCACGTACGCTTGACGACCATCCAGGCTAATCTCAGTCCAGATGACCTTTCCCATGAATCTAGGCACTTGATTAAATTTTAAAAGGCGCCCTGAAATACCTGAGAATGTTTATACTTGATTTTTCGAGGATTAATCTTGAGAGCAACGAAGCGTTAGGGAACAATGCCGTCTATGAACTTACATCCAAATTGATCGTGGCTGCTCATAAAATAAGACATGTTCCCGATGCGTAAACTTGTTCCGTGATATTTTTTACTGCCTATACCATTACTCCCATTACTCAAAAGCTCGGTTGCCAAAAATGAAAATGGCGGGGAACATAGCTATTTTGCGGTGATGTTGTTTGATTCGGTAGACTATTTCCTGAAAGATGTTTTCCGCTGAACAAACTGGAGCACTGGATGACGACGGCCAAGGATGGCCTAGTGTCTCGGATGCTAAGGATGGCACAGGAACGACACGGTTACGGATCCGGGTTATACGGTCTTTTGATGTGTACAGGTGGACGCTTACCTTCCCCATGAATCTGCGTCTTTTTTGGTATTTATTTATCTTTGTGGACTAATAATACAATTAAGTATGAATATAGTAGTAGAAGGTGAAAACGAGATAGCAGGGTGACATGATAAACAACCTGGTTAAAAATATTCTATCGGCTGCTTTTTGTACTCTTCTGCTTATGATCCCGTCGATCATAATGGCTCAAACAGAGCAGAAGAATGCCGAGCCACCACCGATTGAGCAGATATTCGTCCGGCAGGGCGAGCTTGCACTCAGGTTGGTATCTGCTCTTGCGGTAGGGAACGCGACTGGCGAGGCCGAGGCAGTGAGTCTGTTGACCGAAGCCGGAATCAAACCGAAAAAAGGCTGGATGACCGATTATCCGGTTACGCCGGCAATCGCCGATGAACTGAGGAGTACTGTGGCTGCAGCCGTAGATAACGGCAAGATCCCGATGGACAAAGAAAAAGCACTGGAGGAATTTGATGATATTTTAATGGGATTGGGAATACCGGTGACTCCGTTTGCCGGAGTTCCATCCAATGAGAATGGCTCAGCGGATGTCGAAAACAATGTGGAGCCAATTGTTGTATACACCTACTATTACAACGAAGGTCCACCAGATATCACGTACTATCCTCCTCCACCTAACTATGCGAATCTTTATGCCTGGGTACCATATAATATTCTCCTTGTCATCTGAGGTAAGGTTTACCATAATCCCAGCAATCCAGGTTATGACCTGCAAGTGCTGCAAGTTCTTCCTTCTCAGCTAAATATATTGACCTGAAGAATTCTACGTCATTCCTTTTTACAGCTTGGCCCGCCAGAACATCAAAACGGTCCAGGAACTTGGCAAATTCGGAATTGCCGATGTTCTTGAAAATCTTACCGGCGTAATAAGTGAAAAAAATTCGGGTCCAACCCCAGCTTCTATGAATCGGCTTAGCAGGAAATTGTGGCTTAAATGTCGGATCCAGACCAAGAAATTCATAGACATCACGGAGTGTGTGATCCCAATTATTCTTGATCTGGTCCTCAAAGATGATGATTCGAAAGCGTTCTTTCGGAACCTGGTCCAACCATCGCTTCAAATATTTGGCGTACAAACCGTATTCCAGAATACGCATCTTGGGTTGTTCCGTTGCCAACTTTTTCAGGCTGAGTGTCGGCCTTAATTCCACTCCCGTCATCCATGGCGCTCTTTTCATCAGGTGGGAATAGGCCGATATCGCTCTGCGGACAGGGTCGCGAAGGGTAACTATGTATTTAGCATCAGGGAATTTGCTTTCAATCAACTCTGGAAGCGGCGGCAGTGACTCATCAAATTCAATCTGCCTAGACTTGTTGTGCCAGTAGGGCACACGATCATAGAAATAGGTTGTCGATGCCTCACCAATGACTTTTGTGGGGTCAAGTCTCCTAAAATGGCTGTAATACCAATCATCTCCCTGAGCGTAGAGTTCTGCTGAACCAAAATAATGAATTTCTTTTTTAACGGGAAGCGAGGTACCTGGATGTTGTCTCAGCATCTCCCATAGCCAGGAAGTTCCTGATTTTTGAGCCCCAATGATAAAAAACTGCGGTGCATTTCTTTCTGGCGCTGTCATTTATGGGTCCTCCCGATTGACATCCTGGAACATCCAAATTGTTCTCAATAGTTCAGGCTAATAAATTTCTTTCTGAATGCGCATCTTCGTGTCTTAAGAGACAGTAACTGAGTATGATGGTATCGTAAAAACCCTTCATCTACTTCGTTGCTGCAAAATTTCTATCATTACTAAATTAAGAAGTACTCCAATACGCAGAAATATTAAATTTTTTCCGATATCTTGCCAAATTGAAGAAGCACGGAATATGTTAAGATTATCTACAGAACCTAATGATAAAAAACGATCTCCCTTTCACGTTCGAAACTGTTTGGTCATATTGGCCGAGTTATCGGCCAGTACTTTAAGCGACTGAGATGTTTCAAGAATTGAATTAACAGCCTTATCCACTTCGTTGATTGCTTGAGTGACTGAATCGGCCATTTCCGCCATGTCATCTGCATAAACGGATGCCTGCGAGACTTTATTGTTCGAATAACCAAGTTTTTCCGACGCATCGGTGAGAGAATTGCCGATTTCATTCACCGCTGCAGTCTGTTCTTCAACCGCACTTGCAATCGTTGACACCACTTCGGTATTATTTGACACCATTTCCGTTGCCTCGATAATGCCCGAGATAGTAGTACGGCTTACCTGCTGAACCTGATCGATCCGGGTTTGAATTTCCGTTGCCGCTCCGGCGGTCTGGCGGGCCAGTTCTTTTATCTCGTTGGCAACGACCGCAAATCCTTTACCGGCCTCACCGGCCCTGGCCGCCTCAATCGTGGCGTTGAGTGCCAGAAGGTTTACCTGATCGGATATTTCAGCGATAGTTTCAGTAACTTTGCTGATATCATTTGCAGCCTGTCCCAGTTCCTGAACTTCTTTTTCCAGGAGTTCCATCTTATTTCTGGCGCTTTCGGTGTTCACGTGTGCTTTGCCTGATGTTTCAGAAATCTCGTTAACTGTTTTCAAGAGTTCCTGAACCGCGCTTGAAACGTCCTGAATGCTGCCGGTTGACTCTTCAAGAGTTGCGGATATTTCTTTCATATCACGGCTCATATAGCCGGCAGAGCGAAAAACTTTCTGTGAAACCTCTTTTGCCGAGGTTGACTTGTTCTGGATGATTTCTATCAGAGAATGAATGGATACAGCCGCACCGTTCATCCGGTCTACTGTTCCTTGCAGATTCTGCATTATTCCCCGCAGTTTTTCCAAAAATGTATTAAAGAATTTTGAGACTTTTCCAGTCTCGTCATCGGCTTCCACGGGTAATCTGCGGGTAAGATCCGCATCCCCGGAACTTATATTCTTGAGGCCTTCAGCCACATGCTGAACAGATCTGCCGATAAGGCCGGAAATAATCATTGCCCCAACAGTTGCCATAATAATTACGGCAACAACTATGGAAATAAGGAGTATGGCTATTTTGTCGATTTTGTCATCCGCCTTGCTTGAGATATCCTCAAGAAGCTTTGCAGCATTATTCTGCCCAATATTACTTTGCTCCGTTTTCTGAATTTGTTCAATTACCTGTTTGAAATCATTGAGCGAGGTATCTTTGAAGTCATTGAGAAAATACAGGCTCAAAGCGGTCATCAGGATACCAAAAGCAATCGTTGATGGGATGACAAAGCCTGAGATCTTTAAACGAATTGATAAATCTTTTAAATATTGAATCATATGAATACTCTGTTGGACCTTGCTTTCTGTATTTTGAAAGAAATAATAAAAACTTCGTAACCATTCACCAGCACCCCATTTTCGTCCGATCAGGCCACCTCACATAGACAACTATAGCTCTGAGGCCTGCTTGAACGAACCTGGAGCACTGGATGAACGGTTACAGCTCCGGGTTGTGCCGTCTTTTGATGTATACCGGTGAATGGTTACAAAACGTCTATTTCTCATTTGAAATTCAGGAAGGAGAAACAACCCTTAAAACCTTATAAAATCTTATGTATCTTAGCATAAAAATGAGATTTTATGAAATTATCAATACTGAACTTATCGACTAAAAAATCATAATGTTTACTGGCCTTACATGTTAAACCTGGCGATTACCGCCATGACTTCCTCAAGCATTTTTCCGTGATAACGATGCGAGATACCGGCAAGCAGCATTTCCTGATTGAGTAGAGACCCTTGACCCGCCAAAACGGCAAGGGCGGCAAGAGCCCGTTGAGACGGTTTTAAATTCAATCCTGCAAAATCGATATCAATAATTGTTGCCCGGGTGTCAGGCAGCATCAGCTCGCTACCTTTGATAACTACTGTATCCGGGCCGAGAGAACTAAAAATATCTTTTTTCCTGGCAATTCCCTCGGGTGCGAGGCCCAGAATCACGGAAGGCTTGTTGATTCCGGTATAGCCAACCGGATTGCTACCGAGGACCACCTCACTTACGGAATGACCGCGCAGCACCGTAATCGGGTAATCATTTTTCTGGGTAACATGCAGGCCGCCGCTCATGCCGGCAAGGCAAAGCACTTCCCCCGCGGTATTGATATATTGTCCAGCTGCGCCGAGCAGCAGGACTTCGCTGCGCTGATTGAGAAGTGGAGCTTCACAGACCGTCGCTATTTGGACGATTTCACCAACAGGTTGACTCTCGGCAGCGAGTCTTCGATAGTGGGCCGAATATTCCTCTCGCTCGTTTGCCGCAATCGGTCCCCTGGTACCAGTCGTCCTCTCCACTTCTTCTTCCAGTTGAGACAGGGTGATGCGATTGCGTTTTAAATAGCGGCCGGGACAGATTCCCCATATATCCAGCAGGGAAAAGCCGGCATAACGTATAGCTGCTGCAAGGTGATCGGACAATTCCTTGTCGTTGGCCACCGTTCTATCAACATAGGGTGCTCCCGCCGCCTCGGCCACCCGGCAAATATCCAACGGCTTTTCCAGCCGGTTGAGGAAATTCGAGGCGGTTCCGGCTGAAACCGGCGTAGTCGCCGAACACTGCCCCCCGGTCATGCCATAGTTGAAATTGTTCAGTACCAACAAGGTGAGATCCATATTTCGTCTGCAGCTGCTGAGAACATGAGCTCCGCCGATACCGAGCCCGCCATCCCCCATGACAACGATAACCGTCAGGTCCGGCCGGACCATCTTCAATCCTGCTGCATAGGTCAGCGCCCGGCCATGGAGGCCATGAAGAGCATGGGTGTTAAAGAAGGTGTCAAAAAGGCCGGCGCAACCTATATCGCTGACAATAGCGATCTGCTCACCTGACAAGTCCAGTGTCTGCAGCGCCCGATCAAGTTCATGCACAACCTTTTCATGGGAACAGCCCGGACAAAAAACCGGTGGTCGCCCTGTGTTTAAAAGAGAAGTCATGCCCGGACCTCCCGTACAATACGTTCCGGAGAAATCAGTTCGCCATTCATCTGACCGTAGAAACGAATCGGCACCGAACCCGCCAGCCGCTCGATTTCCCTGACATATTGACCATGATTCATCTCAATCATAACGATCTGCTTTTTACCTCTCATGACTCGCCGAAGGAGGTTTTGCGGAACCGGGTAAAGGGTTTTCAGGATAAGCAGAGTTACTTTGCAGTCCATCGCCCTGAGTTCCGCGAGGGCGGTTTTTGCTGCTCTCGCAGTCACACCGAAGCTAACCAGCAGGGTTACTTCGCCTGCATCATCCGGGTGCTCATCGAGCTCAAAGAAGGTAAATTCATCAACGGCGCTACGGAGCTTCTCCTGCATCCGTAAAAGTGTACTCTCGATGATTGCCGGATCGGTGGTTATATAGCCATCGGGTCCATGGGTCGAGGAGGTTTGACGTGATAAACGGCTCCCGTCGCTCCCAACAATCGGCAGAAAGGGAGGAACGAGTTCTCCCGCAAGCGGATCAAATGGACGTCCGGAGTGATTGGCCGGACAGAGTTTACGCTCTACCACAGCCGGGACCATCAGTCCGTCGAGATCGACGCTCTCCCTGGTCATGGCGATTTCCTTGTTCGACCCGATAAAGACCGGGCAACGATACTGTTCCGCCAGGTTGAAGGCATGGATGGTGAGAAGATAACAATCTTGCACATCGACCGGGGCAAGCACAATTACCGGTAATCCTCCGCTATTGCCCCAGCGCAGAAACTGAATATCCCCGTCAGCGCCCTTGGTGGCTGAGCCGGTTGACGGCCCCAGCCGCTGGACATCGACAATAACTAAGGGAATTTCTCCTCCGACGGCAAAGGAGAGCTGCTCGCTGTACAGACTGATCCCAGGCCCCGAGGTCGCAGTCATGGCCTTCACGCCGGCCATTGACGCTCCGAGACAGAAACCGATCGAGGCGATTTCGTCTTCCCCCTGCATACAGACTCCCCCCGCCGGCGGCAGGAGCTGCAACATCTGCTGATAGATGGAAGTTGCCGGTGTTATGGGATATCCGGCAAAAAATCCGCACCCCGCCGCCATCGCCCCTCTGGCGATGGCTTCATTTCCCTCAAGAAAACTAAGTGCCATTATAAGTCCTTGTTAAGCCCTTGCTGATTTTCTTATCTGTTGCGGAAACTGCGGCACAATTAATATCCTGCCCATTTAGCGTCCACCTTATCCTGGACTTTTTTGAGTATATCCTCGCTCAGTGACTTGAACCGTCCCTGGGTTTTAAAATAATCGGTAACGGGTGGCCGTTTTTTTCCGACGAGGTTTTTGGACGGGCCGGTCAGCTTGAATTCGCCGTTTTCAATCTCATACAGATCAAAAAGGCCCGTCTGCACGGCAAGTTTGCCGACCTTTATGGTAAATCTGCTGTCAAACGCCCAGCCAGGGGGACAGGGTGTATGGACATGGATATATTTGGGACCGGGGAGCGTTGTCGCCTTTTTCACTTTGTCATAAAAATCCAGGGGATAGGCGGCAGAAGCGGTAGCAACATAGCCGATTCCATGGGCTGCGATAATTGCGGGAACATCTTTTTTCTCCTGCAGTTTGCCATGAATAGGCGTTGTTGTGGTGAGAACGCCCTGGGGAGTGGTGCCGGATCTTTGCACCCCGGTATTCATATAGGCTTCATTGTCATAGCAGATATAAATAATATCCTCTCCCCTTTCACATGCCCCTGAAAGGGCCTGGATACCGATATCTCCGGTACCGCCGTCGCCTGCCCAGGCAACGACATTGACCTTTTCCTTTTTCAATGCTCTCATGGCCGCCCGAACTCCGGTTGCCGCGGCACCCGTGGAAGCAAAGGTCACATTGACACACGGGAGTTTCGTTGAGGCGACGGGATAAAGCCCCTGAAGGACGGTAAGACAGCTGGGAGGAACGACGAGTATGGTATTTTTGCCAAGAGCTTTCAGCCCCATACGATAGACGATCGACAGCCCGCAACCGGAACATGCCCGGTTACCCGGATGAACAAATTCTTCTTCGGTCAGATTCAGTATTGTTGTTTGTTTTTCCATGATGATTTTCTCTATATTTTTAGGCCGATCCAGCGAGGCGTATCTCCGAAAGTTTCGGGAGAGGTACAGGATTCAGTGAGCGCGTCGAGCAGTTGCCGGGTTTTTATTTCTCTGCCGCCAAGTCCTAGAATGTAGTTATGAACCAGAGGCTTTTTGTCGCTCGCATAGAGCGCAGCCTTGATGTCAGCATATAAGGCCCCCTGATTGCCATAGCTTAGGGCCTTTTCAAAAACGATTGCGCATTGTTTGCCCGCAAGAGCGTCAACAATTGCTTGATCCGGAAACGGCCTGTACATCTGGACGCCCATGACCCCGACTTTTACATCCTGTTCTCTCATGAGATCGATGACATCCCGCAGCTGATAGGATAACGAACCTATGCAGACGGCAACGAAGTCCGCATCATCGCATCTATATTTTTCTATCAGCGGATTGCCGCCCCGGCCGAATTCTTTTTCGAAATCCTTGTCAATTTCGACAAAGGCTTCAATTGCCGCCCGCAGATCTTCCTGCAGATTATGACGAATTTCGATATAGCCGGGAGCGATGACACCTGCACCGTCCGGTCGGACATCGGGCAGTGTTACCGTATTAAAATTGCCCGGATTTTCCGGATCAAGAAAATGCCCAGGAGCAAAAGCAGGCAGAAAGGCATCAACCTTGCCCTGCTCAGGCTGATCAAACGGCATATAGGTATGGGATAAAAGATAGCCGTCGTAACAGACCATAACGGGAATACTGACGGTCTGGGCCAGCCGGAAAGCCTTTATCACCGAATCGATTATCTGCTGATGATCATTGGCATAAATCTGTATCCAGCCGACATCTCTTTGGGAAATGGTATCCTGTTGATCGTTCCAGACCGTCCATGGAGCACCGATCCCCCGGTTGGCGACACACATGACGATGGGCAGCCTGGCGCCGACCGCCCAGTGCAGTTGTTCCGTCATATAGAGAAGACCATTGGCGCTGGTGGCTGTAAAAGCCCTGGTTCCGGCAGTTGAGGCGGCAATGCAGACAGCCATTGCGCTATGTTCACTCTCGACCGGAATATATTCTGCATCCAGCTGTCCCGACTCAACAAACTCGGATAATTTTTCAGTGAGCGGGGTCTGCGGAGTAATAGGATAGGCGGCAATGACCTGAGCCCGCGAAAGTCTGACGCCTGTCGCCGCAGCCACATTGCCTGATTCGATAATATGCATGTTCTTATTTCTCCTCCACTGGATGGGTTGACTCGTCAACCATATCGATTGCGCCGGCGGGACACTCTTCCGCACAGATGCCGCAACCCTTGCAGTAGTCATAATTTATAACAGGCGGGATAGTCTTCGAGACGACGGAATCAGGACAGTACAGCCAGCACTGGTGGCAGGCTTTTTTATTTGTTTTGACCGGGATACAGGCGTCAAGATTTATCACGGGCCGCAGCACACGCCACGATCCTGTATTGCCGCCATCCCCTGGTCCTGGAGCACTGCGTGAGATTTTGTCACAAAATTTTCTGGTTGTCATGTATCACCCTTCTATTTCGGTATTTTCATGTGCGATTCTTGCTGCTTTAGCGTTCTTCTCCGGTTTTTTCCCAGTGAACTCTTCTTCGATTGCCTTGACGAGAACATCGATATCAACAAGACCACTCGCCTTGGAAAAGGCGCCTATTATTCCTGAATTGACTATTCCGGGCGGAAGTCCGGCATCAACCGCATGTTTGGTCACATCGGAAACGGCTACCGTCATGCCGTTAAATTTATATTCGGCAGCCGGCCTCGGCGCATTGAGTACAACAAGGCCTTTTTCCTTTAGCCCTGCAACGACATTGACTTCATCCAAAAGAGTATGATCCAGGACAACCACCATATCAGGGGTCGTAATCGGCGAAAGATCATAAATCTTTTCTTTTGAAATTTTGAGTGAGGTAAATACCGGTGCTCCTCTGCGTTCCGTGCCGAAAGTCGGAGCCATCACAACACCTTTATATCCCGATACAAATGCCGCGTTTGCCACAATCTTTGCCGCGGTAATCGCTCCCTGGCCTCCACGTCCATGCCATCGAATTTCAATTATGTCTTTTTTCATTGTCCACCGTAATGTATTGAGCTCTAAGATTTTCTCGTTTTCGGAAGATACTTTTTCGCCCTGTTTCCTCTTGCCGCTGAGCTTGATATCATCAACATTGTCAGATAAAGTAGATATTGATTAAACAGCAAAGCAGGGAGTATAGTTCGCCTTATCTTAATAAATTATTCATTAAAATTCTGTGCTTTTTATCACAATCTTCTCTTCAATTTTACTTCTTAGAGGTTAACGTGGACATCGCATTCAAGAAAACCGACACATTGAAAGAACATCCCAAGGATTCAGACCTGGGTTTTGGAACCATTTTTACAGACTACATGTTCAATATGGACTATTCCCCCGAAGCGGGTTGGCACAATCCCCGGATCGAACCATACGGCCCGATTGCCATGGATCCGTCAACAATGGTTCTTCATTATGGCCAGGCGATTTTCGAGGGGTTAAAGGCATACAGAACTGATTCAGGCGACATTCAACTCTTCAGACCGCAGGATAATTTACAGCGTCTCAATAAATCAGGTCACAGGCTGTGCATGCCTGAATTGGATGAAGATTTTATTCTTGCAGCACTGATCAAACTTTTAAAAATAGAGAAAAACTGGGTTCCCGGGGCTACAGGGACGTCTCTTTATATTCGTCCGACCATTATTGCCACCGATCCCTACATCGGTCTACGTTCGTCCAATACCTACAGGTTTTTTATCATTTTGTCTCCTGTCGGCGCTTATTACCCCGAAGGTTTCAATCCTGTGAAAATCTGGGTAACGACAGAGTATGTCCGCGCGGTGAGAGGCGGGGTCGGCCAGGCCAAGACCGCCGGAAACTATGCTGCCAGCCTGTATGCTACCGAGCTTGCCCACCAGGACGGCTACACCCAGGTTATGTGGCTTGACGGCGTAGAGCTGAAGTATGTTGAAGAGGTCGGTTCAATGAACATCTTCTTCGTCATCGGCGACGAACTCATTACTCCGCAACTCAACAGAAGCATCCTGTCCGGAGTAACGCGGGATTCGGTCATACAACTTGCCAAATCCTGGGGTGTCCGGGTTGTGGAAAAAAGAATCAGTATCGATGAAATTTTTGACGCCCATGATAAGGGCAATCTGAAGGAAGTTTTCGGTTCCGGAACCGCTGCCGTTATCTCCCCTGTCGGCAATATGAAATATGACGGCAAGGAAATTACCATCAACCGTGGAGAAGTCGGACCGCTTTCTGCAAAACTCTTTAAAAGCTTAATGGATATCCAATACGGAAAAGCGGATGACATCTTCAACTGGACCGTCCCCGTGCGATAAGCGAGCAATCCTAAAAGGGTAAATGAGAGGATCTTCGGGGAACTGGAGATCCTCTCGTTTGTTTACAGTATTATCATTTCATCCTTGGCATAAATCACCGCCAGCATCGTTGCCGGTTCTTTTCCATGACAGGTGACTACGTGCGGCATGGTTGAATCGTAGTAGATGGAATCACCGGGATTGAGAATTTCGACCCGGTCCAGGAGCCTCACTTCAACCTCTCCCTCCAAAACAAAGAGGATCTCCTCTCCAATATGCTGATTCGGTTCAACCTGGGAGGAATCGGTCGGAGTAAGTGTGACCAGGAAAGGTTCCATGTGCCTGTTTTTTTTCTGTTGGCCAAGCGCTTGATAGCTATACCCGCCTGATTTACCGTCAGTTGAATTGAAACGGGATACAATTTTTCTGTCACCGCTTCTGACGATACAATAGGGGGCGTCGCCGCCATCTCCGAAAAAATCCCCCACCGAAACCCCAAAAACTTTCGCCAGACTGACGAGATTGCCGAGAGGGGGGGAGACAATATGCCGCTCAATGCCGTTAATAGTTGCTTCAGCTATTCCGGATTGAGCAGAAACATCGGCTATTGACAGTCCTTTTGCCTTTCTCAGACTCCTGATTCTCTCTCCGATTTTCATGTCTTTACTTGGCATCATATGTCTCCTTTAGAGCAGCTTTTGGGAGGTTGTCCGAGAATAGGCATTTTTTCTCAGATCGAGGCATTTCAGAAAAACAAGCACAGGCATATAGTTAATATTCCAAGCATTATTTTTCTGAAATAACGATGAGCTGTGGAAAAAGGGCATTCTCGGACAGCCTCCTAGGCGTTTGGCCAAAGTTCGGCGGATTGTTCCCTCAATTTAATTTTCATAACCTTACCGCTGGCGGTAAGCGGATATTCCTTCAAGAAGTGTACATATTTCGGTGTCTTAAACCATGCTATCTTGCCGTGGCAGAAATCAATTACATCCTGTGGAGAAATATCGGTATCAGGATAGGGGATAACAAATGCTCCGGGCTGTTCGCCATATTTTTTGCTGGGTACACCAACCACCTGAACATCCTGAACTCCCTCCATATGATGGAGAAAGTCCTCAATCTCCTTAGGATAAATATTTTCACCGCCCCGGATAATCATATCCTTGATTCTTCCGGTAATAGCAAAATAACCATCCTCGTCCATTATGCCGATATCCCCGGAATGAAGAAAGCCATCTTTATCTATGGCTTCAGCTGTGGCCTCGGGCATTTTATAATAACCCTTCATGATATTGTAACCGCGGCAGACCACTTCACCATGATGTCCCGGCGGAAGCGTTTCGCCGGTCTTCTGGTCGATGATTTTCACCTCAATGCCGGGCATCGCCTTACCCACGGTCTCACACTTCTTCTTGATGGACGGCTCGTTGTACATGGTCTGGGTCATTCCAGGAGATGCCTCGGTAAGGCCGAAAACAATGGTTACCTCGGTCATGTTCATCTTCTCAATGCAGTCGTTCATACTTTTTACCGGACAGGGAGAGCCTGCCATAATGCCGGTCCGCAAAGAGGAGAAATCGAATTTCCTGAAGAGCTTATGGTTCATCATGGCGATGAACATGGTCGGCACTCCATACACCCCGGTACATTTTTCCGTTTCGATCGACATCATCACATCGACGGGATCGTAGGTCTCCACAAACACCATGGTCGCGCCGTGGTTGATACAGGCCAGGACACCCAGCACGCAGCCGAAGCAGTGAAAGAGAGGTACCGGAATACAGATGCGATCAACATGACTGAAATTCTGCCCGGCGCCAAGCCAGTAGCCATTGTTGCCGATATTGACATGGCTGAGCATAACACCCTTGGGAAAACCGGTAGTTCCAGAAGTGTATTGCATATTAATGACATCGTGGGGATCAAGTGAATCCTGACGTTGCCGGTATTCCTCATCATCGGTTGCCACCGACAGCGACATGACCTCGGACATGGAATAAAGGCCCCTGTGTTTCTCCGGTCCGAGGAAAAAGACTCTCTTCAGACAAGGGTATGCGCTCGAGCGCAAGGCACCTCTCTGGTGCGTCTTCAGCTCAGGTATCAAATTGTATAGTATTTCCAGGTAATTCGCATCGCGTAGCCCGTTTATAATAAAAATATTTTCACAATCGGACTGCTTTAAAACGTAGTCTATTTCCGCGGAACGATAGTTGGTGTTGATAGTGAGCAAGATCGCGCCGATACGGGCAGTGGCAAATTGCAGAGCAACCCAGTGGGGAACATTGGTCGCCCAAACGGCAACTTTTTCTCCCTTTTGGATACCCATTGCCATCAACCCCTTTGCCATGGTGTCGACAGTATCCGAAAACTCCTTCCAGGTCTGCTTGTAGTCTCTTTCCACATACGCGACCGCGGTTTCATCAGGATATTTGGCTACCGTCTCGGCAAGGATCCGGCCGAGGGTGATCTCCCTGACAATCTCTTCTCTTGGCATAGTCGTCACCTGCTAAAGGGTAAAAATTACAGCATATATTTCTGCGTCACCACCGACAGCGCTCAGGCAGTGCGGTACGAGGGAATTGTAGTACATCGTATCTCCCTCTTTCAATAGATAGGTTTCCTTGCCGTATACCAGTTCTACCTGGCCGGAGACGACCACGACAAATTCCTCACCTTCATGAGAGGAATTTGTTCGCTCTTCTGTTGGTGAGACTTTGATAAAAAACGGTTCCATGTGACGATCAGCCTTGCCGGTGCCTAAAGAGTGGTAGCGATAATGGCCCTGTGAATTCTCTTTATGTGAGGCGATACCCTCTTCCCTGTCAGCCGATCGGGTAATGATAGGATCCCTGGCAACCTGATCATCGGTAAACGTTCCGACCCGCTGCCCAAGCGCGCGGGAGAGTTTTACCATCATGCCGATGGCAGGTGTTATCCGTCCGTCTTCGAAATCCTTGATGAGGCCCGCCGGCAGACTGGTACTTTCCGAGAGGTCATCGACACTCATGGCAAGTTTTTCCCTGTATGTCTGGATTCTCTTGCCGATTTTTGCAGAATCGTTCATGCGTTTTACTCCCTGTCTCATACGTTATCTGTTACAAAAATTTCACTTTCCTGTAACCTGTGGAATCTATTGTATCGCTTGTTATTTGTCTACAAATTTGGTTATTTTTTGATACCATCACAGTAACCTCACCAGGAGGACTTCTTTGCCGACCCTGAAACTCGAAAAACACCGGAAGCTTCACTACCAGTTAATCCCGGGCGATGCAGACAAACCGTATCTCGTCTTCCTGCACGAAGGTTTGGGATGCATCGGCATGTGGCACAACTTCCCGGACCTATTATGTAAAGCCACCGGATGTCCTGGACTGGTCTATGATCGGTTGGGTTACGGTAAATCCTCGCCCATGGATCATTCGCGTACGATTCACTACCTGCATGAATACGCGCTTCAGGAGCTGCCAAGGCTCCTTGAAGGTGTCATTCCGGAGACACCGTTCATTTTGATCGGACATTCCGATGGTGGCAGTATCGGTCTGATCCTTGCTGCTGAGCGGCCTGCTTTTTTGCTTGGTGTTATCTCTGAAGCCGCGCACGTTTTTGTCGACCGGCTCTCCATCAGCGGAATTGAGATAGCCAAGGCGGCCTGGGCTGATGGGAAATTTAAAGGCTTAGCAAAATATCATGGAGAGAAGACGGAAGATGTCTTCAGGGCATGGTCGGAGACCTGGCTTTCAAAATGGTTTAGGCATTGGAATATAGAATATCTTTTGCCAAGCATTGAAGTGCCTATGCTGGTGCTTCAGGGAGAGAGCGATCAGTATGGACTGTTGGATCAGGTTAAAATGATCGCTTCTAAAAGTTCGGGTTACGCCCGACTGGAGATAGTTAAAAATTGTGCGCATGTTCCGCACTTGGAAGCACAATCGAATGTCTTAGAGCTTATGGCCGAATTTATAGCAGAGGTGAGCAGGGACAGATAGGCCTTTTGAAAAGCATGCCCGACAGGCAGGCATGCTTTTATTATATCGGAAAATCAGGGATTTTCAGTTTTATACGATTGAAAAGCCCCGTCTTTATTGATCAGGATGACCACGGCGCTTTTGATCGGATCTCCGGCGGTATTCATATCAAGAGTCCCGGAAACGCCGTGAAATCCCTTGATCGAGGCAAGTTTGTCTTTGATCATTGCCCGCTCTTTTAATAAATCCGGATTAAGGCTACCCGTGGATCCAATTGCCGTCAGCAACAGATAGGACGCATCGTACCCCAGGGCCGCGTAACCGGTGGGCAACTGCTTGGTCTTGGCCTGGTATTCATCTACAAACGTCTTGGTTTTTCCTTTTGCACCTATCGCTCCGAAATGAGAGCTGAAATACGAGCCCTTACACATATCGCCGCAATTAGCCATAAGGTCTGATGACTCCCATGCGTCACCACCAAGAATCGGTTTTTTCCAACCACCGGCTCTGATTTGGCTGATCAGGGAGGGAATTTCATTGGCATATTGAGGCAGAAACAAGACGTCGGCATCAGAGGCGACGATCTTTTTCACGTGAGCTGACAAATCCTTCTCTTCGTTGGTCAAATAGTCCTCAAAGACAACTACCGAGCCCGCACCCTGTTTTTTTTCAAAGGCGCTTTTGAAAAATTCAGCCAGCCCCTTGGGGTATGCACTGGCGATGTTATACAGAACGGCTGCTTTTGTCGCTTTTAGCTCGTCGATGGAAAATTTTGCCATCACCTCACCCTGAAAATTGTCGAGAAAACAGGCACGAAAAACAAATGGTCTGTTTTCGGTGGTCTTCGGGTTGGTGGAGGTGGGGGATACCATGGCTGTTTTGAATGACTCACAGATACCACCAGCCGGAATGGCATTCGAACTGGCATTTGGCCCGACAATCCCCAAAACTTTATCCTGTGTAATCAGATGAAGAGTTGCGGAGATGGCTCCCTGGGGAGTCGATTCATTGTCGGCATAAACATATTCCACTTTGTAGCGGTCGGCACCAATCTGGAGTCCGCCTGCCTTATTTATCTGATCCCTGATTAGCTCCGCCCCTTCCTTGGCACTGATGCCTGTTGATTCCCTCGATCCGGATAGAGGCAAGTTAAGACCAATCTTAATCACCTGTTCAGCCTGGGCTGTTGACAGAAAGCCGAATGACATCACCAGAATCAACAACATTACCAGGACTCGATTTTTCGAAATCATAACGTTACTCCACTTTAAATGTAAAAATGATAACTTAGGCCGACATGGTTTATCTTTAATCCATCACCATCCGACACGCAAGCTCCTTTTTCCGGAGTTGAGGTGCCGGATAAATCGATGAAATTCCTTTCAAAATCCCCCTATTACCTGGGGTTATCGCGGATCGGACTCCGACCCCGTATCGTTATGACGGCATGGTATAATTTAAGTGCCATGATAACACCATTTTCTCCTGCTCTTGATCTGTTGATAATATGGTAACCGTTCACCAAGAGTAGCAAAATGCTTGTGCATAACCCCGTGCCTATAAGCGTTCAGCAATGCTCCAGAGGCGGACGAGCAGGCCGACGGGCAGTAGGGGCGGGTTCTAAACCCGCCCTTCTATGCTGCTGAACGTTTACACAAATATGTAAAAAAGGCGGACACATGGTATAGTATCACTCATCGCAGCCTTGCCAGTCAAACTTTTCAGAAATTTAATTGTGATGTCGTCGTAAAAACTCTTCATCTGCGTCGTTGCTGCAAAATTTCTATCTTTACGACGTACTCTAGTACGCCGAAATAATAGAAATTTTGCGCGCCTAGCATATGAAGCTTTTTACTTAGCCATCTGAAATTTCAGGTTTTTACGAGATTATCATTGTGAGAAAGACAAGATAATGGAAAGATTGGAATTAATTGATACCCATTGCCACCTCGATATGGAGCAATGCTTTCCCCAATTAGAAGAAGCACTCGCCGGCGCAAAAGCAGCCGGAGTAGGCAAAATAATCCTGCCTGGTGTGACGCAAGCCGGCTGGCGCCATCTCCTTGAGGTAGCCAATCCGGAACGGGGATTATTTGCCGCTCCCGGGCTTCATCCAATGTATCTTGCACATCACTCTCCTCATCATCTGGAGGAGCTGGAGGAGCTGGTCACAAATGACAGCCCGAAAAGAGTGGTGGCTATCGGGGAAATCGGCCTTGATTACTATGTGAAATCCATTGACAGAACAGCCCAGCAGCATTTATTTGAACAACAGCTGAAAATCGCCTCGGCTGCCCAACTGCCGCTCCTATTGCACGTCCGCAAAGCCCATGACCAGGTGTTGGCGACGCTGAGAAGAAAACATTTTGCTCATGGTGGGATTGTCCACGCCTTTAACGGTAGTTTTCAACAGGCCGGCCACTACATCAAGCTAGGATTCGGTATAGGCATTTGTGGAACCATCACCTATGACCGGGCCAGAAAGATCAGAAATGTCGCGTCCCAATTGCCGAGAGCATCACTCGTCCTGGAAACGGATGCCCCCGATATCCCACCCGCCAACCACAATAGTGAAGACAATCACCCGAAATACCTTCCGGAAATACTGGAAGCACTGGCAGCTCTTCGCGGAGAGCCGAAAGAGATGACGGCCGAATATACCAGTGCCAACGCCAAACGGATCCTTGGTCTTCCCTGATAACATCACTGGTGAACGATTAGTATCACTTGAAATCATTCGTAAAAAGGATGGGAATTCGGGTTGTAACTTGCTCCTCAAAGCCTTTGTACTTACCATCTTTCCTAGAACCCTAAATTTGTTGTTCTAGATAAATCTACCAATTCACATATTCGGATTATTCTGCGTTTCGATATGTGATTCTACAATCGGCATAAAATAAATATGCAGCCGATCTGACTGTATCCGATCATTTCCTTGTTCTTCGAATTTTGCTGCAATATCTTCTCATCCCAAATACCGGACTTCGGCAGCACTATTCGAATCCAAGGTTTTCCAATCAAACGGGAGGACTGACAGCGATGACAAAACAAACTCTTGAAGTGACGGCAAAAGCGATGGTAGCCAAAGGAAAGGGGATATTGGCCGCCGATGAAAGTTTTCCAACCATTAAGAAAAGATTTGCTTCCATCAATCTGGAGTCCACGGACAAAACCAGAAGGGATTACCGTGACCTCCTGTTCACGGCACCCGGCATTGAAGAATTTATAAGCGGGGTGATTCTTTTTGACGAAACCCTGCGCCAGCAAAGTCTTACGGGAAAACCTTTCCCCGCCGTTTTGTCCGAGCGGGGTATCATCCCCGGCATTAAGGTCGATCTAGGACTGACAACCATTCCCGGAACGCAGGAAGAAAAAGCCACCAAAGGACTGGATGGACTTGAGACACGACTTGAGGAATATCGACAATTGGGTGCCAGGTTTGCCAAATGGCGCTCTGTTATCAGTATTGGAGACCATAAACCGACACCGCTTTGTTTGAAAATTAACGCACACTGCCTGGCAAGATATGCGGCGATATGTCAGGAGCAAGGTCTTGTCCCCATAGTCGAACCGGAAGTGTTGATAAACGGCGGTCACGATCTTGCCCGTTGCGAAAGGGTCATGGAACAGACTATGCGTCAGGTATTCTCGGAGCTTGCCCGGCATGGGGTGGTGCTCGAAGGCATGATTTTAAAACCAAGCATGGTGACCTCTGGTATTGATAATCCGGATCAGGCTGATATTGACACTGTGGCCAAGGCGACCATCCGTTGCTTTAAACGCACTGTTCCCGCTGCGATACCCGGCATTGCCTTTCTCTCCGGAGGGCAGAGTTCAGAAATGGCCACGGCACACCTGAACGCCATGAACCGCCTTGGCGGCGGGCCATGGGAATTGAGTTTTTCTTACGGCAGAGCGCTTCAGGAGAAAACTCTTCAAACCTGGCAGGGCAAGGAAACCAACAGAGAGCAGGCGCAAAAAATGCTTCTGCACAGAGCCGGATGCAACGGAGCTGCCCGATTCGGCACCTATACAAAAGAGATGGAAAATCAAATTTGATGGCGTCGTAAAAATTCTTCATCTGCGTCGTTGCTGCAAATTTTCAATCATTACGACGTACCTTAGTACGCCGAAATGATTGAAAATTTGCGCGCCTAGCATATGAAGATTTTTACTTAGCCATCTCCGTTTTTAGGTTTTTACGAGATCATCAAATGTAAAAATAGAAGGGCGGGTTTAGAACCCGACCCTTCATGCCAAGCGGCATTCTGCGTGTGCGATATTATTACTCTTCCATACGGGCAATATACTCTTCGGCTAGAGCTACCTCCTCTTTGCAGCCGATAAAAATAGGCGCCCGGTCATCTTTTCCCTGAGGTATCCTGTCAAGAATGGGGCCGTGGCCGTCGGAGGCTGCGCCACCTGCCTGTTCCACCAGGAAAGCCATTGGATTCAATTCAAAGGAGAGGCGAAGCTTCCCATTAGGATGCCCGTTCAGATGCGGGTACATGAACACACCGGTCCCTTTGATCATCACCTGGTTTATGTCGGGAACAAAGCCCCCGCTGTATCGAAGTTTGCAGCCACGCTGCTCCAACGCCCGGACATAACTCTCGATCGCCGGGGTAAAAAGGCTTCGTAAGCCACCGGGAGAATAGATATTTGCCTGCGGTCTGATCCGCAGATCTTCCTTGACCAGGGTAAATTCCATCAAATGGTTCATACCGAATTCATGTACCCCTTCACCGGTACTATACACCAGGGTAGTGCGTGGACCATACAGGATATACATGGCAGCCACCTGCTTTCGCCCAGGCTGCAGAATATTGCAACCCTCAAAGATGGAGACGATTGTGCCGACAGCCAGATTGACGTCGACGAGCGAGGAGCCATCCAAGGGATCGAAGGCTACCGAATATCGGCCATCACACTCCGTCGACATACAGAGTATCTCGTCACACTCTTCAGAGAGAACGCTGCCGACCACACCAGAATGCGACAGACGCTTTGTCATGATTCGATCTGCGAGAACATCCAGGGCCAACTGCTGCTCCCCATATAGATTTGATGTTCCAGCGACTCCCAGGTCTCCGGTTCTGATTGAATTAATAATATAATTTGAAGCCTTGGCAATCTCACAAATTAGATGCACCAGGTCGTCATTGACTCCACGTTCCCGCAGATGTCTACGAAGATCGATTTGAAATTTTGTTGTCCCGCGAGTACTCATAATCTCCCTTCATTTCGTCAAGTTTTTCATTTTATATTCGCTTAAAAACCGATCGAATTTTCAAGCAGCTGGAATGTTCAAGAAGCTGTTATCCTAGTCTCATCGGTCGATAAACCCAGTAAAACGCGCGACTTCCGAGGTCCTGATTAATTGATTGTGCTGAAAGCAACCGTTCACTAGTGCGGTAAAAAGAGCACGACAGGGGCGGATTCCAAACCCGCCCTATCTATGCACCCCGGCGGTCCGATCATGCGCATATAAGGTACTGGTGAACGTTTACTGATGATACGGATAGGAATATGGTAAGCACGAATGTGTTAAGGAAAAAGCAATAATTTCATCTAATAAAGCTATTTATCCTGATTTTGCATGTCACCCAACCCCATAATTAAATTGTGATTTGTGCTTAGCATTGTTACATTTGGGTAGATGTTCACCGCGAAAAACAAAATGCCCTTGCCCCAATGATTTCCGTCCTATGCAAAATAATGGATAATAAGTTTGTGTTGCTGCCAAAGGTAATCGATCACCGATCCGCACCGAAAGCCCCCATAACTCGGATCTGTAACCGTACATCCCCAGTGCTCATGCAAAATAATAAACCCACACCTTTCAAGAAGGTTTTCACTCGCCATGAATATCCTGATAAACAAGAAAACACCTTTTGAAATACCGGTACAGTCGGTCCTTAATTATTCGGTAATTTTAATAGCGTTACTCGGATTATATTTTACCTCCTGGGTTAATTACCTGCTCTTTCATTCTCTCGCTGAAATATTCAGTATTATCGTTGCCTTTTCCATCTTTATAATTGCCTGGAATTCTAAAAAATATATACATAACTCCTATCTTTTATTTATCGGTATCGCCTACCTGTTTATCGCTGCGCTTGATCTGTTGCATACTCTTTCATATAAAGGAATGCCGATATTTACGGAGTATACGTATTACGCAAATCAGTTGTGGATTGGAGCCCGTTACATGGAGAGTTTGACACTCCTTGTGGCATTCATATTCCTTCGCGGAGACAAAGCACCAAGAGCAGATATTATCTTTACGGCATATGCAGCTATCACAAGTCTCATTATCGCAAGTATATTCTACTGGAAAATATTTCCCGCGTGTTTTGTCGATGGAGTAGGGCTGACTGCCTTTAAAAAGATAAGCGAATATATAATCTGCGGCATTCTGCTGGCGGCTATGCTTCTTTTGCAGAAAAACAAAAAGAGATTTGAAAGAAAAATATATTATTTGCTGATGTGGTCGATAATTACCACTATGATTTCAGAATTGTGCTTCACGCAATATACCAGTAATTATGGCTTTGCAAATTTGTTGGGACATTATTTTAAAATTTTTTCATTCCTCCTGATTTACGAAGCGATCATTAAAACAGGAATTGAAAAACCGTTAAAATTAATATTCTTGGACCTCAATAAGGCCAATAAAGAACTCAAGAAAGAGATTGAAGTTCGATTGCAAACCCAAAAAGAAAAAGAGAAACTTATTGATAATTTAAAACAGGCTCTGGAAGAAATCAAAACCCTGCAGGGCATGCTGCCGATCTGCTCGATATGTAAAAATATCCGTGACGATAAAGGATATTGGAACTGTATTGAATCCTATTTATCCGAACACTCGGAGTTGGTGTTCAGTCACGGGTTATGTCCTGATTGTGCACAAAAACATTATCCGGAATTTTATAAACCTGAGGAATAACTGAGGAATAACCACCATTCCCTAGCTTGAATTTCATCAGCGTAATCGATCATCGGTCCACGCTGAAAGACGGCATAACTTGGATGTGTAAACTGTTCAGCTACTCCCGGAATCCGACCAGGTTTTCTTTGGATTTGAATTACGTCCTGCAGCACTCTGTCAGTAAATCGGAAAGCGCCTTAAAAAATACCGGTTTCTGCAAATAGCCAACAGGTTCAAGGGGATCAAGCTGTTTCAGATTGTTATCGTCGATATAGCCTGAAGCTATTATGACCCGAACATTATCACGCATTTCTTTCAGATGCTGAAATGTCATAATGCCGTTCATCCGCGGCATCTGGATATCAAGGACGATGCATCCTATCTCATTTGCGTGTTCTTGAAAAATCGATATCGCTTCTATCCCGTCGCAAGCCGTCATAACGGGATAACCGAGCATTTGAACCATTGACTCGACAACGGAGAGAAAAACATCATCATCATCGACAACTAAAACTGCGGGAATCTGGGCCATGTTTTCAAGTCTTCTATTTTAAAATCGGATGGTGACTAGTTGGGGGAACTGGAACTGATTCCCACCTCTACCACAAATGTCTCTGTAAAGTAACACTCCGAAAATCAAAAATCAAAAGCAATCTAAAAGGGGGACTTAATTAAAGCCGAAGACATCGACACCGATACAGTTTCAGGGAATCACCATGACATTAGCCCTCAGTTTGATATAAGTAATCGTTCAGCAGCACCCCATATGTGTACAAACAGGCAGTCGTGCATAGAAGGACGGGCACAGGGATTCGCTCCTACGTGCCCGTCGGCCTGCTTATGTGTCTTCTTACGCACTGCTGAACGTTTACATGCCTGGGGTTATGCGAGCATTTTGCTGTTCCCGGTAAACGGTTGCTGGTATAATGCACCTTCGCTTCAAGGCGTTGCAACGAGTTATTTACCGAAGTAGTTATTATTCTTTATCTTTAATCCACAACAGACTTCCATATTTATGAGCAGAACCAACATAATCCTCACCGGCTTCATGGGTTGTGGAAAAACGACAGTGGGCGGCCTGCTCGCCCGAAAGCTCGATTACGATTTCATAGACACCGACCAGCTCATTGAGGAACGCAGCAACATGACCGTCCAGGAAATCTTCAAGACGAAAGGGGAAAAAACTTTTCGGGAGCTGGAGTCTGCTTTGGCCCGCGAGCTTGGCGGGAAAGAAGGGCTGGTGATCTCGACGGGTGGGGGATTGATGCTCAATCTCGACAATGTTGCCGCCCTGTGTGTCAATGGCCTGGTATTTTGTCTGGTAGCTACTCCGGCAGAAATCCTGAAACGTATTGCACCCGATCAAAATAACCGGCGGCCACTACTTGAAACGTCAGATCCGTTGGCGCGAATTATCGAACTGATAAAGGAAAGGGAAAAATACTATACACAATTTGAACAGATACATACTTCGGATAAAACTCCACAAGAGGTAACAGAACATCTGTTTACTCTTTTTCAAGCTCTGCGGAAGAGGTGACGATTTCCTCGGTCTCAAGTGGTACTATTCAAGCATTTTTTTACCGTAACAGCCAGCAGTTGCAGACTGTAGGGTTTTTTGATATATGCCCCTGCACCTAAAGCCATGGTCTGGCGAATCCGGTTTGTCTCCGAAAATCCGCTGGCAATTATGGCTTTCTGAGTCGGCCTCACTTTTAAAGTTGCTCTATAGGTATCAAGTCCATCCATGCCCGGCTCCATTATCATGTCGATAATGAGCAGATCAAAAATCGATCGCTGTACGGCGGCAACCGCTTCTTCGCCGCTGGCAGCGGCAGTAACGCGGTAATTTAATTTTTCGAGCATCGAAGCGGCAATAAGCCGCTGTTCCGGTACGTCATCAATAACCAATATGCTTTCCCTCTTCCCCATAACCTCATTGAGGGTAAAATGAGCTGTTTCTTCGGTAAGACTTTTTCTTGATGCAGGAAAATATAAAGTAAAAATGGTGCCCTTTCCTTCCCGGCTGGCCACTTCAATATAACCATTGTGATCTTTTACAGTACCCCACACCACCGACATCCCAAGGCCTGTGCCGCTCCTCCCCATGATCTTTTTGGTGTAAAAAGGCTCAAAAATTTTTCCGATATCTTCTTCTGAAATTCCCTGTCCGGTATCGGCAACGGTGAGGACGACATATTCTCCTTCTACTATATTTTCATAACCCTCTATGGGAATATCGATATACCGGTTCTCAGCCTTTATTTGGATCGTACCGCCCTGCGGCATCGCCTCCGCCGCATTGGTGACCAGATTCATCAGGGATTTGGATAAATGAAGGTGAGACCCCTGGATATTCATGAGATCGAAAGAAATATCCGTGGCAATTTTAATGTCCGGACAGAAGGAATGGAGGTTGCCGAATTCAGGACTTGCCAAGTATTCTTTTATAATGTCGCCTAAATTGACCACGGCCGTCACAACCACTCCCCGCCTGGTAAGGGTCAGAAGATCCTGGACAATCGCAGCGGCCTTCAGCCCCGACTTATGAATTGTCTGCAGCGGCTTGTAAAATTTGTCTCCCTCATTTAAGTCAAGCAGCAGGAGTTCCGGATAGCTGACGATTCCACTGAGAATATTATTGAGATCATGGGCAACTCCCCCGGCAAGCTTGGCAAGAGTTTCCATTTTTTCGCCGCGGGTAACTTTTTGCCTCAATCTGTTCTGCTCGGATTCCATCAGTTTTCTTTTTGTTGTGTCCACGGCATGAATAAGAATGGATTGATTCCCGTGAAAGGGTACAACCGATGCTAATATCTCCAGCCAGAAAGGCCCCTCCCGCCCACCTATTTCAAAGGGTGCTTCGAAATGTTCTACAATGGATTCTCCTGAATTCAGTCGCTTCATTTTTTTTCGGAAAATCTGCTCATTATCCTCCTTGAAAAAGCTATAGATAATCTCCCCCGTCAGCTCTTCAGGTGTTTTTTTTAAAAAGGATGCAGCTTGTTGATTGGCATATAGAAAAATATCATTTCTCAGCATAATCACCAGAGCGAGCGAACTTTCAGAGAGCACCCTATACTGCTCTTCAGAATCACTCAGTTCAAGAAGCATGCCCTCAATCCTCTCCTTGTCCGACTCAAGCTTTTCCACCATATGATCAAAAGCGATGGCAACTTGTGCTATCTCGCCGTTGCCCTGCAGGTTGATTTTTTGAAAATCCCCTTTTCTTAAAGCATTTGTTGCGCTGATTATCTTTTTTAACGGCCTGTTTATCCGTAAAATGAAGAGCACCACCACGGAAGCAACCACGATGAGCAGGGTACCGAAAGTGCCCAGCTCAATGATTCTTTTTGACATGACGATAGGTGCATAATATGTATCCTCGGGGATGAAACTGACTATATGCCAACGCCAGAAGGGAAAATATTCGGCATGAAACAGCAGTTTTTCTCCCCACAGCTGCATGCTGGAAAGATCTCCTCGTATCTTTATGGCCGCGGCGAGCGAAGCTTGTAATTCGGCAGCCCCCTCTTTCGGGTAAGAAAATGACGCTCCTTGAATTTTGCTGTTATCTATGAGGATAATCATCCGGATCTCAGGGAAAAGATTAGCAATGTGCTTAATCTCCTGGATGGCCTTTTTTTGGGAAGCACGATTCATCTCCGCACTGTCTTCCATTCTCAAATCAAGCAAATCCGTAAGACGTTCTTCACAGATGTTCACAGCAAGGGTTCCGGCGTGATGGATTGTTCTGTCCATTCGCTGTTGCAAGGTGGAAACAATCGGTGGAACCAGAAAATAATCGAGCATGACGGAACAAAATGTGCCGATCACAATCACGGGGAGAATAAGCCGCCATAATAGGCTTTGGGAAAAAGTATTTTTCATGGTCATCTAAAGACATCGTCAATATTGACAAACTCGTGAAAACCTTAAATTACAGATAGATACTAAAAAACTGCCGAGGCGGTTTGTAGTTTTGTGGGATAAACGACCTCTTTTGCCCCTTTTTGCCACTGAATCAGCAACGGGTTGTGACCTATCTGCCGCCCCTTTTCATCTACCTTAAAACGGCCAAGAATGGTTATTGTATCAAGTTTTGCCACATAATTTCTAATCTTTTCCTGATCTATGCCGCCTACGCTCAAAATTGCTTTCTCAAGAATTTGGCCAACAGAGTATGCCGAACAGGCGTGATAGGATGGTTTTTCCCCGGTTCGCTCCACAAATTTCTTAATGAATTTTGCAGTTCCCGGAAAAGGCAACCTTTCATCCGGCTCCCATTGGGAAGGACCAAAAATACCTTCGGCAAACGATCCGACTCTTTGATAGAAATCCGGATATGCGGGAATAATGGTAAGTGCCAGTCCCGGAGGGCGAAAATTAACAGCTTTCAACTGTTCAATAAAAAAATATCCCGCGGGCGGATAGCCACAAAAGACCAGACTGTCGATACCACTTGTTTGTGCCCTGCTTACGATTCCCGGCAATTCCTTTTTATAGTCAGTATAACTATCCGAAAATACAAGTTTAAGACCAAAAAGATCAGCCCACTTTCTTACCCCGGCGGCAGCGGAAATATTGAACGCGGTCCTACTGAAAATAACACCGACGTTTTTCATTTCCTGCCGGCCAACCAGGTCAAGAAAGCCTATAAAGTACCGATCCGCAGTGCTGTACACTCCAAACATATACTTGGCATTTTTATTCCATAACTTTCCCGACGACGCAGACGCGGCAAGCATGAAATACTTGTATTTCTCCGTTACCTCGACCGCGGGAATCGTCAAGGTGGAACCGTAGGGAGAGAGAACCAGGTCTACCTTATCTTCCGTGATAAGTTTCTTATAGAGTGATCCGACATTAGCCGGATCGCTCTTATCATCATAGAATATGAGCTGAATCTTTCGTCCAAGGATACCTCCCTGCTCGTTGACTTTCTCTGCCCACAGTGCATACCCGTTTTCCAACATGTAAGATGGTTCGGTAAAGCGACCGGAATGCGACACGGTGCCACCTATCCGGATAACCTGTTGTGCTTCGCATATTCCTGTTGACAGGAATACCAAAAAAAGAAATGCGACGATGAAGATCCGGAATCGTTCGACCAATTTCCCTGCAACGATTTTCTTCATATCTCCTCCCGCTTTACTTTGCCCGCTTCCTATTGTAGCTTCCTATTGTAGCTTGGTAGCTTGCAATTTTTTTAATTACGTGAGTATAGATGCCACAAAACAGAGTGACCACATAAAAGTCTCTCTGTTAAGAAATATATTGCCGGCCGGTGAGAAAAGTCGGAGAGCTAAAAAGAATCAGGAGAAAAAGGGTGTACCTGAGTGAGGTAATTGTTCACCGGGCTCGGAGGCCTGCTTGAACGAACCCGGAGCACTGGATGACGACGTCCAGGGATGGCCTAGTGTCGCTGGTGCCAAGGATGGCAAGTGAGCAACACGGTTACAGATCCGGGTTATGCGAACTTATAATGTGCAACTGTGAACGGTTAATAATTCCAGGTTGCTAAACGTTCCTGAGTGAGTGCTAATCGTCATCTTCAAGTCCCCCTTCCAGAGGCATGCACACCACACGGTTTCTGCCGGAGGTCTTGGCTTGGTAAAGGGCTTCATCGGTCCTTCTCAGTAATGACTCGGCTGAATCCCCGGCTATCGGCGCGGAAACTCCCAGACTAATTGTGACCTTGACTTTTTTATCCTGGAACGTGGTAGTCAGCGACTCAATAAGTTTCCTGAACCGCTCCGCAAGGACCAATGCATCGGCCAGATCGGTTTGGGGCAGGAGACAGCAAAATTCCTCCCCTCCGTAACGCACCAGAAAATCGGTTTGTCTGATACTTGAGGCAACAGCCGAGGCAACGTCCTGCAACACGGCATCGCCGCATTGGTGACCATGGCAATCGTTGACTTTTTTAAAGAAGTCAATGTCCAGCAGAATGAGGCTGAGCTTTGTACCGTAGCGTTTGTGGCGCTGAAACTCCTCGTTCAGACGTGTCTGAAAAAATCTCCTGTTGTATACCCCGGTCAATCCATCCTTAATATTCATCTCCATCAGCTTTTGTTCATAGGAGGCGAGTTCGGTGACATCTTGAATTATCAGGAAGATACCGGCGATCTGATTATTATCATCCCTGATGGGCCCCATGGTGCAGCTCTGCTGCATATGTTCAAACATCGATGACTTAAAAGAACCGACCGGTTTGAAGGGAAACAGATAGTGATGGAGTTTCTGGGAAAAAAAACAGAAATTGCCGAATGAGAGTACCGAATTGATGTTTCTCAGAAAGCGCGGCGTATTAATTTCGGGGAAAAAATCAAACAGCAGTGCACCGGTAATTTCTTTGGCATCGATCTCGCTTTGCCTTGCCATCCAATGATTCCAGTGGGTAATCCTTAATTGTGTGTCGAGAATGATAAGGCCGAAATTAACCGTTTCAAATATCTGCGAGAATTCATTCATATTGTTCCATAAAATCAGCCAGGGCTTTTTTCAGCCATATGACGGAATTGTCGCTGGTAATAAGAAACAGAAATCCATTCACGTTACGCTCGTTGAAAGAAAAAACCGTTTTCAGGATGATGGCGGAACTGGATGAATCAAACAAATCTTTCGGCATCGAGACCTTCGGATGGTCCTCGAAGATGATCCGGGGGGGAGAGTAGGTTACCACATCCTTAAGCAATTCGGCTACTTTCCCGACGCAGGCGCCAATCAGGATATTACCTACCTCTATAAGGGTTTCATTTTCCAGCATATCACTGAATTCAGTTTCGGGGGTGAGATCACCTCCGTCACCAAGAAGAGCGATTAGCTCCTTGCCGGCGTCCGCTTGAAAAACCAGGAGGGCATTTCCCTTGAAACCTCCCCAGAAATTCTGTTCAACAATGCTTATATTACTGAATTCATTGAATTCAGTTCCGATATATTCAGGCAGATCTCCTGCCTTGATTATTTTGATATCAGGAACGCTGAGGACCACAAAAATATTGATCACTTCGGCAAGATCAGCAGCGGCCTTACCGAAAGCAATATTCATTATCTCCTGCAGGATATCCTTTTCCTCTTCTGATATATACGTGGAATTTTCCATTCGCGTTATCGGAGTTTTTCCTCAGCTTTATCCAAGGCGTCCCGAATACTCTCTTTACTCGGAGGCTTCTTGACAACAAGAAACGCACCAAGTTCGGTCACCTTAGCAAGAGATTTTACTTGAACATCTGCTGTCAGAACGATCACCAGGGCATGTTTATCATACTTTATAATTTCTCCAAGAGCGGTGGCGCCATCCATCACCGGCATGGTTAAATCCATAAAGGTGACATCCGGTTGAACTTTTCTGTACAATTCCAGACCGGCCAGACCGTCGCCGGCTTCATGAAAAATATACTCCTGGTCTTTAGGAATGCAGCTTTTCAGCATTTTTCTTGAAATTGGGGAATCGTCAACAATCAATATCACATTTATCATAAGAAAAAAGTATCCATTAATATACGAGTGTAAATGACCACTTGCAGACCATATCAACAGACCATATCAACAGATCCGTAGGCAGTTTTAAAAAACTATCTCAAGCTACAAATAAAATATTATCAGTCATCGGCATCAACGTCAATGCATTGTTCCTCTCAAATTTTCGAGGTTCTAAATCACGGATGATGTGAAAATATTAACCTATAAGTTAGGAAATCAAAGAAAGTAACTCCACTTATCTCCTAAAAAATTCTTGTTTGTCTGAATTTAAACTGTTCTAATATTGAATCATGATTCCTTCATGATCAGCAGATCTCAGCAGCTATTCTCTCCCTACCACCAGGCAACGGTCTCAGTTGATACCCGTCGCCCTAACATCTATTAGAAGGAGAAATACGTGATCTACCAATTCGATACAGTCATCGTCGGCTCCGGAGGTTCCGGACTCTATGCCGCTCTCGAAGCCAGCCGGCAATCAAAGACAGCAGTGCTCTCCAAACTGTACCCGATTCGCAGCCATACCGGTGCCGCCCAGGGAGGGATTAGCGCCGCACTTGGCAATGTCGAGGAAGACAAGACCGAATGGCACGCCTTTGATACCGTCAAGGGCGGCGATTACCTCGTTGACCAGGAAGCAGCACACATCCTGGCCGAAGAAGCGGTTCAGGCGGTTTACGATTTGGAAAACCGCGGCCTCCCTTTCAACCGAACTCCCGAAGGGCGCATCGATCAGCGCCGTTTTGGCGGGCATACCCGCAATTTCGGCGAGGCACCGGTGCGAAGGGCCTGTTATGCCGCCGATCGAACCGGCCATATGATCCTGCAGACCCTTTACCAGCAATGCATTAAGAATAACGTAGCCTTTTTTGACGAATACCAGGTGATTGATCTTCTCCTGGACAACAACATATGCAGCGGAGTGGTGGTTGTTGAACTGGCAACCGGTGAGATCCACACTTTCGCGGCCAAGGCGGTTCTTTTCGCCACCGGCGGCTTTGGCCGGTTGTTCAAGGTCACTTCCAATGCTTACGCCAACACCGGCGACGGACCGGCAGTATGCGCCAGACGGGGTATTCCGCTGGAGGACATGGAATTCTTTCAGTTCCACCCCACCGGCATCATGGGGCTTGGTATTTTGATCACGGAAGCCGTCCGAGGAGAAGGCGGAATCTTACGCAATCGTGACGGCGAGAGGTTCATGGAGCGCTATTCACCGACTCTACTTGACCTTGCTCCACGGGATATCGTCTCCCGCGCCATCCTTACAGAAATCAGGGCCGGTAAGGGCATCCGGGGCGACCGCAAGATCGACGATTATGTCTATCTTGACGCAACCCACCTCGGCAAAGAGGTTTTACGAACCAAACTGCCCGATATCAGCAGTTTCTGCCAGACCTACCTGGGCATCGATCCTGCCGATTCACCCATTCCCGTTCTACCCACCGCCCATTATGCCATGGGCGGTATCCCCACGGATACTCATGGCAGGGTGATCTGCGATGCGAAAGGAACTGTCATAAACGGCCTATATGCTGCGGGAGAATGTGCCTGCATCTCGGTACACGGCGCCAATCGCCTGGGTACCAACAGCCTGCTCGACCTGGTGGTTTTCGGTCGTCGCGCAGGACAGCATATCGGCAGTTATATCAAGCAGGCGGACCTGGTCATGCCTGCCGCGGATGCGGCTGATGCGGCTCGGGTCTGGATCGCCCGCCTGACCGACGGACAGACCGGACCGCACGGAGGAGTGATTACCGAGGAAATGCAGACCACCATGATGGAAAAAGTAGGCATTTACCGGAATGAAACCGAAATGCAGACGGCAATAGCGGAAATCCAGGCGCTAAGGGAGCGCTACCGGGATGTAAGGGTCCAGGACACCAGCAAGTCCTTCAACACCGACCTACTCGAGATTATCGAGCTTGGCAATATGCTCGATCTCTGTCTTATCACCGCCACCTCCGCCGTGGCCCGTCAGGAAAGCCGCGGAGCACACAGCCGTGAGGATTTTCCTGAACGCAACGACGAAACCTGGCTCAAACACACCTTGGCATTCCTGCAAGAGGATTCGGTGCGGCTAAACTACAAAGATGTGGATACTTCCATCTGGAAACCAAAACCTCGCACGTATTAAGTGTCAATTTATAAGAGGCAAAGGAGCGGAAATGAAGATAATTCTCGATATACAACGTTACAATCCCGACACCGACACGGCACCACACTTCCAGAAGTATGAGGTGGAGGCTGACCCCAACGAACGATTGCTCGACGCCCTGATGAGAATCAAACGTTTCCAGGACGGCAGTCTTGGCTTTCGTAAGAGCTGCGCCCATGGTGTCTGCGGCTCGGACGCCATGCGCATCAACGGCAAGGACGGACTGGCCTGCAAGACCCTGATAAAAGATGTAGCGGCAAAGGATGGCGATACAATCACTGTCGAACCACTGCGTTATTTGCCGGTACAACGTGATCTAATCGTGGACCAAAAGGAATTTTTTACCAAATACCGCTTCATCAAACCCTATCTCATCAACGATGAAGAGGTCGAAGGCAGGGAACGGCTGCAGTCCCAGGAAGAACGGATGGCGTTTGACGATACGACCAACTGCATCCTGTGTGCGGCCTGTTATTCCGCCTGCCCGGTGCTTGAAAAGAAACCGGGTTTTGTCGGTCCGGCGGCCATAGCCCAAGCCTTTCGCTTTATTGCCGACACCCGGGACCGGGCCATGGATGAGCGCCTGGAATTGCTGGATAACAAAACCGGCGTCTGGCCGTGTGAGAACCATTTCAAATGCACCCAGGCCTGCCCCCGTTCGATTCTGATAACCAAAAGGATCAATCAGACAAAGGCGCTAATCAAAAAGCATCGCCGGTGAATCGGCGGAAGGTGAGTTATCGCCCACCAATGCCTAAGAAAGCACAAGCAGGCCGACGCAGGTAGGGGCGGGTTCCAAACCCGCCTTTCCATTCACGCACAAGGTTATCCGGTATCACTGTTTTCAGTGAGGAATATCGTAAGAATCCAACAGCATCTCGGTCCTGTCACCCTCCTCGGCACGGATTTCCGAATTACTGTTGATGATACGGGCACAGCAGTTCCAACGCAGCACGGCATCCTGATGTTTCGGATCGCTCTCAACCATTGCTTCATCGAATGCCTCCATCGCCCGGATCAGCCAGATATAGGCGGTGGTGCCGGCTCCCGGTCCCCCCTGTCTGAGATGATACTTGGCCCGGCGCTCGTAGATAATTCCGGTGTAATACGCTTTATTATGGTCGGTATCGAGTTTGTTAACGATCTCCCTCGCCTGTTCAAATGAGGGATTCAGTCCGCTCTCGGTAAATTTATCGGTGAGGGCTAATAACAGGGTTCGTAACGCCTCCTGGTGTTCGGGCATCATTGCTAAAATATCCAGACAGATGCTTTCCGCCTCATTGGGTTCATTTAGCCGTCGATATTGTTGCGCTTTTTCCAGCGCTGTCGGTACCGCTTCAACGGTGATAGACTTTAAAGTAAGCATATAAACCTCCCAGATTGCAGTGTGGGTTGTTTTATGGAGATTTTTCTTGATAGGCGACTCTACACTTTAAAGTAATTATCCAGAGCTGGTTTACAAGGATCAGGTCAGTTTTGGCGACCGCTCACCGGTTTCCATTTTGGCAGGGTGGCTGGGTGGGTAGAAACAGAGAAGCCGTACCGCTTCAACACAAGACTCGGTACGGCTTCTTTCTCATTTATCGGCTAATCATTAAGGGACGTCAGCTGCCTTGGAAGACAGTTTATATTCAATGCCCTGATCGGGAGGTGCGGCAAGTTTCTTTACCTTGATAAAACCATAGCCCATACCGGCATGACACTCATTACATGAGCTGATTACAGCTGTGTACTCTTTTTTGAAAGCCGTGATGTCCTGATTGGCGATGGCCTTGTTTACAGCTGCAAAATCCGTCTTATAAAAGTTTACCCAATCAGGATATTCATTGGGCTTGGTGACCTTGGCCGGATTCATTGCTTTTTCCATATATTTTGACATGTAGGAAGCCAACGCCCAGTTGCCTCCCTCCGCCGCGAAATACATGTTCTGGAATCTGTCACCAACCTCACGCATGGGCACCGCGAATTTCGGTAGCGCTCCCATGATACCGTCAATCTGCTTCTGCATGTCTTTTCCCGCGGCACCGGCACACAGACAGGTACCTGCAACGACCAAACCAGTTACTGCAATGACCCGTACACACTGTTTCAGCATAGTAATCTCCTCCTTGAAATTTAGGGGCCTTACAGATTCTCTTCGTGTATAAAATACACGAAATAAATCTGCCAAAGGCACAATGCCACCCTTATGGGTGTGAGAGCATCCTATGCGCGAATTCAGCTATCGCCTGACACGCCTTAAACATCCGGCCACAAAGCGTTACAGTGATTCACGCACCTTCAGTATTTTTGCAGTAGTCTGAGAGCAAAAGTACTGAACCATCGTTGGATCGAGTATAGAAGTGTTCGCAGAGTGATTCCAGAGTAAAGTATGTCACAAGACACACGGCTCTGTGAAGAGGAGTTCACAAAACAGTATTAGCTGCAAGTATTTTTTAGAAATTATTTTTTGAGAAAAGATCGAGAAAATTTACCATTTTCTCGCCCTGTTGGGTCAGATAGTAGCCCTTTTCCCTATTTTGGGCGACAAGGTGATTGGTTTTGAGATTTTTCAGATGGAAATTCACTTTCGTGTGATCGCTGATGCCAAGGTACCTGGTAAGGTCCATGAAACGCATTTCCCTGTTAAGAGATAGTGCTGTAATGATCTGCCGCCTGAGCTGGTTGGCAAGACAGGACAGTGCTTCATCCATGTCAGGATCAGGCTGCTGCTGCTCAAACTTCAAGGTTTCCAGATTACGCTTTACCGCAACCAGGAGGTCATGCCGCTTGAAGGGTTTTGCAAGGTAATCATCGGCTCCGCTCTTCATGGCGGCCACGGCGTTGTCAACGGTGGAAAAGGCCGTGATCATAATGATCCTGATGCCGGGGTGTCTATTTTTAACGAGTGGAATTAAGGCCATACCGCCCATACCGGGCATCATGTTGTCAACGACAATCAGAGCCGGAGGCTGCTTTTGCATCTCTTCCAGGGCAGCTTCAGCCGACTCGAAGCCAAGCGCGGTAAAACCGTTATCTTCAAGGATCTCGATTATACCCTCACGAAGGTCCTGATCATCATCTATAACAAGGATGGTTTCATTTGCCATTGGTCATCACCGGGAGAGTTATTGTTACAACAACGCCTCCATCTTCATTGCTCACAAGCCCTATTTCACCGCCATGCTGCTGGATTATATTATAGCACACCGACAACCCCAGCCCCGTTCCCTTGCCAATTTGCTTGGTGGTGAAAAAGGGATCGAAAATTTTGGGGATGTGTTCCGGAAGAATTCCCCGTCCTGTATCCGTAACGACCACTATGATACTGTTTTCCCGCGGAAACGATTCGATTTCGATACTGTCTCTACCGGTGCAGGCATCGATACTGTTCATCAGCAGATTGATAAACACCTCCTCAAGCTTCCAGGGGATACCCATGATCCTCGGCACTGAACGCAGATTAAGCTCAATGATAGCACTCAGCTCATGATTTTTCAGGAGATTATAAGAGCTTTCGATAATCCTGTTGATATCAACCGGTACCGGATCGGCTTCGTTTTCCCGCGAGAAGTGCAGCAGCTCTTGAGCGATTTTCGAGGCCCGGTCGGTGTTACGTTCAATGGCCGCCAGCTTTTTATTGATTCGCTCATCCTCCCCCAGCATATCCTTGAGCATTTCCAGATTGAGAGAAACATTGGTCAGCGGATTGTTGATCTCATGCGCAATCCCCGCAGCCAGGATGCCCATTGAACTGAGTTTTTCCGACTGAGCGAAGCGTTGCAGCCTTTCGTTGACCAGCTCACGCTGTTCCAGGCTGAAAACCGACAATGCCCTGATAGTGAAAAACATAATCAAAAAGGCGCTCAGCCCTCGAAACAGCACAATCTTCACGCCAAGAAGCGGGACGATAGCGTCCGAAGGCATCACCCCGGTTAAGAATGCATAGCAAATCATGCAACAACCAGCCGATATGAAGTTCATCGAGACATTCTCGGAAAAGGCTCGCACACTCCTCGAATACAGCACCATGCCTACCCCGGACAAAAAACCGCCGGGAAACGCCACAAGATGCCGGGTCTGAATATCTTTGCCGCTCCTCAAATCCAGATACGCAGCCACAAGGATCAGGCACAGTGCCGCGGCGCCGACCATTGCCTTAACGCTTTTCGGCGTTTTTTTCAGTGCCTGCTCACCCTTAAAAGTTATGATATTGAGAAATATGCCAAAGTAGAGCAGAAACAGAAATGAACCGCTGACGACAACCAGCCGGAAGGCTGAGATAAGCGGCCCTCTCAATTCCGGAGCAAGCTGTTCAAGAAGTTCCAGCCACTCATGAAAGCCGTGGATTATCCCGAACATAGCAAGCAGCCAGAGTATTCTCGCAATACCGAGTTCGCTCAACCGGATATCCCGTGAAAGAATCGCTACCCCCAGAGTAAAAAATGTCAACCCATAGAGAAGATATAGTATGTAATTCCAGACCATTAATGCATAATTCTCCTTATCGTCAGGTAGAGATTCGGCACGTATGCAAAGTGACCCTTTCTTTTGTCCCCATGGCTTACAAAGGTCAAAAGCGGAATGTCCCATGGTCTGCGCTGTGCTGGTCTGCCACCTCCCCTGAAACACCCCTGGAGTCCTATCCGATTTGATTTTTGCAACTGTCGTCCAAAGGCAGCTCCACAACAAACACAGCTCCGGGACCAAAATTATCACGCCACAAAAAATCTTCGGAAAAATATTTTGCCGGAGCCGGACTTAAAGCAAAGATCTTGCCTCCATGATCCTTGATAATGCCGAATGAAACGGAAAGTCCAAGTCCTGTTCCCTTACCGACCTGTTTGGTTGTGAAGAATGGGTCAAATATTTTTTTCAGGTTTTCGGCACTAATCCCCTTACCGGTATCGGCAACGGTGACAACCAGTTTTTGATCTTGTGCAACCAGTCGGGTTTGAATGTGTATTTCACCGTCCTGCTCGATAATGTCTGCGGCGTTGTTGAGCAGATTCAGCCAGACCTGCATAAGCCTCTCCTCGTTGCCGATCAGCGTCGGAATATTTTCCTCCAGGGTGGGGATGATTTTGATTCGGTTCATGAAAAATGCGTGTTCAACCAACTTAATAACCTGCTGAATCGAATGGTTGACATCGACGTTTTCACTAACCGCCTGGGAGTTCCTCGAAAATCCCAGTAAATCCGCGACGATCTTTCGGCACACCTTGGTCTGTTTCTCAATTATTTTCATGGCTTCCAGGAGGTCTTCATCATGAATATCGTCCATGAGAAGCTGGGTATATCCCAGGATGATGCCTAAGGGGGTATTGATTTCATGGGCTACGCCCCCGGCGAGCCGCCCCATGTCTTCCATCTTCTGGGAGTGGATAAGCTGTTCCTGGAATTTCTTCAAAATAGAAATATCCCTTCCGGTGAGCAGAAGCCCCATTATACTGCCATCCTGATCATAGACCGGAACCTTGACTACATGAAACCACTTCTGTTCTCCTGCTCGCTTAAAGGTGATTTCCTTGGCCAGAGGTAGTCCCGTATCAAGGATTTGCCTGTTCTCCGTAATATTGAGTTCAGCCTGCCGGGCGGTAAATATGTCCGGATCAGACATGCCGACTATGTCTGCTTCGTCCAGCTGAAAATAATCGCAGAAGGCTTTACCGGCGAAGGTATAGGCAAGATTTCTGTCCTGCAGGGTGATGAAATCTGGAGTGACATTGACAATGGTCTTGAGCAGACCCTGCTGTCTGGCGATAGTTTTTTCCCGCTCGGTAAGCTCTTCGATATGTTTTTTAACAGTGACAGCCATCGCGTCGAATGCTTCAGCCAGATCCTGTAGTTCATCGCCGAAATTATGCTTAAATACAGAGCATTGCCGGCAACTCTCCATTTTAAAGGGATACTCTTTATCGCAGCAATTCGGGCACAGGGTTCCGGCCAGATACCAGCAACGTCGCTGGACATCACCGTAAGCGGAACATTCCTTCCTGTTGCAGTCCATGATTTCCCAACAATATTTTTTCAGGGAGAACCCTGCCTGCACATCAAGGTTGCCCCGGCCGATTTCCTCCACCGATTTTCTCAGCCGATTGAGACGAAAAGTTATGGTTCGGGCAAATCCAAGGGCAAGAAGAACTCCCAGGCATACCACGCCCAAGGTACTTAAAATAATAGTTAGACGCTGACGATGGATCTGAATATCGATTTCTCTTCTCGATAGTCCCAGCCTGACAGAGCCTAATTTCTTCTCTCCCAGGGAAATGCCGACGTTAAAATCATAAACCAGTCCCTCCTCGGTGGAGAGAAGAGCCGGCTGCTTTGTTTTAGCTGCTGTGTTAACTTGCAGCAGGTCCGTGGGAAACCCTCCCGAGAAAGTATGGGAGAGAATATTGCCGTCGGCGTCGGTCAGAAAAACATAGATAACATCGTCATATTGATTCTTGACATTATCTATAAGGTTCTTCATTTGCAGAAAATTCATCGCAAGAACAGGCTCTGCCAGGCGAAAGGCCAGACTTGATGTCAGAGCCACGCCTCTTTTTTTTCCTTCCTTAAGAAGCGCGCCGGATGACATAGCCGACAGAACAAGTCCGACACCCAGGCCGCAGAAGACCAGCATAAAGGTCATTCCAAGAGTAATCTTGGTCCTGAATCTCAGGCGATGGAGAAACCTCGAGGAATAATTAATCAAGATCCAGCCCCACTTTTTTACTCAGCTCCCGTATTTTGTCAAAATCCCGGTCCTCTGATGGGATAAAACCGATGAATTTTGCTGCATCAAGAATCGACCGGTGCCGGGGATTGTTTTGGTAATCGAGGCTAAGCATCGCATCCCGTATCCTGTCGGCCACATCCTGAGGTAGCCTGGGGCTGTAAGAATAGACCCACCCCGGATACCAATCGGTGCTATCAATCACCTTGATCTGGTTGATATCGATTTTATCCTTCACCACATTGAGCGATCCTTCGCGTATTGAACCTATATCGTGCAGTCCGGCATACACTCCGAGAATAACATTCTCCTGTCTGCCACCGGCAAAAACCACTTCCTTAAAATCGCTTAAGGCAATGCCATGATCGACAAAATGGCCAAGCGGAAACAGATACCCTCCGGCCGAAGACGGATCCACAGCTACCCATGACTTGCCACGGCAGTCTTCAATGGATTGGATGTTCTTGTTATCCTTGCGGGCAATGATCTGGCCGAGGAACTCCGCACGTCCGTTAGCCTCGACGATTCTTGTCATGGCCCGGGCACCATAACGATTAGCCAGTTTGACATAGATAAACGGGTTGGAAAACGAGATATCGATTTTCCCCTGGCCGAACATGCTGACATGATCGTCAAAAGTGTCAGGAAATACTTGCCTAATCGGCAATCCGGTCTGCTCGGCCAGGTATTCCACCAATCGGTTATGTCGCTGAAAGGATTCGGTATTTGAGTATTGCGGCAGATAGGCGTAGGTTATCGCAGGTGATTGCGGCCTAAAGCTCATTTCCTGACGTTTCTCCAGGGAAACCTTAACGGGCTCCTCTCTCTCCCCACAGGAAAAGAGAAAGAAAGAAGTCAGGAGAACGAGGAGAAAGAATCTTTTTCCAAACATTAGCGGCACCAAAGCATTAATTAACTGCACTTCTGTTTAAACATGCCCGTTTTTCCAGACAGGGTCTAAATATTTTAACCCAATCAGTATTATTTTTTGTCGTAGCCTATGCTATTTTTGCAGTTTTTACCACAATTGTCAAACCGGCTTGAGGCAGGGACCACCAAGGAAATAATTTCTATAATTTTCAGAAGTTCCACTGCCAACAACTCTCCTTCAGCCACTGGCATCGGGAACCGTTGTAAGGAGACATTTTTCCGACAATGGATTAACCATGCAATGGAACTTCTGACGTGACTGCGCCGAGCCGATAATAGCCACCAGATCATTTTGACGAAACCGAAAGGAGGGATCAGGGTTGGTTGTCAAAGTACCATCGCGAATGATGCCTACAACCGAGACCCCCGTTGTCTTACGTATTTCGGCTTCTGCAATACTGACGCCGATCAGCGGATTACCGGTTTCCAGTTCAATCCATTGAAGATCGAACTGCAGCTCGGCAGCTCTCATTTGGCCTAGAGTTTTATATCCACCATTTGCTGTTGTTGCGCTTGCCAGGAGTTGGTGACGAAGATTTTCGGTGGTATGCTGAATTTCCGGCACGGGAATTCGTAAATAGAGAAGAACCTGCCTGATCATCTCCAGACCGGCCTCGAATTCAGGATAGACGAGGTCAGCGACCTCCAGTTCCTTAAAGACCTTGAAAAATTCGAGATCGGCAATGCGTGAGACAACCTTGATGTCGTGGTTCACTTTTTTGGCGTGACTGATTATGGACCGGGCAACAACGATGCCGGGAATCGTTATCACCAGCAGGGAAGCCCGCTCAATCAACAGCGCCTCCTGGACAATTGCCTGACCGCCGTCACCATAGACAATGGGATACCCGGCGGCTTTCGCTTTTTCTATCCGCAGCTGATCGATTTCAACCAGCACAAAAGGAATGGCGAGTTGCTGTAATACTCCGGCGATTTGAAAACCGATCCGGCCGCATCCGGCGATAACCACATGGTTGCGAAGCTGCTCTTCAGGATAATTAAGTAATTCCAGCGGTTCGTGTTTAAACCACCTTTTTTTCAGGCTATAAAAACGCGATGTCTGCGATGAAACAAAAGGAGTCAGTACCATGGAGACAACCGCCATGGTGAGAAACATATTGAAAAATTCCCTGCTGATAGACTCGTCTGCAATGCCTATTCTGGCGAGAACGAAGGAAAATTCCCCTACCTGGAACAAGCCGAATCCGACGGCCAGCGGAATCACATTCCGGTACCGGAAAATCCAGGCGAGAAACGCAAAAATACATCCCTTGCCGAGGCTTACGATGATTACCAGCAGAAGAATGGTGGGAAAATGACTGATCAGAAAACGAGGATCCAACAGCATACCCACAGAGGCAAAAAACAGCAGCCCGAAGAGGTCGCGAAGCGGCACTATATCACTGAGAGCCTGATGTCCGTAATCGGATTCACTCAAAACCATCCCGGCGATAAAGGCGCCAAAGGCAAAAGATAACCCAACCATATAGGTGGCATAGCCGACACCAAGGCCAATTGCCGTGATAGCCAGGATAAACAGCTCACGGGAGCCGAGCCTGGCGATTCTTTTAAGCAGATAGGGGAGCAGCCGCGTACCGAAGAGAAACATGGCGACAAGAAATACCACGGCCTTGATTACGGCAAATCCAAGAATTCCAAGACCGGCAGATGGATTATTCAGCTGCGGCAGAATGATCATCAGGGGCACTACAGCCAGATCCTGAATAATAAGCATGCCGATCATTACCTTGCTGGAGAGGGTGCCAAGCCAACCCTGATTCATCAGGGTCTTGAGAATAACCATGGTTGAAGAAAGGGAAATCAGGGAACCGAACCAGAGAGACGTCTTCCATTCCCAACCGAACAGACGGCCGACTGCATAGCCGAAGGCGATGGTAAGAAGCATCTGCAACGGCGTACCGAGAAGGGCAATATATTTTACCGGTTTCAGGTCCCTAAGCGAGAATTCCAGGCCAAGGGCAAAAAGCAGGAGAGCAACGCCGATTTCCGCCAAAAGTTCAATATCGTGAACTTCGGTGATCGTCATCCCGCCGGTGTATGGTCCCAGGATGATGCCGGCTAAAATATACCCGAGAATCAACGGCTGATGCAGCTGCTGCATGATGAGACCGCAGAAAAAAGCGGTAAGAACCAGAATGATGATATCAGCGGCAATTCCCATATACCTCACCTCAAGATATAAACAGAAACGAACAGCGTTTTGGAAGAGCAGTAGAGGATACGGAGATCGTATTGAAAAAATCGGGGTTTAGCAACAGAAACCGGATAGGTAAACCTTACAATGACAGGCGGAAGGTTTACACTGGAGCTGGTTAGTGATTAAGCAAAAGCTTATCTGGCCGCACCATCATGAGGTTTGTAATAGTCAAATGTGCCGTCCTCAAAGGTCTTGATATATTTTTTCGACCACGCCGGAGTTACATTTCGCTGATGAAAATATAAAGCGCCGCCGGTTCTGTCCGCTAATTGCCGATTGAGAGCTTTTCGGGCGATTTCCTTAGCCACCGAATAGGACTCATCATCTTTTGCCGCATCCGGACGGCCGTCGCACCACCAGGAAAACTGACAGCCTCCTTTCTCGCTGCCTTGCTTGACAACTTCACAAATGGTATTGGCAAAACCTTCATGTCCCAGTCTGTTCATGACGACATTGGCGATTGCTTCCATGCCCTCCTTTCCCTGTCCCCTGGCTTCCCAGTAAATGGTCCGGGCCAGACAGGTAATTGGGTCATTCAAGTCCTCTTTTCCGGCTGGATCGACCGCCTGGGCCTGAGGCTTGCTGATAATCTCCGCCGGAGATGGAGCTGCTTTGCTGCCGTCGGCTGCGGCTCGCTGTTCCAGCACCTCAGCCTTTTTATCGGCAATATTCTCCTTGAGCTCACGGTCGGTCGCAGCAGACATTTTTACCGAAAGTATGAAGAGGGGTAGAAGTAGAGCCAGGAAGATGTTAAGCCGAATCGTGTACATTATCACTCCTCCCAAATGACCCTTAGAAATTCATTCCCGGCTTTTTGGAAAGGAATTTCCTGAAAGTACCTATACCCCCTTGTGGGGTGTTGCCTTGGCCATCTCTTTTATCCGCTCGACAAGCTCTTGTTCCTGTTCAAGATACACCCCATCGGCAAATGCTATGGATGATGCCACAAAGGGCATCAACGCCGTCAGCAATCGCAGGTGATGGATTTTTTTGAGTATTTGTTCCAGCTCCAGGCCGCCGCTTTTCACCAGTTTCAGGCATTGATCAAATTCTATTTTAGCGTGATCGATATCGACATCCGAGTTTGGCAGCCCTGATAACTGTCCGCAAATAATCTGATACACATCCTCTTCATTTCGGCTGATATCATCATCTATTGCGGCAACTGAAGCACTGACGGCTGCAACTGATTTTACCAATTCATTTGGTTCCAGATTTCGAATCTCTTTGGACAGCCCTCTTTTATTCATCGCGATCAACCGGCCGGCAATCTGATCCGGAGCCTTGGTCCGGTTGATATGAAACCACATCGGCACCAGCCACCCCACTACCGCGGCAACCGCCATGCCTTTGGTGACAAACCAGACGAGTGACGTTTTGTTTTGAAACTGCGCATCCTTCGTTGCCAGCCCCTCGAACCACCCCCAGCCCTCCATCCAATAAAACGCCAGTAAAGATATGCCTCCCAAAACTGCCACGGAGACGCCAACATCAAAAATACGTTGTTTGAGTTTCAACTCTATCGCCATTTCGCGGCTTTGATGAAAATCAAGGATCCAGGAAATGGACACAGCGAGCGCCAAGGATTGCAAAGCATAGGGATAACTCCACCGAACATCGATTAATACCTTATGGAAATTCGCTTCACTGTCCAGGCCGGAAAGCATATTGCAGATATAACGATAGCTGAAAGTGAGGAGGAACCAACTGCAGGTTGTGATCAAACCAACCAGGAGATACGCTGTCCATGATCTTTGTCCCGTCAGGTCATTGTACCCCATTCCAACATGACGCCTTAAAGATAAGGCGATAATTAAAGCCGAGCCGTAGGTAAACGCCATGAGGAAAGTAACGAACAGTACATTATCAAAGTGTCGAGATTGCGGGAACTTTCTCAGCTCCTGGATGAGTGAGACAAGCAAAAAGACCAGCATAATGGCAAATACTGTACCAAGGATCTGTCTAGTGGATATCTGATCGACTCCACGCATGCCTCCTTCAAATCCCAGTTGAGAGATCCGTGAACTTCTCCCGCTCTCCGAGAGGTCACTTACACAAGTGGCTCTGGCTATAAATATAGTTATGTCGCCGAATAGCTCAGCCATTGATTTATTTAAAATAGTTTCTAATTTCGCCACCATCCGGTCTTGATTCTTGACGGTTTTGTATTCGTAAAAGTCGTTATTTATTTCATCGCGACATGCGGATAATTTCTCCAGCTCATCTTTATTCTCCTGCAAAAACCTGCGAAGCCGCCCGGAATCGTCATTTTGCCATTCGGCAACACTATCGAACAATACGTTGATACGCGCCCAGCGAAAATCCATATTCGTACAGGTATCGATGGACAGGGAATCGTATGGAATCTGCAATGACGCACAATGATTTCGCAACTGCTTCATTTGCCTGGGTGAAAAATTAAAGCCCGACCGCCGCATGCTCACAGCCATTTTTTGAACATGTTGGGGAATATGACCCCGGTCCCAGAACACATTGAGCAAAGCCTGGTCGTACCGGGATAACCAGGGCAGTGAGGGCAGCATAGTCGTAAGAAAGAGCGCGGAGACCATTGGCGGACTCAGGTTTTTCAAATCACCAGGTAGCGTGGTATTGGTTGTATTCAGATTCCCGGTCAACAGGCTCCACAGTAAACCAATGGTCTCAGGAGAGCTGTTAAGCATAGCGCCTATAAGCATATAAATGGATAGAACGCTCAGAAGATAAAAAAAATAATAGATGCAGAAATTCTGGAAGGTGGTTGATGCACGATTGGTAGTCGGCGTATTGTAGCGTCGATACGCATTGATGCCGACAAAGATTCCCCCGATAATCCATTCAAATAGATTCACATTATTCATGCTTCTTCCCTTGTAGTACCTTAGAATTTCATTCCCGGCTTTTTGAGAATGAATTCCGTGAGGATACTAATCCCCCACAAAGGTGGGTTCTAAAAAGAGCAGCCCCTTGTCGGGTGAAAGATCTTTATTTTTAAGCCATCATTCCCCCATACGTTCCTCAATCAATAGTTCTCGGATGCAATGGATACCATTGCTACGCCACCATAATTCATGTTTAATTATGCGGATTTTCCTATTGAAACCAGTATGTTAAATACACATTGTAAATCCTTGATATGGGTCCGTGAGTGTTTTATCTGAAACAAACAGTAAGTCCATTTTGAGAAAATTGTCAGGTAATTATTTAGAAATAAATTCCTTTAATCCTTGGTAAACGTTCAGCAGCACCCCATCTGCGCACGATCAGGTTCAAGATTATAGGAACATTATACCGCTCCGATGAAAGGTTACAATCCTTCCGCCTCGACAGTGTTGTTTATTAGTCTTACATTGTGACACAGCAAATGAGAATGCAGTATTTTTCATAGCTGATGATTGGATGAAATTGCAAAATTAATCACGGCAGTGTATTTTTGTTTCCTATCGTGTTTAATGTGTGAGCATGGAGTAATTCCGCGCATACATTCCGGCTGAAGTTTGCACGTAATCAGAATTTATCTTTATAAGCTGGAACCAATATAAAGTGGGATATGGTGGAAATATAACCCCGGCTTTTCGTTGCCTCGCAAAAATTGCATATCAATTTCAATTAAAAAAATGAATTTGCCTAGGAGTTTTTCCGAAAATGAGCGTCCCCCTTTTGGGGGTGTTGGAGAACAACTGGTCCGTCCGTCTGTATTTCATTCCAGAGGTGCTGCCGATGAGATCTTCAATTTTACCACCTGGTGCCGGTCTTTATCCGGCAGTTAAGCGATCCTACCAACTTGATCCCGCAAAGAGATCTTCACCAAAAATTACCCCGAAACAACAGGAAAACGATGCTTCCGTACCGCTTTTCGTTGATCTCGACGGCACGTTGACAGCCTCCGATCTGTTGGCGGATGCAATCGTCAGACTAATCAAACATAACCCCCTCAGCGTCTTCAACTTAATTTCCTGGCTCACATGCGGACGCGCCTGTCTCAAACGCAGATTGGCACAACTCGTGACTCCGGATGTCGAGGGACTCCCCTATCGTAGCGAAGTTCTCAATTTCTTGAAAGAGGAGAAAGACCGTTCTGGACGCCCTGTTATATTAGCGACGGCAAGTGATGAAATATGGGGAAGGAAGGTAGCAGCAGAGCTAAGTATATTCGACGACGTCATTGGCAGCGATGGACTATTGAACTTGAAAGGCCAAGTGAAAGTGGAGGCGATACAGCGCTACTGTCAGGAGCATGGATTTTCCGGCTTCGACTACATAGGCGATTCGTCTTGTGATATCCCGATCTGGAAGGCATCTAAGACTGCGATAGCGGTTGAGGGATGCAATGGTACGATTCGGGTTCTTGATTTTTCTGAGCGCAGTAATTTTCACGCAAATCGGATTCCACCATTAGGAGTCATCTTGCGGGCAATGAGGCCGCACCAATGGATTAAAAATCTTCTCTTATTCGTTCCATTGACCATGGCTCACCAGCTCACGGAGCTTCCCAAGTTGTTTTCCTGTATTATCGGTGTTATTGCCTTCAGCCTCTGCGCATCGTCAATTTACATAATCAATGATCTTCTCGACATCGAAGCCGATCGTCTCCACCCAAAAAAATGTCAACGTCCATTTGCCTCCGGGAAGCTCCCCCTTGTGTTCGGCCCACCCCTTGCTCTCTGTCTGGCGACGGTCGGTCTGTCCATTTCCATTATTTGGCTTCCAGGAGGTTTTTTAGCAGTTCTCATCGGCTACCTTTTTGCAACAACCATGTACTCTTTCTGGCTGAAGTCAAAAGTAATGATAGACGTCGTTGTGTTAGCCATGCTCTATGCCTCTCGCGTTCTCGCCGGCAGCGTTGCGGCGGATGTGCTTATCTCGGAGTGGATGCTGACATTCTCCATATTTATCTTCACTTCTCTGGCATTTGCCAAGCGCTATTCTGAGCAAAGAAGACTTATGGAGACTTCCGGCATAGAGAAAAAGCATGGACGCGGCTACCGCCTGGCAGACGTACAGATGTTAAGCACAATGGGACCTTCCAGCGGATATATGGCGGTTCTTGTCCTTGCACTCTATATGAACAGTGACGAAGTTCGGGTTGAATATAGCCAACCGTCACTTTTGTGGCTGCTTTGTCCTCTCATGCTGTACTGGATTGGGCGCCTGTGGATAATGGCCGGTCGCGGAAAATTGCCTGACGATCCTGTTGCGTTCACGGTTACCGATCGAATGAGCTGGGGCGTTGCGGTCTTGTCGATAATCATCCTGCTCGCTGCGTCATGGTGAGAAAGAATAAACCTTCCTGTAACCAGGGCACAAAGGGTGCCCGCACGAAAGGAGATGAAGAGTGAATTCCCCATACAATCCAATGATTATTAAACCTGCTTTGTTGACTGCTGAAGACGCAAAGGGCCTGGATGCCGGTGAGACAGCTAAACTTTTCGCTAAGCATATGAATCCTGGACAACTTCATTTTCTTAAATTGCTTGGATTCGACCGGGTGATTGTCGATCGGGCGGAGGGTATGTTCTACTTCGACAAGAAAGGGCGAGCGATCCTTGATTTTTTCGGTGGTTTCGGCTCATTGGCATTCGGTCACAACCATCCACGATTGCTCTCTATACGAAAGTTGTTTCAGGAGGAAAAGCGTCACGAAATCGCTATTGCCTTCATGTCCCAGTACGCTGCCGCTCTCTCCAAAAATCTTGCCACGGTCGCACCCGGCGACCTGGATATCAGTCTGTTGTGTTGCAGCGGCAGCGAGGCTGTCGAGGCGGCTCTGAAACTGGCTGAAAAAGTGCAATACCCAAAGAGGACAAAAATAGCCTATGCCCGGAGTTCCTTTCACGGTAAAACTCGTGGCGCCCTTTCGGTAACCGACGGAGAACTCTACCAGTCAACTTTTGAGCTTATCGCCAATCGGGTGAGGATTCCCTTCGGCGATGCCGAAGCACTTGAGCAGGCATTTAATGCGGATCGTTCGATAGGGGTCCTCATCCTGGAGTCGATTCAGGGCGGAGCGGGTATTATAGTACCGCCTCCCGGCTATTTGAAAGAGGTTCGAAGGATCTGCGATCAACATGACGTACTCTGGATTGCCGATGAAGTGCAATGCGGCATGGGACGCAGTGGACGACTTTTTGCTTTTGAACATGAGGACGTCATTCCCGACATCGTAACGCTGGCTAAATCCCTTGGCGGCGGTAAATGCGCGATAGGCGCGATGATCGCCCGTTCTCCAATCTATCTCAAAGCGTACGGTACGCCGAAGACCGCCCTAATACACGGCCCGGCCACCTTTGGGGCAATGGGTGAAGCCTGTTGCACTGCAATCGAAGCACTCAACCTGTTATATGATGAGGATCTTCTAGAAAATGCCAGGGAGATGGGGGCATACCTCCTGGAGCAGTTGAGAGAGCTTCAGACTGAATTTCCAAAGCTTATCAAGGAGGTTCGAGGACAGGGCCTGATGATCGGAGTCGAATTAAACGACATGAGCAGGACCATGCCGATTGGTGTTCGACAGTTGGTCTCTGTTTTGGACGAAAGGCTCAAAGGCAGCCTATGCGGATTTTTGGGAGCTCTTCTCTTGCGGGAGCACGATATTCTCGTTGCATTTACAGAATATAATCGAAATGTAATTCGACTCGAACCGCCACTTATTGTGACGCGGGAGTACATTGATCGGCTTATTGAAGCAATGCGGGATCTTTTCTCTCGCGGTGTGGTAGGCATCGTGACCAGTTATTTAAAAAATCGGCATGAATAAGTTTTCCAATCATCAAGGCTTATCGGAGGAAATCCTTTCCGCGGGCGATCTTTCGTGGGGACGATATTTCCGCTTTCCGCAAAGAACGGTTTTCCTCCACCACAGGGATGAAGTCGAGAATGCCTGGGCCGCTGCCGGCGGGAGTTCGATTCTGCCGCATGGAAATGGACGAAGCTACGGAGACGTGTGCCTGGTAGAGAAGGGATTGGCTATTGATGTTACCGGACTTGATAAAGTCATCTCTTTCGACCGGGAAACCGGTCTATTAACCTGCGATTCCGGCTGCCTGATCGGTGATATCCTCCAGCTTGTCGTACCGCAGGGATGGTTCGTGCCGGTTGTACCCGGGACTAAATTTATAACAGTCGGTGGTGCCATCGCTAATGATGTGCATGGAAAGAATCATCACTGCAGCGGAACGTTCGGTTGCCATGTCCTGGAGATGGAGATTTGGCGCTCCACAGATGGAGTCTGTACGGTTGCACCGGGAGATCCACTCTTTCATGCCACAATAGGTGGGATGGGGCTGACGGGGATCATCCTCACCGCCACTTTTCGTTGTATTCCAATCAAGTCGAGTTTAATCGTCAAACAATCAATCAAACTTCGCGGAATTGAAGAATTTTTCGAATTGAGCGAAGACTCAGACGGCGGCTTTTCCTACACTGTTGCCTGGATAGATTGCCTTGCTCCAGAACATGCTATAGGGCGAGGTGAATTTTATCGGGGAAACCATGCCGATGAAGGAGGATTGCAATACAAAGGCAAAAAACGAATTGTAATTCCCTGTGATTTTCCTGTCAGCGCGGTTAACAAGCTGACGATCCGGTCCTTTAACACTATCTATCGAATGCGGCAGCGCTCACGCCTGAAAGATGCCATTGTGGAGATAGACCCTTTCTTCTTTCCTCTGGACAAAGTGGAACATTGGAACCGACTCTATGGTAAAGCAGGTTTTTTCCAGTTCCAATGCACAGTGCCAATCCACGAAAAAGTTGCTGTAATACGTCTTTTAAAAGCTGTGAGTGCGGCGGGTATGGGATCACCTCTCGTCGTGTTGAAGAAGTTCGGTACACTCGAATCTCCCGGCATGCTTTCCTTTCCCTCGCATGGTTATACACTTGCTATCGATTTTCCCAACAGCGGACCAGGTGTCATGAAACTGCTCGGAGAACTCGAAGCAATAGCCCTCGATTGCGGCGGTCGGCTCTATTCTGCTAAAGACGCCGTTATGAAAAGAGAAACTTTTCAAAGAGGTTATCCGCAATTTTCAGAGTTTGCCGTCTTCATCGATCCGGCATTTTCCTCAAATCTCCTGGAGCGTGTTTTTCGATGATCCGTATGCGATCAGGAAATTATATCCTTTAATTTCTTCACTTCAATCCTGCCGTTTGTCGGCGTCAGATTGGCCCACAGCCAATTATGGAAATCAATCAGTTGTTCCGCTTTGAAATTTGGACGATCAGCAGTTGTATGACAATCCCCAACTACGGTTATATTAAAATCTTTCACTAGTGCTGCAAGAATCGTAGCATTTACGCAGAAATCCGTCGCACATCCGGCTATATACAGATCATTTATGCCGTACGAGTTCAAACGGTTCTCCAACTCAGTTCTATAAAATGAATCATTGGCGGTTTTTTCAATATAGATGTCATTTTTCTCCTGATGAATATCAGGGGTGATGTCCCAATCAGAGGTCCCATGTAACAGAAAATTTTCCCTTGTCCCGTCATGTTGAACAAATATAACTGTATCTCCCTGACTCCTGAAAAAATGCGCGAGAGCATCAATTCGTTGAATGACACTCTTGGAATCAAATCTTGGAATCTCGCCGAATAACGATCCGATTTGCATGTCAATTATTAACAGAGCTTTCATTGTTTCACCTTTCGTTTATAGAGGATACATGGTGCAGCTCCAGGATTCAAATGCGTAATGGATTGAGTAAGCGTTCACCAGCACCCCATTTTCATCCGATCAGGCCGCCTCACATAGCCAACTATAGCTCGAAGGCCTGCTTGAACGAACCTGGAGCACTGGATGACGACGACCAAGGATGGTCCAGTGTCGCGGGTGCCAAGGATGGCACAGGAGGGACATGGTTACGGTTACGGGTTTTTCGGTCACTTGATGTGTACCGGTGAACGGTTAGTGGATTGATAACATTTCGTATGTGGATCCTGAAAATTTGTCAATTTTGAAAATAATCCCATAAATGCCTTCCCTAAAAAAGAAACCTAAAAATTTGCAAAATTAACAAAGAGAAGATAGCCTAATTAAATTGAAATAAGATTGAAATAAGATTGATAAGTGAAAAAATCGTGGCCGCCACTCAGAGATTTGATCAATAGCGATGCCGTCGTAAAAACTCTTCATCTGCTTCGTTGCTGCAAATTTTCAATCATTACGATGAAGCTTTGTACTTAGCCATCTCAATAGTAACCATGGTAGATTTTTGTATCGTTTCAAAGATCCGCTTTAATACATATCAGTTAGAGGAAGTAGGTAATGCAAGACCTTGATTTTTGTAGTCAACTGTTGGAGATACAAGCGCCCTGGCGGATATTGCATGTATCAATTGATCAATCATCAAAGCGATTAGATATCCATTTAGGCTTCGGGGGGGCCTTAAAGAAAAGCTTTTTTGGTATCACCCGCAAAAAAGGCTCACTCAGTTTCGGGGGGCAACATATTTGCCCACAATGTCATTCTGTCTTACCCAAGAATGATGAATTAAAACCGATGAGCATACGACACTTACCGGTAGCGGACTTTGAAACCTATCTTCACGTTCCCTCTCCAGGCACGGTGCACTCCAGCCAGTCCGATTGTATTTGTATGAAGTCGTGGCTTGCAAGCGGCACTCGCTGCACAGTCGCCATGCGCGATCATATTGCCGCACTGCTGCAGCAGGAAGTACCAAGCACTCAGAAGATCAGCCAATTGACAGGTATTACAGCTGATGAACTCGAGGAAATCATTAAATCCGTCGAGGTTCCGGCAACGACCGTCTCCCAGGATGAACCAACCCATCTTCCTGCTGAGTCCAGCAACAATACAACAATTCCGGACATCGACCACCCAAGCTGGCAACTCCTCCTCAGCGGCAAGCTGTCCATTCGATCCAACGTTGTCGCCTTGAATATGTTGATGCAGCATGTATGTAAAAAATACAGCGAATCTCCGGGTATCGAGACCGGTACGGCCGGTGCTGAATCACTTCGTCAATTTTTCGTTAGAAACGAGAGGTTGTTGGAACAGGAAATAAACCAACTGAACAATCGTTCAAGTACTGGATTGAAACCTATGAAAAGTGGTTCTCCAACAGGCGACGACAACCTGCCGGCAGAATCCGATCCGGTGTGGAAGAGACTTATCCTTGGAGAATACAAATTGGAAACCCGGAAGGTGGCTCTGCAAATGATACTGGCCCGGCTACAACGAAATTCCAACAGAGATACCCTCCTGACCGATATCCACGTCCTGCGCCAATTTTTTGTTAAAAATAATAGTCAATTAGGCCGGGAAATAGCCCAACTGGAGAGGTTTTCCAAAACTTCAAGCGGTGCCACTCCAGTTAATCAATTGAATCAATCGGCCGATTCGGAATTGCCCGACGAACATGATCCCGTCTGGGGGCAGCTTATTAATGGTGAGATAAAATTACAAACCGACACAGTGAGCTTTAGCCTACTTCTTGGTAGAATCCGGCAGAAACTTGTCCTGGATGGATCAGAGGCGGGCAGAATCGATGCTGCACGTCTTTTGCGCCAATATTTTGTGAAAAATAAGCAACGTCATTCGAATGATCTCTGGTTACTCAATCGTACCGGCCAATAAATCAGGTAAGAATCAAGTAAGAATTCAACAATGAAGGACCATTACCTTAATGCAAAAGCAACGTGCCGGCTCTGGATCATGGCACTTTGCAGACTACCGAGGCACAATGTACTTGAAACCGTTATTGAAAAGGATTAAGCCGTTACGGCAAAAAAGCCGGTGTCACATCCTTAATTGGCTCCTGATCGCTTATCCTCTGTTTTTTATTTAAAAATTAAATTAATACAGCACTCACACCCCGGGAGCTGGTTACGTAGGAGAATTTATAATGTCGGCAGATTTGCAACAACAACTTTATACCGTCGAGGCAACAGCAGCAGCTATCAAGAGTGGGAAAATACTTTGGCTTGCCGGCGATGAAAATCTACTGAAGCAATTACCCAAAGGCAGGTGGATAGGAGCCACTATCCCATATTTCATGGCCCAGGATGGAGGACAAATGTCTAAAGACAAGATCTTTGTCCATGAACTCGAGACAGGATTAGCTCAAAAAATACAAATCAAATTTTACGATACCGGCACGATCCACAATATCACTAAAGAAGCGCCGGATAACGGGTTCAGTATTTTGTTGCTGCCGGCACTTTCCGGCATACATCTCCAATATGCCCAGAACGCGCCTAATTATGAGGACATGTTCATCAAGCCCGTTGCCGGCTGGGTGGCAGGTATTCATCTCGATGATCTTGAGACGGGTAAGCCACTGGTTTTCAATGGAGGAATTGGGGAAAACTCCGAGGACAAAGCCGTTGTCATGCACGTTACCTTGAAACAGGGCAAGATGGCAAATATCGGCATTGTCAACATTCAGGAACAGGGTGATGGAGATTCCCTTGAATTCCAAAAGACAGGATTTTCCACGGAAAAAGTACTGATCAACGGAGTAGAAGAGAACTTTGTCGATTATCTGATCAAAAACAAGATCGATATCCAGCAACCGCTGGTTGCCGACTACTCCGGCGCCAGGGTAAACGTTTCTTTTCAGGAAGTAGACCAGGACAGCAATACTGTTTCCTTTTATGCCCCGGTTTTCAGCGGAGTTGAATATAAGCTGGCGAAACCGGTTGATGAATATGTCAGCGCTTTTACCAGCGCTCTTCCGAAACTCGATCATGCCGTTACTTTTAGTTGCAACTGCATCCTGAATTATCTCTATTCCGAGCTTGAAGGCAAGAATACCTCACCCATGTTCGGGCCAATGACCTTTGGCGAGATCGCTTATCAGCTACTCAACCAGACATTAGTTTATCTGACGATCGAGGATTTTTAGCATTTCCGGATGATGCACAGAATGAGCCGTGGTTCTCTCCGAGAGAGGTAACCGCGGCTCTTTGCTTACCGAAAAATCACGACTATTTGATCTCATTCTTTAGAGAGGAAGAGACCCTGCCCCCAAGGTCGATTCAATCAGCACCGTAGATCACGGCCATCCCGGTCTTTAAATCTGCGATAGGAAGCTGTCCCGGAGCAGAAGATCTGCTGCCGGCGGCAAAGGTTATATCTGAACCAAAAAGACCACCGGCCAACCTGGTAATCCTGCCTTCCTGCCCCATGGAAATAGTAACCATCGGCACCTCAACGCCTTCATATCTGGCCCTGTTGGTTGCATTCATCAACGTCAGCACATCAGTATAATTCTTTGGCATTGCGGCAAGTTTAGCAATATCGGCCCCCATTTTTTGAGCCTTCACCAAGGTGGTATAGATAAAATCGTCGTTTGGAGTTTCGGAAAAATTATGATGGGACAAAATCAATTTAACTCCGTTTGCCTGGCAACTCTTTCTGATTGTCTCGATAAAGTCCTTTCCATTGCAGAGTTCTATGTCGACAACGTCGACACTCCCCGATTCCACAGCTGCGGTAATCAACTCCAGCCGCTTTTCCTGGGAAATGTACTGGAGACCGCCTTCCTTATCAATCCGGCAGGTAAAAATCAAAGGGATATCGCCAATGACCTCCCTTAGATCTTTTAAGAGCGTTAGACTATCAGCTATATCCGTAACTTTTTGGTAATCGTCAATTCGCCATTCAAGCAGGTCAGGCTGCAGAGAAACCTGCTTATGTGCCTGTTTAAGAAGACTGTCCCTGTTTTTTGCCACGAGAGGCAGACATATTAACGGCAGGGGTCCGCCGATCACTCTGCCTCTTGTGATTACTTGTATTTTGCTCTGTTGCCTCATACTCACTACCTGTCGTGGTTATGTATTTTTTCTGCCGCCATACCTCTTAAGTTTGGTCCAAGATCTTTTATACTACAAAATTTCTACCAGTTAAATACCCGTTTCATGCCCGCGGGACCTTGCTCTGAAACTACAAAGCCTTGATTGATGACGGCATCAATCAAGGCTTTTTGGATAGGCGGGACTAAGAATGAAAAGAAACTAATTAGACAGTTTCCTCAATTTTATCAATTCGCACCGCACAGGCTTTGTATTCCGGTGTTCCTGAAATGGGATCCCGGTGCTCGGAGGTCAGGATGTTGGTCAGGACATCCTGATGATGGAAGGTCATAAAGACACTTCCCTGCTGGGAACGATTGGTAACTCTCGCCCGGACTTTCACTTCCCCCCTCCTGGAAGACACTTTCACCCAGTTCCTGTTTTTGATACCAAGAGTGTCTGCATCTTCGGGACTAATATCAACATGCTCTATCGGCACAACCTGGGCAATGCCATGACACCTTCTGGTCATGGAACCATTGTTGTAATGTTCGCGAATTCGCCCGGTTATCAGCACCAGAGGATATTTCTCGTCCGCCACCTCCGCCGGCCCCTGATGGTCAAGGGCAATAAACGTGGCGAGTCCATTGGCTCTGGCAAAGAGGTCGGTATACAGGGTGGTTGTACCCGGATGATTTTTATCCGGGCATGGCCACTGAATGCCTATTTCTTCAAGCCGATCGTAGCTGATACCTCCGTAGATAGGAACAAGGGAGGCAATCTCGTCCATTACCTCAGCAGGGCTGTTATAGGACATCGGATAGCCCATCAGGGTGGAAAGCTTACACAGGACTTCCCATTCAGCCATCCCGGCCAAGGGTGGAATAGCCTTTCGCACCCGCTGAACGCGTCTTTCACCATTGGTAAAGGTACCGTCTTTCTCGGCGAAACTCGCTCCCGGCAGGATGACATCGGCAAAGCGGGTTGTCTCGGTGTGGAAAATATCCTGAACTACCAGAAATTCGACAGCTTCAAGAGCTTTTCGTACATGGTGCAGATCCGGATCGGTCTGGGCTGGATCTTCCCCGAGGATGAATATACCCTTGAATTTTCCGCGCACACATTCATCGAGCATCTCAACAGATTTCAGTCCCGGTTCCTTCTTAATTTTCCGGCCCCAGGCTTTCTCAAATTTATCGCGGACCTTTTGATCGGCAACAGACTGATAGCCGGGCAGCGTAGCGGGCAAAGGACCAAGGTCGGAGGCGCCCTGTACGTTGTTTTGGCCTCTCAGGGCCATGATACCGGTCGCAGGCCGACCTATTTGACCACATACCAAAGCCAGGTTGGCAATGGCCATGGAGTTTTCCGTACCATTCCTATGCTCGGTTACTCCAAGGCCGTAGACGATCATCGCCTTATCCGCATGGGAATAGGCTCGCGCGGCTTCAATTATTTTTTCACGGGAGACGCCGGTCAGTTTTTCCACCCGGTCAAGATCATATTCGGCGACCTTGGCTTTAAGCTCGTCAAAATCTTCTGTTCGTTTGGCTATGAATTCTTTATTTTCCCAACCGTTTTCGATGATTACGTTGATCAATCCGTTCAGCAGGGCGATATTGGTACCCGGTTTTAAATTCATCCAGACGTCGGCCCGCTGGGCCATCCAGGTTTTTCGAGGATCGCTGACAATCAGCTTCGCCCCGTTACTGATGGCTTCCTTGAGATAGAGTGAGACGATAGGATGCGCTTCCGTTGGATTGGAACCGAACAAAAATAAAACGTCCATCTCAGGCATCTGTGCGAGTGAATTGGTTGCAGCACCTGCTCCAAGGCTTGTGGCCAGACCGGCCACGGTAGGAGCGTGTCAGACCCGGGCGCAGTTATCGACGTTATTCGACCCCACCGCGGTACGTACCCATTTGGCCAGCAGGTAGTTCTCTTCGTTGGTACACCTTGACGAAGAAAATCCGCCGACAGTATCCTCCCCGTATTTCTCTATTAATTCATTGAATCTCCGGGCAACCAGCTCAAGTGCCTCATCCCAGGAAGCTTCCCTGAATCCGTCTCCTTCCTTGATTAACGGCGTTGTTATACGGTCCTCGCTGTGGATAAAGTCAAAACCATATCTGCCCTTGATACAAAGATTGCCTTTATTAACCGGTGCATCGTAGTCGGAATCTACCCCTATTACCTTGTTTCCCTTAACCTTAAGGAAAAAGTTACAGCCCGTGCCGCAGTAGGAACAGGTTGTTTTCACTCTTGAGATTTCCGAGAACCGTCCCGCGCCCCTGCTCTTTCTGTCTGTTAAGGCACCGGTTGGACAGGCGGAAACACACTGGCCGCAGAATTCGCAATTCTTCATACTTCGAGGCTTTGAAAAGGCGGTATCGGGAATGGCATTGAAACCGCGACCGCTCATATCAATAGTTCCGGCCATAACCACTTCATTACAAATACGGACGCAGCGGCCGCAAACGATACATTTGTTTGCCTCGAAGGTGATAAAGGGGTTGTCTTCCCTGATGGGCAGGTTCCACTTTTCCCCCGGAAATCTTTGCAGGTCCGCCTTGTAGAGATAGGCCATTTCCTGGAGATCGCAGTTACCGGTCGCTTCACAACACATGCAGTCATTGGGATGGTTGGACAGCAAAAGTTCAATGATGGTTTTTCGCAGCCTGGAAAGACGCGGGCTTTCAGTAGTCACCTGCATACCGGCAGCGGCAGGAGTCGTACAGGAAGTGAGGGGCTTGGGGGCGCCCGCGACTTCCACTAAACAAAGACGACAGCCACCGTACGGTTTTAATCGTGAATCGTGGCACATTGTCGGAATGGGAATACCTTGGTCCTGACAGACTTCAAGGACTGTCTTTCCCTGTTCAAAATCAACTTCACTGCCATTGATCGTCATCTTGAACATCTGCTTCATGAGGGTAATCTCCAGATTATATTTAAGGTAGCTGAGTGAAAATACTCAGCGAACGGAAGAATATCGATGGCAATATACCAAGCGAAGATCAATTATGCAATTATTGCAGATTTATTTTTTGCCGAAGCTGGAACTATTTACCAACCGGAAGAAGGCCTCTTTTTTGTTTGAGTCTGTATATTTCACTCTTGATCCTCGTCCGGAAAAAACAGTTCCACAAACCGTTTATTGGCAAAAGCTTCAATCTCCAACTGCAGTTGCCGATAATTCTTGATCATTTCATCCGCCTTGGGTGTAAGGACCGTGCCGCCTTTGCCTCCTCCCCCTTTTTGCGGTACAACAAGTTCATCGGCAATATTATCTCGCAGGATTTTGACGTGGGTCCAGGCTTTTTTGTAGTTTATACCCATTTTTTCCGCCGCCTTGGCGATTGATCCTTCCCGCTCTATGAGCTCAAGAATTTCAGTTTTTCCCTTGCCGAAAAGTAATTCCTTTCGTTCATTCTCAATCCAGGTTTTTGTTCTTACATAGAGGTGGATGGGTGTTTTTTTGTCCATTGTATACGATCCGGTGTTAAGCAGAGATTATGATCAATTGAAACTTTTCTCAGCATACCGAAATGGACCTCTAGTTTCAAGTCGAGTTCTCTTTTACGCACACCTTACTTTGGTTTGAAATAGCCCGGTTCGTTTCCCGGCTTCCATTTGATGTTGCAGCCCATGCTGGGTCGCTGCTCCTGGGTTACCGGCTTGCCGGCGATCAATTGTTCAATGGCCGAAGACAGGTCCGCCCCGGTAATCGGATCGCTGTTTCCCGGCCGGGCACTGTCAAACTGCCCCCGATAAACAAGCTTTTGTTGCTGATCAAATAGGAAAAAATCCGGTGTGCAGGCTGCTCCATAAAGTTTTGCTGCCAGTTGCTGTTCATCGACCAGGTATGGAAAAGTATAGCCGTACCTTTGGGCTTCCAACTCCATATTTTCCGGATTGTCGTCAGGATAGGCAGCATAATCGTTGCTGTTGATGGCGACTACCGTAATTCCCTGTTCCTGATACTCCCGGATTTTCGCCACCAGTTTCTGACGAATATGCTGAACATATGGACAATGATTGCACATAAAAATGATCAGCAATCCTTTGCTGATAGAAAAATCTTCGAGCGAATACCGTTCTCCGGCGGGGTCCGGGAGGGTGAAATCTGGAGCTTTCATTCCCAGTTCCTGCATAGTAGAAGGTGTCAGTACCATAATATTCCCCCTTTCTTGGTAGTGTCATGGAAGGTTTTCGGTAAACGTTTACAAGTTGGATGGATACGAGCATTTTGCGATCCCCGGTGAACGGTTACGGTTTTCATCTTTTTTGCTGCTACCATGTTACTCACAATTTTCTCCGGAAGCCGGTCGCTTGAGTCTTTCGTCTCCCTTACTGCCGGATATAAACGTATGTATACATCCCGGTTGAGGGAATCAAGGCTTAGCTCTTGACGCCACTGAGCAGACAAGGTAATTTTCTAGTCCCCGCAAAGCACGGGGATAAGTACCTTCACGAAATTCATTTTAAAAAAAAGAAATGAATTTCTAACGTACTAAATTAATTGAAAGAACCCTGGGGGAGTCTACGGACTGAGAATTCCGCTGCAACGGAGTGACCCTTTGAACCTGATCCGGCTTATACCGGCGTAGGGAACGGACCAATTGAGCACTCACACCCTGCTCCTCTGAAGACCGCTTCCTGCGGTCTTTTTTTTGCCAAAACTACCAGGAGAAGCAGACGATGAAAACCCAGATGGAATATGCCCGTGCAGGTAAGATAACGGATATAATGAAAGAAGCGGCCGAGGAAGCCTCCATCTCCCCGGAAACCCTGCGGGATAGTGTAGCCAGGGGAACCGCCATTATTTGTCACAACATAAAACACCACAGCGGCAAACCACTTGCCGTAGGCGAGGGGATACGAACCAGGGTCAACGCCAATATCGGCACGAGCAAGGACGATACCAGCATTGACAAGGAACTGGAAAAGGCCCGGGTGGCTGTAAAAGCCGGGGCTGATGCCTTAATGGATCTTTCCACCGGAGGGCCGATCGACGAAATTCGCGCCGCCATCATCGCCGAAACCGACATCTGTATCGGATCCGTGCCACTCTACCAGGCCGCCTGCGACACTGTGATGAAAAAAGGTCGGGCCATCGTCGATATGACGGTCGAGGACATCTTTGCCGGCATCAAAAAACACCTCGATGACGGGATCGATTTTATTACCGTGCACTGTGGAGTAACCAGGCGTACGCTCGAATTCATGGACCGTGAGAGCCGTCTAATGGACGTCGTATCACGAGGCGGCTCCTTCACCTGCGCCTGGATGGCCCACAATGATGCGGAGAATCCACTCTATGAATACTATGACCGCCTGCTGGAACTGGTAAAACCATATGACGCAACCCTTTCGTTAGGTGACGGTTTTCGTCCCGGCTGCATTGCCGATGCCACGGACAGAGCCCAAATCCACGAACTGCTTCTCCTTGGGGAGCTCACCCAAAGGGCCTGGGATCAGGGTATACAGGTAATGATTGAAGGCCCGGGCCATGTACCGCTCAACCAGATCGAAGCCAATATTAAGCTGCAGAAACGTCTCTGCCACGGCGCACCCTTTTACGTGCTGGGACCACTGGTAACCGATATCGCTCCAGGTTACGACCATATCACCAGTGCCATCGGAGGGGCCATCGCAGCCGGTGCCGGTGCCGATTTCCTCTGTTATGTCACGCCAAGCGAACATCTTTGTCTTCCCAATCCCCAGGACGTTCATGATGGAGTTATGGCTACAAGGCTGGCGGGACATGCCGCGGATATCGTCAAGGGAATTCCTGGGGCAATGGAACGGGATATAGCCATCTCCAAAGCCCGAAAGTCCCTGGACTGGGAAAAGCAGTATGAACTTGCTCTCGATCCGTCTCTTGCCCGGAGGCGTCGCGGGGCAACGGCAGAGGTTGCCGACGCCCACGGAGCCTGTACCATGTGCGGCGAATTTTGTGCCTACAAAATCATGGATGGTCGTAAAAAATGATGGCGTTGTAAAAACTCTTCATCTGTTTCGTTGCTGCAAATTTTCAGTCATTAGGACGCACCTTCATACGCCGAGATAATTGAAAATTTGCGCGCCTCGCATATGAAGCTTTTTGGCTGCCGGATCGTGTGCATATGGGCTGCCGATAAACGTTTACAAAAAAAGGGGAATCCGATGCAGATAACACTGCCCATGTCAAGTGGTGGCAATTACGAAATTCATCCGAGCAAGATTGTGGCCCTGGGATTGAATTATCTGGAACACATTAAAGAAAGTCAGTCGGTTGATGTACGGAATTTCGATCAAGAGATCCCAACCGAGCCGGTACTTTTCCCGAAAACCCCCAACGTGTTGATCGGCCCCGGCGAACCGATTATCCTGCCCGCCTTTGTTGAAGAATATTGTTTTGCCAATTGCCGTACAGATCATGAAGCTGAACTGGCAATCATTATAAAAGACCGGGTGAAAAATCTTTCCGCCGAAAAAGCCATGGATCATGTCCTCGGATTTACCTGTTTTAACGACATAAGCCAGCGTAATCTGCAAAAAGGCGACAAGGCCGGCTGGTATCGCGGCAAATCACTGGACACATTCGGACCAATCGGCCCGGTTATTGTTACTCCTCAAGATATCGGCGATCCGCAAAATCTTGACATAGAGTGCCGTCTCAACGGTCGGGTCGTCCAAAGCTCCAACACACGGCATATGATCTTCAGCATTCCGTTGATCCTTGCCTTTATTTCCAAGAATTTCACACTCGAACCCGGTGATATCGTTATTACCGGAACACCAAGCGGAGTCGGGCCCCTGCAGGACGGGGATGTGGTGGAGGTGCGGATAGAAAATATCGGAACTTTGACCAACCCTGTCAAAGCAGAACCAAAACCTTCCGCTCTGTAACTTTTCAAAAATAAACTGTGCGGGAACTCTCTTTTGCGAATCTAGGTGCCTTCTCGAAATTCATTCCTAAAAGTTCGAAAACAAATTTTTAAGGTATTAAATCCAACAGAACACAACATTTTTCAGGATTTTTTTAAGAAAAGGGTGCCACTTCCTTCATGTCGTCATTATTATCTGGTATGATTTCTTTGTAACTACGATCATTTTCAGAGAATAATGATTTCGTCGAGTTGAATTTTTTGAGGCAAACTCTAACCGGTTTTATGTTGTTCCTTTATGCAAGATTTTTCCCAAAGCATAGATACTGCGCCGGAACTCCCGGTTCTCGCGCTTGTCAAAGAACTCACCATCGGTCAACGATCTATCGATAACGTTGAACACTTGTCGGCTTTTCTGCATGCAAACATTTTTCCTAAGCTCGGGTCCTTCTTTATAGAAATATATTTTCTGGATATCCCATCCGGCAATTTTCTTCCAGCTCAGAACGAAAACCGAACTTTCGAGAAAGAAGAAAATGTACCTGATGTACTTCCTCGCAATAATTCAGTAATTGAAGAGATGGCAAATACCTGTTCTCCGATGGTACTCCCGAACAAATCGCATTCTCCTTCTTTTCTCGCCAAGACCCGTAACAGTACCCATTTGCTGGCCCCCATTCAGGATGGTTCTGAGTTGTCCGGTCTGCTCTATCTCGGCAGCCCGAAGGCCTATTCATTTCCTTCCGACTTTCTGGATTCAATTCAAACAATTGCAGCGATAATCGGCTCGAGATTAAAAAGCATGCGAACCATCCAGCAACTCAAGCAATCCATGCGTGCGCTGGAGTACTCGGACCGGCTCAGAACAGCGCTTTACGAAATCAGTGAACAGGCCCATTGTTCAGAGAATATCACTGACCTCTATGTCAAACTCCATGAGAAAGTAGGACGGCTGATTCATGCCCGGAACTTTTTTATTGCCCTGGTGGAAGAGCGCCTGGATGGTAAGTATATAAAATTCCCCTATTATATTGACAAATACGACACTCAGTTTCAGGACATGGAACTGAAAATGGACCAAGAAAAATATTCCATAACTGGGTATTTGCTGCAAACCCGGCAACCACTGCTGCTTACACCGAAAAATTTTGACCGGTTCTGCCGGGAACATGACATCGAATGTGTCGGAACCCACCCCCATTGCTGGTTGGGAGCTCCCTTTTTTGTCGACCACATCAGCGGAGTCGTGGCGATACAGAGTTACAGTGATGTCATCTATACGGAAAAAGACAAGGAACTCATGGCTTTTGTCGCCCGCCATATCGGAGACGCCCTGAATCGGAAACATGGCGTCGATGAGCTCAAAAAAGCCAAGGAGAGGGCTGAACTGGCGGAAAAAAACAAGAGTACCTTCCTGGCCAACATGAGTCATGAAATACGCACCCCGATGAACGGTATTCTCGGCTTGACCGACCTTATCCTTCACTCCGGTATTTCCGGCCAGAATCGATCCTACCTGGAGATGATCCATTCCTCTGCGGAAAGATTATTGAAACTTATTAACAATATTCTCGACTTTTCCAAAATTGAGGCCGGCAAGCTCGAACTGGACATCGCCCCGTTCAGTCTCCGTAGTACCATTGCAGAAGCTCTTGAGATTTTGGCCTTAAGCGCAGCCAAAAAAAATATTGAACTTACGGTTGATTGTCATGAACATATTCCTGACTTATTGCTTGGAGATGCGGGAAAACTCAGCCAGATCCTGATCAACCTGGTTGGCAACGGCGTAAAATTCACCAATAAAGGAAAAGTCTCACTTACTATTGAGCAGGTAACCCACAAAGGTGAACAGAATGATCCTGTCGAACTCCATTTTCAGATCAAGGATACAGGAATAGGCATTCCCAAAACAAAAATAAAAAATATTTTCAAGGCCTTCAGCCAGCTTGTCACAACACGGAACACCAGCCAGCGGGGCACGGGTCTGGGTCTGGTCATCGCCGGTGAACTGGTGGAAATGATGGGTGGGAAAATTGCCGTCAAAAGTAAGCTGGGAGTTGGAACCACCTTTTACTTTACGATCCGGTTCCCGCTCGGATCGGCAGGAACTGCTGTTGGTAAACCAACTGCAGACACTTCCGCATTTCCAGCCGCCCCCGGGCCGAAGGGAAAACCGCTCCAGATTCTTCTGGTGGAGGATGAATTTATTAACCAAACCCTGGCAACTGCCGTACTCGAACGTGAGGGATGGCAGGTTAAGATCGCTGAAAACGGTATCGAGGCTATGGATATCTTGAAAGACACCGTTTTTGATGTGATTCTCATGGATATCCAGATGCCTGAACTCAACGGCTACGAAACAACCCGGGCAATTCGCCTGCAGGAGAAAAATACCGGGAGACATATACCCATCATAGCGATGACTGCTTATGCGGTTAGGGGTGATCGGGAAAAATGTCTGGCTGCAGGCATGGATGGCTATATCTCCAAGCCGATTCGTGCCGATATGCTCGTTCAGGAAATTGATGCAGTCCTTTGTGCTTCAAATCCGACAGCCAAACCAACCCCCACACGCCATACTTAGCCCTGAAAAAGTCAAAACAATCTTTGCAACGAGGAGTTCTGCCCCGTCGATATCCTGTCCGACAGCGCTGGCACAGAAAAATTACCGAAATTGGTTAAACCTGTTATCCCTGTATGCAGTTGTCAGTCAGCTAAAAGAAAAGAATAAATAAAGTGGTTAGAAAGTTATCCAAGAATTATTCTTTTCAACTTCTTAATTCTTCTTCACATTTCCTTGACCAATCGAGCTACATATTTTACAATTTCTTAATCAATTCGATTGATATAATTTTTCTTAATAATTCATCTGTGTTTTTCATTTTTCAAGACCCAAGAAACGATTCCGGAGAGTAAGTCGGAAGGTGTTTTGGCTTGAACTCTCCATTGTACCTATTGAGCACCTTAGCAGTACCATAGATATTCTTTTCTGCTTTTTTAGAAAGAATTTCGTGAAGGTATTTATCCCGCAAAGCATGGGGACTAAGGGACTAACGTGAGTACCCGCAAAGCACGGGGGCTGAACCGAGTCCCGACTAATTTTTCATCTATCGGTGTTTGATCGCACAACCTGACTGTCCGATTAATCTGAAGATCTTTGTTATCTATACATGTTGCAGAGCAGGTAGTCCAATTTAACCGAGGAGGTACAGGATGATTTACAAGATGCCGGGAACGTTGTTTTTTCTTCTACTTTTAGCCTGTGTCGCAGCAGCTCACGCGGCGGCGCCTTATACAGACCCTTCAACAGGTATAGAGTTTCTGTCGATTAAGGGCGGCTGTTATCAGATGGGTGATTCAGTCGGCGATGGCGACCCTAACGAGAGACCTGTGCATGAAGTCTGTGTCTCTGATTTTTCCATAGGAAAAACTGAAATAACCAATGCCCAGTTTCAAAAATTTAACCCTCAGCACAATAGCGGTAAGTCTCAGGATGTAAATCTTAACGACGCGAACCAGCCGGTTGTCAATGTTTCCTGGGAAGACGCCGTCGCCTTTGCCCAATGGCTTTCCCAAGAATCAGGCAAAACCTTTCGACTGCCTACCGAAGCCGAGTGGGAATACGCAACCCGGGCCGGATCAAATGCTAGCCGGTTCTGGGGCAATAATCCAGATGAAGCCTGTAAGTATGCCAATGTCGCGGATATGACTGCCAAGAAGAAGTGGGATAAATGGACAACTTTTACCTGCGACGACGGCTATGCGGCTTCTGCGCCGGTAGGCAGTTTTCTGCCGAACGACTATGGACTGAACGATACGCTGGGAAATGTCTGGGAGTGGTGCGAAGACGTCTATAACAGCGAAGCCTACACAAAACTGCCGAAAGACAATCCGGTTTACAGTGGATCCGGGGAGTATCGCGTCATGCGCGGTGGCGGGTGGAGCAACGGGCCTCTCGGGATACGTAGTTCGCATCGTGTGGGGCTCTCCCCCAACTTCGGTCATCACGCTCTGGGTTTTCGGCTGGTTAAAACCGAACAGTGAGTCAAAAGGCATGGGGCAATTAAGCGCAGACGATACTTACAAAGGAAAATCCGGAGGAATCATGAAGAAAAATTACCTTATCTCGTTATTTTTCCCGCTTAGCCTGATATTGCTTTCTTTCTCCTTGGCATTCGCATATACGACGGATACCAAAGATACAACTGCCAAAGAGGGCTTCATAGGCGCTGAAACCTGTCAGGAGTGCCATGAGACACAATATGAAAGTTATGCGAAATCCGTTCATTTTAAAAAATCGGTAAAAGGTCCCCAATCACAGGATGCCTGCGAAACCTGTCACGGGCCGGGAGCGATGCATGTTGAAAAGGGCGGTGGCCGAGGCGTTGACATTTTCGCTTTCAACAAGGATACGGATCCGCAGGCAAAATCCGCAAAATGTCTCACCTGTCACCAAAGGACTCCGGGGATGGATTTATGGGACCTGGGAGTTCATAAGCGAAACGATCTATCCTGTGATTCCTGTCATGACATTCATGCAAACGGTGGAGTACTGAAACCCAAGGAACCCCAAGTTTGTTTTGGCTGTCACCGGGATATCAAGGTTGATGTAAACAAAAGATCCCATCATCCCATCCTCGAGGGCAAGGTCAGCTGCTCTTCCTGTCATTCTCCCCACGGCACACTCAGCAAACATCTTGTGAAAGCAGATGACCCTCAGCAACTCTGTTACAGATGCCATGCCGATAAGCGCGGACCGGCTCTCTGGGAACATCCTCCCGTGGAGGAAAATTGTGAGACCTGCCATTCAATTCACGGCAGTATCCATGACAGATTGCTGAACGAACGAATCCCTCAATTGTGCCAGAACTGCCATGATGGAAGATACCATCCAGGCACGCCCTATGACGATAACACTTCATACACGAGCCGCTGGAATTGTCTGCGTTGTCATTCCGCCATCCATGGCTCTAACTCACCGTCAGGCGACGGCGCGTTCTTTGTGCGCTAAGGAGGATAACCATGAAACCGATGATGTATTTACCTTTGGCTGTACTGATAGCTGTTCCATCTTTTGCATCCGCCGAGGTTTCCGGCGATCTCAGTGTCGGTTTGCGGACGACTCATTTTGCAAGTGACGAAAAGAGTGCAAAATTTGATGAATACCGCGACAGGAGCAATGGGTTGTTTGGCGATGCTAACCTGCTGTTTGATACCGACGATTATTTTCTCGGCCTCTCCGTGGAAAACCCATCCCTTGACGACCAGTTCTATGAGCTGAGGGGAGGGCAGTATGGACTCGGCAAAGGACGATTCTATTATGATGAGCTGACGCACCACATTTCATACGGCGCCTTGACCCCAACTTCAGGGATCGGCAGCAATGTACTGACTCTCCCCGCAACCGTGCCGCCTGTCTCCCAGTGGACACCGATAGATTACCAGGTGGATAAAAAATTTTACGGAGCTGAATTTACGGTTGATCCCCAGCAAATCCCGTTCTACTTCAAGGTTTCTGTGGAACGGCAGGAAAATGACGGCATCCTGCCCTATGGGACAACCTACTTTCCGAACAATGATTTGATCACGCCCTTTGAGAGTGCCATGCCGATAGATTACACCACCGATAACCTAATGTTTGAAGGCGGTTATCGCGATAAGCAAACTACGGCGGTTTTCACTACCGGCTACAGTGTTTTCAAGAATGATAACGATATCCTGATCAACATTAATAATGGAGATATTGAGGAATACAGCACGCCAGCGGATAATTACAGTTACAATTTCGGCGGCCGGCTGACGCAGCGCTTACCGATGGATAGTGTTCTTGCGCTGAAAGCATCTTACATCCGCAATAAAAGTGAAGCGGACTGGAATAAATACACCCAGATTGCCTTACCCTCGGCAGACAACGATTTTGACGGGGATGTCACCTACATCCGCGGCAGCGCGACCCTTACCAGCCAATGGACTGCGATGCTCGATACCAGACTGTATTACAGATATATCGATCGGGATAATGACTCGGAAAGTATCACCGCTTTTAGTGGTGCTTCCCGCGATTTAGAGTCCAACCTCAAGTTTGAGTATGATAAACATGATGCGGGACTGGATGTGGGCTATCGAATAACCAGGGACAACAAGCTTACCGGCGGCTATGAGTTCAGCTATACCGACCGTAACAGGGAAGATGCCGACACCACCACGGACAATCTGGTCTATGCCCAGTTGAAAAATACCACGCTGGACTGGATGAGCGCCAAACTGCGGCTGGAATACTTAAATAGGTCCTCCGATACGGCGTTCAGTCCGGAAACCCTGGAAGGTGATGGTCTGATTCTCCAGTACTTCCTTCCTTTTGACTATGCCAGCAAGGATCGTTACAAGGTCAAGGTGGCTTTTGAGTTCTATCCAACTGAAAGCCTGAACGTAGGGCTGAGCTATGCAATCACCTATAATGATTACAATGCCTCTCTTTTAGGGGTAGAAAATGATCAACATCAGGAATTTTACGTGAATCTTGATGCGTCCCTTCCGGCCAAAATCCGCTTCAGTAGTTATGCAGGCTATGAATACACCAAAAGCAGTATGGATTCTCATCGTTTCCTCCCTGGCGGGGCCGATCCAAATACCCCCACAAGCACCACTACTTATAACTGGAGCCAGGATACCACTTATGACTTCTTCGTCATTGGCGGCAGTCTGACCATCCCGGTGATACAGCAGCTCGATGTGGTATTATCCGCCGACCATCAGCTGGTTAATGGAAATATCGATTTCTTTAGGCCTGCCGCAGCCGGCGTACCTCTGGAAACCGTTAATAATGCGGATGACTATTATAAAACGCAACTGGGAGCAAAAGGTATCTATCGGATAAGCGATGCCTGGTCGATAAGCCTGGGATACCTTTTTGAGAAATCAAATCTGGATGAATGGAAGTATGACAATTTCAGCTACACACCTGGAACATTTTATCTGAGCGGTGCGGGACTTGATCATGACTATGAAGCGCATCAGGTTTATATGATAACAACATTTCATTTCTAGCCGGTCACTTACCCAAATATAAAGGGCGCTCGAAGCGCCCTTTATATTTGCGATCTGCTTTAAAATGCAATCGTCGTAAGATTCTTCTTTTACACAGAACCTCTCATTTACTGAAAATTTTATGCAGCGAAGACAACAGATCAGACTCAACTTCCTCCAGATACTCTTCCCATTGTTCACCAAAGCGATAAAAGGCCATTGACGCCAGTTTCTTGGTGATAATGGCATTGCGGTAAGGCTGGAGTTGCTCCGCATTGAGAATGGCCATTATTGACTGTTCTCCGAGTTTTTCTCTCAGCTCCGAAGGAATGTAGTGGACCATAACCTCCCAAACCAGTTCTCTGTCGCCAAGAATCTGCTCAAGACACGGCTCCAGTCGATCCTGGAGGGCAAAAATTTGCTCGCTGGTAATCTCCGATAGTTCAAAAAGCGGCGTGGAAGGATCAGCATCATACAACCGCAGCAACAGCCCCGTTTCCATCCGGGAATAGCGATCAACCAGATGGAGAATATCCTTGGTCAGTGCCCACCTCGTCGCCCTGTCATTAAGCAGTTTATCCTCGTAATCGTCCTGAAGCAGAAAAGCGGTGAGAACTTCGGCGATCGAGCTGCTGAAAACCCCTCCTTTATTAGCTGTGGTATCTTTAATCTGTTTAATATCCGTGTGGGTAGCGATATATCTCCTGGAAGTATCGTCAAAGAAAACATTTGCGCCCTCAACGATAAATTGCAGCTCCTGAAAAAGGTCCAGAAACTGCCGGACATTGCCCTGATTGATGGTATCCTTGAAACCGCCGCAGGGAATGAAGGCACGGATATTGGCTTCCTTGATATATTCCCGGTGAGCGAGGTTACTGAGGAAATTTCTGTGGAAAAGTGTACCGTCCTCCACGAGTGTGCCGTCCGGAAGAGCAACGTTATTTGCTCCGAGCGGCACCATGAATCCTTTCGCGCTCAGCTTATCCAGAGGAAACCTGAGAGAATTGGCCCTTGGAGAGGAGTTGCGCATAAAGGCGAGTTTCATTAATTCTTTTTTATCGAGCCCTTCCGGATCAAAAAGAATCGATCCTCCGTCGATGATCAGGCAGATTTTTCCTTTATAGCATTGAATCTGGTTGGCGCCGAGATCCCCGTCGGGACCGCCGGTAATCATCAGATTCAAATCTTCTTCCCGTCCACTGCAGTGATCTATCAGCGTTCTAAACGCCCCCATGATCGAAGTCGTGGTCATTCCCGACACAAGAATATTTCCGCCCACTTCGGCAAATATCTCTTCCATATCATCGGTCATAACAACGGAGCGGCCATCCACCTGCAGCTCAACGCCTTTATTTCCCTTATCATAAAGGCCGAAGACCTCTCCTCCCGAGAGCAGGCCATAGGTGTCGTGGGGAATGCCGAAACTCTTGCCGGTGGTGATGGTCCGCCAATACTGGTAGCCTTTCTCCCGGGCGTGATAGGCGACATCGTCCATAAGCGGCGCGGTACCTTCATCAGGCCCGAAAAAGACCATCTCCGGTTTACCGTAGTAGTCGACAACGGAAGAGTCCGGCAACATCAGATCCATGATCCCCTCGGTGTAGTCGTTCAGGGCCTCTTTTCTGTAAGCGGCATATTGCGGCAGAGGAATTACCACACCCTTTGAGCCGCTCTCGCAGATATCTTTATGCTTTAATCGCTGAGCCTTGGGACCGAGAGCATAATTGAGCAGCACGGCATTATCCAGCTCACTGTCATAGTTGGAACGCGAGACACGGATAAGCCGCAGTCCGCCGCGGGCAATATCCGCTGCACGCAGGTGAGTGCCGCAGGAGTAGTGGCCGTTCACAAAAAAAACGCCATAGACAAATCTGCTGAAAACCAAGGGATCTAGGATACTATTGTCAAAGCGAAAAGCGAAAGATCGTTTTTCCGGTTTATAAAAATTAGTTTTCAGGGTGGAGGTGATAATCTTGAACATGAATTTAAAAATTTCATAGCCAAGGGGGAAGTCGATGAATCTTCCAGCAATAATTTTTTCATATTCCAGCCACTTCTGTTGTAGCTCTTCTTCGGAAATTCCAATTGGGCCGGACGTCCGACGTGGTGCAAAACGTTGTTCGAAGACAGCGTGGAGAAATTTGATCAGGTCGGGATGTCGCGCAACTGTCTCCAGGATTATGGGTGCACCGTAGGTTGACTTATTCGAACTCTGAATACGTTTAGCAAACGATTCCCGATGATCTTTACTTGTCAGACTGTCAAGGATCTCCCGGTCTGTGACGTTCTCGCTTTCCTTGAAAATGAACAGATGGGTAAAATCGATGGCATTGCCGGCAAAAAGCATCTCCTTGAAAGTAATGCGGTCCTGCAGGTAGAGGTCCTTGATCGGTTTCACAGAAAAAGAGAGATAGGAGCGAAGGTCGGTGACAACCCCATCCTCCTGCTTTCTGGTCAATTCACCACTTACATAAAGCGTACAGATAGAAGAAGGCACAGTCGACTGCCCCCGATAGGGCTCCCAATAGGCTCGCACCAGGGTCAGGTTTTGACCTGCCAGGATTTTGCGGAGCACGGGGAGTTGGGGAGACTCAAAATCGGAATTGAACATCAACCTTGTCTCTCCGGTTTCCGGCAGATTAAAAACGGCAATGAGCGGAATGGTCGACTCTTCGCTCTCCCTCAGAACTTTTTCATATCGTTTCCTGGTTGGTTCCGGGGTTGCTGTATAATCTCCGGCCAGAGTAAAGAGAAACCGGGAATCGCGAAAGGCCTCCGGCGGAAAATCCGCCACAGTCTCAGGCCGAATAATGTAGGTGTAATAGTTGCTTTCCGGACTGTAATAATATTCCCGCCGGTGACCTGGTATTAGCTCTTCCAGCACCGCTTCCATGCTGTCGCGGGTTTCTTCCGTGGCAATTCTTACCTTTTGGGCAACGCTCGACTGGGTGACTTCAAAATCAATCTGAGCGACCCGGCCATAGAGAATCACCTTGCCATCGACAAGCTTGATGGAAGTGGCGATGGACTGGAGCATATTGGCCAACGCCGCCTTTCGGATATGTTCAAAGAAATATCTGGGCAGACCAATATCATGAAGAAGGATTCCGGCCGCCATATTAATGCAGTTTGCCGTGAGTAACCCTTCCGAGGACAGGTCGATGACCGCCTCATACAACACTCTTGGATCAAGCCCGACGCTCTCGGCTTTGGCGATAATATTGGCGCCTCTGGTACTCGAAGAAGAGCTGGTTGCAAAAGTATCCATACAATCTCCCTAACGTCATTTCAACGACTTACCAACTTTTCACCCTGGAAAGGCATAGCACAATTATGATGGAACAGCTAACAACCTACAAAGCGGGGGTACTCTTTTTAGTCCCCGTGCATCGTAGGGGATAAGAACCTTTAGACAGATTATTTTCTTGCAAAAAAACAAGAAAACAATCTGTAAGGTACTAAAGCCCCTGCCGTTTTTTTTACCGGCAGGAAGCCGTAAATCTACCTGCTGTATTGCGCTCCCAGGACAAGACCGAGATCAAATGCCCGATTATTCAGATCAATAAAATCCTTGGGCACCCGGTCGGCAATGGCGTTCATGACCGACTTAGGCCGGATCACCTCGGTGATACCTATCAGAGCGCCAAGTACGCAGATGTTGAAGACCACCGGTTTGCCGATCTTTTCCATGACTCTTTCGTACATGGGCAGTTCGATCTGTTTGGCGTCCACCTTGCGGGTGAGTTGCACATAGCGGCTGTCGGTTAAAAGTGTTCCACCCGGCCGTATGATAGAGGAATAGCTGTTGTAGGCATCCTGGGTCAGGCAGACCAGGATGTTGGGCTGGGTAACCTCCGGAAAATCAATTTCGCTGTCGGAGATGATGATATCGCTTCGGGTCGAGCCTCCCCTGGCAGCCGCCCCATAACTCTGGGACTGGGTGGCGTTCATGCCTTCGTGGATAACCGCGGCCTCTGCCAGGATTATTGCCGCCGTTATTACCCCCTGACCACCTGATCCCGAGAAGACCAGTCTTACTCTGCTCATGATACTTTCTCCCTGGTTGCATAGGCGATAATCTTGTCGTACTCCTCACAATATTCCGGCAGGTCCTTTTCTACAAAGATTCCGCGGGGGATGAGGTTCGGGTTTTCCTCAAGGGCTTTGGAGCCGAGTTTGGCTGTGTTGGTCTTCTGCAGTTCCAGCATGCTGACGGCATCGCCTTCCTTATTTTTCCTGCCGTAATGTGTCGGACACTGGGAGAGTATTTCAACCACGGAAAAGCCCTTATGCAAAATGGCCTTTTTCAGGTAATCAGTACTTTCCTTGGCGTGATAGGCGGTAGAGCGGGCAACAAAGGTAGCACCTGCCGCTTTTGCCAGTTCAACAACATCAAAATTATTGTCAATCGTCAGGTAGGGCGCGGTGGTGGCTTTTACTCCCGGTCCTGAAAGAGGGGAAAACTGGCCACCGGTCATACCGTAGATCCGGTTATTCATGACAATGGCGGTAATGTCAATATTCCTTCGTGCCGCATGGATAAAGTGATTACCACCGATGGCCAGGGCGTCGCCATCACCCATCGGCACCAGCACTTTCAAGCTGGGCTTGCTGAGTTTCACGCCTGTGGCAAAGGCCAGGGCACGGCCATGCAGGGTATGCAGAGAGTGAAAATCGACATAGCCGGAAATCCTTGCCGAACAACCTATTCCCGATGTCATAACGATCTCGTTCTTGTTCAACTGCAGCTCTTCAACCGCACGGATAAGCGAATTAAGAATAGTGCCGTGACCGCAACCGGGGCACCACATATGCGGGAAAAACCGCTCGCGTAAATAGTCTTTTACAGCCATGTTATACTCCCCTCCCCTGGATAACCCGAAGGAGTTTTTTAATATCCGACGGGGTGATAAGATGTCCGTCGATCCGGTTGGCAAGGAACACCCGGTTGGGTTTTCTTACCGCAGCTTTAACCTGGGCCATGACCTGTCCCATATTCATTTCCACCACCAGGACGGCTTTAGCCTCTTCGCATTTTTCCCGAACCAACTGGGTCGGAAAGGGCCAGATGGATTGCAGTTCGAGGACTCCGATCTTTTCGCCCTTTGCCCTTCGGCTTTTCGCCAGATGGATGGCTGATCTGGCTGAAGAACCATACGACACCAGCACGTATTCCGCACCCTCCAGGAAATGTTCCTTATAACGGGTTATGGTTTCGACGTTGTTGTCTATCTTGTCGACAAGGTGTCTCAGCAGTTCGTTGACCACTGTCGGATTATTGGAGGGAAAACCCCACATATCATGAAACAGGCCGGTGACGTTATATCTATGCTCAGCCCCGAAATCGGACATCGGCAGGCGGCCGTCCTCGCGGGGAAGGTAGGGGTGATAATCGACCCCTTTGCCGAGCGACGTCCGCAACCGGCCGACAATCTCCAATTCCCCCGGTTCGGGGATCACTAATTTTTCCCGCATATGCCCAACCGCCTCGTCAAAAAGCAGCACCACCGGAGTCCGATAGGTTTCCGCCATATTAAAGGCATCGACTGTCATGGTGAACACATCCTGATGGTTGGAGGCGGTGAGGGCGATAATGGAGTGATCCCCATGGGTGCCCCAGCGCGCCTGGTTGATATCACCCTGACTGACATGGGTTGGATTGCCGGTGGAAGGACCACCTCGTTGTACGTTGGCGATAACGCAAGGGATCTCAGCCATACAGGCATAGCCGATCGCCTCCTGCTTCAGGGAAAAGCCCGGCCCGCTGGTTGCGGTCATGACCTTTTTACCGGTCAGTGAAGCGCCGATGATGGCGCACATGGAGGCAATCTCATCTTCCATTTGAATAAACTTGCCCCCATTTTCCGGAAGACGCTGGGAGAGATGTTCGGCTATCTCTGTCGATGGAGTAATCGGGTACCCGGCAAAAAAATCGATACCGGCATAGATCGCTCCCTCAACACAGGCCTCATTGCCTTGGACAAATCGTATATTTTTACTCATCTTTCTCACCTTCCTCCGTCAATACTTCGATTGCCAGATCCGGACACCGTAATTCGCACATCCGGCAGCAAATGCAATCTCCCGGTCGAACAACTGTGGATTTATCCCGCTCGTCCAGTTCCAGAACCTTGGTCGGACAAAATTTGACGCAAATCCCACAACCTTTGCACCAATCCCGGTTAATAATTATTTCTTTCAGTTTCTGCCTAGCCATAACTTCCTCTTGACTGTTGATTATCGGCAATCAACTTATACAGTTTGCAGCGGCATTACATCGGGGATGGTCGTCTCCGGAGTAGGGTCGTCGCCTCATTTGAAAGAAGGGGTTGGGAAATTAAACATCTGTTGTCTCAACCGCTTTCTCTCACCACCCAGCTTATTCTTCGTCAAGAAAAGGATACCTAAAATCCGTGGGTGGTACAAATGTTTCTTTGATCGTCCGGGTGGAAACCCAGCGCATGAGATTTGCCTGGGATCCGGCTTTATCATTGGTTCCCGAAGCTCTACCCCCGCCAAAGGGTTGCTGGCCGACAACCGCACCGGTCGGTTTATCGTTGATATAGAAATTGCCTGCCGCATGTTCAAGCTTTGTGATGGCCAGACTTACCGCCTGCCTGCTCTTGCCGAAAATCGCTCCGGTAAGGGCGTATATCGAGGAACTGTTGCAAAGTTCCAGAGTCTCTGCATATTTGTCATCGTCATATACATAAACGGTGAGTACCGGTCCGAAAATCTCCTCAACCATGGTCTTGAAATGGGGATCGGTAGCCAGAATTACCGTAGGCTCGATAAAATAGCCGACGCTGTCATCATAGTTTCCGCCGATAAGTATCTCACCACCTTGATTTTCCCTGACGTAATCGATATAACCTGCAATCGATTTAAATGCCGCTTTATCAATAACCGCCCCCAGGAAATTCCGGAAGTCGGTTGGCGAACCCATCTTGATTCCGCCTATTTGCCTTTTCAGCCCGGCTTCAACTGCAGGCCAGATCGAGCGGGGAATGTAGGCCCGGCTGGCAGCAGAACATTTCTGTCCCTGATACTCAAACGCTCCCCGGACGAGACCGGTCACCAAGGGTTCTATTTCCGCGCTGTTGTGGGCAAAAACAAAATCCTTTCCTCCTGTTTCACCAACTATTCGAGGATAGGATTTATATTTGCCTATATTCTCCCCGATAGTTTTCCACATCTGCTGGAACACTCTGGTCGAACCGGTAAAATGGATCCCTGCCAAATGAGGATCAGCCAGACAAATATCTCCGACACTGGCGCCGGAACCGGGAACAAAGTTAATAACTCCAGGCGGCAATCCCGCTTCTTCGAGGATCTGCATGAACAGATACGGCGTATAGACCAGGGACGAAGCCGGTTTCCAAACCACTGTATTGCCCATGATCGCCGGCGCGGTGGGCAGGTTTCCGGCGATAGCGGTAAAATTGAAGGGTGTCACGGCAAAAACAAAACCTTCCAATGGCCGATGCTGGACAAAATTCCAGACCCCGGTTGATGACACAGGTTGCTTTTGATAAATTTCCTGGGCATACCTGACATTAAAACGCAAGAAATCGATGAGTTCGCATGCTGCATCGATCTCCGCCTGGAAGGCGGTTTTCCCACCTGCAAGCATGGCACCGCTGTTGATGAGTGCCCGATATTTTACGGCAAGTAATTCGGCCACTTTCAAGAAAATCGCACAGCGCTCTTCCCAGCGAAAAGACTGCCACATCGGTTGGGCCGCCACTGCCGCATCAATCGCCTGCTGTACTTCACCTGGTCCTGCTTTATGATAGGTGGCCAGGACGTGATGATGGTCATGGGGCATCACGACTTCGCCAAGATTACCGGTTTTTACTTCCTTGCCTGCGATAATCAGCGGAATCTCCAGCTGTTTTGCAGCCATTTCCGCCAAGGCCTTCTTTAAAGCCGCCTTTTCCGGACTACCCGGCGCATAGCCGAGGATAGGTTCGTTTACCGGTTCCGGACTATTTATTACAGCATTATTCAAAAGATTCATTGTACACTCCATCTATTTATCCCTTTTTAAACAGGGCTTTAATAATTACACCAGCCATCTTCGGGTTTTCTTTCAATCTTCTGGTGCTGTACCCGAACCACTGTTTTCCGAAAGGTACGTACACCCGCATATGGTGACCTTTGTCGAGGATCGACTTTCTGAGGCCGGGAGTCACGCCGTAAAGCATCTGAAACTCGTATTTATCATTGGGAACCTGGTGCTTTTCGATAAGTTTATAGGCGCCTTCCACAAGCGGCAGGTCATGGGTTGCAATGGCCGGGTACATACCTTCCTGAAACATGTAGTCAATGTCATCGAGGTAGTGGGAATTGATTTCCGAATAATTTTTATAGGCAATTGTTTCCGGTTCGACATAGATTCCCTTGCAGACCCTCAGATTGACTGGGTGCTCCGCTGTATTCATATCCTTCAAGCCTTCAATATCCCGACGCGTTCTTTTTAAATAAGCCTGCATGACTAAACCCACGTTTGCCGGGAACTCCTCTTTTAGCTTCCGGAACAAATCTATCTCCATGTCCGTACAGGGAGAATCCTCCATATCGATCCTGACGAAATTGTTGTAGGATGCCGCCTTAGCTACAACCTCACGGATATGCCTGTAAGCAACATCCTTATCAAGAAGCAATCCGAAAAAGGTAGGTTTAAGTGAGTAATTTCCATCCACTCCGGCCTTCTCCGCACCTTCGATAACCTGGAGATACTCTTTTTTGTTCGCTTCGGCCTCCTCCAGGGTGGTTATAAATTCCCCCAAAACGTCGATGGTGGTTTTTATCCCTTCTGCATTTAATTTTTTTGCGTTGGCAATTGCTTCGTCCAGAGTCTCTCCGGCTATGTATTCCTTAGAGAATATCCACACTAATTTTTTCGGCATGTGTGGGAGAAGCCCGGCAATCATTTTGTTCAACATAGCAATCCCGTTCAATTAAGTTCTTGATGTTTGTAACGTCAGTAAAAGTATTTCTTTCTTTCCAAATTAAAATTGTATACAATGTTTGCACACAAAGAATCATTACGTTATTCGGTGTACATGTGTCAACCATTTTTGTGTGTTTATTTTAAAATAGTTTGCCTTGGCTTCCTTGGCAAATTTTCCTCACCAAAAAAAGATTCTTCTGTGTTGACAATCATCTCACGTAGAGGTTGCTGGGTTTCCTGGGGGTTCCCTTATGATGCGCGTTCGTAACCTTTCAACGGGAATAGTAAAATGCACGGATAACCCCTGATTTGGAAACGTTCACCAGTGCGTAAGAGATCGCAAAAGCAGGCAGGCGAGCTATAGTTGGCTTATGCAGGGCGGTCTGGTCGGGCGCATATGGGGTGCTGGTGAACGTTTACTGCTCGTTCTTTTGGCCGGAGAAAGCTACCCATTTGCGTAGATTCTTGATGTATCTATTAAGAAAAGTTATAAAAACCTCTACGGTTTTGCTGTTTATTCCCACTTGCGCAAAATCCACTTGCTCAATATTATATTTTTTCGCTATCAGTAAAAATGAACAGAATCTGGTAAAATTAATAATCCAGATTACCTGAAGACCGGAACAGGAGATAAATGGAACAAACACGAAAAATTAATTCTGAAGATTCTGTTTACCGAAAACTGAAAACAGCTATACGTAAAAGGTATATCAGACAGGGAAGTCAGCTGGTGGAAGTTACTCTGGCGCAACAACTCGGTGTAAGCCGAACTCCGGTGAGAAGTGCCATCAAGCGACTGGAAGCTGAAGGCTTGGTGAATAGTATTCCCAATCGGGGTGCCTTTGTGATCACCCCGACCCAAAGGGAAATCGAAGAAACCTTTCTGGTCCGCGCCCAACTGGAAATCATGGCGACCCAGCTCACCGCAAGTAACATCACACCTGCCCAGATCCGGGAACTCCGCAGTCTCATTCAGGTGGAGACCACGGTTTTTGATAAAAACAATCTGGATGAATATTATGCGGCAAATGATGCATTGCATTTAAAGATTGCAGAATTATCCGGCAATCGTGTGCTCTATTCATATATCAGCGACCTCCTCGACCGGACAAGGATCTTCCTCATTCTCTATGATCCTTTCTACAAACTGGAATACAGTCCGACAAAGGAACATGAGACTATCGTCGACGCCATTGCCAATCACGATACCGAACGGGCCTGTGCTGCGGTGAGAGAACATATAAACAGCTCGATCAATGGCCTTGAATCAGCGGGCCAGTTGCCGGAGGACTATTTATCAATATAGTAGTATCTTACCGATTTTTTCCGTAAGAACCTGTATCAGAAAAAAATTTCTGACTGGAAAAATACTTAACTCCAGCTGATCAAACAAGTTCGGCCATAACCACGTTGGAGAGCGGCCAGCCCTTTCGGGTCAGCCGAAGATGGGTACCGGTCAATTCCAGCAGGTCGGATACTATCAGTTTTTTCAGAGTCGAACCGTAATACTCCACAGGATCAAGCGAGTATCTCTCTCGCAAGGGGCCGAGCGAGACTCCCTCAATCATCCGTAAACCCATAATCACGGTTTCCCTGAATGAATCTTGCCTGGAAAGTGATTCTTTTTCGATTATGACTGATTTATGCTGATTAATCCTACGAACATACTCAGCCGGCTCGGCAATTCGGCGCTCCCTCACGCCCCTCAGACAGCTGACAGCCGATGCTCCTGCCGCCAGATAATCCTTATTGTGCCAATAATTGATATTGTGCCGGCATTGTTTTGAATCGGTCGCGTAATTTGAGATTTCATATTGCCGGAGTCCGGCGGAACTGCAGAGTTGTCCGGTTATTTTATCCATCTCCAGGATGGCGTCTTCATCCGGCAGACAAAGTGTTTTATTTTTAAAAAGGGTGTTAAACGGCGTATCCGCCTCAATCGTCAATTGATAAAGGGAAAGATGCTCCGGCAGAAATGAGAGTCCTTTTTCCAGGGAGTTTCGCCAGGAACGTGGGGTCTGCCCCGGCAATCCATACATCAGATCCAGGTTAATATTGGCAAAACCGGCAGTTTCCGCAGCCTTGATTGCTGTGCAGGCCTCTCGCTCGTTATGTATACGGCCAATGCGCCCGAGTTCCCGGTCGTCAAAGGATTGTACTCCAAGAGAGAGCCGGTTTACTCCGGCTTCCAGCAGCATTTGCAGATACTTTTCGTCTACCGTTCCAGGATTGGCCTCAACGCTGATCTCGGCAGCAGGAGTTACACCAAAAAGATCAAGACAATGGCTGATAAGACTTTGAAGAAGAAGGGCCGGCAGACAGGTCGGGGTTCCGCCGCCGACAAATAGAGTGTTCAGTGGCGAAGTGCCGTTAATTTCGGTAATAGTCTCCGCCAAGCGCGTCAATTCCTCAGTTAAAGCTGCAACATAGGGAGCGTAGAGCTGCTCACTAGCCGCAGAGGAGTTGAACGAACAATAATGGCACTTGCTGAGGCAAAAAGGAATATGCAGGTAGAGTGAAGTCATTTTCTGCCGGAATTAAAAAAATCAGCGATTAAAGGAATCCATCGCTGTCTGACACTCCCTTCTGATTGTGCCCATCAAACCGCTATCGGCAAAACTATACGAGCTGTCACCAATTACCAGATGATCGAGCAGCTGGAGCTGCATATACCTGCAGAGCAGAAAGAGTGTCTTGGTCAGTTTGATATCCTGAGCCGATGGCTGCAGACTGCCGGAAGGGTGATTATGGGCAATTATCAGTGCCGCCGCATGAAATTCGAGGGCGCTCTTGATAATTTCCCTGGGATAGACAGTGTTGACATTCAGGGTGCCCTCAGCCACGATCTCCGAATCAATTATAGCGTGCGATGAATCAAGATAAATGACGGTGAAGACTTCCTTTTTCAAGCCGCGCATAGAATGAATCAGATAATCCGCCACCTCCCTGGAAGAATGAAGATAGCGTTTACCGTGAAGCCGTTGCTTGAGGTAATAGCCTGCCACGGCATGGACGAAATGAAGCGCGAAGCCGCTCTTCGGCCCAATGCCCTTTCACTTCACTCAGCGAGGCTATCGGTGCTTCAAAGACCTTAGAAAATGAGCCATATTTTTCCAGAAGATTTCGGGCCGGTTCTTTGCAATCCGTACGCGGGGTACCAAAGGATAACAGCAATTCAAGGATCTCGGCATCGGTAAAACCATCAAGACCTCTCGACAGAAATCGATCCCGTAATCGAGCCCGATGGCCTTGTCCTTTTTGTTGCCAGAGCTCTTTCTCCACCTCAACCTGCCGATTCTTTAGTGCCGATGTTATTTTGAAAGCTCTTGAGAAAACAGCTCGTTAGCCAATTTTGGATTGGCCTGCCCCTTGGTTTTCTGCATGAGCTGACCAACAAAAAAGCCCATCAACTTGGTCTTGCCGGCTCGAAAATCCTCTGCCTGTCCGGGATTGGCCGCGACAATTTCTTTTACCAGCACAAGCAATTCTCCTACATCCGAGACCTGCGCCAGGTTTTTCTCTTTTACAATGATTTGCGGATCCTTACCGCTTTCCATCATATCCAGAAAAACAGTTTTGGCAATTTTGCCGCTGATGGTGTTTTTCTCCACCATCAGCAAAAGAGCCGCCAGTTGTGAAGCGGAAACCTTGCAAGAGGATATACCCTCACCTTTCAGAGCCCTGAGCAGTTCGGTCATGATCCAGTTGGATGCTTTTTTGGCCAGGACCCCCTTTTTTACCGTTTCCTCGAAATATTCGGCAACTTCACGATCGGCCGTGAGCAGTATGGCGTCATACTCTGGGAGTTCATATTGCTCTATAAAACGAGCCTTCCGTTGATCGGGGAGTTCAGGTAAAGAACTTCGAACTTCTTCAATCCACTCACTGCTGATCTCAATAGGGACCAGATCAGGGCAGGGGAAATATCGGTAGTCGTGGGCGTCTTCCTTGCCACGCATTGATTCCGTGCAATTTTTATCCGGATTCCACAAAAGAGTTTCCTGGATTATTTCTCCTCCCTCAAGCAAGATATCCCGTTGTCTGCGGATCTCATACTCCAGCGCGCTTTGAACGTGCCGGAATGAATTCATGTTTTTTAGTTCTGTCCGGATTCCCAACTCTGTTTGGCCGACAGGACGAAGGGATATATTGGCATCGCAGCGAAAACTCCCCTCCTGCATATTGCCATCGCAAATATCCAGGTAACGAAGGATTGCATGGATTTTTTTTAAGTAAGCCGAGGCCTCCTCGGGTGAACGAATATCCGGTTCAGAGACAATTTCCAATAATGGTGTGCCGGTACGATTCAGATCAACATGGGATACAGGTTCCAGCTCATCGTGGATAAGCTTCCCCGCATCCTCTTCCATGTGAATACGGGTTATGCCAATGGTCTTTTCCCGGCCCTCGACCTCTATTTGGATCTCACCGTGACCAATAATCGGCAAATCAAATTGTGAGGTCTGATACCCTTTGGGGAGATCGGGGTAGAAATAGTTTTTCCGGGCAAACTGACTGAATCGATTGATCGTCGAATTAGTGGCAAGACCTAGTTTTATTGCAAATTCAACGACTCTTTTGTTTAAAACTGGAAGTACTCCTGGCATGCCCAGGCAAATCGGACAAGTGTTGCTGTTGGGCGGAGCGCCAAATTTTGTAGAACATCCACAAAAAATCTTCGATGCTGTTTTCAGCTGGGCATGTATCTCCAGCCCTATTACCGTTTCAAACTCCATGGCTTTCCTGAATACTTTGTTTTTCTTTTAATCTTTATTTCAAGCGACTACGGGTGTTTTAGCAACCCACTGCCTGAGTTTTTGCAACTCATCCCGCCAAGCCTCACCCAATCGCAGGTTAAGGAACATTCTAAACAGAGCATTCACCAGCTTAATAAGCTCCTCGAAAAGGTAGATTCGTTCAAGAATCATCCCCTCAACTTCTTCCGGATTATCGCCCTTATCGTTTTCGGTGGTTTCTGTTTTCGGCAGGCGAACATTTCTGAACTCCATCAAAGCTGCTGCCAGGGTAAAACTGTATTCGTAATCATTGTGGCCGATGACAATACGTGCCTGCTCTAGTTTTTTGCCCATTTGCAGGCCTGTTCGGGCTTCTTCCAGCTCAGTCTGCAAACCGGTGCAGACAATTTTCTCGGTTGACTCACCTTCTCCGGACTCAAGCAGCATATGTTTTTCGAATACGACGGTTATATCTCCTTCGCCGGGCAGCTCAACGCTCCCCCCACGTTCCTCACTCTTCCACCAGAGCCAGGTAAGAAACTCCTGGCCTAAAAATCGTTTTTCAGCTATCAGATCGACTAAATCCATTATTTTTCTACCACCTTAAAGTATGACTTTCCGGAAAATTCGGAACCATTTCATCAGACAAAGATATCAGGAGATATCCGATCCAGCACAGCCAGTTGTTCTTCATCAAGCAAGTTTTCCGCTGTTGTGTAGGGTATTTGTTGACGAATCAACAGGCCGAAACTTTCCTTGAAAAAATCTTCGAGGACGGCATGTATCTTTTTGTTCGTGGAAAAAAACAGCAAGGTAGCATCGGAAAGACTCCAGCAAAGTTCAAAGATCGAAGGTATCGGTATCGCCTTGCGCATGAGCTCCGTACGAACGCGCTCCTTAATCTCAACCTTCATCGACCTGCTCAACTTCGGCAGCTGTTTTTCTTGCCGAACTCTCTCTTCTTCCTTTTGGACAACTTTTTTCAGTATTGCTGGAGAAACTTTTCTCTCATCAATTCGCATCGTTAGAGTAATGTAATCACCAGCTGCATATGATGCATACTTAAATTGCGAATCGAACATATTAAGTACGGATACCCAACCTATTGAGTACTCGTCGTAAGTCTCATCTATATCCTGAAAGGAAAAGGCTATAATTCTGTCCGCGATAAAATCCAAGGTATTTTCCGGCAATTCCCCCAAAACGGAAAACCTCACAAAACTTGCAGATCCTTTTAATAATCCCATATAAACCGATTGGTGAAAATAATTTGAAATAACTGAGAGCAGAGTGTCTTCTACGCTATTTTTCGACTCTTGCAGCAACAACCAGACCCTCTGGCGACCGAAATGAATATATATCTGCTTCTCATATAGCATTCCTTGCTAAGTGTCTCAACTTTTTTATACTTGTCGGCGGCAACTCACTCTATCAGACAGCGCTCATTGCTTGACGTGCCGGGCAACAAATGATAAAAAGAAATGAAAGGAAAAAACCTGTTGACACATAATCACCGACCTTGTATAAAGGTTTCCTCCATGGGTCGTTAACTCAGCCGGTAGAGTATCTGACTTTTAATCAGAGAGTCGCGCGTTCGAATCGCGCACGACCCACCAGTATATTTATTTGTCCCCATCGTCTAGTCAGGTCCAGGACATCGGCCTTTCACGCCGACAACACCGGTTCAAATCCGGTTGGGGACGCCAAATAAAAAGAGGCACTTAGCGATTTTCGTTAAGTGCCTCTTTTGTTTTCAATGATTCGATAGTTTCCCTACCATGTGTCATCAAGTCGTTTTCATTCGTTACTGATGCCTCTTTGTGTGTAAATCGGCAGAACCAGCTTGCGAAGTTCTGGAATACTTCTGCCGAAAAAGATCGCTTCGACGATACAAAGTCCGCCACCGATGGCAATCGTTAACGACGGACCAATATAACCGGCAAGTGCTCCTGCCAGCAGATTGCCTATCGGAGCCATTCCCATGAAAGCCAGGGCATTGAAACTCATCACCCTGCCGCGCTTATCGTCATCGACAATAGTCTGCAATATAGTGTTGGTCGAAGCCATCACCAACATCTGGCCCATCCCAAGCACCGGCATAAGAAGGAGCGACAGCAGGAAAGATCGGCTGATCGAGAAAACAATCAGACCGACTCCCAGAACGATAGTTGCGGTAACGATGACCTTACCCAGCCCACGCACGCTGGAACGGCTAGCCAGATAAATGGCTGAGGACAATGCCCCCAAACCAACTCCGGTAACCAACATGCCATAAGACTTCGCCCCACCGCCAAGTAGATGGCCGGCAAACACCGGCAGAAGTGACGCATAGGGCATAGCCAACAGGCTCACCAAAGCCCTGAGCAGCAATAAGCTACGAATTGGTGGAAAGCCTATTGCATAGCGAAACCCCTCAACCATGTAGCTAATGATCCGCTTGTGGGCGGTGGCAATTATTCGCTTCTTGATACGCATGGCCAGCAGTGCGACGATCACAGCCAGAAAACTCATGCCGTTCAGTAAAAAGCAATACCCTGCGCCAAACAGCGCAGTCATAATACCACCTAAAGCCGGACCGATCATCCGACCACCGTTTACGATCGAACTGTTCAGCGCTATGGCGCTGTTCAGCTCCTCCGGTTTCTCGACCATTTCTACGACAAATGATTGCCGTGTCGGTATATCCATTGCATTAACCGCCCCAAGCCACAGCGACAGCAGGATGATATGCCGGATCTCGATCAGCCCGGTCAAGGTCAGTGTCGCCAGCACCAGAGCCTGCAGCATGGCCAGGAACTGAGTGACGATGATCATCCGGTGCCGGTTCCAGCGATCTGCTAAGGCACCGGCCAGTGGTGTCAGCAGAATAGATGGAATCTGGCTGGAAAATCCGACCACGCCAAGCCAAAACGCAGCGCTCCGTATATCGGAAAATTGGGTCCCCACCAACCAAAGCAGCGCTGTTCTTTGCATCCAGGTACCGATCAGGGAAATACCCTGTCCTATAAAAAACAGGCGATAATTACGTGATTTCAAGGCACGGGCAATATTGGCCCAATGTAAACCATTTGGTTTTCCCGGCATATGGATGCTCATTTTTTGCAGTTTTTGTTACACAGAAAGTAATCTCTCTCAAATACTGATGTTAAATCCGGAATAACAGCTTTACAAACTGCTCTGCGACTAATTCATCCAAATATTTCACAATTTTTTGTGTGTACTATTTATCTGAACTAATATCTCTATAGGGATAGGCATTTTTTATAACACCCATGAGGGAAATATGTGAGAATTTTGGGTGAAGGTTGGAAATCTGTCCGGAGAACTCTCTCGATACACAAGGAGAAGCGTCACGACTGAATTCTTTATAGAATTGGTTGGTTAAAAGGATCCGTGGCATCTGCAGACATGACCGCATCAACATCTCCCGAGATACAACCGGCGATAAAGTCTTGATCCTATCTTGAGAAAAAATCCGATTACCGAGCTAGGTAGTACATATGGTACAGCTAACTGCAGTTTCACACCGGAAACGTTGTAGATCGGGCTTTTACGAGTCCATCATACTTGAATTATATGTACAAAATGTGATCAACTTAAGCACTGGTTAAAAACACTGTCACTTCCCCATCTTGAAAAATATAATCTTTTCCCTCTGTTCTGAGTTTACCTCGCTCTCTGGCTGCGGACCAGGATCCGGTCGCCACGAGATCATCATATGGGACAACTTCCGCGCGGATAAAATGTTTCTCAAAATCTGTATGGATTACGCCTGCTGCCTGTGGAGCTTTAGTTCCCTTTTTTATTGTCCAAGCGCGAGTTTCTTTTTCTCCGGTTGTGATAAATGAAATGAGTCCCAATAAAGAATATGCTTCTTTGGCTAGACGCGCAAAACCAGATTCTTTCAGTCCAATCTCTTCGAGGAAAAATTCAGCCTCATCCTCTTCCATTTCTGAAAGCTCAGCTTCTATTTTGGCTGAGACACAAAGCAAACCATTACCTTGAGAATCGGCATATTCCTTTAATTTTTGGACGTATTGACTATTCCGGCCCTCATTTCTTAGATCATCTTCTCTCACATTAGCTACATAAATTACTTTCTTGCTGGTAAGAAGTTGAACTTCGCGATCAAGCAATAATTTTTCCTGTTTATCGAGCAAAGCACTTCTAGCTGGTTTTTCATCCTCAAGAACAGCTTTAATCTTTAACAACCCGGAAAGTTTAATTTTTGCATCCTTGTCTTGTCCTCGTGCTTTCTTTTCCTCGGCAATAACCCTCTTTTCGACCAACTCCAGATCGGAAAGAATCAATTCCAGGTTAATTGTCTCCACATCTCCAACTGGATCTATTTGGCCATGCACATGGGTGATATTTTCATCTTCAAAACACCGTACAACGTGGGCTATTGCCTCAACACTACGAATGTGTGCCAGAAACATGTTGCCAAGTCCTTCACCCTTGGAGGCCCCTTTCACAAGTCCGGCTATATCTACAAACTCAATAGTGGTGGGAATTATTTTCTTGGACGTTCCCATTTTACCTAAAACTTCAAGCCGCTCATCCGGGACACGAACAATTCCGATATTCGGTTCAATAGTACAAAAGGGATAGTTGCAGGCTTCAGCACCAGCTTTAGTGAGAGCATTAAATAAGGTGGACTTACCAACGTTCGGTAAACCGACGATTCCGATTTTCATACAAAATAACTCCTGAAGCTACACGATGAATATCTATATGTGAGGGATTCCTACTTTTCTGATTTCCACTAATTACGTGTGAAACAGAGTAAACGACTACGCAAATAATAAAACAAAGCGGATTGTTGTACCATTAAGAGAAGATCTCTTCATTATTTATCTGGATTATTTTATCAGGGGGACAATCTGATTTTCATAATTTGAAGCAGATATAAGAAAGAGCTATAGAGCTTTGGTCCAAAGGAAAGAGTGCTTGCAATATATGCCACAAGTACCCTTACGTGGTAATTTGTTGGTTTGATTGATGATCAACTGCCTGTTTCTACATTTTCTTGATCCTTCACAATTATTTCGAAAATTGTTCCACAACTTTCTCGATTTTTGCAGGAAATCCTCCCGCCATGTTCTTCAATAATTTCTTTTGCAATTGCCAAACCCAGCCCTGTTCCCTGTCTGTGATGAAGAAGATCAGGCATGAACAGGCCATCGAAAACTCGTTCAGTGAGGGAAGGCTCAACTCCCGAACCTTGATCTTCGATATGAATAAAGTAATTCGTAGCTTCTTCCCTGCAGTTGATAGTTATCAAGCCATTTTCCGGAGAATTTTTACGTGCGTTATCAATAACATAACTAATACTTTCCTTTAAAAGGTCCCAATCGGCCGTAAACTGTATGCGTTCATCGCATGCGCATCTTACTGCTATTTTCCCTTTAGCATCTAAACCCATCTTATTGATTATACAGCATATCTCAGAATGAAGGGACTTCTTTGTAAGATTTTTTTCTATTCCGTCTTTTATAAAATAATATCTGGAAATTTTTTCGACTAACTCTTTAATCTTCAAGCCTGACTCTCTTACCAATTTTACATACAGCTTTGCCTTTTCCGGTAATCCATCTAAATCCCTAAGTAATTCACTTCCTAAAATTATTCCATTTAAAGGAGTTTTAGTTTCGTGATTTAATATATTCAAGGCCATCGACTTCAGGTTATCAACTTCCTCCATTCGGTTCAGCTTGGAATACACCTTTAGTTTGGCAATTAATTCATGTTCAACATAGGGTTTGGTCAGATAATCGTCAGCGCCGACATCATACCCCTTAAGCCGATCGTCTATCATCGATTTTCCTGAAACCATTATGATCTTTGAAAACCTATGCTCATTCTGGTTACGTATTCGCTTACATACTTCGTAACCATCAATGCCCGGCATCATGACATCCAGTAAAATAATCTCCGGAAAATATGTTTCCAAAAGCGCTAAAGCCTCTTCGCCAGAAAGAGCTTCTTTATATTCATATTGAGGATGAAAATTTAATAATTCCTTCATTACCTGAACATTCTGAAGTTCGTCATCTACGATAAGTATTTTGGTAATTTTTTTCATATTTCCCATTGAGGAGTTTTTGTTATCGTCACAAAATTTGTTTTATTCACACCGAAATCAAATCTCTTATGAACCTGGATAACTGGACCGTATTAGCTATGCCACATATAACAAATAGAAATTGGTATACCGCCGAAGGCTGATACATCTGTACAGTTTTTGGATAAAGCTTACATTAATTTTGTTGTCTGCATCTCATTTTCAATACTTACAGCATATTCGTGAAACATTCAAAATTTGCATATTATTCAGCAAACGTCAATCCAAATCATGGAGCTTTCTAAGGTAATTTGGCGGTAAACATAATCTACATAGTTCAATTCTGCATGGCTCATTGCTAAGAACATGAAAACCAACAACATCTTAACTGACGAAGGATTCCGGCTAGCAACTAATCTATAATATAGTGTAACCCTCTTGATTCTTTCCTAGCCAGAGAAGCATCGATTATAAGTGAGGCGACGAGAGAAATATTTCTCAATTCCAGCATATTATGTGTGATTCTAAATTTATTTACTATATCGTTTATCTCGGTTCTCACCTCTGCAATTCTTTTTCTTGCAATTATCAACCGCGACTCTTTTCTTACAATGCCCACATAATTCCACATAACTCTTCTTATTATATCCCAGTTATGATTGATTATAATCTCTTCATCGATTTGTTCTTTATCATTATTAGGATATATGTATTGTCTGATATTTTCTTCTCTTTTGATGGAACCCCAATTTTCTTTACAATACCTGAATACATTCTCCGCATACACCACGGCCTCAAGCAGGCTGTTACTCGCCAATCTATTTCCACCATGCAATCCGGTGCAAGAGGTTTCACCCAAAGCGAAGAGATTTTCAATAGTAGTGCGACCATGAATATCGACACAAACACCTCCACATAAATAGTGGGCTGCCGGAACTACTGGAATGGGTTTTTTTGAAATATCTATACCCAGAGAGAGACATTTTTGAAAAATGGTTGGAAATCTTTCCTGCAAGAAATCTCTCTTTTTGGAACTTATATCTAAATAGACACAATCACATCCGGTTTTCTTCATCTCCGTGTCTATTGCTCTTGCGACCTTGTCTCGGGTGGCTAATTCCATTTGATCGGGTTCATATTTTTCAAGAAATCTTTGATTCTCCTGATTCAAAAGAATTGCCCCCTCACCGCGAACCGCTTCGGAAATCAGAAAATTTTTAGCTTGATGATGGTAAAGGCAAGTAGGATGAAACTGGACAAATTCCATATTTTTGATCTGCGCACCTGCGCGATGTGCTATTGCCACACCATCGCCGGTGGCGATATCAGGATTACTCGTATAGAGATATACCTTCCCGGCACCTCCAGTACAGAGCACAATAACCTTTGCCGAAAATGTCTTTATATTTCCCGAATCATCTATAACATACGCACCAACACATTTTTTAAAAAAGGTTGGACCCTTTATTTTTTGTTCAATTATCAAATCAATACACATGTGATTTTCAAAAAGAGAAATATTTTTAGTGTCAGCAACACTTTGAATCAAGGCGCGCTCGATCTCTTTTCCTGTTAAATCATATGAGTGAGCTACTCTTCTCTGAGAATGCCCTCCCTCTCGTCCCAAACTTAAATTTCCATTCTTCTCCCTTACAAAATTAACTCCCAACTCCAGAAGTTCCTGTATTCTCGCCGGCCCATTCTCTACCACCATTCGAACAACATTTTCATCACATAATCCAGCACCGGCTTGCAGCGTGTCCTTGATATGATAATCAAAACGATCCTCATCATCAAGGACAGCCGCTATACCTCCCTGAGCAAGATTAGTAGCGGTATCTACTTCCTCTTTTTTTGTGATAACATTTACAGAACCTAACCTGGAAGCTTTTAAAGCCAACGACAACCCAGCAATACCACTACCAATAACCAAAAAATCAGATCTCATCTTAATCTCCCTAAAGGATGTTTCACGTGAAACATATATCAAACATTCAACAACCAAAACTAAATGGTTTTTTGAAAAATTTGCAAGTATTTGTTAGAAGTAAATCATAATATATTTTAAAACCAATAAATATAAACTTTGAGTAAATATTTTTAAGGAAATTTTAAGAAAAAACGGGTAATTTGTGCTTATAAAAACTTTTTGAGGAAATAATAATGGGAAAATCTGCTAAAATAATCGCCGTTGCTAATCAAAAAGGTGGTGTCGGGAAAACTACTACAGCAATCAACTTATCAGCAGCGCTTGCACAAAAGAGAAAAAAAGTCCTTCTTGTTGACTCTGATCCTCAAGGCAACGCTTCCAGTGGCGTCGGTTTAAACATGAAAAAAGTCAAAGTTCACCTCTACCATGTTTTTTCAGGCACCTGTTCGAGTACAGAAGCTATCTTTAAAAGCGAATTAAATAGTCTTGATATATTGCCGGCCAGTATTGATCTCGTTGCAGCTGAAATTGAAATGATCAACGTTGATAAACGAGAAACCAGATTAAAAATATTATTACAACCACTACTTGAATCTTATGACTACATTATAGTAGACTGTCCTCCTTCGCTTGGCCTGTTGACAGTCAATGCTCTCACTTCTGCTGACTCGGTGCTCATTCCTATGCAATGCGAATATTTTGCTATGGAGGGGCTGGCCCAGCTTGTCAGTACAATACGGTCAGTGAAAAAGGCATTTAACAAAACATTGTTTATCGAAGGGTTAGTCTTAACTATGTTTGATAGACGTAATAGACTTACCCACCAAGTCGCTACAGAAATAAAAAATCATTTTAATGATCAGCTCTTTAAAACTGTAATTCCAAGGAACGTCAGACTTAGCGAGTGTCCTAGTCATGGTCAGACAATTTTAAATTACGACAAACAATCTGCTGGAGCGGTTGCCTATATGAGTCTTGCAAAAGAGTTTCTGAGCAAACAAGGGAAACAACATGGCTAAAAAAACAGGGTTGGGTCAGGGAGTTAGCTTACTCTTTGGGGAAGAACAGGAGAAGTTCTTCGAATGTGATATAGACAATATTATTCCCAATAAATATCAACCTCGAACAAGCTTTAATCCCGATGAGCTTCAAGAGTTATCCGATTCAATACGTGAGAAAGGGGTAATTCAACCGCTCATTGTAACATCAGGGTCCAACGGTAACTTTGAACTAATAGCAGGAGAAAGACGACTTAGGGCTTCCAAAATGGCTGGCCTATCACAAGTGCCTGTAATCCTAGTAGATGTCGATAATGAAGACACCTTGCTTGAACTGGCTCTTATAGAAAATATTCAAAGAACAGATCTCAACGCCATAGAAGAAGCTGAAGCGTATAAAAAGCTTATTGAAAAATTTAATTATACGCAGGAAGAGACGGCTAAAAGAGTGGGAAAACAGCGATCCACAGTTACTAACATGCTGAGATTACTGAAACTTCCAGAGTTAGTGAGGGATGATATCAAGAATGGATTGTTATCGGAAGGCCACGGTCGTGCTTTGGTTAAGCTTGTCGACGATCCCTTGAAATTACAAGAAATACGAAATCTTATCATCAAAAATGGCTTCTCTGTCAGACAAACCGAAAAAATTATAAAAAAAGCATCTTTTACTAAACCTTCTATAAAAAGAACAAATAAACCGGTTTCTGAAGAAATTCCTCCTTCCTATAAAAACTCCCTGATAACACAACTGACTAATCGACTCAATTCAAAGATTTCAATCTCTGAAAACGGTAGCAGAGGAAAAATTGAAATTGAATATTATTCTCTTGATGATTTGGATCGTGTCACAGAATTACTGCTTAGCGAAGGTTAGGGAAATACTTTTCATTGAAGTCTTTCAATGAAAAGAATCGAACATCATGTATCGTCAAACTATTACTTTTCCTATAGTACCGTTGACTTAATTTCACATATTTTCATCCGAAGCTAAAATGCCGCGCATCTAAATTTGCATTTTGATCGGTTATAAAAGAACAACAACGAATGTTATTACACATGAAGTCGAATTATCTATACGAGTAAACTAATAAGTTCATCTATTCTTGGTTCTTTGAGACCAAAAATTAAAAAAGGGGCATGGTAATATAATACTACCATGCCCCTTTTTTAAAAATTATGGCGGAGAGGGAGGGATTCGAACCCTCGGTGGAGTATTACCCCCACACTCGCTTAGCAGGCGAGCACCATCGGCCTCTCGGTCACCTCTCCGCAGAAATGTAAATAGCAAATTGTGGCGGAGGAAGTAGGATTCGAACCCACGGTACTTTCGTACAACGGTTTTCAAGACCGCCGCCTTAAACCACTCGGCCATTCCTCCGTGCAGGACTTTGTACCATCTGAACTTATTTATGTCAACAAGATGCATCTCAAATTTTTTCTTTCACCAATTTTCTTCACATTTTTGTAATAAAGATTCGATAAATAGACAATTTTTTGTTATTATTGTCTCTCTATCGTCCCTATTGGGATCTGACCTTTCTTTTTTATAATTAATTCTCAGTACTATTATGGTTCCTAAAACTGATATTTCTAAACAGTTAGAAGATTTAACTGCTCTTTATGAAATTACCAAACAACTTGCTTCTTCTCTAGAATTGCGCGATTGTCTTGAAAAAACGATGCAGATACTTTCCGAAATGAAACTTATGGAAAACGGGACAGTGACCATCGTCAATCCAATTACCGGAAAACTCGAAATTGAGGTCGCCCATGGTTTAACGGCCGAGGGCCGGAAACGTGGAAAATATAAGATTGGAGAAGGAATTACCGGTAGAGTCGTATCCACCGGCGAACCCATTATTGTGCCCCAAATATCCGAAGAACCTCTCTTTCTGAATAGAACCAGGGCTAGAGGTAATCTGACTGAGCAAAAAAGATCCTTTCTATGTGTTCCAATAAAAGATGGACAGAAAGTAATCGGAACACTTAGTATCGACAGGTTTTACGAGGATGGAATAGGGGAACAGGCGAATACGGATCTCCAATACTTAACTGTACTTTCCAGTATTATCGCTCAAACTGTCGTGCGAATCCAAAAGGTAAATAAGGAAACGGAAGAACTTTATACTGAAAATCTCAAATTAAAGAGAGAACTTTCCGAGAAAAATAAAATTAATGACATTATCGGCAATTCGAGCAGAATGCAGGATGTATATGAGATGATTCACCGGGTCGTCGATTCAAATGCAACTGTACTTCTTCGTGGAGAATCCGGTACTGGAAAAACCCTTGTCGCGAAGGCTTTGCATTATAATGGAAAAAGAAAAGGTAAACCCTTTATCGTGGTTAATTGTTCCGCACTACCTGAAACTTTGCTTGAATCAGAGCTGTTCGGTCATGAAAAAGGCGCATTTACGGGAGCCACCGATCGAAAAATCGGTAGATTTGAGCAGGCGGAAGGAGGCACTCTCTTCCTTGATGAGATAGGCGAGATCAGCAATTCAGTACAGGTCAAACTTCTTAATGTTGTTCAGGAAAGGACTTTTCAAAGGCTTGGTTCAGCTAAACAGCTTACCTGTGATGTCCGCCTCGTTGCAGCAACAAACAGAGATCTCGAAAACGCAGTAGCCGAGAAAAACTTCCGTGAAGATCTTTACTACCGGCTGAATGTTTTCCCTGTTTATATGCCGCCTCTTCGTGAACGACGAACGGATATTCTTCTCATAGCAGAATTCTTTCTTGAAAAATACGCCAGGGAAAATAACAAAAATATAAGGAGGATATCAACTTCGGCGATTGATATGCTTATTCAGTACCATTGGCCGGGGAATGTCCGCGAACTGCAGAATTGTATAGAACGGGCTGTAATTATTTGCGATGGGGATACAATAAAGGGCATACATTTACCGCCTACTCTTCAGACAGCCGAATCATCAAAGAGAGAAAATCCATATTCTTTATCAGTGGCAGTTGAAAATTTTGAAAAAGAACTCATTGTGGAAGGGTTGAAACGAAATAATGGTAATCAAACGAAAACAGCCAAGGATCTGGATACCAGCCTTCGGATTATCAATTACAAGATTCACCAATATAATATCGATCCAAAAAATTATAAAATCTGAATCTCATGAAGGTATTTTTGCACGTATGTTGCGGCCCCTGCACCATTTATCCTCTAACGGTGCTGAAAGAGCAGGGGATTGAGGTAACCGGTCACTTCTTTAATCCGAACATCCACCCTTTCAAGGAATTTCAACGCAGATTATCCACTTTGCAGGATTTCGCGGAAGACGTTCAACTTCCTCTTATTCTTGATTCTGAATACGGACTTACAGATTTTGTTCGCAAGGTAGCTTTTCATGAAGCTGAACGATGCAATATCTGCTATTTTATGCGTCTTGAAAAAACCGTTTCGCTGGCAAAGAAAATGGGTTTCGACGCTTTTTCAACCACCTTGCTTTATAGTAAATACCAACGCCATGATCATTTAAAAGCATTGTGCGAAAAATTTTCAACACAATATAACATTTCTTTTTATTATCAAGACTTTAGAGAAGGGTGGCAATATGGTATTGAGGTATCGAAAAAGCTGGAAATGTATCGCCAACCGTACTGCGGTTGTATGTACAGTGAACAGGAACGGTATGATAAAAATTTACGTAAAAAATAATAGTTCTCTGCTTTCATAAGGTAACCAACATGCTTTCCATCTTAGTTATTGCTACACGAAATGAAAATAAACTTCGTGAATTTCGCGAGGTGCTCAAAGACCTCCAGATTGAAGTTCGATCACTTAACGATTTTGGCCCAATTCCCGAAGCGATTGAAGACGGCGAAACATTTGATGAAAATGCCTATAAGAAAGCTATCCATACGGCCAAGGTTTTAGGTATACCGGCGATAGCCGATGATTCCGGCCTCGTTGTCGAGGCATTGCATGGTGAGCCGGGTGTCTATTCTGCCCGGTATGCCGGTGAAAATGCCACGGATGAGGAAAACTGCAATAAACTTCTTCAATCACTGCAAGGGATTGACGATAGAAAAGCACATTTCCAGTGCGTTCTCTCTATAGCCGTTCCATCCGGACCCGCACTGACCTATGAAGGGAGATGTGATGGAATCATTATTGACGACAAAAGAGGAGACAACGGTTTCGGTTATGATCCAATTTTTTACTTCGAGGATCTTGGAAAAACTTTCGCGGAATTATCGATGGGGGAAAAGAATAGGGTGAGTCATCGCGGCAAAGCTTTATCAGAAGTAAAATCCGAAATAGCGATGATTAAGAAATGGCTTGACCAGCGTCTTTTTGAAGAAAAACCCCCAAAACCGGATCACCGTCAATTTGAAAACAATGATTGGTCTAAAGAGATCTAACAGAAAATTTGTAACCGTTCACCGGTACACATCAAAAGACAGCGTAACCCGGATCTGTAATCGTTCATCCAGTGCTCCAGATTAGTTCAAGCAGGCCTCCCAACTATAGTTGGCTATGCGAGAAGGCCTGATCGGACGAAAATGAGGTGCCGGAGTACGTTTATGAGAAATGAATGGATTTATTCGACCTTTAAATCCCTGTTCAGTAAGTCTCTCACCGCCTCTGAACAGCTTTTTCCCTGGTAGATAATGTTATAGACCTGCTCTAGTATAGGCATTTCGATTTTTACCTTTTTGGCCAAATCATATGCCGATTTTGTGGTTTTAATCCCTTCGGCCACCATGCTCATTTCACTTTTAATCTGATCGATATTTTTACCTTCACCTAGTTTTAAACCAACAGTTCTGTTTCTACTGAGATCTCCGGTACAGGTGAGCAGGAGGTCTCCAAGGCCACTTAAACCGGAAAACGTTGCAGGATCGGCGTTCATAGCCGTACCCAATCTCTGAATTTCAGCCAGTCCTCGGGTTATTAAGGCTGCCCTGGTATTAAGACCATAACCAAGTCCGTCACATACTCCGGCAGCAATAGCGATAATGTTTTTCAAGGAAGCACTAATTTCCAATCCTATGACATCACTACTGGCATAAACACGAAAAAATTCCGTTCCAAAGATTTTCTGCATCTCTTTGGCTGTCTGTAATTTTTCAAAACCTATAGTTACTGCAGTAGGTAGTCGTTTTGCCACTTCTTTGGCAAAAGAGGGCCCTGAAATAACACCTAACTCAAGGTTTTTTTCAGCAAATTTATAATGAGGGTGCTCAGCGAGTATTTCTGCCATGACCTGGGTCATTGTCATGAGCTTTGTATTTTCAATTCCTTTGACTGCAGAAATTATTCTGCAATTTTCAGCAAGAAAAGGCAGCATTTCAAGAAAGACATCTCGATAAGAATGAGAAGGTACGGCCATGACAATTATCGGAGTACCTTCTATAGCCTGCTTCAGCTCATATACCGGCTGGAGGCTTTCGGGAAAAGCAATCTCCGGCAGGTATTTCACATTTTCTCTGTCATTGATCAGTCTGTCGACATGTTCACTTCTATGCGCCCACAGTTTAACTCGATAGTTTTTACCGGCCAGAAGTATTGATAGCGCAGTACCCCAAGATCCTGCGCCGATCACAGCTATTTTAAGACTATTCTTCATCAGCATCCGAGCCTGATTCAACTTGTTGATCAGTTATGTCATTTTCTACATCATCAGTTTCTTCGTCATCTACACTGTGGTCTTTAGCAACGCTGTCTAAACTGACCACTTTTTCATTCTCATCAAGGTTGATCAATCTTACCCCCTGCGTACTTCTACCAATGACTCGAACAGTACTTAGATCCATTCTTATCATTTTTCCTGAATCGGCGATTAATATAACTTCTTCTTCATCATCAACCTGCTTAGCAGCTATAACATCGCCATTTCGGACACTTCTCTTTATTCCTCTTACTCCTTTGCCGCCTCTTTTTTGCAGACGATATTCTTCAATGGGGCTTCTTTTGCCATATCCATTTTCGGTTGCTATAAGAACTGAATTGGTGGAATCGATTACAATTGCGCTGACCACAACATCATCTCCACCAAGAGTAATTCCTTTAACGCCTGCGGCAGTTCGACCCATGGTTCGTATGTCGCTCTCCTCAAAATGGATACACATTCCCTTTTTGGTAACCAAAAGGATTGTATCTTCGCCATTAAGAACATGGGCGGCAATAATTTCATCCCCATCATTTATTGTAAGAGCACGCTTCCCTTTGCGCAAAGGCCTGCTGAATTCCTGCAAGCTGGTTTTTTTAATGCGACCAAATTTAGTGACCATAAGAATGGTTTTATTGTTCGATTCATCCTCAAAACTGACAATGGGCAGAATAGCAGCAATTTTCTCATCTTCCGCAAGGTTAAGCAGGTTAACAATTGCCTTTCCTCGTGCGGTTCTTCCAGCCAGAGGCAACTCGTATACTTTTCTCCAGAAAACTTTGCCCTGGTTAGTAAAAAACAGGAAAATATCGAGAGTGGAGGCGACATAAAGATCGGAAACGAAGTCCTCTTCGATATTTTTAACGGCGGTTACACCTTTTCCCCCTCTATTCTGCGATCTATACAGAGAAACAGGATTTCTTTTGATATATCCTGAGTGAGTTACCGTAATGGCCATGTCTTCAGGTACAATCATATCTTCTGGAAGAATTTCATCGGTGGCGTCAATTATTTCAGTTCTTCTATCATCTCCATATTGTTCCTTCAGTTCATTAAACTCATCTTTAATTATCTGCATAATTAGAGTTTCATCACCGAGGATTTCTTTATATCTCTTAATCTCCAGCAAAATTTCCGCATATTCCCTAACTATTTTTTCCCTTTCAAGACCGGTCAATCTTTGCAATCTCATATCGAGAATGGTTTGGGCCTGAATCTCACTGAGTTGGTATCGACTAATTAATTCTTCTTTTGCTTCCTGCGGACCTTTTGAGGCCCTGATGAGAGCAACTACATCATCAAGATTATCGAGAGCAATATTGAGACCTTCAAGAATATGTGCCTTTTCTTCAGCTTTTCTCAGTTCAAAGGCAGTCCGACGATATACTATTATCTTTCTATGCTGAATAAAATGTTCAAGTATCTGGCGTAAATTAAGTACTTCAGGCTTGTTGTTGACAATAGCAAGTAAAATGATCCCAAATGATTTCTGCATTTGAGTCATGCTATTTAACTGGTTAATGGCGATTTCCGCGATCTCGTCTTTCTTGAGTTCTATAACGATTCTCAGTCCATGCCTGTCGGATTCATCCCGCACTTCCGAGATGGAGTTTATCTTCTTTTCTTTTACAAGATCCGCAATTCTTTCAACCAGAGATGCCTTGTTTACCTGATAGGGAATTTCAGTTACTATTATTGCTTCTCTTTTACCTTCTTTGATTTTTTCTATATGGGTAAGGGCCCTAATTACGATGACACCTTTGCCTGTCTCATAAGCCTCACGTATACCGGCCCTTCCGCAAATCTGCCCGCCGGTAGGAAAATCCGGACCGGTAATTATTGACATTATCTGATGGACCGTAAGATTCGAATCATCAATTATGGCGATAAGAGCATCCAATACTTCGGTAAGGTTATGAGGCGGAATATTCGTTGCCATGCCAACTGCAATACCGGATGAACCATTAATTAATAAATTCGGCACCTTGCTCGGCATGACCGATGGCTCGTTCAACGAGTTATCATAGTTGGGAATCCAATCAACGGTATCCTTATCCAGATCGTTGACAATTTCTCTGTCAATCCGGGTCATTCTCGCTTCGGTGTATCGCATAGCCGCCGGAGAATCACCATCCATTGATCCAAAGTTTCCTTGTCCATCGACCAGGGGGTAGCGGAGAGAGAAACTCTGAGCCATCCTTACTATAGTATCGTAAGCCGCGGTATCGCCGTGGGGATGATACTTACCTATAACGTCACCCACGATCCTTGCTGATTTTACATAGGGACGATTATAATGAACTCCGAGTTCCCGCATGGCAAAAAGCGCCCTTCTGTGTACGGGTTTCAGGCCGTCACGGACATCGGGTAATGCGCGTCCGACGATGACACTCATGGCATATTCGAGATAGGATTTCTGTAATTCTTTTTCTATGGAAATTACTGGACACTGCTCACCGCTGTTATCAATATCTGTGCTCATAAGAGTATTTCTGCTTTTAAATTAACTGCTTAATAAAGAGGGAACCTATAGATACCTTAGAGATAATTCCACCTGATTTAAAATATCAAAAAGCCGCTATACCCCTTTAAAATGGGTATTCAAGAAAACACCCATTCAGGGTATTTGAAAGCGTCCCTTGTTCCTGGATTAAATATCGAGATCCGTTACTTCAAGTGCGTGGTTCTGAATAAATTCCCGCCTTGGTTCAACTTTATCGCCCATCAGAGTCGTGAAAATGTCATCAGCCTGCTCAACATCATCTATTGTTACCTGCATTAGAGTTCTATTCTCGGGATTCATGGTGGTATCCCAAAGCTGTTCTGGATTCATTTCACCAAGGCCTTTGTAACGCTGGAGATGACTTCCCTTAAAAGATTCGTCACGAACGATCTTTAACATTTCATTCCAGTCAGAGGCCGCGAATTCTTTTTCTTGTTTATTTGTACCGGTATAAATAATTGTAAAACCTGTTCGAATGAATGGACTAATCGTCGGAAAAAGAGTTAATGCAGTCCTGTATTCGTTAATGAGCGGTATTTGTGGTCCAAGGGTCATCATTATCTGAACCTTGCCGCGTACGGCAACATCAAACTCATAGCAATCGGGCCGCCACCTGCATGAACGAATGTTGCCAATTACAAGTTTTTCTTCAGGCAGTTTGGCCTTCAATTCCTGTACAAAAGTTTCATCCTTAAACTGGTCGGCAGACTTTATGCCATTTTCGAGAAGAAAATAAAGCATCTCGTCCCAGATATTCATGCGGTTCATGAAAGATGTTATCTTTTGATAAATCGATAGTTTTTCAAGCAATTCGACGAAAAAGCCACCTTCAATTATCGTCTTTTCAGCATCTGTACTTTCAATTTTCAAATTTTCACTTGCCTGAGTGAATAGATGACTATTCAGTTTATTTTCATCGAGAAAATATTGTTCTTTTTTTCCCCTGCCAAGACGATATAATGGAGGCTGTCCTATATACACAAAACCGCCTTCAACCAGGGGCAGCATCTGTCTATAAAGAAACGTCAGAAGCAAAGTACGGATATGGGCGCCATCGACATCAGCATCCGTCATAATGATGATTTTGTGGTAACGCAGTTTTTCCAGATCAAATTCGTCTTTGCCTATGCCGCATCCCAGTGCCCCGATAAGATGCTTAATCTCATCGCTGCTGAGAATACGATCAAATCTTGCTTTTTCAACATTGAGAATTTTGCCGCGCAAGGGAAGAATAGCCTGATTTGACCTGTCTCTGCCCTGTTTGGCGGAGCCTCCAGCCGAGTCACCCTCAACAATGAATATTTCCCTTTTGGCCGGATCTTTCTCCTGGCACTCGGCGAGCTTTCCAGCCATCATTAAACTGGTTGAACCTTTCTTTCGAGAAAGATCCCGAGCACGTTTGGCAGCCTCTCTTGCTCTCGCTGCATCAACAACTTTTGAAAGTATCTTTTTGGCTACCCCTGGATTCTGCTCTAAAAAAAGAGTCAGCTTTTCAGCACAGACAGACTCAACAATCGATTTTACTTCACTGTTGCCAAGTTTAGTTTTCGTCTGCCCCTCGAACTGCGGATTAGGCACCCGGACGGATATGACACAGGTAAGACCTTCACGTACATCGTCACCTCCCATCTTCTCCCGCATATTTTTGGGTATCATATCGTCATTTGCGTACTTGTTTATACATTTGGTAAGCGCTGACCTGAACCCTGCAACATGGCTTCCACCCTCACGGGTGTTGATATTATTGACAAAGGAAAACAATCTCTCCGAATATCCGTCAAAATGCTGCAGGGCGATTTCCACCTCTACATTTTCGCGGATGGCGGAAATAAAGATAGGTTCGTCAAAAACGGGCGTTCTCTTTCTGTTCAGGTACTCCACATAGGAAACAATACCTCCGGAAGCATGGAATTTATCTTCTTCCCCACTTCTTTCATCCTTGAGATAGATACGCAGGCCCCTGTTTAAAAAACTGAGTTCTCTCAACCTGCTTTTGACGGTTTCATAATTGTATGTGGTTGTTTCGGTGAAAATATCAGGATCAGCTATAAAAGTTATTTTGGTTCCTGTTTTTTCACTCTCGCCAATTATCTGTAACTCACCGGTTCTATCTCCATATTTATACGATTGTTTATAAATTTTGCCGTTTCGTCGAATTTCAGCAATGGTCTCCGTTGAAAGTGCATTGACCACTGATACGCCAACACCATGGAGGCCACCGGAAACCTTATAGCTTGAATGATCAAATTTTCCTCCGGCGTGCAAGGTAGTCATGACCAATTCGAGCGCGGTCATGTTTTCCGTAGGATGTTTGTCTACCGGGATGCCTCGTCCGTCATCCTCTACGGAAACGGCATTATCTTCATGAATAGTTACCCATATACGGCTGCAATGACCGGCCAAAGCTTCGTCAATACTGTTATCGACAATTTCCCAAATCAGGTGGTGAAGCCCTTCTTCACCGGTATTGCCGATGTACATAGATGGTCTTTTTCTAACAGCTTCAAGACCATCTAGAACCTGTATCTGTTGTGCATCGTAGTTGCTTTTATTTTCTGTCACACTTGTTCCTTTTCTAGAATAAATTTCTCTGAAATATTATAACTGCATAGGCATAATAATACTAATGAATCCCATATCTTCTTCCGACTTCATGAGGCATGGACTGCTGTTTGAGTTTATATACGCTTCAACTGTTTCGCATTCCATCACCTGCAGGGTTTCAATAAAGTATCGGCAGTTAAAACCGAGAGTAAGCGGATCACCGCTATATGAAATATTCTGTTCGTCTTTTGCATTACCTAGATCGGCATTTTGTGACGAAAGAATCATTTTGTTATTATCAATTTTCAGCTGGATAGTATGAAATATATCTTCTGTGAAAAGATTTATTCTTTTGAGTGATTCCAGAAAAGGGATTCTGCTGATCTTAACGCAGTTCGTTAACTCAATGGCATCTATGATTGCTGAATATTGAGGAAATTCACCCTGTTTAAGTCGGATTACCATTACCGCCTGATCATCCCGGAGTACGACCTGTTTAGTTTCAAACGAAATCTCGATATTGTCTCTTCCTTCACAAAATTTTTTCCATTCCTGTATTCCCTTCTTAGGGATAAGAGTTACTTCGTTGAGATGCAGTTGATCCAGGTCTACTGCCACATCTTTTCGCATGATGGAAAGTCGGTGTCCATCAGATGATACCATTTTTAAGTAGTTGATATCGTCAATTTTTTCTTTTTGGAAAAGAACAGAAGTGAGTGAATAAATATTTTCCTGCTCATTGGCTATCGAATAGATGACCTTTTCTATCAATTCAAGGAAGATGTAACTTTCAAAATGAATAAAGGTATCTTGTTCATATTCAGGAAATTCAGGAAATTCGTCACTAGGCATACCGGCAAGATTGTAGGTACTCAAACCTGCCTTGATTATTACCCAGCTGTTTTTAGTTTCTTCCAGGTTTATAGATTCTGATCCTGATTCCCTTACTATCTCGAAAATTTTCTTTGAAGGCAGGGTTAAAGAACCTTGATCATGAATTTCCGCCGGAACAAACAATCTCAATCCTACTTCCAAGTCGGTCCCTGTAAGACTAAGTCCACCATTTGCACTACTGATAAGCACATTTGATAAAATAGCCAACGTACCCTTTTTATTGGTTATATTTTGTAGACTAATCAAACCTTCGAGTAGATCATTTTTATTTACAGTGCAGTTCAGTGGCATTAAGGACTCCTTTTAACTTATCCTTAGTATATTTTATTTTTTTATTACTATTATACAGGTTGATATGTTATTTAAATATATAACTACTTAAAATTATGATGTTTATTTTGCACAAAAGTGTTCTTGGCAGATCTTCATTTCTGTTGATAAAATTTTATCAACAGAGTTGTGAACATCTTGTTCATATATTATTAACAACAGCCTGTTTAATGTATGTTGACAACTGTGTTAAAAAGTGAAGTCCGCATCAGTGCAGGGGATATCAAATTTTAACGAAATTACAAAGATATGTTATTGATTTACTGAACACATAATCTAGTAAAAATAGGTAAAAAATTCAATATAATAATAAAAATTACGGATGGAAAAAAGCTCACATAATCTTTTGGAAGAAAAGATAAATAATCTTGTCCAACAGGCTGTAAAAAATCAAGTTTTTACAGCCTGTTCCATCGGCTTCGTCGCAATTGACGAGAAATCATCCGAAAAGGACATTTTCAGCTATGGCTATACAGCAGGGGATGAAAGGATATTTCCTGTTGATGATGAGACATTTTTCGATCTGGCCTCACTGACAAAACCTCTGGTGACTTCTCTCTCTCTGCTGGTTCTTTTACAGGAAGGGCGATTGCATATTGATGATAAGGTGCAGGTATTTTTCGAAAGAGACTTAGCCGCCAAAAAGCATATATCTCTGTTTCATCTACTGACTCATTCTTCGGGATTACCGGCTCATCGACCGTATTTTAAAAAACTTCTCGATATTCCTCAACCAGAGAGAATGGAGAAAATCACCGAGAGGATTTTTCACGAAAACCTTGTTTTCAATCCTGGTACCGCAAATCTATACAGCGATCTTGGCTTCATTCTACTCGGCAGGATAATTGAAAAAGTTACAGGTGAGTCTCTGGATGCCTTTTGGGAAAGAAAGATAATAACCCCCCTGAAACTCAATAACCGGCTTTTTTTTGCAAGTAAGTGTCAAAAAGGATCAGAGGTATACGCCGACACTGGCGAGTGCGGATGGTCAAAAATGAGGCTTTGTGGAATGGTTCACGATGATAACTGTAGGGCTTTGGGGGGAGTGGCCGGCCATGCAGGTCTTTTCGGTACAGCACGGGCTGTGCTGACGATATGCGAGAATATTATATTGCAATACAGGGGAGTCCGACAACATCCATCCTATAATTCTGAAAATCTTAGAAAGGTATTAGCTCAGAAACATGGCTCCTGGGCCTTCGGTTTTGATACTCCGACCATCGGTAGTTCCAGCAGCGGAAGTTATTTTTCCGATCTGGCTATTGGTCATCTGGGCTTTACGGGAACATCTTTTTGGATTGATCTTCGGTATGGAATTGCGATTGTACTACTGACTAACCGGGTAATTAGTGGAAATTCAACTGAATCAATAAGAACATTCAGACCGCTTCTTCATGATGCTATTATGGAATTTCTGTTAAAAAATCGTAAACGTTCATAAAGACCTTATGCACACGATCAGCCGGCCGTGCATAGGCCGACTATAGCCAGAGTGCTACTGAACATTTACAGTTTAGGGGCTATGCTGACATTTCCTCTTTCCGGTGGACGATTATAAAAAATCCGGTTGAACTTTACGTTCGACCGGATTTTTTATCTTTGTCCTCTACTTCTCACCACCAGCAGATAGTTTGGTCAGCTTCAAAAATTTTATCTACAAGTGTGTCATAATCAGGGGTATCGGTATTGAGATCAAAACTGTCGGATTCTCTGTCACGAGTAACTATTTCCACCAGCTTTTTCACGGTTTCATCCGGTTCGGACTTGTAAATATTTAATATTTTCATAAATAGACTCCTGGAAAATTTATACTATTCCGTAAGGGATGATATGGGTCATTTCACGAAGTTTCTCGCCAAGCTCTTCAATGGTGAGAGCCTCAAAACCGTTTTTTTCCACATTGGCCGGTACGGTTGAATAGATTTCTCCTTCCATATCACGCAGCATTTCGATACTTTCCTGGGTCAATTCATCAAGTTCCGGGAGTTCCGTATCCATGACAACGCCATAAGAATACATATTCTCAACAGCAAGACCGAGCGCTGAACGTATTCCATCCAATGCGTAATCCGGGTGTCTGTACATGAAACAAACTTTTTTATACTCCATTACAGTGCCTCCTTACAGACTCAGATAACAGTCGAAATCTTCAATAATAATACCATGCTGAGCTTGGGTTGCCATTTTCTTGGCAGTCAGGCCTGCAGGGACATCATCAACAGAAAAACCTTGCTTCTTATAGCTGTCAACACATATGGACACATCGTCGGCTATTTCACAAAGTCCAGGAAAAGCGGGGTCTTTTGATAAGGTTGTAGCTTTCCATGTAAAAAAAACTTTAACTTTTGATCCCTTGGCCTTGGCTGCCTTGGTAATACCAATGGCATGCCTCAGGCTTTGGGGTGAAGATACAAATATACCTAAACTTTTCGCCATGTTAACTTCCTCCAACAGAATGGTGGCTAAACGGTGAATAACTATTTGAATAAAAAAGACTCTAAATACGAGATATTAGGACAATACCCCGTATTTAGAGTAGATACCATGTTTTAGTAGCCGAGCCAAAATCGACCCAGACTCAAAATAGAGAAAAGAATTAACCCTTTTTAATGAAAAAGCTTATAAATCCAGAACCTTCTTTCTCACCGAGGTATTCATGTCCTGAGCGTTCGCACCAACCGGGAATATCATTTCGGGAGCCGGGGTCAGTGCCGTCTACCTGGAGAATTTCACCGGAAGCCAGTTTGCCGATTTCCTTCTTGGTACGAAGAAGAGGCATCGGACAACTCAATCCTTTGGCATCGAGTATCGATTTCGGCGTAACGCCTTCCGCGACGGTTTTAAAATCACTCATTGTTGTTCTCCTAAAATAAAATTAAATGTTTAATTGACGCACAAGCATCATATATAAACTCTATTTTGTTAAGCGTTCATTTAATTCAATAATGACCTATACCGTAGCATATTGTTTCTGTCAAGAAGCGAAAAGTCTGACATTGTAACTACTTGAAAAGTGAAGAAAAATAAAAACACTACATTGTAGTATAAAACTTTTGCAATAGCGGTTGATCTTGACAAAAAAATAAGGGCTGTGTAAAAAATTGCCATATGATTTCAATGTTTCTATTTAAGAAGATTAAACTTGGAGAGATGTACTATGAACAATGGGTCTGTTTTTAAAAACAAGGTAAAGGAACTGTATAGTTTGTTATGTGAGAAAGAATGGAATCCTTATCTGACTGGAGCCATTGTCGCTTTCTTTTCGGTAATGATTATGGCTTGGTGGAGACCCTGGGGAGCTGTCGGCGCTATCCGCAACTGGGGCGATTGGATTATGTATGGATGTGCAAATCTGCTGGGCACAGATGCAGGTGTATTCGGTTATTACGACGAGGCGCCGCGGTCTATTTTCGAAAATTCCGGTTCTGTGATTGGTATAGGTTTTGTTGCGGGCGCGTTTATATCCGCCTGTCTCGGTAAGGATTTTGCTTTAAGAATTCCTCCCTACAGAGAAATGGTAAAGGCCGTTATTGCAGGTATCCTGATGGGAGTCGGAGCAACGTTGGCAGGCGGTTGTAATGTCGGCGGTTTTTACAATGCCATAGGAAATTTGGCTGCTAATGGATTCACCATGATGATAGGTCTTGTCTTTGGCGTCATCCTGGGATTGAAGCTTCTCTATCTAGAAATGGAACATATTACCTGGGGAGATGGCGGATCAAAAACCTTTACTTTTCCACCGGTTGTTGTCTATGGACTTGGAATACTAGGAATTTTAGGACTTATTTTTGCCTCATATCATTATGCGGCAAATGAAGACAGTGACTATGTGGCCTCTCTCAGCGGTGTGATAATCATCGCCGCCTGCCTTGGTTACAGTATGCAACGGGGACGCTGGTGCATGGTCCAGGGCTTTCGTGAACCGCACATGACCGGTGATTGCACCCTGGCAAAATCGGTTATACTCTCAATCTGTATAGTTGCGATTGGAGCGGCAGTGCTGAAATATGCGGTTCCGATGCGGGTGGAAGGTGAAGCTGTCCTGGCCACTGCAAACTATGTACGCGGTACTTTTGGCTGGGGCGGTGTTGTCGGCGGCTTTATCTTTGGTCTTGGTGCAATGTTTGCCGGTGGTTGCGGCTCAGGAACTCTTTGGCGAGTAGGTGAAGGACAAGTCAAACTGATGTTGGTTGTACCCTTTTTCGGAATCAGCTCATCAATTATGACTGCCTGGTTCAGGGATCAGGAATTTGAGGCTGATGGTGTGCTTGGTTCTTTTGTATATATGCCGGATGTACTTGGCTATGGTCCTACTCTTCTCCTAATAGGCAGCGTCATGATAGCCTGGTACCTCATTGTTACCTGGAATGAGGAGACGAACAAATTGATTGTTCCGATGTAATAGTTAATTTTTTTCTTGTACAAAAACGCAATTTCATTCAGATGAAATTGCGTTTTTTGTTTTATATCATCCAGCTGTTCCGTTGTAACCGTTCACCGGGGAGTGCAAAATGCTCGTATACCCTTGACCTGTAAACGTTTACGATCTGTTTGTCCGAGAAAATTTAAGGTATACTTCAACTTTGATTCTTATTTCGGCTGGTTTCAAGCTTATCTTGCTGATAGAATAAGTTTGATGCATCGTATCTTTTCGATGAGGATTCCGACCAGGAATCAGGAAATGAACGAGGTCCTCATCCTGCAAGTGAAAGAGTGAGAGAAGTTGCAAAAAAATACTGGAAAATGTAGATTTGATTGATACCCTAACTTTTTTGGGGGTGCGGAGATAAGATCTTGAGAAAAGGACCTGCAAAAATACTCATGGCGGATGATGACGCCATGGTTCGAACCACTTTATCCAAGATATTGGAAATGTTCGGGCATCGTGTTGATACGGCTTCCGGTGGCAAAGAGGTCATTGATCTGGTTGACGACAGTTATGATGTTATCATCCTTGATATCAATATGCCCGATTTGGACGGCTTTGAAACCATTGCTCGGTTGAATAAGCTCAACTATGACATTCCCGTCCTTTTCCTCACCGGTGCCGGTTCGATGGATTATGTGGTAAAAGCCATAAATCTAGGTGCTTATGATTTTCTCACCAAACCTATTGAAGATCTTGATATTTTTAACGTCAAGATACGCAGGGCTATCGAGAAAAGAATGTATGTCCTCAAGGAGCGGCAATATAAGGCGGCTCTCGAAGATGATATTCAAATAAAGGCAGTTCAGCTGGAAGAACAGAATAAATTGTTACTCACCTATAGCAACAGCCTGGAAAAAGCTACGGTCCAACTGATGTCCAGCCTCCAGAATGCCATGGAGGAAAAGGACTATTACACCGCCGGTCACACCATGCGTGTCACGGAATATGCTTTAATGCTCGGTAAGGCTATGGGGCTTACCGAAAACGAAATTCTTATTTTAAGAAGGGCGGCACAGTTTCACGACATAGGCAAGCTGGTCATTGATCTTTCCTGTATTCAGAAACCGGGTAAATTGACCGAGGATGAATGGGTTTTAATCCGTAAGCATCCAAGTGTCGGAGCAAACATTATTCAACCGCTGGGATTTATGGAAAGAGAACAATTCATAATCCGGCACCATCACGAAAGAATTGATGGAAAGGGTTACCCGGACGGACTGACTGGAGACCAACTTGATGATCTCACCAAAATACTTGTAGTCGTAGACAGTTATGACGCAATGACGTCCAAGCGGAATTATCGGAAAAACATGAACCTGCATGAAGCGGTGAAAGAACTCTACGGGTGCAGTGGAACGCAGTTTGATACGGATATTGTCGAGTATTTTGCCAGAAGCATAACTAATTTTACTCCGACCAAAGATGTCTTTACACGGGAACATCTGGAAAACATATACCTGAACGGTTAGTATTTTTAGCTTTTATAAAAGATGGCGTCCATGTGAAATTTGAGGTTTTTACGAGATTATCATTTATGAAAATAAACAAAAAAGAAGTCGAACATGTCGCCCATCTGGCAAGACTTACACTGACGGACGGGGAATTGGAAAAAATGACCGGGCAGCTGGATAATATTTTGTCATATGTGGCTAAACTAGATGAGCTGGATACCAGTCAGGTAATACCTACTTCCCATGTTTTCTCGGTTAACAACGCTTTTCGCGAAGATCTGGAAACTGAATCGTTATCTCAGGCAGAGGCCGTAAAAAACGGACCACAACAGGATGGCGTGATGTTCCAGGTTCCAAAAATTATTTAATACCTTAGAAATTCTTTTCCGGCTGTTTGGAAAAAAATTTCCTCAAGGTACTTATCCCCGTGCTGTGCGGGGATTATTTAGTATATCCCAATGTATTTTTATACCCGCAAAGCACGGATACTGAAAAGAGTCCCGACTTATTTTCCATCCATCGGGGCTAATACCTTAGAAATTCTTTTGATAAAAGAATTTCATTGAAGGAGTTGGAAATACACTACAGGACAGGTTCACTGTCCGTTTTTTTTTGAGGTTTGAATGAAGCCATACGAACTGACCATTAGTGAGGCGCTGAAGAGAATGGAGCAAGGTGAGCTCAGCTCGGTTGAACTCACCAAAAGTTGTCTGGACAGGATAGATGCAATCGATAAGGAAGTGGTAGCTTTTGTGAACCTGGACAGGGAAGGTGCATTATCCCAGGCTGAAAATGCCGATAGGGACAGAAAAGCGGGAAAGGGGGGAAAATTGTGCGGCATTCCCCTTTCGGTTAAAGATCTGCTCTGCACAAAAGGGCTGATAACCACCTGCGGCTCAAGGATGCTCGAAAATTTTGTCCCTCCATACGATGCCACCGTGGTGACAAAAATTAAGAAAGAAGGTGCGGTAATTCTCGGTAAGACCACCATGGACGAATTTGCCATGGGATCGACCTCGGAAAGCTGTGCCTTTGGTGTCCCTCGAAATCCTTGGAAAAAGGGCTATGTCGCCGGTGGATCTTCCGGAGGATCGGCGGTCTCTGTAGCCTCCCTCGAGTGTCCGGGATCCTTGGGATCAGACACAGGTGGGTCGATTCGTCAGCCGGCGTCGCTCTGCGGCATAGTCGGGATGAAACCTACGTACGGCAGGGTGTCAAGATATGGTCTTACCGCTTTCGCTTCTTCTCTTGACCAGGTAGGCCCCATGTCCAGAACTGTTGAAGATTGCGCTCTGTTGATGAATGTCATCAGTGGCTATGACCGGATGGATTCGACTTCGGTGAAACAGGAAGTACCGGATTTTTCAGCGTCATTAACAGATGGACTTGAAGGGCTAAAAATTGGCATCCCCAGGGAATACTTCACCGAAGGTGTTGATACCCAAGTGAAAAAGGTAATTTATAACAGCATAGATGTTCTGAGAAAAAAAGGTGCCGATGTTGTTGATGTTTCTTTACCACACACTGAATATTGTGTTGCGGTTTACTACCTGATCGCTCCATCGGAGGCAAGTTCCAATCTGGCCAGATACGACGGTGTTCTGTATGGTTATCGGGACATGGAGGCCGACACTCTTTTGGAAATGTATAAACAGACCAGGTCAAAAGGGTTCGGTGCGGAAGTGAAGAGGCGTATACTGATAGGTACCTACTCGCTGTCCTCCGGATATTACGATGCCTATTACAAAAAGGCCTCCCAGGTGCGAACCCTCATCCTCAATGACTTCAAAAAGGCATTTTTGTCCTGCGATGTAATTATTTCTCCGGTAACTCCTACAGCCGCCTGGAAAATGGGTCAGAACACTGAAGATCCACTCGCTGTCTATATGTCCGATATTCTAACAATTTCGGCAAATCTTGCAGGTATCCCGGGGATGTCTGTACCCGGCGGCTTTACTTCGGATGGATTGCCTGTCGGTGTGCAGCTTCAGGCTGCCCACTTTCAGGAAGAAAAGCTGTTGAAAACCGGATTTAATCTTGAGCAGGGGCTTGAACTTAAAAAAAGGCAACCGGACCTTTAATGTAAACGTTCACCAGCACGCCATATGCGCACGATCAGGCAGCCATGCATAGGAAAACTATAGCTCGTCCGCCTGCTTGTACGCCTCTGGGGCACTGGTGAATGTTTACTCTATAATTCCTAAAACATTTTCTTTTAAAGAAAAATTTTGTCATGCGGTGACATCTTGAAAATACAAATTCCCGACTATATAGCGGCAATAATCCCATATCCTCCAGGCAAACCTCTTGATGAGTTGGAACGTGAGTACGGCATTAAAAACTCCATTAAGCTCGCCTCAAACGAAAACGCCTGGGGTCCTTCACCTAAAGCGATTGCAGCCCTTCAAGCTGAGTTGCTGAATCTGCAGAGGTATCCGGACGGTTCATGTTATTATCTGGTGCAGGCTCTGGCAGACAGACTGGGAGTTACACCGGCGGAAATTGTAGTAGGAAATGGCTCCAACGAGGTTATCGAATTTCTTGTAAAAGCTTTTGTACAGGAAGGAGATGAAGTTATTACCAGTCATCCTTCTTTTCTGATGTACCAGAAAATGGTCCAGGTAAGGGGTGGTATAAACCATGTGGTACCGCTCAAGGAAATGCACCATGATATCGGGACGATTAAAACGCTGGTAACCACGAAAACCCGCCTTATTTTTCTGGATAATCCAAACAATCCGACCGGCACGGTCATTCCCCCGATAGAGTTGTACCGCTTTCTAAGCGACATCCCGGAACACGTCATTGTCGTTCTGGATGAGGCCTATGTCGATTTCATGGATAAAAGCCTGCAGGTGGATACCTACTCTCTTCTCAGAAACGTAGAAGGACGTTGTCCGGTTGTTTTTTTGAGAACCTTTTCAAAAGTATATGGCTTAGCCGGTCTAAGGATTGGTTTCGGGCTTATGGCAAAAGAAGTGGCAGCTTGCCTGCATAAAGTGCGTCAGCCGTTCAATATCAACCAATTGGCTCAGGTTGCGGCTCAGGCGGCATTGGAAGATGAAGAGTATTATCAGCTGACAATTGATCGTACCGCAAAAGGCCGAGAGTACCTCAGCCGTGAAGTGGATAAACTTGGTTGCAAAAGCTATGCTTCACAGACAAATTTTTTCCTGATTGATGTACGGGGCAACGCCGATAAACTATACCAGGCTATGCTGTATAAAGGGGTAATTATCCGTTCCATGAGTGCCTATGGTTTTGAACGTTTTATCAGGGTTACCGTCGGCACGGAAGAAGAGAACAACCGCTTTTTAAAGAGCCTGGCTGAGTGTCTCGGTGAACTCGGTTATGTCTGAGCTGCAGAACATCATCACAATTGACGGTCCTGCCGGGGTTGGCAAATCTTCAGTAAGCAGGAAGGTAGCCGCTGCCACCGGCTTCACTTATCTGGATACCGGCGCGATGTACAGAGGGGTTGGCTTATACTTTCTGCAACAGGGGGTCAGTCTCGATGATACCGCCTCCATGACGGAAAAACTGGCTATCCTGCAACTGGAACTGCTTCCGGCTGCAAGCGAGGAGAGCGATGTAGGGGTGCTGATAAACGGTGAAGACGTCACTGACGCCATTAGAACCATGGAAATGGCCATGGTGGCGTCAAAGGTATCTGCAATTCCAGTTGTTCGGGAAGTATTGACGGAAATCCAGAGAGCTTATGGGGAAAAGGGAAATATTGTCGCCGAGGGTAGAGACACCGGTACTGTCGTTTTCCCACGGGCCGCCTACAAATTTTTTCTTGATGCGCAACCTGAGGAGAGAGCGAAACGTCGTGTTCTGCAGTTGCGGGCAAGAGGTGTTGAGGCGGATTTAAAGCAGACTTTAACTACACTTATTGAACGGGACAAAAATGACAGTGAAAGGAAGGTGGCTCCGTTAAAAATGGCCGGGGACGCCGTTCGAATTGACACCACCGATATATCGGTTCAGCAAGTAGTTGATGAGATACTGAGGGTGATGCGGGCAAAAAAGGCTGACGACGATTAACGGTCCGGTCCCGACAGGATAATTCGGGGACCGGACCGTTTCCTTACTTCGCAATAAAATCAACTCTTCTGTTCAAGCTGTAGGAATCCTCATCCTGTCCGAGAAACAAAGGTCTTTCTTCACCATAGGAAAGTGTCCGCATCCTGTCCGAGGCTATTCCCAGATTAATAAGATATTGTTTGGTGTTGATGGCTCTTCTTTCCCCTAAGGCAAGGTTATATTCATTTGTGCCTCTTTCATCTGAGTTGCCTTCAAGAATAACCACCGTTCCAGGCACGGATTTCAGGTACTCGGCATTGCGTACCAGTACCTCGGTCATTGCTGGACTTACACCGGCCTGGTCGAAATCAAAGTAGATTGGAGAAAGGTTTGCAGAGCTTCTTCCATGCGCCCGCTTGTATTCATCTGATTCTTGATCGGCGGTAGAGATCACTGAGGCTGGGGTGGAATCATCCAAATTTCCCTCCACCGGCAGGCTGTTCTCGGAAAAGCCGCCTTCAGCCGCTGGATAATTAATGTCTTTTCCTCCGGACATATCGGATCCGATGGCACCTCGGTTGGCGTCCGGCGGAAGAACGGTCTTTTTGCCGCAGCCGGCACCAAAGAGAAGTAACGATCCTATGAGAACTGAAAGAGCAAGAGTTCTACCGAGCTTTTGTTTCATGACAATACTCCTATCATAATAATTTTTCTAAAGACATATATTACCCTCAAAGGGTACAAATAAGAATCTTTTTAAGGGGGCGGGATCATAGAAACTCCAGTTTCCCAGCGCTATCTTTCATGGTATCAAGGTCGGATGACAATGCATATTGCATGAAAGCGCAGAGAAGCACAACAATTTCACTATGGAGATTTCCTACTTTAGCCGTATTGCAAAAGAGGTCAAGAGCAAATTGTCAGGAAATCATTATTCATTTCAGGTTGCCCCCCGCAGGTGATAATGGTAATCGATTAAAGAGAAACGGCGGTAAACCTTTTTCTCATCCGTAATAGCAACACAATTAAACCAACGGGCTGTCCGATGAAAAATTCCGGGGGCCGGGATATATGCGAGATAATAAAATGTTAGACCTGATTGCCGGCTGTGCCAGTGGATTGGAGCGGCTGGTGGAAGAAGAAATAGTGCAGTTTGGTGGACAGGATGTCGGCTGCGCCAATGGTGTTGTGAGCTGGAAAGGTCCCCTCGAAACCGCATATCGCTGTTGCTTGTGGTCCCGTTTTGCCTCACGGGTATTCATGCAATTAGCCCGATTTCCCATTGCAGACGAGGAGACGTTATATCGAAAATGTCTGGAAGTCGATTGGCAGGAACATCTAGCGGAAGAGACAAGTTTTGCAATAAATTGCACCATCTCGGGGGAATCGCCGGTTACCCATAGTCGCTATGCCGCTCTTAAGGTAAAAGATGCCCTGGTGGACAGCTTCAGAAATCGGACGGGAAAACGGCCATCGGTTAAGACAAGCCGGCCCGATATTCAGCTTCATGCCCATATTGAGGGGACAACAGCCGTTATTTCACTCGATTTATCGGGAGAGAGCCTGCATCGACGGGGATATAGAGCGGCGGCGGCCAAGGCGCCTTTAAAAGAAACCCTTGGTGCGGCAATCGTTGCCTTGAGCGGCTGGCCGACGGATACCGGAACGTTGATCGATCCGATGTGCGGTACAGGCACCTTGCTCATTGAGGCGGCTTTAATGTTTGGGGACTCTGCTCCTGGTCTATCTCGAAGTTATTTTGGTTTTCTGGGCTGGTTGGGGCATAACGAGAACCTTTGGGCCCGTCTGGTCGAAGAGGCTTTGGAAAGGGAGGAACGGGGCTTGGAAAAGCGCTGGCCGTTGATGCTTGGTTACGATTGTGACCCTGTGGCTGTCAGTGCCGCTCGAAAAAACCTTGAGAAGGCCGGGCTATCGGAGCATATTCAGATTAAACAGGCTGAACTCGCCACTCTTCGCTCCCCGGATAAACAAGGGATGTTGCTGTCAAATCTTCCTTATGGAGAACGCCTGTCGGAGACGGAAGAGGTAAGCCGCTTATACAGAGCGTTTGGCCGTATAGCAAAACAGCGGTTTGCCGGATGGAAAGCCGGAGTGTTTATTTCCAATCCGTCTCTGACCGACAGCTTCACCCTGGCCTGGGAAAATAAGTATAAACTCTACAACGGTTCTATTCCCTGCCGATTGCTTACCGGCTCAGTTGCCGGGGAAGAGGCTGATTTCAGGTGGTTTCCCGTTGAGCAGAAAAGCGAAGATACCGACAACGAATTCGGCAACAGACTGAGAAAAAATCTCAAAAAATTTCTTAAGTGGGCCGAAAAAGAAGATATTTGCTGTTTCAGGATTTATGACCGCGACCTGCCGGAGTACAATATAAGCATAGATCTCTATGGCAAATGGGTGCTCATTCACGAATATGCACCGCCAAAAACCATCGATCCCCAGCTTGCCGCCGCAAGAATGGCAATGGCGATAAAAAATATCAGGGACGTTCTAGGCGTTCGGTCAAATCGTATCTTCCTGAAAGCAAGAGAGCGTCAAAAGGGGCCGAAGCAATATGAAAAAAAGGGCAACACCCAAAAGATGTATGAGGTAAGGGAGGGCGAGTGCGCCTTTCTGGTAAACTTTACCGATTATCTCGATGCAGGATTGTTCCTTGATCATCGCCCTGTCCGTAAAAAAATATTCAGGGAAGCCAAGGGCAAGAGGTTTCTCAACCTCTACGGGTACACGGGAACCGCAACTGTCCACGCGGCACTGGGAGGTGCGGCGAGCACGACAACGGTCGATCTTTCCGCCACCTATCTGCAGTGGACAAAGATGAATTTAGCGTTGAACGGTTTATCAGAGCTCAGGAACAAGGTTGAGAAAGCCGATTGCTTACAGTGGCTGGAAGAATCCAGTGCTACCTTCGATCTGATCTTTGTCGATCCCCCGACCTTTTCCAATACCAAAAAAGATAAACGGATTTTTGACATCCAGAAAGATCATGCGCGATTGATCAACCTGGCCATGGCTCGATTGGAAAGAGGTGGGTGCCTGATTTTTTCAACGAATTTCCGGCGATTTAAACTCGAGGAAAAGTTGCACGAACTCTATGACATAAAGGATATTTCCCGAGAGTCCGTTCCTTTTGATTTTTCCAGGCATGAAAAGATCCATAGCTGCTGGGAATTCAGGAGAACAGGTCAGATAAAACAGGTTCAAAAATGGCCGGCAGAGTGATCTGGTAATGGGGATAAAGGGGATCGTGCAAATATCAGCTATTCACTGTACAATGAAAGGATATGCAAAAATCCTTTTAAGAGACAAAATTAGCAACTTACAGAACAAGGGCGGGGAAAAAAACCCTGATTCTAAAGGAAGTGAGTGTTGAAACACCAATCGGAGGGGGAATGGTGGCTGAAATTGAAAAACTTCAGAAACAGATTGAAAATCTTCAGGTGCAGCTGGCAAAAGAAAAAAAAACCAACCAACTGCTCAAGAAAAGAACTTTACAGGCAATTATTGGTGCCAATGGTGCTGCTCGACAGAGTTCCTGCGAGGTCGATTTAGTTAAATCGGAACTTTCCAGCCGTGCTAAAAGCGTCTTTTTGGAAAATGTCAGTCACGAAATCCGTTCATCAATGAACGGCATTATCGGGATGACCGAACTCGTTCTCGATACAGAACTGACTTCCAAACAGAAACAGTATCTGGAAATGGTTGGTTCCTCGGTTGACCGGTTACTGGTAGTTGTCAATGAAGTACTTGATTTTTCCAGAATAGAAACAGGGGAGCTGGAGCTCGAATCGGAAGATTTTAATCTCAAGGAGAGTCTTGACCATGACCTCTATGTCCTGAACCAGTCCGCCGAAAAAAAAGGTATAGAGCTTGACTGTACGCTGGCGCCCGATGTTCCTGCCAACGTTCATGGTGATTCCAGCCGGTTGGTGCAGATTGTCACGAATCTGGTCAATAACGGCATCAAGTTCACCACCAGGGGCGGGGTATATATCAATATTGAAAATAGCGGATATGATACAGCCAATAACATCCTGCTTCGTTTTAGTATTCGTGATACCGGTTGTGGTCTCGCCCCGGATAAACTCGATTTTATCAACCACTATTTTCTGCAGAATGCCAAATCCCATGCTGCCTTGCCACTCTCCATGGGAACAACCGGACTGGGACTGACTATCGCCTCTCAGCTTGTCAAGCTTATGGGGGGAGAGATCAGCGCGGAATGCGACGAGCATGGAGCTACCTTTCGGTTTATCCTTCCTTTCAGGGAGGTGGCCGATCTTTCAGCTCTTGAAGAAAAGACTAATGCGACGCTCGAAGGCATTGAAGAAGAAGTGGCGTATGCGCTGAGAGGTGCCAAGGTACTTCTCGCCGAAGACGAATACATCAACAGAGTACTTCTTGAGACAATTCTCAAGCAGCTGGGGGTGGAGGTCACATCCGTCGTCAATGGGCGGCAGGCGGTAGCCGAGACCTGTGCCGGAGGCTATCAGCTGGTCCTCATGGACATTCAGATGGAGGATATAGACGGCCTCGAGGCCACCAGACAGATAAGAAAATATGAGAGCAAACATGGCGGACATGTCAATATCATTGCTCTTACCGCCTTGGCTATGTCGGAGGACAGGGAAAAATGTCTGCAGGCAGGCATGGATGACTACCTGCCCAAACCGGTACAGAGAAACGCCTTGATTAACATCTTGGTTAAATTTTTAACCAGCAGAGTTCTGCTGGTGGACGCGGAACCGGAGAGCCAAAATGTTTTGATGCGCACCCTTATTGAGTCGGGATGGCAGGTTACTCTAGCCGAAACCCGACGGTCGGCTATGTATGAAGCATCTCTTTCTCATTTCGATCTGATCGTTTTCGATCTTTCGACCCCGCAGCTTAAAGGATTGGAAGCGGTGAAAATAATCAGAAAGCTGGAAGAGTATTCCGGTCAGCGAACCCGGATCTTTGGCATCGGGGATACCGGGATTGAGGGAGAGTTGCAGGAGCGTGGACTTGATGGTTATATACAACGGCCGGTGACCAAGGAACAAGTCTTCCGGCAGTTGGAGCTTATTGAGATGGCCGGATAGCAAGAGCTGTTTCAGTTTTCCGGTATTTGCCGCGATTTGTTATTACTTCACTCTTTATATGGTCGGCGTATCCGTGTGCAGGAAAGCCACTGCGTTGTATGATCATAGTTTTAAATTATTACAAAGATTTATGATACATTTTTCCCATGTCTGTCTGGATACCTTTGGCTACGCCTTGCCGCCAAGGATTCTCACTTCCGAGGATATTGAAAATCGCCTATCCGCCGTTTACGAACGGCTGCATCTGCCGCCCGGCAGGCTGGAACTGATGAGCGGAATCCGGCAGCGGCGTCTCTGGCCAAAGGGGACAAGACCAAGCGAGGCCGGCACCCTTGCCGGCAAACGGGTGCTTGAAACAGCGGGGCTTGATCCAAAAGATATTGATTGTCTTATCTTTACCTCCGTATCCCGGGATATGATGGAGCCGGCGACCGCCTCCTTTGTTCATGACAAACTTGGCTTATCTTCTTCCGCGCTGATTTTTGATATCTCCAACGCCTGTCTGGGCTTTCTGGATGGTATGGTTATGTTGGCCAATATGATAGAACTTGGTCAGGTGAAAAACGGCCTGGTCGTTTCCGGAGAAACAGCCGAAGAGTTACTCGAATCAACACTTCTAGCCTTGCAGGAAGATACGACACTCAGCAGAAAGACTATAAAACCGGCTTTTGCCTCGCTGACCATCGGTTCCGGTTCAATCGCGCTCTATATGCGAAGAACAAAAGACAGTGAGGACAGGCCACGTTTAGTACATGGCGCCTGGCGGGCGAACACGACACATTCGGATCTCTGCCATGGCGGCCGGAATGGGCAAAACACTATCCTGATGGCGACGAACTCAGAAGAATTATTACATCGGGGGGTTGAAACCGCCCAGATGACCTGGAACAAATTTGCGGCCAAACCCGGTTGGCGAGCTGAAAACGTCGACCGGTTTTTCTGCCATCAGGTTGGCTCGGCCCATGCGAAACTGCTCTTTGAGCGGCTAGGTCTAACACCTGAAAAAAATTTTGAGACATTATCAATCCTTGGCAATGTCGGCTCGGTCTCGGCTCCCATTACCATGGCAATGGCGATGGAGCAGGACGTTTTTCAGCCTGGCCAAAAAGGTGCACTGCTTGGAATCGGTAGTGGTATAAACTGCTTGATGTTGGGAGTTGAATGGTAAGATGGCAGGTTTATTAGATAAAAACCAGGGTGAAAATCTGCTCAAGCTGGCCAGGAAAGCCCTTGAAGAAAAAATGCAGACAGGGACGGTTTCCCTCAAATCCGAGGAACCGGGGTTGTCGGTACGAGCTGCCGCCTTTGTTACGTTGAAAATAGCCGGAAAGCTCAGGGGCTGTATCGGTAATCTCGAACCGGTTGGCGCCCTTTGGCAGGGAGTCCGGGATAATGCCATCAATGCAGCTTTTCATGATCCCCGTTTTCCGCCTCTTTCTCCAGAGGAGTTGCCCAATGTCCATCTGGACATTTCCGTGCTTACCCCGCCAATGCCTTTGGAGTACAAGGATGCGGAAGAGCTGACGGCCAAACTTCGTCCCGAAATCGATGGAGTGACCCTGCGGGACGGTCCCCGAAGTGCCACCTTTTTGCCTCAGGTCTGGCGGCAACTTCCCTCCCCGGAGCAATTCCTGGACCATCTTTGCCTCAAAGCCGGTTTACCCCAACATATCTGGCGGCGGAGAAAGCTGGAAATCCAAACCTATCAAGTCCAGTGTTTTGAGGAGAAGATGCCATGAAAGAGCTTATCCTTTCTAGACAGCAGGTAAGTGAGCTTGAAGATATTTACCAAAAGCTCCAGCAGGAGTACGAGAGGGTGGCCGGGGTTTTGGATTTTTCCTGCAGTGGCTGTCCCGATAACTGCTGCGATTCCTATTTCCTCCACCACACCTATGTGGAATGGGCGTATTTCCAACTCGGCATCAGGCAACTTGCGCTACAAAGGCAGCAAACACTGTTTGCCAGGGCCACCTCCTATCTTGAGCAATGTGAGAGGGAATTGGAGGCTGGAATCCGGCCCCAGATAATGTGCCCCCTAAACGAAGAAGGGCTTTGTGCTTTATACAAATATCGTTTTCTGGTTTGTCGTACCCATGGCGTGCCGGCGACCATGACCAGGCCCGATGGCCAAACACTGCGTTTTCCCGGGTGTTTTCGCTGCCGGGAGCTCGTCGATGTCCGGTATGGCCGGAAGCCGTCTCCCAGTGTTGAAAGAACGCCTCTGTTGAGAAGACTGGCCCTGCTGGAAAATGAATTCCTGCAAAATAAACGGCATCTTCTGCCGAAAGTTAAACTCACGATCGCCGAAATGTTGGTGAACGGTCCACCGACTATTCCCCGGAATTACTGTGAAAAATAGATTGGTTTGTCTGGGAAGATGTATGACAAACATCCGGATAACCGAATGCAATCCAACCTGTACTGGAGATAAGTGGTATGCGTGTCAAGGTAACCAAAAAGCAGCCAAATTCGAAAATGTGCTTTGTCTGTGGGATGAACAACAGTTTTGGATTAAAGAGCAGGTTTTATGAACTCGAGGACGGTCAGCTTATGGCAATCTTCCAACCCTCTGATGAGCATCAGGGGTATCCCGGTCGTTTACATGGCGGGATCGCCGCCACCATCTTGGATGAGACTATCGGCAGGGCGATAATGCTCGCTCATTCGGGCAACATCTGGGGGGTAACGGTTGATTTTTCCATGAAGCTCAGAAAACCGGTTCCGATCAATGGCGAGGTTAGGGTGCTCACCCGAATTATCTCGGAGGGTAAACGTTCCTTCGAAGGCGAGGGGGAGATCCTGCTGGCGGACGGTCAGGTGGCGATTCAGGGGAAAGGTCGATATCTCAAGATGGATATTGAAAAAATTGCCGAATTCGATCACGAGGGCGAGGAGTGGCAGGTTGTTTACCTGCCGGACGATCCGGAATTTATAGAGCTGTAATGAGCAGCAGCCGCAGGGTGCGCAAATCCTTTTTGCTGACAACCGGTTTTCGTGAAGAAGCAGCCGTCTTTGCCGGGAGTCAGCATCAGTTTTCTCACACCTTAAATCGAATGTTCAAAATATCTCCATCGGTGACGATATAGTCTTTCCCCTGCAGATACATTTTACCGGCTTTCTTCAGTTCCGCCTCACTGCCGTATTCCATCAACTCGTCATATTTTATCACCTCCGCCCGGATAAAACCGCGTTGCAGGTCGGAATGAATAACGCCGGCAGCCACCGGGGCCGGGGAGTCTTTACGAACCAGCCATTGTCTTACTTCATCTTTTCCCACGGTAAAAAAAGAAATAAGACCAAGCGCTTTCAGGCAGAGGCCGGTCATGATTTCCAGGGCCGGCTGGGCAATACCCAGATCCTGAAGAAATTCGGCTTTTTCCTCCTCGGAATCAAGCAGGACAATCTCCGATTCTACCTGGGCTGAAACGAGCATTGCTTCAATTTTATTTTGTTTGCACTGCTCGGACGTTTGTTGCAGGAGTGTCTCGTCCCCTACCTGATCTTCCGAGACATTGAAGGCCAAAATCAATTCTTTTCTGGTAATAAGTGGATAGCTGCGAAGGAGCAGCTCTTCCTCTTCACTGAACTCCATCAATCGAAGTGGTCTTTCGGCTTCAAGATGTTCGAGCATCCTGCGCATTAGTTCCAATTCTGCTGCCTGTTTTTCATCCTTGATCTTTTTCAATGCCGCCTCGATTCGGGCGATGCGTTTTTCCACAAAGATCTGGTCGTGCATGATCAGCTCGCCATTGACCATGTCCGCGTCTCTTATCGGATCGACCGATCCTTCGGCATGATAGACCGCATCATCCTCAAAGGCGCGGATCACATGGCAGAGGGCGTCAACGTCGGCGATTTCCTTGAAGATGTCACCTTTAGCTATAGTTTCCTGTTCCATTTTCGGCAGGAGAACCAGTTCGATACGAGCCCTGGCTTCCTTGTTGGGGTTGTACATGGCGACCAGCCGGTCAAAACGCGGATCGAGTATTTCCGCTGTTCCGGGAATCGGTTTAGCAGGACCCGTCTGTTCTTTTAACTCGCTTCCGGTCAAAACCTGGAACAAGGTTTTCTTGCCTGTTTGCGGCAGGCCGATTATGCCGACTTTCATTATGGGTTACCTCTTATCTGGGAAATTAATCCTCGCCGGGAGGTCGGTGGAACAATGTCTTGTTTTTATCTGACACAGATGAGTTTGCAGCAAGTGATCATATGACAAATACCATACGACAGCAGCATCCGGCAAGCGAATACAAGGTAGAATTACAGCTATCCGGGCTAAGGCCAGGGCAAGGGCCAGGGTTGCAACCTTGTTTCTATTTGTGTTACCATGGCGGGTTCCGTGTATGTAAAGAAATGGGTGATACTGAAATCGGTAAGTTGATGCAAGCTGGAAAAGAAATCGGAAAATGGGTTACAGGCAATGGAGCAAGAGATAGTGACAGTTGAAGAAGGTATCCGTATTAGCCCGATTGGTACGATACGTTCCTGTTTCACTGAGAAATTCGGTATTCCCAGACAGCCGGGGATGGTAAAATCGGCAACAGCCCGACTGGAACTTTTTCCTGCTTTTGCCAGAGAAGAGATGGTGCGCGGCTTGGAGCAATTTTCTCATATCTGGGTGCATTTTCTTTTTCATCAGACAGTTGCAGAGGGATGGAAGCCAACAGTCAGGCCGCCCTGGCTGGGAGGAAAAAAAAGGGTAGGTGTTTTTGCCAGCCGAAGTCCGCACCGGCCGAATCATCTCGGTTTATCTGTTGTCAGACTTGAGGCAGTCGTAACAATCGGGGGGAGGTATGTCCTGGAACTCTCCGGCATTGATTTTCTAGATAAAACCCCTGTCTTTGATATAAAACCCTATATCCCCTACAGTGATTGTATTCAGTCGGCTTCCTGCGGCTACGCTCATGGGGAGAAACCCGAGGTAACCGTTGTTTTCAGCGAAAGCTCCGGGATTTTTTGTGCGAACTATCGAAAAAAGACCGGAAGGGATTTACGGAGTCTGGTAGAGGATATGATTCGCCACGATCCGAGACCGGCAAGCCAGAAAGGCAATAAAAGCGGATTCGGGATGTTGCTCTGGAATGTGAATATTCGTTGGAAAGCCGAGGGAGACAGCTTCTACATCGAGAGATGCGAAGAGGTTATGGTTGAATGAAGCCGTTGATGGTACATTCAACCCTTTTGCCTATTACATAGGTTTCAGTTTTAATGTCATAATCGAGACTTCCTCCGTTGATCTCCATATTTTCGCCTTCAAGCCTGGTTTTACCAGGACATTTGACTGTCCGTTTTTCACTGTCATAGAAGAGCAGGTCGGTGTAGAGGAATTGCTTGTCGCGGATTTTGTTGACCACCACATCACCGATCAGCGTCAGCAGTTTGCTGCTGGTGTTGTATTTTCCCGTGTTGGCGACGACATGGGTGATATTGCCCTCCACATCGAAAAGATCCGCGTTGGCGCTCTCCATGATAATCAGGTCGGGATCCTTGCCGGTGTGGGCTTTTTTGGCTCGTATGAGCGCGGTTTTCTTGCCATCCTGATTCTGCAGAATCTTCACCGTGTCCATGTTGAATTGATGACTGTCGGGTTGTTCGGTATTTGGTGTGGGATCAAAACTGCTTCGAGGAGCGAGAAAGTTGCCGACCGGGATTGACCAGAGGGGAAAGGTAACGATAAAGAACAGGGGGATAAGCCAGATTGTGTTGCGATGGAATTTCATCTATTTTTGTATTTTTGTAGCAGTCCCATGAGCAGGTTTTTGGCTTCGATGATAAGGTCACAGGCATCACGAACGGCACCGGCGCCTCCGCAACGTTCGGTTACGAAATGGGCGATGTCTTTTACCTCCCTGGCACCATTGGCGGGAACTATAGCCAGTCCAACCTGCTGGAGCAGCACCAGATCGAGCCAGTCATCTCCCATGTAGGCAACTTGGTAGGGCTTGAGCCCGGAAGCTTTCACTACTTCCTTGAACGCATCATTCTTATTTTTGATGCCCTGGTAGATGTAGTGCATTTTAAGTTCCGTGGCGCGTCTGGCAACAACTTCCGATTTTCTGGCAGTAATGACACCAACCTCAAGACCGGCCTCGCGCAAAAGACGCAAACCAAAACCATCCTGCGTGTTGAAACGCCTTGCTCTCTTCTCCGTTGCCTGAATAATAAAGGGTGCCGTCTGTGAGCACTCCGTCCACATCAAGCAGCAGCAGTTGGATATCCCTGGCTTTGGCCAGAGCCTGCTTGCGATGTGGGTCATCCGCCCGGCTTTCCCGTTCCCGGGCTCTGGTTCGGTATCCTTCGAGAATCTCACAATCGGAGGGATACCCTCCGGGAGAATTCGAACATTGGTCGGACATAGTCAGCTAACTGCGTTTCGTATTCTGATCAGTTGCACAAGCAGCTCTTCAACCTGATCAAGGGGAATCGAATTCGGACCGTCACAAAGTGCCTGGTCCGGATTGGGATGTATTTCCAGGAAAAGTCCGTCAATGCCCGCGGCAATCGCCGCCCTGCTCAAAGTGCCGATGAATTCCCGTTGGCCGCCTGATGAACCGCCTGCACCGCCTGGAAGCTGCACGGAGTGGGTGGCGTCAAATATCACCGGACAGTTGAACGAGCGCATAACGGGCAGGGAGCGCATATCCACCACCAGATTGTTGTAACCAAAACTTGCTCCGCGTTCAACGAGCATAATTTTTTGGCCTCCGACGCCCCGCATTTTATTCACCGCATTTTCCATATCCCAGGGTGAGACAAATTGCCCCTTTTTGACATTGACGACTTTGCCGGTTTCTGCGGCAGCGGTGAGAAGATCCGTCTGGCGACAGAGAAACGCGGGAATCTGCAGAATATCGAGTACCTCGGCTGCGGCCGCAACCTGGGTTACGTCATGGATGTCGGAAATGACCGGTACACCGAGCTCCTCGCGGATTTTGGCCAGTGTCGCCAGACCCTTTTCCAGGCCGGGCCCGCGATAGGAAGTAAGTGAGGTTCGGTTGGCTTTATCGTAGGACGCCTTGAAAACATAGTAAATTCCAAGACGATCACAGATTTCCTGCATCGTTCCGGCAACGGTTCTGGCCAGATTTTCCGATTCAAGAGCGCAGGGACCGCCGATGAGCAGTAATGGCTTACCGGTACCAATGATGTAGGGGGTGCCGGAAGGGGTGTCGATGGCAACGGAAATATCAGCCATTCTTATCCCCGCTGCTTGTGGGCAAGAGCTGCGCTGATAAAATCCCTGAACAGCGGATGCGGTTTCATCGGCTTGGACTTAAATTCCGGATGAAACTGACAGCCGAGAAACCATGGATGATCCTCAATTTCAACAATTTCAACCAGATTGTTATCAGGTGAGGTGCCTGACACTATCAGGCCGTTGGCTTCGAGCTCCTTGCGGTACTCATTATTAAATTCAAATCGGTGTCGATGCCGCTCGGAAATTTCAGGCTGGGCGTAGGCCCTGGCTGCATTGGTCTCTTCTTTCAACACACAGGGATACGCACCCAGTCGCAAAGTACCGCCGAGATCCGAGTCCTCGTCCCTGGTCTGGACCTGATTCGTTCTGTAATCAAACCACTCTTTTATCAGATAAATGACTGGATCCGGGGTGGTCTCATCCAGCTCGGTTGAATTTGCCTTGGAAAGACCCAGCACATCTCTGGAAAATTCCACTACGGCCAGCTGCATCCCCAGACAGATACCAAAAAAAGGCACTTTGTTCTTTCGGGCGTAGTTGATGGCTTTGATTTTTCCCTCAACTCCGCGTTTGCCGAAACCGCCGGGAACCAGAATACCGTCGCAGCTGTCGAGCAGGCTGGCGACGTTTTTTGATTCAAGGCATTCGGCGCTGATATATTCCAGATGAACCTTGGTGCCGTTGGCTAGTCCGCCATGAACCAGCGCTTCGTGAAGGCTCTTGTACGACTCCGTCAGATCAACATATTTGCCGGTAATGGCGATAGTGACTTCGTTTTTGGGATTCTGGATATTTTGCACCAGTTCTTCCCACGGTTTGATATTGGGCTGGCCGGTCCATATATTGAGCAGTTCAAGGATTTTGGAGTCGAGGCCCTCTTTATGGAGATGCAGGGGCAGTTCGTAAATGGTATCAACATCGATTGCCGTGATGACGGCATCCTGCGGAACATTGCAAAAGAGGGCAATCTTGGCTTTCAGGCTGTCTTCCAGAGGAACTTCCGTCCGGCAGAGCAGGATATCCGGCTGGATACCATCTGCTCTCAGTTCGCGCACCGAATGTTGGGTCGGTTTGGTTTTTACTTCGCCGGCGGACTTGATATACGGCACCAGGGTCAGGTGAATGAACAAGGTATACTCCCTGCCCAGATCACCGCGCAATTGGCGTATTGCCTCGATAAACGGCAATCCTTCGATGTCGCCGACGGTACCGCCGATTTCGATGATGGCCACATCGACACTGCCGTCAAGCTGGCGTACCGCGGCCTTGATCTCATCGGTGATATGCGGAATAACCTGAACCGTGCCGCCTAGATACTCACCGCGTCGTTCCTTGGTGATAACGGAATAGTAAATGCGGCCGGAAGTGTAATTGTTTTTCTGGCCCATTACCGCGCTGGTATAGCGCTCATAGTGACCCATATCCAGATCCGTTTCGGCGCCGTCATCGGTGACGTATACTTCGCCGTGCTGGAATGGGTTCATGGTACCCGGATCGACGTTGATATAGGGGTCCAGTTTCTGAAAGGTTACCGTTAGTCCCCGGCTCTCGAGCAGTGCCCCGATGGCTGCAGCAGCCAGCCCTTTCCCCAGTGAAGAAAGTACGCCGCCGGTAACAAAAATAAACTTGGTTCGTTTGGTATTATTTTGCTTTTTCATGGTGGCCACTATAGCAATCGAACCTGTTTTTTGAAACAGAAAACTTTTCCGGACAAGCAAAAAACAGGCACAGTGAACGGGTCAATTTTATAACCTACTGATGACGTCGTAAAAACTCTTCATCTGCTTCGTTGCTGCAAATTTTCATTCATTACGACGTACCCTGGTACGCCGAAATGATTGAAAATTTGCGCGCCTCGCATATGAAGCTTTTTACTTACCCATTTGAAAATTCAGGTTTTTACGAATATGTCACCTATTAATGGTGCTGCAAGAGTGGGATTCAAGGGAAATCTTGATTGGAGCAGTCCCTATGCCTATGGTATTACCAGGGTATCGGCAGTGTCGGTTCAACCTTTGACATTACAAGGAGGACGTTGTGCATATCTTGATACTGGTGGCTGTTCTGTTTCTGACGGCGGCGGTTGTTGTCGCATTCGCAGATAGCGTGGTTGCAAAACATAAGACCGCAGTGTTCGGGGGTGGTTGTTTCTGGTGTATGGAACAACCCTTTGAACAACTGGAGGGGGTGATTGATGTTATTGCCGGATATTGCGGGGGAAATGAAAAAAATCCAACCTATAAGGAGGTAGCCGGCGGCGGGACTGCACACCTGGAATCTGTTCAGGTTGTCTATGATCCTGAAAAGATAACCTTTAAAGAGTTACTCGATACCTTCTGGCAAGCCATCGATCCGACTGATCCGGGTGGTCAGTTTGCCGATCGCGGCAATCACTATAAAACCGCCATTTTTTTCAACGATCAGCAGGAGAAGCAAATCGCTGAAAAATCACGGGCGGAACTAGATGCATCAGGTATTTTTGAAAAGCCGGTCGTAACGGTTATCCGCCCTGCTCAGCCCTTTTATCCCGCAGAGGAGTACCATCAGGACTACCACAAGAAAAACAGTGCACATTATGAGGCTTATAAAATCGGTTCCGGCAGAGCAGGATTTCTGCAAAAAGCCTGGAAAAAGTGGCCAAAGGAAAAAAGGTTTATCAAGCCGTCCGAGCAGGAATTACGTTCGCGCCTGACGCCGATACAATACGAAGTGACTCGGAAAAATGGCACCGAGCCTCCCCATGATAACGAATATGCCGACAACAGGAAGGCCGGCATCTATGTCGATATCGTCTCAGGAGAGCCGCTTTTCAGTTCCCTTGATAAATTTGATTCCGGGTGCGGCTGGCCCAGCTTTACCCGGCCGCTGGTAGACAGTAATATCGTAGAGAAAAAAGATCTGAGATTTCAGATGGTGCGCACTGAGGTGCGAAGTGCGATCGGAGATTCTCATCTCGGCCATGTTTTTGATGACGGTCCCGCCCCTACCGGCCTGCGCTATTGTATCAATTCGGCCTCGTTGAGGTTTATTCCCGTGGAAGAGCTTGAAACCGAAGGATATGGGGAATTTCTACAGTTGTTTCAAAAATAGCCGGAAAATCGCTTCTGTCGTTATCTGAATGTTGATAATCTCGCAAAAACCTAAAATTCCAGATGGCTAAGTAAAAAGCTTCATATGCTAGGCGCACAAAATTTCTATCATTTCGGCGTACTAGAGTACGTCTTAATGATAGAAATTTTGCAGCAACGACGCAGATGAAGAGTTTTTACGACGCCATCAATGTTGTCCGTGCGTTAGACGCTTTCATCAACTCCCTACTACTACCCTGGACCAACAGAAGAAATCAATTACCGTTCAGGATATCCTCCACCCTCCTGCCGTTGACTTCCGCATCGAAGATTGTCTGCAGCAGCGATGACGCTGTTTCCGCGGACTCCTCGCTGAGAAGAAATCCGGGCAGAGGTTTTGCGGTAAGCGTTTGCAGTCGGGCCTGTATGCTCATGGCGGAATCCACATGATCGGCTATCCCCCTGAACTCACTTATATCGAGGAGTGCCGGGAGGACATCGAGCATATTCCCCCAATATTCCCTTTGCCCGAGATGTTCGATAAGTTGGCTTACCGCCGTGGTAGCTTCAAAATAGGCATCGGATATCTGGGCGGGTTTCCGGATGGAGCAGGTTGTGGTAGAAACGAAAAGCCGGCAGCCGAAAGGCCGTACCGGGTAGATTTGACAGAGATTGTTTTCAAGAAACGGGCAGGCCGACAGGTTGTCCCTGTGACCTGGATCAACATCCCGGCCTTCAATGCAGGCTCCGGCAAAATCATTGGTGGTCATCCTCGGTGGTTGATGGCTGCGGGCAGAGGACAATTTCTCCGCCAGCCATCGGCTCTTGTCTTCAGATAAGATATAACGAAGTATTGCCACCCCTTCCACCGCCGTGATCGTCACGTTTTGGGTACAGCAACTGCTGCAACCCCTGAGGCAGGCTGTAACCAGCCCATTGTTCCATTTGTCGAAGATATCGTAGATGGAAAATAAGATTTGGGTTTTCATGGTTACTCAGCCTCCTGTATTTCCTGTTGATAAGCGATCATCGGCACCCATATCCAGACGGCAGGCCGATGGAAAAAAAGGATATTCGAAAAAGAGGGGTTTGGCAAGCATCGGCTATGCAGGCTGTAATATCACAGGTGGAAAATTTTCACAAACCCGTTACAGTAAGAAGCTATTCCGAATCAATTGGCGGAACCGTCGCTCGTGAGACGCTGAGAAAGGAAGCTGACTTGGACGATGAAGAGGTAGGAAGGAATATCCATACGACGCTCTTATCTGTAAATACATATCCGGGGGGATAGATGTGAAAAAGGTTTTATCAAAAATAGTCTTATTTTTTTTCCCGTTGTTTTTGGCTGGTGGCTTAATGAATGTTGCGGCGGACCAGACCGGCAACAACGATTTCAGTCAATGGATTGCAGGATTCTATCCGGAGGCCCATAAGGAAGGGATCAGTAGAGCCACGTGGGATACAGCTTTTTCCGGGGTGACGGAGATCGATTCCGATGTTCTTAAAAAAGCAGCATTTCAGCCGGAGTTTACCATCGACATCTGGGATTATCTGGATGGACGGGTCAATCCATTTGCTATTGAAAAAGGGAGGAAAAAGGGCAGATATTACGCTCGAACTCTCAATAGAATTGAAAATAAATTCGGTGTTACCCCTTCGGTCCTGCTGGCCATCTGGTCCATCGAAACGAATTACGGTGCCATCCTCGAAAAAACGAATCGACTGCATTATGTCCCTCTTGCTCTTGCCACGCTCGCCTATGGTGATCCCAGAAGAGGAAAATTTGCCCGAACCCAGTTGATCGCCGCCCTTAAAATTCTTCAGGCCGGCTATATCACGAAAGATCAATTAACCGGTTCCTGGGCCGGTGCCATGGGGCAGACCCAGTTTATTCCCACCAGTTATCTAGCCTATGGTGTCGATATGGATGGTAACGGACGGCGGGACATCTGGAATTCCGTTCCGGACGCTCTGGCCACCGCCGCCAACCTTTTGGCTCAAAACGGCTGGCAAACCGGCAAAACCTGGGGCTACGAAATAATTCTTCCATCAACCGGAGGAGAACAACTGGAGGGGCAGACCAAAACTCTGGCCGAGTGGTCCAAACTAGGCTTTAAGCGGCCGAGTGGCCATGCTTTTCCGCGACCGGAAGATAAAGCCGTGCTGAAAATTCCCGCGGGAACAGAAGGTCCGGCTTTTTTAATGTTGAGGAATTTTTTTGTCATTAAAAGTTATAACAGCTCGGATGCCTACGCCCTTGCCGTAGGGCTTCTCGCCGATCGGCTGGCCGGCTGGAACGGTTTGGTGCAGTCCTGGCCAAGACCTGCCGGATCACTCAGTATCGAAGATAAAATCGAACTTCAGAAGCGGCTGCAACAGCACGGCTATTACTCCGGAGAAATCGATGGGCAACTGGGAACAGGAACAAAAGAGGCAATCAGACGCTTCCAGACTCAGGCTGGACTGGTCGAGGACGGTGTCCCTTCGCAGCAGGTCCTGCAGGCTTTGCGCAAGTTATGATGGCGTCGTAAAAATTCTTCATCTGCTTCGTTGCTGCAAATTTTCAATCATTACGACGTACTTTAGTACGCCGAAATAATTGAAAATTTACGCGCCTCGCATATGAAGATTTTTACTTAGCCATCTGAAGTTTAAGGTTTTTACGAGTTTGCGCAAGTTAAAAGGATGCTTTTTATTGCGCAGCGGTTTTTCGATACAGTTTGGGCCCCATTGCATTTGAGAGACCCATGAAGTCCATCGATTGCGCTTCATGGCCGCGCAGCCGCAGATCCAGTTGCGGAAAAGGAATCTCGATCCCGTGCTCGTGTAAGATTTTATAGATGGTGGTCAGGACGATATCGGTTATTCGATACGGCTGTCTGGCATTCTGACCTTCAACCCAGATTGCAGCAAGAAAAGCCAGCGAACTTTCCGCGTGGCTTGCCAGCCAGATCTGCGGTTCCGGGTGTGCCAGCACGACGGGCAAACGAAGGACAGCCTCCTTTATGAGCGATTTCACCTGATCGATATCCGTCCCGTAGGCGACGGAAAATGGAATTCTGAAACGAATTTTCTCATCTGCATATGTCCAGTTGACAACCTGGGAAGCCATCAGGTCGGCATTGGGAATGATGATATTTATATTGTCATTGGTTCTCAGCACGGTTGCCCGGATATTCATCTGCACTACATTTCCCTGGAATCCACCCGAAGTGGAATTTTCGCCCAGACAGATAAAATCTCCCGGCCGAATCGATTTATCGAAAAGAAGGATAATCCCGGACACCAGGTTGCTGACAATGGTCTGCATGCCAAAGCCGATGCCGACGGAGAGCGCACCGGCGACCAGGGCCAGGGATCGGGTGTTTATCCCGACAATTGAAAGCATGATCATGGCGACAACGAAAATAAAAGGATACTTTCCCACCGCCTGAACAAGATGGATGGTCTGTTCGGACCAGTTTCTTTTATTGCCCATTCGCAGCACCATTCGGCCGTACAGGCGATTGATAACGATGCCGAAAAAAAGGAGAATGAGTACCTGGAGAAAAAGGAGCAACGATACATTCATTCCACTGTATGAGACTAGCGGGTACTTCAACACATACATGACCCGTTGAAACATATTATCCGTGGCCTCTCTGGTTTTGGTCACCATGGACCCGAGGGAGGATTGCTTGAGATCGATAGTCCTCTCCAGTAATCGTCCCTTTTCTTCGAGCATCTCGGCCCGTTGATCTATGGCTGACAACAGGGTAAAGACGGTTCGGACCTTTTCATCAAGTGCGTTGATCAAATCTTCCGATTTCGGACCAACCAGGGCATTGCCGCCGCGTAAGGTCGATAGCTCTTTTTCGTAGCCGTAAATCAGACCGTGTGCTTTTTCGGTTTTCTTTCTCAATCTGTCGATTTGTTTGTTGATGTCTCCGGCTGCATTGGAAAGTTTGAAGAAGTCGGGTTTCTGGGCGAACAGACAAAACCAGATAGTTTTTTGATCCTCTTCGAGAAGTTTAATTTTACTTTCGAGAATCTGGTCGTCCTTGTGGAGCTGTTGCACCAGTTGCTTGAGGCGCTTGAGCTGTCCATAATGCATTTCTTTTCTCTCATCGTCGCTAAGTTCCCGGCCAAGATATCCGGCCAACAGGGTTTCCTGCTGTTGGATCAACACATCATCGCCCGCTGCCGCCAGAATTTTTTCATCTTCCAGGCCTTGCAAAACTTTCTTTGCCTGACTTCGGCGCATTTCCTGTTTCTCGATCATTTCCTGATCGATATGGATGTGTCCCAAAACAGTGGGATACTGTTTTTTTGCAGTTTCCAGCCCCGCTTTCAACTGCTTTTCTATTTCCTTCTGCTGGGCCGACTTTCGAACCTGAAAAGCATACTGTAGCTGGAGATTTTCCTGGGCCGGGTCTTTTTCATCGAGTGCGAGTAATCGGTTATGCAGGGTTTGCATCTGTTTCCCGGTATTTTCCAGACTCTGGATAGAAACTTTTTCCTCCTGATTGATCCTGATATAGCGCTCCAGGTATTGTTCAACTTCCTTCCAGGAAAGGACTTTTTGCAGATCCTGATCAGATACTCGTATGTCAATTGCCTGTTTTTCAGGTTTGTCGGGGAACTCCATGAGTTTTTTCAGTAATTGTTGCTGTACCAGGTAATTTTGTTTCTCCTGATCATTAACTGCCGCTGCAATCTTTTTCTCAAGCTGCTGCTTTTGGGCGCCGTAGGCGGCATCCCTTTCAACGGCCTGTTTCGAATAGAGCTTGGCATTCGGTTCGACAGCCTGAAGATTTTGCACCATAACCATCAAGAATAGCAGGATAATCAACGGCAGGGGTTTCCAGGGTATTGAACCCTGAATTAGATATTTTATATTTTTCATATAGGAATTAAGTCGCTGGTATTGGAGTTAATGTGCTTATATTTTCATGAGGTTTGATGCAGAGAGGCCGGGGACATTCAGGAATATGAGAGATATTGGGATGTCTTTTGGAACATAAGTAAACTCTATGATGGACGGTTTAAAACGATGCACAAGTGCTGCATAGTGAAAATTTTCAAGGCACATTGCAATAAAGTTGCCAGAGGAGTGCTTGCACGGAACTGTGATCCGGAGAAGTCTCATGATTGAGGGTCAATGTTCTCTTTCCATCTCACCCTGCGGCGGATCTTGGCAATTAATCCAGTCCCGCTTGAAAAACACAGCGGGCTGTGCTGAATTTACAGCTACGTTGCGCATTATTTCGTTATCTCCTGTCGTCGTGTGCAAAAATGTGCTCGATCCACCAGTCCAGCCCCTGTTCGTTCACGCTTTTCAATTGAAACACTCGAATACCCGCAGCCAAAGTGAAAAGTAGAACTTCAAATTGATCGGGAAAAGCAGGAATCGAGTGGCAAGGTGGGCCGTCAATTACTACACTATTAGTGAGGCAATAAAGATCGACTTAATTTCAAACCCTTAAGAAAATTTCCTACCTTGAAGAGACTACTGAAAATTTACCTAACTCCCCGTAAAACCCGGGGACTCACTTTAGTGCCCGCGCTTTGCGGGTATCAGTACTTTCAAATTCATTCTAAGCAACAAGAAATGAATTTATACGGTACTTAAAGGAGGAGAGCCGTAATGGGACCTGAAGCCGGAACGAAAAAACCTGCCGGTTCGCAAACCGAGGTAAAGGACGATTTACAGACACTGCCGCTTTCTGAAGTACAGAAAAAGCTGCGCACATCACCTGACGGCATCAGCCAGGCCGAGGCCGAAAAGCGACTGGTTGAATACGGGCCTAATGAGCTTGAAGAAAAAAAGATAAATCCGATCTTTAAATTTCTTTCATACTTTTGGGGGCCGATTCCCTGGATGATTGAAGCTGCTGTCATATTATCCGGTCTTGTGCGCCATTGGCCGGATTTCTTCATCATTTTGTTGTTGTTGATAGCCAACGCCGTGGTCGGCTTTTGGGAGGAATATCAGGCAGGGAGTGCCATAGCTTCCCTGAAATCGAAACTGGCGGTCAAGGCCAGGGTGAAGCGTGATGGAAAATGGATTACCCCGGCCGCCCGCGAGCTGGTACCCGGGGATATTATTCGCCTGCGCCTGGGAGATATTGTCCCTGCCGATGCCCGTTTGCTGGACGGTGATGCCGTTGAGGTAGACCAATCAAGCCTGACAGGGGAATCGCTCCCTGTCAACCGCGAACCGGGTGAGGCGGTATTCTCGGGATCGATTATCCGGCAGGGCGAAATCGAGGCGCTGGTCTATGCCACCGGCGCTCATACCTATTTTGGTAAGACCGCCCATCTGGTGCAGGAAGCGCAGACGATCAGCCATTTTCAAAAGGCCGTGCTGAAGATCGGCAATTACCTGATCGTGCTCGCTGTGTTTCTGGTGGCGGTGATTATCATAGTGGCGATTTTCCGCGGCGATCGCATTCTCACCACTCTGCAGTTTGCGTTGGTATTGACCGTTGCGGCAATTCCCGTGGCGATGCCCACCGTTTTATCGGTAACGATGGCGGTCGGTGCTCGTCTGCTCGCCGCTAAAAAGGCTATTGTCAGCCGCTTGGTGGCTATTGAGGAACTGGCCGGTGTGGATGTGCTTTGTGCCGACAAAACCGGCACTCTGACCCAGAACAAACTGACCCTGGCCGAGCCTTTTGCCCTTGGCAATGTCAGTAAGGAGCAGGTTATATTGTATGCAGCTCTTGCCTCGCGAGCCGAAAATAATGATATCATCGATCTGGCTGTGTTAAGCGGACTCCCAGACAAAGAGTCCTTGCAAGCTTACCGGATTGTCCATTTTATGCCGTTTGACCCGGTCCATAAGCGAACCGAGGCTACCGTCAAGGCCGTCAAAGCCGAGGAGGGTGACGAGGAGTTCAAGGTAAGCAAAGGTGCGCCCCAGGTTATTCTGGCTTTGTCTGAGGACTCCGATCAGCTGAGACCCGAAGTCGAGAAGGCAATAGGTGATTTTGCCAAGCGTGGCTACCGATCACTTGGAGTGGCCCGAACCGAAAAAGATGGTGCATGGCGGTTTCTCGGAGTTTTGCCGCTGTTTGACCCACCGCGGGAAGACGCTGCAGCGACGGTAAAAACCGCGCGTGAGATGGGGGTTGCCATTAAAATGGTTACCGGCGATCAGCTGGCGATCGCCAGGGAAACTGCCAAAAAGTTGGGGATGGGCACAAACATTCTCGATGCTTCGGGCTTGAAGGTCGAACAACATCAGGAGTCAGCCGCGACCCAGAAGTCTATAGAGGAGGCTGATGGTTTTGCGCAGGTATTTCCTGAACACAAATATCATCTGGTAGATGTGCTGCAACAGCGAAATCACATTGTCGGCATGACAGGGGATGGAGTGAATGATGCTCCCGCCTTGAAAAAAGCCGACTGCGGCATCGCCGTTTCAGATGCAACCGATGCGGCGCGGGCGGCGGCATCCATAGTACTGACGACGCCCGGCCTGTCGATTATTATCGATGCAATTAAGGAAAGCCGAAATATTTTCCAACGGATGAACAGCTACGCTATATACCGAATTGCCGAAACACTGCGAGTCCTGCTGTTCATGACGCTGGCTATTCTTATCTTTAATTTTTATCCGCTCACCGCGGTGATGATCGTCATGCTTGCCCTCCTTAATGACGGCGCCATCCTGTCCATTGCCTATGATAACGTTCATTATAAAAATCAACCCGAGGCCTGGAATATGAGGATGGTATTGGGCATTGCCACTGTGCTCGGTGTTGTCGGCCCTATCGCGGCTTTTGGTCTGTTTTATCTCGGGGAGCAGGTCTATCATCTGGACCGGGATCACATCCAGACCTTGATGTATCTGATGTTGTCCGTGGCCGGGCATCTGACGATTTTTCTGGCACGTACCCGCGGCCGCTTCTGGTCCATACGTCCCTCGCCGGTTTTATGGGTGGCCGTCCTTGGTACCCAGATTATGGCAACACTGATAGCCGTGTACGGCTTTCTTATGACTCCGATTGGTTGGGGTTGGGGGCTGTTTGTTTGGGCATATGCGCTGGTCTGGTTTTTCGTGAGCGATCTTGTTAAAGTACTGGCTTATCGTTTTATCGACCCGGTTCCCTCGTCATCGGGAACTGCCCGGGAGCTTGTCCGAGAATAGGAATATTTTTCTCGGATCGAGGCATTTCAGAAAAATAAGCACAGGCATGTAGTTAGTATTACGTGCATTATTTTTTCTGAAATAACGATGAACTGGGGAAGAAGGGCATTCTCGTAAAGCCTCCCAGCGGAAGCTGGCGATTGTGGAACTTAAAAAGGCTACTCGCCTCCTGTCAAGGAAAGGACGTTAAAAAGGGAGAAAATCTTCAATTAAATCTTCAAGTATTGAAAAAGAGCACGGATTTTTTGGCCCACCACCCTTTTATGAGTTATATTAAAAAGGTAGGACATGCTACATTGGTCCGTTGCAGGTGATTTCAGAATCAATAGAAAAGGAGGAAATACATGCAAACCTTGACCTACAAAGATATTATCGATGATAAAGTAGCCGAGTGGCGGCAGCATCTGAAAAGACTTGAAGAACTGTCGGAAAGAGGCATGTTGGAACACAAAATGGAACTTAAGGAGAAGATGAAACAGTTCAGGTCGGAAATAGATACAGCCATAGTTCGGCTGCAGGAGCTGGATGAACAGGAAACGGTTGCCAACACTCTGGAAACTAAAGACAGGATTCTGGAAATTTTCAACTCCATCGATAAAGATTTCACCACCTGGAAAGAAGAACAAACACCATTTATGCTCTGAGTTCTTCCTTTCAAGGTATTCTCAATTTTCAAGGATCGGCGGCACGTTTACTCTCTTGTTTTGAGGGAACATATGTACTGCCCGGCTTGAATGATCAATGTCGGATACTGCCTGACTGTTCTTGTCCTGGTCATTCTCCCATGACAAGAACAGTCAGACCATCTTTTTGGATGTCCGCTTTCGCTCGTCTAAACTTTATCTCCCCTCACCGCTCTTTCTTTTTCTGTTTGCAGCGTTTACCACCTTAGAGGGCAACCAAAATTGTGTTGCGGCAATGCAGGATAAATTGGATAAAAGAGGTTGTAGTCCTTGGTCCGGGAGAGAAACAGTAGCTGTTTACCGGGGATAGCAAAAAGCTCGAATAGCGTGGTACCTGTAAACATTTTTAAAAATGCAGTTCACTGAAAATCAATGTCGAGGGAGTGAATGAAAGCGAAAGCCAAGCGGAAAATTATAGCTCAAAAGGCGTTCAGGCGTGGAAAGAAATCGGGGATGCCTCCAGGGACCCCGATTTTCATAGGAGAACGAAAACAAGATGTAACCGATATCAGCATCATTGATTACTCCAGAGATCATCTTGAGGAAATTTCTCTGGCGAGTCTGGAGGATTGTGCACGCTTCAAGGACAGTCCCAATATTACTTGGATTAATGTCAATGGTATCCATGATGTCTCAGCCATTCAAACTCTGGGAAACTTATTCGGCCTGCATCCGCTGACAATTGAAGATATTTCCAATTCTAATCAACGGCCCAAGGTCGAAGAGTTTGACGACTACATTTTATTTGCTCTGAAAATGCTGACCTACTCCATAGAGGAAAAAGGTATTGAGAATGAAAATATCAGCCTGATCCTGGGGGCAAACTATGTTGTTTCGTTTCAGGAACGTCGTGGTGATGTGCTTGATCCGCTCAGACAGCGAATTCGTACGGGCAAGGGAAAAATTCGGGGGCAAGGTGTTGATTATCTGGTATACGCGATAATGGATGGAGTGATTGATGAATACTTCGTTGCCCTTGAAAAGATGGGTGATCACATTGAGGAAATCGATGAGGAAATTTTAACCGCGCCTGATGCGTCCCATATGAGTGAGCTGCATCGACTGAAACGTGAGATTGTCTTTCTGCGTAAGGCTGTCTGGCCGTTGCGGGAAAACGCTTCAGTAATCGGCAAGTCCACATCACCTCTGATGAGTGAGTCCATCCAACCATTTCTGCGGGATCTTTATGACCACACAATCCAGATAATCGACCTGGTAGAAGTCTATCGCGACATTATCGGCGGTATGCATGACACGTTTCTCTCCAGCGTCAGCAATCGAATGAACGAGGTTATGAAGGTACTCACCATCATAGGAACTATCTTTATTCCGCTCACCTTCATCGCCGGAATCTACGGCATGAATTTCGTCAATATGCCGGAGCTGAAATGGACCTGGGGCTATTTTGGGCTTCTGGGGATTATGGCTGCGATTGCGCTTACCATGCTGGCCATCTTCAAGAAGCGCAAATGGCTATAGGCAGTGGAGTTTTGTGAGCCTTTCACAGAATCCCTATCTGTTGCGGCCCACAATGATAAAAGCTCCGACCCACAAGCAAGTAAGATCTGGGCTCACATTATTTGACAACAGGAAGGGGTCCCGACACATTATGACATCAGACCCACATGAACTGAGAGTAAGACTCAAGTCACCGGGATGATGGTAAATTGTACAGTAGATATCTCAGGTAGGAGTGCTGTTATTATATTTTTAAGAGATGTTCTTTGGAGATCTCTCGTTTGCAGTTGCTCCAATATTGATGATCTCGTAAAAAGTCATCGAAGTTGCTGAGATGGACTCTGGAAAAAGCCCGATATACTAGGCGTAGTGTCTGAAACGGCAATTAGGTAGTACATATGGTACAGCTAATTGCCGTTTCAGACCTACAACGAAGTAGATCGGGCTTTTTACGAGTCCATCAATATTGATGGTGTCGTAAAAAGTCTTCATCTGCGTCGTTGCTGCAAAATTTCGATCATTACGACGTACTCTAGTACGCCGAAATGATAGAAATTTTGCGCCTAGCACATGAAGTTTTTTACTTAGCCATCTGAAATTTTAGGTTTTTACGAGATTATCAATATTGACTACTTCTCTTTCGTCAGCCGGACCTACCCTGTCAGGAAGTCTCAAGTTAATGATATTCTGCTCTACTAGATCTTGCCGATGGTAATCACAAGTGTTTTATAGCAGGAGAATTACGAATTTCATAAGGAAATTGATTGGTACAATTCACCAACAATAATGAGGCAATTCCCAATTGTCATCCTTTGATATTCCTAACTCATAATTTTTCTTAGGCAAACTCAGAGCATCTCTTTAAATGGGTACATCTTCCAGAAATCTGCAAATTATTTTCGTCCTTACGGAAAAAATACATTACCACAACGTCGTATCCGCCCAACCTGTCGGTAACCGTTCACCAGCACCCCATATGCACATGATCAGACCGCCGTGCAAAGACCTGTCCTTTTGAAATCATCGCCATTGTGAGTGACAACCCTCTCCAAAAAAGTTACAGACAGTTGTTGAACCGTTCAAAAAGCTGCATAATCCAACTTTTAATGAATAAAATTCATGGTTTTTAAGCGTTGACTTACAAAATCATTTCCTCTATTGTTTTTTCGTTTTAACTCATAAATGATAAACTCGTAAGAACCTAAATTTTCGGATGGCTAAGTAAAAAGCTTCATATGCTTCGTTGCTGAAAACTACTTCTCCAGGAGGATGTATGCTAAAACGTTCACTGTTGTATGCGGCTATTGTACTGTGCGCTTTAATCCTGCCAGGCACAATTATGGCGAAGAATTACAAAAATGAGTACAAAATGAGTGTGGTGGTAGGCCCCAAACTCCCATGGGGTGCAGGAGCTACACATTTTGCCGATCTTGTCCGCGATCGAACAAACGGGCGAATAAATATCAAAGTGTACACCTCATCCGCACTCATGGCAGGCAAGCAAACCAATGAATTTCTTATCCACCGCCAAGGTGTGGCGGATTTTTGTTTTGCCTCAACCATCAACTGGTCAACAACAATCAAGACCCTCAACCTCTTTAACCTTCCCTTTTTTTTCCCGGATTACAGGGCGCTTGATGCTGTTACCACTGGTGAAGTCGGCAAGGAAATTGAAGATGAATTGCATAAAAAGGGGGTAACGGTCCTTGCCTGGGGAGAAAATGGTTTCCGTGAGCTGACCAACTCCAAACACGCTGTGAGAACACCGGAAGATATGGTTGGCCTCAAGGTTCGTGTTGTTGGAACACCCATTTTTATCGATACTATGCAAGCGCTTGGCGCAAACCCCGTCAATATGAACTGGGGCGATGCGCAGATTGCTTTCCAGCAAGGTGTTGTTGATGGACAGGAAAATCCTGTTGTGGCCATTGAAATCCCTGTGAAAATCTGGCAGTTCCATAAATATGCCACTATCTGGCGCTACGTTATCGATCCACTCATAATCACCGTAAACAACCAAACCTTGGCAAGCTTCAGTCCGGAAGATCAGGAAATTGTCAAGCAAGCAGCAAAAGAAGCAGGCGAAGCACAGCGTGCAGTTGTCCGCAAGGGTCTGGTTGCGCCGGACCTCAGCGCTCTTGAGACCTTACGTGAAAACGGCATGGAGGTAGTTGAACTGAATGAGGCAGCCAGAGCTTCATTTCGCGCCAAAACAAAGGCTGTCTATGAGAAATGGATACCTGAAATTGGTGAGGACCTTGTAAAAAAAGCTGAAGCTGCAATTGCCGCTGCAAAATAATCCGCTGAGATCAAGGCACATGCAGATACAAAGGGGATGGATCGTCACACATTTTGAAGAAGTGATGAGTGCTATTTTACTCAGTCTGATGGCGATCCTCGCCTTTGCCGGAGTTATCACACGTTACGTTTTCCAGGTACCAATTGCTTTTACAGAAGAACTCGAAGTCAATAGCCTTGTCTGGTTAACACTCTTTGGGACAGCTTCTGCCTTTAGACGCAAAAAACACCTGCGTATGATGTTTCTCCAAGAGAAAATGGCAAGAAGCTGGCAACGTTTTCTCGTTGTCGTCATTAATCTTCTCAGTATCGCTCTTTTCGGGGTTCTCGGCTACCTTGGCTATATGCAGCTTCTGGATGAAAGATTACTGGAGATAACTTCAGAATCTCTAAATATTCCACAATGGAGCTACACGGTATGCATCCCTGTCGGTTGCGCTCTTATCATCGCTCGAATTATTGAAAGCACGTATCATGAGATAAAGGGTTGGAACTGATATGGATATGGGAATTTTGCTTTTTCTCTCTTTTTTCGTTTTACTGGTGCTCGGCGTGCCAATAGCCATTGCCATAGCCATTCCCGCCTTTGTTGTTATTTGGGCTGGTGATCTCGGCACCGCAGTTATCGCTCCTAACTTCTTTGCCGGCATAGCCAAATTCCCTCTTCTGGCAATACCTCTTTTCGTGCTTGCAGGATTCATTCTTGAACGATGTGGCATATCCCTTCGCATCATCCGCTTTGCAAATGCCCTGGTCGGGCAAAGAACAGGGGGACTTGCCATCGTAGCCATTCTGGTCTGCGTTTTTTTCGGTGGCGTTTCCGGATCAGGCCCGGCGGACGCAGCCGCCATCGGAGCAATTCTTATTCCCGCCATGTTTGCTCAAGGCTACAGCAAAAGTTATAGCGCAGCACTGATTGCTTCAGCAGGTTCCACCGCCATAATTGTGCCGCCGAGTATTGCCCTTATCGTTTACGGTGCGATAACGAATACTTCCGTTCCCGCGCTGTTTGCAGCTGGTGCAATTCCGGGATTTCTTGCCGGCTTATCCCTGCTTATCCCGGCAATATGGATAGCTCGAAAACATGGCTATGGAAGCCGGCCCGAAAGTGGTAACAGAGAAGAAAAAGAGAGTATTGCTGAAACATTTAAGGAGGCGTTCTGGGGGCTCCTGGCGCCGGTAATAATTTTAGGCGGTCTCTATGGTGGTGTTTTCACTCCCACTGAGGCCGCTGTTGTTGCTGTGTTCTATAGCCTTTTCTTGGGCTTTGTTATTTATCGCTCACTCACCTTAAAGGAAACCTACACCATTCTTGTCGAGGCAAGCGAGGCTTCAGCCATCGTTTTGCTTATTGTCGCCTTTGCAGGACTTTTTTCCTGGGCAGGATCAACAATTGGAATTCTTGATACAATCGCCGAGTCCTTAATGAGTGCCAGCAGTAACAAGTGGGTTGTGCTCTTACTTATCAATCTCCTTATCTTTGTGGGCGGGATGCTGATTGACGCCGTCAGCATTTTTTATATATTCCTGCCTATCTTCATGCCTATCATGATCCATTTTGGTTGGAATCCGGTCTGGTTTGGAGTGATGATGACCCTTAATCTCGCCATCGGTCAATTCACCCCTCCTGTGGCGGTGAACCTTTATGTCACCACCCAGCTAGCTGATATTCGGCTTGAGGAAACATTCAAATCCGTTTGGCCAATGGTACTCGCCATGCTGGTAGCCCTGATTGTCGTAGTGGCCTTTCCTGCACTGTCTCTTTGGGTTCCCGAATTTTTCGGGTTAACATAGTTCATAGACATGGACGCCTTGCTCCTGCTCATTATAAAAATATTTATATCCGCCGCGATGGTTGTCGTCATAACACTTGTGGCTGAAAGGGGAAGTCCGCGCCTTGCCGGAGTTCTTATGGGTTTTCCTCTTGGTGCCGGTTTGGCTCTTTTTTTCCTGGGAGTTGAACAGGGACCTGCTTTCGCATCGCAAAGCGCACTTTGGTCAATCCCCGGAACCCTATCCATGCTTTCCTTCTGTCTAGGGTATCGCCTGTGTAACACCTTCTATGCTGCTAAAAGCATCCTCGTCATTGCCCTGTGCACTGTATCCGGCCTTACCTGCTATTTTTTGAGTGCCTATCTGCTTCTGTACTTTCTTCCCGAAACATGGGTACGATTTGCTATCTTTGTCCTTTTCATGCCACTCTTTGCCCTGCTTCTCGGCAGAAAAACAGCCACAACAAATAAACAACCCACCTTAACAGCTACCAACAGGAAGGTTGTCCTCATTGCCCGTGCAGGATTTGCCTCGGCAATCATTATCATTGTCACTACAATAGCGAAAACTGTAGGGCCTGTCTGGTCAGGCGTTTTTGCGACTTTTCCGACAACCATTCTTCCTTCGGTTCTCATTCTCCATAGAAGATATGCAGGTACCTTCATCCCCAACCTTTTCAAGGAAACAACTTTTGGTATTCTGGCTATTGTCGTCTTTGCGATTGCGGTACATTTCTTTTTCCCACCCTGCGGCCCTTACTTAGGTGTACTTCTCGCCTACACAACTTCTTTTATTTATCTTTTTTTGTATGAACGCTACATCAGGTACCCGCTCATCAAATTATTCCGAATCTCCTGAGCTTGCCATTTGAGAAAGAGTTATCGGCAGTGGCAAACAAGACTTCCGTCCATTTCTTGCTTTGAAAGACCCTTTTCAGGCAAACCGACTCAAGAAGCAGAAGAAATTGTCGGCCGCAGCCCTGACGTTCTCTGTATCCCGTTCCCCCTGCCGCATTGCATAACTGCGATTAATGGCAACATTAATCCTGCACGATTCTTACATGAGTTGTTGCCGCAATTTGCTGAATTACCTTTTGTTGCCAGGGATCCGCTTACAAATACGACTTTCAGATAGGTTGTTCGGTCAACCGCATGCGCCTCCTCCGGCAAACCCGGCAGAAATTCCGTCCTGTTACCGCCATTCCGGTCAATCACCGCCTGCATGGCCTTGATTGATTCGTGCAGTTCACGGTGGGAGATTCCAGCTGTTGCAGGAGCACTGCTGTCTCAGGCAACCTAGTCTCAGCCTCTTTATGTTCCTCGATGGAGCCAGATTCCGAGCCCGCACTTATGCCTGTCTGCCTGGGCGTCAAGGGAATTTTTCTAAGCGTCGGTAAAAAGAGTCGTTACAGAGTCCCGCCATTGCAGGTGTGCAATTTCCTTTTGTAATACGAGGTCTTTTACACCAGACCAAAATTTGGTGTTATCTATCTCAGCATTGACAATTCCGAAGCTCAAGCAGCCGGAAACACTTATTATCGCCAACAGAGCAATATAGAGCTAAAACCTGCTGCGAGTTTTCCGATTCTTCCAACCCATACCATTTTCCTTGAAGGAGTATTTTTACAAGTTTCCATCTTTGATTTGTTGCACACTTGAGAGAGAATATCACTTTCGAAAATCCATATTAAATATGGGAGCGAAAAATGTTCCTGTCTTGAAGTGATTTCAATATAGGCTGCAAGCCGTATTTTTCGATAGGCGTACCTCATTCTATCTTGATACTGCCATAGGCAGGACATTTTAAAAATATTTTCCCGCATAAAAACTTTTATTTTATTAACGACTAGTTCACAATCAATCAGCCACGCATTTTACTTTAAGGTCTGTTTTTTGATATGATGAGTTCTCGTTTGCCGGGACTCCTTCTCATCTCTACTTCACCAGTTTCAGGGTTACTTAATGAACCAGAATAAAAGCATCCATCTTACTCACGCAGAAAAAAGGATATATCTAACTCAAAAGCTGCATCCCGGTTCTCCCATGTGGAACGTCCCGGTATCCCTGCGGATTACGCTGGTTGATCTTGAGCGGCTGAGAAAAGCGCTGCGGCTCGTTATCGACCAGACGGCCGGCCTGCACGTGGTGTTCACTCTCCAAGACGGCGTGCCGTGTAAGCGGATTGACGAAAACCTCAATCCCGAGATTGAGATGCTTGACTTCTCCCGGGAAGGTGAAAAGGCCTACCTGGCGTGGGCACAGGCACAAGCGGAACAACCGGTCCCTATGTTGGACGCTCTGCCGTATCGGCTGGGGATCGCCGATGTCGGCGATGAAACGGCCTATATGTTTTCCATCTATCATCATATTCTGGCGGATGGCACCTCCAGCGATCTGATCTTCCGCCGTACCATCCAAGCATACGAGGCGCTGGCCAAGGGCGAAAGTGTCAAGTTTCCGCAGCCTCTGCCGCCCCAGACCGCCTTTGATGCCGAACAGCAATATCTTGAATCCGCCGACTGCAAGGAGGACAGGGAGTACTGGAACAAGCTGTTCGAGACCCTCCCCGAGCCGCTGGACATCTCCGGCAGATCGGTTCCCGAATCAATGACCACGGCATCATTTGACCATCGCTTCAGCACCAGGAATGGAGAGGCTTTCCTCACCTACTGTAATAAAAACAGGGTTTCCCCCTTCCGCGTGGTGCTGGCGGCCATGTATCTCGTTCTCGCCCGCACCTTGCGGCGAGACGACATTGTGATCGGTACGGGCACTTCCAACCGTTATCCCAAAGAGCTCATCGACTCCGTAGGGATGTACGTCAGCACATCGGCCATGCGGCTGAAAGTGGACGGCGACGCCACCTTTGCTGATCTGGTACGCGACGCCAGCCAGTGCGTCCGTGACACCCTGGCCCATCAGCGCTACCCCTACGACAGGCTGGCGGCTGATCTCCGCGAGCGATTTGGCGAGATGCCGGACCTCGTTTCCTGCACCCTGGTGGAGATGGTTCGCACCTCGTATGCCGACTACGCGGAGACCGTCACGCATCGCCATGATGAATCCCTGATTTCACTGGCCTGCTTCCTGACGTATCCGCATCGGTCGCAGATGGATGACACCACCGTCGATCTCCATGTCGTCTACAATCAGAAAATGTACGAAAAATGGCGTATTGAAGCGCTGATTGTCCACATCGAACAGGCGATTATGGCAGGCATCGCGAATCCGGGCGTTAAAGTCCGGGATGTCGACTTCCTCTCCGAGCCCGAGCGCCGCAGGCTTATCTACGATTTCAACGAAACCGGCTCCGACTGGGAGGTGGAAACAACTCTGCACCAGTGCATCGCCGACATAACACGTCGTTTCCCCGGTCACACCGCGGTTGTCTACCGGGGAGAAAGGCTCTCCTACGCTGAGCTCGACGCTCGCGCCAACAGCTTGGCCCGGTCGCTTATGGCGCTGGGCGCGGGACCGGGCAAAGTGGTCGGCCTGCTGGCGGACCGGTCCATCGAGATCATCATCGCCCATCTCGCTATCCTTAAGAGCGGCAGCGCTTTCATGCCCATCGATTCCGGGTACCCAGATTCCCGCATCCAGTTCATGCTGGAGGACATCGCCGCTCCGCTGATTCTCACCCAGCCCCGCTTCATCGAGGAAAAAGATTTTGGGGACGCCCTCGTGGTCAACATGGATGATCCGGCCATCTACGACCCCGACGACTCTCCGGTGGATAACCGCAATGTTCCCCATGACCTGTGCGTGGCCATATACACCTCCGGTTCCACCGGCAAGCCAAAGGGCGTCCTGCAGGAGCACCGGGCCATCTGCAATACCATCCACGCGACCATCCAGGGCCATGATATCACCCCGGATGACAAGGTTGCCAAACACGCCAGTTTCTCCTTCGATGCCAACCTGCTGGAGGTATTCTCCGCCCTGATGAGTGGCGCTACGCTGCATATCATTCCGGAGGAAATCCGCCTTTCCCTGAGCCACCTCAATGAATATTACGAGCGGAATGGCATCACCTGGTCGTTTTTGACCACTCAGCTCGGCGAGCAGTTCATGGATTTCATGGACAACAAATAGCCATCGGCGGCGAGAAGATGCGTATCTTCACGCCAAGGGACTACCGGCTCATCAACCTGTACGGCCCCACCGAGTGCGCCATCTATGCCACCCAGCACCCCGTCACGCACCTTGAGGACAACATCCCCATCGGTCGAGCACTGGCCAATTTCCGTATGTACATTGTGGACGCCTACGGCAACCCGCAGCCACCGGGTTACGGCGGTGAACTCTGCATCGGCGGCCCGGGGGTGGCGCGCGGCTACCACAAGCGCGATGACAAGACCGCCGAATGTTTCGTGCCCGATCCGTTTCACCCCGATGAGACCATGTATCGCACCGGTGACCTGGCCTGTTGGACGCCCGAGGGTGACATCCTGCACCTGGGCCGCATGGACCGGCAGGTCAAGCTGCGCGGCTTTCGCATAGAGCTTGGCGAAATTGAAAATGCCATGCTCTCCATCGACGGCGTCAAAGAGGCCGCGGTCGGTGATTTCAAGGACAGCGCCGGTCACGTCTACCTGTGCGGCTATATTTGTGGCAACGTAGAGCCGGAGACTGTGATAAAGGGGCTGGACGGCAGGGTGCCGCCCTTCATGATCCCGGCGCACATGATGCGACTGGATGCCATGCCGATCAATCCCAGCGGCAAAATCGACCGGAAAAAGCTGCCGGAGCCCCAGGCGTCAATGCAGGAAAATGAGACATATAAAGCCCCGGAGACTGCGCTGGAACAGTCCTTGTGCGAAGCATGGGCCGAAATCCTGACCAGGGATAAGATCAGCGTGGAAGCCAACTTTTTTAACAGCGGCGGAGATTCCCTTCGCGCGGTGGCCCTGCAGATCTCCATAGAAAAAAAGCTCGATTATACGATCGACCTTTCAACGATTTTTGAATGCCCCACCCCAAGGTTGATGGCAGCTCGGCTCGAGAGCGGGACACTTTCCGGGGAAATAATCCCGGCCGCCGAGCCGGCGGACACCTACCCGGCGACCGTTTCCCAGCAGCAGCTCTACCTGCTGAGCCGCATGAAGGGCATCGGCACGGCATACAATATACCGCTGTGCATCACCTTTGACGGTCCTCTTGACCACAAGCGTCTCTCCACTGCCTTACTGGCACTCCTGGAAAGGCACGAGGCGCTACGCACATCTTTTATGATCAAAGAAGGCAAGTGTGTGCAGTGCATCACCGAAAACGCTCACCTCAAACTCGATTTCAGCCAGACGGATAGCGATGATCCGTCTACGTTTGCCGCCGATTTTGTACGCCCCTTCGACCTTTCGCGGCCACCGCTGATGCATGCCAAACTGGTGGCCCACACGGATGGCCGTCACTGGCTGTTGCTCGACTTTCACCACATCGTCTTTGACGGCGTTTCCACGGGAATCTACCTGCGGGAGCTGTTTGCCCTCTATAACGGGGAGATGCTTGAGCAGCTGCCTATCCAGCATAAAGACGTGGCCGCCTGGGAAGCCGGCCGGGAAAAAGAGATCAAGGCTGGACACGAGTCCTTCTGGCATGAGCTTTTTGACGGCCCACCGGAATCCGAGTTGCCGACAGATTTTTCCCGGCCCAGCCATCAGGATTTTACAGGTGCGAACTATCATCATCAGCTTGATGCCGAAACTACCGGGGCATTGCGGAAGCTGGCGAGAGAACGGGGAACCACCCTGCACCAGATTTTGATGGCTTCCATCGCCATCCTGTCCGGACGCTGGTCCGACAGCGAGGACATTTGCATCGGCACCAGCATGAGCGGCCGCAACCACGCGGGGACCGCCGGCATCGTCGGCATGTTCGTGCGAACCCTGCCCACGCGCATCCGGCCCGAGGGCGACAAGAGTTTTGCCTGTCTGTTGGAGGAAACCAAAGCACAGCTGCTGGCCATCCATGAACACGGCGAATATCCGATATCGAGCCTGTACGAGCACCTCGGGGCCAATCGGGGACCTGGGCGGCATCCGCTGTTTGACATCAACTTTGTCATGCGCAACATCGGCGCGGCACACCGTTTTGAACTCAATGGTCTAAAAGCCGAAATCAGCGCTCTGGGTTCCGGCACCGCCAAGTTTGACATCTCCATCGCCGTGGAGGAGCACGACCAGGGCCTTGTTTTGGAAATGGATTACCGGACGTCCCTCTACCGGCGAGACACCATTGCCCGCATGACAGGACACCTTTGCTCCATCCTCGCTACCGTGGCCGATAACCCCGATATTCAGATCGGCGCCATAGAGGTACTTGGCCCCGAGGAACGTGGGGCCTTGCTCAAACAGTTCAACCCGAGACCAACACCGCCGCCGCAGTGGGCGACGGTGTGCCAGGCCATTGACTCGCACGCCGAAAAGCGGCCGGACCACATCGCAGTAAGGGCGGAAAACGGCAGCCTGACCTATGCAGAACTGGTCAGGCGCGCCAACCGCACCGCCCGCGCCATCGCCGAGGCCGGAGGCGCCAGGGACCGCATCGTCGCCGTGGTGGCGGATCGCTCCACATGGCCGGTGATCGGCATGCTGGCCGCCCTCAAAGCCGGTGCCGGCTATGTGGGTTTGGACATGCACTATCCGGCCGACCGGGTGGCGTTTATCCTTGAAGATACCGGTGCCCCCTGTGTTGTTGGGACAAAGGAGCAGCTCGCCGCTATCAATTTTGACTGTGGTTCCGTCACCATTGACGGTGATCTGCCTGCGGACGACACCGATCCCGGGCTGGCTGAAGGCGGTGACGCACTCGCCTACTGCATTTTCACCTCCGGCTCAACCGGCAAGCCCAAAGGCGTCCTTATCGAGCACCACTCCATGGTCAACTTCATCGACTGGTACGCCAGCCATCACAGGATGACTCCTGAATCCGGATGCGCCGCCTTTGCCGCCTTCAGCTTCGACGTCTCCGTGGCCCAGATTTTCGCGCCGCTGGCGTCAGGCTCCACATTGCATGTCATCGCTGAGAATATGCGTCTCTCTCCCAGAGAGCTGGATGAGTACTTCATGGCAAACAACATCACCAACGCCCACTTCCCTACCCAGTTCGCCGAACAGTTCATGCACATGTGCGATATGCGCTCAATCAAATATCTGGTGGTGGGCGGTGACCGCCTCAAGTCGTATAGTCTGGGCGATTTTCGCCTCACCAACGAATACGGGCCGAGCGAAACCACCATGGCATGTCTCAGCTACGATGTCCCGGGAATCATGTCCAAGCCGCCGGTAGGCTCGCCCGTGGCCAACACGAACATCTACATCCTCGACTCCAGGGGTCGTCTCTGCCCCATAGGCGTACCCGGTGAGATCTGCGTGTCCGGCACCCAGGTCGGGCGCGGCTACCTCAACCGGCAGGAACTGACGGACAAGCATTTCGTAGATGACCCCTTCCGGTCCGGTGAGCGCATGTTCCGCACAGGTGACAAGGGAAAATGGCTGGAAGACGGTACGGTGGATTTTATCGGGCGTATGGACTTCCAGGTGAAGATTCGCGGCTACCGCGTGGAACCAGGCGAGATCGAGTCCCGCATCAAAGAAATGGATCCGGTGCTTGAGTGCGTCGTGGTGCCCCTGGAGGAACCCAGCGGCAACAAGGTTCTGGCGGCCTACTGCACGGCCACGGCTGAGTTGGACATGGAGAAGATAAAGGCTGCTCTCAGGAACTGTCTGCCGGACTACATGGTCCCCGCCCATCTCGTTCAGCTCGAGAAAATGCCCCTCAATCCAAACGGCAAAATCGATCGCGGCAAGCTGCCGCGTCCGGAGATCACGTCCACCGCCGCAGGCCCATTGGAACCTCGTACACCCAAGGAGGCCCGCATCGCCCAAGCGTGGGAAAAGGTTCTCGGCCACAGGGGATTCGGCCTGTTCGATTCCTTCTATGATATCGGCGGTGATTCGCTGAGCGCCATTGCCCTGCTCGCCGATTTGAGTGAGAGCTTCGATATCTCGGCCTCCGACCTGTTCGCCCACACCTCTATCGCGGACCAGGCGAACCATTTCCAGGAGGCGGAGATCGGCCGTTCCGCCCGGTTGCTCCGTCTAAAACAACTGGTTGTGCCTCCCGAAGAAGACGCGGCTTTCGCAGATCAACTCGCCGCCTACGAAAAGGGCTGTGAGGCTGACGCAGCCCTCGACACCGAATCTGTCCGCAAGCTTGGCCACGTACTGCTCACCGGCGGCACGGGGACTCTAGGTATCTACCTCCTCCGCGAGCTGCTTATGCACACCGAGGCCCGGGTCACGGTCATTATCAGAGCACAAAATGATGATGCGGCCTATCGGCGGCTCGCCGACCACTATTCGGACCGTTTCGAACGTGATCTCGCCGATGATGGAGACGGCCGTGTCGAGGTTAAGACCGGCGATCTCTCGATCAAGGGATTCGGGATGGAGAAAGTGGTTTACGACAGGCTTGAAGCTGGAGTGGACACCATCCTGCACTCGGCGGCACTCACCAGCCATTACGGCGACTGGGAGGTCTTTGTGGCCGCCAATGTTACCAGCGTGGAAAACCTGGCGGACTTTGCCCGAAGAGGCACACCAAAGGTCATGCACCATATCTCAACCACCTCTATCGGTGGCGGCATGATTGAAGGCCGCAGCCGGGCTCTGTTCACGGAGTTCGATGTGGATATGGGACAGCGATCAGGCAATAATTACGTCCGTTCCAAACTACTGGCGGAAGTCACCCTGGAAAAGCTGCGTGCCGGGGGATTTCCGGTGAATGTATACCGCGCGGGCAACATCGCCTGCGATTCAGAAACCGGCGTGTTCCAGCACAACGTAGAGGACAACGCCTTCTATCAGCAGATCCGTGCCTACGTCAATCTCGGCGCCGCGCCCGACCTCACGGACGTTCGTAATATCTCCTACGTGGACCAGTCGGCTAAAGCCATTGTCACGCTCATGACCCGGCCCGGACTGGCGGGGCAGACCTTCCACATTCACAACCCGCAGCTGCTGTCTCTTTCTGAAGCGCTTTCCAGCCCGGCGATCGGCCTGCGTCTGGAGCGTCTGCCCTTTGATGATTTTATCGACTTTTTTGCCGAGCATGCCGGATGCCCCGGCTTTGACGAGTATGTAGAGCGTATTCTGCTGCACCTCGGTTGGCAGGACTGGCTGTCCCAGCCCACCCAGACCACAACAGTCACCCGCGTCGAGCGATCTACCGGCCTCCTTGCGCGGTGTGGTTTCGTCTGGAAAAGACCGCAGCCGGAAGATCTGCGCCTATTCGTCGTACACGCCCTGCGGGACCGTATGGAAAACATCAGTGCCATTCCCGGCTTCTCCAGCCTAAACACGCAGGCGCTCACCGACATAGCCGCCCGCATCAAGCCGGAGTATTACGCCGAGGGTGTGCTACTACAACGGGAAAAGAGCCCGGTAGACGGCGTTCGCGTCCTCATGGAGGGCATGGTCGAAACTTATCGTCACAACATCAACGGCTGGGTGGGTACTGTCCGTGTCGGCGGCCCCGGCTCCTGCACGGGTGAGGAGGCCGTACTCGAAGATTCGGATGCGATTAATTCGGTGGAATCACTGGACGACAGCTACGGTTTCCAGCTGTCGCTTGCAGACGTCCGTGCGCTGACCATGCGTCATCCGCAACTGGGGCTGGTTTTGCTCAAACTCGCAAACATGAAGACCGACCAGGCGGAACGTCTCTTCGTGGCCGTTTAACCCGGACTACGCTGATATGATCCGCTTCGAACAAACAGACACTAGAAGCAGCGTCCTGATGGACCAAAAGTATTGGGAATTCTTCATCCCCACTATCCTTATGGCCATGACACTGACCATGTCCATCGTGGTAGACAGCATCATCGTCGGCAACATGCTTGGCGCTGACGCGCTGGCCGCCGTCAACCTCGTCATGCCTCTGGTGATGGGCTACAACACGGTGACCGTCTGCCTCGGACTTGGTGCGGCGACCCTTATTTCCATCGCCAAGGGCAAACGCGATCCCGACTACGCCAACACGGTTTTTACCACGGTTTTGTTCTTCATGGCTGTCATCAGCGTACTCCTGCTGGCGGGGCAGGTAACATTAATCGATGATATAATCCAGCTGCTGACCAGGGAACCGTCCCTCAGTCCGTTGGTGAAATCCTACGTCAGCGTGCTCATGTACGGCACCCCTCTCATCATCAGCATACCGGGGCTGGCATACTGTCTCCGGGTGGACGCGCGGGTAAAGCTCGCCTCCACCGTCCTGATTGTCTCCAACCTGGTCAATCTGGCCCTGGATGTTGTGTACATGGGCCCCCTCCATATGGGCATCGCCGGATCCTCCCTGGCAACGGTTTCCGGCTATATGATCGGCGCGCTCTGCCTGCTGCCGTACGGTGTCGGTAAAACACGTACCCTGCGTTTGGTCCCGGTCGCGCTCACCCGCGTGCCTGAGTTACTGTGCCAACTGGGAACCATCGTGAAGACAGGCTTCCCCGCAGCCATAGGCTCCATCCTCATCACCTTCAAGATCCTGTGCCTTAACCACATTGTTCTGGCGGTGGCGGGCAAATCCGGCATGGTCGCCTTTTCGGTCTGCCTCTCCTGCCTCTCCTTTGTGTCCATGTTCATCTCCGGGGCGGCACAGGCGATGACGCCCATCGTCGGCGTCCTGTACGGAGAGAAGGATTACCTCGGTGTCCGTATCGTCGTCAGGCGCGCCTTCATCACCCTGATGATCGCCAGTATCGTAGCGACATTGCTGCTCGAAGGTGCACCGGCCCAGATTTTGGAATTGTTCGGCATTCGCCATAGTGCCGACATCGCAGCGGGCATCTCCGCCATCCGCATTTTCTCCCTCAGCCTGGTCGGGACGAGTATGACCTTCCTGTCCATGTATTATTACATGACCACAGGCCACACTAAAATATCTACGGCCATCGCCATCGTCCAGGGAGCAGCCGTGGTGCCCATCGCCCTTGCCTTATCCCATGTCATGGGCATTTCCGGCGTCTGGACAGCGTTTTCCCTGGCAGAAATCGCCTCCATCCTCATGATTGCCGCCTGCTATGTTTCTTTGCGGAGAAAGTTCCCGCGTAAATACTTCTCCCCGCTCCTGCTCGACCAGGAAGAACTTCCCAAAGGGCATCGCCTGGAAACTACCGGAACCGGGGGAAACGTCGACGAAACAATTCTTCGGGTAGGAAATTTCATCGATTCCACTGGAATTACAGGAGAAATATCCAGAACCATCCAGAGGGCAATACGCGACGCCGCGATAGCCACCTTCTCTCATACACCCAACAAAGGCAGAGCCGGATACGTGGATATCAAGCTGGATGTATTGGACGACAAAATCATTGTTACCATGCGCGACGAAGGACAAGGCCACCTCTTCACCGATAATGCCGACCTTGTCGAAACACTGGGCGCGACCTGTGATCTGCAGCACTCGCATGCCATTGGGTTCAACAACTACACACTCACGTTCAGCAGGGCGTAACCGTAAACCCTGATCAAAACTGTATAGATAGATTTTATGAGGAGAAAACATGAAAACCGTCACTCCGCAGGAAGCGCTCAAACTGGTACACGATGCCGATTTTCTGTCCCGCGAGGCGATAGCCGTGCTCCAGAAAGAACGGTTGGCCGCCATGGTCGCCCATGCCCGCGAGAACTCCGCATTTTATAGCGAAAGATACGCCGGGCTGCCGGACCACTATTCTCTGGAGGAGTTGCCGCCCGTCAGCAAACAGGAACTGACCGCCCGTATGCAGGACTGGATCACCGATCCCGACTTCTCCGAAGAGGCGTTGGTCGCCTTCATCCGAGACACAGGCACCCTGGGACATCTGTTTATGAGCAAATACAGCGTTTCAACGACCTCCGGCACCACCGGCGAGCCGCTGCGCATGCTGCGTGACAGCCGTCACGTCAACATCAACGGCGCGCTCCTTCAGGACCGCCTCTATAGCAGCCCACTGCTTAAGGATTTCCCCGGAATACAGGACAAGAAAGCAAAATTCGCCAGCGTCCTGGCCACGGGCGGCCACCATGCCGCCTTCACCGCCTTCGAGAAACGAAAGGCTGCGCTGGAGGAAGAAGGCATAACCGGCACCATGGAACTGCTGTCCATCGGCGAGCCGGTGGGAGAGATGGTTGCACGCCTCAACGCCTTCCAACCCGAAATCATCACAGGCTATCCTTCGGTCCTGCGGGTCCTGGCGGGCGAGCAGCAGGAAGGCAGATTGAACATCAAGCCCGGGGCCATCCTGTGCAGCGCGGAACAGCTCACCGATGAGACGCGGCTATTGATCGAAGACCGCTTCTCCTGCCCTGTGGGCAATGTCTTCTGCAGCACCGAGGGCGGCGAGGTCTCGATTATTTGCGACCACGGCCGCATGCATCTCAATTCCGACTGGATCATCGTCGAGCCCATCGACAGGGACGGCAATCCGGTGCCGCCCGGCGCCATGTCCGACGCCGTGCTCGTCACCAATCTGATGAACGCGGTGCAACCCATCATCCGTTATCGGGTGGACGACTGCGTCATCCTCCATGAGGAACCGTGCGAGTGCGGGTTGCCCTTCCCTTATGTGGACATTCTGGGCAGGACCGACGATATGCCTTTCTTCAAGGGCAAAAACGGCACGGTCCGTCTTTCTCCGATCGTCTTCCTGAATGAGGTCTGTGATATTGAAGGGATCTCCATCTTCCAGTTCATTCAGCCCGATCCCGAGATGCTGACCATGCGGGTGCAATATCTGGAAGATACCGATCGGGAGGCGGTTGATCGGGAAGCCCGGCGGAAAGTCGAGGAGCTGCTCGTCGACCATGGACTGGACAACGTATCCTTTTCCATCCAGGAAGCGGAACCGCGACGAGCGGTCCGGGGCAAAAAAATGAAGGCATACATCAAGGATTTCTCTGCATGACCAGGCAACACCCATCCAGACAAAAACATGGCCGTAAGGGTGCGCTCCCGTTACTGCTGACGCTGTTGGCCTGCCTTTTTACCGGTTCTGCTGCCGCCGATGCGGGAAAAACCGTACGTCTGGCCCTGCAATGGTTCCCGCAGACCCAGTTCGCCGGCTATTACATGGCGAAAGAGAAAGGTATTTATGCCGAATATGGTCTGGATGTGGAAATTCTGCACGGCGATGCCGACAGCGATTCGCTGGAGCGGGTTGTTTCCGGTGAGGCCGAGTTCGGTACCGCCTTTCTTTCCACAGCCATAGAGGACCGGTCCAAAGGCGCCCCTCTGGTCAATATCGGTCAGATCGTGCAGCGCTCCGCCCTCATGCTGGTGGCTCGCAAGAACTCCGGCATAAAGACCGTCAAAGACCTGGACGGGGCCAGGATCGGCACCTGGGGGAACAAATTCCAACTGCAGCCCGAAGCTCTTTTCCGCAGGGAAAACCTGCATGTGACCTTTGTCCGCCAGTCTCCTTCTTTCGAACTTTTCATGCGTGGCGGCCTCGATGCGACCCTCGCCATGTGGTACAACGAATACCACCGTCTCATAGCCTACGGCTTGAACCCCGATGAGATGACGACCTTCACCTTCAGCGATCTCGATCTAAACCAGCCGGAAGACGGTATCTATTGCCTTGAATCTACGCTGGAAAATTCTCCCGAGACTGCCGCTGCGCTGGTTCGTGCATCGGCAAAGGGGTGGGAGTACGCCTTTGCTCACCCCAAAGAGACGGTCGACACCCTCCTCGGTATCATGAAAGACAACAAAGTACAGGCCAACAGAGCCCACCAGCGTTGGATGCTGGCGCGTATGCGGGACATCATCCTGGTTGAAAAGAGGTCCCGGCTGGATACCCGGCTCAGTCCCGAAGACTTTGAAAGGGTCATGAAAGCGTTGCTGCACACCGATGTCATCGCGACTGATGTTTCCTATAACGACTTTTATAAAGAGATAGGACGATGAAAGTACACGGCATAGCATTCCGGCTGGCGTCCCTTACTCTCCTCGTCTCCACCCTTATCCTGGCGGCCATCATCGGATATAACTATACGGTTTCCCGAAGCATAATCGTTTCCTTGGCCGAGAACCGTGGAACGCTGCTCGCAGCCTCCACGGCCCAGAAAATTTCCGGCACTTTAGAGGCCGTGCAGAAAGTGATTGATTCTATTTCCTTTTCCCTGGAAGACGGTGGTGGGCTGACGGAAAAACGGCTGGGCGAACTGGGGCAGAGGGTGCTGGTCGACAATCCCGAAATATTCGGCTCAGCCATCGCGTTTGAACCTTACGGCTTTAAAAAAGACACGGAATTCTACGCGCCGTATCATTACCGTTCGGGTAACACGATTGCATTCACTAAGCTCGGCAATAAAGATTACCAGTATTTCTACATGGATTGGTACCAACTCCCGAGAGAGCTTAAACGTCCCATCTGGACCGAGCCGTATTACGATAAGGGCGGGGGGGATGAACTGATGGCCACCTACGCCGTGCCGTTCTATCGGCAGAAGGACCGGCAGAAAGTGGTGGCAGGTGTCATCACCGCCGATATCTCCCTGAACTGGGTGCAGGGGCTTATCTCCAGTCTCAGCAACCGGGAATCGGGCTATGTGTTCGTGCTCTCGCGTTACGGCACCTTTATTGCCCACCCGAATAAAAATCTGGTGATGAATGAGACCATCTTTACGGCGGCGGAGATTCTGGAACGGCCACAGCTGCGAGAACTGGGGCGAAGGATGGTTGCAGGAGAATCCGGAGTAGTGGAAGTGAAGAATCTTCCGCTTACCGGTGACAGTTTTCTGTACTTCTCCCCCTTGCCGGACCAGCAATGGTCTGTCGGTGTTGTCTTCTCCAAAAAGGAGATGCTGGCGGAGGTCTCCCACCTGAACAGGCAGGTCGCGACGCTGGGCGGTTTCGGTTTTTTGGCTCTGGCGCTGCTTATCACCTTTCTCGCCGGGCGGATCACCCATCCGCTTCGAGAACTGACAGTTTCAGCCAATGACATGGCGTCCGGCAACCTGGATGCCGAACTGCCCGATGCGAGATCAAGAGATGAGGTGGGGGAACTGACCAATTCCTTCAAGGCCATGAGGGAGAGTATCAAGAGCTATATTGCCAATCTGAAAGAGACTACCGCGGTAAAGGAGCGTATTGAATCGGAGCTGCGCATTGCCCACGACATACAAATGAGTATCCTGCCGAAGTTATTTCCGGCCTTCCCGGAGCGCATGGAATTTGACATTTACGCATCCATAGAACCGGCCAAGGAGGTGGGTGGCGACCTCTATGACTTCTTCTTCGTGGACGAGATTAATTTCTACTTCCTGGTGGGCGACGTTTCCGGTAAAGGTGTGCCGGCGGCCTTTTTCATGGCGGTTACCAAAACTCTGCTGAAAGTTATTGCCGAACGCAGGCTTGATCCGGGCGAAGTACTGGCCAAGGTGAACAAAGACCTTGCCGAGGACAACGAATCCTGCATGTTCGTCACACTCTTTCTGGCGGTCATCGATATCAGCACGGGCGAGGTGCGCTATGCCAGCGCGGGACACAATCCGCCACTGCTGCTGCCACGGGGCAAGGATTCACAGTGGATTCCGTCTTTAAACGAGCTGGTGGCAGGTGTAATGGATGACACCGACTACACCACGAAATCCATGACAATGCATCCCGGCGACACTCTCTTCATCTATACAGACGGGGTGACCGAGGCCATGGACAAAGAGCAGAACCTCTATTCCGAAGACCGGCTGGTGGAGGTAATGAACCGATGTCAGGGAAAATCCGCCGAGCAAATCGTCCGTGCCGTGGATTGCTCCTTAAAGGAGTTTACCGGCGGGGCCGAACAGTCTGATGACATAACCATGCTTGCCATGAAATACCTCGGCAAAAACAGTGAAAAATAAGGAGATGACAGATGAATATTGTTTGTGACAAAAGAGAAATTGGCACCCTGTTACAGGTTAAAGGACGCATGGATGCGGTGAACGCTCCGGCCTTTGAAAAAGACTTCCTGCAGGTGCTCGACGGTGGTGAAAAAAGGGTGGTGGTGGATCTTGCCGGACTCGAATATATCAGCTCCGCAGGACTCCGCAGTATTCTCGCCTCAGCCAAGAAGGCCAAGAAGGCGGGGTGTACCATGCAGTTTTGCGGGTTGAGAGGCATGGTGGAGGAAGTCTTTAAAGTATCTGGTCTGGGCACCATGTTCGCTGTCACAGCCACGGTTGAAAAGGCATTCGCGTCCTGATGAACAGAAGCGACGCTCTTCTCCACATTGCTGCCGATTTTGATAATCTGTTTGCTGTCAAGGCCTTCGTCTGCCGCCGGGCTGAGGCGATGGGTGTGCCGGACGATCTCTGGTCCAAACTTGAGTTGGTGGTGGAAGAGCTGTTTCTGAACATTGTCGATCATGCCCGGCCTAAATCAGGGACAGGAGTTGAGATCGGCTGCTCGTGGCAAAGCGTCGGAGACGTTCCTGACGAGAGGTTCTGCATTTCAGTTCGGGACTGGGGATCACCGTTCAACCCCCTGGAAAAAGAGGCTCCCTCACTCGAACAAGATGTGGATGGGCGGCCAATAGGTGGCCTGGGGATCTTTCTGGTCATTCAAATGGCGGACTATTGCAATTACGTCAGAGAGGATGAGTGCAATCTGTTTACAGCCTGCTTTTGCATGAAGTAGACGAGGATGATATCTGGCGCTCCATTTCCTGATGATCGACCTAGCGATTGCATACAAAATCTGCTACCAATGTTACTCTCTGAATGACACATAATCACGCAGCAGAGGCAAAGAACACGTGCTCTGGTCTGAAAATTTTCAATGTGCCTTACTCAACGAAAGGGAAACATGCCAAGACTATTCGAATCAACAGAGATAAATGGAATGAAACTCAAAAACCGTTTTGTGAGATCTGCAACCCATGAGGCAATGGCAGAACTCGATGGAACGGTAAAAGATCAGTTGTTGGACTGTATGGCCGAACTTGTCCGTGGAGAGGTAGGACTCGTGATTACCGGGCATGCTCATGTGATTAAGGAGGGTCAGGCTGGTGTTCGACAGATGGGGGTATATTCCGATGCAATGATCGATGGCTTGAAACGAATTTCGTCGGTTGTTCATGAAAATAATGGAATTGTTGCCATACAACTTGCCCACGCGGGAAATAAGGGAAAAGGGAAAAATGAATATGCAGCCCTTGGACCTTCAGATCTGGTTATAGATGGCATCAAAAAAGCTTCCGCAATGACAGTTGATGACATCAAAAGAACGGTAAAGGCTTTTGGTGAGGCGGCTGAAAGATCTGTTAAATCCGGATTTGATGCCGTTCAGATCCACTCGGCCCATGGTTATTTGCTGAGCCAGTTTTTATCTCCGTATTATAACAGGAGGGATGATGGTTACGGTGGAAGCCTTGAGAATCGTGCGAAGTTGCTTCTCGAAGTGTATGAAGAAATCAGGACCAGAGTTGGAACAGCATTTCCAGTGATGGTCAAGATTAACTCAGAGGATTTCCTCGATGGCGGTATCACCGTGCAGGAGGTGATTAAGGTCGCCCATATGCTTGAGGATCGCGGAATAGACGCAATTGAGATGAGTGGTGGGACCTTTGAATCCGGTAAGTACATTCCATCAAGGGTTGGCACATCAAAATCAGAAAAGCGAGAAGTCTACTACAAGAAGGCGGCTGAAGCGTTCAAAAATGAAATAAAGATTCCACTTATTCTCGTCGGGGGTTTTCTGTCGTTTAATATTGCGGAGGAGGTCGTAGCTTCAGGACTTGCCGATTACGTGGCACTTTCACGGCCTCTTATAAGGGAACCACAACTTATTGCAAGGTGGGCAAGTGGAGATACGAGAAAAGCATCTTGCATTTCCTGTAACAAATGCTTTTCGACTCTTTTCATGGAAGAATCCTTACACTGCCCTATTGAAAAAGAGCTGGAGTAGTAAAGATATAGACTACCCAGAATCGTGGTCCTTAATTCTTTATGAAGGTGGCAAGAAGCCAACCTCAACCTCCAAAATTTCTTGTCTGGTGTTTAAATAAGAACTGCTGATCGTCTCTAACGACCTGTCAGGAAACATATCCAATTGATATGTTAAGCATTCGCGTTATATTGCCTAAAATAGTCCCTCGTGCGTATGCGTACCAGAAGATCTCGGCTGCTGTCGTGAATTAAATTAAACGAAGAGGTTAAGTGCATTAGCTTCGCTCTTCTCAGGGATCATCAATGAACTTCAAGTTATGGGGGTTATGTCTTTGCCCCTGCACAGCCTCACTCAGGGTAGAGAGCCGGACCAGCTCATCGGGTGTAAGTTGAATATTCAACGAACGGATGTTATCCTGTAGATGACTCCGTCTCTTCATACCGGGAATAGGTAGGATATCTTTCCCCTGGCACAGGAGCCAGGCAAGTGCGACTTGGGCTGCGGTTCCGTCTTTTGCGAGCGCCATTATTTCCAGAGCTTCAACCAAGGCGCTGTTTTTCGCCAAATTTCCTTCAGCGAAACGAGGCATTTCCCGGCGATAGTCACCATCGGTAAGTTCCGCACGAGACTTCACCTTGCCGGTTAGCAAACCACGGCCAAGGGGGGAGAAGGCCACCAGTGCCGTGCCAAGTTCCCGGCAGACCGGAAGCACTGTGCTTTCTGCATCTCTGGTGAACAGACTGTATTCTGACTGGAGGGCCGTTATTGGATGGACGGCTGAGGCACGACGAAGTGTTTCCGCCGACACTTCGGAAAGGCCGAGATATCGTACCTTCCCCTCGCGGACAAGCTCTGCCATGGCGCCTACCGTGTCTTGTATTTCCACGCTTTTGTCACGTCGATGCAGGTAGTAAAGATCGAGCACTTCCGTGCCAAGCCTGCGCAAACTGGCTTCACAGGCGGTCTTTACTCGTTCCGGGCGACCATCAACACATACCTGCCCATGTTCATTCCCGACAAAACCAAACTTAGTCGCTAAAAAGACATCCTGCCGACGACCAGCCAAAGCCTTGCCTAAGAGGATTTCATTGTGGCCGTTGCCATACACGTCAGCAGTATCGAAATGGTGGAGACCGATAGCCAGAGCCTCCTCTATCGTGGCGAGTGATTCCTTTTCATCCGCCGGCCCATAGGCATTCGATATGCCCCAGCAACCAAAACCTATAGCTGGGGTGCAAAGTCCAGCAGGCAGTTGGCTAATTTTCATAACATTTTCCTTGTGGCTTTGGAGTGGCTAAGTTCTTTTCAAGACAGTAGAATATCACTTTATTGCCGATTTATCAATCGCAAGGTAGTGCCACAATCCACCATATTTATTAGGCTTAGCTTTGATAGCTTGGCAGCCGGCAGAACCCAGTGTTGTGCGAGATCAGCAAAACTCAACGAGGATACATAATGAATTCTGGAACACTCTACCGCAGATCAGCATTTACGGACACTCCCAAAGGTGGCAATCCCGCCGGTGTTTGGATTGGAGAAACATTGCCTTCTGTCGATGTTATGCAACGAATTGCGGCTGAAGTCGGTTATTCAGAAACAGCTTTTGTAGCGCCGACTCGTGGAGAGAACAGAACGATTCGTTACTACAGCCCCGAGATGGAAGTGCCATTTTGTGGTCACGCTACCATCGCGACAGGAGTGGTGCTCGGTGAGATCGAAGGAGACGGGATATATCGATTGGCAACTGCTGCGGCAGCCGCTCTTGGGGGGTATCTTCGTGAAGCCGGACTCATTGTTGCCCCCAGCACTATTTACATTCGTCAAGGGCAAGCGATGGGGCGCCCAAGCAGATTGACAGTCGAAATACCTGCTACGGGAGGAATTGCGGTAAGGGGTACAGCGGTCCCGATTGAGAAATGTGATTTCGGGAACTGAGGATTACAACTGTAAAAGAATCTGCCCGTAGGGGAAAACCACATCCGTCGGAATGGGCGGGCTTTCATCATGGGGAAGGGATTGCCGGAGTCGGATTGAACTTTTCTGGAAGTTAGTTTGCTTTGTTCAAAAGGCACCAGCGCGGGTTCTCCCCTGCTGATGCCTTTAATCATGTTAGAAAGTTTAGCTTTTTTATCTCTTTATTCAGGTAAAGTCTGTACCTCTAGCCTTTTTGGAAATGTGATTGAATCCTCTGCTGAAGATTGGTCCGACGACAGATCAAGAGCCTCTTCAGCAATCACCGCTTCTTCGGCCTTGAGTGCTTTTAGCAAAGAGACACAAGCTGCAAGCATGACTATGATGAACGGGAAAGCGGCTGCCACGGAAATCGTCTGCAAGGGCTTTAAGCCTCCAGCAAGCAAGAGAACTGCGGCTAAAGCCGATTGAACCAAACCCCAAAAGATCTTCTTTTGATTTGAGGGATTTAAGTTCCCACCGGTGGAAAACATGCCTAAAACGAAGGTTGCCGAATTGGCGGAGGTGATGAAAAACGTACACAGAAGCGTAATCGCTATAATGGATAAGATCCAACCTAATGGATAATTAGCTAAGACAGCAAATAAAGCAGATGCAGGGGCACCTGCCAGTTCGGAGAGTTTTGTCAGACCCAGCGTCTTCAGAAGATTCAATCCCAAGGTGCCAAACACAGCAAACCAGAGGAAAGAGGCCATTGCCGGGGCAATCGTCACTCCGATCACAAACTCTCTGATGGTGCGACCCTTGGAGATACGAGCAATGAAGGATCCGACAAAAGGGGCCCAGGCGATCCACCAGGCCCAGTAAAATACCGTCCAGGCGTTAACCCAGGAATTATCGCCATAGGCATTTAAGTCAAAGCTGCCCTGAACAAAATTGTTGAGGTATGCACCGAATCCAGCAAACAAAGAGTTCAAAATTTTAACTTTAGGACCAACCAGAAAAGCCAGAAGAAGAAAAGATATAGCAAGATACAGATTGATATCGCCAAGGACTTTGATGCCTTTTTCAACTCCGCTGACCGCAGTCCAAATAAAGACGACAGTGATCACCGCAATAATGATTAAAGAGATCGAGTCGCTCTCTGGGGTTCCGAAGAGGGAATTGAGGCCGCTATTGATCTGCAGTGTTCCCAGGCCAAACGAGGTCGCAACCCCTGCCACTGTAGCGAACACGGCCAGGATATCAATCGTTTTTCCGATCGGGCCTCTTACCCCTTTTTCTCCGATTAAAGGCAGAAACAGGCTGCTGATCATCGCGGGTGCGCCTTTACGGAATTGAAAATACGCCAGTGACAGACCGATGATACTGTAACTGGACCAAGCATGGATTCCCCAGTGTTTAAAGGATGCCTCCATGGCAAAGGCTGCCGCCTCCGGAGTTCCCGGTTCAAGTCCCGGAGGAGATGTCAAATGCGAAATAGGTTCGGCAACTCCCCAAAAAACCAGACCGATTCCCATGCCAGCTCCAAACAGCATGGCAAACCATGATGCTGTGCTGAATTCGGGCTTTGAATCATCTGCTCCCAACTTGATGTTGCCATATTTGCTGAGTGCCACCCCCAGCGAAAACACGACAAAGATGAACATGGATGCTAAATATGCCCAGCCAAAGTTAGTCGTCAAATAATGGAGAAGATTATTGCTAAAATCAGTGAAGCTCTCTTGTGCCACTATGCCCCATGCAACAAGGGCTGCCACAATAGCTAACGAAACATAAAATACGGTGTTATCAATTTTTTTATCAACCATTTTAAACTCCTCACAAGACGATAGGGATGAAAACAATCGCTTTGTCAAAAAGAACCCTAAGGGGCACCGAAGGTGAAAATCGAATTAGGTGACATCGAATGATGGACTTCAGTTTAAGCCACCAACAACTGCTTCGATATTCCGCCATGCAGGGGGGCTCTTGTGGAATCTGTTACAACATCATTTAATTGCGGGTAATAGTGTTTCTTTTTAGCAGCTTTGTTGATGATACCTTCCCAATGGCGAAACGAATCCACATTTTGCAATGTGTGGTCAGCTAACCTTGGGTTGCAACCTTTTTCGGCAATTTCACGGATTCCTGCGAAAGCCCGATCATCCCCAGGAAAATACAATGGAATCATTCCTTTATCCTTTGCAATTGCAGCGAACACTTCTCTTGAACGTCTTTCACGCTCGCAGTCCTCTAAAAATTTTTCCAGGCTGAAAAAATTGAGGTTGCCTAAAGCTCCCATGGCATGTCGCACAATATGTATCCCATATTTACGCAAGCTATTGCGGCTTAGTTCTGAATCGATCAACGCCTGTGGAGTCACATCCGATAGACTGGTACTGCCTCCGGTCTGTGCGGACGGAAAGTTTGTAATCCAGGTGTTGAGTCGGGCCATAGCTGCATTGATGAACGTTTGATGGGGGGAACTGTAAGAAAGATTAGCACTTGCATCGGTAACACTTGGTATGCCACAGTGCATACAAGGTATACCCGGATTGACGGTCTGAGCGAGAATCATCATGAAAATAACTTGAGCATGATTCTGCGTCAGCAAAGCCTCCGGGCTTGCGGGGCCGGAGATGCCTACAATGCTCTGGTCGATGAGCAGCAGGTTATTCCCTGTACGAGCACTGCGCAAAAAAGGATCAACCATGTTATTCATAGTTTTCAAGGAAGAGATCAGGCTCGTACCATCGACCCAGTCCTTTTTGCCTTTGAAAAATCTCACTTCATCATCGCTCATCATATTTGTAGTGATCATCTTAAGGCCTTGATAATTTTTCTCCATCAGATGAGCGACCTCGAAGAGAGAAATGGACTTGTCACAGGCCACCGGCAGACTAAACATTCCTACGACATCCTGTTCTTTGCCCACTTCGAAGGCAATCTTTTCATACTCTTCGCGGTTAGCCGGCCGCAATTCTTCGTCGCCAGTCCGTTTTAGAAATGGTGGTGTTGCACCGGTGCCGAAAGTATTCATTCCCGGATCTAAGGGCATTTTACGGGGCACCCGCTCGAGACATTGATCGATATAATCTCGCCTCAAGGGAATAAACAGCGCTGTATCGTTCTCAAAATCTACGGCATCAGCTTGCATAAGCAGATCCATAAGGGTTTGGTTTTCAGCGATATTTATGCCTATATCCGTAAGTACCCGTTTGGCGTTTTCGTCAATACGCTGATAAATAAGCTTTTCTTCGATCAGCTCATTTATATCCTCCATCCGACATCTTGCTTTTTCCAGAATTGCCGCATCCGTGGCATGATGTAAGATATCCTTGTAAATGGAACGTGCCTCTTCAAATTGAGCCTCATTCTCCAAGAGTATTGCCTTATTATAGGTCTCTTCTACCTGTTTACTCATTACAGTCCCCTCCATTTTTCACGTAACCGTTGTAGCTTTTTTGAATAAGCCTGTATGGGTTGTGGGTTAGTGATTTTTGACGCTGATCCAGAAAACATGGGTTAGTCTACACTTTCCTTGTTCCTTCGCTGAATCTTGTCCAACCCGTTCACATCAGCTGTTACAGCAAAAAAAGCAAAAAGCATGCCATTTGTTCAGATAGGAGACTCGCAAAGGAAGAAGAGGATGTCACTTGTGGCATTTGTGAAAACAGCAAGGATACAGGGAGTGGCAATCCAAAGCAGTGATTACCTGAAAGAGCTGTTATCAAAGGGTTTAGGGGAGAGGTCAAAGAAAGAAACAGTCAGAGATAGTCATAAAGACGAGGAATGATGAGGCATTAAAGATCACATCGGAGAAAAGCCTCTCTTCTATTAGCATGGTTGGGTACGTTCAAAAATAAGTCGAGCCTGTCGTAGTTTGCTGCGAAAATGCAGCAGAATGTGATTTTTCTGCTGCATTTTTGCAGCAGAAAAACTAGGTCTCAAGATTTATCTGTGATGGCAATGAATTACATCCTATAGAAATTTTTTGTGCGCTGCAGTTTTGCAAAGCACAAAAAAAGCAGCTCTTATTTTTTTATTCCATATTTTGCCGCTTTCCTGATAAGCGTAGACTGGTGAATGTCGAGTTTTTGGGCTATTTCCCGGGTCGTCTTATACTGTTGAAATGCACGCCTTATGAGCTTTTGTTCGGTCTGTGCAACAGCTTCAGGAAGTGAAAATATTTCTTGGTCGTGGTGCTTGTGGGATTTTTTTGTTGCATTACTCTGCAAATCATGAGTGGTCACCAAGTCATCTTGAGCACTGACAACCAATCTTTCAACCGTATTTTCTAATTGCCGGACGTTACCTTGCCAATTATATTGGCACCAATACTCGAGTACTTCGCTGGTTACCTGAATGTTCTTTCCGTATTTCTTGTTAAATAACCTCAAGAAATGTTCGACAAGCGGCAGGATGTCATCTCTCCGTTCATTGAGTGCGGGGATAGGAATTGCCGCAACATTAAGTCGATAATAGAGATCTTCTCTGAAGGCATTATTTGCTATCATATCCTTCAGATCTCGATTAGTGGCAGCGAGTAGCCTGATGTCCACCTTAAAAGGTTTGGTTCCTCCCACCCGTGTAATGGATTTATCCTGTACTGCCCGCAACAGTTTGACCTGCATGTGCAAAGGCAATTCACCAATTTCATCCAATAATAGTGTGCCTTTATGGGCTAAAGCAAAATAACCGAGTTTTCCTGCACGATCTGCACCGGAGAAAGCTCCAGCTTCATAGCCAAATAATTCCGATTCCATGAGGTTTTCTGGAATCGCGCCGCAATTTACTTTAACAAAAGGTCCCCCTTTACGCTCACTGTTAGAGTGGATTATATCGGCGATGATCTCCTTGCCGACGCCTGAAGGACCAGTAATCAAGACAGGGCATTCAACTTTTGCCAGCCGAAGAGCCAAAGAAACAATTTCTTCCATTTGGGTTGATTGATAGACAAACCCTTTTTTTACCTCCATCTGTTTTAGTTTGTTTTTATACAGTTCTGTGAGCCCCTTCATTTGGTCCAGTTCAGATTGTAATTGAAAGAGATGCGTTGCGTCTCTTATATTGTTAACTACAAGTGCAATGTTCTCTTTCTCGTCAAAAACAGGGGTACTTGTTGCAATAATTGTTTTTCCGTCCTTAGTCGTTAAAGTGGTTGTTACAGTCTCTTTCTTCTCGATAGCCCTCACAACTGAAGATCTGGAATATACACCTTTCTCCAACATATCCTTGGGATACTTTCCTATCAGTTCATCTCTGGAGAATCCAAATATTTTTTCATTAGCCCTGTTCATTTTGAGAACTTTTCCTTCACCATCTGACAGCCAGATACCGTCAAAAGATGACTCAAATATAGCATCAAATTCTCTGTTTAGAGCCTTTACCCGGCTGAGTTCATCAGATATTGATTCCAGTTCAGAAATATCCTGCAGAATGGCAACCGCTCCGATAATACGATTGTTTTTGTCGACAATCGGACTTCTGTTGGATAGAAAATAGTTGTCTTTGATCCTAATTTTTTGCAAGATTTCTGATTTGCCAGAAAGAGCCACCTTTCGTAAACGGCTTTCAGGATAAAAATCCTCGAGTTCTCTATTGTAGACATTCTCAAATTTCTTACCAAAAAATTTTTCTGCGGATTTATTAAATACCTTTACCCTTCCAGCTAAATCAATGGAAATTATAAGATTATGAGTTGAATTAAATATGGCTTCTGTCTCTGACAAAAAATTTCTGTATAGCTCAGCAATATTTTCAACAAGTTTCCTTTTTGAGATATTTTGACCTACAATAGTCGTGGAATTACCAAGTATCCCATATTTTTCAAAAATCTCATCAGACTCCATATTATCTTCATCAGTGATGGCTTCCATTATTTTTTCAACTGGATCCGATAGACTGCCTCCTCTTGAAATAGCGGCGATTATGTGCTGTACGGATAAGACGCCAACCATACAGTTTTCATCATCGATGACAGGTATTGCGTTTATATTTGCATCCTTAAGTATTGATGTTGCCTCCTGAATGGAATGAGTAGGCAATACAGATATCGAACTGTAAAACTCCTTGCTTTTTTCCTTCATGGTGTACGCCTCTTCATAGAAAGTTTCTGTTCAATATTTGAAGGTTTCCTAAGGGGCATTATTCTGGCATTTTTCAGATATAGAATGCTGGAATCATCAATAGTATAAGTAGCATATCAGCCATTTTCCGGGCCCATCTCACTTCACACGAATATTCTCAATATTTGTGTGGATATTATGCCGTCTCAAAAGAACAGTTTCAGCAGTAAAATAACTTTATGGCACTATTTTTGCTAAAGCTACTACTATCTTAAAACCAGGCAGGGTGGGGAGATAATTTTATGTAACCGTACCTGCCCATGTGCAAGCAACAGAATTTGTCATAAAATACAAAAACAGCCTTACCAGGTTGTTTATATTCTAAGGATAAATATATGACCCCCAATGCCTTACAGAAAAGAACAAAAAAATTTGGCTGGTACCTTTTTGGTATTATTTCTCTCTCCTACCTTATGGTCTATTTTCACAGGGTGGCCCCGGCTGTTGTTTCAGATCTGTTCATGGCAGAATTCAATTTGAGCGGTGCTGTTCTTGGAAATTTGGCAGCAATTTATTTTTACGTATACACATTGATGCAATTGCCGGCTGGGGTTCTTGCAAATGAAGTCGGTGCCAAGAAAACCATTTTCTGGGGAATGATGATTTCTAGTCTCGGGTCACTTATTTTTGCCGCTTCAACTATACTTGGCTTTGCCTATCTGGGAAGAATTCTCATAGGCTTAGGCGTATCCGTCATCTTTGTTTCCATGTTAAAAATTGCAACCGAATGGTTTCCTGAAAAACAATTTGGCTCGCTGGCCGGCTTAGCTTTGTTTATCCCGTTGAAAGACAAGACAAATATCACTGGCTACCAACGTTGAGCGGTCGGATCTGAGAAAGCTCTTTACCAGAGTGTCGTTCAGATTTTCATAAATCACCGGCAGCTTCGTTTAATCAGAATTAAGAAGAATATTCAAAATTTGCTGAATCTGAAAAGGGTATGTATGGGTTCTTTTTTCTGCGATTTTTTATTTATCTGAACAGTCAGGAACCCTTTAGTCTGTTCTCAAACATGAATTCAACTTAAGGAGTATATTAAATGGATTATAAAGAAATTATCTTCTCGCAGGCAAATTCTATTGGCATCTTGACGTTGAACACCCCTGAAAAAATTAATGCTCTTTCTCTCCAAAAAATTCAGGAAATAATCCAAGTTCTGGAGAAAATTGCGATTGACGATTCTGTTAAGGTTTTGATTTTGAAAGCTAATGGGAACCATTTTTGCGCCGGTCATGATCTATCTGAATTGATTGATCAAGGAACCAAAGAGTATAAACTTATTTTTGATCAGTGCACTAGGATGATGATGATGCTCCACGAAATTCAGCAGCCGGTAATCTGTGCGGTACAGGGAATTGCAACTGCCGCAGGCTGTCAATTGGCTGCCTGGTGTGACCTGATTTTAGCCGCGGATAATGCCAGGTTTTCAACTCCAGGGGTGAGGATAGGTTTGTTTTGTACAACTCCTATGGTAGCGATTACCCGGGCCATAGGCAGAAAGGCGTCCATGGAAATGCTGTTGACAGGTCGTGAATTTCCTGCAGCCGAAGCAAAGGAACTGGGGTTGATCAACCGGGTAGTGCCGTTAGAAGAGTTAGATGCTGAAGCAATGAAATTGGCAGAGGAAATATCTCAGGCGAGTAGTTTTGCCTTAGCTATCGGCAAACAGGGACTTTATGCCCAGGCAGATATGACCGATGCTCAGGCATTGCACTATGCCAAGCATACTATTGTTATGAACAACACTTCAGAGGATGCCCAAAACGGCATAACTGCATTTCTTAATAAGACATCCACAAAGTGGAAAAACCGGTAACCTGCATCGGATTTCGTTACAAATAAATCATTGCTGTTTGAATGCATAAGTAAAAAAAAAGGAAGCCTCCTAAAGGCGGACAACTCATAATGAGTGAGAGGTCGAAGTAAATCGCCGTCTGACCTAGGTTGAAAAAAATGGACACCAAAATTACATAGTGAATGGAGGTGTCCATTTTTTTCAACCTAGGTCACGATTGATCATCGTACGAAAATTGGACAGATTTCTTTTCCTGGTTAAAGATATTTTCGCCCATTTATGATTGCCAAATAATATCTCATCAAACACCCTGAAATCCCATATTGTAGATGTCTACTGTATAGACGAAATTCTGCTCTCTCCAAATCCTAACAATAAATCAGTAATCTTAGATTTGAGATACTCCATGACACACCTTTACCTCAATCGTGAGAGGGCATAGTTGACATTCTTCCAGTATTAAGTCATTCGATGTTGCCGGAGTCTCAAATCAGCAAATCCACATGTCCAATGATATTACCAGTACTCTGCAATACTTAAAAAAACCGGGTGCTATATCAAAACTCCCGTGCTGCTGAACACCATCCTCACCAGCTCCTTGTCCTGCCGGGTAACTTCCACGACCCACCTTTTGCCTATATCCTTCACCATCTCGTATGAAGTGAACCGGTTTCAATGGTGCGGGTGATAACCTCATGCTCCTGATCCGACAGGTCGAAGGAATGCATGCAGTTGATTACACGTGCAATCCGGAACGCCGTTACCAGGGTTTCTGTTGAGAGTGAATTATTCCACGGCCAGGCGGATGATCCGCAGCAGAGCGTGGGGGATAATGTGTCAAAGATCTTCAAGTCGCGAAAACCGGGAAGGCCGGGTACCGGGTAGAAGAGTGATACGCCGATGGCTGTTACTTTTTCCAGCAAAAATATGAAGCTTCGGGGAATTCATTACTGATTAGAAAGGGAGAACGATGGGTCAGTGCAGCCGGACCGGAAGGGAAAGCTGACGTTTTCGATCTGCATCGGCAAGGTTATTTATAGTGCGAACCTGATAACCGGCATTTTCAAGAAGGGTTTCCGCAATCCTGCTGCCGAGAGAGGAGATGAGGTGGGGAGTTGAGTAGAAATCTTCGATCGGCGGGATGGCAATAACGATTTGCGGGATGCCTGGTATCATGGGTGAAATATAAAATAATTTCGCTGATATTTAAACCAATATAATATAGAGGTGGTCCCGGCTTTTTGGGACAAAATCGAACCATGGCCAAGGTTTACTTTGGGAAGGTTTACCGAAGGCAGGCACTCAGTAGGTTGACCTTGTTCCTGACAACAATCCCCCCATTCCGGCTGTAAAACTTTAATGCCAGGTCATCCTGTGTAACTTTGCACCAAAGGCTTGCACCGTAACAAGCCTACTGCCGAACAAACGGAACCAATGGCCAGAGCAGTGAGTACTCCAAATGCCAACATGAATTCCTCACCGGAATGACCTAGGGCAACAACGGCACCGATTGCCCCGAGAGCGCCACCTATGCGCTGGGTGATATTAACCAGGACGGCCGCATCTCCGGTATCCGTTTTGTTCACAGCCTCATAGACTGCTGTCATGGCCGGCATCTGCGCTAATGCCAACCCCGCCCCCCGAAGCAACAGTAATATGACGAGTAAAGATTCCGACTGCGCCATGGGCATTAAAAACGGAACTGTTCCGGCTATCAAGAGTGTGACACCTGACAGGCAAACTAAACCGGCACCAAAACGATCCGTTAGCACACCTGCCAGAGGCAGTGCAATTGCGGATCCTAATCCCATTATGAGCAAAAGAATACCAGCACCGCTGGTAGATATGCCAAGTCCGGAATGAAAGTACAAAGGAAGAACAAGCAATCCACCATACATTGATGCACCAGTAAACAAAGCTGTAATCACACCCGCTGCAAGACGGGGGATTGCGAGCAACCTTACCTGGATGAGAGGAGATTGAGCCCTGAGAGCATGCCATACAAACAAAATCGACAACATTCCCCCAAGCACTGCGGTCATAAAAGCACGATCATCGCCACCTGTGGAAATTTCGGTTATTCCAAAAAGTAACAAGGGGATACCAAGGCTAGCCAAAAAAAGCCCACGCTTATCAATACTAGAATCCGGAGAATAATCGCCTTTAGGTACCGATGCTCTAGCCCAAACAAGCGATACTACCCCGACGAACACATTGATTCCGAAGAGCCAACGCCAGGAAACATGCTCAATAATAATACCACCAAATCCAGGTCCAAGGGCGGGACCAAGTGCCACAACAAATCCAACGATACCCATCAACCTACCAAGTTGCCGCCTGTCCGCGCAGGTGGCAAGTACTGCCTGTCCGGCCGGAACCATCACACCGGCTGTGAAACCCTGAGCAATCCGTGTAACGATTAGTTCGGAAAGTGAAGCAGAGCAGGCACACAGTATCGACGTCAAACAGAATCCTATTACGCTGATTGCCCAAATCCGCCCTTGCCCAAAGCGTCGCCCAAGCCAGCCCGTCATAGGGAGGGAAACCGCAAGGGCGATAAGGTAGGCGGTTACGACCCATTGCACTTTCTCAATAGGCGCGTTGAATCCTGCTCCCAATGTTTCTAAGGCCAAATTGACTACGGTAGAGTCGAGCATGGCCATAAAGGCCCCTGAACCGGTGACAGCCGCGACTATCCAAAGGCGGTGGGGGATTTTGGGTGAAGAATTATCCATATCTATTTGTGTACAATTATACGTTTTTATGATACAATTGTATCACATAAAAATAATCACATGTCAAGAGAAAGGAGGAACGATGCCAAAACGGGTCGATCATCATAAGCGCAAGTCTGAAATTTTACAGGAACTTCTGGCACATGCGGCGAGCGAGGGATTACATAACGTCACGCTACGGGGAGTAGCGGCTCAAGCAGGCATCTCATTGCGGCAGGTTCAATACTACTTTGGGACAAAGGACGTCTTGATACAGGAGGGTTTGCATCTGCTGGAACAACACAGTCATCGCGGCGTCAACAAACGCCTCTCCGCTTTGCCTGATTCAAGCAGCGCCTATGCCACGCTTATGGCTCTTTTCGAGGAGGCCCTGCCCACTGACTCTGAAAGCCGACAGTTTCACTTACTCTGGATGTCTTACGCGATGCTCTCCTTGACAACTCCTCTCCCCTTAGATACACCCCTGTTGGATGGGCCTAATCGTTTACAGCGCCAACTCACTAAAATACTTGTCGATGGTGTCATGTGCGGGGAACTTCGCGCCAATCTCAATGCGGAAATCGAGGCTATTATTCTGCTAGGTCTTATCAATGGCCTCGGAACTGCTGTCCTATTGGGACAACAGACTGTTGAAACCGCAACCGGGTCATTCACACATCAGATCGACCGGTTGCTATAATTTATCAAAAAGATCTTTAAACAGCCGCGAGCGATCCAGCGGAAGTCGATAAAGAAACTGTCGATGAAATCATCTTCAGAACCACAAAAGCGGCCGAGTAGGAGAGACAGTTTATGTTCCACAAAAAGTATTGGTAAGGTTAACCGCCTATGTCAAATCCAGGAATATAGGCAGCAATGAGAGGATATTTCCGATTTCCTATGTTGCTGCGTGGTCGATGGTTAAAAAAGCAGAGATGATGGTCAATATTGAATTGAGTCCGCATGATCTGCGCCGAATTGCAGCAAGCGACACTCCGATTTATCGGCTACCGTGAGATACCTCGGCAAGGTCAATGACACAGAAGCAATTAGGTGGATCGAAACGCTTTATGGATAAAAATGTCTCAACAGTAAGCATGTAAATGTATTGCGATAACGGAGAATCCTGGTTTGTCTGCTTCTGTATTCTGAGCTAAAAATAACAGGGGGCGCCTCCGGCACCCCTAAGCTTCAAAAAATGGTAAAGAAAATTTTGCCATCCAGACCTTAATAGTTTAGGTTGATCATTTACAGACAGAGGTTTGGGTCTGAAAGGCCCTTTTATGGCAGCCTAAAAAGAGAATTCTTACAACCACTTATTACCTTGACGGTTAATAATTAAAATTTGAAGACGATTATGTCAAAAGTGGAATATCGACTGGAAGACCGTGTGGCGGTGGTTACCTTAAACAACGGTGAAAACCGCTTCAATCCGGATTTTATCAATGAGTATCTGGATATATTGGACCGGATCGAAAACGAGACTGATGCATTGACACTGGTGGTGACATCCGGCCATGAGAAAATTTTTTCAAACGGAATCGACCTGGATTGGCTCTTGCCTGTTATCCAGAACAAGGATGGGAAAGTTTCCAAAGCGTTTTTCTATCTGCTAAACAAATTGTTTCGCAAAACACTGACCTATCCTTTGATCACGATTGCGGCTATGAACGGTCATGCCTTTGCCGGCGGAGCGATCTGGTCTTGTGCGTTTGATTTCCGGTTCATGCGATCGGATCGGGGCTTTTTCTGCCTCCCGGAAGCTGATCTGGGTATTCCATTTTTACCTGGAATGATCAAGCTGCTTAGAAAAGCCATTCCGAATCACGTGATGGAAGAAATGGTTTACACTGGCACACGCCTGACAGCTGAGCAGTGTGTTGAGCATCACATTGTCAAGGAAGCCTGGCACAATGACCAATTGCTGGAAAACACCCTGTTGTTTGCCAAAAATCTGAATAAGAAAAGGGTATACATCAAAGAGATGCGTCATCGGATGTACAAGGACATTCTGCATGCGCTTGATGTTGAAGATATCATGTATATTGAATCGGGACGATTCAATATAGAATAACCCAGGCATTGACCTCCCGCCGCCGGTCACTTTTATCGGCACAAGCAGACATCTCAGCTTGGAGTGCTGTAGCACTCGCAAGAGGTGTTCTTTGGATATCTCTATTCTCAAGATGCTCCATTTCTGAACAATTCCATTGAAATGTCACGTCTATCTGCTCAGGAAAAGCTCATCGAGTGAGCTTTTTTTAAAATCTGAGCCGGCCGAAGGATATCTTAATGAACGTTCGTCGCTTCCCCATCACCACGAGTAAACCTGCTTCGATATTCGCTGGGTGACAGAAGACCGGTTGCCTTGAATAATTTTCTTACTGACGGTGAAACAATGGCAGTCTGGCAGAGTCTTACCTCCGGCAGCGGATATTGACGCGGCTATTGCATGAGCGTCTGCCCAGTAGGCCGATCTGATCGGTCCCTATCTGGCCAGGATCAAGCGGCAGTAAATAGCATACAAAACTCTCCGAATTGCCTGAATGCTTCTAGTTGAGGAATGAACCCACAGAATTGAACAAGCCGTTAAGTGGAGAATCGGTTACCCTATTAGGACCGTATGGAAAGCTGTCCAGAAACTTGACAAATGTATACACGTCTCTCAAGTTACTTATAACCGAGTTGATCTTCAGTCCTCGATCTTGTTCATGCTCTACAAATTCCTGACGTTTTTTTACTGGTATACAACCAATCGGGTACTGTCCAATCTGTTTGAGAAAGAGAGTGTGGCGAGTGCCTTGGAAATTCCGAATTTGTTTGAGTGTCCAAGAAAAAGCTTGTGGAGCTGTACTTTTCTTGAACAGCAGAAACCCACTCGCTCAGATCAAAACCGCCAGGTACACAATTTTGTCCGGTCATGATAACCTCCTTTTTCTTTTGCAGAAAAAACAGGATATTGATGACCGAAAACGTACCATATTTCAGTTTCTATTTTGTTACGTATAAATTGGAATTAAGTTGACTTGTAATTGGGAAACAGTTTACCTGTTACAGGTGTCAAGTTAACATTTATTGTCAATCAGGTATGCTTTTCCTAACGGTAATCCCACACCTCCTGGAGGTGCGATGGACCGGCGGATTGTTCTGGCACACGATGGATCGATCAATGCGGACTGGGTTGCCCGCTACGCCATGCAGATGGCGGCAGCTCTCCCCTGTCAGCAACTCCTCCTGCTCCACATTCTTGACGGCGTTCTTGCCCGTGATCGAATTGAGGCGAAATTGGCCGCCATCGCTACGGAATCCCGGCAACTCGGCGCCACATGCCAAAGCCTGATTCTGGAGCCAAGCGGTGATGTCTTTACCAGCCTGCTCCAGGCGATTTCCTCAGGCAAACAATGCTATTGCCTGTGCGGCACGCGCCTCGATCCCCAGGGCAGAAGGTTTCTGGGCGGCACCATCGCAGAGCGCTTGCTGCGCAACGCGCCTTTCAACGTCTTGGCCATCCGCGTGGTCAGCCCTGGCTTGCTTGGTTGTCCCCGTACGCTGCTCTTCCCCCTGGCCGGACATCCCCGCGGGTTTGAAGCGGCACTGCCCTTTTTGCACATGCTAGCCGGCTCGGTCAAACGGCTCTATCTCCTCCGGGTGATGACGGTCAACCCCTTCCAGCTCCGTTACATCTCCTCGGTTGCCGCCAAAAGGCGAATGGCCGAAGGCCGTGACTATCTCAGCCGAGTGGTGAATGAGATACGCCAAGAGACCGCTGGCGCCTCCTGGCATGTGGACAGCCATGTGGTCCTTTCCGACGACTGGGCCAAGGAAATCCTGATCCAGGCCGGCAAAATAAGTGCAGCGATGATCCTGCTGGGGGCCACGGAACGCAGTGTGCCCAGCCGTTTTTTTTCCGGCAGCCGGCTTGAGCAGATCCTCCGCACCACCCCTTGCGACGTCGGCATCTACCGCAGGGTATGAATTCGCGATCCGCTCATATCGGCCAGCTCCCCCCGGCGGATGTCTATGCCTCTCTACACTCCTCCCACCAGGGGTTGACCTCGTCGGAGGTGGAGGAACGGCTCATCCATGTAGGGCCCAACCTCTTTGAAGTGGTCGACCACTGGAAACTGGCGCGCACCCTGGGCCGCCAGTTCACCAATTTTTTTGCAATTCTCCTTATTATTTCGGCCGCGATCTGTTTTATCGCCCACCGGATCAATCCCCATGAAGGTATGGGCGTGCTTGGCTGCGCCTTGATTGTAGTGGCGCTGCTCAACGCCCTGTTCAGCTTCATCCAGGAATACCGTGCTGAAAAAGCCATGGAGGCCCTGAAGAAATTTCTGCCCCATCTGGTCGAGGTCTGCCGGGACAGTCGCATCTGCCGGATACCGGCTTCCGGTATCGTCCCCGGCGACGTGGTGGTGCTCTCCGAGGGTGACAAGATCGCCGCCGACCTGCGGATTATCGCCTCTGACGGACTGATGATCGACAATGCGCCCCTCACCGGAGAATCGGCGGCCATCCGGCTCACCTCGCAGATGCAGGACAAGGTCATCGAGGAGTGCCAAAACATCGGATTTGCCGGCTGCACCGTGATCAAGGGGAGCGGCCGGGGCGTGGTCTTCGCCACCGGTCTCCGTACCCATTTCGGCCGCATCGCCCAGTTGTCCCAAACCATCCGCCGTACCGGATCGCCGCTCGAACGCGAAATTTCACGGATGATCCGTATCCTCACCACCATCGCCTGCACCATGGGGTTCTCTTTCTTTATCTACGGGGTGCTCAGCGGCAAGCCGTTATGGATGAATCTGGTGTTTATGATGGGCATCATTGTAGCCAATGTACCGGAGGGACTGCTGCCTACCCTGACCCTCGCCCTGGTGATGGGCAGCCTGCGCATGGCCAAAAAGAATGTGCTGGTGACCAGCCTCAGCGCGGTGGAAGCCTTGGGCGCGGTCCATGTAATTTGCACCGACAAGACCGGCACTCTGACCCTGAATCAACTGACCATCACCCGGATGGTGGAGCCGCGCTCCGGGGAGGCGATGCCGCCGGCGCGTGAACAGGAACTGGCCACCCTGGCCCTGGCCGCCTCCGATGTCCGTCAATCGGCTGACCAGTTGCTCGGGGATCCCCTGGATGTTGCCGTGGCCAACAAATGGGCCAGCCTCGGTCTGGGCGAAATGGCGACCGTCCAGCGACAGGTGAGGCGACACTTCGCCTTCGATGTCGAACGACGGCGGTCCGGAGGGATTGTCAACCTCAGCGGCAGACGACTTTTTGTGGTCAAAGGGGCGTTCGAGGCGATTCGGCCCATGGTGGGCGCGGTTGGCATGGAGGAGAGCAATGAGGAGACGGCGCTTGCGGAGCATCTCACTGCCAGTGAGGCAGTCATGCAGCAGCTGGCGGCCCAGGGCTTACGGGTGATTGTGGTTGCCTATCGGCAGCTGACAGCGGGAGAGGGCGAAACGATACCGGATGAGGCGGGTGCCGGTAGCCTGGAGCATGATCTCCTCCTCGCCGGATTCCTCGGCATCGAGGACCCTGTCCGTCCCGAGGTGGCCCCGGCTGTGGCAAAATGTCACACCGCCGGCATCGAGGTGTTGATGATCACCGGCGATCATCCGGCCACTGCGCTGGCGGTGGCATCCAAAGCCGGGATCATATCACCCGGCTCTACGACCCATCTCGCCGGCGAGGCGCTCAAACAGTTGACGGTGGACGCCTTGGTAGATCAATTGCAACAGGGGGTGCGTGTCTTTGCCCGGACCACACCGGAGCAGAAGATGAAGATCGTCACAGCGCTGAAACACATGGATCGGGTAGTGGCCATGACCGGCGACGGTGTCAATGATGCCCCGGCTCTACGCGCTGCTGACATCGGCATAGCTATGGGCAAACAGGGCACGGACGTGGCTCGAGAGTCGGCCCAGATTATCCTGCTCGATGATAATTTCGCCTCCATTGTCGATGGCATCGAGGAAGGGCGGACCGTGTTCGAGAACATGAAAAAATTCACCAGCTATGTCCTGGTGAGCAATGGCCCGGAGATCCTGCCCTATCTGCTTTACATCGTCCTGCCGGTCCCGCTGGCGCTGAATATCATTCACATCCTTTCCATCGATTTAGGCACGGACCTTGTGCCTTCAATGGGTCTGGGACAGGAGCCTGCCGATCCGGAGGTCATGCGCAAGCCGCCGCGCAACCCATCCCAGAGTCTGCTGACCAGGCAACTGATGATCCGCAGTTACTGTTTCCTCGGTCTCATCGAGGGTATTTGGGCACTCTTCCTCTTTTTTTACGTCCTCTTCAGCGGCGGCTGGCATTATGGCGCCCTCCTGGACGCCTCCTCACCCCTCCACCAATCGGCTACCGGCATTACCCTATCCACCATTCTCTTGATGCAGATCGGCAACCTGGTGGGGCGCCGCTACGAGTTCAGGTCTGGTCTGGACCTCGGCCTGTTCAGTAATCGGCTGATTTTCGCCGGCATTCTCATCCAGATCGTCTTTTCTTGGGCCATTCTCTACTCGCCGCCGCTGGCCCGGGCGCTGAACACCGGGCCAGTGACGGCTGAGATATATGGTCTGGCTTGGCTAGGGATTGTGCTCATTTTTGCCATCGATTATCTCCGGAAAGTGCTGGTAAATCGACGGAGGAAAAGGAATTAACTCCAGGTAGGAAGGCTGTTTATGGAAGCTATTGATCGGATTCTGATTGTGAGTAGTGATCATATGGTAACCTGCTGGGTCTCAGGTGCAAGGCGATATGTGTTCAAATGCTATCAGTAGAAAATGAGCCAAACCTTAGTCAGTCATCCAATCTGCACTCCTAACTTTAATCCAACGGTTCATCTCGATCTTCTTTTAGAGACTAGTCAGAAGTCTTTGCCTCTTATGGGCTTAAAAGTAGACGTGGTATGGAGCATTGTTGGCATAATAAGTGGCCTTGTTCACTCCGGCACACTCGTTCCAAATTTTCTCGGACGGTAGCACCTGGGCATGAGAGATGTCCACTGGCAAGCTTGAGTTGAGGATAAATTCCTAAGGTTAGCTTGTTCCTGAGCCCGTCGCCCCTACTGTTGAGTGATTCGCACATAAGGTATACTTGTCTCATGGCATGTTTCGCCAACAACCCCAACGACATGATCAACGACAATTATAATTCCCGGCCGAGCGACAACTATAATTTCGGTTTTATCCGACTAGAATTACTAAATATTATTTTTTAACATTGTTCTTTTCTCTTACTTCTACTCGTTCTGTCAAGGTAACCTTTCAATACTCATCCGGAGGATAGGGCAACGCTGAGGAGCGACCCGACCGCCGAGATGGAGGCCGTAACGATGGAGGCCGGGTTATTTTTTGCCCGGTCTCTTTTTTCTCCATCCTTACGGCCCCAAGGCGTTAAACCTCGGGGGTTTGGGGGCAGAGCCCCCTGCACCTCGGCGTTCAATTTCCCGCCATGTTCTGTTTTGCCTTTTCTAATCGATAACTTTCCAAATTCAGTTCGAGTATAATGCTGTGATGAACGAGTCGATCAATGGCCGCCGCGGTGGTCATTGGGTCCTTAAAAATCTTCTCCCATTGGGAAAAAGGCAGATTGCTCGTGAGCATTACACTGGCTCTTTCATAGCAATAGGCCAGAAGGGTAAAAAGCACCTCCATTTCTTCGCGGCTCTGCTGTACGTAGCCGATATCATCGATGATCAGGGCATCATATTTGCGAGAGTTTTTTAGAGCCTTTGGCAGTTTCAGGTCTTTTTTGGCAACCAGTAAGTCCTGCACCAGCAAACTGCAGGGCGTAAAGAAAATTCGTCGGTCTCGATCAATCAACTCTTGTGCTATGGCGCAGAGTAGATGAGTTTTTCCGCTCCCCGGATTGCCAAAGGCCAGGATGTTTTCGCACCTGTCAAGAAATGAACCGTCCAGCAAGGTATTCACCAAACCGCTGACTCCGGCAGGAAGTCGGAACGGTCGAAAGCCACCAGGCTTTTTTCCAATGGCAACCTTGATTCCCTTAAGAACCGAGTAATACGCTTATGATGACGCTCTTCACATTCACGGGTCACCAGTTCCTGCAGATATGCTTCATAGCTCAAAGACTCCTGCCTGGCCAGATTTGCTTCTTCCTGGTAACAGCTGCGGATCGTTGACAGATACAATTGTCTCAGACAAGAATCCAGCGACGGTTCGTTGCTTATTTGTATCATTCATACGCCTCCTGCAAAAGCTGGTCATATCCGACAAGGGCAACCGCTTGAATGAATACATCGGTGACGGCCTCAGGTTGTCTATCGGAGTGAAGTATGGCCGCCACCCGGTCCGCGGTTATTTGCTCTTCTTTGTTAATTAGCCAGCGCAGAGCATCATCAACCGCCGCCTCGTTTTCCATCGCCGCCAGTTGTAAAACAGCCAGGTATTCTTTATTGGTTCTGGTGCCGGAATGGTGCGCACGCAAGCTGTCATAGGCTACCCGAAATCGGCTTGTGGGGAAAAGATCACTCCGGTACCGGTAATTGTCCAATGCTCCAGGTTTACGAACCAACCAATCGATGATATGGCGATACTGGATACGGTGTTTGATGCTACCACGTAGACGGGGAATTTTATCGACCATGGCTTGGCCATACCACACCTCCAGGTATTCGCTATACAATCGAATTGTTACCAGTTCTTTAATGAGACGACTGTTGACGGAATATACCTTGTGTTTCACCCGAATTGTGCTGCTTGGCCCTACCCGGACTTCCAGGCGAGTACATACATCCAATTTCGCCAAGGGAAGCGGGCGCAAAACAGCCCGCTCTTCCTGCAAGCGTAATTTCCTTCCTGGTTCAACTGGTAAAACAGCTTTTGCAAAAACGCTTCATATTCCTGACGGCTGGCAAAATCGCGACTGCCTCGCAGGATCAGGGCCTGGTCAACGGCTCTTTTGAAGCGATGGTGCCGTTGCTCAATATCACCATTTTCATTGGGGCTCGCCGGATTCGTTTTTCGTCCAGACAGCTGATAATGCGACAAAAGACTCTGATATTTTGTAGCCCTTTACCCATAACAAAATACCAGAGTCAGATGACTTCCCCCAGCGACAAAGTAATTCGTCAAATATCTATCTATAGAAAAGACCTTTGATACGGCCTGACACAATAGAAATTACCTATTTGACAGATAGATATATCCTGTTGTACGTATCATTTCTATTAACAATGTCAGTTCGTTAGTCCTACCACAATATGGTATGCAGTTATGTTGTACCTTCAACAAGAGAGCAATGCTTCATTCTCAAGTGGAAAAGTTGAACATTTTGATGCTGTGAGCTGTTTGAAAGGACCAGCTTATCCTACAAAGCGTATCCGAAGAACAAGATGTACATAACTTGAAGGATGAAAAATGAGTATTCAGTTTGCAGGCATCGATATCGGTTCACGCACTATTGAGCTGGTGGTGGTGGACGAAACTGGAAAAATCATATACAGGCTGCAAACCGATACCGGTTTTAATCCCATGATGGAAGCCCAGAAACTCCTCAAAAATGTGCAGTTTGACCACATTATGGCTACCGGCTATGGTCGGAACCTTTTTGAGATTTCTTTTGAGGCCTCAACGGTCACTGAGATTAAGGCTCATGCCCGCGGAGCGCTGGCTTTTTTCCCGGAAGCCCTTGCTGTCCTGGATATTGGTGGACAGGATAGTAAAGCTATTGCGTTGTCTGCTAATGGCAAGGTGAAAAAATTCGAGATGAATGACCGCTGTGCTGCCGGAACTGGAAAATTCATGGAGATTATGGCCAGGACCCTTGGTTATGCCATCGAAGACTTTGGCCGGGAGGCTTTGCTGGCTGAACAAGACATCACCATCTCTTCCATGTGCACAGTATTTGCCGAATCCGAGGTGACTTCCCTTATTGCCAAGGGACAGGATCGCAGGCAAATCGCCCTTGGTCTGCACACTAGCGTGGTTCGCCGGGTGGTCGGCATGATCAATCGTGTTTCATTGGCAGGAGATCTTGTGTTTACCGGTGGTGTAGCAAAAAATCCGTGCATGCAGGACCTGTTGGCAGAGAAGCTTGATCGAAAGATTCTGATACCTGAAGAACCGCAATTCGTCGGTGCCTTTGGTGCCGCCCTACTCGCGATGGAACTTCATTGAATATCATGTTGATGTGAATTTTATTCGCAGAAGGAGAGTGTTATGGAACTAACTCCATTAATGAACGACGGTTATGACGGTCAACCGGCGAAAAGAGTCCTGCACTATATGCAGGCACACCAGAAAAAAGGCCATCCCATTGTCGGCATCTACTGCGGTTATGCACCCATTGAACTGATCCAGGCCATGGGTATCGTTCCTGCGGTGCTCTGCGCCTTTTCCAATGCGTCAATTGCCAGTGCAGAGAGTATGCTCCCCGCAAACCTTTGCCCTCTGATTAAATCCAGTTACGGTTTCATTCTGGAAGGCACCTGTCCATTTTTCGCCATGTCCAAAGCAGTGATTGCAGAAACAACCTGTGACGGAAAGAAAAAGATGTTTGAACTGGCGGCAGAAATAAAACCCATGCATGTCATGGATCTCCCCCAGCTTCCAGATGAAGTGGAGGCACTGTCCAACTGGACGTTGATGATTCGAAAACTTCAGCGCTTTCTTGAAAAAACCTGTCAATGTAAGGCTGATGACCAAGACATCGAAACGGCCATTCAAAAGACTAACTATAAGAACCTTATGATGAGAAGGTTTTATGATTTCGCTGCTATGCATCCACCGGTAATCAACTGGCAGGAAATGTACGATGTAGGGTTTCTGGCACTCCCGTCTACCGCAGATGAAATTATACCCATCCTTGAATCTCTCTTAGAGAAACTCGATGAACGTGTGGCGCAAGGGCTGCACTACGGGACGATTGACTCTCCCAGGGTGCTGGTAAGTGGTTGCCCGGTTGGCGGGGATGCCCTCAAGTTATTTAAAATAATTGAAGCATCCGGGGGGCTGGTTGTCGCCCCTGATGCCTGCACCGGGATCAAGGCATTCATGGGTGAGATTGAAGAAAACAGTCCCGATCCTATCGGGGCTATTGCCAAACGCTACCTCAAAATACCATGTGCCTGTATGACACCCAACAACCGCCGTCTATCAGCACTTTCTGAAATGATCGAACAATACAAACCAGATGTTGTCATCGATTTCGTGCTGACAGGCTGCCATTCTTACAATGTGGAATCGTATAAGGTCGGCAACCATGTGACTGAACACCATGGCCTGCCTTATTTGAAAATAGAATCTGATTACTCAGACAATGACGAGGGACAAATTTGCACCAAAATAGAAGCCCTGTTGGAAATAGCCAAATAACAAGAAAAATGGAGTGTACCATGAAAGTCGAAAAAGCCCTTAGTCGCCTGATAGGCGTCCTGCCTTTAAAGGACAAACAAGAAGCATGCGGTAAGGAGATGAAAGAATTACATCAGAAAATGCTACGCTCATTTGTGGACCAGGGTCGGATCCTGACAAAGGCGGAAATGGCCCAGCACGTCGGTAGCGTAGATGAGGCAATAAACGTTTTGAAAAACAATGATATGGTGGTGTTTTCCGACACTGGAGAGCCAGTAGGTGCCTATCCTTTTACCATGGAAGAGCGTGAACATTCAATCCGGATCAATGGGCATAAGGTCAATGCAATGTGTGCATTGGACGCCCTGGGGGTCAGTCCTATGTTCGGTATGGATACCCACATTTCCTCCAAATGCAGAGTTACAGGCGCACCGGTCTCCATCAGACAAGCAGGACTAACAATAGAGAATTTGGAGGAAGTAGGTGATCTCCGTTTTGGTATTATCTGGAATGCCGCAAGCTCCTGCTCCTGCTGTGCCAACAGTCTGTGTATGGAGATGATGTTTCTAAAAGACGGTGAGGTAGCTGACCAGTGGCTGGCAGCGGATCAGGGTAATAGAGAAATATTTACCATTCAGGAAGCGGTTGAGTTCGGATCGCGATTTTTTGTGCCTTTGATGTCGTAATACGAAACCTATTAAAGAGGAAAGAGAAAATGGCCAAGGTCCAAGTGGAATTTATCAATACCTGCGCCTGTTGTGACGAACATGGCGAGAACATTAAAAACATTGCAGCCCGTTTCGGGGATAACGTGGATGTCTCTATCTATTATGCCGGCAAGGACTTCGGCTACCTGAAAAAATACGGCATGATCACTAAGGGCACCATGATCATCAACGGTGAAAAAAAATATGAAAATCTCTCGAAAGAGAACATCGAAAAGGTCATAAGCCAGGCCATGGATGCATGAAATTATGAGACCGCATCCGATTATCGATATTTTTCTGACAGCCTGGGATATTCTCGGCGATGTCTCCCCGTGGCTGGTGGCAAGTTTCATTATGGCAGGCCTGCTACGGCAGTTTCTCGATCCGGCAAAATTTCAAAGGGCTTTGGGGAATCGGGGACTGCCTGCAATTATCAAGGCAACCCTTTCCGGAATGCTGCTTCCCATCTGTAGTTGCGGGGTTATTCCCCTGGGATTGGGGATGTATTATACCGGTGCCTATCTTGGTCCGACACTCGCCTTTATGGTGGCAACCCCCATTATCAATCCGGCGGCTATCCTCCTGGCTTACGGTTTGCTCGGTCCTCAGATTGCCACCATTTATCTGGCCGCAGGATTTGTGGTGCCGATTGTCATCGGCATGGTCGGCAACATGCTTGCCGGTGATGAAATCCACGCCCCCGGCATGGATGTGCAGATCGAGCAGGCCGGCTTTGAAGGTGAAGAATCGATTTCAATCAGTGAAAAAATGTCGATTGGTTTCAAATGGGGCGTGTTCGAGCTGGGAACCATGGTGGGGAAATATATTGTCTTTGGCGTAATCCTGGCAGGAATATTGATCACAGCCATCCCACAGCGTCTGATCCAGGGCTACCTGGGAAATCCGGGGATGATTTCCATTCTCGGCATCGCCGTGCTGGGATCGGTGATCTATGTTTGCGCCGTCGGCCACATCCCTCTCGTTGCTGCCCTGGTCGCAACCGGCGCTGCACCCGGCGTGGCCATCACATTTTTAATGACCGGTGCGGCCACTAATTTGCCTGAATTAATCAGTATTTATAAAATGATCGGAAAACGGGCGGTAATGATCTATAGCAGCCTTGTGGTCTTCAGTTCGCTAATCATCGGCTGGCTGGCTAATCAATATCTCCTGCCTGATTTTGTCCCTTTTTACAACCTGGACAAGGGGCAAAGTGCCATTGGCATGGCTAACCGTCTGATTGTTTCGGTTCCTGAGCCAATTCAATTTGTCTGTTCTATCATTATATTGCTGCTTTTTTTACGTGCCTATAAGCCGTTATTTACAACGTTTTGGCAAAAGGCTGTGGCATGAAAAACAACAGACATTTGCTGCTGAAATTATTGCTGCTTTTCTTTTTGATTTCAGCCTATGGATGTTCTGAAAAAGAGAGCCCAACTCCAGGTGATCAGAAGGATTTTGATGCATCAGTTCTGGGCGGGAACCAGATGATGCAATATTTTGTCGGCAACCATCCCGGACAAACCATTCTGAAATACGCCCAGGCCGATCTGGACGCTGACGGCAGAGAAGATCTGATTGTGATCTTCAGCGTAGAAAAAAACAAAAACATGATGTCTGTTATTCGTTATCAAGGTGTCGATTTAGTGGAAACCAACGCAGTTCCGGCGCCTGTGTCCGATCAAATGATTCAGTTCAAAAACATTGATAAAAAACCGCCCCTTGAATTCATCCTTCAGGGCCGCAAAGGCGCCAAGGTGGGATATGCGATTTTTCGTGTCGAGAACGGGAAACTGGCGGATCTTTTTGGTGAAGGAATGGAAGATTGTTGCTAGGCAGGTTTTGAGAAAACTTAAAGAGAAAAGAACATAAAGAGGAAAACGAAATGGTACGTTCGAAAATTATCACACGTCGAAGCTTTCTCAAAGGAGCCAGTGTCTTAGGGGCATCCGCAGCCGTTGGTATTGGATTTCCAAACCTTATCCTTGGCAAGGGCGAGGACGATTATGTGGTGCATCTGGGATATTATGACTGCGACCATATGACAGCCGCTCCCATTGCGCGGGATGCTGGTATTTTTGCCGATCTGGGGCTAAAAGTTGAGGTGACGGGCAACGGTAAAGTACCCCAGGCCATGGCTGCCGGGAAAATGGATGTGGGCTATATCGGCTTTGTCGGCATGACCAAAGCCATTATGAAAGGATCACCAATGGTGGCCGTGGCCCATAACCACAAAGGCGGCTCCATGTATATCGTTGCCAAAAACGATATTAATAAACCTGAAGACCTGCTGGGTAAAAAAATTGCCATCGGGGCCAAGCCCGAAAAGAACAATGGCTGGTGGGTAACCTATGCCATACAGAACAACATCCCTAAGGAGGCCGAGCACTATCAGAACTTCGTCATGACCGACCGGGATGAATACCTGGCTTTCAAAACGGGACAGCTTGATGCCTTCCAGTGCTGTGACCCATGGGGATCCATGGCGGAATTCGAGAATGTAGGAAAAATAATCCGTACCTTCGATGTCTTCCCAAACGGTACCTGGGGAATTTGTTGTGCCCAGGTTATGAACCGTAATTTCGTTAAAGATCATCCACGAATCGCCCAAAAAATGGTTATCGCGCATATTCGGGCGCTCCAATATATTTATACCAACCCAATTAAATCAGCTCGGATCTTTGCGGATAGCTACCATGTACCATATGAGGTGGGGCTGATGACCATCTATAAAAAAACTGTGGGTGAATCAAGGACATTGCGCTGGAATCTGGAAGAAGACGGTTACAATGAAACGGTCTCCCATAACGTTGGTATCGGCATTTTCCCCAGCGCGCCGAAATACAATGAAATCGTTGATACAACCTTTCTTGCAAGCAATGATGTGCCCAATTTCGACGATTTTATCAGGAGCGAAATCGACCCGGTATTCCCGGAAGGAATGTCTTATATCGATTGGAAGAAAAAAGCTGAAAGTTTAAAAGGATAAGTGCTCATCAAGGTTGCCTGGTCTTGTATCCTCGGCCTGACTGCTCTCCTGGTTTTATTGCTGCTGGGGTTGGTGAAAGATTGGCAAAAAGATGCAATCAGCTACATGGGTCTACCGGATGGTTCGGCAGGTTTGCTTGCCCGTTACGTACTGAGTGAGAAGATCGGGAAGCACGGTATACAGACCGTTGGTTTCGAACCCTATACCCTCTATGACTGTTGTGCCAGTGCAACTCAGTATGCCATGGGATCCGGCCGTCTGGATATCGCTATTATGTGTACCGAGGCAGCCCGTGAGTTAGTTGCAAGAGATAGGCGCTTCGAGATTGCCGGTCCCGTGATGATGAACTCGGATATTTTCATTATCCGACCGAATACTGATCTACGCGAATCAGCCATTGGTGTGTCGCAAAAAAGAGAGTTTCAGCGGCAGATGGTGCGTAAACGCTTTGGTGCAAAGAGCAGATCAGTGCCCATGCTCCATGCTGCTGTTCCCTTTGCGTATGCCAGAGGTGTAGTTCAAGGAGCCGTTGTAGATATCACTAAGGCTTTTAATCTGGAAGGGGAATTAGCCTCTGCCGTCGTGAATGGTCAGGATGTATACACCTACGTTATGGTAATCAAAAAATCATTACAGGGCAGTAACCAATATCAAAACTTTTTGGCGGTATATGGGCAGGCAGTTTTGGAAATGAATGAACCCAATAATCTTTTACACCTGCTACAGACCTATGTGTCTGCAGACATTACTCTCGGAGACATTGAAAAATGGACAAAAATGAACGTTCGTTTCATCTGCCCTTCAACCTTCCCCCGGCAAGGATAGATTTGTCAAAGATCGGTTTCAATATTAAAAATAAGATATACCAGGTGATTACCTTTGGCACCTTGCTGCTCATCTGGCATCTTGCCGCAATGTATTACAACAATCAACTGGTGATGCCAACTCCATGGCAAACAGGCAAAGCACTCCTTTTCGCCATGCATGATGCCGAAACGCTGAAAAATTTGGCAATCACTCTCAATCGGGTAATGATCGGCCTGGGTATTGCGATGGCTATTGGGCTGCCCATAGGGTTTGGTATGGGCTATTCAACAACTGTCTACAAACTCGTGGATCCAGTCATTGGACCCCTCCGGCAGGTACCCATTATGGCGTGGGTTCCACTGACTATTGTCTGGTTCGGACTGGGAGATGGACCCACTCTTTTTCTCATCGCCATGGTTGCCACTTTTCCCATCCTGCTCAATACCATGGCAGGAGTCAGGGCGGTGCCACAGAATTATTATCATGCTGCCCGTTCCATGGGCGCCGGGCGGCTGAGCATTTTCTCCCGGGTAACCCTGCCCGGAGCACTCCCGGAAATTATCACCGGACTGCGGCTTGGACTTAGTGCCGGCTGGATGAGCGTTATCTGAGCGGAGTTTATCGCCACGAGTGCCGGGTTCGGTTTCTCAATGATTGAAGCACAGACAGAGATGGAAACACCTCTCCTGATTGCCCTTATGATAATGGCTGCCATGGTCGGATATTTAATCGACCTGAGCATTCTTTTTCTGGAACGGATGCTCACCCGCTGGCGATTTGTTCTCTGACTCCGATATATAGACCAATGCATCTGCAACTTAAAGACATCTCTAAAAGCTATAACAGCAACAGCCAGAGCAAGACTGTGCTGCAGGATATCAACATCTCCATCATTGGTGGCGAATTTGTCAGCCTGCTGGGACCATCAGGCTGCGGAAAAACAACCTTGCTCACAATTATTGCGGGCTTTCAAAATGGTGACAGCGGAAAGGTTATTTTGAACGGCAGGCAAGTCGAACGACCGGGACCGGATCGGGGCTTTGTCTTTCAGGATTTTGCCTTGTTCCCCTGGATGACGATACGGGAAAACATCCTTTTTCCCATGCAACAAAAAAAAATCCCAAAAAAACAGCAGCAGGATAGATTACAGCAGCTTCTCGATATGGCCCAGTTGAACGGGTCTGAAAACCTTTATCCCAGCCAGATATCGGGAGGCATGAAACAGCGCACGGCAGTCATCCGCGCCCTGGCATCCGACCCCGAGGTTCTGCTCATGGACGAACCCTTTGGCGCGGTAGATTATCAGATGCGTCACAACCTGCAGGAGGAATTCGAGGCTCTGTGGCAGAAAGACCCTAAACCGGTGATCATGGTCACCCATGATACCGAAGAAGCTGTGTACCTGAGTGATCGTATTCTGGTCATGTCCACCAACCGTGGTGCCATTGCCCACGACCTGGTGGTGGATCTGCCGAGACCGCGAAACCGACAATCGGACATCTATCTGTCATACTTAAAAGAACTCACCGATATTCTGAAAAACATTCAAAACCCAATGTTTCTCGGCAGAAAAAACTGATGAAAATGGAAAGAATATGACCAGCACAATCCTGAACAAGCTACAACAAATAACAGAAGAGAGTTTGTTGGAAATAGAACAGGCCAAAACCATCGGCCGTTCGGTAATAGGTTTTTACTGTCTTTACTCTCCCGTGGAAATTGCAGTGGCAGCAGGTGCCATTACTCTGTCCCTGTGCGGCACCCGAAACGAACCGATTGCTGCTGCCGAAGAGATTTTACCGCGCAATCTCTGTCCGTTAATTAAGAGCAGTTTCGGCTTTGCGATAAGCGATAGTTGTCCATTTTTTCGCTTTTCGGATATGATCATAGGCGATACCACCTGCGATGGTAAAAAGAAGATGTTCGAATTATTGTCGCGTTCCAAAACTACCCATGTACTGCAACTGCCCCAAAGCCAGGGCGCGGCGATGTCCTTACCCCTCTGGCGTCATGAACTTGATCGTTTTAAGAAAATCGTTGAAGAGCAGACAGGTGTCGAAATCACCCAGGACCGGTTGCGGGCAGCTATTAAGCTCATGAACCGTAGAACGTCTTGCCCGGAAAGTCATTATGGACTTGAATAAGTCTGACCCTGCTCCTCTCAGCGGTTCCCTGCTGCTTGAGATTCTTTCAAAAATTGGTTTCCTGGCCGATAAGGAAAAGGGTATCACTTTGATGAAAGAGGTTGTCGGCGAGGCCGGCAAAGGGACACTCAACCCGCAAACCAGACAGGGAGGCAACCGTAAACGCATTTTGCTCACCGGCGTTCCTGTGGGAATGGGCAGTGATAAGGTAGTTAAAATAGTTGAACAAATTGGTGGCGATGTAGTTGCCTTTGAAAACTGTTCCGGCTATAAGCAGGCATTTGTCATCAACGAACAAAAAGATCCCATGGATGCCTTAGCTGAGCAATACCTGGCCACGCCCTGTTCGGTAATGAGTCCCAATAATGGTCGCCTTGAACTGCTAAAAGAGATGATTGTCGATTTTGCGGTGGACGGAGTCATAGACCTCACCTGGCAGGCCTGTCATACCTATAATATTGAGGCCTTTAGCGTGGATGAATTCATTCAGAAAACTTTCGATATGCCCACCTTGCATCTGGAAACCGATTATGCTGAAAGCGACACAGAACAGCTACGTGTGCGTATCGAAGCCTATCTGGAGATGCTGTAAAGTCGTTGGGTGACAGAGTTAAGTTGAGATAATTATAAAGATTTTCAGGTAATGTCATGTAGTTTTACACCATATTTTAGGATAATAGGAGAAGGGGAGAAAACTTATAAAACTGAAATCGAAAGATAGAGAAATAAACCGATCTTCTATCAAGCGGTTATAGTTTGGAGAGCGAAACGGAACATTTATTAGCCGAGGGCTGCAGGCATTGAAATCTTTTCACTGACAATAGAAATACAGGGTGACTCAGGAAAGCTTACAGGACTTCATTAAAATTGGAGTATCCTCGATGTTTGCACTATCCTGAGAGTTAATCTGTAGCTTTGAAATTAGGTATAAAAGATTACCAATGGTAAGGTCTATCAATTTGACAGTTCTATTTACTTGATGTGTCTACTGTATCCAGGAAGTTAGGCTTTTTCCAAAACCTAACAACAAAATATGGAACAACAAAATATGGATTGGGGAGATGAGCTTATCCATGAGAATCTCGATAGTGTGGGCCTTCGCATTGATTTGTGATGCGTCTGCAGTTAATCTCTAATCAGTAAAAAATGATAGGGGATATAGAAAACGTTATCTCCCCAGATGCCATTCGGTGCCGAGGCCTCTCGCTCCGAGATGCTGTGCAGGGGATACCGTCTAAAAAAGAGACAGCACTACTGGAGAACTGATTATGCAGTATGTTTCGCCGGCAGGAAAATGCTAAACAGGCTCCCTTCTTTCAAAGGCGTCTCCCGAAGGAAAGCCACCTAACTACCGATACCGTGACTAAAAATAGGTGATCAGCTCAAGCTTTACAAAATCATCTTTTTTAAAAGAAAAAAGTGGGGCATCTTCATCTGCACTGCCAAACACATATGCTTCTAATTGGAGTTTCATCGATTCCCCTAGACGTCGGCTTGCCGCAATTGTAAAACTGACGGATGAATATTTGATGTCCTGGATGATCCCAGCCAGAAACTCAGTCCCTTCCGCATCATTGGCTGCCCATCGGATACCTGCCATAATGTCGTTCTCAAATAAAGTTGCGGCAGCATCTTCACGATTGTCAAAGACGTATTCGGCAAGAAGACCTACATCCATAGCAGAACCGAAAATGTCATGGAAAGTATATTCAAATCCGAAAGTCGTTGCTAAAAAGTCTCGTCCCTGGCCGGTGCGATAGAGAGCTTCACCTTTCCAGAGCCACTCTCCCTGCACCATCTGCAGGTCAATTCCGGTCTGGGTTATTTGCGGATAATAGGGATACAACTCCGTATCTCCCAACGTATCTTTTATCAACAAAGTAGGCTCTCTCGATGTCCCGAGAAACTCCGAAATTCCAAAATCACAGCCTTGCTGTGAATGACTGTAACGAACAGCAAAGTCAGGATGATTCTTTTCCATACCGCTCTCGTAAGCTGCACTATCACGATCGATAACTGCTGAAGTCCTGAGGCGGCCCTCTTGTCCCGGAAATGTTCTTTCCCGGAAGATTGGCAGCAAAAAAGCGTCAACCACTCCCCAATCCCCGGCAATGGAGATACGAAACATCGGCTGCCCTAGTTTTTCTTCACCGTCAATGGCCTCGACCAGATCAGTCTGGTTAATAATATCCACGAGGTGCACAAACTCAGTTGCCCCCCAAAAGACTTTGGAAATGCCCACGGTCGCTTCAAAATCGTCTGTCTGATAAAGTAAGCTCAGCTCCCGGAGATCAGCATGCGTTCGGTTGGAATCACTGCCGTCAAACCGGGCAAAGGGCATGATAGTGACGCTTACGGCAGAAGAAATTTCTCGATAATATTCGGCTGTACCCGCAACGGAAGCATCGTAGTGCTTCTGGTCTTCAAAAGAGGGAGAATGCAAAAAAAGTCGAGCCTGTGTGCTGACGGAACCGTCCACCTCTCCACGAACTGCATTGGTTGTACTACAGAGCAAGCTCCAGGAAATCACAGTGAAGGCGACTGCAATTTTTTTGATCATTTAGCCCGTTTCAAGCTATTCTGGTCAAAATCCCTATCAGTCAGCCCAGATTTGAAAGTGAAATTCGACCACAACAGATCCGTCTCCTTTCCCTTCTGATGGTTAACCATCCGCATCCAATGTGCTTTCCAGAGAGTCCCCTGGTAAAGTTGATAGTTCTTCACGGTGAGAGTTTTCAACAGACGCTTTTTCCGGTCATAATATTCTTCTTTCCAGGTCCGGTACTCTGCCTGGTCGAGCCAGGAGATGATGCGGCTGTACCCTGAATTCTCAGTATCTTTTGGAAAGCGTACGACTACGAAACATTTGTGGTCATCCAGCTGCTCTTCGCCCAGATATGCATAGGTGTATTTTTCAACCTCGAGACTGCTCAGATCCTCATAGGCGAACTCACTTCCCATAAATGGACTACTCTTATTGTGGGCACTGATTCGTTTTACGCGCTTCAATGCCGGCAAATAGAGCCACTGGTCATCATCTGCTGCTTTATGACTGAAAATAAGCAGTGCTGTTCCTCTTACGTCTCCGGGAGAATCGAAAATGGTCAGGCTTTTATCGCCATCGGCAGGTGTCTCCATGGTCTTAATCCGTATGAGACGTTTGCTCTCGCGCCCCCCCGAATCACGAAGCACCATCTCCATATTCGCAGTCAGATCCCCGTAATTTGAAGCACGCTTATCCGCTTCGACAGCAATTTCCCGCCCTCTTTCTATTGAGGTCATAGCGAGACAAGTATGACTCAATACAAATGGGATACATAACAGGGCACAAATAAATATTCTCATATCATCTCCAGTTACCGGCAGTGCGTTGAACTGCATTCACCTTCTAGGTGCAGTTCTTTTTTAGTATAGACAAGTGACAAGATGGCGGATGTCGGAAAGTAATCACAGATGAGCGCAACAATGACTGTCGAAGCTATGAGAAATCCGGAATATTTATTCAGGAGCAGCTCTGAGAACATATTGCACAGAAAACCACCTGCCAGGACGAGTGAGGTAACAAGCATAGCCCGCCCAACAGTGTTCAAGGTTTTTTCCGTCGCCATCTTTGGATCACCGAATTCGTCATAATACTTGCTGAAATTGTGAAGGAAATGGATGGTGTCATCAACCACCAGCCCCAAAGTGATACTGCCGATCAGGATCGTGCCAAAATCGAGTGGGATGGAAAGCCAGCCCATAAGCCCCATAATCATGACAATCGGAGCAATATTCGGAACCATGCTGAGCAGGCCCATGCGAACTTTACCAAGCATAAGGATCATGCAGCCGGAGATAAGAATGAGGGCAATGGTGTAGCTTCTGGTCATGCTGATCATCACGTTGTTGAGAATTTCTACAAAGATCGCATTTACTCCGGTAGTGACAATGGTACACTTCGGAAAGAGCGTGACCAGCTCCCCTCGAACATTGCTGACAAATTTTTTGTAACAGGACGTATCTCTATACGGAACATGCATCGTAAAACGAGTCTTGCTGAATTGCTGGTCAACCAACTCCTCCAGATCATCTGAACCACTGAGCTGAAAGAGAAACAGCTCCTGTGCTATAAGCTCCTTACTGGCGGGGAGAGCGTAGTACTCCATTTTATTGTCATGAAGGGCTCGATTGGTTTCCTTGAGAATCGTCGTCAGGGCCAGGACCTTGCCGACAAACAGGTCATCAGTTTTATATGCACTCAAATTCACCACCGCCTGTTCGAGAGAATGTATGAACTCAGGATCATACAAACCATCCGCCTTGCCGGTATCGATAACGACATCAAAAGAAACGGTGCCTCGCATCACATGATCGATCTCTTCGGTAGCCATTCGTATGGCCGAGTTTTCAGGAAACCATTTGAGCGCATTGTGTTCGAAACGCAACCGGGATGCTCCTAATCCCGCCACAATCAACACCACCGCAAAGATGCCGATGACCAACCACTGTCTTTCGCAGGTTATTCTTGTGATTTTTGCAAAAATGCAGGAAAAAATCCGCTCTCTATTGGCTACGCTTTCCTTGTGCTTCACAGGAAAGATCGCCAGCAACGCCGGTATCAGCAAAACGGTATAGAGAAGGGTCAGAAAAACACCGATCGGCGTTACAACGCCCAGATCGGCGATGGGTGCTACTTTGGCGGCTGCAAATGAAATCAAACCGGCCGCAGTGGTCAGAGAAGTCATCAACACCGGCAAGCCGGAGTGCTCCATGGTTGCCACAATGGCCTGTTTTCGATCTCCTGTTTTCTGATATGCAGGATAAAACAAAGCGAGGATATGTACGGCATCACTTATACTGACCACCAGCATAAAGGAGGGAAGAATCGTGGTAACATTGGTCATCGAGATACCTAATCCCGCCATGATGCCTATTGCCGAAAGGAGAGAAATGGTAAAGATCAGGACGGGATAAACCACCCCTGAAACCCTGCGAAAGAGAAGAGCTAAAAAAATAATCACCATGACGAAAATCATCGGCACTATGAGGCCAAGATCTTTTTCCAGAGTAATATTGAGATATTCGATCACTGCCGGCAACCCGGACATAGACACGGAGAAATTCTTCCCATTATAACGCTCCAGAGTGGCGGAGATGGCGGTAACCATCGCCCGATTCTGCACATTGCTCATGGGGCGGCAGGTTCCTTCATCCTGCCGCAACGTCTCTGCATCGGGATTACAAGCCGGCGGTTTAATAATGATCGAGGTAACCGTCTTGTCTTTATTGAGAATATAATTTGTGTAGAGTGTATTTTCTTCCGCTCGTTTTCTGAGTTTTTTTAAATCATCAGCGGTTTTGGGCCATTTTTCCAGAAAGTCTTCGACTATCAGTTCATCGCTCTCGCCTCTGGTATCGCGCACATTTACCAGGCTGGTGATCTTATCGAGATACGGAACCTTACTTTCCAGATCGTGATGCAAGTCTCGCAATTTTCCAAGAAAATCCAGATTAAAAATATCCGAACTCTTTACCGCAACAACGATGAATTCATCCTTGCCGAACTGGTTACGAAAGGCATTGTAATCGACTAACACTTTGTCATCAGGCCGAAAAAAGCTTTCATTGCTCGTATCCAGGGTGAGTTTTGGGACCTGGGCAACAAGGAAAAGAAAAATTACCAGTACTAAACCAATTGCCCACCAGTGGTGCTCAAATGACCAACCGGCAAGTCTACCGAAGACAAGCTGACATCTTCTCTTCAACACTCTCATATTTCCCCCTTTTATTAAAATGACCATGCCCATATTATCAACCAGGTAATACAAGTCAAGATTTAAATGAGCGCGGTCATTTAAATAATACAGAGGTGGAAACCGTTTTTGAGAAACACAAAGGCAAACAGAATTAATCGATGTTGGAGTTACTCAGGTAATCTGTAACAATGGGCAAGATACGCCCTAGCGGCAGGCTTGAGCATGCCTTGCCATCTCGGAGAGATAGAGGGAAGAGTAGTCGAATTTACAGCGCAAACGATACATGATTGCACGATGACCGAGTATTGCCCGGTTGGTCCAGTTATAAAAGGGATCCTGCCGCGCGTTCCTCCTGCGAAGAGACTCCCTTAAGATCTGAATGCCCTGTTCCACATATCCTTTACCGGCAAAATCAAAAGGCCCTTGTGTCACCACCGGGGCTATTGCCCATTGTATCTGTCGGACAGCCAGATCAACCCAGGCAGGATCGAGCTCCTCGGGATTATCCATCATGGCTTGCTCTGCAAGAAAATGCATGAGTTGTTCACGGTCGTCAGTAAACATGGCAGTCTCACCCTTGATCTCCAGCTGCCAACGCTTCTCGTCAAATTGCCGGTAGCAACCAAAATCAATGAAACCGAGACGACCATCAGCCATCAATACATAGTTGCCGGGATGGAGGTCGGCATAGACAGTACGCAAAACAAACCAGGAATGAACCAATGAATAGGAAATGAGTTCTGCAAAATGATTTCTTTGAGCCGGCCCGGGATTTTTTGCCATGAAACCCTGCAGGTGCTCACCGGGAAGGTATTCCATGGTCAGGATACGTCTGCTGCTGTATTCGGGGTAATAGACAGGTACAACTATCTGACTTGTGTCAAAAAGCCTTCTATTTTCCTCCATGAAAGCTGCCTCGGACTGGTAGTCAACTTCTTTGAGGAAAACATCCCTTGCATCCTGGACGTGCATGTGCAGATAACTGAAATCCTTTGTGAAACGCATTGATTGCAGCAAAAGCCCTAAAGCATTCATATCCGCGTCAATCGTTCGGGCAATATCGGGATACTGTATTTTTACGGCGACTTCCTTGCCGTTATGGAGGCAGGCTCGGTGAACCTGACCAAGAGAGGCCGCAGCAAAGGCTTTCTGGTCGAATGAGCGGAATATTTCCTCGGGTTCTTTGCCAAGCTCATCGAGAAACACCTCCCGAATGAGAGAATAATGCATTGGTGGTGCTTGAAACTGGAGAGATTCAAAAATTTCGATCAGTTCATGCGGCATTATCTGCGGTAAATTGGCTACAAGTTGGCCCGCTTTCATTATAGCGCCGCGCAGGTATCCCATGGTCTCAACGAGTTGAAGAGCCGATTTAAGGTAAAAATGATTTTTTAACAGCTTTTTGTGTTCATCCTCGGCAAAGGCACTGCGGATAGCGTAAGAAAAATAATGAGCTGCAATTTTGGCTTGGCTGCCACCCAGAGAACACATCCTTAGGAATGAACTTACTGGAATTTTTTTAGTTTGAACCTGGGGCAAAATTTGCACAACTGCACTATTCATTGCCCCGCGCCTCCTGAATTTCAATATTACCTGAAATGGTATTGACGAACACCTGCAGCGAATAGTCCACCAAAGTCAACGTTTCAGCCTGATTCTCAGACTGATCCCAGGACCAATGAGCTAAAATTCCGAGATACAGAGACCAGTAAAGGGTGACAACAATAGCATTTTGTCGGAATGCAAAGCCATGGTTCGCTAGCGTCGCTTCAACCGTCTTCAGATGCGAAAGGCGAGCCTGATCGCCGGCTGGGCAGGTCGATTCTTTAGCAAATATCGACATGCCTCCTGCCAAAACCGGTCCAATATATGATCGATATGGCCGCAAGGCACGAAGCTCGGAGGCAACGAGCAAAAAGAGCTCTTCCACCAGACCTTCACTGCCTGATTTTCTCCGTAGATAGGTTTGCCGTCCAGACTCCATGGCCAGGGAAATCAAGGTCATAGCCAATGTCTCTTTGCTGCTGAAATAATTAAAGAGGGTACCTTTAGCCATGCCACAGGCCTCGGAAATATCCCGCGTTGTCGTTCGTTCATACCCTTTTTCGACAAACAGTTTTTTGGCAGTCTCCAGGATATTTGTCCTGTTCTGCTCCTTTGCTTCACTGGTTATTCGCATATCTGACCTCACTTCTCACTTATATGACCATAGTCATATTACCACGCATTCAGGTCTTTTCAAAAGGGTTTTACCACCATGGACCCACTGGTCCAATCGTTTGTGTATATAGAGATTCAACTTTGTATCTCCCTTGGAGACGTATTGTAATCAGATGAGACGTCATTCAGCGGCCTACCACAAAACCTCTGCAGAGTTTGAACGAGACATAGAAATATTACAAGGTGTGGTTAAACTTCATTTCTTTCAGGTATTAAAAAGGTTTCCGGAAGCAGATTGCTCAACTTGATGAAGGAGAGCTGTTGGCGGCCTTGCATATATGGCTGGAAAAAGATACGATCAAAATAATCCATTGCAGCGTTGATTGAAAACCGACCTTAGCGTTTGTGAGAGCGATGGCAACCACCTCATGTCTTAACATATTTTTGTCCGGTTGAAGCAAGCGCTAGCCGTTGCTAAAAGCAGTTCGATTAGTGAGAGTCAATGTAATTAGTTTGAAAAAAATATGGAGTGAGGACGGTATGGGCAATGATTGCTACGGGATTGCTGATCTTAAGTATATTGCTGCAGGTGCTGCAATCCTAGCCAGTGGTGGCGGTGGAAGCTATCTTAACGCGGAGAATATCATCAAAGAATTTGAGGCTACTGGTTGGAACGGTGCCATTCCCGTACAAGAATATGATGGCGCGACAAACTGCTGCGTACTTGCCATGATGGGTTCACCGGATGCTGCCGCCAACATGACGCTATCTGACGTTAATCACTCTATCGCCAATACCATCAGCACCTTTCAACAGGCAACAGGCTTTGTCTTGAATTGCGTCATTCCAGTTGAAATCGGGGCAATCAACACTATCGTGCCCTTCCTGGCAGCGGCTCAAGCGGATAATTCTATCAGCTGGGTCGTCGATGGCGACGGCGCCGGCAGATCCGTGCCGGAACTGCCGCAAACCAGCTACGGCGGCAGCCTTAACCTGGCGGTAAGCCCCGGTTCACTGGCAAATAACGCAGGGACATTAGCGGCTATTCAATCTGCCACTCTCAAGGCAGGATCTGCGGCGCAATTTGAAACCTTAGCCGGAGGCATCGTTTCTGCTTTTGGAAGCTTTGCAGGTATAGCCCTCTGGCCATCCAATCTCAGCAATCGATATGCATTGTCAGGAAATTATATAAAGAATACTGTCAGCCAAGCCAGAGACTTGGGGCAATTTCTGCTGACTGCAACAACGCCTCCACCAACAGCCATCGTTGCCCGTAAGATTGCAGATCTCACTGATCGAGTCGCAGCACCTGTGCTTACAAATTTCTATATCACCGCTATCACCCAATCGACAACCAGCGGCTCTCTTGATGCCGGCATCATTCGTTTGGACAATTCACCAGACCAGAGCAAGAGCACGGAAACTCATTATTTATACAATCTTAACGAGAACTTGATCATGTATTCAAGTCTTGGTAGCGCTCCAAACATCATCGCCCCGGATTCTATCTGCTATTACTCGGAAAGCAATGGACTCGGTTTTTCCAATGCGACCAACGATCTCGCCCTTTATTTCAATTCTGAAACAGGGAAAAGCACAGGCAGTACGGTGAGCATCATTAAGGTCAATGCAGCGCCGACACTTTGCAAGACTCCCGGGGTGGTCGCTTCTTTTGCCGGGCTGTTGCGCAACATCGGCTATGCGGGCGCTCTCCCATATCCTCAAGAGTTAGAGTCTGGAATGTAAAACGATGGCTGAAGAAGAGCTCAATAAAGATCGCCTGGCACTTGTTCTGGAGGCTGCGGGACTTGATCTATGGGAAAACGATCTGGTTACCGGTGAGGTTACCCGCAAGGCATCTAAAACATTCGCTGAACTCGGCTATAGCGAAGAGGAGGCCCGCGCCTGCATAGATGACCAGTTTGCCTTTGTCCATCCAGAGGATATCCCCTTAGTCAAGGCAGCGATCAATGAGCATTTGACAGGGGTAACGCCTGAATACCGATGCGAGTTTAGACTGAAGGCCAAAGACGGGTCATGGGTCTGGTACGCCAATTACGGAAAAATCATGCAGAGTTCGAATGATAAGCATGGCAGGCGGTTTATCGGTGTAACCTTCAACATCAACAAGAGGAAGTGCCAGGAAAACGAACTCCGGCTTATTAATCTTAAACTCGCCGAGCAAAATGAAATGCTTGGGAGGTTGAATAACACCTTGCGGGAAAGCGAAGACAAGTTTCGTACAATATTTGATTTCAATCCCGACGCAGTGACCATCAGCCGTCTGGATGACGGTTGTTATGTCGATATCAATCGAGGATTCACGCAAATTACAGGTTTTTGCCGTGACGAAGTTATTGGCAAGACAGTCCTGGAACTCAACCTTTGGTGTGATCCAGCTGATCGGAGCATATTAGTTCAGGGGCTTCGGGAAAAAGGATTTTACCAGAATATTGAGACGCAATTTCGATTAAAAGACGGCAGCATCATTACCGCATTGATATCGGCGAGACTTATCTCCCTCAAGGGGGTTACCCATCTCCTCTCTGTCGCCCGCGATATAACGGAGCTGAAAAAATTCGAATATGAAAAGCTCAAATTTGAGAAGCTGGAATCCCTGGGTGTGCTTGCTGGAGGAATTGCCCATGATTTCAACAATATTCTGACTGGAATTATGGGTAATATCTCGTTTGCGAAAGTTTTTCTCGATACCACCCATAAATCCAGCAAACTCTTGGCAGAGGCGGAAAAGGCAGCAGTGAGGGCCGGAGAGCTGGCGCACCAACTTTTGACCTTTGCCCGCGGTGGTCAGCCGATCAAGCACGTGGTATCGCTCAAGCATCTGATAGACGAAGCGCTTTCTTTTACCCTGCGGGGTTCTAATGTCAAAGGAATCGTTGACATACCTGAGTCCATCCATGCCTTCGAAGCCGACGGAGGCCAGATGACCCAGGTTTTTCATAACATCATAATCAACGCCACGCAGGCGATGCCGGGAGGAGGCGTGCTGACAGTCTCCGCCCGAAATGAACTCCTGAACGAAAATGCATTTTCACTTCCCCCAGGGCCCTATCTCCGACTGACATTTATCGACCAGGGGTGTGGAATACCCACAGATGATCTTAAAAAGATCTTTGATCCTTACTTCACGACCAAATCGACCGGCACCGGTATGGGACTCTCATCGGTCCACTCGATCGTCCACCGGCATGGCGGCCATATTCAAGCAGCTTCCACGGTTGGCAAAGGAACGATCTTTACAATCTACCTGCCATCGATGGGAAAAACCTCTGCACATTACCACCAAGAAACCTCGGGACAGCCTGCGGGTCAGCATATAGGCGGGTCGATTCTCATCATGGATGACGAAGAAATGGTCACAAAAGTAGCATCGTCGATGCTCGCCTATCTTGGGTATAAAGTGACAACATGCTCAGATGGAGAAGAAACGATTGAGCGCTATACGGCGTCGATGGACTCCGATACTCCATTTTTGGCTGTTATCATGGACCTTACCATCCCCGGAGGAGTGGGAGGCAAACAGGCAGCGGAGCAGATCCTCTCTCATTTTCCTAACGCCTGCCTGATTGTGTCAAGTGGTTATTCGAACGACCCTATCATGTCAAATTATCGTGATTACGGATTTAGCGGGGCCATCGCCAAACCTTATAATATTCAGAAGTTCAAGGAAGCGCTCGGCTGCGCCATAGGCAAAGCGAGAGTGGGTTAGACTTGAGGCATCGATATTTGGGATTTCATCAAATTCAATAAAAATGCACCAATCAAATGAGTTAAACTGTTTATACTACCATCTCTAATCTTTAAAAATTCTTTAGCATCCTTAATCTAAGGTTCCTACTACTCACAAAAACAGCTATATTTTCATCTACCTAGCAGTAAGTACAGCTATTCGAGATTAGAGCTTATCTTTGGATCTCTACATTCGGCGATTACTCCATTTCTGAGCAATTCTTTAGAAATAGCCAATTCCCCGTCCAAATCACAAAATCGTGGTAGTAGAAATTGAGGTACATAGTGATCGTTGTTGTTCATTCGAAATTTCGATGATCGTGAAAGACAATCCCTGTTAACGATGTCAAGGATTACAACCGACAGAATCACAAGTTATTCAGCGGTTTCTACGAAATACTCATTCCACGGGTTTCTTCTTCGCTTTTTTGGGCTAAATGAAACTTCTGGCTCTGGAGAATAAGATAGAAAATATAACCACAGGAAAAGAAGGCCGGCAAAATGGACATCATACGCCATTTCCTCTAGGAGGATTCCGGAAGAACGTTCTGGATTGTCAGACTCATGATGAAAGCGGCAATCATGAAAAGAGTGCCGGGCAGCATAAGGAATGCGAAAAGGTAATGGATCAGCATGATAATCCGTTACCGGTTTATGAAAGCGAATAATCAAACGCTCCCCATAACTTTTGCCTTGCCGGGCCGCTCAAGATAATTAGTAACAATCTTTTTTATTGATTGTCCGGCGCAATCTCTTAAAGTTTGACGCGAGCGGCCTAATATTACCTTTCTCCCTGGCTGAACATTCAGAAGATAACCTCAACCTGCTTGGGTTAATCCTAACGTTTGTGCAGTAAGGTGCAAAACCTAAAAACTGCCGTAACCGTTCAGCGGTACACATCAAAAGACCGCATAACCCTGATCTGTAACTGTTTCATCGAGTGCTCCAGGTTCGTTCAAGCAGGCCTCCGAGCTATAGTTGGTTATGTGAGGCGGCCTGCTTGAACGAAAATGGGGTGTTGGAGAACGGTTACAAAATAGCCGAAGTCGGCAAGCCGACTCCCTTGACCACAATGTAATGGTATGGAAATTTTAATAAAAAACGATATACATGCTGCTGTCGAAACAGCATTTAACAGAGCGGTTCGAAAATATATCGATTCCAGGAGAAAGAAGGTCTCGGAATTCGTAAAAACCCATTTTTCACTTTCCGGAGCGCTAAAAATAAACAGAAAGGCCTTTGGTAAAGATCTGGTCAAAGCACCTATGAACATCGCTTGGGCGCTGCCCTACATGGCAATCCAGGTAACCTCTGTTCTGGTGAAAAAGACCGGCCTCAAAAAGATCGACAGCCTGTTGCAAAAAGTACCGACCGGCTTGAAAACATCGGTCCAGGAGGAAATTAACTTTCTTATATTTACAGAGCTACTCGAACTGCCATATGAAAAAAACCGGGGGAATCAAGTTACCGACGCCCTACTTGCGGAAATTCTGGACCAACCGGAGATAAAAGATCTATTCCAGGATCAACTGGCACTGATAATGAGCAGGTCTCAACAGGAGGGGTTTAGGGCGGCTCTGGAAAAACGGCTCAAGGAATACTCCCTGAGCCGAACCGCCGTATCCGAGCTCGCCGGGAATATTATCGCCCTTGCCACGGGCGCGGGCACGATGGGCAAAATGACACCTGGAGGGATTAGTTTCGGTATGATTCTGGCGGGGAGCATTGCCCAACAGAGCGCCATCTCCGGTTTCTTTTTGGGGCCTACGCTTGGAGGCATATACTATGGGATGTTTCCGGCCTCGGCTTCGATGGGACTAGCGGTGGCATCCACCAGTGCAGTACTGGCGACTCTGGCTATTTTTTCCGCTTTTTCAGGCATAATTACCGATCCTATCCAGGCTCGATTGGGAATACACGAGAAACGGCTCAACCGATTGATAAACAGCCTGGAAAAAACCCTTCTGGACAAAGGTGATTCAGATCTGAAATTGAGAGGAAAATACCTGGCACGAGTTTTTGACCTTCTCGATCTGCTCAAAACCGCCGCTCACGCCGTCATCTGATTCTCTTTTGGTTATACTACCACCTATTGACTGAACGGAAATATATCCCTCTCAATGGCCAGGCGGTGACTTGCTGTGCACATGACGAACGAACAATAAAGGAAAGCGGGATCATCACCGCCGCCAACATGGCGAAAACCAAGAACGTGTCGATATAGGACCAGAGCGTCGCCTGACTCGCCATCGCCTTCGCGACCGTTCCCAACTGACGGGTAAAAAGCAGCCGTATCTCGATTTAGAAGTTGCTAGGAAATCGGCTTGTTGCGGATCATCGACGTACAATAGTAGTGTTCAACAATCTGCTCATGCCAATATCTTGATATTCAACCCGGCAGTCTCAAGTTGTTGAAGATAAGGGATTATTTTCCATTTCTAACATATCGTGGTCTGTCCCCGATTGATTGATTAAAGGATGTGAGCCCAGATCTTGCTCATAGCGGGTCTGGGCATTTTCGTTGCGGTCCGCTGCGACTATCGGCATCCATCGCACAGGTTTGCCGGTTGGCCCCAGAGGTCGTTGACACTGTAGGGGGAACCCGGAGTCTGAAAAAAGGCACCATCGACAAAACGGTAGCCTTGTTCAAGGGACCGTATTGCCAGGAGGTCCGATTCCTCCAGTTCAAGATCGGCGGCATGAAAATTTTCCTGCAATCTCCCGGGATCCACCGATTTGGGAATAACCACCGTCCCTCTGGACAATCCCCAGGCAAGGAGTACCTGCCCGGGCGTGATCCTGTGTTTTTCAGCGATTTCCAGAATAACCGGATGGTTGAGCAGGGATGGCTCATTGTCCTTTTTCAAGGCCGCCGGCCGATCACGTGAACCGAGTGGAGAGTAGGCCGTAAGGCGCACCTTTTGCTCATTGCAATATTCCAGCATCCTCGATTGTTGCAGATATGGATGGAGTTCAATCTGATTCATGACCGGCTGGATGTTTGCCTGGCGCTTGAGGTCGATCAACCGGGCAAGATTGAAGTTGCAGACACCGATGAACCTGCATAATCCTTTTTTTACCATCTTCTCCATTGCCTGCCAGGTTTCGACGATTGGGATGGCGTCCGCGGTAAGAAACTCTTCAGACCTTTTGGGAAAAACAATGTTTGGCTGAAAATTGACCGGCCAATGAATCAGGAATAGATCGAGATAATCGAGCTGCAGATCTTTCAGGGTTCGTTCCAGGGCGGGTTGAACATGTTTTTTGGCATGGGCGTTGTTCCACAACTTGGAGGTAATCCACAGGTCCTCTCTTTTGAGTTGGCCCGACGCTAGAGATCCGGCGATCACTGTGCCGATCTCTTTCTGGTTCTGATAGATGGAAGCACAATCGATATGGCGATAGCCGATTGTTAGAGCTCTCGAAACAGCCTGGGCCACAACGCCGTTGGCAGCTTTCCAGGTTCCGAGCCCAAGGGCGGGAATGGTAACGCTTTCGGTAATGGGAAAAAATTTCATCAGCTCCTCCGGAGGTGAAAGGAATTAACAGTTATCAGGGGAGATCCGGCCGGGTGGCTCACTTTACCACCCGGCCGGACAAATGCCAATGAGCGTAAACGATTTGGAATTTTTTGTTTTTGACGAAACACAGAAAACAAGCTGTAAGGTACTAATCCCCGCAAAGCACGGGGATTAGTACCACGAAATTCTTTCCCAAAAAGCCGGGAAAGAATTTCAATGGTACTAATACATCTTCGGATGATAACAGGCTACCATGCAACCGTCAATATCGCTCAGCTTGGGCGGGTTTCCCTGACATATTCCGGTCATCGACGGACAGCGCGGATGGAAAGCACACCCTGAAGGCGGTGCGATCGGAGAAGGCAGTTCACCCCGTAGTACAATCCGTTCCTTGGTTCTGAAAGGATCGGCTACCGGAGTTGCCGAGAGCAGCGCCCTGGTGTACGGATGGTGCGGTTTGTTGAACAGGTTATCCCTGCTGCCGGATTCAATGGGCTTGCCGAGATACATGACCATTACGTCATCGGCAATGTGCCTGACCACCGACAGGTCGTGGCTGATAAACATATAGGCCAGATCAAACTGCTCCTGGAGGGTGGCGATCAGGTTGAGAATCTGGGCCTGGATCGAAACGTCCAGGGCGGAAACGGGTTCGTCGAGAACCACGATCTCCGGATTCAGCATCAATGCCCTTGCGACGGCGATTCGTTGTCGCTGTCCTCCGGAAAACATATGGGGATACCGGTCGTAATACTCCGGTCGAAGGCCGACAAGCCGAATCATCTCCAGGGCGGCCTCCCGGCGCTCCTTCTTTTTCATTGATGTGTTGACCAGCAGAGGCTCCTCCAGGGCGTGACCGATTTTCTGACGCGGATTGAGGGAACCGTAGGGATCCTGAAAAACGATCTGTACCCTTTTGTGCAGATTTCTCACTGTTTCCCGATCGGCGGCAGTGACATCGATGCCGTCAATTTTCAGCTCACCGGACGTCGGCTTTTCGATCATGGTAATCAGGCGAGCAAGCGTAGACTTTCCGCAGCCGGACTCGCCGACAACCGCCAGGGTCTTGCCTTTGACGAGTTTAAAAGAAGCGCCGTCAAGGGCTTTCAGGATTGCCGGCTTTTGCATGGCACCCCGGTCGACTTGATAATGACGGGTCAGATCCTTGGCTTCCAGAACAACTTCTCCTTTCATGCGCATACCTCCTCGGGATAGTTGGTCGGGACCCCATCAGCCAGGGGGTAGTGGCAGAGGGCTCGGCCAAATTCTCGCGATGCGGCCACGGGCGGGGTAGTTCGGCAAAGATCGGTGGCATATTTGCAACGAGGGGAAAAAAGGCAGCCAACCGGTTTATCGAATTGACCCGGCACGACTCCGGCAATCGAGGGCAGGATTTTGGCATTCGATCTTTCCGGCAGGGAGTCGAGCAGAGCCTGGGTGTAGGGATGGTGCGGGGCGGAAAATAACCCTTTAACCGGCTGTTTCTCCACTTGCTGCCCGGCATATTGCACCGCGACCCTTTCGGCGGTTTCCGCGACCACACCCATATCATGGGTTATCAACACCAGCGACATGCCTTTTTCCTTCTGCAGTTTAAGCAGCAGATCAAGAATCTGGGCCTGGATGGTGACATCAAGAGCGGTTGTGGGTTCGTCGGCAATTAATAATCTTGGGTTGCAGGAAATGGCCATGGCGATCATAACCCGCTGGTTCATACCGCCGGAAAGCTGATGCGGAAACGCGGACAGACGTTTGCCCGGCTCGGGAATACCGACGAGATCGAGTAGTTCGATAGCTCGTTTCTTTCGCTCCGATCTATTCATGCCCATGTGGATTTTCAGGGCTTCGGTCAACTGAAAACCGACCGTGAAGCAGGGATTGAGGCTGGTCATCGGTTCCTGGAAGATCATCGCCATCTTGGAGCCGATGATTTGCCGCAGCTGTTTTTTGCCGATACTTTTCAAATCCATTCCGTCAAAACGAAGGATATCTGCTGTAATCGTTGCGGTCCAGGGTAAAAGACCCATGAGTGCCAGCATCGACACGGATTTTCCCGAGCCGGATTCCCCGACGATGGAGATAATTTCTCCGGGTTCTATATTCAGCGAGACTCGGTCAACAGCGGTAAATAGACCACCGGCTGTCTGGAAGGTCACGCTGAGATTTTTAATTTCAAGTAGTGACATGGTGCAATTATGATCGTTTGAGTTTCGGATCCAGGGCATCACGCAAACCGTCGCCCATCAGGTTGATTGCCAGAACCGTGGTAAGGATGGAAACACCGGGAAAGGTGACTACCCACCAGGCCCTGAGAATAAATTCGCGGGCTTCCGCCAGCATGGTTCCCCATTCAGGGGTCGGCGGCTGGGCGCCCATGCCCAGGAAACCGAGCGCAGCGGCATCGAGGATGGCCGTGGAAAAGCTCAGTGCCGCCTGAACGATGAGCGGCGCCAGGCAATTGGGCAGGATGGTGACAAACATCAACCTGAGAGACCGTACGCCGATCACTCTTGAAGCCGTAACATAGTCCTTGGTCATTTCCGACATCACCGCCGCCCTTGTCAGTCGAACATAGTGGGGCTGTTGGACGATAGCGATGGAGATCATGGCATTGATCAGGCTCGGTCCGAGAACGGCGACGAGGACCAGGGCCAGAAGCAGGCTTGGAAAAGCCAGCACGACGTCCATAATGCGCATGATTACCGTATCTACCCAACCGCGGAAAAATCCGGCAATAAGGCCGAGCGTTACTCCGATTGCCAGGGAAATAGACACCACGATACAGCCGATAAAAAGGGAATAGCGGGAACCGTAAATCAGCCGCGACAGCATGTCCCGGCCGATGGCATCGGTTCCGAGCAAAAAGCGGAAATCCCCGCCGGTCTGCCAGAATGGCGGTTGAAGCAAAGCGTCACGAAACTGCTGGTTGGGTAAATGGGGGGCGATGAGATTCGCAAAGATCGCTACAAGTATAACAGCAATGAAAAAAAACAGGCCTATGACGGCACCGCGATTTTCACTGAAATAGGACCAGAATTCAGCGAAAACTGCCTTAAAACCGGTTGGACGATCATCAATTACTTCTGTTTCTCTTACAGCAACTACTTCCTGCATGGTTGTTTCGGTCATAATAATTAATCCGTATGGCGAATTTGCGGGTTGATCAGACCATAAAGAAGATCAACCGCAAGGTTGACGAACATGACGATAGCCGCGATGAGCAGCAGACCGCCCTGTACCGCCGAATAATCTCTCCTGAAGATTGAGTCCACCATCCACTTGCCGATTCCAGGCCAGGAAAAGATGGTCTCCGTCAGGATTGCACCTGCAAACAATACCCCGACCTGTAAACCGATAACGGTTATGACCGGAATCATGGCGTTGCGCAAGGCATGCATGCCGATCACCCGCTGAGGTCCGAGCCCTTTGGCCCGTGCGGTACGAACATAATCCTCACTCAACACCTCCAGCATGGCGGAACGGGTCTGCCGGGCAATAACCGCGAGCGGGATGGTGGCGAGTACGATTGAGGGGAGTATGAGATGCGAAACGGCTGAGGCAAAAGCTCCCTCTTGCCCTGACAGCAGACTGTCGATCAGCATGAAGCCGGTGACCGGTTCAAAATAATAGAGCAGGGAGATGCGCCCGGACACCGGGGTCCAGCCGAGAATGCCGGAAAAAAAGATGATAAGCAACAATCCCCACCAGAAGATCGGCATTGAGTAGCCGGTGAGAGCACCGGTCATTACCGTATGGTCGAAGAATGAGCCTCGTTTGGTGGCGGCGATCATACCGGCCGGCAGTCCGAATAATACGGCAATAAACATCGCACACAAGGAGAGTTCGACCGTCGCCGGAAACAATGTCGTGAATTCTTTCAGGACCGGTTGCCGGGTGATTATTGAGGTACCGAAATTGCCGTGAGCCAGTTGCAGGAGATAGTCTCCGTACTGGCTTAAAATCGGTTTATCAAAGCCGAATTCGGCCATGAGTTCGGTATGTCGTGCTTCACTCATACCACGTTCACCTGCCATGAGGAGCACGGGGTCGCCGGGCAGGGAGCGGATAAAAACGAAAGCTACTAGGGTAACACCAAAGAAAGTGGGTATGATGACACCCAGTTTTTTTATGAAATAAAGGAACATGGATCACTTCTCTGCATAAAAGTCAGCATAAAAAAGGCCGGGCAGATTTTTCTGCCCGGCCTGTGAGTCGCTTACTTCAGATCAACACCATAAAAAAGGTTAAGTCCGAAGGGATCGATGCGAAAATCGACAACTTCTTTCCGTACCGGTTGGAATACCACTGAGTGGGCAATGGTTGCCCAGGGGGCCTGGTCTTTGAAGATAACCTGAGCCTCTTTATAGAGTTTGGTCCGCTCGGCATGATCGGAGACTCTTTTTGCTTTCTGGATCAGGTCCTCAAAAGGTTGGTAACACCACTGTGCCCTGTTGGCTCCGCCCACGCCGTCACAGCCGAGCAGCACGGCCAGGAAGTTGTCCGGGTCACCGTTGTCTCCGGTCCAGCCCATCAGGACGGCACCGTCACGGTTTACATCCTTGGAGCGTTTCAGGTATTCACCCCATTCATAGGAGACGATTTCGGCCTGTACGCCGATCTGGGCGAAGTCCGCCTGAATCAGTTCGGCCATACGGCGGGCATTGGGGTTATACGGGCGCTGTACCGGCATTGCCCAGATTTTCATTTTCAGATTGGTAACACCCTCGGCAGCCAGGGCTTTTTTCGCGGCGGCGGGATCATAGGGATCGTCGACGACTGCGTCGTTATAGGACCAGATGGTCGGCGGAATCGGATTTTTTGCAATTTTTCCCGCGCCCTGGAAGACGGCATCAATGATAGCCTTTTTGTTGATGGCCATATTCAAGGCTTTGCGGACCTTGGGATTGTCGAAGGGTGCCATCTTGGTGTTATAGGCCAGATAGCCGACATTAAGACCTTCTTTTTGCAGCAGGTTTATGTCCGGGTCCTTGCGCATTTCTTCCAGATCGGCCGGATTTGGGTAGGGCATGACCTGGCACTCGTTTGCTTTCAGTTTCTCATAGCGAACAGAGGCATCCGGAGTGATGGCGAAGATAAGATTGTCGATGGCGGCCTTGCCTCCCCAGTAGTCCGGATTGGCTTTATAACGGATGACCGCATCTTTTTGATATGCAACGCGCATGAAAGGACCGGTACCGACGGGTTCGAAATCGATTTTTTCAGGAGTGCCGGCTTTCATCATCTTGTCGGCATATTCTGCTGAAAAAATTGTGGCGAAATCCATGGCCAGATCGGCGATCATTGGTGCTTCGGGACGATTGAGGATGAATTTGACGGTATAGTCGTCGACCTTGACAATGTCCTTCAACAGCTCAGGCATGGACATACTGTTGAAATACTCAAAGGAGGCACCGCCAACTTTGTGGTAGGGATGATTTTTATCGAGTTGGCGCATGAAGGAGAAAATCACATCATCGGCATTGAAATCCCGGGTGGGGGTAAATAAGGCGGTTGTATGGAATTTAACCCCTTTACGGAGATGAAAGGTATAGACGGTCCCATCTTCGGAAATATCCCATTTCTCAGCGAGGCCGGGCACAACTTCCGTCGAACCTCTCTTGAATTCGACAAGTCTATTGTAGATCGGCCGGCACGCGTCAAAAGTTGTTCCGGCCGTGTAGAATGCTGGATTAAAACCTTCCGGACTTCCTTCGGAACAGAACACCAGGGTTTTTGGGGCAGCTCCGGCACTCATCGATGCCAGCAGCAACGCCGCTCCACAGAATGCAGCAACCAGATTCTTCGTTTTTCTCATCTTTTCGATCTCCTCTTTTTTTATGGTAACAGACCCACCAGGAGGGTCTGCGCTTGCACTCCCGTCAATCAGCTCAATAAGAAAACAAAACGCCGGTTCTTTGGATTGATCCAAATCTTTGTGTACAACTCTGCTCCAGACAGCACACACCAGTGTCTGTCGAGTATCCGTCCGGGAATGGTAAAAAACTCCTCGAACGCCTCGTTACAGGAACAAATACCTTAGTTCCGGGCGGACACTATACTAGACCGTAATGATAAAATAGTAAAACAGATTTAATAACTTTTTTTGATTGTACTAAACCAGTTGTTCGGCAGGTAATTGAGGATACAGGGCTTTTTCGAGATTATTTCCGGAATCCACACCAACAAAAAGGCGCCCTCAAGTTCCTATTGGTTTTTTTTCCAGTTGGAGTAGGGATTTTTGACCAGATTTGCGTTGTAATATCTGTTGTCATCGGTGACTTCCTCGCCTATCCATGGAGGCTTTTCGAACTCCTGCCCTTCGTATTGCAATTCAATTTCAGCAAAAATCAATCCTTCGTTTTCTCCCTTGAATTCATCTACTTCCCAGATAAACTCCTTGAATGGAATCTTGTATCTGGTTTTTTCAATTAAGGGTTTTTCACAAAGTTCGTGCAGTATTTCCCGGGCCTCTTCAAGGGGAATATCGTATTCGTACTCGAGTCTGGAACCGGCGACATTTGGTCCTTTAATGGTCAAAATTCCACGATCATTAATAATTCGGACCCGAACGGTTCTACCTTTCTCCGAGCTCAGGTATCCCTGGCAATAGGGCTCGCCTGTACCAAGGCCGCGCCAGTCATCGTTTGTCAGCAGGAATTTTTTTTCAATTTCTTTTCCCATGTAAATCTCCTTAGCACCTTCACGAAATTCATTTCCTGTTTTTAAAAATGAATTTCGTGAAGGTGCTTATTCCCGCTCTTTGCGGGGGTTAAAAGAGGTAGAAGTTTTCTCCGCCAGTTCAATGGCGGAGAAATTCAAGGTGGTATGGACTGTGAGCAATGGAAAGAGCAGCGCGATAGCGAAAATATTTACCAGTGGTATCATGCTGATCAGGGCGGGCAGAATACCGAGCCTAAAGGCCGGACTGCCATGGCGGCGTAACCAGCCAAGTTTTCTTCCTAGAGACCAGCGACGGCGGGAGGCCGGATAGTCGACAAACATCAGGGCTGAATAGTAGGTATACATCAGAAAGACGAGGACCTGCCCGATTCCTGGAATGAAATTGACGAAGAGGGCGGCAATGGTCACCAGAATGCCGAAAAAGGCAATTTTAAGTCCTTCGAGGATATCGGATAAAAAGCCGGCAACCGAAAAACCCTCGTCGGCACCGAAATGCTCTCCGGCATAGAGTTTTTCCGCAGCTGTGCTGAGGAAAGCATACCCTGGGGTGGAAAGGCTGTAGGCAAAAAGAAAGGCAAGATAAAAGGCAACTATTCGTGAGACAATGAGAAACAGCCAGCTGGCAACGACCCAGCCCTGGTGTTTAATCCAGCCGAGAATACCATCGCCGGCCGGAGCAGTGGCGGTAAAATTTCCTGTCCATTTATCGATGAAGCCGACCGTAATATGATAGCCGATCCAAGTAAGTACAATCGTTATCAGAAAAAGGAGAAAGCTCCAGCCGAACAGCTTTTTTCGGCGGAGCATCAGGCTAAGTGAAGTGGAGAGAGGTATCCATCCGGCGGTGGCGCGACCGGTACTGTGGAGTTGCTTTTGCATGGTCTTTACTGGTATAAAGAAAATATTTTTTAAGTACGGGTAAACATTCAGGAGTACCCCATATGCCGGCGATCAGACGGCGGTGCAGAGAAGGGCGGATTTAGAACCCGCCCCTACACCTCCCCCCGCCTGGGAGTTTGTGCAAGCATGCAGAATGTTCCGGTGCCTTTGGCTGTCGCATTTCGACGTATTCACGAGGTTTCCGGCAGAATTCAAGAGAGTATAGACCATTTCGACTACATGTAAAGGCTCAAATATGATGTGCTTTCGTCGGGAAACAGTCCTTCAGCAATGAATGTAAAGAGTAAAAAACAGAATCGGCCGGTTTTTGTCTGCCGGCAATGTGGCTACCAGAGCGGCAAATGGCTTGGCCGTTGCCCCGAGTGCGGAGAATGGGACAGCCTGGTCGAGGAGATAATCAATCCCCACGTGTCAGGCGGTTCGGTGGTACAGCCGCAACCGTTATACCTGGCTCCCGATGGTGATGAAGAACGTATCGGCACCGGCATTGATGAGCTGGACCGAGTTCTGGGCGGCGGAATAGTGCCGGGCTCCGTGGTACTTATAGGCGGAGAACCAGGCATCGGCAAATCCACTCTTCTGCTGCATCTTCTCGCCGCCATAGCCCAGGATAACAAGAAGGTTCTCTATGTCTCCGGCGAAGAATCCGCACGGCAGATAAAAATGCGGGCCAGGCGTCTTGGCACCATCCATCCGGACGAGTTTCTGGCGACTGAAAATGTAGTTGAGCACATCATGGCCATGACCTGTACCATGCGTCCTAGTCTTCTGGCCGTTGATTCCATCCAGACCCTCACCTGCGCGGAGATCTCCTCTTCCCCAGGCTCCGTCACCCAGGTCAGGGAATCGGCCTATAAGTTGCTCGGGATGGCCAAGAAAGAGAATATTCCCGTGGTGCTGGTGGGGCATGTTACCAAGGATGGTGCGATCGCCGGGCCGAAGGTGCTTGAGCATATGGTCGATACGGTGCTCTACTTTGAAGGAGATCGCAGCCATGCCTTCCGGATCCTGCGCACGGTGAAAAACCGATTTGGTTCCACCAACGAGATCGGCGTCTTTGAGATGAAGGAAGAAGGACTGGTCCAGGTGAGCAACCCCTCCGAGATCTTTCTGGCGGAGCGCCCTTTAAATGAACCGGGCTCCGTGGTGCTGCCAAGCGTGGAAGGGACCCGGCCTATCCTGGTCGAAGTTCAGGCACTGGTCAGTCCGACCAATCTCGGCACGGCCAGGCGTACCGCGATAGGGGCCGACCAGCAACGGTTGTCTCTGCTCTGCGCCGTACTCGAAAAAAAGGGTGGACTGGATATGTACGGCCACGATATTTTTTTGAATATTGCAGGAGGCATGCGTATCGATGAACCGGCACTTGATCTGGGTGTGATCTGTGCCCTGGCCTCGAGTCTTCTGGAAAAGCCGATACCTTCCACCACCGTGGTATGCGGCGAAGTAGGCCTAGCCGGGGAAGTCCGGGCCATAGGGCACGTCGACGTCCGGATTCGGGAAGCTCAGCGTTTGGGGTTCTCGCGTTGTGTGCTCCCCAAAAGCAATAAAGAGCGGATAACCTGGGAGCCGGAAATTACTTTAATCGGTGTCGCGAATCTGCAGGAACTCATGGAAGTTGTATTTGGCTGAATTACCTGGTAAACTCATGAAATTAAAAGTCAACCTCGATAAATAGGAGGGTTATTATGTCTGATTCCCATCATGAACATCAAGAAGACAACTCTGTAAACGTAAAGATTGCGCTGTTTTTCGTTGCCGTTGTTGCCGCTCTTACCTTTATCAGCTGGATAAATTGAGAGACAAACTCGTAAAAACCATAAATTTCAGATCGCTAAGTAAAAAGCTTCATATGCGAGGCGCGTAAATTATCCATCATTTCGGCGTACTAAGGCACGTCGTAATGATTGAAAACTTGCAGCAACGAAGCAGATGAAGAGTTTTTACGATGCCATTAATTAAGGTGCCTGATGCCTCGCGAGGGATCTCCTGATAAGCCAATGAAAGGGTCGGAAAGGGAAGTGGTCATCCTGATGACCGACATGGTCCAGTATTCGCGAAAATCCTCTGGTATGACCCCCGATGAGATCCGGGATTTCTTGATTGCCTATCATGGCATTATCAACAGTCTTATCTGCCGAAAAGAAAGCTTCCCGCTGGAAATTGAGCCGTCCGCCGGAGATGGCTGCCTGGTCATTTTTGAAAAGCGGCCGGGAGAAGATAGTTCCGGCATCTGCAGCCGGGCACTTCAGGCGGCACTAAGGATGGCTGAAGCCATCGCTGACGGCAAGCTTGAGCCGACCAGGATGGGCATTCTTCTCGGGCCGATTACCGAGGCACGGCTGGGCGCCAGGACAGCCAAGTTCGGTTCAAGTTTCGCGGTTGCCAATCGTCTTGAGGAACTGTGCGGATATTTTGGTACACATTTACTTATGGATCGGGAGGTTGCCAGATATCAAAAAGGTTTTGAAGACTCTCTGGTTACCATAGCGAAAGTGAGCCTGACAAGTGTTCTGCATCCGATGAATATTTTCACTCTCTATAGACCCGGAATTCAAAATTGTCCCAGGGACGTGGATGAAGCCAAACTGCGGAAATTCATTCGCATGAAAAATGAGGCGATGGAGTTTTTCAGCGGCAATTTGCTCATTGGTCTCGAACCGGATTTTCCCCGGGTTCGGGAAGAACTCTTCGCAGCCCAGAATTATTTCAAGGAATTGACCGGTAGAGAAGATGCCGGCACCGAGCGAATTCTCGAATATATTCGTGAAACGCCTTTTCCGGCCGATGATTTCGATCAGCGGGGAATGAAGCTGATGGAAAAGAGCCGCGATTCCCTTGGGGAGCGATTGTTTCACCTGTCAAAAGAGTTGCTGCGGGCGATGAACTCCAGTTTCTATCATGCACTTGTGGTCGATACCGCCTGGGAGCGATATTTTAAGCTGGAATGGTGTAAAAAGGGTGACACCATAATTGAAATAGATAATGTCCCCGATGGCATCTATTATCTGGATAGCGGTACGACGATTGCCTATAACGGCAAAGGTGAAGAACTCGCCGTCCTGGAGGCGGGGACGATATTTGGTGAGATGGCCTATTTCGGCAAGGAAAAAAGACGTACCGCCACGGTGGTGGCTAAAACCGATGTCGTCTTAAGAAAAATATCCACTGAAGACTTCAAAAAATTTCCTGTAATAATAAAAATATTTGAACAAATAGCTACTGCGCGTCGCCTGGAGATTTCCGACGATCTCCGGCATCCCGAGGATAAAGCCGCGTCCTCCTGATAAGAAGAACGCGGCCGCCGGGATCGTTTGTATGGGAGGTATTCTGCGCTATTTCGCCGACAGCACGACGTAGGTAGAATAATTACCGGCGCGAACCCTCAAGAGTATTTTGTTGGAACTTGTATTTTGCAGAGCATTGTTGAGATCCTGCAGGTTTCTGACTCTTTGCCGATTGACCTCTTCCACCAGTTGACCCGGTTTGAGACCCGCTGCTTCTGCCGCACTGTCGGAGGCAACATTACTGATGATCAAGCCGCTGTTCTCGTCATAGCCGAATTTTTTGGAAAGTTCGGGAGTGAGTTCCTGCAAGGTCAGTCCATACTGATTCAATAATTGATCCTGACTTGGGTACATGCCGCCGCCCTTAGCGAAATTAGCCGGTTGTTCGCCGATGGTGACCTGCACTTTCTTTTCTCTGCCGTCACGCATAATATCGAGCATTGCCTTGCTCCCTGGCTGGAGAAGGGCTACTCTGTTTCGCAAATCGGAGACATTCTTCAACTCTACATCGTTCAGTCGAAGGATTACATCACCCTGTTTCAAACCGGCAGCACTGGCCGGAGAGTCCTTTTGTACTTCGCTGATGAGGATACCACCGACATGTTTCAAGCCAAAGGATTGAGCCAGGTCCTCATTGACATCCTGGATGACGATGCCTAACCATCCCCTGGTTACCTTGCCTTGCTTCTGCAACTGGTCTTCAATGGATCTTACCATGTTGATCGGGATGGCAAAGCCGATGCCCATATAGCCGCCGGTCCTGGAATAAAGGGCAGTATTGATACCGATCACCTGCCCCTGGCCATTGATCAAAGGTCCACCGCTGTTGCCTGGATTGATGGCTGCATCGGTTTGGATGAAATTTTCGTAATCGTTAATACCGATACTGGATCGCCCGGTAGCACTGACAACACCCACTGTTACCGTTTGACTGAGACCAAACGGGTTACCAATGGCGATTACCCATTCCCCGGCTTCGAGCTTGGAGGAGTCGCCAAGCGGCAGGACAGGCAGGTTTTCGGGATCCGCAATTTTCAATAGCGCGACATCGCTTTGGGGATCCGTACCGATAACCTTGGCGTCAAAGTCCCGATTATCAGAGAGGGTGACCTTGATACTGTCTGCACCTTCAACGACATGATTATTGGTCAGAATGAAGCCGTCCTTGCTGATGATAAAGCCGGAACCGAGTGCGCGTTGTTTGTATTCTCTGGGCTGTGGATGCTGCTGTCGGAATTGGGGACCGAAAAAATGCTCGAAAAAAGGATTATTGAACATATCTTCGGGAGTCATTCCTTCCGGAGAACTGCTTGTTTTTTCCACCTTGATATTGACCACGGCGGGTTTTGCTTTTTTGACAATATTCACAAAGGCCTTTGAAGATCTATTGAGAACGGCCATATCGTCGCTTGTGTCATTCTGGGCAATCGCCTGAGAGGCGACCAGCGTCAGACAGAGCACCAGAAGGGTAAAAATTCTGGAAAGAGGAAATAATACCGGTTTCAATTTCATGTGGATTCTCCTTTTGATCGGGACAACAATTGGGTTGTAATGGTAAACGTTTGCCGGCATCCCATTTCTGTACGATCAGGCTGCCCGTGCATAGGCCAACTATAACCAGTCAACCTGTTTGACACATCTGGAACACTGGTGAGCGTTTACAACTATTTCGCGCGCATTTTCTTCCATCCGGAATAAAACAAATCAGCTCCATTTCTTTGTAGAATAGTAAACGTGAAAGGAAAGTCGTCAAGTAAGATTACTGAAATGTAATCTTGCGGAACCGGGCAGCAAGCTTACCAAAAATGGTCAGCTCGCCGCCCATGGAGATGGAGGAGAATAGGGGGAGGGGTGCAGCCTATCAGCTGCGGATCATGTCGGCTATCTGGAACGAGACTTCCAGACTTTGTTCCGCATTAAGCCGGGGATCACAGCTGGTCAGATAGTTTTCCGCCAGTTCTTCGTCCATGATGTTATGCGCTCCTCCGGTACATTCCGTTACATTGTTGCCGGTCATTTCCAGATGAACGCCGCCGGGAATGGTCCCTTCCGACCAATGAGTTTCGAAAAAGCAGGTTATTTCGGAAAGAATATCATTGAAATTCCTGGTTTTATGACCTGATTTAGCGGTATAGGTGTTGGCGTGCATGGGATCGCAACTCCAGACGATATTAAAGCCCTCTTTCTTCATTTCTCTAAGAAGAGGCGGCAGGACTTTTTCAACTTTTTTCATGCCGAGGCGGGTAATTATGGTTAGCCGTCCCGGTTCGTTCTCAGGATTTATGATCTCGATTAGCCGTTTGACATCATCAAGATCGTAGTTGGGACCAAGTTTTAAACCAATCGGATTATGAACACCCCGTAAAAATTCAAGGTGGGCGCCATCTGCCTGTCGGGTACGCTCTCCGATCCACAACATATGGGCGGAACAATCGTACCAGTCACCGGTGATGGTATCCATTCTGGTCAATGCTTCCTCGTACTGAAGAAGCAGCGCCTCATGGGAAGTGAACAGCTGGGTCTGATGAATTTGCGGGGTATCTGACGAGATACCGATGGTCTCCATGAATCTGATGGCATGACTGATCTGTTTTGCTAATCTATCGTAAGATCGGCCCATGGGAGATTGGGCGACGAACTCCTGATTCCACGCCTGCACCCTTTGCAGGGATCCATAGCCGCCACGGGTGAAGGCACGGAGCAGGTTGAGGGTCGAGGCGGCCATATTATAGCCTTTCAGCATATATTTGGGATTGGGGATGCGGGATTCCGGGGAAAATTCCGCATTGTTGACCATATCGCCCCGGTAGGACGGCAGTTCGACTCCATCGATAATCTCGGTGTCGGAAGAACGGGGTTTGGCAAATTGACCGGCAATCCGGCCAACTTTTATAACCGGCTTACCACCGGCGTAGGTAAGAACCACGGCCATTTGCAATAACACTTTCAAGGTCTCGCGAATATTCGGAGCGGTAACTTGGGAAAAGTTTTCGGAACAATCTCCTCCCTGAAGCAGAAAGGCGTCACCGGTAACCGCTTTGCCTAAAAGCTGTTTGAGGGAACGAATCTCCCCGGCAAAGACCAGAGGCGGAAGGGAAGATAAATTGGTAAGTACTTTTTCAACAGCCACCGGATCCGGCCAGGTCGGCTGCTGTAATGCTGTGTGATTTTGCCAGCTTGATTTAGTCCAGTTCTTTTGCGCCGTTGGCATAATAATTCCCTCGGATTGAAAAAAATTTTTCATATATGGTTTTATGGGGAGTTGCTGACCCAGATTATTTTGTTCGGACCGACAAGTTCTTTTACAAACAACACCGTTCAACGTCAAAGGCGTTAAGAATACGTAGCTCGCGCTCTCTTCGTTCACCCTTGAATGGTGGAAGAAAGACTAAATGTTCCAACATTTTTGCGGCGGTGTTGCAATCAGGAATTGACTGTAACCCAAAATCAAGAATCTTGCCAGTTGTTGTGTCCAAAAGTTCGGCGTCCCTGCCATTGGTGACGATGGCGAGGGGAATGACATAATCCGGATTAATAACCCTGGCGGCGGCAATCGCCGCTCGCTCTCTGCTGACTAGGGAACCGGGACCATAACGGATGATCATGAACTGTCTGTTTTGTAAATTAACCGTGAGTTCAATGGTCGAGATGACAAAATTTCCGGAAAAAAGTGTTTCTATCCTGAGTCTTGGCTGGAAATGTTCTTTGGCATAATCCTTTTTTTCCACCATAAATCGACTGAGTTCCTGCCGGATGCGTTCATCGTCCGTATCCGTCAGTTCCTCTCCGGTCAGAAAATCTTTCAGGGTGCCGTAGATGAGATGATGAGGTTTCGGAAGTTGCATTTTGTCTGCCGATTAAGAGATTTTGTTAAAAGAAAGAGTCAGGCTTGTCTTTTCAATGTAATAATCTCCCTCGGTTTTGCAACGTCTGCAAAACCCCGACATATACCATTCCCGGACAAGGTCCACCGGTCGGGTTGTACCAACTGATCGACCTTGTCAGAAATAGAGGTTAAATTTTCGGCAGCCTCGCTATTGATTTGGCGATCTCTTCTTCCGGGTAGTCAAAATTATCTAGTTGTCCGGCATAATATTTGTCGTAGGAGCCCATGTCGATCAAACCGTGACCCGAAAAATTGAACAGAATGGTTTTGGGTTCATTAAGGTCCCTGGTTGCCTCGATAATGGCACCCCGAATAGCATGGCATGTTTCCGGAGCAGGGATAATCCCTTCAGTTTTGGCAAACAATACTCCGGCTTCAAAGCATTCAAGCTGGTGCAGTTTAATGGGCTCAACAATCTTTTCGCGGACCATGGCCGAGACGATAGGTGCCATACCGTGGTAACGCAGCCCGCCCGCATGGATTCCCGGAGGAATGAAATCGTGACCCAGGGTGTACATGTAGAGAAGAGGTGTGGTCTGGGCGACATCACCGAAATCATAGGCGAGTTTTCCGGCGGTGAGCGATGGACACGACGCCGGTTCGGTGCCGACAAAGCGGATTTTTTTGCCTTCCAGGAAATCGGGAAGATAAGGAGTCGCAAGTCCCGCAAAATTAGAGCCGCCACCGCAGCAACCGACGATGACATCCGGGTAAACTCCGGCGATTTCCATTTGTTTCTTAGCTTCCAGGCCAATGATGGACTGATGCAGAATAACGTGGTTCAGCACGGAACCGAGTGCATATTTGGTATCGTCTCTGGTTGCCGCATCTTCCAATGCCTCCGAGATAGCAATTCCCAGCGAGCCGGGAGTGTCAGGCATTTTTTCCAAAATGGTCCGGCCGATGTTGGTTTCATTACTAGGGCTGGCGACAACATTGGCGCCAAAGGTATGCATGATCGATTTCCGGTACGGTTTCTGGTCAAAGGAGACCCGTACCATATAGATTTTACATTCGATGCCGAATTTGCCGGCTGCAAAGGAAAGGGCACTGCCCCACTGCCCTGCCCCTGTTTCAGTGGTCAGACGTTTCACGCCTTCACGTTTATTATAGTAAGCCTGGGCTACGGCACTGTTCGGTTTGTGCGAGCCAACCGGGGAAACCCCCTCGTTTTTAAAGAAAATCCTGGCCTTGGTATTGAGAGCTTTTTCCAGGGCAGTCGCTCTGACTAAAGGGGAGGGGCGCCAGATTTTGAGAATTTCCAGGACCTCTTCGGGAATATCGATAAACCGCTCGGTGGACATTTCCTGTTCGAGCAGACCCATGGGAAAAACAGCAGCCAATTTTTCGGGCCCCATGGGTTGCTTTGTTTCCGGATCAAGCGGCGGCAGAAGACCGTTTGGCAGGTCCGGAACAACGTTATACCATTGAGTGGGCATCTCATCATCACGCAGGACAATCTTTTTGCTCATGATTTCTCCTTCAGTAAAAGCTCTGTTATTTGTAAACGTTCACCAGCACCCCATATGCGCACGACCGGACCGCCGTGCATAGAAGGGGGGAGAACCCGCTTTTACTGCCCGTCGGCCTGCTTATGCACCTCTGGAGTACCGCTGAACTTGGAATTATGGGGGCATTTTGCTATTCCCGGTCAACGGTTACTCTTTTTTCTCCGTTGGTATATTTCGCGCCTGTTCGGCTTCGAGAAGAATGATATTGGGATTCCAGTCAAGCCAATTTTTATCCGGTTTGTCGTAAAGGGTAAAATGTGCGCCGTTTTCAACCGCGGCTCCTGTTTCTTCGTTATTGGGAGTGGCAAGAGCTACCCCTCCCTTGATGACGGACTCCAGGGATTCGGCGGATAGCGTGAGTCCGGAAAAGATTCCTCCTTCTATTTTGGTGCCGCTGACGTTCCAGAACCGGGTATTTTGCCGAATGACTGCACTGTATTGCCGGAAAATCGATACGAATATCTGTACTTTTTGGAAGGTGGGCGAGAGTTCATAACCGGTAATTCGCCCTACCTGCACCTGTCGATAATATACCGGTGAGCCGACACTTAGCGAACCGAGATTTTTGGTTTCCAGAATTATCCCGAGTCCCTCGCGGCCGGCGATCTCTGTCCGGGGTGGTTTCGCGAGCGCTGTGAAAGTATGGATAGGCGGACCGTTGCCCGGCAGGAGGTTTAGATAAGAACCGGATAATATCGATTCAATATTCTTCACTCCGGACAGGCCGACTTCAGCCTGCTCCACCCAAATCAAGGTACCGGCCTTGAAAAGTGGGGCAAATTTCCTGTTGACACGGACAGTACCGGCGATCATCCGCAGGTTTTCTGTAAAGTCGAGCCGAGTAACCTGGCCGATCTCGATCCCCTTGTACTTCAAGGGAGAACCTTCTTTGAGCCCATTATTTTCCCTGAGAAAGACCTTCACTTCCAGCTCGTCATACTGCAGTGCCTCCTCCCGGTTGGCAAAGAGCCGGTAAGGTGTGTGGGCCGGTAGTGGAATTCCTTCGGCCACATTGATGCAACCGATACCACCTGCGAGGATGGAGTGGAGCGATCCGGTCTGCAGGTTTATGCCGCTGAGTCCACCCGAGAGCTGGATGCCGCTGACATTGTAACACCTCGTTTTATCACTCACCAGATCCTTGTATTGTTCATAGACAAAACCCTCGATCAGGACTTCCTGTTGGTCGGGAGTTAAACGGAAGCTTTCAAGTTCGCCTATCTGAATATTTTTATGCAGTATCGGCGAACCGATGGTGAGGGAGCGTGCGTCCTTTGACTGGATTTGAAAATGTTTGCCGGCCTGCTGCAGCGTGGGAATTGCCGCGACGGCTTGTTTATAACTGCTATACAATTGAAATCGGAAGCCCTCTTCAGGAGGGGCACTCTTTTGGTTTTTCGGTTTATCCGGGGTGGTAAAGCTCACTCCGCCGCTTATGAGGCTGGCCAGTGGTCCGGTTGATACCGCCAGTCCCTGGTCAATGCTTGCTTCGACACTGAGTCCGGAATGGATCCAAAAGACGCTTTTTTTACTGACCAGATGGAGGTATTTTTGATAAATAAACAGTGTGGTACGAACGGTGTCAGCCGACTTGTCCAGGTCAACGCCCACTATTTCCCCAACCTGGATGTTTTTGAAATAGACGGGGGACTGAGCTGAGAGGTCGATGGGACTTTCGGATATAAGCACAAAGGATCGGCCGTCGCGCATCGGTTTTTGCGGGGGTGGTTCGGGTAGGATATCAAAGTGATCCCTGAACTCACCGTCTCCCGGTTGAAAGGTGATATGAGCCCCGGCAAAAAATGATTTGAGATTATGTATCCCCGTTACTGAAATTTCAGGTTTTACCAGCCAGAATTTGGTGTTTTCACGCAGGATGAACTCCGCTCTGGGGTCGAGGAGGATGTGGGCGATCACCGTCCTCTGTGCATCTTCCCGGATCTCGATATCCTTGACAAAACCTGCCTGTAAACCGCGATACATCAATTTGGTCGAGGTTTCGACAATATCCGCCCCCGAGGTAAGCGATAGTGTCATCGGGATACCATAATCGGCCGATTCGAGGTCGGGATAGAGAGAAAAGACATGGCCGTTTTCGGCTACAGGAGTGTTTTCGAGCTCTTCAGGGGTATACAGCAGAATGCCACCCCTCAGCATTGAGGCAAGGGATTCAACCTGTATCTTTACGTTTGGTAATTTCCCACCGATTCGGATGCCGCTGACATTGCAGAAACGGCTACCCTCTTTTACCAGATGGGCAAATTCCGGTTCAATAAAGAGGTCGATCAAGACACTCTCGTCCCGAACCAGCTGATAAGACTGAACTTCACCGATCTGAATATTCCGGTAATAAATACCGGTTCCCACCTGTATGGAGCCAAGCATATCGGCGGTCAGTTGTATGTGCAGTCCGGGAGTTTCCGCAGGCACGGGTGGCGCGGAAGAAAGACCCTGGAATTCACGTCTTGGAACGGACGAAGTGCCGATTTGTATGCCTATATAGCTTCCGGAAAATATGGTATCCAGACCCTGGATCGAACTTGCCGACAGTTGAGGGCGGACTATCCAGAACAGAGTGTCCTCGACAAGATGATCAGTGACATCCTTATCCATTTTGACTATAGCCTTCACTCGCTTGTTATCGAGATCGGGAATCACTTCCTTGACAATGCCTACCGGGATGCCCCTGGCCATGATCTGGGTTTTGCCTGGGACAATGCCGGATGCGTCCTTGAAATAAATGGTTATTTCCACTCCGGCATTTGTATAGCTGTGATAGACCAGCCAGCCGCAGATGCAGAGTGCGATAATAGGTAGAATCCATATTATCGAAATTCCTCGATTTTTTTTAACAACGGGTTGGGCGGTCATAGTGTTTTTCCGAGGTATGGCGGAGTGTTCTCAGCGGAGGCTGCCTTTAAGGGTGGTTGGCATTTATCCCATATGAGCCGCGGATCAAAAGTTATGACGGCCATCATGGTGGAGGCGACGACGATGCAGAAATAGGTGGCCGCAGGTGCGACATGTATTGAGGTGAAAAAACCGAAATCCACTAGCACCGAGAGCAGTGAAATGACATAAATATCCAGCATGGACCATCTGCCGATAAAAGAGATGAACCGAAACATCCTGGTCTTTTGTCTCAGCAATTTTAAATCATACACACGGTTTGAACTGAGCAGTATGATGAGACCGACTATTTTAAAGACAGGAACCAAAATGGAGGCAACAAAGATGATCAAGCCAATAAGGGAGGAACCATGTTGAAAAAAGTAGATGATCCCGTCCATGATTGTCGATCGACTGGGGATCCCCAGAAAATCGACCCGCATAATCGGGAGTATATTGGCCGGAGCAAGAAAAATCGCGGACGTCAGCACCAGAGCCCAGGTCTTCGGGATACTGGATGGCTTTCTGATATGGAGCGTCTCTTTGCAACGTGGACATCTCTCCCCTTCAAGTACGGCAGGCGAAATCTTTCGGCAGATGTGGCAGAGGATCAGGCCATGTCCGGCGGCGGAGACGTCCGCACTCTTGTCCGGGTGGTGATCTGCAGCAGGATAGGCCTGTCCACCCTGTCCCTTGCTCTCGATGGTCTGCCAGAAGTGGTCGTGGTCTATGACGGTGGCAATGGCGAGGGTGAGCAGTACCAGCCCGCTAAAGCAGAACATGCCGGGATGGTAGAAAATTTCCGTGTTCTTGCCCATTTTTATGATAGTAATCAGGATCCCCAGCAGATACACTTCAATCATCGCCCATTCTTCCAGATGCAGATAGGCCCGGAACAATCCGGCCAGATATGATGGGTATCGTTTCAGGTAAAGCCGGCTGGATATGATAAAGATGGAAGTGAGGAGCAACAAGGGGAAAAGAACCGCCGAGATCAGGACCATAAAGGAAACGAAGTAATATCCATTCCGGTAAAAGTTTACAATCGAGTCGAGAATGTTGGCCGAATCGCTGAAACCATATGATTTCATGGTCATAAGAGGGAGCAAAATCGCCGGCAGGTACATCAGCAAACCGGCTATACTTAAGGCAAGAGCCTTGACGATCGAATCGTTGGTCTTTCTGTTTATTTTCCTGGCGCACCGCGGACAGACGAGAGAATGTCCGGCGGGAGTTTCCATCTTGGACAAAAGAATGTCGCAGTCGGGACAGGCAATAAGATGATCAAAATTTGCGGTATTCGGATACAATGCAGACCCTTGATTGAACTCTACTGGCCCCAGCAAAGCACTGGGATAACTACCTTCACGAAATGCTTTCCCAAAAAGCTGGAAAAGAATTTCCAAGGTACTGAGGAGAACAAAGACTATGTCTGCAATATAGTAGTGTGAATTGAACCATTTGTCATATGAAAAACAGTTACCGCCGCGAGAATAGGGGCGTTTGAAGCGAGGTGAGGAGATTGAAAGAAAGTATGGATGAGAAGAAAATCGATAATCAATGGCTGAAAATTACAATAAAGACCGTCCCTCTCCTGGTGGAGCCGATCAGCGACTTTCTGGTCGGAGTCATTGAAGCGGGCGTGGAAACAGGCGCCCCGGATGAATATTTATACGGTACGGTCAACGGCTATCTGCAAAAGGCAAATCTGAACCGGCAGGAGATCGATGACATTCTTGGCCGGGTGTCCTCCTATCTTGCCGATTTGGCCAAAATTTTCAATGTTCCGACGCCGACCCTCTCCTCAGTCATGATAGATGAAGAAGACTGGGGAAAAAGCTGGAAGGAACATTTCAAACCATTTGCCATTGTACCGGGGCTGGTCATTGCCCCGACCTGGGAACACTATCTGCCGGCAGCGGGAGAAGCGGTTATTACCATGGACCCGGGAATGGCTTTTGGTACCGGTCACCATGCCACCACCAGCCTCTCCTTGCACTTTATTCGCGAGACTCTTGCCGGAAATAGCGGTCTGCGGCTCCTCGATGTTGGAACCGGAACAGGAATTCTCGGGATGGCTGCACTGCTCTTTGGCGCCGAAAATGTTCTGGGTATAGACAACGATCTCGAGGCGGTTTCAGCGGCAGAAGAGAATGTGCGCAGGAATTCGCTGGAGGACCGGATGCAGATAAGCCTTGCTCCTCTCTCCTCGCTTGTCGGGCCCTACGATATTGTGGTCGCCAATATTGTCCATGATGTTTTGATCAGTATGGCGGATGAGCTGGCAAAGGTGATCGCGGCAGGCGGGACACTGATTCTTTCGGGGATACTGGCGGGAGAGCAGGTCGCCAATATAAAAGCAGTTTTTACGGCCAAGGGGTTTCAACTATCCGGACAGAAGAATCGGCAGGAATGGGCCGCTTTGAGCTTTGTGAAAGGGTGAGAGTGCACCTTGGCAGAGCTTGTTCATTTTGGGATCGTTAAATAGCTATTTTGCCTCATCCGGAGGCTGCATCGGGGTGAGCTGATAATCGGTATCGAAAACGATACCTACTCCGTCTTCCTCCTGACGAATGACGATGCCGTTGGCGCAGACCCAGACGTATTTGCCGGTGAGCTGTTTTAGACTTTCCTTAGAGAGGATGAATCGCAATTTTTTCAAATCCTCAACGCTCAGATAAAATTCAATCTTTATCTTGGCGGCCATGGGGAATTTGTGGGCGGTTTGCAAAAAAGCACCGCCGGGACCGATGTTCGCCGCTGCCGCATCAATCAGCAGAGATTGATCTTCGATATATCTGTATGATAATTTGGCTTGAAGGTTGAGAGAAAATCGTTTCTGTTCTCTACGTTCAATCTGCATGATATTTCCTTGGCTCAAAGGGTATACATGGTACCTTGAAAGATGGTGTTGCTTCTTTATTCATACGGAATGGGGGACAAATTGTCAATTTCAAAGAGTAGCTGTGCAGGCAGGCGAGGCATCACCTGCCTGCACAGGAAAGCTTCCACATAAGAGGACGGCAGCAATCAAATGCGACGATTTTTTTTCGATCCGACTTCACGAAACGGCGACAGAGTTTTTCTCTCGGAAGAGGAATCCCGTCATATTCTGAAAGTCCTGCGGCTGAAGGCCGGGGATGTAATTGAGCTTCTCGACGGCCTGGGCTCGGTGTACTGCGCGGTTATCACCATTGTCGGCCGTCTGGTGGAGGCTCACATTGAAGGGGTTGTCATCAGAGCAGAAGATGAGGGTACTTCAGTCCGGGTGTGGCAGGGAATCCTGAAAGGCGATAAGATGGACACCGTGCTGCAAAAATGCACCGAGCTGGGCGTGACCGGGATGATACCTTTTCAGAGTTCCAGATGTCAGGGAAAGCTTGATCCGCTGCATGCCAAAAAAAAATATGAACGATGGCAGCGAATCGGCATTGCAGCCTGTAAACAGTGCCTGCGCCTGCAGTCGATCAAGATAGATATGCCGACAAGTTATGCCGAATCACTGGAAAATACAGCAGCTGATACCACGGATCTGCGGCTGCTCTTCTGGGAAGAGGAGAAATCGATTCATCTGCATGATATTGCCGATATCCACAAGGCTTCCTCCATTGCCCTTATGCTTGGGCCGGAGGGCGGGTTGACCCGCGAGGAGGTGGAGCAGGCAACTCTGCACGGCTGGCGAACCGTGAGCCTCGGAGGCAGGATTTTGCGGGCGGAAACAGCAACACTCACGGCTGTTTCCATAGTCCAGTATCTGGCGGGCAACTTATAATAACGAGACAACCAGGCAGGAAGGAAATTGTAGTGATAATGGAAAGTGATCTCTCCCGATCGGCAATACTTGGTAAAATCTCGCGGCTCATTCAACTTGAGGAAGCGATAGCGGGCGACCATCGGATAATCGATGTCCGTTCGGCAGGGGAATCTTTGGCCGGAACCATTCCCGGTGCGTGCAACGTTCCGCTGTTTGATGAAGACGAGCGCAGTGTTATCGGCACCATTTACCGGCACGGCGGCCATGAGCAGGCGGTTAAGCAGGGCTTTGAGTATGTTGAAAAGAAATTGTCGGAGCTGCTTGAGGCTTTTGAACCCTTTAAATCCAAAACCATCACCGTCTTTTGTGCCAGGGGCGGGATGCGGTCCCGGTCGGTGGTCAATCTCCTGGTGCAGTCCGGCTACAATGCATTCCAGCTTGAAGGAGGATATAAAAAATATCGACAGAATGTCCTGGCTATCCTTCAGAATTTCCAGCCGAAACTTATTGTCGTCCATGGACTTACCGGCTCCGGGAAAACACGAATCCTGCAGAAACTGGAATCCGCCATCGACCTGGAGGATCTGGCAGGACATCGCAGTTCGCTTTTCGGTGGTCTGGACCGGCAGCCAAGCACCCAGAGAACCTTTGAAAGCGGGTTGGCACAAATCATAGGTTCCCTTGGCAAGGAACCGTATTTCATAGAAGGAGAGAGCCGCAAGATCGGCAAGGTTTTTATTCCCCAACCGCTGGCTGTGGCCATGCAGGACGCTATCCTGGTCAAGGTTGACTGCAGTCTTGAGACCAGGATCGAACGGATCATTGAGGATTATCCCGTAACAGATGAGAACATGCGCAAGCGGATCGAGGACATCCTGAAATCACTCAAACAAAACCTGGGAAAAAATCAGGTGGAGAAGATGTGCCTGCACCTTAGAAATGGACAACTGAAGGAGTTAGTCCGTATGCTGCTTGTTGATTACTATGACAAACGATACGGCAAGAGTATGAGTAATTACCGGTATCAGTTGGAACTTTCTTCTGAGAACATCGAGGAGGCAGCCGCAGGACTTACCGAATTTCGCCGTAATTTCCTATAGTCCGGAAAACGATTACTGTAATCACCAGGTTATAGAAGAACGGCAGGATTGATAATCTCGTAAAAACCTAAAATTTCAGATGGCTAAGTAAAAAGCTTTATATGCTAGGCGCGCAAAATATTTATCATTTCGGCGTACTAGAGTACGTCGTAATGATAGAAATTTTGCAGCAACGACGCAGATGAAGAGTTTTTACGACGCCATCAGGATTCATAAACGCAAATTTTTGCAACAGAGCCATTTTTTCCTCCTAAATGAATAAAAATATGCTACACTCGTGCCAGGCATTAACTTATTTCAGGTACAAATTTTTCTCAATCAACATATATTCAAAAGAAAATTCGCCACCAAAGGCAGATTTTCCAGTGCCATCTCTTCTAAGGAATCAGTGGCGCCTCATTCATGAGTTCCTATGGATTTGATGGCATTCGTTTCAAGCCTGGTTCAGAAGGATGAATTCCGAGCCGGAGGGGAGTTCTTCGTATTTCTGCTTACAAAAAAATGCCTCAGACAAAGCCGGGTCGCTTAGTACTTTAGAAATTCATTTCATGGGACCGTAATTTGTTTGTTCGAACGACTGTGAATGACGAGTAAAACGCTTTTGCTTCATTCCCTGCCGATCGATGATGCTTCACCGATAAACTTCCTCTCACAGTCAGTGGTATAAGTTATTTTAAATTATATAGAAAACCCGAGGCAGAAAATGAACCTTGTAACAGGCGCAAGCGGATTTATCGGTGGGAGAATCGTATCCGCCCTCGCCGAACGCGGGGAGGAGATTCGCATCCTGGTGCGCCCCGGCGCCTCTCTCACGGGAATAAAGGGTATAAAATGCCAGATGGCCACAGGCGATGTTTTAGATATGAAAAGTCTTAAGGCAGCTGCCAAGGGCTGTTGTCGTATCTATCATGCAGCCGCGATGTATACGCTCTGGTCCCGAACGCCAGAACAGATATATAAAGTCAATATCGATGGGGCCCGAAATGTCATTCTTGCCGGCATGGAAGCCAACGTGGAAAGGATTGTTTATACCAGCTCGGTCGCCACTATTGGCTTGTTACCCGATGAACCGGGAACGGAGGAAACACCGGTTAGTCTGCAAGATATGGTCGGAGATTACAAAAAATCCAAATTTATGGCTGAATCGGCCGTATTCAATCTCGTTCGCGAAGGAGCGCCGGTGGTGATCGTCAACCCGACCTTCCCGGTGGGATGCGGCGACCTGAAACCGACACCTACCGGAGAGGTCATCGTCCGATTTTTGAAAAAAAAAATGCCGGCATATCTGGATACGGGCATGAATGTGGTCGACGTGGATGATGTGGCCAAGGGGCATTTGCTGGCCGCCGATCATGGAAAAATCGGCCAACGGTATATATTGGGAAATCGGAACATGACCTTGAAAGAGATGTTGCAGCTCTTGGCATCCATCACCGGATTACCCGCACCGAGGATCCGGCTCCCCTATTACCCTGTTTTTCTCTTTTCTCTGGTGGATGCCGCCATCGCAAGACGAATTCCAGGCCGTAACCCCATGGTTGTGCCTGAAGGCGTCAAAATGGCACGCAAGAAAATGTTCGTCGATTCGGCCAAGGCGGTCAGGGAGCTCGGTCTCCCCCGAACCCCTCCACGTGTCGCCTTGGAAAAATCCACCAGATGGTTCTTGTCACATAGCTATGTATGATGGCGTCGTAAAAACCCTTTTTTATATAACCATGAAAAAATCTAAATCATAAATCAGACCGGCATGTGGAATTGCAACAGGATCGTCTTTTTGTCCGTTTTTAACGCGATATCAATGAATCAGATGAGTGAGGAAAAAGTGCGTGTCACCATTCCCTTGCCGCCATCGTCCGGTATAGTTCCGGCGTAATCCGGCGGTAAGCGATGAAAAAATTTCATACGATCAGTCTACTTCTTGGGGGCGTCCTCCTCATTCTGCTTATCTGGTCCATCAAGCCGGGGGAATTGCTGCACAATCCCGGTATGCTGTGCTCGAGCCTTGTTGTCATTCTTCTGCTGGAAGGAATAGCCGGGGTTTTGGCCACTTTTGCCTGGCGGCACTGTCTGTCGCATCCCCATCGGGACCTGTCCTTTTTCCATACGTATCGGATTTACATAGCAGGGAACGCCATCAACTATCTTACGCCCACCGCAGCCATCGGCGGAGAGCTGACCAAGGCTACACTGTTGTCGGACAAACATAAAGGCCCGGAGGCGGTCACGGCGGTCGTCGTCGGCAAACTTGCCCACGCCCTGGCCCAGCTTCTTCTGGTCATCGCCGGATCGCTGATAATCCTCTGGAACATCGCTCTTTCCTCCGATATCCTGCTCCTTATGGTTGCAGGAGGCATTCTCATCGGAGCAGGCTTGCTGATTTTTCTCATCCTGCAAAAATCCGGCCGTCTGGGATCCGCCATCCGCTGGATGGTAAAACGCAATCTTGGAGGGGCAACCGTAAAGAAAGCGGCCCATCATGTCACTAAGGTGGATCTGGCCCTTAAGGAATTTTATCTCAACCATCCACGGGGGCTCACCCAAGCCGTTCTTTGGCATATGGCGGCCCTGCTCTGCGGATTGGCGCAATATTGGGTCTTTTTTCTGGTGTTCGTCCCTGGAGCATCCATCCATTCGGCCGCGGGAGTCTGGCTGCTGGGAAGCTGGATGGATCTCGTCGCTTTTGCGCTGCCGAACGACATCGGCATACTTGAAGGAACTCGTATCATCGCCTTCAAGACCTTGGGATTCACGGCGTCCCTCGGTCTGACATTTGGCATCGTCTTTCGGCTGGCTCAGATTTTTTGGGGTGCGGCCGGCCTTATCCTGTATGCCACCCTGATGTCCGAAAGAAAAAAATGGCTCTCTCCGGAAACCCAAAAGACTCAGGAGATTTCATCATGACGTGGCGCACCGGCTTTTGGCGGCTTGGACAATCTTGCATTTTCCTTTGGGCTATTGCCTCAATCGTCTCTTGTGCGACTCTTTTTCCGCAGGCGGCTATAGCGCGGGAACCGGACAAGGTCTCCCGGCAATATGATTTGGAACAATTAATTGCAAGAGCCATTGCCGAAAGCCCTGAAATGGGCAAAGCCGAAAGCGAGTTGCTCGCAGCACAAAGTTCTCTTGACCAGGTCAAAGCCGCCTACTATCCTCAACTTGACAGCACAGCCGTTGTGGGACCGGTTCAAGACGCCAAAGCTCCGGTCATCGTAGGCAACCGGATTCACGACCCGTCGCCGGGCTTGGACTTTTCGAGCATAGGTATTTTCGGCCGATTGGATTTCACCGTCACCCAACCTGTTTATACCTTTGGCAAGCTCTCCAACAATAAAGAGGCGGCTCAATACGGAGTTGCGGCAAAAAAAATTGAAACAGACAAGGTGAAGGACGCCATAGCCTACCGTGTGACGCAGCTCTACTATGCTCTTATCCTTGCTCGTTCGGAGATAGATGCGGCAAGGGATGCCGACAGCTTCTTCGATGAGGAGCGGGATCGTTTTCAGCGCCTCTTGAACGTTGGGTCGCCCATGGTGAGCGAGAGCGACCTCTATATGGTCGATGCCTACCGCGCCGGGGTTCTGCATGCCCAGATCCAAGCACAAAAAGGAATCAAGTTCACCACCTACGCGCTACGTGCCATGCTTAACATCCCAGCCGGCGGACAATTTGAAGTTGCCTCCGGTTCTTTTGAAATGAATGAGAAAGAGGATTTGCCTACGCTTGTGCAGCAGGCTCTTGCCAACCGGCCGGAATTCAAACAGCTTCGGCAAGCTTTAAAGGCGCGTGAATACCAGACGGCGGCCGCCGAAAGCGATTTATATCCTTCGGTCTTCCTTGCCCTTGAAGGCCGGTTTGCCGGAGCGCCCGGAAGGGAGCATTTCGATAACCAATATATCGATGATGACTTCAATCACGCCAACATCGGGGTGGTGGCCGGCCTGAACTGGCAATGGGATTTCGGGATTAAAAAAGCCCGTGTCAGTGAGGCCAGGGCTGAATACCAACAAATGCTGTACACTCGGAAAAAAGCAGAAAAATATATCCCGGTTCAAGTGGCCAAAGCCTATGAGGATATTGTTGAATGGAATAATAGTGCGAAAATCTATAAGAATGCGACGACTGCCTCAAGGAAATGGGTGGTGACCGCTATTGCCGATTTCGATATGGGAATCGGAACCGCTGAAAATCTGTTGCGTGCGGTTGAGAAATATGGTGACAATCAAGGGAAATATGTCGAGGCTCTATTGAATTATCATTTGGCTGCCGCTGATCTGCAATATGCAACCGGCACAATAAGAGCAAAAACCGAAAAGTAAAAATCAAGGGACGCCTCTTTAGATCGCATCAGATCGGCAGGTCTTTCCCGCGTACCTTAGTCGTTTATACTATCTCCATGCGAAGGTTATTCTCCAAAATACTCGATTTTCAGCTCAGCCACCCGATAGCAACCATGGTGACGGCACTTCTGCTCGCCATGGTTGCTATCCTGTATACCGTCCGGAACCTTGATTTTCAAACCGGGCAGATGGATCTCATTTATCCCGACAACCCACTGGTAAAACTCTCCGACGAAATCAAAACCACTATTGATTACGATACCTTCATCGTCGTCATCGAAAACCGGGACGAATCCCGGTCCCTCTCCTTCCTGCATGCCCTCGCCCCTATCCTTGAGAAAGACACGAAACATTACAGCCGGGTTTTTTACCGTATCAATCCGGCGCAATTCAAACCTTGGGCTCTTCTCTACCTTGATCGTAAAGACCTTCTTACGCTCAAGCAAAATATTTCCCGACCACGAGACACTCATACGGACTCTAGCGGCGTCACCCGGCCTGACAACGTTGTTCGACGGAATAAACAATGAAATGGCCTCTTCCGTGATGGGAGAGCTTTTCACCGGATTTCTCGATCAAACACCACAGGATAAAAAAAAGGCCCCCATGGACCTGAAGTTTGTCACCAAAATGCTCACGGAACTCAAGCAGCATTTGGATAATCACAGACCGTATGTGTCACCGTGGCAATCCGTTTTCACCGGAGACGCCTGGAATGAAGGAACACAGGATAAGGGGTATTTCTGGACCAAGGGAAAACGCTACCTGCTGCTGTTCGTAACACCGAAATCCACCGACAGCAGTTTCTCTGACAAACTGGATGCATTAAAGCTGTTGCGCGCAAATATCGCCCGGTTGCAGCAGAGCTCCTTTGGAGATATTCAGGCTGGAGTCACGGGGCAGGAGGCACTGAATCAGGATGAGATGAGCACCGCTTTTAGGGACATCAGCATCGCCACGGTCATATCCCTGGTGGGTCTCGCTGCTTTGCTGATCGTCTTCTGGCGTGGGATCCGCTACCCGCTTCTGGAAATTACCGAACTCATCGTGGCGCTTTCCTGGACCTTTGGCCTGACGACTCTGTTTATCGGGCATCTCAACATCCTTTCCATCACCTTCGCTCCGCTGCTTCTGGGATTGGGAATCGATTACGGCATTCACTGGCTCGCCCGCTATCAGGAAGAAAAACTGCAGATGGGACTGTCACGGCAGGAAGCTCTCCGGGCCACGATGATAAAACTTGGGCCGAGCATCCTGCTGGCGGGATTTACAGCCGCCTTTTCGTTTTTCCCTCTGATCCTCACAGGGTTTAAAGGGCTGGTCGAACTAGGCGGGATAGCCTCCATGGGCATGGTCATGACTACCATAACCACCCTCTGCTTCCTCCCATCGCTGATAACGCTCTTTGACTCTCGTCGTCCCGCCACGGTGGCCTCTGTCGACAGACGTCCCAGAAACCTGTTCAGGATAACAAACCGTACTGCCGTGCCGATTCTGCTGGTGTGTGTTCTGGTCTTTGGACTTTCACTCTCCAGGGTAGGCAAGATATCCTTCGACCTGAATATGTTGCATCTCCAATCAAAAGGCGCGGAATCGGTAACCTGGGAGCACAAACTCCTCCACGGCTCCGATCAGTCCAGCATGTATGGGGTCGTATTGGCCGACTCCCTCGAAAATGTCCGGAAAAAGACCAATGCCCTGACGGCCCTTCCCGAGGTATCCGACGTGGAGAGCGTGCTGCAAATGCTTCCTGAAAACCAAAGGGAAAAAGTGAAGATTCTGCGGGAAATGAAACCCCTGCTTGACGAGATCGCCGTGAATGGTCAAGACGATCCGGTCAATATCTCCGATCTGAATGCTGCATTAGCCCACATCCGTTTCAAAATGACCGAGACCAAGGAGGTCTCCAAACACCTGGCAGCCCAAATGAGTGAGGTCCGGGACCTGATTGACGGATTGCGGGAGCGATTCCGGACTTTAAGCACCGCGCATCTCACCCGTTCTCTTGGCACGTTCCAGGATCAATTCGACAAAGATCTGCAGGACAAACTTGAAACCCTCCGGTTAAACGTCAATGCCCAACCGATGCAGGCGGGAGACCTCCCCCTTTCACTCCGCGAACGTTATATCCTGCCGGATGGGCGCTATATGATTCGGGTCTTTCCCACGGGTGACATCTGGGATCCTGCGGTATTGACCCGCTTTGTGGCCGGTCTGAGGTCGGTCGACTCCAAGGCCATCGGTGATCCCGTGACGCTGGACATTTTCACCCGCGCTTTTCGTGACGGATGCATCAAGGCTGCGGTATACGCCGTCATCTTTATTGTTGGGCTGCTTCTTCTGACTTTCAGAAACCTTTACCTAGCTTTTCTGGTTTTGACGCCGCTCATCATGGGAACGGTCTGGACCTTGGGCTTGATGGATATTTTCGGAGTAGGTTTCAACCTGGCCAACAGTCTCTTCCTCCCGCTCATTGTGGGGGCAGGCGTGGAATACGGTATCATTATCCTGCAACGGCGGCGGCAGGACGGAGTTGTAGGGGACGGGACAGCGATTCCCTTAAGCACCGCTAAAGGTATCATTTTGGCCGGGCTTACAACAGCGGTTGGTTTCGGAAGTCTGACCGTCGCCCATCATCAGGGTATCGCCAGCCTGGGACTGCTTGCCATGATCGGCGGCCTCAGCATCCTGATCGCCGCCGTGATTTTTCTTCCCGCTCTGATGCAGGTCACCGAGGCCTTTTTTGGCCGAAGATAAGCGGCGACAGGGAGCGGTTCTCCCCCTTGCCGTGAGCAAAACGGCTCGGGGGATCAAGGTTTTTTATGACTCGTGATTGACAATAACAGCTTATATTGTAAGCAAAAAACTTCACAAAAAAGGAGGGCGGACAACTCGATGGTCAGGCAGGTTCAAAGATCTCTGCCGGAGTGAATCTGATGCACCAGGAACTGAAAGCAACGGTCTGAGGAACGCATCGCGACCAGGAGACGTCCGAGGAAAAAAATGCACCCAAAATGCCTCGATAAAATCACCGTCTTTTTACTGCTGAGTTTTTTTACCGTTCTTATTTCCCCGCGGGGTGTGGCGGCTGTGGTCGGCCCCGCGGATTACGTCCGTGGCATGTTAAGTGAAATCATGGCCATCCAGACCAATCCAAAATTGGCAGGAACGGCACACCAGGACCAGAGAAAAACGGCTATCGGTAAGGTCATTTTAAAAAATTTCGATACAGACCGAATGGCTGAGAACGCTCTCGGCGAAACCTGGAAGAAACTGGGTGTCAAACAACGAAACGAATTCACCACCGTTTTTCGGGATATTTTCCAAGACTCCTACACCCGGATGGTTCTGAATTTTCTCAAACAGGAGAAAATCATATACTCTCCTGAACAGGCTCAAGGTAAAGAATTCCTCGTCAAAACGGTCGTTTCCAGACCCAATGAGAATATCCCGGTTGACTATCGCCTTGAAAAGAAAAACGAAGGATGGCTCGTAGCCGATGTCGTTATAGACGGCGTCAGCATCGTCCGGACCTATCACAACTCCTTCCAACGGGTGATCAAGGGGACCTCCTTTCAGGAACTGCTCGACAAGCTTCGCCTGCAACAGAAAGCCATCAGGGAAAATTCCTGATCATCGCTCAAATCGAAAGTCAAGGATAACACAGCTATGGAAAAACGAATTTTTTTTGTAAACCCTCCTTCGTTCGAAGGATTTGACGGCGGGGCGGGAAGCCGGTTTGCTGCCAAACGGGAGGTGCGCTCCTTCTGGTACCCGGTCTGGCTGGCCCAGGCCGCGGCCATGTGTCCCCAAAGCAGGCTGGTCGATGCGCCGGTGCAAGACATGACCGTAGACGATACGATTGCCATGGGTAATGGTTACGACGTGGCCGTTATCTATACCAGCACCCCCGGCTTGGGCAACGATATGCTGCTGGCCGAATCGTTTAAACAAAAGTATCCCGGCATGCTGATCGGCATGGTGGGTCCCCATGTCACGGTCCTTCCCGAAGACGTCCTTGCGCACGATAGCAGCGTGGACTTCGTCGTCCGGGGGGAATTCGACTATGTGACTGCCGATATCGCCAAGGGAAAAAACCATGCCGATCTCGACGGGGTCTCTTACAAACTCGACGGAAAAATCGTTCATAATCCGGATCTTACGCCCATTGAAGACCTGGATGCTCTTCCTTCCGTACTCGATGTCTATCGCCGCGATCTGCCCATTGACAAATATTTCATCGGCTATCTCCTGCACCCTTATCTTTCCATCTATACGGGTCGCGGCTGTTACGGGCAATGCACCTTCTGTCTCTGGCCTCAGACCATTGCCGGCCGCAGGTACAGAACACGTTCGCCTCAGGTGGTTGTCGAAGAGATCTCCCGCGCCAAGCGCATGTTTCCCGAGGTAAAAGAGTTTTTTTTCGACGACGACACCTTTACCGGCAAAATCGGCCGCATCGAAGAAATCGCCCGTGAGATCGCCCCGTTAAACATCGTCTGGTCCTGCAGTGCCCGCGCCGACGTACCCGAGAAAACCCTTCGCATCATGAAAGACAGCGGTCTGCGTCTGATCATGGTGGGAATCGAATCCGGAAGCGATGCTATTTTGGAAAACGTCAAAAAAGGCATCACCACGGAACAGATGCGAAGATTCATCGGCAATTGTAAAAAATTGGGCATCACCATCCACGCCAACTTCATGATCGGGCTGCCGGGAGAAACGCCGGAGACGATCCGCCGGACGATCGACTTTGCCAAGGAACTCGACCCGGAAACGCTGCAGGTCTCAATTGCCACGCCGTTTCCCGGAACGGAATTTCACCGGCAGGCGGTGGAAAACGGCTGGCTTCTGGATGGGGGAATCGTCACCGGATCTGGTTTTCAGCAGGCCGGCCATTCCTATAAAAATCTGAGCAGCAAGGAGATTTTCGAGGCCGTAGAGACGTTTTATCGCAAGTTCTATTTTCGGCCAAAACCGATCCTGCGCATTTTAAAAACTATGATATCCGACAAAGATGTCTGCAAACGCCGGCTTCGGGAAGGACGGGAGTTTTTCGCGTATATGCATCAACGGAAAAGGTAGTCCTGGCGATATGCGCTGGCAATATCTTTTTCTTCTTCCTGTTGGGTTGTCTTCCCTTTACTGGATTGCGGCTTCCCTCTGCGTGGCGCTTTTCGTACGACGCGAAAAAACCGCCCCGGCTACTGCCCTTGATGCGGCTGCCCTTGCCACCGTATCGCTGCTCAAGCCGGTCTGTGGGCTGGAAAAAGATCTTCAAGGCCAACCTGGCAACGGCCTGTTACCAGGACTATCCGGATTACGAACTCATCTTCGGAATTCAGCGGAAGAATGACCCGGCCCTTACAGTCGTGGAAGAGATCACTGCCGCATCACCACGGAAAAACACCTGTGTCGTGGTGGACGAGACGGCTATCGGCAATAATGGCAAGGTCAACAATCTTTATAATGCCGGCCGGAAGGCAACGGGAGATATTTTTGTTTTTTCCGACAGCGATATGCTGCTTGCACCTGATTATCTCCGAACCATCGTTGCACCTCTTGCCGATAAAAAAACCGGTATATGCTGCACTCTGTACCAGGCGGTTCGGCCGGAAAACATATTCGAGGTTTTCGAGCTTCTCTCCTATAACGCAGAATTTATCGTCTCCGTCGTGTTCGCCGTCGTCACCAAAATGTCCATAGCCTGCCCCGGGGCCAGCCTAGCGATCCGGCGGGACGTTTTGGAGGCTGTAGGAGGACTGGAAGAGCTCTCTGAGTTTCTCGTAGAGGATTACGAGCTGGGACGACGCGTGGTGGAAAAGGGCTTCCGCATACATTTTCACCCTTATACGGTGAAGATGCATTTGGACCTTGCAGGTCCGGCCGGCTGGTGGAATCATCAGGTGAGCTGGGATCAAAAAACGAAGTCGGCCAATCCGTCAGGTTTTTTCCTCACTCTTCTCATCCGCGGGGTGCCGTTCACTTTATTCTATGCCTTAACCGGTGCACCGTATGGGAAAGTGCTCTTCCTTTTCACTATCACTCTGCGGATATCGACTGGAATTTTCAACGCGTTATGCCTGCATGACCGGGACGGGATAAAATTCATCTGGCTCCTTCCCGTGCGGGACATTCTTGGTCTGGTGGTTTGGGCCGGAGCCCTTGTGAAACGCACCACCTCCTGGCGAGGCCGGACATTTCGTTTGAAAAGCGGAAAATTGACGGAAGAAAAACAATGAAACACCTCATCGTGACAGCGGATGATTTCGGTTCAAGCATCCGGGTGAACCAGGCCGTAATCGAGGCGCATCACCATGGGATCTTGACGTGCGCCAGCTTGATGGTGGGCGGCGAGGCTGCTGACGAGGCCGTCGAATTGGCCGGAAAATATCCATCGTTGAAGGTGGGGCTTCACCTGACCCTGATCGATGGATTTTCCGTTCTGCCGAAAGAGCAAATTCCGGATCTTGTAGATAAAAACGGCCGGTTTGCTGATGACACCGTTCTGAGCGGCATCCGCTATTTCTTCTCCCGGCGCGCGAGGGCGCAGCTCGCCATGGAATGCGAGGCGCAGATCCGCAAGTTTTTGGATGCGGGTTTGAGCATTGATCACATCAACAGCCATAGGCACCTGCATATCCATCCCGCAATCCGTGATATACTTCTGCCGCTGGTAGGCAAATATCGAATTCCGGCCATGCGTCTTCCGCGTCCAGTGGGCCCGGCTCCAAGTCTGCAATCCGCTGTCATGACCAGTGTCATGGCGCCATGGGTTTTGGCCTTGCAACGCCGACTGGTCGTGACAGGAATCCCGCACAATCGTGAGATCTTCGGATTGCATGAAACCGGGGCAATGGTTGAGTCGGCCTGGCTGAACATCATTCCCCGCATCCGCGATGGCGTCACAGAAATTTACTGCCATCCAGCTTGCGGCGAACCAGTATCACTTGACGACAAAACGTCGTACTCCAAAAGCGAGGAGGAGCTTGCCGCCCTGACAAACCCCTCTATCCGTGAACAATTGGAACGCCTGCAGGTGATCCGCACCGATTTTACCGCCTTGAAATAAAGAAAAGTATGGAAAAATCCGGTTAGTGTGTGCGCTTTTACGAATCGGAGTCTGCTGTTTTGCAGACGGGCTCGATCAGCGAGGAAGGAATCCAGCCTTTCCGGTCGGTCTCGTCAATAACATAACTGAAATCTCCATGTATTTTTTGCGGATAGACCAATCGGCCCTCCTGTAAAGCGCCGATAGTCGAGGATGATTCGAATGGGGAAATAAACAGTTTCGCATCCGGAGAGATTACCACGGAAGGATTGAAGTACTGATATCGGATTATGGTTCCGGCGGTTGCCAGACAGAGGAGCAGAAGGCAACTTGTCACCACGCCGATATGGAGTTGTCTGGAAAACCGGTATTTCATGGCTGCAAGCAGGAAAACGGTAAGCAAAAGCAGGGAGACCGGGATCAGGGCTGTCCACAGGTTAATGCTCAGCAGCTGGAAGAATCGTTCCGCTCTGGAAGACTCCTTGGGAAAGAGACCATTTTCCTTTTTTACCAGTTGGAGATTACCGGAGATATCCGAATCGGAAGGATCAAGCCGCAGCGCTCTTTCGTAGTTGAGTACCGCCCGGCCGATTTGACCCGACAGAAAATAACTGTTTGCGAGATTGTAGAGCACCGCAGGAGAATATCCCGCCGTTTCGGTTATCTGCTGGTATTTTAAGATGGCCTCGGGATAATCACCACGGCTGTAGGCTTCGTTCCCTTGCTGGAACAGATTGTTTTCGACCGTTCCGGCAAAAGTCGGTAGAGCCGCCGCGGTAGATATCGATATCACCATAATGGTCAACATCATCATTATGGGGGAAAAAAAACGAAAGCCTCCGCGGTTCATAGTAACTCCTCCAGCTCCGTCTTCAGGGTAGTAAAGTAGTTCTGCATTTTTTCGATCGTAAGAGTGGCCCCTCCGTAGGCCGCCTCTTCCGCGGCCTGGAAAATGGCGATAAGAGGCGAATCCGCCTGCAGCCGACTTCTGATATCGGCCAGGCTGAGAGCAGCCGGTTCGATACTCCAGAGTAGTCCGAGCTGATTCTGGATGGCTGATCTGCCAAGGGTAAGAAAAGTGAAAGCATCTCCTGCCGCTTTAGCCTGTTCAATTCTTTTCAGATCATTTGCCAGCAACAGTTTCTTGCGCTTTTTCAGTTCTATCTCCGGATGTTTTTCAATATTGTGCCGGCGAAGCTTGAAAACAAAAAGGGTCAGGAGTAACAGAACGCAAAGGGAACAAACCGCTATCAGCCACATATTTTTAAATAACGGAACAAGGCGATGATGGTACGTTCCGATCTCCAGATGGATCGGGGCCAACCCGGTCGTGGCCTGAGCCGGCGCAGCCTGGGGAGCCTGCTGCCGTTTTGCCGGGGTTGCAGCCTGCACGGATTGGGACTGAGTTGGTCTGCCGGCGGCAGGGGTATCCGGTGTTTTCAACCTCAGGGCGACGGCTTCGCTGGTTTTGGTGATATATCGTTTTTCCGCGGGGTTGAAATAACTGAAGGAGAGCGGAGGAATCTCGGTTACTGCCCCAGTTTTGGCGACGACGGCCTGCTCAAAAGACTTGGTGCCTCGATAACTTCTTCCCTGTTCAGAAAAACTCGAAGAGGGAGAGTAGGTTTTCCAATCGGCACTTTCCGGAAATTTCGGAGCCTCTACCCGGTCAAAATTGCCCGTGCCGGAAATCTCCATGGTGAGCGTCATCGGTTCCCCTACTTCAACATCCACAGGTGTCGCTGCAACCTTCAGATTAAAATCACCGATTGCGCCGGTGAAGTTGTCCGGCTGATTGTCGGTGGGCAAGGGTATAACGTTAAAAACAATCTCGGGGCTGACCGAGACAATCGACTTTTGTTGATGACCACCGAAGAAACTATCGAAGGCGGGATCGTTGAAAAAGGAATCGTCAAACATACCGTTATCGCCAAAAGGAGACAGCGAGCGCCTTTTCCGAGGGATAAGCACGGATGCTTCGAGGGAAAAGTGCAGTGGATATTCACCCACTTTTATGCCGGATAAACTGGTTTGCCAAGTCAGGACATGATACATCCTGCCGTTTACCGATTCCTCGGTCTGCTCCGGATTGTCCGGCAATCGCGACATGACTACGCCGTCGCCATTCAGGGTTGGCCGTGAGTTAATTTCCGTTCTGTAGGCCTGATTGAAATAGGCTTTGATTGTCAGTGGAACAAGCTCTCCGGGATAATGGCTGCCCGAAGTTTGCGAAATGCGGATAAAGGCAATCTCGCCTGCTGCCTGAGTGGATTGACCTGAATCCCCGCTGGACTGTCCTGCCGCAGTGACCTGAAAACTAAGTGGTCTTGTCGAATAGGTTTCCCCTCCGACCGTCACCTTAATCGGTGGGATGGTATATGGCCCGGATTTCTCGGCCTGAACAAGGTAGTTATGAGAAATCGAGGAAGAGATAGAGCCGTTTATCACGTTGATCCGACTCGAAGTACCCTGTCTGCGCAGACGAAGATTGTCCACTACCGGCAGTTCGATGTCGGCACCGTGACTTGTGCCGCTGACTGTTACGGTCAATCGTGCCGCCTGGTTCAGGGGAAAGGAGAGGTGGCTGAGCGAGGCATCCACCGTGACTTCCGAGGCGTTGACGGCACCCGGACCAATGGTGCAAAAGCCCAGGAAGACCAGACAGAGTAGAACTTGAAAAAGTATTGATTGATATCGCATTACCAGTCTTTATCTATATCATTTTCATTGCTTGAATGACCGGAAGGAACGAAATTCAATTCGCCTTCCTCGTTTTTCAGGGCGTTGAGCAGGCTTTCCGCCTCTTCTTTGGTCATTTTACCAGATTGCACTCTCCCTGCACGCTGCTTTGCCTGGTCTGCCGGAGAATTATTTTTTTTCTGCTCTTCATTCAGAGGTACCGGCTTGTCGTCTTTGTTGCCCGTTTTGACATCATTTTTTTCCTGATCCATGGGCTGCTGCCGGTTCTGCTCCTGACCTTTCTTGTTTTCATCCGGTTTTTTATCCGCCTGCCCCTGCCCGGTTTGCTGCTTGTCGGCATCACCTTTTTGTTGCTGCGATTTCTTGTCCTGCCGAGAGGAATTGCTCTGTTGCCGGTTATTTGAATCGCCGCTGTTTTTCGGGTCCTGTTGATCCTTCTGATTTTTTTTATCTTGTTGATCTTTATTGTTTTGTTTGTCTTGTTTCTGTTGCTGTTGTTGCTTTTCCAGTTTCTCCAGGCGCTTTTTGATGACCTGCTGGTTATGCTTGGCATCGACGTCATTCGGATCGAGCTGTAGCGCTGATTGCAGAGAACCAAGAGCTTGTTTCCATTGGTTGATGGTGGTCTTTGGGTCCGCCTGCTGTGCTTCGGCCCCCTTTTGGTAGTAGCTGTTGCCTCTGTTATAATACGCCTTTTTCTGCAGTTCTATATCATCACTTTTCAATGCCTTGGAAAATGCCTCGATGGCTTCGTCGTACATGTTGTTTTTAAAGGCGGCTGTGCCGTAATTATAGTGCAGTTCCGGATCATTGGGCGACTTTTCCAGTTGTTTTCGGTAATATTCCGATGCCTGCAGATAATTTCCCTGGGCAAATGCCTCTTCCCCTTGGGAGCAGTAGGCTTTGCCGGAGATGCCGAGGCTGAGCAGCAGGATGACCACAGTCACTTCAGCCACCTTCTTTCTTCGCCTGATGAGACGGCGCATCGTGTCGATCAACGGCAGGGCTCGGGATTTCTTGCGTTCTCCGATCAAAAGTTCAAGGATGAAAAAAACGAGAGCGGCGGCGAGCGGCCATTCAAATCTTTCCAGCGGCACTTTTTGCCTGCGTTCGGCCAGTTCTTCCTTGGGTACAAGGGTCAGTTTCTTTTGATAAATAGTCTCCAGTCCTTCCCCGGCCATGCCAAGAGGGGCATAGAGGCCGCCGGTTTTTTCGGCTATCGCCTTGAGACTCTTCTCATCTAGCCTGGAGGTGACAAACTTACCTTCCCGGTCCTTCACAAAACCCTTGCCATTCGCCTCCGCTACCGGAATGAGTTCGCCCTGACTGGTGCCGACACCCACGGTATAAATCGTCAATCCTTGTTTTGCGGCTGCTTCCGCCGCCTTAACGGCATCGCCCTGTAAATTTTCCCCATCCGTTAAGATAATCAAAATCTTATGGTTGGCTGCATTATTCAAGGTCTCGGCCGCAGCATTGATTACCGCGGCGATATTGGTACCGCCACGGGGAATAATGTCTGTTGTTACCGCTGCAAGAGAGTCCTTAAACGCCTCGTAGTCAAGCGTCAAGGGGCACATCAGGTAAGCTGAACCGGCAAAGGGCATAAGGCCGACCCGGTCACCATCCAACTGTTCGACAAAATCGAGGATTGCCAGATGGGCTCTTTTTAAGCGGTTTGGTTTGATATCTTCAGCCAGCATACTTTTCGAGGTATCGAGGGCGAAGAGCAGGTCGATTCCCTTGCGTTTTACATCCACCCAATGGAAACCATATTGTGGACGTGCAAGCGCCGCAAAACACATAAAGACGGCAAGCAGCAGAAGAATATTTTTAGAGCGTCTCTTGCCGCCCGAAACATTACGGGTCAGCCTGTCAATGAGATGCTGCGCGGCAAATTTCTCCAGGGCCGCCTGCCGTCTTTTCTGTAGATAGCGAAATAGAAAAAGCAGGACATGCAGACGATAATGCCGGCGAGTAACCAGTGCGGTTGGGCAAACTTCATAATTTTTCTCTCTTAAGCTCTCTCAAGGTAACTTTCTCCGCGACTGAAAGATTTCCAGACTCAGCAGGAGCAGAGCGGCAAGGACAAAGAACGGAAAGAGTTCCCGGTACGATTCGAATTTTTTAATGGTTCTCGTAGTCGTCTCCATCTTGTTTATTTCGTCATAAATTTTGGCAAGAGAGGCGGTGTCGGTCGCCCGGAAATAGATGGCACCGGTTTTTTCGGCCACCTTGGTTAGCGTATCTTCATCAATATCAACCTGCACCCGGACCAGTCTGCGATTGCCGAAATTGTCTGTTACCGGCATCGGTGCCTCGCCACGAGTACCCGCGCCGATGGTATACGCCTTAATATTCATGGTTTGTGCGGCTTCGGCGGCAATAAGCGGCGGAATGCGGCCCGCATTATTCATGCCGTCGGTAAGCAGAATTAAAATTCGCGATTTGGATTTCCTGTCGCGTAATCGATTGGTGCCGCTGCCGATTGCCGAACCGATGGCTGTCCCATCCTCGATCATGCCGACCTTCAGGGATTCAAGCCGCTTGCGCAGCCAGCTATGGTCAAGGGTCAAGGGACTGACCAGGTAGGGGCGGCCGGCAAAGGCCAACAGGCCGATCCGGTCGTTGGGTCGTTGGTCTATGAATTCATCGACCACCTTTTTTACGACGTCAAGGCGGTTGGCAGGTCTGCCGCCAAGCGTGAAGTCCATGGCCTCCATGGAGCCGGAAACGTCGACTGCCAGGAGTATATCGATACCGCTGGCCTCGATTTCGGTTGTGCTGTTACCCAATTGTGGTCTGGCAAGGGCCAGGATGATTAAAAAGAGCACGACCAGGCGCAGCAGGAAATGAAGGGTACCGGGCCGCGTTTTTCTCCCTCCGGCAAGTGACGAGGCAAGGGAGGTAGTTGAGAACAGAAGTGCCGGAGCTCCACCTGTTCTGCCATAGAGAAAAGCCAACAGGGGCAGCAGGGTGAGCAGCCAGAGCAGTTCGGGATGGAGAAACCTCATGATCTGCCTCGCTTAATCGAGAGAGTCCGTTTTGCCGATTTTGACAGCTTCGGCTGTTTCGATCGCTTTAATGGTTTTGCTTGTTTAGGTGGCTCAACCGGTTCAGTCGTCTTGATAAAAGTGGTCACAGCGACTTCCATTTTTTCGAGATTGTCCATTTGAGGAAGATGATGGGCAAATTTGGCCATATCCGCCTGTTCGAGACAATCCTGCAACTCCGTCTTATAAGTCCGTAGCGGCGAACTCTCACCGGCAGCAGTCAACCCCTGCAAAAACTCCCGTGTGGTCCGGCGGGTCGACTGGATGGCAAACCGCGATTCGATATAGCTGCGCAGAATCTGGCTAACTCTGTCCATATAGAGAAGTCCCCGTTCCGGGTTCAGCAGTGACTTGGCTTCGGCCAGCTCCAGCAGTGCCCTTTCCCATGGAGGAATGGGAGGTGCCTGCCGGCGGCCTTTCTTTTTAAGGAACCAGTAGAGAAGAGCGGCCACCAGCAGCACCAGGCAGACACCACCGGCAATCAGCAGATAGGGAGGTTGTTCTTTTATGGGAACGGGTCCGTAAATATCATGCAACCCCTCATCCTGCTTGGTTACAGCCCGATTTTGAGCTGTACCGCTGTTTTTCGGGGGTTGCTGCAAAAGTGTTAACGGCGCTTGGCTTCCGCTATCAGCATAGCCGCGGACAGGCAGAACAAGAAACATCAGCGCGATGACGAGCAGGATTGCCCTGTTCATGATACCCTCCCTTTTCGGGCACTGAAAAAGCTGAGCAGTGCCGGCAGGTAGGGGCTGTCGGTATAGAGATCGAGAAGGTCGATGCCTGCCGATCGTAACGCTTTCTGCACCGTTTTCTGTCTTGCTTTGGCCATTTCCCTGTAGCGGTTTCTGACCTTGGCATCGGAGGTATTTAAATCGACCTGCTCTCCGCTTTCCGCGTCTTCCAGGGTGATCCAGCCGACATCGGGAAGTTCGTATTCCCGAGGGTCGGAGACGATCATCGCTATCAGATCGTGCCGCCGGTTGCTGATCTGCAGTTTCGGCTGCAGCTCCTTGAGGCCTTCTTCAAAGTTATTCGGCAGGCAGAAATCAGAAATGAGAAAAGCCACACATTTTCTCTTAATGACCCGGTTGGTAAAATCGAGTGGCACTTTCAGGTCTGTTTCTCTTCCCTTGGCCTCGAAAAAAAGAATTTCCCGGATGATCCGCAGGATATGACCACGGCCTTTTTTGGGCGGAATATACAATTCGACGGTCCCGGTAAAGAGGATAAGCCCGACTTTGTCGTTGTTTCGAACCGCTGAAAAGGCCAGGACGGAGCCCATTTCGGCCATCATTTCCCGTTTGGAGCTATTGACGGAACCGAAATCGCCCGAGCCGCTGATGTCGATCATCAGCATGATGGTCATTTCCCGTTCTTCGGTGAATTTCTTGATATGGGGAATTCCGGTCCGGGCGGTGACATTCCAGTCGATGGTCCGGATATCGTCTCCGGGAACATATTCGCGGACCTCGTCAAAGTTCATGCCGCGGCCTTTGAAAACCGACTGGTAGTTGCCGGCCAGGCTGTCGTTAACCAGCCGGTTGGTTCGTACCTCGATCTGGCGGACCTTTTTCAGGATTTCTCTGGTAATCAATGTATCCATGGTCGTTTTGCCTAAGATCAGGGTACAGGCACCGTGTCGAGGATTTTCCTGATAATATCCTCACTGCTGATCCCTTCGGCTTCGGCCTCGTAGCTGATTCGTAAGCGGTGGCGCATGACATCGATAACCGATGCCTTGACATCGTCAGGCGTTACATAGCCCCTGCCGGCCAAAAAAGCCAGGCAGCGCGATACCGCCTTGAGATTAATGGTCGCCCTCGGGGAGGCTCCTGTTTCGATATATTCTTTCAAGTCGAGTTGAAATCTCTGTGGTTCGCGGGTGGCATAGACCAGAGAGACGATGTAGTCCTTGATCTTGTCATCCATGTAAATGGTGTTGATGACTTTTCTAGCGGCCAGAATATCCTTGGGGTCGGTCACCGGGGTGACCAATAGTTCCGAGTCGGTCTGATCGAAACTATCCAGGATTTTTCTTTCTTCGGTTTGACTCGGATAGCCAACGACAACCTTGAGCATGAAACGGTCAATCTGGGCTTCGGGCAGCGGATAGGTGCCTTCCTGTTCAATGGGATTCTGGGTGGCCAGGACCAGGAAGAGCTCGGGCAGATGAAAACTCTGTTCACCTATGGTGACCTGCTTTTCCTGCATGGCCTCCAGCAGCGCAGACTGTACCTTGGCTGGGGCACGATTGATTTCGTCGGCCAGGATAAGAGAGGAAAAGATCGGTCCGTGCTTTACCTCAAAGGTGGTCTGCCGCGGATTGTAGATTTGTGTGCCGATGATGTCGGCCGGCAGCATATCCGGGGTGAACTGGATTCGTCTGAAGTCCGTCTGAATCGCCCTGGCCAGGGTTTTTACCGCGAGAGTCTTGGCCAGGCCGGGAAGGCCCTCAAGAAGAATATGCCCCCCGGAAAGCAAGCCGATCAACAGACGTTCAATCAGGTGTTCCTGACCGATAATGACCTTGGAAAGTTCGTATTTAAGCGGGGAGATCCAGCTTGAGCTTTCCTTCACCGTCTCATTGATTTTCTGGATTGAACTATAGACATCGGTCGCCGGCGGAGATCCCGCCAAATCAGGTCGTGAGCTTGCCTGGGGGACGGACTGCGCTGAATTTTCTAACATGAAAGATTCCTCAAAGCTGCTGTAATGGTTTTAAAACGATAACTGCGGTGGTATGTCAGTATATTCACGTAACATTACAGGAGTCTTGCGTGAATATTACAAAGCTGTAATGTTTGATGGCGTCGTAAAAACTCGTCGTTGCTGCAAATTTTCTATCATTATGACGTACTCAAGTACGCCGAAATGATAGAAAATTTACGCGCCTAGCATATGAAGCTTTTTACTTAGCCATCTGAAATTCAAGGTTTTTACGAGTTTATCATGTTTGACAAACCAGGATAAACCGGCCATTGCCGATCAATTTTTGACAGTATCCGCGAGATTTTACCTTTGCTTTTCACCTCGGCTGTCACAATAGTAAGCAGAGAGTTTTTTATCAATTGGTAAACGTTCAGCGGTGCCTCGCAAGCGAAAGCAGGCGGCGGCCGGGCGTAGGGGCGGGTTCTAAACCCGCCCTTCAAACCCACCCCCTCTATACACGGCTGTCTGATCGTGTGCATATGGGACTGCTGAACGGTTACGTCAATTGAATTGGTTTTTATTGGAAAAAAAACCTGGAATCGGAAGCCATGAAAAATACGAATTCAATAGTATCCGATCTGAAAAATCCTATCCAGGTTGTCTCAAAAATTATGCAGACAACCTCCTTTCAGTATTTCGTTGCCAAAATTTCCCAGTCGGGTTTCCTGCTTTTCGGTTCGGCTCTGATCGCCTTCCTCTGGTCAAATGTCAGCGCGGAAGGATATCACCGACTATGGCAGCAGGAGCTGTCTTTTTCTCTTGCCGGCTACACCCTCGGCCACTCTCTTCTGCATTGGATCAATGATGGTTTAATGACCGTTTTTTTCCTCACTGTCGGCCTTGAGATAAAAAGGGAGTTTCTGGTCGGGGGACTCTCGGATGCCAAACTGGCAACTTTACCGATTGCTGCCGCAGTCGGCGGGATGGTTTTGCCTGCTGCTATCTATATTTTTTTTAATCAGGGAACAAACAGCATATCCGGGTGGGGCATTCCCATGGCGACGGATATTGCCTTTTCTCTTGCAGTGCTTTCGACGCTTGGAAAAAGAGTGCCGCATGGCCTTCGGTTATTTCTCACGGTCTTCGCTATAGCCGATGATATTGGTGCGATAGTGGTAATAGCCGCGTTTTATACCCCTGCTATTAATCTGCCCGCCCTGTTGGCCTGTGCTCTTATCACCTGCGGTCTTTGGATATTGAACCATTACAACATTCAACGTTCCTCTGCCTATATCTTCTTCTGCATTCTGCTCTGGTTTGCGGCGGACAAAGCCGGTCTGCATCCAACTATTGCCGGGGTGATCACGGCTCTGTTTATTCCTGCCTCCGGTAAATATGATACCGACCTGTTTCTTGAAATGGTCGCCAAACGTCTGGAGGAGATTAAGTGCCGGGATGGATCTTGCGGGGAGAGCCTTCTGGTCAACAAAAATCATCGGAACGCAGTACAGGAAATCGATCTGGCATGTAGAGCGGTGGAGCCCCCGTTGCAATATCTGGAACATAATCTGTCTTCATGGGTTGGAATTTTGGTATTGCCTCTTTTCGCCATCGCCAATGCCGGTGTTACCTTGACCGGCCTTCAACCTATGGCGGCTCTTACCGATCCGATCACTCTCGGTATTACAATTGGTCTGGTAGTGGGTAAACCTTTAGGGATCATCATTTTCACCTACTCGGTTGCCAGGGTGTTGAAAATAGAGCTGATCCAGGGTACAACCTGGACCCGGATTTTCGGGGCGGGTCTGCTTGGCGGCATTGGTTTTACTATGTCCCTGTTTATTGCCAACCTGTCGTTTACGGAGGGAATGAACTTTGAATACGCCAAGATAGGTGTAATAGGCGGTTCATTCGTCAGCGCCGTGGCAGGCTATCTTGTACTGCGCTGGGCCAGATAGCCATATGAGAAGGATCAACCCACGATCTCATCCAATATATTTTGGTTTTTTCGATAAACCATCCCATTGAATCTGGCGATAATTCTGTCTTGTTCATCCGTGACCAGCACATCATAGGCACCTAATCGTTTGGGTTTGTCCAACTCAGTTGCCGTGGCATGCAGGGTGCCGGACGACACGCTGTTTAAAAAGGAGATGTTGACATTTATCGCTAAAGCCAACTGGCCGTGGCTGTTTGATGCCACAGCGAAGGCCAGATCAGCCAGAGTGAAGACAGCTCCACCCTGCACGACGTTTGCCGCATTGAGATGCTTGTCCTCAATTGTCAGCCGGGCTTTGCAGTAGCCTATGCCGGCCTCGACTATTTCGATGCCGGTAAGAGCGGCATAACGATCCCGGGCAAAAAAGGTTCTGGCTGTTTCGGTATCCATGGTTGTCCTCGTGTTGTTGTAAAATAGTCTGAATATTCTGCGGATTGCGCATTCACCGTTTCACAAAGTATTGTCTGACTTTTCTCCGCTATGCAATAAGTATTGTCGTCCTTTTTGCCTGAAAGAAGCACGTTTTACAATATATTCAGACAAGTCTTATTTTCTTAGCGATAAAGACGTTCAACGGGATACTATCCCGGACCGTTTTTGAATTCTTCAGAAATTTCACTCAAGTGCCTGGTAAACACAAAGTTTGTTCCCGAGCTGTCGGTACGGCCGACCACGGTGATGGCAAGATCGGGCAGCTCGATACCCGGATTGGCTTTTACTATGGCGGGGTCATTCCATTTCCTGATCTTACCAAGAAAGATATTCGGATAGACTTCTCGGGGCAGCTTCAGTTCTTTGATTCCCTCTAAATTATAGGCAAGAACCACCTCACCGGCAGTCATCGGCGGAAGTTGCACTCCTTCTTTAACTACGGCTATTTCCTTGTCGTTCATGGCAGCATCACCGGCAGCAAAATCGACGGCATGGTTCTGTTTAATAAATCGATTCAGCTCCTTACAACACATCGCGAATGGATTGAAAGCTTACCTTTGATTTGAATCGAGGGGAAAAACTAAAAAGCAACCGTCACCTTGGCTGGGAGTTGAATATTTTTCGGTCTGTTAATTCGAAATTAACCTCTTACTAACGGAATTCTAACAATGGCGGAATATGTTGTGTCGGCTGCAAACGTGGAAAGATTTGAGACACAATTTTTTACACCCATTATTTCTTGGAGAAGAAAAACATGCAAAAGAGAAAGAGTATCAAGACGGCATTTTTTACAGCAGTTGCCATGGTGGCACTGTCCGTTCCCTGCTGGGCGGAAACCACTATAACAGGAGCAGGCGCAACTTTTCCTTACCCGGTCTATTCCAAATGGGCCTATAACTACAATCAGGAAACAGGTGTTCGCTTGAATTATCAATCTATTGGATCAGGCGGCGGTATCAAGCAGATTAAGGCAAAAACCGTAGACTTCGGCGCATCCGATGCTCCCTTGAAACCGGAAGAGTTAAATAAGTCCGGTCTTATGCAGTTTCCGATGATCATGGGTGGTGTCGTACCTGTTGTTCACCTTAAGGGGATTGCAGCAAATCAGTTAAAATTGTCGGCCGAAAACCTGGCCGATATCTATCTCGGCAAGATAACCAAATGGAACGATAAAAAAATTGTCGCTGATAATGCAGGCCTGCCCCTGCCTGATAAAGATATCACTGTCGTTCATCGTGCGGATGGCTCCGGAACCACTTGGATATTCACCAACTATCTGACCAAAGTGAGCAAACAATGGAAGGACAAGGTCGGAAATGATAAGGCTGTTCAGTGGCCTGTAGGTCTTGGTGGAAAAGGTAATGAGGGTGTTGCCGCCTTCGTTGGCAAGGTTGATGCTTCTATCGGTTATGTCGAGTATGCCTATGCCTTGCAGAATAAAATGACCTCTGTGATGTTGAAAAACCATGACGGAAATTATGTCGCTCCGACTGCTGAAAATTTCCAGGCAGCCGCTGCCGGAGCCGATTGGTCTCACGCTGAAGGATATTATATGGTGTTGACCGATCAGCCGGGAAAAGGATCATGGCCGATCACCGGAGCTTCCTTTATCCTCATGTACAAAACCCAGACTAATCCCGCACAGGCTACAGAAGTATTGAAGTTTTTCGACTGGAGTTACAAGAACGGCGGCAAAGCAGCCATGTCATTGGACTATGTCCCTATGCCTGATGCAGTTGTCAAAATGGTAGAAAATACCTGGAAGAAAGAATTGAAAGGCCAAAACGGCCGGACAATCTGGGAATAATATATATCCAGTGAAAAAGGTACCGATCGTGTAGGTACGATCGGTACGGTAAACCAATGGGTTGCATCCGACTGAGGACTGCCGAACGTGCAGGCCTCAGTCTTATTTATATACCTTTTAAGGTCAAAATTTATTCCTTGAACGAAGAGTAGTCGAAGAGACAAGAGAAAAACCTTGGTTGATGGCGTCGTAAAAACTCTTCATCTGCTTCATTGCTGCAAAATTTCTATCATTACGATGTACTCTAGTACGCCGAAATAATAGAAATTTTCCGCGCCTCGCATATAAAGTTTTTTACTTAGCCATCTCAAATTTGAGGTTTTTACGAGTTTGTCTTGGTTGATAATCTCGTAAAAAGTCACTTTGTGAGTAGGGATGGACTCTGGAAAAAGTTCGATATACGAGGCGTAGTGTCTGAAACGGCAATTAGGTAGTACATATGGTACAGCTAATTGCCGTTTCAGACCTACAACGAAGTAGATCGGGCTTTTTACGAGGCCATCTTGGTTGATAATCATGATCTTTAGAGTGGTTTTTAATTATATAACATGAAAAAAAATAAAGTCTGGGGTGACCTGATATTTCGCTGCTTAACCGCAGCCTTTGCCGCCTTCATCGCCATCCTCTTTATCGCGATAGTTCTGGTGCTTTGGGATCAATCTCAGCCTTCCATCCAAAAGTTCGGATTTTCCTTTCTGACTACCGCGGTTTGGAATCCGGTCAATGAACAGTTCGGGGCATTGATTCCAATCGTCGGTACACTGCTTTCCACCTTTCTGGCTCTGCTGTTCGCTATTCCCCTGAGTTTGGGGATAGCGCTCTTTCTGGCGGAGCTGGCGCCTCATTGGTTACGGGCACCCTTTGGCACCGCAATTGAATTACTGGCTGCGATTCCTTCCATCGTCTATGGCATGTGGGGACTTTTTGTACTGAGTCCTTTAATGGCGGATTATGTTCAGCCTTTTTTGAAAGATACACTGGGATTTTTACCGCTGTTCTCCGGGCCGTCCATGGGGATCGGCATGCTGACGGCGAGCCTGGTTTTAACTCTGATGATCATTCCTTTTATTTCTTCAGTGACCCGGGACGTTTTTCTGATGGTGCCGCAACCGTTGAAAGAGGCAGCCTATGGCCTTGGATGTACCACCTGGGAGGTGGTTCGGGATGTAATGATTCCGTATGGCAAGAAGGGAATCGCCGGGGCGGTATTCTTAGGCATGGGTCGGGCGCTTGGGGAGACCATGGCTGTTACCTTTGTCATAGGGAATGCCTACCATCTTTCTCCCTCGTTGTTTGCCCCCGGTAACTCGATCGCTTCGACGCTTGCCAACGAGTTTACCGAAGCGGATGGTGCGGTGTATCTGTCCTCCTTGATCGAGTTGGGACTGGTGCTGTTTCTGATTACCTTTATAATACTCGGACTGGCACAGTTCTGGCTCCGCCGCGGTCAGTCAGGGAGGCAAGTATGACACTTCTCAACCGCAGAAAAATTATAAATAGTCTGGTCCTGACCCTCTCCGGACTGGCGGCTGTTGCCGGCCTGTTTATGTTGACCTGGATCCTCGTTGATGTTGCCTGGAAAGGTATTACGTCTATTAACTGGGATTTTTTTACTTCGCTACCGACCCCCCCGGGAGTCCTGGGCGGAGGATTAGCCAATGCCATTGTAGGTACACTGTTGATGACTCTGGTAGCTGCCTGCCTGGCCGTTCCTATCGGAATGGCGTCGGGAACCTATCTGGCAGAGTTCGGCAAGGACACTAAAATGGGCAATCTGGCACGGTTTCTGGCAGATATTCTGGTTTCAGCTCCTTCGATAGTTATCGGTGTTTTTGTCTATCTGATTTTAGTTAAACCCATGCACAATTTTTCCGGTTGGGCAGGAGCCTGTTCCCTGGCTATCATTATGCTGCCCGTGGTCAGCCGCACAACCGAGGAGATGCTTCACCTGGTACCTTCTGAAATTCGTGAAGCGGCCCTGGCCCTTGGTTCCCCTTATTGGAAGATGGTCCTGAAAATTATCTATCGCTCCGCTGCATCCGGTATTTTTACCGGTATCATGCTGGCAGTGGCCCGGGTCGCCGGGGAAACGGCCCCACTTCTCTTTACTGCTTTGAATAGTCCCTACTGGATGCATAGTATGAACGAGCCGATGGCAAACCTTACCGTTATCCTCTTCAACTATGCGATGAGCCCATACGATGACTGGCACAGTCTCGCCTGGGGCGCAGCCTTTTTAATTACAATGACGGTATTGATAATCAATATTTTCACGCGGGTTATCCTGCATGCCGGAAGGAGGACGTTTTGACTCAAATGATGTATCGTCAGGAAGAAGCAACACAAATATCAGGAATGCATAAGGATAGTATGATGATGGAATCGGGATCAAGCAAAGATCCGGAAATGGGGGAGATCAAGGTCTCCGTCCGTGGGGTCAATTTTTACTATGGTGAAAAACAGGCTCTATTTGACAATACGCTTGATATTGCCGCGAATAAGGTAACGGCCTTCATCGGTCCATCCGGCTGCGGAAAATCGACTCACTTACGCACTTATAATCGAATGTACGAACTGTACAAAGGATTCCGTGCAGAAGGGGAGATTTTAATGGATGGCGTCAATATCCTTGATGCTTCGATTCCGGCCCTGCACCTTCGCCGCAGAGTGGGGATGATCTTCCAGAAACCGACCCCGTTTCCGATGAGCCTTTTCGATAATATCTCCTACGGCCTCAAGCTGTATGGCAATTACAGTCCAAGCGAGATTGAAGGGCGGGTGGAAAAGGCCTTGCGCGACGCAGCACTCTGGGACGAGGTTCATGGCAAACTGCAGCAACCCGGAACAGCGCTATCCGGGGGGCAACAGCAGCGGCTCTGTATTGCCCGGGCACTCGCAGTGGAACCCGATGTCCTGTTAATGGACGAGCCCTGTTCGGCACTGGATCCGATAGCCACCGCCAAGATAGAAGAATTGATCCAGGAACTTAAAGGAAAGCTGACCATTGTAATCGTGACCCATAACATGCAGCAGGCCGGCAGGGTATCGGACTACACTGCCTATATGTATATGGGGAAACTGATGGAATTCGGCACCACAAGTACAATTTTTATGAATCCAAAGCGTAAAGAGACGGAAGATTACGTTACCGGCCGATTCGGTTGATTGCTTCTTGTTTGTAAATTTAATCAAAAATTATCTCCATCGGCGGCAGCGGAGAGATATCGATCCGCCCAGGCAGCGCAAACTTTTGCTGCATACCGGGCATCGCTGCGCCGGGAGAGCAAGTGGTCAGCCGTATCCAGGGTTATAAAGCTTTTGGGATGTCTGGCCGCCGTGAAAATCTGCTCGGCATGATGTATAGATACCACGTTGTCCAGTGGAGCATGCATCACCAGAAGAGCCTTACGAAATGTCCGCACACTCTCAAGCAGCTCCGTTTCTTTTATGTCGTCAAGCAACTGCTTTTTTATGGTGAATCTTCGTCCGGCCACTAATATATCCGCCGCTCCTTTCTGTTCAATAGTCTCAAGATGGTCTTTGAAAAGCTGCGCAAAGTGATCAAGATCACTTGGCGCGGCAATGGTAACTACGGCTTTGACGTGTTTCAACTGTGCAGCCGCCTTGAGAACTGCAGCCCCTCCAAGGCTGTGGCCTATCAGCAGCTCCGGTGCCTGGAATTCTTTGGCTAATTGCGAGCAGCCACTGATAAGGTCTTCAATGTTTGATGAAAAATTGGTATTGGAGAAATCCCCCTGACTGTTTCCCAAGCCGGTAAAATCAAAACGTAGAACACCTATCCCGCTCTCGGCAAGGGTTTTGGCAAAGATATTGGGCGCGATGAAATCCTTGGAACAGGTGAAACAATGGGCAAAGAGGGCAAAGGCTCGTGGAGTCGTGCCGGGAAGTTCCAGTTTGCCGGACAGCATTTCACCCCGATTGTTGGGAAAGTCGAATTTCAAATTTTCCTCCATTGGCATAAAAGTTAATAAATAATGATAATAATTATTGATGGAGTTTCTTCAACTTTCTGCTTGAAAATTAAAGGATTATTGCAGCGTTTTGAATATCTTGCGGGAGAGGGGAGAACATGCTAGTTTTAATTGCAATTTCAAGAACAACAAATTGTTGGGTGTCCAGCCCCAAATAGCTGCGGTAATAATTGATCATGGTACAGCTTTATCTCAATGAATATGCAAAAAACCTGGTTGGCCGAACAGTCTGCATAGCCTGTCGGGAGGGAATTCTGCGCGATCATTTCACTGAGATCATTGCTGATATTAAATTTCTGGTTAGAAAAGGAATCAGCACCACCCTGTTTCACAACCTGCCCAATCGTTTTGCCAACCAGAAATTGCTGCGGACGCTGGAAACCCGGCTTCCCGCCACCAGTCATGTCAGGATTGCCCCGGAACTTGATTTTTATCAGGCGGTTTTGGAGCACCCGGATACTCTTTATAAGCTGATTTTCCTTGAGCGGCGTTATCTTATTGATAATAACGGCAATAAAATCAATACACTGACCACTGGAAGAGTAAGGGAAGGAATGGCGGACTTTGGTGATTTCATCGCCAACGTGAACTTCAAGGACACCATGAATCGTCTCTGCGAAAACATTGAGGCAGGACGCTGTGAGCGCATTCACATCCTGCCCGCCGGTAAAAACGCCATTAAACACGAGCTCTTTACCGTGGAAGGGACCGGCACGATGATCGCCGACAACTTCACCGAGGAATTACGCCAGGTACAGACGGATGAAGAGGTGGCCATTGTCTATCGCATTCTGACCATGTATAAGCGTGCGGGTTTTTTAAAACCCCGGAGCAAGGAGTATCTGAGCAGGAACCGGCAACGGTTTTATGTAACGGCAATTGACGGAATCGTGGTCGGCTGCCTGGAACAGAAGGTGATTGACAAGAGGACCGTGGAACTCGGTGCTCTGGCTATTTCCACTCGGTTTCGTAACCAGAGGGTCGGGGTATATACGGTAAATGCCTTTATACAGACCATGACGACTCAGGGGTACAGCCGCTTTATTTCCTTAACAGGAAATCCCCGGTTGCAAGCCCTTTTTCTGCAATTGGGATTTGTCGAAGAGAGCCCGCCGGAATACCATCGCCGGCAGAGCGAAAGTCCTCATGTGAAGATGTTTTTCAAGGCTATTGACGATGATAAAAAGATGGAGCCGTCGGTGTAATCGAGTTACCCGGAATCAAGCGGCCGAATTCGACCGATGAAAATAATGTAACCGTTAAAAATATATCTTTGACAGCCCTGATAGGTATGCTATCTGTTAGTGCATTGATAAAATCCAGAGTATCCAGCGAACTTGCTGGAAGACATAAAATCAATTTCCCCTTCATCGAAGAAGCGGACAACACTATCGTAACAGATCAAATGAAAATCTATTCACAACTCAATTGCCGGTACACCACCTCCATCCGGCGCAGCTGGCGTGGCTGGCGCAAAGAGCAATTTCGGAGTTGGTAGCATTTCAGGCTGAAGATCCCACATTAAAAGGCCCCGCAAACCTTCTCCAGGTTTGACGGGGTCTTTTGTTTTAATTGTTCGATTGTGCCCTCCAAACCCGGCGAAACCTTGCCCGGCAAAACAGAGGAGAGCACACATGAACGAGACAATTTCATCCATTTTATCCGGCGAAAAAGCCTTTTGCCTTATCCAGAAACAGGACAGCGAGGAGATTCTTGTTCTGCTGGGATCTGCGCGACAATTTGAGTATCTAAAAGATATTCCAAGAAAAAATGGACCATCCGGCGAAAGACGCCACTACGATACCATCAGTATTATTCCCTTCAGCCAGATAAAAGAACGCGGTTTCGAGGTGCACGATCAGGGGGAAAAAATCCGCACCATAGAAATTGAGAGGCAGCTGACACTGTTCAGCAGAGATCTACTTCAATTCTTGCCACGTGCCCCAATTGCGCTGAATTCCGCGCTTTGCTATGACACAACGGAAGATGAATATGCGGAAATAATCCGGACAATCGTCGTTGAAGAAATCGGCGAGGGAGAAGGGGCAAACTTTGTCATTCCCAGAAGTGGCAGCGGCAGTATCGCGGCTTTTTCCGTTGCTTCGGCCTGCAGTCTCTTTTGCACGCTGGTTGAGGAAGATTACGGCACCTACTGGAAATTCCTCTTTTACGATACCTCCCGTTTTTTCATCGGTTCGACTCCGGAGCGGCACCTGCTGGTGGAAAAAAACCGGGTCAAGATGAACCCCATCAGCGGCACGTTCAGAAAAGATATCGGCTATGAATGCCGGTCGCATTTTAAGGAGGAGTTGCTGGCGTTTCTCAATGATCAAAAAGAGATAAATGAACTGTTCATGGTGGTCGACGAGGAGTTGAAGATGATGGCCAGGATGTGCAGTGAGGGTGGCTCCATTGTCGGACCGCTCTTAAAGGAAATGTCGCAGCTCATCCATTCGGAATATCTGCTCTCCGGGATCAGTAATAAAGATATCTTCGATCTTTTTGCCGATTCGATGTTTGCTGCAACCGTGGTCGGCAGCCCTGTTGAGAATGCCTGTCGGATCATCAAGAAATATACCAAAAATTCGAGAAGATATTATGGTAGCGGACTGATGCTGGTGGGCCGCGATCCGGACGGCAGCGATTATCTCGATTCCCCCATCACCATTCGAACCCTGGAAATCGACCGCGAGGGAAATTTTAATTTCAGTACCGGAGCCACCCTGGTCAAGGATTCAGTACCGGTGGAAGAAGTTCGGGAGACTGCGGCCAAAAGCAGGGCGATACTGCGTCCTCTTCTGGCCGGGTCAAGCCGGAAAAACTCCCTGCCGATGCTGCCGGTGCTTTCTAACGATGATGAAATTATCGAGACCCTGAACCGGCGCAATCAGGATTTGTCCAATTTCTGGTTTTTTCAACAGGAAGGAACCATTCAGTCCCGTCCTGCCCCGAAAGGCCGGAGAGAAATTTCCCTCACCCTGATAGATAATGGGGATGATTTTATTTACATGCTCAACCATATTTTTTACTCGCTGGGGCTGCACACCAACATCATCCGATACCAGGATTATGAGATTGGGGAAGACAAAGCGGATATTACCCTGCTCGGTCCGGGACCGGGGAATCCCAACAATGATCTGGATGAAAAGATCTCAACAAACATGGCCATTACAGCCGGGCTTCTTGGTTCCGGCAGAAAAGCGTTGTTCATCTGTCTGGGCCACCAGATACTCTGCCGCTCTTTAGGGTATGAGGTGCGGAAAAAAGAAAAGCCGTTGCAGGGTTCCCAGCTGGAGATAAACCTCTTCGGCAACCGGGAAAAGGTAGGTTTTTACAACACTTTCGCCGCCGCTAAAGAGCCGGGAGAGAGCAGACATGAATATGCCACTCTTGATGGATCACATGAACTGGCGGCCATCAAAGGCGAAACGTTTATCGGCTTCCAGTTTCATCCGGAATCAATCCTGACCAAAAACGGTTTTGTCATCCTGCAGAGGGTACTATTCTATCTACTGCGGAACTGCTAAAGAGATTGAGTGTAAAAATCGTGCCGGTTCCATCTAATGTCGAACCCACGTTTACCGTACCCTGATGATGTTCGACAATGGTCCGGACAATATAAAGCCCCAGGCCCAGGTGCGGCCCGGAGCCCTTTTGTTTCCTGTAGGAGACCATGGAATTAAAGATCTGGTTCTGTAATTCTTCCGGGATAGTCGGGCCTTGATTGGCCACAGTAAGTGTAATCGTCCCATTATTTTCGGCCAGGGAAATTTCAATGGGAGAGCCCGGACGACGAAAGGAGACACCATTATCGACCAGTTTATCAAGCATCTGCCGGATGCGCGCCGGATCGCCGTGAAGAGTGACCGGAGCTGCCGGTTTATAAAAGACAAATTCGACCTCGGCAAAGGCCTGACGCCAGCTATGGGTAAGCCACATATCGATTGCTGTATCGAGCCGAAAGTCTTCCTTGAAATCCCGGCCAAGCGCTTCCTGCAGATTGGTGGCATCCCGCACCGCGGTAAGCAGGGCTTCCAGCCTGGCCACGTCTTCTAAAGCCCAGTTTAAATATTCGGTAATATGCTCCGGCGGATCGGCCATGTCTCTTGCCATGTTCTTGAGTGAAGCGGAGATCCCCGCCAGGGGTGTCCGCATCTCATGCTCCAGGTTATCGGCCATTTTTTCCCGGTATTCCGTCTGAATTTTCAGCTGGTTGAGCATGGTTATCAGGGTTCGGGAGAGATCGCCGACCTCGTCATGGGAAGTGATAGGGACAATGGTTGCCCGAATCTGGCCGCTGTCGCTGATGGCCGAGGCGGCCTGGCTACCCAGGCGCCGAATCCTGGAGGAGAGCCGTGAAGCAAAGAAAAGAAGCCCGATTCCTCCGATACTGAAGACGAGGATGGTCAGGGTAAGCGATTCCTCGATCATCTTGTTTTGTAGGGCCAGGATCGAGTTGGTCGTCTGTTCCACCACCACCGCGCCGATGATCGAGTCTTTTTCCTGCAAGGGAGCAATGGCCGCCATAATCTCGACCTGCCCGTTATTGATGACGTAGCTGGTAACACTGGACATCCCCCGCAGCGCCTCCTTAATCCCTTTGATATCGAGAGTTGACGGCTGCGCAGGCGGCTGGCTGAACTCTGTGGCGAAGGGTTGGATGAAGAACCGGTAGAGCGGGGTCAGGAGCCGGTACGTGTACGAAATGATGGAGGCGAGCAGGGATGTGTCGGTGTCTGGAAGGGTTTTTTCATCGGTCAGGCTGCCAAAACTTGCCCGCACCCTGCGATTGCTGTCGACGATCATTACCCGGGAATGGGGCCGATCAAGAGATTTTAAGATATCTTCGATGGCGCCCGACGGCGAGAGCAGCCAGCCAAGTTCCTCACGATCCTCGGTGGCGGCGGTCCCGACCAGCGACTTGATTTTTCCGTCCATCGGGTCATCGACATCGGCGATGGCAAAGGCCAGTTTCCGGCCGACCATCTCCCGCGGCATTCTAAGCTCAATGGTGTAGCCTCCGGGGGATTCGACCCACATTCCCTGAATTTTTGTCTCCATCCAGATCGGAAGCTTATCCTGGGTATCTTCCGGTATCAGATAAGCATTCACCCAGCCGGGTCGGATGGCCGTGAGAATGTAATGATGCAGCTTGCCTTGCCGGTCCTCGATACCGATCCGCAGATGGTCGGAGCGATCAAGGTGCGGAGAGTCGGCTTGCCTGTAAATGACCTTATCGTCGGTGACCAGAAAAAGGGCGTAAAGGTAATCGCCACGTATCCCGGTCAGATGGCGGTAATGCAAAGAAGCATAGCGGTATGGTTCGCTCGAAAAGAGCACATGTTCCTTTCCGAATTCTTCCGCCTCCGCAAGCTGCGGCTGCCAGTCGTCGGTCTTGCCGTTGATGCGCATCGGATTGGAGAGCTGATACAGGTACAGATCACGGCCCACGTCTAAAGAATGAAAAAGCTCCCTGTCAAGGAGTCCGGTCCGGCCGGAAAGGGTTGAAGCAACGGCCCGGGCGGAAAAAAGCATGGTCTCCTTGCGGCTTTGCAGGAGGTCCTGTTTGATAAGGTCGCTGAAGCGGAAGCCGGTCAGAGGAATAAAGAGCAGAAGCAGGGAGACCAGTGCCAGCTTGACACGCAGGGAGATCCGCATACCCTGATACCCTAGACGAGCCAGCGATAGCCCATGCCGTATTCGGTTCGAATGGAATCGAAGGCAGGATCAACTTCCCGGAATTTATCACGGATTCGCCGAATGTGCGCGGTGATGGCATTATTGGTAACCACTACGTTGGCGGCTTCCATCAGTTGATCGTGGGATTTGACATGGCCGGGAATTTTGGCCAGCGAGTGCAACAGCCAGAATTCCGTCAGGGTCAGGTCGATAATTTTGTCCTGCCAGAACACCTGTTTGCGTTCCTCATGAATTTTCAGCTGTCCCGCGCTAAAAATATGATCGGTACCTGCAGTCTGGCTTTTGCTGAGAGACTCGACGATCTTGAAAAGCGCGGAAATGCGCACCGGCAGGAAATCAAGGGTAGTGGTGTTCTTGGTCAGATAATCCCAGGCGCCGAGACGCAAGCCGCTTACCCGATCCAGATCGGAATCCCTGGCGGTAAGAAAAATAATCGGAATGGTCGGGGACCTCTGCCGCAGTTCCCGGCAGAGGTCAAACCCACCCTCCATTTCATTTTGCAGCATAATATCCAGGATAGCCAGATCGGGCAGCTTTTTCCTGAAAGCATCGAGGGCTTCGGGGCGGTTCGAATAGCTGTTCACCACATAGCCGTCACGTTCCAGGGCTTTGGTATAGTTGGCTCGAAGCAGATTGTCGTCTTCAACAAGGGCGATAGTATAGGTCATATAGGTCATGAAATTTTGAAGCCTTTTGGTTATGCGTTCCGAGAAAGGTGAATTTGTCCGGATAAGGGCGTCCACCTTTTTTTAGTCGTGGAAAAAACATACCCAACTCCCCGCGATTTGGCCACCCGATCTTTAGCCCCGGTCATAATTGATCATTTTCTGCCTTCGTCTTGTCATAATCAATGCGGTGCTCCGTCATTATTCTCCTGTTTACTTTGGTTCAGAAACGAAAAAAAATGTCTTACCACTGAATCCGGGAGGAATTGGAGATGAAAGAATATCGTAGTGAAATGATGAAAAACAGCTCAAGCGAGCTGCGTGACCCAGGCAATATGCTGCTGCTGATTTATATAAGCCTAATTCTCTGCATCATCCTTATGGGTGCGCTGTGGGACGATGCTTCAGCTATGAGCGGCGAGCAGGAAGCGATGATTCCAGAGAATGTGCGGACGGGCGAGCTGCTGACGGTCACGGATACCGGAGAGATGCACCCGTCGCCTTTACTCTCCCAGCAGGTGAACATGCAGGTGAGCGGCATCACTGCGAGGGTTACGGTCGAGCAGCATTTTGTTAACAGCGATGAAAAGTGGATCGAGGCGGTGTATGTCTTTCCGCTGCCGGATGAGAGCAGCGTCGATCACCTGAAATTGCGGGTCGGGGAGCGAACCCTGGAAGGGCAAATAATGGAAAAGGAAGAAGCCCGGAAAACCCATGAAAAGGCCAAGAAGGAGGGCAGGAAAAGTTCGCTGCTGGTGCAGAACCGGCCAAATATTTTCACCACCAGGGTGGCGAATATCGGGCCGGGGGAGGAGGTGGTTGTCGAAATTGAATATCAGCAGACCGTCCGTTTTTCAGATGGTGTCTTTTCCCTGCGTTTCCCCATGGTGGTCGGACCAAGATATATTCCCGGCCAACCGTTGGTAAACTCAGCGGAATCCCCGAAATCATCCGAAACGGCAGGGGCGCTTGAACAATCGGTGCGAATGAATTCCAGCGGTTGGGCGGTCGATACCGATCAGGTTCCAGATGCCTCACAGATCACCCCGCCTGTTGATCTGCAAGGAAAAACAAAGATCCCGGTAAAAATGGCCATCGATCTCGCTACGGGAATTCCCCTTGCTCGATTGGAGTCTCTCTACCATGGGATTAGCTCGGAGAAACTGGGCGCAGGCCATTACAATATTCACTTGACGGGTGAAGTAAAAGCGGACCGGGATTTTGTTCTTGAGTGGCAACCGGAGAATGCAGAGGATGCCAAAGCCGCTCTTTTTTCCGAAACCCTGGCCGGCAACCAATATATGCTGCTGATGCTGATGCCGCCGCAGCAGGTGGCGGGGAGTCCTGTCCCCCGCGAAATCATCTTTATCCTGGACGTATCCGGATCGATGGCGGGCACCTCCATAATCCAGGCAAAAGCGGCTATTACTCTGGCTTTACAAAAACTTCGCCCATCGGATCATTTTAACATCATCGTCTTTAATAATTCCGCCAGGGCGCTTTTCAATGAAGCCAAACCGGCCGATCAGCAGTTTCTCCAGCAGGCAGGCGACTATATTACCCGAATAAAGGCCGATGGCGGCACCGAGATGAAATCGGCCCTGCTGCTGGCTCTGGATGGATCAAATCGACATGAACGACTTAGGCAGGTGATCTTTCTCACCGATGGGGCAGTCGGCAACGAAGACGAGCTATTGCAGCTTATCAGCCGACGGCTTGGGGATTCCCGGCTTTTTACCGTCGGCATCGGTTCCGCTCCAAATTCTTATTTTATGAGCCGGGCGGCCGCAATGGGCAGGGGAACGTTTGCCTATATCGGAAAAGATACCGAAGTGACGGAAAAAATGACCAATCTGTTTGCCAAGCTCGAACATCCTGTTATCTCCGACCTGCAGCTCAGGCCGGTCGGCAGCGACAGGGCAATTGAGGGCTATCCCTCTCCCCTGCCGGATCTGTATCTGGGCGAACCCTTGGTGGTTGCGGTCAGGACCGAATGGGAGAATGCAACCCTGCGGCTCACCGGCGTAAGGCTTGGGCAGCCGTGGGAGACCCTGATCGACACCTCGACCTATGGCAGGCGGGAGGGCATCGGCGCTCTCTGGGCGAGAAAGAAGATCCGTTTCCAGATGGAATCCCTGGCTTTAGGCGTCGATCCGGTAAAAGTACGCGAGGAAGTATTGAAAACCGCCCTGGAACACCATCTGGTGAGCAAATATACCAGTCTGGTCGCCGTTGATAGTGTGGCCAGCAGACCAAAAGAAGCAGCAGAGATGGAGGTCGCGGTAAAAACCCAGTTACCGCAGGGCTGGAAGGCAACCGCAGTTTTTGGCGGCGGACCGAAGACGGCGACGCCTGCCTCACTGCGGCTGCTTATAGGGTTCTCCCTGCTTACGATGGCAGGTTTATTCATTCTTGCCGGGAGAAAAAGATGGCAAAGTCCTGGAAAATAGCGATAGTGGCCCTGGTTGTGATTGGAATGTCTTTTCTTGGTACAGGCTTATGGATTCCCGCCAAGACGGTGCTGGCCCAGCATCTGTTGCAGCGGGCCTGGCAAAAATCCCTTGCCGGCGGCAACATCGTCAAACCCTGGCCCTGGGCGGATACCTGGCCGGTCGGCAGACTGCGCAACGACCGGCTGGGGATTGATCTCATCGTCCTGGAAGGAGAGAGCGGAGAGGTCCTGGCTTTCGGGCCCGGCCATTTGAGCCGAAGCAGTGCTCCGGGAAAGGAGGGGCACTGCATACTCGCCGGACACCGGGATACCAGTTTTGCCTTTTTAAAAGACCTCAAAATGGGAGATGAACTCGTTTTGGAAAGCAGAGGAGGAACAGATCGCTATCTTGTACAGATGACGCAGGCGGTCAGAGCCGAAGATCTCTATCTGGACAGCGAAAGAGAAGGATGGCTGACCCTGATCACCTGCTTTCCTTTTAACGCCGTCATGCCTGGTACGCCTGTTCGCTATGTGGTTACAGCAGCCAAGGTAGATTACGGCGACGTATAAGCTTTGTAACCGTTCACCGGTACATACCAAAAGACCGTATAACGGATCTGTAAGCGTTCATCCAGTGCTCCATCTATGAACGATCCGGCAGCCATGCAAAGATGGACTGGTCTGGAGCCGATAATACTCTCACGCAATTTTTTATCCTGCTCCTTCTCCGGGATTTTTCCTTATTGTGTTTTCAATACTTCGTATGTTATAAAATTTCGAGAGGGATGGGGTTCCCCAATTTAACCGCTCGGACCGGGCTGATGACTCCTACTAGGTGAATGATTTTGTATTCCTGGTAGGGTTTTTTTTGCTTAAATGCAGCCCCCTACTGATGCAAACGAATCGAGTTTTTCCATTGTTTGCCCTTCAAGATCGACACTCCAGTTTTTCCCGGCCCAAAAAAGAGAGAAAATTGAAGTTGCATCGTCGACTTTTTCACAGAGGGTTTCTGCCTGCTCACCAGAGAAGGATGAATTAAGACCCTCGCGGTTGTAAGCAGCAGACGTTCCACCTCCGCAGACCTGCAAGCCGGATAGGAGGATAAAAGGTTTCTAAAGGAAAAGAGGCTTACCGCGCATGTCTCAAAGGTATTAAGGAAAAACAAAAAATGAATATTATTTATGTGTTGGCAGGAGGAAGCCTTGGGGCTCTATCCCGCTATGGTGTTTCATTATTTGCCGCAAGCCTTTTGGGCGCGAGATTTCCGTGGGGAACGCTTATCGTCAATCTGACAGGCTGTTTTCTTATCGGTTTTGTCTACACGCTGGGCGATCGAACCAATCTTGTGAGTCATTCATTCCGACTCTTTTTCATGACCGGTTACCTGGGTGCGCTGACCACCTTCTCGACGTATGCCCTGGAGACGGTCAATTCCGCCAGGGCAGCGGATTTTTTTATTGCGGCGGCTAATTTCTGCCTGAATAACATTTTCGGCGCGGTCTTAATTTTTCTGGGCATCTGGGCAGGACGTCTCATCTAGGAGGAGAAAAAACGATGTTGCAATTCAAAATTATAGAAATATTTACCAGCGAAGATGCACAGTGGAACGGACTGCCCGTTGCCGGCGCTATCGTAGATTACGTGAGCAGCTTGAAGATCGCCGCGCGAACTCTCGTCACGAAAGGAATAGAGGGCTCTTACGAGGGTGGCGAAATAGCAACCGGCAGAATTGAGGTCCTGTCATATAACATGCCGGTACGTATTGAAATCATCCTGCCGGCTGTCGAGCTCGAACAGGTCCTCCCGGCAGTCCGGGAGAGAGTTTCGGACGGCATTATTGCGCTTCGGGACCTGGATGTCATCAGTTTTAAGACAAGAGGATACCTCATGCCGAGAAACACCCGGGTCAGGGAGATCATGACGCCTTCACCGGTAAAGGTTACTGGAAAAACTCCACTTGATGACGTAGTAAGATCCCTGCTCTCTTCAACCTTTTCCGGGGTCCCGGTGGTCGATGAGGGGAACCGTCCCATCGGGGTAATCGCCCAGGGAGATCTGATTTACAGGGCGCATATGCCTATGCGATTGGGTCTTCTGGCCGGTCCGAACAACCCAAAGACGGACGATGTCCTTGGCGCTCTCGGGACTATGCAGGCAGGTGAGATAATGACACAGCCCGCAGTCGTCATAGACCAGGATAGGCTGGTGACGGAGGCTGTGGATCTTATGCTGGAGAAGAATGTCAAGCGGCTCCCGGTTGTAGATACCGCCGGTATCTTAGTCGGGATACTTTCCCGCTTGGATGTGTTTCAGACTGTTATACGTGAATGTCCGGATTGGCGGGGATTTAAGGGGGAGAACATCCAGATCGAGGATCTCAAATCCGTTTCCGACATCACCCGCCATGATGCCTGCACCGTGCTTCCGGACACCCCGGTTGAGGATGTCATCCGCATAATCGACTGCAATGATATCGAACGCGTTTGTGTGGTGGATAAAGAAGGCGTTTTTCTCGGAATGATTTCCGACCGGGACCTGCTCATCTCCTTTGTCGATCGCCATCCCGGAATCTGGGATTATCTGACGAGCAAAATTCCCTTCACGGAAAGAGGGCGGCGTCATAAAGAACTCCAGGAGCACCTGCAGGCCAAAACAGCCGTGGAGGTGATGAAAACCGAGGTCCTGACGATTCAGGAAGATGCTCCATTGGAAGAGGCCATTCGGCTCATGCTGGAGCGGGTTATCAAAAGACTGCCGGTGGTGGACCGAGAAGGCCGGTTCAAAGGAATGATCAGCCGTGATTTCCTTTTACAGGCAGGTTTTGCTTCAAGGTAAAAAAAACTCCATTTCCGGAATACAACAAGAGGAGATTTTTTATGTTTGGACTGGAACCCCCGGCTTTGGACCGGTAAGACTCGAACACCCGGTCTTGGACTTCATTTAAGAATATTCGTTGTTGACAAAGAGCGGTTTTTGTTCAAAAACTGGCGTGTAATGAAATAGGTCATTGCCGCCGGTGCTAGGTGCCGAGCCACCGGGAGGTCGTATCCTTACAAGCAAGGGGGACGAGCCGTGCCGTTTGTTTTGAGTCTTCGATCCAAGATTGTCTGTATTTTTGTGACGATTGCCGTAATTGTCCTTTTAGGCGGCTGTCTTACGTATTGGTATACCTATCAAATCGATTCAATGCTGCAGTCGATGGTGCAGAAGGATTTCGTCCTGTACAAGACTGCTCAGGACATGGAACTGGCTCTGGCAAACCAGAAAGGATATCTCACCTACTATGTCATGGACGGCGATGAGAAATGGCTTAAAGCCCTGTGGGAATATCGCCAGGTTTTTAAACAGTACCTGGAAAAGACACTCACGCTGGATCTCAACTCAAAACAGCGGCGAACCATCGACAATATTGCTCTCAAGTACAAGGATTATGTCGAGGTAAAAGATCTGGCCATCGAAAAATATCGAAGCGGTACCTTGCAGGAGAGTATTTCCAGCCTGCATGAGAAACAGAGAGATGTTTTTTTCGGCCTGCTTCAGCTCTGCCGTTCTTTCAGCGAAGATCAATGGCAGCTTCTTCAGAGGACCGAAGAGGCTAACAACCTGCGTTCGGAGAGATTGAGGATACTGTCCTTCACAGCTCTTGCCATAATCGCTTCCCTGGCTGCTTTCTTTCTCTATATTCTTTATCACCAGATTCTCGGGCCAATCAGAAAACTCGCTCTCAAGGCAGGTAGCTCCATCCGGGAAAGTTCCCTGGATGAAATCGACTCCCTGCAACATTCCTTGAGCGGCATGATGCGGGATTTTGATGAAACCAGCGATGAACTGGCCAGAAGCCGCAAGCATCTCCAGCAGGCTGAACGTATGGCGATGGTCGGAGAACTGGCGGCAGGGGTTGCGCATACGATTAGGAATCCTTTTACCTCCATTAAAATGAGGATGTTTTCCCTGAGCCGGTCCCTTGAATTGACCGAGGCACAGGACGAGGACCTGCAGGTTATCTCTGATGAAATTGCACGGATTGATAAAATCGTTGAAAATTTTCTGGAGTTTGCCAGGCCACCCAAACTTGAACTAAAAGAATGCAGTCTGGACGAGGTTGTACATTCCGTCAGGAACCTGCTGGAGTTTCGGCTGAAAGCCTATAATGTGGAACTCCGTCATACGCCCAGGCCCGAACTCTGCAAAGTCAGGGTGGATGCCGACAGGATGAAAGAAGCACTGGCTAACCTGATAATCAATGGTTGCGAAGCAATGGAAACCGGGGGCTGGATTTCCATTACCGAAACACGGGAACACCACCAGGAAATGGGCGATGTTGCCGTGGTCACCGTCAGCGACAACGGTCCCGGCGTCCCTGAAGCAATACTGGACAAGGTCACCACGCCTTTTTTTACCACGAAGGAAGAGGGGTCCGGCCTTGGGCTAAGCATTGTTTCGAGAATTGTCAGGGAACACAACGGCAAGTTCGTCGTTTCTTCGAATCCGGATCAGGGAGCAACATTCAGCATTATCTTACCGGTGGCGGGAGGTGGGGGAGGTGGTTATGGGCCGAATACTTATAATTGACGACGACCAGCAGCTGGGGCGGAGTTTTGCCAAAATTCTGTCCCAGGACGGTTATGATACCGCGTTGGCTTTTACCGGCAGGGATGGTATCGAGCAGGCGACGCTGCACAAGCCGGAGCTGGTCATCCTCGATGTTCGTCTGCCGGATATGGGCGGACTCCAGGTTTTTGAGGTCATACATAAACTCTTCCCCAAACTTCCGGTCATTATCATCACTGCTTACAGCAGTACGGAAACCGCTATCGGCGCGATCCAGAAGGGGGCCTATGATTACATTTTCAAGCCCTTTGATGTTCCTGAAATGCTGCGGTTGGTGGAAAAAGCCTTGGAAGCAGGCCGTTGTATGTCCTCTCCGGTCGATTTCAATCCCGGAGGAGAGGTCTATATCGGCAGGGAAGCGCTGGTTGGCAGCGGCAGCCGGATGCTGGAAATATACAAGGCTATCGGCAGGGTTTCTTCGACGGACGCAACCGTGCTGATCAGGGGCGAATCCGGAACCGGTAAGGAGCTTGCCGCACGGGCGATTTATAACCATTCCAGCCGGGTTGAGAGACCTTTCGTGGTCATCAATTGCGTGGCTATTCCGGAAAGCCTGCTTGAGAGTGAACTTTTCGGCTACGAAAAGGGGACTTTTACCGGCGCCGTGCACCAGCGGGTCGGCAAGATTGAGCAGGCAAAAGGAGGAACGGTGTTCCTCGATGAGATCGGCGATATGCCCCTCGGCATCCAGGCAAAATTTCTCCGTTTGCTGCAGGAAAACAGCATTGAAAGACTGGGTGGCAAGGAACCGATCGATGTGGATGTGAGGATTATTGCCGCAACCAACAGGGATCTGGAAGCGGCGGTAGCCGACGGCACCTTCAGAGAGGATTTATACTACAGGCTGCGGGTGGTTACACTTACCATGCCGCCTCTAAGAGAACGAAAGGAAGATCTCGATAGTCTGACCGATTATCTCTTGAGACGATTGTCGGCGGAGATGTCCGTCAATAATCCGGGAATCGGCAAGGAAGCCTTAAAGCAAATCAAGGAATATGACTGGCCGGGCAATATTAGAGAGCTACTCAATACTCTTAAAAAAGCGCTTATCTTCAATCGAGGCGCCCCGCTTCAGGCGGAGGATATCACCCTTGTCAGTCAGGAGCCGGTATTTCGCAACAACGGTGACCATTCAGCCGGTGACGGAGTGCAATTATGGATCCGGAACTTGCTCAACTCCGGGGCAAAAGAAAGACTATTCGATTTCTGCCTGGACAATGTCGCCAGGCTTCTCATTCAGGAAGCCTTGGTCCTAACCCAGGGGAACCGGTCCCGTGCCGCCAAGCTCCTCGGCTTATCCCGGCCCACCTTGCATGCCAAAATGGAGAAATATAATTTAGGCAGAGCGGTCGAAAGCGATGAATAGATCAGCATATTTCAATTCTTTTTGTTTTCCGCAAAAACCTCGGGATAGAGTTTTTCCGCGCAATGAGGACAGAGACCATGACTGAACCTGGCTTCCGATCTTTCATGAATATAGCTTTCCATGGATTGCCAGTTGCCTTTTTCATCCCGGATTTTCTTGCAGGAGGAACAAATTCGTAAGAACCCCTCCAAATATTTTAATCTCTTAAATACAGTTAAAGTATTACGAATTATTATTAGAGCAACCGCGAGTATGACCAGTGTTTCAAATATCGATTCCCGCCAATTTACAGGTGTTTTTTCAGATCCAAGAAAAAGATAGGGAATATCAATGATCTCATCAAGCCATAGTAAGGCGATCATTATGATAAATGCTATAATCTCATAGGTTATTACCCGACTTGAGAGAGACTTTTTACCGATTGACCCCATTTTCGAGAACCTCCCGTTGTCACTATCCCTATAAGATGGGACTCCTTTACCGGCAGAACCGGCAGAAGCCCCAATAGTCGGATAACCCATGAAAGTACATAACGGCATCATGTTCTTTGGTCGGGCTGGAGGTATTCTATCCAGCTGATTCTGTTGTTTGTAGAGCCTATGCCGGGGGCAGGGGAAGAGCTGGGCAGTGGACCTCGTCCCGGCAAACTGGAAGAATCAAACTCATGAAATCTGTGAAGTATTCCGGATACTATCTCGAGGAGTGGTTTGTTTTTGTACGAAATAACAAAATCATAGAGTGATTGTGCATATGGTTCCGCATGAAAGAGAAACTGTGTCCAGGCCGATACTTTTTTATCGTGCTGAATAATCAAATCCCTGGCTGCTTCTTCTGAAAATCCCTCTTGCAGCATGGCCCGCTGTATACGGCCGTCCAGTTCATCAAATATCAAGGCCTTCAGCACCCTGTCACTTTTTGTATCGAAAAGAGATGTGTGCAACCCATAGAAAATGCATCCATCGGGGAATTGTGTTTTCCGGGCTTGCAGTGAACATTTGACCACATTGATATATTTTATTTTCTCCAGCCTGCTCCGGCTCTGATTCGGAGTCTTTCTATACAGTATTTTTTTCAGCTTCTCGACCGGAATGCCGAATTGTTCCGAGATATCGGAGAAGAGCATTTCGTCGGTATATACCCGAAGATGCAGGGCGTTGGACAATTCACCAATAACCCTTGCTTCATCGGTATATGAGCATGGAAAGAGTGCGATCGACCGCATTGTTTACCTCCTTTTATATGAAATATGAAACCATTTTTCCGTGTAGGTATTATGACTGATTTAGCAAAGAACATGCCATCTTCCTGTTCAGGTGTGCCCTTACCTTTCAAAAATCCATCTGAGCAATGATGCCGAAATAAGGTTTGGAAGAAGTCCCATTGAATTCGTCCCCTTTGTCCCCTTTTCGTCCTTTTCGTCGCTGTCGGGAAACTGGCCTTCATTTCGGTGAGAAACCCTGTCAGGTCCTTTTACACCTTGTTAAGCAATTGGACGACACAGCCATATGTTTCCTTCAGCGGTAATTGATTCCGGAAATCAGGAAAACTTGCGTAAGTAATTAATATTCAAATATATTGATAATGAAGAGGTTGTCATGGCATGCCTGTTGCGTATTACCTTCTGAAAGACAAAGGCGCAGTTCGCGCATCTAACTTTACGCAGCGAATTTCATTGTGGAGATGGTCATGGCCAGGGGATGGTATTACAGCAAACAACACGAACAACGACTCTTGTCTTTTGAGGAGATCGCCGGTGCATGTCGCATTAATTGTAATAAGGTCGAAGACTGGCTTGCCGGCCACCACCTCAAACGGGTGAGGTCGGGAAAAGATCTCCTGGATGCCGCTGAAGTAGTGAGTTTCCTGGTTAGACACGAAATGCCGGTTCCTCCGGAATTGCTTCCTCCCAATACCAAAAAAATTCTCTTTATTGCCGCAAGCGATGGCGAGCTTCGTAAGCAGACGGACAGGTTCGATCATATCTGCGGATTCTTTGCCGAAACTTCCAATATTCTTGTCGAGACAGCGGTTGCCGGAAGATACGCCGACCTGGGTATCTTCGCCTTTGCTCCTAATGTGATTGTCATTTTTATTTTGGAATATGACAAGGTTACTGCCAATACACTCAGCCTGCTCTCAATTCTTCCGGAATGCAGGACAATCCTGTTGGTCGATGATTTAATCAAAAAAGCGGTGGATGACGGCCTGCTGAGTCTTCCGGCTGATCTCATCATCAGTGAAGCCCTGTCCGTTGAGCAATTACTTTCACAACTGGATTCGGCTTTCCTTAAACATCCCTAACTGGTTCTTGTCGCCATGGAAAGAAAAAAGAAATACTATCACAGGATCACCAGGCGGTTGATGATCGCATTCTTCTGCCTGAGCATCCTTCCCATCATCGGCTTTGCCTGGCTGATGAAAAGCTCCGTTGAAGAAACCAATATCGTCAAATTACAGGAGCTGGCAACAAGTACCGTTGACCACAGAGCCGAGGTCATTTCACTTTTTTTAAAAGATAAAATTAATATGCTCGGCATGCTGGTCTCGCTCTATTCCCACGACTTCTTCTTCAACCCGCAAAATGTGGAAAAACTGTTTCTGGCGATGAACAGCACAGGGGATATTGTCGATCTGCAGGTGATCGATGTTCTGGGTGTCCAGCATGCCTATGTCGGTCCATACCGCGAAAAAATCAAAGGGAAAATGTATCAGGACGCTCAGTGGTTCAAGGAGACTTTGATTTCCGGGGTCCATGTCAGCGACGTCTTTACAGGATATCGTGACACTCCGCATTTTGTGGTGGCGGTTACGGATCCACTCAAATCCTATGTGCTGCGGGCGACAATCAATTCAAGCATGTTCAATGCACTGCTCCATTCCGCCCAACTCGGCCCGCGAGGCGACGCCTTCATCGTTAACCGTGCCGGAGAATTACAGACCCCAAGCCTGCTGAAGGCAACCGGACTGATCGGAGATCGAGAAGAACCTCGTTTCCTTTGACAACATGTCGGTCAACCATATAACCCCGACTGATATCTATACCACCCGCTGGATCGACAAGGGACACTGGCTGTTGATCCTGAAAGCCAATATTGCGGATTCGCTCGGTTATTATCTCTATCTGCGCAATCATATCCTGGGGGTAGTCATCGCTATTTCGATCATTTCCCTGGTTGCTGCAACCTGCACCAGCGTCTTGCTCTCCCGCAATTTCGAACGGTCCGACAAGGAATATGCCGCACTCAGCCTGCAGTTTGCCCAGGTTGAAAAAATGGCGACAGTAGGCCGGCTGGCGGCCGGAATAGCTCATGAGATCAATAATCCTCTGCAGATGATCACCAATCAAGCGGGTTGGATCGGCGAACTGCTGCCGGACGAAGACCCGGCTTTGGTGAAGAATCTGGAAGAGTACGGCAAAGCGGTAAAACAGATCAAATACCATGTTCAGAGGGCCGGTACGGTTACCCACCGGCTTCTCGGTTTCTCGCGAAAAATGTCGATCCAGAAGGAAAACGTGCGGATCAATGAGCTGATCGAAGAGACCGTCTCCTTTGTAGAGCGTGAGGCTGAATATAACAACATCGCCATCGAAAAAAGTCTGGCCGCTGATCTCCCCGCCACAATGACCGACGGCCCTCAACTCCAGCAGGTATTTCTCAATCTGATCAATAACGCCATCGACGCGGCAGGACAGGGCGGAAAAATCCAGATAGCCACAATGATGGGCAAAGATGGAAAATTGGTGATGGAGTTCGCCGACAGCGGACCTGGAATTAAACCCGAAAACCTCAAGCAGATTTTCGATCCATTCTTTACCACCAAAGATCCGGGCAAAGGAACAGGTCTCGGACTCTATATCAGCTATGACATTATCCGCAAGCTCGGTGGGTCTATAACAGGTGCCAACAGGAGGAGTGGAGGCGCAATCTTTACCATTGTTCTGCCGGTTATCAGCTTCGGTTCCGCCTGATGACGAGAACGATGAGCCTCTGCCGAACATTTTAAGCAAAAGGAGATTAGGCCATGAAAGAATTCAATGTGCTGGTAGTGGACGATGAGGAGGAATTCCGCGAATTGACGGTCAAGATTCTGGGCAAACGCGGGCTGAAGGCGCAGGGTGCGGAGAGTGGCGAGAAGGCCCTGGAGATCCTTGAACATCAGCCGCACGGATGTGGTACTGCTCGACGTGAAAATGCCGGGAATGGATGGGATCGAGACCCTGCGGCAGATCCGCAACCGAAATCCGCTTGGTTGAGGTAGTTCTGCTGACGGGCCACGCTTCGGTGGAATCAGGGATCGAAGGGATGAAACTGGGTGCCTTCGATTACCTGATGAAACCCATAGAAACGGAGCCACTGTTGGAAAAACTGGCTGAAGCCTACGAGAAGAAGCGACTGCATCAGGAAAAGATCGATCAGGCGCTGTTGAAAAAACATATGTCCATGCCTGTCTGATGCCAATGAACTGGTCTAAAAAATTGTGCAGGCATTAGAAAGATTAATCATAATATAAAGGAAATTCCCATGAGCAACTGTAGAGAGTTTTACCAGATGATGGTCAAGGGGTCCGAGGCCTACGCGCGCTGGGATCTGGAAACGTCAACCAACATATTGCGCAGCCGAAAACGAATGATCGTGCTGTTTCTGCTGCTCCTGCCGATCCTGCTCGGCGGCATAGCCATTGCGGCCGGAGACGGAACATTGCCGGAAGTGCTCGGCGGTAAGAAAGCATACATGCCTTCTTATTATACCAACTCCATTTTCTTTGCTTCGATTTTTGTCGGGGTCTGTGCCGGTCTTATTACCGGCTGTATCGGCGCGGGCGGCGGCTTTATCATCGCTCCGGCCCTTATGAGCGTCGGGGTCAAGGGTATTTTGGCGGTGGGAACCGATCTGTTTCATATTTTCGCCAAGGCGATCATGGGCAGCGTCCTCCACAGAAAACTCGGCAATATTTCGGTTTCCCTTGCCGGTACCTTTCTGATCGGCTCGATCTGCCGGTGCGACTATCGGCGGTATGCTGAACAGCTATCTCTATGATCTGAACCCGGTATTGAGCGACTTGTTCATCACCTCTGTCTATGTTTTCATCCTTGGTTTTCTCTCCTTTTACGCCATGACGGATTATTTCAAGGCCAGAAAAGGTGTACAGGGCGGAGCAGAAAGACGGCCGTGCGGAACAGATTCCGCCTATGGGCAGACGGCTGCAATCGGTTAATCTGCCGCCGATGTTGACTTTTGACGAAGGTGTTACTCCCGGCGGCCGTAAAATTTCAGCGATCTTTCTGGTGGTAAGCGGTCTGTATTGTCGGCCTTGCCGCCGCTATCATGGGTGTCGGCGGAGGTTTTCTCACCTTCCCCATCTTTGTTTACGGTCTGGGTGTCTCTTCCATGACCACTGTCGGCACCGATATTTTCCAGATAGTTTTTACCGCCGGTTATGGTTCCCTGAGCCAGTATGCCTTTTACGGTTTTGTCTTCTATACCCTGGCGATGGGCATGCTGCTCGGCTCCCTGATCGGCGTACAGATAGGGTCTCTCATTACCAAGGTGGTGCCGGGAATCATGATCCGCGGCTTTTTTGCCCTGGCGGTTTCCGCCGGTTTTATTAACCGGTTCTTTGCCCTGCCGGAAAAATTGCAGGGCCTTGGTTATATCCAGATCACCAAAAGTGCCGGTGCAATGCTCAACACCGTGGGTAACTGTCCTGTTTTTTCTTGCCATCGGCGCGTTCGCCATCTGGGTATTTTACGTATTTCTTCACCAACCTTAAAGAATTGAGATCGGAGGATTATTTCTGAAGCGCACGAAGACTCGAGCCTTAAGAGATTCCAACCTGAAAGAATTGAGCATCGGAGGGCCGATAATATGAGTATGCAAAAAAATTGAAAGTGAGAGGGATAGTAATGCTGGTTGCCTTTTTTGGTTTACTGGCAGTGATTTTCAGTCCGGTTTTTCCGGGCAAGGTGAATGGGCTTGAATTACATGGACAATCTGTTCAATATGATTTCCAAGGGCTCATCCTACTTTATCCCCGAGTCAATCACGGGCAGTGAAGAGTATGCAGGCAAGATGATACGATGTTACAGTTGACATGGCGATGAGCAACAGGCCGCCGATACCGCCAAGCTTTTCCAGGCGAGCGGGGCGGAGGTAACTGTTTCCGGCAAGGAACTGGTGGTCAAGGGTGATATGGCTGGGATCATGAAAGCAAGTCTTGAAGACGCCGATCAAATGTTTCACAATAATGGACAAACTGCTCACCGCCAAATACGGTTATAGTGGAAAACAGGTGCTGTTCAACTGGTGGACGGCGTTCAAGTCGATGGACAAGGATCTGACCGAACAGAAGAGTTTTAAACAGGCAAAGACCATTGCTACAATCCAGACCAAAGCCCTTGAACCTGCCTATAACTACTACGGGGTAGAGGCCGGCAGTTATAAGGACAGTTTTATGCTGATAATTGCTGCTCTTGTTCTTTTACGTTGTCTATACGCTCTGGTACGGATTTGGCATCATGTATCTCTTTGAAGGATTAGGTCTGAAGATCGGCCATTGATCGTGGTGAAAATCGGCCGGCCTTAGAGGCAGTGTGTACGGGAGATCGCCCGTCACATGCCTTGCCGGGCAGACAAGGATTGCAAACTATGCACAGGATCTTCACCTTTTTTAAAGCAGAGCCTGTTCCCCGAGCCCCAGTCAACCTTAAGTCCTGAAGCAACATCGTGCTGCCTTTACCAGGCGATACACTCATTTCAGAAGTCTCCTGACCGCCAACAACAATGCCCTGCAGGCCATGGCCGAGCTGGAAAAGATATACTACAGCGGTGAGAGTTACCGGATGGCCTTTGTCCGCTCGAAAATTTCGGCCATTCTGGTCAATGTCTATAAAATGGTCCGCAATATCCTCGAGATGTCGGATGGGAAATACGCCGAACTGGAGGGAATATTTGAAAAAATAAGCAACGACATCAGCGAAATAGTTGAGAAAAACATCGATTTTCACCAGGGGCCCTTTATCCTGCCTTTAAGTGAGGTGGGAAAACATAACAAAGATCAGGTCGGTGAAAAAATGGCCAATCTCGGAGAGATTTCAACTCTTCCGGGAATAACGGTGCCACAAGGCTTTGTCGTTACGGCTTCGGCCACCAGACATTTTCTGACCGTAGAGCAGATTGCCGAAATCAATCGATTACTGCAGGTGCTTGATCCGGAAAATCTTGACGATCTTTTCAAAAGCTGTGAGGAAATGCAGAAAATCGTCATGGACAGCTCCTTGCCGCCTGATCTTGAAGAGCTGCTCCACCTTCATTTCAATCGTCTTGAAAAAGCAGACTTTTCCCGGCTGCCGGGTGGCACTGCGCTCAAGCGCCCTGGGAGAAGACACCGCCGGGGTATCTTTTGCCGGTCTTTACAGCACTTTTCTGGATGTGGACAGGGGCAGGTTAAGTGAGTCATATAAGAAGGTTATCGCCAGCAAATATGGTCCGAAGGCCATAGCCTATCGTCGAAAGCGGGGCTATCGCCATGAAGATATAGAAATGTGTGTCGGTTGCCTGGTCATGGTTGATGCTTTGGTCAGCGGCGTAATCTATTCCAGGGATCCCGGTGCGGAAGACAGCGAGGTGATGTGTATCAACGCGACTTCGGGTATTGCCCGGGGGGTGGTGGATGGAACAACAGCTACCGATCTCTATCTGGTCGGCGGCGAAAAACCATATACCGTTGTTGCAGCGAACTGCGCCAGGGAGAGGGCCGAGGCAGGAGAGACCAATCAGGCTGCCGGCGGCGCCACTCTTACCTACGGCCAGATCAAAAAACTCGCCGAAACGGCACTTCAGCTCGAAAATCATTTCGGCCGGCCCCAGGATATTGAATGGTCATACGATCACCAGGGAGAATTGTATATCCTGCAGAGCAGACCGATCCCGGTCGGTAGAAAAACAGGGCAGAAAGACATTCCCCAAATCCCCAGCCGCAGGCAGTGTCAAACGAAGCCGGCGAACCACCTATTCTTTTCGGGGGCATCTGCGCCGCCGGCGGGATTGCCAGCGGGCAAGTCTTCCTGGTCGATTCGGAGATGGAAATGCATCAGTTTTCCCAAAGGGAGCGGTGCTGGTCTTAAGACATCCTCTGCCTGAATGGGCACCGCTTCTGGGCAGGGCCTCGGCCGTGATCGCCGAAAACGGCACAGAAGCCGGGCACCTGGCCACTGTTGCCAGGGAATTTGGTATTCCGGCCTTATTCAGTCTGCCGAATGCAATGTCGGTTTTCGGCAAGGCCGGACGATAACGGTGAATAGTTCCGGCCGGGCAATATATGATGGGCGAAGAGAGGATCTGCTTCGTCAAAATGTGGTCAAAAGGGATATTATGGCGGGCAGTCCGGTGCAGAGGATTGTCTCGGAAGCTTTGCAGTATATCACTCCTCTTAATCTCAGTGATCCTACTTCGACTCATTTCAAGTCGACCTGGTGTGAGACCCTGCACGACATTACCCGGTTCTGCCATGAAAAATCGGTTTCGGAGATGTTCAATTACGGCACGGTGCATCATTTTGATAAAGCAACAGCCAAGCGGCTGGTCGGCGACGTACCGCTGGAATGGTGGGTTATCGACCTGGCCGACGGTTTTCGTCCAGGACTTGACAGCCGGAGCAAGACTGTTCGTGTCGAAGATATCGTCTCCTTGCCGATGCAGGCTATCTGGCGCGGTATATCAGCCTTTCCCTGGGAGGGGCCGCCGCCGATCAGCGCCAGGGGTTTTGGTGAAATAATTTTTCAATCGGCCATGCGACCCGACCTTGACCCTTCGGTACCTTCCGGCCTGACGACCAAAAATTATTTTCTGGTTTCTGAAAATTTCTGTAATCTCAGCGTCCGGCTTGGTTATCATTATGCGATGATCGAGTCTTACCTCAGTGACCTTTTGACCGAGAGCTATGTAACGTTCAGGTTCAAGGGCGGAGCCGCCGATATGAGGCGTAAGGCGGTGCGGGCCAAGCTGCTGGCGGACATTTTGCTGCGCTATGACTTCCGGGTTGAGCTCCGTTCGGATGCTCTGCTTGCCCGGCTGAAAAAACAGCCGATGGACTATCTGGAAAAGCGTTTGCAGATCTTTGGCTATCTGACCCTGCATGCGCGGCAGCTGGACATGGTCATGAATCAACCACAGGCGGTTGAACAGTATCGGGAAAAGTTTCTTAAAGACATTGAAGAAATGCTCGCCCGGGAAAGAATCCGTCAACAATTGAGGAACTTGGTCATGAATGCAAACAGTAAAATTATGCTGGTGGACGATGAGAGAGATTTTCTGGAAATAATGGCCAAATTTTTCACAGCGACGGAAAATAGGCTTCGAAACAGCCGGTGGTTGTATGGAGGCCATGGACCGTCTGGGCAAGGACAGCTTCGATGTGGTGGTTATGGATGTCAGCATGCCGGGCCTCGATGGGCTGGACTGCATGGCGGAAATGAAAAAGGTTCAACCGGAAATCGAGGTTATCATCCTGACCGGCCACGCGTCGCTCAATGTGGGGATCAGCGGCATGAAAAAGGGGCCTTCGACTATTGCCTGAAGCCGGTGGACTTTGACGAGCTGCTGGAAAAAATTCTCCTCGCCAAGGAAAAAAATATGTCAACATGACAACTGACAACTGATTCTGCATTTTAATGGCTATCCAACTAACACCCCACGAAGAACGGGCTCTCATTAGGCGGATGAAATGAAAAAAGCAACCTGCACAAATTTCGGCCACACAGTTCGCCCTGTTCTGCTCTGCACCATGCTGCTAATGCAGCTTGTTGCCGCGGCACAGGTACAGGCTGCTGATAAGATAGTGAAAATCGGAGTCCTTGCCGTGCGGGGAGATGGGCAATGCCTGCAAAAGTGGTCGCCTACCGCCGATTATCTCACCAGCCTGATTCCCGGTTTCACCTTTGTGATTGTTCCGCTCCCTCACGATCGCATTATCTCAAGCGTACAAAAGGAGGAAGTTGATTTTATTCTGGCCAATTCCTCCATTTATGTGGAATTGGAGCAAGGATATAGTGTCAATCGAATCGCCACCTTAAAAGAGTTACGATTGGGCCGGGTCTATTCACAATACGGTAGTGTTATTTTCACGCGTTCAGCCCGGACGGATATCAAAAAGCTCAAGGATCTGAAAGGCAAGACCTTCATGGCGGTTTCGGAGGAGTCCCTTGGCGGCTGGCTGATGGCCTGGCGGGAGCTGAAGGAAAACGGCATCGATCCCTCCAAGGATTTTAAAGAGTTACGTTTTGGGGAAACCCATGATGAGGTGGTGTACGCGGTTCGGGACGGACTCGCCGATGTCGGTACGGTCCGGACCAATACGCTGGAGGAAATGAGTGCCGAGGGTAAAATCAAGCTGAAGGATTATTTTGTCTTTCCCCGTCTGAACGATCCCGGACTTCAGACGCCGTATCTCTGCACCACCAGGGAATATCCCGACTGGCCGATGGCAAAGACGAAGGCGACGCCTGACCAGTTGGCGGAAAAAGTTGCCGTCGGCCTGTTGCGGATGACGGCCGATTCCCCTGCCGCCCTGGCTGCGGGTTATGCCGGCTGGACGATCCCCATGAATTATCAGCCGGTCATGGAGTGCATGATGGCCCTGCGCGTCGGGCCTTACAAGGATCTGGGCAGGGTCACCATGCAGAACATTCTGCGCGATTATGGCCTTTGGCTGCTCGTTGCCTTGATGGTGATCTGTTCGCACATCGCTTTTACCGGACTGATTCTCAAACTCAATCGCAGGATTAAGGCTTCACATCTCTCGCTGACAAAAGAGATGGAATTACACAGAAAATTGGATGTGGAGCTTGGCTATGCAAAAGAGCAGGCGGAGGCGGCAACCCTGGCCAAAAGCCGGTTTCTGGCCAATATGAGCCATGAGATCCGTACTCCGATGAACGGCATTATCGTGGCAACGGATCTGGCCCTGGCGGAGACTGTTTCTCCCGAGGTCGAGCGTTATCTGCATATTGTTCAGAATTCTTCCTATTCCCTTCTGGGGATTATCAACGATATTCTTGATTATTCAAAAATCGAGGCTGGATTGCTGGATCTGAAGGAAAGAGTTTTCCGGCTCGATGAAATGTTTGACCGGGTGATGGATGTTTTTGTTAACCAGGCGGCGGAAAAAGGTATCGAACTGCTGGTGGATATCGATCAGGATACTCCGCGAATCTTGAAGGGAGATTGTCTGCGGCTCCAGCAAATCCTCGACTAACCTGATCGGCAATTCCTTGAAATTTACCGGTTCGGACGGCATTATTCTGGTGAGTGTTCGGGATATAAGCGATACAACGGAAGGTCTCTCGGATGATCAGGTCATGCTTTCTTTTGCCGTCAAGGACAATGGTACCGGCATTTCGCCCAATTATCTGCCGCTGCTCTTTGAGCCTTTCACCCAGGGCGATTCTTCCTCGACCAGAAAATATGAAGGTACCGGATTGGGTCTGAGCATCTGCAAAAATTTCGTCACCATGATGCACGGCAATATTGGTGTGGAAAGTACGGTCGGCCAGGGCAGTACGTTTACCTTTACGGTGAGGCTGGTAAGAGCCGCAACGCCGATAGGCGCAATGTTTGATATTCCGGCTGACATCAGGGGGATGAATGTGCTGGTGGTCGATGATTGCCCGGACAGCCGCAATATTATGGCCAAGATCCTCAGCTTCCTTCGAATTTGAAGTGGAGACGTTGTCCTCCGGAACCGAGGCTATCGACAGATTACAGGATGGAGGGGAGGGGAAGAAACCGGTGGAGCTGATTCTGATGGACTGGAAGATGCCGGAGATGAACGGTCTTGATACCTCCAGGAAAATCCGTCAGGAACTGCAGCTCAATCTGCCGATCATCATGATGACGGCCTTCGCCAGGGAAGTGCATAAATCGGAAGCGGAACAGGCCGGTACCAACGGCTTCCTGACCAAACCGATCTTTCAGTCAACGCTTTTTGACGCCATTATGGACGCCTTCGGCAAAGAGGCATCGAGAAAGAGCGGTGCAAAAGCCGATTTTACCACCAAAGCCTCCATGTATAAAAAGCATTTAAAAGGATGCTCCATCCTGGTCGCTGAAGACAATTATACCAATCAGCTGGTGGCGAGAGCCATCCTTGAAGGCGCCGGAGTTCTGGTTAAAATAGTAGAGAATGGGCAAGAAGCGGTAGCCGCAGTACAACATGAGCCTTTCGACGCCGTGCTCATGGATATACAGATGCCGAAGATGAACGGGTACGAGGCCACAAGACAGATCCGCACTCTCCCCGGTTGCGAAGAGTTGCCGATCATCGCCATGACCGCCCATGCCATGAAGGGCGATGAAGAAAAATGTCTCGAAGCGGGGATGGATGGCTACGTGGCAAAACCTATAAATCAGGACCGGTTTTTTTATACCCTCTGGCGCCTGCTGCGGAACAGGAAGAGGGTTGTCCGCTCCAAGGAAGCTGCTCATGCTGATGCCGGTATCGTTAATGTAATAGATAGGCCGTGGGATGTGGAAAAGGCGGCAGTTGTGCATCAAGGCAATGGGCAGCCGAAGTTTGGCGGAGAACCTTTAATTCCCTGTCAAATTCCTGGTGTTGATGTTACAGCGGCTTTACGGGCAACCGGCCTTGACTGGCGAACCTATAAGGAGATTCTGGTCGGGTTTTACCAGGATAACAAAAACACCGTAGCAAGTATTCAGGAGGCTCTCGCTGAAAAAGATTTGCAATCTCTGCTCAGTTACGCCCATCGGATCAAGGGTAGCGCAGCCAATATAGGCGCTCGCAGTGTACAGCAGGAGGCAGATGCTCTTGAGCAGGAATGCAATGGGCAGGGGTCAATTGATGCCGCATGTGAGTTGACGACAAGGCTTCTGGTCGAACTGGAGAACCTTTTTCAGGTATTATGCCCACTGGTGGTAGAGTCAAAAGATCAGGACAGCGATGCCGGTGCTCCTGCCGTCGATGCAGAAGATAATCTCGAAGAACTGCTGTCGGCGTTGACTGAAGCGATAGATCGTGCCGATCCTGTGGAAATTCACACTATTAACGTTGAAACCAGGAGAAAACTTGCCGACCGCAAAATGGTCGACCAATCATTACTCAAGCTTCTCGATACCCAGATCCGCCGGTACGACTACGAGGAGGCATTGAAAACTATTCAACAGGTTCGGGATGTTGTGGAGGAACACCGATGAATGTCATAAATGTATCTCGCCCGCTTGTTCTGATCGTCGACGATAATGCGACGAACATAGATTTACTGGTCAGTACCCTGAAGGAAAAATACCGGTTGGGGATAGCGAAAAGAGGGGAAACCGCCCTTGAATATGCAGTCAAATACCATCCCAATCTCATTCTTCTTGATATCATGATGCCGGAGATGGACGGCTATGAGGTCTGCGCCAGGTTGAAAGAAAATCCCGGCACCCGGTCGATTCCGCTGATATTTCTCACAGCCAGAAGTGAAACGATCGACAAGACGAAAGCCTTTGAAATGGGTGCGGTCGATTATATTACCAAACCCTTTCATGCAGCGGAGCTGAGAGCCAGGGTACGGATGCATATCTCGCTTGAGGAGATGAAAGTGCAGCTCCGCTCCCAGAATGCGATGCTGGAAGAGATGGTCAAGAGGAAAACCGTGGAACTTCAGGAAATGCTTCATGCCAGTATCTTCAGCATGGCCCTTATGGCGGAAATCAGGGATCCTTACACTGCCGGACATCAGCACCGGGTGGCTCAGCTGGCCTGCGCAATTGCTGCCAAAATGGGTTTGTCGCCAAAGATAATTGAAGGAATCCGTATCGCCGGAATACTCCATGATGTCGGTAAAATCAGAATTCCGGTCTCGATCCTGAACAGAATGGGAAAACTGCTCGATGCTGAAAAGGAGGTAATGAAAATTCATCCGCAAATCAGTTTCGAAATCCTGAAAAATATTCCCTTTTCCTGTCCTTGCGCCCAGATTGTTTTTCAGCACCACGAGCGGCTGGACGGCTCGGGGTATCCGCTCGGACTGCGTGGCGGCGAGATTCTTATCGAATCCAAGATCTTGTCGGTTGCCGACGTAACCGAGGCGACGAGCTCTTTCAGGCCCTATCGCCCGGCCCAGGGGATTGAGATGGCCCTCGATGAGCTTAGAAAACACCGAGGTGATCTCTATGACACTGAAGCGGTGGATGCCTGTCTGGAGCTTTTTGAATTGGACGCTTTCCAGTTTGAATACGACATGCAGAAAACCTCACCTATTCTGTGCGTTGCTTCGCCCAAAACGATTAATTCGACCATGCCGTCAAGACCGATTCACTAGCCTGGATCTCCGGAAGTTGCCGATGTTTTTTATCTCAACGGGTTGAACCCGGTAAAAGGAAAATCTGTTGACACAACCGATACGGAATCGTAGTTTATATTTATACGAAATTTAACTGCATCAGAGTAACATTACCGGCGGGAACGGCTGCTTGATCTCGGATTGTGGTTACATGGCAAACATTTCATGGTATCCAGTGGAATTGTGAGTCATGAAAGATAATTACAGTACCTGCTTTTTCCCCTTCCTGCTGTTTGTTCCAAAAGTAATTACTTATCATTCCGTATCCATTTGGGCAGGATAGGTTCCGGTATTTCAACAGCCGGACCGATGAGGTTCTCGATCGGAAAGTAATTGTTATACATGCTGCCTGGCCACCAGGAAAATCAGTTGATGTCGGCTGAGTCAATATCCTCGAACAGAGTCATGACGAGGATGATGGCGACACCCGGATGTTTCCTGCAATGACGCTTGTGTTTCCGCAAATGCAGGACGTTCGATTTCTTCAGGACCTTGCCTTGGAAAAGATAGGTAGGCTCGCTTGTCTTTCGTATTGACATGGGGCGGCAACCTCGGCACCATCAGGAGGTAGAGCATTTGATGCAAGTATGCAGTAGTGCCAGCACGGCAAAAGATGCGTTTACAGCAGGTCGTGAGGCTGCAGGATATGTTGTGCGGCATATAGCCGGTCCTCCTTCCATGTTATGGGTTTTCAGTTCGGTCATATATGATCAGCAACGCCTGCTGGAAGGTATACGCTCTGTTGCAGCGGGTGTTCCGCTTGTCGGCTGCACCACGGATGGTGAAATATCTTCAGCCGGTTTAACCCAGGATTCCGTGGTAATACTGGCATTGGCGTCAGCAGATGTACAGTTTCATACAGCGTTTACGTCATCCTTATCTCGCGATTCCCATACCGCCGGAAAGAGAATTGGTGAAGCTTTTCAAAATCGTGACTGTCAATACCTACAGATTTTTTCAGATGGCCTGACAGGTAATGCAGTCGAAATCATCGAAGGAATACAGTCTATTTTAGGTGAAAATATCAGGATTGCCGGCGGAACGTCAGGAGACGGAGGCCGGTTTCTTCGCACCTTTCAGTATCTGGGTGACCAAGTGTTGACAGACAGTATCGTGGCTGTCGGTTTTAGCGGGAACTTTGCTGTTGGAACCGGTGTCGGCTGCGGCTGGTTTCCCGTGGGTACCGCAAAACAGGTAACTAAATCGGAAGGAAATATCTTGTATGAACTGGATGGGCAGCCGGCTCTGCAGGTCTATGAAAAATTTCTGGATAGATACGCATCCCAGTTACCGGCAGTGGGTGTGGAGTACCCGCTGGGTCTTTTAGGTACCTCCGAAGATGATGAAGACCACGGATATTTTCTTTGCCGGGCGACGATGGGAGTGGATCGCCAAAACGGATCCATCAGGTTTGCCGGGGATATTCCTCAAGGGGCCAAGGTGAAAATGACAATGGGCAATGGCAATGATGTGGTTGATGCTGCTCGTAAAGCTGCCAAGAGAGCCTTGAGCCATATGAAAAAAATGTCCGGGGAAATTCAAGCCAAAGCGATTTTTGTCTACAGCTGCATGGCCAGAAAGATAGTCCTGGGATCTCGAACCAGTGAGGAAATTGCAGTTATACGGAAAATTGTCGGCGATGATGTGCCGATTATCGGTTTTTACACCTATGGCGAGTATGCTCCATCAGGAAAACAAAACCGATCTCATTTTCATAACGAAACTGTAACGCTGACGATTTTAGGCGAATAGAGAGTAGTCTGGAGATTTTATGCAGATATTTTGCTGTCCTCGTTGAAGTTACGATATGCCAACAGACGCTGAAGAAAAAATCAGACGGCTGCAATCTCAACTTGAAGTGGCTGAGAGGAAAGCTGAAATTCTCAGCAACATGCTGAAAGAGGCGGTCAACGAGTACGATAACGCTCTGGATGAACTCAGAACAGCCAAATCCCTGGCCGATGAGGCAAGCCGGGCCAAGAGTGAATTCCTTGCCAACATGAGCCATGAGATTCGTACACCGATGAACGCGATTATCGGTTTGACGAATCTCAGCTTGAATACAACTCTTACGTCAACCCAGAGGACCTACCTTGCGAGAGTGCGCGATTCCTCTTTGCTTTTGCTTAGTCTTATCAATGATATTCTTGATTTTTCCAAGATTGAGGCAGGGAAGTTGGAACTGGAGCATGCGGACTTCATGCTCAACAAGGTTATAGACAGGGTTGCGGATCTGTTCAGGGAGAAGGCTGCCGAAAAGTCTATCGACCTGTTTTACCTGATCGAAAGAGATGTCCCTTTGACAGTTATTGGAGACGCTTTCCGATTGGGGCAGGTTTTAATCAATCTTATTTCCAATGCTGTTAAATTTACCTCCCAGGGGCAAATAATTGTCCGGGTAAAGCGAAGCGACCAGGAGTTAACGCCGGTTCCCGGCCGGATCGAGCTGTTGTTCTCCGTTACGGACACCGGTATGGGCATTCCGCGGGATAAGCTCAAGATTTTATTTGCACCCTTTACCCAGGCGGATGGGTCCGTGACCCGGAAGTTTGGTGGTACCGGATTAGGGCTCTCCATCTGTCACAGGCTGGTAAGGATGATGGCAGGGCGTATTCTTGTGGACAGCCAGGTGGGAAAAGGGACCACCTTTCGAATCTACATTCCTTTTGATTATGATGTTGAAGCGCAACATTATTCAATGACCGCTCCGGCTGATATGCAAGGCATGAAGGTATTGCTGGTGGAAAAAACCGAGCCGGCACGGAAAATCCTCTGGGAAATGTTGAAAAGCTTTGGCTTCAATGTTACAGCGACGGCGTCTGTACGGGAAGGTATGAAGGCATTGACCAAGGCTGTGCCGGAGAATCCTTTTCATATGGTTGTCGTGGATTCAAACAAATTACATGATGAAGAGTTTTTGCTGACGGAAGCGATTCACAGTCATCCGCTGCTGCAATCGTCTGTACCAAAGATAATTATGATAACCATGTATAAAGGCGATGGTCCCGCCTCGGCGCGGCAAAGCGATAGAGCAAAAGCACCTATTGACGAATGTCTCATCAAGCCTGTGAGCTCTTCAGAATTGTTTAATGCCATAATGGAGGTGTTTGATAAAAGTGAAGCGCTTATTCCCCGAACAGCAGACGAAGCAGATGAGGGGTTACAAACAGATATCGAACGTATCAGGGGAGCGAAAATCCTTCTGGCGGAGGACAATCCGATTAATCAGGAAGTGGTAATAGCCTTGTTGGATCGGATAGGACTGTCTGTTGATGTTGCTGAGAATGGGGAAGAAGCGCTGAACCAGGTGGGCAGTCAGCCCGATTACGATGCTGTACTGATGGATGTACAGATGCCGCTTATGGATGGATACGAAGCCACAAGACGTCTTCGCCGAATATTCCATTTGCAGGATCTTCCTGTTATCGCCATGACGGCTCACGCCTTGAAAGGTGATCGGGAAAAATGTCTGGCTGCCGGGATGAACGATTATGTGACAAAACCCATAGATATGCAGGTGTTGTATTCAACCCTAATGAAATGGGTAAGGGTTGGAAAAGTAAAACAGAGTAACTCGATAGCAACAAAACACTCACAGTCGGAGATATTCCGGGAGACAATGCCCGAGCAGATCGCGGGAATTAACGTAGCAGCCGGGTTGGCGCAGGTTCTCGGCAATTCAGGTCTCTACAGGAAGATACTGCAATCATCTCTGGAGCTTTTTGAGAATGCCGCTACTACATTGCCGCTCCTTCTTGGCACCGGAGACATAGCGGAAATACAGCGGCTGACTCATTCTCTGAAGGGAACTTCGGGACACATCGGGGCGGAAGCTCTTTTTCAGGCGGTATCGCATCTGAATCGGCTTGCGGCAACGGAAAACCAGGCAGAGCTGCCGGCAATAGGTGAGAGATGCATTCAGGAACTGACAAGGATTATAGACGCTTTACGGCCCCTCTTTCCTAAGATGAGTAGCAATGCGGCGGGCACGATGGAAAACAAGGATACCGAAATACCGGATTCTAAAATTGTGGCTCCGGTATTGTATGAAATGAAGTCGTATCTTGAAAAAAATAATTCCAAAGCTTTGCATTCTTTTACGGCATTGAAAGCAGCGCTGGAAGGTTTTCAGTACAATGAGCTTCTTGACGACCTGGAAACGGCAATGTACGCGTTGGATTCGGACAAGGCCATGTCTGTTTTGGGGGAACTGGCAAATATTCTCAGTATTCAATTGCAAAAATAAAGCATGAATTCGCAACGCTACCAAAAGAAGATTCTGATCGTGGATGATCAACCGGAAAATATCCATGTTCTTATTGAAAACCTGGAAAGCGAATATGATATTCTCTTTGCAACTTCCGGTGAAAAGGCCCTGGATATTGTATTTTCCGGTCAACGACCGGACCTGATCCTGCTGGATATCATGATGCCGGGCATGGATGGTTATGAGGTGTGTTCCAAACTGAAGGCAAATACTGAATTTTCAGACATACCTGTCATATTTGTTACATCCCAGGGGCAGGAAACAGATGAAACCACAGGTTTTCGTCAGGGAGCGGTTGACTATATAATAAAACCTTTCCGGATGCCTGTGGTTCAAGCGAGAATCAGAGCGGTTTTGCGTTTGAAGGAGGAAATGAACAGAAGTAACTTTCTGGCGCATCAACTGGAAAACCTGAACAAAAACCTGGAGAAAGGTATCAGGGAAAAAACGGGTGAATTGCAGCTAGCCCATGAAAACCTGAAAGCCAGTGAAAAAAAATTCCGGACTATTTTTGAAAATGCAATTGAAGGGATTTTTCAAACTACTCCGGAGGGGCAGATATTAAATGTCAGTCCTTCGCTCGCCAAAATTCTAGGGTATAGATCTCCCGACCATCTGCTTGCTGAGGTTGGGAATGCCGTTGCTCTTTATGTCAGAGCGGAAGACAGAAATGAATTCCGCAACATCCTTGACCTCCATGGAAAAGTATCGGATTTTGAAACACAGTACAAGAAGCAGGATGGAGAAAGTATATGGGTGATGGTATCTGCTGGGACGATATTGGATGATAATGGTAATGTCTCATATTTTCAAGGATTTGTCATAGATATAACGGAACGCAGGCGGGCCAGGGATCTGGAGCTGGCCAACATTCGACTGCTGGAACTGGATACGCTCAAATCAGCGCTCATGTCCACAGCTTCCCATGACCTTCGTTCTCCTATGACGGCTATCCTGGGATATAATGATTTGATCAGGATGGATTTTGCCGAGCACCTTTTTCCCTTTCTTGAAGATAAGCCGGATCTTCAGGAAAGGGCGGAGCTGATCATGAAACGGCTGGGAATAATTGAACGAGAGGGCAAACGTCTGATCAGGCTTGTCAATGATTTCTTGGATTTATCCAGGTTTGATTCCGGTCGTTCGGAATGGCATGATAAGCCGGTGAAGATAAGTGAGATTATCCGGCAGGCTGCAAAGGTGATCAGGGGACAGTTGATAAGCCGTTCGGAGGTTGACTTCACAGTTGTCGAGGATTCTGATATTCCGGTAATTGTCTGTGATCCGGATCGCTTGATGCAATTGATGGTCAATCTGTTAAGCAATGCTGCAAAGTTTACTGCGGCCGGGAGTATCGTTGTTCGGGTTTCTGCTATTGCTGAAAAATATATTGAGGTTCGGGTGGTGGATACGGGACCTGGAATTTCCGCAATCGACAAAGAAAAGATTTTCGAAAAATTTTATCAGGTGAAATCCAATGGCACCCATGTAGCCGACGGTTTCCAGGGGACAGGACTGGGGTTGGCAATCTGCAAGCGGATTGTCGGCCATTATGGCGGGAAAATCTGGGTAGAATCCGAACTCGGCAGCGGCAGCACTTTTGTATTTCGGTTACCAATTCACAGTTAGTGCCGGCATTGCAAGGATGGTCACGTCGTTCGCCCTTCTTCGATGAGACATGCAAACCGACGGCCATGTAGGGCGGGTTCTAAACCCGCCCCTCTCTGCACGGTTGCCTGATCTACCTCTTGGGTGCTGGTGAACGTTTACGAATTTTTCAGTTGTTATCATCCGGTGAGCTTGCTATTGTTGTGGCCCACAAAATCACAAGGTACCCGAGTGGCAATTTGTAAAGCACTAATCCCCGCAAAGCACGGGGACTCTGTGCCCATGCTTTGTGGGTATGAGTACCTTCACGAAATTCTTTCCCAAAAGGACGGAATAGAATTTCTAAGGTGCTAAAATCGTTTTCATGCAAATTTTTAACGAGGTGGAGCTATTAAGATCATTCATTCCGTGCAGGAGATGCAGGATCGGGCCAATCAATTGAGACGCTCGGGAAAAACCACGGCTTTCGTACCGACCATGGGCTATCTTCACCAAGGACATCTGTCTCTGTTGCGCATCGCCAAACAAAAAGCGGACGATCTGGTTCTCAGTATTTTTGTCAATCCTGCTCAATTCGGGCCCAATGAAGACCTGAGCACCTATCCCCGTTCTCTTGAGCAGGATCTGGAGTTGGCGGAAACAGAGGGAGTGGATGCGGTCTTTGTGCCAAAGGACGAAACGCTCTACCAAGAGGGATATCAGACCTATGTGCAACTGGAAAAACTGCCGGGCCACCTGTGCGGCCTGTCACGACCGGTATTTTTTAAGGGTGTCGCAACAGTCGTGACCCAGTTGTTCAATATTGTCAAACCCCACGTGGCGGTGTTTGGCGAAAAGGATTTTCAGCAGCTGGCAATTATCCGGCAGATGGTGAAGGACCTCAAATTTGATATCGAGATTGTCGGCGGCCCTATTGTCCGGGAAGCTGATGGGTTGGCGATGAGTTCCAGGAATGCCTACTTAAGGGTTGAGATGCGGCCTGCGGCTTTGAGCTTGTCCCGTGTGCTGGAAAACTCCCGGAAAATGGTGAAGAACGGTGTCCTGGATGCAAAATTGATTACAGAAGAAGCAGCGCGGATGTTTGCGGCATTTCCCGAGATTACCGTCGATTATATCTCCATCTGCGATCCGCTGACGCTTGATCCCGTCGAGTCGGTGCAAGACAGAACGCTGATGGCCCTTGCCGTGGCTCTGAATAAAATAAGACTCATCGACAATACAATACTTCAGCCCTGAACTTGGTAAACGTTCAGCAGTGCGTAAGAATGCACACAAAGTAGGCCTATGAGTGTGTAGGGGCGGATTCTACACCCGCCCTTCCGGCCTATGCATTCTGCGGAAAATAACAGACGAGGTAAATGGTAACTATTTTGAAACTCCATGAAATTACAAAAATACTCGTTTCGGAAGACGAAGTGAGAAATACGGTGCAGCGGCTTGGCGCGGAGATAACCGCCCACTATGGGCAGCTTGACAGAGAGCTGATGGTTATCGGTCTGCTGCGGGGCTCTTTTATCTTCATGGCCGATCTGGTGCGGCAGATCAGGATTCCCCTGGTGGTCGATTTCCTGACCTTGTCCAGTTATGGGGATGGTACTGTAAGTAGTGGGGATGTCAAAGTGGTTATGGATCTCAATTCCTCGATTGAAGATCGGGACGTGCTGCTGGTGGAAGATATCGTCGATACCGGCAGAACCTTCAGCAAAGTGATCCGGATGATGCGTAACCGTAATCCCCGGTCCTTGAAGGTCTGCACTTTTCTCAATAAACCGGAGGCTCGGATCGTCGATATCGATATTGATTTCTGCGGCGTGAATATCCCTAACGAGTTTGCGGTCGGTTACGGTCTCGACTATGCGCAGGGGTATCGGCATCTGCCCTATGTCGGTGTTTTGAAAATTGACTGAGAGCAGATAGATCTGTATCCTGCTCGGCATCTCACGGTTTTAGACGCAGCAGTGCCATACCCAGCAGCGTCAGGGCAGTGGATAGAACTTTCATCAGGTCGAGCCGTTCTTTAAGGACAAAGACACCGAGCAGCATTGCGAAGATGATGCTCGTTTCCCTGAGTGCCGTCACCAAAGCGATTGGTGCCATGGTAAAAGCCCAGATAACCAGGGCGTAGGCAATAAATGAAGCCCCTCCACCCTTGAGCGCCAGTTGCCTCTTTTCATGGAAAATTTTCCCAACCACCCCTGGCCGCGTAACCCTCATGATGGCGGCGAAGAGAAGACCGTTGATCAGTGAAAGCCAGCCGTAAAAGCCGAGTGCGGTTTCAGCCTCGCGAGCTCCGATACCATCGACCAGAGAATAGGCGGCAATACATGCCCCGGTCATAAGCGAAAAAAATACGGCTCGGCCATTCCGCAGTCCGTCATTTCGCCGAACCAGAGTCAGACTGGCAATACCGACACCGATAATGATGATCGCCGCCAGTTCTGTCTGTGCAAGGCTTACTCCCAGCATGAACACCGAGACTGCCGCGACAAGCAAAGGCGAAATGCCCCGCGCCAGAGGATATACCTGGCTGAGATCGCCGATACGATAGGAGGTAAGCAGAAACAGCTGATAGCCGACATGCAGCAGGGCGCCGACAAGCAGATAGGGAAGAGACTCCCAAGTCGGAGTTGGTGAGAAGAGGATCGCGGCCAGGGCAAAGGGGGTATGGCCGATCACCACCGCACCCATGCTCAGATATTTGTCAGCCGTATTTTTAACGAAAAAATTCCAGGTCGCATGGAGCATTGCCGCAAGCAGGACTATGAACATTACAGTAACAGACATAAGCCGCTCCCCTAGATTGATACGAGTCGATTCTATCCCACAAACTGCAGCAGCACAGTGCTTAACCAGGGAATATAGGTAATGATCAGCAAGGTAATGAGTAACAGTCCGAGAAACGGCAAGGTGGCTCGGTAGAGTTCGGTCACCGGTCGATTAAAACGATAGGAAGCGAGAAAAAGATTCAGGCCTACCGGCGGAGTACAATAGCCGATCTGCAGATTGGTCAGAAAAATAATGCCGAGATGAATGGGATTGATGCCGTACCCCGTGGCTATCGGCAGGATCAAAGGCACGATCAGCACCAGCGCGGAGAAGATATCGAGCATCGCGCCGACAATGAGTAGAAAGACATTCAACAAAAGTAAAAATGTATACTTGTTGTGAATATAGCTCTGTATAAAATCAAATAGCCGTGACGGTATCTGCTGATCTATCAGATAATTGGTCGAAGCCATGGAGGCGGCGAGGATCACCAGTATTCCGCCGAACAGCACCATTGACTTGCTCATGATTGCCGGCAGTTGCGCAAGTGACACGTCCCGATGGATGCATACTTCTACCACCAGCACATACAAAGCCGTGACGGCAGCCGCTTCTCCGGGGACAAAAATCCCACCATAGATCCCGCCCAGCAAAATGATCGGCAGGGGCAATTCCCAGCCGATTTCCCGCAGACCCTGGCGAATTTCCCGGGCGCTGTAACTTTGCCTCTTACGCCGGGGGCTTTTCACTAGGGCGAAGAATATTAAAAGAATGAGCATCAGTATGCCCGGCAGAATGCCCGCCAGAAAGAGGTGATCGATTCTCGCTTCGGCAATGACACCATAGATGATCAGCGGCAGGCTGGGTGGGAAGAGCAGTCCGAGACTGCCTGACGAGGTGATAAGGCCCATGGAGAACCGATCCTCGTAACCGTCTTTTAAAAGTGCCGGGAACAACAAACCGCCGAGAGCAAAGATGGTGACACCCGATGCACCGGTAAAGGCAGTGAAAACGGCACAGACGATGAGGGTAATCACCGCCAGGCCGCCCGGCAGCCAACCGAGAAAAATCTGTGAAAAACGAAGCATCCGGTTGGGTGCCTTGCTCTCCGAGAGCAGAATTCCGGCAAAAATAAAAAGCGGCAGGGAGACGAGCAGCGGGGTGTCAGCCAGTCGGGACATCTCGATGATGGCAACCGAGATATCAATATCGGCGGAATAGAAGGAGAGCAGGGCCAATGAGCCGATGACCAGGAAAAGCGGGGACCTGAACAGAGCCAGGCAGAAAATCGCAATTTTCAGGACATTCATGACCGGGTGCTGTCCGTCTGTGGATATGGAGCAAAAAGGGATTTGAGCTGCATCAGAAACAGCAGGAAATATTTCAGGGCGATCAAACCAAAAGCTATGGGAAAGATGCAGTTCCAGAACCAGGACGGCAGCGACAGAAGGACATTCCCGCCGAATTCGATTTCCTCGCGAAGAAAGCGCCATCCGGCCCAGGTCAGGCCTGCCGCGGCCAGCGTACAGAAGAGGTGGGTTGTAAGCGTGATGAACGGTTCAATTTTTTTGGGCAGGAGGTTGCCGGCAATATCCAGGGAAATGTGTTTATCCCGGCTTGTGGCGGAAACCGCGCCGAGAAGTCCGCACCAGAGCACCAGATAACGCAGCAGCGGTTCCGCCCAGAACAGGCCGCTTGCAAAAAAAATGCGCAGACTAATCTGCACACAGGCAAGAAGAATCATCGCCGTCAGCAGCAGGCAGAGAATGGCACTCTCTGCTTTATCAAGCAGACGCAGCAGCGGATGATCGGGCAGTTTTCGATTTCCGTCAATCAATGCGTACTCTCCGCAACTTTTTTATCACGAAATTCACTGCGCAGGTGGGCGACCTGATCGTATATATTTTTCGAGAGCGAATCCGGGATCAGTAACTTGACGGCTTCTTCGCTCTTTCCACGCAATTGCTCTATGGTTTTTTCATCAATTTTCAAAAATTGGCTGCCTCGTGCTTCAAGGACCCGACGGGATTCCATGTTGCTTTCCCTGGTTTTTTGAAGCAGAACGGGAAAATGAATCTGCGCAGCGGTTCGGATGGCTTCCTTATAGGGCTCGGGAAGGCGGGCGAACTTGGCGGCATCCAGCGCAAAAACCCCATAGGCATAACCATAGGGAACATCGGCTATATAGCGGGCCTTGGTGAACCACTGCAGGACGATTGAGCCATAGAGGGAATTGTAGACCGTCTCGACCAGCCCGCTCTGCAGGGAGGTAAGGACATCGGGGATGGACAGTTGAATGGAAGAAATACCAAGCACGGAAAAAAATTTCTCGGAAACCGGATCACCCGAGGGGCTCCAGTTCTTGGAATTTTTAAGACTTTCAACGTCGGCGATCGGTTTTGTCGACATGGCATAGATAAAGCCGACCTCGGTCATGGCGATAAATTCCAATCCTTTTTCCTGGAACCGTTGCTTGAAAACGGGAATAACCCCTTTGCTTACATAATCGACTTCTGCATAAGACTCAAAAAGAAACGGGATGGAGAGAACTCTGAAATCCGGGACGACCGCGGAGATCCCGCTCATGGTAAAGCCGCCTCCCTGCAGTTGGCCGACCCGCATCTTCCGATACATCGACTGGTCGTCCCCCATCACCCCGCCGGGATAGATCCGAAAGCCAACCTCGCCTCCTGTTTTTTCTGCAACGTCTTTGGCAAAGTTATCGAATTGCTCTATCCAGATTGATCCAGCCGGTGCGAGGCTGGCGATCTTGAAGAGATATTTAGGCGCGGCCAGAAGCTGACTGCAACTGGAAAAAACCAAAAAAAGGGTTGCCAGAGCCAGGGTAGCTAAGCGTTGCATTAGTGTCTCCGTGTACGTCAAATTGATAAGGATGACTGTGTTTGCATAGGTGAGAGTTACTCACCAAAATAATTCTCTTTGAGCAGCCGTTTTGCCCTGTCGACTGCTATATGGTTACTGAGTGCGAATTCCGGCGCACTGTCCAGTGGAAAGGCAAGTACCTCCTGTAACAACCGGTCGTGCAACTCCTGATCAAAGGTTGCTCTGGCCAGAGTCTCGGCATAGGTTGTCTGGGTTAGGAGAAATCTGCGTTTAGAGAGTGCAAGCGCTCTCTCGAAGTGCATTTTACTAAGATCCGGTCTGCCGCCGAACATTGCCGGCTTGGCGGCGTAATAGGTGCCGAAAAAGAGATGGATGGAGCCGCCCTGATACGACTCGTCAAGTTCAAGCAGCCTGGCCATGATTTTCTCGATGAAGACAAGATCGGCAATCGCTTCCGGGGAGCCCTTTTGATTTTTAACCCAGCTGAGCCAGCCGAAGGTGCCCCAGAAAATGTCCGGTACATCCCCCCGGTCAAGTCCGGCAAGCTTTTGGTCCAGAACATCAGGATTCTCACCACTATCGAGCGGGAGATACAGGCGAAGCAAGCGAAGCCCGTATAGTTTCGCCTTTTGGCTAATCCGGGTGATTCTTTGGTCATCGGCCCCGCCGCAATCCTCCAGGGCCATGGCATAGGCACTGTAGGATTGTGCTCCGGTTTGTAGCAGCTTGCGGTTTTTGGGAGAAGAGACCAGCATGCTGTCGATCATCAGCAGATAGGCCGGTGCACCCTCGCAGACCAACACAACGTCGGTCTGCTGCTGAAGGTTGCCGATAGCCGGTCGCATCACCGTCGTGACCAGGCTCGAACAGGACGACAGGCAGAAACAAAGGCAAATCAGCAGAAACAACAGTGGTTGCGGAACAAATCGTCTGAACATGGAAATCCGGTTGATAAGGATGATTTTAGGCGATGTGCCTATTCTCGGACTACCTCCTATTGCCCTTTTTCTTCGAGGCTTGTGGATAAGGCTTTATCGGCAGTTTTGATAACTTCCCGGGCAGCGGAAATTACATCCTGCATTGATTGGAGGACATTATTTTCAGCTGTTGCCTGAGTTCCCTGGCCATCAACCGGCAATTTTTCCTGCTGAGCTTCCATGATTGCATTGCCTGTATCGATAACCTCTTCAGCTACTCCCTTACCGGCATTGAGCATTTCCTGGGTGGCCGCGACCAGTTGCCTGGTCACCAGGACCATGTCATTGGTCGTTTTGACCATTTTCTGCATAGCGGCAGCGAGATCTTTGGATTTGTCTGCCGGAGCCTGCGCTGTTTCCGGCTGCTGATTGAAGCAGGGAGCATTTAGCGGGATATCGGCCTGGTCTACAATTCTGCCACAGGGCATAACAACCTGCTGCGGGATTTCGGCAACTGCTGCCGGTTGTTGTTCTTCTTTTGGCGATTGGACTTGCTCAGCGGGAACTTGGCCGGCCTCTCCGACATTTTCCTGGTTGGCGATTTCATCATGTTTGCCCTGGTCTTCCGGGACTGCAACCATTATCCTGCCCTCTGGAACTTGTTGCTGGCTGGCGGGGGCCGATTTTTCATGGCTGTCGGTGGCCTTTTCAGAATTGTCCGGACTGCAGCCATAAATAATAAGATAAAGTGCAATTAAGACGATAAAAGCATACTTCATGGATATTTCTCCCATTAAAATTTGATGTTTAAAAGGATGACTAGCTAATTGCCGTTTCCGACCGTAAACGAAGCAGATGAAGAGTTTTTACGACGCCATCAACAATGATGGACTCGTAAAAAGCCCGATCTACTTCGTTGTAGGTCTGAAACGGCAATTAGCTGTACCACATGTACTACCTAATTGCCGTTTCAGACACTACGCCTCGTATATCGAGCTTTTTCCAGAGTCCATCCCTATTCACGGATTGACTTTTTACGAGATCATCAACAATGATAATCTCGTAAAAACCTAAAATACCAGATGGCTAAGTAAAAAGCTTCATATGCTAGGCGCGCAAAATTTCTATCATTTCGGCGTACTTGAGTACGTCGTAATGATAGAAATTTTGCAGCAACGACGCAGATGAAGAGTTTTTACGACGCCATCAACAATGAGGTCGGATACTAACACAGTTTCGCCGCCATTTTTACTTTTATTGCTTTCGGTTATTGCTGTTTTTCAAGAAGAGCTGTCATTTCAGGGATATCAGCCAAATCGTTGTCATGTTCCCGATAGTTTTCGGCCATGGCGATAATTTCAGTATGCAATCGTTTGACAAGCTTAGGCGGGGAAAGCACCCGGGCCATTGATCCATGCTGAAGGATTTTCATTACCAGCTCGCGGTCATCACTGACCGGCAGCTGCAACAGCACCCCATCTTTCACCGCTACTATCTTCTGGTTTTTATGCCAGCGCTGATTTTTGACTAGTTCCGCCGCGGTGGAAGAAAAAAGAATTTCGGCCGTATAGCGTGGTTTTCCCTGAAAAATGCCAAAGGAAAGTCCAATTATGCTCCGGTCAAGAGTAATCCCCTCAGGGATGTCGCTGCCGGTAAGCTCGGCGCTCTGAACCCTGCCGATATGAAAAAGACGGTTTTCCCTGCGCAGAAAACAATAAGCATAGCAATACCAGCGGCCCTGATAGTTGATGATTTGCAAGGGGGCAACGTCCCTGACGCTGGAGTCTCCGCCGAGCGATCTGTACTGCAGGGCCACCAGCTGTTTTTTGACGACTGCTTCTATGATAATTTCAAAAATGCGATGATCGATGGATTCGATCTCGATCCACAGGCATTGAAGGGAGTTGATAACCGTACCGTAATCCGGGGAAATCATGATGGACAGCCGTTGTTCGAGCTGTTTGACCTCTTCCAGCTCACCAAGGCCGGCTTCATCTGCCAGCTTACTCAGCATGGCCAGAAGAAATATGATGCGGGGACTCTCCTCGAAGGGCAGATGAAATCCGTCTTCGTAGTAAAAGCCGTTATGCTTTGAATCGAAGCTGAGCGGGGCGCCGAGTCTGTCGCGTAGGTAAGTTATATCGCGCTTCGAGGTGGCGACGGACATCTCGAATTGATCGGCTAAAGTTCTGGAATTAGGGTAATTTCCTTTGAGAATTTCCCGATGGAAATAGAATACCCGCTCAAGAACACTCATTATCGGCTATTTGGCATGACGACGGTGCTTGACTGGCAGAATTTTGAGTTGTTCCCGATACTTGGCCACGGTTCGCCGGGCTATTTTGATATTTCGCTCAGCTAGTTTGTCCGAGATGGCGTTATCGCTGAGCGGAGACTCTTTATCTTCTTCCTGGATCATCTTTCTAATGATGGTCTTGATCGACTCAGAGGCCATGGCATCTTCGCCTTCCCGGGGGATAGCCGTTGAGAAAAAGTATTTCAGTTCGTAAATCCCCAGAGGAGTGTGCACATATTTATTCGAGGTAACGCGGCTGACAGTTGACTCATGCATCTCGATATCGTCAGCCACATCTTTTAGGATGAGCGGTTTCAGGTACTGCGGTCCCCTCTCGAAAAAGTCCATCTGGAAACGCAGTATGGATTCCATCACCTTGACGATGGTCCGTTGCCGCTGATAGAGAGACTTTATGAACCAGTCGGCATTTTTCAGTTTTTCGCTGATATACTGGCGTGATTCTTTTTCAAGCGTTTTATCGTTCTGCAGCAGATCCTGGTACAAAGAGGAGAGTTTCAGCTGCGGCAGATCATCGTCATTCAGCCGGATAACATATTCGCCGTCAATTTTCCGGACATAGACATCGGGAACGACATAGTTGGTCTCTTCGGTAGCATAAGAGAGGCCGGGATACGGGGTCAGCTCGGTGACAATGAAGTTGATGGCTCTCTCAATTTCGGGCCTTTTCCGGCCGGTTGCCCGGGAAAGTGCCTTGTAGTTCCGGGTCTCAAGAAGCGGCAGATGATCCCGCACTATTTCAGCGGCAAGCGATTTGCCTTTTCCTAACCGTTCCAGTTGGAGAAAGAGGGATTCACTGACATTTCTTGCAGCGATTCCAGGTGGATCAAGCTCCTGAATCACTTCCAGGATGTATTCCGCATCGTCCTGCTCACAACCGGTTTCCTCGATTACCTTGTCTATATCAACTTCAAGAAAACCATATCTGTTCAGGTTGCCTATAAAGAACAGGGCGATTTCCCATTCCCTTTCGTCGAGTTCACTATGGGCGAGCTGCCATTGCAGATAGGCCAGTAGACCCGGCTTTTCCGAGATGAATTCAAACTGCGATGGGGCGTCGGCGGGAGGTGTTTCGTGGGAAAAGGAAAAATTAGAGTCGAAGTTATTCGAGTAATCATCCCAATTAGTATCGGATAAGGTATCGTCAACCTTGAGATTTTCAGTTACTTCAGGTTCCGGCCGCTGACCGTTATCCTCAACTGTTGAGGACAGGGACATGGGATTATCGATGACTTCCGGTGAGGAAAAATCCTCCTCCAGTGCCGGGTTCTGTTCAATTTCAGCCTGCAGGGCATCGGAGAGTTCGAGCCTGTTCAGCTGCAGAAGTTTTATTGCCTGACGCAGTTGTTGCGTCATGACCAGTTTTTGGGAAAGTTTGAGCTGTTGTCTTAGTTCTAGAGCCATATAGGATCACATGTGAAAATTTTCACCGAGATACATTTTTCGTGCTACTTCACTATTAATAATATCGTCCGCGATTCCGCTTGTAAGGACTTGTCCAGAGTTCATTATATAGGCAAAGTCGCAGACCTGTAAAGTTTCTCGTACATTGTGGTCTGAAATCAGGATTCCCAGTCCTTTCGATTTCAGATTACGTATTATTTTCTGAAGATCGTGGACTGCCAGCGGGTCGATGCCGGCAAAGGGTTCGTCAAGCAGGATGAATTTAGGCCGGGTCGATAGGGCACGCATGATTTCCACCCTTCGTCGTTCGCCCCCTGACAGGGCATGACCTTTGTTGTGTCTGAGATATTCAATATTCAGGTCCGCCATCAATTCATCAATACGGTATTTGATTTCATTTTTTGACAGACCCAACGGTTCAAGGATGATACGGACATTTTCCTCAACTGTCAACTTCTTGAAAACCGATGGCTCCTGGGCCAGATAAGAGATCCCCTTCAGTGCTCGTTTGTGTATAGGCAGGTTGGTTATAACCTCTCCGGCAAAGATAACATTGCCATGGTCCGGTCGAATGAAACCGGCAATGGAATAAAATGTCGTTGTCTTGCCGGCACCGTTTGGTCCAAGCAGACCGACGACAACACCGGTTTGCACCTGGAGACTGACGCCATCTACCACCGTTCGGGCGCCGTAGCGTTTGACAATATTTTGTGTTTCGAGTACCGACATCGTATCTTACGTTCCCTGTTCTCTTCCGGCGAACCGATTTCTACCAAATTCTATTTCTGTAGCCGTTCACCAGTGCCCCGAAGGTGTACAAGCAGGTGGACGGAATGTAGGGGCGGGTTCTAAACCCGCCCTCTAAGTTCGGCAGCCTGATCGTAATATGGGGTGCTGAACGTTTACCTATTTCTGGAGGATGGTCATGTTCACCCTCGAAGGTTTCTTCTCGCCTGTTTTTGCATCGCCAACCTCGGTTGCCGCTTTGTCACTGCTGACCTCGGACCTGCCTTCATCCAGATAGTAGATGATTTTATCGCCGCTCACCATATTTTGGTTTTGCCACGCTTTGGCATTTCCGGTAAGTATAACCTGTCTCTCTTTGGAGAGATAGGTCATTTTTTTCGAGGTCCCCAGCCATTCGCCCCTGGTAATCTCGACGTTTCCGACACAAACCAGTTTCTCCACCTGCTGAGAGGCGGTTTTCTCGCCTTGTGTGGGGGACTTCTTGTCTTCCTGGGTGTAAAATACGGTCATTTCATCGGAACGGATCCTTACATCGCCCTGCCTGGCATCGACTTCTCCAGTGAAAACAACGGAATTAGTCCGTTCCGTTGACTCCATTTGGTTCGCCTCGATATGAATGGGCGAGTCAGCGGCGCACACCGGCGAAGGCCCGGTGAAAAAAAACAGTAAAAGGAAATAGCCACTGAATATGACGGAAGAAAGATTGATGAATTTCATCAGGACTCTCCATGGTTAATATGATATACGTTGACCGTGACTGATTCCTCGCCATCGTAGCGTAAAGGTTTGAAAATGTAAAGCCATGGTATATCGGCGTTACAACAAAGGTAACCGTTGACCCGCCCCTACTGAACGTTTACAAAACAAAGAGTGCTTTACTTACACTATATGAGCAATTACAATAGCACCATGTATCGCACCGCGGGATCAATGGGTTAGTCTGCTGATTTTATAGAACAATATAAGGATCGATCAAGAGATCGAAAATGACGCTATGGTAAAAACATTTGCGGAGAGCATCGAAAAGGCTAAAGTGCTGCTCGAAGCCCTGCCCTATATGCAGGAGTTCAGGCATAAAACCATTGTAATCAAGTATGGCGGCCATGCCATGGTTGATGAACACCTGAAAAAGCAGTTCGCCCTCAATGTTATCCTGCTCAAGCAAATCGGCATCAATCCCGTCATCGTGCATGGTGGTGGTCCCCAGATCAACAGCCTGCTCGGCCGCTTGGGAATCCAGCCGAGCTATGTACAGGGCATGCGGGTGACCGACGGGGAAACCATGGATGTGGTGGAAATGGTTCTGGTGGGAAAGGTCAATAAGGAGATTGTCGGCCTGATCAACCATTGTGGCGGCAAGGCTGTCGGGCTGTCCGGGCGTGACGGTGATCTGGTCTGTGCCGAAAAGCTCAAAGTGAGCAGTAGAAAAGGCGATGATCAAATGCAGGATGCACCGCCGGAACTCATCGATCTGGGCCGGGTCGGCCAGGTTACCAGGATCAATACGGGGGTGCTGGAAAGCCTCTACCTGAAAGATTTCATTCCGGTAATAGCCCCGGTGGGAGTGGGCGATGACGGCCAGGCCTTTAACATCAATGCCGATCTGGTCGCCGGCGCCATCGCCGGAGCCCTGTCGGCGGAAAAGCTGATTCTGCTTACCGATGTTCCCGGAGTAAACGACAAGAATGGTGAGCTGATCACCACCCTGCCGCGCGGGGAAGTGGAGGGCCTGATCGATGACGGGACCATCGTCGGCGGCATGATCCCGAAAGTGCGCTGTTGTGAGGACGCCCTGCGGCGGGGAGTCGCCAAGACACATATCGTGGACGGTCGGGTGGAGCATTCCATCCTGTTGGAGATGTTTACCAAGGAAGGCCTTGGGACGGAGATATATTAGCCATTCTAAATTTTAGTTTTTTACGAGTCCATCATGAATAATACACAGTTAAAGGAACGGGGCGACAAAGTAATCATCGGCAGTTATGCCAGGTATCCGGCCGCCATGGTGAAAGGTTCCGGCTGCCGGCTGGTCGATGCCGACGGTAAGGAATACCTGGACTTTCTGGCGGGTATCGCCGTCTGCGCGCTTGGCCACAGCCATCCGAAAATAACCGAGGCAATCTGCCGCCAGGCGGCTGAACTGGTCCATGTCTCCAATCTTTATTATACCGAGCCGCAGATCGAACTCGCCGAAATGATCACCGGGAATTCTTTTGGCGAAAAGCTCTTTCTCTGCAACAGCGGCGCCGAGGCCAATGAAGCGGCGATCAAACTGGCCCGCATTTATTCCGGTGAAGGACGCTACAAGATCATCAGTCTTCTCGGCTCGTTTCATGGCCGGACGCTGGCCACCGTGGCGGCAACCGGACAGCCGAAGTTCCATAAAGGCTTCGAACCGCTGCCGGAAGGTTTTGTCCATGCGCCGTTCGGGGATTTGCAGGCGCTGGAACAGTTGGTAGATGATGCAACCTGTGCCATTCTCTGCGAACCGCTGCAGGGAGAGGGAGGAGTACGGCCTCTGACTAAGGAATATCTGCAGGGAATCAAGGCGCTTTGCGATAAGCATGGGTTGTTGCTCATTTTTGATGAGATCCAGACCGGCCTGGGCCGGACGGGCACCCTCTTTGCCTATGAGCAACTGGGCATTACGCCTGATATCCTGACCATGGCCAAGGCGCTTGCCAACGGGCTGCCGATCGGGGCGATGATGACCAGCGCAGGAATCGCCGCTCCATTTGTTCCCGGTACCCACGCCTCAACTTTCGGCGGCAACCCGGTGGCTTCGGCTGCGGCGGTGGCCACTTTAAAAATCATGCTGGCGGATGGTTTTCTGGCGGAGGTAAGAGAGAAGGGAGCTTATTTTCAAGCCGAACTGAACAGGCTCGCTGAACGGTTTCCGGCAATGATCAGCTCCGTTCGGGGCATGGGACTTCTTGTCGGAGCTGTGCTGACGGAACGGGGCGTTGCCCATGGCACCGAGATCGTCAATACAATGTTCGAAAGAGGTTTCCTCATGAACTTTGCCGGCAATGTGGCACTTCGCTTCGTTCCGCCGCTAATTGTCACCAAAGAGGAGATTGACAGGCTGGTGGCGGCACTTGCCGAGGTGCTGGCCGGATTTTGACGCTGTCAAAATTCAGGCAAAGGGAAAGCTCAAACAGCAAGAAAAGGAGTGTTGTTGCTGCTTTTGAGGGGAAATGTTTTGCAAATCACCCCTCTTTTATGTAATGATACCTCCTTTCTCCCCTCTACATGATAGTGAAAGAATAGAGCAGGCATGGGGAGCTAACCGGGAAATATTCTCCCTTTTGTTTTGAGGTGAACAGGGTGCCGAAGCATTTAAGGTCATTACAGGAATTTACGAAAGCAGAGCTGATCGGTTTTATCAACAGGGCTATTGAACTGAAGAAAGAGCAAAAAGCCGGTAAAATTCATCGACAGCTGAACGGCAAGACCATCGGTCTTATCTTCGAAAAACCATCCACGAGAACCCGCGTCTCCTTTGAGTCGGCGATGTATGGGCTTGGTGGACAGGTTATCTTCCTGTCCGGCCGCGATACCCAATTGGCACGATCAGAGCCGTTGAAAGATATGTCACGGGTTATGTCCCGTTATGTCGATGGCATGGTGGTCAGAACGTTTGGCCAGGATGTCGTTGAGGAGCTCGCCGATTATGCAACGGTTCCGGTCATTAATGCCTTAACGGATGTGCATCATCCCTGCCAGGTATTAAGCGACATGATGACCGTCATCGAAAAGAAAGGGGCTCTTGAAAAGCTGCATATCGCCTGGGTTGGTGACGGCAACAACATGGCCAATTCCTGGATTCAGGCGGCGGCGACAATTGGTTTCGAGCTGACCCTGGCCTGCCCCGAGGGCTATGAGCCGGACAGTGAAATTCTTGCCGCGGCCCAGAAGATAGCAAGCAAACCGATCAGAGTCGTCCGTAAACCGGCCGAAGCTGTACAAAGTGCCGATGTCGTCAATGTCGATGTCTGGGCCTCGATGGGCATGGAGAGCGAGCAGGAAGAAAGGCTCCGCGTCTTTTCCAGTTATCAGCTGAATAGTGAACTGCTGGCCAAGGCTCCTGCCGAATGCATCGTCCTGCATTGTCTTCCCGCCCACCGCGGTGAGGAGATAACCGATGAGGTCCTGGAGTCTAAGCAATGCGTGGCGTTTGATCAGGCTGAAAACAAAATGCATCTGCACAAGGCTATATTAGAGATTCTCATCGGCTAGTTATTGTAAACGTCCACCAGCACCCCATATGCGCACGATCAGGCAGCCGTGCCTTGGCGGGCGGGTTTGGAACCCGCCCCTACCTGTCCGTCAGCCTGTTTGTGAGCCTCTGGGGCACTGCTGAACGTTTACAGGTCCGAAGTTATGCAAGCATTTTGCTATTCCTGGAGAACAGTTACTAATTATTAATAAATAATTAAAATTTATAAACTTGGATGGTTAAGTGACAAAACTCCATATGAGTTTTGACGACGCCATCATTTTGAGGTTGTGCTATGAGTGTAAACAAAATTGTACTCGCCTACTCCGGCGGTCTCGATACATCTGTAATTTTAAAGTGGCTGGCTAAGGAGTATAAATGCTCCGTTATTGCTTATTCCGCCGATATCGGTCAGGCGGAAGACTGGGAGGCCGTGAAGAAAAAGGGTCTTGCCACCGGCGCCGAGAAAGTGATCATCTCCGACTTAAAAGATGTTTTCGTCGAAGACTATATTTTTCCGGCTTTTCGGGCAAATGCCATCTATGAAGGCTCATATCTGCTTGGCACCTCGCTGGCCAGACCGCTGATCGCCAAGGAGCAGGTCCGCATCGCCCTGGAAGAGGGCGCCGATGCAGTCAGCCATGGCGCAACAGGCAAAGGAAACGATCAGGTCCGTTTTGAACTGGGCTATATCGGGCTTGCACCACAGCTTACGATCATCGCCCCCTGGAGAACCTGGAATCTTAACTCTCGCCGGAAACTGGTGGATTTTGCCAAGGAGCATAACATTCCGGTACCGGTGACCAAAAAGAACCCCTACAGCTGCGATGAGAATCTGCTGCATATCAGTTATGAAGGCGGAATTCTGGAAGATCCCTGGAACGAGCCGGACGAGGATATGTTCAAGTCCACGGTTTCTCCTGAAAAAGCACCCGATGTGGTGACCTATCTGGAAATCGACTTTGAAAACGGCAATCCGGTGGCCTTGGATGGGCAAAAAATGGCGCCGCTGGCGCTCTTTACCAAACTCAATAAACTGGGCGGTGCCAACGGCATCGGCCGCCTCGATTTGGTGGAAAACCGCTTTGTCGGCATGAAGTCCCACGGAGTCTACGAGACCCCCGGCGGCACTATCCTGCGCGAGGCGCATCGGGCCCTGGAGACCATAACGCTTGACCGTGAGGTCATGAAGATTCGTGACAGTCTGGTACCGAAATACGCCGAGTTGATCTACAACGGTTTCTGGTTCTCCCCGGAACGCGAACTGCTCCAGTCAACCATGGATGCCACCCAAAAGACGGTCAACGGCACGGTTCGGCTGAAGCTCTACAAGGGCAATTGTATCGTCGTCGGCCGTAAATCCGACCAGTCCTTGTATCAGGAAACCTTCGCCACCTTTGAGGAAGACCAGGTTTACGATCAGGGCGATGCCACCGGCTTTATCCGGCTCAACGGCTTGCGCTTAAAGATCAATGCGCTGCAGGGTCGATGCAATAAATGATGGCGTCGTAAAAACTCTTCATCTACTTCGTTGCAGCAAATTTTCAATCATTACGACGTACTTTAGTACGCCGAAATGATTGAAAAATTATGTGCCTCGCATATGAAGAATTTTACTTAACCGTCCGGAAATACAGATTTTTACAAGTTTGTCAATAAACAGGAAAATTAGACATGCCAGAGACCAAAAAAAGCGGATCGGGTAAAATGTGGGGAGGGCGGTTCAGTGAAGGAACCGCCGCCTCGGTGGAGGCCTTCACCGCCTCCATCCATTATGATTCGCGGCTGTACAAATATGATATTGCCGGCAGTAAGGCCCACGCCGCCATGCTCGCCGATCAGGGCATTCTCACCAAGGAAGAGCTCTCGGCAATAACGGATGGCCTGTCGGCGATTGAAAAGGAGATCGATCAGGGAACGTTTGCCTTCAGGCGCGAGCTGGAAGATATTCATATGAACATCGAAAAATCCCTGGTGGAAAGGATCGGTCCGGCGGGTGCAAAACTGCATAGCGCCAGATCGAGAAACGATCAGGTCGCACTCGACTTCAAAATGTACCTACGCGATCAGTGTGATACGCTGATTCTGCTGTTGGACAACATCCGTAGGGCTTTTGTGCTGCTGGCCAGAAAATATCTCGGTCAGGTCATGCCTGGTTATACCCACATGCAGCGGGCCCAACCAGTGCTGATCTCGCACCATATGCTGGCCTATTACGAGATGTTCAGCCGGGACCGCGCACGGATCATCGACTGCCGCAAGCGGCTCAATCTCTCGCCGCTCGGTTGTGCGGCCATGGCCGGAACCGGTCTGCCGATCGATCGGGAACAGGTGGCGGCAGCGCTTGGTTTTGATGGAGTTACCGCCAATTCCATGGATAGTTCCGGTGATCGTGACTACGCCATCGAATTTACCAGCGACTGCACCATGATCCAGCTCCATCTCTCAAGGCTCTCCGAAGAGCTGGTGCTCTGGTCTTCCCAGGAATTTGGTTTTGTCAATATCTCCGACAAGTTCTGTACCGGCTCGTCGATTATGCCACAAAAGAAAAATCCGGATATTCCCGAGCTGATACGGGGTAAGAGCGGCCGTGTCGTCGGCAGTCTCATGACCCTTATCACTCTGGTCAAAGGGCTGCCTTTAACCTATAACCGGGATCTTCAGGAAGATAAGGAACCGGTTTTCGATACTGTGGATACCGTTTCGGCGTCTCTTTCTATAATGGCGGAGTTGCTGGAAAATCTTAACTTTAAAACAGAGCGGATGGCCGATGCGACCAAAACGGGGTGCATAACCGCCACAGATCTTGCCGATTATCTCGTACTGAAAAATGTGCCGTTCCGGGAGGCCCATGGCATAGTCGGCAGGGCTGTTGCTTACTGTCTGGAAAAAGGTTGTGAGCTGCCGGACTTAAAGCTTGGCGAACTGGCCGATTTTTCTCCGGTAATCGACAAGGATGTCTATGAAGTACTCAGTGTGGAAGGTTCGGTGAACAGTCGAATATCCACGGGTGGCACCGCTCTGATAAGAGTTGAGGAAGCAGTCATTGCAGCCGAGAAAAAATTGGGGATCGCCTGATGAAAATGGGCAGCGCGGCGCGGATAACCAAGACTCTACTTTTTGGCTTATCTCTTTTTCTGCTGGGAGGATGCGGCTATAAAAATGCGCCGGTACCGCCGGAAACCGTTGTTCCTCAGCCAATCAACGACCTGCTGTATAAAACGGATGACACCAGTGTCCAGCTTAGTTGGTCGTATCCCGTGAAAACCATCAGGGGGGCGGCGCTGGATGACATTTCCGCCTTTGAGCTGTATCGGGCCGAAATTCCGCTGGAAGAGTATTGCAGCACTTGCCCGATCCCCTTCAATACTGCAATCGAGCTCAATGGCGGTCCGACCTATGACGGCAAGGAGAGAAGAAAGGCACATTACCAATCCTCGCAATTGCAGCCCGGTTACAAATATTTTTTCAAGGTTCGTTCCCGCACCAGCTGGTGGGCGTCCAGTGCCGACTCCAATACCGTCACCTTCGTCTGGTTCCCGCCGGCGGCAGCTCCGCAAGGGGTGATCGCGACTCCGGGAGATTCACAGGTCATTCTCAAGTGGCAGCCGGTCATGACGCTTAAAGATGGGAGCCCGATTAAGACATCCGTGAAGTATCAGGTTCTGCGCAGCCTCGATGGGAATGTTTTTGGTCCTGTGGGGGAACCAGTGGCCGCCACCGAATATGTCGACCATCAGGTAAACAATGGCACGAAGTATTTTTATACCATTCAGAGCAAGATGGTCCTGGAAAACGAATTGGTCAGCGGTGCGACCAGTAAACAGGTCACGGTCGTCCCGGTCGATTTGACTCCCCCTGCCGCTCCGACAGGTGTAACGGTGGTACGAACCGATGTCGGCACCAAGATTTTCTGGGACAAGAATCCTGCATCCGATATTGGCGGGTATAAGGTCTACCGTCGCCCGGCGGGCAGGAACAGTTTCAAATTACTTGGTCAGGTGGAGCCGGTGTATACTCTCTTCGTTGATAAAAAAGCGGAAGGCAGTGTGCTCTATTATTACGCGGTCACTGCTATCGATCAGGCAAACCCACCCAACGAGAGCAAGAAATCGAAAGAAGTCACTGCCAAATATTAACAGTAATATGATAAACTAGTAAAAACCATAAATTTCAGATGACTAAGTAAAAATCTTCATGCGCGATGTGCGTTAATTTTTAATCATTTCGGCATACGTAAGGTACGTCGTAATGATTGAAAATTTGCAGCAACGAAGCAGATCAAGAATTTTTACGACGCCATGGCGTTATGAGATGCCCTCCAGTCCGTAATGGAAGCGGTCGGAGGGCTCTGTCGTTCGGGAGCGAACCCCCCGAATCGGTTAAAACAGGCACTACCCAAAGTGCAGAGAAAGATATAAGGAGCGTATGTGATGGCACTCACCTTTCCCATTGCCTTTGAAAAGATGAGCGGTACAGGCAATGATTTCGTGATTATCGATAACCGGAGCGCGGGTATTCCTCCGGCTGATCAAGCGGAACTTGCCCGCAAAATATGCCGTAGGATGTTTTCAGTCGGGGCCGATGGTCTCATTCTTATAGAGGATTCGACGAAAGCTGATTTTGGTTGGAATTTTTATAACGCGGACGGCTCGGTTGCCGAAATGTGCGGCAACGGCTCAAGGTGTGCAGCTCGATTTGCTTATCGGCACAAGATCGTTACCAGTAAGAAGATGACTATTGAAACCCTGGCCGGCGTTGTCGAAGCGGAAATCTGTGAAGAGGAGGACATTGTCCGGGTTAAAATGACCCAGCCTTTTGATTTTCGGCTCGATATTTCTCTTGAACTGGGAGAGGAAGAACGGCTGGTAGCCTATGTCAATACCGGGGTGCCCCATGCCGTCATTTTCGTGCAGGAAGACGATGTTCCGGTGAAAACATGGGGACGAAAGGTACGGTTTCATGAACTCTTTGAGCCGAAAGGAGCGAATGCCAATTTCGTCAAGCTGCTGCCGGACGGCAAACTCATGGTGCGTACCTACGAACGCGGTGTCGAGGGTGAAACCATGGCCTGCGGTACCGGAGCCGTTGCTTCCGCTCTTCTTGCTTCGATACTGAAAGGCGTTGAATCTCCGGTTGATGTTGTCACGTCCGGAGGAGCTGAACTGAAGATATATTTTGATTTACATGATGGGCCGGTAGCGGAGAATATTTTCCTGCAGGGGCCCACCAGGTTGATTTGTACCGGAAACCTGATCGCTGAAGCGCTGCTCTGATCGAACGTGCAGATGAACAATGCTAAAAACTAGGAGGAGTCATGGAAAAATTTCATGGAGCGCTTGTTGCACTTGTAACCCCATTTATTAATGGAGAGCTTGACGAACAGGGGCTGGTAGACCTTATCGAGTTCCAGGTCGCAGGCGGTACCCACGGTATCGTGCCGTGCGGAACCACCGGTGAATCGGCAACCATCAGCTTTGCCGAGCACAAGCGGGTGATCGACCTCACCGTCAAAACCGTTAGAGGCCGTGTTCCCGTCGTTGCCGGAACCGGTGGAAACAATACCCTTGAGGCAATTGAGCTGTCCGAGAGCGCCAAGGAAAGTGGGGCTGATGCGGTTTTGTCGGTTGTGCCGTATTACAACAAGCCGAATCAGGAGGGCATGTACCTGCATTTTAAGGAGATTGCCGAAAAAGTCGATATTCCCATGTTTCTCTATAATGTGCCGGGGCGAACGGTGGTCAATATGTTGCCGGAGACCGTCGCCCGGCTGGCGGAAATTGATAATATTATCGGCATCAAGGAGGCCACCGGCAGCCTTGAACAGGGGACTGATGTCATCAGGCGGTGCCCCAGCGATTTTATCGTTTTATCGGGAGACGATTTTACCGCCATGCCGAGTGTCCTCATTGGAGCAAAGGGAGTTATCTCCGTCATCTCCAACGTCTATCCCAGGGGAATGTCCGGGATGATAGAAGCAGCGCTGGCTGGTAATCTGCAAAAGGCCAATGAGCTGCACTACCGGATGTACGAGCTGATGAAGCTGATGTTCTGTAATCCAAATCCTGTTCCCGCCAAAAAGGCGCTGGAGCTAATGGGCAAAATAAAGAGCGGTCTGCCTCGTCTGCCGCTGGCTCCAATTGATCCTGCAAGCCTTGAAAAATTGAAGGCTGCCATGGCCGAACTTGAACTTATTTAAGGTGCGGGTTCAAGACCCGCCGTTCTATCTATGCACGGCGGTCTGATCATGCGTATTTGGAGTGCCGGTGAACGTTTATTCGTACACGAACTTCAGAATAAAAAGGAGCACAGATGATAAAGATAATAATAGCCGGAGCTGCAGGCAGGATGGGTCAGCGAGTGGCCCATATGGTCAACGGCCATCCTCGACTTGAGTATGCCGCTGCTTTCGAGGCGCCTGGTAGTCCGGCCATCGGCAAGGATGCCGGGCTGTTGGCTCTTGGTTCCGAAAATGGCGTCATTATAGGCGAGGGGGTCGAATCCGCCATCGACAATGGTGATGTGATTATCGATTTCACCTTTCACAAGGCGACCATGGAATTCGCCCGTGCGGCGGCACGACATCGAAAAGCGATGGTCATAGGTACCACCGGGCTTTCCGCCGATGAGCTGGTCGAACTGAAGGAGCTTGCCAAAAATTTCCCCTGCGTCCAGGCTCCCAATATGTCGATCTGCGTCAATGTCCTCTTTAAGCTGGTCAAAAAGACGGCGGCAATTCTTGGCGACGACTATGATATTGAAATTATTGAGGCGCATCATAATAAAAAGAAGGACGCCCCGAGTGGAACGGCGCTCAAGCTTGCGGAAATGGCGGCTGAGGGAGTTAATCGCAACCTCGATGATGTGGTCGTGCTTGAGCGTAGCGGTATAATTGGGGAACGAAAACCGACGGAAATCGGTATCCAAACCATCAGGGCGGCCGACATTGTCGGCGAGCATACCGTCTATTTTGCCGGACCTGGAGAACGGATCGAGTTGGTGCACAGGGCGCATAGCCGCGATCATTTTGCCAAGGGTGCCGCCACCGCCGCTGCCTGGGTGGTCAACCAGGAGTGCGGGGTCTATTCCATGTTCGATGTGCTTGGATTGAAGGATCTTTGATTTCAGGGAACGATAAGGTGTTGCAAATTAACGCTGTGAAAGCCTTCATCGGCATGGGCTCCAACCTGGGCGACGGCAAGGCGCTTCTTCAGTCGGCCTGGCAGGCTTTGGGTAATTTTGAGGGCATTGTACTGGATGGCCTTTCGAGCCCCTATAAAACCGCGCCGGTAGAGATGACCAGTGAACATTGGTTCACCAATGCTGTCGGACGGTTGCGGGTAACACTGTCGCCTCTTGAGCTGCTGAATGTTCTGCTCACTGTTGAGGCTCAATTCGGTCGAACCAGAAACGGGGAAATCGCGGGCTACCAGGATCGCAGTCTGGATTTGGATTTGCTTTTTTATGGTGATACCGTTATGGAGAGTCCGGAGCTGGTTTTGCCTCATCCGCGCATTGGTGAGCGTCTTTTCGTCCTGGTGCCGTTTACCGAACTGGAGCCTGATTTCAACAGCAGTCCCGGCGATACAAGCATCGTGGAAAAGGAACTTCGCCTGCGTGCTGAAATGGCCGCATCCGGGAAGGAACAACAGGAAATCATCCGCGGTTCCTGGAGTGCATAACTGAACTTGCCAAATGAGCAGAAAGATGCGATGCTTAATTGTGCAGGTGATAATTACATTGTGATGAAGAAAGAGAAAGCATTTTGAGCCCAATACGTATAATAATTATCGCCATCCTGATCTATATTGCCTACCGGCTGATAACGGGTGGAGACAGGAAGTCAACCGCTGAACGTCACCGGCAGAGCGCCTCCAGGCAGATGCCGACCAGCGATACTCTGGAAGAGGATCCGGTCTGTAAAAAACTCGTGCCGCGACAGCAGGCCGTGCAATATGAGCATCAAGGAACCGTGCATTATTTTTGCAGCAAGGAATGCTGCAAAGTATTCAGAACCAAACTAGGAGAACATAAATGAAGTTTTTTATTGATACAGCCAATCTCGAAGAAATCAAAAAAGGGCTCGAGATGGGCATGGTTGACGGCGTTACCACTAATCCTTCACTGGTGGCCAAGGAAAACAAGCCGTTTGAAGAGATAATTGCGGAAATCTGCAAATTGGTCGATGGCCCGGTAAGCGCCGAAGTCGTCAGCCTTGATGCCGAGGGGATGTTGACCGAGGCCAAAAAGCTGGCCAAAATCGCCGACAATATCGTCATCAAGATCCCGATGATCGTCGAAGGCCTGAAAGCGGTGAAAAAACTGACCGCCGAGGGCATCAAAACCAATGTGACCCTGGTCTTCTCTTCCGCCCAGGCGCTTCTGGCCGCCAAGGCAGGCGCTTCCTTTGTCAGCCCCTTTGTCGGACGTCTTGATGATATCGGTGCTCCCAGCATGGAGTTGATCAGTGATATCGCAACGGTTTACGACAACTATGGCTACACCAGTGAAATTATCGTGGCCAGTGTTAGAAATCCGCAGCACGTAATGGATGCGGCACTTATCGGTGCGGATATCGCCACTATTCCATTAAAAGTGATCACCCAGTTGGCCAAGCATCCGCTGACTGATGTCGGCATGGAGCAATTTCTTGCAGATTGGGAAAAACGAACCAAATAAATGGCAGGGCCCCGGAACGATAGCTTTGTAAGCGAGGACCAGCCTCCCGGCAGCAAGTGCGCAGCCGGGCACGAATGTTTTGTCATCTTCATCCGCGCCCGGCTCCCTAAGACCTGTCCGGCAGTCTCTATCTCTGTTGTTCTGGTAGTCGTATTATTTCTCTTTGACAGTAGTACCCTCCAGGCAGGAATGTATGTCTGCCGTGATCAATCCGGGGCGATCAACTTTACCAATGTCCGCAATAGCCCCGACTGCGAACCACTTGAGTTGAAGAAAGAGGGCACCTGGGCAGAGGTGTCCCATAGCTCAGAGTACCTCGAATATACCGAAACCTACGGCAGTTCCGATTCTTCCAGATACGACAGGGAGATACGAAGGATCGGCAGACGATATAACGTTGACCCTTCACTCATCAAGGCAATAATTCACACCGAATCCGATTTCGACGATCAGGCGGTCTCGCGAGCCGGGGCCCAGGGGCTGATGCAACTCATGCCGGGAACAGCCCGCCAGTTGCAAGTGGCCGATCCCTTTGATCCCAAGGAAAACATAGACGGCGGAACCCGCTATTTCCGCAGCCTGCTCGATAATTTCAACGAAGATCTGGTCCTTTCCCTGGCAGCATATAACGCCGGGCCGGGGTTGGTATCGCGCACCGGCGGGGTTCCCGAAATCCCCGAAACCCAGCACTATATTGAGCTGGTTCTCAAACGGTACAAGATTTACAAAGCTTCGTGGTAAGATTCTGCTTCCGGCTTTAGCATTTCTATTACTTCCCACTTTCCCTGCCCCTTCGATTACCAATAGCCACTTTCTCCAACTTCCAAATGTCCTCTCCGGAAAACGCAAGATAGTGGTGGAATCAGCACCTTTTACCCTTGACGGTAAACCGGAAAGTGGAGTATAAAACGAATCTTACGCCGGAGTGGTGAAACTGGTAGACGCACTGGACTCAAAATCCAGCGGGGGCAACTCCGTGTCGGTTCGATTCCGACCTCCGGCACCAGAGATAACGAAGCGCAATTCTAGGAGATTCCTGGGGTTGCGCTTTTTTCGTTTTAGCGATATTTAGAATGTAATGCTAATTCTATTAAGGCATAAAATCGATCTATCCGATCTACGACAAGAAAGCTGGAAGGACTGGACATTCTAACAGCAAGCTTTCGGTAATTTGACTACATACAGTCTATTGTTTAATGAGCAAGGCTCTGAGAAACGAGGTGTGCTGACATGGCAATCCCGGATTTTCAATCATTTTTCTTACCTTTGTTGCGCTTTGCCGCTGATGGGGAAGTGCATGGTCTCCAGGAGGTATACGCAGCTATGGCTGAGTATTTCAAACTGACTGACACCGACCAAAAGGAGATGCTTCCAAGTCGGACTCAGGCGGTTTATAAGAACAGAGTTGCATGGGCGAGGACATACCTTGCCAAGGCAATGCTGCTGGAGAGCCCCAAGCGTGGGTCTTTTCGAATAACCGAACGAGGCAAGAATTTACTGGCTGATGACCCATCGACCATACGTGTTTCTCAACTCAAGGCCTACCCTGAATTCGTAGCATTTCACAGTCAAGGTGGAGACACTGGCAAAAATGGAAAACCCTCGGTGCTTATTGAAGATGGTGATGAAAAATCGTCAACTCCCGATGAAGTTTTTGAGCTGGCTTACCAGGAATTGCGTGCCGGTTTGGCCGCAGAACTTCTGTCGCTTGTTTCAAACAACTCGCCAGAATTTTTTGAACACCTTGTTGTCAGGCTTCTGGTTAAGATGGGGTATGGTGGCTCGATTAAGGATGCAGGACAAGCCATAGGCCGATCCGGCGATGAAGGCATTGATGGCATCATAAAGGAGGACAAATTAGGCCTGGATGTCATCTATATACAGGCAAAGCGATGGCAGGGCTCCGTTGGCAGACCGGAAATCCAGAAGTTCGTCGGTGCGCTGCATGGACAACGAGCCAAGAAGGGGGTATTCATCACCACCGGAAATTTTACCAAAGATGCTCTGCAGTATGTTGCAAGCATCGATCCTAAGGTTGTGTTGATCGATGGCGGTAGACTAGTTGAATTGATGATCGACCATAATTTGGGCGTGTCAACTGCAGCTATTTATGAAATCAAGAAAGTCGACTCGGATTTCTTTTTAGAGGAGTAGCAGGATGATTTTTACCGAAGATTCAAGAGTCAAAATCCCCTGTATTCTCCACCTGGTAAGGCTTGGTTATCGGTATATTTCGCTCAAGAAAGCTACCTGGGACGAAGAGACTAACATCTTTCCGGATATCTTCCGGGCAGCCATTTCACGCATAAACCCAACAATCGAACGCGATGATATCGACCGCTTACTTGAGGACGTCAAACTTACGCTTGATAACGAGGATCTGGGCAGGGCCTTTTATGAGAAACTCACGGAACGCTCCGGGAGCCGTCTGATCGATTTCGAGGATTTTTCCAAAAACAGCTTTCATGTTGTCACCGAACTCACCTATAAAAATGGTGATGACGAATTCCGGCCCGATATTATTTTACTGATCAACGGCATGCCGTTGGTTTTTATCGAAGTCAAAAAGCCAAATAACCGTGAAGGCATCCTTGCCGAACGCCGCCGGATCAACACCCGTTTTCGTAATCCTCGTTTTCGGCGCTATGCCAACATCACCCAGCTGATGCTGTTCTCCAATAACATGGAGTATGATGATGACTCACCCCAGCCCATAGAAGGCGCTTTTTATGCCTGTCCTTCATATGAAGAGCCAATATTCAATTATTTCCGTGAAGAAGAGCAAATCAACTTTGATTCGCTGTTTGCCCCAGAAGACGATGCCGTCGAAAATTTGGTTCTCAGGGACAACAATCTCAACGTCATCAAACACAGTCCGGAATTCATATGCAACAAGTCGCCGGACACGCCGACTAATCGGCTCTGCACCTCACTGCTGAGTCACAACCGACTTTCATTCCTGCTGCAATATGCCATAACCTATGTCACTGAGGCAGATGGTCTCCACAAGCATATCATGCGTTATCCCCAGATCTTTGCCACTAAGGCGATTGAGCGGAAGCTGGACGAAGGTGTCCGTAAGGGGATTATCTGGCATACCCAGGGCAGTGGTAAAACCGCGCTGGCATATTTACAACGTTTACTTCCTGACCGACTATTTCCATCGGTGTAGAATCATTCCCAAGTTCTATTTTATCGTCGATCGGCTCGACCTCCTGATCCAGGCCCAACGCGAATTTTCCGGTCGTGGTCTGGTCGTTCATACCATCGACTCTCGCTATGCCTTTGCTAAGGATATAAAGGCTACCAAGGTCATTCATAATGACGCCGGCAAACCGGAGATCACCGTCGTCAATATCCAAAAGTTCAAGGATGACCCTGACGTTGTTCGAACCGAAGATTATGATGTCAGTATCCAGCGGATCTACTTCCTCGACGAGGTGCACCGCAGCTACAATCCCGAGGGCAGTTTTCTTGCCAACCTCAGCCAATCGGATCCAAACGCCATTAAGATTGGTCTGACCGGCACCCCTCTTCTTGGTGATGATTACAACTCCCGGGTCTTGTTCGGCGATTATATCCACAAGTATTACTACAACGCCTCCATTGCCGATGGTTATACCCTACGCCTGATCCGTGAGGAGATCGCCACCAACTATCGGATCGCTCTGCAACAGGCGTTGGAGGATATCGCAGATTCGCCAGGGCGATATCGGTAAGAAAGCTGATCTTTGCCCATCCTCGGTTTGTCGAGCCAATGCTCGACTACATCATCAACGACTTTGAAAAGAGCCGGGGCGCTGTGAATGACTCCCACCATTGGTGGCATGGTCATCTGTGATAGCTCCGAACAGGCCAAGCAGATGTTTGCAATCTTCCAGGAACGGTTGAAGCCGAAAGTTGTGCCGTTCAGTGGCGGCATCAGCACCAATCCGGACGATGAACTTCCCCTGGCGGCGGATTCGGCAGCAGGGCATCTATGTCGAGCGGCAAAGGCAGGCCAACAAGGTCAAAAGCTGGCGCCCTGATCCTGCACGATATCGGCAGCAAGGAGGAGCGAAAAGACTGGGTTGAGGATTTCAAGACCGGCAAGATCGATCTGCTGTTCGTCTTCAACATGCTTTTAACCGGCTTTGACGCCAAGCGGTTAAAAAAACTCTACCTGGGCCGGGTGATCCGTAAACACAACCTGCTCCAGGCCCTCACCCGGGTCAACCGTCCATACAAGGATTTTCGCTATGGCTACGTGGTGGACTTTGCCGACATCAGCAAGGAATTCGAGGAAACCAACCAGGCTATTTGAAAGAGTTGAAGACGAGCTTGGCGATGAGGTGGAGCATTACTCCCACCTGTTCAAAACAGTCGAGGAGATTCAAGGAAATCGAGCAGATCAAGGATATCCTGTTCAGCTTCGACACTGAAAACGCCGAAGAGTTTTCCCGCAAAGATCAGCCAGATTCAGGACCGTGCAACTGTACTGGCCCTGAAAAAGGCTCTGGCCGATGCCCGCAGCCTATACAACCTGATCCGGCTCCAGGGCCAGTATGACTTCCTGCGGCATCTCGATTTCCAGAAACTGGGCCAGCTCTACCGGGAAACCTGCAACCACCTCGATCTCTTAAACCTCAAGGAGAGCATTGAAAACAGCGCCGATGCCACCAATCTCCTCAATGTCGCCCTGGAAGACGTGCTGTTCATGTTCACCAAGGTCAAGGAAGAAGAGCTGATCCTGGCCGATAAACTGAAAAACACCCTGCGCCGGACCCGCGAGGCCCTGGCCGATAACTTCGATCAGCAGGACCCAAAATTTATTACCCTCAAGGAAGAACTGGAGCGGCTTTTCAAAAAGAAAAACCTGAGCGAAGTCACCCAGGAGGAGATGAACGCCAACATCGGGATCTTGAACGACATCTACGATAAGGTCAAGGAACTAAACCGCAGGAACAATAGGCTCCGCGCCAAGTATCATGGTGACGCCAAATATACCCGCATCCACAAACGGCTGTTGGAGCGGGGAACACTTACAAAAACGGAACGACGGATTTTTGAGGCGCTCTCCGGGGTTAAGCTGCAGGCGGATGATCAGGTGTTGCAAAACACCCAGCTTATTGATAATGAAAGCTACTTCGAAGGCATGATGATGCCTCTGGTTATCGACCAGTTCCGCAACAAAAACAAGATCAAACTCAATCCCGACGCCTCCCGCTTCATCAACCGGCTGGTGGTCACCGAATATATGAATGAATTCACCTCGGGCAGCACAAGGGGAGCACATCCGTGGTAACGCAGGATTTTCAAAAGAGCACCAAACAGTTGATCGACAACCTTAAGGGCATCTGCGCCACCTACGGCCTCGGCAACGACGGCAACGAGTTCAAGATCATCACCCAGGTTTTTCTCTACAAGTTCTTAAACGACAAGTTCGCCCACGAGGCCAAGCGGATCGACCCCAAGCTGGCCAAGGCCGAGAACTGGGAACAGGCCATCAGCGCCCTCAGCGACAGACGACCTGGAGATGCTGCAACTGCAGATGGGCGCCGATACCGCCAAGCCTGAAGCCGGAGCATTTTATCTCCCACCTCTTCAGCCGCCAGAACGCCCCGGAATTCGCCAAACTCTTCGACGACACCCTGCGCGACATCGCCATCACCAACAACGAGATCTTCGCGGTCAAGACCGAGGGCGGGGCCAAGGTCATGCTCTTTGACCGCGTCAGCGAATACATCACCGACGAGTCCAAGCGCGACGACTTCTGCCGGGCCCTCATCAACAAGCTGGTGGAGTTCAGCTTCGAGCGCATCTTCTCCCAGAAGTACGATTTCTACGCCACCCTCTTCGAATACCTGATCAAGGACTACAACAAGGACAGCGGCGGCAAGTACGCCGAGTACTATACGCCCCATGCGGTGGCCAAAATCATGGCCGCCATCCTGGTGCCGGAAGATGTACGCGGCAAGGTCAAAAACGTCACCTGCTACGACCCCTCGGCCGGTTCCGGCACGCTGCTGATGAATCTGGCCCATGCCATCGGCGAGCAGCGCTGCTCCATCTTCTCGCAGGACATCTCGCAGAAATCCTCCAGCCTGCTGCGCCTGAACCTGATCCTGAACAACCTGGTGCACTCCATCCCCAACATCATCCAGGGCAACACCATGCTGCATCCCTACCACCGGGATGGCAAGGCGCTGAAGAAATTCGACTACATCGTCTCCAATCCGCCCTTTAAGATGGATTTCAGCGATTTCCGCGATGAGCTGGACAGCAAGGAACACCAGGCCGCTTCTTTGCCGGGGTTCCCAAGGTGCCAAACAAGGCCAAGGACAAGATGGCCATCTACCAGCTCTTTATCCAGCACATCATCCACTCGCTGAAACCGGGCGGCAAGGCGGCGGTGGTGGTGCCCACCGGCTTTATCACCGCCCAGTCCGGCATCGACAAGAAGATCCGCCAGAAGCTGGTGGATGAGAGGATGCTGGCCGGGGTGGTCTCCATGCCCAGCAATATCTTCGCCACCACCGGCACCAATGTCTCCATCCTCTTCATCGACGATGCCAACACGAACGGCGTGGTGCTGATCGATGCCTCCAGCCTGGGCACCAAGGTCAAGGACGGCAAGAACCAGAAGACCTTGCTCACGAGGACGAGGAAGACCGGATCATCGCCACTTTCAACGGCAAGCGAGGCGGTGGAGGATTTTTCGGTGGTGGTGGCTATGAGGAGATCGCCGCCAAGAATTATTCCCTCAGCGCTGGGCAGTATTTTGAGGTGAAGATCGAGTATGTGGATCTGACTCCGGCGGAGTTCGCAGAAAAGATGCAGGGCTTTACCAACAATCTTGATAAGCTGTTCAAGGAGTCGGCGGGACTGGAAAAGGAGATCTTGAAGCAGTTGGCGGGGTTGAGTTATGAGTAGATGGGTAATAAAAAAGCTCGGTGACATTTCTGAGATGTGCCTTGGAAAAATGTTGGACGTTAAAAAGAACAAAGGTGATCTTGAGCCATACCTTGCAAACATAAATGTTCGCTGGGGAAGCTTCGATTTCTCAAACCTCAATCAAATGCGCTTTGAGAAAAGAGAGCAAGATCGGTATGGCTTAAAATATGGCGATCTTGTGATTTGCGAGGGTGGCGAACCAGGGCGCTGTGCGATCTGGAAAGATGAAGTGCCCGAGATGAAAATCCAGAAAGCATTACATCGGGTACGGGTCAACAACGATTTTAGTAACCAATTTGTCTATTACCGATTACTTTTAGCCGGAAGAAATGGGGAGCTTAACAAACACTTTATTGGTTCAACAATCAAACACATTACTGGCATTGGGCTCAAGCAGGTCGAATTTCCTTATCCACTCTTCGAAGATCAACAAATAATCGCCGCCGTCCTCTCCGCCCTCGACGCCAAAATCGACTGCAACAACCGCATCAACGCTGAGCTTACGGCCATAGCCAAAACACTGTACGACTAATGGTTCGTGCAATTCGACTTCCCCTTCGATTTCACTCAAAACAAGCCCGACAAAAACGGCATACCCTACAAATCCTCCGGCGGCAAGATGGTCTACAACCCCACCCTGAAACGGGAGATCCCTGTCGATTGGGAAGCCGGTCTGCTTGGTCAATTTGTAGTACTTGAAAGAGGCGTGACATATGGAAAGGAAGATGTCTGCACTTCTGACGCTAGGGATTCAATTGGCATCCTACGGGCGACCAATATTACAAGAAACATCATAGATGCCAATGATCTAGTCTATGTACCTATTAGCAAGGTTAGTTCCACCCAAACCATAACAAAGTTTGAGACATTGATTGTAATGTCTAGTGGTAGCAAAGAGCACGTTGGGAAAAATGGTATCTATCATCTCGATGAAACATTGGGTTTCGGAGCCTTTTGCTCAAAGATAACGGCAAATACTAACTGCAGATATTTTATTAATACTTTTTTGCAATCAGACTGGTTTAAGGCATACGTAAAAAATCAATGCCTAGGAACGAACATAAACAATCTCACAAACAATCATATCAAAATCTGTCCAATAGTTAATCCCGATGAAAAAGCTATTTATCTTTTTGAGAATGTTGTTGAAGCCTGCTATAAAAAAATAGCCAACAACACCAACGAAAACTACCACCTCACCCAACTCCGCAACTGGCTCCTGCCTATGCTGATGAACGGCCAGGTGATGGTGAAATGATGAACATTGCATTCCGGCTGTTGCTCACTTTTAACGCCACATCTCTGTTGGTGATCATTTTCCTTGTGCAAAAGGGATACACGTTAGGGCATTTCTTTCCCGGCATTTCCTGGTTAGTTCAATTGCCGAATGGTGTATCTTATCTGCTCTACTTTTTGCTTCCTGTATCCCTTACAGGATTGAGTATTCTACTGAGTTCCTATCTCGGAAAAGATGAGTTCAAAAAGGGTGATGTGGAAGAAATTGAACACGCAAACAATAGCTTTTTGCCAAGTTATCTGGGCTACTTTTTCGTGGCGTTAAGCATAGGAGGCAGGGAGGCCCTGTGTTTTGTTTACGGCGTGCTCTTCATCTTTACCTTTTTATCCCAGGCTCTCTATTTCAACCCGCTGTTTTTGATATTCGGCTATGAATTTTACAATATCAGAACTAAAAACGGCACCGCCATCTTTCTGATCAGCCGCCAAAAATACAAGAAGCCAGATGAGATTAAGATTTCGTCAGCGCGAAGAATTAACAATTACACGTTTATTGAACGGGGGTAAAGATGGATCATGTATTAGCAAAAGTGAGGGGGCTGCGCAAGAAACCGTTTTTTAAGTTGGTCTCAGACCATACGCTCTTTGAAGCTGTTGCCGTCGATGTTACCGGGTGTGTGGAGTTCAACCCCGACCACAATCTTGATGAAGATGCATGGTTCAAAATCGAAGAATTTAGTCAGAAACCATTTTGTATTGATCTTATACGGGGCGATTTTGACTCCAAAGACTACGATGACTTAATGAAGGGGCAGTTTGCCAAAATCGCTTACCTGTTTTCAGTGCAGGGTGACGATTTTTACTTCCAGAAAATCACGCCATCATTATTTCTTAGAAGAAAAACTGTCAGTTTCGGCGAAGTAGCCACGGTCGAGGAATGCGAAAATCGTTTGGTGGTCAATTCAAAACCTGATGCTGTTTATTTGCGATCTCCTGACGCGCTCATATTTCGTAATTTGGCAACTATTTCCAGCATATTTAAAGGGATAGATGAGCTCTACAAAGAGGCCACTCAAGATGAGGTTGAACAGTTTTTAGATGAGTCTTTCATTGAGTTGAGTGAAGACTACAATGTAGGTAGAGTTTCAAAACCAAACCGGAAACGCATAGCACTTGCTATGACGACTCTAGAGGCAATGTCGGATAATGATAAATCCAGTATGCTGTCTTACATAGATGGCTACTGCGAACAAAAACTCAAATTCGATAAAGAAAATAATAAATTTGAGATTTCAACGGACAACGAACTGAAATTTCTGCTTTACGGCATTGAGCAACGTTTTTACACCACCCCATTTGGACAAGAGCGACGATTAGCTAATTCTGTTCAAACATTAGATAGAACCAGCGATTAAAGTCTGGCGCAACCGGCGACGTTGTGAGGAACGGGTGTGCTTATGGTTGGTTCAGGAGAATTACCTGGTCATTTTGGCTGATCGTGGGGAATACATCCTGCTGTGGACGGCCTACCTGGTTGAACAGCCGCACAGGCAACGGAAACTGCAGAGGGGATATGAGGAATACTGGTGAAAACAAAGCTCAGGAAGCTGAAGCCGCCCCAAAGGACGGCCTCGTTACTCCTTCCACACGTGGTAGATGAGCTATATAAAATATCTTTGTTTGTACTGAAAAGCCAACAAATTTATCCAAGTTTGAGCTTTGAGGGAATGACTGGGGTCGATATAAAAATGAGGAAAAATGAGGGACACTCCCGAATGGCGCTAGTATAAGGTATTTTTACTCAATTTCTTGCTGCTGTTTTGCAGGCTCAACTGCATCACTGCCATCGGTTTTCCTTTTAATTTCAGAAATAAACCGTGCTTAAACTAGCGCCATTCGGGACACTCCCCATGTTTTCGAAGAGCCTAAAAGAATACTCCCTAGTAGTTAGCTAAAACCGATGCTAAAGAAAATAATTGCTGGCTGTCAGACCGGGGCGACAACCTTGCCGGGCTGGATTTTGGCAAGCATGGCGCCAGGTGTTTATGCGACAAATCCAACATCAATTGGAACAAGGGCCGCGGCAAGGACGTGGATTCTGCCCTTTATATCAGTCTCCAAAAGCCACCGGATCAATGACCATCATCTGTCGCTGGCTGAGAAAAACGCTGCAATAAAAGTTGATGGCGTCGTAAAAACTCTTCATCTGCTTCGTTGCTGCAAATTTTCAATCATTACGACGTACTTTAGTACGCCGTAATGATTGAAAATTTGCGCGCCTCGCATATGAAGCTTTTTACTTAGCCATCCGAAAAGTCAGGTTTTTTCGAGTTTGTCAAAGTTGATGGCGTCGTAAAAAGTCAATTTGTGCGTAGGAATGGACTCTGGAAAAAGCTCGATATACGAGGCGTAGTGTCTGAAACGGCAATTAGGTAGTACATATGGTACAGCTAATTGCCGTTTCAGACCTACAACGAAGTAGATCGGGCTTTTTACGAGTCCATCAAAGTTCAGTAACATAAAATTTGCTCAATAACACTCTGTATGTTGTTGTGCATAAAACTTGTTGTTTACAAACGAGATGCTATGATTTTATATGTAATATTCGGATGATATCACTTTTCCCTTGAATGATTAGTTATCGCTGTCTTCAACAACGACCACATCAATGGTCCCCACCTGCCCCTGGCGGAAAATGCACTGTAAGGGACAAGGAGGCGTAAATATGAATCCAAATCAAGTATCACGGCTTGTGCTGCGCGGATTTAAGTCCATTCGCGAATGTGACCTGGAACTGCGAGAATTGAATATTCTGATCGGTCCTAATGGCGCTGGGAAATCCAACTTTATTGGTTTTTTCCGTCTCATCCAGCAAATGCTGGAAGGCAAGCTCCAGATTTATGTCAGTAAACAGGGTGGCCCTGATGCGCTTCTGCATTTTGGCAGAAAGAAGACAGAAAAGTTCATTGCAGAACTCTATTTTGGCAATAACGGCTACAAGTTCGTCCTGGAACCGACCCAGGACAACCGCATGATGTTTGCCGAGGAAAATCTGTGGTGGAATGTGAGCGGCGATAAAAGCGTCGGATCCGGTCATTTTGAAACCAATGTCGAGTCTCATAAGTCGGGAATTAAGCAGTTTATTATTCGGGCAATGAAAAGCTGGCGGGTATATCACTTTCATGACACCAGTGAAAGCGCCTTGGTAAAACAACGGCATGGTATAAACGATAACCTTTACCTCCGTCCAGATGCCCGGAATCTGGCGGCATTTCTTTATTTTCTCAAGGATCAGCATCCGTCCCATTACCAACGGATCATAAAAATCATAAGGTTGGTTGCGCCATTCTTTGGTGATTTCCTGCTCCGTCCTCAGCCAAACAGTAATGACCAGATAGAGCTCGAGTGGACGGAAAAAGGGGAAGATGTTCCATTTAAGGCCCATCTTCTTTCTGATGGCACCCTGCGCTTTATTTGCTTGGCCACGGTGCTGATGCAACCGGAAGAGCTACAGCCGGAAACTATTCTGATTGATGAACCGGAACTTGGGCTGCACCCCTTTGCGATCAACCTGCTTGCATCTCTTCTGCGCTCGACCTCGAAAAAACGCCAGGTGATTGTCTCAACTCAGTCAACTGACCTTCTGAACGAGTTTTCGTCTGAAGATGTCATTGTGGCTGATCGAACGGAGGGCTACACTCACCTTCATCGACTCGACTCCAACGCTTTGAAAAACTGGCTCAATGAATATTCACTGGGCGAACTCTGGCAGAAAAATGTGCTGGGTGGGAGGCCTACAAGATGACTCGGGTGCATGTTTTCTGTGAGGGACAAACCGAAGATGTCTTTGTTCGCGAGGTACTGGCGCCTCATTTCCAACGGATGAACATCTGGTTGAACCCGATTATTGTCCGCACGGGGCCGCAGGGTAAGGGCGGCGTATCATCCTACGGGAAGATTAAGTGGCAGGTCGAGAACAAGTGCAAGGAGGATCCAACAGCCTGGGTAACAACCCTACTGGATTACTACGGTCTGCCTTCCGACTTTCCTGCCATGGCCATGGCAGGTGATTCAATGGCGCGAGCCAAAGCCGTTGAAAAGGCTTTTCAAACGGATATAGGGCAGCTCAATTTTATTGCAAACATCATTGTTCATGAGTTCGAAGGTTTGCTCTTCAGTGCGCCGACCGCTTTTGCCGCCTGGTTCGATGATGCGGATATTATCAGGACCTTAACCAATGTTCGTGATGGCTTTAGCACACCTGAACATATTAATGACGGTCAAACCACTGCACCCTCCAAGCGCATCTTGGCTGTCTGCGATACCTACGACAAAATGGTTCATGGTTCTTTGATTGCCCTTGATATTGGCTTGGATACCATCTGTAGGGAATGCCCTTTGTTTCACGCCTGGGTAAAACGGCTGGAAGCTCTGAATGCTGGAGGTGCTGCATGAGGATGCTCGATCAGTTCCTCAAAGCTCTGCGCGATGTCGCCATCTTTGAATACTAGGAAATCAGGGACAAACCAATAATTTCAAGAGCTGCCATTAAAGCCCAGTACAAAGGTGCCTATGTTCTGAAAAATTCCAGAGTTGTCTTTAATGTCTGTGGTAACAAATACCGGCTGATTGTAAGGATTAATTATCCGTTTTCCACAATTTATATCCGCTTTTTAGGGACTCACAAAGAGTACGATCAAATTGATGCGGAGGAGATCTAATGCAGCCCAAAGTAATTAAAACCGAAAAAGAATATGAGCTGGCTCTTGCCCGGATAGATCAGCTGATGGAGGCGGTGCCGGATACCGCTGCAGGCAACGAGTTCGAGCTTCTCGTCACTCTGGTGGAACTCTATGAGCAACAGAAGTATCCCATAGCCCTGCCCGATCCGGTCAGTGCAATTATGTTCAGGATGGAGCAGCAAGGTCTTAAACAAAAAGATCTGGTCGAGTTTATCGGCAGCAAGAGCAAGGTTTCCGAAGTGCTTGCCGGCAAGCGCTCCTTTCAGTTTGAGTATGATTCGTAAGCTGCATACAGGCCTCGGGATTCCCGCCGAAGTGCTTCTACAGGAACCTGAGGCTGAGCTTCCGGAAATCCCCGAAGGACTTGAATGGAGCAGCTTTCCGATAAGCGAAATGCTAAAGCGCAAATGGCTGCGGTTTGCAGGCACTTTACAGGAAGCAAAAGAGCATGCCGAAGAGTTACTCAGTAAATGGGCCGCTCCTCTCGGCAACAACGCTTTGCATCCTGCACTCATGCGCCAGCATATTCGCGGGCGTGACAACTCCAATGGATATCCTCTTACTGCTTGGCGTATTCGGGTGTCACTTGCTCGCTATGGAGCAGAATATTCCGGCCTATAAACCGATAGCATTACGCCTGAATTTGCTCGTGATTTGGTGAAGCTCAGCTATTTTGATAATGGCCCTCTTTTGGCGAGAGAATTCCTTCTAAAAAATGGCATTCATATCGTTTTTGAGCGACATTTGTCCGGCACACACCTGGATGGTGCCGCCATGTTTCTGCCCACGGGGGCACCGGTTATTGCCCTGACTCTTCGTTATGACCGACTAGATAACTTCTGGTTTACCTTGTGTCATGAATTGGCCCATCTCGCGCTACACCTTGGCCGGGACGACTGGGAACTATTTTATGACGATCTGGACTGCCAGGCGGAAGTTGATGTTGAAGGCGAGGCTGACCGCTGGGCATCCGAGATGCTCATTCCGACCGATCAATGGCGGGAATCCGGCTTGGCTGGAAGTTGTTCGGCAGCAGCTCTTATCGCCTTTGCCGATAAGCAGAGAATTCACTCGGCAATTCCAGCCGGTCGCATCCGGCGCGAGCAGCATAATTATAAAAAGTTTGCCAAACTCATCGGTAATGGAGAGGTGCGGCAGGCATTGTTGTAACGTCCCGCACTATCCGGGTTAATGTGAAAATTGCCGACTATATGAGCAAGCCGGAATTGCAGAAACTGGTTTTCAAATGGATCTGCAGTCAGGTCTATGATCGGCTTAGTGGTTTGAAAGGGAGTATTGGCTATCCGTGAGATAAAACGGCCCATAAAGTCGACTCGGTTCTCATTATCCCTGCAAAGGCCATATGCCATGAGGGGCAACTATGAAATTCTGGATTGGGGTTACTGATAATCAGTGGTTTAAATATCTGTCGAAAATTCGACCTGATGAAGTCAATTTCCGGCAACCAAGCGCAACACCGCCATTTAGAAATGTCCCTATAGGCATGCCTTTTCTATTTAAGCTTAAGCGCCCTTTTAATCATATAGCAGGTGGAGGCTTCTTTGTAACATACAGCACGTTGCCGCTGTGTATTGCCTGGGAAGTATTTGGTGTGAAAAACGGTTGTTCTCCACTGGAAGAACTCCGCCGGGCTTATCAATCCTCTGGTTTCGGGCGGGATAAATCAGTCCAAGGATTCGGGAGTCAGGGTTTAACGGGAAAGCCTATTATAGGCTGGACGATGCACCGCTATTCCGTTATCCCAGTTCAAAAATCAATGCGTCCTGACAACGCCCAACCTCCTGAAAATCTGGATCAATCACCATAAAAGCAACAAATATATTGCAATGGGTTAAAAAGAATCATATATGTTTCTTTATTAAAACAAAGAAACATATAAATTTCTCTTGGTGAGACCAACGTGATACTCGAACAACTGAGAAAAAGAAGAAAAGAGCTTGGGCTTTTACAGAAGGATATGCTGCGGAGAGTTGGAATGACACGGCAGCAGTATAACCAGCTGGAGAAAAAGGGAAATCCCCGCCTGGATACCTTGACGCTGTTGGCCAAAGGGCTGGATATGGAACTGATGCTGATTCCGAAGGAAATGCTGGGTGCTGTTCGGGAAATCCTGCAGGGGAGGGCAAAGATCACAGATACCGGAGAGGATTTTCAGGATAAAGAGGATCTGGTTGATAATCCCTGGCAGAATATTCTGGAGGAGAAAGATTGATTCGTAGAGACAGAGTCAGCTTTCTGGAGCTTACCCTACATGGCCATAGAGTCGGCTTTGTCGCAGGTTACCGCTCTGGAAGAAATGTTCTTATATTTGCTCCGGAGTTTCGGGAAAACAGCAGGCGTCCAACTTTTAGCCTGATTACCCATCCTGATTTTCCCAATGCGGAAATATTACTTTCCGTGCAGTGGGTTAAGCGTCAACGTCTCCATCCCATACTCTCAAATCTTTTGCCGGAGGGTGCCTTGAGGGAAATGCTCGCTTTAGGGCTCAAGGTGCATATCGACGATGAATTCCAATTCCTGGGCTATCTGGGCGGCGACCTGCCGGGCGCTCTGGTTGCCACGCAGGTGGCAATTGACAATGTGCCTGCCTACGTTCTGCAGCACGAGAATGCGCCCGAGTCGGTAGAGATTACCTTTGAGGAAGGCGTACATCATTTTTCGTTGGCAGGGGTGCAAATGAAGTTTTCCATGCGCAGGCAGAACGGACGTTATCATACAACCGAGGCCGGTGATCTCGGCGATTGGATTGTTAAGCCCCCTTCAACACGACATAAAAATGTTCCGCTGAATGAGTATAGTGCAATGCGTCTTGCAGGGCTTGCCGGTGTGGATATTCCGGAGATTCAGCTTGTTGAGGTGGCGAAGCTGGATAAACTTCCTCAAATTAACCTGCCTGATGAAAAATTCGCCTTTGCCATACGCCGTTTCGACCGTCAGGGGCAGGAGCGTATTCATACCGAAGATTTTGCCCAGGTGCTGACGAAATACCCGCATGAGAAGTACGACAGCGCAAGTTATGAACAGATAGGCAAGATACTCTTTAATTTTACGGGTCATGGTCTTGACAATGTGCAGCAGTTCGCCAGGCGCCTTCTCGTAAATATACTTCTGGCAAACGGCGATGCCCATCTGAAAAACTGGAGCCTGATCTATCCCGACACCATTACACCGGAACTATCGCCTGCATACGATATTGTTACAACCAGAGTATACATGGGGAACGAGCGAAAGTATGCCTTGAGTCTGGGAAAAAATAAAGAATGGTACAAGGCGTCTATGGAACACTTTCAGCTGTGGGCCGCCAAGGCTGGTATCCCCTGGCGTGCCGTCAAACCACACCTCTTTGATACCTTGGATAAGGCTCGTACCCTTTGGTCGGAGGAGCTTACCAGCCTTCCGATGGATGATGAACACAAGCAGGCGTTGCGGGAACATTGGTGGAACCTGCACAGTGATTTTCGAATTTAAGGGGTTGCTGTGGCTCCTCATTGCAAACCGATATTGGGTTTTGCCGCCGACCGGCAAGATGAGGCTGCCATGAGCACGCTGCTTCCCATGCTTGGTTTTAACTTGGTTCTTACTGTTATTTGATATAATTTAACGGTATCTAGGTTTGTAACAATCTGAAAAAACATGAAAAAAAGTAATGAATTTGAGATGTTGCCGAATTCTATTTTGAGATACCAGTGTTATGTCGGCCTTTTCTCACCACGGCCTTACCTTGAAAAAGAATAGGGGCAATTCCATGAAACATCCTGAAGAACGGCAGTATTTCACAGCCCGGACGTTTACGTTTCTGAAGACTCTGGCAGAAAACAACACCCGTGAATGGTTCAAAACGAATCAGCAGGAGTATGAGGAAACCGTCCGCATGCCGGCGATACAACTGATCGGCGACACGGCGAATAAGTTGCCCGCCATTTCGCGGCATTTTACAGCGCAGCCAAGCAAGGTGGGTGGTTCTCTAATGCGGGTTCAACGAGACACCCGCTTCGGCCGGGACAAAACGCCCTACAAGACGAATATCGGTATCCAATTTCGCCACGAGCGGGGCAAAGACATCCACGCACCGGGTTTCTACCTGCACATCGAGCCGGACGATTGTTTTCTCGGTGTCGGTTTGTGGCATCCGGACACCCAAACCCTGGCTAAAATACGCGAGGCTCTAGCAAAGCGGAGCGCCGCCTGGCTTGCAGCCCGTGACGATAAGGACTTCCGGCGTCATTTTACTCTCTCGGGCGATTCTCTTGTCAGGCCGCCACGCGGTTTTTCAAAGGATCATCCCCTGATCGAAGACTTACGGCGCAAGGACTTCATCGCGCTGGCACCCTTGGTCTCGGAACAGGTAACCAAGGCAGGGTTGCTGCCACTGATGATCCGGCGCTTCTATCAGGCTGCGCCATATATGGGTTTTCTCTGCAAGGCACTCGATCTGCCGTTCTGATTAGGATGTTGATAACCTATTATACCATAATTCAGATCACGATTTAATTACGTATATCCAGAAAGATCACAGATGCGACTAGTGAAGAAGAGCACGTGAGCCGACTGGAAAATGACAACATCGAGCCGTTGCCGTTTGATGACAATCTAAATCTCGTGGCATTAATCTGCCCAACTGCCACAAAGTGTCCATCCATAGCTTTAATACAAAACGCAATAACCTTCTTGTGGATATCCAGACCGATGAAGTAAAGTATGTTCATGGAACCCTCCTTGTGATAGTTTCCGGGCGTCTCCTGCTGTTGGATATGTCCCGACTGTTTGCTTCCTTACAAACATTTTCGAGTTGAAAGCGACCAGGCCGGCACATTATTTTCCTTTTGAAAAGAAGACTCTTGCCGGTGTCTGCCATGTACGCGTAAAAGATGGTGCAGGAGTTAAGATCACAATAAATTTGGGGGAATAGATGTTACTCACAGGATATACTCTTGAGATCTTTAAATCGAAATGTGATTCGGCAGCCAAGGGAGTGCATTGCTTTGCTCATCTTGAAAATGATGTTCGTGAGGTTCTTCCTTTTCTCAATACTGTTCTCGGCGGATTTGTATACACCCGGGAACCACCGTCACTTATGGTAAAGAATTATGGAAAACTGATTACCATTCATCCAAAAAAAATTGCCGTTAATGCCCTGCGGGACGGCAATGAAGCTGAAAAAATAGTCGCATGGCTGCAGCGGGAAATTAATGAAACCTGGGAAAAGCGACATGAGATAGAGCCAAGTACTGAAAGCATGCGTCAACCAGTCATGATTGAGGTATTGAAACTGCTGCCGAAAACCAATTGTAAACAATGTAATGAACCAACCTGTATGGTTTTTGCTGTCCGAGTGATAGAAGGCAGTAAAGACCACAACGACTGTCCCACAATAGATCCGCAAAAGAAACTGTTATTGCAGGACTATCTATCCCAGTTTCGCTTTGAATAACAGCATCACAAAAACTATCTTGACCTCTACATTCAACACACAATCTACTAATGAAGCAGCATTCTTTTACGCAGGATAAAATTTTTATATTTCCTTGTGCAGGAAATTCTAATGTTGGTCGATTAACTTTGCTTGCGGCCCAGGAGCTTATTCTAGAGGACAAGGGGAAGTGGGTTTACTCAACACGAATTACGGAATTACAGCGATTGGGAAATAAATCGAACGGTGGGCCACCCTTTATTGTTGTGGATGGATGCAAAGAACAATGTGGCAGAAAATATCTTGAAAAATTAGCGTATGAGCCGGAATTTATTCTATCCCTCGCAGATCTAGGAATAGAAAACATGAAAAATACTGAATTTGGAGATGAAGATTTGCAGCTGGTCAAAGACGCTATTATCGCAGAGTGTACCAGATTATCAGAACGCTCTCCAGTTATCTTTAGCGGCTGTGGTTGCAGGTGATAGAGTCGTCAGAGCAATCCGAACTGGAATAAGCTAAACGAATCAGCCGAAGATCAAAATAATATTTTTTTACATGGGCGATCGCTCCAAGCATGTTAAACAACAATCTCTCTCTGGCAACTCCAGTGTTTATATTTTGCGACAAAACCTCTCAGGTTGCTTCCCCGCGCCAACAACGGCATGAAAATGGAGATGGCATTGGTACGATTGACTACCCTGGACACCCCGCGAACGACCACTCAATCGACATGAAGTACAACAGTAAAAGCATCAAAGAATGCCCACAGCAGATCTCCGTCTTGGATATCCATCTTCTTCCGGCTCTGCTCGGTAATAATGGCACATAATTCGGTGCCATCTGAAAGCCGTACGACAATCTCAGCCGTCGTACGGCCGGTCGTGATTCGACAAACCGTTCCCTGAAAGAGGTTTTCAGCCGAGCAATGGGGGGCGTTGAGATCCTTGCACAATTGGATCCACGGCGCTTTTACCTCTGCGGTGACAAGCATGCCGGGCTTGAGACCGATACGAGACAGGCTATCGCTGGTTATGATCGAGGTAACGATATTCCCGCTTCTCGAAATAACTTCCACGACAGCCTGGATATCGCCTGCCCGGATGGCGCCGATTTTACCGAAAAAGGAGTTGCGGGCACTGGTCTTGCGCTTATTTTCGCGGTCGGCGAAATATTTTGCCACCTTGCTGATTTCAGTGTCGGAGAACTCCACGTAGGACGCTGCAAGGTTGGGAGTTGAGTGGCCCATGATCTTCTGGATGACCGGCAAAGGCATATTGCTCTGCATGAGCTCCACCGCCCGGGATTTTCGGATGGTTTCGGGGGCACCGAGAGAAGATGGAATCCCGATCGCTATGGCCTGCTCATAAAATTTCCGGCGGACGTGCGCGGGATCGATGCGAAAAATGGAGCCGCCAGGCCACTTCGATTCCGAATCCGCGGTCATTATCCGGATATCGGTGGAAATGGTCTCGGGAATTTGCACTTCTCGACTACTTAAATCCTTGCCGCCGTTTCGTTTATCGAAGCAGATCGTATGTTTTTCGAGGTGGAAATCCTGGGCCGGATCAAGGGTAAGAACCTCGTTCAACCGGGCTCCCGTATACCTGATGAGAAGAAAAATGAGGAGGATACGTTCTCTCGAGTGCCTGTGATCCGGCCTCTTGGAGGACTTGGCCCACCGACGAAAGGACTGTTCAAGGTCATGGAGCTGCTTGGTGTCCAAACACCGTTCGGAATCCGCAACCGGAAAGAGGCGTCCATGGTTTGGAGGGAGGGTATTTTCGGTATCTTTCATGCAATTCCCTTTAGTTATGAAATTAATAGGAATAAGTATCGTCTGAGTTTAACCACATCGAACCTCTTTGGCAATCTGCTTCCAATAAAAGCCTTGACAAGATAGCGGATGAGAGATTAAATAAATTACAGTCACGATTATTAAAATTAACGTGTCAATGTGCGTGACGATGTCAATCTTTCAATAAATGGGAGGTGGCGGAGATGAATAAAGGACCCGATAATAAAATCCGGTCAGTTCAGAGTGCGGGCTCATCCCAGCAAGCGGACACCGAACCGTCCGCACGGACCCTGCGGTTTGACCGGGTGGAACTGGCCGGTGCCTTCGGCGACCTGGGTACCCTGCTGCCGATTGTGGTGGCCATGATTTTCATCAACAAACTGAGTCCGTCATCGGTCTTCCTGACCTTCGGACTCTTTTACCTGGTTTCCGGATACTATTTTCGCCTGCCGATACCAGTACAGCCGCTGAAGGCGGTCGGGGCCATCGCCATCGCCTATCCGGCGGTCATTACTGAATCGGTGATCGGCGCCTCGGGCATCATTTTCGCTGTTTTCCTCCTGGCGGCCTCCCTTACCGGCATGATCGACCAGCTGGCCAAGCTGTTTTCCCAAGCTGTTGTCCGGGGCATCCAACTGACACTCGGCCTCATTTTTCTCAAGAAAGGCATCGAACTCATCGTGCATAAAGATATTTTTATGTCAGGCATGCAGGGCAAATTGGCTGGTTTACCGGTCAACCTAATCATCGGCATCGTGGTCTTCGGTCTGGTGCTGCTCCTTCTGGACAATAAAAAGTTCCCGGCGGCTTTGGTCGCACTGGCTGTCGGTATTGGCTCGGGAATCGCCTTGGGGGGCCTGTCCGGACTGACGCTTTCTCTCGGTCCGACCGACATGCATTTCATCAAACCCACCCTGGCGGATTTCTGGACTGCCGCCATCATGCTGATTGTGCCGCAGATTCCCTTAACCATCGGCAACGCCTGCGTCGGCACGGCCGACACCTGCACCGCGCTCTTCAGCGGCAACCCGGAGCTGCGCAAAGCCAAGGCCGGCAAATTCGCGTTTTCCATGGGCCTCATGAACCTTCCAGCAGGACTTCTTGGGGCAGTGCCCATGTGTCATGGCACCGGTGGTTTGGCGGCTCATTTTCGTTTCGGCGCAAGAACCGGCGGGGCACCGATCATGATCGGCATCTTCTTTGTGGTCGTGGCCCTGGTGCTCGGGGAATTCGGCTTTACCCTGTTGTCCATCATTCCCCAATCCGTCCTTGGCGTACTCCTGGTTTTCGCCGGACTGGAGTTGTGTCCGCTTTTGAGAAGTCTCAAAACCAATGAGGAATATTTCGTCGCCCTGTTGATCGCAGGCATTGCCCTGGCCGTCCCGAATATGGGCTGGGCCTTTGGTGTCGGTATTGCTGTCGATCTCTTTATACGCAAGATGAAGATCAAGATTTGATGGCGTCGTAAAAACTCTTCATTTGCTTCGTTGCTGCAAATTTTCAATCATTACGACGTACCTTAGTACGCCGAAATGATTGTAAATTTTCGCGCCTCGCATATGAAGCTTTTTACTTAGCCATCTTAAATTTAAGGATTTTACGAGGTTATCAGATTTGAGACGGACCAAAGTGTCTTGGCAAAAACGTGGATGAAAATACCTCCAGGACAGTGCGCTGTCCTGAAGAAATTTTCATAACTTCCTGATCTGTAAACATTAATACCATTTTTTCTTCGTTTTTTTACAAGAATTGTCGTCAAATCATATTCATTATCGGCTGCCCGACAAAATAGAGTCCAAGGGTACCGATGCAGATACCTGCCAATTTTCGAAAGAGAGCACTTCCTCTGCTCCAGGTACTGTTCTGCAGGAACCTTTTTACCAGAGCGGTAGAACTGCCGGCGAGGGCGATGGGGATGCAGTGACCTATTCCGAATAGAATAATAAATATGGTGCCCGTCATTATTTTGCTCTGGATAGTTATGATTGCCAGAATAGGAGCGATAAAGCCAAAAGTGCACGACCCGGAAAGAATGCCGTACGCCAACCCAAGAATGAACGCACCGGTCAGTCCTTTTACCTGGATTTTCGACATCAAGCCGCCGGAAATATGGCACTTGGCAACACCAAGAAAATCGAGTGATACCCAGACAAGGATAGTTCCTACGACAATACTCATATACGGCCCCACATCACCAAGCATCCTGCCCAGCAGCGTGCAAATAATTCCTATCGTTGCTATGGTAATGAATAGTCCTGAAGTGAACAATGCAGCGTAAAGAGCAGCTTTACGCCCCTCTATAACCTGATTCTGGCCAGCAACATAACTGACGATAAGAGGTATCGAGGCGAGGTGGCATGGACTAAACAAAACGCTCACCATGCCCCACAAAAAACAGCCAAGGGCTCCTAATAAAAGCCCCTGGCTCATCCAGGAATTGATTGTTAGAAAAACCTGATCCATAATTATTTAACGCCAAGTTTCTGCAATTCAGCAACAATACCGGCTTTTTCAAAAAAGCCTTCATGTCTGAGAACTTCTTTTCCCTCGGCATCATAAAATATTTGTGTGGGTATGGACCGTATGCCAAATTTCCTGCCTGCATCCGGGTTCACCCAAACATCGATGAAGACAATTGCCGCCCGGTCTTTATAATCTTTTTCCAGATCTTCCAGGATCGGCGCCATCATTTTGCAAGGGATGCATTTCTTTGCACCCAAATCGACCACTGTAACCATTCCCGGTACCGGAATTTGACCAGCCGATGTTGTATTGCCGGCATTGGCCACCGTCGCCACTTGCAGCGTGAAAAACAGAGGTAGCAAAAACACACTCAGACTTCTTCTTAAATGCAGTATCATTATGCGACCTAAAGTATGGTTATTGCTTGTTGAACTACCTTGCCGATACTGTCATCATTTACTTCCGTACTTCCCTTTTTAAAGCCAAGATCATCCAGGCAAAGGTGCTTTATGTTTTTAAAACCTGCCTCTTGCAGAGTCTTTAAGGCACAATGCAGTTTACAACCATCCATGACCAGGATTTCCGAGGCAGCTTCGGCGGATTGCATTAATCCGCTCACCCGACCACCTATCCCGGCAAGACATGACATCTTACCCGCGCCGTTTTTTGACAATTTGCGAGCGGCCTGATCTGATAATTCTCCGACGTCTGCAGCGCCTGAACAAGCATATATAAGTTTTAGTGGAGTATTGTTATTACATGCACAACCACAACTAGATTGAACCTGAACCATGGTAATTCTCCTTTGTTTTGTTATTTGAGTTTTTTACTGCAAGGTTGGTTCTCTAAAACCCCACAAAGGGGTATTCTTTTTAGTCCCCATTTTTTTTTAAGATACATTAGGCATATACTCGCCTATTGAATGTTTCTGGTCTTATTCACACAACCAAATTGGGTTCCGCTGCATCCGTTGTCTGTGGCGATTCTTGGTCGCTGTCCAAGCCGTAGGCAAACATCGGCACATAAATAAGGGTAAGCAAAGTCCCGACAATCAAGCCACCCACCGCAACATCGGCAAGCGGTGAGAGGCGTTCCAGGCCAACTGCCTGTTCCAGGGCAATGGGAATCATACCGGCAATGGTGCCGAAGGCCGTCATCATGACGGGGCGGAAACGAACACGCACCGACTCAAGGGCCGAGTCGAACGCGCTTTCTTTTTTCCGGTAATGCTGATAAAAATCGATCAGCAGAATTGAATTCTTAATGATAATGCCAAAGAGCAGCAGTATCCCCACCATGGACGGCATACAGCTTGGCTTGCCAAAGAGCAGCATGCCCCAGGAAGCGCCAATCATGGACAGCGGCAACACGACCACCATGACCAGAGACAAACGTACTGACCGGTAGATGGCAATCAGCGCCATGATCAGGATGATAATGCCGGTACCTATGGCCTTGATCATTCGTTTAAACGAATCGTTAAGTTGGGCAATATCGCCTTCCTGACTGACGATGACACCACTGGAATTGATGCCCGGAGCATTGCATCTGCGTCGGAGGTAATGTGCGTAATGGGCCGCAGGCTGCGATACCCGCTGACATCAAGACTGTAAAGCATCCGGTCCCTTTCGATTTTTGCCGCGGTCAGCTGTTGGTGAATATCGGCCACAGCCTCCAGGGGAACACTGCCGCCGTCACTTGTTGCTATGGGGAGCAGGCGCAGGCTCTGCAGGTTGGCGTTGAATTCACCCTTGAGATAGAGCCGCACCGGCTGGGTGTTCATGGTGACGAAATTGCCCAGCAGTGAAACAATCTGCCCTTTTATGGGGATCTGCGCTGCAATGGCAAAAGGATTCAATCCATAGCTGAGTGCTTTATTGGTATCAATGACCACCTCTGCCTCATTAAAATCCCGATCCCAGGAAAGAGACATACTGGTAAGGCCCTTTATGCCACCAAGCGCCCGCGCAATTTTGTGTCCCATTTCAGGGAGGTCATGATAGTCCGGAGCCATTAACCGGACATCAAGAGGCGCCTTTATCGATGACATGGCGGTCGCACCAAAGTCATACACATCGACATTCTTGATTCCCGGAAGGGTGTTGAGCCGGTCACGTATCTCATCTTCGATTTGCCAGAGACTTTTTGTTCGATCAAAGCGGTTGACACAGTTGACCGTAAAGGTTGCTTCAGCCGGCAGGTTACCGCTCCCCAGTGACAAAACCCCAACCTCACCACCAAAGGCCACCGAGCTCATTACTACCTCTTTCCGGCTATGCAGCCAGGTAAGAAAAGGTGCAATGCGTTTTTCAGCGCTTTCAACGGTGTCATTGGCAGAAAAAGCCACATGCGCCTTTATAATCCCGGTATCCATCGGCGGCATCACGTCTTTACCAATGATCGGCATGACATTTTTCAGACTCAGCACCAGAATGACCAACACTCCCAGCGTCAGGACGAATTTTCTGAGCTTCGAAAAACGACCGTTGGAAAAATGAAGCACTCCTTCATAGGGTGCAACGAGACGCCCTACACTTTTTTCATAAAGGGTCTCGAAGAAGAGCTCTACCCGGTTCTTTTTAATGCCTTTGCGATACAGGTAGACCGACAGTTTGGGGATGAAGGTGATGGAAAGAAAATACGAGACCAAGAGGGCAATGATCAGTGTCTCTATTAAGGTCCTGAAGATATGCTCGGGGAAATCGCCTACAAACATAAGAGGGAACATGACGGCAATGGTGGCCACGGTACCGGCAAAGATCGGCGCAATAACTTCTTTTGTCCCCTGTTCTATAGCGGTTGTAAGATCTTCGTGCATTTCACCAAGATGACGTTCGATATTTTCCAGCACCACCACCGCATCATCCACCAGCATACCGAGAGCCAGAATGATAGCTGTATAAACAACAATGTTCAGCTCGCCACCCAAAAGATAAATCACCGCCATAGTCGAAAAAAAGACCAGCGGAATGGAGAGGCCCGCGGCAAGAATTGCCCGAAAATTTCCCAGAAAAAAAAGCAGTACCAGCAGGGTATAGATAATCGCGTCACGGAGAGCCTCCAGCATATTGTCATTGGCCGTCTCGATCAGGTTGCGCTGGGTATCGGCAATCTGGAAGTCGATATTTGGGTACTGATGTTTAAGTTTGTCTATTTCCGCACGGGCTGTGTTGCTTACGCTCAGCACGGAGCCGCCGGGAGACCGCTGGATGGCAAGGGCTATTGCGCCTTTACCGTTACCGAGGTATCCGGAAAACCTCTTTTGGGTGGCCCACTTGATGCTTGCTACGTCACCAAGTCTCAGGTTAGGTGAAACTCTGAGTCCGGATAAGGCTGCGACACTGGTCTGCTCACCATAATAGGTCAGAGTGAAGAACCCGTCGGGACCTTTGACAAAACCAAGCGGGATATCCTGGTTAGCTGCCATAATGGTTTTTGCCAGGCTATCGACGGCAAGTCCATAGCGTTGCAGACGCAAAGGATCAATCGCTATCTCCAGGGCACTCTGGTGGCCGCCGAAGACCTCAACATTACCTATGCCCGGGTTGGCAAGAAGGGCAGGTTTAATAAATGAGTCGGCAATCTTACGAATATCGCCAAGACTGAGGAGATCGCTTTTGGGGCTTAAGGCCACCACCTCTACCGGCAAAGTAAACGAACCGGCGGTATATATGGCCGGATTGGCAGTGGCGGGTAGATCGGCCCGGGCAATGGACAGAGCATTGGCCACATCGACGGCTGCCGCATTCAGGCCCTTAGTGTATTCGAACTCCGCTTTAACAATGGAGAAATTGGCCACGTTGACTGAACTGATCTCGCGCACTTCGCTTAAACGGGCGATTTCATTTTCTATGGGTTTGGAGACCGTACCGGCGGCAACCTCGGCGGTTGATCCAGGCACCTGGGTGATGACGATAACCTGGGGGCGATCCGCATCGGGGAAAAGGTTTTTCGGCATAGTGATAAGGCCGATAGCACCCAGGACAAAGAGCAGAGCAATAATGGAAAACAGCAGATGTGGCCGCTTATTAAAAAAACTAAACATAGTTGTATCCAAAGGACAGGGGTTGTATGAAGCTATTCCTTGATGACCTCGTAAAAAGTCATCGGAGTTGTTGAGATGGACTCTGGAAAAAGCTCGATATACTAGGCGTAGTATCTTAAACGGTGATTTGGCAGTACATGTGGTACGGCAAATCACCGTTTAAGATACTACAACGACGTAGATCGGGCTTTTTACGAGTCCATCATTCCTTGACAGTGATCGGAGTCCCGGCCAGCAGTTTCAGCAGGATATCAGGCTTGGCGACAATTACCCGACTAGCCTGTAAACCCTCGACTACCATACCTTCGGTGCCGCCGGCGATGACCTTGACGGGAACCGGAAGGGCCTTTTCGCCGTTGGGGACAAAGCACAAACTCTGCTCCTCCTTCTGCAACAGTGCCGACAGGGGAATCATCGTCCCCGGTCCTTTGTAAATGACCAATCGTACCGGCAAACGCTCCCCGGAACTGCTTTTGGTTACTACGTCAGCCCGATATTCATCCAAGCCTTTATAGGTGTGATTGAGTGGTACCAGTGGATAGCGGCCATCCTCGAAAATAACCTCTGCCGGCAAAATATCCCCCGCGGAGCGGATGAGGAGATACTTGCCGCTGTTCGCCTGGATTGAAAGCAAGGGTTTGCCGGGCATGGCAATCACCCCCACATTGGCAGAGGTTGAGCTCACAGCTCCATCAATGGGAGAGACGATCACCGCATAACTGAGAAGATTTTCGACCTCTTTATTATTTTGTTCCAGTATACCCTCTTTGCCGGCCAGGCCCTTTAGGCCTGCCTTGAGGGAAGCAATCTTGCTCGCTTCGGTGTCGTATTGTTCAACGGAGGCTCCACGGACATCAAGCATGAGCTTGGTTCGTTTATGGCTGTCCAAGGCAGCGTTCAAAGCAACTTCCTGAGCGGCAATTTCCGCCTGAAGGGAAGCGATCTGCAGGATTATGGCCTCTTTTTGGGCCAACAGGTCATTGTGATCCAGAGTAACAACCACCTGACCTTTTCGGACCGTGTCGCCGCTTTTTACCATGCTGGTAATCCGTGCAGCAAGTTTAGAGGAAAGCTCGACATCCTGGTCGCTGTGGATCTCTGACAAGGCGGGTAAGGTGAGGAGAATGTCCTCGGTTGTCGGCTTCATTACCTCAACGACCTGATGATAGAGCTTCATGGGTGGAATGTCTGCCATGGCCTGTTTCTTTTTCTTGACCAACAAGACTCCGCCGCCGATAAGCAGCACAGCAATCAAGAACCATATAATTTTCTTCATCGAATCAACTCGTCAAGATTGTTTCCGTACAGCACCGCCAAGGTGGAAAAAGTCTCCCACCAGCGAGCTTCGGTCAGATAATAATTCGCCTCAGCCGATAATACTTTTTCCTCGAAACGCAGGTATTCTTCCTGGTCCATCCTTCTCCCGGCGTATGATACCTTTGCCACTTTCAGCAGTTGACGTTGATGCTTGACACTATTTTGCGCCAACTTTTTTGACTGCCCAAGAAGATCCAGGGTTTTACTTAGGTTTCTGGCCTTTGCCTCAAGTTCATTTTTTGTCCTGGCAAAGCTCATTTTTTCCCGGCGTAGTTGTATATTGGCACGTTCAATTGCCGTGTAAGCTGGTTTGTTGAAAAGAGGCATCCGCAGGGTCAGAGCAATACCACCGTACTCGTTATCCACATCCTCACCGGTGTTGTACCCTTCACCGTAGTTATGAAACCATTGGGCGCTGCCGATAATGGAGGGATAGAGTTTGTCTTTAGCCGCCTGTACTCCAAACTCTTCGGCTTCAATGGTTTTCTGTAGCGGTTTGAGTGCAAAGAATCCACCCTCGGTCAGAGGACCGTTTACCTGCAATGGGACCGGTTGCTCAAGAAAAATACCTGTAAGTGATTCAATGTCTTTGCGTAGATCGCTTTGCTGTTGAGAGGTCTGGAGAAAAATGATATCGATCTGGTTAATAGCCTCGTCCAACTGAATTTTTTCAGTCTCTGGAAGCCGTCCGGTTTTGACTTGAAGACTGATATCGTCCCAGGTTTTTTTCAGGGAGATTTTCCTTGACTCCAGGGCTTTTGTTAAGGAATTAAGGTGCACCAGATGTGCATCGGCGCCAACCAGCAGGGCTTGGCGCTCCAGCAGGTTGAGTTGTTTTTTCATTCGGGAACTGTCTGCCAGGCTTGCTGCCTGTTTGCTAAGAGAAAACAGCTCTTTGACAAATATGGGCATGGAGAGGTTGCCCCCGGCCCGGCTGATAGTTTCACTAAATGGCAGTGGTTCACCTTTTGCCAGCAATTCTGCAGACTCTGTGGGAGTTACGGGTCGCAAATTAGTTGGAGAGTTATAGTTTTCGTAACTCAGAACACCGGTGAGTACAGGATAAAAACGGTCTTGAACCGCTTGAAGACCGAGTGCTGAATCGTTGGCCTGGAGGGTGTCCAGCTTGGTGATTGGCTGCTCCTTAAGGGCCGCAAAAAGATCAGCCATGGTCATTGCTTTTGCCGGAGTGCCAATGCAGAGCAAAACCATGAATAAATATGCCGTTATTTTCATGCGGCCTCCTTCCGGTATTGATTTTCTACAGGGAATTCTTTGCTGACAGGAAAATGGATCAGCTTATCCAGTTTTCTACGTCAGACTGTTTGGGGATATTACCAACGGATTTCACTTTGCCGTCGATAATCACAGCCGGAGTTGAGAAGATGCCCAGTTGAGCAATTTCCTGAAAATCAGTGATCTTAATAATTGTGGCTTCGATTCCTTTTGCCGCAACAGCTGCCTTGACAATTTTTTCTGTTTTCTCGCAAGAAGCGCACCCTGGCCCACATACTTTAATTTCCATGTTGTTCCTCGTTTTGTTGTATTGAATTACTGCTTACCTGTGAAAATGAGTTCTCATTCTTACAGACTGGCTACAGTCAAAAAATCAGATTAAATAAAAATCCCGTAAACAATATGCCGCTGCCAACCACCCCGATAAAGACAGCTATCAATTTTGGTTTGAGCACCTTGCGAAGAATGACCATCTCCGGCAGGGATAAGGCGATAACACTCATCATAAAAGCGAGCACTGTGCCAAGTGCGGCTCCCTTGCCCAGGAGCGCTTCCACTATCGGCACTATACCCGCGGCATTAGAGTACATGGGGATACCAACCACAACAGCGGCGGGCACTGACCACCAGGCATCCTTGCCCATGATGGAGGCCATGAACGTTTCTGGTACATAGCCGTGAATAGCCGCACCCACACCAATACCTGCAACCACATAAATCCACACCTTGCCAACGATATCCCGTACAGCCTCCCGCCCTCGATCAATGCGATCGTGCCAGGTAAGGTTCTCTTCGACGACCACCGCTTCACCTGCCCGCAGCGCCTGAACCCAATCTTCTATCCAATGCTCAAGTTTGAAACGGCCAATAACCCAGCCTGAAATGATGGCGATCATAAGGCCGGACACAAGATAAATTGCAGCAACTTTCCAGCCAAGCAGGCCGTAGAGCAGAACCAAGGCAATTTCGTTGACCATCGGAGATGCAATCAGAAAAGAGAAGGTGACGCCCAAAGGGACTGCAGCCTGAACAAAACCAATAAAGAGTGGTACCGCGGAGCAAGAACAAAACGGAGTTACAATGCCAAGCAGGGCAGCCATCACATTGCCTGCTGTCTCTCGTTTTCCGGCCAGGTATTTACGGGTTCGCTCCTGGGTAAAAAAAGATCGAACTATGCCTATCACAAAGACGATAAGCGTCAGGAGCATCATCACCTTCGGGGTATCATAAACAAAAAACTGGGTTGCTTCGCCAAGATGACTCCCCTTTTCAAGGCCCACCAATGAGTAAGCAAAAAAATAGGAAAATGGCTCCAGTTGTCTGTAAATGACATACCAGGCTACAAAGCCGAGCAGACCTATAATGCCGGCCTTGGCCACGATATAATTATTTTTTTTTGGCGATTGGTCCGCAGCAGTTTTTTTACAGTCACAGCCGCAACCGGCATCAATGGGTTGAATTGTTTTCATGGATGTACCCTTTAATTTTTTGCTGCGCAATTGCGCAAGACAGCTGCGGCCGGCAACGCCTTGCGCATCCTGTCCAGCTCTTTGTCGTTGTCCAGCCAATCGTTTAGTTTGATCAGCATTGTTTCCGCATACGCTGACTCACTGCCATCCGCCAGACTGTAAATCATCCAGGTTCCCTGTCGTTTGCTTTCCACCAGACCGGCATCCTCAAGGATTTTCAAGTGCTTGGAGACTGTAGATTGGGCCAGACCCAACACCTCCTTAATCTCACAGACACAGAGTTCCTTTTGCTGCAGGAGTTTCACTACCCGTACCCTATTCGGGTCGGACAGTGCTTTCATCACTCGAATAAATGGTTTCATCATTTAACCTCCATATTCATATATCGCTATTTGGCGATTAATGTAACGTTTCCCTTGCTTTTGTCAACGGGTATTTGCATTTTCCATTTTCGGAACATCCAGCCTTACCACTCCGTCGCAATGGGGCACCGGGGAACCGTTCACCAGCACCCCATTTTCGTCCGATCAGGCCTCTCTCATAGAAGGGCGGGTTTGGAACCCGCCCCTACAAGCCCGGAGACCTGCTTGAACGAGCTTGGGGCACTGGATGACAACCGGGGAACGGTTACAGCACCGATGCAGAACAATACCGGGATGCATACTTACAACATAATTTTATCGAATGAAGGTGATGGTGAATGAATGTGATGGTACTTCCGAAAACGATTCACGATGGGAGAAAATAGTGTTACTGTTTTAAAACATCATGCAATGTAGGACCACATAAAGTCAGCTGAATTTGCATGGCAAACATTTCTTTTTAAAACGATACTATGCCATCTCACTCGATTCACTTGCATCAGATAAAAAAAACTCTCTTGTTGAGTAGTCTTACCTTAATCTTTCTCCTCTGCGGGAATGCTCAAGCACAAAGACAACTGTCCCCACAAACATTCTATTTTGCCGTTTCGGCAATGACGTCACCCGCCCGCACCCTGATTCACTTCTCCGAATTGGAAGCGTATCTGTCGGACAAACTCCATCGACCAGTTCAATTGAAGCAACGACGCACCTATGAGGAGATCAACGATCTGTTGGCCCAGGACAATATTCAAATGGCCTTCACCTGTACGGGAGGTTATGTAACAGGCTCCAGGCGTTTTGGCCTGGAGCTTCTAGTCGTACCCGTCATCAACGGCCACACCTATTATCGCTCGTATATCGTTGTTCGCAAGGATAGCGATGCGCATTTGCTAGAGGATTTAAAGGGACGCATTTTCGCTTATGCTGATCCCCTTTCTCTTACGGGATATCTTTATCCCACCGCTAAAATCAACCAACTGGGATACCAGAAAAAGAATTTTTTCAAACAGGACTTCTTCACGGAAAGCCATGATAAATCCATTGAGGCGGTGGCAACAGGTGTTGCTGATGGTGCCGCGGTGGACAGCCTGATTTTCGATGCTCTGGTTGCTGCCCGGAACCCTTCCGCCATGAAACTCAAGGTCATAGAAAAGTCAGAAAAATTCGGCATGCCGCCGGTAGTGGTGTCTCCAAATATTGACCATGAGCTCCGGGCTGACCTGCAACAGGTCTTATTGAATATGGCGAAAGATCCCATGGGGCAGGATGTCTTGAAAAAGCTCGGCATGGATGGCTTTACGCGGCCGGATCCTGAGCTCTATCGTTCAGCATTTCTGTTGAATACATCGCGGAATGAGTAGTTTTGTTGCAAAAGGGACAATGGATGTCCGATGGCATGATCGGATAGCTCTCCGATTATCACTTTCCATCGTACTGGTCATCATAGTGACGGCGGGCACAATCGCCTCACTCATTTTGCGCGACGAAAAAATCACCCTGGAACGCGATCTTCGGATACGAGCAAGACAATTGGGGGAGATCATGGCCGGCCAGGCCATAGAGCCCCTTCTCTATGAAGAGAAATTCACACTGTATACCCTGGTCCAATCCTATCTGAATATCCCCGATTCCATCCTGGTTTACGGAAGCATTTATACAAAGCGCGGGACGCTTCTCCTCTCCGGTGAAAAGGCATCTTTCACCGGAGAAATCGCAGCCCTGCCGGACCCGCCTCCCAAAGCCCCCCTTTTCGATTTGAATCTTGGAGAACAATCAGCAGGAAAACCTGTTGATTTTCTGATGCCCATTCTCGCCCATAAGACGGAAGTCATCGGGTATCTTCGTCTCGGTGTTTCCGTGCAGCCACTAGTTGATACGCTTATCTCGGCCCGGCATAAGGTATGGCTTGCAACAGCGGCAATCTCCTTTTTTGGTATATTGGCAGCCTTATGGCTCGCACGGATCCTCATTCATCCTGTTTTGTTGATAAACAGTGCCGCCCTGCGTATGGGGGATGGCGACCTGGGGAAGGAGATTCCTATAGGCGGCGTTGGTGAAATCCGGCAGCTTGGCATGACTTTCAACAGAATGTCGGACCGCCTCCACAAGCTGGTCGCCACAATTAAGGCTGCGCAAGAAAATCTGGTACGCACAGAAAAGCTCTATGCCTTGGGAGAGTTTTCCACCGGTCTTGCCCATGAAATCAAGAATCCTCTCACCTCTATCAAGATGCTTATGCAACGGGCCATCGAAGAGGAAGAACCGTTATGCAGGGAGGACATCGAGGTGATCGTTGAGGAGTTGGATCGGATTGATTTGACGGTCAGTCGTTTCCTGCAAGGAGCCAAATCTTCCGAACTGGCCCTCAAGGCAAAGGATATCAACAGACTTATTTCAGATATTGTTGCCATAACCAGAACGAAAATCGAAAAGTCGGGCATCCGGCTTGAAACAAAACTCACCCCCGATCTTCCTCCTTTGCAGCTTGACAGTGCCTCGATCAAGCAGATAGTTTTAAACGGTATCCTCAATGCTATCCAGGCCATGCCCGATGGAGGAGTCTTGACGATTGCCACCTGTGTGAGAGATAATGAATTGTATTGCATGATTTCCGATACCGGCTGCGGTATAGCCACGGAACATCTCAAAAATATCTTTGATCCGTTTTTTACCACCAAAGAGGATGGTACAGGGATGGGGCTTACAGTGGCGTGGAATATTGCTCGTCAGCACGGAGGCCGCCTCGAAGTCGATTCCCATGTGAATCAAGGAACATCGCTTATTTTGGTGCTGCCCTATGATAAAACTGCTCATCGTTGATGACGAAAAATCAGTTCGTTACGCCTTTCAACGAACCTTCGGAGACCAGTACGATGTCATCACTGCTGAAAATGGTGAGGAAGGGGTGAATGCCGTCGCCGCCTCATCGCCAACGGTAATCCTGATGGATATCCGTATGCCGAAAATGAACGGACTGACAGCGTTAAAACACATCCATTCCCGTTATCCGCATGTGCCGGTGATTATGATGACAGCGTATGCAGATTCGGCGACAGCCATGCAGGCAATGCAGGAGGGTGCTTTTGATTATGTCGTCAAACCCTTTGACAACGAAGAGCTCCGCTTGGTTTTGCAGAAGGCCTTGGCTTCGGTCAAAATGCAGGAAACTCTGCAATGTGAATTCGAAGTTTCTGAGCAGATGGAAGATGAGGGCGATCGTATCGTAGGAGCCAGTCCGTCCCTGATCGAGGTCTGCAAGAAGATCGGCATGGTGGCCTCAGCCCAACTGCCGGTGCTGGTAACCGGGGAAACCGGAGTGGGCAAGGAACTGGTAGCCCGCGCAATCTATCAAAACAGCGGCCACCACCAGCGGACCTTAATGGTTGTGAACTGTGCCTCTTTGCCGAATGAGTTGGTCGAAAGCGAACTCTTCGGCTATGAATCCGGGGCCTTCACCGGTGCCGTTAAACAGAGGGTCGGCCGTTTCGAACAATGTGACGGAGGCACTATTTTTCTTGATGAAATAGGAGAGTTATCCTTGCAGGCCCAAGCCAAAATCCTCAGGGTCGTCCAGCAGGGAACCTTTGAACGGCTGGGCGGCAACCGGCAGCTTCTGACCGATGTGCGCATTATTGCCGCTACCAATAAAAATCTTGCCGCGATGGTCCGGGACGGGGCCTTTCGCGGAGACCTCCTCCATCGAATAAATGTCTTCAATATCAATATCCCCCCATTACGGGCACGGCTTGATGATCTGCCGCTGCTCGTTAAATATTTTATTTCCCGTTACGGTCATCATGTTTCACCGCCGGTCCGCGGAATAACAGGCGAGGCAATCACTTTTTTAGCCGAATACCACTGGCCAGGCAATATCCGCCAGTTGGAGAATGTCATTCGGCGCGCCACAGTTCTTGCCAAAGCAGCCTATATCGGCAAAGACGATTGTATTATCGAGGATGCCGCTCCAACAGAAGATGTCTTTGCTCTCGCCGTCACCCGCCAGGTCGAAAAGCTCATTGCCCGTGGCGAATCCCGGCCCTACCATCAATTACTGACTGAGATGGAAACCGTGATGATAGGTAAGGCGCTGGCCCTTTCCCAGGGTAATCAGGTGCATGCCGCCGACTTATTGGGAATTAATCGGATGACCCTGCGCAAGAAAATTTCGTTGCTTAAAAAATAGACAGCAACTGTCTAATCCCTCAGCAATCTCTCCCCCTTTTCTTGTCATTTCGCCCTGTAATTACAGGATAAATATTCTGGCACGCCCTGTGCAAACCCCTCTTCCAGGATACAAAGCAGGAGTCTTATAAGGATCACAAAATTCGTTTTGTGCATATCAAAATTTCAGGAGGAGGAGTCAATGGCCTTAATTGACATCGAACGGCATGAAATCAGACAGCAGATGATGGATGACCTCCAACGTGCCTTGAAAAAACCAATGGCCAAACGGCATTGGGCGATGGTTATCGACCAGGAAAAATGTGTAGGCTGTACGGCCTGCACCACAGCCTGTGTCGCCGAAAATCACTTACCGCCCGGGGTCGTTTATCGGCCGGTGGTTGAAACCGAGGTCGGCAAATACCCGAATGTCAGAAAAACATTCCTGCCACGCCCCTGCATGCAGTGCGACAATCCGCCGTGCGTCAAGGTCTGCCCGGCCAGCGCCACCTCGAAGCGGCCGGACGGCATCGTGGAGATCGATTACAACCGGTGTATCGGCTGCCGGTACTGCATCAGCGCATGCCCGTATGCCGCCAGGACCTTTGATAAGGGCTTTTACTACACCGACGGTACGCCTGAGATCATGCAATATGAAAAGGATCCAAACTTTGAGTACGGCAAGGCCTGGCCCCGTAATGACCGGGACAGTTCCCCCATCGGCAATGTCCGGAAGTGCACGTATTGCATTCATCGTTTGGAGAAGGGCATGTTGCCGGCCTGTGTCACGACATGCATAGGTGATGCCACCTATTTCGGCGATGCCAATGACCCGAAGAGCCTCATCTCCGAACTGCTTGGTTCTTCACGGGCAAGAAAACTGCGCGAAGAAGAGGGAACCGATCCGACAACCACCTACCTGATATAAGAGGAGGGAGCATAATGAAAAAAGGAATTAAAGGACTGGTCTGGTTGATCGCCGTCATTGGTTTCGGCGTCGGTCTTTACGGAATGTTCCTGCGTTTTAGCACAGGTCATCGAATGACTGATTACGGCTCCTATGTCCCATGGGGACTGTGGGTGGCATTTTATATCTATTTCATCGGCCTGTCCGCGGGCGCTTTTCTCCTTTCCAGTCTCGTCTATGTGGCAAAAATCGAAAGGCTGGAGAAAATCGGCAAGCTTGCCCTGTTCACAGCCCTTGGCTGTCTGATCGCCGCCATGCTTTCCATCTGGTTGGATATCGGTCATATGGCGCGGGTCGGCAATGTCCTGCTGCATATGAACCTCCACTCCATGATGTCCTGGATGGGGATCCTCTATTCCGCCTATTTCGCTCTTATCGTGATCGAGTTGTGGTTTGCCCTGCGTATTGATCTGATCGAGACGGCTGAAAGTGGAAAATACGGATCAAAGGGCCTCGCCAAGTTGCTCACCTTCGGATCGACCGACACCTCGGCCAAGGCCAAGGCCAGGGACCTATCGCGCCTCAAGGTACTGGGTGCCATCGGCGTGCCTCTGGCTATCGCCTTCCATGGTGGTGTCGGCGCCTTGTTTGGAGTGATTCAGGCCAGGCCACACTGGAATAGCGGCCTTATGCCTATTGCTTTCCTTGTCGGCGCTTTAGCTTCAGGAGGGGCGCTGCTGACTGCAGTGGTCTATATTTGGGGTCCGGACGATGACAAGGCACAGCTTAATGACATGATGAAATTCCTGGGCCGAATCATCCTGGCCCTGGTGCTCTTCGATGTACTGCTTGAGATCTCCGAAATCCTGGTCAAGCTCTACTCCCTGGCTCCTGCCGAAAGGCTGCCTCTTGAGGCCATACTCAGCGGTCACTACTGGTATGTCTTCTGGATTTTTCATGTTCTGCTCGGGGTGGTTCTTCCCGTCGGCATCCTCTTTGCCAAAGCCGTTCCTCAAAGCTCTTCGGGTAAACCTGCGGGTGGGGCCATTGCCTTTGCCTGCCTGCTGATTGCGGTAACTTTCATTGCCGTTCGTTTTAATATCGTCATTCCTGCCCAGATCAACCCGTTAATTCCAGGCCTGCAATATGCCTTCGGCGGCCCGGGACTTAAATTTACCTATCTGCCGACAACGATGGAATGGCTTGTATCTATCTGGGTTACGTCCCTGGGAATCCTGATCTTCCTGATTGGTGAAAAGGTGTTGCCCATAGTGAAATCGGCAAAGAGGGAGGTGGCATAATGAGTAATGCAAAAGATAAGAAGCGAGATAATCTTATGGATATAGAAATTGATGGCGAAAAAGTGAGCCTGACCCGCCGAAATTTTATCAGGAGCAGCGCCTTTTTCGGCGGAGTGTTGGCCGCCAGTCAGGTTCCTGGAATTGAGCTATTTTCAAACGGCATCGCCAGGGCGGCTGAGTATATGGCTGCAAACGACTACCCATTCGATAAGGCGGAAAATGCAATTTATAGCTGTTGCCTGCAATGTCATACAGCCTGCACAATCAAGGTGAAAATATTTAACGGCACCATGGTTAAGGTTGACGGCAATCCCTACAGTCCGGTCAACATGCACCCGCATCTCTCCTATGATACGCCGCCCCAGAAAGCGGTGCTCTATGACGGCCGCCTCTGCCCCAAAGGCCAGGCCGGGGTGCAGACCCTGTATGATCCTTATCGGATTCGCCAGGTCCTGAAACGTAAACCTGGCACCGGACGGGGAGACGGCAAGTGGGTAACCATACCTTTCGACAAGGCTGTGGAAGAGATAGTCACCGGCGGCAACCTCTTCGGTGAGGGAAAGGTCGAAGGGTTAAAAGACATCCTGACGGTTCGTGATCCGAATCTGATGAAGGCCTTGCAAACCGATGCGAAAAAGGTGGCGAAAAACGAAATGACTGCAGCCCAGTTTCAGGCCGCGCATCAAGCTGATCTCGACAAACTCATCGATCCGGAATTTCCCGACCTGGGGCCGAAAAATAATCAGTTTGTTTTCCTGGCAGGCCGCATCGAACATGGCCGGAAGGAATTCTCCAAACGCTGGCTGAAAGATGCGCTGGGCTCAACCAACTGGTTCGAACATACCACTGTCTGTGAGCAGTCCCATCATATCGCCACCAAGAAATTCAGCTCCACCTACAAAGGCGGAGCATACCATCCCGGACTGAAGGAATTTTTCGAAGACTATAAAAACGGCCCGGAACATTTCAAACCCGATGTGCCCAACTGCGAGTTCATCATATTTTTCGGAACCAGTCCCTTTGAGGCCAATTTCGGTCCCACTAACTGGTCCTCCTACATCACCAACGCCCAGTCCCGTAACGGTCTGAAGTTCGCCGTGGTCGATCCTCGCTGCAGCCATTCCGCAGGCAAGGCCAATTATTGGCTGCCGGTGAAACCGGGCGGGGACGCGGCACTGGCTTTCGGCATGATGCGCTGGATAATCGAGAACAAGACATACAACGAAGCATACCTGCAGGCGGCAAACCGAAGCGCAGCCAAGAAAAACGGGGACACCACCTGGTGCGATGCCACCCATCTGGTGCTGCTCTCCGAGGACGGTAAAACAGGCTTGAAATTTTTGCGGAGTGACGATGCCGGATTGAGTAAAGAGCATAGTCTGCTGGTGAGCGTCAACGGCCAATTGACCTCCATTGACCCCTATAAGGAGGACGATACGCCGATAGTGGCCGATCTTTATGCCGAAGGCGAGGTTAACGGTATGAAGTACAAGACCGTTTTCGCCCTGTTGCGGGAAACGGCCATGGAGCGTACCATTGAGCAATGGGCTGATGAATGCGGTATTCCGCTCGCACAGATGGTTGATGTGGCTCGCGAGTTTACCTCTCATGGTCGAAAAGCCGTGGCTGACTTGTACCGCGGCCCGGTGCAGCATACCAACGGCTATCACAATGCCCGGGCGATTCTTACCTTAAACCTTCTGGTCGGCAACGGCGATTGGAAGGGCGGTCTGACTTCAGGTGGCGGGCATTGGCACGAGGATGGCAGTAAAAAAGGGCAACCGTTCCCCCTGTCCAAGTTACATCCGAATAAACTCGGCAATTTTGGCATCAATGTCAGTCGGGAAAGCCTGCGTTATGAGGATACCAGCCTCTTTTTCAAGCACGGCTATCCGGCAAAGCGGACCTGGTATCCCTATACCGGCAGCGTCTACCAGGAGGTGATCCCCAGTGTCGCCGACGGCTATCCGTATCCCATCAAAGCGCTGTATCTGCATAAAGGCACACCCGGATTTTCAGTGCCGGGGGCCAATTCCATTCTGGAGATTCTTCGTGACCCGAAAAAGATCCCGCTGTTCTTTGCCGACGATATCGTCATCGGCGAGTCCTCCATGTACTGTGACTATATCTTCCCGGATACTGCCATCTGGGAGCGTTGGGGAACGCCGCATGCCGCACCGAATATCTCCACCGTCTGCAGTAAATTCCGGCAGCCGGCAGTGGAATCCCTGGTAGAAACCTGCGAGGTTTTTGGCCGCCGACAGCCGATCTCCATGGAGTCCGTCATGCTGGCTATTGCCGAAAAACTCCAGGCACCTGGCTATGGCAAGGACGGCTTCGGGCAAGGTCTCGACTTCTCGACGCGTGAGGATTTTTTTCTGAAGATGGCAGCAAATATCGCCTATGGCGATAAAAATGGGCAGGATATGGTCAAGCCCGCCTCAAACGAGGAGGTAGCGATTTTCCGTAAAGCCCGTCGCCATCTCAGTTCCGCCGTCTTTGAAGAGGCGTACTGGAAAAGGGCTGTAGGCAACAATGAGGATCTGTGGCTGCGCACGGTTACCGTACTCAACCGCGGCGGCCGATTCGATGATGCCGCGGGCGCCTACCAAGGTGCGTATATGAAGCATCAGTTTAAAAGTCAGTTCCATATTTTTGCCGAAGATGTAGCCCTTGGCAAACACTGTATGACCGGCGAAAATCTGCCCGGCATGCCGATCGTCCAGGAAGTACAGGATGCCGCGGGAAAACGTGTCACCTTTGGTGACAACTATCCCTTCCACCTCTTCACCTATAAACACGTGCTTGGCGGTCAATCCAGAACCATAGGAGACTATTGGACCATGGTGGCTGAGGCCGGCCAGAACTATGTCTGGATGAACAGGGTTGATGCCGAGCGTCTGCGATTGAAAGATGGCGAGCTGGTGCGTCTGGTCAGCGCGGATAACAAAGAGGGAACCATTCCGATTACCGCCGGAAGCACAAAAAGCGTGGCAGGCATATTAAGTGTCGTTGAAGGAATCAGGCCGGGTACGATCTGTGCCTCATGGAGCTTTGGTCATTGGGCCTATGGCGCAAGTGATGTCGATGTCGACGGTCAGGTGGTGAAAGGTGACGCTCGCCGGGCAACCGGAATCTGCCCCAATGCGGTTATGGCTATCGATCCGGTCGTAAAGAATATGTGTCTGTCCGATCCCATCGGCGGCTCCTGTTCCTTCTACGATTCATTTGTCGATGTAGTCAAGGCATAGATGAACATCATGAAGCGATTGTCCACCCTTTTGACAATGCTTCTCTTGTCTGTACTGTCCCTGAACGGCGGGGAAGCATGGTCTGCTTCTCCGCCGTCAGCGGATCAGGAAACAAACATCGTTCAGACATTGAAAGAGGCTGATCTTGCCTTCAATCATTCAGATTATGCCGGGGTAATTGATATTCTGCGTGGATCGTTACCGGCGTCATCCTCTCCCGAGTTCTGGGATTTTTATAATCGTGCTGTCTTGGCCAAGGCCGGTAATGACTACCTTTTGAGGATACCCGAAAATCGGTATCGTATCGATCAGTCATGCTTCGCCGATGATCTTCAAAACGAGAACAAAGACTCTTTCATTCTCGACGTCCGTCAGCCCGAAGAATTTGCAGCAGGTCATCTTGCTGATGCGATCAATATTCCTCTCCGGCAGGTATTGGGCCATCTTAATCAATTACCCCAACCTCAAACAGGCAAACGCCTACTCATTGTCTGCCGCACCCAGCATCGGGCTAACCATATCCTTGTCATCTTACGAGAGCTTGGGTACACAAATGCCTTCACGCTGCGAGGCGGATATAGCAACTATCTTTCCCGACAACAAAACCCCCGGAAGCACGAAAAAGCCGATGGTTCCTGCTCCAAAAAGATAGAGAGCCTAATCTCTGCCGGAAAAAGAGAGACAACTGTTGCGGTGCCACAAAAAATTGCTGCTATCAAAGCAAGAGGGGATATGTTTTTTGCGGACGGCAAATTCAATCAAGCGGCCCGTCTTGTTAAACAAACGCTCATTCAAGACCCTGAATATAAGGAGTTATGGTCAAAATACGATCGAGCCATTATAGCTCAAGCCGGCAAAGACTATTTACAAACTCTGCCGGAGGATCGCCATCGGATCCCGGTTGCTGCTTTCGAGGAGGGCTACCGAAAAGGGCCGGGGCTGGGAAAATATTTTCTTCTCGATGTCCGCGCGCCGGAAGAATTTGTTGTCAGCCACATTGCCGGATCAATCAACATTCCCTTTGGCAAGGTGTTGCAGCATATCGATTTATTGCCTCGGCCTGCTTCGGGCAAAATACTGCTGCTCATCTGCCGTAGTCAGCATCGGGCCATCCATGACCTCGTGGTGCTTCGTGAACTGGGATACACCAACGCTTACACTCTGCAAGGGGGGTACGGTGCCTACCGGAGCTGGTTGAAAAATTCGGCGCCTGCGAAAAAAGAGAATGAAGATGGTCATAGCGACAAGCCACCATTGCCTATACCCGACACTGACCAGACGGAAGACTTTGGTTGTTGACCGGAGCTGTTTTTTTCGACGCAGTCATCAAGAACCAAAAAAAACATTGTATGTATGGATATTCTATCCAATATTTCAATATTCCCGGAAGTTCGGCTGTTAAATGCAATTCAAGTCAAATTTCGGGACCATTGCTGGAACTGTTGAATCTGGTGGCAGGTTTCAAGTCCGGAAGAAATGTCCCCATTTTTGCACCGGAATTCCGGGAAAACAGCAGGAGACCCACGTTTTGTTTCACGACCCATCCCGAGTTTCCTCGTGCGGAAAAGCTGCTCTCAACCCAATGGATCAAGTGGCAGCGCCTTCATCCTGTACTCTCCAACCTTCTTCCCGAAGGTGCCTTGAGGGAGATGTTGTCTTTGGGGCTGAAAGTGCACATTGATGATGAATTTCAGCTTCTGGGGTATCTCGGACAAGATCTTCCGGGTGCCCTCAATGCCACACCCATGGCAATAGGTGATGTGCCTGACTACGTTCTACAGAGTGAAGCTGCACCGGAGTCGGTGGCTCTGACTGACGATGATTTCAAAATTTGAGCGGTTGCCGGTGTACTAATTTCTTATTCCTGTTGGTCGCAGAGTCCGTAAAAAGGCATTTTTTTTTAGGACGACTTGCGACCCTCTGCGCCTCGGAATATTTTTTTCTCATTATTACAATCGCATAGTGGAATAAACTGGAAATTAGGATTTTGTTCGTTTAAATAGGAGGATGGCCGCTAATCCACAAAGTTTTTTTCGTTTCGCTGCAAGGTATTACCCGCTGCTGCTGGATCTCTTTTACCGCCGCGAAGGTTTTACCGAGGCCGATCTGCGCAATCTTATTGATAGCCTTCGCAGTGATGACGATCCCGCTCCGGCGACGGTCATCGATCAGCTGCAGTCTTTCAATATCATCGAGCCGATTCCCGATGCAACCGCTTCCTTCGAATTAACTGCTCCGGTACAAAACCTGCTCTCTTTTCTTCTGCGCGAGCACCGGCTTACCTCTACCAAAGTCCTTCAGGTTTATCTGAGCGATCTTGGCGACCTGCGCGAAGAGCTCGATGGCGCCGCCCGGCAGAATCTAGGACATCAGGCCGCTCGGGCCTTGAACGATATCTCGCAGCTGATAGAACGAATTCGGCAGGATTCTCATAGCAACCGTGAAGCAATTATCGGGGAAGTGATCAAGCTGAAATCCAACCGCGAGCGGCGCAGTACCAGGGAACGATTTGAGATCATCAATCATCTATGGAGCCGTTACCTCGAACCATTGCGTGATCTTATTGATGTAAAAAAGGCGATGGATGCAAGTCTTGATGACCTGGATCGCAGCCTGTCGGCAAACGGCCGGAAGTTTGCTCTTGATGGAGCACTGGCCCGTGAATTTTCGCGCTGCGGAGCCCGATTGCTCCGACTGCGCCGTGAAATGACCGAGGATTTTTATGAGTCGATACGCGAGGTGGAGCCGCTCTACATCTCGCTGAAAAAGGAGAGCGAGCTGGTTCGTGGGGCTTCCCTTGCCCTGGAAAGGCTGGACCGGTCGGGACTCGCAAGTCTTAATCTTCAGGAAATGATGGCGATACCTGTCTGGCGGATCGAAGGGACTTTTTCCGATACATCTCTTGAGGCGTTTCTCCATGGGATCAAGGGCTACACACCCGGATTAGCTGCACCTCTTGTCGAGTCAGGAGAAATCACCAGGCCGGAATTCATCCTTCCTTCCGAATTATATGCCGAGCTGGAAGCGGCCCTGCCGGTTGACGACCTGCTTGCCTGGCTGCTTAAAAACTATCCGGAAGTCGGGGTTGGAGAACTGGTGCGGGCCTATGGCCGGGTCTTTTTGCAGGTGCCTGGTACCATGCATTTCGGCGACGAGGAACGGCGCTACTGTCTGCCTGAGGCCACCCTGATTGCCCGGCCCATGCAGCTGGAGAAAATCCGATGAGCGAAACAAGCCCCTTTGCCCTGCCGCATCTTGGTGAAATTTTCGATGTCCTTCGGCGCGGCCGCCACCTGTGCGCCGCAGATGGTAAACTCTACCGGGCTCTCAGGGAAAACCTCGATGCCTATCAGGATCTTTTTCATCATCTTGGTTTCCGCCTGCAGGTGCATCAGCGGGATTTTTTCTACTTTCGCGGGAAAGACAGCCTAAGCCTGCAGGCGTCGCGTATGGCTGTTTTTGTCTTCATCCTCATTGAATGGCTATCCGACCAGGGGGAACCGGTGGTTGACACCCTGATGACCCGGACGTTTTCCGTTCCGGATCTTCCCCATCTCAAAAGTGCCCGCTATCGAGCCTATCTTGAAGAGGCCGGAGCATCAAGCGAGGACGACCTGCGTGGAATCGTCCGGCAACTGGACCGGTTCGGCTTCATTCAGCGGCATACCGAGGACAGTTTCACCTTTCGGACACCGGCATATCGCTTTTTCGACGTGTGCATCGAGATCCTCAATCAGGCTGAAACGTCGCCGGCAGAGGAGGAGGCATCATGAATATCGTCGGTCCGGCACGCATGGTCCTGCTGCGCGCAGGGAAATATGATTACGGCGAGGTTGAACTGATTAATCCCCTGCACCTGGTTGGTCCCAACAATATCGGCAAGACCTCGCTTATTGCCGTGCTGCAGTTTCTCTACATCGACGACCAGCGCAGGATGCACTTTTCGCGCGAGATGGCAGAGACCAGGAAGTATTATTTTCCCGATCAAAACAGTTATCTGCTGTTCGAATGCCTGACTCCGGGTGGATATCACGTGGTCGGCGTCCAGGGGCTTGGTCCCATTCGCAGCTACGAATTTCAACGTTTTGCCTATCAGGGGCAATATGATCCGAACGACTATCTCGATGAAGAGCGGCGCATCCGGGCTTCAGAGGATATTCGTCTCAGGCTGTCCGTAAGGGATTTTCACCTGCTCGAACCCCGGCAATTGCGGGCAGCTCTGACCGGCATCGGTGACAACCGTGGGGTGAACCTGGGCCTGGTACCGATCCGTCAGCGTGACCATTATGAGCGCTTCCGGGCGGTCTTCGGTAATTTGCTCCGTTTGGCCCATTTGCGGCAGGACGAACTCAAACAGTTTCTGCTGGAAATTCACCAGGGTGATTTTCAGCAGCGCACCATCGATCTGGAAACCGGTTATTCAAACCAATATCGTAAAGTCTGTGCGGAGGCAGAGGGCCTTCGCGACCTGCGGGCCATTGTCGAGGATGTCCGCCGGGTTCTGACGCTTGCCGAAGAACGGGACAGTCTGAGGCGGCTGCTTCCCGGACTCTTCGAGGCGGTACGGGCCAGTTATGGGCGAACCGATGCGGACATACTTCAACAAAAAAATAAAATTGAAGAGAGTCTTGCCCGCCTCGGCGAAGAAGATGGCCGTCTTGTCGGGGAGGAGACTCAGGGCAAACAGGAGAGGGACAGCTTATTGCAAACGCTTGGCGGGATAACCGGCGAGATAGAGCGTCACGAGAAGGACAGCGCGATGTTTCGAGATTTCCTGGTCGATTTTGAAAAAACCCGGATGAGCGAGCTGGAGCTGAAGATCGACCGGATCGGCGCGTCTCTTGGCCAGGCGGCGGGAGCTTCCGCGGAGCAGGTGCGAAAGAGGGTGGCGAGGCTGGAACGTGAGCTGGATGGAATGCGACGCCGACTTGACCAGTTCTCCCGCAATGTAGCGGCGAAACTGTTACCCATGGTTACCGATACCGACGCGAAGAAGATCTTCCGACTGATAAATCCTGAAATTTTGGGCCTTTCGCTTGAAGATGAAGGTTGCGTAATAAAGGATGAGCAGCAATTTGCCGATACTCTTTCGCAAATTATCGGCCGGTTTGGAGAAGGGGTTTATGAAGACGACCTGGTGCGGATCCAGCTGGCCGGATTGAGTCCCCCGGATCTGGCGGCCTACCGTGATGCAGGTACCCTGAAGCAGCGCATTGCCGAGCAGGAGGAGGTGCTTGCCAGGGAGAGGCAGCTGTTGGATGCGGCAATCAATAGTGAGCAGAACCGGCGTGAGAAAGAACGGCTCAGGCAGGAATGCGACGCAATCCGCGACCGGCTGCGCCGCTATGATGAGTATCAGACACGGCTTCCCGTCATTAAGCAGTTAACCAGGGAAAAAGTCGGTCTCGAAAAAAGAAAGGACCAGCTGGAGAAGCAGTTGGCGACAATAGCCGGACGGCGCCTGACCATAGCCGAAGAAAAACGGGGCTTCGAAGATAGGGGTCGTGAGCTGCAATCGCGGCGAGAGAAAATACTGCGGAGAATACAAAAACTTGTGGGGCCTGATCGGGATTGGCCGACAGCACCCTTCTATCCCGAGAACCGGGACCTTGATACGCTCATGGAATTCTATGAACGGAATTTTGCGGAGCATACGGATATCGCCGGCCGCTTCACCGAGGAGTTTCGCCGGATCGAGCAGCGTACCTACGGCAAGTATCTGGGCGAGGGCGAGGCCGCTACTCTTGCCAATCTGCAGGCGGAGGTGGAGGCGCTGGACGAACGGGAAAAAGCGGTACAGGAGCTCTGGAAGAGTCTGGCCGCCGGTCTGCAGAGCGCTTTCAAGGGGTTGAACCGGGATCTGCAAACCCTGAATTCGCGCATCGACGAACTCAATCGTCGCCTGGGCCGTATTTCCATCTCCAATCTGTCGCGGTTGCGGTTGATCCTCCGGGAACACGCTGAATGGACGCGAAGGATCAAAACGGTGGTTGAGGTGGAGGCCATGCCGTTGTTTTTCGACCGCAATGTGGTCAGTGAGGCTCAAAACCAGCTAGGCGAATTGCTCAAACAGCATAGGCGGGTGGAGCTGAGCGATCTCTTCGACCTGCATTTCGAAGTCACCAGCAGCGATGGCCAAACCCGGCATTACCCACACCTCGACTCTATCGAATCGAATGGAACCACTATCACGATCAAGGTGTTGATCAACCTCATCCTCTTGAAAGGATTGCTCGGCGATAAGGAGGTTTCCATACCTTTCTATCTTGACGAGGCCTCAAGTCTTGATCGGGAAAATCTGGCCGCCATTGTCCGGGAGGCCAGGAAAATGGGCTTTGTGGCTGTTCTCGCCAGCCCCGAGGCGATGGAAGCCGCCGATTCTCTCTATTTTTTGCGCGAAAACAACGGCCGGATCATGCTCGACCCGAAAACATCTCTGCTGCGCATTGAGAGGAAGGACGAAGATGGCGGTTGACGCGTTGGCTGCAAAACTTCTTTTGCTGGTAGCACAGGGTTCTCTCGCTTCCAGCCGATTGACCAATCGGGATCGCAGCCGTCTGCAGTCGCTCTTTGACACCGGGGTTCTGGTAGTAGAGCGAAGTGGGGCGGGCAAGAAGGTTATGGTGCACAACCGGGACGCCCTTGATGCCTTTGTACTGAGGTACTACCCTTCCGGATTGCTGGGGAGCAGTGAGAGCCTGCCTCCGAGGAGCAGGGCCGTCAGCGAATTCCGGGATTCAAAGAGGGCCCGCGAAACCGGTCCACTCGTGGTGTTATTGCGTGGATTTGACAACTGTAAGCTGTGCGCAGGTTCAGAGGTGCTGGACATTGCCCAATGGACGGAGTTGGCGGGTGTTGCCGCGTTGTGCCTTGATGGCAGGCAATGGGAATATGCCGGGACCTTGGCGGTGGTGGAAAATCTCGAAGTCTTCCTGCATTTCGAAAAGCTCAAAACCGATGCACAGCTGGCAATCTATGCGCAGGGACGATTGAGCGGCAGGATCCTCAATTGGCTCTGCTCTGCCGCAATGAACCAGTCCTGGATCATCCACTGTGGCGACTACGATCCGGTCGGTCTTGATGAATATCTCCGCCTTAAAGCTGCCTGCCCCGGACGGACAAAACTCTATCTGCCGGCTAACCTGGCAGAGCTTTTGTCCAGATACGGTAAACGAGATCTTCTTTTAGGCAGCAACGCCGCAATCCTGGCCCGGCTCAGGAAAACCGAAGATCAGGGGGTTAGCCGGATTGTGCAACTGATAGATCGTTATGGAGTTGGCCTGGAGCAGGAGATTTTGTTGTATTGATACAGTACATTACCAAAACAAGCTGTTTCCAAAGAGGAATATGAGGTAGCCCTGTGCCAATTTAAAACGGCTCGGGCCCAGGTCAACGCCGCTAAAGCTAAACTTGATTCTGTCAAAGACCGATTGAAATATACGAAGGTAAAGAAACAGGATGGAAAAAATGTGCCTGACCGATTGGACAAAACACAACCCGATGTTGTTTAATTAAAAATCAGAAACTGAATGCTTCATTTTTATGGCGCCTCGGAAAGCCACTCCTTCCTCTTTTCGCCCATCTCGGCTGGGATGAGGCGGCGCTCCGGTCATCAGACCAATGAGTACGCAATCTGCACGCCCCTCGATCAATCGAGCTTGATGTGTATGTTGGTCCCGATTCCACATCGACTCTCGGTTTTCTGCTAAGTTTTCTATTATAGCAATAAATATCAAGGTCTACCGCAGTGAACCTATGAGACTTCCGGGCACCTGCAACTGACCGGTAGACAAGGAGAATGACAACTATGGGTAATTGTTACAATGTTGTGTTCCAAGGCAGGATCATGCCCGGCAAGGAGGAACAGGAAGTCAAAAAGAGCCTGCAAGCGGCTCTGAAGGTTGGCGAGCAAAATATTAACAAATTGTTCTGCGGCAAATCCGTTATCATAAAAAAGCATACGGATTCGGCCACAGCGGAAAAGTATAAGCGACTCTTTTCTGCCGCCGGCGCGCTTTGCGAAATTTATGAGGAAGCCTCGGACAGCAGCCAACCGATGTCTCAGGCCGGCCCGTCGCCGGCGGCCCATGCAGCCTCGGAATCGATATCGTCCGCACCGCAGCCGTCGAATGCCCAGGTAAAAGTGCATTATATGAAAACATCGCACGGAGGAAAAATGATCATTACGAACATCGAAACGGTTCCGGGGAAGAGAGTGACCGAGCATTTCGGCTTGGTATCCGGCAGTACCATCCGGGCCAAGCATATTGGTCGGGACATAATGGCCAGCCTTAAAAACCTGGTGGGCGGTGAGCTTAAAGGCTATACCCAGCTGCTCCAGGAATCCAGGCAGCAGGCGACGGACAGAATGATTGAAGAGGCCCATCGCCTGGGCGCCAACGCCATCGTCAACGTTCGTTTTTCCACCTCTTCCGTGGCTCAGGGTGCGGCGGAACTGTATGCCTACGGCACCGCCGTCACTGTGGAATAGGGGTGCGGCGATGGGAAATTTGCTTGTATTTCTCGCTCTCCTTGCCCTGGGATACGGGGTCGGAACGTGGGCGGAGAAAAGGCATTACCGGTCCATCATCGAACGGGAACTTGCCTTGATAAAATTACCGGCGGTCACCCTGAAGTCGGTTGATATTCCCGACCACCGGATTCGATCGGCCCGGATGGTCCATGGCAGCGCGGTGATTTCCGTCGATTACTTCAAGCGGATTCTCGCCGGGCTGCGCAACGTTTTCGGGGGCCAGGTGAAATCCTACGAAAGCCTCATCGACCGAGCCCGCCGGGAGGCCCTGTTGCGCATGAAAGAAATGGCCGGAGACGCCACGGTGATTGTCAACGTCCGCATTGAGACCTCCGCGATCGGAAGACAGAGCAGGCGGAAGAAGAGTATCGGTTGCCTGGAAGCCATGGCCTACGGCACTGCCCTGACAGTGGAGGAGTAGATGAAATTCATCCCCCGGCATCCGGGGGTAAACGTCAACGTGTCGCCGACCCATCCGCTGAAAGAGTTCGCTATCCTCGCCGCCGGCCTGCTGGGGATGATGATCGGTTTGTACCTGATCCTCGGGCTGGCGGTCGACCTGCTCATCCCCCATCTCTCCCTGGAGCTGGAAAAGAAACTGGCCGGTGCCTTTGCCGGGCGCTTTACCGAGACGGAAGAGACCGCCGAGATATCCCGATCGCTCCAGGAATTGGTTGACCGTCTCCAGGCCGGCTGCAGCACTCTGCCCTATGCGGTTACCGTGCATGTCCAGCGTTCGGAGGCAGTCAATGCCGTGGCTCTGCCGGGGGGGAACATGGTCGTCTTTACCGGACTGCTGAAAAAGATGACTTCAGAAAACGAATTGGCCTTCGTCCTGGCCCATGAACTGGGACATTTTGCCAATCGCGATCATTTGCGGAGCCTGGGGCGTTCACTGGTGCTGATTACCGCCTCAACGGCCCTGCTGGGGGCTGACAACAGCGTATCCGGTATGATTGGACAGGGTATGACACTCACCGAATTGAGCTTTTCCCGTAAGCAGGAGAGCCGGGCTGATGAGTATGCCCTGGAAACGCTGTTCTGCCACTATGGCGACGTGGCCGATGCCACCGCATTTTTCAGTAAAATTCCCAAGGAAGGGGATCCGGGCCGCTTCGGTCACTACTTTGCCAGTCACCCTGAAAACCGGCGTCGAATAGACCATCTGGAAGACCTCATTCACCAGCGGTCCTATCCGGTCGGCACCCCGTTGCCGTTGCCGTCCGGCCTGACAATCCGGAAAACTTCCCCCTGACTCTTCTTATTTAGACTGCGAAGCTGGGAGATATTAATAAATCTTACGTTTTCCAAAAGTTGATCCGATGACATCGAAACTGTTCTCGACAATAAACAGTGCATGAGGATCAATCCCGAAAACCTTTTCTTCCAGTCGTTTCAGTTGCAGGTTATTGGTGATCGCCATCACCATCTTTTTTGATTTGCCCGTATACGCTCCGGTGGCGTCCAGAAGAGTCGCTCCTTGATGGAGGTCCTTACCGATAACATCGACAATTTCCCTATGATTGTCACTCAATATATAGACAATCTTTCGCTGATTAAACAAGGCAAGGACATGTTCGAGGCTGATAGTGGAGATAAATGTCAGGATTATTGAGGCGATAACGAGGTCCGGTTGGTACTGCGTGAAAACAAAGGTGAAGAGAACAATATTAAAGAGCATGAAAAACTTGCCCACGCCAAAATTAAATTTCTGGAAGAGAAGAATGGCGATGATGTCCAAGCCTCCTCCAGAACCTCGGGATCTTAAAATAATTCCGGACCCGACTCCACATATGGCTCCACCTGCTATTGCAGCGTACAGCTGGTCATGGATGGCAAAGTCGAGCGTGAGAATATCACTAAACAAGGACAGAGCACAGATCCCGAAAAGACTATAAAAAAAGAAACGTCTGCTGAGAAATATCCAGCCAACAATAAGCAGCGGGATGTTGAGCAGGAGATACCAGATCCCCGGAGAGAACAGGTTTGTTTTATAATAAATAAAAAGCCCGGTACCATATAACCCGCCAATAATGAATTTGTGGTGGACCAGAATTGCCTTTGCGCCTAATGCATAAACCAGGGATCCTAAGGAGATCAGAGTCAGGTTCCATAAAATTGATTGAATCGATTGTCTTTTGCTCATAAGATTTATGTGTTTTTTTAGTATGAATATCAATTACATAACTAAGAACGTTCATTTATTTCGGATAAAACCATTCTCAGTTTCACTGTCTTACTAAGTATGTGCCGATTCGTCAATCGACGTACGGGTAATTCATAACAAGTCGACATTGCCGATGAAGGGCAGTGTTGACCGGTGATCAACTATCCGGAAGTGGTCCAGCCCAATATTTTGTTGACGTTAACCCAGGATAGCTATAATAGTTTTGGCGACCCGGTACGGCCCGGCGGACTACTGCTCAGCGATCCCCGCTTTGTACAGACCACCAGGAAGACCGATGCCAAGAAACTTGAGCTGCCGACGGACGAGCTGGTGATGGAAAAATCGGCAAGCCTATTGTCTATAATATCCGTACTTTTGGTATACTGCTCGGGATAACGGAACTGCTGGATCCCGGGGCGGTGTCCAAAATACCGGCCAGAAGAATTCCCAAGGATTTTCTGGACTTCAACAACCGGGCGCTCGATATCGGGCTGGCCCCGGGCTAGCAATATAAGATATTTACCTGATCTTTTAGCCGGCAAAAAGACAAGGCAATAAACATCAATGGAAGGAAGGAAAAATGAGCAAGATTAAAGTAAAAAACCCCATCGTAGAATTGGACGGCGACGAAATGACCAGGATTATCTGGGATTTCATCAAAAAAAAGCTGATCCTTTCTTACCTCGATGTGGATCTGAAGTATTATGACTTGAGCATCCAAAAGCGGGACGAGACCAATGACCAAATCACAGTCGATGCTGCCAATGCCATCAAGAAATATGGGGTAGGGGTCAAATGTGCGACTATTACTCCAGATGAGGCACGGGTAAAGGAATTTGGTCTGAAGGAGATGTGGAGATCTCCAAACGGCACGATCAGGAACATTATCGGAGGCACCGTTTTCCGCCAACCGATTATCTGCAAAAATATCCCGAGGCTGGTTCCCGGCTGGAAGAAACCCATAGTGATCGGACGTCACGCTTTCGGCGATCAATACCGGGCCACCGATTTTTGTGTGCCGGGACCCGGCAAGCTGACTATGAAATTTACTCCCAAGGATGGCGGCGCCCCCACCGAATACGAAGTGTTCGAATTCACCGAGAGCGGCTGTGCCATGGGGATGTACAATGTGGATGCCCCGATCCGAGGTTTTGCCCGGGCATGCATGACCTATGCCCTGGATCTCGGCTGGCCGGTCTATCTGTCCACCAAGAACACCATCCTCAAACAATATGATGGCCGTTTCAAGGATATTTTCCAGGAGGTCTACGAGACGGAGTTTGCCGAAAAATTTAGGGCGGCAGGTATCACCTACGAGCATCGGCTGATCGATGACATGGTCGCCTCGGCCCTGAAATGGGAGGGGGGCTTTGTCTGGGCCTGTAAAAACTATGACGGCGATGTGCAGTCGGACATCGTCGCCCAGGGTTTCGGCTCGCTGGGCCTCATGACCTCGGTGCTGGTCACCGAAGACGGCAAAACCGTGGAGGCTGAGGCGGCCCACGGCACGGTCACCCGCCATTACCGCGAGCATCAGAAAGGCCGGCAAACTTCAACCAATCCGATTGCCTCGATCTTTGCCTGGACCAGGGGAATCGCCTTCCGGGGAAAATTCGATGAAACTCCGGAGGTGGTGAAATTTGCCGAGACCCTGGAAAAGGTCTGTATAGATACCGTCGAGGCAGGTTTCATGACCAAGGACCTGGCCGTTCTGGTGGGAGGAAATCAGCAATATCTGAGCACCACCGACTTTCTGGAAAAACTCGATGAAAACCTGCGGAAGGCCATGCAGGTATCCCTGTGAGTCAGGCCTTAGCTGTCTCTCGTGCATCCTGACAAATAAAGAAGAGACGAGTTTTTGTGGAATTTAATTCTTCAGGCAGCTCGTCTCTTCCGGTCGTTCCAGTCACCCCACTTTTCTGTCACCCGTTGTTCCGGCAATTAATGAACTGAAATGCATTTTGCAAATACGGCTACTTGTCACGCTCTCGCCTACGAGTGCTAACGACATAAATCAGGCGCGGGCCAAATGACTTGCCACGTCAGTGCCACATGCTTTTTTCCCGTCGCCTGGATTGACCTGATATGCCATCTATTTTAATGATTACTTACAAGCTCTTAATCTCCAAATGACAACCGACTGCTTCTGCATATTTTTTAAAAGTTGAAATAGATGGTGAATGCCTTCAACTCGTTAGAGAAGACTCAAGTCGAGTGACAGCAGGGGCTTTTGTTCCCATTTTTTCTGCTCTATCAGCTTGACTAAGACCTGCTTTTTGACGAGCCTGAAGTAGTTCCCGCAAAAGAGTGAATTCCGGCTCCATAGCGTCGTATGCTGCCTTAACCCCTGTTGCTTTAATGCTTTTTCTCTCAGTTCAGAATGTGACATCGTTCGTTACCTCGATCATTCTGGATTTGTCTATTCTCCATTCTTTTTTGAGTAAAAGCGCTGGTTGCCCGGCACTCCTCGAAATAGCCAGGGAGACTGCTCCAGGGATATCGATTCCGAGAATGGGCCCACCAAATTTTCGTCGGAAAAATCTTCATTGCTCTCCTGTCGGATAGGACAATTCCAGCTGTATCGGACGAAGTTGAGTTGACCCTAATTTCTCATGAACATTGGGTTGTTATTAAAGTTCTTTTTAACCCCATATATTAAATCAGATCGTCCAGCATCGACCGGCAGATCTTATCCCGTCGTAATTGTACAAAGATTGGTTCCGCGAACCATCGCCCGAAGCTTCGCGCCTAGCATATGCGGCAACATCGCTGGGTAAGAAATAGGGCGAAAGCCCATTGCAATTTCCTTCCATATTCCCCTTTCTTCTGCTGTATCTGCTGCACATTTGTGTTTGGTACGAAATTTGCTTTTCACCTTGCAGCTCTTGACGGACGGTAAAATTCGCTGGATTGTTGGGGGTTCTCCAGGAGCGGGAAGTTGAGCGAAAGTAATTCAACTCAGGAATCCAACTCATAACGGGAACGGTCCCGTCAGGAGGAGATCCATGACCTCTCCGGTTTGGAGCATCTTGTGCTTGAAGAGGATTTTGTACCTGCTGACTCTGGCCGGTATTGTTTTAGGAGGGATGCCTGCGGCCGGTGCCGAGGAGAACGACCACCGGCAGTTGCCCCTGCTGCAGCCTCAAGGTGCGCCCTACCATACGCCTCTGTCCGGCGAGGGGTTCCACACTGAGGTTTTCGGGCGCGAAGTCGACGTGCAGCCGCGGAATCGCCGATCGGTTTCCGCCTGGGACCTGGGGGTGGCGGTTTATGAACCGCCTCCCGAGGATTCAGAATTCATTCCGGTCGGTGACCTTTACTTCTGGCGCCATCCCGATGCAGGACACCTGTTGCGGGCTAACGTTGCGGGGGTTTACAACGACATTTTCTGGTCACGCTCACCGGGTCCGGGACCTCTCGAATGGATCCTCACCTTCAACAACTATACTGTTCCGGTGGCCCAGGCTGAGTTGGTGGACGGCAAGACGTTCGATTCGGGTGAGCTGCTCTGGGGGTATGTGCGGCCTGGCTTCGGGCTGGGGTACCGACGGCAGGTGGCACCCGGTCATCAGGACAACATGGCGGCTGTGGACCTGATCATCGAACCGGGATACCAGTTCTTCGACAACGGGGACAAAACCTCAAATAATTTTGTGGTCCCCCATAATACCTTCGACTTGCGTGCTCACCTGCAGGTACGCTGGGACGCCTTCGAGCGCAACCTCCTCGATCTGCCGCATCGCGGATTCGCCGTCGGCGAAGATTTGGTCTGGGGATATCGTCCCGAGTGGGAGGACTGGGGGATAAATGGAGGCAACAAGGCCGGAGATGGCCGCGACTATCTCCTATTCACCGCCTACACCATGGCGGCAGGCGGTGTGCCGGGAGTGGCCAGTGAGCGCCACAGGCTGATCGGCTCGTTACACGGCGGTATCGGCCGGCATCTCGACCGCTTCACCGCACCGCGTATCGGCGGCGGTCCGAGGCCAATGGGAGAGGAATATGGCTCTTCCTGGCGCCCAATCCTGCCGGGGACCGCCATCCAGGAATTCTATCCCGACCACTATCTTGTGGCTGTGGGCGAATATCGCTATGAGCCGATCTTTTTTACCTACCTGAGCCTGGTGGGATCTGTCGGCTGGCTGGATCGCCTGAGGTCGGACAACAACAAGGAGCTCTACAGTCAGAACCACGTCTTCACCTCCCTGGGAGCCCGGATAACCACCGGCTTCTTTTTCGATACTCGATTACAGCTCGACTACAACTACAACTTCGATACGATCGTTAAAGACCATTACGGCGGCAGCGAAATCGTCTTGCATATTTCTCGGCAGTTCTGACGGGGTGATCTTTGGGGCCTGCCTCCGCGTAAACGTAAAAAATTAAACAACCCTCCCGGCAAGGAAGGGTTGTGAAGATAAAATCTCAAGCGGAAAGTGCAGCTAAGTACATTCCGGTCTGTGGTTACACCAATACTATTTGGTTACTTAGCCGCTTCAATATAAAGATCCGTCCCGAACTTAAATCCGTATTCCTCGTTGTATTGCGGATCGAGTTGCGCTTTCTTCAGAAATTGGATCGCTTCCGGTGTCCCTGCGTCGCCGATGGATTTGATCGCCATAAAACGGTCGATGTCTTTATACTGGGCGTATTTTTTTTCTAAGAAATTCAACTCATTTTTGGGACCCAACATGCCGATGGCCGAAATTGCCGACGCCCGGATGATAAGGTCATCGTTATCTGCCAACCTGACCAAGTAAGGCATTGCCTTTAGATTGTTCGATTCGCCAAGATCGAGCACCGCCAGATAGGTATCCGGGGAGGACGCTTTTATCTGCTCCTGGACCAGAACGTTTAGCTTCTCGACTCCGCTGTCACTCACCTTGTAATGCAGGGCAAGACGATTGACCTTTGCCGCAACTTCCTTGACTAAGACCGAAGCAGGCATATCAAAGCACGGTTGCTGGACCTCGTCCATCGTCCAGACCGGAGTTTTGCCGTAAAGAAAATAGGCCATTACCTTGTTATCCACGGCAGGAGCCTGCAAGGTCGCAGCGAAGCTGTGATAGGCTACATACGGGAAGTTGTGGGCGATGCGACCTTTGAACCGCTGATCAATATTGCCCATAACTATGTGGCCATGGAAAATCATTTTGGAGAGAACGTGATCGTCCACAGGAAAGGGGCAACCAGGGCTAGGGCGGGAGAATATGGCATCATTCCAGGGTCGCAGGGGTCGATGAGTCTTATTGTTATCGGTAGGGGAAACCGGGAAAGTTTTTCCTCATGCAGTCATGGTGCCGGGCGGGTGATGGGACGTAAACAGGCACAACGAACGCTCGATCTCGATAGTGAGATCAAGCGGCTTGACGATCTAGGCGTAATCCATGGAATGCGCTCGAAACAGGATCTCGATGAAGCGGCGAGTGCATATAAGGATATAAGGATATTAATACGGTTATGGCGAATCAGGAGGATCTGGTGGAGATTGCCACAGCTCTCAGGCCGCTTGCGGTGATTAAGGGGTAGATTCGATTGGGCCAATTTTACAGTTCGTAGCCGGAGAGAAAAATGATTGAAATTGACGGATCAAAAGGAGAGGGCGGGGGGCAAGTCCTGCGTAGCGCCCTTAGCTTAGCAATGGTCACGGGCCAACCTTGCCGTATATCGAACATTCGGGCTGGTCGTAAAAAGCCGGGCCTGATGCGGCAACATCTCACGGCTGTTCGCGCAGCACAAGAGATAGGAGGCGCCTTGGTTGAAGGTGCGGAAATCGGCTCAGGGAAACTGGTGTTCAAACCCGGCGCTATCCGGCCGGGTTCCTATCACTTTTCCATCGGGACCGCCGGGAGCTGCACTCTGGTTTTTCAGTGCATTCTTCCGGCCCTGCTCGTAGCCGACGGTCCCTCCGAGCTGGTGCTGGAAGGCGGTACGCACAACCCAAAGGCCCCGCCTTTTGATTTTCTGGATAAGACTTTTCTGCCTTTGCTGCGGCAAATGGGCGCAAATGTCGTTGCTACCCTTGATCGCCCGGGATTCTACCCCGCCAGTGGAGGTCGAATTAAAATAACGGTGGAACCTGCAAAAGTGCTCCGCCCGATAGAACTGCTGTCGCTTACAAATGCCGGCTTATCCGCACGGGCGGTGTGCGCGCAGCTCCCCGGCCATATCGGCAGACGGGAATTAACAGTTGTGCAGGATAAGCTGCAGATATCTGACGAAAAAGTCGAACAGGTCCAGTTCGATAAATACGGCCCCGGTAACGTACTGACCATTTTCGTGCACTCGGATCAATTGACAGAGACGTTTACGGGGTTCGGCCAAAGAAATGTAAGCGCTGAAAAGGTTGCCGCTGGAACGGTTAAAGAGGTCAGGAATTATATCCAGGCGGCATCACCGGTGGGGCCTCACCTGGCGGATCAACTCTTGATCCCCATTACCTTGGCAGGTTCAGGTTGCATAAGAACAAGCCGGCCGACCAGTCATACCCTGACCAACATCGAGGTGATCAGACAGTTTCTTGATATTGATTTCAAGGTGTCGAAGGTTAGTGATCTTTCGTGGGAGATCAGGGGTTTAAATAGCTGCACTGGTGCCATTACGATCAACCTGTCGGCAATAATTCAGGGACATCCCTGATAAGTTTTGTGCTGAAATAAATAGGTAAAGTGTCCCTCTGTTGTCTCTGTTTTCCAGTCTTTATAAGAGCTGGTGCTGTCGAGTTCCTTGATATAAATAGGAAGAAGTTCAGACCAGATAATCTGAGGATGGCGCAATCGATATTTGAAGAATTTTCTAGTCCAGTGGATATAAATTTTCTCTTCCGGCAGCCACCAATTTGCTTTCAAGGAGATATTTCCCAAAATCAGCACTTCGAAATTCACCGATATTATTCATGAAATGAAAAAATAATAAGTTATTTGTGACTTATTGTCTCATCAGTATAACCGGCGACATTTCCCAAAAAGCGGAAAAAAGCTCAGGCAAAGACCAGCATTTCGGTGATAATTTACTAACAGTAACAAACAAATAAATCCTGTTATCAGTATGCGTGATAACAGGGCTTATTACCCAAAATGCCGCATACCCAATCCCTAACCGTTTTTTCTTGTAAATGCCAAAATTCTCACTTACTATGAAAAGAAAATCTTATATTTCTATCATATACGAACAAAAAAAAGAGGAGAAGAAAGAAGAAAAGCAGCCAAAAGTCGGCTCGTTGACGATTGCGGCAGAGTTTAAACGACCAGATCGGGCTTTCATTTATCCTGAAATGGTCATGCAGTATAATAATAGTTGTAGATAGAAGGCCTATCGGCCTGATTAACTGCATGAAAAAAGCAATATAAAGACAAATGCATAAAGACAAAAAGGCAACTGCATTAACTGCATAAAAGCGAAAAGAAAAAGCAAATAAAAGAAATAATTTCTACAACAAGTCTTTGCTGCGGAAGCCGAAAAAGCCCGGCTCTCGCAGAACTAAACGTTAGAATTCAATGTGCCAACAAAAGAAGAATATATGAAAAAAGAAGAAATAACTCATGGCATCACGTCAAGCAATATCAACTGAGATCAAACTACGGCTATTTTCTGATTCGGCAGGTTATTGTCAAAATCCTGATTGTCTTCAACCGCTATACCCAGCAGAAATGGGCGGTGAAAAACATATTGCAGAAATGGCCCATGTTATACCTCATGGAGAAAATGGGCCGCGTCATGAAGAGCGACCCACGGAAGAATTTGAGGCAGATTCATTTGAAAACCTCATACTACTGTGCCCAAACTGTCACACAATCATCGATAAGGCGCCAGATGGTTTTAGCAGGAGCACATTGCTAGGTTGGAAAAATAAGCATTTATTAACATTGGCTCACAGTCAAGGAATCCAAACCTACGAGGATCGTAATCAAGCTAGGGCGGCTGTGGCTGCAGCCATGGCTGAAAACAAAGCTATATGGAAAGAATATGCCCCTGTAGATGGGGATAGCTTCGATTACAACCCAGAGTCTGAAGCAGCCAAGACATGGGAAAATAGGATGCGAGGAGTAATCCTTCCGAACCATTTTCGCATCGAAGCAATTATTAAGAAAAATCAATGTCACCTGAATCCTGATGAACAAGAAACTTATGCTCGATATCAGGAGCATGTTAGAGGATTATCAGCTAGACATATTTGTGGTGTTGCTGGAGAAGCAATCCGCTACCCAGCGGCTATGGACGGAATTTTCTCATGATGTGGCAAATTAAATTCGCTCTTGAATATCTGCATAAAAACACAAGTTTAAATTCGGCGGAACATATCCGAGATGATGCTATTAAAATAGAGCTTCATGATGGAACCGAAGTAATTGCAATCATCTCTGCATCATACAAAATTACGCGGGAGCTAGTAGCTCAATATCATGCTGATTTTCCAAGCATGGACTTTCTTTGTGGCTATAGAAAGGAATGCATATGGGAAGGAGGGGCTATAACGTATGCACAACAAAACCAAATTGGATGGGGTAATGCAGGTTCATTAAGTGATGCTGTAGATTCCGGTGATTTTATAAACGCTGAACATAAACACTACTTTTTCTCATATAGGCTCATAAGGCAAATGGGCTCAATTACTGAATTAAATCGGGAGTACGACCGAGTTTTTACTATGTCGTTAAGAAGTGGAAAAAGCTACCGTGTTGGCATGATTATGGAGTACGAGCCTACCGCAGATTCCATTCGAACTTTTTGGGATCAATTTGTCCCAATTGATATTGCCTGGAATATAAACCCCAATGGCAGCCCAACTCAGCAAGCAATAAATGCCGGACTGGAGCTTGGGTGTGAAGTAGTGAAATGGGAAGAGTTAAAGCAATTAATTCGAAAACGTTAGTAAATGAACGCGTCTAAAGTAGCAAAACACATATTGATGTCCTGCCCAACTTTATCTGAGTTTCATGCTTACATGTTCGGGTCCTCTCTAGCAGGTGTCGGTAGTGATTTTGACATACTCATAATTGGGCCCTCAGGTGTGGCTTTGTCACAGCTCAAGTCTGAAATAAGCGCTGCTGGAAGTATGTTGCCTTTGGATGTTCTATACATGCTTCCTGAAGAAGCCGAAGAAACTAACTTTGTAGCAAAGCAAAATTGCATATCATTTGACCAGCTATGCAAGCTTAATGGCGGCAACATGAATAAACACTCTGCGATCGATGATTAAAAGTAGAAATTATCATATTGGAAAAATCAGCAATTCTAACAATCACATGTTTTCGGACTGGTTTTCCGCTGCGCTACAAACCTGCCGCAAATTCGGGCGTTATATATTTAAAAAAATGGCAAAACGTTATGTTGATCGACCAAATTGATCCATACCAATTTAGTGATAATAAAGATGAAACCATATTGGACTCAATTATTTTCTATATCGATGAGCCTTTTAACACTTACGAATCTCATCAAAATGGAATAGCCGGTAAGAATTTTGATGAACATCCTTTAGTTAGCTGGGTACCATATAATAATTTTGTTATCCATTTCCAAGATGGGTTTGCTTGGTTTGTAGCTCAAAACTTCGAAGATCATTCATACTACATTCAATACAATATTTTAAAAAAGCGAAGAGACGGGCGCAATGAATCTATAACCCTACCAGGACAAACATTAGCGTACTTGTTTGATAAGGAAAATCTAGTCTTTTACAATGCTCTTTTGGCAGAAAAAAATGCGAAAGGCAAATATGAATTCAAGTCTCTTGCTGATGATGGAATTGAATCCATGCCTCCTGCTTTTATTGATGGGTATTACATCTTACACCGTTTCCTAAATATCTTGTCATGTAAAAACATAAAAGCAGAGGAGTACAACCCACCTGAAAATTTACAAAAACGTAGGGTTAAAAATGGCAAAAAACCTCTAAGGTCATATTACGAACTCAAAATCAAACCTATCTCTCAAAGTTCAAATGCCGGATCAAAAGGTAACGGCAACTGGTCAAATCGTGTGCATCTGTGTAGGGGTCACATGAAAGAATACGGTGAAGAGAAACCTCTATTTGGAAAGTATGTTGGTAGATTCTGGTTTCCACCTCACGTGAGAGGAAACAAGAAAGAAGGTATAGTAGATAAAAATTACATTTTAGAACATTATTAATATAACCAGCTGTTTGTATGGACGCGCAAACAGCCGCGCGCCCCACAACAGCACGTTACACAGATGAAAAAAAATGAACCTGATTGCTGTTACAGATATTTTCGGAAAAACCAAAGCTTTTGACAAAATAATAAATGAAATATCAGATCGTTTTTATGAAGTTGATATCGTTGATCCGTATGAGAAAAGGGATCTTGGTTTTCAAGATGAATCTGAAGCTTATGTATATTTTCAGAAGTATGTTGGTTTAGAGAAATATACTGAATTGTTATCAGATAAACTTAAAGGTAAAGAAGATACGAGTCAATTTCTGCTTGGTTTTAGCGTAGGCGCTTCGTCTATATGGGCAGTGTCAGAAACCCTTAACACATTTGCTAAAACAAAGGCTGTCTGCTTTTACAGTTCTCAAATAAGAAAATATCTGAGTGTAGTTCCAAAAGTAGCTCTTAATTTATATTTTTCAAAACATGAACCAAATTATGATGTAGATGAGATCGTTGAAGCAGTATCAAAGAAACCAAATGTTCATTGCTATAAAACAAATTTTAAGCATGGATTTATGAACGAGCTATCATTTAATTACAGCCAAGAAGGCTACAGTAAGTACATTAAAATAATAAAAGACGTGTAACAAGCCAATAAACACGGACCCGCAAACAGCGCGCGGTCCGGTTATTTAAACGTTGTGTGTGAAAATAATATCTCAATCAAATCATTTGTGCATAAAACAGTTTTAAAATTACTAAAGGAAGGATATGAAACAGAAAATTGATAAGCTAAATGATCCAAACATGGTTGAAGAACAAATGGTAGTAGTTGGATCAAAAACTGCGGGAGAAACCCCTGTAAGTTTCCAAGTTTTGCAGGATATTTATAATGAGATTACAGGAAAAAGAGAAGAGTTGGAAAAGAGCTTCAGGAAACCATTTGAGTTAACAATGGCTGACCTCGACCAATTAAACACTAAAATTAATCAATTATATGAGCAATACAATATACAATCTTCAAATTGTTCAATTACAGTAGTTTATAATAAAGATACAAAAGAAACTTTTAGCTCTTTCGACAGGTTTAAATTACTTAACTCTAACTCAACAAGTGAAACAGAACGTTTAGTTATTAAATATAATTTTCTTGTTATATTGCCGAAGGTTAAGCGACCACAAAGTTACGAGATAGAAATAAATATAGCCTCTAAAATCGCATTAAACAGTTCAATGCCACGCCAAATAAAAGGTAGCTTTGGTGTATTAAAATTCTTCATTGGTCTTACCGCAAATGTTTCGATCAAGTATGTTGATTATCTTGTCGCAAGAAATTTCCAAGATGTAATTTTTGAATTCTTAAATGGATTAACATTGGCGGAACAAAACGTAATCGTCAAGAAGTTGATTGAAAATAGTCACTGGGTTCCCAGATTATTCAAATATTCACTGAGTATACTTTCCCTTTATTTAGCTACTGCATCAATACCAAAATATATTCCGATTGATTCAAACAATCTGAATAAACTAGGCTCCTTTCTGCTAGTCTCCTCTTTCATAATTTTTGTCTTTTATCGAATTGGCCATGCACTTGGTCGAATCGTAGAGGACGCATTAGACGAGTATCAAGAAATATCCTATATTAAGTTGACTAAAGGAGATGAAAAATTAATTGAAAAAGTTAAGAAGAAAAATAAACGCAAATTATTAATGGGGTGTATAGCATCTATTTTAACTGTATTGCTTGGTATACTATCTTCAACTATCGCAAATTACATAACAAGTTAGACATAACACAACCACCTTCTACACCGGACCCGCAAACTGCGCGGGTCCGGTGAGCAATACGTTATGTGTATGAAAATCATCTCATAAGGAAATAAAAAGATGATGTATTTTGGTTTATTTCTCGTAATTATGGGACTTCTTTTATCAGCTTGTTCATCTATTAAAGATAAACCATTTTTCAAGAAAATATTCTCAACCTCCTTAATTTTTATTTTTGTGGGCATTGTACTTACTTTTGGAGACCGGCTTGAAGAGGGCACAGTGGAGAATGTCCAGCAATTCCCGTTTTTTAAATATCTTATTGATTTTTAATATATTTTACAAAACATTGTTCGTAAACTTTTTCATTCAACCTGACCCTCAATCGCCAGACGACGTATGCGTAACATATTGATAATAAACAATATAAAATTTCGTTAATGCAAAAAAACACTTGACATAAGCCCGTGAATGGGCATCGCGTTTTTCTATGTAATATCAACTATATACATAGGAGAACGCCATGGAGTCGTACAAAACCAAACTCGTTAAGCAAAACATCAAATTACTTGCGGCAAATTCCAAAAAAACCGTGCGAAAACATCTTAATGCCGATGCCATGATCAAACTGGCGAAAAAAGATTTCAAAAAAATTCCCGATCATCGGGCAAAAAACGCATCGATCTCTCTCGAAGATACACTTATGTCGACACTGGCCATGTTCTTATTGAAAGATCCGTCCCTGCTCGCCTTTGACAAGCGACGAAAGGAGGAGCCTGAGAATCTCCATAGCATTTTCGGTGTTACCGATATTCCTTGCGACAGCCAGATGCGCACCACACTCGACCCTCTTGATCTATCTACTCTACGGGCACCTTTTTGTTCTCTCATCAGTCAGCTGCAGCGGGGTAAAGGTTTTGAAAAGATGACCTGTCTTGGTGGCCATTATCTCCTCAGTGGTGACGGTACCGGTTTCTACTATTCAGATAATGTGACCTCTGAAAAATGCCTGGTCAAGAAACGCAAGAATGGCAAGAAGTCATACTATCAGCAAATGTATGCAGCAGCTTTTGTTCATCCCGACCAAACAGAAGTCATTCCGGTATTTCCGGAGATGATAACCAATGGCGATGGTACGAAAAAGCAGGATTGCGAACGAAATGCCGCCCACCGTTTCTTCAAAGAGTTTCGTCGCGAACATCCGCATATGAAAGTCATTGTCGTTGAAGACGCCCTGGCCAGTAACGGGCCGCACATCCAAGAGCTGCATCGTCTCGATCTTCGCTATATCCTTGGCGCCAAACCCGGCGATCACCAATTTCTCTTCGAACAGGTCGACAGTGCCGAGAGACGGGAGGAGGTTATGGAATTTCGCCACTCCGACCCCAAGCGGCCACATATCGAGCATTGCTACCGCTTCATCAATCAGGTTCCACTGAACAAAGCTAACCAGGCTATTTTGGTTAATTTTCTCCAATACTGGCAAATCGACAACAAACTGGGCAAGACCACCTGTTTCAGTTGGGTAACCGACCTGGAAATTACCGAAGACAATGTCTACGACATCATGAGAGCCGGGCGTGCCCGTTGGCGTATCGAAAATGAGACCTTTAATACCTTGAAAAATCAAGGGTATAACCTTGGACACAATTATGGATTGGGTAAAAAGAATCTCAGTTGTGTCTTTACCATCATGATGATGATGGCATTTTTGATCGATCAAATCCAACAGATGAGCTGCTGGCTCTTCAAGGAAGCCAAGGCCAAAGCCGGATCCAAGCGCTATCTGTGGGAGTGCGTCCGCAGCTATTTCAGAATCTATCAGGTCGATTCCATGGAGACTATTTATCGCGCAATCGGCCTTGGCCATGAACGGCGGCAACTCAAGGAGGTATTGCAGATATAGCCTTTAAACCGCGTGCATATTGTCAAAGATCAATCCCTGGTCTTGTTGGTCGAACAGGGTTAAGGAGTAGTACGCCTAAATGAGGCTGAAAAACGCAAATTTTGTTATAAAATCCAAACCATTGCCGGCAGTCTAGTTAACCGACCTGAAGAGCAATGGATATTGCTACATAATATCGGCAGGCACATGCCGTTTTCTATGAAAATTGTTCATAACGGGAGTGGCTGTCTCCTGCTTATCGTAAACGTTCAGTGGCACCCTAGCGCACGATCAGACCGTCATATAGATACACTCTTAAAAACCTTATTTTTCGGCTTCGGCTTTCAGCTTATAACTAGGAAAAGGGATTTATATCGACTGCCGCATCATTTCCTTGAAAAGGATATTTTGCTATGCCATAATTTTAGGTAGATCTTGATATGTTTTAGATAGAGAAGGTTGCTATGATAGCAAAAGTTGATATAAAAAATAATCGGCTGTACCTAAAGTTTTCCGGCAGTGTCTCTAGAAAAGAGTTGGACAAACTCTACACTGATGTTCGCTTTGCTGTTGCAGATTTGCTCCCTGGTTTTAGTGTGATAAACGATCTTACCGAATGTACCCTCTGTCATATTAGTGCTGTTGCTACCTATAGGAAGATATCGAAATATCTCATTAATAACGGAGTGAGAGATGTTGTCCGAATAATTAATAATAACAGTTTGGTCCTTAAGCAATTTCTTCAACTTGCATCAAGATTCGCTGAGTACATACCTGTTTATGTTTCCACCATTGAAGAAGCGGAAGAAGAACTTAATAAAATCGACAAAAGATATAGACTCAGTTTTCATTTTGCCGGCCCACCGGCTGTGAACTATTTTTCCCGGAATGCCAGGGGAGAAGGCCATGTTCTGAACATATCCGCGAGCGGATGCAAGATTTCCTCAACGACGTTTCCTCCTGCAATTGATCAAGTAATTGATATCGGAATTACCTTTAATTCAAATGAAATCGCCGTAAAGACCTTCAGCACTAAGGCCTGCATAATGAGAATCGATAATGATGGATTCGCTGTCGAATACAGAGATCTCGGTGAAAAGAGAAAAGAGGAATTATGGCAAGATCTCCTTCTGGAATTCAAGCATGATTCCGTTAATTCCGCAGAAACCCAAACTTAACCTTCCCCGCGTCGATCACATCATTGTTCTTCAACACAGTCCCCTTATCTATACTCGCTCCATTGAGACGCAACTTGCTCGCATTATCTCCTGGTATCAAGGTATAGCCTTTGGTATCACGAACAATGTAAGCCAGACTTTTGGGTGCAAACATCCCTGTGAGCCTAATCTGACATCTCTCATCCTTGCCGATTTCGTTAAGCCGCGCGGTCAGCTGATATTCATTTTGACCGGTCTCTCCTTCCCGCACCTTGAGACGGGCCGGTGCCTCGGGGAAATAGGGTTCGGCTTTTTGGACCAGTTCGCGCTGTTTTTCGGTATCGAGCATCATGGTCTGCTCCATCTCGAGTTCGCAGAACTCCCTGCCTTCCCGCTTCCCGCCCTCTAGCATGAAAGTCAGGGTGTGTTTACCTATGCTGGCGGTATCTCCATCCCGTAGCTCACACTTGTCAATTTTTTCATCGTTGATATAGGTGCCGTTGGTGCTGTTGAGATCTTCAATGACATATTTGTCCTGGATGTGATTGATTCTGGCGTGAAAGTTGGAAACCGCCAGATTATCGATCTGGAGGTCATTTTTTATATTCCGGCCGATGGTGATCTCGGCCTTATCGCTCTGAAACACCTTCAAGACGTTTTTGTTGAATTTGAGCAGTACTTGCAGCATGGTTACCTCCGGATTCTATTTATGACTGATTTCAGTATGGATTTCCATTTATTATTGTAGCAGTCAATCACGACTGCGGTAATGTTGTCGCGTCCTCCGGCAGCGTTAGCCTTCTCAACCAGACTCCTGGTGATCTCGGCAAGAGTTTCGTCGCTCGCGAGAAGCCGGTGCAGCTCATTATGGTCGACAAGATCACTGAGTCCGTCGCTGCAGAGCAGGAAACGATCCTTCGGTTTGGCATCGACGGCAATGATATCGGGATCAATTTCCGGCTGGGTGCCGAGGGACTTGATCAAAACATGGCGCATCCGGGCATGTTCGGCCTCCTGCGGAGAAAGAACTCCGGCACGTACCTGCATGTTGACCCAAGTGTGATCCCTGGTTAACTGAACCAGTTTTCGCCCACGTAACCGGTACGCCCGGCTGTCGCCCACGTGGCCGAAATAAAACCGGCAACGGTCCCAGCACAAACAGGTGAGGGTTGTGCCCATCCCCTGGCGCTCCGGGTGCATCTGTGCATCCTGAAAAATGGTAATATTCGCTTGCTCTATGGCTGCCTGCAACTCTTCTGCATTGCAGGAGGTTGCCTTTTCTTCCGTAGCGCCGGGCAGAGCGTTGAAGACCGTCTCAACCGCCAGGGAACTGGCTATCTCTCCACCCGCATGTCCACCCATGCCATCGGCCACGACAAACAGGCCTCGTTCGCAGTCAACCAGAAAAGCATCTTCGTTATGCTCGCGTACCCGGCCACAATCACTGAATCCATCGGCTACGAAATACATCATTTCCTTACCTTCTCACTACAGGCACGTGCCGCTTCAGCGACAATGGCGGCGTTTTTTGGTCGGCGCGAAACAGCCTTGACGAGCAGCATGTCCACCAGATCGTGACTGCACATGGACAGGCCTTTACGCCTTGTACTGAGTGGGGTGTATCTGACGTTGGCGATGTTGTACATCAACGAGGCCATACTGTCGCCGACGAATGCCTTCTCTCCGCATAACAATTCGTAGCAGACCGAACCAAGAGAAAACAGGTCCGAACGTCCGTCCACTTTTTTGGCCGCCACCTGTTCCGGAGACATGTAACTTGGAGTGCCCAGAATCATACCGGTCTGGGTCTGGGAATCGGAAACCACCCGGGCGATACCGAAATCGGTAACCTTCACCGAACCGTCACGCTGTCGCATGATGTTAGCCGGCTTAATATCCCGGTGCACGACGTTATTGCTATGGGCATATGCCAGGGCCTCGGCGATATCGGCGATAATCATCAGGACATCGGCTACAGGCAACAGTGCGTTGGGCCTGCAATAGGCCGAGAGATCTTCTCCGCCAAGAAACTCCATCGCCAGGAAAGCCAGATCGTGCTCTTCACCGGCATCGAAAATGGTGACGATACCGGGATGATTGAGACGGCCGGCGGCCTCGGCTTCGCGGAAGAAACGTTCCTTGATCATCGGTAACTGGGTTTCATCGACCCCGGAGTAGGCCAACGTTTTGATCGCCACCTCGCGATTAATCTTAGGGTCCCGGCCCAAATAGACCGTACCCATGGCACCCTGACCCAACTCCCTGACAATTTCGTAGCGGCCAAGGGTGGGATGAACGGCTCCCTTTTCAAGTACCACGGTGGCGTCTTTATTCTGTCGGCCGAATGATACACTGCCGCCATGCCGGCTGAGGCGCGTCAGGCGGGTGGAGATGTCCTTGTAGCCGCCGCTTTGAGCAAGGTGATCGTAGGCTCGAAGAGCTTGACTGAATTGCCGTTTGCGTTCGAAATCAAGCCCCAGATGGTAGATCAGATCACGAGCTGTTTCGTCAGTGGTCGGGCAGGCCTGATATCTTTCGAGGGCTTTGTCGAGCATGCCTTTTTCCTGCAACATCTTGCCAAGGCTGCAATTGAGTTCGCTCACTGTTTCGTGGCGCTCGCGTATTCGTCGTGTGGATTGCTGCAGCAACAAACCCAGGCCAGCCAACAGCAACGGTGGGGTGAGCTGCAGCCACCATCCCATATTGATCAGCAGGATTGTCGCCAGCACCAGCCATACCAGCACAAACAATCCCATGAGAATCAGAGAGGTACGCATTGGCAGGCGAGGCACGACCAACCAAAGGATAAAGGCAAAATACATCAGCACCAGCAGTTCTACCAAAGGCAACCAGCCTGGCCGGGACAGCTGAAAGTTTCCAAGAAGCTGACCGATCAGCAGGGCGTCGGAATATTCCGGGGCCCGGGGGCGGCTGAAGAGGCCAACTACGGCAACCTTTCCTTCCAGCTGGGCCTGCTTATTGATTCCCGCGAGTATATCCGAGGCGGAGACCTTTGCCACATCGGCAAGCAGCGTCGCAGGTAGCGGCAACAAACGTAAGTGGCGATCGATCGGGTAGCGATGCTTGTCAGCCGACAACAGCACCATGCCCGGCCCCTGGGATTTTAAGTCGAGAGTCTTGAAAGAGGCCTTGCGGCTGATCATCGTAACGGCAAGGGCTGCCGAAGGGAAGTACCGTTCACCTACAGGTAGTAGCAGCGATCCGGCAGGGATCTCCTGCTCGTCCGCGGCGATAAAGCCAATCGTTGCGGCCTGACGCTGTAGCTTCTCCCATGGCGTCTGAACCGCGGTAATATGGACATCGGATTCCAGTGAGGAGAGCGGATTGGAGAAATGTTTGAGGCGCTGCTGCCAGGTCCAGTCCGGCAAATCGAGTTTCAGAGACATCTTCTGTAACTGTGCCGAAGTACCATCCACCTCGCCGAAGGTGCGTACCGGCGCCACCAACACTACATTGCCGGCTTCACGCAGCGCTCTAGCGAGTTGGGCGTCAGGGTCGAGGTCACTCTCGAAGGCGGATAACTCATTGTTGATCCGTAACCACAATTTGTTGTGCCCGGCTTCCAGGGATCGCCCCCATACTTCACGCATGGACTTTAGTTTCTCGGCCAGTTGCTTGGGAGCTGGAGAGGAGAGCGGCAAATCGAGTAAAATAGCTCGTACTTTCTGTCGAGATAGCTTTGTGACCAGTTCGGCAAGAGCCCCGCGTGAAAGCTCGCCTTCAGTCACTTGAACATTGACGACCGGAGACTCTTTCGCCATCGAAAGAAGACCCGCACGCAGAGTCAGCAGCTGATTCTCGATGGCCACAAGTGGAGATACTTGGCATAGCGTTGCGACCGCAAGCAGCAGGGCGGAAAACAGGATCAAGCTGGTAACGGAAAAGAACCGGTGTTTCATTAAATTCCTATAGTCTAGTTCACGGGTCCAAATCCATACATCATCAAGCGCCTTTTCCTTTTAGTACCTTAGAAATTATTTTCCGGCTTTTTGGGAAAGAATTTCGTGAAGGTACTTATCCCGACTTATTGTCCATCTATCGGGGCTGGATATTTAATCCGCTGATGCTAGGTTATCGCATTCGCAATGCATTTTGCAAATTTTTTGTCGTCAATTATTAGTCAGCGGAGGAAGAAGCTGTCGGCGCTTTTTTGATGGGTCGTTAGTACATGAGGGAGCAGAAATAGTCCGGTTGGGCCTGAGGTGAATCTTCGAGCAGCAGGACGAGCTGAAGCGCAAAAAGAATCCCTGCCCTGTCAAGGATTCTCGGGCGGGACGGTGGAACGCTTGATCGGTTCGCAGCTCAACCCGGCCTCTGTCAGGTCACGACACTGAGCGGTCGCCCCGATAAATGTGTAAAAGGCTCCTGCGTAGAGCTGGTAGATACCTTCTTGTGTGCCGAGAATATAGGGCACAACTCCTGTCCTGATGGTTTTGATATAAGCGTTTGCCAGCTGATCCTTATCCTGAAAACTGCCGATTCGGGCCGAATAAACGGTTGGTTTGATCGGCTTATCGGTCAATTGTTTTTGGTCTAAAAATTGCTGCGCCTCGGCAGCCGTGGCAAATACTCCCGTAAACAGCCTATATTGGATACCTTTTTCTCCCAGATCCACTTTGACCAGGTAAGCGGAAATACCTTTTTTTTGATAATACGGAATTGCCAGCTCGGCGATTGGCTCTTCTGAAAAGGTTTCAAGGAGAATTGAGAAGGGATACTCACCCACCGGCAAAATCGTTGCTTCCATATCGATCAGCGATGAAGATATTAATTCCAGGTTGCCTTCTTTACCGCCTTTTAACGCTTCACCTGTGTTTGCCGGAAGAGATGAACCTGCCGTTTCTTCTTCCGCAATAGGTTCATTGGAGGTTTCAGCAGCCTGGCCAGTTGCTGGTATCTTTAATGTCCCTTCCGGTTGAGCATCCTGTAGCTGGGGTGAGTTTATGGTCGGTTCTGCATCAATGATATTCATTGGATGAATGTCCGGCTCTCCAGTTGCATCGGCTTTGTCCTGAAGTTTGTTGGTTTCCGGTTTGGAAGGCGGAACATCATTTTGAGCAATGGGAGTCCTTTTCGAGCCCAGGTATGGCTCTAAATCGACGGTGGCGAGAAGCACAGCCGAAACACAGAGCAGCAGAACAAAGACACCAATAATTGTTTTCATCCGGTTTCGCCTCCGTAGGCGGGTTCCAAGCCCGCCCATGATCTTTATCTAAATAAGAAAGGATAAAAAAAAATTTTTACCACGTGTTCATGGGAAGATCAAGCGGCTGATTGCACCAGCGAATGGAGTGAACGTCTGGTGTGCACCTTCTGCACTTTAATCTGCACCCGTTCTCGGATCTGCCATTCATTCCTGTTGACACAATTCAGTAAAAGTTTGTATTTTCCGCATTCGGCCTTTTAAAATTACTTATCCTTTATGGAGGAACATAGATGTGGCAAAATATTAAGGCAGCTCCCGCAGACTCAATACTTGGGCTGACCGAGGCTTTCAGAAATGACCCGAGTGCGCGGAAGGTTAATCTCGGTGTCGGGGTGTATAAAGACGAAGAGGGAAAAACTCCCGTCTTGAAATGTGTGAAGGCTGCCGAGAAGATCCTGTTGGAACAGGAAGGAACGAAAAGCTATCTACCGATATCCGGAGATCCGGTGTATGCCGCGGAGGTACAAAAACTGCTCTTCGGCAGCGCGGGAGAGGTAATCACCAGCGGGCGGGCGGCAACTGCCCATGCGCCCGGCGGAACCGGCGCACTTCGGGTGGGTGGTGATCTGTTGAAAAAGTTTTATCCCGACGCCAAGGTATGGATAAGCAATCCTACCTGGGCCAATCATAAAGGTGTCTTCAAAACAGCCGGTTTTGATCTGGCGGAATACGACTATTACAATCCGGTCACCAAGGCTGTTGATTTTGACGCCATGGTGGCCGGCCTTGAAAAATGCCGGCCGGCGACATCGTTTTACTTCATGCCTGCTGCCACAATCCGAGCGGGGTCGACCTGAATGGTGATCAATGGAAACAGGTGGCCGCTATCGGCAAAGAGCAAAGAGATGGATTCCCTTTCTTGATTTTGCTTATCAGGGATTTGGTGAGAGTGTGGAAGAGGACCGGTGTGCTATCGAGGAGTTTGCTGCCACCGGAGTGGATTTTTTCGTAGCCAGTTCTTTTTCCAAAAACTTCGGCTTGTACAACGAACGAACCGGTGCGCTGACCATAGTCAGTCCGACTGCACAGGAATCAGCGGTGGCCATGAGTCATTAAAGACCACTATCCGGGTGATTTATTCCAATCCACCGGCCCATGGCGGTCTTGTTGTGGCAACAATCCTCAGTAATCCGGAGTTACATGCACAATGGCTGGGCGAGCTGACGGGGATGCGCGAGCGTATCAAAGCCATGCGCGTCTCTCTGGTTGAGGGACTTGCCGGAAGAGGAGTGAAAGGTGATTTTTCCTATATCGCCGAACAACGTGGAATGTTTTCCTTCAGCGGTTATCCGATGATATCGTTGACTGGCTGCGAAGCAATAAGAGTATTTATGTTGTCGGTGGTGGCCGGATCAACCTGGCCGGGTCTGACCAAATCTAACATAGATTATGTTTGTGACTCTATCGCCGAGGCACTGAAAAAGGGATGGAAATTGTAAGACCTGTTCTCACTGTTTTCAAAAATCAAAACAATGGCCGGGCAGGTGAACTTTTCCTCCCGGCCATTACCTTGTTTATTTCTGACTCAAGCCAGTTCCTGTTCCGTCCTGTTGATAATTTCTTCCTGATGTTCGCTGTCGAGATCGACAAAATAGTCGCTGTAGCCGGCAACCCGAACCAGCAGATTCCGATATTCATCCGGGTGTTGCTGGGCTGAACGCAGGGTATTGGTGTCGATGACGTTAAACTGGATGTGGTGGCCGCCCAGGGTGAAGTAGGTCCGGATCAGCCCGCAGAGTTTATCCAGGTCCTGGTCGGTTGCAAGAACGCTTGGCAGAAAGCGTTGATTGAGCAGGGTTCCGCCGGATTTCAACTGGTCCATCTTGCTGAGCGATTTGATTACCGCCGTCGGTCCATTGCGATCGGCGCCATGGGAAGGTGATGTTCCGTCGGATTCAGGCAGATGGCAAAACGGCCATTGGCGGAGGCGCCGAGCATCTTGCCGAAATAGACATGGCAGGTGGTTGAGAGCATGTTCAGATGATAGACGGTTCCCTTGGTGTTGGGCTTGCCGTCGATGCTGTCAAAGAGGGAGCTGTAGACGCTTTTCATGATATCATCGGCCCTGTCGTCATCATTGCCGTAAAAAGGCGTTCTGTTCCAGAGTCTCAAGCGCAGCGGTTCTTCATCTTGCAAAATTATTTTTAAGGGCGGCAAGCAATTTCTCCATGGAGACGGAGCCATTGTCAAAGACATGGGTTTTGATTGCCGACAGGCTGTCGGTGACCGTGCCGATACCGCAGCACTGAATATAGTTGGTGTTGTAACGCGGGCCGCCGTCATAATAATCTTTGCCTTTTTCGATGCAGTCATGGATGACCACCGACAAAAAGGGTGCCGGCGAATATTTGGCATACATCCGCTCGATATAGTTGTTAACCCGGATCTTGAGGTTAACCACATATTCAAGCTGCTTGGTGAAGGCCTCATAAAGTTGCTGATAGCTGGTAAAGGTGGCCGGATCGCCGGTTTCAATCGAGACTCTTTTTGCCGGTAAGCTGGTCAAGGCCGTTGTTCAGGGTAATTTCCAAGATCTTCGGGACATTGAGGTAACCGGTGAGGATATAGGCTTCCTTGCCGAAAGCGCCGGTTTCAATGCAGCCGCTGGTGCCGCCTTCGCGGGCATCTTCAACACTTTTCCCGACACGGACCTGCTCCATGATCACGGCATCGGTATTGAACACCGAAGGATAGCCATAGCCTTTTCGTATGACCCTGGTCGCAGTTTTCAAAAAGCGGTCCGGAGTTTTGTTGCTGATATGGACACTTGGCTGGGGCTGCAGCAGATGGAGTTCGTCGGAAACCTCAAGACAGATAAAGGATACCTCGTTGCTTGCATCGCCTCCCGCGGCATTCAGTCCGCCAAGGTTAATCTGGGTGAAATCGTTATAGGTTCCGCTCTCTTTGGCGGTGACGCCGACTTTGGGCGGGGCGGTGTGGTTATTGACTTTTATCCACAGGCAGCTGATCAGTTCTTTGGCTTTTTCACGGTCAAGCAGGCCGGCTGCCAGATCCTTTTCATAAAAGGGATGGAGATGCTGGTCTAGATGGCCGGGGGTCATGGCATCCCAGCCGTTCAGTTCCGTAATGATGCCGAGATGGACAAACCAGTACATCTGCAGGGCTTCATGAAAAGTTCTGCGGCTTATGGGCCGGAACCCGTCGACAAATTTCACTGATCTTCTGGAGTTCTTCCCGTCGTGCAGGATCTTCTGCTTTTGCAGCCATGCTTTCGGCAAGATCTGCATGGCGATCGGCAAAAATAATTGCCGCGTCACAGGAGATAGCCATGGCCTGGAGCTGTTCGGCCTTATCCGAGGCTTCGGGGTCGTTTTGGTAATCCAGGCGGCTGATCCTTTCTGCTATCCGTTCTTTGAAATCGACCATTCCCATGGTGTAGATAGTGCCGTCAAGGGCGGTATGGCCTGGTGCCCGCTGCTCCATGAATTCGGTAAACAGTCCGGCTTCATAGGCAGACGCCAGTCTTCCGGAATTTCACTGAAGATGCGGTCGCGCATGGACCGTCCCTGCCAGTAGGGGATGACTTCTTCTTCATAGCGTCGAATATCTTCTTCCGCGACCCGGTAACTGGTCATAGCCCGGTTGTTTAAGATCCTGAGGTCGTCCGCACTGTGGCAGGTCAATTCCGGAAAGGTCGGAACAACTTTAGGTGCCGGGCCCCGTTCGCCGACGATCAGTTCACCTTCGCCATATATAGATGCTTTTGTGCTTCACAGAGATGTTTGAAACAGAGAGCACGCAGAACGGGCAGGGAATATTTACCGCTGTTTTTTCTGTAGAACTCGGTTTCCAGCAGGGCCCGTTCAATGGAAATCGATGGTTTTGTTTCAAAACTTTCCTGCCGCAATCTTGCTATCCGGCTCTTCATTTTATCCTCCGATCCTGACATCCGATATGTATTTTTTGAGAATTTGTAATGTTTTGGTTACCTGTTCTTGTGGGGGCGCGGTAAAATTTTTTCCTTTATACTCCAAGTCAAGTTTTCTGTATTTGGCGGTTGCCGAAGGGTGGTAGGGCAAAACGTCAATGCCCTGAACTCCCTTGCACTCTGCGACAAAAGCGCCTGTTGCCTTTATATTGTTTTCATCATCGTTGACGCCTGGAATAAGCGGCAAGACGAACCCTGATCGGCTGACCGCATGGCAGACAAGCTTTGCAGATTATGCAGGATCAGGTCGTTGGCAACTCCGGTATAGTGCCGATGGTGTTTGTTATCCATGTGTTTGAGATCAAAGAGAAAAAGATCGTCATGCTCGGCAATCATTCATGAGAGTTTCGGTGGGTGCGAAGCCGCTGGTGTCGACGGTTCTGTGAATACCCAGCGCACCGCACTCCTTGAGAAGTGCCAGGAGGCTTTCCGGCTGAGACAAGCGGTTCGCCGCCGGAGATGGTGACTCCGCCGCCGGACTGGTCATAAAAGGGAAGATCTTTTTTGATTTCGGTCATCAGCTGTTCAGTGGTCATTTCCCAGCCGGTTGCTTCATGGACCAAGGCAGGACAGGTCGTCGATACAGGTTCGGCAGAAAGTGCAGTCTCGATATCTCCGCCGGATGCCGTTCATCGGTGAGTTGGAGAGCATTTTCCCGGCAGTTATCGATACATTCCCCGCAGCCAATGCATTTGTCAGGAATTGTTGATAATTTTTATTTTGAAATCAATCCCTTCAGGATTGTGGCACCAGTGGCAGGAGAGTGGGCAGCCTTTGAAAAAGATGGTGGTTCGGATGTTTGGGCCATCATGGAGGGCATATCGCTTAATTGCAAAAATTGTTGAGTTTGTCTCGTTCATAGGGTTTATTAACAATAAATCTCATTCTCACGCAATGGAAATGTCTGCATGGGTAAAAGAGTACCAGGAATTATGGTTCTAGTATAACGCCATAGGTAATTGTATGCCATTAATGTATCGATCAGTATACTTTCGATAAGAAAGGGAAGCATATATCTACTTGACAGTTAATGAAATTAGGACAAAGAGCCAGAATGAAAAAAAATAATAGGGAATACCATGAAAATTTTGATCGTACTGGGAAGTCCCCGAAAAGGGGGAAATGGTGAAACATTGGTCCGAAAGGCAGCAGAAGCTATGAACAGGGTGGAAGCACGGTTGATTACATCCGACTCAATGATTTGAATTTACGTCCATGCCAGGGGTGCGGCGGCTGTGATAAAACCGGTAAATGCGTTATCAAAGATGATATGACTTCAGTCTACCAGGCGGTGGATGATGCTGACCGGATAGTTTTGGTCAGTCCTGTTTATTTTTATGGTCTTTCTGCACAATGTAAAATTTTTGGTGACAGATTTCAGGCCCGATGGTCAAGGAAATATAATCTGAATGAAAGATTTCGGGAGAGTGAAGGACGTAAGGGTTATCTTTTATCAACAGCCGCCACCACAGGATCCAAGATTTTTGACTGCAGCATTTTGACCAGCAGGTATATTTTTGACGCTATGAACGTGGAGTATGGTGGAGAATTGTTGGTCCAGGGGGTTGACGAGCGAAAAGCGGTTCTAGGAGTTCCGGACGGAATGGCTCGGGCTGAACAGTTCGGAAGGGATATTGTTGAGGGACGCATATAGGTACGTTTTAGGCTCTTTAATCAGAATTTTTTACCTACTCATTATGTTTTTAGTACAATCAAAGAAGACAGCCAAACGTACTACTGTTCTGGACTTCTAATCTTGCTTTCGATAGAGTTTCGTGCCTAACCATCTTGCATCTTGAAAATAAAATCCTAATATATGAGCAATGACGAGTCGAAGTTGTGGATGTTATGGAATTTGTTCAATAACTGGATTAATAACTGGATTGTGCGAAGAGAAAAATTGCACAATGGAGGGGCGATGAGTGACAGGCAAGAAAGGTATTGTAAACGAAATTGAATAAACGATTAATAATTAAGAAGGGTTTTCATTTATGAATACAATAAAAACTGTAGGATTCCTGTTAATTTTAATGGCGGGTACGTCACCCGCTTTTGCAGAAATGTCGCCTCAATTGGGAGCCGGATATGGAAGAGAGTTTAACGATAACACGGATCTGGAACAATACGAGGTATTTTGGCGGCAACCACTCTCCTATAAGACCACTCTTGGCGACAGCTGGAAAATTTCGACAGACGTGGAATTAGCTGGAGCCCTGATTCGGGAAAGACATTCGGATAATGATGGGACGGGCAGGTTTTCCCTAACGCCCGAGTTGATCGTCAGCCCTCACCACATGGTCAATTTTATCTTTGGTGTCGGCGCTGGTTTCATGGTAGGTGAAACGGAATTTACCGACCATGATCTCGGAGGTCATTTTCTGTTTACCGGCAAAGCAGGTGTGCAGCTTCTGCTAGGTGACCACTGGGGTCTGGAATATGTCTATTTTCATCAATCCAACGCTGGAATATATGATCATAATGCCAGCCTCAACATGAATCAGCTCTCTTTCGTCTATAATTTTTAAATCCTTACTCAATCCTGCTGTAAAGAATATTGGCCAAGTCCTCCTTGGCCAATTGGGCAGGGTTGTATTTATTCCCTGTTTTCTCGACAATTTTTGTAATATCCGCCGATGTCACACCATATTTACTGAGTTTTGCAATGTCCAACTCGTCGGCAAGCCGCTCAAGATTCTCGATGAAAAAATCCTGGAACCAGATATCCGTCTTATTCCGCCGACTGCTGAAGATTCTGCCAAGTTGTGTGTATTTGGCGAGTGCAGGGTGGTCGTCGGTATTTTTACGCAGCTTTTTAAGCGTAAGAGCATTTGCAGGAGCCATAAGCGTGCCACAGACCTCTCCATGGGGGATGGCGAAAAGGCCGCCGAGAGCGGATGCAAAACCATGTACCGTCCCAAGTCCGCTATTGCTGAGGACTATACCGGAAAGAAGGGCGGCATAGGAGAGGTCGATTCTGGCGGAGAGATTGTCGCCATCGCTGCATACCGTTCGCAATGATCTGTGGATAGCCCTGATACCCTCAAGTGCCAGGACATCGGTAAGGGATGAACTGTTTGTGGAAAGATATCCTTCAACCAGTTGAGAAAAGCAATCCATGCCACAAGCCACAGTTATTTTGGGTGGGCAGGATAACGTCAAAATCGGGTCGACCAGGGCCAGATTAGGGATGAAATTGTCATGGCGCAATGAACTCTTGAAGCCCTGCCTGCCAACAGAACGTAAAACCGCATTACTGGTTGCTTCACTGCCGGTGCCGGAGGTAGTAGGAATGGCGATGAAGGGGAGTTTTCTGCCGCTGGGAATTTCGGTTCCCACACCCTCCAAAAATCGACTTACTTCTCCTCCTTCCTCCAGCATAGCCGCAAGAGCTTTTCCTGCGTCGAGAGTGGAGCCACCGCCAATGGCAATAATCAGGTCAACCTCCCCTTGGCAAAAATCAGCGACGATTGAATCGATAATCGCCGGAGTAGGTTCCGAGTCTACATGTACGGTATGCACCTGAATATCCAGCCGGGAAAATATCTTCCGAAGTACATCGTGGTGGCCGGATTTCGCAAATGAGCGATTGCCGAGTACGAGTAAGGGATGGGAGCCGAAGCGGCAAAGGATATTTTCAAGTTCCGTCAGTTTTCCTGATCCAAAAATTATCTGCGGAAAAGTCTTGAAGCTGAAGGAGGAAACCATATTTTCACCAGGTTGGCTGACAATAAAGAAGAGTTATTCTATTCTCCTACGAGGGGTTGGCAATGAGGTCAGGGGAATATCAGCAAGTTCTCCTGACCCTTCAGTTAGGCGATTTTTTTCAAACTGATCGGATTTGGCGCCATACGGACGTAGCCCTTTTCCTGAGCCACGATATCAAGCGGTAGACTTGCCATATCCGCCAGATCGACTCCCATCTCATTCACAACCGAACTTTCCATGACCTTAACATAGGTTTTACACTCATCGCAGGTAATTACTCGAAATCCTGGTTCGTCTTCAGAGACGATGGTGTTAAGCTTTGCAGTATCCACGGTTCCGCAGCCAGGACAGCCGATGAACCGGTAGGGACCGGAAGTGCCGCAGAAGGAACAGTGCAATTTGCGCTTAGGCCCGTCTTCAATGGATGTAAGCGCCGGTAGTGCCGAGCAGAGGGGACAGTGCCCATTCTCCCACTGGCTGCCGTCAAGCGGAAAGCTTTCCTTCAATGTCAGAAAATACGGCCTGCTTAACAGAAAAAGAAGTCCGACGACCTCTTCTTGGCTATAGGGGAGGGAGGAGAGGCTGGGAAACTCGTCCAGAGGAAACCGCATAAAGTCGATTTCACCGTCCGCCATTGCCTGGCATAAAGGTTCGAATTCCTCGATTTTTAGCTCAAAAATGTCGGCGAACAACTGGACAACAGCACGGGTATTTTCTCGAGGATAACACTTCGAATCTTCCGGCAAAGTCGTCGATCTCTCTTTCGGCAGAAGGTCTTTAGCTTCGATATGAAAGCGTTGCCATTTGGCGTAGAGCTCCAATGGGTCTTTAAGGTGCGGCCTTTTTGCTATCAAGGCCTGAACATCTATGGTCATGATTCTCCTTATGGAATTTTGGGATAAGTAAAGGCGATCGGCGCTCCGGTCAATCCTTCTTTTAGAAAAATTCCGAGCTGTTCTTTCTCGGCGGGTGTGAGTTGCAGGGGATCCAGCACAGTGTTGCCCCGGCCACCCCCTGCATTGAAGAAGTCGATTACCTCCTCCAGAGTTGCATAGATGCCGTTGTGCATATACGGGGCAGTTCCGGCAATTTCCCTGAGAGTTGGTGTTCTGAATGCTTTCCAGTCCTTCTGTTCCCTGGTGATGAGGTATCGGCCGGGATCCTCGGTCATAGTACGATATTTATCAAAGTTATAGACTTTGGCGACGAATCGTCTCGTTGCCGCTATCCGTGGATCTTTTAGATGTTCGGAATTCTCCTCGACAAGAAGCGCATGGAACTGATTGTCGGCCAGACTGTTACCATAATGGCACTTTGAGCACTTTCCTTTGCCGATAAATATTTTATACCCTTTCAAGGCCTTTGGTGAAAGAGCCTTTTGATTTCCGCTGAGAAAGCGGTCAAGTGGGGCATCCCTGGATACTAAGGTCCGCTCGAACGCTGCGATCGCCATGGCGATACGATTTACAGTGATGTCTTTATCGCCGAAAACCCCTGTGAACTCAGCAACGTATTCAGGAACGGAGCGAATCTCCTCCTCCAGGAAGTCAAGGTTCTGATTCATTTCAAAAGCCGACATTATCGGAAACAGTGCCTGATCCTCGAGGCTTGAGGCTCGCCCGTCATAAAAAAGGTATTTCTGGAATCCAACGCCTATCAAGGTAGGCGAGTTTCTCCAGTTTCGAGTTGTCGGATAGTTGAGGGAAATTTCGAGTCCGTCGCTAAAGTACTGCTGGGGATTATGGCAGGTGGCACAGCTCATGGTTCCATCGCCGGATAAGCGCCGGTCGAAAAAGAGTTTTTTGCCCAGTTCAATCTTTGCCGCTACTGGAGGCGATGGCACTAAAATAGACCCATCCCTCAATTGCTCGGGCTCACCAGTAATTCCATGAACCGGCAGGCAGAGTATTCCGAGGATCATCCACAGTAGTTTTCGCATCCGGTTACATTCCTGTTTGACTCAATTGTTCGTCGATGATTTTCCTGAAGTAGGCAAAAGGACGCTCACCGACAATTTGCAGGCCGTTAATGTAGAATGTAGGTGTATTGTAGAGGTCAATTGACTCGGCCAGCTTTAAATCACGGTTAATATCGCTGCCGTGCTCTTCACCGTCGATCGATTCGGTAAATTTTTTCACGTCCAGCCCCAGCTCACCAGCATAGGATATCAGGCTGGCACGATCGAGCTTTGGTGAGCGGGTAAGCAGAATATCGTGCATTTCCCAGTATTTGCCCTGGTCCTTCGCAGCGAGCGACGCCTCGGCAGCGATCCTGGAGAAATCACGGTATTTGTAAGGATAGTTCTTGATCACAAGTCGGATCTTGCCGGGATAAGTGAGAAGTATCTGTTTGACGGTCGGACCGGCCGCCACGCAGTGAGGTCATTGAAAATCGATGAATTCGATGATTGTAATCGGCGCATCGACAGGCCCAAATGATGGAGAATCTCCGATCGGCACCCTGGTCCTCTTGCCTTCTGCATGGGCAACCCCCGACAAGATCAGGATAAAAATACATAGAAGTATTTTTTTATTCGTCATAGTAGTAAAAAAGGGGACACTACAGTATCCCCTTTCTCCTTATGATTGTGTGTCAATTCGCTGAGACTACATTTTCCCGACTGCTTTCATCCATTTGGGATATCTCTTCCTGGCGTCGCTGAGCGGCAGGGTACCGCTTACCATGAGCTGGAATGTCCCTGGATTTGCAAGTGTACCCAGATAAATATGGACAGGAACTGCTATGGCAAAGAGGCAAAATGCTACATTGTGAATGAGATGACAGATGAGCATCAGTGCCGTATTCTCTTTCATAAACCAAATGCCGAAGCCTGAAAGGGCTATGGCAATGCCGGCCAGCACAATGGCCAGATAATAGAGTTTCTGTCCGGGATTGTATTTACCCATTGGTGGTACCGTCACCTTGTGAGATAAATAGCCACCCGCCACCTTAAACCATTGCCGGTCGTCGGCGTCGTACTCAAGGGATTCCTTGAGGTAGTGGCGCAAGGAATATAAAAGGGACAAGGCAAAAACCACGCCTCCCCAGTTATGCACTGTTTTCATGCCGTTGAACCCGCCGAACACAGAACCGACAGCTTCAATGTGGAACAGGAAGGCGAATCCCGTGATCATCAACAGGATGCAGCTTCCGGCGAGTATCCAGTGGTTCAGGATCTCGTCGACACTAGATTTTCTTACCATTTCTGCCATCTTACACCTCCTCATCCTTTTCCTTGTGGGGACCTATCGTCAGATAGTGTATCGCAGCAGCGGCGACCACGCCTACCAGACCAATGCCCGAGAGCGGTTTCAAATACGTATGCCAGAAGACGACGCTGCTGGGAATGGATGGATTTTCCTTCATTCCGTAAAGCTTTGGTTCTTCCTTGAAGGCATATATTGTGCCAAGACCGTTCAGGTCGTGCTCACCGTAAATGGTGCCGAAACCGTCTTTTTGAGCCGAGCTGATAAGGTCATCCCGGTCACCGAACTTCAAAGCTCCGGTGGGACAGGTTTTCACGCAGGCCGGCTGCATGGCCGCGCCGATCCGGTCGGCGCAGAGGTTGCATTTCGCCATCTTGTTTTCCGCATCGTAACGGGGAACATCAAAGGGGCAGGCGGTTACACAGAGTTTGCAGCCGATACACTTTTCCCGGTCATAGGCGACAGCTCCTTCCTCCGTCCTGTACAATGCCCCTGAAGGACAGATCGTCATGCATCCCGCGTCTTCACAGTGCATGCACCGTCTGCTGACAAAGAGCCAGCGCACGGGATTTTCCTTGGAGGGCACTTCGTTATAGCGAATAATGTTGAATGCCGCGCTCGCCAGGTCAGGTGGATTCTGGTATGAGCCGGTATTTTTAGTTTTGACGGCCGGCAGCTGGTTCCAGGATTTGCAGGCAACCTGGCATCCCCGGCAGCCGATACAGATCTCCGGAGTAACAAGGATCGCTTTGCGGTTTTTTGTCGTTTCGTTTGGCATGTTTCACCCCCCTATGCCTTCCGGACGTTGACCATAAAGGCCTTCGTTTCGGGTATCATTGTATTCGCGTCGCCCACATTTGGCGTCAGCAGGTTGGAACTGTCATACCCGCTGCCGTCTTCTGGAAACTGCCAGCCGAAATGCCAGGGAAGACCGACCTGATGGACCGTTGAATCAGCTATTTTGAAGGGTTTAAAGCGTTCGGAGACCAGCGCTACCGCCTTAACTTCGCCACGGCCGGAGGAGACTACAACAGTTTCACCATTGCTTAAACCTAACTCCTTTGCCAGTTCAGTACTCATTTCCACAAAGTTTTGGGGTTGCATCTCCAGCAGCCAGGAGCAGTGGCGCGTCATAACACCTGTCTGCCAGTGCTCGGAAACCCGGTAGGTGGTTCCAACGAACGGATATCGCGCATCGCAGGAGTAAAAAGCATCCATCTTATCGCCGAAGATCTTGATGGTCGGGTTGATGCGCTGTTTGGACATGGCGTTCGCCTCAACCGGACACTCCAGGGCCTCGTAATGTTCAGGGAACGGACCTTCCGCAAGGCCGGGACCGAAAATAGAGGCGACGCCGTCCGGTTTCATAATAAAGGGCAGTTTGCCATTGGTGCCTTGCGGTGGCGCTCCACCATCGGGAACATCACCTTCCCAAACGCCGGGTTTGCCGGAGGCGGCAAGCTTCGTCGCATTCCATTTGATGAGCGGCCTTTTTGGATCCCAAGGTTGTCCCTGGAGATCGACTGAAGCCCGGTTGTAGATGACCCGCCGGTTAACCGGCCATGCCCACGACCATTCCGGGAAGAGTCCCAGCCCGGTGTCGTCTTTTTTGCCGCGTCTGGCCATCATGTTAACTTGTTTGCCGTCCTTCATGATATAGGAGTTGCAGTAGAGCCAGTTCCCGCTTGAGGTGGAACCGTCAGCTTGCAGCATGGCAAAACTCTTGACCAGATCGCCTTTCTTGCCGATAAGCTTGGGAGGTTCCACTTTGCTGTCATAGACATCTTCTAGGTAATAGCCGTTGATTTCCTTAGCAACGGCGTGGGTATCGATATGCTTGACCTTTCCTGACGCATCGCGCTCCCCGTAATCCCAGCTTAGGTTTACAACAGCCTCCGGGCAGGCTCCGCCTTCTTTTTTATAGAGCTCCTTGACTTTGTAATAGAGCTCATTGATGATTTCGGCATCGGGACGGGTCTCGGCATACGGTTCGACAGCTTTATAGCGCCATTGCCCCCACCGGCCTGAGTTGGTGATACTTCCCTCTTTTTCCATCGAGGCACAGCACGGCAGCATGAAAACTTCCGTCTGGATGTCTTTGGGGTTCATGCCAGGCCCACGCCAGAAGGAAGCGGTCTCATTGTCGAAAAGGTTGACATTGACCAGCCATTTGAGCTTGGTCATGGCTGTGCGCGTCTTGTTGGAGTTGGCACCCGAACATGCGGGGTTCTGGCCCCAGGCGAAGAAGCCTTCAAAATTGCCTTTCAACATCTTGTCGAAGATCGTCAGCCATGAGGCATTCATGCCCACATCCAGCTTCGGCATCCAGGAATAGCCGAAATCGTTATCTTTGGTTGCCGCCTCTCCGTAGATGGCTTTGAGATAACTGGTTATGTACTTGTTGCGATTGGCCCACCAGTTGACGCTGCGCGGTTCGGTGGATTTCGGGGTGAGTTTTTCGTTGTATGCTGCAAGATCGACCAGAGCGGCATTCGGTACCGGATTGTAGCCGGGCAGGATATGGAAGAGAATACCGTAGTCTGTCGATCCCTGAACGTTGGATTCACCACGCAGGGCGTTGACACCTCCACCAGGCATGCCCATGTTGCCGAGCAGCAGCTGGATAATGGTCATGGCCCTGATGTTCTGGGTACCGACGGTGTGCTGAGTCCAGCCCATTGCGTAACATTCCGTGCCGACCCGGTCCGGTTTGCCGGTAGATCCGTAGAGCTCATATACCTCCAGCAGTCTTTCCACCGGAGTCCCTGTGATGCTAGATACTTTTTCGGGAGTGTAACGGGCAAAATGTTTCTTTAAGAGCTGGAACACGCAATTCGGATCTTCCAGGGTGAAATCCTTAAGTGGAATTCCATTTTCATCCTTTTGGAAGGCCCAGGAAGATTTATCGTACTTTCGTTTATTCTCATCATAGCCGGAAAACAACCCATCAAGTTCCGCCGGTCCCTTGAAGTCAGGGTTCAGCAGGAATGTCGCATTGGTATAATTGGCAACGTATTCTTTGAAGTAGAGTTTGTTTGCCAATATATAGCTGATCATCCCGCCAAGAAAGGCGATATCCGTCCCAGAACGAAGAGGTGCGTAGAGATCAGCTTTTGCAGCAGTCTGCGAAAAGCGGGGATCTACACAGATAAGTTTCGCACCCTTTTCGCGGGCACGCATAATCCACTTCATGGAAATTGGATGGTTTGAGGCTGGATTACCGCCCATTGCCAAAATAACATCGGCATTTTTCAGGTCAATCCAGTGGTTGGTCATTGCACCGCGTCCGAACGACTCTGCCAGAGCCGCAACTGTTGCGCTGTGTCAGATACGCGCCTGGTGTTCTATATACACCAGGCCCCATGACCGGACGAGTTTTTGAAGAATATAGCACTCCTCGTTGTCAAGGGCGGCGCTGCCCACATGGGCGATATTGTCGGTCCGGTTCACCACTAATTCTTTTTCAACTTCCAGTACCGTTCCATCCGGTTGGGTCTCTTTGATCTTATTTTTGGTTACGGTCTTGAAATCCTTGTCGCGTGAGTCTTTGACAAGGCGAGCTATTCTGTCAAGCGCCCAATCCCACTCCACTTCTTTCCAGGCCGTGCCGCCGGGTTCTCGGTACATTGGTTTTTTAACCCGCGTTTCATTGTTGGCCAACTGCATGACGGAAGCGCCCTTGGAACAGAGTGCCCCTTCATTGATCGGATGATCAGGATCACCCTCGGTGTTGATGATCTTGCCGTTCTCCGCGTAGACAACTATCCCGCATCCTACGGAACAATACGGGCAGATCGTGGTGGTCTGCTTGGCGTTTTTGATCCTCAGTTCGCGGGCATAGGCCTTCGCAGGGTCGAGGTTTACGCCAAGCGTAGCGATCAGAGCCGTGCCGCCTGATAGCTTTAAAAAATCCCGTCTTGATACTCCCATTTAAGACTCCTTTCTTGTCATCACAAGTGAGGTAAGAAGAGTGAAACCCGGCCAATGAACAAACCGGACCGTATCTTGTATGCAGTCACGCTTTCCAACCCTTTCCCTCCCGGCCAAGGACATTGGATTACGAGCACTTTGTTGATCACAGAGTGATTTTTTGTACATAACAAGCAAATCAGAGGGGTCAACTTCCCAATTTCTTGTAAGAATAATGGAAATGGTGACCTTTTTATATCGAGTTACTATAGAAGAATGAAGAAGAGAAAAAAATCAGCCAACTGCTTTTTTTGATGCAAGGAAATTGCTCAGGGCAAGGTAGGTTATTTGGTGAAGAATCAGTAGGGGATTTACTGAGAAAAATGTAAGTTTATCATTTACATAAAGGATGTGTAAGGTCTTAAGGTATTCCTTGAGCTCCACATTAAACAATCTCTCTATACTGTCAATAGTCAGACTAAAACGAACCAAAAGAAACCAATACCGACAAAGGATATAATGTACGTGCTAAAGCTCAAACGAAAAGCTGATCTTGGACCGATTAGTGGCTTTACCTTTACTCAATAAAAAAATTCTTGACCGGGTGGAGTAATTCTGATACTTGAAGAAGATAACAAAGACATAATTATAAATTATAAATAACTATTTCATCCTGCTCAGGCACACATGCATTCACCTTTATCGACCCTTAACAGCGTTATTCTTGGCGTGGCACTAGTACTTACCGTGGTACTTAGTGTGGTGGTCGTGGTCCGAAAGGTCGAAGGCGGAGTGCCATGAGGGGATAAAATCATAGAAAATCATTTATTTAACCCCTGTCGGTGCTTCGCCGTCGGGGGTTTTTTTTGTCCCTGCTCCGGTCGCCGACATAAACTTACATGACAGGAGGAAGACATGTATACGATGAATGGAGCGCAGCTGATCATCAAGATGCTGGAGCGTCAGGGAGTTGCAAAAATAGCCGGAATACCGGGAGGGGCCAATCTTCCCCTTTATGACGCCTTATTTGAATCACCGTCAATCAAGCATATCCTTTGCCGGCATGAACAGGGAGCGGGATTTCTTGCTCAAGGTCTTGCCCGTTCCACAGGAAGAGTCGGGGTCTGCTTTGCCACCTCCGGCCCAGGGGCAACCAACGTTCTTACCGCCATAGCCGACGCCTACCTAGATTCTATACCCGTTATTTGTGTTACTGGTCAGGTTCCTTCCTCCCTGATCGGTACCGACGCCTTTCAGGAAGTGGATACCTATGGCATGTCCATTCCTGTCACGAAGCACAATTATCTGGTCAGATCCGTCGAGGAACTCTTCCATATCATCCCCAAAGCCTTTGAACTTGCCCTCTCCGGCAGGCCGGGCCCCGTGTTGATCGATGTCCCCAAAGATGTTCAAACAGCGACGATTTCCTTTGCCGAGTGGCCGGAACCCGGATGTCGATTGCCTCACAAACTGGCGGAACCTTCACAACTAGGGGCGGCTGCCGAGATGATAAATCAGGCAAAACGGCCTATTCTCTGCCTTGGCGGCGGCATTATCCATGCGGGAGCGGCAAAGGAAGCCAGAGCCCTGATAGAAAAATGTTCACTGCCTGCGTCGATGACATTGATGGGACTTGGAGCTCTGCCTGCGGATCATCCCCTGGCCCTGGGAATGCTCGGAATGCATGCAGCGCGTTCCACAAATATGGCACTGCAGCAATGCGATCTGTTCATTGCTGCAGGAGCGCGGTTTGACGACAGGGCGACGGGTAAAATCGTTGAATTCTGCCCGGAGGCGAATGTTATTCATATGGATATTGACCCCAGCGAACTGTCAAAACTGAAGACTGCTCATATTGGTTTGGTCGGAGATGTCAAGGAATCGCTTCACGCACTGCTTCCTTTGATAAAACCGAATGAGCGAAGGATCTGGCGTAGTCAGATCGAGGTATTGCGGGAGATGTATCCCATGACCTCGCCTGAGGCCGTTATTCCTGAAAAACCGTATGGCCTGATCCTCAAGGTTTCCGAACTGCTTGATGAAAAGAGTTTTGTGGCAACCGATGTGGGTAAGCATCAGATGTGGACGGCCCAGGTCTATCCATTCTGCAGACCCCGGCAATTTTTAACCTCGGGAGGCTTGGGAACCATGGGGTTCGGCCTGCCGACCGCAATTGGCGCGGCTCTTGCTTATCCTGACAGGCAGGTTGTTCTTTTTACAGGTGACGGCAGTTTGCAGATGAATATTCAGGAGCTGGCCACCGCAGTCGAGCAGCAGGTTAATGTGAAAATCATCGTTATGAATAATAATTCTCTTGGCTTGGTGCGTCAGCAGCAGAATCTATTTTATCAAAAACAGTATTTCGCCTCGGATTTCCAGATCGATATCGATTTTGCGGCGATCGCCAAAGGATTCGGCATGAAGGCGTTTAACGCCAAGGCGGGCTGTAATTTGCCGGAACTTCTGTCGACGATTCTTGCCGAACCGGGGCCATGTCTCATAAACATTCCCATAGGCCGAGAGGAAGAAGTCTATCCAATGGTTCCCCCGGGAGCTTCGAATAGTATAATGCTTGGAGGGTGCAATGCAGAAAAATGCAAATGTTGAAATGAGTGATCGAGATACTCGTTCAATGACAATGGTCCTTGAACTGGAAGTCAATAATCATCCGGGAGTTATGTCCCATATATGCGGGCTTTTTTCACGCAGGGCCTATAATGTCGAAGGCATTATCTGTGTACCCATCGGGGCAGGTGAGGTCAGCCGGATGTGGCTGCAGGTGAATGAAGAGGCAAAGCTCGAACAGGTGATTAAGCAGCTGCTCAAACTGCCCGATGTGCTCAGTGTTGAGCGACACGAAGATGGACACGAGGTGTTCTCCGGTCTTGTAGCTTATGTGTAAGAAGGTAGTGTTTGTTAAATATGGGCTCGTATTTCTTAGTCGAGAAAGGTAAGTTGATTGTAAAACTACTCGCAGTTCCTTAGCAACAGGTGAGAAGCGTGAAAGAAAATCTAAAGTTTCAGTTGCTGTTTAAAGATCGGATCGGTATCGTCTTTGATATCGCCAGGTTGATGGCCGAGCAGGGCCTCAATATTGTATCCATGGAGGTGGAACAGAAGAATGGTTATGCCAAGATTTCAATCGAGATTGAAAAAATGGAGCATCACCTTGATGGAGCGTCTTTACTCGCACTTTTTGCTACTCTTCCGCAGATTGAAAGTCAGTCGGAACTCCGCCGCCTCCCTCAGGAAAGGCGGCAACGATGGTTTCGAACCCTTTTTGACGGTATGAGTGAAGGCATAATTTCCGTTGATGAAAAGGGGAAAATAAATACCATCAACAGCGTCGCCTGTCGCACTCTTGGGCTACTCTACGAAAATGCAATTGGTCAGCATATCGGCGAAATTAGCCCAAAGGACTCCATCCTTCTGGATTGTTTGGAGAAGAGAATGCCTGTCAGCAGAAGGAAATCGGTGGTAACCAGTACCGGCCGGGTTGAATTTTACGGTTCCGCCAGACCGATAAATGACTCCAGCGGCAATTTTGCCGGAGCTGTTCTATTGATTAACAATCTAAAAGAGGTGAAAGAGATGGTCGATGCCGTATCGACCCCCTTATCCGTAACCTTTGATGATTTTCACGGCGAAAGTCCGGCTATAAAAAACCTCATTACCTTTGCCAGGAAAATTGCGGACACCGGTACCATCGTCTCAATAACCGGGGAAAGCGGTACGGGAAAGGAACTGTTTGCCAGAGCACTGCATTTTGAAAGCGGCAGATCGGGACCATTTATCCCGATCAACTGTGCGGCACTTCCCGAACCGCTGATTGAAAGTGAACTGTTTGGCTATGTCGATGGAGCTTTCACTGGGGCCAGGAAAAAGGGCAAGCCCGGTCTGTTCGAGGCGGCAGGAGATGGGACAATATTCCTTGATGAAATCGGGGACATGCCGCCTGGCCCGCAGGCCAAAATCCTCAGGGTGCTTGAGGACGGGCTGGTCCGAAGAATCGGTGGTGTAGAGGAGATTCCCGTCAATGCCCGGGTGATTACGGCGACGAACAAGAATCTTAGGGAAATGGTACAGGAAAACCGGTTCAGAGAAGATCTGTTTTATCGCATTAACGTTCTAACCATTCAGATCCCGCCTCTGAGAGAGAGGTTGATGGATATTCCTCTTCTGGCTGGGAATTTTCTTCAACAGTTTAATCGAAAAATTGGCAAAGGGGGACAGAGCATCAGCAAGGATGCCATGGCCAAATTGTATAACTACAGTTGGCCCGGAAACGTCAGAGAATTGAAAAATATGATAGAGCGAGCTTCCGTTCTCAGCGATGGCGATTACATTGAAGCGGACGCAGTCCGGCCTAGTCAAGATTCGATAGGCCACTGCAACCGCAGCTGTGTCAGCTCTTTAGGAGACGGTATTTCGCTGAAAAAGCTGGTTGGCCGCTATGAGTCCGCAATTCTGCTGGATACTCTCAACGCATCTCCGAGTATTCGGAAAGCAGCGCAAAGTCTTGGGCTTTCCCATACAGCCCTTTTAAAGAAAATCGAAAAGTTTCATTTGTCCACCGGTAACAGAACGAACCGGTGGAACAAAAACAGACCACATTGATAATGTACAGTATTACAAATAGATAACCTTATTTCCGTCTCGAAGTGGTAAGAAAAGTTTCCGCTTTGCCCTCGCTGTAGTTCTTTTAATAGTATCCTGTAGGTTCTATTTTGTATGTCTGTAACATTATTATATCTTGTATATATTTGAATATACTAAATAATAATATTAAATGTTGGGTATTTACAGTTATTGCCGTTGTAGATTTCAGGAAGTGGCAGATAGATTGCAGATAACTCTTTGCGGCGGCTGGTGATTTTACTCTGATTATACGGGTAGGAATGGTGATGCTGCCTGAATTGTTCTTTAGTCCCTATTCAGTGTAGGGGTAAATTGCTCTCTAACCAGGAGGTTGGGAAAGATGAAAGTTGGAATTCTAAAAGAGATTAAGGAAGCGGAAAATAGAGTGGCCATGACTCCTGCCGGTGTGGAAACTATGCGGGCAAACGGCCATGAGGTCATGGTGGAGAAGGCTGCCGGAATCGGCAGCGGATTCACCGATGATGCGTATCTCGCCGCAGGCGCAAAAATTGTCCCTTCACCTGAGGAAATTTATGGGCTTGCAGACATGGTAATGCATGTCAAGGAGCCGCAACCTTCAGAATATAATCTAGTTCGTAAAGGACAGATAATTTTCACCTATTTCCATTTTGCACCTGATGAGCAACTGACCAGGGCATTTATCAAAAATGAATCTATCGCCATTGCCTACGAAACTGTGGAAGGCACTAAAGGGGATCTGCCGCTTCTCACGCCGATGAGTGAGGTTGCGGGTCGAATGTCGGTACAGGAAGGTGCAAAATATCTTGAACGTTTCTATGGCGGCCGCGGAATGCTTTTAGGTGGAGTTACAGGAGTTGCACCGGCCAATGTGCTAGTTCTGGGAGGTGGTGTAGTTGGGACCAATGCGGCGCAGATGGCCTGTGGACTAGGGGCCAAAGTGACCTTGCTTGATATGAATCTGGAGCGACTTCGCTATCTTTCTGAAGTAATGCCCAAAAACTGCTTTCCGATGATGAGCAATCCTACACTTGTTCGTGAGCTGGTAGTAGACGCGGATGTGATTATTGGAGCAGTTCTGGTTGCCGGAACCAAAGCACCGAAACTGGTGACCCGTGAGATGCTGAAAACGATGAAGAAAGGTGCCGTAATTGTTGATGTCGCGATTGATCAGGGTGGTTGTTTTGAAACATCTAAACCTACCACTCATTCGGAGCCGGTGTTTGTAATAGATGGAGTGATCCATTATTGTGTGGCAAATATGCCTGGTGCGGTTCCCGTTACCTCAACCATGGCCTTGACCAATGCAACTCTTCCCTACGCACTGAAGATCGCCGATAAAGGTTGGAAGCAGGCAGCTTTGTCGGATCACGGGATAAAAACGGGTCTCAATATCGTTGGTGGAAAAGTCACTTTTAAAGGTGTTGCCGATGCTTTCGGCCTTGAGTATACACCGGTGATAGAAGTTTTGTAGTAAAGTACGCAGCACAATCCCATAATTGCAGTGACCTTGTCACTGATAAAAATTGAAAGGAGAGAACCAATGGAATTTTTGAGTACTTTGGATGCAATAGTAGGGAAAATCGGCGCTTTTGCCTGGGGACCGCCAATGTTGATTTTGTTGGTCGGAACCGGCTTCTGGCTGACTTTCTGCCTGCGAGGCCTCCAGTTTAGAAAACTTGGTCATGCCCTCTATCTTGCTCTCGTTAAGCGGAAAGAGGAGACCGATCAGCCGGGAGACATCACTCATTTCCAGGCACTGATGACAGCGCTTTCGGCAACCGTTGGTACTGGTAATATTGCAGGTGTTGCAACCGCTATCGCCGTGGGAGGACCCGGCGCATTGTTCTGGATGTGGATTACCGGGCTTGTCGGTATGGCTACAAAATATGCCGAAGCAGTTCTGGCCGTTAAATACAGGGTTATCGACGAAAACGGTGAGATGAACGGCGGCCCAATGTACTATATTTCCAAAGGGTTGAAGATGCCCTGGCTTGGTACCATCTTTGCTATTTTTGCATCATTTGCCGCCTTCGGTATCGGTAACATGGTCCAGTCCAACTCAGTAGCCGATGCTGTTGAAGCAACGTATCATGTACCTACCCTCGTTACCGGAATTATCCTTATGGTCTGTACGGCAGCCGTTATATTGGGTGGTATTAAGCAGATCGGCCGGGTAACCGGTGTGCTGGTTCCGGTCATGATCGTTTTTTATATGGCGGGAGCGGGGTATATCATTCTTGCCAATATAGCCGAAGTTCCTGCGGCCTTGGTCTTTATCGTCAAACAGGCATTTAATCCTACGGCAGCGGTGGGCGGTTTTGCAGGAGCGAGCATTATGCTGGCCATCAGAATGGGTGTGGCACGCGGGGTTTTCTCCAATGAATCAGGTCTAGGCAGTGCTCCTATCGCTGCCGCGGCTGCTCAAACCAAAAGCCCGATTTCCCAGGCACTGGTGTCAATGACCCAGACTTTTATCGATACCATAATCGTTTGCACAATGACCGGACTGGTTCTTATAATCAGCGGTCTCTGGTCAAATGGCACAACCGGTGCGGAACTGACGACAATCGCCTTTGCGGCCGGTATGCCGGGCGGAGCTCATATAGTTACCATTGGTATTATTCTCTTTGCCTATTCGACGATTTTGGGATGGTCTTATTACGGTGAAAAATCGATTGAATACCTGTTCGGTGTGAAAGCGGTATTACCATACCGTATTGTTTTTGTATGTTTTGTCGGACTCGGAGCAGTTGCCAAACTCAGCTTGGTCTGGAATATTTCCGATACACTGAATGGTTTGATGGCAATTCCAAACTTGATCGGTCTGTTATTCCTGACTCCGGTTATTGTTTCAGAAACAAAGAAGTATTTTGACAACAAGGAAGAGAACTGATTGATCTAGACTAACCGGATGGCCTGATCGGGTCATCCGGTGTCAGTGTGATGTGTGAGTGATGAGCTACAAATAAAAAAGCTTTCAACCGTTAGACTGCGGCTGAAAGCTTTTTTATTTGTAGATTTAATATAAACGACAATGACCGGTCAAATCGGTCAAAGAGCAGTTAAATCCATTTGTCTGAATCGATTAACGAGGGTATTTATCGGCAATATAATCTTTCAGATATTTGTTCTCTACAGCTGTCTCTCTGAGTTGTGACTTTACGACATCACCGATGGAAATAAGCCCTTTTAATTCCTTACCTTCGATGATCGGTATGTGCCGTACTCTATTTTCCGTCATTACAGCCATAATATAGTCAACCTTATCGTCTGGTGTTCCGACGATGAGATTTGTGGTCATAATTTTATCAACGGAAAGGGTTTTTATCTCATCAAGATGGTTAATCACGGCCATCAGCACATCACGGGCACCAATAATTCCAAGGATAATACCATCTTTGTCAACTACCAAAAGCGAACCGATCCGGTTGGCGGCAAAAACCGACATTGCGTCGATCACGGTGCAACTTTTCTCAACTGTGACGACACGACTTCCTTTGGTTTCCAGAATGTCTCGTACTTTCATATGGTAAACTCCAAGTTTATATCAGTCAGCAAAATACCAGGTGCAGCCGAACTGAAAGGTTTCATAGTTTTTTACTACGAGCCTTTCGTGACAATATCCAAAAGGCGCGACTTTAAATAATGATGGGGTAAAGACCTATAGCGAACACACAAATAACCAGAGCAAAAGTACCTATACTCGCAAGAGGGGAACCCACTATCTCAAAACTATCCTCGGCGTCATGAAAATACATATTAATTATTAGGCGCAGATAATACCACATCGAAAGAATGCTACTTATGACTCCTAGTACGGCAAGAGCAGTTTGTCCAGCGGAAATGGCACTGGTAATTATGTAGAATTTTCCCATAAAACCGGCGGTCGGGGGGATTCCAGCCATCGAGAGGAGGAAGACAGTTATCGCAGCCGCAGAATATGGCCGAACTTTCGCCAAACCTTTGAAATCGTCAAAAGAGGCCCGTTTTTCCCCTTCTCCACCGAGATAGGAAAGTGCGGCGAAAATACCGAGGGTACTAACAGCATATGCTGCAAGATAGTAGCCTATAACACTGCCGGTAAAATGATCGGCGCTGATTGCGACAAGTGCGATGAGCAGATAACCGGAATGGACGATACCCGAAGCTGCAAGCATTCTTTTAAGGTTACTTTGACCAATAGCGATAAGATTACCGCCAAACATGGTGAAGACGGAGATGTAAAAGAGAAAGGTTATCCATCCACTATGCAGTGCCCCATTAAGTGCCAGAAAGTTGGCAAAAACAGCAAATACTGCTGTTTTAAGGGCAGTAGCCATGTAGCCGGTCACAGGGGTGGCAGCACCATCATATACATCAATGACCCAGGCGTGAAAGGGAAAAGCTGCAACCTTGAAGAGGAATGCAACAAAGATAAAAGCGGCACCGGCTATAAGTAGTGGCTGAACAGTGGAATGAGCATTGATATAAGCACTGATTTCCGCAAATTTTGTCGTACCGGTTCCTCCATAAATAAGAGCTATGCCCATGGCGAAAAATGCACCGGCAAAGGCTCCCAACATCAGATATTTTAGGATAGCCTCGGTTGCGGTAACATTAGCTCGGTCATAACCAACTAGAATATAGATGGAAAGAGACATGATCTCCAAAGCAATGAACGCAGTGATAAGTTCAGAAGCCATAGTCAGCAGCAGCATGCCGCAGGCTCCGAACATCATAAGGCAGTAAAATTCGAGGGTGCAGAAAAGGTTGACCTTGAAGTAACTGTGTGCACTCATCGCCGTGAAAAATCCGCAGCCTAGAATGATGAGACCTGCGATCATAGTAAAACTGCCTGCAACCAGCATCCCGTTGAAGGCTTTGGCAAAGAGTGTTGTCTCAGGGCCGCCGCCGACGACCAATTGAACAAAAAAAGCAGCACCAAAGAATCCCATGCTGACAAAAGATGCAGTCTCTACCTTGATCTTCTCAAAAGCAGAGAGAAGCATCAGCAGTATGGCACCGGCACCGATGATGAGAAGAGGGAGGAAGGACAAAAAATCATGCATAGTGGTTACCCTGCCTTAATTCTTATGGTTGTTATGTCCAGGAGTCGGGACTGTTGTTTCGGCAACTTGGCTTTGGGTCATCGAGAATACTTTTGCAACCTGTAGTTGAGCCGCCGGTTCGATTTTTTTAATAAAAGCCTGTGGGAATATACCCATGGCGATGATTAATAAAATTACTGGAACGAAGGTGAGTGTTTCAGAGACATTGAAGTCACGAAATTCCAAGGTGCGGTCGTTGTTTTTTTCAAAGAAAACTCTTTGGAACATCCAGAGCATGTAACACACTCCGATTATAAGAGTCGTCCCTGCAAGAACACCAATAAATCCATTGAACTTAATCGCACCGAGGATAATCAGGAACTCACCGATAAAACCGTTCGTACCGGGTAAGCCGACAGATGCGAGCATGGCAATGGCAAAAAACGTCGCAAAGATTGGAGCCCGGTAGGCAATTCCACCGAGGTCGCCGATCTCTCTGGTTCCCATTCTCTCTTGAAGGAGACCGACAAAAAGAAAAAGCACACCAGTGCTGGTCGCATGGGCGGCTATCTGGAAAAGGCTTCCGGTCAGCGCCTGCACGTTCATACAAAAGACTCCGAGCGCGATGATGCCCATATGTGATGCGGAAGAAAAAGCCAGCATCCTTTTTATGTCTTTCTGAGCGATAGCGGCGAGACCGCAGTACATCATGCCAACAACTCCGGCAAGAGAGAACAGCAGAGCAAATCTGGCAAATTCGATCTCAAAAACCGGTATGACAAATCGAATGACGCCATAGACACCAATTTTAGCCATAATCGCGGAAAGCACAAAGGTAGCGGAAGTTGGAGCCTCGGTATAGGCGTCTGGCAACCATGTATGAAAAGGGAAAAGAGGTATCTTGATGGCAAAAGCCACCATGAACATGAAGAAAGCCAGAACCGAAAAACCACCGCCCAAATCGAGGGCGCTCAGTTGAGCTATGTCAAAGGTCCATATACCGAACTGATTGTGATAAGACACTCCAACATATATTAGCGCAGCAAGCATTAATAGTGATCCGGCAATGGTATAGATAGTAATCTTCAAAGTTGCAGGCAAGCGCTTCGGTCCGCCATATATCCCGATCATAAAGAAAATCGGCAACAGCATTATCTCCCAGAAGATATAAAAAAGAACCAAATCAGTTGCGCAGATAGCACCAATCATAGCTCCCTGAGCGATGAGCAGATTAGCATAAAAGCCTTTTCTCCGTTCGCGGAAGACCATGAATATCATGGGAAACAAAACTGTTCCAGTCATAAGTACCAGCAGGCTGATACCGTCGATCCCGAGACTGTAGCTGATTCCCAGCGAGTCAATCCAAGGTCGATGCTCAAGATATTCGAGCCCGCCCGTGCCTGAAAAATCGAGGAAGATTTCCACTCCCATAAGAAGGATAATCAGTGAAACGATCAATCCTGCGATTCGGGAAGCTCCTTTGCTTAAAGGAAAGAGGAGCATTACCAATCCTGCCAGGATTGGTAAAAAGATCATGACTGAAAGGGCATATTCAAACATTCTTACACCTTGCCTAGTTGATCGATTGAGATAGGAAGAGGCTCATAAGACTCAGCCCAATAACCATATAAATTGCATAGATCCGCACATAGCCAACCTGCAGGGACTTGAACGCGGTTCCGGCTTTTCGATAAAACCAAGTGGAAAACTTCACGTGCAGGTCGGTAACGTTTGGTTCGAAGAACCTGGTGATGACGGAGCCAAAACCTTTGTAGGGCTGGACAAATACCGCATTATATATTTCATCGACATAAAATTTGTTATAACCAAACTTGGCAAAACCGGTGAATTCAGGCTCTTTAGCACCCTGACCGAATTTTTTATAAGCAATAAAAAGTCCGATTGCGACGACAACAATACTTGCTGCCATTGCCATGATTTCGACGGATAAACTCGCGTGAGGATGATGCTCGACCAGGCTTGGCTCCAACCAGGTTGAAACATTGAGTGAACCTCCGAAGATGGCCGGAAGATTGAATACCCCGGCAAATGCAGCACCGATTGCCAGGATGATGAGAGGAACAGTCATTACCGCCGGAGTTTCGTGTGCATGATCGTATGCTTCCTTATCACGGGGTTCTCCGTGGAAAACCAGAAAAACCATTCGGAACGTATAGTATGCAGTAATTCCTGCCACCAGCACCCCGATGAACCAAATTCCGGTATGTCCGGTAGCCAGGGCGGAAAAAAGAATTTCATCCTTGCTGAAAAATCCGGAAAAAGGTGGAACGCCGGATAATGCTAAAGCACCAATAAGCATGGTCCAATAAGTTCTGGGAAGTTTGTTTTTCAAGCCGCCCATTTGCCATATATCCTGCTGATGATGCAAGGCGTAGATGACGGAACCCGCAGCAAGAAAGAGCAACGCCTTGAAGAAGGCATGGGTAAAGACGTGAAAAATACCCGCTGAATAGGCGGTCACTCCGACTGCGGCAAACATATAGCCAAGCTGACTGACAGTAGAATAAGCAAGAATCTTTTTGATATCCTTTTGAAACATGCCGAAAATAGCGGCAAGAAGCGCAGTCAGGATTCCTACCCAGGCAACAACCGAGCCGGCTGTCGGAAAGTGAGCATACATGAAACTGAAACGGGCGACCATATAAACACCGGCCGTAACCATGGTAGCCGCATGGATGAGTGCAGAGACCGGGGTAGGACCCGCCATTGCGTCAGGCAACCAGACATACAGAGGAATCTGGGCGGATTTACCGCAGGCACCGACAAAGAGCAGCAGGCAGACTGTAATGCCTATGGCGGGGGTAAGATTATGTACATTTGCTTTTAGTGAAAGATAGTCAAAGCCGCTCGCTCCGATAGCCCAGAATAAAACGGACATTCCGAGGACGAAACCCAGGTCGCCGATACGGTTGACAATAAACGCCTTGTTTCCGGCGAGTACGTTGTCGGTATCTTCACTATAGTAGCTGATGAGCAGATAAGAGCAGAGGCCGACACCTTCCCAGCCTACAAACATCACAACAGGACCGCTTCCCAGCACCAGTATCAACATCGAACCTAGAAAGAGGTTCATATAGGCGAAAAATTTGCCGAAGTTCTTGTCATCACCCATATAGCCGATGGAATAAATATGGATCAGGGAACCGATAAAAGTGACGAACAGCAGCATAAGAGAACTGAGCGGATCCGCAAGAAAGCCCATTTCGATATGCAGATCGCCGACCGCAAACCAGGTCCAGGCATTCTGGGTGAGAATGCGCTCTTCAACCGGAAGGCTTTTGAGATGATAAAAGACCACCAAGGCCAGGAAGAAAGAGAGTACCGGTCCGACGCAAGCCAAAGCGCCGTACAGTTTTTCCGATAATGGATTTTTTCTACAGGTGAACATGTACAAAAGCCCGATCACCAGCGCTCCAATAAGCGGAAAGAGAGGAATTAATCCGAGGTATGTCGCAGTATGTGCCATGTAAATCACCCTTTTAACAGGCTGAATACGTTGGTATCCAGTTTGCTCTTGTGCTTATGAAGCAGAATAACAACCGCGAGAGCAAGTGCAGCCTCAGCCGCGGCAACAGCCATGATGAGCATGGCGAGAACCTGGCCATCCATGTTTTCATGCAGTCGTGAAAAGGTGAGAAATGCCAGATTCGCTGCATTGAGCATAAGCTCGATGGACATGAAAACCGTGAATACATTCCGTCTGGTGACAACGCCGAGTATACCCAGACAAAAGAGAATCACACTGAGAATGAGATAATTCTGAATCACTTGCTCAACCTCCTCTTACCTGCAAGCACTACCGCACCGACAAGGGACACGAGCAGGAGAATGGAAACAATTTCAAAGGGTAATAACCAATCTTGAAAGAGTACCAGGCCAACCTCTTTCACCCCGCCAAAGCCGTTACCAATAATCGTTGTTTCGCCGCCGGGCAGACTTTTCACTACCTTGATAAGAAAAGAAGCGATAGGAGTAATGAGAATAATCCCGCCGATAAGGTAGTAGAAACGACCTTTTTCCTCAGGCAGATCACTGGTCTGAATGTTCAGGAACATAATAATGAAGATGATGAGGGACATGATTGCCCCCGCATACACGATCAGCTGCAGGACAAAAATCAATTTGGCGGATAAGAGTGCGTACAGTCCAGCCAAGGAGATCATTGTCACTATCAGGCTCATCGCCCCACTCATCGGGTGGCGAAACAGTACCAGTCCAATGGCGCCAAGAACAGACAGCACTGCAAATATAAAAAATAACCCATCTGCAAACATGATATCAAACGCCCCCTTTCTTATATTCTTCTTCGGAAAAGGCACCGGGGGTTGCCCGCAACTCCTCGAGCCCTAGAACGAAGGATTCCCTATTATTGTCCGTGACGGAGAAAATCCCGGTGTCCATGCGAATCGCATCAACGGGACAGGCTTCGACGCAATACCCGCAATAAATACATTCCAGCAGGTCTATCTTAAATGAGACCGGCATTTTTTCAGCCTTGCCGTCAAATCGTTCGCCCGCTTCAATCATAATGCACCTTGCCGGACAATTGGTCTGGCACATAAAGCAGGCAACGCATTTTACGGTTTGATCCTCATGTGTTGTCAGCCGGTGACGGCCTCGCCAACGGACCGGAATTTCAGGCTTAACCTCCGGATAGTGACGGACATACAGTTTGGAATTATCACGAAGATTCCTCCAAAGATGTCCGAAGGTAGTGGCCATCCCTTTGAAAATTTCAATGAGGTAGAGTCTTTCAGGCAGGCTCGCACCTTTTCGTTCTATGGTTTTGACTTGTGCACCCATGTCATCCTCCTTTAGGAACCGTTACGAATACCGATAATTTTTAACATTTTCGTTACGAATCCTTTTCCCGTTTATCGGGGTTAGCTCAACGCCACGACAACTGCGCTTGTAATGAAGATGTTCAGAAGAGCCAGTGGTAGGAGCATCTGCCATCCAAGTTTCTGTAACTGGTCATATCGAAAACGGGGCAAGGTCCAGCGTACCCAGATAAAGACAAAAATCATCAAGGTCACTTTCAGCAGCAAGGTGCATATCTGCAGCAGAGCCACAAAGATGCCGGCTGCGGAGCCGCCCGATGAGCTGAACAGTATGATCATCAGGAGCAGCTCCAGGATGACGATCAAACCCCAAAAGCATTTGATATAAACGTTCGCCTCAAACACACGTGGATCATTTTCCCGTGGATAATGACTGACGTTGCTTCTCCTTATCCAACCGGAGAAAAAGTACATTATAACCGGCATTGCAATCATCAGAAGCAAAGCTACGGGTTTCGCATAGGATATGAGGACTTCAGTGGAGAAAAACGGAATCTGGTATCCGCCGAAAAACAGCGTGACGATTATTGAGCTTGAGGCGAACATGGCAACATATTCACCCATGAAGAAGATGGCAAATTTCATGGCGCTGTATTCCACGTGGAAGCCGGCAACAAGCTCACTTTCACCTTCGACCAGGTCAAAGGGCGTTCTGTTGCATTCGGCAAAAGCGGCAATGACGAAAATTATCAGACCAAGAGGTTGAAGAAGTGCTCCCCACATAGGGATGAAACCGAATAGGAGCTGACCTTGAAACCGGGCCATTTCATTGAGATTGACCGTGCCGTAGACCACCAGAAGACTGATTACCGCCAGTCCCATCGGGATTTCATAACTAATAACCTGTGCAGCAGACCGAAGACTGCCGAGTATTCCGTATTTATTGGCCGACGACCAGCCGGCGAGAATGATTCCATAAACGGAAAAGCCTGCGAGAGCCAGGAACCAGAGGATACCCAGGTCAAGCGGAATGCCCTGCATTATATAACTCTTTCCATCCAGTACCAGGGTATCCGCATAGGGAACGACGGCAAAGGAGACTACCGCTGTAAAAAAGACTATAACCGGCGCTATTACAAAGAAAAATTTATGCCGTATATGCTCTGAGATAATATCTTCCTTGAAAGCGAGTTTAATACCGTCGGAAAGATTCTGCACCAGTCCGGCTGCCCTGAATCCAAAGATATTGGCACGATTTGGCCCGGAACGGTCTTGGATAAAACCGGCGCCCCTTCGTTCCATCCAGACACATACGGCCACGAAACAGAGCGGAACAAATGCACTAAAGGCCACACGAATGGCAATCATGAGTATATCAAACTTCGACATTTGGAGCCTCGCTTTCGTTTAATTTCAATCCCTGAGCCGGGATCTTGTCAGGTTCAAGGTCCTTGAGTGCCCCGATATATTGCTGCAGTGCTGCAAATATTTCTTCGGGGCGTGTAAGTGGACCACCAAGCCTGCCGGCTATGGTGCAGATTTCTTCAGGGTCGTGGTTTTTGGTTACTGCTTTGGCAAATTTCTGCAGGACGCCATCGCAGTTGATCACGCTCCCCGAATATTCACTGTAGGAGGCAACAGGTATTGCCATTTCAGCCATGGCTGTACATTCATTGTCATGGCTGGTAACAGCTATCACCTTGGTTCCCTGAAGCAGTTTTTTGAGCTCGCTTTCCTGGTAGGTGAGGGTAAGGTCATTATCAAAGTTCAGGAGCAGGTTGGCTTCCTTCAGCCCCTGTTCGAATGCCTCTTGCGTACTGTCGATTCCAAGAAAATTAAAGCCGGCACGATTGGCTGACTTATCATCTTGTATGAGAAAATCATCGCCGTCTCCTTTCTTGATATAACCGGCACTGTAGCCGGAGAGAGAGGCACCGAGTTTTTCTGCCAGTGCTTTTATAGCCGCCATTTGTTCCAGTGAACAGTTCGGTGAAAGAACGACAGCTATTTTTTCCTCCTGCTCGATCTCTTTTATGCAGGCAGCGAGCACATCATCAGTCGGGCGAACCTGGTTGCTGAGCCTTGCTTCAGTCAACCGATCCTCGTTTTCCTTCTTATAGCTTAGACGTCCTTCATTACAAATGAAGTAACCATTTACCTGTTCGTTCAACCGGGGACGAAAGCGGTAAATGATATCGTCTTTATACTTTTCACGATTATGATCAATAAATATGTTGCATCCTTTGGCACAACCATGACAGACCCCGGGAGCTTTTTTTAGAAACCAGACTCGTTGTTTAAATCGAAAATCCTTGCTGGTCATGGCGCCTACAGGACAGAGATCGACAACGTTGATCGAATATCTGTTGGAAAGGGGTCTGCCGGGGAAAATATTGACTCTGGCGTCGTCGGTCCTGTTGATAATACCGAGCTCTCCTGTCTTGGTAATTTGTCGACAAAAGCGCACACATCGACCGCAGACAACACACCGTTCCTGATCGTGCATGACACCGCCGCCGAAGTCTATCCTTTTGCCTTTGCTGACCGGAGGCACGGTCATACGGCTGCCCGCCTTGTCGTAAGACATGTAGTAGTCTTGAAGCGCGCACTCTCCGGCCTGATCACATACGGGACAGTCGATGGGATGGTTGATCAATTCAAATTCCATCACATCGTGCTGGATTTTCTTAATATGTGCCGCATCGAGCAGCACCTTCATTCCTTCCTGAGCAGGTGTCTTGCATGCCGGCACCAGCGGTGGCCGGCCGTCTTCGATCCCTACCAGGCACATTCGGCAATTGCCGTCAGCTCCGAGTGCCGGATGGTAACATAAGTGAGGTATTTCGATGCCGACGGCACCGATGGCGTCGATCAGATTTTTGCCTGACTCAACTTCGACCTCGACTCCGTTTACAAAAAGTTTAATCTTATCAGCCATGGGGTGCCTTATTCCTATTTCGCTTCTGCTGCTGATGAATCATTCTTAGTCACATACGCCTCAAATTCGTGCCTGAACTTGTCCAGATAACTTCGCACCGGCATGGTGCAGGCAGCCGATAAAACGCATACTGTTTTCAACTCAATATTATCGCAGAGCTCGCGTAGCAGATTGACATCGTCAATGCTGCCCTCGCCGCTCAATATTTTTTTGACGATCTTCAACATCCAGCCAAGACCTTCCCGGCAGGGCGTGCACTGTCCGCAGGACTCGTGATGGTAGAAATCGATGAGGTTTTTAACGAGCTGGACGATATCGACGGTTTCGTCGAGAACCACGATTCCGCCGGATCCGAACATGGTTTTATGTGCGGCCATCGATTCATAATCGAGAGTTACCGATTGAGCTTCTTCAGGTAAAAGTACGGGAGTTGAACTTCCTCCTGGGATGACGCCTTTCAATTTCCGGCCTTTCCAGACTCCACCTGCCATTTTGTCAATGACCTCAAGAAGAGGTAAACCAAGCGGCAACTCATACATGCCGGGCTTTTCGACATGTCCGGAGATGCCGAACAAATGTGTGCCGGGACTCTTTTCCGTGCCATACGCTTTGTAGGCATCCGCCCCATTGGTAATAATGAACGGCAGCGAAGCAATACTCTGAACATTGTTTATGATGGTGGGACAACCATAGAGTCCGGCTACCGCGGGAAACGGAGGTTTGCTTCGAGGTTGTCCTTTTTTGCCCTCAATAGATTCAAGAAGAGCTGTTTCTTCACCGCAGACGTAAGCGCCGGCCCCACGATGTACAGTGACGTTCACTTTATAATCATGTCCATTGACGGTATCACCGAGATATCCGGCTTTGTAGGCTTCATCTATCGCGGCCTGAAGAGCTTTCACCTGAGTGGTATATTCACCGCGAATATAGATATAGGTATCATGAGAACCGATAGCATAACTGCAGATGATGATGCCTTCAATCAGCATATGCGGGTCTCTGACGAGGATGTAACGATCTTTGAAGGTCGCCGGCTCCGATTCATCTGAGTTTACTGCCAGATAGACAGGCTTGCCGGTATTTTTCGGCAAGAAACTCCATTTTACACCTGTCGGAAATCCGGCCCCGCCTCTTCCCCGCAAGCCGCTGCTTTTCACCAACTCGATAACCTCTTCCGGTTGCATCGAGAAGACTTTATCAAGGGTGGAATATGCACCGTGTTTTTTGGCTACATTGATCTTGTGGGCGTCTTTTTTTTCGAAATTGGCACTGAGAATTTTGACTTCTTTAACTTCCATAGCCGTACGCCTCCTTATTTCAATGTGGCCAAAAGCGATTTAAGCTTATCCACGTCCATATTCTCGTAGAATTCGCCATTGACCTGAACAACCGGGGCGGTTCCGCAGTGTCCCAAGCATTCAACTTCTTCCAGACTGTACCGGCCATCTTCGCTTATCTGGCCTGGTTTGATTCCGATTTCATTTTTGAGATAATCGACGATTTCCTGTTTGCCGCGCAACCAGCAGGAAAGCGTCCGGCAAATGCAGATATGATTTTTGCCGGTCGGTTTCAAATGGTACATGGTGTAAAAGGTCGCCGCTTCGTACATCTTACTGGCAAAAGTTCCAATGCGGTCGGCCGCATAGGCCATTGCTTCCTGACTTATCCAACCTTCCTGTTCCTGTATCAGCCACAGAGTAGGAAGAATCATCGACTCCCTGGTCGGGTATCGCTTGATAAGCCTCTCGAATTCAGAATCCCTTTCCTTGTCGAACTGGAACGGTGTTCCTGTTGAAATCAGTTGTGAACGATCGCTCATCTGTCCAGCTCCCCACCGATTATATTGATACAGCTCAGGTTGATGACGGCGTCCGCTATCATGTTACCTTCAACCATTTTATGAAAACCACCCATGATATAAAAACAAGGCGGCCGCACCTTCAGCTTGTAAGGTCTACCCGACCCGTCAGAGACAAAATGGAACCCCAGTTCGCCGTTTGCGGCTTCATAAGAGTCATACCATTCACCAGGAGGAGTCTTCACTCCTTCAAATATCAGTTTGAAGTGGTTGGCCAACCCTTCAATGTTGTTATAAACTTGTTGTTTTGGCGGCAGAAAGACTTGTGAATCGCTGATATTGACCGGGCCTTCAGGAATATGTTTCATTGCCTGGCGAATGATGCGAATGGATTGAAACATCTCATGAAAACGAATCATGAAACGGTCATAAATATCGCCTTTGGTACCGACGGGTACTTCAAAGTCAAAAGATTCGTAATTATAATAGGGTGCATCTTTGCGCAGATCGAACGGTACACCGCTTGCCCTGAGAGTTGGACCGGTCAGGCCGTAATTTAGAGCGGTTTCAGCCGAGAGGATACAGACACCTTGTGTCCGATCATGAACGATTCGGTTAGTCTCAACCAGTTTCAGCGCATCGCCTATGCCTTTTTCGATACCACGAATTTGTCTCTCCAGGTCTTCTTCCCAACCCTCGTAGAAATCGCGATACATGCCGCCAACCCTCGTGAAGGTGCTGGTAAGGCGCGCGCCGGTGAGACGGCTGATAAGATCGTAAGCAGCCTCCTTCTCATTATAGAGGTACCAGTAGTTGGTCAAACCACCCATGTCGACCAAGGCAGCCGCCAGGCAGACCAAGTGATCCAGAACACGATAAAATTCGGTGAGAACCACCCGCATAAATTTGGCTCGTTCGGTTATCTCAACTCCCAGCCACGATTCTACAGCCTTAACGTAGGCGATGTTGTTTATCATGGATGAACAATAGTTGAGACGGTCTGTCAGCGGTATGATCTGATTGTAGGTTCTGTTCTCCGACGTTTTTTCAAATCCCCTGTGCAGATAGCCGATTTCATTGACATTGGCCAGAATAGTTTCTCCGTCCAGAGCAGTAAGTATTCTGATTGCGCCATGAGTTGCAGGGTGAGAGGGACCAAGGTTGAGGTACATGACCTCGGTGTTGATATCCTGCATTGTCGCTTCATCAATACCCTTTTTGGCAAGCCTAGCGCGAATTTCTTTTTCCAGGCTATCTGTCTCGTAGCAAATCTGGCGTTTTTTTATGGGATAATCCTTGCGAAGTGGATGTCCCTCAAACTGCCAGTGATTGAGAATTCTTCTGAGATCGGGATGCCCCTGGAAACGGATGCCGTATTGATCATATGTCTCCCGCTCACCAAAGAGAGCCGATCCCCAAAGATGTGTGGCGGTGGGAATTCCTGTATCAGGATCCTTCACCGGAGTACGCACCTGCACAAGGATATTTTTTTCCCAATTGCGAATGGTATAGACCACATAAAATCTGGCCTCTTGGGCTCTCGGATACTCAAGGTAGTCAATTGCCGTGACATCGAGCATCAGGCCGCAGTTGAACTCCTGATCATTTTTTAGCCGGGAAAGAGTGCTCTCCAGGTTTTCAGGCTGAACATCAATAACCACTGAATCCAGAACAACTTTGCAGGTCGCTTCCGGAAACGCGGCTTGGATCTTTTCTAAAGCCATCGCATTCATATCAGTCGAAAATCCCTTTAAAGTCTTTATGGCGGTCTTTTAGCACAGTTTCGCCTTTAATCTGATCCTGGATTTTAATCAGAGCGTCCAGAACAGCTTCCGGTCTGGGAGGACAGCCCGAGATAAAAACATCCACGGGAATTATGGTATCGATGCCTTGCACGGTACAGTAATTGTCATATATGCCGCCGGAACTCGCACAGGCTCCCATGGCTACAACCCATTTGGGCTCGGGCATCTGCTCATAGATACGTTTGAGAACAGGTGCCTGTTTGTAACTGATAGTGCCGCAGACCAAGAGAAGATCGGCCTGCCGGGGAGAAAACCTGACCACCTCTGCGCCAAAACGGGATATGTCATGCTGACTCGCTGCCGCACTCATGAACTCGATAGCGCAACAAGCAGTTCCGAATACAAATGGCCACAGTGAATATTGCCGACCCCAATTGATGACCTCATCAAGTTTGGTGGTTAAAACCGTGTCACCTAGACTTGCTTCAATTCCTAACGCCAATTGAGCACCCCTTTCTTAAGAATGTAAATGAGTCCAGTGAGAAGCAGCAGCATAAAAACTACCATCTCAATAAAGCCGAACCAGCCAAGATCACGAACAATGACAGCCCATGGATACATGAACACTGCCTCGATGTCGAATATCAGAAAGAGAATGGCGAGGAGATAGAATTTGACGCTGAACTTCTGGTTAACTGATCCAATGATCCGGCCTACACCGCTTTCGTAGGCTTCATTTTTCATCTTCCCCTTGGATCGCGGACCAAAAATTGTTGTCGCTACCATTAAGCAGGGAACAAGAGCAGCAAGGCCTATGAGTGCCACTGCTGAAAAAACCAGTTCCGTTGACATTATTTCCCCTCTCGCTGCTTTTTTCCATACCATGTAGGCCGCATACGGCTCACACCTGAATTAAATTCTAAACCACAATGTTTATGAATAACGATTCATTAACAGGCTGCTCCATTTTCTGTCAAGAATTTATTTTTCTCTTTTAGGCAAATGCCTAACTGCAGGGCAGTTGCTGAGCCTATGTGCAAAATTAAATATCGAATGGGCGCATTGTGCGATGTTAGGAAATTATTCCTTTAAAATGGCACCATAGAGCTCGTTTGCGAAAATTATTGGTCACCTATATTGGATTATACGCACATTATGCACAGCATATGTGCTTTACGTGGAGTGGCTGCAGGCATTTTCCGGTACCAAACGTTCATTATTATTTATTTAATAAAAACATTTAATAGCGAAAATTCAAAGAGATGTGAGGTGATGCCGGAGCATTCATTTAAATGATTGGAATTATCAGAAAAAATTATTAAACTGTTTTAAAAAGTGAATGAAATCAATTTGTGCGGATAAGGAGTGCCAGGAAGGCAATAGCGGGAGGATGGATCAGCAATCCTGTCAGTTTATAACCGCAAAATTGCTGATCCTGGAAATATGATTGAGCAGGCTACCTTCAGGGTAGCCTTAGATTTTTTTTACCATCCAAGTGTCAAGTAATCATGAATTGAATTGGCTGCATCTCTTCCTGCCCCCATGGCCAGGATGACTGTTGCCGCACCAGTGACAATATCACCACCAGCCCAGACTGCCTTCTTGGTGGTTTTACCTGTCCTTGGGTCGGCTACAACATTTCCCCACTTATTCAATTTCATGTCAGGGGTCTCGCTGGTGAGCAGCGGGTTGGCGCCTGAACCGACAGCGACGATACACAGGTCGCAGGCTAATTCAAATTCGGATCCTTTGATGGCTACCGGTCGACGTCTGCCGGAAGCATCGGGTTCACCGAGTTCCATGCGTAAACATTCCATCCCGGTGAGCCTGCCGTTCTGGTCACCCAGATATTGAGTTGGATTTGTCAGCAGGAAGAGTTCGATGCCTTCTTCCTCGGCGTGATGAATTTCAGCCTTACGGGCAGGCATTTCTTCCCTGGACCGCCGATAGACAATTTTTACACTCTCGGCTCCAAGACGCATTGCGGTACGGGCGGAGTCCATAGCCACATTGCCGGCTCCGAGGACGACAACATTTTTACCAAGTGGGATGGGGGTATCAAACTCAGGGTACTTGTAAGCCTTCATGAGATTAGCCCTGGTAAGGTACTCGTTGGCTGAAAGTATCCCCACCAGATTTTCGCCGGGAATATTCATGAATCTCGGCAGGCCTGCACCAACGCCGACGTAGATAGCATCGAATCCCTCTTCAAAAAGTTCATCCAGGGAGACAGTTCTGCCGACAACTGCGTTACATTGTACTTTTACTCCCAGTCTTTCCAGAAAATTTACTTCCTGGGCAACAATGGCTTTCGGCAGACGAAACTCCGGAATTCCATACACCAGAACACCGCCAGGCTTATGAAAGGCTTCAAAGATGGTTACATCATGACCTTTGGTGATGAGATCACCGGCAACAGTGAGACCTGATGGACCGGAACCGACAACAGCGACTTTCTTGCCTGTAGGGGCGGCTTTTGGGGGAAGTTCGCCGGTACCGTGTTCTCTTTCAAAATCGGCACAGAAGCGCTCAAGATTGCCAATTGCGACTGGTTCGCCCTTCTTGCCGACAATACATTTACCTTCACATTGAATTTCCTGGGGACAGACACGGCCGCAAACAGCCGGAAGGGCGTTTTGGGTCCATAAATGGCGGATCGCGCCGGTCATATCGCCCTGGGCAATAAGATCAATAAATCCTGGAATATCAACGCCGACCGGACAGCCCGTGACACAACCTGGTTTCTTGCATTGCAGACAGCGGGCGGCCTCTGTCTGAGCCATTTTCATGGTGTAACCGGTAGGTACTTCGAGGAAATTGCGAGCCCTTATTTTTGGTTCCTGCTCAGGCATTGGCTGCCTTGGGATTGTTTACTTTTTTATCAGCTGTTGCTGCCATAATGTCCTCCGTAGAAAATCGTTATTCACGATAGTGTAGTTCAGCAAAAGGATGCATCCCACAAAGAAAGCGGAAGTATTCTCGAATTAAACGGCATCCCGAATCGTACAGTAATCCTCGTGGCATTTTCGTTCTTCTGCCTGATAGGCCCGAAGTCGCAGCATCAATTCATCATAGTCTACCTTGTGGCCGTCAAATTCGGGACCGTCAACACAGGCAAATTTCGTTTCACCGCCAACGGTAACTCTGCAGCCGCCACACATTCCGGTGCCATCGACCATAATAGGGTTAAGGCTGACCAGGGTTTCTACATTGAACTCCCTGGTAAGGTTGCTGACGGCTTTCATCATGGGAACAGGGCCGATTGCCACTACCAGTTTTATATCGCCGCCTTGCAGCGCTTCTTTCAAGAGATCGGTGACAAAGCCGTGATGGCCGTAGGAACCGTCATCGGTACAAATACGAAGATCATTAGAGGCTGATTTCATTTGGTCTTCAAGGATCAAAAGACTTTTATTGCGGGCTCCAATGATACAGGTGACATTATTGCCGATTTGCTTTAGTCCCCGAGTGATCGGGTGCAATACGGCGACACCGGTACCGCCGCCGACACAAACAACCTTGCCGACTTTTTCAAGGTGGGTTGCTTTCCCGAGAGGGCCGATTACATCCTGATAGGAATCGCCTACCTTGAGATCCCTGAAAAGTGCTGTTGATTTTCCTACGACCATGTAAATAATGGTAATGGTACCTTTTGCAGGGTCGGTATCCGCCATGGTAAGGGGGATTCTCTCGCCTTCCTCATTGGCTTTGAGAATGACAAATTGACCGGGCTGGGCCTTTTTGGCTATTAAAGGAGCTTCGATTTCATTGAGGATAACTGTTCCCTCAGCCATTTCTTCGCGTTTGACAATTTTAAACATTTTTCCCTCCGGGTGTAAAAAGCATTAAGTTTTACAAGTAAAAATATATTTTGTTTTAGCGTAATTTTATTATCATTCATAGGTCCACTCATGAAAGTCCGCATAATCAGATCGTAACATTTAGTCCAGTGCTAAAGGTTCGAAAAGCAGGCCTCTTAGCTATAGTTAATTGTGGAGGCGACCAGATCGGACCAAAAATGCATCTTGGTCAACGTTATAGCCCAATATAATCAGGCGGAAAAGATAATCATGAAAAGAAGTAAATTAAATCTACCTCGGAGATTAAAAATGACCTGGTCTAAGATAATACAAAGGCGATAGCTATTCGTCATGATTTGCATAGATTCCCGAGCCATGTTGGCAGGAGGAGTCACCTCCGAGCCATCGGTAAAAGACTTGATCAGTTGGGGATCGCCTGGCGATCGTGTGCGAAAACCGGCATTGTAGCTCAGGTGGCACGGAAGCAAAAGGTGACCATCTTGCTCTTCGGGCAGATATAGAGGGTCTGCTGCTCGATGAGGCCGCCGATGTTCCTTGAAGTCGACTGTCCAGGGCTGCATGCATGGCTGCGGTCATGACGGTCATATGGCAACCATGCTGCCGACGGCGGAGTGGTTGAAGAGACATGAATCAGCCCTTCCGGGTCCCGTCTCTTTTCTCTTTCAGCCGGCCGAAGAAGGCGGCTTCGGTGCAAGGGCAATGATTGCAGACGGTGCTCTTGATGGAATTGACCGGATTTTCGGCTGGCATAATTGGCCGACCATTCCTTTCGGTAAAGCAATCTGTCCCGCAGGTCCGGTGATGGCCGCCAATGCGGTATTTCAAATAGTTTTACAAGGCAGCGGGGGACATGCCAGTCAGCCTGAACTCTGCCGTGATCCGGTATTTGCGGCAGCGGCAGTGACTCTGGGATTACAGCAGATTGTCAGTCGCCGGCTGCCTCCCCAGCAGGCTGCGGTGATCAGCCTGACTTCCATCGATGCCGAGGAGCACTGGAACAGTGATCCCTGACAAGGCAGTGCTTACCGGATCGGTGCGCATGGAGACGACCGGCGACCTGGAGTTGATCGGTCAGTTGATTAAGTCAACAAGCCAAAGTCGCTTGCAACTGGCTATAATGTGACGGCAGAGGTTAGTTTTTCCCCACGCTATCCCGCAGTTGTCAATGATCCGCTGGAGGCGGCAATATGTCAGGATTTTCGAGAGGTATTTGGGCAACACTGGCTGCACCGGACAGACCGGGTGCCTCTGATGGCATCCGAAGATTTCAGTTATTATCTGCAGCAGGTGCCTGGAGCTTTTGCCATTGCCGGGGGCAGGCGATGGTGGTCTTTTTAGCGTACCATGCCATAATTCCGGATATGTCTTTAACGATGACCTTATAGAGCCTATGGTGCGTGTAATGCAGGACTTGCGGGTTTTAAACGGGTACAGGTTCGGGGACATACAAGCAATTTTCTATTGACTGAAGAACAGTTACCGTTACAATTTCACTAGACTCTTTTTGCCTGGAGAGGACCGCTAAGTTTGCTCTCACGTAACTTTTTTATTTGTATTTTACGGCAGTAAGGGTATAAAGAAAATCAGGCTGACTTTTGTATGGTATAAAAAAGTCATAATTGCATAATGCGTCAAAGGAGCATGTCATGGCAGAAGGTACAGTGAAGTGGTTCAATAATTCTAAAGGATTCGGATTTATTGAGCAAGATGGGGGAAAAGACGTGTTTGTTCATCATTCGGCGATCAAAATGGAAGGATTTCAAGTCCCTTGAAGAAGGGAGCGAGTGAAATTTGATATTGTGGACGGAGCTAAGGGCCCGGCTGCAGAAAATGTAGTGAAGATCTGATATTTTCTTCCGATAGTCCAATCCCTTCGAAGATTGGATTTTGATCGTTACAGCGTCATGGGAACTCCTGGTTCTCTGGCGCTGTTTTTTTATGCAGTGTACTTGTGATGATTATATTGCCGCTGTCTTGTCATCCGGCTCCTAGTCCTTTTTCTATTCATTTACATCGATGAAGCTTAAACAAAGACTGGAGGAAAGTCTGTCTGCAGGGGAACTGGAACGCCTGGTCGGTGCTTATGATATAGTCGGGGATATTGCCATCATTATTGATCCCGGCTGAGTTGCAGGCAAAAGAGCGTCTCATTGCGGAGGCAATACTCGAGCAGTAATCGGAAGATCCATGTTGTGGCCAAAAGAGCCGGTAATTATGGCGGTGAATTCCGAACCATTCCATTGTGCATTCTCGCTGGTGAAAACAGAAAAGAGACGGAAGTTAAAGAGTCCGGCATACGGTTGCTTGTTAATCCGGAAACAGTGTACTATTCCGTTAGAAGCGGAAATGAACGCAGAAGAATTGCTTCTCTGGTGCAGTCGGGGGAGTCTGTTCTCGTTCTTTTTTCCGGCATAGCTCCCTTCCCGCTGGTTATTGCCGGATACAGTGAGGCAAAATCCGTGGTTGGTATTGAAAAGAACCCTCAGGCGCACGCCTACGGATTGCAGAATCTTAGTCGTAATAAAAAATTAAAAAATATCCAACTTTATCTTGGGGATGTAACAGAGGTGGTCCCAGAACTGGCCTTCTTTTGATAGGGTGGTTATGCCCCTGCCTACCAGAGGTGAGGAGTTTTTACCGTGCGCCCTCAAGGCATTCAGGCCCGATGGTTTTTTACATTTCTATGACATGCAGCGTCCGGAACTGTTCACCCAATCGGTTGAAAAATTGGCTCTGCATGTGCAGTTGAAAACCGAACAGTTCTCTCCTCCCGCATTACCCGGTGCGGTCATTGTGCACCACAGATTTATCGAATTTGCATCGATGCCTATATTCCCTGAAAAAATCATCAAAGTCTTGTAACATTGGTAATTGCCGTTGAGATTTAAATAGTCCTTTGTTAAGGAACTATGAGTTAAGCGGTGGGTGCAAATGCACCCCATGCCGACGGACGGACCGGCAGATATACGGAATATATTAGCAAGGAGCATATATGCACGTTACATTTTACGGGGCTACACGAGAGGTTACCGGTTCGTTCCATACCGTGGTAACCGGCCAGACAATATTTTACTCGACTGCGGTCTTTTTCAGGGCAGGAGAAAGGAGACCGAGGATAAGAACCTGGTCCTGCCTGTTGATCCGAAAATTTTACCAATATGTTGCTGTCCCATGCCCATATCGATCATTCGGGGCGCATTCCGATGATTACCAGAAGCGAGTTCAATGGTCGCATATTCTGCACCAGGGCTACTGCTCATGCCTGCAAGTATCTGCTCAGGGATTCGGCAAAAATTCAGGAAGGTGATGCAGCCTATCTCAATTACAAGACCGCCCGGATTTTTTTAAACCAGCTTAAAACTGCCGGTGGCAAATCAAAAATTTCAGAAAGTGATCAGCAGGAGATAAAGGCCCTGTTGAAATCCGGGGATAATGATTGCGCACTGAGGTTGCGGAAAAGATGCTGAGCGAGCACAATCTGGAAATTGTCACGCCTCTTTATACCATGATGGAAGCAGAAGAGGCTCTCGGCTGCTTTTCAGGGAATTCCGCTTCGTGAAACCGTTACCATCGGCAAGGGATTTATTCTGCACTTTTTATGGTGCCGGTCATATTCTCGGCTCGGCAATGTCGGTTATCCAGTATAAAGGAGACGGACAGACAAAAACAGTACTTTATTCAGGCGATCTTGGACGTTTTAACAAACCGATCATAAAGGATCCGACCCTCAATTTTGCGGAAGAGCACGAAATATTGATCTCATGGTCATGGAGAGTACCTACGGAAGCCGAATTCACGAGCCGGTAAGTGACATGAAACCGCTTCTGAAAAAAACGCTGATTGAAACTTTCAACCGGGGCGGTTCGGTGATCATTCCGGCCTTTGCCTATGGTCGCACCCAGGAGCTGCTCTATTTTATTCATGAACTTTATCTGGAAAAAGAAATTCCGCCGATGCCGGTCTGGGTTGACAGTCCGCTGGCAATGGAAATTACCCATGTATTTGGAGAGCATCCGGAGACCTATGATGAAGAAGCGCATGAAGTCGTTTTTGCAAAAGGGTATTAATCCTTTCGATTTCGAGCATCTGAAGTTTGTCCGAAGCGTTGAAGAATCGATGGCGCTCAACCGCGAAACCAAATCCCATATTGTTCTGGCTGGATCGGGTATGTGTGAGGGCGGGCGGGTTCTGCACCACCTCAGGCATAAGATCCATGATAATCGAAATACGATATTGATCGTGGGTTACATGGGACAAAATACCTTTGGCAGGCGGCTGCAGGAAAAAGGTGAGCAATATGCGGCTGACGGAAGAAAGGGTGAGCCGCCGATGATCCGGTTTTACAACAAAGAATATCCCTTGAAAGCAAGAGTCGTCACGCTGGGCGGTTTCAGTGCTCATGGTGATCGTACTGAAATGACCCGGGTGCTGAAAGAGTCAAATCTTTCCATTAAAAAAATTGCTTTGGTTCATGGTGAAGAAGAGCAGACTCTCGGGTTTGCCGATTATCTTCGCGGGGAAGGGTTCAACGTGGTTGTGCCGTTTCACGGTCAGAGCGAATCTGTGTAGGGGCAGGTCCCTGTGCCCGCCCTTCTGTCTCGAGGAGACAGAAGAGATTTATGTTCGGCACAACGTATCTTTTTTGTTGATTATGATGAAAATACCGATATAAACAAAAATGAAAGTGTAACTGCTCACAGGAAACGGCAAGATGCCCGCATAAATCCCGACCTGGAGTAAACGTTCAGCAGTGCGTAAGAAAGCACACAAGCAGGCGGACGCTCACGTAGGGGCGGGTCCCTGTGCCCGCCTATAGACGGGCGGGCACAGGGACCCGCCCCTACCAAAATTTCATGGCTATTACTGAATTATTATTGGGAGATTACATATGGCTTACAGTGTTACTATCGATGAAGATGAATGTATCGGATGTCAAAGCTGTGTCGAGCTCTGTCCCGAGGTCTTTGGTTTTGATGATGAGACCGAAAAGGCTTTTGTTTACAAGCAACATTCCGGAGAAGAAGAGTGCACGGAGGATGCCGCCGCTGCGTGTCCTGTTGATTGTATAGAAGTGGAAGAGGAATAAAAGAGACGAGGCCCCGTGTGACGGAAGTTGTAAAGAGGCCGGGAGTGCGTTTCCAGCTCCGGCCTTTCACCGCCGGATCATTGGTGGATAAGCTGTCTCTCTCGGGTGTTGTCGCCGGAACAGCCGATACTCTGTTGCTTGAATACACGCTGGAAGGTTCGCTGCAAGGAATCGACACATCCTCGATTTCCTCGATCAATAATCGCTGCCATGAATTGTGGCGGCATACCTGTTTTGAGTTATTTTTCGGGATAAAGGTGAAAGCGCATATTGGGAGGTAAATCTCTCCCTGAGCGGCTGCTGGAACATTTATCGATTTGATGGTTACCGGACCGGAATGCGGCCTGAAGACATAATCGATCCACCTCTTTGTCGTGTGGTTACGGGAACTGATCTCCTGACTTTGGCCTGTAGGTTAAATTTAAACGGCATCATCGGTAAATATTCCCAACTTGAAGTTGGAGTCAGCAGCATCATAGAGGCCACCGACGGGAGCATCAGCTATTGGGCTCTTGAACACCATGGAATGGCGCCGGATTTTCACGATCGGCGAAGTTTTCAGCTGAATATATGAGTAACCGTTCGCCAGGAGTAGGGGCGGGTTCCTTTGCCCGCCCTCTGTATCTATGCTTCATCAAAAAATTGAACTTCTGGCTCCGGCCAAAAATCTTGCCTGCGGCATCGGTGCCATAAATCATGGTGCCGATGCCGTCTATATCGGAGGTCCGCAATTTGGTGCCCGCGCAGCTGCATGCAATAACCTGACGGATATTGAAAAGCTGATCGCTCATGCCCATCTGTTCAGGGCAAAGGTTTACGTCACTCTCAATACCATCTTTGATGATCGCGAACTTGACCTCGCCGTACGTCTTTGCCATCAGTTATACGCAATTGGTGTCGATGCCCTCATTATTCAGGATGTCGGACTTGCTGGGAATAGGATCT
>CAVSJK010000002.1:0-947500 GCA_963728385.1 uncultured delta proteobacterium
CCGAAAATAAACAAGGTCCCGATAAAGGGGATCATGCTCAGGCCGATGATAAAAATATCATAGCCAAAACCAATTCCGGCTATAATCGACATGATCAAAAATCCTATTAATCCGCTGGCAATGCTGCTTGCCACTATACCAATAGTATATTCGGAAATCTTGAGCGGTGAAGCAAAAAAGTTTATCAGATTATTCGACCAGACATCCTCCAGAAATCCCATCATCAGGCCTTGCTGGATACGGGTCAGGAATTCCCACAAAATGAGGGCTCCGAGAATGACGGTGATAAAATTAAAATTGGCCTTGCCGAGAGAACCAAGATACTTGCTGATAAATCCCCATTGTATGATGGCAATCGTCAACCACACGAAATTTCCTGCCAACCGGGTAGGATTATTCCCAAGCAAATAGAATTGGCGGATGAATACTGCATATATTCTTTTCGGGTTCATAGGAGTTGTTCAATGATCAATCTTTAACGGTTCCCGGGCAACTGCGATAAATAGTTCTTCCAGGTCATTTTTTCCGTTTTGGCTTGGTAGTGTCTTTGGATTGCCGCTCAAAAGGACACGGCCTCGGGAAAGAAAAAGAACCCGATCACACATTTTTTCGATCTCGTTCATATTATGGGAGGTCCAAACCACTGCTGCTCCAGTATTTTTTGAATAGTTACGGATTTTCTTTCGAACATCCCCCGCTACGCTGGGATCAAGTGATGCTGTCGGCTCATCGAGAAGCAGTAATTGGGGCTCATTTATCAGTGCCTTTGCTAAATTGAGTCTGGCCATTTCTCCGGACGATAGAAATCCGGCTTTAGTTTTTCTGAATTTTTTTAAATTAAATTCTTCCAGCAGCGATTCGATTTTTTCAGAAAGATTGGAAACATTATAGAGCAGGCCAAATATTTTCAGATTCTGCATGACACTTAAGTTTGCAGGTACATGGGTATAAACTGCTGAAAAATTCATCTTTCGGCAGATTTCTTCAGCATTGTCCATCATCTTTCTGCCCATGATTTCGATAGAACCGCTGCTCGGTTCAAGTATCCCCAGAATCATGTTAAGAGTGGTTGTTTTCCCGGCCCCGTTTGGTCCCAACAAACCGATAATCTCACCAGATTCGACTCTAAAAGAGATATCCTGAACAGCTGTAATTTTTTGATATCTTTTGGTTAAGTTCTTAACATTCAATATGTCGATCATGGCGTTAGGCCCTCATGAAAACGTTTGATGTGCAACCTGTTGTTGTGCAATGCTTTTGGGAAAATGGTCAGGCTTTTTTCGTAAGATGAAGATCTTTATGAGTCCATCCATTATGACAAACTCGTAAAAATACTAAATTTCAGATGGCTAAGTGTTTCAGCTTGAGTTCTCCGGCGTAAGACCTCCGGTATGCTGGGATAGAATCTTCCCTGGCCGGACAACTAGTGGCGCAATTTTGCGGCAAAGTTAACCGGCGCAGTGTTCCACCCCTCTTTCGCCAGGGCCTCCGCTACTTTGCCGGCAGCGTTAAAACTGATGCGCGTGCTGGAGAGCAGCGCGAAGACGAAGAAGACGGAAGAGTGGAGAGGGCGTGTTCTTTTCCACGTGAGAACATTCCCAACTGGTCGCTGAAAGTCTATCCAAATTTTTCCAGAATTCTGTTGACCATAGCCTGTTGTGATTTATTCGATCTAGTCATCGTCCGACCTTTGAGTTATGGCTCAATCTTCTGCCGGCATAGTTTGGTTCAGCAGGTAATCAAATCCTGATTAACGTTCTGAACGTTCTTCAAGGTGCTGGAAACTATGATACCTCAATTGAATTCCTCAACAGCCGAGTTTGCAGAAAAAACCTAAGAAAACAATACTATTTTGAAATTTATCCCATTTGACCTAATCGGCCAGGCGTGCAGTGACATTTTCCAGCCACTTTTTTTGGACACTTGGTGCATAAGTCAATGAAGTGTCTTTATCAAAGTCGGTTTGTTCTCCAATACTTTCCTGCATTGCCTCCAGCATCATATTTTTCAGTTTCTTCGTCACCTGCTCCCGGATCTCTTCGGATGAGTTTCCAATCGCAAGATAGTCTTTTACTTCGTAAGCGGCCTTCCTGGTGAGCTTGCGTGCCGCGAGTTCCACCAGTGCAAAATGGATCTGCTCATGCTGGAGGACATACTTCTCTTTGCTTTTGGCAATCTTAGGATTCCACCATGAACACTCGGGATCGAAGATCGCTTCAAAAGTGAGTTGGGATAAGGTACCGGTATACAACTCCCTGTTCCGATAATACGATCGAACGATTTTGATCCTTGAAGCGTGTGTAGGCTGGATACTTATACAGGATTGCGCACCGATACTATGATTATATTGACGGTAATCGGCAGGCAGGGATTTCGCCTGGAAGTCCCTAATTCTTAACTGCCTGTAGCTGAAACCTTTGCCGCTGATAAAACCGCCGGCTTCAGGAGCAAGAAGCCGGGGTTTGGCATGATCCGGTAACTGAACGCAACCAAGAGTCAAGCCGATCAGGAGCAGCAGCAAGATAAATTTCAGCGGGCTGTCATTATCCCTTGCGTCATCCATATGAAAACTTTTCGCATCGAATTTGTTCTACTTCAAGCAAGAGTAATCATTCCTGAGTAAAAATAAATCAAAGGCGGTGCGCTGCCGACTTTATCAGCCTATTGTTTAGAATGGATTCGTAAAAAGCTTTATATGCGAAGCCACCATATAGCTTGAGATACTAATTTGTTTCGTGTACTTAAATGAGGTAGTGTCGTTCTGAAAAAATTCCCGCTGGATACCATACTAAAAATGAGAATAGCCCATCTCCTGATGGTCGTGTTGGTGAATTTTGCCTGGGGGTGCAATTTTATTGCGGGAAAATTGGCGCCGGAGTATTTCACCCTCTCTTATTTACTGCTTTACGTTTTCTGTTCCTGCTTGTTTTGATGTTTCCCTGGTTGAAACCCGCACCGGGCCATATGAAGCCACTCTTAAGGGTGGCTTTTTTGTTGGGTGTACTGCATTTCGGGATGATTTTCACTGGTCTGAATGCCGGAGGGAATATTGCCTCCAGTAGCCATCACTACTCAGCTTTATGTTCCATTTGCAGCCATTTTGCTTCATTATTCTTACGGGAAAAGATATCTTTACATCGATTCTGTCAATAGCTCTGTCCTTTGGTGGAATATATGGTTATCGGCTTTGATCCCGAGGTCTTCAATCATCTTGATGCAATTTTATGGGTGAGCGGAGCTGCATTTGTAATGGCTGTGGCAACCATCTTGATGCGGCAATGCCCAAATCTAGGGGTGTTCAGATTCCAGGCCTGGATCGCGCGTTGTTGCTTTGCCGTCATTGCTGCTATTGTCTTTTATTTTTGAATCCGGTCAGCCGCAAATTCTGGCAAATGCCAGTATGCGTCGACTTTTGGACTCCTCTTTATTCTGCCATTGGAGCCTCCGTCATCGGGCATGGGATTGTTTATTATCTGCTTGGCAGGTATCCGGTTTCCATTGTGACGCCTCTGCTTTTGCCGACTCCAATTATTGCTACTTTCTCGGTGTAATACTTCTTCGGAGAATTCTGGGATGGAAAATGATTATTGGGGGTGCAATGACTCTTTTGGGAGTATTGATGTTGTTAAAACCTTCAAGAGATAAAAACAAGATATAATGATATAATAAGGTAGACATTTATTCTTGTTTTTGAATGAGTTTCGTAAAGCCCGCCTTGTGGGTGTCGGTAACCGTTGGAATAAGCTTATTTGCAGGTTTTTCGAGGAGTTGTGTTATGAATTATAAAGGAATTATTTATATAAGTGTATTTTCCGTGTTCCTGTTGATATGGGGGTGTTCAGAAAGTTCTCTTGATTTCCAGGTGCGTTATGCAGCAGTTTTAGGGTTAAAACAGGGCGATCCTGTCTATTTCGAACAAAATACAATTGGTAAGGTAAAAAAAGTATTCTATACCAAACAGGCTGACTATCTGGTTGAAATTTCAGTTACTCAGGAATTTGCCAATGCCGTTACCGTGGATTCGAAATTTTATATTGATAACGATCCCAAGTCGGAACAGGGCAAGGCGATTATCGTTTCACAGGCAAGGCGCGGTGGAGAGGTTTTGCAAAAGAACGCCATAGTTCAAGGCTCCGTCAAACCCGGATTTTTAGATGATATGATGAGTAATTTGACACGCAATTCCTCTGAAACCGAGCAGCAAATACAGGAAGCGATACAGCAGCTGAAAAAAAATTTCAAATCGGCTTCCCGGAATATGGAAAAAGGTCTGGCGGATTCACTTGACGATCTTTCCCGGCAGCTTAATTCCTTCAGTAATGAATTGAAAAAGGCTCCGGATCGTGAGGAAGTACAAAAACTGAAAAAGTCATTCGAACACTTCGCTGACGAATTTAATCAGGCGCAAAAAAATGTACGTGACCACCTTCAGAATGAGATAATACCACAACTTCGCAAAGAACTTGACCGGATCCGGGAGCAGCTCCATCAAGAAGGCCGTGACGAAGAAATAAAGGGGGTAGACAAGAAAATGAAGGAGATGGTCAGCATTTAAGAGAGATTATTTTCTCTATTGCAGCTGTTTTGATAGATCGTACCCCCCCTGGGATTCCGGCCTAACTGTTTCATGAGTTGATACCAATGGCAAAAATAGCTGGAGGAACTTGCTGTGAACACCTCGGATAACACCTCCAATTTCACCGATTCCACGCAATCGAGCTCCAATGAAACCCTGCGCGCAAGGGTAATCGCAAGATGGCGGAGAGGAGAAGATGTGGAGATCGGTAGGCTTGGGCCGGAGCAAACACAACAGCTTGTCCGTGAACTGCTGCTGTCACAGATCGAGCTGGAGCTGCAAAACGAAAGACTCCAACGGATCGCGACGGAACCGGAGGCAACACTGACCGATTATTCGGATCTTTATGAGTCAGCCCCGATAAGTTATTGCATTGTTAGTCAAAAGGGACTGATCCTGAGAGTCAATCGCACAGCTGCAACGCTTTTTGATATGGTTCCGGGTGATATACTTAATACACCGATTAGCAGGTTCATCCATGATGACGACCTGGAGATCTATTTACTGCACAAGCAAAAGCTCCTTGAAACCCATATAAAGCAGTCGTTCAAACTGCGGATGGTCAAAAAAGACGGCATGATATTCTGGAGCCGTTTTAATGTCGGTACGTCTCATGACACTGCCGGCAATACCGTATTGCTGCTCGTGCTGAGTGATATCTCCGAGTATAGGCAAGCTGTAGGGGGTTTGCTGGAAAACGAGGATCTATTTCATCAATTATTTGATCAACACTCTGTTGTAAAGCTGATACTGGATGAAGAGACCGGTCGGATTATTGATGCCAACCCGGCAGCGGTGAAGTTTTACGGGTGGCCTCTTGAGGTGCTCAAAAAAATGAGCATTCAAGACATCAATACCCTTTCACCTGAAGCTGTGAAGGCTGTGTTGAAAAAGATAGCAGTTTCTGAATCCTCCAAGATGGAATTTTGTCATCGAAGATCTGATGGTTCCGTTCGGAACGTTGAAGTTTTCGGCAGCAGGATCGAAATTGCCGGAAAGAACGTTCTCTATTCCATTATTCACGACATCACTGAGAGAAAGCGCGCCGAGGAGGCGTTGCGACGCAGTGAAGATCTTCTTCAGAAGGCCAATATACGGGGAGAAAATGATAAACGGCTTTTGGAAGCGGTGATGGAAGCTTTGCCGACAGGAGTCGCAATCACCGATTTATCAGGTGGTATTATTCACGTAAATAAATTGTATGACACGATATGGGGGCGAGCTAGACCTAAGACGTTATCCATTGAAGACTATTATCAGTACAATGCCTGGTGGGCCGATACAGGTAAAATTGTCGCCCCCGGGGAATGGGCCTCAGCCATTGCCGTGCGTGAAAAAAAGACCACGGTGGGACAGATTATGCGGATTCAGCAGTTCGACGGAGAGGAAGTTTTTGTCATGAACAGTGCCGCTCCGGTGTACGATACCGAAGGTAATGTTGTCGGAAGTGCCGTGGCTATTCAGGATGTTACCGAGCTGAAGAGGGTGGAAAAAGCCCTCTTTGAGAGGGAACTGCAGCTGAAACTGTTCATCGAGCATGCCCCGGTTGCCCTGGCGATGTTTGATCGGGACATGCGTTACCTGAGTGCCAGCCGTCGCTGGGTAAACGATTCCGGACTGGCGGATTGTAACCCGGATGGGCTCTCGATCTACGATGTTCATGAAGTGCCTGAACGATGGAAAGAAGCCCATCGCCGGGCGCTTGCAGGTGAGGTGCAGGGTGAAGCGGAGGATTTCTATCAGCGGGCGGATGGAGCGATCCAGTGGATACGTTGGGAAGTGCGCCCATGGTATGGAATATCCGGAGACATTGGCGGCATCGTCATCTTTACCGAGGACATCACTTCACGCAAACAAGTTGAGCAGCAGCAGCAAAATCTCAATATTGAGCTGGAGCGAAGAGTGGAGCAGCGTACCCATCAGCTGCAGGAAGCACAATCCCACTATCTGCATGCGGAAAAGTTGTCGGCAATCGGCAAATTGTCGGCGTCAATCGCCCATGAATTCAATAACCCCTTGCAGGGAATCATGACCATCCTTAAAGGATTAAAACGTAGAGCAATTCTGGAAGAAGAGGATAGGGATCTGCTGGATGTGGCTATTGATGAGAGTGAGCGAATGAAAAAATTGATTCGGAGCCTCCAGGATTTTAACCGGCCGTCATCCGGAAAAAAAATGGTAATGGATGTGCATGCATCGATCGACTCCATTTTGTTGTTGTGTAAGAATGATTTTAATAAAAAAAGAGTTACAACAGAGCTGAACTATGCCGAAAGCTTGCCCCGAATTCACGCTGTTTCAGACCAGATCAAGCAGGTTTTCCTTAATTTATTGAACAATGCAGCGGACGCCTGTGCCGAGACCGGCGGGGTTGTTAAGATAACCACCTGGTACGATGATAAAAACGTCGCAGTTGAGATTAAAGATTCGGGCATGGGCATTAAGGCCGAAAATATTGATTTGATCTTTCAGCCGTTTTTTACGACGAAATCCCGGCAGGAAAAGGGGACGGGCCTGGGACTGTCGGTTTGTCATGGTATCGTCCAGGAACATCAGGGCGAAATTTTAGTTGAGAGCAGTCCGGGGGAAGGTTCAACATTCACTGTTCTGCTGCCTGCCAACGAGGATTTTTCCTCTTATTAACCTACCTCCAAAGCTCGAGTATAATTCAAATCAAACCATCGATCCAACAGAAGCGAAGGGCCAACCGGCTAAAATATTTGCCTCAAGGCCCGATTTGCAGTAGATATGCCGCTGATGTCTTCAATTGTTGTAAAATGGTATTACAAGAGAAAAGGGATTGGAAAATGCAACTCAGTCTTCGCTTCAAGTTTATTCTGCCGACTATTATCATGATTCTTATAGGAATGGGGGGCGCCTCCACCATTTCGTTCTTCCGGTCTCAAAAAGCGCTGAATGAGGTTATCGTTAGTCAGATCACTGAGCAGGCCGGGTCACTCGCGGCTATGCTCGACTCCTGGGTCGTTGAACGGGAACTCAATGTGAAAAGCTGGGCTCCGACCACCGAATTTCCCATGGCTGTCGATGATTCATGGGTGGACAACAGCTCCCGGAAAAAATCCAGCGATAAACTGAAGGCATATAAGGAAGAGTACAAAGTCTTTGAGGCTATAGCCTTGACTGACCGCAAAGGGAACATTGTCGCTTCATCGGACAGTGAATTAGTAGGTTCACTCAATGTCGGCGATACTCCGTTTTTCAAAAAAGCATTCGCCGGTGCATTTACGGTAAGTGAAGTCTTTCCGTCAATGATTTCAGCTAAGCCGGTCTTTGCCATTTCCATTCCAATATTGCTTTCGGAGCAGATTACCGGAACACTCTTTGCCCTCGTCGATTTAACAGCCTTCACCAGAGATTTTATCGATCCTGTACAAGTCGGAAAGACAGGCTTTGCTTATGTAGTGTCTGCTGATGGAATCGTTCTGACTTACCCGGATAAATCACAGATCTTCAAGCTTAATCTCTCTTCTCTGCCATTCTGGAAAAACAGCGAAGCAGAAGACAGCGGTACGGAAAAATATGAGAAAGATGGAAAAGAGAGGATCGTCGCCTTCCATTACATCAAATCGCTAAAATGTTCCATCCATGTTGTAGCCATGGCGGATGAGATCTTTGCCCCGGTTGCCACAATCGGCAAGATCAATTTTATAACGACACTGGTCATTTCCATCCTGGCCGGAATCATTCTGCTGTTTATCTCCAAGGCGGTCATCAAGCCGTTGCAGCATGTCATTGACGGCTTAAAAGACGTGGTTGAGGGTGAAGGCGATCTTACCAAACGGATCAAGGTGACCAGCAACGACGAGGTCGCCGACCTGGCCAACTGGTTCAACCGATTCATTGAAAGAATTCAGTCTATTATTACCGAAGTAACAAACGATTCAAAAACTCTTACGGATTCAGCCAGAGAGCTGACGGAACTTGCCCGTAAAATGGCAAGTTTTGCCCAGAGCACATCGGAAAGATCGACAAAGATGGCTGAGTCCGGCTCGGAAATGGAATACAATATCAGCTCGGTTGCAGAGGTCACTAAGGAGGCATCCGGGGATATCAATTCGGTCGCCTCGGCCGCGGAAGAGATGCACATGACCATCAATAATGTCGCGGAGAGTACCGGCAGGGCGAGTCAGATTACCGGTGATGCCGTCAACCAGGCCTCGCTTGCTTTGGAACAGGTGGGTAGCCTTCGGCAATCAGCGTCCGAAATCGGTGTCGTCATCGATACTATTTCCGACATTTCCGACCAGGTGAACCTGCTGGCACTCAATGCGACCATTGAGGCGGCACGTGCCGGTGAGGCAGGCAAAGGCTTTGCGGTTGTTGCAAACGAGATTAAAGAGCTTGCCAAACAGACCGCCGCAGCTACCGGAGAGATTCGTGACCGAATCACCGGCATACAAAATAGTACCGGCCTGACTGTGGAAAAAATCGACGAGACAACCGCTATCGTCAACACCATCAACGAAATCGTCACCACTATTGCTATTGCCGTTGAGGAGCAATCCGTTGTAACCAAGGAAATTGCCGGCAATGTTGCTAATGTTTCCTCGGGTGTCGGGGATATCAACGATAAAATGAGCATCTCCTACGACGTTGTTACAAATATTAATAAGGAGATCATTAATGTTGATACAGCGGCAACGCAGATGTCGGAAAACTGCGAATCGATAAATGCCGGCTCTGTCAGTCTGCTTGCTCTTGCTGAAAAACTTGATGGGCTCGTTCGTCAGTTCAAGGTGTAAGTATTCTAACCGTTCACCGAGGCAATAACTGTTTGTACTAATGAAGAATGGCATTACCCTCGCCCCGCCGGACTCGGTGTTCAACCTGAAGGTCAGGAGAAATAGACGGTCACCCGGTTATGGTCTAGGTCTTATGATTGTTTGTCGTCAATTGCGCTGATTGCAGCTCAAGCATGAATACTATTCCCGACATCTGATATACCTAAGTTCCCCTGCGTTATTTTTAATTCTCCTTTTGTTGCTGCCGGTCCCGCAAAGGTTATAACAATCCGGTGCTCCGGGCCCTATGAAGCCACGGTGCCACGGTTGCTTTTAGTCTTTAATTGAAGAATCGATACTTTGCGCTTGCATTCTCTTCTGGAAAACCAGAAAATACTTTGTGGTTACGTTGGGTGTGCAGCTTTCGTCTGAACGGATGTACCTGAATTTGCAATTGCTTTAAAAGAACAACTACAAGGAGCAACTAAATGCCTGTTATTTCGGTCAATTTTAAAGGAAGAAAAATCGACGAACATTCACTGATCATAGGTTTGGGGTGCAATATTGGACGAAAAAAAGCAAATGATATCGTTATCGACAATTTAGCGGTTTCAGGATTCCATGCCCAAATTGATTCGGTTTCCAATACCTTTGTGCTGAGAGACCTGGACAGTACCAATGGTACCTTTGTAAACGATAAAAAAATCACACTGCATACCCTTCAGCACAATGATTCAATTCTAATCGGTAAACACGAGCTGATATTCGATTGCTCCGATCTTATGAGCGCGCAAACACATGCAGCAGATAACAACGATGAAAAAACCAGACTCTTAAGTACCAATGACTTGAGAGAGTTAGCCGGATGGACCAAGAATGATTCCACCTACGATTGGAATGACACATCAAATGGTTACGATACCGATAAGCAAAAGCACTCATCGTTTGTTTCCAAGGTATTTAAAAAGTTTTTTGGATAACATTGCCGTGCGGAAGTCGGGGAGACAAGTCAGGGTAAATTTATTCTAATCGTTAACTACCTGTATTGTCCTCGTAGGCAAATGTACAAATACAATGTAATTTGTCGATATCCGATTAACGGCGTCCTTTATTTCGAATCTAAGGCGTTTCACTGGTTCCCATGCGTTGCATGGGAATCCTTCCGTGACTGCGTCGCAGTCATTAATGCTTCGGCAAAATGGTGTTGTGCAATGAGATGCGGCGCATGGGGGATCCAGGATGTATAGCAGATTGGTGAATGTGCTTCCCATTGCTGTCGTTGTTCCTTAACGTCGTCCTTTATTTCGAATCTAAGGCGTTTTGCATGTTTTTCTGCAGCATTTTAAAAAAGATGCCCGGTTTGCTGAGCGCAAGGTCTTGTTGCAGGCTCAGCAATCGATCATGGTCCGACTGAACTTCCAAGCCTTTCTTGACAAATTCGCGGGCGTTGACCAGATTTAAATTTCGATATGAGGAATCGGCGAGATCGGCGTATTTGTCGGCTATTTTTCTTATGCCGTTTCTGACGATGGCACTGTCATTATCTAACTTTCGGATGTCCTGATAATATTTATAAGCACAATCATTAGGAGGGGACGTCAGATTGTTCTCTTCAAGAGAGTGCTGGGCTTTTTGTGTAAGCTCCTTGATCTGCATCCTTTTTTCGTTCTCGACCCTGGTGCTCAGTGTAGACAATCGTTTGCTTTTGGGGCTGACCGCCAGTCCTTTCTGAATATCTTTTTGCGCTTCAAGTATCTTTTTTTGCAAGAGATCCCTTTCGGCAAATCCGGCATACTTGTCACTGATCTGCCGCAGTCCATTAAGTGCGGCTTCGTTGCCGGGAGCAATATCGAGTACTTGGTTATAATAGGCAAATGCCGAATCACCCTCCGGTACGGTCAGACGTTTATATCTGAAGGCGGTATCTGCCTTATCCAGAAGGCGATTGATTTTACGCTGCAGGGCTGAGATTTTTTTCTCCTGATCCTGCTTGATCACCAGAACCGGCTGTGGTTGTTGCGATGAGTCCGGAGCGGTTTCCTTTGAGTCCGGCGCAATTTTCTTATCGGTTTCACTTTGTTGTACTATGGTGTATTCGCCATTCCGATCCTCTTGAACAGTAGGACCAACCTCCGTCGAGGACCGACTCGAATATATGGCAATGACGGTGATACACGTAGTGACGCCCAGAAGTGTGATCCACCGATTTATTTTCGACGAAGGTGAGAAAATTTTACGAAAAAAAGAATCGGAGGAGTCGTTTGCTCGGCTATCCGGCTTTACAATCTGCGTACCTTCATTTTTTACTATAACTGCAGTTTGCTCTTCATCCCTGTCATGTAAGGACAAACTCTGTGCGCCCCAATTGGTTCCGGGGGTTCCCGGGTTTCCGCTACGTCGAACTTCCTCCGATCTTTCAATTGCGGCAACCAGTATTTTCTTTTCATTCTCAAAATGCTGTTCGAACAGTTGACGGACATATTTTTGTAAGTTCTCGGTTTTGGGTCTTCGTCTCATTGCAAAAAAACAATTTTCAATAGCTTCACGCATCTCCGCGCAAGACTGGTATCTCTTGGTTCTGTCTTTTTGCAACGCCTTATTGACGATCTCGTACACTTCAGGAAAAAGACCTGGTTTTACAGTTTCTATTCTTTCATACTCGACCTGCATGCATTTTCTTATCAGCGATGCAGTGTCTCCCTTGAACATGCGTCGGCCACTCAGCATTTCATAGAGTAAAATACCGATGGAGAAGACATCGGAGCGCAAGTCCAATTCCTGCTCGCCAAGCTGCTCCGGTGACATATAGGAGATTTTTCCTTTAATGACTCCCGAACTTGTTCGATTATCGTAGAGTTCTGCCTTGGCTATACCGAAATCGATAATTTTAATTTTGCCGTCATAGGTAACAAACACATTATGAGGACTGAGGTCCCGGTGAATAATGTTCAGAGGGTGTTGCTGTAGATCCTTCAATTCATGGGCATATTGCATGCCTTCACAGATCTTCGAGGCGATGAGCAGACTGTTCTCAATGCCCAGTGGTGTACCGATTTCTTTTGACCGTTGGATTATGGAGTACAAATCCTTGCCGAAAAGATACTCCATGGCGATAAAATAACTCCCATCCAATTCACCGAAATCGTAGATATGAACTATGTTTTCGTGTTGCAGGAGCGCCGCAATTCTGGCTTCATCTATGAAATTATCGACGATAACAGGATCTTGTACTGCATCGGGGAGGAGTCTCTTCAGGACAACGATTTTTTCAAATCCCTTCTGGCCTGAAAGTTTACACCTGTAAACTTCGGCCATACCACCAACCCCAATCAGATTGAGAAAGATATATTTATTCCCTAATGGTGAGGGTTTGGTGTCACTCATTATTACACTTTCCATGGAAAACTCAGCACTGCAGTACCTGCCAATAAGTATCGAACATGATTCAATTTACTATCCTATCACAATTTCTTTGATTTTCTAGGGTAAACTTATTATTTGTATCTGCACTTGTAATCGTTCACCGGAACACAGCAAAAGCCCGCATAACTCGGATCTGTAACCGTTCACCAGTGCTCCAGGTTCATTTAAGCAGGCCGCGGAGCTATAGTTGGCTATGCGAGGTGGCCTGATCGGACGAAAACGGAGTGCTGGTGAACGGTTCTTGCACTTTGCTTCGACTGCCGAGCGAGTATTATCGTCATTCTTATTCTACACGAAAATGAGAAATGGATTCCAGAACTCAAATTAATGTCCATTGTCGGTCGGACATTGGTCTGCAAAGAAAATGAAAGAGGATGTTTTCCCGGTTTGTCCAGAATTTCAATAGGTTGTTGTCGATGATGGCATTTCGGGATGAAGGAATCACCACAACCAGGAATCGGTTCACCGATATCCGATCATCTATCTAATTTTTGCCCATTTAAATCCCGCGAATTTGCAGAATTGATGATCGACAGCCTTCCAGGTGTCGGCCGTGGGTTATTAAATAGAGTAATGCCGAAAACTTAACAGGAGAATATAACAATTGATTAGCCAGGGTATGCACAGATGGTTTGACCGCTTCATTGATTTAACAAGGTTTTCCAATCGCTTTTTTCTTAACATTGCACATCAGCTTCGGGATTCTCACCTGATGTTTCACATAAGCGGCAAATTACGGCGTTTTGGGCTGGTCCATTTTCGAAAAAGGTATATTCACCGGCAACTTTCCGTCCGTCAGGGCTTCTGCCGTCAATGCGGTACTTGCTGTAACCTGTTGTTCACCTGCCCCATGTTGACAAAACAGAGCCGCTGCCTTGTTTACGGCACATGCAGACCTCAAGCCTGCAAGACCTTTCCAATAGATCAGCGGGATATTGACGAGGTGAAACTATGCAGCGGTTTGTGTGGATTCCGTTTCGGTGGGGAGAGTGCGGACAAAACAGGAAAAATAGACAGGTACTGACCTGTTTCGTCAAATTGCATATGGCGCTTGATGTCGGTCCCCGGACCTGGTGGTGATCCAGCTAGGAGCCTGTCAGCTACCTCAACTCCGCAATCGCTTTACCGCGGCCACTATAACTTCCAGGGCCCGATCGATTTCCTCTACCGTGGTGTACCTTCCAGTGGTGAAACGCAAAGTGCCCTTGGCCCATTGCTCCGGCACCTGCATGGCTTGCAGTACATGTGAGATTTCCACGCGATCCGCATGACAGGCCGCACCGGCCGAGGCGGCTACATCCAAGCCTATCTCTTCGAGAATGCGGTTAGCTTCCAGATCCAGGAAGGAAACGTTGCAGGTGTTGGGCAAGCGAAGCTGCCGGTGCCCGTTGAAGTGCACTTCGGTAATTGCTGATGCCAAGCCATCCTCAAGCCGGTCGCGCATCTTTCGCATGTGTTCAGCGTGTCGCTCCATTTCAGCCGCGGCTATTTCACAAGCTTTGCCCACGCCGACTATCTCCAGGACATTTTCCGTCCCGGCCCGACGGCCGTTCTCCTGCCCAGCTCCGTGACAAAAAACTTCCGCTTCTATCCCATCTCTAATGAAGAGCGCCCCGATTCCTTTTGGGGCATAGATTTTATGTCCGGCCAGTGAGAGAAGATCGACACCCAATTTATCCACCTGGGTGGGGATCTTGCCAACCGACTGGGCGGCATCCGTATGCATGAGAATTCCTTGACGGCGGGCAATTGCAGCGATTTCGGCGATGGGCTGAATGGTGCCCACCTCGTTGTTGGCATGCATGATGGAGATCATGATGGTGTCGGGCCGGATGGCGGCTGCCACATCAGCAGGATTGACCAGCCCATCGCTATCAACCGGAAGAATGGTTACGGCAAAACCGTGAGCCTCCATGAAGCGGCACACTTCCAGGATAGCCGGATGCTCTATGCTGGAGGTTATAAAATGGGTTCCCTTGGCATAACGGGCACCACCTATGCTTTTCAGGACATGATTGTTCGACTCCGTACCTCCACTGGTGAAAAGCACCTCGGATGATGTGCAGTTCAGGATTCCCGCAACTTGCATCCGTGCGGCCGTCACCGCTTTTTTGGGGGCTATGCCATACCAGTGTCCACTGGAAGGGTTGCCAAATTCCTTTTCCAGAAAGGGGAGCATGGCTTTTATTACTTCGGGGGCGTGGGGTGTAGTACCGTTATAATCAAGATAAATGGGGCGGGGCATTGTGGTTGGCTCCTTTCCTGACCCCACGTCAGGGTTTTTTCGATTGGCTGTGCTGTGATACAGGAAAGGGCGGGTTCATAACCCGCCCTTTCAACTGTCTTGTCCGGCAGGACTGAATCTTCTATGGTAGGAATTTATTTTTAAAGTAGGCGATAGGGCGATGCCCGTTTGGTCCACGGGCTGTCAGGATATTCGTGCAACAATTTTTCGTACGCCTCTTTCAGTCTGCCGGGATCATGGCTTTGCTTGTAGTGCGTCACCCCACAGAAATATATAGCCTCCGGAACCAAATCACTTTTTGGCAGGGTTTCAATCAGGCTTTTCAGGGGAATCATCGCGGTATCGTATTTTCCGTCATTCATGCGTACCTTGGCTATCCCCATATCCATTGTGGCTATGAATTCATCGGGTCCCAGAAAACCGATCGTTCGCTGGACTTCTTTGCCGCTGAGATCGAGTACAGCTACAGTGGGTGTCCAGATATGGTGATAATCTTCAAGGAGGGTTTCGTCACTTACATTGATCCGTAATGGAATCATATGGTTATTCACGTAATGGACGACATCGTTCATTGGAAATGTTATCGCGTCCATCTGTTGACAACCTATGCACCCGGGATCGTGAAAATCGAGTAAGATGGGCTTCTTTTCTATCTGAGCAGTATCAATGGCGTATCCTGCTCTGGTGTGCCATTCAATAGCAGACATTGCGTTACTCCTTTGGATCTTTCAATTTTATGATTACGTATAAAACTCAGCCGAAATACGTATGCGAGACATTACATCTGCCGTTAGGGGACTGATTTTATTTTTCTTTTACAAATCCGGGAGGCAGATTTATTTTCACCAAAAACCATAAAAAAATCAGTCCCCCTCAACGCTTTCAAGAAAAATTCCATCTGTCTCCCGGATTGCGGATACTAAAAGATGTTGCAATTATCCTGCCCGATAATCCGATACGCTTATCGGCAGGTAGGTCCCATATCCCTGGATATTACCAGGGGATAGGCTGGTGCTCCCGAAAAAAACCTCCTGTCGGGCCATCGTCCGGCAGGGTTGCCAGCCAGACCGGAGTTTCCGCCGCTTTTGCCGGAGAAAGCGGCGCTTGCGGGCCGCCAAGGTCTGTTCTCACCCAACCGGGACAGACGGCGTTGACAAGGATATTTTCTCTCCGCAATTCCTTGGCCAGTAGGGCGGTGATTCCATTCAACATGATTTTTGACAAACGATAGGCCGGTGAATGTATCTCAGTGCCGCTCGAGTCCGGATTAACGATATCGGTCAGCGAGCCCATCGTACTTGAGATATTTACAATGCGGCCGTAGCGATGCCTGCTCATGATCGGCACACAGCCCTGGCTCAACAGAAGCGGGCCGTAGGCATTGGTCGCCAGTGTATTTTTGAGGAGGCTGAGCGGCAATTCGAGAATGCCGCCTTCCGTATCGATTAAAATGCCCGCATTGTTGACCAGCACATCCAGTCTTCCGAAAGTGTCATCGACTCTGCCGACAGCGGCGATTATGGAAGTTGCATCGGCGACGTCAAGGCGGGTGAAGTGGACGTCCAAGCCCTTGGCGGCCAGCAGTTCTTTCGCATCTTCTCCTTTCCGATCGTCACGGGCACCGATGATTACCGTATGTCCCAGGCCGGCCAACCGCTCCGCTATTGCAAAACCGATGCCTCGGTTGGCGCCTGATACCAGGGCAACACGTTTTTCTGATGGCTGCATAATTATTCCTCACTCTGCTCACTTCTGTTTTTGGGAGATCGGGATAAGCTGCATCGCCTGATGCTCACGCCGATCGTTCGACAATTTCATCAAGTGCGCTGTCGATATCTCCATAAATAAAATCAAAGCCTGCCTCCTCAAGAACAGCAGGTTGAGCCCGCTGACTGCAGAGCAGGGATTCTCCTAAATCTCCCAATACCGTTTTCAAGACAAAAGCCGGAGTCGGTAACATCACCGGCCGGTTGAGTTTGTCGGCCAGGGTTTCAGTCAGTTCCCTGTTCCGCACCGGATGAGGCGCACACCAGTTGACCGGCCCGGAAATTTCCGGGTGATCGATGGCAAATCGATATGCTTCAACCAGGTCATACAGGTGTATCCAGGGGAACCATTGCCGACCATCGCCGAGCCGCCCTCCCAGAAACAGCCTGAAGGCCGGAATCATAGAAGTCATGGCCCCGCCGTCGCGGTCCAGCACAATACCGAACCGGGTGATCACTACGCGGATTCGATCCGTTCGGGCCTTCAGGGCTTCCCGCTCCCAGTCTATGCTGAGTTTTGCCAGGAAATCCCGGCCCGGCGGTTCCTTTTCGGTCAGCACATCCTCCCCGCGATCCCCGTAATAGCCAACGGCGGAGGTGCTGAAAAAGAGCATGTCTCCTGCTCCTGCCAGACTGTCTGTCAGATTGCGGGTAGTCAATATTCGGCTGTCGTACATTTCTTCCTTGGCCTTAGGGGTCCAAAAGCAGAAAATCGATTTGCCTGCAAGATTGATCACAACATCGTTTTCCGGCACCCTTGACTGCCAGTCTCCCGGCTTGGTTGTGTCTGCTGCCAGGTAATCAAACGAAGGGTGATCGATCATTGCGCTCGGATTGCGGGTCCGGCCAACGGCGGTAATGTGGTGGCCGTCTTCCAGCAAGACCTTGGAGAGGTGGCGGCCGACAAATCCAAGTCCGCCTGTGATGAAGATTTTCATACAGTTCCCTCGATCAAGATTTATATTGATTTTCTGCTCCTGTTTGTCCTGTTTAGCCGGATGATTGCCTTGTCATGGGCACTCCATTAAGTTCATGCAAGAACTTTACCTGATTTTTCTTCTTCAGCGTCTCTGAACCGTTTTTTTATCGTTTCTCGCAGAGTGACCAAATAGTCCGGCATAGTCCGGCATGATATTTGAAACATAATGAAACAAAGCTTGAAACATACATAGGAACCAACGATAGGAACGAACGCGTCGAAGGATGATATAGGCAATGAAACGGTGAACTCATGGGAAATGACAAGTATATCAAGTGGTTTGAGGATCTTACCGTAGAGGATGTTTCCAGGGTCGGCGGCAAGAACGCTTCCCTTGGTGAGATGATCAGGGAACTCGCCGAAGCCGGTGTACGGGTTCCCGGCGGCTTTGCCACCACGGCCAGGGCCTATTGGGATTTTGTACAGGCCAACAAACTCCAGGATCGACTGAAGGAAGCTCTGACAAAGTTTCGGGAGAAGTCGCAATCGCTGGACAAGACCGGACGCACGATACGCAGACTTTTCCTTGACGGGCAGTTCCCGGAACCAATCGCAAACGCCATCCGGGATTCTTATCGGGAACTTTCCAAGCGCAACGGGGGTGGCGATTCGAATGGTGACATCGGGATAGACGTCGCCGTGCGCAGCAGTGCGACCGCGGAGGATCTGCCGGAAGCAAGTTTTGCCGGACAGCAGGAAACCTTTCTCAATATCGCAGGTGAAGGGGAACTGCTTGAGGCGTGTCGAAAATGCTACGCTTCTCTGTTTACCGACCGGGCAATATCGTACCGCGAAGAAAATAACTTTGATCATCTGGATGTTGCCCTGTCGGTGGGAGTGCAGAAAATGGTGCGTTCCGATAAGGCTGGATCAGGGGTTATGTTTTCTCTTGATACGGAAACCGGATTTCGGGACGTGGTAATGATCGATGGTGTCTGGGGACTGGGGGAAAATATCGTTCAGGGAACGGTAAATCCTGATGAATACCGGGTTTTCAAACCTCTGCTTAAAAAAGAAGGGGTGGAGCCGATTATCGAAAAACAGCTCGGTTCCAAGGAAAAAACGATGATCTATGCCACGGGAGGATCAAAGACGGTTAAAAATATCGACACTCCCGGTAAGAAAAGAGACAGCTTTGTCCTCACCGATGAGGAAATCCTTACCCTGGCCAGGTGGGCCTGTGTCATCGAAGACCATTACGGCAAACCCATGGATATGGAGTGGGCCAAGGACGGCCGAACCGGTGATCTCTTCATTGTTCAGGCTCGGCCTGAGACCGTGCAGTCACGGAAACAGGCCGGTACTTTTAAGCAATACAGGTTGCAGGAACAGGGCGAGGAGTTGGTCAGCGGGCTGGCGGTGGGCGATGCCATTGCCGTCGGCAAACCCGCTGTTTTACAGGATCTCGAAGAGATGGAAAAATTCGAGGACGGATCGATTTTGGTCACCGAAATGACGGACCCGGATTGGGGCCCCGTTATGAAGCGGGCCGCGGCAATTGTCACCGAGCACGGAGGCCGGACAAGTCATGCCGCCATTGTCAGCCGTGAGCTGGGTATCCCCGCCGTGGTTGGCGCTGAAAAGGCCATGGCAAAGCTGCAGGGACAAGAGAAGGTTACGGTAAGTTGTGCCGAAGGCGTGCAGGGCAGGGTTTATAAAGGCGAGCTTGCTCATAGTGCGGAGAATATCGACCTGGAAGCGGTCCCTGAAGTTGATGTGAAAATCATGATGAATATCGCCACTCCCGATGCGGCCTTTCGCTGGTGGCGTCTGCCGGCGGACGGCATTGGTCTGGCCAGAATGGAATTTATCATAAATAATATCATCAAGATCCACCCGATGGCGCTGGTTCAGCCGGAGAAGATTAAAGACGGAGAAGTTCGCCGACAGGTGGAAGACCTGACCCGAGGCTATAAAGACTATCCTGAATACTTCGTCGATCACCTGTCCAGGGGCATCGCCAAGATAGCTGCTTCCCAATACCCCAAGCCGGTCATTGTCCGTATGAGCGACTTAAAAACCAATGAGTATGCCAATCTTATCGGCGGAGAATATTTTGAACCGAAAGAGGAAAATCCCATGCTCGGCTTCCGTGGTGCTGCCCGATATTACAGTGAGCGATACCGGGCAGGTTTTGATCTCGAATGCCGGGCCATCCGGCGGGTTCGCGGCAAGCTTGGTTTTACCAATGTGGTCGTGATGATTCCCTTCTGCCGCACGCTGGACGAAGCCGACAAGGTACTTGAGATAATGGCTGAGAACGGATTACGTCGAGGGGAACAGGGGCTGGAGGTCTATGTCATGTGCGAGATTCCGGCCAATGTGATACTCGCTGAAGATTTTGCCGAGCGGTTTGATGGCTTTTCCATCGGTTCCAACGACCTGACGCAGCTGGTGCTCGGGGTGGACCGCGATCTCGCCGATCTGGCGGAGCTGTTTGACGAGCGCAACGAAGCGGTAAAGCGAATGATCGAGATGGTTATCAAGCGGGCTCATCAACAGGGGAAAAAGGTGGGAATCTGCGGCCAGGCGCCAAGCGATTACCCTGAGTTTGCAGAGTTTCTGGTCAGGACCGGTATAGACTCTATTTCGCTGAATCCCGATTCGGTTATCCCGGTGAGGCAGCACCTGGCACGTAGGGGCAAGGACTAACCCCGCCCTCATGAATGCGCCCTTTGAGGAGAGTACAATTTGGAAAAACAGGAAAAAGAACAAGGAGTAAACGAACAATCCTTTCACGGTAGATCCTCCGAAGAGGTGCTGAATCAGTTCGATGTCCGGCCCGAACAAGGGCTTTCAGCTGAGGAAGTGCGTACAAGAGAGGAACAATACGGCCCAAACGAGCTTGAGGAAGAGACCAAACCGCGCCCGTTCCTTATCCTGTTTAATCAGTTCAAAAGCATTGTCATCCTCATCCTGCTGGTGGCGGCGCTGGTTGCCCTGGTCACCGCCCGCTGGCCGGAAAGCGTAGCCCTTTTCGCGGTAACGCTGATAAATACCGTCATCGGTTTTGTCACCGAATATAAGGCAGTACGTTCCATGGAGGCGCTACGGCAGCTCGGCCGGCAGATGACCCGTGTTCGCCGCGAGGGGCAGGATCAGGAAATCGCGGCCTCCGAACTGGTTCCCGGAGATATCGTGCTTCTCCGTACCGAGGATTTTGTTCCCGCGGATCTGCGTTTACTGGGAGACGGACAGGCTCGGGTAAATGAGGCCGCCCTGACCGGTGAATCCGTGCCGGTCAATAAGTCGCCGGACCCTGTCGATACTCAAGCGCCGCTTCATGAACGAACCAGTATGCTCTATAAAGGGACGACCATTGAAGAAGGCGAAGTGGAAGGTGTCGTCACTGCAACAGGACTGTCGACAGAACTCGGCCGTATTGCGCGGCTGACGGCGGGTGCGGAAAAAAAAGCACCTCCGTTGCAGAAAAGACTCGATCAACTGGGCCGGAGGCTGGCATGGATTACGCTGATAATTGCGGTTATAGTCGCTGCCGCTGGGCTGGCGGTCGGCCGCGAAACGGTGGTCATGATCGAAACTGCCATCGCCCTTGGAATTGCGGCTATTCCAGAAGGATTGCCGATTGTCGCGACCATCGCGCTGGCCCGGGGCATGTGGTTGATGGCCAAACACAACGCCCTGGTCAATCGCCTCGCTGCCGTGGAAACACTCGGTGCCACCTCCGTGATCTTTACCGATAAAACCGGGACGCTCACCGAAAATAAAATGACGGTCAAGGAGTTGCTTTCCCCTCTTGAATCGATGAGTCTGGCTACTCATCGGCAAGAGAAGACTGAAAGAGAGCAAATGAGCAAAGGATCCTCGCTCATGCGCCTGCTGAAAATCGGTGTCCTCTGTTCCAATGCAGAGCCGGATGATGCAGGCGGTTATAGCGGGGATCCGACGGAGGTCGCGCTTCTCGAAGCGGCGCAACAAAAAGGTCTGCAACGTTCAAACTTACTTGAAGAGTTAGCGGAAGAACGTGAGGTTCCCTTCGATTCGGAAATAATGATGATGGCGACCGTCCATCGACAAAAGCAAAAGAAAAACGAAAAGGGCCGGTCGGCATATTATGTCGCAGTTAAAGGCGCTCCCCAGCCGATACTCCAGGCATGCGATCGGATCCTGACGGATTCCGGCTGCGCACCCTTGCCCGACGAGCAGCGGCAAGAGTGGAGCGCAAAGGCAGACGAGCTGGCAGCCAGGGGGCTGCGCCTGCTGATGTTTGCCGACAAAGAGGTTGCCGATGTTCAGGAGGAGACCTACCAACGACTCTGCTTTGTCGGGCTTGCGGCTATGGAGGATCCACCGCGCTCAGATGTCCGCGAGGCAATCGAGCAATGCCGGGCGGCGGGCATTCGAGTCATAATGGTAACCGGAGACAGGGCCGACACCGGGAAAGCCATTGGGGAGCAGGTCGGGCTCAAGACCGATGAAAAAACCTTCCTCGGTCGTAATCTGGACGAACCGGAGGAGTTATCAAGGCAAACACAAGAGCGGATTCAGAAGGCCGGTGTTTTTGCACGGGTAACCCCGGAACAGAAATTCCACCTGGTCGGTTTGTATCAGAACAACGGCCAAATTGTGGCGATGACCGGAGATGGTGTCAATGATGCACCTGCTCTGAAAAAGGCTGATATCGGTATTGCCATGGGCAAAAGAGGCACGGATTCAGCCAAACAGGTGGCAGATATGGTGCTGCGGGACGACAATTTTTCAACTATTGTGGCGGCGGTTCGGGAAGGCCGGATCATTTTTGCCAATATCCGCAAATCCGTAATCTTTATGCTTTGCACCAATATTGCAGAAGTCCTGGTGGTGACGCTGGCGTCGCTTTCTCAGTTGCCGATTCCCCTGCGGCCCTTGCAGATTCTCTATCTCAACGTTTTGACTGACGTCTTTCCCGCCCTGGCACTCGGACTTGGTCCGGGTTCCGCCGATGTTATGAAGAGACCGCCACGGCAGGCGGAGGAGGCGGTCCTGACCGGCCATCACTGGCGTACCATCGCCGGTTGGAGCTTCGTTATCGGTGCCAATGTTCTCGGGGCACTGTCAATTGCCTTATATTATTTGGGCTTCGAGGAAAAACGTGCGGTCACCGTCTCATTTTTGACGCTTGCCCTGGCCAAATTATGGTTTGTCCTCAATCTTCGCGACCGGAACACCTCGATCCTGCATAACGATGTCATTTCTAATAAGTGGATGTGGGGGGCCTGGGGCCTGTGTCTGATTTTGCTGTTCGTCGCCATCTATTTTCAGCCGCTGGCGAGCGTCCTGCAAACGACTGCTCCGGGCTTTAGCGGTTGGAGTGTCATTGTCTCTTTAAGCCTGGTTCCTGCTGTTTTAGGCGCATTTTTGCCGGGCATTCGTTTTTATGCTGCAAAAAAGAATAAAGAGGAAAAATCATGAATATGCTGAACAGCCCGGAGGGATGGTACTTTGCACAAAATGCCGGAGGGAATAGATATGGTTGATCAATCAAAGTTGCAGAAATACCGCTCCAAACGGGATTTCAGCCGCACCAAAGAACCTGCGGGTGATGAATATCCGGAGGGAAAGGAGCCCATCTTCGTTATCCAGAAACACGATGCCTCCCGCCTGCATTATGATTTTCGTATTGAGGTGGACGGGGTACTCAAGTCCTGGGCCGTACCCAAAGGCCCATCCACCGATCCAAGAGAAAAGCGGCTGGCCGTGCCGACTGAGGATCATCCACTTGCCTACGGGAATTTTGAAGGCACAATTCCTCAAGAGAATTATGGCGGAGGCACGGTACTGATCTGGGATCGGGGAACTTTCGAAAACCTCAAAACAGACAAGGTCGGCAATCTTGTTCCGCTGAGCAAATGCCTGGAAGACGGGCACGTAATAATCCGGCTCAAGGGTAAAAAACTTACCGGCGGTTACGCCCTGATCGACACGAGTAAAGGGAAAGACCGGCGCTGGCTGCTGGTCAAAATGGATGATGAAGGAGCGGATGCCCGGCGCAATCCGGTGTCCACCGAACCACTTTCCGTAGTTAGCGGCCGTGATCTGGACGAGATTGCCGGGGAAAGGTAACATACAGGAAAAGCGATGAATATTAAAGCTGGACGACGCACAATCGAGATCAGCAATCCGGATAAGGTCTTCTTTCCCGGTATTGCGCTTACCAAGGCGGATCTCGTCGACTATTACCGTAAAATAGCCGAGTGGCTGCTCCCTCACATTAAAGGACGGGCGCTGACCCTGAAACGCTGTCCGGACGGCATCGACGGCACCTGCTTCGTGCAGCAGGAAGCGAAAGCATCCTTTGCCGACTATGTTGAACGGGCAACCCTGAAACGCAAGGCCGGCAGTGATCTCGACCATGTGGTCTGCGACAATGTCGCCGCCCTGGTCTACTTGGCGAATCTGGGGGTTATAACCCTTCACATGTGGCTCAGTCGAACAGATGCCCCGAATGCACCCGACCGAATGGTCTTCGATCTCGACCCGGCCGGTGATGATTTTGCGCAGGTTAAAGATGCCGCCGGCCTTCTCAGGAAAATCCTTGAAGAGACAGGGCTGATCTCATTTCCAATGACCACCGGTTCAAAGGGGATGCATGTTGTCGTCCCTTTGGACCGCCACGCGGATTTCGACACATCACGAGATTTTGCAAGAGATGTCGCGTCGCTCCTGGCGGGTCGACATCCCGATCTCCTGACGACGGAGCAGCGGTTGAACAAGCGGGAAGGCCGCCTCTTTCTGGACATACAGCGAAATGCCTATGGCCAGACCGGCGTTGCTCCTTTTACGGTACGGGCGAAAATGGGAGCTCCCGTTGCCACACCCTTGGACTGGCAGGAATTGTCCGATAGAAATATAAACTCCGGGAGTTATACCGTTGCTAATATATTTAATCGTCTCGATAAAAAAGGAGACCCCTGGAAAGGGATGGCTCGACGGGCCAGATCCTTGAATGAACCGAGAAAAAAGCTCAATCGCCTGCTCAGAAATGAAAATGGCTGATTACCTTCTGCTTGTCGAGCCATTCTATTTTGAACAGGTGCATGACAAAGAAAGGGCGGGTTTGGAACCCGCCCCTACGGCCAAACAAAATTTGGAGTTATCAAATAATTTTTATCAAAAACCCATCTGTCTCAAATTAATGTACTGTCTCCGACAGTGCTGTGGTAGGGGCGGGTTCCAAACCCGCCAATTAAAAAATGACCATAATTTAAAAAATGACCATAATTTGAAGATGACAGGCATGGCATGAATTGTGCTCTTATAGTTTATGAATAAAACATTTATGAAACAAAACGAGAAGGAGGCGTTTATATGAACGGTTATGCGACCAATTTCCTCTACAGGTTTTTCATAGCAGTCCTGTCAATTTTTTCACTGGTGATCCTTCTCCCTGTTTTTACAAACGCTTCAAGCGAAAAAGTAAAAAAGGAAGTGAAGGAGGCTGCCTCGGCTATCGGTGATTATACTATAGAACAGAAAGACATAGCTGTTGCCAAAGCCCGGGAGCTAATGGATAAAATCGATGACAAGACCAATGTTCTGGAGGAGAAAAGCGAAAAAAAATGGGGAAGTCTGAAACAATCGTCCCGGGAAAACTACCGGAAAACTCTCAAGGAGTTACGAAAACGGCGAAATGATCTCTCCGAATGGTATGGCAGCATGAAACAGAGTTCAAAAGACGCCTGGAGTGAAGTGAAACAGGGTTTTTTGAAGAGCTATGAGAGTGTGGTTAACGAGTATGATGCTGCTCAAAAGAAGCTCGACAAAACAAAATAAGGCCCTACAGGCATCTCCCGATACCGAGGTATTGGCATCGGTGGAAATAGAAAATTCTTTTTCCGGAGGTAATGAAAAATGCGTGTTCCTTTAGAAATCTCCTTTCACGGTATATCCCGCAGTGAATCAATTGAACAAATCATTCGTAATGATGTCGCGAAGCTGGAAAGGGTATGCGACAGATTAATCAGTTGCCGGGTTGGTGTTAAACTGGACCAGAACAGCAATGTTACCTCCAATCCGTTCAGAGTCCGTATAGAAATGCGGGTTCCCCCCGGACATAATCTGGTGGTCACCAATACATCCGGAATAAAAGAGGCTGCGGACGATCTGCCGACTACCGTTAAAAATACCTTTAAGTCCGCACATCGACGGCTGAAACAACTTGTGGATAAGCAACAGGGAATGAAGAAAAGCCATCCTGAACAGGAAGTCAGCGGCATAATAACCAAGATTTTTTCTGAAGAAGGATATGGATTCCTTCGTACTCTTGAAGGTGAGGAGATCTATTTCCATCGAAACAGCATAGTAAATGATGCATTCGACCGACTGACACCCGGCACCGGGGTGAATTACACGGCAGAAGTCGGGGAGAAAGGTTTGCAGGCGAGTTCAGTGCAGGTTCTCGGAAAGACGCCGGGGCAATCGACTACGGAAGATATGACAGATGATGTTTCACCTCTTGGGTGGCAGCGGGAGAAAAGATAATGCGTCTGTTGTCTTCAGGCAGCTACATCAGAAGAAAAAACAACATAATCGGAAAAAATGGCTGATCAAAAAAAACCAACTGGCGGATCTCTCGAGCAATTTCCATTATGGGGTCGAATGCTGGCCTTTTTTATCCTCTGGGGGCTTATTTCCTTCGGATATGTACACTTCATTATGGAAAGTAATGTTGAGGAAATCCCTTATTCCGTTTTCAAGACCCAGGTTGAAAAAGGCCGAATCGCGGAAGTTGAAGTGAAGGGGCAGCAAGTCAAGGGAAAATATAAAGTTGAAAAACAAGATTCCGAGTCGGATTCGCATTCCGCTGGTCAGCAGAATGCGACGTATTTTAAAACGATAATCCCGTCAATTCAAGACCCGAAACTTATGCAGACCCTGGAACAACAGGGGGTAGTTGTAAGAGCCAGGTCGGACGAAATGGGCTGGCTCGGAACACTTATAGTCTCTTTGTTGCCGTGGGCACTTATCATCGGCTTTTTTGTCTATATGAACAAACGCATGAGAGATCAGATGGGAGGGGGCAGCGGTCCCTTTGGTTTCGGCAAATCCAAGGCGAAAAAAATAACCATGGAAGAAGTGCATGTCACCTTTGACGATGTAGCCGGTCTGGATAATGCCAAACATGAGTTGATGGAGATCGTCGAATATCTGAAAAATCCACAAAAGTTTCTGGTTATCGGAGCAGAACTGCCGAAAGGTATCCTGTTGGCCGGACCTCCGGGGACCGGTAAAACACTTATGGCCAGAGCTATGGCCGGAGAGGCCGGGGTACCTTTCTTCTCCATCAGCGGGTCGGAATTTATTGAAATGTTTGTCGGTGTCGGCGCCTCCCGGGTAAGAGATATGTTTCAAACGGCGAAAAAGGCAGCTCCCTCATTGATCTTCATAGACGAGCTCGATTCCATAGGCAGAGTGAGGGGAACAGGCATCGGTGGCGGTCATGACGAGCGGGAGCAGACCTTAAATCAGATTCTTTCGGAAATTGACGGCTTCAGTCCACGAGAGTCGGTAATCGTCATAGCTGCAACCAATCGCCCCGACGTGCTTGATCCCGCCCTCATTCGGCCGGGGCGTTTCGATCGTCAAATAAGTCTGGATCTGCCCCAGAAGAAAGCGCGAAAAGAAATTCTCCAGGTTCATGCTAAATCACGGACCATGGCAAAAGACATTGATTTTGATGAGCTGGCAGGTGAAACGGTCGGTTTTTCCGGAGCCGATTTAAAAAATCTGGTCAATGAAGCGGCTCTGCTGGCGGCCCAAAAAGAAAAGAAACAAGTTGAAATGGAGGATTTCAATGAGTGTCGCGATAAAATAATCATGGGCGTCAGACGGGAAGAGCGGCTTGGCGATAATGAGAAAAAAATGGTCGCCTACCATGAGGCCGGCCATGCCCTTACGGCTTTGCTATTGTCGGGGACAGATCCGCTCCGTAAAGTTACCATTGTTCCCAGAGGGAGATCACTGGGTGCAACTGAACAGGTTCCCATAGAAGACCGTCACAACCTGGGGAAAAAGTATCTGCTCAACCGGATTGCGGTCATGATGGGCGGCCGGGCCGCCGAAGAGGAAGTTTTTGGCGATATCACCTCGGGTGCGGGCGATGATTTGAAACAAGCCACGCGGACGGCAAGGCGTATGGTCTGTCAATGGGGAATGAGTAAAACGGTGGGCCTCGTCGTCTTCAAGAAAGGCGAACCACATCCTTTCCTTGGCCGTGAACTCACCGAAGAGAGGGATTACAGTGAAGAGACAGCCCGGAAGATCGATGATGAGGTGAGGACTATTCTTGAAGAATGTCGGCTAACGGCACAGAACCTCTTGCAGAAAAACAGGGAAAAACTCGATCAGTTGGCGGAAGAGTTGGTAAAACAGGAGACTCTTACCCTGGAGGAGATCGAAAAGCTTCTTCACCTGGAGCGGTTGCAGAATTGAATGAGGTCGTAAAGAATCGTCACCTGCGTCGTTGCCGCATATGAATTTTTACTTAGCCTAGCCATTTGAAAGCCGGGGTAGGTACTGCTACGCCCGTTGATCGCGATGCTTTTGTTGCAACTGCCGGAAGTATGTTTCAGTCGCCTCTTTTTCGCATAACGCCGTCGCTTCCGTTGTTAAAGCAGAGGTACCGGCTGCCATGGCATAGAGAAACGCATCAGCCAACTCTTTTCCACGGTATAAGGCAAGTACCATTCCGCCCATAAAGCTGTCGCCGGCCCCTATCGCACTGACTTCCTTGACTTGAATTCCCGGAATACGGAGCTGTTGATTTTTGGTTGTCAGAAGAGCGCCATTTTTTCCCAGGGTGAGTATTAATACTTCGCAATGGCCTTTGTTGACAATATCGCGGCATTTTTTCTCCTGCACCGCTTCGTCGTCGAGTGCGCAGTCACAGACATATTCAAGTTCACGCTGATTCGGCTTGATGAGATACACCTGCTGCGCAAGCCCTAGCCTGAGCGGCTCTCCCGAGGTATCGAGAATTACTTTTGTTGGGCTGTTACGAAAATATCGAGCGAGCTTTCCGTAAAAATCCTCGGGAACGCCCGGCGGCAGGCTTCCCGAGGCAACGACAAAATCCGGGGGTGGCTGAAGATGCATGATTTTTTGCAGACAGTCCTGCCGGATCTGTTCGGGCAATTCAGGGCCGGGCAGGGAAAACCGGTACTGTTCGCCGCTTTTCCGTTCCCGCACCGCAAAATTTTGTCTGTTCAATTGATCGCTGATCACCGGCAGGCAGTCGATCCCTTCCGTTCGGAGCATTTCGACAATTTTTTGGCCGGTACTGCCGCCTGCAGGAAATATAGCGGTTGAACGGCCACCCAGAATGTTGATGGCTCGACTGACATTTATCCCGCCACCGCCCGGGTCCATACGGTCATTGTAACAGCGCATTTTCCCGGTGGGCTTCACTACGTCCACATCGGCACTTACGTCCAGACACGGATTAATCGTTAGGGTTATGATTTTTTCGTCTTCCGTTCGTTGATTATCATGCATATTGCTGTTTTTGTACAGTTATTTTTGGTAAGGTGATTCTGAGGATGCCATGATCATACATTGTGCTGGTTTTTTGACCATCGACTTCCGTGGACAGGCGGAGCGTTCTCTCAAATAACCCATAACGTCGTTCCATCCGTGTGTACGCACCTTCCGTGAGACTTTCCACCCGCCGTTTTTCCCCTTTTATGTGTACCAGATCACCATCAACCCGGATGACATAGTCTTGGGGGTTCATTCCCGGAACTTCAATTTCCAGGGTTACCTCGTTGCCGGATTCATACACATCGATCATTGGAGTCCAGAAATCCGGAAGCTCAATTGGTGCTCCCCGCTGCTGTACTATTTCAAGGAACAGATCAAAAAAGGTGCTTGGCTTGTACTTTTTTTGCGGCAAAATTTCCGGGCGTTTTATGAGCTCTTGTTCTTTATGCATTGCACTGCTCCCTCGGAAAAAGTTTATCTCGATTCGCTGTCAGGTGATGTGAATAGAGAACAGATGTTGAAGATATACTTAAATTGAGCAAAATATATGCCAGGGGATTTCTCTTCTGCATTCAGCAATATACTTACTGTAAAATCTGATGGCGTCGTAAAAACTCTTCATCTGCGTCGTTGCTGCAAAATTTCTATCATTACGACGTACTCTAGTACGCCGAAATGATAGAAATTTTGCGCGCCTAGCACATGAAGTTTTTTACTTAGCCATCTGAAATTTTAGGTTTTTACGAGATTATCAAATCTTATAATTTCCGGATTTGCGTATTTCTCTTGAATTCTTACTCAATAAGACAATGTCCTTTGTTGCCGGACACCGATGGGATCTCACCACCAAGAGCACGTAGGACACGAAGGATGGAATTATCATCTTCAACGTCTTAAAGCTCAGGAATGGCAGCAAGCGCTTCGTTCATGACGCCTTCGTGCTCTTCGTGGTGTAAAAAAAGGAGTGCGAACAAGCAGATGCACCGGACGCTCATTCCTCGCGCCAGTGATCTTTTGCGTTGACGGTCGATTTTTTATAACCGTTCATGGGAATTGCCCCTCGAAAAAAAAAATCGAAATTTAGGTAAAAGGAAAAACAGGCAAAAGAATTGCAAAAGAATATGTAGGAAATATGGTCCGGCTAAAAATATCGGAAATGGTTCTTCCGGTCCAAATTTGTAACCGTTCACCGGTACACATTAAAAGACCGTATAACCCGGAACTGTAACCGTGTCGCTCCCGTGCCATCCTTGGCACCCGCGACACTAGGCCATTCTTTGCCGTCGCATCCAGTGCTCCAGGTTCGTTCAAGCAGGCCTCAGAGCTTGTAGGGGCGGGTTCCAAACCCGCCCTTCTATGAGAGAGGCCTGATCGGACGAAAATGGGGTGCTGGTGAACGATTACCCATATTTCGGTAAGATTCGATAAGGGATAGCAAAAAGTGGAACGTTTACCTTAACTCTCAATGAATCATATCATGGTGCGAAAATGGAGATTCTGACAGCCGATAAGATACTGAAAAAAACTTTTGAACATCTCGATCAAGTACTCGATGAAAAACATCAAGAAGTTAAAAAAAGATCGAAGCAACAGCAGGAAAAAAACTATTCCTGTCAAAAGAGTAAGAAAAGAAGAGAAAACGTCAATACTGAAGTGAAAGATTTATAACCATTTACCGGAAAGCACAGTGCAAATACAAGGGGAGGGAGCAATGTTACCAGTCTCATCGATACTGTGGCCGTGTGATGGCGGTAAATCTTCTTATAAAGCACTGGAAACAGCCGTAGAGATCGCGGAAATGTTCAATGCCGACTTGTACGCCCTGCAGGTTGTTCCACCTCTTCCTCCCCAAATAGGAACAGGATATGCTCCGATGGCTATCAAAGGCTACGATATTCCAATGGATCAGCAGGAGCTTTTAAAAACGACGGAAAATGAATTATTCCGAGTGGTTTCAAAAAAGGTTCCGCGGGAAATAAAAGTGGCTTGTGAGGTCAAAATAGGTGTTCCTGCCGAGGTAATAGTTGAGTTCGCCCAGGAAAACGACATTGATTTGATCGTCATGGCAACCCATGGACGAACCGGACTTTCTCGATTAATAATTGGTTCCGTGACCGAAAAAACAATTCAACATTCAACCAAACCTTTATTGATTATCCCGATTGGGGAGGTTTCCAAAACCGCCAATTCCTCTAAAACCGCCAAATGAAGGGCAGGGTTGGAACCCGCCCCACTAGGCCATTCCTTGGCCGGCCGTCGCATCCAGTGCTCAAGGTTCGTTCAAGCAGGCCTCCGAGCTTGTAGGGGCGGGTTCCAAACCCGCCCTTCTATGAAGCCTGATCGGAAGAAAATGGGGTGCTGGTGAACGGTTACGGGATAAATGCCTTTGGTTCTAAACCCTCATCAACCTTGATGGACTCGTAAAAAGTCAATTTGTGCGTAGGAATGGACTCTGGAAAAAGCTCGATATACGAGGCGTAGTGTCTGAAACGGCAATTAGGTAGTACATATGGTACAGCTAATTGCCGTTTCAGACCTACAACGAAGTAGATCGGGCTTTTTACGAGTCCATCAACCTTTAACAACACCTCGAAATTTGTTCAGGCATGTTGATATTTCGCGGGGCAATGCTTATTTCTAGAAAAATCTTGGAATCTGCACAATTCGTTTTATTTCATTGAAATGAATTTTTCTTGGCCATTCAGGATTGTAAACTCGTATAAACAAAATTTTAGATGGCTAAGTAAAAAACTTCATGTGCGAGGTGAGGAAAATTTCTGTTATTTCGGCGTAGCAACGACGCAGATGAAGAGTTTTTACGACGCCATCAGGGTTCTATTTTGAAAGCTCTTGTAATTGACGAAAAAAAACACATCGCAGAGATTCTCTTGCGTGATGCTGCTCGTCTGGACATAGAAATACATTCCGCTGCCACGCTTGAGGAAGGATTACTTGCCTGTCAGGCAGATGGGGAGGGATTCGATGTTGTTCTGATGCGCGATATGATTTTAGGGCAAGCGGCCTGCTTTGCCATCCAGGATTTTCGATCAACCCCTTTATCTCCGGAAATATTGATATTTACCGAACTAGGCAACTCGGAACATGCAGAACATGCCCTGGAAAACGGAGCTTGGGACTATGTGGTTGACCCCTTTCCGGAAAAAAAATTGCCGGACATGCTGCGCAGGGTTATCCGTTATCGCCATTCGAAAAGTACAAGTTTTGAAGAAACACAACGAGAAGTGCGGGAACAGCTGCAAGGTCACGGCATTATCGGGAGCAGTGTGGCTATCAAGAACTGCGTAAATCTTGTGGCCGGCATCGCTCAGTCCGATGCCAGTGTTCTCATTACCGGAGAGACCGGAACCGGCAAAGAGCTGTTTGCTTCGGCTATCCATAATATCAGTCCGCGCAATCGAAATAACCTCACCATCGTTGACTGTGCGGCACTTCCTTCGACACTTGTTGAAAGTATTCTCTTCGGTCATGCCAAAGGATCATTCACAGGAGCCGATAGAACCCAAAAAGGCCTTATTAAGCAGGCAGATGGCGGTACTTTGTTTCTTGATGAAATTGGCGAAATGCCTCTGGAGATTCAAAAGAAATTTTTAAGAGTTCTCCAGGAACGGGAATACCTTCCAGTCGGCAGCAGTGTTTCGGAATCAAGCGATTTCAGACTCATCGCAGCGACAAACAGAGACCTTGAGGCAATGGTTGACGAGGGCACCTTTCGAGAAGACCTGCTCTTTCGCCTGAAAACATTTCACCTTGATCTTCCTCCTTTACGAACACGCAAAACCGATATCTCCGAACTTGTCTATCACTTCCGCAATCACTACAGCAAACGGACTAAATTAAAGAAGAAAAAGCTGTCGACCGACTACCTCATGACTCTGACCAGATATGAGTGGCCCGGGAATGTTCGTGAACTCTTTCAGGCTGTTGAATATTCGATGGCAGACGCCCATGAAAGTGCGGTGCTGGAACCTGTACATCTTCCCTTGAACATCCGATTATCTGTGACCAGGAAAAAACTGGAATCAATACAAGAAACACCCGATGATTCCGATGAACAATTTATGCCCGATACTCTTTCCTTAATGCCTACAATAAAAGAAGACAGGGAAAGGGCTATTCAGCTTCAGGAAAAACAGTATCTGCAGAATTTGCTCAGAGTAACCGGTGGGAACATTAAGCAATGTTGCGAAACAGCCGATCTTTCGCGCTCCAGATTGTATGATCTTTTGAAAAAGTACGGTCTCTCCCAGAACAGCACGACCCTGCACACATAAGACAAGAGTTGTGAAAATTGCCCTTTCGGTAGGCAAGTCATTTTCTGGTTGATACTCTTCTATGATTTTGTCCTGTTGGGCAGGACAAAATCCATTGACTTAGGACTGATGCCTTTGGTGGGCAGGCCTATAGGTGCGATAATGCATTGTGATCTAATCTTCGGTACAGAGGGAGAGCTTTCCTTCAGTTTTCTTAATAGAATAACGGCACGGATTTTGTAATGGATACTGTAACCTCATGTAATGAGGAATATTTGCTTAGACATCATGTACTCTTTGCAGTAATTTTCAGCTAAAGGTAAGGTTATGACTGATAAAGAAAATTTTGTAGCTGACGTTGAAAAACAAATAGACCACTGGACAGCAGAAATCGCTAAATTCAGAATAATTGCCGAGTTGGCCCACCCCGATGAACAAATTGAGTTTTATCAGATTATCGAGGATATAGTAGATAAAGAGAAGGCCGTTAAAGAAAAGCTCTCCGAATTTGATAAAAGTGATGCAGCTGATCTCGGCAAGTTGAAGAATGAGATCGGAGAACTGCGGCAACGAGTAGAAAAAGCCATTGAGGACGCCAGGTTCAGGGTAAATTGAACCTGACAGGGTTTGGCACCGCCGGCATATTTAAAAAATATTGCCACTGAACCTTACACCTTGAGGTGATTTATTTGGCTGGCGGCAAAAGCCGCGCCAAAGCCGTTATCAATGTTCACAACCGTTACCCCGTTGGCGCATGAAGTAAGCATGGCAAGAAGGGCCGAGAGGCCACCGAAGCTTGCTCCATATCCAACGCTGGTGGGAACGGCAATCACCGGAATTTCTATCAGCCCTGCAATTACCGAGGCCAGGGCTCCTTCCATGCCGGCGATCACAATCACAACTCGAGCGTTGCGGATGACATCGATACAGGCGAATAAGCGGTGAATACCGGCGACGCCGACATCGGAGACAAGAGTAACCTTGTTGCCAAGGACTCGCGCTGTCACTTCGGCCTCTTCGGCCACCGGTTGATCCGCCGTCCCGGCTGTAACGATGACGATGCTTGATTCGGTCTCGGGTAACGCCTCATGTTCAAAATAGAGGGTGCGGGCCAGAGCGTTATGTGTGACCGCAGGACAGATTTCGCTGATCGCAGCTGCCATTTCCACACTTGTTCGGGTTACCAGGATGTTACTTTGCTTGGTAAGCATTGCCTGAAAAATATCGACTACCTGCTGCGTGGTTTTGTGTTCGCCGTATATAACTTCAGGATAACCGTTACGCAACGATCGATGATTGTCTATCTTGGTATGACCGATATCCGTAAAGGGCAGATCTTTCAATTTGATCAAGGCGTCATCAGCTTTTATCTCGCCTTTTTCGACTGCCTCCAGAATGTATCGGATAGTGGATTTATTCATACTGATTATCTGTTGTGACTGTTTTGTGAACCACGTTCACCAGGGATAGTAAAAATGTTTGTATAACTCCAGGCCTATAGACGTCCAGTAGCCCTGCATATGCGTACGAGCAGGCGGACGGGCTATAGTTTGCCTCTGCACGGCTGCCTGATCGTGTGCATATGGGGGGCTGCTGAACGTTTACAATGTTTTGTTCAGACTACCTGTCTGATACCCTTCCAAATCGAGGGTCACATAAAGGTAACCGCATAGTTTAATCTTTTTGATCATATGTGTCCGTATGTTTGTTTTAAGTATGTTGTCAAAGCTTGAGACCGGCACTTCGATGCGGGCAATATCTCCATGACTTCTCACTCTCGCGCCGTTAATATCCAGCTCGCGAAGTACCATTTCAGCCTTGGCGACCCGCTGGAGCTCCGCTGCCGTGATTTCGGTATGGTAGGGTATACGGGAAAGCAGGCATGCGTACGCCGGTTTGTTCCATGTCCTTAGACCAGTCTCACGAGAAAGTGTACGGATGGTTTCTTTGCCGATACCCAGCTGAAGGAGGGGACTGGCTATGTGCAGCTCTCCCAGCGCCCGCATTCCGGGACGATAATCGCTCAAGTCATCCTTGTTGGAACCCTCAATAATAGTGCTGATGCCGATTTCTTCGGCACGGCTCTGAATAGTCTTGAAGAGCTCTTTTTTGCACAGATAACAGCGGTCCGGAGGATTTGCCAGAATGGTGTCAGGTATCGGCAGTCGAAGTATTTCGTGAGCAATATTATACTTTTTGGCGAACAATCGTGCCTCTTCAATCTCCCATGCCGGAATGTAAGGAGTGTCTATGGTGATTGCCAGCATATTGCGGCCTGACCTGCTGCCTGGGAGGTTGTCCGGCAATGCTTCATGTGCGGCATAAGTCAATAAACTGCTGTCAACTCCGCCTGAAAAGGCCACGACAACCTGTCCCATCTCCCGGATGATTTGGACCAGTTGTCGATATATGGGGGAAATATTGCTCCTCAATTGGTGTCTACCCGAAAACGAGTCCCTTTATAGTCGATAACCACGCCTTCCCAGGTGATTTCCTTTAAGTATGTATAAGGAGCGATGACGTCACCTTCTCTTACTATTTTTCCGTTGGCAATAATCATTCGCTGCGCTGGATTTTCGGCATAGGTGTGTCCGGCGAAGTGGAAGGTGGGGATTTCCGCCTGCAAAATGCCGGAAAGATCTTTTAAGTAGGGTAGGGATGTTTGTTGAGCGTCCGTTTTAAGAGCTGTCGGCGGCTCCGTGGAAGTACCATGGACCGGAATGGAGAGTACGACTTTGTCCTGCTCCCTGACGGTGACCAACGGCGCAGAAGTTGCGTTATCGACAACCTTGCCTGTTGAGGCTGGTTCAGGGGGAGGTGCCTGTGGAGGTTTAGTCTCGCTTGAAACAGAAGGGGCAGCGGTAAGTTCTGTCGTGTTTTTTTCGGACAGGGGAGAGTGGAATTGGAAAAAAAGTACCGTAATACAGGCGCAAAAGAGTAAAACGCCACCGGAAATCAGCCAGAACGTAGAGCGTTTGAATGGGGAGGAAGATGGTCTGGCCGGCAGTATGGGACCGTGTGCCGAGTGGAGATTTGGTGAGTTTCCCTGTTGCCGCTCCTGGTCCGATTTTTTCAGGGCATCGAGGATGTAAGACATGGATTTATTCCTTTCCGGCTGAAATCTGTTTTGTGTTTGTTTTAACTTTTTTCTGAACCCCGGCAGATGTACTTTCAGATGCCATGTCAGGGGTTTGGGATAGAGTCGGAGTCCGTGAAATTGTCTGCTCATCGGTTGAGGGATGAATCGCTTCTTTCAGCAAAACAACATTATGTTTAAAAAGACTGAAATTATCCCGGGAATCGATAAAGTAGAGGCCTAGCGGTATTCCGATGGCCAGTAACAGCAGGGTTAGATTTATGATCAGCTTTTTGGGGAGATACCGCCGGCGATCGGTGATTGTTGCCAGTTCCCCTGCCGCCTTTTTCATGATCGGCAGGCTGACGTGATCGCTATTATCGGCATATGCCCCGAGCAGAGCATGATCGCAGGTGATGTTTATTATCCGGGGAATTCCTTTTGAAATCCTGGCAACATACTGTATTGCCTTATTTGAGAAAATAACGTTTCTGCCGTTATTGCCGGCGATAGCAAGTCTGTGCTCTATATAGGTGGTGACGTCGCCTGGCTGCAGCGGTTCCAGATGATATCTGGTGGTGATACGCTGATTGATCTGGGATAATTTGGGGTCGCTGAGAATATTTCGCAGTTCGGGCTGGCCGATCAGGATGATCTGCAGCAGCTTATTGGTATTAGTCTCCAGATTGGTTAGCAGCCGCAGCTGTTCCAGAATTTCGACATCCAGGTTTTGTGCTTCATCTATAATCAGAGCCGTATTTCTGCCTTTCGAGTGGGCGGCAAGCAGATAGGCGTTCAACTGGTCGACGTAGGTTTTTACCGTGGGGATTTCGTCCGGAATGGGAATCTTCAGTTCTTCGCAGATGGTTTTCAGCAAATCCGTGATGGTCAGCTTAGGATTTAAAATCATCGCGATATCGGTTGTTGCGGGCAGTTGGTCTATCAGACAACGACAAACTGTGGTTTTTCCCGTGCCTACATCTCCTGTCAGCAGTATAATACAGCCCTCGCTGCTGATTCCGTACATAAGATGAGCCAGGGCTTCCCGATGTAATTCACTCATAAAGAGATATCGGGGATTAGGCGCGATGGCAAAAGGTTTTTCAGTCAGGCCGAAATAGCGAGTATACATGAGATTGCTTCAACAATAGGGTTATATCTGATGGACTCGTAGAAAGTCGATCTACCTCGTTGTAGATCTGAAACGGCAATTAGCTGTACCACATGTACTTCTAAATTGCCGTTGCGAACACTACGCCTCGTTTATCGAACCTTTTCCAAATTCCATCTGTACATATTTCAGGAAATTTTTTCCGGAAAATACGAAAATTCCTAAGTCACTAAAGACATACGGGAAATCGATAGTCGCACGAGACATGCTTTAAAATTCTCTTTCAGCAATTGGCCAATTAGTATACGGTGAATTTGTAGTATTTACCATTTTTCTTTGTCCGGTAGAGCTTTTCCGCGGAAAAATTTCTGCCCGAACGAAGCCTATTATGTGAATTCATTAAAAAAAACTGCTGGTTGTTTCAGATGGCTGGGTGAAAGCTATATATGCTTCGATGCCATCATAACTGATAAACTCGTCAAAACCTCAGAATTCAGATGGCTAAGTAAAAAGCTTCATATGTGAGGCGCGAAAAATTTCTATTATTTCGGCGTACTAGAGTACGTCGTAATGATAGAAATTTTGTACCCCAAGGGCACTTCCTGCGGGGCGCACAACGACGCAGATGAAGAGTTTTTACGACGCCATCATAACTTATAACGATGATTTTCCATGCCAGTATTTGAATACCGTGCTCTTGATGTCAAAGGAAAAAACATCAAGGGCATACTCGATGCGGACAGTGAATCTCAGGCGCGGACAAAACTTCGTTCGCAGGGGAAGTATCCCGTCTCTATTGCGGTAAGCAGAGGCAGGGAAGGTAAGGCGGGTAGCAGAGGTGGCCACGGGCCGGCTCTGTTTGAACGGGTCAAGTCCGAAGAAATAAGTGTCATGACCCGCCAGCTGGCTACCTTGATGGGAGCGGGAATTCCCTTGGTTCAGGCTCTTGACTCCCTGGTGGACCAGACAAAAAATTCCGTACTGAAAAAAGTGATTGCCCAGGTAAAAGGATCGGTCAATGAAGGCAATACCCTAACCAACGCACTGGCGGAACACCCCAAATTATTTTCATCTATTTTTATTAATATGGTGCGGGCGGGAGAAGCGTCAGGGGCGCTTGACATAGTATTGGAACGGCTGGCTGATTTCGGCGAAAAACAGGAGGCCTTGAAAGGAAGATTACGCGCGGCTCTGGTGTATCCCATCTTCATGGCGGTCATCGGATCTGCCATTTTATTTGTTCTTATTACCTACATTGTTCCCAATATAACCCAGGTTTTTAATGAAATGGACAAGGTGCTTCCCTTGCCGACGCTCTTTCTCCTCAGTCTGAGTGACTTCTTGAAAACGTATTGGTGGGCCTGTGCTATCGGCATAGCTATCGGGTTTGTGGGATTGCATTATTTTATTTCTAAACCTAAGGGAAAAGCGTTATGGGACCTAATGAAACTAAAGATGTTTATCATCGGACCCGTGGTGCAAAAGGTTATTCTCGCACGATTTTCTTCTACGTTGGGCAGTTTGCTGGAGAGTGGCGTCGGTCTTATGGTTTCCATGCAGATCGTTCGGACCCTTGTGGATAATGTACATATCTCGCAGGTAATCGATGAGGCAATGGAGCAAATACAAAAAGGGCAGACTATGACAAATGCGCTTTCGGAATCCGAGTGGTTTCCGCCCATGTTTGTCCAGATGATCGCCGTTGGTGAGCAAAGCGGTAGCCTTGAAGCGATGCTCAATAAAGTGGCGAAAGCCTATGAAAGAGAGGTCGAAACCTCGATAATGGCGATGACATCCCTTATCGAACCGCTGATGATCGCCATCATGGGGCTGGTTGTCGGATTTATCGTTCTCTCCATTTTATTGCCGATCTTTGAGATGAATCAAATGGTGGGATGACAGTACCGTTTACCTGGCTCCCAACCTGCAAATGTCGAGAGTGCCCTGGAAGCGCATAAACAAGGACGGGCAGGTAGGGGCGGGTTCTAAACCCCCTTATAGTCTCGTTTTATCGATTCAATATTGGATCTTTGCCATGAGTTGTGTATATTTCGCTGTATTAGAGTACGTCGTAATGATAGAAATTTTGCAACAACGATGCAGATGAAGAGTTTTTACGACGCCATCATCAATAATAATTCATTAAAATAACAGGTTATCACCGAATGAAGATTGAACACGAACGATTTTTCACATGTCCGAACAGGGTACGTGAAGCAGGTTTTACTCTTATTGAACTTCTTGTTGTATTAGTCATAATTGGTATTCTCGCCGGATATATTGGTCCAAAGATCATGGGACATCCTGAGGAAGCTAAAAGAACCAAGGCAACCCTGGAAATTCAAGCAATGGATACTGCACTGAAAATGTATAAACTTGATAACGGCATGTACCCGACAACGGAGCAGGGCCTTCAGTCCCTGGTAGAACCTCCGGCCGTGGGCAAGCTGCCTCCTAAGTGGCGTGATGGCGGTTATCTTGAAAAAGGGAAGGTTCCTCTTGATCCATGGGGGAATAATTATGTCTACCTCAGTCCCGGATTGAACGGTGATTTTGACCTTACCTCCTATGGTGCCGACGGCGAGGCCGGGGGCGAAGGGAATGACAAAGATATAAATAATTGGGATGTTGAATAGTACCAACATGTTGCAGTTATTTTACGGGGGTGATCGCAAAGAAACGGAAGCCCCAGGTACTGAAAAAGGTTTTACTCTTATTGAATTGATAGTGGTAACTGCTCTGATCGGCATTATGCTCTCGATCAGTATACCTTCATTACGTAATTCTTTTTTTACCGATCCCCTGAAAGCCACGGGCAGGAAGGTAATTGGGCTTGTGACCGGGGTAAGGGAACTTGCTGTTCGTACTCAACAACCGTATCTTCTTCATATTAGCCGGACTGAAAATCGCATCTGGTATGAGCCGGAGATTAAAACAAAAGACAACCAGGATAGGGATGCCCGGAAGAAAGGAGAATCGACCGGAGAACTGCAGTTTCCTGAATCAGTGAAAATCACCGGCATTGCCGCTGAAAGCAATGAGAGTACGTCACAGGATCAGACAGTGGTCTGGATCAGTAAGCAGGGATATCTCAATAATACTCTTCTTCGAATCGAAGACAAGAATGGCGATCACCTGAATGTACAATTTTATCCGTTTCTCGATCCGGCGCTGGTGTCCGATCAGGTCGCTGCCTTCTAAGGAGTCAAACCGAGATGGGGATGTCGAAATCGCAGGGCGGGTTTGGAACCCGCCCCTACATCTTGCCTGGGTATGGCTATGGGCGGCAATAGGGCATTTACTCTGCTTGAGGTGATGGTTGCCGTGTCGATTATTGCCATAGCTCTTGTGGCGCTTTTCGGCTCTCAGTCGAGAAGTCTTTCTTATGCGACAGAGGCTCACTTTAATATTGTGGCACCGATGCTGGCTTCCGGAAAACTCGCGGAACTGAAGGTCGGCAAGGTGGCCCCAACCAATGATGAGGGGGATTTCGGTGAGGATTTTCCTGGATACAGCTGGAAGATCGAGACTGAAACGGCAAGCTTTGACAGTCCGGAAACCTTGACGAAACTTGAAAATCCCCTGGAAAAGGTCCAACTGACTGTCTTATGGAGCGGATCGAAGTTCAGCTACACACTTACCTATTATGGTCGCTGGCAGGAATAAGGTGAACAATAATTCGCCGTCAGCCCACGAAAGAGGCTTTACCCTCATAGAACTGCTCATTGCGATTTTTATTTTTGCAATAGTTGTATCGGCGGTATACGGCGCATATCGTGCGACATTTTACACTATAAATGGATCGGAATCTCAACTCCGCATCGCCAATAGCGCCCGAATTGTCCTGGAGAGATTATCGGAGGATCTTGGCTCCCTGGTGACCGGCCCCGGAGGTGAGTTTCTCGGTGAAAGGCATGATTACTCGGGAAATCGGGGGGACAGTCTGACCTTTGTCTCATATGCACATCTTATTCTGAGTAAAGCCGACACCCTAACCGGTCCTGTCCTGATCCAATACCAGATTGAGACCAATGAAGAAACCGGTCTTCTTGATCTCTATCGATCGGACGGCGCCGTGCTGCCTGGTACGGAAACAAACAGTGAAGACATGAGAAAACATTTGATATGTCGAGGGCTGCAGGAATTTAAGTTTACCTATTTAGATCAGGATGGTAATGAAACTGGAGAGTGGCAAGTCGAAAAGGTGACATCATCCGATGAAGGTGCCGATGCGAAGAAGTCCCCGTTTCCCTCCCTTGTTTCTATTGAACTGAAATTTGCCGACTCGGCCGACAGTGAAAAAAGTAGTGTCTTTAAGACTGCCGTGGCATTGCAATCCCTGCAGGAAAAGCAGTGATGAGACAATGGGGGGGCAGGGCTCAGATGGATGTAAAACGGAAGGAAATAAAGGAAACTCCTTGGCGGGATCAACAGGGCATGGCGCTTTTGATTACCGTCCTGACCGTGAGTTTGCTCGTGGCGGTTACCCTTCAATTTCACAAGACAACCTGGCAGCAATTTGTCGTTTCCAACAATTATAAGGTGAAAACTCAGTTGGAGACTATTGCGGATTCCGGTGTGAATATTGCTCTGGCGCTTCTACAATACGATAAAAAAGAAAATCAATTTGATTCGTTACAGGACAACTGGGCCACACTTGACAAAGAAAGGTTCGAAGGATTATTCTCGGCTGGTTCGCTTCATTTGAAGGTTATCGATCTGTCGGGCAGGTTGCAGGTAAACAGCCTGGTCCAGTCTGGGGAGAATTCGGGTGCCGGTGGTGGAAGCAACACAACAAGCGAAATTCGCCGGATGTTTCTTAACCTGCTGATGTCAGGTGCTTTTCAAATAGAAGACGAAACGGAAGCTCAAGGCATAATCGATGCCCTGATCGATTGGATTGATAAAGATGACCAGGAGTCTGATCTCGGCGCGGAGAGCAGTTATTATCAATCGCTTGAAAAACCGTATAGTTGCAGAAACGGACCTGTACGTTCCATTGAGGAATTGCTGTTGGTAAAAGGAATAACCCCGGCGCTGCTGTTCGGCACGGCGGAAAAACGGGGCCTTGCCGATTATCTAACGGTAACAGGCGATAATGGTAAAGTGAATATCAACACTGCCCCGCTTCTGGTCATAAAGAGTATGGACTCCCTTCTCAGTGACGATTTGCTTGAAAAGCTGGCTGAATATAGATCGGAAAAGACCAATGAAGAAAATCTGGCAAACGCGGGCTGGTATAGAGAGGTTGAAGGCTGGCCAGGGGATATTGTGCTGAATGAAAATGTATTGACTGTTTCCAGTAGCAATTTTGAGATAGTCTCTACTGGAGAATTTGACACACTCTCACGCAGTGTACTGGTGTTCGTTGAGCGTTCGAGTGAGAGTGGGATCAAGCTGCTGGAGAAAAAAATGGAGTAATTTATGGCGGAAGCTTTGTTTTGCCTTGATATCCACAAAGACACCATTTCTGCAGTGGTGGTGGACGTAAGCACCAAAATTACCAGGGTGACAGCCTGTGGTACCGCGGAAATAGCGGACCGGTCCATTGAAGATGCAATCAATGAAATTAAAGAACAAACGGGTTACTCCGGCAGCAGTCAATGTCTGGTAACGCTTGGCGCCGAGTTCTTTTCCTTTAGAAATGTTGCGCTGCCTTTTTCGGACCGGAAGAAAATTGAACAGGCGCTTCCTTTTGAGCTGGTGGACTATTCGCCGGTTGATATAAACAGCCGGCTCATCGATTTCATCATCGCCCAAACCGGACCTGAGAAAACAGGAATTATCGCAGCCATGATCAGCCGCGAGGAGTTTGCTGCCTATCTCTCATTATTGAAAGACTCGGGTCTTAATCCGGACAGCATAGGTATCAGTGGCATGTCCACCGCACTGAAAATAGCGGAAGGGCTGACGGAAAATTTTCTCCTTATCGACATTGGTACCAGTTGGGCCACCCTGTTTATCGTTCGCAATAGAAGTGTTACTCTTATCCGTTCCCTGGCTATTTTACCTGAAGTCGAAGGTCAGGCCCTGATTGATAGCGTCTTCGTTCAAAATGTAAAACAGACGTTACACGCCTCCCATTTTCTAGCTGCCGAAAATTTAAATTTCAAGGTCTATCTCACAGGTTCCGCATCGAGGATTCAGGTGGCATCGTCGATTTTATCACCTCTCTTCGGGGGAGTGGAGATAGATGTTTATAAACAGAGTACACAACCTTTTATCAAGATTGAACCGGAAATCCGGAGTTCTTACCTGCCCGAACGGATGGACAGAATCCTTGCACACGTTTTAAAAAATGGTAAAAAGAGCGGAGGATTCAATTTTCGGAAAGACGATTTCAGAAAGAAGAAATCTTTGCGGGAATATCGAGACCTGCTTCTGAAAATCGCCATTCCTCTGTGTATTGTAAGTATTTCTGTTATTGCCTTTGTTGGATATAAATTTTCATCGTTGAGTGCAGAGCAGGAAAGTTTACGGCAGCAGATCAATGCAGTCTTCAAGCAAACGCTTCCGGATGTTACACGAATAGTCAACCCAGTTCAGCAGCTCAAGGTTAAAAATAATGAGATCAGGGAAACGTACAGCCCTGGCGGTGCCGGTTATACCGTAATCGAACTCCTGGCTGAACTTTCGGCTCGGATTCCTGCAAGGTATTCTGTAAAAGTTGTTAGAATGGTTGCAGATATGAATACCGTCAGATTGAAAGCAGTCACCAGTGATTTTAATACAGTTGATAGTGTTCAGAAGGATCTTGAGAAATCACCGTATTTTTCCGGAGTCTCCATCAGCTCCGCTAACCAGTCTGTTCGTGGGGATCAGGTCAACTTCGAACTTAAACTCGATCTAGCCAGGTAACAATTATGACTTCATTGTTCGACAAAAACTTCCTGAAAAATATTTGGCGGAAATCAGGGATAGAAAAACTGAGTAGTCGTGAAAGATGGGTGGTTTTCGGGGGGATCGGCTTCGTCCTTTGTTTTTTGGTGTTGCAGCTGGTTATCATTCCCGTCGTTGACGCAAAGAACAATCTGGAAAAATCGATCGCCAAAAAAAAACAGGAACTCGCTGAAATCAAGAAGTTACAGCAGGAATATTATTCCTTGAAAAGTGAAGCGGGAACGATACAGGCCAGAATCGATCAACGTGGAGCCGGTTTCAGCCTTTTTACTTTTCTTGATCAGCAGGCAACGAAGGCGAATGTAAAAAAGCAAATCATGTACATGAAACCATCGGCGGTCACCGGAGACGAGTTGAACGAAGCGGTCGTGGAGATGAAACTTCAGCAGATTACCCTGGCCGATCTTGTCAACTATCTCCGGTTGGTGGAGTCAGATAAAAATATTGTCTTTATTAGAAGATTTTCAATTCAGGAAAGCGGAGATAAACAGGGATATTTTGATTCAATTCTGCAGATCGTAACTTTTGAAAATAAAGGATAGAAATGATACGGTCCGTTTTCTCATTACGGTCATTTGTCTATTTACTTTATGCGGTCCTGCTTACCGCAGTGTTGTTGTACGTCCGTTTTCCAAGCGCAAAGTTTAAGGCATATTATGCAAACAAAATTGAACATCTGTTGCCCGGCAGTACATGCACTATAAGCAGCACAACCTATCATTTTCCGATATCCGCCGCCTTTGAAACAATAAAAATCAATAGAACCATTGACGGCCGGGATTCGGAAATGACGATCGATAGAGTCGTAGTTACTCCGGAACCGTTACAGTTCTGGAAAGCTTTTAAGATAAGCGGCAGAATGTACTCCGGTATTTTTCGGGCGACTTTGAATCTTGACAAAAAAGCGCAAACTTTTCAATTGTCTGACATTCATCTTGAAGGCCTTGAGGCGGGCAAGCTTGTGGAAAGCATCGGTCTTACCGATCGTAAGATTTCCGGCACTTTTGAATTCTCAGGTGAATATAAGGCCTTAAGCAACAGCCCGGAAGATGGTGTCGGCAAGGGAGATATTCAGATTATCGCAGGCAGCATAGGCCTCATGCAGCCGATACTTTCCCTATCGGCTATCGAGTTCAAAAGGTTTGCAGTACATCTCAGCCAACAAAACAAAAGAATAAATTTGGTCGATGGAGAACTGCTGGGGAAGGAAATTGCCGCGGACTTCGCCGGGGAAATGCGATTGGCTTCTCCACTGTTGGACAGCAGCATGCAACTCAATGGCCACATGGAACCCGATCAGGATTTTCTGAGGGCTCATCCCAAGGAAAACCAGTTTGTTCAGCATTTATTGCAACGGTATAAGGTGACGGTTCTACCGTTTAAGATAGGTGGTACCGTCAAAAATCCATTATTCAGATTCAGTACGTGATATTTTATGGCAGCTCGTATTAACGACATATTTCCTTATCTCCTTATTACCTTGCTCTGTGTTGGCGGTGTTGAAGGTGGCTATCAGGCATTGGAGCATTTTGTTTTAAAACCTCCCACCGTAAAAGCCACGGTAGCACCGACTGCTCCTGTAGCAAAAAATTTACCGGAGATGGAGGAGCATAATAACAAGCAGGACTATAATGTAATTTTGCAAAGAAACCTGTTCGGACCTCCGCCAGGTAAAGGGGGATCGGCACCAGCCACCCAGAGTTACACTGAAAATATGCAATCGACGAGTTTGAACATTGTTTTGATGGGCACAATAAATGGTGGGGAAAAAGATAGTCGAGCCATTATTTTAGATAAAAGCAACAACCAACAGGACTTGTATGAGGTGGGAGATACCATCCAGGGGGCTGTTATTAAGGAGATTCTACGGGGAAAGTCATCCTCGCCTTTAACGGTAAGGATGAAATGCTTGATATGAGTGAAGCAGCCAAGGAGCGATCTGCTCAGGCAGCCCCAGCTGCACGGGCCGGAGCCGGCGGAAATCAATCTGCCGCATCTGGAGCAGGTAGCCGGAGATTGAATCGTCCAGCGGTCCCTCCGCGCGGAACACCCGGGAGGGTAATCACCAGGCCAAGAACTATTCGACCGTCTCGTTCGATAATGACGAAATAAGCAACAGAGATAAAAAACACAATCAAGGTGGATTCTTTATGAGCTTCTTGAATAATTCTCTAGCCCCGGTAAACGGGAAGCAAGCCGGGATAAGTATCTTGGGACAGAATATTGTCTTGCAAAAAAACAAGAAAATATTTTGTAAGGTACTAATCGGCGCGGTCCTATTCTGTATGTGGTTGGCACTGAACGGTAACCTTCATGCCCAGGCATTGCCCCAATCAGCGTCGAAGGCGGACCCGGGTGGGCAGCGATTTATCACCATTGATTTCGATAACGTCGATATTCAATTATTTATTAAATATATCAGCGAATTGAGTGGAAAAAACTTCGTTGTCGATAAAGCCGTGCAAGGAAATGTAACCATTTTATCTCCTACGAAAATTTCAGAAGAAGAGGCCTACAGAGTTTTTCAATCCGTGTTGGAGGTGCATGGTTATACCACGGTTGAAGCGGGTTCTGTCATAAAAATACTCCCTTCAGCCCGTGCCCGTTCGGAAAATATAGAGTTGATGAGTAAGGCGGTATCCGGTGCTCCTGAAGACAAGGTCATAACCCAACTCGTCCCACTGAAACACACATCTCCTGATGAGATGAAAAAGATACTTGCACCGCTCGTCTCGCAAACTTCGGTCCTCATTTCCCACGTTCCATCGGGTATGTTGATCATTACCGAGACGATGTCCAACATCCAAAAGTTGTTGAGCATAATCAAAGTGCTCGATGTGGAATCAAGAGAAGATGAGTTGGCATTTATTCCACTGGTAAATGCCTCGGCAGAGTCGCTTTCTAAAATCCTGACCAACGTCTATCAGAAAAATCAGGTAAGACAGCGGGCGGGTGCCGGAAGAATTACCGGAGATAACATAACAGTCGTGCCGTATGACCGAGTAAATGCATTAATAGTTCTTGCCAATAGCAGTGATATAAAGCGTGTCAAAAGTCTTGTTGCCATTCTAGATACGGAAGTCCAACGGGCCGAAGGTAATATTCGTGTTTATTATTTACAGAATGCTACCGCGGCAGAGATGGTCAAAGTGCTTAACGATCTTCCAAGCACAACTGGAAAGGAGGGAGAAAATGTCGGGAAAGCCGCGGCAATTTCCAAGGATGTCAGGGTCATGGCGGACGAGGAAACAAATTCTCTTATAATAAGAGCCTCAAAAGATGATTATGCGGTGCTGGAAAATGTGATAAGCAAGTTGGATATTCCAAGAAGAATGGTCTATCTGGAAGCCCTTATCATGGAAGTGGATGTCGATAAATCTTTTGACGTGGGAGTTGAATGGGTGGCCGGGGGAACCACGTCGGGCGGCAGGGGACAGCTGGTCACCGGATTCAGCGGGGCGAATGCCCCACACCCTCTCTGTTGAGCGGGATTAACGCCGTAAATCCTGCTTTGGCAACCGGCTTCACTGTTGGAGTAATCAATCAGGGTGGGGTCAAAATCGGTAATATGGTCTTTGATAATCTTGGTGCCGTGGTCAATGCCTTTAAATCTGACTCCGATGTCAATGTTATTTCCACTCCCCAGGTTTTGACGATGGACAATACCAAGGCTGAAGTCTCGGTCGGCGAGAATGTCCCGTATCAGACCAGTACCAATCTCACTGACAATAATAACGAATTCACCCAGTATGAATATAAGGATGTCGCAACGAAGCTGTCGATCACTCCCCATATAAATCAGTCCGATGTGCTGCGCCTTGAAATCGAGACGGAAGTCACGCGAATAAAGGGAGAAGTAACAGACCGACCGACTACGTTTAAGCGAACGGCGACTACCACTGTCATCCTGAGCGACAAAAGCACTGTGGTGATTGGAGGTATAATAGGTCATGATGCAACTCAGGGTGACACCAAGGTACCCATCCTTGGTGATATCCCGATTCTCGGTTGGTTGTTTAAAAGCCATTCAAATACCAGCAAAAAAACCAACATGTTCATCTTTATCACCCCTCGTATAGTGCGTAATCCCGCAAATATTGCGGCTGTTACCTTGAAAAAGGAAGACGAGATGGGGCTGGTTTTACCCGCAGTACGGGAACAACTGCATAAAAAAGAAAATCCTGAACACGCGGTGACGCTTACCAAGCGAGGGTATGAAAAGATGAAGAGCGGAGAACTGGATGCCGCTAAAGAGTATTTTCGGGAGGCCCTGAAAATTGATCCGGTTTATCCATATGCCCTGATGAATCTGGGCGTAATTTATGAAAAAGAAGGCAAGCCGAAGCAGGCTCTGGAAATGTACCGGGCTGTAGTCTCCGGTCCATCCGATGCTGTTGCCGAAAGCCCCGGCGGCTCGTTACAAAAAGAAGTGCCTCTGAAAAAATTAGCTCAGGAGAGCATTGACAGGATTCAAAGAAGTACAAATCCCCGGCAATGGGAAGGGAAATAATGTAACCGTTCACCGTGTAGGGGCGGGAAGAAGGCCGGTGGCCCCGTAGGGGCGGGCCCCTGTGCCCGCCCGTTTTCGCACCCCGACCTGTAACTGTAACCGTTCAGCAGTGCGTAAAAAGGCGCATAAGCAGGCCGATGGACATGTAGGGGCGAGTTCTAAACCCGCCTTCCTATGCACGACTGCCTAATCGTATGCATATAGGGTGCTGGTGAACGTTCACACGTCCGAAAAATAAAGTTTGGAGTAGAATTAAACTGATTGAATGACCATGAAGAAATTTGGTGAAATAGTGACAGAGGAATTTGGTCTGGCCTCAAAAGTTCTTGAACAGGCTCTGCAAGCTCAAAAAGAAGGGAATGATTTAATAGGGGAAATACTCATTAAAAACGGAGAGCTGGACGAGTTTTCAGTTCTGCAGGTACTCGGTATTATGTTTGACATGGAGGTTCGAAAATCTTTACCTCCTGATTTTAAAACTGATTTCACTGATCGGGTCCCCATAAGTTTTTTAAAGCTGCACAAAATAATTCCGATCGTCACGGCGGAAGAATCGTTTTTTGCAATGAATAATCCCAATTCATTTCAAGCACTGGATGATTTACGGGGAATTCTGGGTAACGACACGTATCGAACCGTTCTGGCAACTTCCCATCATATCATGAATGCGATCAATTTTGCCTATGACATGACCCAGACCTCTGCAGACGAGGTAATGCAGGATATTGATGACGAAGATCCGGAAAGGCTTTTTTCAGAGATTGAGGAGATAGGCGATCTGCTCGATGATACCAGTGATTCTCCGGTAATTCGCCTGGTAAATCTCATGTTTTCCCAGGCGGTCCGCGATAATGCCTCGGATATCCATATCGAGCCATATCAGAACAGCTTGAAGATACGGCAGCGGCTGGATGGTATTCTCCACGACATGTTGAGCCCGCCTAAACATGTGCAATCGGCCCTTGTATCCAGGGTCAAAATAATGGCTAAACTCAATATCGCAGAGAAGAGACTACCTCAGGATGGCAGAATAGAACTGAAGATTGCCAATAAAGAGATTGACGTTCGTGTCTCCACTTTGCCGACAGCTTTTGGAGAACGGGTGGTTTTACGTCTGCTGCGAAAATCCACGGTCATGATATCTCTTCCTGAACTCGGTATGCCGCAGGACAGGTTCATTCCCTTTGAACAACAGATAAAGGCACCAAATGGAATTGTCCTGGTAACAGGCCCTACGGGCTCTGGGAAAACCACCACTCTCTATGCCGCTCTCTCCTCTATTAACAATACGGATATCAACATCATCACCGTTGAAGATCCGATCGAATACCGGATAAGCGGTATCGGGCAGGTTCAGGTTAATCCAAAGATCGATCTTACCTTTGCTTCAGGTCTTCGATCCATCGTCCGGCAGGATCCGGATGTCATCCTGGTAGGGGAGATACGCGATACCGAAACAGCCCAGATTGCCATTCAATCGGCATTGACGGGACATCTTGTTTTTTCAACCCTGCATACCAACGACTCGGCCGGTGCCATTACCCGATTAAGGGATATGGGAATAGAGCAATTCCTTATAGCTTCTTCAGTGAATGCCATTCTGGCGCAGAGGCTGGTTCGTATCATCTGCCCTCATTGTAAGGAAGAGTATACTCCTACGCCTGAAATGTTACAGAGAATCGGTTTTGCGGAGGAAGAATGTCATGACCGGACAGCTTACAGAGGCAGAGGCTGTGCCAAATGTTACCATACGGGTTATAAAGGCCGCTGTGGGATTTTTGAACTGCTTCTTATGAATCAGGACATGAAGGCCCTAGTTCTGCAGACATCAGACGCCAACGAAATAAAAAGACGGGCAGTTCAAAATGGTATGATCACCCTCCAGAAAGACGGCGCAATGAAAGTCCTGCAAGGGATTACAACGATCGAAGAGGTGTATCGAGTTTGTCAGTCTTGATAATCTCGTAAAAAGTCAATTTGTGCGTAGGAATGGACTCTGGAAAAAGCTCGATATACGAGGCGTAGTGTCTGAAACGGCAATTTGGTAGTACATATGGTACAGCTAATTGCCGTTTCAGACCTACAACGAAGTAGATCGGGCTTTTTACGAGTCCATCAGTCTTGATGGCGTCGTAAAAACTCTTCACCTGCTTCGTTGCTGCAAAATTTCTATCATTACGACGTACTCTAGTACGCGGAAATAATCGAAATTTACATTCATTAAAAACGTTTTAGATCACAGACAGCAACATCGAGAAGAATCCGACAAATCACCAAAAAATTCGTTTACCACGTAGGGGCGGGTTCTAAACCCGATCTTTGCAATTTGATGTCCAACGAAGCAGATGAAAAGTTTTAAGACACCGGACACCAGTATGGATCGACTACCTCACGGTAATCGCTATCAGGTTTAATCGATTTGATTTCCATAGGTTGAGGCTTATGAGAGCAAACACTATCCACTTGACTTGCCTGATCCAGTGGCGGCCATCAAGTTTGAGATGGAACGAAAAGGTCTTACAGTTAAGGACCTTTAGCCAATGATTGGCAAAAGTAACCGTGTTCATGAAATCCTCAATTACAAACGTTCTTTGACTCTTAAGATGATTTGGAATCTTCATGAAAGACTTGGCATCCCTGCAGAACACTCATTAAGCCTCCCGTAAAAACGCGTGTACTTTGTGCAAGATCTGGAAATTAAAAGGGATGGACTCGTAAAAATCCTAATTTACTCGTTGTAGATCTGAAACAGAGATTCGCCGTACCTGTAACCGTTTACCGGTACACATTATATAAAACCGCATAACCCGGATCTATAACCGTGTCGCTCCTGTGCCATCCTTGGCACCCGCTACACTAGGCCATCCTTGGCCGTCGTCATCCAGTGCTCCAGGTTCGTTCAAGCAGTCCGACGGGCACGTAGGGGCGGGTCCCTGTTGCCCGTCCTTCTATGTGAGGAAGCCTGATCGGACGAAAACGGGGTGTTGGTGAACGGTTACGCCGTACCTATAATCATTCAGCACCTTACTCCTAAAAGTTTGTAACAAAAAACAAGAAAACGGAGTATACTTACAAAATTATTAACTTGAAATGCCGCCAAAACCCTTCCTGGTCCTACAAGGGGTACTGACCTAAGTCATGGCCTATTTCCCATTTGGCGGGATTAGCAAAATCGATGTTGTGTTATATTGTCGAGATCGTTTTTTTGTAACCGTTCACCGGGAATAAAAAAATGCTCGCATAACCCGGACCTGTAAACGTTCAGCTGTGGGTAAGAAGGCGCATGAGCAGGCCTACGGCACGTAGGGGCGGGTCCCTGTGCCCGCCCTCTAAGCACGGCGGTCTAAACCTGCACTTCTTTCTTTCTGTACACTGCCGCCTGATCGTGTACATACGGAGCGTTGGTGAACGTTTAAAAATAACAAATAAACTAGTGAATCCAAAGCGCAATTATGGTAAGTGGTTTTAGCTAAAAAATCATTCTAAGAGTCTCGTACGCATGTTCCATGATTTCAACCTGCTTCGAACTCTCTAAATTGGTATTGTATGTAAAATTATCATCCTGAACAAAATAGTATTATCATCAAAAAAGTCTTCCGGCCCAAAATGAATTACACCTCCATTACTTGCTCTTTGCTGCGACACAAAAATAATCAATTCATGAGTATTAGCCGGTTCAATAAAATTGTCTAAAGTGAATTGATATATGAAGACCAGATTTTTCAATATGCTGTCTGAGCAACCCAGACTTCTTCGGACACTTGCTGTGCGAAAGAATTTCTGGATAGTCCTGCTGGTCGATATAATACTTATCGCAGCTGCTCATTTCCTTGCCTATCTGGTTCGGTTTGATTGGCATATATCATGGGCATTTCCCAAGATTCTAACCTCGATCCCTTTTCTTATCCTCAGCAAGATCCCCATATTTTACGTGTTCGGGCTCTATAGAGGAATGTGGCGATACACCAGCACTGCAGATCTGTTCAATATCATCAAAGCCGTTTGTGTGTCTTCGGGCTTTATTATCATGTCCGTCCTCTATCTGAACAGATTTACTGGATTTTCCCGATCAGTGTTTTTTTTGGACGGAGTCTTTACTTTTTTATTCCTTTGCCTGCACCGCGGCACTATCCGCTATATATTACAAAATAACGAATTAATGTCCTGGCTGGTTCAGGGTGACCAAAGACCTGGAAAGATAAGATTGCTGCTCATTGGCGCGGGAGCTGCCGCTGAAAAAGTTATTCGGGAGATCAGGGATAACGCTAATGTGCCTTATGAGGTTGTCGGTCTCGTGGATGACAATCAGAGCAAGCATGGTTTGAAAATCCACGGTATCCCGATCGTAGGAGGAGTGGATAATCTTCAGGAATGTATCCTCAGGACCAGAACAGAAGAGCTTTTGATCACCATTGCTTCTGCATCCGCGGAACAGATGCAACGAATTGTCGATCTTTGCCAGAAATCAAAGACCAAGTTTAAAGTTCTCCCAAGCATGGGTGAGATCATCAACGGGAAATTAAGCGTCACTTCCAGCCGCGATATTGCCTATAAAGATCTGCTCGGACGACCAGCAGTGCATCTTGATCAAAAAGAAATTTGTCGTTATCTTACTGGCCGGACAGTACTGGTAACCGGTGCAGGCGGCTCTATCGGTTCCGAACTCTGCCGGCAGATTATCCGGTTTGAGCCAAAAAGAATTATTCTGCTGGATGCGGGGGAAGAGAATCTTTATAAAATCCAGATGGAACTTCATCATGACCTTCAATTTTTGGACTATGTTCCAATTCTTAGCAAAATTCAGAACAAAGCTTTGTTAGATGCAATTTTTATGAAATATGCTCCTTCCGTGGTTTTTCATGCAGCGGCATATAAACATGTCCCTCTGGTTGAAGCAAATCCATGGGAAGCTGTCTTTAATAATGTATTCGCCACGAAGAACCTCATTGAAGCAACTATTGCCCATAAAGTCGAACGCTTCGTGCTGGTTTCCACCGACAAGGCCGTACGACCGACAAATGTCATGGGCGCAACAAAACGGGTGACGGAATTGCTTATGCTCGCCTATTGCAATGAACGTGCGACAAATCACTCTACAGTGGGCCAAAATGAGACGGCGTTTATGGCTGTAAGATTCGGCAATGTTCTCGGTTCTTCTGGCTCGGTTATTCCACTTTTTAAAAGTCAGATTGAAAAAGGCGGACCTGTTACTGTCACTGATCCTGAAATGACCCGCTATTTTATGTCAATCGAGGAAGCAGCGCAGCTTATTCTTCAAGCTGGAGCAATGGGCGAAGGCGGCGAGATTTTTATTTTGAAGATGGGCTCTCCGGTGAAGATTGTTCAATTAGCCAATGATCTCATTAAATTGTTGGGACATGAGCCGGAGAAGGAAATAAAAATTCAGTTTACCGGACTTCGTCCTGGCGAAAAACTTTATGAGGAGTTGATCACCGAAGGTGAAGGTATTGTGTCCACGAAGCATGAAAAGATCATGGTTCTACGAGGAAATGGTAAATCCAAACAGGACATTGAAAAGCTTCTGATTCGTTTGGCGAGAACGGCTGCAGTCCATGATTCTCGAGGAATAAAAGAAGTCTTGCAGACCATCCTTCCAGAATATACACCAGATCTGGAAACAGCATCTATAGTAAGTCCACTTGTGACCCATTTTAATGAATTCTGTAACTAAGAGTTCGTTGTGGCCCAAAAATCCTACCTAAAGGAAACATAAGTTATTTGGCCAGTTAGCGACAGATGGGCCTGGGCGGCCTATTTTTATTGTAGTTATAGAGAGATACATGGATTTATACGATTTTTGTCTGTCGAATTTTGCTAAATATTGAGATATTCACCCTAAATAATTCCTGTCTCTGAAAATGACTCAAATGCCTGAATGTACCTTCCGTTACCATGCAAAATGTGGCCATAAGCGTTGTTGGGATTGTTATACACAGACAACAATCCAGCTTTTTGGCTCATTGATCCGACATTTAATGATCGAATGCAGGAAGGTCACTTCATGAGTTCATCGCTCCAGTTTATTTATCGTTTCAAGGTCTACTTATTAAATACCTCGTGGATTATGGCGGAAAAGATTTTTACCATGGGGGTCAGTTTTTTCATAATAGTCCTGCTTGCGCGATATCTCGGCCCGGAACGATATGGAATTTTAGCATATGCTCTTTCGATGACCGGACTTTTTGCTACTGCTGGCCACATGGGTTTAGGCGGCTTGGTAGTCAGAGAAATAGTTAAAAAGCCTGATGACAGCGGGAAGATCATGGGTACTAGTTTAGTTCTCAAATTTTTTGGTTTCGTAATTGGTTTTATAACCTTACTATCATATGCCTTTGTATATGAAGAACGCCAAGGCGAAGTATTCTGGGTATTGATCATAGTAGCATCTTCACTCTTTTTTAGGTCGTTTGACGTAGTTGATTATTGGTTTCAAGCACATGTTCAAGCTAAATTCACAGCGATTGCAAGGTCCATATCGTTAATGATTACTGCCTGTTTCAATGCTGCAATTATGCTGGCTGGTGGGAATCTTTTGTTTTTTGCTTTTTCAGCTCCTTTACAAAGCCTTATGGGGTGTTGTTTGTTGATGTTGTTTTTTCGAGTTACGGCGGATCTTTCAATTGCAAGCTGGCGAGTGGATATTAATAAAGTCAATGAGTTGCTGAGCCAAGGCTGGGTTATTTTTTTAGGAGCCATTTTTGCAACAATTTATTTGAAAGTTGATCAGATCATGCTGAAGTGGTTTGTTGGTGCTGAAGAAGTTGGGTTTTATGCCGTTGCTGCCAGTCTTTCCGAATCGTGGTACTTCGTTCCTACTGCTATCGTCGCTTCGATATTTCCCCAGCTTATTAAGCTTAGGACAAGCAACTTCGAACACTATCAATACCGCTTGCAGCAAATATTTGACCTGCTGTTTTTAGTTGCATTGGCTGTGGCCATTATTATGACCTTTATGGCAACGCCAATTATTAACGTTTTTTTTGGCGATCAGTACAAGGCATCCGCTTCTATATTGGTTATCCATATTTGGGCTGCCCTATTTATTTTTATGCGTGCAGCCTTCAGTAAATGGATTTTGATTGAGGATGCTTTGATATTTTCCCTAATTACGCAGGGTTTCGGAGCCTTGGCTAACGTGGCATTAAATCTTTTACTCATCCCGAAGTACGGTGGACGTGGAGCGGCTGTTGCAACCTTACTGTCTTATGCCATGGCATCTTATTTTTCTCTGATGTTTTACCGTAGAAGCAGGCCAATATTTTGGATGATGAGTAAAGCGATGTTGTCGCCCATCAAGTATCCTTTGGTTTACTTAGGGAAAAAATGGTAGTGAAAACTGTTGGTGTGATGAATCATGAGACATTCTGTAAAACCGAACATATCCCAAGTTGTTGGCATGCATCTCTGCCATGCTTGTGGAGCGTGTGCTGCTTATTGTCCGCGGAACTCCATTAGCTATCGGGAAAGTGTTGGTGGATATATTGTGCCGAAAATTGACCAACAAAGTTGCTCTGAGTGCGGTCTTTGCTACCAGGTTTGTCCTGGAAGAAAACTGGGCAAATCCCTTGCCACCATGATTCCTAGCGATCCATTTGTGGGGCAAATCATCACTTGTGAAGTAGGACGGGCTACCGATGAGTCAATTTTTACTAACGGTCAGAGTGGTGGTGTGGTTACTGCCCTGTTGACGCACCTCTTTACTGCCGGGCAAATAGACGCAGCCCTTGTTGCTGCCATGCCCACGGCTACACCACCTCGTGGTGATGTCATGGTAGCAACTTCGCCAACTGATCTTTTCAAAGCACAGAAGTCTAAATATTCACCCATTCCCATGCTCCAAGTCCTTCGCGATCTTGGAGAGTTCAAAGGTCGGATCGCCGTAGTTGGTCCGGCTTGTCGTTTTCATGGCATGCATAATCTTTTGGATGTGATGCCCAATCTATTGAAAAGACCTCCAATTAAGCTGGGTTTGATTTGCGACCGTGTTATGACCACAGCGGCTATTGATTTCTTGGGAAGACAAGCTGCTAGTGAACCTATCAGTCATCTGGTATGGAGAGATAAGCAGCGTCCTTGTTATCCTGGAAATCCCGTAGTACGCACAAGCAAAGGTGATGAAATTATTTTACGTGCTTCTCAGCGTATGGCGATCAAGGATTTTTTTACCCCTGTGCGTTGCCGATTATGTTTCGATAAGCTTAATGTTTTTGCAGATGTGGTTTTTGGTGATCCTCATGGGATCAAAGGTGTTGACCGGGTCGGTGGTGAAACAGTTGTGTTGGTTCGCACAGAACTTGGACAGGAAATTGTAAATTCCGCTAAAAATGCTGGTGCTGTGGAATTGCGCAACACTTCCATGGAGACTGTGGTGGCCGGGCAGGGGGTAATGGGGAAGCGTACCGAGTGGGTTGGCTATGTAAAAGCATGGCAAGATATGGGGCACACCCTACCCAGTTATCCTTTCGCTCCAGCCGACAATCTTAGCAAGACAACACAATATCGTGAGCTACTGGAACAAGGATTAACTTTAGATAAATTCGGTAGCCGTGATGAGGTGTTGACAGCAGCCGAGACATGGTTTTTTCGGCAAAAAATTACAAAAATCATGTTATGGCCTTTAGCGAAGGCCAATGGATTTTGGAGACGACTAAAAGAAAAAAGGGGATAATCATTGATCATTGAAATAAGAAGGGCCGGATTTGTAAATAAAGGTGCGGAGCTGATGCTTCATTCCGCCCTGAAACAATTGAAGCAGGAGTTTCCCAAAGCCCAATTTGTTATGGCTCCAGTTTATGGAGGTAGAGATTCTGGGGCTTATGGCAGCTATATTAAGCAAGCGGAGCTAGGATTTCTACAAAAGGCTTGGTTATGGCGCTATGGTATTCAATGGGGAGGGTTGGTGTCCATAATTCCTGCTATTTTGCGAGAAATGTACGGAGTAGTTTTGGACAAACAGGTAGATGTGGTAATCGACGCAGCAGGCTTCGCCTACAGTGATCAATGGGGGTATTCTCCGACCGCAGAGCTTGCGCAATCTTGTAGTCGATGGCGAAAACAGGGGACTAAAGTTATTCTTTTGCCTCAGGCGCTTGGCCCATTTACCTCGCAAAAGCATAAGCGAGCCATTAGGAGAGCGGTAGATAATGCCGACCTGATATTTGCCCGTGAATCCATTTCTTACGAACATCTTGTAGAAGTGGTTGGAGAGAGGTCAAATATTAAGATTGCGCCGGATTTTACGAATTTGTTAGACGGAGTCATTCCTGATCATTTCGAAAAGAAGCCCAATCAGTATTGTATAGTTCCAAATTACCGCATGATAGACAAGGTAACCAAAGAACAACGTGACGCTTACCTGCCATTCATGATTAATTGCGCGAAATATCTTCAGTCTCAAGGACTGAACCCGTTTATTCTTTTGCACGAGAAGGGAAATGACTTCGTGCTGGCTCAAAAAATTCGAGAAGGAGCTGGTGGTAATCTGCCCATCATCACAGAAAGCCACCCTCTTAAGATTAAAGGTATTTTGGGTACTTGCGAAGGTACTATTGGCAGTCGTTACCATGGCTTGGTCAGTGCTCTCTGCCAAGGAGTTCCCTCGTTGGCCACCGGTTGGAGCCATAAATATCGAATGCTCTTTGAAGACTACGGTTTCGGTGATGGTTTGCTCGATAGCCTTGCAGGTGAAATCGAAATGAAACGAAAAATAAATCTCATTGTCGAACCAAAATCCCGCTTACAATTGAAGGAAACTTTACGTCGAAAATCGAAAGCGCAGAAACAGCTTTCCCAAAAAATGTGGTTTGATGTATTTCAGATAATAAAGAACCACTAATAGTGAAAATAGCACCATAGCAGATCGGAAAGGTATTTTGAATGACAGAATGAGGTGTTAGTTTAAGCTAGTGTCTGTCCATAAATGGCCCTTTTTCCCTAACTCGTCGTTGCTCTCAAAATTTAATCCTCGGAATATCAATTATATGCCTGCGGTTAAATTTATCGAGCGCCTCGATTTAGAACAAAATTGCTCATTTCTGGACAGACACAGGCTAATCATTCTTGGAGATTCGGAATGTTGGAGTATCTTAAAAAAATAAGATCGACGATGGGATGTTGTATATTTTGCCTTCATTTGAAGGAAACATGAGAATGATGAACACGAATAAAATTGTCGATCGAAATAATGGGTTTCGGCTCCATTTGCCTCTCTATGCAATCAGTACCCCACTTTTTGTGGTCCTGGTGTTTCTTCTGAGTTTAATTATCAATCCCTATTATACAGGAGGGGACCAGGTTCATTACAGAGCTGTTTATGAAAAACTTCCTGAGTTGGGCATAATTGAAGGCTTTACCTTTTACTCATCCGCTTTATCGTCCGTAGAATTTGTACATTTCTTGTTGTCTTGGTTGGCGAGTAGGATAGTTGAAAAAGATTTGTTTATCGCTCTTGCCAACGCCGCTTTAGCTTATGCAACAATTCTAATATTTATAAAATGGCGTGTCTCTCAATGGATAACAGCACTTTTTCTATTTTCTAATTTTTATTGGTTGGCCCTGTATTTTTCAGCAGAACGATTAAAGTTTGGCGTATTGTTTATGCTATTTTCAATGATTTATATAGGGCGAGGAAAAGCCTTTTATCTATTAACATTCATTGCTCTGATATCGCATATTCAATTGGTTTTGATTTATGCAAGTCTATTATTTCGATTTATATCGAAAAAATTGCTGAGGTTCTTCACAACAGGCTTTATCTCAAAATCAATGTTTTGGGTAATCTTCTTTTCTTTTATACCCGTTATTGTTATGAGCGATCAACTTGTGACTAAATTTTATGCATACTTTAAAATTCATAACCCTTTTGATTTATTAAGAATTTTTATTTTTTTCGGTCTCACACTTTGGTATTCTCGGAACCGATTTGAAACCACTTTGATTTTTATCCCTATTATCATCTCGGTTCTCTTGGTAGGGGGTGATAGGGTTAATATGCTGGGATATTTTGTTTTTTTATACTATGCGCTACCTATTAATCGTGGCTTAAATGTTGGGGTATTTGCGACAACTCTTTATTATATGTTTTCATCTTTTCATTTCTTAGTGAATATTTTTGCATACGGAAATGGATTTTATAGTATTTAGGTTACATTCTTATTTTTCGAACACTAGAGGTTGTGGTATTTATTAGTTATATTCCGCATACTTACGACGGCCAGAGGTCGAATGAATTCAAAAAAACAAATACTTACTCTTACCAGTCACTATCTACCTGGATACAGGGGAGGTGGCCCAATCAGAACTATTGCAAGTATGGTGGATACTCTTGGGGATGAGTTTGACTTCAAAATTATTACTCTTGATAGAGATCTGGGGAGTGATGAGCCATATAGAGGAATTAAGAATTGTGAGTGGCAACAGGTTGGCAAGGCGCAAGTAATGTATGTTGCTCCAAGTTTACTTACTTTTAAGTTTTTGTATCGTCTTATCTATTCAACTCCACATGATATCCTTTATCTAAATAGTTGCTTTTCAACATATAGTGCTATATTGCCCCTTCTCTTTCGTCGTCTTGGTCTGATCAACGATACTGCTGCCACCATAGTTGCCCCTCGTGGAGAACTTTCAAAAGGTGCACTAGGTTTGAAGTATCGTAAGAAGAAGTTTTATCTGAGGGCGGTAAGACTGTTGGGATTATATAAAAATATAAGATGGCAGGCCTCAAGTCTGCATGAAAAAGATGATATATTAGATGTTTTTGACCAAAAGGGATTGAATGATGTTTCATCCTTAATTACCATTGCGCCTAATCTATCACAACCTTCCCGGATTGATGAGGGTTTTGAAAGAGCGCATAAAAATTCAGGGGAACTTAAGGCTGTCTTCTTATCGCGTATATCACCCAAGAAAAATTTAGATGGTGCTTTAAGGTTGTTGCGAGGAGTGAAGGGTAAGGTGAGATTTGATATCTATGGCCCTCTGGAGGATATACTTTATTGGGAGAAGTGCCAAGAGATTATCAAAACTTTGAGATCCACCGTTGTTGTACAGTACAAAGGGATAGTCTCACATGACCAAGTAGTTAAAGTTTTTCGAGATTATGATCTGTTTTTTTTCCCAACTCTGGGTGAAAATTTCGGGCATGTCATCATAGAGGCGCTTGTCGCGGGGTGCCCAATTTTGATTAGTGATCAAACTCCATGGCGTAATCTTGTATCAGCTGGTGTTGGCTGGGATATTCCTCTCGATCAGCCTGAAAAATTTACAGAAGTGTTGCAGCAATGCGTTGATATGGATAACACTTTTATGCAACAGCTATCAACTCGTGCAATGGAGTATGGTATTAAAAGAGCTATTGATGATGAGGTGATTCGTCAGAATCGAGAGCTTTTTATAATTTAGAGTCAGATTTTAACTAGAAACAGCAATTATTCGGAGATATTAATGTTCAGAGGTAAAACCCTACTCATAACCGGTGGCACCGGTTCATTCGGCAATGCCGTCCTGCAACGGTTTCTGGATACAGATATAAAAGAGATTCGTGTTTTTTCTCGCGATGAAAAGAAGCAGGAGGACATGCGGATTGCACTGAAGAATGACAAGGTCAAATTCTATATCGGCGATGTGAGGAATTATGACAGCATAAATTTCGCCCTTTCGGGTGTTGATTATATTTTCCATGCTGCGGCATTAAAACAGGTACCTTCCTGCGAATTCTATCCCATGGAAGCAGTGCGCACCAACGTACTCGGTACTGAGAACATGCTCAACGCGGCGCTTGCCAATAACGTGCAGAAGGTGATTGTGCTTAGTACCGATAAGGCAGTCTATCCCATCAATGCCATGGGCATTTCTAAGGCGATGATGGAAAAGCTTATGGTTGCCAAGGCCCGTACGACGGATATCAAAAAGACTATTCTCAGCGGCACCCGATATGGTAATGTTATGGCCTCACGTGGTTCGGTGATACCGTTATTTGTAAAGCAGATCAAGGAAGGAAAACCGTTGACCGTCACTGATCCGAATATGACTCGGTTTTTAATGTCATTGGAGGATTCAATTGACCTTGTCGTTTATGCGTTTCAGAATGCCAAACAGGGTGATCTTTTTGTCCAAAAGGCCGCCGCTTCTACGGTCATGGACCTGACGCTGGCGCTCAAGGAACTTTTCAAGGTTGACAACGAGATCAAGATTATCGGGACCAGACATGCGGAAAAACTCTATGAAACGCTGCTGACTCGTGAGGAAATGGTCCGGGCAGAAGACCTCGGTGGTTATTATCGTATCCCAAGCGATGAGAGGGACCTGAACTACGGAAAATACTTCACCAAAGGTGAAGAACAGTTATCTCAAGCCGAGGACTATCATTCACATAATACCAAAAGATTGAACAAGAATGAGGTGAAAGATGTTTTATTGAAGCTCCCCTTTATCCAGGAAGAATTGGGGGGAATTAAGTGAAAACAGTTTTAATCACAGGATCCAGGGGCTTTATCGGGAAAAATATGAGGGTTGCCTTATCCAGGAATCAAGAGATAATTTTAAGAACTTTTGATCGTGGCGATGAACCGGACCTCCTTGAATCTTATCTTGCCAAAGCGGATTTCATCTATCACTTCGCCGGGGTTAATAGGCCGCAAGATCCCTCGGAATTTCAGATCGGCAATGCAGATTTGACCAAGTGTATTGTAGTAATGTTAGATCGCCTGAAAAGAACAATGCCTATCCTGCATACTTCTTCCAGTCAGGCAGAGTTCGACAACCCCTATGGCAAGAGCAAGAAGGCGGCCGAGGATATCCTGTCTGAGTACGCCAAGCGAACCGGAGCACCCGTATTTATATACCGTCTACCCGGGGTATTTGGAAAATGGTCGCGGCCCGACTATAACACCGTGGTGGCAACCTTTTGTCATAATATCGCTCGCGGTCTCGATATCAAGATTTTAGATCCAGCTCATGTGATTGAGCTTGTCTATATTGATGATGTTATCCGCCATTTTACCAGTCATTTAAGCGAGATACCGTCGGTAGGAAAAGAGCATTTTTGCCAGATAAACACAACATTCAAGGTAACGCTCGATGACTTGGCCGTCAAGATTTATAGCCTGCGGGATATGCGAACGACCCTCAAGGTACCTGACCTGTCCGACTATTTTATACGCTGCCTGCATGCCACTTATCTGTCGTTTCTCGATACAAGAGATTTTTCATATCCGCTGGACCTCAAGACCGACCAACGGGGGCTGCTTTTTGAGCTTATCAAATCTGAGCATTTCGGCCAGATGTTCGTCTCGAAGACCTTTAAGGGAATAACGCGGGGCAATCACTTCCATGACAGTAAAATCGAAAAGTTCTGCGTCATTCAGGGCGAGGCGGTAATCCGCTTCCGGAATGTATTGTCCGCAGAGGTGATTGAATACCATGTTTCTGGTGCAAAGATTGAGGTCGTTGATATCCCGCCCGGTTACACCCACCATATTGAAAATCTTGGGAACAATGAGATGATTGTTCTTTTTTGGGCAAATCAGATATTTAATTCGGATAATCCGGATACATATTTTTTAGAGGTATAATTGAAAAAACTGAAAGTCATGACGGTTGTGGGCACGAGACCGGAAATCATTCGCTTATCTCGGGTGATGGCCAAGCTAGATGAACATACTGATCATTTGTTGGTCCATACCGGGCAGAACTACGATTATGAATTGAACCAAGTCTTTTTCGACGATCTCGATATCCGTAAGCCCAATTATTTTTTAAACAGTGCGCTTTACAGTGCAGGGGCGGCTCAGACGATTGGTAATTTGATCATTGCGGTTGATCGGGTTATGGCAGAAGTTCAGCCTGAAGCTATGTTGGTGCTGGGGGATACAAACAGTTGTCTCTCCGTAATTCCTGCCAAAAGGAGGAAAATTCCTATTTTCCACATGGAGGCAGGGAATCGCTGCTTTGATCAGCGAGTACCGGAAGAAATAAATCGCCGTATAGTTGACCATACCTCTGACGTCAATCTCACTTACAGTTCGATCGCCAGGGAGTATCTCCTTAGAGAAGGTTTGCCACCGGATATGGTCATTAAAACCGGGAGCCCGATGTTTGAGGTGTTGAACCATTATCGGTCCCGGATTGAGAAATCTGATGTCTTTAATCGATTGGGACTTGCCGAGGGTGAATATTTTGTGGTGAGCGCTCATCGTGAGGAAAACATAGAGTCGCCACAGTCGTTTGCCCGGCTGGTTGATGTCTTAAATGCGCTTGCTGAAGATTATAACTTGCCGGTGATTGTTTCCACCCATCCACGCACCCGGAACCGGATTGATGCAACTGGTTCGCAATTCCACCAGCAGGTGCGATTAATGAAACCGTTGGGGTTTCATGACTATGTAAAGTTGCAACAGGCCGCACGTTCAGTGTTATCTGACAGTGGCACCATAAATGAGGAGTCTTCTATCTTGAATTTCCCTGCTTTAAACCTGCGTGAAGCCCATGAACGGCCTGAGGGCATGGAGGAGGGCGCCGTGATGTTGGTGGGCCTGGAGGTGGACCGCGTGCGTCAGGGTTTGGCCATCCTGACCACACAGACACGGGGGGAATCAAGAGTGCTGCGCCAAGTGGATGACTACAGTATGCCCAACGTGTCGGATAAAGTGGTGCGCATTATTCATAGCTATACGGATTATGTGAACCGTGTAGTGTGGAAGAAATATTGACGACGCATGTCCAAACGTATCTTGCTTCTAACACAATGGTTTGACCCTGAACCCACATTTAAAGGTTTGGTTTTTGCCCGCGAATTAGTTCGGCAAGGCTTCGAGGTTGAGGTGTTGACGGGCTTTCCTAATTATCCGGGCGGAAAACTTTATCCCGGGTACCGCCTGAAGTGGTTGCAAAGGGAGAGGATTGATGGAATATTGGTGACCCGTGTTCCCTTGTACCCGAGTCATGATCAGTCCGCGTTTCGGCGGGTGTTGAACTATGTCAGTTTTGCCGCCTCGGCCTTGCTTTATGGCTTGCTGGGTGTCAAGAAACCAGATGTGATATATGCTTACCATCCCCCACTGACTGTGGGAATCGCGGCAGTGCTCATACGTTTTTTTAGAAGAGTACCGGTAGTGTATGATATTCAGGACATGTGGCCTGATACTTTGCGAGCCACGGGCATGATTGTTAGTCCACGTGCCTTAACATTGGTAGCCGGAGTTTGCGACTGGGTTTATAGCCATGTTGATCACATCGTGGTACTGTCAGCCGGATTTAAGCGTTTGCTTGTTAAACTTGGTGTGGCTGAGCGTAAAGTGGATGTGATTTACAACTGGTGTGATGAAGCCTCCTTGTCTTCCCCAATAGGTATAGTGCCAGCTGCTTTCCCCAGTCGTGACAAATTTCGAATCTTGTTTGCCGGGAACATGGGAAAGGCTCAGGCTCTTAGCGCAGTGCTTGATGCGGCGAAGCTTATTTCACTGCGATATCCAGAGATATGCTTTGTTTTTCTTGGTGGCGGAGTTGAGGTTGAGAGATTAAAGCAGGACGCAGCGAAAGATGAATTACACAACGTTCATTTTCTTCCAGCAGTGCCTATGACCGAAGTAAGCGGTCTACTTGCTGAAGCTGATGTGTTATTGGTACATTTAAAAAAGGATTCATTATTTGAAATCACTATTCCCTCGAAAACTCAGGCTTATATGGCTATGGGAAAGCCAATACTCATGGCTGTTGATGGGGATGCTGCCGAGCTTGTGAAAGAAGGAAATTGTGGTGTTGTTGCTGAGTCTCAAAATCCTGAGGCGATTGCAGATGCAGCGATTGAGCTATTTAAACGCGAGGCTTCGGCACGTATGGAAATGGGTGAAAATAGCCGAAAGTTCTATCAACAACACCTCTCTCTGAGGGTAGGGGCAAAACGTTTTGGGGACATTTTTAGTCGACTATCAGGCTCCGCAAGTAAGAATGGTGGCGCATAATGAAACGTTTATTTGACTTTACTCTTTCTAGTGCCGGATTGCTGGTACTGGCTCCTGTAATTCTTCTGTTAATGCTGTTGATTAGATTCAATTTGGGCTCTCCGATCTTCTTTACTCAACCCCGGCCAGGTTTAAATGGAAAATACTTCCGTTTAGTGAAATTCCGCACCATGACTGATACTCGGGATCCCAATGGAAATTTGATGCCGGATGAAGATCGTTTGAGGCCTTTTGGTAATTTTCTGAGGGCCTCTAGTCTGGATGAACTGCCGGAGTTGTGGAATGTGCTTAAGGGTGAAATGAGCCTGGTGGGACCGCGCCCACTCCTCATGGAATACCTACCGCTCTATTCGCTTGAACAAGCCCGTCGTCATGAGGTACGGCCCGGAATCACCGGTTGGGCCCAAGTGAATGGTCGTAATGCATTGAGTTGGGAAGAAAAGTTCAAGTTAGATGTTTGGTATGTTGATAATCAGTCGTTATGGCTCGATCTGAAGATTTTGTTTCGAACAATTAGGAAGGTGGTATTGCGCGATGGAGTCAACGCGATTGGATATGCAACCACTTACCCTTTTAAAGGAGAGAAATGAAGCCAAAAATATATGAGATGGCGAAGATAATAAATAGGACCAATTTGACAATCGGTAGCTTTTCTCAAATAGATGATTTTGTTTTTCTTAATGCGGGACAAGAGACGATTATCGGTAAATTCGTTCATATCGCCTCGTTTTGTAGCGTTATCGGCGGCGGTCGTTTTGTAATGGATGATTTTTCAGGCTTAAGCGCTGGATGTAGAATCGTGACCGGGAGCGATGATTTTTCTGGAGGAGGGCTAACAAATCCTACAGTCCCATCGAAATATACGAACTTAAAAATCGGAACAGTGCATTTGATGCGTCATGTGATTCTCGGGACAAATGTTACAGTATTGCCAGGGGTAACTATTGGAGAAGGGGCCGCGGTAGGTGCGGGTGCTCTAGTCAGAAAGAATCTTGCTCCTTGGACTATATATGCTGGTTTTGACTGTAGGCCAATCAAGGAACGCCCAAAAGAGACTATTTTGAGATTGGAAGGTGAACTGTACGAGGAGCTTGATATTAAATGTTGAATTCTCCTTTTTCGCCGTGGCCGAGTTTTACGGAAGAAGAAGCTGACGCTGTCCTTGCGGTATTGCTCTCGAACCGGGTCAATTACTGGACAGGGCAGGAGTGTCGTGAATTCGAGAAGGAGTTCGCTGAGTGGTGTGGTGCACGACACGCCGTCGCCTTGGCTAACGGCACCTTGGCCCTTGATGTTGTGCTAAAAGCGCTGGGCATTGGCCCAGGCGACGAGGTTGTCGTAACGCCGCGCACATTCATCGCCTCGATTTCGTGTGTGGTGAACGCGGGTGCTACGCCGGTGTTTGCGGATATCGAACACGACAGTGGCAATCTGTCGGCGCAGACGATTTCCGCAGCGTTGACGCCGAAGACTCGGGCAGTCATCTGCGTTCATCTGGCGGGATGGCCATGCGAAATGGATCCGATCATGGAACTTGCAGAAGAGCATAACCTCTTTGTTATCGAGGATTGCGCTCAGGCGCATGGAGCCCGTTACAAGGGGCGTTCGGTTGGTTCTATTGGACACGTGGGTACCTGGTCGTTCTGTCAGGACAAGATTATGAGCACAGGCGGCGAAGGCGGAATGGTAACCACCAACGATCGAGCACTGTGGGCTAAAATGTGGTCGTACAAGGATCATGGTAAAAGCTGGGAAGCTGTCTATGAGCGGCAACACCCCCCAGGATTTCGTTGGCTCCATGAGAGCTTCGGCACCAACTGGCGGATGATGGAAGTGCAGGCGGCTATCGGTCGTATTCAATTACGGCGGATGGAGGACTGGCACTCACAGCGTATTGGCAATGCTAAACAAATTTGGACAGCCTGTCGAAAAATTCAAGGTTTACGGGTATCGCTGATACCGCAGGACATCGAACATGCAGCCTATAAATGTTATGTCTTCGTAGACCCTTCGATCCTGAAATCGGGATGGAATCGTGATCGCATCCTGCAAGACATTCAGGTGCGCGGTGTACCCTGCTATTCGGGATCATGTTCGGAGGTATATCTTGAAAAGGCTTTTGATGCTACCGGTTGGAGACCCCAGGAAAGGTTACCCATTGCCAGAGAATTGGGTGAGACTAGTCTGATGTTTCTGGTGCATCCCGGATTGACCAATGCGGAGATAGGCAAGACAGTCGAGGTAATAGCTGAAGTGATGGAGATAGCAGTAAGTTGAATTATAAATACTCAGATCGGGTGGGTACTTTTTAACATTTGGATTTTAATGTGATAGACTGAAATTATTGCTACATCAATTGTAAACCCTAGTGAAAATTATAAAACTCTACAGCATTAGCGAATATTAGCACGTTACTAAATAACTGAGTATTACGCTGTTGCTTTTACTTTTACCACACCATTGGAAATAACACATGAGCAATACCCAAGAACAGTACCAAGATGATGAAATTGATCTCCGTGAACTGCTGGCAAAATTATGGAAGAACAAGACTCTTATTTTAACCATTACCGCTATTTTCAGCATAATGGGTGCTATTTACGCCTTATTAGCTCATCAGGTATGGAGCGCTAAGGCCATTGTGGTTGAGCCTTTACCTTCACAGTTGGAACAGCTACATCTTAGACTTGAAAAATTAGAGGCGCTACTTGATATCTCCACCAATATCTTAAACACCACTAACAGCTTAAGAACCACCAACAACCTAAAGTCTACGGACGATGAATTTATCGTCAACAATCAAGATAAGTTCTTTGCAAGTTTTTCTGAAAAGCAATTGTACGTAGATTTTATTCAGTCTTTCAATTCATTTGACAACAAAAGCCAGTTTCTGAGAACCAATGGTTATGTTCAACAAGACGGAAAAATGGATGCGAGCACTCTGCAGCGTACCCTTGAAAAAATCGCGAAAAATATATCTGCCAAACAAAAGAAGAATGAGGAGTTTACAACATTGTCGTTTAGTGCGGATAATGGCAAAGAGGCGGAGAAACTGTTGAATGAATACCTCCACTTCATCCTCAATAAGGAGTTGGTTGCTAAGAATAGGGTGCTTGATAGGGAGATAGCCAGTAAAACTAATATGTTTGATCTTGTTTTTCAGGTGAAGAAGAAAGAAGCTCTCAAACGATTACAGGAAGATATCGCACGTACTGAATACGCCTTACGCATCAGTCAAACTGCCGGCATTGAAACTCCAATTAATCTGAATAATAACGGTATATTCGCCATAGATTTTGGCGCAAAAGCCTTGAACGAAAAACTCAAAATTCTGAAAGAAATTAAAAAGCCCGAACTCTTCGATCCGGGACTGGCCAATGTTCGCCTGCAACTGGACAGTTTACGGGCAATGCCCCAAGAAAAGGTCAGTTTTGTTCCTTATCATTTTCTACAATCCCCATCTGAGCCGCTTAACCGAGACAAACCCAAACGGGCATTGGTGGTTGTGTTGGCGACTTTTGCGGGATTAATGATGGGAGTGGTAGTTGCATTGATTCGCGCCAGTTTTTTTCAGAGGTTGTAAAAATAGAGTCACCCTAAGCCTTTCTTTTCATTTCTAATAGAAGAGAAAAGCTAAAATAGCTTGGTAGTTTGGAAAAATTCTGGTAACCTTTTGCTCTATCAATGTCTTAGGTAAGGGTTCTCTTCTTGTTTAAAAAGGAGCTTTAGAGGACCTTGCCTGTCCAATAGTTATCTTGACGTTTACCGCATTATTTCATGATTTATTGTGTTCTTTATCACTTTAAAGCCGAGGAAATATGCATGAACTTATCCAAGAACAACACCGAAGCGATGAAATTGATTTACGTGCCTTGCTGATAAATCTATGGGAAGGGCGATTTCTGATTCTCGCTGATTGCCGCTATTTTCAGCATTACAGGCATTATTTATGTCTTCCTGGCTCCTCAAGTGTGGAATGCTAAGACCATTGTGGTTGCTCCACTACCAACACAGTTGGAAGAACTACAATTTAGACTCGAAAAAGTCTTTGCCATGATGGGGCTTGCTTCCGTTGATTACAGTGAACTCCGTACAACTTTCTCTGCATCGAAATTGTACACAGATTTTATTCAGGCTTTTGATTCGTTCGACAACAAAAGTGAGTTTTTGAAAACCACTGATCTTGTTCGACAGTGAAAAAAATCATGATGTGAGCTTTCAGCAGCTTACCTTTGAAAAGATGACGAAGAATATTTCCGTCAATCAAAATCAAAATGAAGCATCTGCAACCCTTTCATTTAGTGCTGGAAATGCCCAGGATAGCAAAGAATCTGTTGACTGAATATCTCCACTTTATTCAAACCAAGGAGGAAGCAGCTAAAAACAAGTTGTTGGCTGAAAAAGTGACCAATCAAATCGATGTGCTCACCCTCAACTATCAAATACTTGAAGCAGAGACCCTCAAACAACTGCAGGAAGATATTGCCCGTACTGAATATGCATTACGTATCAGTGAAACTGCCGGCATTGATGCTCCTGTAGAAAATCTCAACAACCAAGGTATCTTCGCCATTGACTTTGGGGCGAAAGCGTTAAAGGAACAACTCAGGATTTTGAAAGAAATCAAAAATCCTAAACTCATTAACCCAGTATTGGCTAATTTGCGTCTTAAACTTAATAGCTTGCGTTCAGTGCCGTTGGAGAAGGTCAGCTTTGCTTCCTATCATTATCTAAAATCTCCCTCTCTACCACTTGACCGGGAAAAGCCCAAAAGGGCTTTAGTCATTGTAATGGCGACTCTTATGGGATTGATGACCGGAATAGTGGTTGCCTTGTTTCGTGCTGGTTCATTTTTCGGAGAAGTAGCCACACAAAAATCACCATCAACCATGAAGAACAAAGAGTCGATTGGCGGTTCAGAAATGATAGGTACTAAAATTACCAGTGAATCTCAATTTCATTAGTATCTCGAAATAATTGCTAAGATTCCAGAAGCCGCTTCAAAAGTTCTTGATAGTGATTGGGCAAAGTCCTTCTGGCCGGGGTAACAACGATAGAAATTTCGTTTCATCGTTAATCCGGGGATTTGAATTTCCTTGATCTTGCCGCTGGTTAATTCGTCCTGGATGGCGTGTCGGGAGATCACGGAAACCCCCAGATTGGCTTTGATCGCTTCTTTGACCGCCGCGCTGGATCCCAGTGTTGCGCAGATATTGAGCTGGTTGAGGGTTTGGTGCTGCTGGGCCAGCAGGGATTCTGTGCTTTTTCTGGTTCCAGAACCTCGTTCTCGCACTATAAAAGGGAGTTTTTCAAGCTCTTTCAGGGTGATTTGGGAAGCCACAGGATTGCTGCTTGCCGCAGCGAGGATCAGTTCATCTTCGGCAAACGGCTGGTACTGGAGTTTGGCGCTGGTGATTTTGGCCCCAACCACTCCGAGCAGTAATTCGTTGGCGGCGACGGCCTCTACTATCTTTGCCGAATCGTTGATTCGTATTTCAAAGGAAATTCCTGGAAACTCTTTTTTAAAAGATGCGGCCAGAACAGGCAGGATGTAGGCACCGGGAATTGTGCTGGCACCGATTATCAGTTCTCCGGAAACGCTATTTCCAGTGGCGGAAATTTCCTCCTTAAGTCGGTGCAGGTCCTCTAAAATAGCTATCGCCCTTGGATAGAGAATTTCCGCTTCGGAGGTGGGCAGTATCGATCTCCCCAGTCGATCAAACAGCTTGCAGTTGAGCCGTGCTTCCAGGTTTTGAATATGCTCGCTGACTGTCGGCTGGCTGGTGTAGAGTTCTTCTGCGGCCTTGGTGAAACTGCGCGTTTTATATACAGTAACGAAGATTTTAAGATGTCGGGTTTCGATGGTTGGATTCCTTACTTCTTACTTATTTGAATTAGATGAAAACAATTGAATGTGGTCAGGTAATAATTTCTCGATTTGTGGGATTATAGTGAGGATATCTGCGATTTACCACTAAAAAAAATGGTAGATCGCAGACAGAATGATTCTAACGTTTGCGCAGCTGCCCTATACTGCGCAAATGCCTGAGTTGCCGTCGTCAAGCATTCGGTTTTCTCCTTGGTGGCGCTACTCTGTTTCAGAGTACCTTTTATTGGGATGCGACGCATCCGGAGGAAAGTTGCCATGCGGCGCATGGCAACTAGGTCCCATTTTCCAGGTCGATTTGGGGGATACGTGAAAAGCAGGTTTTTAAAGGGCAATTGTTGAATTCGCCCCTTAAAACACGCAAACAGAATTCCAAATGTGATCTTAATGCAAATAAATATATTTGACATGCGGTATTACTCTAGTTATACTGGGAGGCATGAAAACTGCTATTTCAATCCCAGACAATTTATTTCGCAAGGTAGATCAATTCGCCAAATACCACGGATTCTCTCGTAGTGAGTTATTTGCGAAAGCTATTGAACATTATCTCGAAATACACCCTGCCGATCACATTACCAAACAACTCGATGAAGTTTATTCATCTGAGCGAGCTGAGTTAAATAAAACGCTTTCAACCATACAATTCAGCTCAATAGAGAAAGAAGAATGGTAACAAAAAAAGAGGGGAAATCTGGGTGGGCAGCATTACCTGAACCTACGGGATTGGGGCCAGGCTATAAAAGACCAGTCCTCATTATTCAATCAGACGAATTCAATAAAAGCAAAATAAACACCATAATTGCCGCTGTAATCACTTCAAATATTCGGTTGGTGGCTGCTCCAGGCAATGTTTTACTCACCTCCAAGAAATCAAAATTACCCAAAAAAAGCGTCGTCAATGTTTCACAAATAATCATCATAGATAAGTCATTTTTGTCAGAAAAAGTCCATGCGCTTTCAAAAGAAATAATTTCCCAAGTTGATGAAGGTTTGAAAATAGTCCTGAAGTTATAGAGTTAACTACTATAGCAAATTATTTGGGAGCTAGTGTGGCAAGTTCTATGGCGCTGTTTTCTCTGTTGCAAAGTAATTTTTATCGGAATGCGACGCATCCGGAGGGAAGTTACCATGCGGCGCATGGTAACCAGGAAAAATGTTTTCATATCCGGCATATTCTTTGGTGGACCGCCTTCTGACATACTGGAATCATGGAGACAATCTAAAATACGAATTGTTCTTACCGAGCAAATACTTGGAGAATATCAGGGGGTGGGGAAGAGCTTTCAGGGAAATACCCTTCAATAAGTATTGAACCAATAATCGAGCTTTTCACTATCTTCGGAGAGTTTGTTGAGACAAAAGGCTTTTCAGAAACAATTTGCGAAGATCCAGATGACAACAAATTCATTGAGTGTGCTATCGCAAGTCAAAGTAAGCTGGTCATAAGTGGAGATAAGCACCTGTTGAAAATATCCGGTTACAAAGGCATAGAAGTATTAAAACTGCGGGAGTTCATAGACAACTATCTTAAGAAATGAAGAGCGAACAATCTCTTTGAGAGGACGCGAAATATCGTCGGGTTTTCAAATATAGTACATCGGCCGCGCCTGTCAAGCGAAACGTTTGCGCGGCTCCGCTGCGCAAATGGCTGAGTTGAATCACCATAAACAAAGCATTTTTCCCTGGTTACCATGCGTTGCATGGTGACCAGGAACTGAGCAGAAATGCGGACTATCATGTTATTTGTGGTGGATCAAACCAAAATGATAGAAGGGCGGGTTTAGAACCCGCCCCTACGTCTGTCCGGTCGCGTGTGCAGCCTGTTGAAGGAGCCGAAGAGTGGCTTTCGTCAATAAAAAACGTTGATCTATTCAAGCAACGGGGTACTCAAATATCGCTCGCCGGTATCGGGGAGTACCACCACGATGGTTTTACCCTCATTCTCCGGCCGCCTGGCGACTGAAAGAGCGGCATAAGCCGCCGCACCGCTGGATATTCCGCAAAGTATTCCTTCACTGGTTGCGACCTTTCTTGCCGTTTCAAAGGCATCGTCATTGCTTACTGCGATAATCTCATCAATTATATCCATATTTAAAATATCCGGTATAAATCCGGCTCCAATACCCTGGATTTTATGGGGCCCTGGTTTTCCTCCGGAAAGTACCGGGCTATCAGTCGGTTCCACGGCGATAGACTTCATCGCGGGATTTCTTTGTTTGAGTACTTCCGAAACTCCGGTGATCGTGCCGCCCGTGCCGACGCCCGCGACAAAAAAATCAATCCTGCCGCCGGTATCCCGCCAGATTTCCTCTGCGGTGGTTTTTCGGTGAATAGCAGGATTGGCGGGGTTGCTAAACTGATCGGGAATAAAACTGTTGGTTGTTTCGGCCCGGAGCTGTTCCGCCCTGGCAATCGCTCCTTTCATGCCTTCCGCGGCAGGAGTGAGTACCAGTTCCGCGCCCAGATGAGTCAGCATCTTTCTTCGTTCGATAGACATGCTTTCCGGCATGGTCAGAATCAGCCGAAGTTTCTTGTGAGCGCAGACAAAAGCCAGGCCGAGACCGGTATTGCCGCTGGTCGGTTCGATGATGGTCGTATCATTGGTAACAAGGCCGTCCCGCTCCGCGGCTTCGATCATCGACACGGCGATTCGGCATTTTACACTGCCCATGGGGTTGCGGGATTCCTGTTTGCCAAGGATCTTCGCACCGGTTCCAGCCGAAAAATTTGCCATAATCAGCAGCGGGGTGTTGCCGATACTTTCAAGTATAGTTTTAGCCATAGTGGTTACCTCACGAATGGAAGGGGACTCATTGAATTGACGCTAGTTTGAATTGGAGTAGATCAGCTCCGGACGTTTTAACAGTACTTTCGTACTCGTCGCAACGCTTTCCGTAAGCCAGATATTACCTCCGATAATAGATCCTTCGCCAATAATCGTTTCTCCGCCAAGAATGGTAGTATTGGCGTAAATAATGACATTGTCCTCAATAGTCGGATGACGTTTTTTATCCCGTAATTTCTCACCCGCATTACGGGGGAGTGAAAGCGCCCCAAGGGTAACTCCCTGATAAAGGCGGACATTATTGCCGATAATGGTGGTTTCCCCAATGACTACCCCTGTGCCATGATCGATAAAAAAGCTCGAACCGATGCTTGCTCCCGGATGGATATCAATGCCGGTCTTACTATGGGCGTATTCGGTCATGATCCGGGGAATGATCGGTACCTTGAGCTGGTGCAACTCGTGGGCCAGTCGAAAGATCACTGTCGCCAGGAGTCCGGGATAACAGAAGATGACCTCGTCGGGGCTTTTGGTCGCCGGATCGCCTCTTAATGCAGCTCGGATGTCCGTTGCCAGGATGGCGGCGACTTTTGGTAGAGATTCAATAAAAGCCAGGGCTATTTTGTGGCTTTTTTCCTCGCAATTGGTACAGGGCAGGTCATTTCTCCGACAGTCATGGCGGATAGCCATGGTGATCTGCTCGTAGACCTTGTCATAGAGGTCGGTCGTCTGCTTGCCGATATAATATTCTAGGTTGGAAGCATGCAGCTTGGTATGGGAGAAGAAGCCGGGAAACAGGATACGCCGGGCCTGTTCGACAATTTCGATGATTTTTTCCTGGGAGGGGATGGAAACAGGACTGATATGATCATAACACTCTTTTGTGCTCCAGGATGATAACAGTTCGGTGACTACCCTGGGAACCTTATCATGCTGACTACAATTGGTTACCACGATATGATCGCAGATGGCGGACATTGAAGATGTGTTGATCAACGAAATAGTTTTTTCTGACATGGTTTGAATGCTGGGTTAAGGTTTGATGGCGTCGTAAAAACTCTTCATCTGCTTCGTTGCAGCAAATTTTCAATCATTACGACGTACTTTAGTACGCCGAAATGATTGAAAATTTTCGCGCCTCGCATATGAAGCTTTTTACTTAGCCATCCGAAAAATCAGATTTTTACGAGTTTGTCAGGTTTGATTTCAGAATTTTTTATTTTCTTATTTTTTCAATAATATAAATATCATGAGAGCACTGAGGGGACTGATTTTTTTTCACGGTTTTTGGTGAAAATAAATCTGTCGCCCGGATTTGTAAAAGAAAAATAAAATCAGTCCCCTAGCGGCAGAAGGGCGGGTTTAGAACCCGCCCCTACTGGTGAACGGTTGCGTATTTATTATTTCCTGATCTTTTCAATAATATAAATCCCATAGGTAGCCCGGAGGTTGGTGAAATGGCGAATTATAGAGCCCTCACTGTTGGCCGGGTTGGTGCTGATGGTGATTTCCTTTAAGATATTATAACCAACATCACGGGAGAATTTTCGAAAATCCTTCAAGGTGATGACCCGAATATTGGGAGAGTCGTACCAGAAATAGGGTAACTGATCGTTTTTAGGAGCGATACCCTTGCACAAAAGTTGCAATCGTATAGAGTAATGGCTGAAATTCGGGAAGCTGACGATCACCTTACGGCCGATTCTGGCCAGTGAATAGAGCAGGCGGGCGGGTTCGAATACCTGTTGCAGCGTCTGGCTGAGAATGACATAGTCGAAACTGCAGTCCGGATAATCGTCCACTTCTTCATTCAAATCCCCCTGCAGCACACTGAGTCCGCGGCTGATACAGTGGGCAGCCTTGCGCTTGTCCCGTTCGATCCCGGTGCCGATAACATTTCTGGTGGCGGCGAGCCAGGCCAGCAGGTCCCCGTTGCCGCAGCCAAGATCGAGCACTCTGCAGCCGGGATCGATCATCGAGGCGATTATGCGCAGATCAAAGCGGATATTCTCTGTTTCAGGCAATACCATCGAGAAATCCCCTGATAAGCGCCGTTAATTGCTGGTCCGGGATGAGAAATGCATCATGGCCGCAATCTGCTTCAATTTCACAAAAACTGACATCCTGCCCGCAACGTTTCAGAGCCTGTACCAGTTCTTTTGCCTGGTAGGTTGGGTAGAGCCAGTCTGAACTATAGGAAACAACAAGGTATTTTATTCTGGTTTTCTCAAATCCTTTAATAACCTCCGGCTTGCAGATTTTATCGACAACATCAAAATAGTCGGAAGCCTTGGTGATATAGAGCACGGAATTGGCATCAAACCGGTTGACGAATTTGGACCCCTGATGACGCAGGTAGCTCTCAACCTGAAAATCACCATCAAAGCCGAAGGAAAAGTTTGCCTTATCTTGCAGTTTCCTGCCGAATTTCCGGCGCATGGCTTCGTCCGAAAGGTAGGTGACGTGGCCGACCATCCGGGCAACCGCCAGTCCCATGTCGGGTTTTGGGCCTCCATAGTAATTGCCCTTTTTCCAGTTTGGATCGGCCATGATAGACTGCCTGGCTATTTCGTTGAAGGCAATCGCCAGCGCGGAGTGACGCATGGTCGTGGCAATAGGTATCGCCGCCCGGACCATTCCCGGATAGCGGACACACCACTCCAGGACCTGCATGCCGCCGACCGAACCACCAATGACTGCCCGACAGGCGATTGATACCAAGGTGATCAATAAGTGCTTTCTGGGTTACCACCACGTCGCCGATGGTCATCATCGGAAAATCGAGCCCATAGGGTCTGGAAGTTTCCGGATTGATGGAACTCGGGCCCGTCGAACCCATACAGCTCCCCAGGATGTTGGGGCAAACGACAAAAAAACGATCGGTATCTATGCCTTTGCCGGGGCCGACCAGAAAGTCCCACCAGCCTGGTTTGTCTCCCTCCCGGTCAGTGGCATACCAGCCTGCCACATGGGAGTCGCCGGAAAAAGCGTGAGCGATCAGGATGCAATTGTCTTTCTGCTCGTTGAGTTCACCGTAGGTTTCATAGGCGATGGTCACCGGTCCTAGTTCGGCGCCACTCTCTAAAAGGAGTTTCCCGGGTGGGTCGGCAAAAGTAAAAAATTTCTTTTCAACTATTCCAACAGAAGAATCGAGAGTATCCCGATCAGTCATTGTCTCAATCATCGCATACTGTTTCCGTCGTCCGCTTCCAGCCAGCTTCTCTAAGCCGCTGCACGGCCCAGTGCCTGCTCAATATCGGCTATAATGTCATCAATATGCTCAATACCGATTGATAGACGAACCAGTCCTTCCTCAATATCACACTCTTTCAGCTGCTGTGGTGATAATTGCGAATGGGTAGTCGATGCCGGGTGAATGGCAAGCGACTTGGCGTCTCCTACGTTTGCCAGATGCGAGATGAGCTGCAGGCTGTCAATGAATTTTTTGCCAGCCGCAAGCCCGCCCTTGATGCCGAAGCCGACCATTCCGCCAAAGCCTTTTTTTAGATATTTCACCGCAACATCATGGCCGGGGGAGCCAGATAGTCCAGGATAGTGAACCCAGTCAACCCCTTTATGTTCGCTTAGGTACTCGGCGATCTTGAGTCCATTCTCACAGTGACGCTCCATCCTCAGGCTGAGAGTCTCAATACCCTGCAAAATTGCCCAGCAATTGTCCGGGCTGATGCTGGCACCTAGATTCCTGAGGGGCACCAGTCGCATACGAAGCGCAAAGGCAATGGGATTCATCTCGCCCAGATCATGGGCATAGCGCAAGCCGTGATAGGATGGATCGGGCTCGTTAAAAAGCTTAAATTTGGGATCCTTCCAGTTGAAATTGGCCGCATCGATTACAATACCGCCAATACTTGTTCCATGTCCGCCGATCCACTTGGTCAACGAGTGCACGACAATATTGGCTCCGTAGTCGATGGGCTTGAGGATGCAGGGCGGTGTAAACGTTGAATCGACGATGAGCGGCAGGTTATGGTCCCGGGCGATTTTTGCCAAAGCTTCCAGATCGGTCATGTTCAGGGAGGGATTACCCAGTGTTTCACAATAAATCGCCCTGGTTTTCTCGTTGATGGCAGCTTTAAAGTTATCCGGATTTGTCGGATCGACCAGACGTACCTTGATACCAAACTGAGGCAGAATGGAATTGAATTGAACGAAGGTGCCGCCGTAGAGATTGTTGGTCGAAACCACTTCATCACCCTGACTGCAGATATTTACGATGGTATAGAAAATAGCGGCGGTCCCCGAGGCCAGGGCCAATGCCGCCGCACCGCCTTCCAGCTGGGCCATGCGTTCTTCCAGGATATTCTGGGTCGGATTGCCGATCCGGGTGTAAATATTGCCTAATTCTTTCAGAGCAAAGAGATTGGCTGCATGTTCGGTGTTTTTAAACATATAGGCGGCCGTCCGATAAATCGGCACAGCTCTGGACAGGGTATCCTTGTCCACGGTGTGGCCCGCATGCAGGGCGAGTGTTTCAAATTTCATAACAGCTTCTCCTCTTTCGGTGGGATAGGGGGGTGTTACAGCGTGCTATTTTTTTCCGGCCGATTCCGCTTTTACCGTCTCAACAAGCTCCCGAATGGATTGACCGTTTGCCGTCTTGGCCTGTGGGTTGATGCGAAGGAGCTCTTCCCAGGCTGCAAGGGCGCCTGCCGTGTCGTGAAGATCGTACATCAGGACAATGCCTTTATTGAATCGGGATGGTTCATGGTCCGGATCCTTTTGTATAGCCTGGTTAAATAGTTCTATTGCCTTTTTCGGCTGGTTGGCTCTGCGGTACATTACCCCCAGGTCGGTAAGCAGATTGGCATCGCCGGAATGAAGTTCCAGGGATTTGTTATAGGCTGAAATTGCTTTTTCCGGTTGGTCACTATCATAGTAAAGATGACCCAAACGGATCCAGCTCTGGAAATTATCAGGATTGGCAGCCACTTCGGCTTCCATACTTTTAATGGCTTGGCTGGTTTCATCTTTTTGTGTTTGAGATTGCCCTACCGCAACTGTTGATGATGTCGATTCCGGAGAGCTACCCTTATAGGCGGTAAAAGCTATTCCGGAGACAAATCCGAAGACAAAAATAAAGAAATAGGTGACCAGCCGGCCTGTTTCGGTTTTGTTGCGGAGTTGTGTCGTCTTATTTTGTTCCGATCCTGTGTTCTTTGCTGCCATAAAAATTCGATTCCTATTCTATTGATATCACAAGGAAAAAATGTTGTCGATTTTAATATGTCGATGTCGCGTATATCATGGGATTTATGGATACAGACACCGGCCATATGTCATTCCTCTTCTCTATATACCACTTAGTAGCATGTGGTCCAGTGAATTGAGAAAAATAAGTGTTCACACAGGTTGCGCTAAGAGAAAAATAGCAAAATGCAGGGCCATGATGTGGCCAATTTCTCTATGAGCCTTATAATCAACACCATGTCATCTATTCCGGTATTTGTACTCGTTCACCGGTACACATCAGAAGACTGCATAACCCGGATCTGTAACAGTTTATCCAGTGTTCCAGGTTCGTTCAAGCAGGCTTCCGAGCTATAGTTGGCTATGTGAGGTGGCCTGATCGGACGAAAATGGGGTGCTGGTGAACGGTTACCAGTGTTTCAGACAATAGATATATCTGTTCCGGGTATTTGTCCAGTGTATGATCCGGATCTCCGGGCAGAAATTCATTCCCACACAATTGACCTCGGTTCATCTGGCAAATACCGCAAGTAATATCCTCTGGAGGATGAAATATGAAGGTGATGGAAAAAATTAAAAGTCAAACCGATCGGGACGCCGCCGGCTTGCCGACCGTGCCGTTTCCCTCGACCGTCAACGCCATTAAGGAGAACATCATCCACCATCTGATGAGTTTTCAGGGCAGGGATCCTGAACGCTCCGGGGCTCAGGACGTCTACAGGGGGTTGGCCTACACCATGAGGGACCTGATGGTGCAGAAATGGATATCCACCCAGAAGACCTTCTATGCCGAAGAAAAAAAGCGGGTCTATTACCTGTCGCTGGAGTTCCTGATCGGTAGGTCGCTCACTAACAGTATGACCAACCTCGGTATTCTGGAGGAAGCCAAGCAGGCCGTGGAAGAACTGGGGTTCGACATGGACGAGATCAGGGATCAGGAAGAGGACGCCGCTCTTGGCAATGGTGGACTGGGAAGGTTGGCCGCCTGTTTCATGGACTCGATTGCCACCCTGAAAATTCCTGCCTACGGCTATGGTATCCGTTACGAATATGGGCTTTTTTTTCAGAAGCTGGTGGATGGCTATCAGGTCGAAGGCCCGGATAACTGGCTGAGGAACGGCACCCCCTGGGAGTTTGAACGTCACGTTCCTATCTTCAAGGTGCAATTCTTTGGCGATGTGACCAGCTATATCGATGAAAAGGGCAGATACCGAACCAAATGGATCAATTCCAAAGATGTTATGGCTAAGCCCAGTGATATTATGGTACCCGGATACAAAAACAACCATGTTATCAACATGCGCCTCTGGACAGCCTTTGCCACAAGAGAACTGGATCTCACGGATTTCGGCAGAGGGGATTATATCAAGGCGGTTGAATCAAAAGTGAGTTCCGAAACCATCTCGAAAGTTCTCTACCCCCCGGATCACAATTATGCCGGGCAGGAGCTGCGCTTGAAGCAACAGTATTTCTTCGTCGCCGCAACCTTTCAGGATATCATGCGGCGCTATAAGAAAAAAAATTCCGGTTTTAAAAAATTTACCTCACTGGTTGCCGTCCAGTTGAACGATACCCATCCGTCCATTGCCATTCCTGAACTGATGCGTCTTCTGCTTGACGTAGAAGGGATGAACTGGGAAGAGTCTTGGGAGATCACTGTTAATACCTTTGCCTATACCAACCATACCCTGATGCCGGAGGCCCTGGAGCGCTGGACCGTAGACATGATGGGACGCGTGCTGCCACGCCACCTGCAGATCATTTATGAAATAAATCGCAGGTTTTTAAAAGAGGTGGCGCAACGTTATCCCGGAAATGAAAGAAAATTGCGGGATCTTTCAATAATCGAAGAAGGACCGGTGAAAATGGTTCGCATGGCTCATCTGGCCATTATCGGCAGCCACAGTGTCAACGGTGTGGCTGAATTGCATTCCAAATTGTTGAAAGAACGAATCTTCCCCGATTTTCATGCGTTTTTTCCCGGGAGATTCAATTCAAAAACCAATGGGATCACCCCACGCAGGTGGCTGCTGGATGTAAATCCGGCGCTGGCTGATCTTATTTCAACTAAGGTCGGCACCGGTTGGATCACCGATCTCGATCAATTACGCGGACTTGAGGCTTTTGTGGATGATCCGGGATTTCTCGCCGAATGGCGCATGATCAAATTGGATAATAAGATACGGCTGGCGGAATATATCAACAGGAAATGCAAGGTTGCGGTTGATCCGCATTCCATGTTCGATATCCAGGTGAAAAGGATCCACGAGTACAAGAGGCAGTTACTCAACGCCCTGCACCTGATCCATCTCTATCATCGGATAATCCATGGCGAGGCAGGAAACGCATCGCCCCGGGTCGCAATATTTGCCGGAAAAGCCGCGCCTTCCTACTGGCGGGCAAAACTGATTATCAAGCTGATCACCTCGATCGGTGAAGTAGTGAATAAGGACCCCCGGGTTAAAGACCAGCTCAAAGTGGTTTTTCTGCCAAACTACAATGTTTCCCAGGCTGAAATTATCATGCCGGCAGCCGACCTCTCCGAGCAGGTTTCCACGGCGGGAACCGAGGCGTCCGGAACCGGCAATATGAAATTTGCCCTGAATGGAGCGCTTACCATCGGCACCCTGGATGGAGCAAATATTGAGATCCGCGAGGAGGTTGGCGAGGAAAATATCTTTATCTTCGGTATGACCGCGGAAGAAGCCGAGTTTGAAAGGAAAAATATCAGCCGTACGCCCTGGCAGATTTGTCAGCGAAATGAAAGTGTCAAAAATGTGATCGAATCCATCGCTGACGGCTCTTTCAGTAATGGTGACAAGGATTTGTTCAAACCCCTCGTCGACAGTCTGATGGACAAGCATGATCCGTACCTGCTCCTGCTTGACCTTGAGTCATATATTGAATGCCAGAATAAAGTCAGCGATGCCTTTCTTGACACGAATGCCTGGGCCCGAATGACAGTCCTCAATGTCGCCAGAATGGGCAAATTTTCTACTGATCGCACCATTAGGCAGTATTCGGAGGAGATCTGGTCTATTCCGGTGAAATAGATGGTTCGTACACGCCGGACATCAGTTGGGATTCACCACGTTCACCACGAAGAGCACGAAGGACACAAAGGATGGAATTTGATGATAAGGGTATATTTCAAATTCAATCGTCCAAATTCAGTAGGGTGGATAAGCGTAGCGCATCCACCAATTACGAAAACGGATCATCATGAGTAATTATCACAGAGCCGTCGTTCCGGGAGGTATATTTCTTCACCGTGGTGACGCACAACCGCACGCCGTTATTCACCAATGTCGAACAGGTGGAGAAATTGCGACAGGCATTTCGAAAGGTGCGGGCGAACAGGCCATTTGAGATCGATGCCATGGTGGTCCTGCCTGATCACCTGCATTGCATTTGGCGTTTGCCGCAGGGCGACGGAGACTTTTCCGGCCGCTGGCGGGAAATCAAGAAAGCAGCGTCGCGAGCTATCGATCCGCGTACCGATGCGCGTAATGAACGCGCTGTTTGGCAGCGTCGAATTTGGGAGCATATCATCCGCGACGATGAGGATTGGCGCCGGCACATGGATTACATTCACTTCAATCCCGTCAAACATGGCTTGGCGGTGCACCCAGGGGATTGGCCATGGCCGAGCTATGCGCATTGTGTGGCGCGGGGGTGGTATGAGGAAGGCTGGGGAAGTGCTGAGCCTGTAGGAATTGCTGGGCTGGATTTGGAATGAGTATTGGTGGATGCGCTGCGCTTATCCACCCTACCGGCTTCGTGGTAAAAAAAAGTGAACGTGAACAAGCGGATGCACCGGAATCTCGTTCCTCGCGTCGATGATCCTTTGCGACGAAAGGAAACGGCAAGATAGAAGGAGTCATCTCTGCCATTCGACCATCCTGCTTGACCTTGTGGTGAATATCGGGTATCAACAGGCCAGAAATCAGAAGCCGGAGGACAGAGGACAGAATAGTCAGGCGCTGCGCGCGTGGTGGATGGTAACAAACCAAAAAAGGGATTACAGATTTTGCAATCTGTAATCCCTTTGAAATTCCTGGAGGCGGCGATCGGAGTCGAACCGATGAATAATGGTTTTGCAGACCACTGCCTTGGCCACTTGGCTACGCCGCCTTTCATTTGAAGGACATCTTTATACCATAGTAGAATTTTTTAACAAGGAAAATGTTTAATGGGTATGGATATTGATTCGCTGGTGCGAACCAACAAAGAACAGCTGAGTACGCTGGAAAAAACACTCGGATACCGGTTCACCGATCTCCGGTTGTTGCAGAAAGCGCTTATACACTCCTCCTATGCTTTTGAACAGGCCCAGGGAGGCAACGATAACGAGAACCTGGAGTTTATAGGAGATGCCGTCCTTGATCTTGTTATCGGGAATATTCTCTATCATCGTTATCTCAAAATGCGAGAGGGTGAACTGACCAGGCTTCGTTCATCCCTCGTAAATGAGCAGCATTTGGCCAAGATGGCAAGAGCGATAGAATTAGGAAGTTATCTTTGCCTTGGCAAGGGAGAGGATGCATCGCATGGACGCAGCAAATCCTCGATTCTGTCCTGCGCCTACGAGGCTCTTATCGGCGCTGTTTTCGAAGATGGCGGGTACCAGACGGTTTGTGAGGTGGTTGAGCGATTTTTCCTGCCGGAAATCGAGGGAAAAAAGGAAGAGCTGTTGATAGCCGACGCCAAAAGCCGGCTTCAGGAAGCCTTGCAGGAAAAATACAACGAGGCGCCGAGGTATAGGGTAGATGCCGAAGAGGGACCGGCGCATCAAAAACTCTTTACCATTGCTGTCTGTTTCCGGGATCAGGTTCTCGCGACCGGCCAGGCAGGGTCCAAAAAGGAAGCGGAGCAGCGGGCAGCCACCGCCGCACTGGTCAATCTGGATATCATTACCAGTTGATGGAGAATAAACGTTCACCAGCACCCCCCTATGCGCACGATCAGACTGCCATGCATAGAAGGGCGGGTTTGGAACCCGCCCCTACTGCCCGTCGGCCTGCTTGTGCGCTTACTTATGCACTGCTGAAGAACGTTTACAGGTCTGGGGTTTTTCGAGCATTTTGCTATTGCTTGAGAACGGTTACAATGGAGAGTTGATGTGCCCATGCTGGTTATTCCGATTTTTATTCCCCATCGCGGCTGTCCGCACGATTGCCTGTTCTGTAATCAGCAGAAAATTTCAGGACATACCAGGGATAGTACTGCCCAGCCGCGCATCGTTGAAACCATAAATGAATGGTTGGGCCGAAATAATGAGCGCAGCCAGGTGCAGGTAGCATTTTTCGGCGGATCATTTACCTGCCTGCCCATGCAAGAGCAGGTGGCATTCCTGTCGGCGGTCCGGCCTTATATACAGGAAAAAAAAGTTGACACTATCCGAGTTTCAACCCGGCCTGATTGCATCGATGCGAATGTCTGTCGTATGCTGAAAGAATACCATACAGGAGTGGTCGAGCTCGGCGCTCAGTCGCTAACGGACAAGGTCCTGCGAAAATCGCTCAGAGGCCATACCTCCGAGCAGACCCGGAATGCCTTTCGCTTGCTTAAAGAGTCGGCAATAGAGGTGGGGCTGCAGCTTATGCCGGGTTTGCCGGGTGAGAGCAGCGCTTCATTTCTAAACGTCGTCGACCAGGTCATCGACCTTAAACCGGATTTTGTCCGCCTCTATCCGGTACTGGTGGTCAAGGAATCCGGATTGGAGAAAATGTATCATGCAGGCCGCTACCGGCCGCTCTCTCTCAACAAAGCCATCAGCCTCACGGCAAGATGTTATGAGAAATTGAGCGATGCCGGAATCAAGGTGGTGCGGATGGGATTGCAGCCATCGACTTCGCTCAATTGAGTGTCGTTGCCGGACCATATCATCCAAGCTTTGGCGAACTTGTGCAATCAAGACTCTGGCTCAAGAAGATACGGGCAAGGCTTGCCTTGCTTGGTCCGGAGCAGCAGCTACTTATGCATATTTCCCACAGGGATGTGTCGGCAGTGGTCGGGATGAATAAACAGAATATTAAGAGGCTGGAAGAACTTGGTTTTTCCGGCCGTTTTACAATTTTACCGGATAAGAATAGAGCACGGGGAAGTATACATTATGTTGTCTGTTAATCACTTGGATATTCGATACGGAGAAAAACATCTATTTAAGGACGTTTCCGTTCAGGTTTACGGAGGAAATCGCATCGGCCTCGTCGGAGTGAACGGTGCGGGAAAATCCACCTTGTTAAAGATTATGGCCGGAATTTCAGCAACCGACGATGGGGTGGTCAACAGGGCCAAACACTTTACCATAGGCTATCTGCCCCAGGAATCATCGGAATTGTTTTCCGAGCGAACCCTCTATGAAGAGGCGGAAACGGCCTTTGCTCCACTCCTGGCTTTGCAGGCCGAAGCCGCACAGCTTCATGAGCAGATGCGGAAAATGGATCCGCACAGTGAGCAATTCCAGGGTGTTCTTGAACGTCAGGGTGAAATTCAGCATCAGCTTGACGCCAGTGATATCTATGCTATAGGCGGCAAAATTGAAAAAATTCTTATCGGTCTTAGATTTCGCCGGGAAGATATGACAAAACCGGTGAACTCTTTTTCCGGTGGCTGGCAGATGCGGCTTAAGCTTGCCAAAATGTTGCTTGAAGCGCCGTCGCTGCTTTTGTTGGATGAGCCGACCAACCATCTCGATCTTGACTCGCTTACCTGGGTTGAGCAGTTTCTGAAAAATTACAATGGAGTCAATGGTCATTATTTCCCATGATCGCACGTTTCTGGACAAGGTCACCGAGATAACCTGGGAACTGAGTTTTGGCCGCATCGATATTTACAAGGGGAATTACAGTTACTTCCTGAAGGAGAGAGCGGAGCGCCGGGCTATCGAAAAAGGTGCCTACGACAACCAGCAGGCCAAGATCAAGCAGACTATGCGTTTTGTCGATAAATTCAGAGCGAAGGCGACCAAGGCCAGGCAGGTTCAGAGCCGGGTCAAGCAGCTGGATAAACTCGAACGTATAGAATTGTCCGAAGAAGAAAGCCAGATCAGGTTTACTTTTCCACCTGCTCCTCCATCGGGCAGGGACGTCCTGACGGTGGCCGAAGTCAGCAAGAGTTATAACGGCAGCAAGGTGTTCAGCGAGGTGGATCTGCTGCTTAACCGAGGCGATAAGGTGGCGGTGGTAGGTGTCAATGGCGCCGGTAAATCGACGTTTCTGAAAATTCTGGCGGGACTGATCGAACCTGACTCCGGAGAAGTCCGGTTGGGATCCAATGTCAGGCTTTCCTATTTCGGGCAGCATCAGGCCCAGGAGCTCTCTCCGCAATTAACTGTTTTGGACACCATGGCGCTCTCCGGGGAGGATATGACCATCACCAGGACCCGTTCCCTGCTGGGCGCTTTTCTGTTTCGTGGAGAAGATGTCGATAAAAAGGTGTCCGTGCTCTCAGGCGGTGAAAAAAGTCGCTTGGCCCTGGCCAAAATGATAGCTAAACCAGCCAATTGCATGTTGCTCGATGAGCCGACCAACCATCTGGACATGAGCTCCCAGGATGTCCTCCAGGAGGCGATGGCGCAGTATGACGGCACAATAGTGGTTGTCTCCCATAACCGCTATTTTCTGGAAGGCTTCGTCAATAAAGTCCTTGAAGTAAAAGATGGAAATATCACCCTTTACGAGGGAAGCGTCGCGGAATATCAGGCCAAACAGGAATTGTTGCGGGAACAGGAAACAGAACAGAAGGCCAAGTCGAACCAAGCCGTAAACACTGATACGAAAAAATCGCCCGATTCCCAGGAGAGCCGCAAGGAGAAAAAAAGGCAGGAAGCACAGCTGCGGCAGGAACGAAGCAGGCTCGCCGGTCCCTGGCTGAAACAGCTGGCCGAAGCGGAGAAACAGGTGGAACTCTACGAACAACAGAAAGATGACCTTGAAGCCCTGATGGCCGGTCCCGAGCTCTATTCCGATGAAAGCGGCTGGATGGAGGCGAGTAAAGAGTATGAAGAGTGCAAGCGCCGCCTTGATCGTTGGTATGCCAAATGGGAAACAGCCCAGGAGAAGATTGATCAAATCGATGCGCAATTGAATGGTGGTTGAAAAGCCTATCCTTCAGCTCAACCTCAACGTTTACGCCTTGAATAGATCAAAGTCCCATCACTGCTGGTTTACCTGTTTCACATTTGATCTATTGAATCTAGATAATCTGTGCCTATCTTTTGCAGAATCACAATCAGAATAGAGTTTTCAGCGGTCGCATAAGAAGTTCCGCTGGAATCAATGGAACCGAATGGTTTTTTTGATCGAGAGATTATGAAATTGAAATGGTGCTCCACGTATTTGGCGATAACCGGTATTTTGGCAATGACTCTGACCGGATGTACGGTCGGCCCCGATTTTCAGCCTCCCACTGCCCCGGACATTGATCGCTACACCGCCTCTTCGCTACCAAAACAGACTGTAGAGACAGCTGTTACAGGTGGTGAGGCCCAGCAGCTCGATTTCACCGGAAAGCTCTCGGCCCAGTGGTGGGAAATGTTCGGCTCGCAGGAACTCAATGCCTTAATAAAAGAAGGACTGGCCCGGAATCCATCGCTTACGGCAGCCGAGGCAGCCATAACGGAAGCCCGCGAAAATTTGCTCGCTGCAAGGGGGAGCCTGCTTTTTCCAAATGTTGACGCCGGCTTATCAGCCTCACGGCAGAAGATTTCCGGAGCTTCCTTTGGCGGATCCGGCGAGACGTTCACCTTGTTGAATGCTTCTGTGAATGTCTCCTATACACTCGATGTGTTTGGGGCATCAAGACGGCAGCTCGAAGGATTGCTCGCCCTAGTCGATTATCAGAGATTTCAATACGAGGCGGCCTATCTGACCCTGACCGCAAACCTGGTCACGACGGCAATCCAGGAGGCTTCACTTGCGGCCCAGATAGCCACTACCAACGACATCATTAAAGCCGAAGAACGGCAGCTTTCCCTGATCAGAACGCAATTTGAACTGGGGGCGGTCTCCAAGGCCTCGGTCCTCACCCAGCAATCGGAATTGGCCAAGACCCGCACAAACCTGCCGCTGTTGGAAAAACAACTGGCTATAACCCGTCACTCGCTGGCGGCGCTTACCGGCCGACTGCCGGGGGAAGGAGGGCTGCCCGCCTTCCGCTTGGATTCCCTGAAGCTGCCGGAGACACTGCCTGTCAGTCTTCCATCGACGTTGGTACGGCAGCGGCCCGACATCCGCGCCAGTGAAGCGCTTTTTCACGAGGCTTCGGCGGCAGTCGGCGTGGCGACGGCTAATCTCTATCCACAGATTACACTAAGCGGCAGTTATGGAGTTGAATCCACCTCTCTGGGGGATCTGTTTACCAATCAGAATACGATTTGGAAGCTTGGTTCCGGTCTTTTGCAACCGATTTTTCATGGCGGCGAACTCGCAGCCAAACGCCGCGCAGCTGTTGCTGCATACAATCAGGCTGCTGCGCAGTATCGGCAGACCGTACTTCACTCATTCCAGAACGTGGCTGATGTTTTGCGCGCCCTCGAGAGCGATGCTCAGGCGCTTCGTGCACAGGCCGAAGCAGATGCCGCAGCCAGGGCAAATCTCAATCTGACGCAGAAACAGTTTCAGTTCGGAGCGGTCAACTATCTCACTCTGCTTGTTGCCCAGCGGGATTACCAACAGGGACGCATCGGCGTGATTACGGCTCGGGCACAACGCTATGCAGACACCGCAGCCCTATTTCAGGCCCTCGGTGGCGGTTGGTGGAACCGTTCGCCCGGCAGTTGACGATATTCAGGATAAGATGGAGAATTCCCACAAACTGAAATACCGCCAATAGTACATTCCTTCACATAGAGGTTCCCGATGACCAAGCGTATGATAATCATGTTGATTCTCGTCGGTATTTTGTTTGGTGGGATCTTCGGCTACAAGGCTTTCATAGGAGCCATGCTCAAAAAAGGTATGGCATCACAGAGTACTCCGTCCCAGACCGTTTCCACGACTAAGGCGAGCACCAGTCCCTGGCAGAATCAACTCGAAGCGGTGGGAACGCTGCAAGCAGTGCGCGGTGCCGATTTGGCCCCCGAGGTGAGCGGCCTGGTGGCTGAGATCAATTTTTCCTCCGGACAGGAGGTCGAATCCGGTACCTTGCTCCTTAAGCTGGACGACAGTTCCGATCTGGCCAAACTCCAGTCCCTCAAAGCAAATGCGCAGCTAGCTCAAAAAAACTATCAGCGGGATCAGGAACAGTTTCAGGCCCATGCCGTAAGCAAGGCTACTCTGGATACGGATATGGCAAATCTTAAAAGTGCCGAGGCCCAGGTTGCGGAACAGCAGGCCCTGGTCGACAAAAAACATATCCAGGCACCTTTTTCCGGCCGGCTTGGCATTCGAATGGTGGATATAGGCCAATATTTGAATGCCGGAACACAGATAGTTACTCTGCAGTCGCTGGATCCTATCTATGTCGATTTTTATCTGCCCCAACGTTTCTTGAGCCGGATTGCCACGGCAATGGAGGTTAAGATTGTAAGCGACGCCTTCCCGGAAAAAAAATTCCCGGGAGAAATCTCGGCCATCAATCCGAAAATCGATACGGACACACGAAATGTGCAGGTCCGTGCCCGAATCCATAATCCGGACCATATGCTGTTACCGGGAATGTTTGTGACCACCACCATCGATATCGGCAAGCCAAAGGAAGAGATCACCTTGCCGCAGACGGCGATTAGTTTCAACCCTTATGGCGATATAGTCTTTATCGTCAAGGAAAAGGGCAAGGATAAAAACGGCAAGCCTCAACTTGTTGCCGAACAGAAATTTGTAACTACGGGCGATACCAGAGGAGATCAGATTGCAGTGCTCGAAGGCCTCAAGCCGGGCGATGTAGTTGTCACGTCAGGGCAACTCAAATTGCGTAATGATACTCCGGTGGTCATAAATAACAAAATCCAGCCTGCCGACAATCCATCCCCGACTCCCAAGGACGAAGAATGAGGAAATAGTGATGAAATTCACCGATATTTTCATCCGCCGCCCTGTACTGGCCACCGTAATCAGTCTTTTTATACTGGTGCTCGGCCTGCGCTCCATCGGTATACTGCCCATCCTTCAGTTTCCTCGTACCGAGAATGCGGTTGTCACCATAAAAACCGCGTATTTCGGCGCCAATGCCGATCTGGTTGCCGGTTTCATCACTACACCGCTGGAGAATTCCATCGCCCAGGCGAACGGCATCGACTATATGACCTCCACCAGCACCCAGGGTCTGAGTACCATCACCGCCAATCTGCGCCTCAATGTCAACGTCAATGAAGTACTGACCCAGATCAATACCAAAGTCAACGCGGTGCGCAACCGGCTGCCTCCGGAATCCCAGCAATCGATATTGAGTGTCAATGTAGGACAGACCATTGACGCCATGTATATCGGCTTCAACAGCAAGGTGTTGGCCTCAAACAAGATCACCGATTATCTCATCCGCGTGGTACAACCGAAATTGCAGGCTCTTGACGGTATTCAGAATGCAGAAATTATTGGAGAAAAACTCTTCGCCATGCGCGTGTGGCTCAATCCCGTAAAACTTGCCGCCTATCATCTCATGGCCAGTGATATTTTCACTGCCCTGGCCAAAAACAACTATCTCGCCGCGGTCGGCAAAACCAAGGGACAGATGGTCCAGGTGAACTTGACCGCATCAACCAGTCTTCACTCCCTGAGTGATTTCCGTAACTTGATCGTAAGACAGCAGAATGACGCTATCGTCCGCCTGAAGGACGTCGCCGAGGTCACACTCGGTTCCGAGGATTATGAATCGCAGGTGGCTTTCGATGGGGAAAAGGCGGTGTATATCGGGATACAGGTGGCCCCGGCAGCAAACCTTCTTGATGTGATTGCCAGGGTCCGTAATATATTCCCATCGATTCAGCAGCAGTTTCCGGAAGGAATAAACGGACAGATCGTCTACGATTCGACCAAGTTCGTCGACAGCTCCATTTCCGAAGTGGAACATACCCTGATCGAGGCACTGTTGATCGTGACCCTGGTGGTCTTCCTATTTCTCGGATCTTTCCGCTCAGTCCTGATCCCGACCATCGCCATCCCCTTGTCCCTGATCGGTGCCTTCACCATCATGTTGATGCTCAATTTTTCCATCAATCTGTTGACGCTGCTGGCTTTGGTTCTGGCCATCGGGCTCGTGGTCGATGACGCCATCATCATCGTCGAAAATGTAAACCGCCATCTTGAGTTGGGTGCCGACCGCAGGGATGCTGCCATAGCCGCTGCGAGAGAACTGGCAAATCCGATCATTGTCATGACCGTTGTTCTGATCGCCGTTTACATTCCGATCGGTTTCATGGGAGGACTAACCGGTGCACTTTTCACCGAATTCGCTTTTACCCTGGTGGCCGCCGTCACTATTTCGGGAATTGTTGCCCTTACGCTGTCGCCAATGATGTGTTCTCGGCTGCTCAAGCCGCACGATCCCGAACAGAAAGGGTGGCAAGCAAAATTCGTGGCCCATCTCGACCGCAGATTTAAGGCTCTGCACCAACGTTACCAGGCATTGCTGCACAGGACCCTGGAATTCGTGCCGGTTACGCTGGTCTTTGCTCTGCTCATTCTCGGCAGTATTTACTTTCTCTACGCTGGTGCAAAGTCGGAACTGGCCCCGCAGGAAGACCAGGGTGTCGTTATTACCTCCTCCACGGCGGCGCCGAACGCAACACTCCAACAGAGGGAGCTTTTTTCCCGCGCCGTCTATCGGATAATCGCAAGTCATCCGCAAACAGATCATGTCTTCCAGCTCGACAGGCCCGGTTCCGCTATTGCCGGTATGGTAATGAAACCCTGGGATGAGCGGGAGAAGACCTCCAACGACCTTCAGCCGATTCTTCAACAGGAACTGAGTCATGTCTCGGGTATCAAGGTGGTAGCCTTTCAGCCCCCGCCGCTTCCGGGGAGCCGGGGCTTGCCCATTCAGTTCGTCATCCAGACCACGGAACCTTTTAGCCGGTTGAATCAGGTTGCTGATAAATTTTTACAGCAGGCGCAAAAGAGCGGCATGTTCATGTTTCTCGACAGTGACCTGAAATACGACCTGCCGCAGTCCGAGATTGTCATAGACCGGGATCTGGCCGCCCAGCTCGGTCTGTCAATGCAGGATGTAGGGGCGGCCCTGTCAGCCATGCTCGGTGGAAACTATGTCAATTACTTCAGTCTGTTCGGCCGTTCCTACAAGGTAATTCCACAGGTTCAGCAAAAATATCGGCTCAATACCCAACAACTGAATGATTACTATATCAAAAATGCTGGCGGCAAAACGATTCCGCTGTCGACAATTGTCCATATAACCGACACCGTGGTTCCTGAATCGCTGAACCATTTCCAGCAACAGAACAGTGCGACCATCTCCGGTGTCGCTTTTCCGGGCGTAACGGTAGGACAGGCCCTGGACTATCTCAAACAGCAGGCCCGGAAGACACTGCCTCAGGGATATTCCATCAACTATGCCGGGCAGTCGCGGCAGTTCACCCAGGAGTCGGCGGCCTTGCTCGTGACCTTCTTCTTTGCCCTGATCATTATTTTTCTAGCACTGGCTGCCCAGTTTGAAAGCTTTCGCGATCCGATCATCATTCTGATCACCGTGCCAATGTCGATCTGCGGAGCGTTGATCTTTATCAGTCTCGGGGTTGGTGGAGCCAGCCTTAATATCTATACAGAGGTCGGCCTGGTTACCCTGATCGGGCTGATCAGCAAGCACGGTATCCTAATTGTCGAGTTCGCCAATAACCTGCAACATGAGGGACACAGCAAGCGTGAAGCCATCGAGATGGCTGCGGCCATTCGGCTGCGGCCGATCCTGATGACCACCGCCGCCATGGTTCTGGGAGTTGTGCCGCTTATTCTGGCAACCGGGGCCGGTGCCATCAGTCGCTACAATATGGGCCTTGTCATTGCTTCCGGTCTGTCCATCGGTACCCTGTTCACCCTCTTCGTGGTGCCGGCCATGTATATGCTGCTTGCAGCCGAGCATGAACAGGAAAAAGTACGGGAAACGCCAACGGCTGCAAAAGCCGGGTCGACCTAATCCTGAGTGGGATTTCCAACATTCAGGTAATTACATCGCAGGGAGAGGACCGGATTACCGGTCCAACTTCTTGGCAATATATCTGGCGGGTATCTTTTTTTTACTTCTTTTTTTGGCAAGGGCGATGCGGCCGGCGGCAGCACGTTTTTCCGCTCTTGTTATGAGGTGCTGATGGACACAGATAGCGCCTTTATCATGATCGGAACGGCGTTGAACATAGGAACCATCGGCCTGCATTTCCCAGACATTTCTGGTATTGGTTAGCTGCAGATCGAGCAGTTCCCGGAGCAGGGTTTTGTGTTGAGGGGCTGTAATGGGAGCGCAGACCTCGACCCGGCTCTCTAGATTGCGCTTCATAAGATCAGCGGAACCGATATAATACTCCTCGTCCCCATTGTTTTTAAAATAAAAAATACGGGTATGCTCAAGAAATCTGCCGACCAGTGAAATTATCTTGATGTTTTCCGATAACCCTTGTATTCCGGGGCGCAGCCGGCAAGAATCCCGGACAATCAGATCCGCGTGAACTCCAGCCTGGGAGGCGCGGTACAGTGCCTCGACAATATCTCTATCTACCAGGGCATTGGTCTTGAACTGAATGAGCCCATTATTCCCTTTTTTCTGGTGGGCGATTTCTCTTTCTATTTTACTGAGCAGAGCTTTTTTCAGCAGCTTGGGTGATGGCAGCAGCTTGGTGTAATGCCGCACCGGCGTATAGCCACTGGTCAAATAATTAAAAAGTTCGGTCAGGTCCGCACCGATTTCCGGATCACAGGTAATAAGCCCTAAATCGACATATCCCCTGGCCGTGCCTGCATGATAATTGCCGGTGCCGATGTGGGTGTACCTGCGCAGGCCATTGTAATCCTTTCGGATAACAAAAATGAGTTTAGAGTGGGTTTTCAGGCCGACAACGCCGTAGGTGACGTGGATGCCGGCCTCCTCGAGAAAGCCTGCCCACCGGATATTAGCCGACTCATCAAACCGGGCCATAAGCTCGACAACAACAGCTACCTGTTTGCCGTTCTGGGCTGCATCTATCAGATATTGGATAATCTTGGAATCCTTGGCTGTACGATAAAGAGTCATCTTGATGGCCATTACCTTTGGGTCCTGGCTGGCTTCTCTTAAAAATCGCTCAACAGAGGTATCAAAAGATTCATAAGGATGCTGCAGGAAGACATCGCCATGTTCCCTGATGGTGTGGAAAATATTCGGATCGTCGCCAAGGAGCTCTGGGTTATCGACAGGATGATGCTGTGCAAAATGCAGATCAGGCCTGTCTATCGCTGCGATCTGGAACAAGTCCCGTAAGCCTAATATGCCGTCAACTGCATAAACATCCCGTATTTCATCTACTCGCAACTCGGCGGCAAGTTTTCCTTTATGGTAATCCAGCATGTCGTTGTCTACTTCCAGGCGGACAATTTCGGCAAATTTTCTATCCCGTAGGGCCGATTCAATGACTAATAACAGGTCATTGGCCTGTTCTTCATGCCTTTCGGTAATGGCATTTCTGGTTACTCGAAAGACCTCACAGGTTTCCACTTCCATGCCCGGCAGCAGGAGATGCAGGTTGTTGCCGACCAGATCTTCGAGCAAAATATAAACGTGATCCTTGCCGATCCGGATAAAACGCGGCAAATCCGAGCTTGTCGGAATCTTGATGCGATTGAGGTAACTGTGGTCACTATCCGGATAGCGAACGCTCACCAGCAGGTTGATTGACAAATTGGAAATGAAAGGAAAGGGATGAGCGGGATCCATACCCTGCGGGGTAAGCAACGGATAAATTTCATTGAGAAAATAATGGTCGATTGTCTCTTTATCCTCTTTGGCAAGGTCTTTGTATTTTCTTATTTTAATACCTTTTCGGGCCAGCAATCGCTGAAGTTCGTTTTCCAGGGTCAGCTGCTGGTCAACGAGTTGTCTGACCACATCATGACAGAGATCAATCTGTTCCTGAGGCAGACGGCCATCGATCGAGGGGGTACGGACGCCGGCACCGACCATCTGTTTCAGGCCACCTATCCTTTTCATGAAGAATTCATCCAGATTGGAATCGACTACTGCCAGAAAAAAAACTCGCTCCAGTAACGGATTGCGCGGATCCTGTCCTTCGTGCAGAACTCGTTTATTGAATTCGAGCCAAGTCAATTCCCTGTTCAAATACCATTCCGGTGACTGCAGGTCAAAGGTGGCCGTCTTATTCTGATTGTCGGAGACTGTTTCCGCCGTTTTGGTATTTACTGAAGTTTTCGCGCTCATTTTATCGTAAATATTGAATTTCTGTTAGGAAATGGTGAGGATGTAACGAATGGTTTCTGCTTCTTGTCTATAAAAGTATGGTAGCAGATCTTCCACGTAAAAGAAACAGTGACCGGCTTCTGTTTAAATAGATGCTGAGTAACCGTTGGGAAATAATATAGGTATATTTGTTCTTTTGCCAATAGGTTGAATTGCCATGTAAAATTTCTTGTGCTACAGTGGCATCATCAGTTCAATTTGATGATTGAAGGAGCATTCGCACATCTTCCCTTGTGGGGGCTTGGGTAGAGAAGGTGGTTAACATTACAAAAAAGAGTTGAGCGACTATGGATCCTTTTATCTATTTTCTTCCCGCGGCACTTAACAAGAAAAAATTGGTAAAAACATTACCGGGCACTGCTCAGTATCGGATCTCTCTTGAAATAAGTGAAAAGTGGCGAGGTAAGCTCCTTGATACCTTTGATGAGAAGCTGCTGGATGCTGCCAAGATTCTTTTTCAGACTGAAAACATGTTGCTTTGTCTTGATCCGCTCAATGGTCAGCTGATAGAGCAGGCTTTGCCTGAACAATGGTTGTTTGCCGGGGACCTGCCGGATGGTCCGGTGGCGTCTCTTTTAAAACAAATTTCCAGTCTCAGGGCATTTCTCCCTGTCGCCGAGGTTGGACTATGCCTGTCGCAGGGTCTTCTTCTTGACGATGAGGGAAAAACCCGTGCCCGGTTTTATTCCCTGAGCATTGAGCGCGGCCGAAAAATAGTGGGGATCGGCAGTACTCAACATCTTCGGGGCTATGACCAGGCCCATGCGGATCTGCGCCGGTCACTGGAAAAAATCGGCGCAGTCTCCTGTCAGGATATCAGGCCGGTGTACGATTCTTTAAAGATTAAGCGTGAAAACTACACGGCAAAGCCAACGCTTCTCCTCGTTCCTGATGCGCCGGTCAAGGAAAGTGCCATAAAGATAATCAACGCTTTTATTCAAACAGCCCGCCGTAACGAAAAGGGGCTGGTCGCTGACTATGATACGGAATTTCTCCATGACTACAGGGTCAGTCTGCGTAAGGTACGATCAGTCTTGAGTCTCTTTAAGGAAGTATTCAGTTCTGAGGACACCGCTCGCTTAAAGCAGGACTTTGGGTCACTCATGCAAAAAACCAACAAGTTACGCGATCTTGATGTCTATCTGTTAAATAAGCAACAGTATTACGACTTGGTCCCGGCAGACACCCATGAAGGTCTGAATATCCTGTTTGATTATTTTTCCAGGGAGCGTGAGAAGGAGCAAAAAATCGTCAGCAAGCTCATTCGAGGCAAATTATATCTCAAGGAAATCAATAGACTGGAAAAACTTTTTGCAGATGGTTCTGCTTTGACAGGGGGACGAAGAGGGGATGAAAATTCGCCGGTATTTGCTTGTTCATCAGTTCTGAAACGCTATGACAAGGTCTGCCAAATCGCCCGCAACATTGATGACGAAACAGAAGATACCGTCATTCATCAGCTTCGAATCAATTGTAAAAAATTGCGCTATTTAATGGAGTTTTTTACGCCGCTTTTTCCAAAAAAGGAAATCAACGCGCTCATTAAGGCCCTCAAGTCACTGCAGGACAATCTGGGGAATTTCAATGATTATTCCGTTCAGCAAGCATTTCTCAAACAGGTATTGAGTGAGCAGTTGCATGTATTCGGAGGCCGGGAACTGAAGGTCGCTGAGAGCGTTGGGGCGCTCACTGCCATGCTGTATGGATTGCAACAGAAAGAGAGGCACCAGGTTATGAAAAACTTTGCTCTTTTTGACAGTTCTGAAACCCGTGCCACTTTTGCAAAACTATTTCATACCGAGGATGATGCTGATGAAAATAATAGCCTGTTACAGCAATAAAGGGGGCGTCGGCAAAACAGCCACTTCCGTTAATCTGGCTTATGCCAGTGCCATGAAAGGCAGATCAACTCTGTTGTGTGATCTCGACCCGCAGGGTGCTTCCGGTTTTTATTTTCGGGTAAAGCCTTCGAAAAAACTGCAGAACAAAGCTTTCTTTAAAGACGTGAAGGGATTTCTGGATGCCATTCGGGCCAGCGACTTTGAAAATCTTGATCTGTTACCGGCCAATATGAGCTATCGTGACTTTGATATTTTCCTTTCCCGAATGAAAAACAGCCGGTCCCGTCTGAAAAAAGCGCTGAGAGAAGTCAAGAGCGACTATGATGTGGTAATTCTCGATTGTCCTCCGAACATCTCTCTTCTTTCGGAAAATGTCTTTAAAACCGCCGATAAAATAGTTGTTCCCGTCATTCCAACCACATTGTCCGTTCGCACCCTTGAGCAGCTCCATGATTTTTTTAAGGAAAACGAATATCAGCGTAAAAAATTACTGCCTTTTTTCTCCATGGTGCAAAAGAGTAAAAAATTGCATAAGGAAACCATGGTTGCATTGCGAAAAAGTTATAAGAGCTTACTTAAAAATTATATACCTTTTTCCAGCGAAATTGAAAAAATGGGTGTGCACAGAGCCCCTGTATTGACGTTTGCCGGCAAGGACTTTGCGGCAGAAGCCTATGGCAATATCTGGAATGAGATTGAAACGCATACAAAAATCAACCGATAAGTTACACGGGATTTTTGGTGGGCTCAGGGAGAGGTACGGTATGGCAAAGAAAGCAAAGAAAGCAAAGAAAGAGAAATGTTGTGAAAAATACAAAAAAAAGAAGGGGAAACGTTGCTCAAACTGCCCGAATAAACCAAAATCCTAACCCACTTCATTTTGCACTCGAAAATTTATCTGTAGGTATTACTAAATTACCAACGACAAGAGCTTAGAATGCGCCGATTCTTCGTCCTTTGATGGACCTGATGACATAGCGCCCTTGATTTAAAAGCTTTGAGTTCCAGGTACATCGAAAGCGGATTTCCTTCCCTACGGAAATTTGCCTGACATCTCTGAATGCAACATCAAAACCGACCCCATCCGGGGAAATATCGGCAAGATCAACCTCAAAATATTTACCATCGGCGGCAGACATCAATACTTTGCCCCTTTGCTGTTCCCGCTGGATCAGCCGACGGTTGAAGTTGGCGTGGGTGATTTCACCGCATTTATGACAGCGGATGGATCTTCTGCGGACTTCATAAGGTATGGTCACCATTCGTTTGCCCTGGCATGCATGGCATTTGAAGTGTATTCGTCCACCGACCACCCGGAAAGTTTGTGTTTTTGCCATCTATTTCTCTCCTCGCATTTTCGATTTAAATGTGGTTATGAGTTTCCGGGCGATAAAAAGCTGATGCTTCCAATGCCTCCTTAATCAAGACTAGCTAAAAGTAGATTCAGTCTCAAGCTCTTTCCACAGTCAACGTTCACCAGTGCGACATGCGTACGACCAGCGCCGTGCTTAGAAGGACGGGCACAGGGATCACGCCCCTACTACGTGCCCGTCGGCCTGCTTATATCCCTCTGGGGCACTGGTGAACGTTGATGGCGTCGTAAAAACTCTTCGTCTGCGTCGTTGCTGCAAAATTTCTATCATTACGACGTACTCTAGTACGCCGAAATGATAGAAATTTTGCGCGCCTAGCATATGAAGATTTTTACTTAGCCATCTGGAATTTTAGGTTTTTACGAGTCCATCAACGTTGACTGTTTAAGCCTAAAAATTTCTGATTACGTATGAAACTCAGCTGCTCTTTCCGTCATCCCCGCCTACGCGGGGATGACGACCGTGCTGTATTTTATTTCTCTTTTGTCATCAATAAGTTGTGTCTATGCCCACAGATTTGGCTGAGTTTTACACATAATCAGGTAAAAATTTGTGGTACATAAAGAAACTGTGATAAGATAAGACGTAATTTACATTAATTCGGCAGTAAAGCAGCTAATGCTTCTATAATCAGGAGAAAATGAATGGTTTCGTTGGTTCAAAAATTTATTCCTACCAGGGTAAAAACAAAACTGCTCACCGCACTGGGAATTCTCATTACGCTGATGGTTGCTGTTCCCAGCATCCTCTCATATAGAACGACCCTGAACAACACCACCAAGAATCTTGAGGAGGATTTGACAGCTTCCATAATTCAGGCGCGTAATGCCATTTCCATAGAGAAAGCTGAGCAGTTGAGGCTCCTGGCCCATACTGTGGCGGGGATGCCGTCGATTCAGGATAGCGTGAAGTTTCAGGACAGAACAAGCCTTCAGGATGTGGCTGCGCCACTCTATGTAGAGTTGAAAAAAATAATCGACCTGAACGTTTTTCATTTCCATCTGCCTCCGGCAATCTCTTTTCTGCGGTTGCAAAAGCCGGAAAAATTCGGCGACGATCTTTCCAGCTTTAGAAAAACGGTTGTTCAGGTAAATAAGAATCAGCAGGATGCTGTAGGTATCGAGGCTGGAGTGGCCGGTATTTCCATTCGAGCGGTTGTCCCTGTTATGTACCTCAATAAAAAACCTGCCGGCTCCGTTGAATTCGGCGCCCCCATTAATGAAAAACTGCTGAAACATCTCAAAGCCGTCATTCATGACGATCTATCGGTGATTGTTCCGGCCGGCAACGGCTTTAAATATCAGGCGAGCACCCAGGACTTGACTCTTTCCGAAAGCAACTTTCCCTTTCTGACCAAGGTCATGCAGGCCGATGATATTACAATTCAACGAGTATCCGAAAATGGCCGGGAACAGATGAAGGCGTATCTGTCTCTTCGCGATTATTCCGGTAATGGCGTCGGCGTGCTGGAGATACACAGGGACATCAGTGCCGTTTTGGCAGCTGCTAAAAGAGCCGCTCTGACATCGCTTGCAACCGGTATAATTGCTCTTGTGCTTATTCAATTTTTTGTCTATTTCCTTTTTTCCAAACTGATAGATCGCCCCATCAAGAGTTTTACCTACCTGCTTGAATCCGCCAGCCGGGGTGATTTGTCCGGTGAGGTTGATGTAACTTCTATCCCTCCGACCAACTGCTCAGAGATAATGCAGTGCAATATAAAAGATTGTTCTATGTATGGGAAGGAAGGGTATTGTTGGGAAGAAGCCGGTTCTGCTGCTGCAAACATTCAATGTCCGAAGATCCTCAATGGTGAATATTCTTCATGTAGCGAATGCAAGGGGGTGTTCAGAAATGCCGTGACGGATGAATTTTCTGAACTGAGCGCCTATATGCATTCCTTTATCGCCAATGTCAAAAACCTGGTAAGGGACGTAAACAGCAACTGTGTCAATCTTAACAACTCATCGATAGCCCTGGTGGAAATTTCCGAGAAAATGGATGCCGGCTCGACTGATTCCGCGCAACGTGCTAATGCTGTTGCCGCTGCCACGGAGGAGATGAGTTCCAATATGGCCTCGGTAGCTGCCGCAACCGAGCAGGCCGCCGCCAACGTCAATGTGATGACCATTGCCACGGAAGAAATAAGCGCCAGTGTCGGCGGTATCCAGCGCTCGACCCTGAACGCCAAGGAGATAACCGGAGACGCCGTGGTGCAGGCAACGAATATATCCGGGAAGGTTGATGAACTGGGAAGTGCCGCACTTGATATCGGCAAGGTAACGGAAACCATCGCCGAAATTTCCGATCAAACCAACCTGCTGGCGCTCAACGCCACCATTGAAGCAGCCCGGGCCGGAGAGGCCGGCAAGGGATTTGCCGTTGTGGCCAATGAAATAAAGGATCTTGCCAAACAGACCGCCGAAGCGACACGGGAGATCAAGGAACGTATCGACGGTATTCAGAACTCCACCAATGTTACAGTGGCGGGCATTAAGTTAATATCCGATATTATCACCAAAATAGATGATATTGTCTCCGGAATTGCGGTCTCGCTCGATGAGCAGAGTGAGACGATGACAGAGCTAACAGCCAATATCGTTCAGGCGGGGGAGGGGATCAGCGAGGTCTCCGAAAATGTGGCCCAGAGTTCCGTGGTATCCCAACAGATTTCCGCGGATATCTCGGAAGTGAACAAGGCGGTTGGTGATATTTCTAACGGCACAAGCGATGTGCGGCAAAACGCCGAGGAGCTGCAGTTACTCTCGCAATCTCTGAAAAATTTCATCGAAAAATTTAAGATTTAGTAACCGTTCACCGGAAAACTGCAAAATGCTTGTACAACCATGGACCTATAAAAGTTTAGCAGTGCCGTAGGGGCGGGTTCAAAACCCGCCCTTCTATGTCAGTCAGTCTGATTGTGTTGCAGACGGAGCACTGGTGAAGGTTTACATTCAATTCGGTTTACAATACCCAGGGAATAAACATTTTGGTCCGTCGCATGTACCCTTCATAGTCTCTGCCGAAAAACCTGATATTTTCACCTTCCTCCACCTTCGCTACAGCGAAAAGCAAACCGCTCACCAGCAGAATCAACACAATATTTACCGGTGTAATATGTTTTAGAAAAGCGCCCCATCCAAGAAAAAGCAGCGAGCTGTACATCGGATGTCGAATAAAGCGATAGATCCCTGTTTCCACAACATGGACGGTATTTTCAAAAGAGAGGTTCTCCGGCATCTCTTCCCGCTCGGCATGACCACCGCTTCGTTTCAGCATCCTGAGCGAATCTATGACAAAAACAATGGAGGTGAGTAACATGAACCAGGAGAGTAGATGCAATGGCGAAAATGGATCTTTGAACCAGTAGGGATGATTCAGCAGGACGAGAAGCAAAATCCCTTCAAAGACAAAAAAACGGTAAAAGCCGTGTATCCTCGGGTTACCTAACGCCCGCCAGGAAAAACGAAGAAGCAATGCAGTACAGACAATAAACAGAATAATTCGTAACATGGCGGAATCCTTATAGCCGAATCAATTTTTTAAATTCATCTGCTCCCAGGATCAGTTTTACCGTACTGAAAGATCCCATGATGGTGCCGATGATACCGGGAGCCATCACGTTTTGCCCGGCAAGATATAATCCTTTTACAGCCGTACGGTTCAGCAGGGCGGTAGCCAGCATCTGACTGGATGAACGCAACACGCCGTAAGCACTGCCGCCTGGACTGTTGACCCAGTCCCGGATGGTCAGGGGCGTATATGTATCGAGTATTTGTGCGCCCTTGAAAGAACCGAATAGTTCCTCCGCTTCCTTCACCAGCTTCGTGGCATGTTTTTCCTTTAATTCAAGGTAGTCATTGCCCCGGCGACCGCTTTGGGTTCCAGCCCAGGGTTGCCACAATTCATCCTTGCCGGAGGTCAGGATCGAAAGGAGATTGATACCCTCTCTTTCACTCTTGCGTATTTGATAATATTTGAGATCAGGAACGTCACCGGCTTGATTTGTCTCAACTTTAAAAATGTTGTAGGGGATCTCCGGATGCCTGTCGCCATCAATTTTGACATGGACCGAAAAAATGCCATGAGTGTCCTGCAAGTTGCTGATCCGTTGACGGTATGAAGGTTTTACATCCCCCGGTGCCAGCATCTTCAGTACAACTTTGGGATGCACCGCCCCGATAACCGTCGGGGCGTGAATGTCTTCTCCAGTACGAAATTGCACACCTGTAACCACTCGGGAAACAACATTGATTTGGTTGATTTCCATCCCGGTAATAATAGTTCCGCCCAATTCGAGCAAACGTCCGGCGAAGGCATTCGCCATGGCCGATCCACTGCGATCCAGACGCCACGAAGAAGAGACATAGGAGGCCAGAGCCATATTATGATAGTAGGCTGGGCAGTCATGTAAAGGCACTCCGATCCAGCAGGAGGGGATGGACAGGACACTGCGCAGCCTTGGTGAGCAGCCAATATTGTCGAGAATTTCACCCAGAGGCTGATACTGATCAAGCAGGGAGAAATCGTTGTCGGCTGAAGTGAGGAAATCAAGTCCGTGCAGCTGTTCGGCCGCTTTCCGCAGAGGAAGGATCAGGCTGTCTATTTTTTCTACTTCCCGCGGAAACGCCTGTTTTAGATTTTCGGTAAAGGCCTGCAGACCCTGCGGTAAGTCAAAGGTTGACGAGGGGTTGTCGCTCGCATCAAAAATATACCGATCGATGATGCCGTTTTCGCCAAGTCGGGTAACCGGGATCGCCTTGCTCACTCCGAGAAAATCAAAAAACTTCCGCAGGATCTGCCCCTCGTCGAGCGAGCCAAGATAATGGACACCCACGGCACATTCTATTCCATCACGGGTATACCCGCGCATCAGCCCGCCCGGCTGGGCATTTTTTTCCAGAACGGTTACATTAAACCCGAGTTTTGCTAAAATAATGCCGGTGCTGAGGCCGCCGATACCGGCACCGATGATCAACACTTTTCGGGATAAAGGGGAATTATTTTGCATAATTGGCGGCCTAAAACGGAGTATCATTAACGAATGATGATCTCGTAAAAATCTCAAATTTCAGATTGCTAAGTAAAAAACTTCATATGCGAGGCGCGCAAAATTTCTATCATTTCGGCGTACTAGAGTACGTCGTAATGATAGAAATTTTGCAGCAACGACGCAGATGAAGAGTTTTTACGACGCCATCAACGAATAAGATACTCCCAGAGCGGACCTGTATAGCCTCGGGCATGCATCTTACTGACCGTGTCGGCGCCTTCGTTGCCTCCGGAGCCTAATATGCAGTTGATCCGCGTGCCGACTCTGGCTTGGACCAGATTTTCAATCGTCTCACGGTCGATATCATCTGCCTTATAATAGATCGGTTCCAGCAAATTCGTGGAGGACGTTATCTTTCCCTCGCGCAGGGCAATGTCATAAAGTGCGGTTCTGGGATAAATCCTGATGCCGATGAAAAAAAAGAGCACAGTCTTTTCGAGTAGCTCGACATTGTCCAGGCTTTCCATAATGGTGGCGGCAGATTCACCGGGGCCGCCCATAAGAAAATAATGGGCGACATGGAGACCGGCGTCCAAAGCCTGTCGGTGGGCAGTAAAAACCTCTTGTACCACGAAAGGTTTTCGATAGGATTTTAGTACTGAATCCGCCATGGCCTCGGTGCCGAATTCCACATGGGCACAACCGGCGCTTGCCATAATTGAAAAATAATCGGCAGGCAATTTGACAGGAGCAAAAAAACCGCCCCACGGGATTGAAACGCCTGCCGCCTTGAAAGCTTTGGCTACAGCCAGACTATGATCGATGTCGGAATTAAAGGCAGAATCGGTGATAAAAAAATATTTTGCTCCTGCCGTCTGGAGCTCCAGAGCCATGCGAGCCACTTCATCCGGATCAACCAGGCGTTGTTTATGTCCTTCGATATGGGGGTAAGGACAGTAGATGCAGGTAAAACAACAGCCTCTTTTGCTCTGCAGGTTGAGCATCCCCCCCTTGTCGAGATAGAATTCTTTATGGGCGTTGTGGTTGCGAAATTCGCGCAGTATAGGGCCGTCCCAGGGCGCTGGAGTCCTGGTCCCCACCGGAGACGAAGCGGAAATTACCCCGGGAATTAGAGCCGGATCCCTCCTGTTTTTCACAGCCTCGACAACCAGGCCGAATCGCTCCCCTTCACCGATGATACCGTAATCGGCGCCAAGAGCTGCGAGAATTTGTTCCGGCATGATGGTGAATCCGCAGCCGCCGCAGATAATCGTGGCGTTTGATAATGCTCTCAAATGGGAGACGAGTTTTGCGTAGCCGTTGATGAAATACCGGGAATCGCCGGCGTCTGTATTGTCAATATTACGGCAGGAAACGCCTATGATGTCCGGCGAGAAGCTAAGCAGGATTTCATCGAGTTCGGTCGGTGAAAGTGCATTGAGATCGGCAATGCGCACCTCGTGCTCTGAAGAGATAGAGCCGGCGACGTAATCGAGGCCGAGAGGGTACACCGGGTAGGGAGCGGTGAGGGTATTGGGTGAAACAAGCAGTATTCTCATGATTGACAAATTCGTAAAAACCTTAACTTTAAGATGATGCCATCATGACTTACGAAGTTCTGTGGCTGCAACATACTCCCCCAGGCCCAGAACCAGAATCTTGCTTGCTCGGTCGTTTATAACAATATCACTGCCTCCCGCCAGAGCACCGGGAATAATCCCTGAATCAAGAAAAGAAGCGGCAATGGCCGTGGCGACAGCCGAGGCGGAGGCAAATTCACCGATAAATTTACGGTATTCGACAACGGGGGCCGATGGTTTGGCAAGTTTCATAAACTGCTTAAGCTGATTTTTGCCTTCCCCGTACATGGCGGCAGGAATACCAGCCAGAATAAGCGCGTAATTGTTTTCTTGGTTGCGAGTAGAAAGTGTATCTACCAGGGAATCAATCACCCTTTCAGCTTTGCCGGATCGATAGAAGGGGATCGAGATACAGCATGTCGCACCTTCTGTTTGCCTGTTCACCACAAGAGCACCGCCACCATCGGCAAGCGGTGTTCCGGGAGTGATCGAAGGGTCGAGAAGTGGGGAAAAGATCTCATGTCCTTCGTCCGCACCAAGTATAAAAGCGGGGTCTGCTGAATTATCCAGCATAAGCTCCGCGGCCATTAGAGCCTGTTCAAAAGAATAATCACCGCCACTGGTGGTGATATTAGGACCTGTCGCTTCCATGAGTATTGCCACCTGGCTGGCTGGGCCGTTATGGACGGAGCCGACAAAGTCGGTGGGACTCGGGAACTGCTCCTTGGAATCGGTGAGCCGGGTAAGAAAATCATGGGTTTCGGACAGCGCTCCCCAGCCGGTCCCCATAAAGACCGATCCTGGTTTGCAGTTTTTAAGTGCCGAGTTTTCCTGGGCCGTTACAGCTAAAGCGAGAGTTGCTTTCGGTAGCCGCTTCAACCGGCGTATCAGCCGAGGCGGCAGATTTTTTGAAATCGTCTCAAGCGCTGCAATTCCGGCTACGGATGCGCCTTCTTGCAATTGGGCAATGGTTTCAATGGTGCCGCCTGCTCCGGTCAGACAGGAATGGCCGTGAATGGCAAGTTCCGATCGATTTTTTTGGGTTGTCGTTTTATCGAATGTATCGGGCCTGCCGATTATTAACGAGCCGTTGTTGCCGCCAAAACCAAAAGAGTTGGAAAGAACAGCTTTGGCGGAACGCGTGAGCGGTTTTGTCAGTGGCGACAGACCGAGGGCGGGATCGACATTTTGCAGGCCGGTATTGGCGGGCATGAGGTTGCTGGAAATTACGATTGTGGACACCACCGCCTCAATAGCTCCGGCGGCCGCCAGACTATGACCGGAGGCTCCCTTGATCGATGAAAGCGGAGGAAGATCGGGGAAAAGTCTGCGGATGGCCTTGGATTCCGCCAGATCGTTATCAGGGGTTCCGGTGCCGTGAAGATTAATGTAGTCAATGTCTTCGGGAGTCAAGCCTGCATCGGCCAGCGCCTTCTGCATGGCCATGAAGGCACCTTGTCCTTCAGGATGCGGTGCTGCCGGATGGTAGGCATCGCAGGAAAGCCCGACACCAAGAAGTTCTGCACCGCAGTTAGCAGGTTTTTCCAGGGTGAGGAGCACCATGCCCGCACCTTCCGCCACAGCCATGCCCTGTCGATTTTGATCCAGCGGTCTGCAGCCCGCGCGGTCGACAAGCTGCAGAGAATGAAAACCAAAATAGGTCAGACGGCTCAGGGAATCGACGCCTCCTACCAGTACCGATTCGGCCTGGCCGTTGCGGAGCATTTTTAAAGCCACGGCTATGGCGACAACGCCGGAAGAGCAGGCGGTGGAAACAACAAGAGCAGGCCCTGTACAGTTCAATTCCCCGGCAAGATAGTCGGCGACAGTATTCAGACCATGGTATTGATAGCTTTCTTTTTGCTGTTCATTACTTCGGAGCAGTTGCTCGGTGGTAAGAATGCCGCCGGTCGTGGTGGCGAGAACAATTGCATCGGGAGGGCGGCTGTAGCCTTCCATGGCCTGTAAGGCTGCGATCCCCGCCAGTTGATGAGTCCTAGGCACGGAAGAGGACCCTTCCAGGCCCACAATCTCACCAACCGGCAGGGGAGAACCCTGCAGCAAGGTAAACAGCTTCAGCGGTTTTATTGCCGAACGGTTCTCGCGCAGGGTTTTTTCCGTGGCTGCCAGGCCGGAGCCGAGCGCGCTGATTATTCCTGCTCCGCTGATATAAACTGATTTATCCGTCAAGATGCCGCTTCCGCTGAATGTTCCTGAATGTAAGCGGCAAGATTGGCCAATGAGGAGAAGACTTTTTCACCGACTTCCTGGTTGTTGATTATGATGCCGTAATCTTTTTCCACCATGACGACCATTTCCAGGACATCGATCGAGTCGATGCCGAGCTCGCCTCCGACCAGCTGGCTGTTTTCATCAAAATCTTCAGGTTTTACATCCGCCAGATTCAGAATATCTATAAGTTTAACTTTGAGTTCTTCTATCAATTCACTCATAATTTTTTGCTTTTAACGTTGGGTTGTATTAATAAAACTGTCAGTCGAGTGACGACATGACAAGTTTTTTTAAAAAACTATTCTTGATGTTACGCCAAAACCTACCATAATGCCAATAATCTGATAGAATGCCAATAAGATTTTGGTAAACATTCAGCAGCACCCCATATGCGCACGATCAGGCTGAAGAGCATAGCCAACTATAGCCCATCAGCCTGCTTGTGCACCTCTGGGGAACTGCTGAATGTTTACAAGTACAGGGTTATACGTTCGTTTGCCTATTTTCTGTGAACGGTTATGGATTTTGTCATCGTAGTCATCGTCTATGGTGGCGGTTGCTTCAATATTAAGGTATCTTTTTTTGCTCGAAAAACCATGAATACGATAACATTTTCCGATCTTACCCTTGAAGACCTGCTGCCCCATCGCGGCCATATGATGTTGGTGGATAAGGTTCTTGAAGTGGACAACAGTCACGCCCTCACGCTCTGCCGTGTGAACAGGTCATGGCCCATGGCCGATGCCAACGGGGTGCATCCCCTGATTTTGATCGAGCTGGCTGCACAAACCGCGGGGGTATGCAACGGCTGGGACAGGGTACAGACCAAGGGGCTTGATTCAGACCGGATGGGGTGGCTGGTAGGTATCAAAAAAAACGAAATATTTGTTGATTCTCTGCCTTTTGACGGGGAAATCATTACCAGTGCTGAAAACAGTTATAACTTCGAAAATCTTCGGGAAGTATCCTGCATTCAGCATATGGATAACATCTTAATCTGTAAAAGCACTCTGCAGCTCTTTCAGGCATAAAGCGAAATGACAGCGATAAACAAACAGAACGAACAGAACGAACAAAAAAATCAGGACGAACGGAGAATTGCCATTGTAACCGGTGGCAGCAAAGGGATCGGCCGGGCCATCTGTGTTGAGTTGGCACGGTGCGGCTGTTATACCGTCATCAACTACATGGGTGACAAAAACGGGGCGGAGCAGACCCTGGCTATGGTTGAGGAAGCCGGAGGCCGGGGCGAGATCTACCAGTTCGATGTCCGGGATGGACAAACGACGGAGAAAGTCGTGGCAGATGTCGCCGAAAGACTGGGCTGTATTGATATCCTGATCAATAATGCTGGCATTGTCGCCGATGGTCTCTTCATGATGATGCCGCCGGAAAACTGGCAGTCGGTCATAGATACCAGCCTGAATGGGTTTTATAACATGACCCGACCGGTGGTTGAGCAGATGGTGCGTCAACATAAGGGTGCCATCGTGTCCATTTCCTCCGCCAGTTCCCTGATGACCAATCGAGGCCAGGCAAACTATTCGGCGGCCAAAGCCGGTTTAAACGCCGCCAGCAGGGTTGTCGCCTCCGAGGTAGCCAGGTTTGGTATCCGGGTTAATGTGGTGGCTCCCGGACTGATCGAGACGGATATGATTGCCGCTGCGCCGAAAGCCCAAATCAAGGCAATGATTCCCATGGCCCGTATCGGCAAGCCGGAAGAGGTAGCCCGGGTTGTGGGTTTTCTCTGCTCCGAGGCAGCCTCTTATGTGACCGGTCAGGTAATTTCGGTCAATGGTGGAATGTTCTAATGAAGCCGACTGGTTTGCCGATCACCGCGATCACCATTTTGTTTCTCTTTTTTGTACTGCTTTCCAGTTGTCCGGTTTCTGCCCGGGAGCCATTGCGCCTGCACTCGATCCAGGCGGATTTTATCCAGGAAAAACATTTGAAAATCCTCATTCGTCCTCTTGTCTCGACGGGAACCTTTACTTTTCAGGCACCCCAATCGCTGCGCTGGGAATACAAAACTCCGGTTCCATCCATCCTGCTCATGGATGGCGGGCATGTGAAGAAATATATAGAAAGAGACGGTCGGCTTGTTGAGGACAAAGGAATGCGGCTTGATTCGATGCAGGTTATGCTGAGTCAGATCAGCAACTGGCTTGATGGCCGATTTTCCGACAATGACATGTTCAGCGTCTCTTTTGCCGATGAACATACCGTTCTGCTCACCCCCAAAGAACAAGGTCTTGCCGGGGTGATCAGCAAAATCGAACTGAAACTTGCCGACCGGAAGGGGCTCCTTGACGGGGTAACTATTTTTGAAGGTCCGGACTCGTATACCAGCATGACCTTCAAGAATACAGTGCTGAACGAAGAGATACCCGACTCCGTGTTTACCGAAAAATGAAGATTTACCGCCTTTTCCTACCTGTCTTGTTGCTTGGTATAGTGGGCTGCGCGCCAAAAAACCAGCTTTGCCTGCCGAAACTGACAGTCGTTGACAACGGACAGGTGGCGGCAGCCTGTGCGGCCGTGTTTCCCGGTGAAGAAAGTGGCAGGGAGGAGAGAGAGACAAGAGGGGGCAAATGGCAATTTGTCCATGCCATCGATTTCACCATGAGAAACGGCTCCGGTACGACTGTCATTGGAGTGACCAGGCTCGACGGAGATGATATTGAATGCGCCCTGATGACGGTTGAAGGACTCACCCTATTTGATGCGGTTTTCCCTCATAATAAGAACATCGAGGTAAGACGCTCCGTGCCACCCTTTGACAAACCCGAATTTGCGGAGGGTTTGATAAGCGATATACGGGCGATCTTTCAGCCGCCTCCAGGCCGCATGCAGATCGGACAGGTACGGTTGCCGGAGCAATCGGCAGGTACGACAGCAGTTTGCCGATACGCACAGGCGGGCAATGGGGTGGTGGATGTTCTGCCTGATGTTGATGGTTGCTGGCAGATAAACAGCTATACCCCGGACCATAAAATGCAACGTTCCATTGCCGGACAGTCATGCAGTAAAAAGGGCTCCCGCCTCATCCCTCACTCTATCGAACTCACAAGCTACGGCCGGACCGGCTATACCCTGAAAATGACCTTGATAAGCGCTGATAAATTCAAATGAAATTTAAACTCATATATCCCAAATGGGCCAAACTTGACAGACAGACGGAATTCCATCTGCCTCCTCATGGCCCGGTGGTCTTCGCGGCAGCACTTCCCTCCTATGTAGATGTAGATTTTGTCGATGAAAATCTGCAGGAGATAGATTTTGACGAAGCAGTCGATTTCGTCGGCATTTCCATGATGCTCACCGTACAAGTCAAAAGAGGCTGGGAGATTGCCGATAGCTATCGCAGAAGAGGGGTGAAAGTTATTTTTGGCGGTATTGCCACCATGCTGCATGCCGAAGAAACCATGGAACACGCAGATGCGGTCTTTCTTGGGGAAGCGGAAGGGAGGATGGAACAGGTTCTTACCGATTTCCGTCAGGGAAATTTGCAGCCTTGTTACGATTTTATCAATGAGAGACCGGACATCGCCATAGTTGGTCCTGCGCGCAGGGATATCCTCAACCGCAAGCTTTATAATTACAAAGGCGTGCAGATGGTCGACCTGGTGCATGCTTCGCGCGGGTGCCGATTCAATTGTTACCCCTGCGCCGTGTCGTATCTGGGCGGAAGAGTATTTCGCCCCCGGCCGATCGATAAGGCGGTGGCCGAGATCGCCGGAATTGACAACAACCGCCTTTTTATCGTCGATAATTCCCTGGCCCAGGACACTAAGTGGGAGAAGGATTTGTTCCGGGAGATGATTCCGCTGAAAAAGAAGTGGTGTTCTCATCCCATCGAAGACAAGCCGGAAGTTCTCGATCTGGCTGCCCAAGCCGGGGCTTGGTATGTCTATCAGGCGGTCTTTGATACTTCGGATTATATCAAGGAACGGATCAAGCGTTATCACGATTACGGCATCGGGGTTGAAGGCACAATTTTGCTGGGGCTTGACAGCCATACGGAAGATTATATCAAACAACTGATCGATTTCCTGCTTGAGATAGAGCTGGATCTGGCCGAATTTACCGTTCTGACACCTTTTCCGCACACTAAAGCCTATACTGAGCTGAGCAGTCAAAACCGTATCCTGTCCACTGACTGGAATGAGTTTTCCGCCGACCAGGTTGTCTTCCAGCCCAAGAACATGAGCCGGGAACGGCTGCAGGAACTCCTCGATTACGCCTGGAATACCTTTTATCAGGATGAACCCCAATCGATTAAAATGGCCAAGCTGTTTAAGCAGGTTGTCAGAAAAGAAATGGCGGACAATACCTTCAAGCCGCGAAACAGGGAATTGAGCGGACAATCTTTCGGCAAAACGGTAATCAGAACCGATGAACGCTGATATTCAGACAGAGATAGAGCGCGGTATTGCCAACCTGCTGCGGGGACCCAAATATCCGAATCGAGAATTCGTCCGTGCCGGAGCCACCTTTGCCGAAGTGTATGCAATGGCGGCCTGGCTGCGTGGTGCGCTGGCTGGTCCTGCAAATCGAGGTGAGGCTGTCTGCCTTGCCGCCGATGATAAAGCGATTATCGCCGCGGCCCTGTTGGCTTCTCTTGCCGGTGGCCCCACTCTTCTGCTGCCATATGCGTTTTCCGCCAAGGCTCTTACCCGGATGCAACAGACGACAGGTTTTACAATAGCCATCTCGGATGTGGCCAGAGACTTTCCCGAAGGGGTGCAGGTGCTTTGCCCTCCGCCGGAAGGGGAGCCGGCAATTCCTGTCGAGGAACAAACGGCACCCGGCTCCGAGTTGCTGAAAATTTTTACAGGCGGATCCACCGGTGTGCCACAGGTGTGGGCCAAAACAAGGGCGAATATTTTCGGTGAAGGTCTCTTTCTGGCCGACCGGTTTGCCGTAACCGGGCAAGACTGTATTATGGCTACCATCCCGCCGTATCACATCTACGGACTGCTTTTTTCCGTGGTGTTGCCGCTGGTCTCTTCGGCGATTGTGGTAGGCGAGACTCCTTCCTTTCCAGGAGAAATTGCGCAGGTGGCGGGGGCTCATGGGGCTACGGTTCTGGCAAGCGTTCCCGCCCATTACAGGGTGTTGAGGGAGGTAAAGAAAAATATATCGTTGCGCTTGGCATTTTCATCGGCCGGTATGCTCGACGCAGCGGATAATGAAGCCTTTTGCCGCCAAAATAAGGTGGGAGTGGTGGAAGTATACGGTTCCACGGAAACAGGTGGTATCGCCACGAGAAACAGGTATCTTGGAGAAAAATGGTTTAGCCCTTTTTCCACGATTGACTGGAAAATTGTTGAAGATCGCCTGGCAGTGCGCTCGGCCTATATTTCCCCCGATCTGCCCGTGGACGAGCAAGGCTTTTTTACCTCAAACGACCGGGTGGAGGCCGTGGGGAAAAACGAGTTCTCCCTGAAAGGACGGGCCGATTCGGTAACCAAAGTGGGGGGCAAGCGGGTTGATCTTGAGGAAATTCGGTATCTTATCAAAAAAGAACAGGGAGTCGCCGATTGTGTGGTCATGGCCTTGCCCGAAGCCGGCGGCAGGGAACACCAGATCGGCGCCTTAATCCAGGGAAATGGGGCCGATCTGGAGGGTATCAAGAAAACTCTGATCGCCTCGCTTGAACCATATGCCCTACCGCGCCGCATGAAAACAGTCGATAAGATTCCGATGACCGAAAACGGCAAATACGACTGGACGGCAATTATCCGGCTGCTGAGAACATGAGTGAGCTGCAGCAAAGCTTCGCCGCGGGTTATGCGCGTTTTTCGGCTTGGGCCGATCTCCTGGACCGGATCAATGTTTTTCCCGTCGCCGATGGTGATACCGGGACCAATCTTCGCATCAGTCTGGCACCCCTTCGGGATTGTGGAAATGACCGCGAGGCAATCCCCCGCCTGCTGGCGCGTTGCGCCACCGGCAACTCCGGCAATATTGCCGCGGCCTTTTTTCGGGAATTCTGCCGGGCGGAAAACTACGCCGAGCTGGCGGACAAAGCAGAAGCCGGCAAAAACAAAGCCTGGCAGGCCATTGCCGAGCCGAGAAAGGGAACCATGCTGTCGATTTTCGACAGCCTTGCCCTGGTTCTTGCTGAAATACCCGAAGCGGATTCCGTCTATCCCGTATTGAGTCTTGCGTTGCAAAAGGCTGTCCGAGATACCTCACAACTGTTGCCCGAACTCAGGCAAGCGGGAGTGGTAGATTCCGGCGCCCTTGCTATGTATATTTTTTTTGACGGCTTTTTCAGGCACTTAACCCAACAGAAAGAAAATACCGGTTCGCTCCTGGAGCTATTTGCCGGCAATCTGGTCATCAACAGTTCCTTTCGTCCGGAGAGCAGCGATTGTTATTGTGTTGACGTGGTCATTGAAACGGCTGATAAAGAGGCTGCGGTCAAAGACAGTCTTGCAGAGTTGGGAGAGAGTGTGGTGGTTGTTGAAGATTCCTCCATGCTCAAGGTGCACGTTCATACTCCGGATCCGGCACTGTTGAGGGGACGGCTTGGATCGTTTGGTGAAATCGTCTCCTGGTCCGCTGAGGAAATCGATCAGAGCGCCGGGAAATACACCAACAATCCAGCGGAAAAAACACCTCTTCATATTATAACGGATGCGGCCGGATCGTTGACCCGGGAAATGGCCGGGCGTCTTGGGATCACGCTTCTTGACAGTTATATCATAACCGGCGAGGGCTCAAGGCCTGAAAGCCTCCATCGTCCCGAACAGCTCTATCCCCTTATGCGCAGGGGGGGGAAAATTACCACCGCCCAGGCCTCTACCTATGAACGGCATCAACACTATCAGAGTATCAGTCAGCAGTTCGGCAGATCCCTGTACCTCTGCGTCGGATCCGCCTTTACCGGCAACTATGAGACCGCCATGGCCTGGAAGAAGGAAAATGATCCGGACAAACTATTTACGGTAATTGATACCGGGGCAGCTTCCGGACGGCTTGCCCTCATCGCTCTGCTGACCGCCCGACAGGCAAGGAACATGGAAATACCGGAAAAAATCATTGAGTTTGCTCGAAAAACCATCGACGACTGTATGGAATATGTCTTCATTGATGAACTGAAATTTCTGGTAGCCGGAGGCCGTATTTCCAGAGCCGGCGGCTTTTTCGGCGATCTGTTATCGATGAAACCCGTGATCAGCCCGACCAGCGCCGGAGTGCGCAAGGTTGGAGTTGTGCATAGTAGAAAGGGACAGCTCGACTTTGCCATGAAAAAACTGAGTGAGCGGTTTGATAGAATTGCCGAACCTGTGATCATGCTGCAATATTCGGATAACGAACAATGGGTAGAGGATACCGCTCAGCGGCTGGTTAGAGATCTATTGCCGGAAGCGGAAATTCTACTCGCGCCGTTATCACTGACCTCAGGTGTTCATATGGGACCTGGAACCTGGTCGATAGCATTTAATGTCGTCGAAGGGGAAAGCGTTAATTATAAGTAATTGAATTTTTTATATTTTCAATTATTACTATGAAGCCTGCCGTCATTATACCCGTTTACAATCATGGCCGGCAGGTAGGCGAGGTAATCCGGCAAACGCTGCAACTCAGCCTGCCTGTCTTTGTTATCGATGACGGCTCGACAGATTCCACCGCGCAGGTTCTCGATTCGATTAGCGAAGAAAACGCAATCAGCATCTTGCGCCATTCCGTCAACCTCGGTAAAGGCGCCGCCATTCTCACCGGTTTTGCAGCAGCATTGAAAAATGAGTGTGACTGGGCAATCACTCTGGATGCGGACGGGCAGCATAATCCTGAAGATGCCAAGCATTGCTCGCCGCAGTAAGTGTCGGTGAAAGGTGCATTGTTATCGGCAAACGACAGGGGATGGAAGAATCACAAAAACGTGCCTTGGACCAGCAGATTCGGCCGCAAATTTTCCAATTTCTGGGTCTGGGCTGCCGGTGGACCACTGAGTCGGTCGATTCCCAGTCCGGCTTCAGGCTCTATCCGATTCCGGAAGCGTCTGCAGCTTGGCGTCAAGGCCAGACGATACCAGTTCGAGGTGGAGGTACTGGTCAAGGCCGGCAACAGGGGATTGAAATAAAGAAGTTCCGGTATCGGTAGTTTATCAGGCAAAAGGAGAGCGAGTCAGCCATTTTCAGCCCTGGCTTGATTTCCGGCGTAATTCCGCAACATTCAGCAGATTGATTTTTGCCCGCATCTTCCGGATCTTTCGACCATGAACGGTTTCTGGTATAAACTGCTGGTCAGGTTTGCCAGTCTGTGCGGCCCATGGTTATTTGATCCTTATCGCCCGGATTATTGCCACTGGGTATTTTTTTTTTCCAGGCGGGTTCCTGAAAGCCGCCGCTTCTATGCCGCCCTTTATCCCGAACGTGGAAGGTTTTATCCACCTTTGGTGTACTTTCAGGCAATATCAGAACTTCACCACCATCCATTTTGACAGGTTCCTGGTGGGACACGCCAAGTCGGCGACTTTTACCGCCGGAGGATGGGAGAAACTGGAGGCGGTTATCGGCCGTCAAGGCGGTCTTCTTCTCATGTCTCATCTCGGCAACTGGGAGATGGCAGCGACTGCTGTTCAAACAGCTGAGAAGATGATCTGCAGCTCTTGCTCTACATGGGAGTAAAGGAAAAAGAAGGAGTGGAGCGGATGCAGAAAAACGATCTGCGCAGATCAGGGGTAACCATCATCGGTGAGGATCAAGAAAACAATTCGCCTTTTCCGCGGTGGAAGGCATTCGTTTTTTACAGGCAGGAGGATTGGTTTCCATGGCGGGAGATATCGTCTGGCGAAGCGATCAACGTAAAGTGCCGCGTCACCTTTCTGGGCCATACGCCTATCTGCCCGAAGCGCCTTTTATTTTCGCTCATGGTGTCTGGTGCTCCGCTCTTTGTGTTCTTTGCTTTTCGTACCGGCAAAAACAGCTATCATTTTACCCTGTCCGATCCTATTGCTATCCAGCCGGCTTCCCGCGGGGCAAGAGCCGAAGCCATCGCCAAGCTGCCCAGCAATATGCCGATTTATTGGAACAATCCCTGCGGCAACATCCTTTTGAATGGTATCATTTCGATCGGTTTATTCACTGCTAAACGTTTACAAGTCGTAGTTATGCGAATAGCTTGCTGTTCCCGGTGAACTACTACATTTGATTTAGATCGAAATCTTTGTTTTATCCGTTTTTATATAGTGTTAAGACGGGACTACCTGGCGATAAATTTTTTTTGATAGCAAATGGAATCTTTTCGAAAAGGATGACAGATACCTTTTGACAAGTATAAACGATTTAATTGAGTAAAACAGGATATTGAATTTATCGAGAAGAACGATCAGCCATCTGATGTCGAATTCTCTGTTCATGATTTTTGAAAAATAGGGCACCTTGCTTTCCCTAATAATTCGTTTTAATCGGTTATAAATGGAATTATTATCATCCATAATAGCTATTTCAAAAATATTTCGCAGATTTGGAAATAATTCCAGGTCCGATTTATTGTATTGTAAAATTGATTCCAGAAAAGCGGTATATCCAGCATTCAAATTTTGAACATTCTTTGAAACACCATTGTCGTTAGATCTGTAACACATACTTATCATAGGAACATACTTGCAAGTGATCGTGCTATTTAATAATCTATAAAAAAAATCGAGATCTCCGCAAGTTACCATATTCTCGTTAAACGTATACTCGCAGAAAATATTTCTTGACATCAACACATTGTTTATATGCAGTGGTGTCGGTTGAAATAAACCCTTTTTTCTGCCAACAATTTTTCTGATGAATTCTTTTTGGGTTAGTTCGCCAATTATTACCTCTTTATTTTCTATCTTTTCATTTTTGTTGTTTTGGATTTCGTAATCAGAATATATTAGAATTTTTTTTTGCGTTCCTTCATTTATATTTACGGATGAAAGTTGTTTTTCAATTTTAGTGCTATATAACCAATCATCCGCATCAAGAATCTGTATCCAGGATCCCCGTGACTTGGAAACTCCATAATTTCTCGCAGATGCAACTCCTCCATTTTGTTTATAAAAATACTTAACTCGGGAATCTCCGGCAATAAACTTTTCGACTACTGATTTAGTGTCGTCCGTTGAACCATCATCGATAATGATACACTCAAATTCATCATAGGTTTGGGATAAGACACTGCCGATGCTGTCGTTTAGATAATTGGCTGAATTAAAACTCGGAATAATAATAGATACTGTTGGTTCCATCATTGGACTCCTTCTTTATGCACAACGTTCATAAGCAGTCGGCGGTACTCCATATGCGGACGATGGAGCACCGCATTACACCAATTGTAGTCCGTCGGCCTGCTTATGCGCCTTCTTACGCACTGCTGAACATTAACAGGTCTGGGGTCATGCGAGCACTTTACAATTCTGGGTGAAGAGATACTTTGTCTAAACATGGTGTGCATTATTCGCAATCAAAGCAATGGAACATGCGTGCATCAAAGTTTTGTAACATTGCGAGCATAATTGACGTAATCAGGTTTTCAATTTCAAAAAATCTCCATCGATAATTAACAACTTTACACCATCTTTGGTAACTGAGCGATGCGAACTTAACTCATCCGAGACCACATATGACATTCCCGGAGTCAGAATGGATTGTGTGCCATCCTGTTGTTCATTGACGACACTTCCCTCTAAGCAATGCACGATGTGGCCTTTTTTGCACCAATGATCGGCATGATAGCCTCTGGAATATTCGACGATCCGAATCCGTAGTCCTTGAAATTCCAGGGATTGCCAATAGGCGATGCCTGTTTCACCTTTGTGTTCTGTCTTTGGAATTTTTGTCCAATCAATCGTTTGAAACGGAATGTTGTGATCGTTCATGATTTTTTCCTTCTTTGCTGCCAAATTTTGGTAGTAAACTTGATCAACCGATTTGCATTCGGTTTTGTCTCAGTACAAGTCATAACACTTGATCTTACCGTTGATCGCTTTTTTTCAACGGCGTCATGACGATACCATTGGAAATGTTGGGTCGGCCGGGGACGATCTGTCTTAGTACGGTACTTCGCTCATAGCCATCCGCATCGAGGATCAATCGGTAATCCCCCTCCGGCAGATTATAAAAAGCAAAAATCGTATTAGTAGCCCAGTCTCTAGCGTCCAGAGCATATTCCAACATCTTGAAAACATTTTCTTTGGTAGGGACGAGTGTTCGATCAACACCCTTGCCGGTCAATCTGATCGAACGAATTGTGATATCTTCCGCCGGAAGCCCATATGTACCAGCAGGATCCGTGTCTGTATAAAAATTTCGCCGGATATAATCGATGACAGTTCCATCAGGACTCAACCTGAATGTAGCAGTAGCCGTTTTATCCGGTTTAATAACGATGGTAACGCGAGCGGGGTCCATCCGATAGGATTCGGATAACAGGCTTACGGTATATTCTCCCGCAGGCAATGGTCCAATTTCGCGTCCGTTTCCATCACTTCCCAGATTGATGAAGATGCCTTTGGCCGGCTCCTGGCGAATGGGCAAAAGATAGAGTTGCGACCCAATGATTTCGCACGATTGATCCTCTGCACAGGAATAATGGACTTTCAGCTTTCCTTCAGAGCGCGCAATTCCATCATTTGTTGCCCTGTTATTTGAAGTGAGGATGGTATTGATAATGGTGGCAACACGTTTGCTTGATAGTATACTACTGTGATCTTCCTTGAATCCATAAACCATTTTAGCTTCTTCCTGGACGCGGGGATCCAGTTCGCTTTCCAGGGTGACAACTCCGTCATTATTGGATCGAAAGGGGTTGCGGTTACCTTCATGGCCGAAAAGAAGGTAGAAATTTATGCCCTCGGGCAAGGGCTTTCGGTAAAGTGCCCGGACGAATTCACTTTGAAGTCCCATATCCTTCCAGGCAGGAATTACTCCGGGTGAGTATTTGACACCCATTTCAGAGAGACGGTCACCACTCCAAGGTGTTGACAGAGAAATAAACGTATTTATTGAGGGAAATTGCCGGCCATGGTCAACAAGAAAGGATCTGACTACCAGTCCTCCCATGCTGTGGGCAATTATATCTAAATCCTTGAATTGATATTTTGTCTGCAGGTTGAATATCTTCCAGAAGAGCAGATCGGCCATGGATTTGAGCGACGCTCCGGAAGGATAATAATAGAACCAGGGTTGATAATGGTTTAAATCGATATTTGACACCAGGTACTCCCACCCGCGTGGCGAACCTGTGGCGCCATGCACAAACAGGATGGGAATTTTTTTTGGATCGTACGGATGGAGAAAATAGACATTGCCGCCGTTCTTTCTGAAAAATTCCAGCGGTTGCCAGTAGCCCTTCACCCCGTTTTCAGGATCAAAAAGAGGATCGTTTAAAGTGGCTATGGCACCAGGCGAGGTGCTGTGGAGATATTTCGGTCTGGTTTGAGCCACAACCGTTCCTGCCGGGAAATCAATACCGTCTTCATGTTTTTTGAGAGCAATATTTAGATTGATAACTACACCACCCGAATGTTTCACGGACAGACTATGATCACTATATTGGCCGCAGGGTTCACCTTCCTGATACTTCAAATCCCGGTTGATATCCACGAAAGCGAAGATAAAATATTCACCCTTGGGTACAATCAATTCGTATGGTCCAGGTTCATGCAGTTCGGTAAAATGAGCAATTTTCAGATTTGCTCCGGTTTTTGCGTAGGCAAGGACTATAATAGGTGCTTTCTCAACAACTCCTGATGCCAGAATGGTTCCGACCAGGACTTTTGAATCATTCAAGGTATCGACTTCCTGCCGCAGAGTGTACATTGAACAACCCGTTATCCCTGACATCCAGAGGAGAATAAAAACGGTAAAACGGCTAATTTGCTGCTGTGTAAATAAATGAACCCATCTTGTATTGATATTCATGATTGCCTTGATTGATGGCGTCGTAAAAACTCTCCATCTGCTTCGTTGCTGCAAATTTTCAATCATTACGACGTACCTTAGTACGCCGAAATGATTGAAATTTTGCGCGCCTCGCATATGAAGTTTTTTACTTAGCCATCTGGAATTTTAGGTTTTTACGAGTTTGTCTTGATTGATGGCGTCGTAAAAACTCTCCATCTGCTTCGTTGCTGCAAATTTTCTATCATTACGACGTACTTTAGTACGCCGAAATGATAGAGATTTTGCGCGCCTCGCATATGAAGGTTTTTTACTTAGCCATCTGAAATTTTAGTTTTTTACGAGATTATCTTGATTATTGAACAATTGCCCTAAAGAACGGAAGCGAGATTTTTTTGAGGGCTATCTCCGGAAGATAATTGAAATTACCAGACATCCGGCGCAGAGACCCTTTTGGTAACTGGTTGCTGATTTTTTTTGTTATGTCAAGATTTTTTTGATGCTGCCCGCTGGACTTCCATTCTCAATAATGGGAAGATTAGTTCCGTGGTATGCGGTCTTTAAGTGTAGACCGGTGAACGATTACATCGATGAGAATACTTTTTACTATTCGATTGAGATTGGTGAAAACTTCCACCTGGGAGGAAGTGCTGTGATGTCACTTGTTTTTTCAAATATGTCTACCATCTTATCTGGTTATAACACTAAAATAGACTCCCTCAGTGGTTGAATATTTTCTTTTGAAATAGTAAAAAAGTGTGTAGTATCCCACTCAACTTGCCGCCTGTCCGGTTTAACTATAAAGAGATAAGTATTTATTCTTTTTCAAAAATTTCTCGACCTCCCTATTTCTATTATGACCAAAGATGAATTTAAAGAAAAAATCCTGACTATTCTTACCGAGGATTTTGAATTTGAAGCACCCGGCCTGGATGACAACCTCCGGGACGACCACGGCTTTGACAGTATTGACGCCATTGAACTACTTGGAAAAATTGAGATTCTTCTCGGATTTTCCTTCACCCGGGAAGAAAAAGAACAAGCTATGGGAATACGGACGATTAATGATATCCTTGACTATGTCGAAAGAATTCAAGAAGCTCGAAATACATAGCCGGAAGGCTGCCTGAGAATGTTCTCCACCTCCGACTCCTCGCTATTCATGAAAAATAATGCTTGAAAGAGTACGAATATGGGGATTTTTGTTTTTCTGAACTGTGCCGATCCGAGAAGAAATGTTCTTTCCAAGTTAACCTCATAAGCCGGTCTCATTCCATGAAACGACGCGTTGTCATCACTGCCTGCTCCGCCATTACTCCCATTGGCTATAAGAAAAGTGACATCATCGAAAATCTTCGTCAGGGTAAATCCGGAGTAAGAGCCCTGCGCGACGATGGACTGTTGTCAAAGCATATTCACTCCCGTGTTTTCGGCACGGTGGATTACCCAATAGAATATGGCTTCAAGCGACAATACACAAAAACCATGGGGCCTGTAGCGTATTATGCCTGTCAGGTTGCCAAGGATGTTTTGGAAAGCTCCGGGCTGAGCCGTGAATGTATCACCTCCGGCCGTCTCGGGGTGGCCTTTGGCTCAACCCACGGCAGTCCAACCGTCCAGCGCGAAATCTACAAGACATTTTTTCATGATCTTGAGTCAAAGTTTTCCTCCATCGGAGCGGTTGATTATCTTCGCTCCATGGTCCATACCACGGCGGTAAACATCACCAGAATGTTCGGCATCACCGGGCGAATCATCGCTTCCTCCACAGCCTGCACGACCAGCAGTCAGTCCATTGGTTATGGCTATGAAATGATCAAGTACGGCATGCAGGACGCGATGATCTGCGGTGGAGCGGATGAGTACGATACCACCACCGTGGCTGTTTTTGATAACCTGCTGGCCTGCTCGGTGAATTATAATGGAACGCCGGAGTGTACCCCCCGTCCTTTCGATGCCAATCGAGATGGATTGGTGGTAGGGGAGGGCGGTGGAGCTGTGCTGCTCGAAGAGTACGAATCGGCTAAGAATCGCGGTGCCGACATTCTGGGAGAAATTATCGGTTTTGCCTGCAACAACAACGGCGGAGATCTTATTCTACCAAATCTCAACGGCATTACCGCTACTTTACGCCTGGCTCTTACTGATGCGGAAATAGATGCCCGTCAGGTCGATTTTATCAGCGCCCACGCCACGGCTACTAAAATGGGTGATGTTATAGAAGCTCAGGCGATCGACGCAGTCTACGGCAACAAGCCGCTGGTTACCGGTCTGAAAAGCTATATGGGGCATACCATGGGAACCTGTGGGGTGATCGAGACCGTTCTGACCCTCTACATGATGGAACAGGGTTTTATCGCACCCACCCTCAATCTGGAGAATGTCGATGATCGCTGCAACATGCTGCGGCACACCCGTGAACTGACGAACACCGAGGCCAGGATAGCAGCTATTCAAAATTTTGCCTTTGGCGGTGTGAATACCTGTCTACTTATAAAAAATGGCAGAGATGCAGACTCATAACAGTTCCTGTCCCTGCCCCGAACCCGTTGCCGATACGTGCGGACTTCGTCTTTGGGCAAATCGGAGTGTTGACTGCTTTGTCACTTTTCTCTGCTGGGCCTGGTTTCTCTTCGGGTTCATTCTATTTTTTTCCTGGCGCTATCTTGCCTGCGCTCTTGTTTCAAAAAATCCGGAACTCGCCTTTCAGCGATTGAACAGTCAATTCTACCGGGTATTTTTTGCTTTAGTCAGGGCGGCTGCTCCCAGTCACAAACTGGAAATAGATGAAGGAGTCGCTGCAATCAGATCTTCGGTTATCGTCTGCAACCACCTGTCCTATCTTGATCCATTGTTGCTCATCGCTCTTTTTCCCCAACAGAGGACGATTGTTAAGACTCGATTTTTCAAGATGCCGATATTTGGCTGGATAATTAAAAAATCCGGGTATTTTCCGGCTACCAGTGAAGGCGAGTTTGCCGGGATGATGATCGCGCAGATGGAGACAATGGCATCGTATCTGAAGTCGGGAGGTAATCTTTTTATCTTTCCGGAGGGAACCAGGAGCCGGGATGGCAAACTCGGTGACTTGAACAAAGGAGCGTTCAAAATTGCCAGGATGTGCAAGGCACCCATTTGTGTTCTGGAAATCTGTAATACCGATAAATTGTTTACTCCCGGAAAGTTTTTCTTTAATACCAGGATAAAAAACAGTATCAGCGTTAAAATTATCGAGCGTATCGAACCGGACTATCAACATAAGCCCCCTTCCACGGTTGAACTTGAGCAGCGGGTGCGGCAGGCGTATTGCGAGAGACAGATATGAAAGTTATTTTGATATCCATGCCCGATGTGGTGCCGATCATCATTCATGAGATGGCAGTTCATCTGCCCAATCACGGCATAGCCTGTATCGGCGGCAATATCGATGCGGAACATGAGGTGTATCTCATCGACCTTATTCGTAAACGACGTTCGATTAAAAAATATCTCACCAAGGTGATACAAAAAATCAAGCCCGACCTGGTTGGACTTTCCGCCATGGCCTGGCAGTATGACACGTGTATCAAAATCGCTCACCTGATTAAAGAATTGCGTCCTGATGTCAAAATTGTTATCGGCGGCTATCACGCCACCCTGATGTATGAGGAGACCGCGGCATCCAGCGAGGCCCAATGGATTGATTTTCTCGTTCGGGGTGAAGGGGAAGAAGCCTGTAGGCGTCTGGTCAATGCGCTGGCAGGTCGTGACAAACTGGCTGATATCCCTTCTCTGTCGTATAAAAAAGATGGAGTTTTTATACATAATACCCGGAGTGAAAACCTGGATCTCAGCACCTTGAAACTGCCGATCCGGGACAAACGCAGGCTGACCTGGGGATACCATATACTTCATTCCAAAATTGAACTTATCGAAACCTCGCGCGGCTGTACACGTTCATGCAACTTCTGTTCAATGAAGCACATGTACGGCCGCACCTTTCGAACTTACCCCATAAGTCGCGTATTGGAAGATATCGACGATATCTATTATCAACGGAAAACTAAATATATCTTTATCACCGACGATAATATGGTCTTGCAGCCTTCGAGGGTAATCGAATTATGTGATGCAATCATCGCCAGGAATTATGACGGACTTCGCATCATTGTGCAGGCCGATTGCGTCTCCATGGCGCAAAATGAAGAGATGGTCGCTAAAATGGCGGCAGCCGGTTTTTGTTCTGTTTTCCTTGGTATTGAAAATGGCTCGAAAAAGAATTTGAGCGTTGCCGACAAGGGAAATATTGTGGAGTATGCCAGAAAGGCCATTGAAAACTGTCATAAATACGGCATGATGGTTATTGGTGGCCTTATATTCGGTTTTCCTGAAGATGATGAAGGGTCGATCAGGGAAAATTATGAATTCCTCAAATCACTTAATGCCGATGCCGCTTATTGTCAGGTACTGACTCCTTACCTGAAAACCGGAATGCGTCAGCACCTCCTTGATCAGGGTTTGATAACCAACCTTACCGATTATAAAAAATATAACGGCTTATGGGCGAATGTGCGGACAAAGTATTTGGATCCGGAGCAGCTGCAATACCAGTTCTGGTATCAGCGTCAGGTAGTATTAGGCTTTTGGAATCCTCCGGCCCAGGTTAGAGACCAGGGTTGGGCATGGATTTCCATCTGGCGTTTTTTCTTCAAACCACTGCTGAAATTCCGCTATAAAAGGATCATGAGAAAAATCGGCTGGCAGGGCCGATACCGGAAAGAAGTGCAACGCTGGGGAAATATGAATAGATTTCAGGATCTTGAGGAGTATTAAGCAGGATGCAGATATATAATCTGGAATTTACCGAGCAGGAAATCCGTGATGCCGTGGCTGCGGACAGACTGCTCTCCATGGAGATTGAATTTAGCCGGATCTGCAATTTTCGCTGCTGCTACTGCTATGTCGATGCAAAAATACAGAATGCCGATGAGCTTTCCAGGGAAGAAATAAAAGACGTCATCCTGCAGGCCAAGGAGCTGGGGGCACGAAAGATCATCATTCTGGGTGGAGAGCCCTCCATTTATCCGCATCTTGTCGAGATGCTGCGATTTCTCGGAAAAGAGGGCCTTGAGATAGAGATGTTTACCAATGGTTCCGGAATTGGCGAGGAGCTGGCTGCCGTGCTGGCTGAAGAAAAGGTCCGGGTTGCCTTGAAACTGAATTCCCGCGACGAAATAATTCAGGATCAGCTGGCCGGGAAGAAGGGTGCCTTCAAAACCATCGGCCATGCGCTCGCCGCACTGAAAGCGGCCGGCTATCCGTCCAAGGAGCTGTTTCTGGCCATCAGCACGGTAATTTGCCGGCAGAATATCAAAGAATTACCTGCAATGTGGCAGTGGCTGCGCGAAGAAAATATTGAACCATTCTTTGAAGTTATCACGCCCCAGGCCAATGCCCTCGGAAATAATTGGCTTGGCGTCGAATCGGGAGAATTAAAAGAGTTATTTGTCCGGCTTGCGGAGATTGATCGGCAAAAGTTTGGCCGCGTATGGGAACCCCAGCCACCGCTGGTCGGCAATAAATGTATGCGCCACCAGGTTTCCTGTGTCGTTACCGCTTCCGGCGAGGTTATGCCCTGTGTCGGTGTTACCATTTCCCAGGGAAATATTCGCCACGAAAAACTCGGCTCAATTCTGAAAAAGAGCGAGGTAATCAATAATCTGAAGAATTATCGGCAGATGATAAAAGGAGAGTGCGCGAGTTGCGAGAAAGCAGAGGAGTGTTATGGCTGCAGAGGCGCGGCGTTCCAGCTCACCGGGGATTATCTAGCTTCGGATCCTACCTGTTGGCGAAATGCCGCGCTAAAAAACTAATAATTCACCAGCACACCATCCGCCGGCTACACGCGATTAGACTGCTGTGCATAGAAGGGTGGGCACAGGGACCCGCCCCTTCAAAAGGCGGTAGCCCTGTAATTATTTCAGGATGAGACTGTCAGGAAATCCTGCAGCAGGTCGCCGATATCCTTTGCCAGTTTTTCGGCTTCGGCTTGGTCAAAACGGATGGCCCTTTTTGCGTAACGATGGCAGTAACGGCAGTCTTCGCAATATGTTTCCGCGCAGCGAATTTTCAAAAATCCATCAAGAAAGTCCGATAATTCAGCATTGTCAATGTATAGATCCAGGGCCAGCAGCCGGCGCCGCAGCTTAAGCATACGCCGCATCAGGTTCCGTTCCTCCGTAGTATAGTATCGTATCCGCTCACGTATCTGATCCTCTATATCATGGTGAAATCCGGCCGGATCACCCAGCAGCTCCAGTGAGAGGATGTCCAACAGGTTTCCCGGGTAGTGACGGTCGGCATACGCTTTGGTAGCGCGTAACAACCAGGCCGTCGAACGGGAACGGTCAATAATCTTAAATTCATCAAAGCCCATGACTTCATAGATGTGAAGATCCTCGGGACGAATCCAGCGGCTCATCAGGAGCAGTTCGGGGTGAAGCAGCCGCCGGCGGGTACATTGCCAGAGGTAAAAATCGAGAAAGGCATCAGGACGCTGGTTGTGGCGCTGGTTTTGACATTGGTTGAGATGCTGGTCATTCAAGGTTATCTGGGATGAATGACCCACGCTGCTCGCATGTTCGGCAAGATACTGACAGTTGTAGATACAACAGATATTGGCAAAGAGTTGCGCGTCGCAGGAAAGCCCTGAACGGATTGTCCGTAACATTTTGAAGTCACGGTTGAATTCACTGTAGGGAATAAGCAGGGGAGCAATGCCCAATGCTTCCTGGTATTTCAATCTGGGGAGGTTCGTCGGCCAGCTTAGAACGCTGCCGCGTATAGCCAGTGCCGGAAAATTGTGGCGGACCAGTGCAACAATGGCAAGGTTGGCAATCGATACACTGTCAACGCCGACATCGACCAATTGACCAACGAAGGAAAGCAGCTGTTTCTTCCCTTCCGCCGTTTGCTCCAAATTACCAAGGCAGGGGGCATTGATGAGGTAACAGAATGACAGGCCGCGTTCGTGCGCGGCATCTATGTAGGCAACGGCGGAATCCCAGTCTATAGTGGGCAGCACGATACCGGCCCGGCCTCCACCAACCACATCGAAGGGTAATTTGGCATAGATCGACGTCACCTCCGGGATGTTCGCCAGGCCGTCCAGTAATGACATGTCCCAATTCGCAGCCACGCTCAGTTTCATGTGCTTTCCTGTCGAGATCTGTTCAAATCCCCGCAAAGCACGGGGACTCTTCGTCGGTAATTGCCTGCTCTTTGTGGTGAGATCCAACTGGTGTCTCGCGCGTGCGAACAGGTGTTTCTGTTATATTGGTCAACCAGCAGTATTCAAGCTCCTTCCTGTAGATGGCCGTAGGCGGCAAACTGGAAGGAAGTTGTCGTGGTCAGAGTGAGGCTTTCAGCCAGGTTCGCTTGCTCTAGTTGCGTGGCCACCTCATCCATGGTAAATGCGGCGCATAGTGAGAGCAGCATGTCATGGCGCAGCATCGTCGGTGCATGGGGCAAATATTTGTCTACCACGAGCCGGGCCTGTTTTTCGCTCTCCGGGCGCAGAAGATCGATAATGAGGATCGCTGCATTCGGGAGACAGTACTCATGGATGGCATTCCACAGGATCATGGGATCTTCAAGATGATGCAGCAGGCTGTTGGAGATGACGATTCCGTATCGCTCTCGTGGCAGGGGCAGCTTGTCCGGCAGGGTGCCCTGGAAGAAAAACACCTGATGTTCCAGTCCTTGCCGTTGCACAGCTTCCTCGCCTTGGGCCAGCATATGGGCAGCTCCGTCTACGCAGTGTATCTCGCAATTGCGGAAAATTCGGGCAAGGCGAAGAGGGATGGCAGCCGGTCCGCAGCCTAGATCGAGAATTGCATCGTCCGGTACCAGCTTTGGGAAATACTTCTGGAAAAATTGCACGAAGAGCCAGTAGGCGTTGTTCAGCTCAGGTCCTGCATAAACAGCGGCCTGTTTGGGGTCGTTCATGAGTTCTGGTTCCGGAATTCTCTTCATGTGTCTTTTCCTGTCTCCCTTTTCTTCATGAGGTGGAATAAACATACAACATTTACTGGTTGGGCTTCAACAGGAAAAAGCCGATACGGAGAAAACCTGAAACGATGAATCTGAAGATATCGGTGCCGGAAAAATCTAGTAAACCTTCACCAGCACCCCATATCCGCACGATCAGACCGCCGTGCATATGCCAACTATAGCTCGTCGGCCAGCTTATGCGCCTCTGGAGTACTGGTGAACGTTTACAGAGCTGGGGGTATGCGAGCATTTTGCTATTCCCGGTGAACGGTTACAAAATCCATGGAGGCTTACCTGTTGTATATTTCCGGTTCAAGTGGTATAAATTTGCCTTTTGTCGGCTTTTGCCGAAATGCAGGTGTTCGATACATTACGAGGATCGGTTGTTTATTGTCTTGATACGAATACTTGTAACCGGATGACTTGTGGTATTGACTATTTGACTAAAAAATGGAACAAGGTAAAATAATTGCATCCGTGACTATTGATGGTGATTCTCCCTGGTTTTCAGGACATTTTCCGGAAAATCCGATTCTGCCGGGAATCGCCCAGTTGAAAATAGTTGCCGACCTTATCGCCAAGTCCGGGGCAGGTAATTTATGTATGACGGGGGTGAGCCGGGTTAAATTCAGAAAAATTATCAGACCCGGGGAATCCCTTGATATTCACGTCACATGCGGCGATAATCAAGATCGATATAATTTTAAGATTACCAGCAGGAGCGAAGATGTCTGTTCCGGCTGGATGTTTTTTGCCAAAACTATGTAAACATTCAGCAGCACCCCATATGCGCACGATCAGGCAGCCGTGCATAGCCTAACTATAGCCCGTCCGCCTGCTTATGCGCCTACGGGGCACTGCTGAACGGTTACAAAACAACAATACGAAAACGCGAACAAGAAGAAATTACAAATTCATGAGCAACGACATTACTCAGACCATCACCCGAATTTCTGAAATCATCATCAACGAGCTCAAACTTGAAGATGTTACCCCCGAGACCTTTGATGCCGATTTGGATTTGGTGAACGAGGTGGGAATCGACTCTATGGACATGGCAACCGTAGCCCTGTTTTTAAGAGACGAATATGAGATACAGATCGACGAGGATGATTATCCCAAGTTGACCACCGTTCGTATCATTGCCCGGTACATCGAAGACAAACTCAACAGCAACGAATAGATGTCTGCGGAACAGCAATACAAATTCTCTGATATCATAGCAGATCCGGTTATACGGGAACGGTGGGAGAAAGTTCGTCGCTATTTTTTTCTGCGTGAATCCACCTATGACATGAGCAACCGGTGCAATATCCGATGCGAAGGTTGTTATTATTTCGTCGGCGAGAAACAATTTGCCGCCGAAAATAACAGTGAAACAGACTGGAGGCAGCTTCTGGAGTCCGAAAAGCAGCGGGGCATAACTTTTGTCGTGCTTGCCGGAGCCGAACCCTCACTGGTGCCCCAGCTGTGCAAGGTCTGCTACCAGGTCATTCCTCTTGGGGCGATAGCCACGAACGGCCTCAAACCAATCCCCCGGGCGATAGATTACCGAATCCATATATCAGTTTGGGGCAATGACCAAACCAGCCTGAACATTCGGAAGGCCCCGGACATGCTGGTCAGGCAGATGGCCAATTATAAGGATGATCCAAGAGCGGTCTTTGTTTACACTTTTACTCCATATAACATCGATGAAGTTCGGGAAGTGACCGGATGCTCTCCGAAAATGGTCAGCAAATCACTTTTAATATGTTTTCCGCTCCTGTCGGCTATAACGGTCCTCTCGTCATACCAGCGAATCACTGCGGAAAACACGGGAGGTTATGAGCGAGCTGCTTTCGGAATTTCCGCAAACCGTTCTTTTTTCACCTTATAATATTGTCGCCCATACTGGAAGAGAGGGATTGCATGCACTTTTTTCCTGCACCTATCCCGGATGAATCCCTCAACGGATATAGGGCTTGGCAGATCATTCAGACAATATCGAACCGATCTGCAGTGGAATCGTGATGCCGCCTGTTGTGTGCCGGATACCGATTGCAACGATTGCCGGCATTATGCCGCGGGAAGTGCCGTTGTCACGGCCAGAATGTATCGTCATGCTACAGATCCCGTGACTTTTTCCGCCTGGCTCGACTATGCGGATACCTATCTTGCCGTCTGGGTCAGAGGATATGATAAGGGGCCGAATCTTTGTGATACCTTTATCAACCGCCTTTAAGCAATTCGTAAAGATCATGATAACCGTCAGCTCCCTCCTCGATGACCATTGGTATGAGCGTTATAAAAAGATTTCCAAGCTCAATATCCGCAGTTCCATCTATGATGTGACCGACCGATGCAACCTGCGTTGCAAGGGTTGTTTCTTTTTTTCCTCCGGTGAACATGAAGTGGCATCCGAGGAAAAGGATGTCAGCAAATGGCATGCCTTTGTCGAAAAGGAGATGGCCCGCGGTGTGAATCTGGCTATTCTGATCGGCGGCGAACCGACGCTCTGCCTCGATCGTGTCGAAGCATTTTATAAGAGATTGCCCACTTTTTGCGCCACCAATGGCTTGATTAAGGTCCCCAGGGACCGTTTCCCGGACATGATGGTCGGTATTTCTTTGTGGGGCGACGCGGAAGATGAAACGATTCTGCGCGGCAAGGACACTTTCAAGATCTCCAGCGCCAACTACGGTGGCGACCCCCACGCCTATTATCTCTACACCATCACCCCCAAACAGCTTGGCAAAACAGAAAAAATCATCCGTAAGATCAAAGATGTCGGACTGAAGGTGCATATGCAGCTGCTGTCCAATGACGAGCATGTCGACGGCTTTTCCTGGCAGCCGGAAGAACTGGTTGCCGTCCGCCAGGAAATGGATGGACTTGCTGGATAACTATCCGGAGACGGTGATTTCTTCCAGATATTATCACGAGATCATCACCACAGGTAAAATGCTGGGCCGGCCGTTTGGCTGGATGGAATGTCCCTCGGTGACCGAACCCATCGACAAAAGGGAGCCCCGGCCTAAAAGGTTGACCAATTTTATTCGCTGGTCATCCGATCTGCAGACCATGCATCGTTGCTGTACCTCGGAAACCCGCGATTGCTGTACCTGCAAAGATGGTGCGGCCCATATGAGCTGGGTGATGGTCAATAAGCGGGCGCATATTAAAACTCCCAAGACCTGCAGAATTGGATCGAGGTCTACGAAATGTTTGCCAAGCTCTATCAATTTATCCCCTGGTAAGTAGGCGATGGGAGGAAAAGATGCGGTCATTGTCGGCTACGACGCCATCTCTCCTCTGGGAACTGATCTGGAGCAGCAATGGCGGCTGGCCCTTGCCGGGAAAAGCGGCATAGGCCCACTGACCCGCTTTCGCCTGCCGGAAAATTTTCCTGTGCATATTGCCGGTCAGGTTGCTGATATTGATCAGGAAGACTATCCCTTTCTTTCCGCCCGGCATCAAGCAGCCTGGAGTTCGCCGGTTTTTAAGTATTCCATGCTCTCGGTGACAAGGGCACTTAAGCGAAGCGGGATTGAGATACTCCGGAAATCGCCCTCAGAACAGCGGTTACCTATAGCTCGGCCATCGGCGGACTGGATGCGGTGCTGAATGCCGACAGGCGTCTGCAGGCTGAAAATAGACTGCCGCTTCCCTATGTGAATCCCAACTCCTGCATCAACATGGTTGGTGGCAAGATAGCCATGCTGACCGGAGCTCAGGGGCCGATTACCTCCACCATTACCGCCTGCGCCACAGGTCTGACATCGATGATTATCGGCGCCATGTTTCTGGCCCAGAACCGTGCCGATGTTGCTATCTGCGGTGCCGTCGATTTTGCCTTGGTCGAACCGATCGTGGCCGGTTTTTTTACCATGAACGGTGTCGTATAATCCGCAAAAGGGCCGGGAGAACGATTCACCTGAAATGGCCAGCAGGCCTTTCTCCTCGGATCGCCGCGGTTTTGTCATTTCCGAAGGTGCCGGTGCGGTGATCCTCACCACCAGGGATTTTGCCGAAGCCCACGGTTTACATTATAAGACCGAGCTGGCAGGCTGGGGCATGACCTCCGATGCCCACCATTTTGTCGCCCCTTATTTTGATACCATCAGAAAATGCATGCTTGATGCGATTACCGATGCTGCAATCACTCCAGCCGATATTGCTGCAATAAACGCCCATGCGGCTTCAACCAGGGTTGGCGATAAGGTTGAATATGATGCCCTGAGAGCAATATTTGCTGACGAATCTACCGCCTGTCACAGCCAATAAATCTCTCATCGGCCATGCCATGGGGGCTTCGAGTGTTATTGAATCTATTTTTGCCTTGCAGGGTATGGAAGAGGGAGTTGTGCCGCCAACCATCAATTATACCCCTGATCCGGAAATTGACATCGACTGCGTGGCGGAGAAAAAGCGTTTTCTGCAACAGGAGTTTGTCCTGAAGAATTCTTTTGGGTTCGGCGGCTGTAATGCCTGTGCGGTTTTTAAAAGAACAGAGTAAATCATCGGATTATGAAACCACCGAAAAACAGAAAGGTCTTTGTCGTCGGTTATGACGCCGCCACTGCCCTTGGCAACACCTTTGCCAAAACATGGCAGGGTGCGGTGGATGGGTTGGCCGGTTTTCGCAGACTTACCCGCTGCGAGAGTGCAAGCCGCAGTAATGTGGTGGGAGAAATTCCCGACTGGGATCCGGACCGGCTGCCGTACGTTAATCGGAAAGAGTCTTCGCTCTGGAATGCAGCTTATGTGTTTCTGACCATGGAAGTCTGCCGCAATGCGCTTCTTCATGCCGGGCTGGAAATAAATGCAGAGACCGGTCCCAGAACCGGCTGCCTGATCGGCTCGGCCCTCAACGGAACCGATTCGTACCGGATCGCGATGGACAACTACGTCAACAAAGGTCCGTTGAAGGTCAGCCCCTATCTGCTGCCCAATGTCTGTGCCAATCTGCCGGGTGGGAAGGCCGGGATGCTTCTTGGTTTTACCGGACCCATTTTTTCTCCTCAGGGAGCTTGTGCTTCCGGCAACCATGCTATCGGCATCGGGGCCCGAATGATTCGGGACGGAGATTGTGATTTCGTGCTTGCCGGCGGCGTTGAAACGTGTCTTGTGCCGGAGATTATCCAGGGATTTTCCAATATGCAAGCAACCATCAAGGTTGGTCCGAAAGATCGTGCGGCGGAAGATCCCACCCAGGCTTCTCGACCATTCAGTCTAGACCGTAGGGGTTTTGTTCTGGCTGAAGGTGCCGGTGTTTTAGTACTCGCCGCCGAAGAGGCCGTCCGTTCCCTTGGTTTGACCCCGAAAGCCGAAGTGGCCGGTGTCGGCTGGAACTCGGATGCCCTGCATTTTACCCGGCCAAACGGCGAGACTATTATTCGCGCAATGCATGATGCTATTGACGATGCGGAAATTTCACCTGCCGATATCGGTTCGGTCAACGCCCATGGCACTTCAACTCCAACCGGAGACGGCACGGAAGTTGACTGCCTGCGGGCCGTTTTCGGCAATACCCTGGGAAAAATCCCTGTGTCGTCGAACAAATCCCAGGTGGGACATTCTCTCGGTGCCTCAGCGGCCATCGAGGCCGCCCTGGCCATCGAGGCCATGCGCAGGGGAATCGTCCTGCCCACGGTTAACCATATCCCGGACCCCCAATTCACTGATCTGGATGTGGTTCCTAATGTAGCCCGCAAACATGCACATGAATTTGTCCTTTCCAACTCGTTTGGGTTTGGCGGGACCAATTGCTGTATTGTCTTTCGAGGAATGTAATGCGACCAAAACCCTTTATCCCCGAAATGCTGGAGAGACCCGGTTATGTCAGGGACGCCAACAGCGGGCTGGTCTGGCACCGGTGCGAATTGCGCACGCTGTATGTGGATACCGATCGTTCCGAAGTCGTTTACCATGCTAATTATTTAAAATATTTTGAATTCGGCAGAGCCTCGTTAATGCGGGATGCAAACTATCCTTATAAAAAAATTGAGGAAAGCGGCTATATCTATCCCATTATAAAAACGGAACTTAATTATTATTCTCCGCTTTTCTATGACGACCTGATGTACATTCATACCCGGCCCGCCAAATTAGAGATGGTCAAACTGCAGTTCGACTATCTGATTACCAGCGCCGAAAACGGGGGTGAAATCTGCTGCACCGGTTTTACGCGGCATTGCGCCGTGAACGGTAAAAGTATCCCGGTTGAGATTGATGAAAAAACCATCAAGCTCTGGAATGAGTTTCCCCGGTGATGAATAACGGCCGCATCCCTCTCACGATCCCACTTAAACCCTGGTTTCAGGATCACTGCTTTGGCGGCAGGAGTGTCCTTCCCGCCGTCGAGACCATGCTTTTGCTTGCAGCGAAGGTGGCTGAGCTTTATCCCGAGGCCGAGACCAGGGTCATGGAAAATGTCCGGTTTGCTAAATTTCTGGAAGTTCCTCCCGATGTCGCGACACTGCCTGTCTTTGTCGAATGTAAAATGGGAAGTCATGGCAGCATAAGGGCGACATTGCTGAGCAAAATGCAGTGGAAGAAAATGAGTAGGATCAAGGAGCATGGCGAAATATTTTTTTCTCCGGCTGGCAATTTGGATGATACTTCTCATCCGTCTCCAGCTGTTGATCCTGCCCTGCCGAGAGACCAGGTAATTGAAATAACTGCGGAATATCTTTATCGCGAGCTGGTTCCCTTTGGTCCGAATTACCAGACACTGCAGGAGACGCTTTTACTCCGCGGGCATGAGGCCTGGGGCAAACTGAAGGCCCCGGACTTACCCTTGGATTCCAGCCATGAACATATAGGTTCGCCATTTCCGCTGGATGGCGCTCTGCATGCTGCCTGCGTGCTGGGGCAACAAGCTGTCGATTTTGTACCCTTTCCAGTCGGTTTTGACAGAAGAGCCATATTCCGGCCGACGCGGCCCGGTTGCCGCTACCTTACCAAGGTCATACAACGGAGCCGGACAAGTGATGAACTGATCTTCGACCTGTCGATTTTTGCCGAGGATGGCCGCGTTTGTGAAACCACGTCCGGCGTGCGCATGCGGGATGTCAGTGGAGCGATGAAAAAATAGCGGTTTTTTTATGAGGGTTATGGATTTACCGGTTGTGCCCAGGCCAGTAATCTTTCCATGGAAACCCTGGTCAACCAACGAAGAAAGATCAGCGAGTACTTTGCCCCGGAGAGATACATTCCGAACAGAAATACCACGTGTGATAGGCCGTAAGTCACAGGTCCGCCGACTGCAACGATCCAGGGATTATGCAGTTTAACCGACAAGAGGCCAAGAGCGGCAACCGCGGGCCAGCCGATGATAAAACTAAAGCAGATGGAAAAAACACCAACGAGCACGGCAGGGTTGGGCTTTCCCTTGAATGCCGACAGATCGGCCTGATCAAGAATGGCACTCCGGACGTAATCGATTGCCCCTATTTTCACTATACTTTTCCTGATGAGTTGCGTCATATTGCAGCTTTGAAGAAGGTGGTTTTACTTACCCGGATAACTGGACCGTCAAAAGACAATATGATACACCACCCGAGGCAAAGCAATCAACAATTAACAAAAACAGTAACGTGAATCAAGCTGAAGCCGGCCAACTCGATAGTTGGGCATTTTTTGATAAGATCTATTGTATTACCCTGGAAACGCGCTCCGATAGAAGGAAGCAGGCCGAGAAACAATTTGCCGATGCCGGTCTGTTGCATCGGGTTGAGTTTATTTGCGTTGCAAAACATCCGGTAAATCAGGTGGAGGGTATTTTTCAATCCCATATGTTTTGCCTGAACAAGGGGCTTCAGGAAAAAGCCCGGAACATCCTTGTTTTTGAAGATGATGTTTTCTTTCAAGGCTTCAACGGAGCTGTTTTACGCGAAGTCTGCCGCCGGCTGAATTCAGGTATAAAATGGGATGCACTTTTTCTCGGTTGCATTACAGACGGCAGCCAAAAGACCGGAATTAGAAATCTGGCAAAAATTACCTATCGCTGTCTGGCCCATGCTTATGCGTTAAATCAACCATTTGCCGAACACATTGTGCAGCAAAACTGGAACAACATTCCCTTTGATGAGATGTTGCGGCGCGAGAACAGGGAATTTTATGCGCTTTATCCCATGTGTGCCTTCCAGGGCCGGGCAGGATCGGATAACCAGACCGTGGTTATTGATCGTGTGCGAAGGATATTCGGGGGGTTGCCGTTTATTCAAAAGGCGAACGAGTTGTACCAGAATCATAAGGCGATGCTTCTTGCACCTGTAGCCTTCGTTTTGGTGCTTGTCCTCCTGACTCTCACGTCGTGGTAAAATAATGCTCAACTATCGTCTGCTCGCCGTTGTTTCGTTATTGATTTTGGTCTTCGCGGGCCTGGGCCTATGGCGCCTGGATATCGATACCGACGTGGTGCGGTCTCTGCCGTCCGGGGAAAAAGTTATCACAGATGCCCTCGATGTCTTCGAGCACCATCCGGTCCATGATCAGATCGCGGTCGACGTGAGTATCAATGGTGATGATCCTGATACTCTGGTTAAGATCGGCGCTTTTCTGGAAAAGAAGATGAAGGATAGCGGGCTGTTTGCCCAGGTTGGGATCGATGCCGTCGGCGAGCTGATTCCGGAGCTGGCTTTTCATGCAGCACGCAATCTGCCGCTTTTATTTTCCCGGCAGGAGTTGGAGCAAAAGGTTGCTCCGCTCCTGGACACCGACCGGATACATGAGCGTCTTCTGAAACTGTATCAGGACTTGAGCAGCATGGAGGGGATTGGTCAGGCCGAGTTTGTCGGGCTGGATCCTCTCGGCTTGAAGGACCTGATTCTGGCAAAAATGGCGCCGCTCGCGCCCTCACTGAACTCCCGATTTTACCAGGGGAGTCTGCTTTCCGCCGACGACCGTCATCTGCTGGTTACCGCCAGACCACTGGCAACTGGGACCGACACCGCCTCCGCCCAAAAAATTTCCGATCTTATTGCCGAAATTTCCGCAGAGCTTACGGCTCAATACAGTCCATCGGGATTACAGGTAACTCTTACTCCTGTTGGTGGCTATCGGGCAGCCCTGGACAATGAACGTATAATCCGCCATGATGTACAGCTGGCTCTTCTGCTGGCTACTGCAGGTATCGGCTTACTGCTGCTGATTGCCTTTCCCAGACCTCTGATCGGCCTGTTATCCCTGGTACCCGCCCTGGCCGGTACGGCCGCGGCACTCTTTGTTTTTTCCCTGTATCACTCATCCATCTCGGTTATGGTGCTGGGTTTTGGCGGAGCGATAATTTCCATTACGGTCGATCATGGTATCGCCTACCTGCTTTTTCTCGATCGTAATCGGGAGTCCAAGGGGAAGGAGGCATCGCATGAGGTCTATTCGATCGGGATCATGGCGGTTATTACCTCGATAGGAGCCTTTTTGATTCTCAGCTTCAGCGGATTTTTGATTTTTGCTGAATTAGGTCAATTTACCGCCCTTGGTATTTTTTTCGCGTTTCTCTTTGTCCACTCGGTTTTCCCAAAAATTTTTCCGATTATGCCGCCCGCTGGTGGTCGCAAATTGCCGCTTCGCCGGCTCGCAAGTGCCTTGTACCGTACCGGTAAGCCAGGTGCTCTCGCCGCGGCATTGCTGGCTTTTGTCCTGCTCTTTTACGCCAGACCGCAATTTTATGTAAGTTTGAGCAGTATGAATACGGTGAGTGATGCAACCCTTGCCGCCGATGAGCTGTTTACCAAGGTGTGGGGAAGCGTTGGCCAACGCGTTCTGCTGATGAATTCGGCCGATAGCATAACCGGCATACAGAGGCACGATGACCGGCTTCTGGCAAAGATTGACCAGGATATAAGCAATAAGGTGCTGACCGGTGCCTTTGTGCCTTCGATGATATTTCCAGGAGAGCAGCGAGCCGAACAAAATCTGGCAGCCTGGCGAGGATTCTGGGATGAGCACAGATGCAGGGAAATCAAAGAAGCATTACGTGCGGCGGGTTCGGAGTTTGGCTTCGCCCCGGATGCCTTTAGTAGATTTTTTGTTTTGCTCGATCCTTCCTCTAGCGGATCTCTTCACGCTCTTCCTATTCCCGCCAAATTCTTTAGTATGCTGGGTATCTCGGAAAATAAAAAAGGCTCCGGCCTGATCCAGTTTATCACCGCATTACCCGGAAAGAATTACGACGGCGCCGGTTTTCTGAGCCGCTACGAGGGGGACGGCAAGATATTTGATGCAGCGTTTTTTACAAAAAGGTTGGCTGATGTTCTGTTTTCCACCTTCACCACCATGCTGCTGATCATTGCGGCCGGCATAGTACTGCTGCTGTTTTTATTCTATCTGAATCTGCCGCTGACCCTGCTAACCTTGTTGCCACCGTCTTTTGCTTATATCTGTACACTGGGAACGTTGAAGATCATAGGGCATCCACTTGATATTCCTGCATTGATGCTGTCGGTTGTTATCCTCGGCATGGGGGTCGATTATTCGATTTTCTGTGTTAGGGCCCACCAGCGATACCGTGAGATCGATCATCCTTCCTATGTTCTGGTGCTTGTTGCCATTTTTATGACTGGAACTTCCACCCTGATCGGCTTCGGCGTTCTCGCTTTTGCCGAACATTCCTTATTAAAAAGCATAGGCATTACCTCCCTGCTTGGAATAGGATATTCCCTGCTCGGCACTTATCTGCTGTTGCCGCCACTGCTCAAGGCATATATGGCCTGGGAGTATAAAAAAATGAAACGTTCAAGAGACAAAAGTCTCCCTGTTCGGATTCGTACCCGGTATCGAACGCTGGAGCCGTACCCAAGGATGTTCGCCCGCTTCAAGTTACAGTTCGATCCCATGTTTAACGACCTGCCGAGAATGTTGGGCTATAAAAAAGATATCACAACCATCATGGATATCGGCTGTGGCTTTGGGGTTCCCGCCTGCTGGTGTCTGGAACAGTATGGAGATGTCAAAATATATGGCATTGATCCCGATCCTGAAAGGGTAAGAGTTGCGGCCTTCGCCTTCGGTGATAGAGGATCCGCAACAATCGGCTGGGCTCCGGAGATGCCGTCCGTGCCGGGACCGGCCGATATCGTTCTGTTGCTTGATATGCTCCATTACCTCGACGATGAGACTGCAGCTGCCGTATTCAAAAGGAGTTTTCAGGCGCTCGGATACGGAGGTATTCTGGTGACCAGATTTGTGATTCGTCCGGCTGCCCGGCCATCATGGTCCTGGTGGTTGGAGGATGTACGCATTCGAGTATCCGGCGGACGGACCTGGTATCGTACGGCAGAAAGGATGGCTGAACTAGTGAAAGAATTCGGATTTGAGATTATCGTGAGTGAAGTTTCCGCCGTTAATCCGGAATTGGTCTGGATGGTCGGCAGAGCTGATAAAGAGACATTCGATGCAGGACAAATTGCGTAAGCGATATTTCTCTCCAGCCGAGAAATTCGGCATTATTTCGCTGCTGACAGCTCTTCTGCTTTTTTTTATCGACCCTATCGACCCTATTGCCCCTTTTGGGCCGATCATTCCGCTGTCAATTTTTCTTCTGCTCTGTTTTGCGGCACCTTTTTTTCCCAGGTGTAATTTTTTGCTGCCGGTAATCAGCCGGGGGAAAAAGGGAAGCAATTCGATTGCACTTACCTTTGACGATGGCCCGACTCCGGCATCCACTCCGATTCTACTCAAACTTCTCGCTCGTTATCAGCTCCCGGCGACATTTTTTGTAATCGGTGAAAAAGCGGCAAGATATCCCGAGTTGATTGCCGATATCCTGGCTGAAGGACACACCATTGGTAATCACTCCTGGAAACATGACTATTTTCTCTCCTTGCGAAGCCAAAAGACTTTGGAAAAGGATATCCGCGCCACCCAGGATATTTTAAAAAAATCAGGGGCACAGCCGCTGGTTTTTCGTCCACCGGTCGGGATCACCAGTTCCAGCATTGGATTCGCAGTGGAGCGGCAGGGACTTATCACCGTTAATTACAGCTGCCGTGCTCTTGATCGCGGCAATCGAAATATTGAAAACCTCTCCGGAAAAATTTTAAAAAATCTGCGGCCCGGAGATATCATCATGCTCCATGACCTGCCGCCGCATCAGGATTCCCTGTGGGATTATTGGCAGAAAGAACTCGATGATCTTTTTGCTTCTCTGGCGGAAAATTATGATACTGTACCGTTGGAAAAACTCATTCAGCGCCCGGTAAATATTGCTGCAACTTGAACAGATACCGGGCGGTTTAGTTCATTGATCCCTTCCCATCAAATCTCCTTGCAAAGCTGAGTCCGCCTGCGGTATAACCGGTATAACAATTATTCATTCAGGGTCTTATTGCCGAGTAAACGTTCATCAGCACCCCATATGCGCACGATCAGACCGCCGTGCATGGAAGGGCGGGTTTAGAACCCGCCCCTACTTGCCTGTCGGACTGCTTATGTGCTTTCTTGCGCACTGGTGAACATTTACAGGTCTGTGGTTATGCGAGCATTTTGCTATTCCCGGTGAAGGGTTACATTGCCGATATCCCGGTGTATTTATTTTAAAAGAAAAAAAGTGATTCCTCCTCTTCGACAATTTTCGATAAAAACGAGTTGCATTATAAAGCATTGTGGGCCAATCCAACTCCTGCTGTTGTGTTTCCTTTGTATCTGTTTTTTTTCGCTTATTGATTCCAATGCCGTGAAGGCGGCTGGTATTGACACTTCCAAGGACAATTGGGCAATCCTTTCCGGCTATGGTCAGAGTTCTCCCGGTTGGGGGGAGACAACGCAACGGGTTGAAACTCTTGATCTTATCCCTCGTTACAATCATCATATCCTTGACAACATAGGTTCCGGCTGGTATCGGGGATATCATTCTCTTCTGCTGGAGGTTCCTCTTTCTTTTGTTGTAGCTCCCGATGTTTCGGCAATGGTCGGGATTAACTTTCTCGCTGCCTACACCTTTACTGCCGGTCAGCAATGGCAGCCTTATCTGTTCGCCGGGGGCGGGCCTGTTTACAGTTTCGCCGATATCGAGGGAATGGGTGCGGATTTAAATGGAAATTATCAGTTCGGCCTCGGTATTAAGTACGATTGGGATGTACGTCATCAACTGCTCTTTGAATTGCGATATCATCATATTTCCAATGCAGGTACCAGTGACCCCAATGAACCCTTGAACTCAGGCAAGATATTAATAGGGTTTACTTTCTGAAATACATATGGAATTAGCGGATAAATCATGCGATAGCGGAATCACCGATGGTTTGAAAATCATCAGCTATATAGCCGATAACAACGGCAACCAGGAACTTGTTTCCGGTTGCATGTGGCAGCCTGTAAACATTGTCAATCGTCAGGCATGGCAGGTTATAGAGAAGCAAATTGAATGCTCGAAAGCCAAAATTACCGGCGGTCGGGTAAGCTGTCTGCATTATTACATGACTGCCAACCAAATGGACATCGGACTCTTGGCTAAATACACAGGGCAGCCTCGCTGGTTGGTTTTCCTGCATATGATTCCTTTCTTTTTCAACCGGCTGAGTGAAAGAGCATTGAACAGGTATATTGAAATATTTGATGTTTCCGGAGATGACCTGATTGAGGGCAGACTTCTGCCGCCTGTGTATAATCAGAGAAAGTTCGAAGTTCAGCCTGATGATTAATTTTACCCATAACCAGTCTGCCCATTGCGAAAGCGGTGTGGCTGCAAACCTGCTCTGTCATAAAGGAATCAACATTTCTGAAGCTATGGCATTCGGCATTGGTGGCGGCCTGTTTTTCGGTTACCTGCCTTTTGTCAGGATTAATGGTCTGCCCCTGGTCACCTATCGTTGTGCCGCCGGACATATCTTAAAGCAATTGGCAGGGATTCCCGGCATTGACATATTCCAGAGAAAATTTCGGGACAGGGCACAGGCTATGGCGGAACTGGATAGCGCACTTGAGCGTTGCATTCCCGTAGGTTTACAGACCGGTGTTTATTGGCTGCCTTATTTTCCCAGAGCCCTGCGTTTCCATTTCAACGCCCATAACCTTGTGGTGTATGGAAAAGAAGGTGATGACTATCTGATCAGCGACCCTGTTTTTCCAGGGCCCGTTCGCTGTCCGGCCGAAGACCTGGCGAGAGCTCGCTTTGCTTCCGGAGCACTTGCACCAAAAGGGAAAATGTACTACCTGAACCGGGTGCCCGAGCAGTTTGACCGCAGAGCACTTATCGTGAAAGGCATCAAGTCCGTTTGCAAAATGATGCTGGACAGTCCTTTTCCTCTGATCGGCATCAAGGGAATACGCTTTATGGCAAAACGGCTGGCCAAATGGCCGGAGCGGCTGGGAAGAGAAAGTGCGGACCTGCATCTTGGTCACGTTGTGCGTATGCAGGAAGAAATAGGCACGGGTGGAGGTGGTTTTCGCTTTATGTATGCCGCTTTTCTCCAGGAAAGTGCCGGAGAACTGCGGGATCAGTCGTTGCTCGATGCCGCTTCGTCATTGACCGCGGCGGGGGATGGCTGGAGGCAGTTCGCGGTTATGGCCGCCCGCATTTGTAAAGACCGTACCCGGCAGGGTGATACCTATTCCGCCATGGCAGAGCAGCTCGAAGAATGCGCCCTCCAGGAAGAAAAAGTCTTTCGGCAGCTGCAACACCGGCTGGCATGACATCCATGAAAGTCAACCATTCTTCCGAACCGGAAATGGGGCAGGGAGATGCTCTTTTCGCCGACTCTCTCGTTAAGCGGTATAAAAATTCGGCTGTCCCTGCCTTGAATAATCTCGATCTGCGGATAAAAAAAGGCGAGTTTTTTGGCCTGCTGGGCCCAAACGGCGCTGGAAAAACCACGGCTATTTCCATCCTGAGCGGCTTTTTTTCGCCAGACAGCGGCACCGTTCTGATTATGGGGATGGATTTTTCCCGGCAACAGCATACTATCAGGCAGATTTTAGGGCTGGTTCCCCAGGAGATCGCCCTGTATGACAAGCTTACCGGCCGGGAAAACCTGCTGTTTTTCGGCAAACTCTATGGCCTTCATGGAAAAAAACTACGGGATCGGGTTGAACACTGTCTGGATTTTGCCAAACTGACCAGCCAGGCAACAAGCCTTGTCGCAACCTATTCAGGCGGCATGAAACGGCGTCTCAATCTGGCAACCGGGTTGCTGCACGTTCCGCAAATTCTTTTTCTTGACGAACCTACCGTCGGCATAGATACCCAGTCCAGGCACCTGATTCATAATCAACTGGCACAACTCAACCGGGAAGGAACGACAATTCTCTACACAACCCACTATATGGAAGAAGCCCAGGAGCTGTGCAGCCGGGTCGGCATAATCGACGGCGGCAGGATAATCGAGCAGGGGACTCCGGCAGAACTTTTACAAAGTAACGGCAGCCGAACCCTCGAAGACCTTTTTTTGCATCTGACCGGAAAATACCTCAGGGATACATGATGTCTGATCTTGAATTATTTACGTCTTCTCTCTTTTTTTTATGTTCAAAATAATCACTGCTGCCGCCAAGGAACTTGTCCTGTTGAGACGGGATCGTACGGGATTGCTTGTCCTCTTCATCATGCCCGCTCTGCTGGTAATAGTGATTACCCTGGTGCAGGAAAATGTCATGGAACTGACAGGGCAGAAGAAGACGCAGGTGCTGTTGCTTGACCTGGACCAGGGGTACCTTGGTAAAGCACTGCGGAAGCAGCTGGAAAATGGACAAATCGAGGTTGTTGCCTGGGATATGCGGCAGAAAAATAAAGACGATCTGCAGGCGGTAGTCGCCGCTGGAAAGTATCAGGCCGGACTTGTTATTCCGGAGGGTTCCACCAGTAAATTTCAGCTGGAAACAACACAACTTTTTCAAAATAGCAGCCGGCTGGAAAAAAGCAGTCCAGCGGAACAAGTCCCGGTACTGGTTTATTTTGACCCGGGAGTTATGCCTGGCTTTCGTGCCGGTTTGACCGGCCAGTTGCGGATGGCTCTTGAAACCATTGCCATGGAAGCGAAGATTGCAAAGGTAAACAAAGAATTCCATACTCTTTTGGAGCAGCTCGGAGCCGCGCAGAACTTTGCATCGCTTTCGACAGCTGATCTTTCAAAAATCACCGAGCAGCCTCTATTTATCCTGAAAGACAATCGTGAGGGATCCGGACAATCCGAAACCTCTCCGTATAACCCGGTTCAGCAAAACGTTCCCGCCTGGGCGCTTTTCGGCATGTTCTTTACCGCGATCCCGATCGCCGGAGCAATTCTTCAGGAACGAAAATCCGGCATCTGGATTCGTCTTGCCTCACTGCCGGTCTCCCATCTCCTTCTCTTTACCGGCAAGGTGGTAGCCTATGTCTGCGTATGTTTGTGCCAGTTCCTGCTCATCGGGCTTATCGGCGCCTTTTTGTTCCCATATATTGGTCTACCTGCTTTTTCTATCTCCGGGAACGTTGCCGCGGTCTTGGTTACAGTTTTCTTCTCGAGTCTGGCCGCCTGCGGCTTCGGCATTATGCTGGGGATGGTCTGCGGCACCTATGAACAGGCTTCCACCCTGGGATCAACCATGGTTGTCGCAGCCGCCGCCATCGGGGGCGTGATGGTACCGGTGTATGCCATGCCTCAGACCATGCAGCGATTGAGTATTATTTCTCCACTCAACTGGGGACTGACAGCCTTCCATGACCTGCTGGTTCGAGGATATTCCTTTTCCGTGATTTGGGATGACCTTGGCCGGCTCTTGTTGTTTTTCCTTCTGACTATCTTTTTTGCCTGGAGACTGGCTCGACCTCGAATCTAGCGAATCTAAAGGTGTCTGCCGGATCTAAGCTAAACCTGCACTTGAATTAATTATGGAACCATTTGAACGAGAACTTTTAGAATTAATCTGTACAACGTGTAATTTCGAAGATGTGGAAATGGATAAAATCGTCCGTGATGACCCGTTGATCGGTCCTGACTCTCCTCTGGGAGCCGATTCTCTGGATGCACTGGAAATCGCAGTGACTATTCAGAGGGAATATGGCGTAAGGATGGATTCCGAAAATACCAGCAGAACAGTGTTGCAATCCCTGGCCACTCTTGCCGAGTATATCAACAAGAATACATGATTGATGGGGGCGCGGTGCGGGGTGGCGGCGCTGGCGGGGTGGCGGCGTTGGGGGGCGCTGGGGTCGGACCAAGTTAAGCTATTGAAATATAGTAGTTAATTGGCCAAACAGGCCTTGTTTTTCGGTTTAAAGCTATGTTTTTACCAGCAAAAATGAGCATCTAAGGATGGCAAGAGTAAATCGACATCATATTCCGGGGCAGGTGTGGCACATTACTCACCGGTGCCACAAGAAGGAATTTCTTCTGAAATTCGCCAGGGACCGAAGGCGCTGGCTTTCCTGGCTCTTTCAAGCAAAGAAACGCTTTGCCTTTTCCGTGAGATTATACAGTGTTACCATACGACTTAATTGTACAAGAGTGTGCTGGATTTAGTCTGGTCAGATATCCGAGTTACGATTAATAGAGCTCGATAATAGTAGGGTCGTTTTATGTCTAAAGTAGGGAAATTATCAATCAGAAAAGAAATATTTAATAGCAGTTTGATTTTTTCATTAATAATAGTGGTTGTTTTTAGCCTATTGTTAATAAATATCCTCTATACCTTAGGAATGTCAAAGGCCCACGCTATTCTCAAACAAAGGAATTATGCCATCAACTTTTTTATAGAAGGCTATTTCTCCGAAATAAATCATACAATAGATATTCTTGCAGCCAATAAAGAGGTTCAGGACGCACCTTGGCTCGATTCGTCTGCTCGGCAACGAGTCCTAGACTTGTATAAATCTTTTTCGGATGCCAACCCCAATATCTCCTATATTTATTCAGGTTATAAAAATGGAGAACTATTTATTAATGATTATCTTCCGCCGGAAAAATTTAATGTAACTGTCCGACCTTGGTATCAAAAGGCAATGGCTGCTAAGCCTAAGATCTCAACCGGAGCACCTTATCTCGATATAAACAACAAGGAATTGTTGTTTGCCACCGGCAAAGCCTTGAGGAGCAACAATAATGGTTACTGTGGTGTTGTATCAATTGACAGTTCCATTAAGATAATCTCCGACTTATTGAAGCAAAGAGGTGACGTATATAAATCATCTTATAGCTTTGTGACAAAGCCGGATGGAGAAATAATTCTCCACTATAATCCATCCTACTTGAAAAGATCATTGCAAGAAATACTTGGCCATCCTGTTTCTCTGGACAAGGCTGAAGGACGGTTAACATACAGGTTAGATGGTACTGAAAAAATTGCTTATTATAGCCGTAACAATGAAGCTGATTGGATTATCGTGACGGTGGTAGAGAAGAATGAGATAATCAATCCAATAATCCGACAAATTTTTTTCAGTATTGTACTGACAAGCTTGATCGCCGTTTTGTTAGGTATTGCTCAGAGCTCTTTGTTGAGTCGACGATTTTCCAACCCGCTCATCGAACTTCATAAAAGAGTCAACGCTATCATTCGTGGAAATGGGAAGATCGAATCCGACTACATATATCCGGACAATGAAATCGGGATAATAGCAAAAGAAGTTGGTCAACTTACGGAAAAAGAACTGTATGTTAAGTCTGAAAAACTTACTGAATTGAATATCAAATTAAATAAATCACTTGAAGAGGTAAAAACATTACGCGGAATAATCCCTATTTGTAGTTATTGTAAAAAAATCCGCGACGACAAAGGAATATGGAACCAATTAGAAGCTTATATCCGCTCGCACTCAGATGCTGAATTTAGCCATGGGGCTTGCCCCGAATGTTACAAAAAACAAATGGCAGAGTTAGAGCAAAAATATCACCCGAACGAATAAGGATAGATTGTGAGGTAACCGTTCACCGGGAATAGCAAAATGCTCATATGACCCCAGACCTGTAAACGTTCAGCAGGTCGCAAGAAAGCGCATAAGCAGGCCGACGGGCTATAGTTGGCCTATGCACGGCAGTCTGATCGTGCGCATATGGGGTGCTGGTGAACGTTTACATTGTGAGAGCTAGCGATCCACGATCTATCCATGGTTGAACGAGCCCAGGGGGAATAATAAGGAAATATCTTTTTCAGGAAATTTTGGCGGAAGTGCAATTAGATGATATGCGCTTTTTTGGACGTACTTGGAAAGATGGACCAACCGCTAAACATGGTCCTGTAAACAACGCCGGCCAGTTCAGCTTAACGATTACTATACCGCCAAATTTAGCATGGATCGTGGCGATCCGCAAAATTTCCGGCAGACGGTTTAAAAATATCCCACTTCAGGACGGAGACCAGCGAAGAGGAGAGACTTCCTGTAACAAGGTTCTTCTCATAAGGAGCGTTTTGGCATGGTCGAGCTGGACCCCATGAGGTCCTGTTACAGGTTAACAAAAGAATCGGCATATTGCAGCGAAGCCAGATACATTGGATATATCTTTTCTTTCGGAATCTTCAATTGTTCCAAGGCCCGGAAACATTCTTCACGATTACCTCGTTCGTAGGCGATAACAGTCTCTAGATAGATCGAGAGTCCCGTTCCGGCAATCAGCGCTCGCTTAATGTTATCCGAGACAGGAATTTTGCTCAGGATATCGGCAATTGGGGCATCCAGCATTGCATGGAGTAGAGAGAGCAAACCCAGCAGGAAAAGTTCATTCGGATTCCTCTGCCTGGGACTCTCAAGACCAAGTTTTTCACAAAATTTTGCCCGCACCGCCGCCAACCTTACCAGTTCCGCCGGTTTTTTGGAGGAGATTTCCGCGATGACAGCCAGGGTGACAAATCTTCTGATTTCATTTTCACCGAGATAGGTCACCGCATAAGAAATGGAGGTTATCTTTGTGAGGAGATAAAAGTAAGCTGAGTTGATGTATCGCAGTAATCTATAGGAAAGGGAGACGTCGGCGGAAATTATCGCTATGAATTTTTCCGCCGAAAATTGTTTTTGATTTATCTCAGTGAGCAGGCTGAGAAGGGTTATCTTGGAAGTGGACAGTTCCTTTATTCGTACCTCTTCAGGCCTTGCGAAGAAATACCCCTGAAAATATTTAAAACCGAGTTTTCGCCCGTCTTCAAATTGATCATGTGTTTCTACTTTTTCAGCAAGAAAGTCTATCTTGTATTTAGCTAGATTCTCGAGGGTGTTGTGTATGTCCTTCATAGAGGAGATACAAAAATCAATTTTAACAATGTCTGCAAGTTCGATCAAAGGCAGGAGGCTCTTATGATAAACGAAATCATCCAGGGCAAGAATATAGCCGAGACTTTTTAGTTTTTTGCAGGCAGAAATGACTGTATCAGTAGGTTTTACATCCTCGAGAATTTCAACGACAATGTTATTGTTGGGAAAGCTTTCTGCAATATTTTCAAGGAGCAGTTCTTCAGTGAAATTAACGAAACAAGGCTTGTTGCCGCTTATTTTTTCCAGTCCTTCTGTTAAATAAGAACTGATTAGGAGGGAACTTGTAGCACGATCGCCTCCGACATTCATCAAGCTCAGAGCCTCATCGCCTCTGTACAGCAACTCGTAGGCGAAGAGGTGCCTTTTAGCATTGAATATTGGTTGTCTTGCAATAATTGTTTCCAATCGCAATTCGCCTTGATTTGATACATTTTATCATTTAAGAAAGATATCCAACAAATCTATGCTTTTTACGGTGAAAAATCAAGAAATTGTAGGATGAAAAAAATTTGATATGATTTTTTCTGAAAAAAATCATATTGACAAAGGCAACTTTATTGAGAAAGCAATTAAGGCTTATAAAACAGGATTTCATTCAGGTAATTCATTAGAGATGGCGTCGACACGACTTAGCGGAATCTTATTTATCCTCTTTTCAGCCGCTGGTTTTGGTGCAATGGCTATTTTCGGCAAAGTTGCCTTTGCTGCCGGGGCCTCCACCACCAGCGTGCTTTTTTTGCGGTTCCTGTGCGCAGGCACTTTAATGGCCGCTTTGATGACTATTTTTCGCTTTGACTGGCCGAGAGGTCGGGATTTGTATATTTTGATTGCCATGGGCGGACTTGGATATGCGGGCCAGTCTTTCTTGTTCTTTTCAGCGCTCCATCATGCTACCGCCGGTTTGACAGGACTGTTACTGTATCTTTATCCTTCTCTGGTAATTATCGGTTCCGCTGCAATTGGCCGTTGTCGGCTGACCTTCGTCAAAGTGCTGCTTGCCCTTGTCTCCCTATTGGGCATTCTGCTGACCGTTTCCGACGGTCTTGCCGGTACGCCCACAGGGATAACTCTCGGCATCGGGGCAGCCTTGGTTTATACTGTCTACATTCTGGTGGGAGAGAAAGTCACTTCCCGGACGGGAGCCATCGGTGCCGGTTCTGTTATAATGCTCTCTGCCGCCACGGTTTTCGGAATTGCCACCGCCCTGACGGGACCATGTTTTCCCAAGGAATCTGCCGGTTGGCTGGCCATTGCCTCGATAGCCCTATTTTCCACCCTGATGCCCATTGTCTTCTTCTTTGCCGGGATGAGTCGAGTGGGCGCGGGAGACGCTTCAACTCTTTCCACCCTTGAACCGGTGGTAACCTTGCTGCTTGCGTATTTTTTTCTTGGGGAAATTCTTGGACCAATTCAGACGCTGGGGGCTGCCATGGTTATTGCCGCTGTGATTATCCTGACGCGAATTCGGTAAAAGGGGGAAAATGAGCAACGAAACATATGACTATGAACAGCTGCTTGAGTTGGCGGCAATGAAAATGCCTTTTGGAAAATACACCGGCAGGTTGCTTATTGATCTGCCTGAGCCCTATGTGGTCTGGTTCGCCCAAAAAGGTTTTCCGCCGGGAAAACTGGGAAGAATGCTGGCTATTATCTATGAGATTAAGGTTAATGGTTTAGAATATCTTTTTGATCCTTTAAGAAAGATGGCGTCGTAAAAACTCTTCATCTGCGTCGTTGCTGCAAAATTCCTATCATTACGTCGTACTCTATAGTACGCCGAAATAATATAAATTTTACGCGCCTCGCATATGAAGTTTTTTACTTAGCCATCTGAATTTTGAGGTTTTAACGAGTTCGTCAAGATAAAAAATGTTAGCATCTTCATGGCTGCTCCATATAATTAGACCGCCGTGCATGGAAGGGCGGATTTAGAACCCGCCTTATACGATCGTTCGCCGGCTTGTGTGCCTCTCAGTACTCTCAATGTTAACTAATCCAGGGGATGAGCATTTTGCTATCCCCGGTGAACGTTACGGTATATCAACTTGTTATCCGTCCAAGGAATTCGGCGACCGTTTTCATTCCTTTGGAGAATTGTTGCAGGCTGAATTTCTCATTTGGAGCATGAATAGTGTCATCCGGCAGCCCGAAGCCCATTAACACTACAGGTGCATGGAGAACCGCATCAAATAGTGCTGCTATGGGAATGGAGCCGCCATCGCGCATAAATACCGGCGTCCTGCCATAGACTAATTCGAGAGCGTCGGCGGCTGCCCGGATAAAACGGTTGTCCGGGGTTACATAAAAACCTTTTCCGGCGTGCAGGTTGGTGAGCTGGAAATTATATCCCATCGGCATGTATTGATGTACCGCCTTTCCCAACCAGCCAAATACCTCGTCAGGATCGATATTTGCCGGGAGGCGCAAACTGATTTTGGCAACGGCTGACGCCGGAATGACCGTTTTCGCCCCTTCCGAGGTAAAACCGCCCCGAATGCCATGGATTTCGAGGGTTGGCCGGAGGCCGATTCTTTCCAGAGGTGAATATTGCCTTTCGCCCACCAGCTCTTCCACCCCCATTTCGGCGCGCAATGCTTCTCCAATATGCAATGGATCGTTTTGCCAGAAGCTTTTTTCCTCAGCAGATGGAGTTGGAATGGCAGCGGCAAGCTCCGGAATTTGAATACTACCGTCTTCTCCTTTCAGTCGGCCTATCAGGATGCAGAGCGCATGAATAGGGTTCGGTGCTACTCCTCCATAACTGCCCGAATGTAAATCTGTTTTAGCTCCGGATACTGCGATTTCCGTATAGAGCACGCCTCGGAGGCCGGTAACAAGTGACGGCTGTTCCGGGTCGATCATATGGGTGTCGCAGATTAAAACTGCATCGGCTCCGAGCTGTTCCGCATTTTGCCGAACATACCCGGCGATGGATGCACCACCTGCTTCCTCTTCTCCTTCCAACAGAATTTTAATATTTACCGGTAGGGCGCCATCCGTTTTGACCCATGCTTCAAGAGCAGCAAGAACCAGCAGGACCTGTGCTTTATCGTCACTAGCACCACGACAGTAAATGTTGCCGTCCCGGACGGTTGGCTGAAATGGTGGATTGGTCCATTCCTCCAGCGGATCAACCGGTTGAACATCATAATGTCCATAGATGAGCAGAGTCGGCTGTTTGTTATCAACTTGCCATTCGGCATATACCAGAGGGTGTCCTTCAGTTGAAATGATCCGTGTTTCTGGAAAACCGATAGCAATCAGCCTGTCGTTCACCCAGTCGGCCGCCTTGCGGACGTCATCCTTATGTTCAGACAGGGTACTGATGCTCGGTATCGCCAGCCATGCCGATAATTGTTCTATAAAACGATTCCGGTTCTCATCCAGATATTTGTTTCGAATGATTGATGTTGCCATGTATCTCTCCATTGCTGTTTTGTAGCATTGCTGAATAATAATGTTCGAAGCTTCTGTTATTATCAATATTGTTTTCTCTGCATGAATCTGGCCTTGCCTTTGCAAACTATTTTGTTACCGATGCGGATTTGTGATTTGAGATGATAGAGCGGCGGCAGGGATGAGTCTATCCAGGCCTTGATGTCGAGAGTGCCGTCGCAGGCTACCTGTTCAAGATACCGGACATTCAATTCTCCCGTCACCGCTTCGATATTTTGATGCAAAAGGCATTGGGCCATGGCGGTATCGAGCAGGGCCGAGAGGACACCACCATGCATTACTCCAGTGTATCCTTGCAGATTGCAGTTTCCGGTGAATGTGGTTGATACTGCACCGTCATCATTCTTTTTGAACTTCAAGCCAAAAGATAAAGGATTCTCCTGCCCGCACATAAGACAAAAACGATGGCTGGCATGCGACGATTCCGGATCGGTTTCTTTCATTTTTCTTTGGGTAAGATAAGGTTATGTAAATGGAAAAATTAAAAAGTCATAAAAAAGTTCCAGCCTATTATAAGCATAGATTGAGCTTTTCGCGTGTCTATTCGGCTACTATCTGATTTTTTAGCAAGCATTCATAAGAATAAGATTATGGGGAAAATTATGTTGCAAAGCAATAAAAAACATTCCTGGCCCCCGCATGAACTTTCCCACAATTGGATTTGCAGTCGAAGACGCGCTTGAACTCTCATAAAGATGAAGTGAAAATTTATGCAGGTCGTTGTATTATCAGACAAGTCACTTGAATTTTAACCTATGGAGGCGATTATGAAATGGATGCAATTTTTCACTCCTGTCTCTTCCATTACCTGGGAAGAGGCGCACCAGCTTGTCGATCAAATTCCTGATCATGATGTGACCTTTCTCGATGTCCGGCAGCCGAAAGAATATAACCGGGCTCACCTGCCTGGCGCAAAACTTATCCCGCTCGGCGATGTGGATAGTCGTCTTGAGGAACTTGAGAAGGACAAACCGATCGTTATATACTGAGCCAGTGGTGGGCGCAGCCGGGTTGCTGCGCAAATGCTGTCCGGCAAGGGGTTTGGCAAAGTATATAATTTGACCGGTGGAATCAAGGCCTGGAAAAAACAAGTGGCGGTCGGCGATGAGGAGACCGGCTTACAGCTATTTACCAGGCACGAGAGCCCTGAAGAAGCGATTATTATCGGATTTGGCCTGGAGGTGGGGCTCCGGGATTTTTATCTTTCGATGCAGTCGAAGGTTTCGCTGGAACCGACTAAATTACTTTTCCAAAAACTTGCCGATATTGAGATCCTGCACCAGCAACGGTTGGTCGAACTCTACAGGGAAATTACCGGAACTGTCATGACGATTGAAGAGTTTGCCGAAAAAATTGCCGAACCCGCCATGGAAGGCGGTTTGACGACGGAAGAATATCTCCAGCTCTATCAGGTTGATCTCAATTCTGAAGTGGAGGTACTTGGCCTGGCGCTGGCCATTGAAGCACAGGCTCTCGATCTCTATATGCGGGCAGCGGAGCAAAGCATTAATGAGCAAACAAAAGATGTCCTTTCCCAGATTGCCGCGGAAGAACGAAATCATATAGCCCGGTTGAGTAGTTATATTGATAATCAGCAGGAAATCACATGACAAAGCAGCTGGTCCTCATCGGCGGCGGGCATGCGCACATGGTCACCCTGGCCAACCTTCATACCTTTATTCAAAAAGGATACGGGGTAACTGTCATCCAGCCGTCGGAATATCATTATTACAGCGGAATGGGCCCGGGAATGCTGGGTGGAACATATCATCCGGATGAAATTCGTTTTGCAACGCGCAAGCTTGTTGAAGCCAAGGGAGGTGCGTTTATCCTTGGAAAAGCATACCGCATCGATCCCCATAAACAACGGGTTCTTTTGGAGCAAAATGAAGAGGGGACAGTAAAGGACATTCCCTACGATGTTCTGTCCTGCAATGCCGGGTCGTATGTATCCCGGAAGATTAATCAGGGGAAGTCCTCCGACTTTTTTACTGCCAAACCCATTGAAAATCTGTTGGTTGCCAAAGAAAGAATCATCGAGCTTTCAGCGGCGCAAAAGATAACAATTGCGGTCATCGGCAGCGGTCCGTCGGCCGTCGAGATCGCCGGAAATATTCATCAGCTCTGCCGTGCACAGGGAGTGAATATGCCGGCAATCCAGATGTATGGAGGTACAAATCTCATGTCCGGAAGACCTCCCAGGGTTGGTCTTTTGATCAGGAAAATACTGGAGGAAAAAGGGATAGAAATAATTGAGGAGGGGTATGTCAAGCAGGTAGAAAACGACCACCTTGTCCTGGAGAACGGTAGGAGTTACCGGGCCGACATTATTTTCCATGCGGTTGGCGTAAGACCTTCGCAGATTTTTGCGAGATCCGGTTTGCCGGTCGGTCCGGACGGAGGATTGCTGGTGAACAATTTTTTAAGGTCAAGCCGTTATAAAAATATATTTGGCGGTGGCGATTGTATCTACTTCGACCCGGAGCCTCTCGATAAAGTAGGGGTGTACGCTGTCCGGCAGAATACGGTTTTGTATAGGAATCTTATGGCTTGTCTTGATGAAAAGGAGCTCGAAAAATTTTCACCGGGGGGAGAATATCTGCTGATATATAACCTGGGTGACGGGGACGGGGTTCTCTCAAAATGGTCCATAACTTTTTCAGGAAAAACAGCTTTTCGTATCAAGGATTATATCGACCGCAGGTTTATGCGAACCTTTCAGATTTGATGGCGTCGTAAACACTCTTCATCTGCTTCGTTGCTGCAAATTTTCAATCATTACGACGTACCTTAGTACGCCGAAATGATTGAAAATTTGCGCGCCTCGCATATGAAGCTTTTTACTTAGCCATCTAAAATCTAAGGTTTTTACGAGATCATCAGATTTGATGGACTCGTAAAAAGCCCGATCTACAACGTTTACGGTCTGAATCGGCAATTAACTGTACCACATATACTACCAAATTGCCGTTTCAGACACTACGCCTCGTATATCGAGCTTTTTCCAGAGCCCATCCCTACTCACAAAGTGACTTTTTACAAGTCCATCAGATTTGGTAAACGAAACTAATGTACAATATTCTCATTTTTGGCCTTAAAGAGAAACGCGAAAAACTCATTGAGGATTTTTCCTCGATGACCTGCAGATTTTTACGCGTCAATTCTTCTTCCGAATTTTACGCCACGGCGTTTTCCCGTATTTTTGATGTGTGGATAATGCAAAAGACTCACCCGGATTTTGCCGACATATCCCTCTCTGAACTGATAACCACTCATAATACACCTCATATCTTTCTCATAGGAGAAGCAGATGAGAACGCCGCCGGGCAGACTGTAAGTCAGTCGAGTAAGGTAAATGTCATTGCCAATGAGGATATCGGTCGATGCTCCGAATTATTCTCGCAGTTGATGAGGGATATACGTGAGCAAAACAGGGAGAGGTATCTGGCGGGTTATATCCAGTCTCAACCGGGAAGAGAGGCCATTGTCACCAAAAGCCCGCTGATGGAACAATTGCTTGACCTTATCAAAGACATTGCACCGACGGAGTCCCCGGTTTTCCTCCAGGGAGAAACGGGAACCGGCAAGGAACTTCTTGCTCATATTTTCCATAATGAATCCCGCCGCAGGTCCGGCCCTTTTATGGCAGTAAATTGCGGTGCCTTGCCGGATAGTCTGTTGGAATCCGAACTTTTCGGCTATGAAAAGGGGGCATTCACAGGCGCGACCAATCGTCGTGTAGGTAAGATTGAACATGCTGCCGGCGGAACGCTTTTTCTCGATGAAATCGAATCCATGTCGCCGGCTATGCAGGTTCGCCTTTTGCGCGTCCTGCAGGAAAAAAGTTTGCAGCGTCTTGGAGGCAACACGGAGGTAAGCACCGATTTCCGGGTGATAGGGGCAACCAATACCGATCCTTTCGAACTGCTCAATTCTGGACGATTGCGATCCGATCTCTATTACCGGTTGTCGGTGTTTCAGATCCATGTTCCGCCACTTCGCGACAGAATCGAAGACATCCCATTGCTGACACAGCATTTCATTAACAAGAAGAAGAAGGATGGGCGCGATTACATCAAGGGGTTGGACAGACAGGCCAAGAAAATTCTGCTCACGGTGCCATGGTTCGGCAATATCAGAGAGTTTCAGAATGTCATTGAAAGGGCGGTCATGCTGGCTGACAGCGAAATTATCACCGCCGATCTCATTCATATTCCCAGTCTGCCGCTCACCCATTCACATCTTTCGGGCACTGAATTGAACGAACATGCTTTTCGGCCCGGAACGACACTGAAATCATACAAGACTTTTCTGTCGCAGGCCGCGGAACGAAAATATCTGGTTGAACTGCTTGACTATACCGATGGAAGCATCGGTGAATCCGCACAATTAGCCGGGCTGACTCCGCGGGCTCTCTATAACAAAATGAAGGTATATGGCTTAAAAAAAGAAGACTTCAGAAAATCGGAATAACGCGAGCAGATCGGAATAAAATGATAAATGTATGTTATTACAAAGTGTTACGCTGGAATTGTTGAAATTTTAGCAACCCTATCGGAATCTTTGCTGTTCGATTTTGAGCTCTCCTTAAAGTGCGAAAATCTGTATAAGTTCGTAATTACAGTGTGATATCCTGGGAAAGAAAATGGCACGCTTCTTGTTAGATGAAGTTCCAGGCTATCCATGATTTTTTCACAAAGAGGAGGACGCCATGGGAAAGTTTAACAAACATCAAGGTGACCGGGGACGGTTTGGAAAATGCGTCATTTGTATGGAATTTATTCCGATCGAGTACTATTTCAACAAGGGAGATGCTATCGTTTGTTATGAATGCGGAACAGAGTATGTGCTCACTTCGAAGGATCCGGTGAAATTAACCATGCTGGAAACGGATTATGATCCGGACGACTACTATGGGGAGACCTTGTTTGATGATTGATAAGTAATTGAAAAATTCCCGAAATTTTTAAGCTGTAATTCACAAAAATCATCTCCAGACTGATTGTCCATATTTCGGAGCTGGAATCCTGGTATCTCTTTTTATCGAAGCTAAAAAGAGATACCAGGAAGATCAGGTACACTCCCCATGAGGGTACTGACGAAGCCCCGGCTTGTTCTCCATCTGTCGGAACTCAATTTTTATTGTAAACATTCTAAACGTTCACCAGTGTCCCATATGCGCACGATCAGAACGCCGTGTATTGACAAGGGCGCGGGTACAGGGACCCGCCGCTTAATATACGTGCTCATCGGTCTGTTTATGCGCTTCATGTATCGCGGAACGTTTTCCAGCCTGGAGTTATGCAGACATTTTGCTCTTCCGGTGAACGGTTACGAATTATAAGAACATATGAAAAGGAAAAAAGTTGTGACAGGTAATTGCGAAAAAACGGAACAACAACAGTCAGAAGCAGGACTCGCCGATATAGTGGCATGTGTTTCCCAGATCTGTTTTATCGACGGTGAGAACGGCCGGCTGGTCTACCGGGGGTATGACGCTCTGGAATTGGCTGAAAAGAGCACTTTTGAGGAAGTTGCCTATCTGCTCTGGTACGGTTGTTTACCCCGTGAGATAGAATTCAATGCTTTTCTCGACGGATTCACGGGTTCCATGGAACTGCCGACGGAAACGGTCATGATCCTCAGGATGTTCCCTAAGGTGGCTACTCCCATGGAAGTGATTCGCACTGCCGTATCGTCCCTGGGACACTGGGACCCGGACAGTGGTAATACCGGACTCGGTGCTTGTCTGCGCAAGGCCCAGCGTCTGACCCTGCGTATTCCATTACTTATTGCAGCACATCAGCGCCTGCGGCAGGGGCTGGAGCCGATCAAGCCAATGCCGGGGCATGGCATAGCCTATAATTTTCTGTATACTTTGCAGGGAAAAGAACCCGATCCCCTGATTGAGCGAGCCCTGGATGTCGCCCTCATCCTCCATGCCGACCATGAACTCAATGCATCCACCTTCGCGGCCCGGGTGACGGCGGCAACCATGGCCGACATCTACTCTTCGGTCACCTCGGCCATCGGTGCCCTCAAAGGTCCTCTCCATGGCGGCGCCAATATGGCGGTCATGCAGCTCATTGATGAAATCGGCTCTCCTGAAAAAGCTGAAGCAATTGTTTTGGATAAACTGGCCAATAAGATCAAAATCCCGGGTTTCGGGCATCGTGTCTATTCTTGCGAGGATCCAAGGGTAGGGATTTTGCGGGAGCATGCCCGGATCATTACTAAACATGTGGGGAATTCGAAACATTTTGAAATCACACAAGAAATCGAAAGAGTAGTCCTCGATCGGACCAAGGTTTTTCCCAATGTCGATCTGTATACGGCTTCCCTCTACAGTGCGATGGGCTTGCCGCAGGAGCTCTTTACCCCTATTTTTGCTATTAGCCGGATAGTCGGCTGGACTTCACACATCCTCGAACAATGGAGCAACAATCGTTTGATTCGGCCTCGTGCGGGATATACCGGTCCTACCGATCTGCATTACATCAAAATCGGCGAGCGTCCCCATTAATCTCTGATCCTGATCATCACTGTTTAATTTTGATGGACTCGTAAAAATCTTAGATTTTAGATGGCTAAGTTAAAAGTTTCATATGCGAGGCACGTAAATTTTTTATCATTTCGGCGTATTAAGGTACATAGTAATGATTGAAAATTTGCAGCAACGAAGCAGATGAAGAGTTTTTACGACGCCATCAATTTTCAATTACATCAATGATTGCCATTACCCCTGCTACTCTCCACGACCTTCAGAGTTTAAGCGAACTTGAGGACCAGCTCTTCTCAAGTGACCGGATTTCCCGCCGTCAATTCAAATATCTCTTGACCAAAGCCAACAGTATTGTCATCAAGGCTGAGTCCGCCGGGACAATATTTGGCTATATGGTGCTGCTGAAACGTAAAAATAGCCGCAACCTACGTATCTATTCCATCGGTGTCGCCACATACGCCAGAAATCAGGGCGTAGCGGGCAGATTACTCGGTTTCGTTGAGCAGGCGGCAAAAGAGCATCACTGCAGCCGGCTCACTTTGGAAGTATGCATGGAAAATGAGTCGGCTATAAAACTATACAGGAAGGCCGGGTTTACCGAATACGGCCGGAAAATGAATTATTATGAGGACGGGTGCACCGCTCTGTTATTTCATAAAATAATCCCATTATCGGAGATCGCTCAATGATTCACCCTGATACTGAAGTACGTTACATTGACAGCAATAAAGGAAATGGTCTTTTTGCCGTCAAAGCTATTCCCCGCGGAACGATTACCTGGAGTTTTGATCCGCTCGACAGGGAAATACCACCTGAGGAGTTGGCAGGCTACGACCTCCTTTATCAGGAAATCCTGCTGAAATATTCTTTTCGTAACACAAAGGGTAATTATATCTTCTGCTGGGATAACTGCCGCTATACAAATCACAGTTTTAAGGCCAATTGCTGTCTTACTCCCTATGAATTCCAGCTCGCCATCAGAGATATTCAATCCGGTGAAGAGCTGACGGATGATTACGGCTACCTCAATATAATTGAGCCGTTCGAGGCTGATCCCGAAGGAGGCGACAGGACTGTAGTGTATCCCGACGACCTCCTCCGTTTTTCCGGGAAATGGGATAAGCAACTGGAAAGCGCCTTTCCTCGAATGATGCAGGTCGAGCAACCTCTAAAAAAGTATCTGCCGCGGCAAACCTGGGAAACAATCGAGGCCATCAATTTGGGCAGGATCAAGCCGCTCTCCATCAGATCCTGCTATTATGAAGGGAAGTGAGCCAATAAGTAATGCTGGAATGGAGTGGACAAGCGTGGGCACGCGGGAAGACGGGTCTGTAGGGGCGGGTTCTAAACCCGCCCTTTTCTGTACGGCGACCCGATCGTGCGCATATGGCGTGCTGATGCTGGTAATCGTTTACTTATGTATCGAGCCAACGGAGTTCATAGAGATCGGTTCGCCGGTTCTCGGCATTTCGTACGCTGCCCATCGCCCTGATTTCCTTAATCAATTCGAGATCCAGATTAGCGATTAAGGTCGTTTCTATACCTGGCGTCGCTTCGGCGGCTATCGCATCGTGGGGGCAGGAAAAATCAGACGGAGTAAATATTGCGGCCTGTGAATATTGGATGCCCATGGTTTCGACTTTGGGGATATTCCCAACACTCCCCGAGATGGCAACGTAACATTCATTTTCTATTGCTCTTGCCTGGGCACAACGCCGAACCCGCAGATATCCGGTTTTGGTGTCCGTCCAGAACGGCACCAGCAAAAGTTTAATACCCTTCAAGGCCTGCAGTCTGGCCAATTCAGGAAATTCGATATCGTAACAGATAAGTATTCCGATCTTGCCTACATCGGTATCGAAGATTTTTAGCTTATGACCGCCGGTAAAGCCCCAGGCACTATCTTCCTCCGGAGTGATGTGCAGCTTTTCCTGACTATCCCAGGTGCCATCCCGTCTGCATAGAAAACTGACATTGTACAGTTTACCGTCATCCTGTAACTGCGGCACACTGCCGGCAACAATGTTGATGTTGTAGGCGAGAGCCATCTCAGTCATGGCTTGTCGCATTTTTTCTGTATAGCCGGCCAGCATGCGCATGGCCTCAGCGGGATTGTTGCCTTCGTAGGTATGAATGAGTGGTGCGTTGAGCAGTTCAGGCAGAAGGATTATGTCGGCTTGGTAGTCGCTCACTGTATCCACAAAAAATTCCACCTGCTGCATAAAATCTTCAAATGACTCGAATCGACGCATCTTCCACTGAACCACACCAAGTCTGGCAATGGATTTGGTCTTGCCGATGAGTTTGGATTTCTTTTGGTAATAGATGTTGATCCATTCCAAGAGAACCGCATTGCCTCGGGATTGGTGATCTCCAGGCCAATAGTCATCGAGGATGTTGCGGACATGGAAATCGTTGGAAAGCTGGAAGGTGAGTACGGGATCGTATAATTCCCGGCTTTTTACTTTGAGAATATATTCCTGTGCCTGCATTTCCTTGGAATATTTGTGATACCCGGGGATGCGGCCGCCAAGTAAGATTCCTTTGAGATTGAGATGCTCCGCCAGCTCTCTGCGGGCGTCATACAGACGGCGGCCAAGGCGCATTCCCTGGTAGTCCGGGTCTACTGAGACGTCAATGCCGTAAAGATAATCCCCATCGGGGTCGTGGGATTTAAAAGTCCCGCCTCCTACAATCTGCTTATAGGAATGTTGGTCTCCGAACAGGCTGAAATCGATAATCAAGGAGAGGGCAATGGCTACAGGTCGGCCTTTATCCTCGATACAGATCTGGCCTTCGGGAAAAAGCGTGATCAGTCGTCCCAATTGTTCCTCGGTCCAGGGAGCTGCGACCCCCTTATAGGCCTTGGCGGAGATATTGTGTAATACGGGGTAATCCTCGATTCGTAGATGTCTTGTTTTAAGTTTATGTTCTATTTCATCTATCATTGGCTAACAATCCTTCTTGTGATGGTAGCTGTTGAAAAAAGCATACCATTGGCGGGTGCGGCTGTAGTCTTCAATATCGAGTGAAAACCAACTTTAATAACAGCCGGCGAGTGGAGAGAAATCTGCTGTCGGTGGCGGTGGCCTTTTTTAATAACTGTAATACGGATTTGTGCGCTGTCTATTTTGTAACCGTTCACCAGAACCCCAATTTCGTTCGATCAGGCCGCTTCACATAGCCAATTTGCGTGGTCAGCTGATTGTGTGCAACGGTGTGCCGGTAAATGTTTACGGTCAATTTGTATTGTGGAATGGACAATGCTACACTTCATAAACGAAAAAGCAGGGAGGTAGTTATGCCACCTCTGCCATCCACCTCGGTCTCATCGGCAATAAAGAAAAAAATATTTTGTAATGCTTGGGGGATATATTTCCATATTTGGTTCGCAAGAGTGCCTATGGAGATAATGGCCGGATAGACCTGTTTGATGACGGATGGACTAAGGAGGTGAAATTACCACCATGAGGGATTCAACTAACAGGGTTCCGCAGGATTTGCCGGAAGAGAAGGAATAGAAAATTCTCATAATCAATTGGAATGAAATTGAAAATCCGTTACCCATTGTAAGGCGTCATGTAATGCGTCATCTGTGGTATAAGATTTGCTCTTTTAAAATGAAGTATCGTTATCGATATGCGCCAAAAGCCATGCGGAAGCGCAAAATAAATGCTGGAAAAAACAGGTTTGCTCTATCGGCAACGTAACTTCCAAAGGCTGAAGTGATACCGTCGTCAGCTATCTTTAAGCTGAAGTGTGTCACCCGGCTTTTCTGAAGGCGGTTAAGATAATCTGGATGAAAAAATATGGAGAATGAAAGTAAAGTGTTCAGCGACCTTCCGGTTGAGGCAAATCTGGGAAAATTTTTGATGGAATACAAATATTTCCAATCACTTTGCCTCATGACCCGTGGAGTGACCCATGACTACAATAATATATTTACCGGCTTGTCCGGGCAGTTGAATTTGATCACGTATGAGGTGGGCTGCGGTGGTGTCGGGGAGCACCGGGTGAAACTCATTGGCGATCTTTTGGCCAGGGGAGTGTGCCGAACTTCGATTCTTTATGAATTTTCCCGTTATAAGGAAGTTGGAAAAGCGGATCATTCTCTTGATCGGATATTGGCGTTTGCTGTTGATTCTTTGAATACACTCTCCCGTTCCCATACATTTGTGATTGAAAAACAGGGAAAGTTTCCGAGGCTGCACTGCAGAATGAAAGACATCGTAATGATGCTTTTTTATCTTGGTGAAAACAGTTTTGAGGCAACGCCGGAGGGCGGCACCATAATTGTGCAGGCAGAACTGCATCAGAGTCCGGGAGATACGATTATCCTCTCGGTACGAAACAAGGGGAAAAGGATTTCCGCCGCTGTAAGAAAATCGCTTTTTCAGCCGTTTGTTACAACAAAAACCGCACAACAGGGATTGCGGGGTTTGGGTTTGTACGCAGCACGGATTATCGCCGCGGAACATGGAGGCAGTTTGTTTTATTCAGACGATAAAAACGAAGAAACCGTTTTTTCAGTGAGGCTCCCGTTGCCCCAAAAAGCTGAGGAAAATTATCCATTTCCTGCAAGAGAAGCAAAAGAAATGGTGGTACCGGCAGCCCCGAAAGCAAACAAAATGAAGAGTACAAAGGAAGTATTCTTTGTCGTTGAAGATGACGATGCCATGCGTGATATGGTGGTGAGTATTCTGCAGCGCCGCGGGCATGTAGTTTTTTCAGCAGAGACCTGTCTTGAAGCCGAGGAAGATTATGAGCTCGTTCATGAAGCAGTAACCGTTCTTTTGATCGATGTAGGGTTGACTGATGGTGACGGTTTCGAATGTCTGGAAAAAATGCTGGCTATCAGCACGCAGGCGAAGGTCATCTTTATGTCCGGAGAGAGTATCGAAGAACAGGAATACCGGAAATACAATGCAATGTTTCTAAAAAAACCGTTTACCGCCAAACAAATTGAAGAACTGTTGGTTCGTGATGAATAAGTCACTGAAAATGAAGAAAAATGTTAGAGTGCTGGTTGTCGATGATGAAACTTCGATTGCAGATTTTATTGATGAGATACTGACATCACATGGCTATCTGGTGACTTCGTTTTCCGACCCCAAAGAAGCGTATGCAATCGCTGATCGTCAGGAATTTCAACTGGCGCTGATCGACATCAATATGCCGGAAATCGACGGGGTGCGGTTGTCGCAAAGAATCCTGGAACATTTCCCGGATACGGAAATCATCATCGTTACCGGAGTTCCGGATAAGAATAATCTCGATCCATGTCTGAAAATGGGCCTAACGCATTACCTGTTTAAGACTTTCAATGAATCCCAGCTGGTCTATACGGTATATGCAGCCTTACATTTCCAAAGACTGCGTAATGCTTACCTGACCGACTCCGACAAGATACGTGGGTGCAACCTGGTCGGGGTGTCGATGTCAACACGGGATATCCGCCAGGAGATTTTTTCAGTCGGAAAAACCGATTTACCCGTTCTTGTTATGGGCGAATCAGGGACCGGTAAAGAGATTATTGCCCGCGATATTCATAGAAACAGTGAGAGAAGCACCAAGCCTTTTATTCCCATTAACTGCGCCATACTCGGTTCGCTGGCGGAGTCGGAGTTATTCGGACATGTCAGTGGAGCTTTTACAGGAGCCTCAAAAACAACTGCGGGCTATGTCGGTGCTGCCGATAAGGGTACCCTGTTCCTGGATGAGATTGGTGAACTTCTCCCCGAGGTACAGGCAAAACTGCTCCGCTTTCTTGATGATGGAGAGTACTGCAAGGTGGGCGATAGCAGCATTAAACATGCCGATGTCCGCATCGTTGCCGCCACCAACAAGGATCTTGATAAAATGTGCAGTGAAGGCGGTTTTCGTTCTGATCTTTTTTACCGACTCTCGGGATCCATAATCAAGACTTCGCCGTTGCGTGAGCGTAAGGCTGACATTATTCCACTGATTTGGCATTTTCTGGCGCTTTTCGGAACTGCCAAAAACATCACCTATGATATCTCGGCCGATGCATGTTCCCGGCTGATAGAAGAGGAGTGGCCGGGGAATGTACGGCAATTGAAACAAACCCTGTACAAGGTGTCCCAGATGTCGGATACCCGAAAAATATCACTTGCCGATGTTCAAAGAGCCTTGGGGGGAACAGGTGAAAAACAGCCATTCAGAATATATAAAGATGCCAAAAGGGAAGTATTGCTGGATTTTGACAAGGAATATCTCATGAAAACATTGTATCTCGCCAAGGGAAGTCTTAAAAAAGCCCTGGAGTTAAGCGGGATGCACAAGAAAAATTTTTACATCAAGATCAAGGAACTTGGGCTTTCCGTAAAGGATTTTTCAAGGGAGAAGGAAATGAACTGACAGCCGGATCAAATATCCGGCTGTCTTCTTCCGTCTCACTATTTTAGGGTCCAATAATCAATTCTCTTTTTTCTTGCTCTTCGCCTCGGGTGGTCTTTTTACCTCCTCCCTCAAATGGTCGCCACGTCCAGCTCGCTATTCAGCGAATATAAGTTCCTGATTGAGTTCTGTTATTTATTCTTTCCGGTCCTTCAACCGTAACTGGTACGCATTATGCTAAAACGAATCTGATGTGCATCGTATTAGAGTGTTGTGGTAGGCCGACGGCCTATGGGGGCTGGTATAAAACCTTCTTTTTTGCACCGCAGTCTCATCGCGGGCATATGGGCAGCTACTAGTGACCGTTTACCAAAAAAGTCGGAAATGTCGGAGTGCCGGCTTTAAGCTTTGGCTGAAACAGAGGACCCGGAATGCATTTGATTTGTTCTTATTGCGGCAAGTATATCAAGGAAAAAAAGCCATATGAGGTGATAAGAACGACTCACGGTATATGTTCGGAATGTTATCTTCCCCTGATAAAACAATTAGAAGACCTCTCCTATGACAGTTATCTGGAAACGTTTAACGTCCCTGTATTGCTTGTTGATTCCAACCTGATAATTGCATCTGCCAATAAGGCTATCTTGGCCCTGGTAGGAAAAAAGATTGACAATGTGCGGGGAAAGTTAGGGGGTGAAGCGGTGGATTGCCTATATTCGGGATTGGTCCAAGGATGCGGTAAAACGGATCATTGTGAAACATGCCAAATTCGAAATCTTGTTGTGAGAACCGGCAAAACACGCATGGCGCATTGTAAATTTCGAATTTCATTTGAAACTGCACAGGGGAAAAAAAATTTTTTTGTCTCCACGAGTTCCATTGATGATCTCATTCTGATAGCATTTGAGAAAGATTAACTTAAAGCAGGATAATCTACTATTTCCAATTTCAGTAAAGGAGACAGAAAATGCCTGTGGAAAATAAAATCGCATAAAAAAATCAAAGGCAAACTTGGAAGAGATATGAATGATTCCGGCAGGATAAAAGAACTGACCTTCAAGAATATTGCATCTTGCGCCAGAGATCTCAATTCACTTGCTCCTGACACTGAATCAGAGTTTTTGAGTATTGGCAAGGCTCTCAATGATCTCGCGAACCACTGTTACGGCATGACGGACAATTCTGTGAAATTGAGCAACCTGGCGAATTTTAACGCAGGAGAGAATGGTTCATTCATTGAAAAGAATGCGGCAATTTTTGATGGAATAACCACGCATGTTAAGGAAACACTTTCTTCGCTCAGCAGCGGAGAACACCTTCTGGCAGAGCTTCTTTCTCAAATGAAAAAATTGCGGGAGCCTATTCGGAAATTGCACAGTGTCGGCAAGACATTCCGGGTGCTGAGTGTGGGAATAAAGGTGGAAAGCTCAAGAAACATTGAGGGCATGCAAGGCTTTACTCTTCTGGCCGGAGAGGTCGTGGATATTGCAAAGCTGGTTCAGGATAATTGCCGGTACTGCATCGATAAGGCCGACCTCGTTGAAAGAGGTATCGCAGATTCCCAAAGGGTATTGAGCAGCAGTGATACTTCCTATGACGACAGCGGCGAACAGGCAATTTACAGGATTTTGCAATCGCTTGAGGAAATCGGCCAGAAGTCCGACCAGCTCGCGGCAGGCATCCAGCAACGTTCAACGGCGATGGTTCAGGGAATAAGCGATGTCGTTATGGCCATGCAGTTTCATGACATCACCAGGCAACAGCTCGAGAATGTGGCCTCTGCTCTGCTCGAAGCGGTTGAAAAAGCAAAAACGCTATCTGCTCTCAATCCACCGGAGGAGAGTGAGCAGGCAGTTCTTGGTATCTACTCTATTTTGACCATCCAGGTCGCGCATCTCAATTCTATTTACGAACAGGTCGTGACCGCGAGAAAACAGATCGAGTCCGGTCTTGGCAAAACCATGGAGCAGGCCATGATTCAAGCAAAAGACGCGGGAACCTTACTGGAAATGGAAACCCAGGAAGGAAACAGGTCGGTAGTTGCGGACCTTGAAAAGGAAATAGATAACGTTGTCCTGGCCCTGAACGACTCTTTCAAGGTTGTGAAAAGCGCAGCGGAAGTCAGCCGGGATGTCTATGACAATGTTCTGGAAATTGGCAGTTTTGTAAGTAAAATCGAAGAGATTGCCTTTGATGTCAAAATACTTGCCATTAACGCCATGGTGGCGGCGCTTAAAACAGAAGCAGCCGGAAACACCTTGATTGTACTGGCCAAGGAGTTGAGCGGCCTCTCCCAGGAAACACGGGATGGAGCTACCGATTCCATTGAAATACTGCAAAGCATTATGGAAGGAACGGAGCGGCAGCTTGAGTTTTCGGTAAATCTTGACCGAAACAGCAATGCGGTTGATGAGATGATCGACAAGGCCAAGGAATTTACCGGGTCGATACTTTCATCATTGCAGGAAGTCAGCATGATCGGCCGGCGGATGGATAGCTCCAGTCGGGATCTTTCTTCCCGAATAACCAAGCTTGTTCCCGGGATACGGTTTCCTCAGGTGATGGGCGATAGAATAGATGAGAACTGGCGAATTATATGTGCGGCCATCGATCGAATAGAAGAGCACTATCCACAGTTCGTCGAAGGAAATTCGGAAGTAAAGAAAATGCTTGAGGAGCTGGCCAATCAATATGTCATGGACCGCGAACGATCGATTCATGCCCAGGTGACCGGAGGTTCCGCAGTCGCGGCAGAAACGAACAATATCGATTTGTTTGATGATGGGGTTGAATTGTTCGGTGATGACGCTGCCGATGAACAGCAGGAAACGGAAAGTTTTGGGGATAATGTAGAGTTGTTCTGAGCGCGGATGATAAAGATTTATCATGAAGAAATGCGGTGAGTTACGTGAGAATCGCTTCTTCAGATGAACAGTTACATATCGGGGTAATGCGGTCTTTTGATGTACACCCGTGAGCGGTTACGATGGAGGAAGGAAATGCAACATTCATTGACAGTTAATACAACGGAAACAGGCCTGACAGGCTTTCTTTTGCTTGAAGGGAATTTGACTATGACACAAGTACGGGAAACTCACCGGATTCTTTTTGAGGCAATCCGGGATGTCAATACGCTGAATATTGAACTGCGGAATATTGGGGCGATGGATATGTCATTCGTTCAGCTCCTTTGCGCCGCGCACCGGGAATGTCTTTTGTCCGGAAGAAGTATTCATCTGCAGGGCGATAGAAGTGAGAACATCAACACCCTTCTGGAAAAGTCCGGATATTGTAAGCAACTTGGTTGCTTGCCGGGAGCAAAAGAAAGCTGCCTGTGGTTGGACTGATACGGACAGCCGTTGAATAAGAGAGAGCAACTACAGAAAAAAACAGTGTCGATACGGGAAAAAGAGAGGAAAAACGATGGCAAAAACAATTTTGGCAGTGGATGACAGTGCCAGTGTGCGTCAGATGGTAAATTTTACCTTAAAAGGGGCTGGATATAATGTCCTGGAAGGAGTTGACGGTGAGGATGGGCTGGCAAAAATGAACGGTGCAGAGGTGAATATGATCATCACCGACCTGAATATGCCAAAACTTGACGGGATCGGCTTTATTAAAAAAGTGCGTGCCGATCCAAAGACCAAATTCATCCCGATAATCATGTTGACCACTGAATCCCAGGCGGAAAAAAAGCAGGAAGGTAAATCCGCCGGAGCGACCGGCTGGATAGTCAAACCTTTCAAGCCGGAACAATTGCTTGATGTCGTTAAAAAAGTGCTTCGCTAATCACCATGCATACCAATTGGCAGATATTGCCGTATCCGACAAGATAATCAACGGAAACCGAGGAGCCGAAGAGTTATGAGCGATGTTCAAGGTCTGGACGCAGGTCGAGCTGTGTTTCTGGTGGAAGCGGCGGAGATTCTGGAGCAGTTGGAAGAATTTCTTCTTGAACTGGAGGAATCACCCGAGAATGATGATTTGGTGGGCGGTATCTTCCGTGCCCTGCATACCATAAAAGGCTCGGGTGCAATGTTTGGTTTTGATCAAGTTTCTGCTTTTACCCATGAAGTTGAGACCGTTTTCGATCAGGTCCGTTCAGCTCTCACGCCGGTAACTCGAGACTTGATCGACCTGACCCTGTCCTCCCGTGATGTCATCAAGGCCATGCTGCAAGGGGAAGCCGACGACGCCGGCACAATTGCAGAAGAAGCCAAACGAATTATTACAGCGTTGAAAGTTCTTTCCGCAAATCCAGCAGATTCGGCATGTGGATTTTCCGGCGACGATTTGTCAGGAATTGATGCCGGGACGAAGACATCGTCCATGGAAGGTGGTGCCGGACTGACTACTTGGCACATCTATTTCAAACCTGTTGAAAATATTTTTGCAACAGGTACCGATCCCACGTTTTTGCTTGAAGACCTCTCGGAACTTGGGGATTGCGACATTGTGGCTATGAACGAAGATATTCCCCGCCTGTCGGCATTTGATCCGGAGCTGTGCTACATCGGCTGGGACATCTTGCTGACTACCGATAAAGGCAGAGAAGCCATCGAAGATGTTTTTATTTTTGTTGATGAAGATTCGGTATTGAAAATCGAGACGGTTGAACACCACGATCTGTCGGATGAGGAAGATCCGCGGGAAAAGCAGCAGCGGCTGGGAGAGATTTTGGTCAGGCGTGGCGACCTGAGTGAGGATCAGCTGGCGGAAGCCTTGAATAGCAGGAAAAGGTTAGGGGAAATACTTGTCGAAAAGGGGCTTCTTTCAGAGCACAAGGTGGACATGGCTCTCCGCGAACAGGTGCATCGAAAAACCGCCAGATCAAAAGTTGAAAGCAAGCAAAAACCGGTGGTGGACTCCAGCATTCGGGTGCCTTCCTTAAAGCTGGATGAGCTGGTCAACCTGGTTGGCGAGCTGGTGACGGTTCAAGCCAGATTAACCCAGGTAGCGAGCAACCGGGAAGATACGCAGCTTCTTTTCCTGGCAGAGGAAGTGGAGCGACTCAGTGCCGAGCTGCGCGATACGACCATGAATATAAGAATGGTGCCGATCGGCTCGACCTTCAGCAAATTCAGACGATTAGTCCGGGATCTTTCCAGCGAACTTGGTCGGGAAGTCAATTTGACCACCGTGGGTGCCGAGACCGAACTCGATAAGACCGTCATTGAAAAACTCAACGATCCCATGGTGCATCTGATCCGTAATGCACTGGATCATGGGGTTGAACCTCCCGAGGTGCGAAAAGCAGCCGGAAAAAGCAGGGAAGGCTCTATTCATTTGGAGGCGGAACATTCGGGAGCGCATGTCCTGATCCGGGTAAAAGACGATGGTGCAGGTATCAATAAAGAGAAGATCAGGAAAAAGGCGGTAGAACGAAGCCTTATGGCAGAGGGCGCCGATATCTCCGATGAGGAATTGTACAGCTTTATCTTTACTCCCGGATTCTCGACGGCCATGGTGGTCAGCAGTGTGTCGGGCCGGGGAGTCGGCATGGATGTCGTTCGCACCAACATCGATGCCCTGCGGGGCACGGTTGAAGTGAAAAGCGCTGAGGGCAGGGGCACTACAGTGACCTTGAAGATTCCGTTGACGCTGGCCATCATCGAAGGTCTGCTCACCAAGGTCGGCGATGAGTGTTATGTGTTGCCATTGGCTACTGTCGAGGAATGTGTCGAGCTGGTAGAGGACAAGGACGTTTCGCGTAACAGCACTTTAGCGGATATTCGTGGACGACTCGTGCCGTATATCCATCTCAGGGACCATTTTTCCATTGCCGGCAAGCGACCGGCGATAGAACAGATTGTGGTTACCTATGTTGACGGGCAACGGATTGGATTGGTTGTCGATACGGTAATCGGCCAACATCAGACAGTAATTAAAAATCTTGGTAGTGCATATAAGGATATCAAGGAAATTTCGGGTGCGACAATTCTCGGAGATGGGACGTTGGCCTTGATTGTTGATGTGCCGTACCTGATAGAAACAACCTGTAATATTCAGCAGTAGCATGCCGGAGAATCCTAGTAACCGTTCACCAGCACCCCATTTTCGTCCGATCAAGCTACCTCACATAGCCAACTATAGTTCTGAGGCCTGCTTGAACGAACCTGGAGCACTGGATGAACGGTTACAGATCCAGGTTAGCCGATCTCTAGATGTAAACCGGTGAACGATTACGAATCTTAAGCAGCAATTACGGAGAAAACCATGGACGAAACAGGCAGCATTGAGACCAACCAGTACCTGACCTTCAAGCTGGATAATGAAGTATTTGGTCTGGCCATTGATAAGGTTAGGGAAGTTCTTGATTTTACGACAATAACAAGAGTTCCGCAGACACCGGCCTATATGCGGGGCGTGATCAATTTACGCGGCAGTGTAGTGCCGGTTATCGATCTCCATCAAAAATTTGGTTTGTCGCAGACGGAACAGACCGTGAATACCTGCATAGTCATCGTCGAAACCATGATGGAGGACGAGATCACGATCCTTGGAGCTTTGGCCGACTCGGTGCAGGAGGTCCTCAATATTGAACCGGACCAGATTGAGCCGGCTCCGAAGATCGGCACAAAACTTAAGACGGAATTTATCCGTGGAATGGGAAAAACCAATGATAAGTTCATTATCCTGCTGGATGTTGACAAGGTTTTTGCCAATGCCGAAATGACCTCGGTGATGGACATCGGCCGTGAAACCGTTGAGGCATAATTCGGTCGGATTATCGATCAGGAAGGCAAAATGACAGGAGAAGAGTGTTGAAGGATTGCAGAGCGCGAAATACAGCAAAACCATACCAATCAAAGCTATTCTATCTTTTGATATTTGGGCTGTTTGCTTGTTCCGGTGCCGCCGGCCTTATTTATGAGGTTGTCTGGGTCAGGCAGTTGACGAAGGTGCTGGGTGCTTCAAGTTATGCTGTATCTATCGTACTCGTAGCGTTCATGGCAGGTTTGGGGCTGGGCTCCTGGCTTCTCGGTAGGATGGCAGATCGGTTGAACGAGGCATGGCTGGTCAAGGTATACGCGGCCCTGGAAGTGGGAATCGGCTGTTATGCGCTGTTTTTTTCGTCGTTGCTGGATTGGGCGGAAAGTGGCTACATTTCTTTCTACCAGCAGTTCAATCCTAATTTGCTGAACTTTCATCTTTTTAAGTTGGCACTGGCTTTCTTGCTTCTGGTGATTCCAACCACTTTAATGGGGGCTACCTTTCCGGTGTTGTGCCGGTACCTCGTTCGTAAAAAAAATCTCGCATCTCTGGGAATCTCCGGACTCTACGCAGCAAATACTTTCGGCGCCATAGTTGGGACGCTTATGGCCGGTTATTTTCTGCTCCCTGCTTTCGGTATCTACTCCACCTCCCTTGTTGGAGTTTTTTTTAATCTGGTTGCAGCCTTTGGGCTGTTTGGTGTTCAGCAGTTAGTCAAAGGACAAGCCAATGACTTCGCTGCTTATCCCGTGATCTCCCGGGATGACCGGAAAGACAGCATGACTGTTTTCCAATGGTCGATTGCTCTCGGCTTTGGAATGTCCGGTGCCGCCGCCATGTTTTATCAAGTGGCGTGGACTCGCACACTGTCCATGATCCTTGGTACCACAACCTTTGCTTTCACTACCATGCTCGCCACTTTCCTGACAGGAATCGCCCTTGGCAGTGCAACGTACGGATTATGGCCGAAGAGTTTTTCCCGGAGCAAATTATTTGTATTTTTTCAGCTTCTGGCCGGATTTTCCGCTCTTTTCACTACCCCCCTGTTTGAAAAGCTTCCGGTCCTATATATCTCTCTCCATAATAATTGGGTGAGTACGTGGTTGGATATGCAGGGAGTGAGATTTGTTCTCGCTGCCATTATCATGCTGGTTCCAACTTTTGCGCTGGGTTCGATGTTTCCTGTTGTTACCAGCCTGCTGGTTGATAAGCTGGGCCGGCTCGGACAGAGGGTAGGAAAGGCCTATGCACTCAACACCCTGGGGGCGGTATTTGGTGCCGCCTTTGCCGGGTTGGTGCTGGTTCCCTTGATCGGCATGCAGCAAACTCTCAATTTTGGCGCTTTGATCAATCTGACGGTTGGGCTCGGCATCGCCCTTATGATCAACGAGGCTTCATTTTCCAGGCGCTTATCTCTTGTGATGGCGGCAGGGTGTTTAGCCGGGATCACTGTTTTTTTTATCCAACCCTGGGCGCCAAGGATCATGAATAGTGGAGTGTACCTCTATGCCGACCGCTATCAGGCAATGGAGGAGAGATTCCGCGCGCTCGAAGTTGAGGGGGGCAAGGTTTCGGGCCTGAATAGCTGGGATATTTGGCAAATGGCTATGCAGCAGTACGACCTGCTCTATTATAATCCCGGAGCTACTGCTACCGTGGCGGTAATGCAACGCCGGGATGGCGTTCGCTTTTTGACGATCGACGGTAAAACCGATGCCGGTACAGGGAGCAAGAGCGATATGCGGACCCAGGTCATGATTGGGCAACTCCCCCTTCTTTTTCATGAAAATCCAGAAAAGGTGCTGGTGGTAGGACTGGGCAGCGGGGTAACCGCCGGTTCCGTTCTCACTCACAATATTCGACAGGTTGATGTGGCCGAGATTTCCAGCGGCGTCATTGAGGCGGCAAGTTATTTCAAGGAAGCCAACCACGATGCACTGAATGATCCCCGACTGCATATTATTCCCCGGGATGCCCGCAATTATCTGCTAACCGGGGAAAGCAAGTATGACGTTGTCATCTCGCAACCCTCCAATCCCTGGATAAAAGGCGAGGCGAGTCTTTTCACGAAAGAGTGGTATCAACTGGTAAAATCACATTTAGGCACAAACGGCCTCTTTGTTCAGTGGGTTCCCTCCTATCTTATGAGTGATTCCGATTTAAAAATCATTGCCCATACATTATGTACGGTTTTTCCACATCTCACTGTCTGGCGTAGCGGCTCGGTGGGAGACCTGGTCTTCCTTGCCCGCAAAGGTTCTCCTCTGAAAATCAATTTCAACAGCTATGTGCAAAGGATCAAGGAGAAAAAAATATTTAATGATATTAATCGAGTTGGGGTTGATCCCCGGGAATTTCTCCTGACACAATTCGTGATGGGGGAAAAGGACCTCCTGCCGTATCTGTATAACAATCTTAAAATTCCATTGAAAATGAACACCGATGACTGGTCGACCATCGAATTTTCAACTCCCAAGCAACTGGTAAAGGGAAATAATGTCTCACGTTTCGTTGATCCCAAAAAACGTCATCTGAATGTCGCGGCTTTGCTGAAGATCATCAGTGGAGAGAGCAGGGGAGACTTCGAAATGTATCTCCACACCGTCGTTCACGATTGGGACATGGCGATGGACAAAAAAAATGAATCAAACAACAGTTGATGGACTCGTAAAAAGCCCGATCTACGTCATTGTAGATCTGAAACAAGGATTTGCCGTACCACATGTACTGCCAAATCCTCGTTTCAGATACTACGCCTAGTATATCGAGCTTTTTCAGAGTCCATCTCAGCAACTTCGATGACTTTTTACGAGATCATCACAGTTGACAAACTCGTAAAAGCCTGAATTTTCGGATGGCTAAGTAAAAATCTTCATGTGCGAGGCGCGCAAATTTTCCATTATTTCGGCGTACTAAGGTACGTCGTAATGATTGAAAATTTGCAGCAACGAAGCAGATGAAGAGTGTTTACGACGCCATCACAGTTGAAAGCGCCCCGGAGCGCCAAGGGGCTGAGCCGATTTGGTGCAACTGTGCGGCAGTATCTAAAAATCATTTGAGGAAGGTGTAAAAAGATGAAACTCACAATAAAAGTGAAATTGATTTTGGGATTTTCATGTTTGATTGTCCTGATGGCTATTATCTCGTTCCTGTCTCTGGATAAGCTTTCCAGTCAGAACGACAGGTTGGACTCAATCGTCGATATCTCGGCGGAAAAGATCAAGCTTGCTTCCAGAATCAACCAGGGCGTCCTAACCATTACCAGGGCGGAAAAAAATATTATCCTGGCGGACACCCAGGAGAAAATGGATAAATTTGCCGAATTTTCCGATCAGACACAGAAAGAAATGGAGGATCGGATTAAAAACCTGGAGAATTTGGTGGATGGTGAGGGAAAAACACATCTTAATCAGTTTGAGAAAACATGGACGGAATATCTCGCTATCAACAAACAGGTGAGGGATTTGGCGAGACTTAATTCCAATGTCAAGGCAAAATTGCTTTCCCAGGGCGACGGACGGTCTGCCTATGACGCCACGGCTGCAATAATAAAAAGATTAGTCGATAAAATGGATGCGGACGCCGATCAGGCTGTGAAAGAAAAAGATCTGGCAAGGCTCAGTGCCGCGGCGAAAAAGATTATGTATGGCGCTCAGATTAACAAGAATTTAGTCGAGATTCAGAGGGGTGAAAAAAATCTCATCCTTGCAACCAGTCAGGAGGCGATGGACGGTTATGCAAAAGAGATTGAAACCGTACGAAATAATCTTACTCAAAAGGTTGAAGCTCTTGATGGTATTGTCGCTGATGAAGATAAGAAAACCCTGAATGACTTTAGAAATGCCTATCAGAAATATCTTGCCATCCATCAACGGATCCGGGAGCTAAGCCGCGAGAACGGCAACGCCAAGGCTTTCGCCCTTGCGACGGGCAAAGGCCGATTAGTGAGTGATTCTGCAATGGAACAGATGGCAAATATCGTTGATAGTAATGATAAAGCCATGGATAAGGACAAAGCTTCTAGTCAACAGGCCTATCTGAGTGCACGAAAGATTCTATTTCTGTTGTTGGGTGTGAGTTTGATCCTTGGAGTGGGGATCAGTCTGTGGATTATCAGAACTATATCCAGTGGACTTACCAAGGCGATTTTTGCGACCAATGCCGTCGCATCCGGTGATTTGTCCCAGAATATTGAGGTAACCAGCCGGGATGAAATCGGTGATCTGCTGACTTCAGTAAAGACCATGATTGAAAAACTAAGGGATGTCGTTTCCAGCGTCCAGAGCGCTTCCGACAATGTAGCCTCGGGCAGCCAGGAATTGTCATCCAGTTCCGAAGAGATGAGCGAAGGGGCGACGGAACAGGCAGCCGCGGCCGAAGAGGCCTCCAGCTCAATGGAGCAGATGGCGGCAAATATACGGCAAAATGCCGATAACGCCATGCAGACTGAGAAAATTGCCAACAAAAGTGCGGATGATGCCAAACAGGGTGGAGTGGCCGTAGCCCAGACTGTTTCGGCCATGAAGGAAATTGCCGGAAAAATCTCGATCATCGAGGAGATTGCCCGGCAGACTAACCTGTTGGCACTGAATGCCGCAATCGAAGCGGCGCGGGCAGGTGAGCATGGAAAAGGCTTTGCCGTAGTTGCGGCGGAGGTTCGCAAACTTGCCGAGCGCAGCCAGCATGCCGCGGCCGAAATCAGCGAACTGTCCGGCAGCAGTGTCGAAGTAGCCGAGCAGGCCGGCAAGATGCTGTCAGCCATGGTCCCGGATATCCAGCGGACAGCAGAACTTGTCCAGGAAATTTCGGCGGCCAGCAGGGAGCAGGATACAGGTGCTGAGCAGGTGAATCAGGCGATAATGCAACTTGATCAGGTAATTCAACAGAATGCCTCCGCCTCGGAAGAGATGGCTGCAACTTCGGAAGAACTGTCCAGCCAGGCCGAACAACTTCTTGATACCATATCCTTTTTCAAGGTCGATACCAAGTCCGGGGTGGTAGTTCGCAACGTCCAGCAGCCGGTGAAGAAAAAAAAGCCGGTGGTTTTGGCGGCACTGAAGAAACCGGTAAAAAAAGAGAGCAAAAAGGTTACTTCCGCCGCCGGCGGCTTGGATCTTAAACTCGGAGATGATAACGGCAAACTTGATGACCAGTTTGAGCGATTTTAATTCCGACCTATAATTTTTCCTGATAAACGGTTACAATTGGCGCTATGGATGTGAACCTGAGTAAACGTGATTTCCAGCAGTTGAGTTCATTCATTTACAATAATCTGGGGATTAAAATGCCGGCCGGTAAAAGTACCATGCTTACCGGCCGGTTGAGTAAACGATTGCGGGCGCTCAAGCTGTCAAGCTTTAGTGAATACTGTGATTTTCTTTTTAGTCCTGAAGGGAAGGAGGTTGAGATTGTCCATCTTATCAATGCCGTTACCACCAATAAGACCGATTTTTTTCGCGAACCCAGCCATTTTTCCTACTTAACCGAAACAGCACTCCCTTCGCTGCGGAAGCTGTATAATTATACTTGGCGCAACAGCCTGAAAATCTGGAGTGCAGGCTGTTCAACCGGCGAGGAGCCGTATACGCTGGCGATGGTCTTGGCGGAGCTCCAGGAAAACCGGTCAGGATTCAAGTATGAGATTCTGGCGACCGATATATCCACCCGTGTGCTGGAGGTAGCACGCCGGGCGGTCTACCCGATGGGGACGATAGAGCCTGTTGCTATCCAATACCGGAAGAAATATCTCCTCAGGGGCATTGATAGGAAAAATCCACAGGTGCGTATTGTGCCGGAACTTCGTAAATGTGTCCGTTTCGGTCACTTGAATTTCATGGATGAAAAATTCAAGCTGCCAAACAAGGTCGATATCATTTTTTGCCGTAACGTCATAATATACTTTGACAGGGAGACCCAGAAAAATTTGATGATTAAATTTTGCCGTGAACTCAAAGAGGGAGGATACCTGTTTCTCGGTCACTCGGAATCCCTGCACGGCTATGATACTCCTTTAACCCAGGTGGCGCCGACCATATACCGGAAACTATGATACCCCGTACAAACTTATCCCCGGAAAAAGTTTTCCTCAAACCTGGAGACTTGGTAACCGCGGAAGAACCGGTGATAGTGACGACAGTACTGGGATCATGTATTTCGGTGACGATGTTTCATCCTAAGACAGGAGTCGCGGCCATATGTCATGCCATGCAACCAAAAGGAGGCGGCAATACAAGTTTTAAATATGTCGATAGCTCCATTCAACATATGGTGCGGTTTTTTTCCCATCAAAAAATAAGAGTAAATGAAATTCAGGTGAAACTATTTGGTGGCGCGGAAATGTTCAACAATGCTGAACAGCGCATACGTGACTGTAGCGTTGGTTCGCAGAATATAATAGTTGCGGAACAATGTCTTAGGGCAAACGGTCTTGTCCCTATGGCTGTCGATGTTGGTGGAAAAAAAGGACGGAAAATAATTTTTAAAACCGATAGTGGAACAGTTTTTCTTAAACGGTTAAACAATTATGAGCTGGAACCGTTTTTGAAAGTCCTGATGTGAACAGGAGAACGTATGATTGTAGTTTTCAGCATAGATGGTAACCAAGGGATTATTCGCCGGAGGCGTATGTATGGGGCTTAAAGTTCTGGTTGTTGATGATTCGGCTATGGTCCGGCAGACATTATCGGCTATCCTCCTGGCCGATAGCGATATTGATGAGGTAGTTACCGCGCAGGATCCCTATGTAGCTGCCTCAAGATTGAAACATTTTGTACCCGATGTCATTACCCTCGATGTGGAAATGCCGCGAATGGACGGGCTGAGTTTTCTGCAGAAGCTTATGTCGCAGCACCCCATTCCCGTGGTGATGTGTTCGAGTCTGACGGAAACAAATTCAGAAACCGCCGTACGAGCCATGGAATATGGCGCTGTAGATATCATTCAGAAGCCGAGGATGGGCACTAAACAATTTTTTGATGAATCAAAGGTCATTATTTGTGATGCGGTAAAGGCCGCGGCAAAGGCCAGAGTTACTCGACACAGCAGAACGACAACAATTTGTGCTAATAAAAAATTAACTGCCGATGTTATTTTGGCCAAGGCCGGCAGCAGGGCAATGATCCAGACCACGGAAACAGTTGTAGCCGTAGGTGCATCTACCGGTGGCACCGAGGCACTTCGGATTTTTGTCGAAATGCTACCTGCCGATTTTCCGGGGGTTATTATCGTTCAGCACATGCCGGAGCATTTTACTACTTCATTTGCCGAGCGCCTCGACAATCTCAGTAAAATGACGGTAAAGGAAGCCGAGGATGGTGATACCGTAGTTCCCGGCAGAGTCCTCCTTGCGCCCGGCAATAGGCATATGTTGTTGCAGCGAAGCGGAGCGCGGTACTTTGTCAAAATCAAGGAGGGGCCGTTGGTCAGTCGGCATCGGCCATCTGTTGATGTGCTTTTCCGGTCTGCAGCCCGCTATGCCGGTAAAAATGCCGTTGGTGTTATCATGACCGGCATGGGGGATGATGGCGCCAAAGGAATGCTGGAGATGAAAGAGGCCGGAGCTGCAACCATCGCTCAGGACGAGAAAAGTTGTGTCGTCTTTGGCATGCCGAAGGTGGCAATTGAGCTGGGAGGTGTCAGCCGGATCGTGCCGCTCGAAAAAATTGCCCAGGCTGTAGCTGCTCTTTGCTATTCATGACATAAATATTCACTACACCCCATATGCGCGCACGATCAGACTGACAGACAGAGAAAAGGGCGGGTTTAGAACCCGCCCCTACATGTCCGTCGACCTACTTGTGCGCTTTCTTGCGCACTGCCGAACCGGCTTGTAAAAAGCGGGGTAAGGGCAGTTATTCATCAAGAACTTTTCTGATGAGCGCAGTCATGCCTTTCATGGTCATCGGTTTTAGGGCAAATCCCTTGATTCCCAGGGAAGTCACCTTCTCCTGGAGAGGAGGGCTACCGTAGCCTGTACAAAGAATGATCGGCAGGCCTGGTCTGATGCGCAGCATTCTTTGTGCCATGTCGATGCCGGTCATTCCGGGCATAGTCTGGTCAGTGATCACCAGATCAAACGCGTCAGGCTGATTTTCAAAAACTCTGAATGCCTCCAGGCTGTCTATTTGAACCGTTACGGTGTAGCCAAGCCTTTCCAGCATTGTTTGGCCAAGATCGGCGAGCATTTGTTCATCATCCACCAAAAGAATATGCTCTGTGCCGGCAGAGATTGCTTCGGCTGGTTTCGTCTCAGGTATACTTTGTTCAGCAGAGGCAGGCAGATTAATAGTGAAAACAGTGCCCTCATTCACCTTGCTTTCACAGCTGATAAAGCCGCCGTAACTTGTTACTATGCCGTGGATGATGGCCAACCCTAAACCGGTTCCTTTGCCTGGCTCTTTCGTGGTAAAATAGGGTTCAAAAATTTTCTTCAACAGTTCAGACCTGATTCCTGCTCCGGTATCGCCGATAACCAGCTGGACAAAGTTTCCGGGTTGAATGCCGGGTTCGGTAACGAGATCTTTTTGTGACAGGACTTTTTTCCTGAGCGAAATGGTCAGAGTGCCTCCATCTTCTTCCATGGCGTGGAAGGCATTGGTGCAAAGGTTCATGAGTATCTGATGTATCTTGGTAGGGTCGGCAAGAATAGGGGCACAATGCATATCAATATCCTGTTTGATACTGATGGTTGTGGGGATTGAAGCTCTGAGTAATTTGATCGTTTCCTTGACGAGTATTGCCGGTTGGATGGATATCATTTTCGTTTTGGTCTGCCGACTGAACGCCAGGATTTGCTCGACCAGATCCTTAGCCCGGTTTCCAGCCGCCAGAACCTGGTCCAGATCGCGTGCGGCAAGGGATCCTTCAGAGCTGCTCTCCCGCACCATTTCCGTATATCCAAGCATGGCTCCGAGTATATTGTTGAAGTCGTGCGCAATCCCTCCCGCCAACGTACCAATTGCTTCCATTTTCTGAGCCTGCAATAATTGAGACTGCAGAGTTTCCTTTTCTTTTTCTGCCTTCTTGCGTTCTGTGATATCGTTTAATATACAGGCAAATTGGTCGGGAGCGGGTCTGAATGCTGTAACTTCAAAATGCTTGTTAAGTTGTCCGGCATAGTTCTCAAAATGAACCGGCTCACCGGTCAGGGCTACCTTACCGAAGGTTTCAATCCAGTAGCTCTCGGTACCGGGCAAGACCTCCAGCACGGTTCGGCCCACAACGTTTTCCGTTTTCAGGCCGGTCATTCGCTCAAAAGAAGGATTGACAGCCAGGAAACGATAATCGACGGGTATTCCTGCATCATCGCAGATAATGTCATGTAAGGCGAATCCTTCCTGCATCTCCCTGAAAAGCGTCTGATAGTTGTTTTCGGCCTTGCGGTGGGCGGTAATATCACGATTGAGTGAAAGAACGGATTTTATCCGGCCGTTATTATCCCATTCGGGAATAAGACGCCAGTTATTGATGATCGGCCCGTCTTTTGCCTCAAAGGAGTATTCGATTTCAAGAGGTTTGCTTTCAGCAAAGACTTTCCGGATGGATTTTTCCCAGAACCTACATTGCTCTTCCGGGAATCCCAGCTCACGATGAGTTTTTCCAAGGAATTGTTCCGCTTGCATTGCAACCAATTCGCAAACATTTTCCGAGACGAACAGATGTCTACCCTCCCGGTCAATACGCATGACAATATCCGGTAACCCCTCCACCAGAGCTTTATGCATCTCTTCGCTTTCCCTGAGAGCATTTTCAACCTGTTTTCTGTCGGTAATATCCTGTATGACCCCGAGGACTTTTATTGGATGGCCGGCGAGATCCCTATCCACCTTTGCCAGTGATAAAATAGTGCGCCTCTCACCTGAATCCCGAGCAATGATATCGGTTACCAGATTGAAAGGTGTATCCCGTTCAACAAGATCAACCATCGCCTGGTGAAGGCGTTCTTCTTCAAGCAGGCAGTTTTTTACTTCCCGGGCTGTAAATATGCTTGAATCAGCAGCAAAGCCAAAGATCTTTTTGGCCTCTTCCGAACCAATGATTTTCGAAGTGGCAAAATTATATTCCCAATTGCCGACCTTACCTAGTTCCTGAGCTCTTACAAATTGCCTGTTAGCCTCTGCAAGCTCCAGTTCTATTGCTTTACGCTGCCGGATTTCCAGCTCTAGATATTCTGTTCGCCTGACTACAAGGCGTTTGAGATATCCCAATCCCAGCAGCGTGAAGAGCAGCAGAAGCGGGATGAGTATTCGGGCAATTTGCTTGAGGATCTTGCTGAGCGGAACTTGCGGTTTGGGTAATATTGGACCAAACCATTGCTCATAAAGGGCATTATAGGTGCCGTTCACGGAGATAATCGCCAGGCCTTCATCCAACTGCGAAACTAAATGGCGGTTTCCTTTCGGTACCGCAAAGCAGAACTTTTGCTCGAATCCTTTAAGCTTTATGGCGATTGGTTTAAGAGTCGAGATCTGTTTTTGTTCGACCGGAACTACATTGGTAAGGTGTAATTTTTTGATGATTTGCAGCCCGACTATTTGCTGGACGACAACTGCATCATGTTTTCCCGAAGCCAGGAGCCTGAACGCTTCTTCGTAGGATATGGTGGTAATAATGTCGTCGGCCAGGTGCTCCCTGATCACATATTCATGCGCCGTGTCGCCTTCCATGACCAAAACTTCTTTATCCTTTAGGTCGGAGAGGTTATGGATGTCGGTATTTCCTTTACGGACAAAAACCGTTCCATTTAATTTCAGATAAGGAGTGCCGAAGTCATACAGCCTGTCCCGTTCCTCTGAGTAGGAAACCAGCGGCAGGACGTCAAGTTCTCTATTCGCCAGTTTCTGCTTGATCTCATTCCAGGGACCTACCTTAAAAGAAACGGATAATCCGGCCGCTTCAGCGGCCGCTTTCAATAGATCGACTGAAAATCCTCCAGCCGTGCCATCCGGTCTGACAATGGCGAACGGAGGATAGTCGAGTTCACTTGCGGAATGTAAAATCAGTTGATTTTTACGCAAACTCTCATCGGCCTGGACCGCTTGAGGCGAAGAAAACAAGATTAAAATAAGTACCAGACTTACCAGGCCTGACAGGGGCCGTTCAGGTAATTCATGGCGTAACATATAGAATATAAACATATATTATGGGGGCTCCTGCAGTACAGCTCAGCGAAAACAAATTTTCTCATTGTACTACAGGGAAAAAAAAGAAGCAAAATCGATGGCGTCGTAAAAAGTCACTTTATGAGTAGGGATGGACTCTGGAAAAAGCTCCATATACGAGGCGTAGTGTCTGAAACGGCAATTTGGTAGTACATGTGGTACAGCTAATTGCCGTTTCAGACCTACAACGAATTAGATCGGGCTTTTTACGAGTCCATCACAATTGACAAGGTGGTGGGGAAGAGTTGCTCTCTTCTTGTAAATCCGAAACGGCTGAGCTGGATATTGTAGAATATAAATTGCAGCCGGAACAACGGTTGCGTTACCTGATTTCAATTCCGCTTTCCCGGCTGCATTGTTATGTACTCTGAATTGCTCCTTTTATCTGTCAAACTTGTTACATCGCTTTTAGCTTTTTGTAAAAGGAGCTGTGCAGATATTTCACTTCATCTTCTTCCTTGTAGCCGGTAATCATGCTGTGAATGGCACCTTTAATGGCAAACAGGGACATATAAACGTGGGTAAAGAAAAAAGCGGTTACCATTAATGCCAAGCCATTGTGAATTATCGCAGAGAGCCGCAGTAAATCGATCTGGGACAATCCTAAGGAGGACGCGATGTTGTAATCAAAATCCTGAAAGTACATCGCTGCTCCGGTGGCAATCATTACCACTCCACCAAGGGTAGCCACCCAGAACCACATCTTCTGGCCTGCATTAAATTTTCCCGCGGGGATTTCCTTAATTTCTTTACTGAGATATCCGCCCAGCATGAACATCCACTTGATGTCATCAACTGTGGGCAGCATTTCAACGAGCCAGAACAAAAACATCGGGATCACGGAAATCAAGAAAAGAACTGTTGTAATACCATGCAGATGTCTCGCAAATTCAACAGGTGATCCGCCGCCAAGATATTTGCCGAAGACGATCATCAGTCCAGTTGGGACCAATAGAAGGAACGCGACAGCCGCCAGCAGGTGAACGAGTCTCTTGAAAACTGAAAATATATAAATTTTTTCTCCGTCATGTGAAAATACCTTCGGTCCAAATGCAAGGTAATGGATGAGAAACACTGTGGGAACACCCAATAGAACAGCCAGAAAAATTTTCCCGGCATAGACACTTTGCAGCAGTGTGAACAGAGAACCTAAATTGTGTGAAGGAACTTTTCCGTATTCCAGGATATTGGAGATTATCATCCCACCCCAAATCCGGCTATCAGCTGCGAATGCAGCTGATGCCGGGAACGTGGTAGTGATGATAAAAAACAAGTAGTTTTTTATCACTTTTTTATACTCCTTTACCTCTTGAAAGTACTCTTTTGCGGTAGATGGCGGAAACTTCCTCGGCATCGCCCACTAAAAGAGCATTGGTTGCACAAACAGCGGCGCAGATAGGAACTTTCCCTTCCGCTATACGGTTTTGGCCGTAGAGCTGTCTTTCTCTTGCACTGTTTGTTTCCTCGGGTCCGCCGGCACACATGGTGCACTTATCCATCGCACCCTTTGTGCCGAACGCACCATCCCTTGGGAATTGCGGTGCACCAAACGGGCATGCATAGAGGCAGTATCCACAACCAATACATTTGGTTTTATCATGAAGAACTATGCCGTCTTCTCTGATATAGAATGCATCGACCGGACATACTTTTTCACAGGGGGAGTCCGCGCAATGCATGCAGGCTATTGAGGTCGAATATTCTTTCCCTTCGATACCCTCGTATAAGGTAACGACCTTTCTTCTGCTGATACCTACCGGAAGATCATGCGCTTCGGCACAGGCAACAGCACAGCCAAAGCACTCAATACAGCGACTTTCATCGCAATAAAATTTCATTCGAGCTTGTTCGTTACTCATAGTTCACCCCCTCCTCAGGCTTTTTCAATGCGACACAATCCGGCATTAAATTCTGGGATTTGTGTTATAATGTCAAAGCCATAATTGGTAATGGTATTTGAACTTTCACCAATCGCATAAGGTCTGGTACCTTCGGGATAGTTTTCGCTCATATCAACACCTTGCATCACACCGGCAAAGTTGTACGGCAGCGCAATCCTATCAGGTGTGACGGTATTGCTGTATTGAGCCCTCACCTTGATCTTGGTACCTTGAGGGGCATGGAGCCACATCATGTCTCCATCACGCAGACCGCATTGCAGAGCGAGGTCCGGATGAATGTTGGCAAACATCTCCGGAGTGATGTGAGACAGATATTTGCTTGTTCTCTCCAGCATTCCGGCACCGCTGAGATTAACCACCCTCATCGTTACCAGCATTGTCGGAAAGTCTTTCGCCCATTCGGCCGCCTGTTGCTCGGAAATGAATTTGACATCGACCCTGAAGTTGTTCTTCTGATCTTCGTACGTGGGATATTTTTGGACAAGATCCGGCCTTGAAGAATGCAGCGGCTCCCGATGCAGTGGTATGGGATCTGGAAACTGCCAGACCTTGACCCGCGCTCTGGCGTTACCATAAGGAGCGACTCCCGCTGCCCGGCATTTCTCCTGGATGATGCCACTCAGATCCACCTTCCAGTTCGCACCCATTTTATCTTTTTCAGCGGCGGTAAGCTTGATACCAAGAACCTGCTCGATATTCTCCTTGGTGATCTCCGGGTAACCGCCTGGAATGTTGGAGCCTTTGACGGTAGCGTCTTGATCGGCCAGTTGGCTGACCCCATCGTGCTCAAGTCCAAACCTGTTTCTAAAACCCATTCCGCCAAGATTTACAGGCGTATCCACGTCATAGAGAACAGGGCTTCCCGGATGTTTTTCATCCCAACTCGGCCATGGTAATCCATAATATTGGCCTTTCATTGGACCCTTGCCTTCCAGGGAGATTGGATCAAACATATGCCAGTTTTCCTGATGAGCACGTAACCTGTCAGGTGTCCAGCCGCTACAACCTATAGTCTTAATAGTGCGGGCAATCTCGGAAGAAGCATCATCCGGCCATGCAAATTCATCTTTCACCTGAACGTAGTCGTGGTCCTTGACCGCCATCTTCATGGCCTTCGTATATTCGTCATAAAAGCCGAATTTTTTGGCAAAGGTGAACATCACATCATGATCGGTTTTGCTCTCATACAGCGGCTCGACGACTTTACTTCTCCATTGAGCGGAGCGATTTGTCGCTGTGACGCTTCCTTCAGTCTCGAACTGAGTGGCCACGGGCAAAATGTACATGTCATCCTTACGATTCGTTATGACGGCGGCTTCATTGACGAAGGGTTCCGCGATTACAACAAGATCGAGTTTATCCAAGGCTTCCTGAATTTTCGCTGTCTGGGACATCGAGGTGATACCATTACCCTGAACCCATAGTGCCCGTATCGGACTGGATGAATAGGTTTTTTCTTCCTGTAAAACTCCCTGCCACCATTTTGCTAAAGAAAAGCCTTTAGCCTGCATCCACTCAGGAGCTGCAAACCTCTTTTTCAGCCATTCAAAATCAACTCCCCAGGATTTTGCAAAATACTTCCAGGAACCTTCAGCCAGACCGTAATATCCCGGCAGGCTATCGGCAAGACAGCACATATCAGTAGAACCCTGAACGTTGTCATGGCCCCTGATGATATTGCAGCCGCCACCTTTTTTGCCCATATTGCCGAGGGCTAATTGAAGAATGGGCAGGATCCTGGTGTTCGAGGTGCCGGTGCTGTGCTGGGTAATCCCTAGGGCCCAGACCACGGTAGCAGGTTTCGTTTTTGCTAAAAGAGTGGCAATTTGAATAATTTTTGCAGCGGGAATGCCTGTGACATCGGCTGTGACTTCAGGGGTCCATTTTTGGGCTTCCGCCTTGATTTCCTCCATGCCGTACACTCTGGCGTTGATGAAATCCTTATCTTCCCAGCCGTTTTTAAAGATTATATGGAGCAATCCATATATGAAGGCAACATCGGTTCCGGTTCGAATTCTTAAGTAATGATCAGCCTTGGCGGCGGTTTTAGTGAAAACCGGATCGATAACAATGAGCTGAGCATTATTTCTGTCTTTCGCCTGCAGGAAATGCTTCATTCCGATAGGATTTGCCGCAGCCGAATTTGCACCAATTACGAAGATAGCTTTTGAATGTCCTACGACGTCTCCAAAATGATTGGTCATAGCACCATAACCCCACGTGTTCGCCACACCGGCGACTGTAGCGGAGTGTCAGATCCTCGCCACGTGGTCGATATTATTCGTACCCCACATGGCTGCAAATTTTCTGAAATAGTAGGCTTGTTGTAAATTAAATTTCGCAGAACCGAGAAACATTGTGGCATCCGGACCGTTTTCCTCACGAATCTTTAGCATTTTTGCTGAAATTTCGTTAACGGCCTGGTCCCAGGAGATTCTTTTCCATTCACCATTCACTTTTTTGAGGGGATGCTTTACCCGTTGCTTGCTCTTGATCAGGTCGATTTGATCGATACCTTTGCAACAATGGCTTCCTTCACTTATAGGGTGATCCTGGGCAACATCCTGACGAACCCAGACACCGTTTTGAACTTCCGCAATAATTCCACAGCCGGCGGAACATATACTACAGATGGTTTTTACCCGTTTGGAACCTGGAAACGGGTTCTTGATTTCCTCTTGCGTGGCAGGCCTGATGGATTTTCCTGCAGCAAAAGCAGAGGTAGCTCCAATGCCGGCGCCAATTGCTGCCAACTTTAGAAAAGACCTTCTGCCGATTTTTGAGGACATATTGCTAAATGCATTTCTAATCACAATTCTTCCTCCCTTTAGTAAGCGGCCTTATAGTAGGCATCCCAATTGGCCGTTTTCTTGTACAATATTTCCTTCTTCGGAGACTGACCGATAACGACACCGTTTGAATTTTCGGAAGCGTTGGCCTGGTCATCCGCCATACTGCATTTCGCGGCCAATATTGTTCCAACTCCCACAACTCCCGCCCCGAGAGTTGTCTTTAAAAAAACTCTTCTTTCCTCAAACATTTTCCCTCCTTTCTTCACTTGATTGAACTACATTGCAAATATGCTAAAAATGCATATTTTTTGGACAAAACACCATGTATTTAGATACATTCACCGTAACCGTTCATCAGGAATAGCAAAATGCTCGCATAACCCCAGACCTGTAAACGTTCACCAGTGCTCCAGGGGTGCATAAGCAGACCGACGGGCTATAGTTGGCCTATGCACGGTGGTCTGATCGTGCGCATATGGGGTGCTGGTGAACGTTTACCATTCGCCATGGCCTAGCTTAATGCATTCTCTTGGTTGTTGTTTATCCTTCTTTATATTAGGTTTCGCGAGATTGTTTGGTTCGGTCTTGACGGGTTTTTGGACATTAAAATAGAGTCTCTCAAAATCTATAAAAGATCTCAGAGCAAGGGCGATCTGCTTATAAAAAAAACTTTTTTCGTGGTTAAATAGATTCAAAGAAAAATCATCTATCATTTCATTTAAAATATGAGAAAAAACCTTCCTAGCTAATATTGGTGCGGATGTATCTCCTTCAAGTTCTTCATGGATAAGCTTTTGGATAAAAAGGAGGATAAACTCAATATGATCTTCGTGTTCTTTAAATTGATCCGTATCTCTTCGGAATTTTGATTCGAACACATAGTTTATCATTTCTATACGTTTATTTCCGTTATCTCTATGCTCAATATAGTACGATGCCGTCATGGGGATAAAGGTCGTTGTCGGATTGAAAAAGATACGGTCGCTCTCCATTTTTACGGCAATGTATCCGCCTTTTTTTATTCTTCGTTTAATATTAATCAGTGCTTTTTCAGTTTGTTCGTCTATCGGACTTGTACTGAGTATATCAACATATTGAACTATCTTTTTATATTTATCTTCTTTCATGTTAAATGAAAAAAGCGATGAAAATAACCCGTAATAGACAATTCGTGCTTTATTGATAGCTGTACTTTCCATTGGTGATTTCCCGTTTAATTATAATTGATGCGATTACGATTCCAGCATAACTTTTGCTTTGCAGCCGGGACAACAATAGAGCGTCTTTATCCTGGTCGTATCTTTGCCGAAAAGCGGCTTCATCATTTCAGCTATTTTTTCTATTGATTTTGTAGGTGCAAAGCCCACTCCGCATTCAACACATTTAAATATTTCAGCTTGTGCCATTACCTTTTCCTTGAAGTAATCGGGGCGTAAGGAAAGCTGATCGTGAATTATTTGCAGGCAACCATTTTCGGGGCAGGTGATTTCGCAGTACCCGCAACTGGTACAAAGGGATGCGTTGAATCTCAGGGTATTATCTTCATGATGGGCAGTTAATGCGCCAATATTGCATGCGTCGGCACAACATAGGCAAAGGGTACAGGCCTCATGATTTATGATCATATTGCCATAGTGAATAGAAGGACCGGTCCGGATTATGCCGAAATCATTTTCGGCAACCAAATGAGACAAGCGAAGAGAGAAAACTTCCCTTTTCCCGAGGCTTGCTTCGGAGATTGTATGGAGGCTGTTTTTTTGAGGAGTAATCTTGCTGAATGCATCTTTCAGCTCATCTTCGTTCCGACATATAAACACCGCTTGCCGATTGTACTTATTACCGTAAATGTCATTGATGATGTGAACTATATTGTCCATTATTGTCGTCACAAAATCAGTAAAAATAATGATTGGATTTCCTGATATCTGCAGGAGGGACAGGAGATGTCTCTCATGTAAAAACCCATCATTTTCAAGCATGAGCGGTAAAACATTTTCTTTTAATTGGATGTTCACTGCTTCCAGGTCAATTCTGTCCGGGATGATCAGGGGGATGCTATCCGTATAAAATGAACAAATTTTGTGAAATGCATCCGCTGGGATTGCCGCATAATCTAAAGCGCCGGATGGGCAAGAGCTGACACATATTCCGCAGCCGGTACAATTAACATCTATTATCTCAAGCCGTTTGGTTTGGCTGTTTTTAACTATGGCATTTGCAGGGCAAATATCAGCGCACTTCCCGCATATGTCCTGTCTTCTTCCATGGTACTGGCAAGCATGGGAATTATACGTAATGAAGTTTTTGAAATGATATGTTCCGTGGTTGGATGTGACTGTTTCGAGTGTTCCCTCCGCACCCAGTGTAATCGGATCATAAATACCGCTCCGTCCTTTTATGGATTGTGGAGTTGCTGACCAAAGAATTTGATCGGCTTCCAGGATAGTACTTTCTTCACCTGCTTTTATGGTAATTTTTAGGTTGCCGATAGAACCGGTTATATCGCATATTGTTTCCGATTCTATTGTTTTTACTCTAAATCCATATTTGTTGAGTTGGTCATATATATCAACTAACGGAATTTGCTCTTCACCGGCAACTACAAAAACTTTATTTCCAACTACAGTTGACGAATCAATATCCTGGGCGAAATCAAATGCTGTCGATCTTGCATCGTAGAGTTTTTTAAGGGTAGTTATTTTTTTTTCTAAGGTATCTTCACTCTTGTTAAAGTAAAAGTTTATTTCCGGTGCATATAGTGTAGCATTCACTGATTTTACATTTGATATCAAATAGGTATTGTTTTTGTTCTCGTCGGAAACCTCAAAAATCTCATCTAGGTCGAATTCTTGTTTTGGAGTGTAGCTAAAAAAATATTCTTTTGACATATATTGCACCATCTTTTGAAAGAACGGATCTTTTGTTACCAGCTTTAGCTTGTGCTGTTTATATTTATAATCAATGTATATATTACAGAGAAATTGAGCTAAATTGAGACTGTTAAATTTTTACAACAGATGCCCAAACATAACAAAATTATCATATTTTCCGATTGAGACAACAGCTTCCCAAGAAGTGACAAATAATCACCTATACACACTTGAAAAATTAAAAAAATGTGTAAATATAGGTGCTCCATAGGATTAATAGAATAATCGTTGTAATCTATAGTATGATGATGAAGTAGGGAAAATACTTACACGATAATCAGTAAGATGGTAGAGTAGCTTTCTCTGGAGATTTTTTTATTATAAGGTCAGGTTTTAAGGAGAAATTGAAAATGATTTTAGATGTACTTGAGAATGCGCACCGATATCCGGCTTTACATAATGGGTTTGCCAAAGCGTTTGAATTTCTGGCTCGCCATGACCTGAAACAGTTACCGATGGGCAAATACGATATCGAAGGTGATCGTATTTATGCAATCGTGGCCAGGGATCACGGCAGGAAAAAAGAAGACGCCCTTCTGGAAATACATAAAAAGTACATTGATATTCAATTGGTGTTGGATGGAATCGATACCATGGGCTGGAAGCCCGGAGTCTCTTGTAAACAAGTGTCCACCCAATATGATGAGCAAACGGATTTACAATTCTTTGCCGACGAGCCGGATGCCTGGCTGTCGGTAAAAAGTGGAGAGTTTGCCGTATTTTTTCCGGAAGATGCACATCTGCCGCTTATCTCGGCAGGGTTGGTGCATAAGGTTGTTGTTAAAATTGCTGTAGATCCTGTTTTCTAGGAGTAAGGATAATCATTGTAGGTGAAATATGATCCGGATATGATAAACTGCATGCGATAATCGGCATCGGTTGCTCGTGTACATGTTCACTCCAGAGTGAGCGTTCACTTACAGGCCACTCACAACCTGGTGCCGGACAAAGATCTGGAGGAGGGGTAAAGGTATGATTATTCATCGTATCGACCCCTTCGATACATAACTTTGGAACTCCTTCCCTTAAATAAATCATGTATACCGCACACTATAACTTAAAATCCAAACCTTTTCAGATCTCATCGGATGCCGGATTTATCTGGCTTGGAGAGAAACATAAAGAGGCTTTGGCAACGCTTAGGTATGGAATTCTCGATAACAAGGGTTTTCTCCTGTTAACGGGTGATGTAGGGACAGGCAAAACGACATTGATTAACGCCCTTATAGCCAGTTTGAGCGAAGATGTGATCTACGCCTCGGTTCCCGATCCAAGTCTGAACAAGATGGACTTTTTTAATTATATCGCCGCCGCTTTTGGAATTGGTGGTGAATTTCTCAGCAAAGGAAAATTTTTATCGAGTTTCTCCGATTTCCTGCATAAGGCCTATGACGGCAACAGGAAAGTTCTGCTCATCATAGATGAATGCCAGCTTATGACTCAGGAATTGTTGGAAGAAATTCGTCTTTTGTCAAATATTGTAACCAAGGACAGTAGTCCCCTTCTAAATATTTTCTTTGTGGGGCAATATGAATTTAATGAAATAATACGGCGCCCCGAAAACAGGGCGGTAGCACAGCGATTAACATTAAATTACTATATTGAGCCGCTAACAGCTGAAGAAACCGGTGCATATATACAGCACAGGTTGAAAATAGCCGGAACGACGGAAAGAATTTTCAATATCGCTGCTGTTAAAGCAATTTATGATTATTCAGGGGGATTTCCACGAAAAATTAATATAATTTGTGATCATTGCCTGATGTGCGGCTATGCCGAAGATCAAAAAACGATAACAAGCGCCATTGTCAGGGAGTCCGTCAAGGATTTACAGCTTCCTGAACGAAAAAAAGAAAGAAAACGTGAAAATACGGTTGCTGCAAACCAGTCCGAACCTTTGATACCAGTTGCATTAAAGGAACCTCAGCAGTCTCCTCGGTTTCGACCTCCTCCTAATCAATTCGTTCAAATTGATCGGCAAGACAGGGCTCCAAAGACATCATTTTCCTGGTCAACGAACGTTATTCTCTTGATTGTTTTGGTCCTGATTTCTTTTGGCTTTGTATTTCTTTATTTCTCCAATACGTCGTATCAGGAGGCAATGGCCTATTTTTCTTCATTTGGAGAAAAGATGCAGCGAAGCGCTCCATTACCACCCGAAAGTAGCGTCCATCAAAAGATCCGGGACAACTCGGTTCCGCAGGATGACAACAAAAAATCCGGAGGTCTTCCAGTTCCTGCAAATTCTGAAAATATAATCAGTAAAAATTCATTGGCTGATGGCACAGCCGGTTCTTTAGCGTTGAATAATAAAACGCCAATGGACCCGGCTGTGCCCGGTGAAGTCGATTCGGGGAATGCTGAATTATCCAGCATGGATGAACAAAAGGTTACCCCTGTGAATCCCCAGCCGGTACCTAAACAGCCTATGAACAACACTCCGGATCCTGTAATAGATTCCACTGGGGTTACTCCGGAAAATTCGTCCCCCCCATTGCCTAAAGAAACACTCGTAATACGGTTTAAATATGATTCGAACCTGTTCAGTGTAGACGATATAGAGAGAATGAAGGAATTTGCCGGGATTGTATCTTCGCATCCGGAAGCAACCGTCAATGTTATCGGTTATACCGATTCGATTGGGGATGAAGGATATAACAAAAAACTCTCTGAATTCAGAGCCAACATGGTCAAGAGCTTTCTGATGGGCCAAAATCTACCCCCCGAGAAAATCCGGACACAAGGTCTTGGAGATAAAAATCCGGTAGAAAGAAACGATACTCCGCAAGGTCGGACCATGAACAGACGCGTTGAAATCAGTGTGGATGTAGTTCGTTAGAAATCAATTTCTCGTTTTAAGAATGAATTTCATGAGGGTACTTATTCCGCAAACACAGGGGATAAAAAGAGTACCCTCTCTTTTATGTCTCTTTTATGGGGTGCTGGATACGTAATCAATATGGTGCTTTGATTGAAAATCTTTACAGCCTGCTCGCTCGTAAATGTTCACCGGTACACATCAAAAGATGGCATAACCCGATCTGTAACCATTCACCAAAACCTTTCGAGACTCTTTCGTAATTACATCGCAAGAATCGGAGTGTTTGTCCCACTGCATGGTCCTATAGTTTCAGTAATCAGAAAATGAATTCAATAGGATCAAGGAGCAAACTATGGAATCACAAAAACGAGCAAGCACTGAAACTGAACGATGGGACTTGCTCGTCAAGCGCGACTCGTCTGCCGACACTCTCTTCTATTATGGTGTCAAAACAACCGGAATATTCTGCCGCTGCGGATGTGCATCGCGTTTGCCGAATCAGGAAAATGTCGAGTTCTTTGATACATGCAAAGAGGCTGAACGTGCGGGGTATCGTCCCTGTAAACGATGTCGGCCCGAAAGCTTTTCTAATAGCGGAAAGTTGGAGACTATTATTGAGGCTTGCAGGTATATCGAACAGGCCGAAAACCCTGTCAATCTTAGGGTGCTTGCAGCCCGATGCGATTTGAGTCCCGGACACTTTCAGCGACTATTTAAGAAAATTGTCAGTGTTACTCCTAAACAATATGCTGCCATGGTACAATCCCGGCGTTTTCGCCAAAGCCTCAAAAGCAGTCAATCGGTTACAGAAGCTATATATGACGCAGGTTACAGCTCCAGCAGCCGCGTGTATGAAAACTCCCGGAATCGTCTGGCCATGACTCCAGGTAACTATAGAGATGGTGGAACCGGGCTGACCATCCAATATTCTATCGCTAAATGTTCGCTGGGGCCGGTAGTTGTGGCGACAACTGACCAGGGAATTTGTGCCATAGAGTTTGGCGACGACCGGGAGGATTTGGTTGAACAGCTGCGGAAAAGTTTTCCCAAGGCGAAAATCAAAGCCGCCGCCTTAGATTTGTCTTCAGTGGTAAGAGAGGTTGTCGCTTGTATCGATACCCCGGCACGGAAGCTTGACCTCCCGCTTGATATCCATGGGACGGTTTTTCAGAAACGTGTATGGACGGCATTGCGCGACATTCGGCCCGGCACGAAGGCAAGTTATGGGAAAATCGCCGAGCGTATCGGTCAACCACGAGCAGCGCGTGCGGTGGCGAATGCCTGTGCCTCGAATACTCTGGCCGTCGCTATTCCATGCCATCGTGTGGTACGGGGTGATGGGAAGAGTGGTGGTTATAAATGGGGCGTTGAGCGAAAGCGTATCCTGCTTGAGCGTGAAAAGGAGATAGGAAAAGCGTTCGAAGGTCCAATGCTACCCAAAGAATATGAATGAAGAAAGAAGCTGGATTGCCTGAACCTTTATTTCTGCCGTGACCTTCTCGACCGGTGCCCGCCTTAAAGGATACTGTAATCCGTCAGGATGCGTTTTCTGTTCTTGATCTTCCTGCACATTTCTCTTAAAAAGAAAGGACGTTAGCAAGAGACCATCTAATCCATCGAACCCTTGAGGTACAGCATATGAGTCATTGGGAGTGTAGCATTTGCGGATATGTCCACAAAGAAGAAACCCCTCCGGAGAAGTGTCCTGTTTGTGATGCTTCGGCGAAGATGTTCGAGGAAGTTAAGGCAGTAAAGGAAGAAAAGCCGGAAAATCAGGAGATACAAGAAAAGCAGGAAGACCAGGAAGACCAGGAGATTCAAGAGATTCAAGAGAAACAGGAGAAACAGGAAGCTGCTGAACCAGCCGGCGAACCCGGGGCTGCAGCTGTTAAAAGATGGCGTTGTACTGTCTGCGGGTATGTGCATACAGGAGAGGAACCCCCGGATAAATGTCCGATTTGCGATGCCCCAAAAGAGATGTTTGTGGAAATTGACGATGAAGGTAAAGCTTTGGGAGAACCAAAGCCGGAGGAAGCCGGTTATGCCCTGCCCGATCTTAAGGAAAAGGGGAAAAAAAAGTCGGCCTCCTTCTTTGATAGGTTCGTTGCCTTTTCCTTGAAACACCATCTCCATCCGGTTCTGGTCCACTTTCCCAACGGAATATTACCGGCGGTAGTAATATTTCTCGCGCTTTCCGTCTATTTTAACGTCATCTCGCTGGAAGTGGCGGCATATTACAATCTAATCTTCGTCCTGCTCATGCTGCCTATAGTTCTGTTTACCGGTTTCATCGAATGGCAAAAACGGTATAAGGGAATTAAATCGGCAATTTTTATCACCAAGATTATGTGTAGCCTTGTTGTGCTGGCGCTGGTAGGTGTCCTGGTTTTCTGGCGGCTTATCGATCCGAAGGTTGCGGCCGAAGGTTCTTCCTTCAGGCTGATATATCTGGGTATTGCTGCTATTATGCTCGGTTTTACAGCCTTTGCCGGCTACCTTGGCGGAAAGCTGTTTTTTGGTGCACGGGGTAACTAAACTTCCCTCAATCGTAATCGTTCACCGGAACACAGCAAAAGCCAGCACAACCCAGATCTGTAACCGTTCATCCAGTGCTCCAGGTTCGTTCAAGCAGGCCGCAGAGCTATAGTTAGCTATGCGAGGTGGCCTGATCGGACGAAAATGGGGTGCTGGTGACTTTGTTTTTTCTGTTGCGTATCAGGCCGGTAGGAAAGGAGTGATATCTTTTTCGTATCGATTTTTCACTTTAAATCCCTTCTCCGTCAGGGCGGCAATTGCCTTCTCTCCATCCTGGCAGGATACCCGGAGAACCATCTGGGTTATCTCTGCATAATTCGTCTCCGGCCAGCTGAACAAACTCTGAATATTTATCCCGGCATCCCGTAAAGTTGCCGAGACCTCGGCGAGTTTGCCGATACTGTCCTTGACAAAGATGCTGAGCCGGACGCTGTCTTCGCTGATTCCGATGGCTTGAAGCAATACTCCCATGACGTCGGTGCTGGTGATGATACCGACCAGTTCGCCGTCCTCCATAACCGGTAAGGCACTGATTCTGTTTTGCTGCATAATGAGAGCCGCCCGTTCGATTGTAGTGCTGGTGGGTACCGTGACGACCGTTTTAATCATGATCATGGAGACCAGGACTTTCTGCAGCAGATAGTTGAGTTCATGAGTAGACAGGGAAGTGGCGGGGGAGGCCCAGTTTTGTTTAAGGTCCCGGTCGGAGACAATGCCCACGAGCTTTTTTTTGTCGTTGACCACCAGCAGATGATCAATTTGTTTTGCTTCCAACAACTCCTTTGCCTCAACAAGAGTGGTCTTCGGTGCTACGGTGATAAGGTCCGTATGCATGATTCTGTCGATATACATGGTATTCTCCGCTCTGATAACTGTTTGGAAACTAGATTCCATACAAATGCTTCTGTTATGTTCTTATAGATAACTACAAAATTTCTTTAAATTTTTACTCTATTATATGGAGGTTACACGAGTTGTCAAAGTAAAGAAGATACAGCCCCTCTACAAACACCAATGTCAAATGCAGGGCGATGCGGCAAACTGTTGACGGAGCAGGTCGTGTATGGTTTTCTGCTGGTTGAAAAAAAACTTGCCTGTTCAAGGAGATTCAGAGTAGTTTGCTGTTTCTTTCAAGGCACATAACGCTGCCTTTGGTGGGCGTACATCGAGAATCCACAGGGTATGATTTCTATTTATCAGGAGAAACTGTGACAAAGATACATGACAACGCGCTCTGGATGTCCGGCAATGAAGCTATTGCCTTAGGCGTCTATGAGGCTGGAGTGAAGGTCGCCTCCGGGTATCCCGGCACCCCCTCGACGGAGATTATGGAGAATCTCTCTCAATATGAAGGGGTCTATACCGAATGGGCACCAAATGAAAAGGTTGGGCTGGAAGTTGCCATCGGTGCTTCATTTGCAGGGGCAAGGGCTCTTGCCACCATGAAACATGTCGGGGTCAATGTAGCGGCGGACCCGCTCTTTACCGCTTCTTACACCGGCGTTTGCGGGGGCCTCGTCCTGGTCAGCGCCGATGATCCGGAAATGCATTCTTCCCAGAATGAGCAGGATAATCGCAATTACGCCTTCGCCGCCAAGCTGCCGATGCTGGAACCTGCCGATCCCAGTGAAGCAAAGGAGCTGGCGAAGCTGGCCTTTGAACTCAGTGAGGAGTTCGATACCCCGGTGATGTTGCGCATTACCACCCGCGTTTCCCATGTTAAGGGCGTGGTTGAGAGAGGGGAGAAACGTGAGTCTCATGCGGCCTGCGGCATTAATAAAATTCCCGGCAAACTGGTCATGCTCCCTGCTATTGCCCGGAAGCGCCGGGCAGTTGTCGAAGAGCGGATGAAAAAATGTCGGGAACTCGCCGAAACGGCAGCTTTTAACAGAATTGAACAAGGGGATACCACAAGAGGTTTCATCACCGCCGGGGTTTCCTATCTCTATGTGAAGGAAGCCTTTCCCGAGGCTGCCGTATTAAAACTGGGCATGTGCTGGCCGCTGCCGGAGAAAAAAATCCGCGAATTCGCCGCCATGGTCGATGAACTTTATGTTGTGGAAGAACTTGATCCATTTCTGGAGACCCATATAAAAGCCATGGGCATCGACTGTCACGGTAAAGACTGTATTCCCAATCAGGGCGAGCTGAACACCGCTATTGTCCGCCAGTCGATTGAACCCGGTTCCGGTTCGGAACTGTTTGAACCGATTGACTTGCCCAACCGTCCGCCGAATATGTGTGCCGGTTGTCCTCATCGGGGAATTTTCTTCAATCTCTCCCGGATGAAGGTTTTTGTGTCCGGTGATATCGGTTGCTATACCCTTGGTTTTCTTCCACCGCTCTCCGCCATGGATTCCTGTGTCTGCATGGGCGCTTCGGTACCGATTGCCCATGGAATGGCCAAGGCTTTGGGGGAGGATGGCTACAACAAGGTGGTTTCCGTCATCGGGGATTCGACGTTTGTTCATTCCGGTGTAACCGGGCTTATCAACACGGTTTATAATAATTCCGCCTCAACGCTTATTATCCTGGATAATCGAATTACAGCCATGACCGGACAGCAGCAAAATCCGGCAAGTGGTTATAATATCAAAGGCGAAGCGGCGAATGCTCTTGATCTGGAAGCCTTGTGTCGGGCGGTGGGGGTAAAACATGTTTATAAAGTCAATCCTCACGAGGTGGTGGAGACCCGAAAAATATTAAAGGAAGCAGTGGAACTCCGTGAGCCTTCAGTGGTGATCTCCGAGGCGCCTTGTGTTCTGCTTCCCGAGATGAAAGCGCGCAAACCGATCTCGTATTTTACAGACCAGGAGAACTGTGTCGGCTGCATGTCCTGTATCCGCCTGGGTTGCCCGGCTATCAGCTGGACCACTTTTGGAGAAGGCGAGGCAGAGGAACGCGGTTACAGGGAAAAGCAGAAAGGCATTTCCAAAATAGACGAGATCCTGTGTAATGACTGCGGTCAGTGTGCATCGCTCTGTAAGTTCAACTGCATCACCAGAGGAGAGAGAAAGTAATGGAAGATACAGGAAATATCCTCTTTTCAGGAGTGGGAGGACAGGGTATTCTGCTGGCCAGTGAAATTACAGCCTATGCCCTGCTGTCGGCGGGGTATGATGCCAAGAAGAGTGAGGTACACGGGATGGCCCAGCGCGGCGGCTCGGTTACCGCACAATTACGCTACGGCAGAAAGGTCTATTCACCGCTGATAGAGCCGGGTTGTGTTGATATTCAGATGGCTTTTGAGATGATGGAGGCTGTTCGTTATCTTCCCTTTCTTCATAGAGGGAGCAAGGTAATCGTCAATACCCAGAAAATACTGCCGCCGTCGGTTGCCACAGGCCAGGCTGAATATCCAGACGATGTTCTCAATCATCTCACCGAGCGGGAAATCGTGGTCGTGCCGGTGGATGCTTTCGATATCGCCCGGGAGGTCGGGGAAATTAAAACAGCTAATGTGGTCATGGTAGGGACGCTTTCAAGTTTTTTACCCATTGACCCGGGTATATATGAAGAGGTCATCCGTGCCCGGGTGCCGGAACGGTTCAGGGACGTTAATCTGCAGGCATTTGCCGCGGGACGAAAGGTCTGCGAATAAGCGAATTAGAAGGGGATACCGAATGTCAGTAATATATTGGGAAGAGGAGATCGAAACATTGCCCCGGGTTGGGTTGGAATCCATCCAGTTGCGACGATTGCAGCACCTGGTTGCCCGGGTATATCGGACTGTTGAACCCTATCGGCGCAAAATGGATGCTGCCGGCGTAAAACCTGAGCACATCAAGACGCTGGCCGACCTGGCCAAATTGCCCTTTACGGTCAAAGACGACCTTCGGGACAATTATCCGTTTGGCCTGTTTACCGTACCTTTGGAAGAGGTGGTGCGGGTGCATGCTTCTTCGGGGACCACCGGCAAGCCGACGGTGGTCGGCTATACGGCAAACGATATCAAGACCTGGTCCAATGTCATGGCCAGAGCACTTTGTTGTGCCGGCGCCAGCAAAGGTGACATGGTCCATAATGCCTACGGATATGGTCTTTTCACCGGCGGTCTCGGCGCCCATTATGGAATCGAACGACTCGGGGCCACGGTCATTCCCGTATCCGGCGGCAATTCCAAACGCCAGATCACCATCATGAAGGACTTCGGTTCGACTGTTTTGCTTTCGACTCCCTCCTATGCTCTCAACCTGGCCGAAGCCATGGATTCCATGGATATCGATCCGAAATCGCTTTCCCTGCGGGTGGGTATTTTTGGGGCCGAACCCTGGAGCGAGAATATGCGCGAGGAAGTTGAACGCAAATTGAACCTCAAAGCCACCGATATTTATGGACTATCAGAGGTCATGGGGCCTGGCGTTGCTCAGGAATGCCTGCACACAACCAGGGGTATGCATATCTTCGAAGATCATTTTCTGCCGGAGATCATTGACCCGGACACCGGCGAGGTCCTGCCGCCGGGGGAGAAAGGAGAACTGGTTTTTACCACGCTCACCAAGGAAGCCTTTCCGATCATTCGTTATCGGACGAAAGATATCTCCCGGCTTTTTTATGAGCCCTGTGAATGCGGCCGCACTCTGGTTCGTATGGAAAAAGTGACCGGGCGGACGGACGATATGCTGATCATCCGTGGGGTCAATGTTTTCCCATCCCAGGTCGAACATGTTTTGATGGGCGTTGACGGAGTTGAGCCCCATTACCAGATTGTTGTCGACCGGGAAGGAAACCTCGATACCATGCAGGTGCAGGTCGAGGTCAGTGAAGGGGTATTTTCCGATGAAATCCGGGTACTCGAAAATCTGAGCAAACATATCCAGAAAGAAATTAAAGATCTGCTTGGAGTCACCTGTAAAGTGAAACTGGTTGAACCGAAGACTATCCAGCGCAGTGAAGGAAAGGCGCAACGGGTTATCGATAACCGTAAAATCTGAGGAGTGGAGGTTGACATGCTGGTAGAACAAATTGCCGTATTTCTGGAAAATAAATCAGGCAGGCTGGCCGAAATCACTGCAATCCTAGCGGAAAATAATATTAATATTCGAGCGCTTTCCGTTGCCGATACTGCTGATTTCGGGATCCTGCGACTGATTGTCGACAAGGTCGAAAAGGCGGAAACCGTTCTCAAGGAGAATGGCTTTACAGTCGGTAAAACCACCGTTATCGCGGTGGAAATAGAGGATAGAACCGGTGGTTTGGCGAAGGTATTGAAGTGTCTGCATGCCGCCAACATCAATGTTGAATATATGTACGCCTTTGTCAATAAAACCGGCGAGAATGCGGTATTGATCTTCCGCTTTGAGAAAACGGAGGAGGCAATCGCTGCTCTTAAAAGAGAAGGGTTTACTATTTTGGCGAGAGAACAGATCTATGACCTGTAAAGAACGGACTGATATTTACAGGATACTTACGATAGCACAGGATTAACCGTCAATCTCAACCACAATCGACGAATGTACTGGCAAAAAGAAGAAGAGTGTCTGCTGCGTCCGGACCTTGAGAAACTGCAGCTTTCCAGGTTGAAAACCACCCTGAAAAGGGTCGCAACCAATGTACCGTTTTACAGGAATAAATTTAATGGGTTGAAACTCGATCCGGAAAAGCTGACTTCGCTTGAAGAACTGCGGGAATACCCATTTACCCTTAAGCAGGATCTTCGTGATAATTATCCGTATGGGCTCTTTGCCGTGCCGTTAAGGGATGTTGTCCGGGTCCATTCGTCTTCCGGTACCACCGGTATGGCAACTGTGGTGGGCTATAGCAAAAAGGATATTGAAACCTGGTCAAATCTTGTGGCCAGGATTCTCTGCGCCGCCGGGGTCACCGCCGATGATGTGATTCAGATCGCCTTTGGTTATGGGCTCTTTACCGGCGGTTTTGGACTGCATTACGGTGCGGAGAGGCTGGGAGCCTCTGTTATCCCGATTTCCGCGGGCAACACCAAAAGACAGATTCAGATCATGCAGGATTTTAAGACCACAGCGCTGGTCTGTACTCCATCTTATGCCCTGAAGATGGCAGATGTGATGATGGATATGGGGATAAACCCCAACGGTCTATCCCTGCGTTATGGGCTGTTCGGAGCCGAGCCCTGGTCCGAGGCCATGAGGTTTGAAATCAACGAACGACTGGGGATAAAGGCGACTGACAATTACGGTTTGTCCGAGGTTATGGGACCGGGGGTTGCCGGAGAGTGTCAGGAGTGTAATGGCCTCCATATAAATGAAGACCACTTCCTTGTTGAAATACTTGATCCTGAAACACTTGAGCCGGTTGCTCCGGGAGAGGTAGGGGAGCTGGTAATCACCACTCTGACCAAGGAAGCATTTCCGGTTATTCGTTATCGCACCCGTGACCTTACCAGGTTGATCCCGGAACCCTGCCCATGTGGCCGAACCTCCATGCGCATGAGCCGGATGATGGGTCGCTCGGATGATATGCTGATCATAAAAGGAGTTAATGTCTTTCCAACCCAGATAGAATCGGTTCTTTTTGAAATTGAAGGAACCGAACCTCATTATCGGTTGATAGTAGAGAGGGAAAATAATGAGGACAGGATCACCGTTATGGTTGAAGTCGTGGAATCAATTTTTTTCGATGAAATGAAAAAACAGCGGGCTCTGGTCGAGACCATCAAAAAAAGACTCGCTTCCGAACTGGGGATCGGTGTACAGATCAAACTGGTCGAAGAACGATCTCTCGAACGTTTTAACGGCAAAGGAAACAGGGTAATCGATAAGCGTCAGTTGTGATGGCGTTGTAAAAACTCTTCATCTGCTTCGTTGCTGCAAATTTTCAATCATTACCACGTACCTTAGTACGCCGAAATAATTAAAAATTTGCGCGCCTCGCATATGAAGATTTTTACTTAGCCATCTGAAATTTATGGTTTTTACGAGTTTGTCAGTTGTGATGGCCTCGAAAAACTCTTCATCTGCTTCGTTGCCGAAAATTTTCCGGAAATTGATCATGGATACTGTTCATGGTTTATTGGTATTGACCGTAGTACATACCCTGGCGGCGGCATCTCCGGGCCCGGATTTCGTTTTTGTTTCCCAGCAGACACTAACCGGCGGTAAACGAACGGGCTTGCTCTGCAGTCTGGGGATCGCTCTCGGCCTTTCGGTTCATATCGCCTATTCAGTTTTTGGACTGGCCACGATCGTTGCCCATTCCGCTGAGTTGCTGTCATGGGTGAAAATTCTTGGTGGGAGCTACCTGATCTATCTGGGGCTAAAAGGATTGAGAGCCAAAGCGACGGCAGGCCAAAGGGTCGAGGGTATTACACGCTTACCGACTCTCCTTTAAGACAATTTGAGCCGGGTTTCTTTGCAACGCCTTGAACCCCAAGGCGCCTATCTACTTTCTGTCACTTTTTACCTTTGTTCTCTCCCCGAATATGCCTCTCTATCAGATCACTGTCTTTGGCATCTGGATCATGTTAATCCAGCTGTGCTGGTTTTCTTTTGTGGTCAGATGCTTTCCATTCCTTCCGTTAACAGCAGGTTTCAGCAGGGCAGGTCACTGGTTATCGATAAACTGCTCGGCGGTGCCATGGTACTGCTTGGCATTAAAGTCTTGCTGGGTAAGACGGCTGATCAGGCAACGACACAGGATATTTTCTTTTTGCTGGGCCTAGACCGGCTCCGAAATGATATTTTGCCATCGGAAAACATGCCAGGGAAACAATCATAGGGACAATGGGCTGAAATGCAGACTTCTCTATTGTTTCAGTGCATAAATAGGTCTGAATAGGTTACTCTGAGGAAGGGAGCCGACCAAGAATCGCTTTGCAGGAATGGAGGAGAGAGAAATGGCCACAATTCATCGATCAGGCAATAATCATCGAAGCAGTCAACAATAAACCGAAAATAATAGAAGAGTATATCGGTTCCGTAAACTCGGCTACCGAAGAACTCAGTATTGCCCGCATGCGAAGTCTCCGGGGATGGCTTGAACCTGGCCAGACTCCGGAATTTTCCGAATATATCGTCGTCCTGAAAGGTCTGTTGCATGTTAAAACCAAGAGCCGGGTCTATGAGGTAAAGGCCGGCCAGGCCATTATTGTCGCTGCCGGGGGAGTGGGTGCAGTACAGCACTCCATCCGAGGAAGGTGCGGAATATATTGCCGTGTGTCTTCCGGCCTTTAGTGCCGATAAGGTGCATAGCGATAAAGAGTGGTAGGCAGATTGCCGGGAAAAAGATCAGGTAAGCAGAAGGAGACTTTATGAATCGGGCGCTGGTTATTATTGATATGCAAAATGATTATTTTCCAGGCGGAAAAATGGAGTTGGTGGGTATACAAGCGGCCGCTGCTAAAGTCGGTCGTTTGCTGGCAAATTTCGTGCCGAAGGGCAGCCGGTCATTCACGTTCAGCATCTGTCGACCAGACCTGGAGCGACCTTCTTCCTGCCGGATACGCAGGGGGTGGAAATTCATGCCTCGCTTGCACCGTTGGAATGGGGAACCGGTAATCAGAAAACAGTTCCCCAACAGTTTCAGGGAAACCTCTTTGCTGAGCGAACTGCAGAATCGCGATATTAAAGAACTGGTGATTTGCGGAGCGATGAGTCATATGTGTATCGACACCACGGTTCGGGCTGGTTTTGACCTTGGCTTGAGTTGGATCGTGGTCGCCGATGCCTGTGCTACCCGGGATCTTTCCTATGGTAATCAGGTTATTACAGCAGCCAGGTACATGGAGCCTTTATGGCTTCGCTGGCGTCAGGATTGCGATGGTCGTTGAAACCAAAGAGTTTTACTGAATGTCCGAGGTGCTGCAGATTTTCGGACTTTGCTGAAAGATGTAAACTATGCCAAGCAGCCGCTTGTTGTAGGGGCTGCTGGATTTTCAATGTCGGAGTGCAGTCTCAATCAGGGCATTCTTAGGAAAAATTTCCAATTAAAGATCCAGAAACCCAGGAAGGATTTTTCAAATTTTTTCTTGCCGACCGCAAGAAAATCACTAAAACTCCATTCTTCGCCAGTCAAGAGATCCCTGTAGCGGGGTTTGATCACATAGGTCATGGCCGTTGACAAAGCCATGATCTTCAGCGATAACCTGCACATCTTGTCGTTATAGTGTTTACCCTCAAAAATATCCAGGCGATCTATTGCTTCAGCGGTAAGATCGAGATAAATGACGCCCGGAAACCTGGGCATCCTTGTTGAGGCACAATTCCCGGATATTCTTCATTTTGAATTTTTGAACGAATAAAATTGTTCAGGATCGCCTGATTGGAATCTGATGCGACAACCGGTAACTTTGAACATGATGTCGCTGCACATCAGCGATCCATAGGTGAAAAGATTGATCATGAAATTTTGTCTTGGAGTATTCTGTATTTGAGTTCGACGCCGGCAGTATTATTCTTCGGTTACGAGGGAATTGTCAATATGTTAAGATGGCTTATCAATGAATATTTTGTAACCGTTCATCGGCACCCCATTTTCGTCCGATCAGGCCGCCTCACATTAGAGTACGTAATGGTAGAAATTTTGCCGCAACGACCCGGATGTAGAGTTTTTACGACGCCATCACTATTGACAAATCGCCTTTTCATCGCAAGCGTTTTATATACACACCGGTGATTGGGGAATCGCAGGAATTATAGAGTGAGTTCCTAATCAGCAGTAACGAGAGTCCGAAAATGATCGGTGTTTCGTCTGTAATCGTTTCGTCTACGTACTGAGAAATTCTTGTCGTGCCGTACAGGAAAGAATTTTCTGAAAGGATTTATCCTCAAAGGATGCATCCAGAAAAGAGTTTCGACATATTTCTCATTTATCGGGGTTTACAAGGAGGAAATACAATGAGTTACACATTACCGGATTTACCGTATGCATATAATGCACTCGAACCATATATTGATGCTCAAACAATGGAAATACATCATACCAAACATCATCAGACCTATGTCGACAAACTTAATGCGGCTATTAAAGGAAATGAATCCCTGGAGCGCCTCAGCGTAAATCAGCTGGTCGGCAATCTTAATGAAGTCCCTGAAAATATCCGTACGGCGGTTCGTAATCATGGTGGTGGACATGCAAATCATAGCTTTTTTTGGCCTACCCTGAAGAAGGACGTTGCAGTGAGCGGACCTGTCGTCGAAGCAATTAATCAGATGTTTGGGAGCTTTGAGGATTTTAAGGAGAAATTTTCCCATAATGCCGCTACTCTTTTTGGCAGCGGCTGGGCTTGGTTGGTATTTGATAATAATTCGTTGGAAATTATGACAACCGCCAATCAGGATAGTCCGCTCAGTTTTGGAAAAACTCCACTGCTCGGTCTCGATGTGTGGGAGCATGCCTATTATCTTCGCTATCAGAATCGACGGCCTGAGTATATTTCGGCTTTCTTCAATATTATTAATTGGGAGAAAGTTAATGAACTCTATCTGGCAGCTAAGTCATAATAGACACTGACGTAGCAACTGACCAACAGTAGAAAGGCCGTATCCCCGAAGAGGTGCATACGGCCTTTTTCTTATCTGTCTATAGAAATTGCTAATCCGGATTGCTTTTTTAAGGTGCTAACCCCCGCAAGGTGCGGGCACTCTCTTTAGTGACCATTGCTTTATGAGGATAAGTACCTTTAGGTAATTCTTTCCCATCCCCGCATAGCACGGGGATAAGTACCTTCACGAAATTCTTTCCCAAAAACCGGGAAAGAATTTCTAAGGTACTAAAAGAGCAGCACCGGACATCTGACATTGTGCAGGACATGGTTGGCGACTGAGCCGAACAGCACGTCTCGTATCTCTCCACCACCTTCATGGCGGCCGATGACCAAGAGTTGAAATTCCTGCACGTTGGCAGTATGGGTTATTATGTCCCTGGGTTCGCCGAATTCCAGCATAAGCTCATTGGTGAAACCTGCTTCTTTTAATTTGGCATCAGCACGTTCGAGGAGTTCCTCCCTGCCCTGGTGGCATTTTCCTTGACCATGTCCACCTGAAAAACAGGGATCATGCGATAGGCTAATTGGGTATTGTTGATGACATAAAGCAGAGTCAGCTGTTTTGAAAAACGGTCCTTTAGTTTAATAATGTGTGTCGATGGTTCTTCTGGGCTGTTAGTGAATCGTCGATTGGAACTAATATCTTCGGAATCATATTCACCTCCCACATATAATTTTTCAATCAACGGCGAGATAAACCCGTTCCGTGTATCAGAAAACGCGGGTTAAGAAACTCACTTTAGCAAGTACCCCGAAAAGGTTACGCTTGCTTTCAAATTATATCAGCCATACACTAAACGTGGAAGCAATAATACCAGATCCGGCCAGAAGGTCAGGATAAAGAGGATCAGCATCTGGATTGCCAGAAACGGAAGGACCGCACGGGTTACATAGACGATATCCGATCAACCGTGGCCCCGGAAATATACAGGCTGACTCCCAGAGGTGGGGTACAGTAACCGATTCCAAGATTAATAGTCATGATGAGACCGAAGTGCATGGTGTCGATACCGAATTTTGACAGTAAGCGGCAGGAAGATAGGGGTAAGAATAAGAGTTGCCGAAATGATATCCATGAACATGCCGATAAACAGCAGCAGGATATTGACCGACAGCAGAAATACCCAGGGTGAGGAAATGTTATTGACGACAATCGCGGCAATTTTACCGGGAATTTGCTCAAAGGTCAAATATTCACCAAAAACCGAAGCACCTGCCACGATAATCAGCAGTGTTGCCGAAGTGACCGCCGAGGAGACCACAACCCTTTTGACATCGCGCAGTTTCATGTCGCGATGGAGGACTATTTCGACAAAAAAAGCATAAAAACAGGCGACCACAGCGGCTTCATTTGCTGTAAACAGTCCCGAATAGATGCCGCCGAAAATGAGCACCGGCAACATAAGCGCCCAGACACTCTCCCTTAAAACCGCCATGACTTCACTGAATGATGGGCGCTTGGTCGCTGCTTCATGCCCATTTTTTTGCAGACAAAATAGGCATAGAGACTCATCGCTATCATAATGATGACACCGGGAATAAAACCGGTAAGAAAAAGTGCCTCAAGCTGGTCGTTACTGACCATTGCGTAAAGAATCATGGCGATGGATGGAGGGATGATAACGCCAAGGATGGGTGCCGTGGTCATGATGCCGACGGAAAACCGTTCGTCGTATTCATTTTCGATAAGTGCCGGGATCATGAAGCCTCCGATGGCAACGACGGTTGCAACGGTTGAACCGGATATGGCGCCGAAAAAGCCACAGGCCAGAACTCCGGCCATGGCCAGACCTCCGGGAAGAAAACCAACCAGCACGTTGGCTGTTTTGATCAGTTTTTCCACAATAGATCCGGTGGTCATGATATTGCCGCACAGAACAAAAAACATCACCACAACCAGGGCAAACTTGTCCATACTGCGATAAAGTACCTCAATGACAATTTGCGGATCAATGCCGACCAGATAGACGAGGCCGATGGTACCGGTAAAAAAGAGCGCCATGAACACCGGGACCGTCGATGCCAGACAGCCGAGCAGCAGAGCAAAAATCAGCAGATAACTGTTATCCATCGTTTATTGCCCCCCGGTAATTTCATTTTTCCCGGTCCAGTCTTCCCAGATAACAATGAAGGTGCGAAGAAACATCATGAAACCCATGACGGGCAGCACCGCATAGAAATAATATTCGGGTATCTGCAGGGTCGCTGTCCGGGCATATTCATCGTTGTACATCATAATGGTCATTTTCACTCCGAGATAGATCATTACCACTGAAAAGAGAAGCACCGCACAATGGGAGAAAAGGGTGAGAGGTTTTTTCAGGATCGGCAGCATCTGGGGCAGGGCATCGATGCGAATGAGAGAACGGCTGCGGATGGCAGCGACACAGCCGATATAGGTCGAGAAATAGATGACCTTACGCACAACTTCGTCCGACCAGTAGAGACTCAGATCATTGGTGACTTTGCGTAAAATGACATTCGCCATGGCCGTGAACAGTGCTACAAACCGCGGCAAAAAGCGACCATTCTTCAATGTGCAACAAGGTCTTGTCAATGGCTTTAAAAATTTTTATTAACATATCCAATAATTAATTCGAGGGAGTTGACGAGTTCGAAATATTTGCAGATACAGGAAAGCGTTTGAATTAATTTTTCATCTAATAAACCGTAACAAAGTTGGGGGGTTACTTTAAAATTCTTCCAGAGCCTAAACCACAGAGGTTGGGATTGCAAGCTCCATATCGCTTTTCTATAAAGTATCGCGACTGAGCCTCAGTGCGTTTCGAGCGATTCGTCGGAGATTTTCGAGGATACTGATGAATTCGCCTTCTTCTAACATTGTGGTTCAGCTTTACAATCGGTTTTCATCGGAGTAAATAGATTAGCAAATACCAACGACTGTAGAGACAGATCATTCAATTTCTAAAGGGGAGACCAGTATGGAAAATGGTGCAAAAGGAGAGGTTGTCTATACTGTATTACAGCAGGATTTGGCTAGCGAGGTGGGGGTAGGACCAGAGGATGCATTTCCGGAGGTATTGGCTACATCAAGAATGATAGGTTTGATGGAGGTATCTGCGGCAAGACTGATGAAACCTTTATTGAAACCCGGTGAACTCTCCGTGGGTGTCGGCGTTGATATCAAACATTTTGCACCAACTCCGGTGGGGGAGGAAGTTAAAGTTGTCGCAACTTTTCTGCAACCGGAAGGTAAGTTGTTTCTTTTTGAGGTGGAAGTTTTTGATCGAGCCGGAAAAGTTGCCGCCGGTAAACATACACGAGCTATTGTGGAAAAAGCTCGCTTGATCGACGGAACTCACGCGAGAATGGCCAAGGCTGTATAAGAAGTACCCGATATGACATCATCCGACGGGGAGCCGGCGGTGTGATAAAAAGAACCTTAACCTTGAGGTGATCATTTTGGATTTATTAACAGTTGATCAACAGACCTGCAGGCAGGATGGTGTATGTGCGGCTGTTTGCCCCATGGGACTGATTAATTTTGTAAAGGGACATTTTCCTGAAACGATAGAGCGGGCTGATGAGCTTTGTGTTCGCTGTGGCCACTGTGTAGCCGTCTGTCCGACAGGAAGTCTGAGTCATAGGGAGATGGCCGCCGCGGATTGTAGTCTCATCCAGGAAAAGCTTGAGCTCTCTCCCTCTCAATGTGAACAATATCTAAAAAGCCGCCGATCTATCCGAACCTACCGGAAAAAACCGGTTACGAGGGAAATCCTGGAAGGTTTGCTGGATATCGCCCGATATGCACCTTCGGGACATAATAGTCAAGGAGTGAAGTGGTTGGTGCTAACCAGGAGGGAGGATTTACAGAATCTTTCCGGTAAAGTCGCCGAGTGGATGAGGTTCATGCTGCAAAAAATGCCGGATTTCGCTCTTAGTTTGCATCTGGATACTACTTTGGAACGGTGGGAGCAAGGCGTTGATGTGATTCTTCGCGGGGCGCCTGCAGTAGTGGTCGCCTACGCTGAAAAAGACAACCGGATGGCCCCTGTCAGCTGCACTATTGCTCTGGCCTATCTTGAACTTGCGGCAAGGGGTATGGGGCTCGGTTGCTGCTGGGCCGGATACTTCAACGCCGCGGCGACCACCTTCCCATCAATGCAGGAGGCATTGGCTCTCCCGGATGGGTGTCAATCTTTTGGGGCAATGATGGTCGGATACCCGAAATTTCACTATAACCGTATTCCCCAGCGCCGGTCACCGGAAATTACCTGGAGATAGGTCACTGTTCACCGGTATACATCAAAAGACCGCAACCCGATTCTGTAGTTGTAACCGTGTCGCTCTTGTGCGATCTTTGGCACTGCGACACTAGGCCATCCTTGGCCGTCGCATACAGTGCTCCAGGTTCGTTCAAACAGGCCTCCGAGCTAAAGTTGGCTATGTGAGGCGAGAGCAAGTAAATCGATTCCCTTGCTCTCGCCTCACAAACAGATACTTTGTCATCTATATTTCGGCAGTTCCAGAATATACTATTTCTTGCTGTCATAAGGACGCTCGTTCTGACAGATTCAGGATTGTCAAAAAATCATCAGCTCGATACTTTTTTATTGAAAAAATAAATTTTTCTCGAAGCCCCCGTAATTTGGGGTATCTTGGTAAAAGATACCACATGTTGTAGTTTGATATTGAGGACTACATAAATGTGGTGTATAAAGCTGAGTGATTTTTTTGCTGTCCTCGGCGGAAGAGACGACGAATGCGTTTGCTTTTTCACGCTGAATTGGGCGCAATTACTAAGAGATAAGATATTCCCGGTAGAAAACTAATCCAACTGAAAGAGGGGCTGCATGACACCTGACTTAACCAAACAGGTTTTGACGAGTACTGCGGAAACAGTACTTGCGAGACGGTATTACTTAAAAGATTCGAAAGGCAATGCCATCGAGACATGGGAAACTTTGGCGCATCGTGTGGCAAACGCGGTGGCGGAAGTGGATAAAGATCGAAAAAATCATAAGCAGCTTCAGGAAGATTTCTTTGACATGATTTATCGATTGGATTTTCTGCCGAATTCTCCCTGCCTGATGAATGCCGGAACGGATCTGGGACAACTTTCCGCCTGTTTCGTCCTGCCGGTCGAGGATTCCATGGATGGCATCTTTACCTCCATCCGCAATGGTGCTCTTGTGCATAAAACCGGTGGTGGAACCGGTTATTCCTTTTCCCGTCTTCGCTCAAAAAATGCTTCCGTACGTTCGACTCAGGGTGTAGCCTCCGGACCGCTTTCTTTTGCCGCCGTATTTGATGCGGCCACTGAAACCATCAAACAGGGTGGAAAGAGGCGTGGTGCCAACATGGGTGTTTTGCGGATAGATCATCCGGATATTCTGGAATTTATTACTGCAAAGGAAGATCAGAACAGATTTAATAATTTTAATTTCAGCGTCGCTATTACCGATGTCTTCATGCAGGCGGTGGAGGATGATGCCGATTTTGATTTGATCGAACCGTCGACCGGCAACGTGGTGAAACAACTCAATGCCAGGATGGTGTATGAGAAGATTGTCGATCTGGCCTGGCATAACGGAGAACCGGGAGTACTCTTCATCGATACCGCCAATAAGGATAATATGACGCCTCAACTCGGCAATTTTGAAGCGACCAATCCATGCGGTGAACAATGGTTGCTTCCCTATGAGAGTTGCAATCTCGGCTCGATCAATCTGGCCAATTTCGTCAACAAGGGCAAGATCGATTATGACAGGTTAAAGCAAGTTGTGCGGACTGCCACGATGTTTCTCGATAATGTCATAGATTGCAATCGGTTTCCTATCCCCGAAATCAAGGAAATGACCCTGAAGACCAGGAAAATAGGCATGGGGATTATGGGGCTTCATGATTTGCTTATTCAACTGGAAATCCCTTACGGCAGTGAGAAAGGCAGGGAGGTTTCCAGTGAGGTGATGAGGTTCATCAGGGATGCTGCCGAAGAACGTTCAATAGAGCTCGCCGGGGAAAAGGGTCCATTTCCTGCTTATGATGCCAAAATCAATACCTATCTTCCCCGCAGAAATGCCGCACTTACCTCGATCCAGCCGACCGGTACCGTGTCTATGATTGCCGATTGCGCCTCAGGCTGTGAGCCCTATTTTTCCATTGTCATGGTCAAGCATGTTATGGATGGTGACAGGCTTATCATGGTAAATAAATATTTCGAACGAATTGCCAGGGAAGAGGGATTTTATTCATCTGAGCTGATGAGCAAGGTTGCCGACAGCGGAACCGTCATCGGTCATAAGGAGATCCCGGCCAAATGGCAGGAGATATTTTGTACTGCCCAGGATATCAAGCCTGAAGACCACATTAAAATGCAGGGAGTTCTGCAGAAAAGCGGCGTGGACAGCTCAATTTCCAAGACTATCAATCTGCCCAGCAATGCTTCACGGGAGGAGGTCAAACTCGCCTATATCAGCGGCTACAAACTTGGCTGTAAGGGACTCACCGTTTACCGGGACGGCTCAAGAGATCATCAGGTATTAAACACCAAGGACAAATCGGAAAAGGAGCAGACTGCAATCGTTTCCGAAAGGGGACCGGTAAAACAGAACCTGCCGGATACGCTGGATGCCAAGAGGTATCGGGTGAAGGATCAGTACCAGAAGTCGGTATATATCATCGTCTGTTTTGACGAAAACGAAAAACCGATGGAGGTATTCGCCAAGTTCCCCTTCGATAATCGCGTTGATTTAAAAGATAAATCGACGATGTGGACGACCACCTGCCGGCTTGTCTCCCTGGCGTTGCGATTTAATGTTCCTATGGATGAAATCATTAAACAGCTTGACAGGTCCAGCGGTCATATGCAAGATCTGCCTGCGCAATTAAGTAAACTGTTCAAGTCCTTTTTGGCCGGTACCCAGCAGGGTTTTTCCTCCGTCTGCCCTGAATGCTCGGGACAGCTCCGGTTTGAGGAAGGATGTGAAACCTGTCACGATTGCGGCTACAGTAAATGTTCATAAAACCATGAGGGATAGTGCCGGAGAAATTGTTTAGCTGTTTCATGGTGGTAATGTGTGCTTATCTGAATATTGTCGAAAAAAAACAAAGAATTATGTCTGTTTTTACTAGGGGACCTTTATATGGCGAAAATCGGTAGAAATGAAAAATGCCCTTGTCAAAGCGGTAAAAAATTTAAACACTGCTGTGCACTGAAAGATCAAAGAGTACGGCCGCAACTCTCTCCGGATCAGGCATTGAAGGTTACGCTGATGAGCGCGGTGAAAGAAATCCAGCAGGATGCTGTGAACAAAAAGACCAGATTCCGAGAACTTGGAGTTTTCTTCTTTTTCTCGACGGCAGCAGGTGACGCCTGGCTTATGGAGATGACTGAGTGCGATTGTGTACAGGTTGCCAAAAGTGGAGAGATCTTGGAAGTTCCTATTAATGAGAATTCCGAGACCATTGAGATTAACTGGAGCCATACTTTTATCGTTCGCGGCAAGCTTATTGAAATAACTGCTTACGCCGACAAGACCGTTCAACAGTTGGAGGACTCTCCAGGCCGGGAGCTGGAAACCGCGATGACCCGGATTCACAAGAAATTCAGCGCTGATCAGCTTAAAAAAGTACATTTACCTCATCCTGACCATTCACCGGAACAATAGGCTGCCGAATGAAACGGAAAACTGCAGCAATTGCACGAAAGATCCCCATGGTTCTCGTCATGGGGGTTATCTTTTTTCTCTCGCATCAACCAGGGGACCGGCTCCCACTGCCACATGTGCCGGGTGCTGATAAGGTTGCTCATATGATTGCTTATGGAACCTTAGCGGCAACGGTGCTCTTTGCCTTCAGAGATCAGCAGAAAAGCATCTCGCCCTGGCGGGTGATGCTCTTTACAGTAGTGTTTTGTATTCTCTACGGTATTTCGGATGAATTTCACCAGTCCTTCATTCCCGGAAGGTCCGTCAGTATGTATGATGTTATTGCCGATGGTGTTGGCGCAACGATAAGCTGTCTGCTCTGGACCGGGTGGCGAAAACGAATGCTCGGAATTTCGTAGGATTAATTTGGCCTCTTTCTTGTAAAACGATCATTATAGCCGTATACTTCTTTTACATGGTATTCTTTTTATTGTCAGCGAAGAGGTGATTTATGATTGGTGAATCCAGCGGCGTGACAACGCTTATAAACAATGAGCGAATAAGTCGGGAAAATCAGCCCGGACCGAAGAGTAAATCCCCGGATCAAGGCGAGGAGGTACCGGTTGGTAATATTTCCGATGTTACCTCCTTTTCGTCTGAAGCCTTGGCACTGGCCAGAACTGTGCTGCCTGCCGGAGGAAGTGCTTCGGAGGGCCAGGTTGAACAACAGGACCGGGGACAGGAACAGAAAAATAACCGGAACAATTTAGCTGGATTTCTCGATATTCGAGTGTAGATATCCTCTTAAAATAATGCGACTGAGGGGGAAGTGAGCGAGACTCACTTCCCCCATTTTTGTTGAACAACAGCCTCGTTCACTTGCGGTTTTGCAGGATTTTGGCCATATCCTTGGCAAAATAGGTGATAATTATATCAGCTCCTGCCCGTTTAATTGACAACAGAGTCTCTTCCATCACCCGGTCTCCATCGATCCAGCCTTTTTCCGCAGCGGCTTTGATCATGGCATATTCACCGCTCACGTGGTAGGCGGCAATCGGCAGATCGAATTCATCGCGAAGCCGGGAAATGATATCAAGATAGGCGACTGCAGGTTTCACCATAATGATATCAGCCCCTTCATCTACATCCAGAGTCGCTTCCCGCAATGCTTCCCGGCTGTTAGCCGGATCCATCTGGTAACTTCTCCGGTCGCCGAATTGAGGTGCGCAATCCGCGGCTTCGCGAAAAGGACCGTAGAATGCAGAGGCATATTTCACCGCATAGGACATGATCGGAATACCATCGAAATTATTTTCGTCAAGGAGAGCCCTGATTTCGGCCACCCTGCCATCCATCATGTCTGATGGTGCCACCATATCGGCGCCGGCCTGGGCATGGGACAGAGCGGTTTTGGCAAGGATCTCAAGAGTGGCGTCGTTATCCACCTCATTTTCGATCAGGCAGCCGCAGTGCCCATGATCAGTGTATTCGCAGAGACAGACGTCGGTGATAATGACAATTTCGGGTACTTTATTTTTCAATTCCTTGATAGCGGTCTGAATGATACCGTTTTTGGCGTGGGCACCTGAACCTACAGCATCTTTTTTCTCCGGCAGGCCAAAGAGGAGCACTGAGTTAATTCCCAATCCTAAGCATTCTTTCGCTTCTTTGACCAACTGATCGACGGTCAATCGGAAAACACCGGGCATGGAGCTGATTTCTTCCCGCTTGTTTTTACCGGGCATGACGAACAAGGGATAGACGAATTGAGCAGAGGAAAGCTGAGTTTCTCTGATGAGGGCACGAAAAGCGCTGTTTTTGCGAAGTCGTCTGGGTCTATATTCTGGAAAAACCATGTATGCTCCTGTAGTTGGTGGGTTTTTATGCATTGAAATCGGGTAACGGTTCACCAGCACCCCATCTTCGTCCGATCAGGCCACCTCACATAGCCAACTATAGCTCGGAGGCCTGCTTGAACGAACCTGGAGCACTGGATGAACCGTTACAGATCCGGATTATGCAATCTTGTGATGTGTACTGGTGAACGATTACGAAATCGGAACGAAGCGGAATCTGCATCACAGCTAATCCGCCTTATTATTTAATTAAATCCTTACTCACTGAATAATCTCAAAAGATTTTAGTTTCTTGTGTAAGTGGCTCCGTTCCAGCCCCACCTGTTCTGCTGTTTTTGAGATATTGTTTTCGTTTTGTAGAAGTTTCTGCTGCAGGTATTCTTTTTCAAACAGTCTTTTTGCAGTCTTGTAATCTGCTGCCAAAAAGGGATTTATGGCGAAACTATTTCCGGCCGGAGCTGTATTCTGGGCGGGATTGAGAAACGTGCGGATGTGCGCGGCTGTGATAGTCGGCTCCTGACACATGATGGCCAGCCGTTCGATAAAATTTCTCAGTTCACGAACGTTGCCCGGCCACTGATGCTCCATCAGGGCCTGATAACCGTCTGGACTGAATTCCTTATGTTTTAAACCCCTGCTGACCAGAAGTTTCATTAGGGCATCAACCAGAAGCGGAATATCCTCTAATCTGTCGCATAATTTTGGGACTTGAATGGGCACCACGTTCAGACGCCAGAAGAGATCCGCCCGGAAATTTCCGGCTTCGATCTCTTTTTCGAGGTTTTTATTGGTGGCGGCCAGCACCCGGACATTGACCTTGATAGTTTTGTTTCCACCGACCCTTTCAAATTTTTGCTCCTGGAGGATGCGTAAAATTTTGGCCTGGGTGTTGAGGCTCATGTCGCCGATTTCATCTAAAAAAAGTATCCCGCCGTCTGCCTGATCAAATTTACCGCGTTTGCTGGCGTGGGCTCCGGTAAAAGAGCCTTTTTCATGGCCGAAAAGTTCCGATTCGATCAGCTCTTCGGGAATTGCGGCGCAATTGACTTCGATCATCGGCTGCTCGCTCGAACGGGAGGCCCGGTGGATGGACTGAGCGACAAGTTCCTTGCCGGTTCCATGATCCCCCCGTATCAGTACCCAGGCATCGGTCGGGGCGACCATCTCGATCTGTTTGCGTAAACCCTTTATAACTTCAGACTCTCCGGTGAAAATCGATTTCCGGGCTGAACCCTGGCGGAGCAAAAGATTTTCCTGTTCGAGTTTGGCAAAGCGCAGACCGTTGGTGATGGCCAGGATTATTTTGTCATAGGAAAGCGGTTTTTCAATAAAATCAAAAGCTCCTTTGCGGGTTGCCTGGACGGCAGTCTCGATGGTGCCGTGTCCGGAAATCATGATTACGGGCATACGATGGAACTCGCGGATTTTCTCCAGAGCCGTCATCCCGTCCATGTTATCACCCAGCCAGATATCGAGAAGGACTAGATCGAAATCATTGGTTTCCAGCAACTCGAGTCCTTCTTCGGCAGAAGAGACTCCGGTAGAGCTGAAACCTTCGTCATCAAGAACTCCACTCAAGGTTTCCTGGATACTTATCTCATCATCAATTATCAATATGCGTTTACTCATTACTCTTGTTCCAGCTGATTGGATGAAGGATAATTTAGAATCACAACCGGTTGTATCAGGACGACCTGCCTTATGCCCGTCAGCATGACAGCTCCTTGTTTAGAAGCGGGAGTTCGATTATGAAAATTGAGCCGGTGGGCGTATTGTCCTGCATGCGAATGTAGCCACTGTGATCCGATACAATCGTGGAGACAATCGCCAGTCCGAGACCGGTGCCTGTTTTCTTGGTAGAAAAGTAGGGTTCAAACAGCTTCAGTTTATTTTCCTTGGAAATTCCGGGACCACTATCATGTACCATGATAAATACATTTTCCTGTTCCTGGTCCAGGGAAAGCTCAATTGCTATTGTACCCCCGTCAGGTAAAACTGCAACCGCATTGTCCAGAAGATTGATCAGACAACGTTTGATCTGCTCGGCGTCGAAACTGAAAATTGGAATGGGCGTTTTCTCCTGACAACTAAAGGAAATATGTTTATGTGCTTCCTGATAGAGAAAGAGGGTGCTGCGTGCAAGCTTGGCCAGGTTGTCGGGAGATTTTTGTACTTTGGGCATCCTGGCGAACTGTGAAAACTCGCTTACCAGTCTTTTGAGTTCGTCTACCTGGGTGATAATGGTATTGGTACACAGGTCGAAGACACTGTTTTCCTCTTTGAGAATTTCCGGATAACGCCTGCGAAGCCGCTGGGCGGAGAGTTGGATGGGAGTCAGGGGGTTCTTGATTTCGTGGGCTATTCGCCTTGCCACCTCCCGCCATGCCGCCATGCGCTGCATTTTTTCAAGCTTGGTAAGATTATCGAAAACCAGCACAAAACCAACCGGGTCTCCTTCCTCGTCTTCCAGGCGGGTAAAGTTGATGAGCAGGGAATAATTTTTGCCCAGCACGTTGATTTTTATATGCTTTTCAACGGTAATCTTGCCGGTTACCTGAAGTTCTTCGATAAAACCATCGACAATGGCTGCCTGGTGAGGCGGTAGAACATCTTTGAAATTGAGTCCTATAAAAAGTGACTTGTCAATACTGAGCAGTTTTTCAGCGAAGTGGTTGATGGTTGTTATCCGGCCGTGTTCGTCCAATGATATAACTCCCGCGGAGACGTTTTGCAGGATAATCTCGGAGTATCGTCTTCTCTGCTCCGACTCCTGGGAGCTTCTCCGCAGAGCGGTATGGGTTTCGGCAAGTTTTTTATTACTGGAATTCAGGTTGGTGGTCATCTTATTGAATGAATCGACGAGCAAGCCCATTTCATCATTGGACTCGCTTTCCATAACAAACTCCAGATCACCGTCCGCCACTCTTCTTGTTGCCGTTACGAGTTTTTCAAGCGGACCCGTAATCCCCCTGGAGATATACAGACCAAACCAGATAGCTGCAAAAATAATCAACAGCGTGACGATGAGAAGAATGATCAGCAGCCAGAATTTAAATGGTTCCTTGAAGTGCTTGAGTTGCCTGTATCCTTCAATACCCTGGGAAATTTTGGTCATACGGGCAAGCTGTTCGCTTTTTACCAGAAGGGAAGTGATAAGCATTGCCCGTCCGAGCTCACCGCTGCCGATCTGAACTTCAGCAATGCAGTTTACCAGGTCTCCCGTTCTCATTTCCTGAATCAAGGTTTCCCGGCCATGTTTATTCCTGACCCTCTCAAGAACGTTTAACGGAACCTGGGGAAGGATGGTGCCGCGTAGTTGCGGCCCTTTAACACTTATTTCCAGGTTCTTGTCGTTGGTTATGAGGGAGAGACTGTCGGGGCCGTTAATCGGGTTGAAAGTGAGAATGTTTTCCAAGGTGCTGTTGATCGCCTCAGGCGTATAATCGGCCATGTCGAGGTTTTTCAGGCGATCGGCAATCCCTTCACTCATCAGGGTTACCTGTTCTTCTTTTTCATGCAAAAGCGATTGGGCAAGTTTGAGGGACTCCGTTAGGGAATTTTCTATGCTGGCATTAAACCAGTAATCCATGCTGGTTGATACAAACTGTAGGGCGACAAAAAAGAGCAATATCGTTGGAATTAGGGTAAGCGAGAGAAAAGATACGATCAGTTTTGTTTTGAGTTTATTGCCGAGGCGATTGATTTTTCGTTCAAATAAGAGTTCCGCCAGAGTTCGTAAAACCAGAAAGAGGACGAACAGAACCAGCAGGACATTAATATTGATAAGGCCGAAAATAAGGATGCTGTTGTTGATCGGCAGATCAACCTGATCCCGTAAAAGGTAGCTTTGGAGCCAGACAAAGAGGGGGATAAGAAGCAGGCAGAAGAAAATGACCCGACGGATGAGTTTTTGTTTCTGTCGTATCTGTATTGCAGTATATGGCCGTTTAGTGTTCGGCTTGCCTCCTGATGAAGGTGTTTCCATGGTCAAAGTCAGTAATTAAACGTAATGGTATGCCAGTCGGTTTCAATGTCCCACCAGGAGAGAAACGGCAGTATGTTGTGCAGGCTCAGAGGTAGGGTCTTCTGGTAGAGTTCCGCCCTCATCCTGAGCTTATACCGATTGTCCGGGAGGAGTCCTTTGAGCTTTTCCACTTTGACCCCATTGACTTCGTTAATTACTTTCTCCGCCTCAAAAAGTGATCTGAAAGATAAAACCTTGTTGTTGTCCTCCTCCAGGGTGACGCGGTAATTCTCTTTCAAGGTGTCAAATGTCATAATATGCTGGAAATTCCGTTCCACTATCAGCTCGTCGGGCCAGTTATCCGTCGTTTTGTACAATTCTATAAAAAAAGAAAAACGTAAGGGGATACCGCTATGCAGGGTCTCTATCATTTCAGAGGTAAAACTGTTTTCAAGAGTTCCAAAAACGATAAGATGAGTCTCCGAGGTGGTGGCTGTCAATTCATGGATGGTTGCTTTTTGTTTTTGATTGACTTGTGAGAGAGAGATGGCGGGACAAATCAATATTAGAAGAAAAATGATATGAAACAATATGGGGTTACGATGCATGAATGTATTCATTTATGTTGAAGCGAAGTAATCGGAAGGTGAGGTTTTTTGAAAAGAATGTTCTCTGGACGGAAAAGTTTTTTCCGTAGTGGAGAGCTATTCATCTTACCGATTATTATATATTTCAGTTTTTAATTTTCGATGTTACAATTTCAAGATTTTTTATTTGTGCTAATTTACCTGATCTGGTTCTGGATGTCTATCGCTTGTTCTTCTTGCTTAAGTAACTGTTCACCAGCACCCCGTCTTCGTCCGATCAGGCCGCTGTGCATAGAAGGGCGGGTTTGGAACACGCCCCTTATAGCACATCGGCCTGCTTGTACGAACTTGGAGCATTGGATGAACGGTTACAGATATGAGTTATGCAGTCTTTTAATGTGTACCGGTGAACGATTACTTGCTTAACGTTCCATCGCCGTGAACCGGTCTCAATAAAGCCGCCGGAAAAATTAGAGTTTTCAGAAAGGTTGCTTGACAGCAGAGCAAAAGCGCAGTATTGTGCATATGCTTAAAACGATATGTGTTGTTGCTTTTTGATATGTAAAGAAAAATTTTCCCAAAAGAAGAGGTAATAAAAATGCGTGTAGCTATTCCGACAAATTCTCCCGGCGGTCTTGACGCTGAACGTTCTGATCATTTTGGACATTGTGATATATTTACCATGGTCGATCTTGATGAAAATAATGTAATCAAGGAAGTGTCGATCATTCAGAACGGCGATCATGAGGCCGGAGGTTGCATGGTTCCGGTAAATATTTTGCAAACTGCCGGCGCGGAATCAATTATTGTGGGAGGAATGGGAGCAAGACCCATGCGTGGATTTGCCGATGTGGGCATTACAGTTTATTTTGCCGATCGGAACAGTATGAAAACCGTACAGGACGTTGTCAATGGATTTACCGCCAATCGATTGCCTATCATGCATGCGGATCAGGTCTGTAAGGGATCGGGAAATTGTCACCACTGAGAGATTGAATTATTCGTCTTTTGCCGGTATAAGAAGACTTCCCGGACAACCTCCTGGTCTATCGGTCTTTTTTACCGGCGGGATAGTGGATTTTTTTAGTTGCAGACGAACAGTGCAGGCGATCCGGCTTAACCCGAAGGCGCTATTTCAGGCAGAGCAAAGAATAATGTCACCAAGACCAAAGAAAACGAGAAATTGTCAGGGAAGGTTCTGTGGCAGAGCCTTCAAACCAACCGGAACGCCTCTCACCGAACTCCAGCAGATCGAATTGCACCGGGATGAGCTGGAAGCTCTCCGTTTGTGTGATAGGGAGGGGATGACCCAGGAAGAGGCCGGACAAAGTATGGGCGTCTCCCGGGGAACCATACAGCGCATAATTACCCTTGCCCGAAAAAAAACCGCTACCGCGCTGACCGCGGGGCAAGCTTTGATCTTTGTTGATAGCGAAGAAAAAGAGTGACTTGCTTACCGTAACCGATCGAACCCGGCAGGAAACTCTTCCAGCCGGGACCAAACGTTGTAACCGTTCACCGGGAATAGCAAAATGCTCGCAGGCCGACGGCTTGTAGGGGCGAGTTCCAAACACGCCCTTCGATGCACAGCGGTCTGATCGTGCGCATATGGGGTGCTGGTGAACGTTTACTCAAACGTTTTCTCTGGTTTTGTCGAAGGTAATATCAGGCCACTTTTCCATAAAGTAATTCAACATCCACTCATTTTGTGCGAGATAGGTAAGAAATCCCTCTGCGTCATAGGCAAGTGCACCCTGATTTTTTCGTTCAAACTCGGCCAGAGCTTTTTTATCATCGCATCGAACCCACCGTGCCGCCTGAAAGTTAACAGGCTCGTAAATTGCCTTGACATTATATTCATTCTGCAGCCGGGCCATGGTGACTTCAAATTGCAAAACGCCTACAGCTCCCATGATATAGTCCGATCCGATCAGTGGACGGAACACCTGGATCGCCCCTTCTTCAGCGAGTTGCAACAACCCTTTCTGCAGTTGTTTCATTTTTAGCGGATCTTTCAGTAAAACCCGTCGGAAATGTTCCGGCGCAAAATTAGGGATACCGGTAAATTTCAGCGGTTCCTTTGGAGTAAAGGTGTCGCCGATTTTGATAGTTCCGTGATTATGCAGGCCGATTATGTCTCCAGGCCATGCCTCATCCACGTTGGCTCGCTCCTGGGCCATAAAGATTGTAGCGTTGGCCAGGGTTATATCTTTACCCAGTCGATGATGCTTCACTTTCATGCCGCGGAGGAATTTTCCAGAACAGATGCGGAAAAAGGCGATGCGATCTCTGTGCGCAGGGTTCATGTTTGCCTGGATTTTAAAAACGAAACCTGAAAAATCTTCTTCTTTAGGATCAACTACCCGGCTTACCGACTCCCGCGGACCAGGTGCCGGTGCCATCTCCACAAAGCAGTCGAGCAGTTCATTCACACCGAAGTTGTTGATTGCACTGCCGAAAAATACGGGGGTCTGACTGGCGTTAAGATAGTGTTCATATTCAAAGGGGTTGGCTGCTCCCTGGAGAAGTTCGATATCCTCCCTGAGATCCTCGGCCGCCTGTTTGCCAAGCAACTCATCGACCTTTGGATCGTTCAGGTCTTCAATTAAGATTCCTATGGTATCCCTGGTACTCTGTCCAGGGGTAAAAAGATGCAGTGTCTTTTTATAGATATTGTATACCCCCTTGAAAGTCTTGCCCATGCCGATAGGCCAGGAGAGGGGAGTGCATTCAATCTGGAGCTTTTCCTCTATCTCGGCCATGATTTCAAGAGGTGACTGACCTTCACGGTCCAGCTTGTTGATAAAGGTCATAATCGGGGTGTTACGCATCCGGCAAACTTCCATCAGTTTTTCGGTTTGTGCTTCGACACCCTTGGCATTGTCAATCACCATGATGGCTGAATCGACGGCGGTTAGAACCCTGTACGTATCTTCCGAGAAATCCTGGTGGCCGGGAGTATCAAGCAGATTTACCTCGTAATCCCGATAAGTAAATTTCATCACCGAGGTGGTAACGGAAATACCGCGTTCCTGCTCGATGGCCATCCAGTCGCTGGTTGCATGCCGCTCGACTTTTCTTGATTTAACGGCACCCGCCATATTGATGGCACCGCCGAAGAGCAACAGTTTTTCTGTAAGCGTTGTTTTTCCGGCATCCGGGTGACTGATGATACCGAATGTTCTTCTTTTAGCTATTTCCTGGGTGAGTTGTTTGCTCATAACTGATGAAAAGATGACTTGAGTTTATGAAATGATTTGAACAATAGATCCGGCAGAGGAAAACCTCATAGCATAGGTCCTTTTTATAATAATGCAAAGGGAAAACGAAAACCAATAGGAAATAAAAAAGCAGGTTCCGGAAACAATCAGTGGGCGTAGCTTTCAGCTCTGTAAAAAGCTCTAAACTTTACGGAGAGTCATAATCGTCCCGGAACATCTTTTGCCGGGAGGAAAGAAGGCAAAAATGGAGCTATCTATTCAATCTTGAAGAATTTATTTTTCGGAGAATGGTTCCATCAGAGAGCCTGAAGATATCCGGATCGTCCGTATTATAAACTTCGACACCATCTGAGTTATCCAGGCGAAGGTTTTTTGTGTGGCTGGTTTTGCCGCTGTAATGACTGAGAATATCCTGGCTCACTATGACCTGTCTTAATTCCTGTTTGTCGTCTATCACAGTGAAGACACCTATTTGCTCTTGTTTCTTTATGCTCATTTCATCTTTTCACTATTTTTGCTGTGAGTCGGTTTCCTGCTCTCCGGGTGACAATGTATCAATGTCTGGACAGGTATGGCGGGTACAATTCTAGGTTTTCTAAAAGCCGAAAGAAAACGGCGTATACTCATAGCATGAACTGGAACTGGAGGCAATAGGGGCAATTGCTGATTTTTTATTGGGTACAATTACCTATTTTTGGGGAGATCGGCGCAAAAGGCGGGAAATTATGACAACGAATACCTCCGTGCCTCAGGACACATATCCGGGGTTATGCGAGCTTTTGGCTATTCCGGGTGATCCGTGGCTCTTTGATTTATCTTCCGCCAATATTAGACAATTGCATGTATTGCATTAAGACCTACTGTATGAGAATAGACGCGGATATACAGAAAACTACTCTCCATCAGGAGGAGAGATAATTCAAACTCTCAAGTGCAATGATAAAGAAAATACAAGTAGCAAATCCCATTGTAGAGCTTGATGGTGATGAAATGACGCGCATCATCTGGCAGCTCATAAAAGACAAACTCATCTTTCCCTACCTGGAACTGGATATCCGCTATTTTGATCTCGGCATCGAAAATAGGGATAGGACAGATGATCAGGTTACGGTGGATGCCGCTCATGCCATCAAGGAATACGGAGTTGGAATAAAATGCGCCACCATTACTCCGGACGAAATGAGAGTAAAAGAGTTTAAGTTGAAAAAGATGTACCAGTCTCCGAATGGTACCATTCGTAATATTCTCGGGGGCACTCTCTTCCGTGAACCTATCATGGTAAACAATATTCCCCGTCTGGTCCCCAACTGGAAAAAACCGATCTGTATCGGCCGACATGCCTTCGGCGACCAGTATCGTGCCATGGATTTTGTGGTCAGAGGAAAAGGTAAACTGACGGTAACCTTTACTCCCGAAGATGGTGGTGAGGTTCAAAGCTACGATGTCTTCGATTTTCAGGATAGCGGCGTCGCCATGACCATGTACAATACCGACGAATCTATTTATGGTTTTGCCCATGCCTGCTTTAACCAGGCTATTCACAAAAAATGGCCGCTATATCTGTCGACGAAAAATACTATCCTTAAGCGATATGACGGCAGGTTTAAGGATATATTCGAGGAACTCTACCAATCAACTTATAAAGAGAAAATGGATGCTGTGGGAATTACTTATGAGCATCGATTGATAGATGATATGGTCGCTGCGGTTCTGAAATGGGAAGGTGGAATTGTCTGGGCCTGTAAAAATTATGATGGTGATGTCCAGTCGGATACTTTGGCACAGGGCTTCGGTTCACTCGGATTGATGACTTCAACCCTTGTTGCCCCTGACGGCAGAACCATGGAGGCAGAAGCCGCCCACGGCACTGTTACCCGTCATTTTCGGGAGTTTCAGAAAGGACATCCGACATCAACCAACCCTATAGCCTCTATTTTCGCCTGGACTAGAGGGCTGGCATTTCGTGGAGAGCTGGATAATAATTCTGAACTTATTGCTTTTTGTCAAACGTTGGAAGCCGTGTGTGTTGAAACAATTGAGAGCGGACTGATGACCAAGGATCTTGCGCTTTGCATCCATGGCAAAGACTTACGTGAAAGTGATTATCTCACCACGGAACAATTTATCCACATTCTTGAAGAAAATCTTCGTAAAAAACTGTCGGTGTAGCTGTCGCAAGTCGTTTTACACCGATAATCCTTTGATTTGATCCTCAATCCCCGCTCCTCAACGAGTAGGGCGCCACATCCGGCATCTGTGTAGCAACCGGACCGGATGTGGTCCATATTTACCTGGAGGTATTAGCCGTAGACAAGTGTCCCTCCCGCGTAGCCAAGTCCTCCCGCACAGGCAAGGCAAAGGAAATAAACAAGTAGAATCTTACCTCGTGTGACATACTTTTTTTTCAGCACGATAGAAAAGATAAGAAATATTGTAAGCACACTCGCCAGAATCATTTTAGCCATAATGTAGACATTCCACTCTTCCTGCTGGAAATGAATCCAGTCGAGAATGCCTGCGGCTGCAACCACTGGAAGAGCCACGAGGGCAAATATTGAACAATAGTAAGCTGTCTGGTCGAAATTTCTATTCTTCCAGATCAAACCGAGAAAGGAAAAAACCACCATGCCGATTATCATTCCCATCGGCAGATGCGTGAACATCGGGTGGAGAGGATGGCTATATCCTATGTTTGATAAGAACGAAAAGAAATTTTCTACCATAGAATTCTCCTTTTAAAATGGAATAATTATGAGCACTTTGATTAGGAGTAATCATTATCGACTGGAAAACGACAAGATTTTTCCAATCGGATAATTTTTTTTCTCGGAAATTGTGACCGTGCGCCGAAAATAGCAAAAGGCTCGTTTAACTCCAGACCTATGAATTATGGACTAATTGGAGGTGATTTCCGCCGACCGAAGAGCAGCATGCAAAGCGCTAAGGAGTTGATCTCGATTATTTTGCGGCTGATTGAGTAGGATAACGAAAGGTGTCAGTTTGGTTTTATTGGGAAAATAGCCGGCATAACAATAGACATCTTCCATCGTGCCGCTTTTTAAAAATATATTTCTCTTGAGATTAAGAAGCGCACTATAGGGTTTGAAAAATTCTAGGATGGAAAGTAGCGCCGCCGGGCTAATCCTATTCTGTCTGGATAGCCCCGACCCCTCCTGCATCGAAAGTTGAGTCGGCGTAAGTTTTAGGATTTTTTTGGCATAAAGAGCAAAAGTTCGGCGGGATTTTTCCCATGATGCCGGCAATCCGAACTGTTTGGCGCCGCAAGCCAGGAAAAGCTGGTTGGCAATATAATTATTGGAATATTTCAAGCACTCCCTGACGATCTCTTTCAGGGATTTGATGGAGTGGTGGACGTAGATCGGTTGTAGACCTTCCGGAACAATTTTCCCATGATAGCCTTTGTTGATGGAAATGCCCGCTTGTCGCAATTGGGCAATAAATAATTGTCCTGTGTAGCAAAGGGCCGGAGAGAGCTGACCCGTTTGCGGGAGCGTATTGACATTTATATGATAGCTGCCGGGCGTCATACCACCGCCTGCATTTCTCATTAAAGGTATCAATGGAGTCTGCGGTTCACCTGAGGTTATGACACCATCTCTTTTTACCTGCATCGGCAGGGCGTTAAAATTTACCGCCAGAGCTCCATTGGGAGCATCATAGGGATTGGCCGAATTTTCAATGCTTGCCGTCTCTCCCCCAAGGTCAAAGCTGCTGTTGTCAAGATAAAGTGAGCGGACCCGACCAACACCGAGACCAGCAAGTCGTTTGCCTATTTCCAGGATAGCTTCTGAAGTCAGAAAGGGATCTCCATACCCCTTGATATAGAGATTTTTCTGTTCATCAAGGAAGAACTGCGTTTCAAAACGGTAGTCTTTGCCCAGTTGCTCAAGAGCAACCAGGCAGGTGAGGATTTTGAGGGTTGAGGCGGGAACAAAGAGATCCTGCTCCCGGAAGGAAAGCAAGCGGGAGCCGTCCTGTACTATATATCCACCGTTATGAATCAGGTGCTTGCTATCAGTAAAGCTGTAGGCAGGATATGGTTGAAGCAGCAACAGTAGTCCTGAAAACAGCCATAAAAAGGTGGCTTTCGTTATCACTAGTGTCCCATCAGTTGTCATCGAGTTTTTGCCAGTCGGTTTTGAGAATTCTGGTTTGCAGGCTGCGTTCCAGGTCCAGTCCGAGGATTTCCGTGAGAGCTTCGAGTGGTTTGATACCGGGTTGGGCACTGGCCGAGATCATCTGTAGCCGCACTGTGTCGGATTCAGTAATGGAAAACTCCCGGATCAATGGCCGGATATTAATTTCCTTGGTTTTTCCCTTTCTTGTCTTGTTCACGATAAAGTGTGGGCTGCCGACAAATTCTTTTGCTCGTATTTTTTCAGGGCCTGTAATCTCTGTCGGGAGCGTAAGATTATAGGATGTGCTGATTTTTTGCGGCACATTTCCGGAATGCAGCTCAATCTTAGTAACTTTTAATCCGGGAGCCAGTTTTGCATTGAGCAGTTCCGTTGTTGATGCCGGATTTTTCAAGAGAGCGGGCAGATCCATAATGAAAAACTCCGCCAGGCTTTCTGTTCCTACGGGCAAAGCGGGCCCGAAGGAGATTTTCGGGGAAGGATTGAAACCCTGGCTGAAATTTGTTGAAATTGAAGCACGGCGAAGGGCACGAAAGATAGTCTGCAGGATCTCCAGATGGCCGAGAAAGCAGATATCCCCGATTCTTGAATAATGTACAAGATATTTAAAGTGCCCGGTTTCGACTGAGTTATTGCCCTGATCCTTGTCGATTTTGCCGGACGAGGGTGAAGAGGTTTCAGGTTCCTGCGGAATTTTAGAGCGATTATGGACAATGGGAGCGATGGTTTTGAAATCACAGAGGCCGCATTTCCGGCAGGCGTGATAGCGGCAGTCGGGAGTATAGATTTCTCCCTTTGCTTTTGAAAGTTCATCCTTTAAGAACTGCAGGTCAACGCCGGTCCGGAGATGCTGCCAGGGCAGAATTTCCTCCATTTCCCTGGCACGAAGATAGTCGCCAAGGTCAAGTCCGCACTGTTGGGCGGCCTTATGCCAATGCGACAGGTCGAAATGTTCGTCCCAACCATCAAGTCGCGCACCCTCTTGCCAGGCAAGCTCAATGAGTTGGGAAAGTCTTCTGTCACCACGAGAAAAAACTCCCTCAAGAAAACTGATTTGAGGGCTATGATATCTGAAATTACATCCTTTTTTGGGCAGACCATTCTGTAGACGACGGATGGAGTGCATACTTTCTTCCGGGCTCAACTGTCTTTCCCATTGAAAGGGAGTGTGAGGTTTGGGCACGAAGGTTCCTATACTGACGGTTATCTGCTTTTTGCCTTTTGCCGACCCTCCAGGTCCACTATTGCGCATGGCCATAACCTTTTGCACCAGTTGGATAATCTCATCAATATCCTGCTCGGTTTCGGTTGGCAGCCCCAGCATAAAATAGAATTTAATGATCCGCCAGCCAAGAGCAAAGGCCTCCGCGCAGGTGGCAATAAGATCGTCTTCCGTGATACCTTTATTGATAACCCGGCGTAATCTGTCACTACCGGCTTCAGGGGCCAGGGTAAATCCGGTCTTCCTGACCCTTTTGACCTGTTCCATTATTTCAGGAGTCAGGGTACCCACCCGCATTGAAGGCATCGCGACCGAGATAAACCGTTCGGCAAAGCTGTCCATCAATTGGGGAAGGGTCTGTTCCAGGCACGAGTAATCTCCGGTGGAAAGTGACAAAAGTGCCAGTTCTTCAAAACCGGAATCCGCCAGGCCGCTTTCGGCGAGCTCCATAATTTTCTCGGGACTTCGCTCCCGAACCGGTCTGTAGGTTATGCCCGCCTGGCAGAAACGGCAGCCTCGGGTGCATCCTCTAGCAACTTCGATTCCCAGACGATCATGGACAATTTTAGCGTTCGGCACGATGGGATGTTTCAGGTGATCTATCTTATTGAGATCTGATACGATTCTTCGAGAGATATGTTCTTTGCAACCCCCGGTTTTCTGTATTGCCGACAATCTTCCATGGGAGTCGTATTCCGGCTGAAAATGACTCGGTATATAGACTCCATCAACGGTTGCAAGAAGATCGAGGAGATCGGTTTTGGCTGTTTGGTCATTTTTATGTTCGGCCAGAAGCGAGGCTATTTCGAGGATAGCTTCTTCGCCGTCACCGAGGAGTACGGCATCGAAAAAATCGGCAACCGGTTCGGGATTCAGTGAACATGCGCCACCGCCCAGCAGCAAGGGAAACGAATTGTCCCTGTCCCGGGAATAGAGGGGAATGGCCGCCAGGTCGAGGATTGTCAGAATATTGGAATAGCAGAGTTCATAGGGAAGAGTAATGCCCAGTAGGTCAAAATCCGCGAGCGCCCGACTCGACTCGAGACTGGTGAGTGGTGATCCTTTTTGCCGTAAAAGCCTTTCCAGATCGATATCCGGGCAATAACATCTCTCCGCCAGAAAATCTGCATTGTTATTCAAAAGGTGATAGAGTATCTGCAGACCCTGATGCGACATACCTATTTCATAAAGATCGGGAAAAATCAGGGCAAAACGCACCTTCACCGATTCCCAGGACTTTCGGACGGAATTGTATTCATGGCCAAGATATCGACCGGGACGGGTGACGGAAGAAAGTATTGTACGATCAGTCATTATAAATCCATTGAAAATTGCACGGGGAAAGAGGTTGGTGACTTCGTGGTCGGATTGGTCATCTCACTGACTCAGGTCTTTCCCTTTACTTAAATTTGGTTGACTTTTCAAGCAAGGATGATGTAATCAAAAATGTTCTATAAAATATTTAACGCAAGCATTTGTAATAATATGTAAAAAGGGTGTACCCCATGAAATGGTTATTTTTTCTTGTCGTCTTGTTTGCCCTGATGGATATATCTTTTCCTTCGACGGCTTTCACCAAATCCGAGAAACCGGTAGTGCTAAAAACCATTTCCCACAAAAATTTCGGGACCAAAGAAACCATAACCTTCAATTTAGCTGCACCTGTAGTTCCTAAAATATTTACTTTGGGAGGAGATAATCCCCGTCTGGTAATAGATTTTCCACAGAGTATTTATTGGGGGAAAAACACCATGGCCTTGTCCGAAAGCAGGCTCGCTTCAGACATCCGGATAGGCTTGCACCGCACACCTGTTGAAAAGACAAGAGTGGTCATTGATTTATCAAAGGACAAGCCGGTTCAATACACCAGTGAGTATCTGGCCCGGGAAAACACCCTGATCGTTACGTTAAGTCCCGGTTCGACCGCATCGCACTCAACTGCCACCCCGAAACTTCAGGCGCAGAGGCGAAAGACCCCGCCGATTCAGGACAAGCTTGCAGGGGAAATGCCGAAAAGTGAGCATCCCATAGTACCGATGATTCAAGAAATCTCCTTTGACGACTCTACCGGCAAAGGGGAAAGAGTGCTCTTTCGCCTGAATGATTTTTATCCGCCCACGGTCTCGGCAACTGAACAAGGTTCTCCTAAGATCTTTTGTGACTTTGAAGCAATGACTTTAGGGCCCAAAGTGCAGAAGACCATCCCGGCTAAAGGAGAATATATCGAGAGTATTCAGACCATAACCTACCAGGATTCTCATAAGGTCCGGGTCATTCTCGAACTCTCTGCCGATCGTGATTACGATTTGCAGCAGACTTTTTATCGAAAGGACAACCTCTTTGTTTTGGCAGTTAACGAGGTAAAGCCAAACCAGAAGGACAAATAGAAAGCACGGGAGAAGAGGTATAACCTGAAATCATTACGGCATAATCTGTCTGCTGTATCCAGGAGGCGGCTGTAGCCGGTAGTCTTTGCGCTCATCGGAAAGAGAAACATTTGACAGGTCGATATGGATGTCCGTTCCATAGTCAAGTCCTGCAATATTGATCTCCCGAGGTTGGCTGCATCCCGCTAGATTGATCCACTTGTTATAGCTTATTTCGGCAACTTTCCGGCCTTTGTCGTCTTCCAGAACGCGAATCGGAAAGATTTTCCGCTCCGGATCGAAAAGCAGATGGTATATTCCCCCTTTGCTCTTATAGGAAAGCCAAACTCCCCTTGATTCACGATCGACGCGGATATCGGTTATCTCTTTGCCGGGCAGAAGATTTCTCCCAGTTAGCCAGCCCCCCCAGTTGCCTTGTAAAAAATAGATCGGGATATCGTTGCGCAGAAAAAAGGAACGCAGGCTTCCAGCCATATAATTTCTTTGGATAGTATTGATGGCCTGAAAAGATTTTTGGTCCCCGGCGATAACCAAAACCGGTTGTCCAAATGGGTTTGTCATGACAAATCTATAGGATGAGGGCATGGAAAACCGCAGAAAGCCGCTTAGTGCTTTCTTGCCAAAGGGATTCTGGTAAGACAGTACCAGGTCTCCTTCGAGCGTTCCGCCACATTCAGCATCACGGGCGACAAGGGAGTCAACCAGTTGCCTGACGGAGCCGGCTTCGGTCTGCTTTAATGGCTCAGTCCATGGTTTTGTGGCGCAACCGGAAAGAAAGAAGGAGGCGATTATGACGAGCAGTGCCTGATGCAATGTGCCCGATCGTTTATCTATTTTCCAGGGCATTGATTTTTTGTTTAATAGCGGTTTTTTCTTTTTCATTCTTGAACATTTCATAAGCATTTATGTAAGCTTCTTTCGCTTCTGAATATCTTTTCAGAGAACGGTATATGTCCCCGAGATGCTCATAAATGTGTGGATCATCCGGTACCAGTTCCAATGAACGTTCGAGTTCTTTCACCGCTTGTTGCAAATTACCAAGGCGGTAATATGCCCAGCCGAGACTGTCGATTATGAAGCCATTGTTTGGTTTGAGCGTGTTTGCCTTTAAAATATATTCAAGTGCTTTTTCAAGATGGATGTTCTTTTCGACCCAGGTGTAGCCAATATAATTTAGGGCTTCGGCATGGTCCGGCTGTAATTCCAACACCTGTTGCATTATCTTGACGGCTTTGTCGGACATGCCGTTTTTTTCCAGCACCAGCCCATATTCAAAAAGTAGTTGGCTATTGTCGGGGAAGAGGATGCTCGCTTTCTCCATCAGTGTCAAGGCTTTTTCATTGGCACCTTTTAACTGGTAAAGTGTAGACAAAAGAGCATAAAAAAGTGGATTTCGTCCTGCTTCCTGCGAAATCTGTTTTTGCAGGTAGATTATAGCTTCATCGGTTCTGTCGAGTTTTTGGTAGATACGCGTCTGTAAATAAACAGCTTCCTCAAACTCATCGCTTTCGCTATCGATATGCGCAAGATGAGAGAGACTTGACTCATAATCTTCATCCTGGTAGGCGAGTAAGGCGAGCATGTAGCGAGCTTCCGAATTGTCGTTGTCCCTGACCAGTCCGGTCAGAATTTTCCTGGCTTTGGCCGGTTCTTTTTTTCGCAGCAGTACCTTGCTGATAATGAGATCGATATTGGCCGGATTATCGGTATAGAGTCGAATATTGTTTAACTCCTTTAGGGCCTCATCGTTTCGTTCCAGATCAAGCAGGGCTTGAACGCGGCTGAGCGCTGCCTGTTCATCGAACGGATCGTTTTCGGTTATTGTTGTATAGATGCGCAGAGCATCTTTAAACATTTCCTGATTAGCGTAGAAGTAACCGATTTCAAATGCTAATTCTTTTGACCAGTTGAGGGAAAGCGCCTTTTCATATTCCCTGGCCGCATCCTGCTCCTTATCCATTTCCTTTAACAATCTGGCATAAGACAGGTGGGTAATATATGAATCGGAATCCTTATCCGATAATTTTTTAAATATCTGCTCAGCCTTTTGGAATTTTCCAAGATGGCTGTAAACAAGGGCTAAATGTAATTGAGCGGTTTCGTTCGTCGGCTCTCTTTTAAGTATTTCTTTGTACAATGGGATAGCGTTTTCGACCTTTTCCTGTTGTATATACAGTCCGGCAAGAAGGAGACGGTACGTGTTGTTTTCGGGATGTTCTTTTATAGATTGAGCCAGCCAATCCGCGGCTTTATCAAACTCTCCCATCTTGAGAAGAAGAACAGGGATCTTCTCTTTTATATATTCCACAGCGGGATCGCAGGTTAGAGCCTTTTCATAGGCTTTCAGTGCTTCGGAGTACTGTTCCCGGTATTCGGCGTGGGCACCCCGAAGAAAATTAAAGTAACCACAGGAAAGATCTTTCTGCTCTTCCTCGGCTGGTTGTGCCGTTGCCGGTTGTGTCGTAACCGATGTTACTGGGGTTGATCTGGAGGCCGCACAGGAGCAGAGCAGGATGCAACAGCAGAAAGTAACAAGGAGGTGAAAGCGATAGACCATGGCTTTAAACCCGAGCGGAAGAAAATATCTGGAGGAGCGGACTTACGTATTCCAGTACCATGCGATGAACCTCCTCAATCGATCCGCTTGCGTTGATCGGCCTGATATAGGGCTTCTTGATCGAAGAAAAAATGGAGGCAACTCGATCAAGGCTTTCCTTTTGTTCAAAATCATTCAGCTCATCCCCGCGCCCCAGGGTGATTCTGTTCAGTCCGATCTCAAGCGGAACCTGGAACAGCAATGCAAGATCGGGGTCGGGGGCGAATTGGTTCATTTTTAAGATAGTATCAGGATCAAATCCCCTGGCCCCCTGATAGGCGACGGTAGAAAGAAAATATCGGTCACAGAGGATAATCTTGCCCTGCTTAAGAGCTGGAGTCAGTTTGTTTTGTACATGTTCCCGGCGATCGGCTAAAAATAGTTCCAACTCTTCTTCTCGACTGTATCTGTTCCGGTCAATATACAGCGATCTTATTTTCCGGCCAAACTGTCCGTCGGTTGGTTCCCGGGTCGTAACTACCGGATAGCCTTCAGCCAGCAGATAACGACTAAGCAGCTGCAACTGGGTGGATTTTCCGGTACCGTCGGTTCCCTCGAATACTATTAAAATTCCTTGTCTTTCCTTATCAATCATGAGTCTTGTCCCTGCTCGATGCATCTGGCCCTGTTCCGGCTTATAATCATGGCTAATCTTACTGCTTCCTCAAGGCTTCGGTGACTGGCCAATCCGCGGCCGGCAATATCATAAGCCGTGCCATGATCAACGGAGGTGCGGACAATCGGCAGGCCGAGGGTGATATTTACTCCATCGTCAAAATGGAGAAGTTTAAAGGGAATGAGTCCCTGGTCGTGATACATGCAGACCACCGCATCAAAGGCGCCGGAGGCAGCCTTGAAAAAAACCGTATCCGCTGGATAGGGACCGGAGACCATGATCTTATCGGCTTGAGCCTGTTCAATAGCCGGGGTGATAAGCTGTTTTTCTTCGCTGCCAAAGAGCATGTTTTCACCGGCATGAGGGTTAAGGGCGGCGACCGCAATTTTCGGCGCGGCAATGGCGAAATCAACGGATAGAGCCCGGTGGGTGGTCCGGATCATATTATAGATTGCCTCCGATGTAAGGGCGTCGGCAACCTCACGGTATGGACAGTGAATGGTGACTAAGGTAACTCTCAGTTTGCAGCCGGCCATCATCATGGCATAGTTGGAGGTGCCGGTTAAATTTGCCAGCATTTCAGTGTGACCGGGAAAATGGTAACCTGCTTCATTGAGTGAACTCTTGGAAATGGGACAGGTGGTAATGCCCTGGATGATATTTTGTTGAGCCAGTTGTACTCCCTTCTCAATATACTGCGCCATGGCTGTACCGGTAGCTTTATTGGGGTGTCCCCATTGAATATTTCTTGGTTCAAGCGCGGATAGTTGAACGACCGGGATCCCATCGGCAGGAACGGGAGTACCAGGCAACCATGGCAGGCATGGGGCGGGCAAATTAAGGTCGGCGCCGCATTTTTCAAGTACTTGTCTATCTCCGAGAACGATCGGCTGAAGTTGAGATGAAGGCTGCTTTTGGGCAAAATAGCGAAGAATAATTTCCGGACCGATACCCGCAGAACAACCCATGGTAATTCCAATTATTGTCATATCAGATAGTGTACCTTGGATAATTAACGAAAGAAAGTAGGGAAGGACATCAAGTAGACGAATTGTCAAATGGCTGGACTAAGAGCCATACCGGCTTTTGCAATGGGTTATGGTGTGGTTTGCTTTGCCCATGTTTCGTCATTCCCGAAATACTCCATGCTTTTTATATGGTAATCAGCAGATCTGCTATTCGCAAAGATCAAATGCATTGTTGATATGGTCTATCCGCGGCCGTGTGCCGTCACCGGGGAGTACGGAAATGACATCAAACCTGGCAGGTGAGTCGAAGAGCCGCTGTTCCGCCAGGTAACATTGAGCAGCTCTGCTGATCTGTCTTTGTTTTCTCGCATCAACTGCTGCAGCGGGAAAACCATACCCCAGACCGGATCTTGTTTTGACCTCGATAAAAACGAGAAACGTCCCGTCTCTGGCGATGATGTCTATTTCGCCAAGTTTGCAGCGATAATTTTTGATAAGTATTGTGTAGCCAATTTTTTTTAGATATACAGCGACTATTTCCTCACCGATTTTTCCAAGATTCTGCCTCCTATTCAACATATTCCTTGACTCCCCTGAAGGTCCTTCGATGGATGGGGCAGATCCCGTTGATTTGAATGGCCTTCCGATGCTCTAAAGTGGGATATCCCTTATTTTGCAGGAAATTGTAGGCAGGGAATTGGTGGTGGTATTCGACCATGATACGGTCTCGTTCGACTTTGGCGAGGATGCTGGCGGCGGCGATGGAGCTGCTTTGCGATTCGCCTTTAATCAGTGAAGCTTGGGAGGTAGGCATAGGAATGGTGAAGGTGCCGTCGACAAGAATAAAATCAGGCGCCGGTCCTTTCAGGTTTTCCACTGCTCGTTTCATTGCGAGCAACGAGGCTTGCAGGATATTGATTTTATCTATTTGTTGTTCGGAAACTACTCCAAAGCCGTAGACAGCGCCGATTTCCTGCAGACATCCGCACAATTTAACTCTCTTGTCATGAGTCAGAACTTTTGAATCAACGAAAGAAGCATGATGACAGTCGGTGGGAAGGACAACACAGGCTGCAACAACAGGCCCCGCCAGTGGTCCTCGACCGACTTCATCACAACCGGCGACGCAACAGTGTCCTTTTGAATAGAGGAACCGTTCGTACCTGAAGTTATCTTTACTCCCGCTTAACTTGGAGAAGACGAAGTTCTTCATCGGGGCAGGATTAAAAATCTTCCGACCTCCGGTTCTGAGTGCGTTGAGTGTAATCGTTCACTGGTCCACACTGAAAGACCGCATAACTCGGATCTGTAACCGTTCATCCAGTGCTCCAGGTTCGTCCAAGCAGGCCTCCGAGCTATAGTTGGCTATGTCAGTGGCCTGATCGGACGAAAATGGGGTGCTGGTGAACGGTGATCGTTGAGTTGACTCAGAACCGGGACAGAAAATTTCAGTTAACGCGGCAATCCACGTTCACGGATACGTGCGGCTTTACCGGTCAGTTTTCGCAGGTAATAGAGACGAGAGCGACGAACACGACCCCGGGTTACAAGTTCAATTTTTTCTATACGGGGATTGTGAAAAGCAAAGGTTTTTTCCACACCGACGCCGTGAGAAACCTTTCGTACGGTGTACGTTGCATCCATGGAACCCCGCTTTCGCTTTATCACGATGCCTTGAAAAATCTGTACCCGTTCTTTACCACCTTCGATAATACGGATATGGACTTTTACAGTGTCACCGGGACGAAAATCAGGATGGTCCTGTCGTAATTGCTCTAGGTTGATTCTTTCAATAATTGTGCTCATAGCGTCATCTGTAGGTTGAAGTATATTTAGGATTCGATCCAGTTAAGTTGATACTATTGTTAATTTGTCATGTACTTATCCCCGCAAAGAACGGGTATAAGTACCTTCACGAAGTGCTTTCTTAAAAACAAGAAAGTATTCTAAGGTACTAGCACCCGCAAAGCACAGGTATAAGTACCTTCACGAAATTCTTTCTTAAAAAACAAGAAAGAATTTCTAAGGTACTAAACTCTCAGAAGCCAACCAGCCTGTCAATGATGATTGACGCTGCCGAACGCACCGAGAGATGGTTGTAATTTGTTCCTCCCTTGATAGGGGGAAGTGTCGCATCCGTTAGTTGTAATATTTCCGGTGCAAGGCCGTGCGCCGTACCAAAAAGCAGCAAGACCGGGTCCCCCTTGGAAATTTTCTGCCTGAGTTCAGCATAACCAAGAGTAGTGTTCCGCAAAAGAGCGCTGGTTGCAACCACCAGAGGACGTATGCTATATTGTTCGGTAAGTCTCGATATCACCTCTTGCAGTGAATCGGCCAGCCGTACGATATTCAGCGCTTCTTTTCTGGCCGGATTGTAGACCGCTCCATGCCCTGTTTGCCAGTGAGCCAATAATTCTCCCACCAGCTGTTGCTGGTCCTTGTATGGAGTGGATATAAAATAATTTGCAACTCCATACGTTTTTGCCGTTCTGGCTATATCATGTATATCGAGATTTGTAACGGCGGAACCGATTACTTCACCTCTTTTATTCATTACAGGATGATGTATGAGGGCAATATTGAGAGCAGTCATACCCTGATACGTCCTTTATTCCTGATCATACTGAATTTTTTCTACAACCTTCCAGAGATCGTGCTTTTGCAGGAGCAAAACCTCAGTGGCGGTAAACTTCTCATTTCGTATCAGGTCCGGCCTTCTTTCCAGGGTCCGTTTAACCGAGGCAATGAATCGAAATGCTTCTATTTTTTCATGGTTGCCGGACAGTAATTCTTCCGGTACCGAGTGCTCATTGAACACTCTTGGTCTGGTGTACTGCGGATGCTTCAATAGGTTTCTGCTGAAAGTATCTTTTATCGCCGAATCAGCACAGCCAAGAACTCCAGGCAATAAACGGGTTATTGAATCTATAAGCACCATTGCCGCCAATTCCCCTCCGGTGAGAATAAAATCACCAATGGAAATTTCATCGTCTACATAACAGGATCGGAATCGCTCATCGACCCCCTCGTACCGTCCGCACACCAGAATAAGATGCTTTTCCCTGGAAAGATCTGCGGCAACTGTCTGATCATAGCTGCGACCTTGCGGACTGAGCAGGATAACCCTGGATCTTTTTTGCCCGGTATTTTTTCTGCTTTCTACTGCCGCCGCCAATGGCTCCGGCTTCATTACCATTCCCTCGCCACCGCCAAAGGGCCGGTCATCGGTCATTGCATGGGGCCCATCGGCGAAGGACCTTAGATCAATAATATTAATATCGATCTGCCCATTTAACCTTGCCCTTCGGATTATCCCCTCTTGCAGAGGCGATTCGAGAAGGTCGGGAAAAATTGTTAAAATATCAAAGATCATTCAGGAAATTCTTTCAAATAGAGTCGCCTGATGCATCCGTGAGGTCCAGCAACCCAGGCGGCGGGTCTATTACCAGTTCTTCGGCTGTTTCCCTCACAAGTATACTTTTCGTAACCGGAATAAGAATTTCTTCCAATCCGGATCTGACTACCAGTACGTCTTGAGCTCCATTGGAGAAAAGTCTCTCCACTCTACCAATGGTTTGACCGTTTAGGTCCAAAACCAGTTTCCCTTCGTACTGGTGCCAATAAAATTCATCCTCGGCCGGCTCCGGAAGTAGGTCTTTGGCGAGCAGAACACCCATCCCTTCAATCTCTTCCGCCCGTTCGCGGCTGTTAACCGAAGCCAGTTTCGTTATAGCAGTTTTACCCTGGATTCTGACATTTTCAACAGCAAGGCTTGAAATGAGATTGCCGGAGGTATTTACCAGGACAACCTCTTTGTACCTGTGAAAATTTTCAGGTTGACCGGAAAAAGAAAAAATTTTTACCTCCCCCCGTAAACCGTGCGCCTTGGCAACTTTCCCCAGAAGCACATATTTACCGGCAGAGTAAGGATAATCTACAGCCATGACAACTTGCGCAACGACCAGCTATTCGACAATTTCAAGTCTTGATCTTTTGTCAACTTTTGCCGCGGCGGCTGCCAGTATGGAGCGAAGGGCTCTTGCCGTTCGCCCCTGTTTACCTATGACCTTGCCCAGATCATCCGGTGCTACTGCCAGTTCAATAGTCACATTATTCTCGTCATCCGTACGTGTAACCTTGACAGCATCCGGTTGATCGACCAGGGACCTGGCAATAACGGCTATAAGTTCTTCCATTACTATTGTGCGACGGATGTAGATTTCTTAATCAGGCTCTTGACGGTTGTCGTCGGCAGGGCACCTTTGCCCAACCATTCCTGCAGCTTATCATTATCGATGATAATCGCCGCGGGATCCTGCAGTGGATCGTAAGTTCCCACTACATCTAAAAATTTGCCGTCACGCTTGTTTTCACTGTCGGCAACGATAATACGATAGAAAGGTTTCTTCTTTCGGCCAAGTCGGGTTAATCGAATACGTACTGCCATTCCGGTTTATCCTCCGGTTGATTGTGTAGGTTATTGTGTCTTTATCTTCTTTTCATGCCCTTGGGCATTTTTCTCCGCTTCACACCGGAAATAGCCCCCGGTTTACCACGAAATTTTTTCATCATCTTCAACATTTCCGAATAACTTTTCAGCACTCTGTTGACATCACCAAGAGTGGTGCCGGATCCCGCTGCTATGCGTGTCCTTCTGCTGGTATTGATGATTTGATGATTTTGTCTTTCTTTTCTGGTCATGGAACGGATAATGGCTTCCGTCTTGACGAGTTCTCTTTCATCCGGTTTGGGTGCATCCTTCATTTGCCTGAGCTTATTGATCCCCGGCACCATGTCGAGTATCTGCTCAAGAGACCCCATTTTCTTGATCTGCTGGATCTGATCAAGAAAATCTTCCAGAGTGAATTGATTTTTTCTTAATTTATTGGCGAGCTTGTCGGCTTCTTTTTTATCGACGACCGCCTCGGCCTTTTCAATCAGGCTGAGAATGTCACCCATTCCGAGGATCCGGGAGGCAACTCTTTCCGGGTGGAAGATTTCAAGATCCTCAAGTCCTTCGCCGATACCGACAAATTTAATTGGTTTGCCGGTAATGCTCTTGATGGAGAGTGCCGCACCACCCCTGGCGTCACCTTCCATTTTAGTAAGGACGATACCGGTGATTTCAAGGTCGCTATTAAACTTATCGGCAACTGTAACCGCATCCTGTCCGGTCATGGCATCGGCTACAAACAGGATTTCAGAGAGTGGAATAGCTCCCTGAATCTCCCGCAACTCGCCCATCAATGCCTCATCGACATGCAAACGTCCGGCGGTATCAATAATCAGTGTATCATAATTATGAAGAGCAGCCGCGTTTAATGCCTGACGGCACAGGTCGACCGGTTTTATCTCGGTGGTGGACGGATGCACAGGAACATCCAGCCTGGAGCCCAGTACCTGCAATTGTTCGATTGCCGCGGGCCGATAGACGTCTGCCGGAACCAGATAGGGCTTTCGTCCTTTGTCTTTTAGTAATTTTGCCAGCTTACCGGATGTAGTGGTTTTACCTGAGCCCTGGAGACCAGCCATCATGATAACAACCGGTTGTCTGCCGTCCAGATCGATCTGCTGTGTATCTCCACCAAGAAGTGCTACCAGTTCTTCGTGGACGATTTTAATTATCTGCTGGCCTGGAGAGAGACTTTTTGATACTTCCCGGCCGATTGCTTTTTCGGTGACGCCTGCAACAAAATTCCTGGCCACCTTGAAGTTGACATCGGCTTCAAGAAGAGCAGTGCGCACTTCACGCATAGCCTCTTCGATGTTTTCTTCAGAGAGTTTGCCGTGGCCACGGAGTGTTTTAAATACTCCTTCCAGCCTGTCTGTTAAGTTTTCAAACATAATATTTTTATTGCAATCAAATAGCGCGGGTAATCTTTGTCCGGGATTCGACATCCACCCGTTTTCATATTACGCCTGAAATATACCACTAATCAGCTGCACAATAGGCTCAAAAATAGCTGCAATCATGAACTGCGATTTTGCCAGGCTCCGGTGGATCAAAAATCAAAAGAGAAGAAAAATACTTTGTATTTAAATGGATGTCAAGAAATGAACGAATGGTCTCCGAAAAAATGAATCATTATAGAGTAGTTTTCGAGTGGTTACAGATCCTGGTTATGCGGTCTTTTGATGTGTACCAGTGAACGATTACCTAAATATTACATCATTCTTGGACGAAAACCATATTTATACAAATAAATGGGGATGGAAGGCCACAAAAACAAAACAAGAGCTATCCATACATATTTTGTTCCTTGATCATTAAATCGGCGTAAAAAAATATCCCGCAGGACAATGTACATTAATGCCATGTTGATGATGAGTCCCAGCAGACTGATCGGAAAAAGCAGGTGCAGTTGACGCAGTGGCGGAAAATAGATCAGACTGACGATCAACGCTACTGCAAAGACAATTGCCGACAAGGAGAACATTTTCTCAAAAATATTCATGATAAACTCGTAAAAACCTCAAATTTGAGATGGCTAAGTAAAAAACTTCATATGCGAGGTGCGGAAAATATCTATTATTTCTGAGTACTAGAGTACGTCGTAATGATAGAAATTTTGCAGCAACGAAGCAGATGAAGAGTTTTTACGACTCCATCATTCATGATAATCTCTTCAAGGTAATCCTTTCGGGGTAAACGATGATTATCCGCCTAACGCCCTACAAGGAAGTACTCTTTTTAGTCCCGGTGTTTTTTGCGTAGACTTGTGCCTTCAACAACTCTGTAGTGAATTGTATGAAACCGGTTACAGTACGATATTTGTCATATCAGGTCAACTGGAACCTCTGATCCCGCGTGTTGTCCCGCCAATCCCTCCTTCCTCTATACCTTGTCCACTGAGGGGATGTGTCATATGTTAGTAACATCGTCATATATTTCATTATGAGGAGTCCCATGAATGTACCTCTCGAATGCCGGCTTGAAGAACACCGGATAACGTCCGAACCATTTTTCCTCCCCCGGACAAATGAAATTGAGGTTGGTCTGGCTGCAAATGCCAATCAGCTCCCTCTCTTGCTTAAAGGCCCAACCGGGTGTGGTAAGACCCGATTCATGCAATATCTGGCCTGGCGGCTAAAGAGACCGCTTATTACCGTTTCCTGTCATGATGATCTCTCAACTTCCGACCTTGTTGGACGGTTTTTGGTCAAAAGAAATGAAACGGTCTGGCAGGATGGTCCCCTTACTCTCGCGGTTCGCACAGGGGCAATTTGCTATTTGGATGAGATCGTGGAAGCCAGAAAAGATACGACGGTCGTCATTCATCCGCTGACGGACGACAGAAGAGAGTTGCCGGTGGAAAAGCTGGGCAAGCTCTATTCAGCAGCTCCGGATTTTATGTTGGCCGTCTCCTACAATCCAGGCTACCAGAGTGTCCTCAAGGATTTGAAACCATCGACCCGCCAGCGCTTTGTCTCGCTGAGCTTTGATTATCCTCCGGCAGAGATGGAAAAAGAGATTGTGATACGGGAGAGCGGGATAGATGAAAAGATTGCCGACCAGGTGGTAAAGCTGGCCACGATGACCAGAAGTCTCAAGGAGTCCGGACTCGCCGAGGGTGCTTCAACCAGATTGATTATTCAGACGGTCAGATTGATCCGTTCCGGGATTGATACGGTCACCGCCTGCAGAGCAGGGATGCTGGAAAGCCTGACCGATGATCCTGAGTTGCTGGCGGCAATGGATGAAATGGTTTTTTCTCTTTTCTAGCGGTTGTCCTGGATTAGCCAGTTTTTCCCGGATCTTCGTTATTTTCAAGTTGAACTGTATGGAACTCTCCGAACAGAAAAAGAGGTTTTATGAAAATGTCTATCCTTCCAGGCCTAATAGCTGGGAGGTAGATGAGGTCTTTGAACTGCTGGCTGACTTAGACGAACCGACCAGGGAGGCACTGTTGCATCATGTCGGCGCGATATGGCCGGTCAGCCATAGTCTTTGTTTTGCCTACCTGACAAATGGTATTGATGCGGTGGAGAATTTCCCTCTGGAGATGTTGGGAGAGTGGGTACGTCAAATTCTTGGTCTATATGAAAGTAAGGGATTACTTGGTGCCCGGCAATTCATGTCCGATATCGATAAGTTTTTTCTTGATCCGATGCGGGGGAAATCCGGTGTGTCTTTCAGAGAAGTTGCGGCAAAAATGTCTCTTTATTGCCGGGGAATTTCGGGTCGTTTTTTCCAATTTAATACTGCCGCACTGCCATCTACCGATACCAAAACAATATATTTACCTGAATTTCTCGACTCTTTTCCAGGTAAGCAAAATAATATCTTCCTCTATAAACTTCTTGTGAGCCTGCAATGGGGGCATGTCAAATCCCGCATTTTTTCCAAGGTTCTCGATTCCCGGAGTGCAGCCAAAGATTTGTTTTCGCGATATCCGGATAAATGTCTAGCAATCGATCTTTTCTCAGCACTTCAATTTATTATGGTGTTTCGAGATCTTGAGCAGGAATTGCCTGGACTTGTTCGTCAAGGTCGTCAGCTTTGTACCGGATTAATACAAAAAATCACTCCGTGCGGCCTGGAGAGAGAGAAGTGTTTCACACTGCGGGACCTTCTCCTGTGGGGCATCAGGGCTGAAAAACGCACAGATGCCGCAATTTCATCGGCCACGACCGGCAATTGGGAAAAGATTGCCAATTTTGGCAATGAATCGATATTTAATATATTACCGGAGGCCTATGCGACGTTTTCCCGATTGCCCGGTTCATATACGCTTAGCAGTTCCTCCCTGCTCTTGGGGGAATTTGATTTCACCAGGGCGGGAGAGGCGATCAGGTTGCAGCGGAAGCAGAATGAAGAGAAGTTTGTTGCGATGCTCGCCGGTTTTCTTGAGCAGCAGGCTGGGCAGCAGGATGAGAATGCCAAAGAAAGTGAAGAAGGCAATTTCCCAAGCAAATTGCAGAAAAATCTTCTCCTGCTCATTCAGGATCAGCAAGGAGATAAGAAGGCGGATAGAAAAAAATCGATGCTTCTCGATAATGACGGGCTTGAGATCCCCGAAGAGCTCTCTGCCTTAATGCAGGAAATTACGGATGATCTCGGCACGCTGCCGGAAGCCTATATACAAGCCGCGGCAGGCCAGGCTGGTCGTGGCGTCAACAGGCAGCGAACCCGAGGGTTCAGAAGAAGCTGAGTGCTTTTGCTCCTTTGGATGTCCACGTTTATAACGAATGGGATTACCGGCGGGCCGGTTATCGTGCCGACTGGTGCTCGTTGTCGGAAAAAACTCTTCACCCGGTTCGGTCCGGTTTTGTCGCCGGAACACTCGAAAAATACCAACCACAACTCAACAAATTGCGACGCCGGTTTGAAATGTTGCGGACCAGAGATAGGATTCATCAAAAAACAGCGGCACGGGGACGATATCGATCTCGATTCCCTTATTGAAGCCTTGGGCGACACCCGGGCAGGTCTTCCCCATCCGATCGCCTCTTTGTCAGACTTTTGCGGGACGAAAGAGATATTGCCGCCATGTTTCTTGTGGATATGTCTAATTCAACGGAAGGCTGGGTAGGAGTGGCGGTGAAGGAGGCGTTGGTGCTTCTGGTCGAAGCACTTGAAGTGGTCGGAGACCGTTATGGAATATATGGTTTTTCCGGAATGAGGCGTTCCCGAAGCGAACTCTATCATATCAAGCATTTGGATGAACCGATATGGTGCTGAGGTGCAGAGGGCGAATCGCCGCTATCGGGCCAAAGGAATATACCCGCATGGGGCCTCCCATACGCCATTTGACCAAAAAACTCCTGGAAGTGCAGAGTAATGTCCGACTGCTGGTGGTGCATTTCCGACGGGAAGCCGGAAGACTATGATGATTATAAAGGACAATATGCGATAGAAGATACCAGAAAAGCACTTCTGGAGGCACAAGGCTGTGGAGTGCATTCCTTCTGTATCACCATTGACAAATCGGCACATGATTATCTGGCGCATATGTTTGGCAGAGGGAAATTATATTTTTGTCGAAGGGTGCTTTCCTTGCCTGCAAAAATGGCAGAGATGTATCGGTTGCTCACCAGTATGAGTCAACAAGCTAAAGATGTTGCGGTTGGACGTCATTTAATAATTTTCCCAACAATAAATAATCATTCGACAAATGAAGACTGTTTACGGCAATAAACTGCTTAACAAGTTTCGGTGAAATTTCATAGCTGTTACCCTGCATAATATAGTAAAACATATTCGCTGATTTTTTTAGGAATATTAAGAAATTAGGACATTCCATACAAATGAATGACGAATGTCAGAAGTCATATTTGTGCTTGAGTAATGCTTTGATATTTGATAAATAAAATTGATAAACAGATGAATTCAGTTTCCGAATATCGTTTTAAATTTCAATTTTGAATGTATCACTTTGTTTGGGTGTACTTACTAACCCACTAAATTTAACTAAAAAGGGAGGTGCGAACAGAGAGCGAAAGTGAAAAAAATGAACTGGCAATTCATTGTGTACCATTCAGATCACTCGTTTTAGATATTAGTTCGTTAGATATCAATGGCTGGGCTGATGTAAGAGCGAGTGGTTGACAATGTCATGATCACTATTTCAATAAGGAGATACAGATGTCGCAACAGAATCAATCAGTTCCGACTCAAGCTTGGATTACGGTTTTTGCCGGAATGGCGATAAACCTTTGTCTTGGTATTTTATATGCTTGGAGTATTTGGAAGTCAGCTCTGGTAAATGTTGACAAGGCCGGTCAGACAATGGAAGGGCATAAATGCGGGTTGGGTGTATCTCAACAATGCCCAGGCTGCAACCCCTTTCTCTCTTTGTGTCATCATCTTTGCTCTCCTGATGATTCCCGGCGGACGTATTCAGGATAAAATCAGCCCGAAATTTGGTGCAATACTCGGTGGTCTGACACTGGCGGCAGGTTGTATAGTTGCCGGTTTAATGAAAAGTTATACAGGTATCGTTATTGGTTTTGGTGTTCTGGGCGGAATCGGTATGGGTATCGGCTATGCTGCACCTACCCCTGCTGCTCTGAAGTGGTTTGGTCCCCATAAACGTGGTTTGATTGCCGGTATAGTTGTTGGTGGATATGGTGGTGCGGCATTATATATCGGTGCATCTGGGTCGTATCTTATTAAGAATTACGGAATAACCGGAAGTTTTGTAGGTCTTGGGGTCTTTTTTGCCGCAGTTGTTGTCATTGCGGGACGATGCTGAAAACACCTCCGGTAGGGATATAAGCCGCCAACTCTTTCCGGTGGCAATGTGGCAACAGCCAACTCGACAATCACTAACTGGGAAGCTTCCGAAGTGGTGAAAACCTGGCAGTTTTATGCCCTGGTAGTCATGTTTATTCTTACCACTCAGTCCGGTCTGCTGATCATCGCCAATGCTAACGGACTTTTAATGAAGACTGCAAAAGGCATGGACTTTTTTGTAGCCAACGGCTGGCTTCTTGTTTCTTTTGGTGGATTGGTCAATGCCTGCGGCCGCGTCGGCACAGGTTTCTATTCAGACAAGATAGGCCGACTAAATGCCTATTGCCTGAATTGCGGTATTTCGGCACTCTGTCTGTTTTCTCTGCCCTACATCATTGTCACACTCAGAATCTCCTGCTTGCTTTTCCTCGCTGTGGGAATTGCCTACTGGCAGTATGGTGGTGGTCTTGCCCTTATGCCATCCTTTACTTCCGATTTCTTCGGACCGAAAAATCTCGGTATGAACTACGGATTGGTCTTTATCGGTTGGGGACTCGGCTTCTTTATGGCCAGACTGGGTGGAACTATCCAAGATATAACCGGCAGTTTGAACTATGCCTTTTACATTTCAGGTGCGCTTGCTCGTTGCCGGTGTTATTCTCGCGCAAATGACCAGACGGCCGATGCATACTGATGAAGATGCGGGATAGAAAAGTAGTTGCGTAGTGACAATCTTTTTTTGAGTACGGTTTGGTTGGGCTTAATGAGATTATGAGCCCAATCTGTACATATTTATAAAGTCATTACAAGGAGTGATTTTTATGAGTGAAAAAATGTCGTTGAAACTTCGGAAGCTGAAATCGCGGTTCATTGGCAGGAAGAAGATTATTATCATCCATCTCCGGACTTTATCGGCCAGGCAAATCTTACCGATAGTCAATTTTCGATCGTTTCAAGTTGGAAAATTTTCCTGATTATTATACTGAGTTTGCCGAGATGCTGACCTGGTATAAATATTGGGATGAAGTACTCGACACCAGCGATGCACCTTGTTTTAAATGGTTTAAAGGCGGCAAGATCAATGCCAGTTATAACTGTATCGATCGGCATCTTGCAAAAAACAAGAACAAGACCGCCATTCATTTCGTTCCGGAATTGGAAGAGGAGCGAGTTCAGCATATCACCTATCAGGAACTCTATGTCCGTGTCAATGAATTTGCAGCTCTTTTAAGAGATACGGCCGGTTTGAAAAGAGGTGACAGGGTAACTGTTCATATGCCGATGTCGGCTGAACTGCCCATCACCATGTTGGCTTGTGCCCGATTGGGTGTTATTCACTCCGTAGTCTTTGGTGGTTTTTCCTCCAGTGCCTGTGCAGACAGGGTCGTCGATTCGAACAGCCGGGTTCTGATCACCATGGACTCCTACTACCGGGCAGGTAAACTGTTGAATCACAAGGCCGTGGATGATGAAGCCTGCGAACTGGCGGCAAAAGACGGCCAGAAAGTTGATAAGCTGCTTATCTGGCAACGCTATCCCGGTAAGATGTCATCCGATTCTGCACTTGTTGAAGGCCGTGACATCATCGTCAACGATGAACTGAAAAAATATTATGGTGCACGGGTAGAGCCGGAGAAAATGCTTTCGGAAGAGCCGCTCTTTTTGATGTATACCAGCGGTACAACCGGAAAACCGAAAGGTGCCCAGCATGGTACCGGTGGATATCTCGCCTATGTTACCGCGATGTCAAAATATATTCAGGATATTCATCCGGAGGATGTGTACTGGTGTATGGCGGATATCGGCTGGATTACCGGTCATTCCTTTATCGTTTATGGGCCATTGGCTCTTTGTGCTTCCTCGGTAATTTATGAAGGCGTCCCGACCTATCCGGATGCAGGACGTTCCTGGAGAATTGCCCAGGAACTCAATATCAATATCTTCCATACCGCACCGACCGCTATCCGTGCTCTCAGAAAGGTAGGACCGGATGAACCTGCCAAATATAATTTCCAATTCAAGCATATGACCACTGTCGGTGAGCCGATTGAGCCTGAAGTTTGGAAATGGTATGAAAAAGAAGTCGGCAAAGGCAAAGCGGTTATCGTTGACACCTACTGGCAGACGGAAACCGGGGGTTTCCTCTGTTCGACAGTACCAGGCCTGCAGCCGATGAAGCCGGGCAGTGCAGGACCAGGCGTTCCGGGCATTCACCCAATTATTTTTGATGAAAACGGTAATTATATTCCAGCCGGTGCCGGAAAAGCCGGGAATATCTGTATTCAGAATCCGTGGCCGGGCTGCTTCCAGACGATATGGGGCGATAGACAACGATTTGTCGATACCTATTTCGGCATGTACAACAAAAATCCCGACAGCAAGGATTGGCGGGATTGGCCATACCTGACCGGTGATGCAGCGGTGATGGCCGCAGATGGTTATGTCCGTATCTTAGGCCGTATTGATGATGTTATCAACGTTTCCGGGCCATCGCCTCGGAACCAAGGAAATTGAATCAGTAGCGCTGACGGTTCCTGAAGTAGCAGAAGCTGCCGTTGTTCCGGTTAACCACGAGATCAAGGGCAAAGAGCCCGAATTGTATGTATCTTTGAAGCCGGGTTATGAAGCGACACCTGAACTGCAGAAAAAAATCGCCGATGCTATTACTTATCCAGATCGGCAAAATTGCCAAGTGTAAAAACGTCTGGATCGTTCCCGATATGCCGAAGACCCGTTCCGGCAAGATCATGAGAAGGGTTCTTGGCGCCATTTCGAACAAAGGAGATGTCGGTAACGTCATGACGCTGGCCAATCCTGAAATTGTTGACCAGATTCAGAAAATGGTTGGTTAAGGAGTAAGGTAAGCAGCACAGTATCATCCATCCACCTGTAGCTGCAAGATGGTGGAAGCCGCAATGGCTTCCACCATATTTTTTTGGAGTTCTGAGAGGTCTATCGTTACAGCTAACCGATCAATCGACGATTGTCCTTAATCAAGGGGAAATTATGGCAAGGGATTTTTATCTACCGTATCTTATCAATTATTCTCAGCCGGTTGTCGAAGATATTGTAATTTTCTGTGTCGCTATGCTAACGGCTATAATGGTGAGCGCCGAGGGGCAGGCATTTATTGCCACCTTGCTCGGGGATTCCAGGATAGGGGCCAAAGATCGTTTTCATTTTAATGTGTTTATGCACATGAGCCTTCTTGGCACCCTGAATTTTTTTATCGCGGGGTTCGGCTGGACAAAAGAAATTGATATCGATACAAATAATTTCAAGAATCACCCGCGGCTGTTCCTTTTTTTGAGCAGGATCTCCGGTCCTGTCGCGAACCTCCTCTTGGCGAATATCGCCGCAAGCTTAGCCTGGATTCTCGGGAGATATGGAGTGGAGGATAAGGTTTTTTCTACAATCGTAGTAGTCAATGTCACCATGGCTATTTACGGTCTGATCTTTCTGCCTCCGCTGCCGGGTTCCGGGTTCCTGTTTGCGATCATGCCGGATGGCCGGCTTTTTGATAAGGTAAAACAAAGCGTTTGTACATTTGGCCCTTACCTCATAGTCGCTACATTCTTGTTGGTGAGATTGAGTGGATGGGAGGGGATTGGCGCATTTTTTAATCCCATCGTCTCCATCATTTCAAATTTTATTCTGAACGGATAGCAGGCTTCAGCCTATGAACGAAATATACTAAAATCAATCAATCGCCTCTGATCCCAGCTGGATTTTTAGGATAGTTCGTTGAAACGACAGCTGAGAACCAGGTCACCGTCTTCATAAACGGTCTTTACCTTGTACGGTAATGTTTTAAATAGCTTGATCATGGCCTTGTTGGTGGGAAAAGTGTAAGCCACCAGCCCGGAGATGCCGTTTTCTCGTGCGACCGCTGCAAGTTTTTTTATGAAAAATGCACCAAGCCCCTTACCCTGATATTCTTCACTCACGGAAAAAGCCACTTCGGCCAGATTCTTACTTTCCAGCTTCATGCATTCCGCGACGCCAACCACCCGGCCGAAACCGAATTCACCCACTACAGCAACCATCGTCAGATCATTTACATAATCGGTCTGCGAACGGCTTTCCATTTCCGTTCTGGCGAAGATGGTTTTCTGACAGAAAAATCTTGTCAGTATATCTTCCTTGGGCAAGCTGTAGAAATGTTCCTGGATGCGCCTCTCATCAACGGGTTTCGAGGGTCGTATGGTTATTATTTCCCCGTTTACCGTGAGAGTCTCTTCCAGCTGGATTGGGTAAACAGCTTTAGCCGCTTCACCAAGACTTCTTTCGGCACCAATTAAACCACGTTCCTTGGCAGCTTCGAAGAGCTCTTCTCTGAACTTCGGATGAGCGATGCTGATCATGGCGACTACGCGTTCCTGAATGCTCTTTCCGAACAGGTTGACGGAACCATATTCTGTAACCACATAATGGACATCACCTCTGGGAACGACTACTACATAATCATTAAGGTGCGGAACGATATTCGACTGGAGTCCGCTTTTGGTTTCACAGGTCGAAAAAAGCATGAGGATCGATTTGCCGCCGTTCGAGCGCCTGGCACCCCGAACAAAGTCGGGAATGCCGGATACCCCCGCGAAGCGAGTCGCGGCGGAAGCCTCGGCCGTTACCTGGCCTGTGAGGTCCATCATTCGTGCCACGTTCATTGATACCATGCGGTAGTGTTGAGAGATAACGAAGGGGTCGTTGACGTAATCCGATGGATGAAAATCAATCGCCGGATTGTCATTGAGAAACTCATAGAGGTTGTGGCTGCCGATGGCCATTGAGGCAACCATCTTGCCTTCGTTGAGACCTTTTTTCTTATTGTTAATATTTCCTGTAGCATACAGATGCATGATATCATCTGTCAAAAACTGGGAGTGAACACCAAGGTCGTTTTTATTAGAAAGCCCCTGCACTGTAGCCTGGGAGGCAGCATCAAGACCAATCTGCAGAGTGGAACCGTCATCAATTAATCGTGCGATATGGCTACCGATTCGAGTGGCAGCTTCTGAAAATACCTTTGACGGCGGTACGGACAACAGTTCTTCCTCATGTTCTACAATCAGATCTATATCGTTTACATGAATGAAACTCTGTCCCATGACCCTCGGCATCCGAGGATTAACCTGAGCAATGACAAAATCGGCAGAGCGGGCGGCAGCCATGGTGACATCTACAGAGATGCCAAGACTCATCCACCCGAAATCATCGACGGGAGAGACCTGAATCAAGGCGACGTTTAAGGGCATTTTCCTGGTGGAGAAAAGAGCGGGGACGTCGGACATGTTCAGAGGGGTGATAAATCTTCTTTGTTTGGCGATAGAATCGGATTTGGTGGAACCAAGATAAATCGAACGTATGTTCAGGTTGGTATCTTTGGTCTTATCGGCAATAGCCGTAAGAGACGCTGTTTCGCGACCTAGAAGCCGGACTATTTCCAGCCCACTGAAATTATTGGTTTTTTCTACGAGTTCTTTGACAAGGGCTTGCGGCTCTCCACAGCCGGAACCTATAAATACCCGCTGGCCCGAGCGAATGCGCGCTATTGCCTTGCTCGGGCTTACTGATTTTTCCAAATAGGTATCTGCCCAGTATTGGGTATTAGGCATGATCTGCTCCTTCTGATCTTTGTTGGGTACTGCTCTAATAATTACCAAAAGAAAACCGGAGTAAAACTAGGTGTCGATAGGTTTTCCTTGGGGAATGTTCCTGTATAATGAACAAAATCGAATATATGATAATCTTTGATTGAGCAGTATTCAAGTACCGGCGATTTTCAAAAACGATAAAAATCGGATTTGTTGAGACAAGGTCAGTTGCTCAGATGCCAAGAAAAAAGGCGGCACCATGAAGGATGTACTTCCTGGTGCCGCCTCTCAGGTTCGAGAAATCACTCATCAACGCTTTAACAGGTTCTTAATCCATCGAATATTTTGACAATTTGTAAGCGGGCTCTTTAGGTTAAACCTGCTCAGGTAAAACTGGAGTCTGGTGGTTGGGTGCTTGTCAATACTCTTCGATAGATCAATTCACTATTCGCCTTTGTTGAATAGTTTTCGATCCGTTTTTTTCAATTTCTCGGGAACTTGTGTGCTTAATTGGTTGCTCCGGCTGTTTGGGTTTGGAGAGCAGGTTTTGGTTCGATCCATGGTTTGCCGACAGGAAGCACGTCACGTCCGAAAACCTGAAGGAAGATAACATGAGCCATCATATACCAGGCGTTCAGTGCACAAAAAATCAGAACATATGCGGCAACCTTAGTCATGGCGGGATAGCCGAAATGGGCTAAATCCAACAGGATGAAACCGGCAACAAGCGAGGTGAAGGTGGAAGCCATTGCTCCGTGAACTCTCATGGCTCCAACCCAGAGAACCATGGTGTACAAGGTCCATACGACAAGAAAGTATCCCAGGTCTGTTCCACTGGATTTATAGATATCGAACTTGTTGAAAAGCAGGATGATGCTGAGTGCAATCCAGAAAGCACCGTATGAACAAAAAGCACTGTAGCCGAAATTATTTCCGGCTTTAAATTCCTGCAGTCCGGCCATAAGCTGGGCGAATCCGCCGAAAATTATACCGCAGGCGATGACCGGACCCACACCGCAAAGTCCGAGGTTATGAAACTGCAGGATCAGGGTGGTAAGACCGAATCCTGCCAATCCAACTACCGCCGGATTTCCCATAGGGGTTTGTTTGTCTGCCATGTTGTACTCCTCCATAAGATTTTTCAGGTTGATATACCTCTAGCCTCTTGAACAACAACACAGAGAAGTTAGCAAACACTATGCCAATGATTTTTTTTGAAAATAAGTCGTAATATAGGTTAATTACGTAATATATAGCCAGAAAGGAGGGGCACAAATAAAGTTGTACAATATGGGGACCTAATTGATGCAAGCCACTATCGACGATTCTTTGAGAGCAACAATAAAGGTTGTGGCAACAATAAAAGTTGTGGGTGCTTATTCCAGATTTTTTAATCTTTTGCTGAGGGCCTGTTGGGAAATACCAAGCAGGGATGCTGCTGTTGATTGGTTGTTGCCGGCCCGGTGCATTGCTTCTTCGACAAGCAGGCGAGTGGCTTGTTTTATAGTGGGTAATGGGTCGGCAAAGGTTATCGGAATACCATCCTGTTAAATGATTAGTATGGTGTTTTGCTTCCTTCAGTTGTGCGGCCCTTAAGATGTGTTTACGAAAGACGCTGAGAGGAAGAATTCCATTATTGTTCTGGGCTATGGCGTCGAAAACCATGGCTTGTAATTCTCGAATATTGCCTGGAAAATTGTAGGTTTCAAGAAGAGGTATCAATTCTTGAGGGATTTTTGGTCTCTTTTTTTTTAGAGTTTCGGATGCTTGTCGAACGAAATGTTTCGACAAGGATGCCGAGGTCTTCCTTGCGTTCCCTGAGCGGAGGCAGAATGATACGATGGGTACGAAGCCGATAGTGCAGATCCTGTCGAAAAAGTTCTTTCTGCTGAAGATTCCAGAGATCGACATGGGTCGAGGCGATGATACGGGCAGTGCTCCTTCGGTTGGTGTCCTGGCCGAGCGGCATATATTCCTTTTCCTGGAGAAGTCGCAGAAGTTTGATCTGTGAGCTTGGGCTTAAATCGCCTATTTCATCGAGAAAGAGGGTGCCGTTTGCGGCGCGGTCGACGAGGCCGAGACGATCCGCGTCGGCGCCGGTGAAGGCTCCTTTGACATGACCGAATAGCGTATCGGAGAAGATGTTATCGTCAAGGCCTGCTACATTGATTGCAACAAATTCTCCCGTCTTGCCGCTCAATTGATGAATAGCCTTGGCGATCAATTCTTTGCCGGTCCCTGTTTCCCCGCGAATAAGCACCGGCTCCGAGGTTTTGGCTATAGATTCCACGTATTTGAAGAGGAGCAACATTTTTGCAGAGTTGGTGATGATTTCGCTGAAGGCTTCCGGATTTTTCAGGCTGCTCAGACGTAATTGCTCTTTTAATGCCTGATTTTCCTGATGCAGTTCACCATATTGCAGACTTTTTTTAACTGAAGCGATAAGGCGGTTTTCGTCAACGGGTTTGACGATGTAATCAAAAGCCCCGGATTTCATGCATTCCACGGCCGTTTCGGCATCAATCCGTCCGGTAATGATTATAATGGGGATATGTTCTGATTCTGGCTGGTAATCTGATCCAGAATCGACTCGCCATCTACATGGGGCATGTTCAGATCGAGCAGAATAACACTCGGCGGCCGTTGCTTGACTATGGCCATCGCCTGTCTGCTGTCCGCACAGGTAAGGACATTGTTCATTCCGGCCAGTTGGAGGGTGGTGTCGACTGAAAGGAGGATGGCTTCTTCATCATCAATTACCAGAATCGGATCTGATGGGTATAGTCTCTTGATCATATCATTCTCCCGATCACCTCGTCGGTGCTATATCGTGGCAGCAGGATCGTCGCGGTTGTTCCTTTCTGCGGTTCCGACCTGAAATCAAGCCAGCCGCCGTGGTTTCGTATAATCGTGTCAGAGATGGAAAGTCCGAGTCCTGTACCGCTGCTGTCTCGTTTGGTTGTAAAAAAAGGATCTTTGATGCGGGCGAGAACTTCAGCAGTCATTCCTGCCCCTGAATCACGTACTTCCAGGAAAATTTCTTCCGATTCTTCAATATAGCCGGTAGTGACACACAGACTCTGGCTGTTATCGGTGAGTGCCTGGCAGGCATTAACCAGCAAATTGATAATAACCTGGCCGAGTCTCTGGCTGTTGCCCTGAATGGTCGGCAGATTTTCGGCATAAATAACCTGAAATTGTTGGTGGCTTTTTTGATGAGGCTGGAGATAAGTCCGATAGCTTTTTCCACAACTTGGTTCAGGTTGACCGTTTCTCTGTGATCAGAAGGTTTTTGGCCTGAAAATTCTTTCAGATCCCCGACAATACGTTTTACCCGCTCAACCCCTCCTGGGAATAGAGGAGAAGACGCGGCATCCTTTCCCTTAGCTGTGGATATTCCATGGTGCCGACTTCCAGATTGCCGTTTAATTCGTAATGGTGGTCGAGAATCGGCTGAACGGCTCGCCATAATTTATCAAAAACCTGAATATTCAGCATCACCGAGGAAATCGGATTGTTGATCTCATGAGCTACTCCGGAGACCAGCGTTCCGAGCGAAACCATTTTATCGGTCTGCATGAGCTGTTCCTGTTGCATTTTGGTCTGGGCTTCTATTTTTTTCTTTTCCGTTATATCCCGTGCCGTCATTAAAAAAGTTGAGAATTGATATCCTGTATCCAGTTTTGCAAAGGTCGCCTCAACTGTAATGGTGCGAGAATCTTTTAGAATAAAAGTAGTTTCCAGTAAATAATCGTCCGGTCGATCGTCGCTTATTTTTACAATTTTTGCTTTGAAAGCGTGCTGCTGTTCGAATGGAATCATGTCGATAATTGCCATATCCGTCATTTCCGACAAAAGGTAACCGCTGATTCTTATCCAGGCTGTGTTGGCATAGCTAATCTTGAGATTGGAGTTGAAAAGCAAAATGAACTCCCTGGCAGTCTCGGCCAGTAATCGATATTTGTTCTCACTGTTTCGTAGAGACTCCTCCATTTCCCGCCGCTGACTTTCTCCGGCTGCTCCCTGCCAGACAATATAGACCGAGAGCAGGGCGATTACTGCCAGGATTCCCAAAAAGATAAAGGTCATACGCTGGGTGATGGTGTCTATCTGGGCACGCACATCCTCGACATATACACCTGTTCCGACAATCCAGTGCCAGGGTTTAAATTCCTGAACGTATGAAATTTTCGAAAAAATTCTGGTGGGATCATCCTGCCATTGCCAATGGTAACTGACATATCCTCCTCCTGTTGCTTTTACCGTACGGAGGAAAGCCAGAAAAAGCTTTTTTCCCGCAGGGTCCTTCGTTTCCGTGACATCCTTGCCTTCCAGGTCTGCCCGGTAGGGATGCATGATCATGGTGGGATGAGTGTCATTGATCCAAAAATAGTCTTTTCCTTCGGGGCCGTAACGAAGGCTGCGCAGATGGTCGATCGCTTGTTGCTTTGCTTGCTCAACCGTGAGTGTTTTTTTTTGGGAAAGATCGGCATAATATCGGACTGAGCTCATGGCGGCCTCGCTCAAGGCATGAATCATCTCTCGCTTTCGATCCATAAGGTGGGCTTCAACCTTAGGCAGGATATAACCGAAAAAGGTTCCGATAAACAAAAACATCGAGAGCAGAACCGGCATAAAAATCTTTGCAGGGACCACATTTGGCAGGAAAGATTTGGTCAAGCTTTTCATTTCTAACTCAAATAGTAATTATATAATCGTGGAGAATGAGTGCAGAACAATATTCCGCTACAAAATAATGAAGCTCATTCCATTTTGCCGGCGCAGATAGTTCTCCAGTTTGCTCATGGATTGGGCAAATCCCTGATAATGATGTAAGAACATCAGGAAAACAATCTCTTATTTTGTAAAAATTAGGAGTGACGCCGAAATTAGATTTTCAGATTTTGATAAAATTAATTGAAGATCGCAATAAAGTCAATTTGGAAAGAAGGTGTTGGAGTAACAATGTTCTGTTTGTGTGTTGTTGGATAATTTTATGTATATAAATATATAATAATATAAGCACGATGTATGTGTTACGTTATGATAACAAGGTCCTTTTTGCTTTCTTTTGAACGAAAAAAAAATACATTTGTTTGATTGTGCTGTTGATTATTTAACTATATGTAATCAAAACATAAAAAACTATACATGCTTAAGACATCCGTGAAAGATGTGTAACAATGTTTGATTTATCCCTTGAACAATAAGATGCTATGCGGTATACAATGCAATTGAGACTGGTGGATGGATAAAATTCAGACCAAAAGGAGCCATTATGGGTAAGTTTGACGAAGTGTTTCAACAGAGTGTGGACAATCCTGAAAAGTTCTGGGCGGAAGCAGCAAAAGATATCACATGGTATAAGGAATGTGATAAAGTGCTAGATGATTCTAATCCTCCGTTTTATAAGTGGTTTGCCGGCGGAAAGATGAACACATGCTACAATGCGGTTGACCGCCATGTGGAAAATGGTCGAGCTGATCAAACTGCAATCATATATGACAGTCCTGTAACCAACACGATCACTAAGATCACCTATAAAGAGCTGCAAAGCAAAGTTGCCGCCTTTGCCGGCGGTTTGGCTGACCTCGGAGTAGTTAAGGGAGATACGGTGGTTATTTATATGCCGATGATTCCCGAAGCTGCAGTCGCTATGCTTGCATGTGCCAGATTAGGTGCCGTCCACTCGGTTGTTTTTGGTGGTTTTGCCCCTCATGAGCTGGCGATCAGAATCGATCACGCGCAGCCGAAGCTGCTTATTACCGCGTCCGGTGCAATCGAAGGGAAAAAAACCCTTGAATATAAACCACTGGTAGACAGCGCGATTAAACAATCCACCCATGAAGTTGAAAAAGTAATTGTCTTTCAGCGCGACTTCGTCAAGGCTTCAATGATCGAAGGACGGGATATTGACTGGAAAGAAATGGTGGAGAAGAGTAAGCCGGTTGGTTGCACGGAGCTTGATGCAACTGATCCATTGTACATTCTCTATACTTCCGGCACTACCGGCATGCCGAAAGGGGTGCTGCGAGATAACGGAGGTCATGCGGTCGCTTTATATTGGACCATGAAAAACCTCTATGACATTGATCCAGGCGATGTGTGGTGGTCGGCATCCGACGTAGGCTGGGTTGTTGGCCATTCTTATATTGTTTACGCTCCGTTACTGCAGGGCTCAACTACTGTTTTCTACGAAGGAAAACCGATCGGAACACCGGATGCCGGCGCATTTTGGCGGGTGATTTCACAGCATAAAGTGAAGACACTCTTTACCGCACCTACTGCTTTTCGGGCTATCAAGAAAGAAGATCCAAACGGCGATTTCATTAAAAAATATGACATTTCCTGTTTTAAATGCCTCTATCTTGCCGGTGAGCGAACTGATCCCGACACTCTCCACTGGGCGGAGGATATGATCGGGGTACCGGTAATAGATCACTGGTGGCAGACGGAAACCGGTTGGGCAATTGTCGGTAACTGCCGCGGTATCGAAGAACTGCCGGTGAAAGAAGGGTCTCCCACTAAGGCGCTTCCAGGATACGACGTACGGGTTGTTGATGACGATTGTGTAGAGGTTCCTCGGGGTACTGAAGGAAATATCGTCTGCAAGCTGCCCCTGCCTCCGGGAACATTAACGACTCTGTGGCGTAACGATGAACGTTTTGTCAAATCCTATATGACCAAATTCCCAGGATTTTACGAAACCAGCGATGGTGGATATATCGATGAAGACGGCTATGTCTATGTCATGGGAAGAATGGATGACGTAATTAATATAGCTGGACATCGTCTGTCGACCGGAGCAATGGAAGAGATCATTTCCAACCACCCCGACGTTGCTGAATGCGCTGTTTTCGGAGCTGATGATCAAATGAAAGGTCAGTTGCCTGTCGGTTTTTTTGTCGTTAAGGCCGGGGTCACTCGAAACGGTAATGAAATAAAAGACGAGCTGGTGAAGATGGTTCGTGAATCAATCGGTCCTATCGCCTGCTTCCGGGATGCTTGTCAGGTTGCACGTTTACCGAAGACCAGATCCGGTAAAATCTTACGCGGCACAATGCGTTCTATTGCTAATAATAAGGATTACAAGGTGCCGTCAACTATTGACGATCCGGCAATTCTCGACGAAATTACCGAAACCTTGACTAAAATGGGGTATGTGAAAAAATAGGAAGAGTGTGAGTCGGCAGCTGTCCACAAGGGCAGCTGCCTTTTTTAATCTTAAGGAGCGGAGAACTCTCCTGCTCCATTTCCTAGGACATGAGTTTATGAAAATCCATGAATACCAGGCGAAAGAGCTTTTTCGCAAGTATAAGGTGCCAACTCCGGAGGGTGGTGTAAGCGACACAGTACAGGGTATTGAAGAGATTGCTGTTAATCTTGGTTTGCCTGTAGCTGTCAAAGCCCAGATTCATGCAGGTGGTCGGGGTAAAGGAGGCGGAGTAAAAGTTGCTAAAACAAGCCGGGATGTGACGGAAGCGGCAAAGGCTATTCTTGGCATGACTCTGGTTACCAAACAGACTGGTCCGGAGGGACGTGTTGTCAAGACGGTTCTGGTGGAAAAAGGAGTAGCGATCAAAAAGGAGCTGTATCTTTCAATTATTCCTGATCGCAGCACCGCAACCATCACTATCGTAGCGAGCCAGGATGGCGGCATGGATATTGAGGAAGTTGCCGCGAAAACTCCTGAGAGGATCATAAAAGTTCCGGTAAATCCGGTCACAGGGATTCAGGGCTATCATTTGCGGCGGGTCATGTTCGGATTGGAGCTGGATAAGCCGCTTATGAAAGAGTTCGGAGCTATTCTGAAAAATCTTTATACTCTTTTTGTCGATTATGATTGTTCCATGGTCGAAATCAATCCTCTGATCATAACAGAGGAAAACGCTATCATCGCCCTTGATGCCAAAGTCGATGTAGATTCAAACGCCCTGTACAGACATCCAGACGTCGTGGCCATGCATGATCCAAATGAGGATGATCCGGCAGAGGCCGAAGCAGCCAAATATAATCTCAACTATATAAATCTCGATGGCAATGTCGGTAACATGGTGAATGGCGCGGGCCTGGCCATGGCAACAATGGATATCATAAAACAGGCCGGGGCTGAACCTGCGAATTTTCTCGATGTAGGTGGCGGCGCCAATGCGGAAATGGTGGAAAATGGTTTTCGGATCATCCTGAGTGATTCAAAAGTCAAAGGTATCTTGATCAATATCTTCGGCGGCATACTTCGCTGTGATGTTCTGGCTCAGGGGGTGGTTCAAGCTGCTCAAAAAATTAATTTATCCGTTCCTGTCGTTGTCAGGATGGAAGGCACCAACGTCGATGAAGGTAGGCGTATTCTCAGTGAATCAGGACTAAAACTTATTAACGCCACTGATCTGGCCGATGCTGCCGCCAAGGTTGCCGAATTGGTCGCCTGATAGACAGGGTGACAGGCCGATGCGCCAAACAGACCATCTGAAAGAATTCAAGTAAAAAGCTATTACCAAAGACGCAACAGCAAAATAGAAGGGCGGGTGAATGTCAGTTTTTGCCTCCAATAGGACAGGTGCTTTCTTTTTGTAGTATAGCTTGGTCTGATTAATATTTTAGATATCACATCAAAACACCTGTTATTTCAACACAGAAATTTTGATGTGCCGGTGATGGAGCCGGCGACGAGATAAATTTCGCCTGACTCTAAAAAGGTGTATGTTCAAATTTACTTGCAAAGGAAAAAAATGAGCATTCTAGTAAACTCCCAAACTCGTGTCCTTGTTCAGGGTATTACCGGCAAGGAAGGGCAATTCCATACCCAGCAGTGTATCGCTTACGGCACAAATATTGTTGCAGGAGTAACGCCGGGCAAAGGCGGCCAGCGCATGGATGCCGTACCCGTTTTCAATACGGTCCAGGAGGCGAGGGAAAAGACCGGAGCTAATGCATCCATGATTCTGGTTCCTCCCCCGTTTGCGGCCGATGCCATTCTGGAAGCGATTGACGCCGGTATTGAGCTGATAGTCTGCATTACAGAAGGTGTCCCGGTTATGGACATGCTGAAGGTAAAGAATTACCTGGCGATGAAAAAAACCAGACTAATTGGTCCCAACTGTCCCGGCATTATTACTCCGGGTGAGTGCAAAATCGGCATTATGCCGGGCGCTATCCATACACCAGGAGGGCCGGTAGGTGTTGTCTCCCGATCAGGAACGCTCACCTATGAGGTGGTGCATCAATTGACCCAAGTCGGACTTGGTCAGACTACCTGTGTCGGCATTGGCGGCGATCCGGTAAATGGTACCGGTTTTATCGACTGTCTAGAGGCTTTTAATGCAGATCCCGATACCGAAGCGGTAGTCATGGTTGGTGAAATCGGCGGTAATGCTGAAGAACAGGCGTCCGCCTGGATCAAGGCCAACATGAAAAAGCCGGTCGTTGGGTTCATAGCCGGATTGACGGCTCCTCCAGGCAGACGAATGGGTCATGCAGGGGCGATTGTCAGCGGTGGACAAGGTACCGCCTCAGCCAAGATCGAAGCTATGCAACAGTGTGGAATCTATGTATGCGAAGATCTGGGATCTTTAGGCAGATTATGCAAGGAAGCTTTTTCCTGATAAAGCGACCAAATGATGGTGATCTGCAATGTGCACTGTGAAATATGTTTCAAGGAGATGCTATGAAGACAAGTGACCAACTTGACCACCTGAGGAAACTTAGGGCTGAGGCCCGGCTGGGTGGTGGTCAGCAAAGGATTGATAAGCAGCATGAAAAAGGGGTTATGACCGCCCGGGAACGCATTGATCTCTTGCTCGATAAAGGATCATTCGAAGAATTCGACATGTTCAAGACCCATAGATGCAGGGACTTCGGCATGGAGCAGCAGATTTACCCCGGTGATGGCGTGGTAACGGGGCACGGTACGGTGGATGGTCGGATTGTCTATGTTTTTGCTCAGGATTTCACGGTACTGGGTGGTTCTCTTTCCGAAACATTTGCAGAAAAGATTTGTAAGATAATGGATCTCGCCATGAAGAACGGCGCTCCGGTTATCGGCTTGAATGATTCCGGTGGGGCTCGTATTCAGGAAGGTATTGAAAGTTTAGCAGGATATTCGGAAATCTTTCAGCGAAATGTCATGGCTTCAGGTGTTATACCGCAAATTTCAGCCATCTTCGGCCCCTGTGCCGGTGGGGCGGTTTATTCCCCTGCGCTGACCGATTTTGTCGTCATGGTACAAAATCAATCCTATATGTTTCTGACCGGGCCCAAGGTAGTCAAATCGGTGACTCACGAAGATGTCACCACTGAGGCGCTGGGTGGGGCGGCGATGCATGCCAGCAGAAGCGGCGTGTCGGATTATGCTGCAGCCTCGGGTACTGATGCCATTGAATATATAAGACGACTGCTTTCTTTCCTGCCGCAGAACAATCTGGAAAATCCTCCCGTTGCACCATGCACGGATCCGAGAAATCGTCAATCGACTGAACTCAATTCAATTCTGCCGGAAAACCAGAATGCCGCATACGACATGAAGGAAATTATTCTGCAGACAGTTGACAATAGAGATTTTTTTGAGGTTAAAGCCAGTTTCGCACCAAACCTGATAGTAGGTTTCGCCAGATATAATGGTATGAGTGTCGGCATCGTCGCCAATCAACCGTCACATCTCTCCGGTGTCCTGGATATTGATTCCTCGATAAAGGGTGCCAGATTTGTCCGGTTCTGTGACTGTTTTAATATTCCTGTTGTGACCTTTGTCGACGTACCGGGTTTCTTGCCGGGAACGGCCCAGGAGTATGGAGGTGTTATTAGAAACGGCGCGAAAATTCTCTATGCCTTTGCTGAAGCTACTATTCCGAAAGTTACCGTTATCACAAGAAAAGCATACGGAGGAGCATATTGTGTAATGTCTTCCAAACATTTGCGCGGGGATATCAACTATGCCTGGCCTAGTGCTGAAATTGCGGTAATGGGTGCTAAAGGAGCGGTTGGAGTCCTGTATGGCAGGGATGCCAAAAAAGCCGAAGATCCCGCCTCATTTCTTGTTGAGAAGGAAAGGGAATATCAAAATACCGTGGCAAATCCATATGTAGCCGCGCAACGAGGATATATCGATGATATTATAGAACCTGCCCGTACCAGGACGAGAATTGTCCGGGCACTCGAGTTGTTGCAGAATAAGCGGGATACCAATCCTATGAAAAAACACGGCAATATCCCCCTATAATTACTGTGGATTTTTTAATCACATCCGAGGAGATTAAAATGACGGTAAAAATATTTATAAAACGAAAGGTGCGGCAGGAAAATTCTTCAACATTGACACTTCTTCTTAAACAATTGCGTGGACTTACCCTGGAACAACCTGGATATATTTCCGGAGAGACGCTCAATAGAATCGATAAGAAAGATGAATGCATGGTCATTAGCACCTGGCGCTCCGTGGAAGATTGGAATCGCTGGGTCAATAATCCAAAACGAAACGAAATTCAGACCGAAATCGACAAATTGCTCGATGAGGAAACAGACTATGCAATGTATAGCGCATAAGGATGTATCGCACGGCTGCAAAGCGGATGCTTAAATCTTTTATGCCACCCAAGGTAGAGACTCTTGAGTTGAAAAAGATGACCTTAAGATAAAACAATCAATGGGTGTGTTAATGGCAGATAAAAAAAAGAAATTGGCTGCTGCCCTAGCTGCCGTCAGTCTCTATCTTCAACAGGAAGAGGCTGCGGTTTATGAACAGCAGGCGTCCATGAATGAAAACAAGGTTTCTTCATTCAGTGCCTGGGGGCAGAGTGGTTGTCAGGAAATGATGGCCATGCGGAGATTGATCCAACTAAGAGCGTTTACCCGTTTTTAATAGGATCTAAAGTTTGACAAACTCGTAAAAACCTTAAATTTCAGATGGCTAAGTAAAAAGTTTCATATGCGAGGCGCTGCAACGAAGCAGATGAAGAGTTTTTACGACGCCATCAAGTTTACAGATCAGGTGATAGGAGACATAGGATGAGCGATCAAGTAAAGATGACCCCATTGAATTATTCCGCGGACCGGCCTAAGGCAGAAAATCCTGTGAAAATAATGGATCTGTCTCTGCGAGATGGACACCAGTCACTTTTTGCGACGCGTGGACGGACGGAGGATATGATTCCGGTTGCAGAGTTGATGGATGAAATCGGTTTTTGGGCTATTGAGACCTGGGGCGGTGCAACATTTGATACCATGCACAGATTTCTCAATGAAGATCCCTGGCAGAGACTGCGTACCCTGAAAAGATATATCAAGAAAACACCATTCTCCATGTTGCTGCGGGCACAAAATCTGGTTGGTTACCGGAACTACGCCGACGATTTGGCGTATGCCTTTGTCGACCGGGCAGCTGAGAACGGCATGGATATTTTTCGAACCTTTGATGCCTTAAACGATTATCGGAATTTTGAAACAGTTGTCAAACAGATAAAGAAAAGCGGCAAACATTTCCAGGGCTGCATCTGTTATACGCTAACCGAACCACGCCTTGGAGGGGAGGTGTATAACCTCGACTATTATGTCGACCGGGCGAAAACCCTGGAGGATATGGGGGCCGATTCCGTCTGCGTGAAGGATATGGCCGGCCTGATGGCACCCTATGACGCCTACCCGCTGATCAAAGCCTTGAAAAAAGCGGTCAAGGTGCCGATTCACCTGCATAGTCACTTCACTTCAGGAATGTCGCCGATGACCCATCTGAAAGCGATCGAAGCCGGAGTTGATATTATCGATACCTGCATGACACCATATGCCTACAGAACATCCCATGCCGCGGTGGAACCTTTGGTCATGGCGCTTTTAGGCACAAATCGCGATACAGGTTTTGATATTAAAAAGCTGGCGGTCATTAACGAGATTTTTGAAAAAGAGGTGATGCCGAAATATAAACATCTGTTGGATGATTCAAAGGTTTCCATCATCGACATTAACGTACTGCTGCACCAGACACCCGGCGGCATGTTGTCAAATCTTGTCAATCAACTGCGGGAGATGGACGCACTCGACAAAATCGATGAAGTATATAAGGAATTACCAAGGGTGCGCAAGGATCTGGGGCAGATTCCCCTGGTTACTCCGACAAGTCAGATCGTTGGGGTGCAGACGGTCAATAATGTTCTGCATGACACTCCCGATGAGCGGTATAAGATGATAACCGGACAGGTGAAGGATCTCTGTTACGGTCTTTACGGTAAAACCGCAGTGCCGATTAATCCCGAGTTGCAGAAGAAGGCACTCAAAGGCTATCCCCGAGGAGAGGAACCTATTACCTGTCGCCCGGCTGAGGTTCTTGAGCCGGAGCTTGAGAAGGCCAAGGCTGAAATCGGCGATCTGGCTGTTGATCTCGATGATCTCATTCTTTATGCGCAGTTTCCCGTGACCGGTAAAAAATTTCTGGAATGGAAATACGGAAAAGCCGAGCCGCCTGCCGGCGTGAAACCCATCACACTGGAAGAAGTAAAGAAAAAGGATGAAATTATCAAGAAGGCCAAAGCGGGTAAGCTTATTGAACCCAAAGGTGACTCTCCGGCCAAATCAGAGGCACTCAGGACTTTTAATGTCTTTGTGGATAATGAATATTTTAATGTTGAAGTTGATCCTACCGGAGAAATCCAAGCTGTTCCCACGATGACCCGCCCGACTGCGGCGAATCCTGCTCCAGCTCAAACGGTTGTGGCAGCGCCTGCCCAGGCAGCCGCTCCTGAACCAGTAGCCCCGGCGGATGGGACATTGCTGCTAGCTCCGATGCCCGGAATGATAGTAAAATATGAAAAAAAGGCGGGAGATGCAGTCAAAAAAGGTGACACCATTGTCGTTCTTGAGGCAATGAAAATGGAAAACGCGCTTACTGCTTCCTGTGATGGAACGGTTCAGGGCATCAAATTTGCCAGCGGCGACAGTGTTGCCAAAGGTGCTGTGCTCTGTGTAATCAGTTAACTCTCCCCTGGCGCGAGGCTTTGGTTTTAACTCCTTGCGGAGCCTCGTGCCTTTTCTTTAGGTTTTTCCGCTTTTCAAGCACGACAAACTCGTAAAAACCTTGAATTTCAGATGGTTAAGTAAAAATCTTCATATGAGAGGTGCGATTTTTAATTATTTCGGCGTACTATAATACGTCGTACTGATTAAAAATTTTCAGCAACCAAGTAGATGAAGAGTTTTATCGACGCTATCAAGTGCGCTGAAACAGTATTTTGAGCCGAGAGGTCATTATGTTGATCAAAAAGTTAAATGGACATATCCCAGAGTTAGGCGAAGATTGCTATCTGGCTGAGAACTCGGTGGTAATCGGTGATGTCGTGATGGGAGACAACTGCTCAGTCTGGTTTAACGCTGTTATTCGCGGTGATGTGCATTATATCAGGATTGGGAATAAGGTGAATATCCAGGATGGTGCCGTCGTCCATTGCACCTACCAAAAACACCCGGTGAATATCGGCAACAATGTGACGGTCGGCCATAACGCCATCGTCCATGGCTGTACCATACACGATAATGTATTGGTGGGTATGGGAGCCGTTGTAATGGACGACTGTGTGGTGGAGAGCAATACGATTATCGCGGCCGGCGCTGTAGTCACCCAGGGAACCCATGTTGAATCAGGAACGATCTATGCCGGAGTGCCCGCGAAAAAAGTAAAAGACATCGGTCAGGAACATATCTCCGGCGAAATTGAACGAATCGCGGAGAGCTATATCAAATACGCAGGTTGGTATAAATAGCAGCTTTACCGGCGTATCTTTTATATACTCAAGGCGGTTCAAGACCACACGAAGAGCAGTTAGCTCTGCTCTTTTAAGAAGGAAAGCAGGATGTCCGCTGCCGCGGTAGGTGAGGTCAGTTTCATTTCAACGTCGTGCCGCAAGCCGGGCAGTGCCGCTTTTACCCTGGGATCGGTATAAAACCACTGGCGCAATCCTTCATCCAGCAGAAAAGACATCCAGTCCAGCGCCTGATGCTTTCTCTTTTCGTCCATCTCCCCGCATTCCGTCAGTTTGTGGCGATGGTCCAGAATAGTTTCCCAGATCGTGTCGATGCCGGAATTTTCGAGTGCACTGCAGGTAAGGACTCGTGGACTCCAGTTCGGACTACTCGGCATAAGCATGTGCAGGGCTGTCTCGTATTCTTTGCGGGCAGCTTGTGCCCGCAGCACATTGTCACCATCTGCCTTGTTGATGACGATGGTGTCGGCAACTTCAAGGACTCCTTTTTTTATCCCCTGCAGCTCATCACCGGCTCCCGCGATCATGAGTACCAGAAAAAAATCAACCATCGAGGCGACCGTGGTTTCGGATTGCCCCACACCAACGGTTTCAATGATGACAACGTCATAGCCTGCAGCCTCACAGACAAGCATGGTCTCTCTTGTTTTCCTACCAACGCCCCCAAGTGTACCGCTCGAAGGGGAAGGTCGTATAAAGGCATGAGGATTAACCGCTAACTTTTCCATGCGTGTTTTATCGCCGAGGATGGAACCGCCGCTTCGGCTACTGCTCGGATCGATGGCCAGAACGGCAACTCTGTGGCCCATACCTGTAAGCATGTTGCCAAAGCTTTCTATATAGGTACTTTTCCCTGCACCCGGCACACCGGTTATCCCTATTCTGTAACCATGACCGGTGTGCGGAAGCAGCTGGTCGACAATTGTCCTGGCCAGTTCCTGATGAGCAGGAAGCGTACTTTCGATAAGGGTGATGGTTCTGGCGAGCATAAGACGATCCCGCCGGAGAACGCCATCGATATATTCCTGGGGGCTTTTTAGCATGGAGATTTGTTCGGTTTAGAATGAATTGATAGGGCGACTACCCCCGACGAGTAAAAAAACACAACAGGCCCAGCGATTAAGCGAGGGTAAAACCGCCGGACCCGTTGTGGTGCTACCTGTTAGTACATACATCCCGAGAAAAAACAGGGGATTCGCTGCGCTTTTCGTAGGGGCGGTTCCAAACCCGCCCGAAAGGTACCTTCACGAAATTCTTTCCCGAAAAAGCCGGGAAGGAATTTCTAAGGTACTAGCACCCGCAAAGCACGGGTATAAGTACCTTACGAAATTCTTTCTTACAAAACAAGAAAGAATTTCTAAGGTACTAAATATTTTTCCTCCAATAGCGAAAGGGTCTTATCGGCTGAGACAGGGATTGGAGTCCCCGGTCCGAAAATCGCCTTGACTCCGGCTTTATAGAGAAAATCATAGTCAGCTGGAGGAATAACTCCACCGGCGACGACTAGTATATCCTTGCCGCCAATCTTCTTCAGTTCTTCAATGAGAGCCGGGATAAGTGATTTATGCCCGGCGGCAAGACTGGATGCGCCGATTACATGGACATCATTTTCGATGGCCATTTTGGCAGCTTCTTCCGGTGTCTGGAACATCGGGCTGATATCCACATCAAAACCAAGATCAGCGTAGGCGCTGGCGATTACCTTGAAGCCACGGTCGTGCCCATCCTGACCCATTTTGGTGACCAGCAGCCGGGGACGTCTGCCTTGTTTTTCCAGAAACATGTTAGTTCGATCTTTGATTGCCGATATGATAGTGTTATCTCCTTTAAATTCCGAGGAATATGCTCCGGAGATGCATCGGGTCGTAGCTACGAAACGGCCAAAAACATTCTCCATTGCGTCGGATATCTCACCTACAGTCGCCCTTGCCCGAACGGCGGGAAGGGCTGCTTCAAGAAGATTGCCGCCATTTTTGGCAGCTGCGGTCAGGTCGGCCAATGCTTTTTCAACCGCGGCCTGATCACGGTCGGCTTTGATCTGGTTAATTCGAGCAATCTGTTCATCACGAACTGATGCAGGTACTTCCCGCACCTCGAAATCGATCTTCTCGTCAGCCAGCTTATATTTATTCACACCGACAATCACGTCAAGCCCTTGATCAATCCTGGCCTGTTTTCGGGCAGCCGATTCCTCGACACGCATTTTGGGCATACCGCTTTCTATGGCCTTGGCCATACCGCCCAGTTCCGCGATCTCGTCAATGATCTTCTGTGCTTGCTCAACGATACTATTGGTGAGGGACTCAATATAATAGGAACCGCCCAAGGGATCTATCACATGGCAAACCTGGGATTCTTCCTGGATGATAATTTGAGTATTTCTGGCAATACGTGCCGAGAAGTCAGTGGGCAGACCAATTGCCTCGTCAAAGGAATTGGTATGCAGGGATTGAGTGCCGCCCAGTACGGCGGACATGGCCTCAAGAGTGGTACGAATCACGTTGTTGTAAGGATCCTGTTCGGTGAGACTCCAGCCGGACGTCTGGCAATGGGTCCTCAGCATGGAAGATTTAGGATTCTTCGGATTGAACTGACTCATCAGCCGGTGCCAGAGAAATCTGGCGGCTCTCAGCATGGCAATGTCCATGAAGAAGTTCATGCCGATGCCGAAAAAGAAAGAAAGTCTCGGGGCAAAGGTGTCAACGTCCATACCGCTCTTTAGGGCGGCTTTTACATATTCAACTCCATCGGCCAACGTGAAGGCAGTTTGCAAAACGCTGTTGGCTCCGGCCTCCATCATATGGTATCCGCTGATACTGATGGTATTATATTTGGGCATATTCTTTGAACAGAAGGCCATGATATCGGAGATGATCCGCATGGAGGGGCCGGGAGGGTAGATATAAGTATTTCTGGTCAGATATTCCTTGAGAATATCATTCTGGATGGTGCCGGACAGTTGGTCGTGGCTGACGCCCTGTTCTTCCGCAGCAACTATGTAACCGGCAAGAATCGGTATAACTGCTCCATTCATGGTCATGGAAACAGACATCTGATCGAGCGGGATACCGTCAAAGAGAATCTTCATGTCTTCCACGGAATCGATTGCAACACCGGCTTTGCCGATATCACCGGCGACCCTGGGATGGTCCGAGTCATAGCCGCGATGCGTGGCCAGGTCAAAAGCCACGGATAAACCTTTTTGACCTGCGGCAAGCGCCTTATGATAAAAAGCGTTGGATTCCTTGGCTGTTGAAAAGCCGGCATACTGGCGAATTGTCCAGGGACGTCCGGCATACATTGTCGTCATCGGACCACGTGTGTAGGGCGCCATTCCGGGAAGAGTGTTGACGTTTTCAATACCTTCGAGATCCTCTGCCGTGTAGAGTGCCTTAACTTTTATACCTTCAGGGGTCATCCAGTCGAGCGTATCGACAGATTTTCCCTTCATTTGTTTCCCGGCGAGTTCTGCCCATTTCTGTAATTTTGGATGCTCTGACATCAGTTACTCCTTATATGCATGAAGTTGCAATCCCGACTGGGGGATTGATGGTAAGAGATAAAACCTAGGAACGTTCACAAAGCTCAACCAATACACCACCTGTTGCCTTTGGGTGGAGGAAGGCAATTTTAGCGCCACCGGCACCTATTCTGGGTTGCTGATCTATGAGCTGTATCCCTTTATCTTTTAATTCCTGCAAAGCATCTTCGATGTTGGCGACTCTGAAGGCTACATGTTGGAATCCTGTGCCTTTTTTTTCAATAAATTTGGCGACGGGGCCATCCGGTGCAGTTGATTCAAGCAGTTCAACTTCGCTTTCTCCAACGGGAAAAAATGCGGTGGTCACTTTTTGGGTCTCAACTGTTTCCGCCCCTTCAAACTTAAGACCAAGTATCTCGGACCAGAAGTTTTTTCCATCCTCAATGCTGTTTACGGCAATTCCCAAATGATCAATTTTAAGTATTTCCATTGCATGCCTCCTAAAAGTAAGAAAAGTAAGGTTTATTGCCGAGACGGCTTTTTTATAATTCAACCATGTTATTATCAGAGTGTGGTTTCCGAACGGATTGCCGAGGATTGGCCAACATTCCCTGCCAGACCATCTCGAACATTGTGTTCGCCTGTTCAGAGAGAGATCCATTTTTGCCACGCAGAATCCACATAAAAAAACTGCGCTGAACAAAGCCCATGAGAAAATCGAGCAGGGTGCCGGCTCGAACGTGAGGATTAAGAATCCCTTCTTTTTGGCCCTGTCTTAAGACATCGATCATGAGTGACATCATTCTCGGTTGATTAAATGTTTCGTCGGCCATCCAGGTCTTCATCGGCAGAGTCATAAAAACTATTCTGCCAAGACCTTCGTGGCGTTCATAGTAGTCGAGCTGCAACCAGAATACTTTTCGTAGCTTTTCTTTTAGATTTTCGATTCCCTGCAGATGATCGACGATTCTATCCGTTAATTTGCCCATCCATATGTCAACGAAGGCAAAGACCAATCGTTCTTTACTGCCATAGTGCTTGTAAATTGTGGTGAAGCTGACGCCGGCTTTATTGGCAATGTCACGAATCGATGCCCGATGAAAATCGGAGTTGGAAAATACTTCCAACACCGCTTTTTCAAGCCGTCTGTGTATGTCGCGGTTCAATTCATCTGACATGTTTTCTGTTGAGTGATGGTTAACGGTAGTTGAAAACTTTGTTCTTATTGTGGGGAAACATCCCGGTTTTGTTGGCTAAACGAAGCCAGTGTCAAGCCTTCAAATGTAGAATCGTTATTGTCTTTTGAAAATGTTAATTTACTGAATTATCGCTAAAAAAATATATTTCCCTCTTTCTTGTCCGCTTAGTGGATAACAATGTTACACACTACCTTGTAATGTATTGCTGAAAACTTTACAAGTAAAAAGCTGTAGTCCGGTCATTCAAATTTTTATTCCGGTTATAATATTTGATGGACTCGTAAAAACCTAAAATTTCAGATGGCTAAGTAAAAAACTTCATATGCTAGGCGCGCAAAATTTCTATCATTTCGGCGTACTAGAGTACGTCGTAATGATAGAAATTTTGCAGCAACGACGCAGATGAAGAGTTTTTACGACGCCATCATATTTTAAAACACCATAAAAGAATAAATGCAGCATCCGCCGCCTGTAGGTAGGTAACTTATCTGAAATGATGAGGCCCTCCGGAATAATGTTTATCTGCCGAATAACGATAACAGTACCCCCGCCGAGACAGCAGATCCTATAACACCGGCTACATTCGGGCCCATAGCGTGCATGAGCAGAAAATTGCCTGGATCTTCTTTCTGGCCGACCACCTGAGATACTCTCGCGGCCATTGGGACGGCCGAAACTCCGGCTGAACCGATCAACGGGTTAATGCTGACATTCATCATTTTATTCATCAATTTGGCGAGAAGAACGCCGGAGGCGGTACCTATGGCAAAAGCGGTTACTCCAAGCGCGAGAATGGCGAGAGTCTCAATCTTCAGGAACTGCTCGGCAGTAGCCGTAGCCCCGACCGTCACACCTAGAAAAATCGTGATGCTGTTGATGAGAGCGTTTTTTGCGGTATCTTCGAGCCTGCCGACAACCCCGCATTCCCTGAACAGATTGCCGAGCATCAGCATGCCAATAAGCGTTGCAGCGGGTGGCACCATAAGTGAGACAATAACGGTTACGACAATGGGGAAAATGATTTTTTCTTTTTTGGTCACCCTCCGCAGCTGAGTCATCCTGATTGCTCGTTCTTTCCGGGTGGTAAACAGGCGCATTATCGGCGGCTGGATTATGGGTACCAGTGCCATGTAGGAGTATGCAGCGATGGCGATCGGACCAAGAAGGTGCGGGGCCAGTTTGGATGACAAAAAGATGGCCGTTGGTCCGTCAGCTCCACCGATTATGCCGATTGAAGCAGCTTCCTGAGCCGTAAAGAGCCCGGAGGCAATCGCTCCTATAAATGTAATGAAAATACCAAATTGTGCGGCGGCGCCGAGCAGAAGTGATTTGGGATTGGCGATTAGCGGTCCAAAATCGGTCATGGCGCCTACACCCATGAAAATAAGGGGCGGGAATATTCCAAGATGATCGCCCTGGAAAAGGTAGTAAAGCAGTCCTCCCGGTTGGACCGTATGGATGAAATTGTCCTTGATTTCCATCACAGGCGCCGCCATTAAATCGGCAAAAGGGAGATTGGTTAACAAAACCCCGAAGGCGATAGGAACCAGGAGCAAGGGTTCGAATTTTTTAACGATGGCAAGATAAAGCAAAAGACAGGCTATTCCGAGCATGATAACCGATCCTATGGTCAGGCCGTAAAATCCTGTGCTTTTCGCGAAATCGAGAAGAGCTTCCAGCATGGCAGATATCTCCCTTTTTTAGTACCTTGCAGATTGTTTTCTTATGTAGTTTGCAGGAAAATAATCTGCCTAGAGGTTCTTATACTCGCATTAGGATAGGATAACCAGGATATCGCCTGCATTGACCGATACACCCTGAGTTACATTGAGTTCATGGACCACGCCGTCGGTTGGGGCCATGATTTCGTTTTCCATTTTCATCGCTTCAAGCACTAAAAGGGTTTGACCCTTTGCCACATTATCCCCGATATTAACCGCGACTTGCACCACGGTGCCCGGCATAGGGGCAACAACAGTTCCTCCCACAACCGCAGGCTCCACCTTAGCGGCTGCATGAGGAGCTGAGTGTTTCTGTGGGGAGTGCGTCGTGGGATTTGGCGGAGTACGTTCCGGTGTCGCCGGGGCGGTGTTGCCTTGTCCGGGCTGGGATGGGTTTTCCGTAGCTAATTCCTCGATCCCCACTTTGTATTCGATCCCGTTTACCACCACTCTGAACATTCTCATTTATGTAACCTCCGTAAATTAAAATCTGCTGTTCATCTGCTCGATAATTCCTGCCCGGCTCCAAACTGGGGATCGATCATCAACTTTTTCTATATTTTTAATGACTATATTGTCTACCGACGTTTTTAGTTTCATGGCAATGACGCCTGCTATTACCGCGACAAGTTCATTGTTGTCCTGAGAGGACTCAGCCTCGATATGAATCGATTTACCTGCGTAACCTGAGGAGTTGCCCTCTGCCGGCGCCATTTTTTTGCTGAAAAATTTTTCCATCAGGGAAATGATGAACTGCAAGATAATCAGGGCTGCAAAAGTAATACCCATGCCCAGTATGGTTGTGATGAGACCTGCTACAAGCTTGTCTGAAATTGACAAGGACTGCATAAGCTCGGGATTAGCAAAACGTGCCAGCAATTCCGTAACAATCATAGTATTATCCTCCTCTTCGCTCGCTGTCCGGTTAAAGTGGTATGTTTCCGTGTTTTTTGGCAGGACGTTTTTCTCGTTTGCCTTCGAGCATATTGAACGCGTCGATAATTCTCTGGCGGGAGGTATGTGGTTCTATTACATCGTCAACAAAGCCACGCTCCGCAGCCTTATACGGAGTGGCAAACTCGGCTGCGTATTCCTGAAGGATTTTCTGCTTGGTTGCTGTTTTGTCCTCCGCCTTGGCGATATCGTTTTTAAAAATAATGTTTACCGCTCCTTCCGAACCCATGACAGCTACTTCCGCTGACGGCCAAGCGAATACCATGTCGGCGCCAAGGGATTTTGAGCACATGGCAACGTAAGCGCCACCATAGGCCTTACGGGTAATGAGGGTAACTTTGGGGACGGTCGCCTCGCTGTAGGCGTAGAGAATTTTTGCACCGTGCCGGATGATTCCGCCATATTCCTGGGTTGTACCGGGAAGAAATCCCGGAACATCGACAAAGGTCAGCAGAGGAATATTGAAGGCGTCGCAGGTTCTGATAAATCTTGACGCCTTATCACCGGCGTTCATATCGAGACAGCCGGCCATGACTTTTGGCTGATTGGCGACGATACCAACGGTTTTTCCGTTTATCCCGGCGAATCCGGTTATAAGATTGGTGGCGAAATAAGGCTGGTATTGCATGAATTCACCGCCATCGATAAGAGGGTAAATCACGTCAAGAATGTCATATGGTTTGTTGGGATTGTCCGGTATCAGGTCATCAAGTTCATGGATATATCGGTTGATATCATTATCGGAGGGTTGGACAGGGCTCTTTTCCATGCTATTTGAGGGGAGGTACCCGATCAATTTCCTGATTTGTGCGAGACATTCGAGTTCGGTATCGGCAATGAAGTGGACATTCCCGCTTACGCTATTGTGGGTCATTGCCCCGCCGAGTTCCTCGGCGGTGACTATCTCCCCGGTAACGGTTTTTATAACCTGTGGTCCGGTTATGAACATCTGTGATGTCTTGTCTACCATGAAGATAAAGTCAGTGAGTGCAGGTGAATACACCGCGCCACCGGCGCATGGGCCCATAATGGCGGATATCTGGGGGATGACTCCGGAGTAAATGGCATTTCGGAAAAAAATATCGCCGTAACCGGACAGGGCGTCGACTGCTTCCTGAATTCTGGCTCCCCCCGAATCATTCAGTCCGACGATCGGAGCACCGACCTTGGCTGCACTGTCCATAGCTTTAACGATCTTTCTCGCATGCATTTCGCCAAGAGCCCCTCCCGTTATAGTAAAGTCCTGCGAAAAGGCGAAAACAACTCTTCCCTCTACCTGTCCATAACCTGTAACCACCGATTCCCCTTCGAAATCAAGCTTATCCATGCCGAATCTGGTACATCTATTTTTAACAAATGCATCTATCTCAATGAAGGTGCCCTGGTCAAAAAGGTGAAGCAGCCGTTCTCTTGCGCTCATTTTGCCACTGGCATGTTGTTTTTTTACTCGTGCCTCTCCTCCCCCCATGGCGATTTTTTCTTTTTTATTCAGCAAGACTGTTCTTTTGTCCAGAGGCATGTTCTGTGCTCCTTGATTTAGGTTCATCTCTATCGCCGGCCTGTATCCCGTCCGGGTCCGGCAGTGGCCCTCTTATTTTCGTTCCTGGTCTTCCGGTTCGTCATTTGGGCTGATGTATCGGATAATGGCCGGATTCACCATGCCTTGCCAGACCATTTCGAACAGGTTGTTTGCATCCTCAACGAGGCTTCCCTGTTTCCCTCGTATTATCCACATGAAGAATGAACGCTGAATGAATCCCAGCATGAAATCGAGAAGGGATCCGGCCCTGATATTGGGGTTTATAATGCCCTGTTGCTGTCCATTTTTGAGAACGTCTATTATCAGGCCGACTCTTTTTTTCTGATCAAAGGATTCATCCGTCATCCAGGTGCGCATGGGTAAAGTCATGAAAAGTATACGACCAAGCCCTTCATTTCGTTCATAATAGTCAAGGTGAAGCCAGAATACTTTTCTCAATTTTTCTTTTAAATCTTCAATGCCCTTGAGGTGGTCCGCTATACGATCCGTCAGTTCGCTCATCCAGATGTTGACAAAAGCGAAAAGCAGGCGTTCTTTGCTTCCATAGTGTTTATAGATAGTAGTAAAGCTTACCCCGGCCTTTTCGGCTATGAGGCGGATGCTGGCTTTATGGAAATCCGAAGTGGAAAAAATTTCCATCACAGCCTTTTCCAGTCGTTCCCGTACCTCTGGATTGAGTTCATCTAACATCGTTACTTTTTGTTGGTCGTCTGATAAAAAATTATTGGAAAATCTACTTAATAAGTTCTTTAAAAAAATAAGAAAAAATTAAAGAATATTTCCACAACGGTTTGTTGATTTTTATGAGTGTGTTTTCTTACTGGAAGAAAATGTTCTTTTTTGTAACATGATAATATATTTTACTAAAACAATATATTTTATATCTTTTTCTTTATTTAGAGTAACAATGTTACATTTCCATTTAATGTATACCCCCTTTCTTTGTCAAGAAAAATAGTCGCGGGACGTGAGAAGGTTCAGGAAGGAAAGGAGGGTTTTTGAGAACTTGATATAACAGGAAAAAATTAAACCTCCAAAACGGGAATTATCTCGGGGGAGGTAACTCGGGATCTCTTCGTTAAAATAGTACTATTCTCAAGCGGTCTCCTGAGCTATAGTTACTAAGCTGGTATTCTTAAATTCAACAGAACGTTCAGTATATAGCTTGTCTGCTGGAATCTACGAAGCAGCCGGAAAAATTTATCGAGAGGTTATATCTTATGAGCCAGAAAAAATTCCGGGCAATGGTAGTTGAAGAAATCGGCGAAAATCGCTTTGCCCGTAAAATTACTGAAAAGACAATCGATCAGTTGCCTGAAGGCGATGTGTTGGTAAGGGTGAACTGGTCCTCTCTTAACTATAAAGATGCTCTGTCGGCTAGCGGCAATCGCGGGGTAACAAAAAAATATCCTCACACCCCCGGCATTGATGCGTCAGGGGTAGTTGAGGAGAGTCGTAGCGAGGCTTTTAATCCCGGGGACAAGGTGATTGTCACCAGTTACGATTTAGGTATGAACACTTCCGGGGGTTTCGGGCAATATATCAGAGTACCGGCCGCCTGGGTGGTTCCTTTGCCTGCAGGACTTGATCTCAGGAAGAGTATGATTCTTGGTACTGCCGGTTTTACCGCCGGTATGTCCGTTATGGCTCTGAGTCACTCGGTTCCCGCGGACAGAGGAGATATCTTGGTGACGGGGGCGACCGGCGGAGTCGGCAGTCTATCGCTCGCCATTCTTGCGCGTCTTGGGTATTCAGTGACGGCGGTCAGCGGTAAAAAAGAAGCTGAGCCCTTTCTTCTGGGGCTTGGAGCCCGAAAAATTCTTTCAAGAGAAGAGGTGACGGTCGGCCGGGATAGACCCTTGCTCAAAGGCCTTTGGGCCGGAGTAATTGATACCGTCGGGGGGGAGATCCTGGCATCTGCTATTAAGTCTACCGATTTACAGGGAGTTGTCACCTGTTGCGGTAATGTTGCTTCGCCCAACCTGCCGTTGACGGTTTTTCCTTTTATTCTTCGAGGCGTCTCTCTGATTGGAATCGATTCGCAAAACTGTCCCATGGTGCACCGGCAAAAAATATGGCAACATCTTGCTTCCGATTGGAAACCGGCTCAATTGAACGATCTTTGCCGGGAAGTCTCTCTTGATAAGCTGGAAGACGAAATTGTATTGATCTTGCGGGGAGGGCAGACCGGCAGGGTTATTGTCAAAATGGATTCCTGACAGGAGAGGATGAGACTTAGAGAATCGGCATCAACAGGAATCTCTGCATCTGAAGGAGTGTTAATTGGGTATTTTCGGACAATACTATTGTCTGGTCCCATGCTTAAGGCATAAAGAGAACCAACCGAGAAACAGGAAACTTTATGAAACGAACTGGTTTTGTGTACGATGACAGATATCTATTGCACGATACGGGAGGATTCCATCCAGAATCTCCCGAACGGCTAAAGGCGATCTGCAAGAGGCTGACAGAATCCGGAATGCTTGAGAAACTCACTCTTATAGAGGCTCAGAAGGCCAATCAGAGATGGATCGAGGAGGTCCATAATATTCATTATATCGTACGTTTTGATGAAGCCTGTATTGCGGGGTTCGCTGAATTCGATCATCCCGATAACGCTATTTGCCGGGATACCTATGAGATTGCCTTCCTGGCTGTTGGTGGAGTGCTTAAGGCCATAGATATGGTAATGAAAGGGAAAATCGATAATGCCTTTTGTGCAGTCCGTCCTCCGGGGCATCATGCCGAGGTCGATAAGCCCATGGGATTTTGTTATTTCAACAATGTGGCGATCGGCGCAAGGTATGTACAGAAGGAACATGGAATTAAGAGAGTAGCAATCATAGATTTCGATGTGCATCATGGTAACGGAACACAGCATATTTTTGATCGGGATCCCACTGTTTTTTATTATTCAATCCACGAACATCCCTCGTTTGCCTATCCGGGAACCGGCAGGGAATTTGAGGTGGGTATAGGCGAGGGTGATGGGTATACCATTAATTGTCCCGTCCTGCCGGGAAGAGGCGATGAGGAATATCGAAGACTGATTATGCAGGATCTTGTCCCCGCCATGAAAAAATTCAAGCCGGAATTCATCATGTTGTCGGCTGGCTTTGACGCTCATCAAAGTGATCTGATGTCCGGTACCAACTTGTCAACCGACGGCTATGATTTTATCTCTGAAGTGATAATGAACCTGGCGAATAGATTTACAGATGGCCGAGTTGTGTCAGTGCTGGAGGGCGGGTATAATCTCGAAGTCTTACCCCTCCTGGTTGAAAATCATATCAAGATGCTGGCGGATATTAGATAGTGTCTGTCGGAATCAGAACAGTTGCTGAGATAAAGAAGAATTCTTGGAGGTACTATGTTTGTAGGCGATAGAATGTCAAAAAACCTCATCACTGCCGGTCCTGAAATGACGATATTTGAGGCTCAAAAACTGATGAAGGAAACGAGCATCCGTCATTTGCCGATAGTTGATGGAGCTGGAAAGCTTATCGGGATAGTTACCGATCGGGATTTGCGCGATGCCATGCCGTCAACTCTTTTGAAAAAGCCGGATTATGATATTACCCTCGGAAAAATTGGAAACCATCCTATCGGGGATATCATGACCAAGGAGCCGCTGGCAATTTATGCGTATTACACACTTCAGGATACGCTGCTGGTCATGCAGAAACGAAAGGTCGGCGCCCTGCCGGTGATTGATGAAGAGGGCTATCTCAAAGGGATTTTATCAACCAGGGATCTCTTGCGCGCATTTGTCAATATCATGAATATCGATGAGCCTGGTAGTCTGTTGTGCATTCTGGTCAAGGAGCAAGCCGGACAGATGAAAAAGATTGTCGATATCATCACAGAAGAAAATATATCTCTTGGCAGCGTCCTGGTGGCTCGATTTTGGGATAGGGAAAAGAGAGCAATTTTCCCCTACTTGCTGACCAATAATGTTATTAACGTGAAAAAAAAGTTGTTGGAGGCTGGTTTTGAGCTGATCGATCCAATGAAATGGTATCTGGATCAGTTGCCACAAAAATAAGATTAATGGTAAACGTTCACCAGGTCCGAAGTTATGTAATCTTTTGCTATTCTCGGTGAACGGTAATATTAATGAACTGCAGCTTCGATAGCTGAGCCAGGCGGGATATGGCCTCCAGAGATTTTGTTGTATCCCGCCAATTCCTGCTAGATTCAGGCTTTAGCCAGTTTATGCACTGCCGATGATGCCGCGATTTCTCCATTCGTGATGTAGTTTTCATGGTTTTTTTCGATATCGGAAAGATTGTAAAGGTAGTTTACCATCAGACCGCCGGATTGCGAGATCCCCTTTTCAGACAAATCGGCCGCCCAATTGACCCGTTCTATCCTGGCTCCGTTAGACAGGTGAAAATGGCTTACCCTGTCGAATGCCTGGGGACCTTTTTTGGCTGAGAGGAGGTAACGGGTGCAAAGCCGGAGGAGAGTAGGCCTCAGTGGTGAATTTGTTTCCACCGGCTGATTTCCTTCAATACCTGCTATCATTTTGAGGAAGATATCCTTCACATCCGTTCCGTTGATCGTCTCTCCCATCATTTTTTTCTCTTTGTCCGTAAAATCCCACTCATTTCTATATTTATCGAGATATAAACATAAACCGGGAATAGGGGATAGGGTGGAAAAAGTTTTTAGGTTGGGGAGTTTCGAGCTCAAGTCTTTCACGACATTTTTAATGAGAAAATTTCCGAAACTGACCCCGGCCAAGCCTCGCTGGCAGTTGGATATCGAATAGAATATTGCGGTATCCGCCTTTCTGGGATCTATGGCCGGTTCATCCCCATCCAGCACATCATGGATAGAGGACGAAATTCCATTAACCAGAGCCACTTCCACAAAAATGAGAGGTTCCTGCGGCATGCGAGGATGGAAATAGGCGTAACATCGACGATCTTCACGCAATCGATTTTTCAGGTCCTGCCAGGATTGGATAGCATGAACGGCTTCGTATTCGATGAGCTTTTCAAGCAGAGCAGCCGGGGTTTGCCAGGTGATACGCTGGAGATCGAGAAATCCGACATCGAACCAGGAGCAGAGCAGCCGGTGGATATCCTGATCCAAAGCGGTCAGTTCCGGGTTGTTTTTGGTCAACGGCAAAAGTTCGGCGCGGAGGTCGACAAGAAATTTAACACCTTCCCGCAATTCGTTAAACTGTCGGAGAAGATTAGTACGGGGAGGTACCAGTAGGTTTCGTAGTTGGAGATTCAGTTCTCTGCATTCATCCGGATCAGGGCAACTTCGGCGTTCTTCTATTTTTTTTTCGACCACTTTATTGTCTACATCATATTCTCTGGCGAGGAGTTCCAGGAAGCGCTTTCGGCCATCGCTGTTTAATATAAGATATGCCTCTCCTAGTTCTGCAGCCCTTGTTCTTGCTGAAACTTCACCTCCACGTCTTTTCAGGCAAATATTTATCCTCTGGCGCAATTTTTGTAAATCGCCGTCGGGAAGGCTTGGATCGACGGAATTTTTCAGAACGGCTTGATCACCGAGCGGCCAGATTAATCGGATTCGGCGTAATGTTCTATCCCAGAGAGGTTCGTCGCTATCAAACATGTTACCCCCTTGCAGTTGATGCTTTTCTTGATCAATTGACTACACAAAGTATATGTGAGGAGAAAAACATTGAAATTTATGCCTTACATCCTATCATCTTCTGGAATTGACAACAATACCTAACATTTCGGCAAGTTTTGGTTGGGGGATATTTTGCAGTGGAAATTAGCATAATCAAGTAGTTATGGGAGGATATTCGGTGTTGAGAACTTGTGCTGTCGCAGGGAACGAGTGGAGTGCCGCCGATGGCGACAAGGAGATCGCAAAAACAAATCTTGAAATTTCATGTAATGAGAATCCTGAGGCTGCAATTTCCCATCTGTATGGGAGTAATCTTGCTGCTTATCGTTCTGCACAAAGAAAAATAAAAAATGTTGAACCAGCCTGGGTGTAGCCTCAATTTGAAGCTGATTCCCTAGCTAACTCCTCTGGACTCATGCTCCAGAAAGGAGTACCGTCCTTAGTCAGCCGAACCTTAAAAACAAAATTATCACCTTGCTTGACTTTTGCGGCCATAAATACATCCTGTCCGTCAATCAACGCCCAACAGCCGCTGACTTTCGTCTTAATACCCTTGCGAATACCGGTTTCGTCGGCAGCCCTGAAAGCTACCGGACAAAGGTGGACGAAAATTTTATCTTCGCCTTCTTCCAAGATGAAAGCAGTTCCCGGAGCCATTCCCGGCAGTGGAGTGACCTCCTTGAATTGGAGGATTTCACCTTTAAGTGAATCCCTCTCTTTATAGTTGTAATATTCATTGTACTTCGAATCATTTTCCCAACCTGCATAGCCGCTCTTGTCAGCTGCTTCTACTGCCGTGGAAAGACAAACGAAAGCAACAAGAAAACAGAAAATCAATAGACTTTTCTCCAGGATCATTTGCATGATATGTCTCCATGAAATATGGTCGATAAATGAATTTTATAAGTATATTTGATCCGGTTCTCGTGATCCTTTCTTTTCTAATTCAGTAACCGTTCACCAGTACCCCATTTTCGTCCGATCAGGCCGCCTCACATAGCCAGCTATAGCTCAGAGACTGCTTGATGGCATCGAAAAAACTCTTCATCTGCTTCGTTGCTGCAAATTTTCACTCATTACGATGTACCTTAGTATGCTGAAATTATTGAAAATTTGCGCGTCTCGCATATGAAGCTTTTTACTTAGCCATCTTAAATTTATGGTTTTTACGAGTTTGTCTTGCTTGAACGAACCTGGAGCACTGAATAATCGTTTACAGATCCGGGTTAGGCATTCTATTGAAGGGTACCGGTGAACGATTACCTATTTCACGAAATTTTCCGGAACGTTCCAAAGTTATATTCACATTGAATAATCATTTTCTTCTACTTTGTCTGAAAAAGTCTTCGAGAAAATGCTTCCTCCAGCCGTCCGTTTGGCGCAACTGTTTCGTATCGCCAAGTTTGCCGGTATTGAGCGTCTTGATAAGCAGTTTAAGTTCTGATCCGTTGCCGAGAAGCCCAGGAGCAATACCCAACAAGTTGCATTTCAGAGCAATCAGGTTGCTGAGTTTTTCCAATCTTAGTTTCTCGTTGCTATTGAGCCGAATGGAATAGTGAAGATTCGGATACATCGATTCCTGCTGCTCCAGAGTGGTTTCGATTATGGCTATAATAATTTTTCCGTATTTTGTTGAAGCTTTCTCCGAGAGCCCTGTTTTGGTCCTGAGCTCAAAGATATCTACAGGTCTATGTTCGGCAATTTCAAGAAGAATACTATCTTTTATTACATGTCCCCGTGGTCTGTCTATTTTTCTCGCCACACTTTCACGCCAAGTGGTCAGGTTCTTGAGAATCGCTAATCCCTGTCTGTCGAGATGGCTGTATCCTCTAATCTTAAGGAATCGTTCATTATCTGATATTCCGGAGTAACTTGCCGGATTATTCAGCAGGTTCAACTCTTCCTGTAGCCAGGATTTTATTTTTGGGCCGATTATCCGGTTGAGAAGAACAACCCTAACTGCCCGTAAGTATCGGACATCGTTCAGGGCGTATCGTATTTGCTCATCGCTGAGTGGACGTTGCAGCCAATTGGTGCGGGTCTCATCCTTAATCAGGCTTATGTCGAGCAGTTCCTTCACAAGGTTGCACAGCGAGAGGGTAGAGGGGAGGTCGGAAAAACCTGCAGCCAATCGGGTATCGAAAATATTTTGAGGTGTCGCACCGGTTGCCCGCTGCAAAATTGCAAGATCTTGAGGTGCATCATGGAGAATTTTAACGACCCCTCGGTCGGAAAGGAGTTTGCCGAGCGGTTGTAGATTTTTTATAGTGATGGGGTCGATAAGGTAGCAATCCTCGTCGGATAGTGCTATCTGAATAAGACCTAATTGAGGATAATAGGTACGTTCCCATACAAATTCAGTATCCAGCGCGACAGCATCTGTTTTTCCTGCTCGATGCATCAAAGAGTCGAGTTCCGCTTCATTCTTAATGAAGAAATTTCGTTTTTCCATATGAGTAGCTGATTGGTTGCAAGTGTTGATCTGTGTCAGCTTAGTTGCGTTGGTTCTTTTTGATATTTCCGGTGAATGGTTACACAATCTCTGCATAAAAAGACATATAGGATGACAAAAGACAAGAAATATTCTTCTTGCATGGGAATTGTTTGCGATATTTTTCTTGTTCTTGAGAAAAAATGATTGCTCTATCCAAAAAAGCTGATAAAACAAACCATTTTGTATATCACAAAAGTTTTTTCAAAAAGGTGCCGGAATCGGTTGTTCAGGTTGTAGGTGGCTCGTCGGGTGAATAGGTGTCGGGCCGGATTGAATTCAGGGATTTTGGCTGGATTCGTGATACCCATCGGTTAAACAAGTATTGATCAATAGCTGCACCATAAAATGATATTGAGCAACATCTATTAATTGATAATTGCTATTATCTGCTAGTGAATTATTTGTCAAGAATTTCTAGACATTGACTTCTTACTTCTCAGATTATATCGTAGACCCGTAACGCCTTATCAGTAATACTATGAAGTTTTTTACTTAGCCATCTGAAATTTTGAGTTTTTACGAGATTATCATTGACTGAATTTATGAAAAGTAATCCAATTGCTCGCCTCGGTGATACCGGATTGTATGTATTGACTGATCTTGGCCGAATGGCGATTTTTCTTCTGCATGCTTTTCGTGGAATATTCAGGCGTCCGTTCAGGTTGAAAGAACTTGTCAGTCAGGTCCACTTTATCGGTGCCGGGTCACTGGTTGTTGATATTTTTCACGGCCCTGTCGACTGGAATGGTGCTGGGCTTGCAGGGATATTATTCACTGAGTAAATTCGGCGCTGAAGGGATGCTTGGTTCTGCTGTTGCCCTTACATTCATCATGGAACTCGGACCTGTGTTGACTGCTTTAATGGTTGCCGGGAGGGCTGGGTCGGCTATGTGTGCCGAAATCGGTATCATGCGAATTTCTGAGCAGATTGATGCGTTGGATTGTCTGGCTATCGATCCATTTCGATATTTTATCAGCCCGAAATTTCTTGCTATGCTTATTTCCGTGCCTCTGTTGACGGCTATTTTTGACGTAGTCGGAATAATGGGCGGTTATATCGCAGGGGTAGGAATGATGGGTGTCAGTCCCGGAAGCTATATTCACGGCATGCAGACAAGTGTTACAAATCATGATATCAGGCTTGGAATAATCAAATCTTTAGTTTTTGCTCTGCTGGTCGTTTGGATCTGTTCAGCACGGGGATATTTTGTCGGGGAGATACGGGGAGCGGGGTTTGGGGCTAAAAGTGTAAGCCGGGTAACCACCCAGGCTGTGGTATTTTCTTCGATATCCGTACTTGTTTTTGATTATCTTTTAACTGCGGTCCTTTTATAATGACTGTCCGCAATTGAATTTAAAAATGTAGTCAAATCATTCAGTAAATCGGATGACGGTGTCCAGTATGTGCTCAATGGTGTTGATTTTCCATTCCTGCCGGCAAAACGACAGTAATTGCAGGAGGCAGCGGTCAGGGGAAAAGCGTTACTCTGAAACTTATTCTGGGGCTGATGCAGGCTGATTCCGGACGGATTTTGATTCATGATCGAGATGTCACCGGCATCAGGGGGAAGGATCTTGAGCAGCTTCGCACCGAATTCGGTGTTTTGTTTCAGGGTTCGGCTCTTTTTGATTCACTGACTGTATTTGAAAATGTAGCGTTACCTCTCAGGGAACGAACCAAAAAAAGCGAAGAGGAGATTCAGGAACAGGTTGCGTCGACACTCGCTCAATTTGAATTAACGGGTCATGAAGAAAAATATCCGGCACAATTGAGCGGTGGCATGCAAAAGAGGGTGGGGTTGGCCCGCGCCATGCAGCTTAAGCCCTCAATCATGCTTTTTGATGAACCGACTACCGGTCTTGATCCGGTTATGAGTCAGGAAATTTATCATCTTTTTGCCAGAACAAAGGCAGAATTCGGATTTACTTCCGTCATTGTCAGCCACGACATACCGAAAATATTTAATTTGGCCGATCAGGTGATACTTTTGCAAAATGGGAACATGGATGTATTTGGCAGCCCTGAGGAAATTCAGTGGTCTGAGAAGCCTTATATTCAGGAATTTGTTAAGAAAACGATGGGAGACATCTATCAAAGTCACCTGGTGGAATAATGAAAAAAAATACTTTAGAAATGGTCGTTGGACTGTTTATGATTATCGGTTTTGCTGCTTTTGTCTATCTTGCTTTACAGCTGGGCGAAGTATCGTTTTTAACGAGCAGTAAAACTTATATCACTCAAGGCCGAATTCGATAATGTCGCCGGAGTGAAAAAGGGTGCTTCCGTACAGGTTGCCGGAGTCGAGGTTGGTGAGGTGGTAGTCGATTGAACTTGGGAAAATGGATGTGGCTATCTTATCTCTGCAAATCTCCAATAAGCCTGAAAGTACCTGATAGATTCAATGGCTTCAGTCAAGTCCCAGGGAATAATCGGTGATAAGTATATTCAATTGAGTCTTGGGGGTGACCAAGAAATTATTTAAACCTGGTGACATGATTATAGACACTGAATCGTCGATTGATATTGAATCTCTTATCAGTAAATTTGCCTTTGGAAGTGTAGAGTAATATGGCGTCATGGCATATTAAGTAACTATTAATTTGCCATTACTATCAATATACCATAGAGCTATAGAGATAAAATATGAAAAAACTACTTATATTAGTTGTCTTTTTTTTGGTTTGTTTTTTGGAATAGCTCTGAGCTGAAGAGCCCAGTCCAACTGCCACGCTCAAGCCTGTGCTCGATGAGCTTACTGCTGTATTGGAAGATCAGAGTCTGAAGGGAAAGAGCATCTTGATGAGCGACGAGCAAAAATCATGTCGCTTATCAAAAGGGGATTTGATTTCAGGGAGATGTCAAAACGTATTTTCGGAAAAACCTGGAGGACAAATAGACGATAAGGAAAGAGAACGTTTTACCGTGCTGATGACGAAACTGCTGGAAAATGTTTACATCGGTAAACTCGAAAGTTATTCCGGGCAGGACGATAGAGTTTGTCGCAGAAACGGTTAGAGGAGACAGGGCACAGGTAACGACACTGGTTGAAAATGATAATGCAAAAATTCCGATTGCATTATATCATGATCAAAACTGATTCCGGCTGGATGGTATATGACATAAATATAGAAGGAGTCAGTCTGGTGAGAAACTATCGGGAACAATTTAAATCAATACTGCGTAAAGACGATTATAAAGGTCTTGTTAAAATGTTGGAAGATAAAGAATCGCTCATTTCCCGAGGAGGCTAAATAGTTTGCTTATGGTTGAGTATAGTGCTGAATTACAGGAGCGTTGTTTCACTTTTCTTGAAAAAGATGAGGCGAAGAGGTTGCTGGTGGCCATGGAAACGTGTTTCTTATACCGGCAGGAACAACAATATTCCAAAAAGGAGATCCTGCTGACTGTATTTATTTCCTTCAGGACGGGTCAGGTTGCTGTGCAAAATAAAACAGGTTTTGGTGAAAGAATGCAGGTTGTTGCCCTGCTTGATCCGGGGGCTCCTGTTGGAGAAAAAGGGCTGCTTGGTCGCGGACTCGTGGTGCGACACTTACTGCGGTAAAGGATTCCAGGCTTCTCTCCTTATCTCAGGAATCATTTGATATTGGTGGCTAAGAATCTCCGGCTCTAGCGATCAAATTACTTAAATGGTTGTTGAATAGGGTTTCGTTGCGTCTGGAGAAAAATTCCGAGCGACTTACCCACGTACTTTAATCGAGAAAGGTATAGTTATTCGTTATCTGGATATGATCAAGTATGGCATTTCTTGATTTTTAGCTCCGCCGAATTGATTTTCTTGTTCTTTGGTGTTTTTTTTCTAGCCAATCTAAGATAAATTGATTATTTTTCCTTTCTTTTATTTTTTGGATTCGTTGATGATTTTAATCATGATGTTGTTTTATGAAACTGCTTTTTGAAGAAATCACCGGGAAAACTAAAAGATACACATTGATGACGGCAGTTGGTTCCCAGATGGGAATGAGGATTGTCTCTCTCGATGCTACAGCAAATATCAGTGTCTCCAGGCGTGATAGTGAGACTGTGATTCTTCAAGGCAAATTGAAGGCCAACGGCTTGTTTGTGCATAGATGCGGAGAGCAGGTAAAAGAAAATTTGTATTGTGAGTTTGAGTATCTGGTTACAACCGGAAAAGAACAAGCTCTTGACCTGCGTGACTTTGAATGTAGTGATGAGGATGCCATCACTCTGTATCTCAAGGAACCGGAAATTGATGTTGATGAAATTTTGCGTGAACAGACATATTTGGCTTTTCCGTTAAGAACTCTATGTAGTGAAGATTGTAAAGGTATCTGTGCCGGATGTGGAGTAAATCTGAATAAAGGAGATTGTTGTTGCTCTTCGGACAAGAGCACTTCAGCTTTCGCTGTTCTTAAAAAGCTCACCAACCATTGAAAAAATTAACAGAATGGTATGATGCATACCTAATTTGGAGGATAAAATGGCTTTACCCAAAAGAAGACATTCCCATTCCCGTACACGAAAAAGACGTTCTCATGATAGCCTGACCTCACCTGGACTCTCCGTTTGTGGTGATTGTGGAGAACCAAAAGAGCCTCATCGTTTATGTGGCAGTTGCGGCAAGTACAAAGGGAGAACAGTTTACTCTCTTGATGCTGAAGTAGAATAGGAGAGTGGTGTGCAAATAGCCCTGGATGCCATGGGTGGAGACTATGGCTCAGAGGAATTGATTGCCGGGGCTCTGCTTGCCGTCAGGCAGACCGGCCTGAGCGTAAGCCTGGTTGGAAACGAAAGTCTTTTAAGTAAGCACCTCGATAATCTTAGCTCCCGATTCGAAAACAGCCAAGTTGATCAAGATTGTTCATTCATCTCAGGTCATTGATATGAATGAACATCCTGTAGATGCAATTCGAAAGAAGAAAGATGCATCCATAATGGTTGCCTTTGATCTTGTCACGTCAAGCGGTGAGGCTGATGCTGCCGTAAGTGCAGGTAATTCAGGTGCAACTCTCGCTGCTGCAAGTCGAAAACTGGGTCGATTGGAGGGAATTTCCCGTCCAGGTATTGCATCGATTTTTCCGACCCTCAAAAAGCCGGTGGTGCTCATGGATATAGGCGCAAATGTAGATTGCCGTCCACAGCACTTTTTCAATTTGGCGTGATGGCCTCTGCATTTTCCCGAATAAATGATGTGAGAAATCCTCGCGTCGGGTTGTTGTCAATCGGTGAAGAGACCGGCAAAGGCAACAGTCTGATAAAAGAGACATATCCTCTGTTGGAAAAGAGTTCTCTTAATTTCATCGGTAATGTTGAAGGACGCGATGTATTTCAGGGTGAAGTTGATGTTATCGTTTGCGATGGATTTGTTGGCAATGTGTGTCTCAAGGTAAGTGAAGGGCTTGCCGAGGCGGCCATGCAGATGCTGAGAGATGAAATTGTCAAATCAATTCCTGCAAAAATCGGTTACCTGCTTGCAAGACATGCCTTTAAATCATTTAAAAAGCGTGTCGATTATGCAGAATATGGTGGCGCTCCACTTCTTGGAATAAATGGAATAGGAATAATATGTCACGGAAAATCCAGCTCTCATGCAATAAAAAACGCCATTCTGGAAGCTGCTAAAATGGCCAAAGGCAATATCAATAAGGATATTCTTGAGAGTCTTGCCGCCGGTAATAATGTCGAAAATTTGGAGATGTAATGGGAACTGTTGTATTAGGAACCGGTTCATGTTTGCCTGAAAAGATTCTCACCAATGACAGATCTCGAATCAATTGTAGATACAAGTGCCAAATGGATAGAAAGCAGAACTGGTATTGAAGCCCGGCGTATTGGTGGTAAAGGGGAAAAGACCTACCAGTTGGCAACACAGGCTGCAAAAAAAGCACTTGCAGCTGCAGGAGTAGCAGCTGAAGAACTTGGATTGATAGTCGTTGGGACAATAAGTTCCCACATGCTTATGCCTTCAAGCTGCCTGTTTTGTTCAGAAGGAGCTCGGTGCGAAAAATGCGTTTGCCTACGATCTCAATGCGGCCTGTTCCGGATTTCTTTATGGAATGGATCTTGCCGATAAATATATCCGGGCGGATCATTCCATGAAGGTGCTGGTGATCGGTGCGGAAACTTTGTCGAGTCGGCTTAATTGGCAGGATAGGAACACCTGTATCCTTTTTGGAGATGGAGCCGGGGCAGCAGTTTTTGGTTATTCAGATACTGATCGTGGCATAATCGGTTCTAATATGCATTCAGACGGCAGCCTATGGGAGCTTCTTTGTATGCATGCCCCGAAAGCTACAATCCTGATCTTCTTGTTGAAGGCAATGCAGGTGCCTATATCCAGATGGAAGGACGGGAGGTTTTTAAACATGCGGTACGAGCGATGGAAGATGCGGTTCGCGGGCTTCTTGAAAAAGAAAATATCAGCAAAGATTCCCTGAGTCTTATTATTCCGCATCAGGCCAATATGCGAATTCTGAATAATTTGATCGATCGGCTCGATATCCCACAGAGTAAAGTATTTATAAACGTATCCAAGTATGGTAATACATCCGCTGCATCAATTCCTATCGCTCTTGATGAAGCAAATAGCAGTGGCTTGATTGCACAAGGCGATACAATTTTGTTCTGTTCCTTTGGTGGTGGTTTCACTTGGGGAGCAACCCTGATCAAGTGGTAAACAGGAGATATGAGTATGGATTATTTCTTATCTGAAGAACAACAGATGATCGTCGATATAGCAAGGCAGATCACTGAAGAACGAATTATACCTCAACGAGCCGAACTGGATGAAAAGCATGAATTTCCGAGGCAGATTCTCAATGAGATGGCTCAGGCTGATCTCTTTGGAGTGCCGATTCCGGAAGAATATGGTGGGTTTGGCGGCGGATGTTTTGATATAGCGCTCACTGTGGAGCAACTCGGACGCGGTTGTATCGGCGTGGGAACCGCATTTGCTGCAAATTTCCTTGGTGTCTACCCAATTATTCTCAGTGGCTCGGAGGAGATGAAACAAAAGTATCTTCCGGATATAGCTACCGGCAAGAAATTCGGGGCGTTTGGACTGACCGAGGCTAATGCCGGATCGGATGCTTCTGGTATTCAGACGAGTGCCGTGCTGGATGGAGATGAGTGGGTAATAAACGGAACTAAACAGTGGATCACTAATGGCGGTGAAGCACAGGTATATTCCGTTGTAGCTATCACCGATAGAAGTCGTGGAGCACGTGGAGCATCTCTTTTCGTAGTTGAAGAAGGAGATCCAGGATTCAGCTGCGGGCCTAAAGAAAAGAAAATGGGCATCAGGGCATCCTCTACAACTGAACTTATCTTCAAGGATTGTCGAATCCCTAAAGATCGTATGATTGGTCGTCCTGGCACCGGCTTTATCACGGTTATGAAAACCCTTGACCTTTCCAGACCTGGAATCGCAGCGTTGGGAGTTGGACTTGCCCAGGCAGCTCTTGATGAGGCTGTCAAGTATGCGAAACAGCGCCAACAGTTCGGTAAACCAATTATCGCTTTTCAGGCTGTCCAGCATATGCTGGCCGATATGGCTATCGGTATTGAAGCAGCCCGAGCTCTTGTATACTCTGCTGCAAAACATATTCAGCAGCATCCAAAAGATATGTCCAAGGCCTCTGCGATGTGCAAGACATATGCAACTGATGTGGCCATGAAAGTCACAACCGATGCCGTACAGGTTATGGGCGGATATGGGTATATGACAGAATATCCCGTCGAGAAAATGATGAGAGATGCCAAAATATTACAGATTTACGAGGGGACTAATCAGATCCAGCGTAATGTCATAGGACAGGAACTGAATAAAGAGTATTCCTGATCGTGATAATCTGCTCATTCCTCTACAGAGGAATATATTTTTGGTGAAATCAGATTTTTTTGATATAAATACAGGTTGTTGAATGAAAATTATTGTATGTATTAAACAGGTCCCAGACGCCAAGGATGTGCGTTTGGATCCCGTTACCAATACACTTGCCAGAGAAGGCGTGCAGTCTATCATGAATCCTTATGATCAACATGCACTCGAAGAGGCAGTTCGCCTTAAAGAACGGCATGGTGGCGAGGTCGTCGTTGTCACCATGGGACCGCCCCAGGCGGAAGAAATGCTTCGGCAGGCCATCAGTTGCGGCGCAGACAGGGCAGTTCTAGTTTCGGATAGAGCCTTTGCCGGGGCCGATACCTGGGCTACATCATATACTCTTGAAAATGCTCTGAAGAAAATCGGCAATTTTGATCTGATATTATGCGGGAAGCAGGCTATAGATGGCGACACCGCACAAGTGGGGCCCGGTCTTGCAACCCGACTTGGTATTCCCTATTTGACCTGCATACAAAAAGTGCGTGAGGGATCCGATAAGGGGCTCATAGTCGAACGGATGATGGATGATGGGTATGATGTAGTTGCCGTTGATTATCCGGCTCTGTTGACAGTTGTAAAGAATATCAATGAGCCCAGAGTGCCTTCAATAAAAGGAAAAATGAAGGCTAAAAAAGCTGAAATTGTTAAGTTCAATGCGGAAGATATTGGCGCTGATCCATGTTGTATCGGCCTTCCGGGTTCACCTACCAAGGTTGTTACTGTGTTTCCACCCGAGGCTAGAGCCGAGAGGTCATTATTAACCGGCACACTTGATGAACAGCTTGATCAGCTTGTGGAAAAGTTGATTCCATATCTGTAACAGAGCAGGGAACAGAAAATATGTTAAAAGTGAATGAAGAGCTTTGTATTGGCTGTGGGATCTGCGAAGACAGTTGTCCATTTGGAGCAATAAAAGTCCAGGAGGGGATGGCGGTTGTCGGGGATACCTGTACGCTATGCGGGGCGTGTATTGAAAGTTGTGCTGTCGAGGCTCTCAGCCTTGATGTGCTGACAAAACAGGTTCAGGTTGACTTGGCTGCATGGACCGGAGTTCTGGTTTTTTGTGAATATAGGCGCGGAGAACTGGCCCCGGTTTCGCTTGAACTGTTGGGCATTGGCCGAAAACTTGCGGATAGTCGCGGAGTTCAGCTCAGTGCTCTGCTGCTAGGATATGATACCGGCGAGACCGCACAATCGCTTATCGGGTACGGTGCGGATATTGTCTATCTGGCAGATAATGAAGATCTCAAAGAATTCAGAGATGAATGTTATGGCGCAGTTACGGCTGCAGTGATTCAGGAACATAAACCTGAAATTGTTCTGGCAGGCGCCACAGCCATAGGCCGATCATTCATTCCTGGTGTCGCCACAACATTAAATGCAGGTCTCACTGCGGATTGTACCAAGTTGGAGATACGCGAGGAAGACGGAGCGCTTCTCCAGACCCGTCCTGCTTTTGGCGGTAATATTATGGCTACCATTGTTTCTGAAGCAACCAGACCACAAATGGCAACGGTTCGCCCTAAAGTCATGAAGCAACAAGAATTCGATGGTTCCAGGAAAGGCCGGGTAGTGGAAATATTTCCGACAAAACAGCAGTTGAAGAGTCGGGTAAAGGTACTTGAATCCGTAGTGGCGGAAGGTGGCCAGGTTAATATCCAGGAAGCCGATATCCTTATTTCCGGCGGTCGGGGATTGGAGAGCCCGAAAGGTTTTGAATTGATAAGGGAATTGGCCGAGACGATGGGAGCGAAGGTGTCTGCATCGAGAGCGGTGGTTGATGCCGGATGGATTCCCTATCCTCATCAGGTAGGTCAGACCGGCAAAACAGTCGCCCCTAAATTGTATATTGCCTGCGGTATCTCCGGGGCTGTGCAACATGTTGCTGGAATGCAATCGGCAGAAACAATTGTCGCGATCAATAGGGATGAGAATGCTTCGATATTCAATGTCGCTGATTATGGTGTTGTTGGCGATCTTTTCGAAATCATTCCAAAATTGATTAGAAAAATCGAGGAGCGTCGGTAATTTATGAACCTGGAAGGAAAAGTTGCCGTGGTAACCGGTGGAAGTCGCGGCATAGGTCGTGCTATTTGTATTCGACTTGCATCCATGGGAGCCTTGGTATACATCAACTATGTCAGTCGATCGGCTGCCGCCGAAGAGAGCAGGAGTATTATCCGCAAAGCCGGTGGTAGAGCCGAAATTATTTGCTTTGACGTAGCGGAAAGCGATGCTGTCCAGAATGCATTTAAAACAATAATAGCTGATGCCGGTTCGGTCGATATCCTGGTAAATAATGCCGGAATTACCCGGGACGGTTTGATGGCTAGAATGAAGGAGTCTGATTGGGATGAGGTGATGAATACCAATCTCAAGGGTGCCTTTTTATGTGCTAAGGCGGCCGCAAAGACGATGATGAAGAAAAAATGGGGTCGAATTATCAATATTTCTTCGGTTTCGGGAGTTGCCGGTAATCCCGGCCAGGTGAATTACTCAGCTGCAAAAGCAGGGCTTATCGGACTTACCAAGTCTATGGCAAGGGAATATGCTTCGAGAAATATTACGGTTAACAGTGTGGCCCCCGGCTATATTGAAACTGAGATGACTGAGTATTTGGATGAGAAAGCTCAGGCACAGCTCAAGCGGGATATTCCCCTGGGAAGTCTTGGAAAAACCGAGGATATAGCTGGTGCGGTTGCCTATCTCGCATCCAGTGATGGGCGATACGTAACCGGACAAACGCTCCATATAAATGGTGGTATGTATATGTAATCCGAAGTACGGATAGTTGTAATATTTTAGTAAGGGAAAATCATTGCACATAGTTTATAGAACTATGTCTAATTTCAAGTGAGGAAGGACAATGGCAATCGAACAGGAAATGATAGATATCATAGTTGAGCAGTTGAGTGTTGAGCGTGAAAAGGTTGTCGCTAATGCGTCATTTGTAGATGATCTGGGAGCAGACTCTCTTGACCTCGTTGAGTTGATAATGGCGATGGAAGAGGGCTTTGATATTGAAATCCCGGATGAAGATGCCGAAGGTATCACCACTGTTCAAGATGCTATCAATTACGTTAAGAAGTTGAAATAGTATTGGACATGAATATCAGGAGCAATTTTTATATACCCCCGTTTACACGGTGCGATAGTAACAATAGATAAAAGGAGTAATTATTGTGAAGCGAAGGGTAGTAGTTACAGGTGTAGGATTAGTTACACCCCTCGGTACTGGTGTCGAAAAGAGCTGGCGAAATATTTGTTCAGGGGTTGGTGGAATTGATCTTATAACTCGATTTGATACCAGTGATTACGCCGTAAAAATTGCTGCGGAAGTAAAAGATTTTCAAGCCGAGGAATTTTTTGAGCCAAAGGCAGTCAAGCACCTTGATCTATTTGTGCAATACGGTCTTGCTGCCGCTCAAATGGCGGTAAAGGACAGCGGTTATAAGGTTACCGAGGAAAACTGCGGGAGGGTAGGAGTTATTACCGGCTGCGGAATGGGTGGCCTGCCGACTATTGAGAAATATCACAGTGTAAGTCTTGAAAAGGGACCAAAAAGAATTACACCATTTTTTATCCCCATGGTCATCCCTAATATGCCTTCCGGACATATTTCCATGGCCCTCAAATCCAAGGGACCAAACCTTACTTTAACGACAGCCTGTGCGGCAGGAACTCATTCTGTCGGCGAGGCTTACAGGCATATTAAGTATGGTTCATGCGATATGGTCGTGGCCGGAGGTGCGGAAGCGGTTATATGTGGTCTGGGAGTTGCCGGATTCACAGCAATGAAAGCTCTGTCCGCACGAAACGACGATCCGAAAAAGGCATCCCGGCCATTTGACCAAGATCGTGATGGATTTGTCATGTCAGAGGGTGCCGGCATGCTTGTTCTGGAAGAATATGATCATGCTATCGCGCGAGGGGCAAAGATATACGCAGAGGTATGTGGCTATGGGTTAAGTAGTGATGCCTATCACATAGCAGCACCTCCGGAAGACGGAGAAGGTGGTGTCAGAGCCATGAGAATGGCTCTAGAGGACGCCCAAATGGCTCTGGAAGATGTTGATTACATCAATGCGCACGGTACTTCCACACCCCTAAATGACAAGTGTGAAACTCATATTATAAAGACTGTGTTTAAAGATTATGCCAAAAAACTGGCGATCAGTTCCACCAAGTCCATGACAGGTCATATGCTTGGAGCGGCAGGAGGCATTGAGGCGGTTTTTACGGCACTCTCGATCAATGATCAGATTGCTCCACCGACCATCAATCTTGAAAATCCCAGTCCGGAATGCGATTTGGATTATGTCCCGAATGTGGCAAGGAAGATGAATATCCGTGCCGCTCTTTCCAATTCTTTTGGATTTGGCGGCACAAATGCAGTTGTCGCAATGAAAAGATACGAAATCTAAGTCTTTCATCAGGAGGTAAAAGTGAAAATTGTCCTTGCCGCCGACCATGGTGGTTTTCTGTTGAAAGAGAGCATCAAGGAAAATCTTCTTCAGGCTGGCCGTGAAATTCTTGATGTTGGCTGTGACTCTGTTGATTCAGTTGATTATCCGGATTTTGCCGATAAGGCGATTTCGTGTATACTGACAGGGGATTGCCAACGTGGTATCTTGGTCTGTGGTACCGGGATCGGAATGTCAATCGCCGCAAACAGGCATAGACAAATTAGGGCTGCTAACTGTTTTGATATATATACCGCGAAATTAAGCAGAGAGCATAATAACGCGAATATCCTCTGTCTTGGCGCACGTGTGCTTGACACTGATAAAGCTCTCCAGATGGTGACAACATGGCTTGAAACCGAATTCCAGGGAGGTCGTCATCAGAAGAGGATAGCCAAATTCAGTAAGTAATATGAGATAAGACTACGCTTGTTTTTGTGATTATTAGATAAAGCCGATTTTGCGACTAGCAAAATCGGCTTTATTTTATTCTGGTATTATCTGATTCCACGACCTGGTATTTTATCAATTACAGTGAGATGATAGAAAACTTATGCTACTTTATGATGGTGATTTCACTTTGATGCATGGAAAGAAGTGGTAGCGCATTGGAAATGAGGAAAATATTAATACTGTTTGTTTTGTGGGGAGGTGTTCAATGAAATGTCCATATTGTGAGCATCTGGATAATCGAGTTATTGATTCTCGCCTGAATAAAGATGCGACTATCACCAGACGAAGACGGGAGTGCCTGGCTTGTGATCAGAGATTTACCACTTATGAGCGTCTCGAAGTAATGCTGCCGGTACTTGTTAAAAAAGATGGCCGCAGAGAAGGATGGGATAGGCATAAGCTCATCGCCGGACTGCAAAAGGCCTGTGAAAAAAGATCCGTCAGTCGGGATAAGATCGATGAATTTGCTGATGCCATTGAACATAAGCTGCAGGATTATGGTGCCAAGGAAATCCCCTCGGAGGTGGTGGGGGAATGGGTAATGGAAGGGTTACCCCTTCTGGATGAGGTTGCATATGTTCGGTTTGCTTCAGTCTATCGGCAATTTAAGGATGTTAACGAGTTTATGGATGAACTAAAGACACTACTTGATTCCAGAGGAAAAAATGACGGAAACGCAGGATGAAAGATTTATGCGCATGGCGCTTAAAGAGGCCAAAAAAGGCTTGGGACGCACCTCGCCCAACCCTTGCGTCGGGGCGGTTATCGTCAAGCACGATCGAATAATCGCCAGGGGGTACCATAAAAAAGCCGGTGAAGCGCACGCGGAAATAGAGGCGATCCGTAATTCCGCTGAATCGGTATTCGGCGCAACTATCTATGTGACTCTTGAACCTTGTAATCATACCGGAAAAACTCCACCATGCAGTCAAGCTATATTGAAACATGGTTTTTCACGGGTGGTGGTTGGTATGACGGATCCAAATCCGTTAGTGAACGGTCGCGGTATTGAGCTTCTCAGAAATCGTGGCATTGAGGTGGTAAGCGGTATACTTGAACAGGAATGTAAGGCTTTAAATTTTCCATTTCTCAAGCATATCACTCAAGGAATACCCTGGCTAATCATGAAAGCCGGTGTAAGTCTTGATGGGAGATTAAATTATCAGCATGACTGCAGTGGCTGGATCACCGGCGAGAAATCGGCACGTGAAGTGCATAGGATTCGCAATGAGGTCGATGCGATTCTCGTTGGCAGAAAAACGGTGGAGATTGACAATCCCTCACTTACTACAAGAATTGAATGTAGACCGGCAAAGGACCCGATAAGGATTATCCTCGATACCGAGTTATAGACTTCTCTTTCCTCCAAAGTATATCATCTCGATTCGCAAGCTCCCACCTGGATTATTTGCGCTGTGGATGCCCCGGAAGCCAAAAGAGCTGAATTTCGAAAACTTGGCGTTAGGTTGATTGAAATGGAGCGCTTGGAAAATGGTGTGGATCTGCGTCTGCTCTTGCAAGAGCTCGGAAAGGAAAATATCTGTTCCGTTCTTGTTGAGGGAGGTGCACATTTACATGGTTCATTTCTTCGCCAAAAACTTTTTGACTACGCACATCTTTTTTATGCGCCCCTTTTTGCCGGTGATCAAGGTGTTTCGCTGGTTGAGGGATATCAGGTACAAAATCGCACCAGCGCACCTCGCCTGATCAATGTCACCCATAAATGTTTAGATGAAGATATGTTGATATCGGGTCAGGTGAGTTACTGATAATTCTTCATCGTGGAGTATTTGTGGCTGCTATCGAACAAGAAACTGTTGACAGGCAGTAAAATTTTCAAAGGTGATCGACAGGGTCACTTCATCTTTCTCAAAAGACGGAGAATGAGTAACGGTATAGTTTTGCGGAAGATGCAAGTTCTTAACCTGTTTTACAAAGTTTTCCTCCGCCTGCAAAGAGGAGGGCGAGACTTCCTGTTGCAGTAGACATCCAAGATGGTAAATTTTCTGAGGGATGTTCATCTCTTGGTGTTCGATAATCGCTGCTATTTCCTTTCTTTGTAAATATGAAGAGATAGAAAATCCTTCCCGTAAGGAAATATCCCGGATAAGCGTAAAAAATTTCTTTTGCTTACTATCTCCCATACAGAGAGTTTTAAACAATTGCACCAATGCGAGTCTATCCGAGTCTTCAGCTAAAGAAAGAATTTCCATAACCATTCGATCCTGCAATCGCCCAGCATGGATCTCTCTGATAATTTGCTCATCCTGATGAAGAATTTTAAGTAAATTCGGTATGGTTGATCGTCCATTTTTCAAATGGAGCTTCTCCAGGAAATTGGTCATAACATCCTGCGATTCTAATAATCGTCCGGCTAATTTCAGGAATTGGGCTTTTTCAGCAAGAGAAAGCTCGGATGTACAGCTTTGATCAGCCAAAACGAGATTCAGTATAAAGCTGTCCGAGGCTTCCTTATCAATAACCATGCAGGTAATTTCAGAAGCGTCGGAAAAGTGCCTGGCGAATTCTATGCGCTTTGCTCCCGCAACTGTTGCAAAAATCCCTGCAGAGTCCGCAATAACAAGCGGAGGATGGATAATGCCATTCAAGGCAAAGGATTCTTGCAACTCATTTGAAATAGTTCTGACTTCCCATGGATGAAGGTTCCAGGCAGGACTAAAATTAATGGAACCAAGAGGAATTGACTGGCAGGAGAAAGACATATTCCAAGCGTTAAAGTGAATTTTAGATGATATCTGAGAATACGTAATCGTTACACATCCAGGTTACCCAATCTCTGGATGTACACCGAAGAACGATTTACAGGAATACAAGCAAATTACCCTGGCTGAAATGTCACTCAGGGTATTTGCTTGTATTCCAAAAGATAAGGTTATAAATCCGGTTTCATAGGCTTGGATTCAGTCTTCGTTGATTTTTTCTCGAAGTATACCTGACGGTTTAAAGGTGACTACCCGTCGCGCGTCCAGTGTCAGTTCATCACCGGTTTGCGGATTGCGACCTCTTCTCGAATTTTTATATTTGATATTAAATTTACCGAATCCACTTAAAAGGAGGTCTGAACCATTAATAAGGGAACTTTTTGAAATACGAAGGAGTGCCTCAACAGAATCAGTTGCTTGCGCCTTGGTCAACCCTTCATGGTTTTTGTATACCTGTTGCACTAAATCCGCTTTGGTGAGAGTCATATTTCCTCCATAATCGTTTGTTTTTAGACGTAAAACCAAACCTAAAGATAAACTTTTGCAGCTAAAAGTCAAACTTTTCGTAAAAGAAAGAAACGTGCTACTCAACAAGGTATTACCCCCGCAAAGCACGTGGGTAATTAACTTCACGAAACTCCTTCCCCAAAAGCCGAGAAAGAATTTCTAAGGTACTAAACAACTGAAGCAATTTTGAAAATCGGCAGATACATCGCGACCACGAGACCTCCGATCATTCCTCCTAGAAATACCATCATAAAGGGTTCAATCATAGCAGTCAGATTTTCCACTGCCTGATCTACTTCCTCATCATAAAAATCAGCAATCTTTTCGAGCATCGCATCCAAAGCACCTACAGTTTCGCCCACGTTTATCATCTGAACCACCATATTGGGGAAAACTCCACATTCCTCTAGTGGTTCAGCAATCGGACGTCCCTCGGCAATAGAATCACCAACCCTGAATACCGCATTTTCTATAACCTTATTGCCGGCTGTTTTGGCCACAACTTGTAAGGCTTCGAGAATGGGTACACCGCTTTGCAACATGGTGCTGAGCGTTCTGGTAAATTTGGCTACTGCAACTTTTCGTAGTAATATTCCTATAATTGGTGCGTTCAACAATCCTTTATCAATGGATAATTTGCCTTTTTCTGTTTTATAGATTTTTTTTATGATCATTACCACAAGAAAAACAGCCATAAACATATAAATAAAATTTTTCTGAAAAAATTCACTCATATTTACCACAATCTGAGTCGGCATCGGCAGGGATGATCCAAAATCTTCAAACATCTTGGAAAAAACGGGTACAACAAACACCAGAATGATAACAAGGATGAGAATCGATATCGCCAGACAAATCGTCGGGTAGGTCATGGCGCCTTTAATTTTCTTTTTCAGGGCCATGGATTTTTCCATGAACGTGGCAAGCCGTCCCAGGATAGTATCGAGAATACCACCGGTTTCACCGGCCTCAATCATGTTGGTAAACAGGTTATCAAACACTTTAGGCTTTTTACGCATTGAATCGGCAAGGGTTGATCCTGCCTCAATGTCCTGCCGGATCTCTCCCAGGGCACTTTTAAACGTAGGATTGCTCTGTTGTTTTTCCAGTATTTCGATGCCCTGAACCAAAGGCAAGCCGGCATTGATCATGGTTGACAGTTGTCTTGTGAATACAACTATATCTTTTCCTGTAACCTTGGGTTTAAAGATTGAGATATTTTCAAGAAGATCCTTGGGCTTTTCCTTTACAATGGGATTGGTAATTCTTAACCTTTTGACTTGGGCAAGTGCTGCTGCTTGATCAGGAGCTTCTATTTCTCCCTTTCTTTTGTCGCCGTAACTGTTTTTTCCCTTCCATACATAAACAGGCATTTTCGTCTCCGATTTTGCGGATATCATAATTAAAAATCATCAGTTCCTTATTCTTGTACAAACACCAAATAATATCGATTGTATATCAGGATTTTTCATAATACAAGGCTGGACACATTTAAGTGAATTCAATTTTTTTTACAGGAAAAATAAATCGTTGGACGGTATCGGGTAATCAATGATAATAGAAATGAGTAAAAAAGCTTGTCTGCGGTAATTGGCCTTGGTATACTAAAAAATTGCTAAAACTTTAGCTATGTCAGTCGTTAATTTACCGCGACTATTGTTCCCGGTGTGGCTGTTTGACATGCCGGTAAGAAAGTGATTGATTGATCGGAGGATAAATATATGCAGAATAAGACCTCAGCAAATTATAGTGATGGTCGTTTTCAGCCTGTCATAGATAAGTGTGAAGGATGTGCGCGAATTGTTGAACAGGAAGACGTACAGTACTGTAAAAGCTATTTGTATCCGGCAGCGAAGTGGAAGTTGGGTCTTTGTAACTTCGCAACCCATGCTAAGCCTGAAATTGATATTATCAAAGTCAGGATCAACCCACTGAAGGCTGCAAAACGGGCTTCAAAAAGAAAATAATTTTTCTTGGGAAGAAAAAGGGATCTGTTTTCATACAGATCCCTTTTTTTTTATTTATTTGTTGGTGAACGTTGGCCAAAGATCGCTGTACCGACTCTGACAATTGTTGCCCCTTCCTCAATGGCGATGTGGAAATCACTGGACATTCCCATTGAAAGTTCCGGCTTACCGATCGCCGGAAAAAGCCCTTTTTCCAGAAGTTCTTCCGCCAAAAGACGCAGACTGCGAAAATATGGTCGTGATAATTCAGGATTATTTACTAAGGGGGGCATGGTCATAAGGCCGCAGACCCTGATTCTTGGCAGATTGTTCAACTGACTGAGTAATTCTTCTGTTTCACTGCGCCTTGCTCCTGCTTTATTTATATCATCACCAATATTTACCTGAACGAGTACATCCATCCATTTGTTTAATGTTTGGAGATGATTATTTAGGATTTTGCCGAGTTTTATTCCGTCTACCGTCTCAATCATATCGCAGGTCGCAGCGGCTATTTTAGCTTTGTTGCTTTGAAGGTGACCGATAAAATGAAAGATGGCTGAAGGCGGAATCTGTTCCCTTTTGTCTTGTACTTCCTGGATGTAATTTTCTCCGAATATCATCTGTCCCGCTGCAAATGCTTCGGTGATTTTAGCGGCTGGAACATGTTTAGAGACCGCTACCAGTTTTATCTCATCCGGGGATCTGCCGACCGCCATCGCCGAGGCTGCGATCTGTTCATTAATTCTTCGTATATTCTCTGAAATCATGGTGGGAATCCCATCCTGTTAAATTTGAAAAGATTTTCAGCATTGGCTGTAGTTTGTTTGGCGAGCTCTTCAGGGTCTATTTTTCGAAGTTCGGCAACCTTTATTGCCGTATTCAAAAGGTACGATGGTTCATTGCGCTTACCACGATACGGTTGTGGCGCGAGAAAGGGGCCATCGGTCTCCAGAACCATAGAGATTAAGGGGATGTTTTGGACAACCTCCTGCAGAATCTCCGCATTTTTGAAGGTCACTATGCCGGGAATAGAGATAAACATGCCAAGATCAAGGACTTTTTGAGCAAAAGTGATATCTCCGGAGAAACAATGCATGATCCCCCCATAATCGAGAGGTTTCGCCTCACGAAGAATTTTGATCGTATCATCGTTGGCATCCCTGTTATGGACTATTACCGGTAACTGCAGTGCATGAGCCAGATCCAATTGTCTTCTGAAATGCTCACGCTGTTTTGCGGGAGCCGAGTGTTGCTTGACATAGTCGAGGCCAATCTCTCCATAACCGACGATGTACTGTGAATGCTGCAGGTAGAGTTGTTCCAGGTCATTATAGTCGCTCGTTCCAAGATTGTCGACATCGTGAGGATGAATACCGATTGTCGCGGACACCTGCTGATATCTCCGGGCAATAGCGACTGCATTCCTGGAACTGGCCAAATCGATGCCTATGGAAATAATCTTCTTTATGTGATTGGCATGTGCCCTTTCCAGCACCATTTCCAGATCATCTTTATAAGCTGCCATATCCAGGTGACAGTGGGTATCAATCAACTGACCGGACTGAAGCTCTTGCGGCTTTTTGGTTTCTATATTTTTCAATTTTTTTCCTCCGTCTGTTGTTTAGCAAATATGATAGGAAGCTGCAATTCTGAATCTTCGTGACCGTTCACCGGGAATAGCAAAATGTCGCGCATAGCCCCAGACCTGTAAATAGAGAAAATTTAACTTCATATAGCCAAAAATCTATCGTATAGTTGTAAGAGTAAAATTTTGTTGTATTTTTTTGCAAGTCGCAAAAAAGCGTGTTTTATTTATGGAGAGAATTTAATAAGAACTTGGAGTTTATGATACATTGACATTTGAGCTGCGATAGTATGTACTATCAGAGTCATAGTTGAAAATGACCTTAAACGGTCATTTTTTATTCTTTATTTTTTGGCCTTTTTAAAAAGCTGATACCAGCGACCAACATTTACGATGAGGTTTGTGGCATGAATTATGGGATTGTCAGTCAAGAGCAACTCGAGCAGATAGATGCGATTTTGTCAGAAAAACTGATAAAACTCGGAGTTGATTGTGTCATTATAATAGACATGGCTGGAAATATTATTACTGCAAAAGATAATGGCGAAAGCAAGTATGATGTCTATTCTTTTGCTGCGTTGGCGGCCGGCAATTTCGCTACAGTTGATGCCATGGCTAAACTTGTTGGTGAGCAGGAATTCTCCCTGCTGTTTCATAAAGGTCAGGAATCGAATATTCATTTTAGCAAAATTGATGATGAGCTCCTTCTTATTTCCATGTTCGGTAGGGAAATATCACTTGGCTTTCTTCGGCTGAATGTTGTCGATGTTGTTGATAAGATCAGGAATATTTGGGGAAAATGATAGATCCAGGCAGCTTCTATGCCCGAAAGCACGGGGGGAGTCAGTCAATGGTTTGATCTTTCTGAATGAAAATCGATTGGGAGTAGAACGTTGAGTTTTATTAACTTAAAGGACAAAATTGTTCAAGTTAAGATAGTCTATTATGGACCTGGTAGATGCGGGAAAACTACCAATCTTGAATATATAAATCGTACGTACCGTAAACAGATTGTTTCCGAGATGGTAAGTCTTAAAACCCACGGGGACAGGACGTTATTTTTTGATTTTCTTCCATTTGATATGGGGAAAATTAAAGGCTATGATATAAAAATTCAACTCTATACAGTACCGGGACAGGTGAAGTATAACGCAACTCGAAAGCTTGTCCTGAGAGGTGTGGATGGAATAGTCTTTGTTGCCGATGCGATGGAAAAGCAGCGGGAAAAAAATATTCGATCTTTAAATCAGCTGCATGAGAATCTCCAATCCTACAAAGAGAGCATCTTTAAAATTCCTCTCGTAATGCAGTACAATAAGGTTGATCTTAAGGAGCACGGAATTCCGGTTTTGCCGACTTCGGTATTGCAAAATGACCTGAACAGTCGATTGAAGGTCCCCTATTTTGAAGCAAGTGCAATTACCGGATACAATGTTGCAGCAACCCTGAAGAAGATTATCTCTTCCTCTGTTATTTCAATACAGAAAAAATTACTCTAGAGAGAGCTGTGGTGAAACAGTATACCGAAAACCAATATGACGATGATTTAACTGTTGGGACTGATGACAACGATGATTCATATTACTCAAGTTCGGTTGATCTTTTTGAATTTTCCAATGCTGAAGATTCGCCGATCAGTCGGTTAAAGAGCCTGATCTTATCCATAGATTGGGAGATAACGGATGAGGTCCTTTTGCAGTTCAATGAGGAACTGGTAGAGCTTCGGAATATCTGGGCAGGTAAAAAAATAAACCTGGTCTATGTTCAGGCGCTGGAAAAAATCAGCAAATATATTTATCAGAAGAAAGCAGATTCTCATCCAAGTGCCATTAAGCTCCTTCTCACTCTGTACCATAATTTAGAGAAAATCGTTTCATCATATGATCTCACCGAGGAGCAGAAAAAAGAAATTCTGCTCGAAGATGTAAAGCGATTTGAGAAACTTAAAGGTTACATCAGTCAACAACCTAAGACTCCAAGTACATCACGAGCTGCACAATCGAAACCACAAAAGCATACCGAAGATTTTGGAGACAAGGAAGATTTGCTGAATCTCAAGGCAATAGTTCTCGGTATCGACTGGGAGATTACCGATGACGATCTTAACCGGTTGCGGCAGGAAGTTGTTCGTCTCGAGAAAAAATTTGCAGGCAGCAGACCGAAACTTATACTTTTACAAGGTATCGGTACCTTGGGTTCCTACATAAAGCTTAAGAAAAGCAGTTCGAGTGCGGAAGCGTTCAAAATATTACACCTGTTTTATGAAAGTCTCGAAAAAATTATTGCAACTCCTATGAATTTGGCAGAGGAAAAAGCTATTCTTTTTCCGGCTGTCGAAAGATTTAACTCTTTTAAATCCCTGCTGGATTCTACAGTTTCCCCAGGGGCTAATACTCGAACTGCAGAAGAAGCAGATGAGAGTGATAGTTACAGTGATTCAGCAATCTCGCCCGCTTTTGCCGATCTTCCCGAAGAGGAAGTTATGGGGTTTCAAGCAGAGGAAGAAGCAAAATCTCTTAGTCTTGAAAGCTCCGGCAATGTTGAGAATCGGCTTGACAGCTTTTTTATGGATAGTGACATCCAGGACTCGGAGGTGTCCGGCCATCCTGGTACTCCAGGCATGTTAGAAAATCATAGTGGTACAATCCCCGGGGTAGATGTAGAGCTGGATGATGAAGAAGATGGTGGGCCGGCGGATAACAGTACGCTTGCCCCTGCATTAAGTGCAGTGGATGATGAAGAACCACCGGCGCCCGCTTTCCTGGATGAGGAATCGACGCAGGATGACGGGCCGAAGAATTCCGAAGAGAGTGAAGGTTTTACTGAGGAAATGTTTGCCAATAGCTTTCTGGATATCGATTTTGGCGATGAAGTAAAGGAAAATGCAGAGTTCGACTTCAGTGCCTTAGACAAGGATACGGTACTTCAGGGCGTAGATGTTGAGACTGAGGCCGATGACGATTCGGATGAAGAAGCATTGCCGACACTGGGAGGAGAATTGGCTCCCGCCCTTGCAGAAAATGACGAGGTGAGCGAGTACCAGGCCGCAATATTTGAGGATTCTTCCGAGGCAAAAAATGTTGACGATGACGAAGACATTTTCGGAGAAAGCGAGGGAAGCTTTTTCGATGAAGAAAACGATTATCAGTCCCCATCACTTGCAGCAGTCGATACAGAAACTTCTCATATAGATCCGGAACCGTTTGACATCGAAGATGAGACGGCAGAAATCAATGATGATGATTTTGAAAATGATTTCGGACAAATAGCCAACGAAGGTGGATTCTCTTCCAAAGATGAAAGTGTGGAAACATCTGAGGATGGGAACGTTGAACCGGCTTTAGCCGGGACTGAATTCGAAGAAGCTGATGAACCTCTCGCTTTTGTTTCCGATCAGGAGCAGGAAGAAAATCTTAATGCATTTTTTGATGACGATGATTTTGAACAAAGTGCGGACGAAGGCATAGCAGAAGATGATCTTATTGAAGATTCTGAGTTTGCTCTTCCCGAGGATGAAGGAAAAAATGAGACTCTGACGAATGTCGACGAGCGGCTGGATTCCTTTTTTGATATCGCAGCAGATGATGAAAAAGATGAGGAACTTTCTCCAACCTCTGCTTTATCGGAGCAGGAAATTGCGGAGAGTATCAGCATTGAAGATGATGCCGATTACCCGGAAGCAGAGAGTATTGGAGAGGAGGAAGTTGTCTTCGAACTGGTGGAAGAAAGTGAACAAATGTTCGATCAGGAACCGGAACCTGCAAACGTTGCGGGTGCGTTCTCCGAAGAAATGCTATCAGCAGACGATACTACTAATTCTTCACCAGTGGTCGATGAGGATATTGAGGATGTTGAGAGTATTTCAGAACAACTGGTGTCTAGTCCAGAGCCGGAAATTACTCCCGGCGCTTACGAACAATTACGAACTTGTGTGGAATCCCTGGGTATCGAGCTTGACGATAAGATTCTCACGGGGCTGTGGGATGAGATAGATCATCTGCACCAGAACCTGCTTGACAATCCGGTAGAAAAGACGTTCTTACAGCTGTTCTCGACAGTTGCCAGACATATTGATCAAAATCGATATGATTCGAGTGCCGATGCCTATGGACTACTCCAATCCATATGTAGTTCGCTGATTGATTTGCGTCAGAACGATCTGCACTACAATCAGGAATTGTTATTCACCGAAACTGCAAAAGTTTTGCAATGGCAAGAGGACGTACTGGCTGAGCAAAACGCGAAAAATGAGGCGGAATTGACAATCGGCGATGCAATGGTCTCAGATCAGGAAGATATCGCTTCATTAGATGACATAAATGACAATGTGTTCAATCAGGTTGAAACGGAAAAATCAGGCGAACAGGATGATTCACCGGGGATATCCATCAATGCGGCGGATACCAAAATGACTACTGGTGATATTAGTCAGGAAATTTCCATGCTGCGTCAAAGCCTGCAAAATGAGATCGCTGCATTACGAAAAGAATTGAAAGGTAGCTGATCTTCAAAATCCCTTTTCAATGGCTAAAAATAAATCGGAGGGAATGGACTTTACAAAATTCTTTCTCTTAAAAGAGATTTCTCGAAAAATAATCAATAAGTAATTAAAAGGGTTATCCCCGATAGGGATAACCCTGACTTATTTGGAAGAGAGAAACTATCGATTCCAGGCAATGCAGGTTAAAAGAGCATAACATCCTAACGAGAAGCCAATGGTTATCACTATATTTCGAAAATATTTTTTGGCTGGATGAGCAGAAAATAATGCAATAAGAAAGAGTACTGGAATAGCAATTCCGGCAACAAGGGGAGGTAGATATCGCAACAATTCCTGAAGACCAAGGAAAAACCATGGTCCTGATATATAGCTTATTCCAATTCGGTCGGGCTCAAATGGTGCGGAGATAAACACCGAAAAGAACAGAATTGAAGCAATAAGAGGAAGGTGTTCACGCACCTTGATACGATAGATGCGTAAATGGTTCCAGATCAATATTATTAAGAGAAGATCCAACCCAATAACATGGTGTATATATACTTTCCTCAACCCATTGCCGGATATGGAAAAGAGAAGGTCATTAAGATGAATGCCGACAACCGGAATGGCCTGTATAATGTTTTCAGCGATTACCCCTGCCGAAGAACCGGTGTTGTCTCCTCTCAGAATATACCCCGTAAAGAGTAACAGAAGAATGAGGGGAAGGCTGCCGATCAGACGTAGCCACTCACCATTAGTATATGTTTTGGTCTTTTCATAAACTACCAATAAATGAATACAACAAAATAAAAAGAAAAACTGGCTGGAAAAAAAATGTAATGATCGGAAAAACCGGCCATAAGGTGCGAGCAGATCAATCGCCGTGGTTGAATAGAACGGATTCAGATAGTCATATTGCAACCCGACAATAATTCCCGAGAAGAGAGATACATAAAATGCTATCAGTGTCCATGCGCCCCATTTGATTTCTTTTACGGTAGAAATATATTGGAAGAAAATGCGGAGGGGGCGCTGCAGAGCCTCAGAGAGTAACAACATAGAGCGGGTCGTCTTGTCTTTTTTCCACCGGTAAGAAACTGAGAGATTTTTGGGCCGGTCCCTGAATTACCTCTCCGGTTTCAATGTTAAATCGGCTCTGATGACAGGGGCATTCCAGAATTCCCTTGTCATCAAGATAATTGATTTTGCAACCAAGGTGCGTGCATTTGCGGGAAAGTGCCCAGCATTTATCATTGCGATCGAAGAGGATAAATTCTGTTTCAATCAAAACACCGGAAGTCGGTACAGGTTTATTGATGCTTACATAGATTGGTTTTTTGGGAACCCTGAAGCCCGCAAATCGTAAAACAGGATACAAAAAGGCCAAGATGCCTAAAAAAGTCAAACACTGCCTTCTGGAATAACGCTGGTGTGGTACCTGGTTATTTTTTTTATTCATGGCCTGGCTGACGAAATTTTTCTTTCAGCATTTCATTTACATGGGGGGGGACTAGGTCACTTACATCGCCACCATTTCTGGCTGCATCTTTAATAATCGATGAACTGATATAAATCCAGCGAAAACCCGGCATGAGAAACACAGATTCGACTTCTCTTTTCAGTTTCCGATTCATAAGTGCCAACTGAAATTCATAATCAAAATCCGAAACAGCTCGAATTCCCCGAACAATAGCTTTGGCATTATGTCGAAACGCATAGTCGACTAAAAGACCCGAAACCGATCTGATTTTATAGTTGTCTCCCATCAAACGAATCTTCGATCATCCGAATACGTTCTTCCAGGGTGAAAACGGGATCTTTCGCAGAATTTACAGCTACTGCAACTATAACCTCGTCAAAAAGGTTGAGTGCTCTTTGATAATATCAACATGTCCCATGGTGATTGGGTCGAATGTTCCCGGATAAATGGCAATGGAGGGTTTACTGAGTTTCCCTGATGGTCATTATATTCTCTTATGATTTGAATGTATTTAAGGGATAGAAATACGTTTCCAGCACTGGACTCACATTATGCTTGCAGTGAATTTGGATGGATTCTATAAAAACAAAAGGCGGTTTCACCATAGACTCGTTTGTCGTCAAACGTTCGAGTGTTCGATAGGGAAATGGCAATTCTACATTATGCCTTTCTTCAACTATTAGTAGGCCATTCCGGGTTAAAAGGCTACTATTGTTTACGAATTCCAGTACTAGAATAGGATATGTTTTTAGCGTAGGGGGGGTCCGCAAAAATGAGATCAAATCCTGATGTGTTTCCTTGGGCAATTTGTTCTGCGGAATGTTTTGCTTAAATCATGTTTGATAACTCGCATTCCACAATCTACCGAATATCCGTTCAGGCACAAGGAGAATATTCTTCTTGATAAGTTGCAGTGCCAAGACGATTATTGTCGATAAAGACAACCAATCGGGCATTGCGGCTAAAAGCTTCGAGCCCCAAGCGCACCTGTACCGGCAAAAAGATCGAGAACCTTCGCATCTACAACCCGGTTGCCAAGAATATTAAACAGAGCCTCTCTTGCCCTGTCGGAGGTCGGACGTATGCATTTTTCGTGCAGGGGAGGAGTGAATAGTCTACGGCCTCTTGCCGTTCCACCGATAATTCTCAATAGTAAGCTAGACTTGAAGTCTGGAAATTCATTGATTTTCAGAAGTCAATAATCACTCAATTTGCATGATCCAGAAGATGGAGATAACCAAGAATGGTTTCACCTGCACGTACCTTGTCGCCTTCTTTAATGCGAATTTCAGAATCGGGCGGCAGATAGAGATCTACTCTGGAACCAAACCGAATGAGCCCGAACCGACTGCCCCGGATCAATTCATCTCCCGGCTCCAGCCAACAGACAATTCGTCTGGCAATGAGACCGGCAATCTGCACAAACGCTAACGGCTTGCCTTGGGGTGTTGAGATAATGGTTGCGCAATATTCATTTTCCAGGCCGCCTTTTGCACTGTCGGCTGAATAGAATTTACCTGGTTTGTAGATCACCTTTTCAACTTTCCCATCGCAGGGAATCCTATTGACATGAACATTAAAAACATTCATGAATATTGAGATCTTATATGCCTCTTTTTCCGTAAAGGGATTTTCCGGAATCTTTTCGATAAGTATAACTTTTCCATCAGCCGGGGAGACTACCGAATCATGCCTTGCGGGAACAAATCGTTCCGGGTCACGAAAGAAGCAGAGGATGAAAGTGGTTGCAATAAATGAAACAGCTGCAACTACTGGTAAATCAAGAAGAGCAAGAACAAGGGTACAAAAAACTGCAAAACCGATAAACGGATATCCTTCCTTTGCTACCGGTACTTGTGGAGTGAGCATAAAAATATATAACCTTTTCTGGGGGAGAATAGTGTTTTTGTTATTTGGTTTATTGGCCCGGGACATGGCAATAATACCGGTACGCACAATTTCTTTAATGCCAATGGGACGTAGGATATCAAGAACCGCCTGGATTTTTGAAGCCGAGCCGGTAATCTCCACTGCATAGCTTTTGGCGCTCACATCCACAACTTTCCCGCGGAAAATATCGATAACCCGCAAAACTTCAGCGCGGGTATGTGCTTCTGCCTTCATGCGGATCAGCACCATTTCCCTCTCGACATATTCTTTTTCGGTGATATCGGTGACTTTGATCACATCTATTAATTTGTGGAGTTGCTTGGTTATTTGCTCAATAATTGAATTATCGCCATTTGAGACGACAGTGAGGCAGGAAACACCGGGGTCGAGCGTTTCAGCCACGCAGAGACTTTCGATGTTAAAACCCCGGCCACTGAAAAGACCGGTTACCCGGGAAAGTACTCCCGGTTTATTCTGAAGTAGTACGGAAATAGTGTGTTTCATCTGCATGATCCTGGGTAGAGTAAATTCAGATCCGCCTTAACTGCCGTAATTCGCCATACATTGGTATATCGAGCTAAACAAGCAGCATTTCGGTGTTTCCTTTTCCGGCCGGTACCATCGGGTATACACCTTCTTCCTTTTCAATCTTAAAATCCATGATAACAAGATTATCAGTGGCTAGAGCTTCTTTGATAACAGGCTCTACTTCACTTTTAGTGGTGGCTCTGAGTCCAACTGCTCCGTAAGCCCTGGCAAGGTCGACAAAGTCAGGGGTTACATCCATGGTGGTTGAAGAGTATCGTTTCTGATAGAACAATTCCTGCCATTGTCTTACCATACCCAGATAATTGTTATTAAGAATGGCTATTTTAACCGGGCACTTATATTGTTTGGCCGTAGCCAGTTCCTGGATATTCATCTGGATCGAACCGTCGCCGGCAATATCGATGACCGTTTTATCCGGGAAAGCCATCTGGGCTCCTATGGCTGCCGGGAGGCCGAAACCCATGGTTCCCAATCCGCCGGAAGTAACGAAATGACGGGGATGGTCAAAATGATAGAATTGGGCAGCCCACATCTGATTCTGGCCTACTTCAGTAGTTATGATTGCTTTGCCGCCGGTTAAGGCATGAAGCGTTTCGATGACGTATTGGGGCTTTATGATGTCATGGTTTTCCTTGTACGACAGGGGATGCTTGGCGGTCCACTCCCCAATAAGGTTAAGCCATGGTTGATGTTTTCCTGCTTCATCGTCACAGCTTATATCCGCCTTCGTGTTAAACCATTCATTTATGGCTGAAAGGGCATTTTTACAGTCGGCTACGATAGGAATATCCACTTTGACATTTTTGCTGATGGATGTGGGGTCAATGTCAATATGGATAATTTCGGCCTTTGAGGCAAATTCCGCCAGTTTGCCGGTTACCCTATCATCGAACCGTGCTCCTACTGCTATTAGCAGATCACACTCGGCAACCGCCATATTTGCGGTATAGGTGCCGTGCATGCCGAGCATACCCATGGAAAGTTGATGGGTTCCGGGAAAAGCACCTAAGCCCATCAGAGTCATTGTTACCGGTATATTCAGTTTTATAGCCAGTTCGGTCAACTCCCTGGAGGCATCGGACAAAATGACACCGCCTCCAACATAGAGTACCGGTTTTTTTGCTTTAATTATTTTTTTGCAGGCCTTTTCAATCTGAATGGGATGGGGCTTGTATGTCGGTTGATAGCTCAACATATTAATAACCGGTTTCTCAGGAAAAGTGAGCTGTTGGGACAGGAGATCCTTCGGCAGATCAACCAGTACCGGACCCGGTCGACCCGTTCGGGCAATGTGAAAGGCTTCCCGAATGGTTGGAACTAGATCCTCGAGTTTGCTTACCAGATAGTTGTGTTTGGTGCAAGGGCGTGTAATACCGACAATATCAACTTCCTGAAACGCATCATTGCCTATGAGCGGGCGAGGGACCTGGCCGGTTAAGACGACAAGGGGAATGGAGTCCATATAGGCAGTGGCGATTCCGGTTACTCCATTTGTGGCCCCGGGACCGGAAGTAAGCAAAGCTACCCCAACTTCCCCCGTTACCCTGGCTAATCCATCGGCAGCATGAACCGCACCTTGTTCATGCCTGACTAGTACATTTACAATGTCGGCATCGTATAAAGCGTCATAGAGGTCTATGACGGCACCACCGGGATATCCAAAAATTGTTTTCACGCCTTCTTCCTGAAGACACCTTACGACTGCCTGGGAGCCGGTAATTTTCCCCATCAATGTATTCCCTTATTATAATTGCGAAACTTTCATCAGCATTAAAGAACATGTTGAAAAACCAATGAATTTTAAACGAACGAACCGAAAATATATCTGTCAACTCGGGATCTGTCAACCGGCAAAGGATGCTTAAGATACAGCCCGCCTGGAATTCGTGCAGTCACAGTGAGTTAGCTATCATAACCACTGCAAGTTTTTTATAAGTCCTAAGGAAATTGCATCCGTTGCCTGCATCCTTTCATCTTTCATTTAACAGGAAAAATTAATAAATTACCCGATGTTGATTTTATGGGAGAAAGGTAATCGTTCATCGGTACACATCAAGAGACGGAATAACCCGGATCTGTAACCGTTTATCCAGTGCTCCAGGTTCGTTCAAGCAGGCCTCAGAGCTATAGCTGGCTATGTGAGGTGGCCTGATCGGACGAAAATAGGGTGCCGGTGAACTGTTACGGAGAAAACCAGCTTGACAATTTCTGCTTAAGACGTGTACTGTGCTGTTAATATAATATGAATGCCTTTCGGATGATTTCCTTGATTATTTGCAAGAAAAGAAAATTATCTGTCTCACGGTTCTTATTCTCCCTGTTGTGGGAGTTGAATTAAAACCTTATACCATTTTTATACGTATGTACTTTTTAAATTTATTGCCTTCTTTACTCCTGCTACTTGGACTACTCGGTCTATTGCCTGATGCCGTGGCGGTGGTGGAGGAGTTGTAGTCGGATTTAAAAACTCAAGTCACCCAAAAGGCCACGGTTATTCAACCGTGGCCTTTTTTTTTTGAAATTGTCGGATAGAACTTATTGAGGAGAACAAATGAATCCGGAATTAGTAAAAAAGTATCATCCATATCCACTGGTCGATTTACCGAATCGAACTTGGCCTAATAAGAAGATAGAAAAGGCCCCCATCTGGTGCAGCGTTGATCTGCGAGACGGCAATCAGGCACTGATTCAGCCGATGAGTCTTGAAAAAAAACTGGAAATGTTTGCCCTCCTTACGCGCCTTGGATTCAGGGAGATTGAAGTCGGTTTTCCCTCTGCGTCTCAGGTGGAATTTGATTTTACCCGGCAACTTATTGAGAAAAATCTCATTCCGGAGGGCGTATTGATCCAGGTTTTAACGCAGGCGCGGAGACACCTGATCCAGAAGACCTTTGAATCATTAAATGGTGCAAGAGAAGCCGTGGTTCATCTGTATAATTCCACATCGATATTGCAAAGAAAAACCGTTTTCAAAATGAGCCGGAAAGAGATAATCGCCCTGGCTGTGCATGGGGCCAATCTGCTCAAAGAGGAAGAAAAGAAATATCCGGAGACCATTTTCAGGTATGAGTATTCCCCTGAAAGTTTTACCGGAACCGAGCTGAGCTTTGCCCTGGAAATATGTGAAGCGGTAATGGGGGTTCTTCAGCCGACTCCTGACAATAAACTCATTATCAATCTTCCGGCAACGGTGGAGCTGTCAACACCGAACATTTATGCAGATCAGATTGAATGGTTCTGCGGCCGCATGGCAAACAGGGATTCGGCTATCATCAGCCTTCACGCCCATAATGATCGTGGCTGCGCTGTTGCCGCAACCGAATTGGCGCTGATGGCCGGCGGAGAACGGGTCGAAGGAACATTGTTCGGTAATGGTGAAAGAACCGGAAATGTGGATATCATAACTCTTGCTTTGAACATGTTTACCCAGGGAGTTGATCCGAATCTTGAAATCAACGATATCAATAGCCTGATCGATATCTATGAGCGTATTTGCCGGCTTCCGGTTCATCCACGTCATCCGTATGCCGGTGAACTTGTCTATACTGCCTTTTCCGGCTCGCATCAGGATGCAATAAACAAGGGAATGCGTGAGTATGAATCGACTGAGTCCGGGCGATGGGCCGTGCCTTATCTCCCAATCGATCCGTCGGATGTCGGTCGGACCTATGAATCGATTATTCGTATCAACAGTCAGTCGGGTAAAGGTGGTGTTGCTTATGTGCTGGATAAAGAGTTCGGCTTCAAACTCCCTAAAGCCATGCAACCGGAATTTGGCAAGATCATTCAGGTTCTAACGGATAGAGAGGGAAGAGAGCTGCTGAGCAGTGAAATTTTCGAAGCATTCGAAAATGAGTATCTCACTTCAAACTCTCCATATGAACTCGATACCTTCAATGTTGTTAAAAGACATACCAATAAGGGTGGTAAAGGGTCAAGGGCGGATGTTGAGGTAATGTTGCTTGTAGATGGCAAAGAAACGAGGAATTTCGCGTCCGGTAATGGACCTCTCGATGCCTTCTGCTCGGCGATGAAGCAAAATATAGCCGGAGATTTTACGCTTACCAGTTACCATGAACATGCTTTGAACGGCGGATCAAGTGCAAATGCCGCGGCCTATATCGAAATTCAGACTCCCGATGGCTCAAGCAGTTGGGGGACAGGAGTTGATACGGATATCATCATTGCTTCAGTTAAAGCAGTTCTGAGCAGTTTGAACCGCCTTGAAAAATATTCTCAAAAGGCCGATGAGGACATTGATTAATAATAAAATTCTCTGAGGAAACCCGATTAATTGATGAACAAGTAGGTGACTACACCTATCGAAGCGAGCCAGAGGTTGGTTATATTCGAGACGGTTATGTTTAAAATAGCCGCCAGCGGGTTTCCTCTTTTGAGTAGGGCCAGGCACGATTTGAATTCCGGCCAGCTTGTCAAAGTGGAGAGGACAAGAAACCCGATAACTCCTTTTGGGGCATGGGAATGAAGCGCTGCAAAGGAGACTATCGGGTCAAGGCAATAACCGGCTACAGTCAAGCCGATAATAGCCGGAACGAACCAGAGCGCAGGTTTGAAGTGGAACTCTTCCAATTCCGGAAGTTCAATCTCCTTCGGCCGGGTTACAAAGAGAATCAGCGAGACGGGTATACAGACTAGCAGCCAATATATATATTGAGAAGAATTCAGCAGGAAAAAACTCCGGCAAAAGCTGCGGTGCATATGAGCGTTACAGCAGTATATATCATGTTTATGGTGAACGTCTTTATTACCTGTCTGCAAATAATGGCTGCAGCCAACAGCAGAAGGGGGTTCATGAAATTGGACCCTAAAGGGGTGGAAGCGGCAAAAACTATATCGCCAATGAACAAACCAACCAGCAAACAAACAGCTTCAGGACCGTTGGTGATAAATCCCGTCAACGTTCCGATCCCTTTGGTGTTTTTAAGACATTCTATAAGTATTTCGATGGCAAAACCAACACAAAGCATGTCTAGAATTACGCCAATCGCACCAACGGAGCTCAAAAGAAATTCTCCTCCAAACATCAAGGCGCTGCCGATAAAAAAGATAAGGACTAAAATCCAGGCAATAACATCCAGGAGTCCGAGGGAGTTAGTGAGAAATTTCTTCAAGGTATACTTCTATTCTTTTGGAATGAATGAACTGAGTATTTATGATCGGCGATGAAAGTAGCAATGTTGGTTTTGCTTATTAGAAATCCGCTCAAAATATGGTTGCCGATTTTCAGTGCCGGTATCATCCTGATACCATCATGCCAGCTTAGTTGCGGAGCAGTCAGGACATCGACTTCATTCACCTCGATTTCAGGGTCAAGTGATGCTATCTCGAGAAGATATTTTCCGGCTAAATGGCAACGCGGACAAAATGTTGATTTATAGAGAGTTATGAGCATAGTATTTTAAGCAGGATTTGACAATTCAAGCCGACGGCTAATGACAGCTAATTTGTGGCTCTATGAAAGAATCAGAACCCCAACTGTAGTTAATCTCTAGATTTTTTCACAACCATAGTCTGAAAAATAGTTTCATTTGTCGGGGCCTGAGCATATCTCCTGAAGTATGACTGATGAAAATTTTATAATCTCCGGGCCATTTTTTGTAATACAATATGGTATAGTATAAGAACATCGGGTTGTGTTGCGTAAGAGAAAAAAATAAAGGGGCGGCCCCGTCGATGATGGTGACAACATGTATATTGCAGAATATATGACTTCAGATCCAATTACCATATCTTCAGCCGTTTTTCTTCCGGAGGCACGACGGATACTCAATCAGTATCATATTCGACACCTTCCGGTGGTTGACGGAGAGAACAGGCTTGTAGGAATTGTGACAGACAGGGATCTACGCTCTGCTTATCCGTCATCGGTCACATCAAGAGAGGAAAAACTTCTGGCTTTTGAACAGGTAGAAAAAACCATGGTTGTCGATATGATGACGACCACATGCTCCACCCTGAGTCCTGACGCAACCCTCGACGATGCACTTATAATATTTGATCGGGACAAAGTCGGTGGAATTCCGGTTGTCAGTGAAGATAACGTCGTTTTGGGAATTTTCTCACTTCTTGACCTTACCTCAGCTTATCGGAAACTGTTCGGGGTGGCTGAAGCCGGCTCGATGCTGATAGGGATTGAAGATGATGAACGTGACAATATATTAAGTGAGATTGTCTTATTGCTCGAACAAAACGGCATCATGCTTACCAGATTAATTCGGCTGGTCGAGAAAGATGAAGTGACAAAAATCTACATGCGCATAAATAGTCAGAAACCGTCGGAAGTGTACAAGCTTCTTCGGTCGAAGGGGTTTAACTTCTTGAAACCATAGATGCCTAATAAACGATGTATAAAACACAGTGCTGATGGTGAAGTAAAAGCAGCGAATTTTTTATTCACACACATCAATACATTTCAGCATATTATTTCCTATATATTTCAATAGATTAGATGACAGCCGAACAGAAAACGTGCAAACAATGCGGAAATTGTTGCAAAAAAGGTGGACCTGCCTTGCATATTCAGGACCTGGAATTGGTAGGAAACGGCAAAATACTCAAATTACCTGTTAGCAGCCTGATCACCATCAGAAAAGGGGAATTGGCCCACAACCCTTTAACCCAAAAAATACAACCGGTTACAGTTGAGTTGGTAAAAATAGTCGGTACCGGGCGACAATGGGATTGTTGCTACTATAACAAAGAGGATAGGTTGTACTATTTATGACGACAGACCCCACGCCTGCCGGGTCCTAAAATGTTGGGATACGGAAGAGATTCTCGATCTGGTGGAGAAGGATACCTTAAGCCGTTTCGATATTCTGGGTAAAGATGATCCACTCATTGCCGTAATGGAGGAACATGAGCGAATCTGTCCTTGTGATGATTTAGGCTTTATTCAGGCAAATCTTGATCAGCTATCGGACGAAAAGAAAAATGAATTGGAAAAACGGGTGCGCAGTGATCTACGCTTTCGGACCAGAGTCATTGCCGATTTTCAATTAAAAGTCAGCGATGAACTCTTCTATTTCGGGCGGCCGCTCTTCCAGTTACTGCAACCATTAGGCGCCTGCATTTCCGAATCATCAACCGGGATTCGACTCAGTTGGGGGAAATAGTGCCTGCCGATCGGAATTGGTCCGGAGCGGAAGGCACTTAAATTGCTGGGCGGCTTACCAACTTTTTCTTGCCAGCTCTTCGCCTCTGGTGGAGATGGTTATCTGCTCTACAGGAACAGATTTGCCGGCTTTTTCTATCGCTTTGCGAACAATGACGTTCATTGCCGAGCAGCAGGGGACTTCCATGATCAGAATCGTCAAACTTTTCAAATTGCAGGTGCTGATAATTTCAGCAAACCTCTGTACATAGCTTTCCGCATCATCAAATTTGGGGCAGCCCATCATCACCGTTTTTCCTTCCAGGTATTTTTCCTGAAAATTTCGAACCGCCACCGCGGTACAGTCAGCAGCGACCAGCAGATCGGCATTTTGCAGAAATGGAGCATGTGCCGGAATGAGACGGATCTGCACCGGCCAATGTGTCAGTGCTGAATTTCCGGCCTTAGCCGTGGGCAGCTGCGAGGGAATATTGGCAGACTGGCAGGAGGAACCGCCAACAGGTGGGGCCGGTTTAAACGATTGGATATGTGTCGAGGCACATCCGCAATCCATTTTTGCCGGTTTTTCCGCCTCGGTTTTTTTCGTTTCTTCCGCCAGATAGGCCTCAACCGCTTCTTCATCAAATTCATCCGCTACCCGCTTGATGACCTTCAACGCTCCGGTCGGACAGGAACCGAGGCAGGCTCCCAAACCATCACAGAGTTTGTCGGCGACCAGTTTGGCTTTGCCGTTTATGATTTTCAAGGAACCTTCAGCGCAATCGGGCACACATTGTCCGCAACCGTTACATAACTCTTCGTCAATTTGAATAATATTTCTTTCAGTTTTCATATTTTTATCCTTTCGGTCAGGTGATTAATGAATTGACTGTGCATTGATGCTTTTTTCGGAATAAGCTCCATACCCATCTTTTTTGCAATCAGCAGCCTATGTCTTTATATTAACACAGCAGTTGGAGAAATATTTGATTTGGATCAAATCACAATAATTAATTTGAAAAAATTAATTTTGTAAATTCCACTTTTAATAAAGCGATTCAGCGATTGGGAAGAATGTGGCAAGGGCGAATACAACAAAAAAAGGCGTGGTATCGATTTCGATACCACGCCGTGCGATCAAATAATCCGAAATAAATTAACCCAGGATGGCTTGCAGATCTTCTTCAGGTGTTGCAGCGATAGGCTTGCAGGCGAAGTTTTCTACCAGTACGTTAAGAACGTTGGGCGAAATAAAGGCCGGCAGCGAGGGTCCGAGACGAATGTCTTTTATGCCGAGGCTGAAAAGTGTCAGAAGAATAACCACGGCCTTCTGTTCGTACCAGGAGAGCACCAGGGAAAGCGGTAAATCGTTCACACCGCATTCGAAGGCACCGGCAAGGGCGATGGCAATCTGGATTGCCGAGTAGGAATCGTTGCATTGTCCAACATCGAGAAGACGGGGAATGCCGCCGATATCACCAAGTTTTTTATCGAAGAAGCGAAATTTACCGCAGGCAAGTGTCAGCACCATGCAGTCTTGAGGAACTTTTTCAACGAATTCGGTGTAGTAGTTACGACCGGGTTTGGCTCCGTCACAACCGCCGACCAGGAAGAAATGACGAATCGCCTTGCTCTTCACCGCCTCAATTACTTTATCGGCGACACCAAGAACGGTATTTCGGGCAAAGCCGCCAAGAACGCTGCCTTTATCCGTGTCAGCCGGAAAGCCTGGAAGTTCGAGCGCACGATCGATAACCGGAGTAAAATCTTTATCTTTGCCAATATGGACGAGGTCGGGCCATCCGACTAGACCAGTAGTAAAGACTTTGTCTTTATAGCTGTCGGCGGGTCTTTGAATGCAATTGGTGGTGAAAAGAATCGCACCTGGAAATTCCGGAAATTCTTTAGCTTGATTCTGCCAGGCTGTTCCGAAATGTCCATAAAAATGGCTGTATTTCTTCAAACCGGGATAGGAGTGGCAGGGGAGCATTTCACCATGCGTATAGATGTTGATACCTTTGCCTTCCGTTTGCTGCAGTAACAATTCCAGATCCCTCAGGTCATGACCCGAGACCAGAATTGCTTTGCCGGCTTTGGCACCAAGCGGTACTTCGGTAGGAACAGGGTGGCCGTAGGTGCCGGTATTTCCGGCATCGAGCAGTTCCATGGCTTTGAGATTGACTTCCCCGCATTTTAGCGCAAGGGCGACCAATTGCTCAAGACTCTGGCCGCTGTTGGTGAGCTCTGCCATTGTTTCATGGATGTAAGCATAAATCGAATCATCTTCCTGGCCGAGAATGGCGGCATGATCACCATAGGCAGCAAGACCGCGCATGCCGTAGACGGTAATTTGTTTCAGGGAACGGAGGTCCTCATTTTCATCAAGTTTGTTCATGAAATCGAGCTCCTGTCCCTGAGCAACAAGTTCTTCCAGAGTTTGGGCAGGGGTAAATGATGCAGCTGGTGCGGCAAAATCACAAGTACCACCGGCGGCTTTGACTTTTGCTTTAAAAGCGTCACGCAATTCGACGGTTTTGTTAATCAAACTCTGGAAACGAAGCGGATCAAAATCTACATTGGTGAGACAGGAAAAAATTGCTTCAAGGCTGAACCTATTTATTTCATTGTCGATGAGACCGACTTTTCTCCCTGCCACGGCTACTAGTGATAAGCCCTGAACCGCATATGTGAGGAGGTCTTGAAGATTTGCAACATCTCCCGATTTTCCACATACCCCGATTTTTGTACAACCGATTCCCTTAGCTGTTTGCTCGCATTGATTACAAAACATAGTATCCTCCGGTGAAGTTTGAGCATTCGTTGTTCGAATACTGCTCTCAGTGTGTGAGTTATTTAACGGCACGTTGACAGTTGAGGAAGGATGTATTTCATTCCTCAATTGATGTTGAGAAAAGCTTACCCTACAAATGTTTAGCTCTCTTTGATTTAGGTCAAGAACATAGTCTTTTTTTATCTTATTGCAAATTGTAGCCGTTCACCAAGAATAGAAAAATGCTTGCATAGCTCCCGGCCTAAACATTCACCCGTGCCTAAGAAGTCACACAAGCAGGCGGACGGGCTATAGTTTTTCCTATGCTTGGTTGTCTGATCGTCCACATATGGGGTGCCGGTGTATGTTTACTGCAAATTAAAAGTCGCTATAAGCATGGATGAGGTCCCTTGGTGATACGGACCACCTACATAATCGCCATAAATATTTGTGGCGGTGAAACCTGCTTCGTTGAACATTGCCAGCCATTGGCCGGCGGAAAAACCGGCGATAGTATATATTGAATTCCAATCCTCGTTCGCCTGTCCTGCCTGCATCGGGCGGACCCTGAAGCGTTCTTCTATTTGAATTGATCGTGAACGCGGCTTGTATTGTTTACGTATTTCCTTGATGATTTTTCCGCCTTCAGGTCGGTCGAACATCTGAAACTGGAAAGTTTTCTGTTGCCGGATAAAATCTTCAGTTGGAATAAAGAGTTGAACCAGAAGTGTGCCTTCCGGGTGGAGAGAATTTTTACAGCCTCTCAGGCACTGCATTATTCTTTCCTTTGAAACAAGCAGATTAAGAGTATTGTAGGGAATAAGGCTAGCAGCAAAATGGTTTGAAAAAGCCATATGAAGCATATCCATACAACAGTAACGAAGAAAGCCTCTTGAGCAATGTTGATTTCGTTTTGCCGATTGCAACATGGGAAGAGATTTATCTATCCCGACCATAAAGCGGCTGAAAGTGCCTGTACCTGCAAGTCTGCGGGTGAGCCGGCCGGTGCCGCAGCCCAGTTCAAGAAAAATTCCCTTTTGGGGGAGTAATTGTTCGTAAAAATCGGCATCGGCTGTAAAACTATCCATTTCTAAGGCATAGAACCAGCAAGCTAGATCTTCAGGCAAGGGAAGAAAGATATCCTTCGGTTCATCAGCATAATCTTGATATATTGTGACCATATATTTTGGATTTTATGTAAGGTATTAAAAGTGCATTTTTATTCTTGATCTTGACAAACTCGTAAAAACCATAAATTTAAGATGGCTAAGTAAAAATTCTCATATGCGAGTCGCGCAAATTTTCAATAATTTCGGCGTACTAAGGTACGTCGTAATGATTGAAAATTTGCAGCAACGAAGCAGATGAAGAGTTTTTACGACGCCATCATCCTTTAAAGAAAGTTTTTTGCCATATATATAATATCAAGCAGGAAAAATGCTTAATAATCGAGAGAAACAAAAAGAACAATGTCGTCATCAAAAAAACTGAAAAACCAGATAGTGTATTCAACAGCACTAGGCAAGGTCTGTCCGAACTGTGAAAAACCAGTAGCCATCTGTATCTGCGACAAGAAAAAAATCGTTGCAAAAGGAGACGGCATTGTCAGGATAGGCCGGGAGACAAAGGGTAGAAAGGGGAAAGGCGTCACGATAATCTCAGGAATTCCTCTTGATCCGTCCGCACTGGCGGCATTGGCAAAAGATTTGAAAAAAAGGTGTGGTTCCGGCGGCACCGTCAAGGAGAATGTTATTGAAATCCAAGGTGATCACCGGGACGTGCTTTTAGCGGAATTACAGCAGCGTGGCTGGCAGGTGAAGCGCAGTGGTGGTTGACGGGAGATGCATATGGATGGAAGAAAACGTACTGATATCAAGCCGGGCTCGGAGGTCGAAATCGTCTTGAAAAAGGATCAGAGAACGGGAATTACGACACATGGAAGAGTAAAGGACATCCTCACCAAATCACCATCGCATCCACACGGCATCAAGGTTCGACTGGAAGGCGGTGAAGTCGGCAGGGTGAAAGCGATTTTTTCTTAACAAACAGGCGCAGCTGCTTAACGCAACTTCAGCTTATTTCCGGCTTTGCAACCTTCATTAAACGGGATAGCTCTTATGATGATATCTTTTCGGAAACCCCCAATTGTCAGCTTTCTTACTATCTTGTCAATCGTCGTATTGTTGTCGCTAATGTCCCTAGCGGGCGCTGCTCCGGCAAAGACTAAATCATCTTCGCCGGTCATGGAAATTACCGTACAAAATGATCTGATTTCCGCTGAACTTGTTGATGCTCCACTTATTGAGGTACTGCAGCGGATTAAACAGGAGTTTGACTTCAAGGCACACTTTCTCGGTGATCTCACTGAACCGATTACCACCTCATTTACCGATCTTCCCCTGGATAAATGCCTTCGACTATTGACGGTCAACCAATCGTTATCCATTGCTACGGAAATCGACTCCTCTGCCCCTGAACAGAGTGAGGCTAAACAGATCGCGGAAGTATGGGTTCTCAGCCGAAGTTCGACCACTGCGAACCGTATTACTCCCCCTTCTGGAGCATCGGGTTTGCCTGCGCCTGAAGCGGAAAATGATGAAAGTACATTGCTCCACGAAGAATCGTTGCAACAGTTTGACACCGGTGAGCAGGAGAATATCTCTCTGGATCAGATCCTGAATAATCCAAGTCCGGAAAAGTCCAGTCTGAGCAGGGCTATTCAGCGCCTCGTCAGAAATGGTGATGCTGCCTCTGTAAAGGCTATGGCGGCGTTTCTTGATAACCAAGATAAGGAGGTGCGGCTATTATTGGTAAACGGGATCAGTTCAATCCACAATGAAGAATCAACCCAGGTTCTAGGGCAAGTGGTCCAGAATGAATCCAATCCGGAAATTCGTAAGATCGCCTTACAGGCTTTAGGTCAAAGAAAGGACGATGTAACAGCCCAAGAGTTATTGGAAAGGGCCCGAAACGATACAGATAAAGAGATACGGAACATGGCTGACCAACTGCTTAATCAATAGTCTTAAGTTGCTCTAAGCCATAAAAAAAATTATCCGTGCCTAGTCGGGCCATCGGCAATTAACGCCGCAATGGTCGGCAGACCTGAAAAGAATTATTCTCCAGGCTCAAAGCCGATCTTGCTGATCGCGGCCCGGATCTGCTCCCGATCGACATTCTCGTTATGAAAGGTGGCTTCCGCCTTATCCAGATCTACTGAAACTTGTGAAATGCCGGCAATGTCCTCCAGAGCCTTTTTCACGGAGCCGACGCAATGTCCGCAACTCATTCCTTTAATTTTAATGCTTTCCATTCTTTCCTCCAGCTTGGTTAACTTGTTTCTGTCTTGCAGTTGTCTATCAATAAACAGACACTCATTTTCTTTTCGCTTGGAGCCCATAATAACCATTTTTACCATAATTGCTATGACTTGATGCCTCCCCAAAAGACATCTACCTATTCCGAAGTTTTAACGGAGGTTTTATCCAGTAGTACAACTTCTGTGAAGCCGGTTTTTTCCATCAAGGTGGGTTTGAAAAAACACCGGCAATTTGCAGCGCGTGGCTAAGCTTATTTTCCTATCCTACCTGGATCTGAGACAAAATTTCCATCATCGGGTGGCCTTCTCGCATTGCCACTGAGTGGTGTTTGCTATATTGTACCTGCAATAGGTGAGATTGTGCGGATATCTTTTTAAGTACCTTTGCCTTTTTATGTACATTTCATATGCATGTTCCCGGCAGTCCGGACAAGACCCGAAAAGCTGAACGGTCTCCTGGACAATTCCGCGCTCGATCAATAAACGAAAACTAAGAATGGGTGAATATAATGAATAAACTCGTACCAATGCTCGCTTTCTTCAGTTGCTTGCTGCTTGGAAATGCACTGGCCATGGAGAGCATGAACCATGATCATGCACGGCAAAAAGGACAAATGACCATGGATCAACCCAATATGGATTCCATGGATCATGACTCAATGGACCATGGTGCCGGTCAGGACGGGGGGACGTTCAAAAAAACGGTAGTAGTCGACGGAATACATGCTGAATTTCAGATCATGAAACTGTCCGACATGAATATGAGCGATTCAGAAGGCCGCTCTCATCATGTCATGGTCTCGTTTATGAAAAATGGCAAGAAGATTACCAAGGCGGTTGGCAGGGTGAAACTCATTTCGCCTTCGGGCAAAGAGCAGATAGTCGATCTGAAGGATTACGGCAATGGAATTTTTGCCGCGAGCTGTACCATTGATGAAATGGGAAAATGGGGGGTGATCTGTCTATTTAAAGATTCAGGCGGCAAACACATCGCCAAGTTCTGGTATCAAAATGGGAAGATGTAAAAACAGGATCGAGACGTTTTCATGGTGGGAGCATCACCTCTGATAACATCTCGGTAGCTTATCCCGGTAACTTGAATATCCGCTTGTTGAAGATTTGATGTCTCCTATTCCATATTGTTTTTAAAGGGATAGTTGCTTATCTTAATTACGGTACGGCGAAGTTTTCTATTAGGAATATTTCGCGGTTGCTGCTAAAATTTTAAAGGAAATACTTACATTCACTCTCCCGGATAGTCTCTGCCATGGCAATAGAAAAAATTGAAGCCAACATCAAAGGTATGCACTGTGCGGCTTGTTCGACGCGCATTGAACGAGTGGTCGGTAAACTTGAAGGCGTTACCCATTGCTCGGTAAATTTGGCCACTGAAAAAGCGAAAATCGCCTATGATCCGGTGACAACCACTATAGCTGCAATAGAAGCGGCAGTGGCGGGTCTCGGCTTTTCCGCCGAGGTCGCAACGGCGGACACCGACGATTCCGGCGCGGCTCGGGAAGCCGCCGATCGGCTGCAGGCCATGAAAAACGGCCTGCTACCTTCCTTCATCCTGGCATCGCTCATTATGTCTCTGTCGATGGCTAATATGTTTGGAATTGCCTTGCCTGAAATACTGCATCCAGATCATTCGCCATTTATCCATGCCCTGGTACAATTTCTTTTGCTTCTGCCCGTTTTATACTTCGGCAGAAATTTTTATCTGAACGGTATCCCGGCACTTCTGCGAGGCGGACCCAATATGGATTCGTTGATTGCTATGGGAACCGGGGCTGCTTTTATTTACTCTACCTGGAATCTGGTGGAAATAGGACTTGGGCATCAATCCTGTTGCCCTCGCCCATGATCTTTATTTTGAATCGGCAGCCATGTTGATTGCCCTGGTCTCGCTCGGCAAATATCTTGAGGCCCGATCGAAAGCCAGAACGACGGATGCCATCAAACAACTGATGCAGCTGGCTCCGGAGACTGCTACGCTGATAGAAGGAAACACGCAGCGCCGGGTGGCAGTGGTTGAAATACAAGTTGGTGACCGCATTCTCATTCGCCCCGGAGAACGGATTCCGGTCGATGGGACCATAATTGATGGAGAATCAGCCGTAGATGAATCGATGCTCACCGGTGAAAGCATGCCGGTCATGAAGCATGGGGGAGATAGTATTTTTGGCGGGACACTGAACAAAAACGGTGCCTTGACCATGGAAGCGGAGAAAGTCGGACGGAACACCATGCTGGCCCGTATTGTCAAATTGGTACAGGATGCCCAAGGGACAAAGGCTCCGATTGCCAGTCTTGCCGATCGTATAAGCCTTTATTTTGTGCCGACGGTGATAGTGCTTGCCTCCCTGGCCGGATTGAGCTGGTTTTTTATCGGCGGCGCCGAGTTCAGTTTTTCTTTGCGTGTTTTTATAGCTGTATTGGTTATTGCCTGTCCCTGTGCCATGGGGCTTGCAACACCAACCTCCATAATGGTTGGAACCGGCCGCGGCGCTCAATTGGGTGTGTTGGTGAAAAGCGGGGAGGTCCTTGAGCTTGGTCAAAAAGTGACTTGCGTCGTCTTTGACAAAACCGGTACACTTACCCTTGGCCGACCGGAGGTGATGGATGTCCGTCCTTATGGAGAATTTGATGAACAAATGCTCTTGAGCCTTGCCGCCGGTGCTGAGAGCCGTTCGGAGCATCCGCTCGCCGAGGCGATTATCGCGGCCGCCGTGAAGAGGGACTGCGCTCCGGCCGAGCCTCAATCTTTTTCGGCAACTCTCGGCCGGGGAATAGCGTCTTCTCTGCTATTAAATGGTAATAAATATAATGTTCTCTTAGGGAATAGTGAATTTCTCAGGGAAAATCAAATCGAGGGGCTGACTGATGAAGTTCTGAAAGAAGCGAGTGCGTTGTCTGATCAGGGCAAGACGGTTTTGTATCTTGCAGTCGATACACTTTTTGCAGGCCTGCTGGCCATTGCCGATCCGTTGAAAGATGAAGCACGGGATACCATTCGGGATCTCGAAGCCATGGGAATAAAGGTGGTCATGCTCACTGGAGACAATGAAAAGACAGCTCATGCGGTTGCTTGTCAGGCCGGAATTAAACGGGTCGTGGCGGGTGTCCTGCCGGATAACAAGGAAGAGGAGGTTGTCCGTCTGCAGAGGGAGGGTGAAGTCGTCGCCATGGTTGGAGACGGCATTAACGATGCACCCGCCCTTGCCAGAGCCGATGTCGGAGTGGCCATGGGCACGGGGATCGATGTCGCTATGGAGTCAGCCGATATAGTTTTGATGACTGGCCATCTGGAAGGAGTAGGGCGAGCTATCGGGCTTAGTAGGGCGACCATGCGGAACATCCGCCAGAATCTTTTCTGGGCCTTTGCTTACAATATAGTGGGAATTCCTGTGGCAGCCGGTGTGTTGGCTATCTTTGGCGGTCCAACCCTCAATCCGATGATAGGCGGTGCCGCTATGGCGCTCAGTTCCGTTTCGGTGGTCACTAATGCTTTGCGACTCCGTTGGTACCAACCCGATAAGTGATCTTTTCAGATGGGTGCTGGTTTAACAATGAAAAGGGCTACGTTCGAATTCTATCAGAACTTTTTTTTGGTGCCGTACTTAAAATTGCTGGTTTCCAGTAATTTCTTGAAAATATCTATCAGAACATCAACCCATGTGCGTTTTTTAGCCATTTCGCCTGTCTGTTGCTCCATCCCTTGAGAAATTTGCCGATCTGTCCCTTGATTTTCTTGTGGTTCCATGGAGTTGGTCTCTTTCGTCGTCATGATAGTTGTCATGTTATGTTCTCCTTGTAATACCCTGGATACTCTATTCCTGCTCTTTAATAATAGAGTGCGAGAAGGTATTTAGGCCTTTCAATGGGGGTTTACGCTCGGGAAATTATTTCTTTTATTGGTGCGAGCCAGTATAATGGGTATTCTACTATCCCACAAGGGTTTCTTTTCTTGAATAAACGGGAGATTAAGATGTATGGCACCCGTTTTTATATCACTCATATTGAGCGAAAGAGGTAAATGTTCATCTGCGGCCATATTGGCACGATCAGGCAGCCGTGTTAAGAAGGGCGAACCCGCGCCTACTGCCCGTCCGGCTGCTTTTACGCCTCTGGCGGAGTTATGCAAGCAAACAAAAGGGAATTGTATGAAAATCAAAAAAATCCGGCTCATCTGCTTTTCGCCTACCAGGACATCAAAAACAGTCATCGAGGCAATTGCTTCGGGAATGGGGGACATTCCGTGTGAAGCCATCGATCTGACCTATCCCGATACTCATTCGAAGCTGCATTTTGCAGCAGATGAATTGGCTATCATTGGAGTTCCGGTCTATGCCGGACGTGTCGCCCGACTTGCCGTGGAAAGACTTGCGGCAATACAGGGAAGCGGTACTCCTGCGGTTATTGTCGTGACCTATGGTAACCGGGCGTTTGAGGATGCCCTGATCGAACTGAGAAATATCACCGAAAATGCCGGTTTCAATCCCATTGCCGCCTGTAGCTTTATTGGTGAGCACTCATTTTCCGGGGCAGACATGCCCGTTGCGGCGAACAGACCTGACACCGCAGATCTGGTGACCGCTAAAGCATATGGGGTGGCGATTGGTGAGAAACTTGCCGAGGGGATGGGTACGGAATCAGCTCGCAGCCTGAAAGTCCCGGGAAATGTTCCCTATAAAGAGAGAGTGGCACCGTTGCCATTTACTCCCCTGGTAATTCAAGCGAAATGCTCTCAGTGTGCGGCGTGTATTTCAACCTGTCCCGCCGGTGCCATTTCCCTGGAATCCGAGATAAAGATGGATCCGGAACTATGTATATTTTGTTGCGCCTGCATTAAGAACTGCCCTGAAGCCGCCATCGAGATTGCTGCCGCCCCCGTAAAACAAATAAGGCAGTGGCTGTACGAGCATTGTTCGGAGCGGAAGGAGCCGGAGCTCTATTTGTGATGTGCAGGGGTTATATCACGCAGAGGTATCGCCGTGGCTGATGCCGACAATCGGGAGATAGTGCAGACCTTGGCGAAAACCTGACTGGCTGCGGCCGTTAAAAACCAAGGCGGAGTGATTCAGGGAGCAAGCTTCAATTTTCTTGAAGATTCAAAGACCATTTCCACGCCGGTGACCGGATCTTTAAACTCGATTCTTCGGGACAGCAGCTGAAGGGGACGGTTGAAGTCATCCGCCATTTCCGGCAGAAGTGCGGGATAAAAACGGTCGTTGACAATGCGAAAACCAAGTCCGCTTAGATGAATCCGTAACTGGTGTTTTTTCCCGGTAAGCGGCAAAAGATGAAAGCGTGCCCGTGAAGACGCTATAATTTCGAGCAGCCGGACGCGGGAGCGGGCGTTGACTTTGCCCTCACAGGCTTTCATCCGAAACCAGGGTTCTCCCGGCTCGATCCGGTTTTCCACCAGCCACTCGGTTTCCCTGCAATCATGTGGGAAATCGGCCACCGCTTCATATGTTTTTTTAACCAGCCCATCCATAAACAGCTGCTGATATTTCCCTCTTGTTTCCTTGGTCGCCGAGATGAGGACGAGACCGGCCGTTCCCCGGTCAATCCTGTTGATTGGTGAGAGGGCGTGGTTCCCCGTGGCCTTTTTAAGTCTGTTGATCAGCGTTTCATGGACGTAGGGACCACTGGGGGTAACGGGAAGGAAATGGGGTTTGCAGACCACCATCAGGTGGTCGTTTCTGAACAGGATCTGCTCTTGAAAGGGAACAACCGTTTCCTCCTCTACCTCTCTATAGTAGAACAGTCTGCAGTTCGGAATATATGCCGTATCCAGAGTGATGGGAGATCCTTCCTCGGTAAGCACTTTCCCTGCCTTTATACGGTCTATCCAGGTTTGTACCGGTATCTTGGGGAAGCGCCGGGCAAAAAACGCAAGCAGATCCGGATAAGGTTTTTTCGTGTCCGGCAGAGACACTATCGACATACCTACTGAAATGCCCAATTATCTCTCCTCCTTAAAAAAATCTTGCCTGCGAAAGAACGGTAAACGTGAGTACACCTTAGCACTGCGTTGTGCTGAATCCAAGGGTGCTTTTTAATTTCAGCTTTTTCTCAAAGCGGCCCCAATATTGACAACCTTCTCCTTACCGCTTAGCTTTCCCAGTAGGCGTACCCGCCTGGAGTTGGCAGACAGCCGCTCATATGACTCCGTTTCTTAGAGTACAGTGTTAGATTGGCTGCCGTCCGAAATATCACGCAACAGAATGGACCAATCGTGCCACATTAAATGAGGAGAACAACAATGGCTTATACATGTCAGAACTGCGGCGCAACCGCATATAATTCCAAATCCCTCTGTAATCCGACCAGTGATGATGACGACTTTAAATTCTGCGGCACTCCTTCCGATCAGGTTTGTGAAGAAAAACTTGTAACGATGAAATACTCGTGCGAAGATTGCGGCAGCGTGTCGGCGGATGCAGAACATCTTTGCAGTCCAAGTCGAATCAAATGATATCTATCTCGACATAGATTCCATAAGCTAACTCACTTTTCCACCCCGAATCCCTTAAAGCGGAGACAGGGCAGGAAGGTGAGTTTATCGACTGGATTTCTAAAGCAATCCCGTAGAATCTGTTGGGTTAAGTATTAAAAAAGAATCCATCCTTTATCTCATTTACCAACCTTTAACTGTTTGGCGCCTCCAAGCTCGGCAAAACCGGTTTTTTCAAGATCCGTCCAGAGTGTTCCTTCGCCTGCGTGGATGATATTCAGCTTCATCTGCGGATTAAGCGTATCGGCGAAGCGCCACTGAGCATAAGCGACCGGGTTATGGAAAACAGCGGTCTTCAACATAAGCCCCTGAGCCTTTTCGCCTTCCACTTTTTGCAGGGCCGATGCTTTTGCCTGCCCGAGAAGCCGTACCTTATCCGCGGCAATGGCAGCAGTCAGTTTTTTTATTTCGGCAGTCAGTTTCAGCGTTTCCGCCTGAATCTGGGCGACTTGTTTGCCGAGGTCGGCGGCGATCTCCGCCTTGATCTTCTCCGTCTCCTGCTGCACCTGTTCGCCGCGCTGCTGGATGAGGGAAAGCTCTGTATTGAGTTCGGCTTGTTTTCTGGCGGTGTTCTGCCGTTCCTTATTGGTCAGATCCTGCTCGACCGCGATGCTCGCCTGCTGAATCGGTTCGCGGATTTCATCCGGTACCTCGACGTGACGAATGAGGGCGTTATAGACTTTGACACCTTTTGCACCCAGTGTTTGCTCAAGAGAAACGGTGATATCGTTCTGGAACTTTTCACGGCCTTCGCCGACAATAAAATCCTTGGCACGATATTCCGAACCTTTGTTGCGGGAAATAGAGGTGATCTGCGGCATGATAATTTTGTCGACCACCGCGGGCAGATCGCCGTAGCGCCGGAAGATTTCGGCAATCCGATCCGGCGAGAGTTCAAACTCCACGGTCATGTCGAGACTGATCTGAAAACCGTCGCGGGACGGAAAGCTCACCAGTTCCGTCAGGTTCATTTCCCCTTCTTTAAGTGGGGCCGGTGCCATACGCGTCAATGGACGGCCTGCGTCGAAATCAACCTGTTCGCCGGTCTTGAATTTCTGCATCTGAGAAGATGAGGACGATCGCTTGCTGAAATAATCCTGCCGTTTTGCTTCTTGTTTTTCAAGCACGGCGGACTGCAGCACGTTCAGCGCCTCGTTTTGGCCGAGCTGTCTGGCTTTGGTGACGACCTTGCCACCGGTTTGGCCTAACAGTGATACCTGGTTGATACCGATTTCCAGGACATCGACTTTGTACTCTTTCGGATTGACATAGTAGAGGCCTGGTTGAAGCACATCCTTGCGGACACCCTTTTGCTTTTCGGCAGCAAATTTCCCCCCTTCGGCCTGCTCGCCCGAGAGTGAGGTGATCACCCCGACGTAGCCGATGGGAATACTGATGGCATCAACGATCTCAATGTTGTAGCCGTAGGGATTCATACGATATTTGCCGGGGCCGAGCACGCTCCGCCAGATACCTTTTTGGCCGTGCTCGGCGATGAATTCGCCCTCAGCCAGTTTTTTCCCAACCTTGGAGGTTACCACCGCCACCTTGCCGGGTGGGACAATGGTTGCATCAATAATCTCCCATTGGTAGAAAATCGGGTTGAGAAAATGACGCCCTTCGCCGAAGGTTTCCTCCCATATTCCTTTCTGACCTTTGTGGGCGAGGATCTGTCCCGGTTCCAGAGGGGCACCATTTTTCGAGATAATGACGGCCATTTCATTGGGCCCGACATAAAAGCGGCAGAATCCCCACTGCCAGAGAATGTCGGCAAATAGAAGGACGACAAGAGCGCCCACTACTATCTTGATACCTTTTTTCATTTTGCACCTCCTGCGGCGGGAGCGAACGTACCGAAAATTCTGCCCAGCCCTTCAGTGGAATCGCTGCTGAGGACCGAAAGTACCTGCGGGCCAACCTTTTCATACAGAGTATAACGAGCGAAATTCTCGCCGCCGCCAAGAGAGGTTACACGGTTTTTCAAGACATACGCCTCAGCTTCGTTTTTGGCTTTGATGGCATCTTTTTCACCATCGGCGGTTAGGACAATGGCATCGGCCTGGAATTTTGCAGCCTCGTATTCCAGCTTGGCTACCGCCAGTTCCTTCTTTGCCGCGATCAATCTCACGCTCTGATCCTGCTCGGCATCGATGACCGCACGAATCCGTTTGGTGTCGGCCTCGACTTTTTCCTTGCTCTGGATAGCAAGCATCTCCTGTTTGGTCAGTTCCGCCTTGGATTTTGCCTGAATAATCTGTTGTTCATATTTAGCGGCATCCTGAACCGCCAGTTCACGGTCCCTGTTGATGCCGGCAATCTGGTCCGGAACGATTATCTTGCGAACCAGCACCGATTTGATGTCGATACCCCAGCCTTTTGACTTGGCTCGCAGATGATTTTCCAGATCGCTTTGGAATTTCTGCCGGGTTTCTCCGACAATAAAGTCGACAGCCGGGTGCTTACTGCCTTCTATGCGGCTGAAGCCACGGGCGCGCGGCAGGATAAGTTTTTTGATGATGTCGTCCATGTCGCCGACGCGGTGTGTCAGAAAGGCGGCCTCGTCGCGCTCGATACCGAATTCAATGGTACCCTCTACCGAAACGGAAAAGCCATCCAGCGTCAGGAAGTTGATGACATCCTTGCCGGACATTTCGAAACGCTGACTTTGGGTATTCACCTCCACAATGTTGTACATATAGGGGTTGAGATAATGCGTACCGGGATCGAGCAGGCGACCCGTAACTCCTTTAAGGTTTTCCTCCACCATAAAGGTGTTTCGCTGATCCGGCGGCAGGTTATCGTCGAGGACATCCTTGCCGGTCATGGCGGTCACTACCCCGACGTGTCCCGGACTGATATTGATCGCGTCGAATAGGGCAACATTGTAAGCATAGGGGTTGATCCGGTATTTACCGGGGCGGAGAATTTCCTGCATAATGCCGCGCTGATTATTATCGGCGATTATTTTTCCCGGAGGCAATTCTTCGCCGTATAGACGAGTCATCACACCCAGCTTTCCGGCGGGAACATCAAGGATCCGCCGGATTTTCCAACTCCAGGTATAGGGATTTTTGAAGTAGCGGCCTTCGGCAAGCACTTCGAGCTGGATACCTTTATGTTGAGCATCAAGGGCGATTACCCGGCCCGCAGCAAGGTTTTCGCCTGTCTTGCGGATCAATACCGCTATCTCACCGGCCTCGGGCTCAATCCGACAAAAAAACCAGATGAAGATACCTGCCGCACATACAGCCGCAATCACGAGTAACGGCCAGGGGGGCAGTTTCGGCAATGCCGGTAATTTTAGATTAATTTTCGGCCGTCTCCGGGGCGGCACGACCTCTTTGTGTTCAGTCATGAAAATTTCCTTTTTTTCGTTTTGAGAGTACAACCAGCCTAGCAATTATGAGTTTTTCGAAACGAGACTTCTGCATTTCACCCCACAGCGATAGTGTAATGGTCTAACCGGAATTGAATTGATTCGTGAGCGTCTGTTTTAGGACAGACCAGTTAAGAGTCAGTATATGTAAAACGAAAGCAAATAACCAGGAGGTTGCCCGAGAACACCAATTTTCTCCTAACGCCTCGTTGCTCCAAGGCATAATCATCATTCCTGGCTACCATAAGGATTGATTAAGCCGGCGGATGTATTATATTTTCATTACTGCTAAGTCGTCTGCATCGGTGTGATGTCACACCTAATTTCTTCCTGTAATGAGAGGCGCCTCATGAAAATCGAAAAAATTCTCCTTCCCTATGACAGCTCGGAACATTCCAAAAATGCCGCCAAATACGCACTTCAGTTGGCCAAACTCGTTGGAGCGCACGTCACTATTGTTAACTGTTATGAATGGCGGGGAAATATGCCGGAGGTGCCGGAATTACTGATTAAGGATCTTCAGGCAAATATGAAAAAAGAGGCCGAAGCTATATTGCAGGGAGCTGAAGGAATTTTTGCCAATCAGGGCGTTGAATTTAAAATGGAGACTCTTGCCGGATCGCCCGGTTTTGTCTTGACCAATCTGGCGAAATCGAAAGAATTTGATTTGATAATCATGGGTTCTCATGGACACTCGGAGATCGCCGGTCTGTTTCTCGGCAGTATCACACATAAGGTGCTCAATAAGATTTATTGTCCCGTCCTGGTAGTGCCTTAAGGTTTTCGCAGAAGACAGTGATATTTGCTGTGATCGTTTTCCTTCGGGTTACTCAGGATGCGGCAGAAAGTGATCCGGGAAGAGATGCGATGAATTGCCGTATTTCATCCCTTACCCTTCTGTAGGGGGCGAGTTTTTCCTCTTCAGTTTGTGCATTTAAGGCGAGCTGAGGAGGATCGTCAAAACCATGATGAACTTTTCGCCCTGGAAAATAAGGGCACGTTTCATTCGCCTGACCACAAAGGGTGATAACCCAATTAAATTTCTGAACCGGCAACTCGTCTATCAATTTTGATTGCCCAGAGGAAATATCCACGCCCGATTCGGCCATTACCTTTACTGCCAAGGGGTTCAAACCGCTTTTCTCTATGCCTGCGGAATAGGCTTCAATTTCCTCTGCTTTCAGCTTTTTTGCCCATCCTTCAGCCATCTGGCTCCGGCAGGAATTACCGGTGCAGAGAAAGAGTATGGTTACTTTATCTGTCATAGTTTACGCCATAACTCCGTGGTTCATCTTCTGGTGTTGCTGTCGGTAAATTAATTCCCGTAATTCCCGAACTCATTCTTTCACGCATACGTGGCAGACACCTCCAAGGGTTTTTTTCTCATAGGGAAAATATTTGTCCTTAAAGCGAAGAGCGACATTCACCAGGGCAATCAACACGGGAACCTCGACCAGCGGGCCAATAACCGCGGCAAACGCTTCTCCCGAGTTTATACCAAAGACGGCAATAGCCACGGCGATTGCCAGTTCAAAATTATTGGAAGCGGCAGTAAAACTTAAAGTGGTGGTTTGTTCGTAGGTGGCACCAACTTTTATGGACAGGAAGAATGAAACCAGGAACATGACCAGAAAATAAATCGTTAATGGTAACGCTATGCGCAGAACATCAAAAGGCAGTTGTACGATATATTCACCTTTCAGGGCAAACATCACCACAATAGTAAACAGAAGAAATATGAGGGTAAAGGGGCTTATTTTTGGGATGAAAACAGTCTCATACCATTCCTTTCCTTTCATCTTGATACCTATCAGTCTGGTTATCATGCCGCCAATAAAAGGAATTCCAAGATAGATGAAAACAGATTTGGCAATTTCCGCGATGGACACATCAACGACAGCACCTTCGAGCCCAAACCAATCGGGAATGATGGTAATAAAAATCCAGGCATAAAAAGAAAAGAAAAATACCTGAAATATCGAGTTGAAGGCAACCAGCCCCGCACAGTATTCCGAATCTCCATCAGCAAGTTCATTCCAGACAATGACCATGGCGATACAACGGGCCAGGCCGATCAGGATAAGGCCGACCATATATTCATGATGACCGGAAAGAAAGGTGATGGCCAAAAAAAACATCAGGATCGGACCAATTACCCAGTTTTGTACCAACGATAAAGCCAGCACCCGGGTATTTTTGAAGACCTGGCCCAGTTCTTCATATTTTACCTTCGCAAGAGGCGGGTACATCATCATAACCAGGCCGATTGCGATAGGCACATTGGTTGTTCCCACCTGAAATGAATTGATGATGTTTTGTATCGCCGGATAAAAATAGCCCGTCATTACGCCTACAAACATGGCCAGGAAAATCCAGAGGGTCAGGAAGCGATCAAGAAAAGAGAGTTTTTTTGGTGTAGGTTTCATTGTTTTGCTCGTTGAATAATTGATGGGCACTAACTACATGATTGGGCATCTTTAGTCTTTAGATGACAGACAAGAACCTGATAATCTGTTTTGATTGTTTCGAGACCGGAAAGGTATTGAATAATCAGGCCTTGGACTGAAGCGCCAAGGACTCCGGCTTTCAGTTGATAATACATCCATTTTCCACGCCTGGTTCCGGTCACCCACTTGGCATTTTTTAGGTAGGCCAGATGTCTAGATGCCGTTGATTGCGGTAGCTTCAAAACTGCCATGATATCGCAAACACAAAGCTCGCCATGTGTCAGTAAGCCGAGCATCCGTAATCTGGTCTCATCTCCAACCGCTTTAAATATTTGCGCATGATCGAGCAGGCTGGTTTCATGAGGTTGCGAGGATATTTCCATTTTGCTTTCCATAGAAATCCTTTTACAGCAGAGAAGCGGTTATGATTGTTTCTGTAGAAACTTAATAATCTAACTAATCCGCATATGCGGATGTGTCAATGTGATTTTTGTCATTCTGCTGGTAATGTTCATACTGATGACTATAATAAAACTACCTGTTCACGAAGCGCCGGATCACCGTTCGCCGTCAGCAAGATATCACATTTGCAACCACTGCAAAATCAGGGAGAAGTCGATCGAGGCCGGTTTACGGCATCTCTGACAGTCATATTTTTCTATCCGCCTGCCGGATGTGACCACGACCTTATATTTCTTCTTTAAGATGAGGAATGGCGTATGTCACAGAAGAACTTGGATATCTTGTTCAATCCTCGGAGCGTTGCGATTATAGCGGAAAATGAGGATGACACCTCGATTGGTTATCAAATCAATAAAAATCTGTTCGGCAAAGGCTTCAAGGGCATTGTTTACAAAGTTAACCCTGCCATAGGCGGCGCTGGGGGACCAGAAGCATATACTACGGTCCTCGACATCTCCCTTCCCGTGGATCTTGCTCTGGTGGCAACCTCACCTGAGAACCTGGAGACGGTGCTGAGGGACTGCGGCGATAAGGGCGTCAAAGGTGTCACAATCCTTGCTCCCGATTATACTTATCGAGCCAAACATCCTTCTCTTATCAATGAACAGATCAGAAAACTAACTGCCGTCCATGGCTGCCGAGTGCTGGGGCCTAACTCTCTCGGCTTTATCAGGCCGGCCATCAATCTCAATGCCAGCCTCTTTCCCTTAATCCCCCGGAAGGGAAACATCGCTTTTGTTTCCGAGAGCGGTGTTTTCTCCACAACATTTCTCGAACATGCCATCAGTAAAAATATCGGTTTCAGCTACTTCATTTCCCTCGGAGCAAAATTTGATGTGAATATCGCCGATACCATCGATTTTCTTGGCGGAGATGGCGGCACCAGAGCAATTTTCCTCTTTCTCAAAACCATCAACAACGGCCGCAGATTTATGACCGCGGCCCGTAATGTCGCCAGAAAAAATCCGATTATGATCGTCAAGCCAGGGAAAGCCGAGTTCTTTTCCTGTCTCTCGCTTCCCGAGTCCGACTTGCTTGTCGAGGAGGATTTGATCTATGAAGCATTGTTCAAACGAGCCGGCTGTCTCCGGGTTGACAGTATTGTTGACCTTCTTAATCTGGTTGAAACGATTTCCAAGCAAAACAGGCCGAAAGACAAGAGGTTAATGATCATTTCCAACAGCATTGCACCATCGGAAATGGCTTTGGACGCCTTGAGGGGTATGGGCGGCGTACCGGCGACTCCTGACGCCAAAACCCTTGAGGCGATCAGTGCCGGATTGGCAATCAGGCGGGAGTTGAGCAACCCGCTCTATCTCCTGGCTGATGCATCGGCGGCTGACTATCAGGTAGCCATTCAAAATTGCCTGCGGGATAAAGCAGTGGATGGGGTCCTGGTGATATATGTTCCATTCCCCGGTATGGTTCAAAGAAAGATCGCAAAAGCGATCGCTACCGCGGCACATTTGCAATTGAAAATACCCTTGTTTTGTACCTGGTATGGCGAAGCAAATGTACTCAATGAATTTGATTCTCCGAACACTGAGGGAATACCAATTTATTTTAGTCCGGAGCAGGCGGTAAAGAGTTTCATGTACATGTTTCGCTATGACTACAATCTCAAGCTTCTCCAGGAGACTCCCGAAATCATTAACGAGAATTTCTCCCCAAAATTGGAGGAGGCGGAGAGAATCATCACTGACTGTATCGAGCAGCAAAGGTGCACGCTGCACGCCGATGAGGCTGGTGAAATCCTTAAATATTATGGTATCCCGGTTATCGACACGGTTTGTGTCCATGACAAGGAGGAAGCTGTCCATGCCTCAAGGCGCATAGGCTATCCGGTTACCATGAAGATCGACACGATGGTGAGCAGCGCCGAAGAGATTGTTTTCGTACATCTGAAAGAAGATCAAGAGGTTAGAAAGAAATTCGCTATCTTACAAGATCGACTGGTTTCTCTTCAAGACCCTGAAGCAAGGGTGATCGTTCAACCCATGATCATGAGGCATGGCTATGAGCTCGTGATGAGTGCTCAGAAGAACCTGAGCTTGGGCACCGTCATACGATTCGGGCTCGGGGGCAAATATTTACGGGCAGAGAAGGACTACGCCGTCGGTCTGCCCCCTTTGAATCAGACTCTGGCCAGGCGGATGATGGAGGAAACAAAGATATACCACTGCCTCCAGGAACGATATGCCTGCCAGGAGGGTGGATTACGTTTCCTGGAGGAAATACTGGTGCGATTCTCACAGCTAATTGTCGATCTGCCACAGATCGGGGTGATTAATATCAATCCATTGATGCTCATCGACGATGACTGCATTGTTCGGGTCGTGACCATGCAGTTAGAAAAGAATCTGCCTAAAAATTATCGATGGGCCAAGGGTGATCTCTGTCCTTTGCACCTTTCCATTCCTCCCTATCCATTTAAATACGAGCAGGATGTCTCCCTAAAGAACGGAACAATAATTCATATCAGGCCGATACGGGGAGAAGACGAACCGGCCCTTCGGCACTTTTTCGAAGCCCTCTCGGAAGAATCTGTTTTTTATAGATTCGGTCAGCGCCGAATCAATATGCCACATGACCACCTTGCCCAATTATGTCAGGTGGATTATGACCGTGATCTGGCCTTTCTGGCGGTTTTACCGGGAGACGGGGAAAAAATTATCGGAGATGTTCGGCTGAACAGGTTTTCTGATCTCGAAACCGCTGAACTGTCCTTTGTTGTCGCCGACAAATGGCAGGGCAAAGGTGTCGGCAACCAGCTTATGGAATTTTCCATGGTCGTGGCACAAGAGATTGGTTTGAGAACCTTGTTGATGGAGGTCATGAAGAGCAATATCCGGATGAGACAGTTCGGCCGTAAATATGGCTTCCGACGATTGCCGTCCAGCAAGGAAGATGACATGGAAGAATTTGAACTCAAGCTGGATCAGGAGGAAGGGCTCTCTCATTTCCTTCGGCAATATTCAGCTGCAGAATGGCGAAGCAGACAAATACCTGAAGGTGATTGTGGACGAAAACCGGTAAACCGTGCCGAGGGCGTTACGCCGCGTGCAACCCGGGCAAGGTGCAGTTGATGGTCCACGTAATACCCCCTGAGATTTAAGATTGATGCGGTGGTTTCCTCCCTAATGAAATGCGACTCACCAGATCGTACCTTTTCTTCCTTTTTCGATGCCATGGGCAGAAATGTTTGCAGCGCATTTTTCCAAAAAACAATTATTAAAGTTCAGTCCTGAAAAGTTCTCAAAAAATTGTGTAACCCTGCATCCGGAAATCCGTTAAAGAGATATAATGAACAGATTTCGACAGTTTTATACTGATTACCGCGACAAACTCTTTGGGTATCTTCTTCGCAAGACCGGCAATGCGCATATAGCCGCTGATCTTGCCCAGGAAACCTTTACCCGATATTTGGAGCGATATAAAAATCACGAACAAAGTCCGGCACTGCTATTTACTATTGGCCGTAATCTTTTTTATGACCAGACGCGCCAGGCGCAACATCAGAGCCGAATTATTGCCAATGAAGATATCGTTCAGGACATGGTTGCGGATCAGGAAGAGACCTACTTGGCCAGGGAACGATCGGGCAAAATTCTCGCAGCATTGGAAAAGCTCGGTGATGAAGAGCGGGATATCCTTGCCCTCGTGGTCAGTAGTGTTCTCAGCTATCAGGAAATTGCCGATATCAGAAAATGCAGTGTTGCCAATATCAAGGTGAAAGTACACCGCGCACGACAGAAACTGAAAAAAATCCTTCAGGAGCAACAAGCATGAATGACTATCTAATTTCTCAGTTTATCGATAACGAAATGGATTTGGATGAAAAAATCGAATTCGTCGAAACAGTACATTCCAGCCAGCCATTTTCCACGGAAACCATTGTCTTGCTGGAACAGGAAAAATTATTGAGAGCATGTCCCTCGGCCGCACCGGTTTTACCCGAATTTTCGGGAGAATCACCCTGTTCCCTGCTCGAACGGCTCAGGTCATGGTGGCAGCCTCTGCCTGTATTGGTTACCGCCGCTTTCCTTGTCGCCATGAGTTGGCTGCTGGTTCCGCATCAGCCAACTCCGGTCGGCTCCCAGGGCCGGGGCGAATATCGTTTTGTCCTCTATCTGCCGAAGGTAAGCCATGCCGAGATTATAGGCACTTTTACGGATTGGAGCCCGGTGCCGATGAGAAAGGTCGGCACAACCGGCTATTGGGCTCTGACTCTGAAAATTCCTCCGGGCGAATATCGGTACAGCTATCTTATTGAAGATGGTGAGAAAATGGCCGATCCCAGCGTTGCTGTCAGAGAGCCTGACGATTTTGGTGGAGAGAATTCAGTGATTGTTATAGGAGGCGGCGATGATCCGGTATCTTAGTGGCTTTCTGCTCCTTCTTGTCTCAGGTTGTGCGCCCGACCATTATATAGCCAGACAGTCAAATGGAGTGACTGTCTATCTCGATGTTCCGGAAGCCTCCAAAGTGGTCTTTGTTTCGTCGGCCGACGATTTTAAGGAGCATCCATTATATAAAAATTCCCGAGGATTATGGACTATCAGCAACCTTGCCGACAGGGAATTTGACTACTTTTTTATCGTTGACGGCAGGGTGTACGTCCCGGAATGCCGTTATAAAGAGAAAGATGATTTCGGGGCGGCTAATTGCATTTATGAGCCTTGATTCAAGGTTTAGCTTTGCGGCAATTGCTTTGCGTGAAGGAGGTTATGATGGGGAAAATAGTGTGGTTAATGGTTTTACTGCTGCTGCCTGGCATGGTTTGTGCCCAAAACGCATCGGATGCCGGGGCGGCAACGCAGGAGAATTTCAGGGCGGTTAAGGACCGGCTTATCCGGAACGGTCTACGTCAGGAAGATGCACAGGCGACAGTGCAGGCTATGGTACGAGCGCATTTTACTCGGGAGCAGATGGTTCGAGCCGCCGGACAAATGAATGCCGGAAATTCTACGGGACCTTCCTCCTGGGCGGTTCGCGAGAAAATTCATGAGGGTATTGCCAAAGGTGTGCCTCCCGAAACCATTCTGGCGGCTGCGGCAATGGTAAGAGACCGCTATAGATTTGCCGAAAGAATGGCTTTGAAATTAAATCAGCCCGATCTGATTGAAACTTACGCCGATTGTCTTACCGCAGGACTTTCTGAACAGGATGCTCAAAAACTCACCGGCACTCTCGCGGCTCGAATCGGCAGACATGGAAAAGGTGACGGCTACAAGCTGACGGTGGAAACTCTTGTTACGGCCAGGGATATGGTTCGCCAGGGGGTTTCCTCTAAAACGACCGGTAATGTGCTGGAGTCCGCCCTGAGGCAAGGGTACGACTCCGAAGGAATACGAACCATTCGCCATACGCTTGCCGGTAATACTCGTGAGAATATGGAAGATTCCGCGGAACGCATTGGTGGTGCTATAAACCATGGAGCACAGGCCGGAGAATTACACAGTACAGACAGTCGTGGTTCCGATATCAGTGGGCATGTGGGCATGGGGGGAGCACCGGGAGGAACCGGAAGTGATAGTGGCGGCCATGGTGGTGACAACGACGGCGGCAACGGTGGCGGCGGTGGTAGCGGTGGCGGTGGCGGTAGCGGTGGTGGCGGTGGCGGTGGCGGTGGTGGCGGTCACCGCTGAGAAGTGATATCAGCTGTGTCGAAACATTGAAAAAGAGAGAAGCTGTCTATGTGCTCAACCGGAAACGGCAGGAAAAATAGCGCTTTTGAATCGACAACAATTCTTTACCACTGACAAGAGGGACGGTATTTAACGTGATGTAAAAAAAATGGCTAACGGGGGGGAGACAATTATGAAAAAGGCAATCACTAGTGGCATTATTATGTTGTTGGCGGGAACTGCAGTAACGATTTCTGCGGCAGGACTGACGCAAATGGAGCAACTTGGCAAGGTCATGTATCATGATAAGGATTTTTCCTTGAACAAAACTCAATCCTGCCAAACCTGTCATCATCATATGACTGGTTTTGCAGATCCGACCAACAGCAGAGATCCTTATTATACCGTCGTTTCTACAGGAGATGACGGAGTGAGCGTAGGAGGTCGAAACGCACCGACTGCCGCCTACGCCGGTTACAGCCTCGTTTTGCAGCAGGATGCGGACGGCGCGTATTTTGGCGGTATGTTCTGGGATGGACGGGCAACAGGCTGGACCCTTGGAGATCCTCTGGCAGAGCAGGCCCAGGGACCGCCGTTGAATCCGGTTGAGATGAATATGTCGAGCAAGGAAGCAGTAGTCCAGGTCGTGCGAACCTCAACCTACGCCCATCTCTTTTATACTGTTTTTGGCGCAGGCTCGCTGGATGATGTTGATGTCGCCTATGATTATATTGGTCTGGCAATCGCGGCTTACGAACGTTCACCTGAAGTGCAGCGTTTCAATTCACGCTTTGACCAGGGGAGGCTTTCCGAACAGGAGAAAAACGGCATGGTGCTTTTTCAGAACAATTGTTCTAAATGCCATTCCATGGAGGATGTTACCGGCAAAGGACCGTTGTTTACTAAATACACTTATGAGAATATAGGCATTCCTGTAAATCCCATCCTGGCGGACAATGGTATTGACCTAGGTTTGGGCGGATTCCTCGGCGATCCGGCTCAGAACGGTAAATTTAAGGTGCCGACACTGAGAAATGTCGCCCTGACCGCACCCTACGGTCATAATGGTTATTTCCCAACCTTAAAAGATATAGTCAGCTTTAAAAACACCAGGGATGTCGATAATTGGGAGGCACCGGAGGTGATGGAAAATCTGAATACGGATGATAATCTGGGCAACCTCGGACTGAGTGACTCGGAAGTTGACGACATCGTTGCCTTTTTATCGACACTGACCGATTTATAGTGCTGGTAAACGATTAAGAAATCACCGCTTCTTCATTATATTGTAAGGAGGTGCTGCAGATGGATCAGAACGAATCTTGGCAACAGCCATCTCGACGTACGGCAAGCTCATGGCAAATTGCTCAATCCTGCCGGCAATGCCGGGCTCTTCCGCGCAGCCCTCAATATAGACGACGCGTCCCTGGACGGTAACCCAAAGTGTGGAATTCTTAAAAGAGGTGTTGGTTGTAAGAGCCTTCTTGAAGGCACCGGCAATGTCCTGGTCATAGTCGTACGAGGAGGGGCGATCACACTTGCCTACCAGCCAGCAGGTCGTTCCTCTTTCGGCACGATGATGAGCTTCAGCGGTCCTTTCCGCTTCAGTTACATACGGTCCCGCAGGCGTTGGGCAATCCGGTACGGCACTGGAGATCTGAAAGAACGGATCATGAAACCAGTTTTGAACTTTACCGGCAGACTGAGCCGGACATGGTGATGCAAACGTCATAAACAATAAAAGAGCAGGCAGGTATTCGCGCATTTGACTTACTCCTGTTGTGAATGCTTTTCGCTGAACAAATACTAATTCTTTTCCGGGATTGTCGAGAGCAAAGGATCAGGCAAAGCCGGTTCCAGAAATGCGACACAGTTTCGCCCGCTCATTTTCGCGGCGTAAACAGCCTCGTCCGCGGCGGAAAAGAGTGCCTCGTAGCTGGTCCTGACTTTTTCCAGGGTATGGGAAACGCCAATGCTTGCAGTGACATCGATCGATGCCGGTTTCAGCTTCTCGATCTGTAGTCGCAGAGTCTGTGCTTTGGCTATAGCTGCTTCTCCTCCGCAGTGGGGAAGCAGCACAACGAACTCCTCTCCCCCGAAGCGAACGGCAGTGTCGCTGCCCCGAAATGTTCGCAACAGTAAATCCGCAACCGCCTGCAAGACAACATCGCCGGTCGCGTGGCCAAAGGTGTCGTTGACTTTTTTGAAGTGATCGAGATCAATGACCAATAACGACATAGGATAACCGTGACGATAGGATTCTTCCAGGCTCCGTTCAGCAGTGGCAAGAAGGAGATGTCTGTTGTAAAGGCCTGTCAGTGAGTCGCGAAAAGCCATCTCTTTCAGCTGCTGTTTTTGCAACTCAACGGTATCAAAGAGCTTTTTGTTCTGCAGCAGGTTCTTCATGCGAACGCTGAGCTCTTCGAGCAGAATCGGTTTCTGGATGGAATCGTTCGCTCCGGCGCGAAGAAGCTCTATTTTCTGCGAAACATTGGCTTGGCCGGTAATGGCCAGGATCGGCACACGATACATCTTTTCGTTGATTTCCCGAATCTCCCGGATCAGAGCCATACCGCTCATAGGCCCGCTGAGAATAACGTTGGTAATGACCAGATCGAACTCGGCCGCGCGAGCCATATCGGTTGCTTCCTCTGCGCTGGTAAAGTGAACAAACTTCAGTTGAGAATCCTTAAAATAGTCACAGATGGCTTGAGCTTGTTGCACGTCACTGTCGATCAACAGAATGTCTCCTGAAAGATTGGCATGCTGCCGTGCATATTGTGCATAAGTCATCAGGTATTTTTCCAGAGATGACAGATTGTTTTTCCGGAAAACTTCCGTTACGCCGTCATGCAGGCTTTTGATGGTTGCATTCTGGCTTTCTTTGGATGTGATCATAAGAATGGGCAGTGTTTCCCCCCATTTCTGCTTTCTGAAGGTGGAGACAAGTTCGATTCCATCCATGTCGGCTAGATAAAAAGAGAGGCATATCAGGTCGATTGGAGCGGAATGATAGATTTTTTTTGCTTTTGCTCCGGATTCAGTTATGAAAAGATTGGTTGCATATGATGCAAAAATTTTTTCCAGTGCAAGTTGGTAGATCTTGGAAGGTTCAACGATGAGTATATTCACTAAATTCGGTCCTTGAACTGTTGATTGGTATTTCGAATGGCGTTGTCAACTCGGGCAATATCCACGCACATTGTGTACCTACGAGGATACGTAAAAAAGGCAAAGAAAAGCAAGTGAATGCAGAAGTGGTTTTAAATAAATCCGCTACGTAATGTAATAATGGTTACTTCCCCTGGGCAATTAAACCGGAGAGGTACGCCGGAAGCTCCCGCGCCACGGCTGGTATAGCCGGTCATCTTTTTGTAATCCCAACGTCCGGAAGCGGTAAAACGAGGAGCATTGCTGTTGGTTAAAAGGGGATTGAATGGTGATAGGCAGATCTGACCACCATGAGTATGTCCGCAGAGATAGAGGTTTGCACGGTATGCAGCGCCAATTTTATATACCTCGGGAGAGTGGACAAGCAGGATGGTAAAATCGCCTTCCGGCACCTGTCGAAAGGCCCGGCTGAAATCATGTGTTTTATAGTAATGCGGGTCATCGACGCCTACTACCCAGATCTTTTGGGACCCTTCCGTAAGTTCCCAGGATTCGTTGATGAGCATTACAATACCTGCTTCTTCAAAATCAGGTACCATTTCAATGCAATCGTGATTGCCGAGAACACCCAGAATGCCGTGCCTCGCCCGGACATGGCTCAGGAGTCTGCGTAATTCTCTTATGCACGGGGCCATTGCGCCGTAGGTTTTCATTCTGATGTCTCCACCAATAAGACAAAGGTCCGGATTGATATCCTTGACCTGCCGAATGAGTTCATCCGTCAGACCTTCCAGTCCATCTAAATGGAGATCGGTCAAAAAAAGAATTGTATACCCATCAAACGATTCAGGTAAAGAGGGGAACCAAAAGGTTAATTCTTCCGGCTTCACCCGTAGCGCATTTTGCAAGCCTTTTTCATGAAGGCCGGCTAATTTGAAAAAAGAGGTATAAAAGACCTGATAGGTGAGAAGATTGCTGAGATTAAGAAGTGTCTGCCACCTGGAAAGTGGTGTATGACAAGACCGCCACTCCCGCCAGCGAACAGTGGAACGGAGAATGCGCAGCTGATTTTCCGGCGCGGGACGGAAGGTCAGGGTTCTCCATAAGAGAGCTCCCATATGGGCAATTAAAATGAAAAAAATGAGTATAAGAGCCGTTTGGATGAGACTGAAATGTAAAACAATCCTCAGATAGAGAGTTGGCAAGAGGGATTCGAAGAGTTGATCGAGAATGATCACACTTTTTCCGGAGTACATGGCTAATCTGCGTTTGATGAAACTGGACAGTAAATCACCTGTCATGGCCAGTAATGCCGCAGTACCGGCTATATGCCAATGTACCTGCAAAATCGGAAAAGCAACTATTCCACCCAGCAGGCTGATCATGATACCATTGAAGGTTTTATGATCACCGAAAATCGGCTGCTTATCAAACCAGAGAAGGCCGCCGTCCAGTGGTTTTTTGAACCTTCTTCCCCGCAGCAAGCAGGCGAACGATGGCAGGAAGTTGACCCATATGAGGAAACAGACAACCTTGGCTATGACCGGCACCTTGTTCTCCTTATGACAGAAGAGGCAATTGACATTCGAATCGAGCTAAACGTTTGCAGGTCCAAGGTTATATGAGCATTTTGCTATTCCTTGTGAATAGTTACGAACCCGGCTCAACCAGGAGTCTGTTTGATGGATAATTATTTGGCGGAAACTGCATTTTTTATTTTCCATCTTACTATAATAATATGAGGATTTCAGGTCCAAGGTGATTTTATAACAAATATTTACCATATCTTTCAACTGAAAGCAGAGAGCCAAAACTACAAAAGTGAGCGTGGCAAGTGTGAGGATTCCTCCGGGTAACCGTTCACCAGCCCCCATTTTCGTCCGATCGATCAGACCGCCTCACATGGAAGATCGGGTTTTGAACCCTCCCATACGTGCTCTGAGGCCTGCTTGAAAGGACCTGGAGCACTGGATGACGACGGCCAGGGAGGATGGTCTGGTGTCGCGGGTGCCAAGGATGGCACAGGAGCGACACGGTTACAGATCCTGGTTCTGCCGTCTCTTAATGTGTACCGGTGAACGATTGCTTCCTCCTGTGTTTCTATTTCTGAATAGGAATCTTCTTGTTGAACGGCAGTCGGTTTGAACGCAGCCGAAATAAAAACTTTAATACGCAATATCATGGAAGAATATAAATCTCCGGAAATAGCAAATCTCAGAGCACTTCTCCAAGAGATTGGATCGGAAAATATCTGGAGGCCTGTCATGCTGCCTGATAATCGGATGCTGTCCGATGGGATAGGGGATGAAGAGGATGGAATCCTCAGCGACATTCACGGCCTTGATTTTCAGGATAAATCCGTTATCGATCTAGGCTGTAATCTGGGATATTTTTGTTTTATAGTTAAAAATGCAGGTGCTGCAAAGGTTGTAGGAATTGATAATGATGCGCGTATCATTCGCGGCTGTACCCTCTTAAAAAAATTCTATCGCATTGAGGACATAACTTTTAAAGCTCTTGATATAACCGCTCTCGGTCGGGAGAGTATTTTTGATGTCGGCATGATGATTGACTTCATAGGCAAACATTCGATTATCAGCGGGATGCTGCCAAGGTTTTTAGATGTTCTTGAGCGGGTCTCACGCCAAGAGATGATACTTTCGATACGATCGGTATATCGTGTTGACAAACATCTGGGAAGTGACGCACGAGGACTTCTCCAAAAATACTCAGAGAAATATGTTCGGAACGGACGTTTTTATACCATGGAATATATCAGTGATAGGTTTATGGAAGATTGGCTGATGGAGATACTTTCACCAAAACGTACAGGAACAGTCGAGATAAAGCAAACCGTTCACTTGAGACGAAAAAAGAAGACGAATACAACAGAATAATATTTTAAAATATACAGGTAGTTTTCGGCGGAGCAATTATCGGTCCCTTTCTTTTGCCTTCTGATTTTTGGAGAAGAGTATGTCGCAGCCCAATAGAAACAACCCCTACAATTTTGATGAATTCTTAAGTAAACGAAACCGGTTTGACTATTATGCCGACGATCCCTGGTTGCAAAAGGTTGTCAAACACTTTGCCGGTAATGATTGGCAGGCTGTTGACGAAGCAGCCCGAGAACTCTCCCTGAAAGCTTCTTTTCGCTGGCGCGACCTTGCAGATAGTGCCGCCCGGCCTGAAAAGAGGCCGTCCATTCTCCATTTTGACGGACATCTCCACCGGATCGATCGTATCGTCCGGCCGATGGAGACTGTTATTATGGAAAAGGAAGTTTTCTCCGAAGCCCTGTTTTCCGAGAAAACCAAGCCATGGGAACGGCTGGTAAAGATGTTTTTGATATATCAAAACGGGGAAGCCTGCATTGCCTGTCCGATTACCTGTACTGAAGGCTTGGTGGCTCTTCTTGAGTGTTTTGCTGAAACTCCCGAGATCCGGCAAATCCTCGCTCATTGTAAAGAGGGCAAAGAGGGCGAATTTGCCGAATCCGCCAAGTTTGGCATTGGGGCTCAATATCTCTCGGAAATCCAGGGAGGCTCTGATGTTCCGGCCAATCTGCTGGAAGCGGTTCAAGAGGGAACCACCTGGAAATTATACGGCACGAAGTTTTTTTGTTCGGCGACCCATGCCGATTACGCCATCGTCACCGCAAAACCTCGCGGGTCCGAAAAAATCGGTCTCTTTGTTGTGCCCTCCTGGATGCCCGGCAACAAGGAAAAAGAGATTCGCAACGGATGTACCATTGATCGCATCAAGTGGAAAATGGGCACTTCGGAATTAACCACGGGAGAAATCACATTTAACGGTGCTATTGCCTATCCGGTAGGTCCGGTTGATCGCGGTCTGGCCAATGTCGTCGGAGTTGTCTTGACCTATTCCCGACTGACGGTTGGGCTCTGCGGCGCAGCCACTATGACAAGGGCTGCACGCGAGGCAAAAATGTACAGTGAATTCAGAACTGCCTTCAATCGGAAGATTGAGAACTTTCCGATGGTTGCAGCCCAGCTTGCCGAGCTTGATCAAACCGCAAGAAGAACTACCGCGGGAGCCTTCAAAATCTATCGGAAATTTCTGCAACTGGAGGGAAAGGTAAAAACCGCCATCAATCCGGCAGAGCCCCTGGAATTGCAGAAAAAACGCTTCGATGTCCGGCAACTGGTGATGCTGCAGAAGATATCGGCCTCCCGTGATGCAGTGGATCAACTGCGGCTGGCCATGTCCATCTTCGGTGGACATGGGGTAATGGAGGATTTCTCGTCAATCCCCAGGTTGTACAGGGATGCTGCGGTAAACGAACTTTGGGAAGGTCCGGCAAATGTCCTGCTCAGTCAGATCCATCGGGACCTGCAGCAGATGCAAACGGTCTATAAGCCCGCGGAATTCGTCGGCAATCTGCTTTTCGGTGCCGATACATCGCTGGTCAGCGCATGTAAAGAGGAAATTGAAAATCTCGTTGCAAATCTCGACCTCAATGAAAATACCGAGGCTACCAGAGATTCCTGTCGCCAATGGGGTGACTTCTGTCGCCGATTCTTCTCTGCCTATCAGGATTTGGCAGTTGAGGAGATAAATCGTGGGAAATAGGATAGTTATCAATAATAACCGGCGCATTTCTGTTGACCTCGTTGGGCATCGCCTGTTTTACAGTTAAGACCGGTTATGAAAATATTTGCCTTAGAATCATTTTTTTTAATCCGGGAAGGCGCGATTATTCCTCCTGAAATTTCAATACTCAAGCCCATTCCGGTTAACTCCGGAAGCACTGCTCACCGGCATTATGCCGGCTTTTCCGGTTCCGCCTCCATTGACACATATCCAAAGACATGGTAGCCTATTTTAACAGTGAGTGAGAGACATTCTCGCTTGCGTATATACTATCTGATAAAGGCAAATTCATCGAAAGATGAAGGCGCAAAGTTACCGGTCTAAAGGGGCGTAAACCCCAAAGACAGCGGGATTGCCAGATACGGATTAGAACGCATTTTTCTGTATTCCCCCTGCTGCACGAACCAGGCAACCGGTTGGGGAATATACAGAAATGCCGTTTTCAGCTTCACTTCAGAACACCTGCCGCCTTCTACTCCGCTATGCCGCACCTTCCCGGAGCGGGTTATTCAAATCGATCAAATCACGTCCCTGCACTGTTCTTATTATTTGCCTTTGCTGGATGTTTTCAACCTTCACTTCTGTCTCCGCGGCACCGGCAGTGTTGAACTCTTCTAGAGATTTCCTGGACTTGCCGTCGGAGTATGGGAAAGTCATCTACCGCATCAACGCCCAGAGTCCAAAACAACTCTATATTATCGGGATTAACCATAAAGATCCTGAAAGTGGTGCAAATAACAACACCACAGTACAGACACAGATGGAAATATTTCGCATCGGCGAATGGCTGAAAAAAAACACGAATTTGAATCTGTTGCTGCCTGAGGGCTATTTTTCCAGTAAAAAAGCGGTGGCGGCCAATAAGCCGTCCGGTTTTCAGGCACTCGACACATATAATCCGGTTAGCAATCCAGTTCATTTAGACAACCTGCTTATCCAGGAAAAGCTGACTGCCGTTACACCATACGTGAATGCGGAAATGCTGCTCATGAAATATCACAGTTTTCTTGCATCGCAGGTGGAAGATAAAGGTATCTACGACGCGGTACGCAATAGTCTGTGTAAATTGAGTACCGCCGGCAGGCAATCATCTGCATTCGCCGGCGATCTGGCGGAACTGCTGTATCTTCAGAAAGTCAGAACTGCTCAAATCCTACAGAACATTCCGGATGTAATTGAGAATGAATTTCTTAGCGGGGCCATCGAAAATCGCAACGCTCTTTTTACCATTGGCTTGAATCATATAAAATATATATTCCGCTATATCCAGGATGACGGCATTAAGCTGACCTCGCCTATCGGCTCAGCAGGACTTCCCGACTTTATCTGTTCCAGTCTCAATATTCTGAATAAAGGATATGGAGTTACCATTATTATTCCCCGTACCCTGGCCAATGATAGCAAATTGCTGCAGATGACAAGCATTGACCGAATTCTCGTTGCAGATGATAAATATTCTCAACATTGAAATCTCGTAACAACCTAAAAATTCAGATGGCTAAGTTCTATTTCAACCATCTCGTTGCTATTCGGACATTTGTATCTGGAATCATAACGCTCTTTCCTGTATTTTAGGAAAGATTCCAATTAAGATGGACATATCTCTTCCCTTCTCTTAACCCCTGTTCCCCCTCTTCATCGGCGGGTGAGATAGTATCTGATTTTTCAAGCTGTTACTTCCTCGACATACTACCTTTTCTCTTGGCACGGTACTTGCTCCTTTATGTGAAAGCCGCCGAAAAAGCTGTACTGAAATCGGTTTGGTACGGTGGCATGTAAAACAGGCAGAATGAATGAAATGTACTATTACGTATAAAGATTACTCAGCGAAGTACTCATCAAGGAGGAACAAAATGAAAAGATTACTATCTACTTGTATCGCCGTCATGGCAATGCTCGTTTTGGCAAGTCCGCTATTCGCGGCAGGTGACTACTCAACAAACAGCAAACATGGGACCGGAACCATGAGCGGGACCGATCACGCGACCGGCAATCAACCTATTGTCTCCCCAGCAGAGCTCAAGGGAATGAAAGTCCTCTCTCAAAAGGGGGATAATATCGGGGAAATTGATAAGGTAACAACCGATCCTCAATCCGGCCAGATCAAATTTGTCACTGTTAACAAGGGAGGCGTTCTAGGTATGGGCGGTGAGGATGTTGCCGTTCCCAGGGAAGCATTCCGGATCGATCAGTCTAAACAACAAGTGAGACTCACCGTCAATGACAGCAAGCTTGAGAATGTTCCGCAACAAGCCAATATGTCCGATGAAGAATTCCAGCAAAATCTGGAGAGACATTATGGCGTAGCTCCCAGTTTCAAAGGAAATTCTCAAAAAATGGGGACTGAACCATCAGGTTCAATGAACCAAGATCAGATGGGGACAGGATCATCCTCCGGTTCAGGGTCATCCAACTCCCAATAGTATGATTATACTTCTATCATCTATCAAACACGGCAGCACCACTTTACGGTGCTGCCGTGTTCATTCATTCTTGCCGGAAAAGGGTGCCCCAGCGCACCCTTTTTTTTGTTCTGTTGAATGAATTGCAGCGGAGAACATACTCTGGGCGGTTCGCATGCGATAGTGCTGATAGTGCTGTCTGTACCGACCCCTTTCAGGGCGAAGCGTTCGAGATATAATGCTTCTCAAACGAGTGGATTATCGAATATTCAAAATGTATGGATCGATTCATCGCCTCAAGACTTCCTGGAAACAGTATAGAGTTCGGCTAGCGCGAATAACATCGCTGGAAACAGGTGTACTCCTCGTATCTCTGCTGGTTGCCGGAGGGATCTGGAGTTTCATTGAGTTGGCAGAGGAAGTTATGGAAGGTGAAACCCGTCATATCGACAAATGGATTATCCTGGCATTTCGCAATCCAGCCGATCTTTCCGATCCTCTCGGCCCGAAATGGTTCGAAGGAATGATGCGTGACATTACGGCTCTCGGCAGCATGTTTTTTTTACTGGCACTCAGTGTGTCTGTGGTGGGATTTTTGTTGCTGCAGAAGAAAAAAGGAATGGCCATCTACACGACAGCGGCTGTTTCGGGAGGTCTGCTGCTCAGTACCGTTCTCAAACATACTTTTAACCGGTCTCGACCTGAACTCGTTTCTCATATGGCTTACGCGATGTCCACCGCCTTTCCCAGCGGACACTCCATGATGTCTGCTGTAGTCTTTTTTACTCTTGGCGGCCTGCTTGCCCGCTATACCAGTCAAAAACGTTTGAAAGTGTATATCCTGTCACTGGCAATTCTGGCAACCCTGCTGGTTGGCATCAGCCGCGTCTATCTTGGGGTTCACTGGCCGACCGATGTTCTGGCCGGTTGGACGGCAGGTTCCTCATGGGCATTGCTTTGTTGGGTTGTTGCTTTTCTCCTGCAGAGATGGGGGCGAGTTGAGACGCACATTGAAACCTAAAAAAGTCCATACGGATTTTTTTGGTTTCTTCTGCCCGGAAGAGGAAATCGACTCTCCCCAATGTTGGAACTTTCACGGATAGTATCTTTTCGGCCAAGCGATCAACCGGGAGGATCTTCCAGTTGATAGTGTTTTCCATCAAAAGTAATAAAATGCACGTCATCCAGTGGTGGAAGTCCGGCTATTTTCCATGCTTTCATTGGGTTGACAAATTCCCGGTTGAGACATTCCTTTTGTTGTCCGATATGTTTGCAGACATAATTCAGTATGGGAAACGCATGATACTTCTTGAAATAGTTTCTCAGGAATTCGATGATTTCAAGTTGCTCATCGTCGAGGTCATCGATGTTTTCATTTTTGGCAATCTGTCGCGCCACGTTGTGGTTCCAATCTTCCTCATTGACAAGAAAACCTTCTTTATCTAATTGGATGTTTTTTCCGGCAACGTTAATTTCACTCATTATCAGCCTCCTTTCTATTGTACTAAAACTGCTTGTAAGGATAACAGTTCAAGAATTATGCCAAGTAGTTGAAAAGAAAGTCGTCTCGATTTGTCAAGCTGGAACATCGCTTGGGAGGCCGCAGGTTGAGGCGATCTTTTATTATGAATAATATGAGCCTCACTGCATGAGCATAGCTCTGTTCGTCCTGCTAAAACGGACGAGTCTGACCTGGCCGGACAGACGGAAACATTTCATCGATGATTATTCAGGCCAGCCCTGCAGCACTCTGATGTAGTTGACCCTTTCGAGAAGATCACGATCGGGAGCATGTTTTTTCCCCATGCTGCCGCGCATCTGATCAAGTGATTCATATTGATTACTTTCCAGCCAGTCTCTCAGTTCATTTAAGACAATGGCAAGATATTCCGGTCCGTTCCCGAGCAAGGCCGAAACCATCTGTACTCCATGGGCACCGCACATTATCGCCTTCACGGCATCGATACCGGTGTGCACCCCGCCGGTAATGCCCATGGATAGATTGAGATCGCCTGACATAATGGCCAACCATCTGAGACGCAAAAGCAATTCATCCCGGGTCGAGAGTTTAAGCCTGGAGAGTATTTCGAGATTTTGCGTGTCGACATCGGGTTGGTAAAATCGATTGAACAGGACTATTCCGTCCGCTCCGGCCTCCTGAAGTTTTTTGCAGAAATTCGGCAAAGAGGAAAAAAAAGGTGAAATCTTCACCGCCACTGGAATGGAGACACTCTGTTTGACCTGACCGACCACCGCGAGAAGACGATCTTCCACCGCGAGCCCGCTCACGGATGGATCATCCGCCAGAAAATAGATGTTCAGCTCCAGCGCGTCGGCTCCCGCCTGTTCAATCAGCCGGGCGTACCTCATCCATCCCCCCGGGCTAACCCCGTTCAGGGAGCCGATCACCGGGACCGAGACACGGTTTTTGACAGCAGCCACTTTCTCAAGATAGATATCCGGACCGAGTCGGACCTCGTCTATGAGTGGATGATAGGTCAAGGCTTCGGCGTAGGTATTTTCCGGAACCTCGACCTCGCGTACAATGCGCTCCTGATCGGCAAGTATCTGCTCTTCGAAGAGTGAATTCATGACGATGGCGGCGGCTCCCGCATCTTCCAGCCTTTTGACCATATCAAGATTATCCGCCATCGGAGAAGCGCCGGGCATGAGGGGGTGGGGCAGGGTGATTCCGAGATAGGTAGTAGTCAGGTCCATGACAATCTCCTTTCGAACGATCCGAAATTTTTTTTTAGCCGGCTGAATAACGTATATTGCGGCTTGAGTCCTGCCAGTTGATAATAGAAGTCATAGCGCTGGTCCATTATGGTCTGGGCAAGGTTGAGCAGCATTCCGGCCCGCTCGGGATCGATTTTTTGAAGCATGCGGTAGCGTGTTTCCTTGTAGATGTAATCGCTGAGTCGAATCTTGGGAGGGCCTGAATCGAGAAGGAACGGATTTTCTCCCGCGACGATGCGCCGGGGATCAAACCGGTAGAGCGGCCAGTAGCCCGAATCCACCGCTAGCTTCTGCTGCGCGGCCCCATAAGCCAGGTCGAATCCCTGGCCGATACAGTGGCAATAGGCAATTATTAAGGAAGCACCCGGATATGATTCCGCTTCCTGAAAAACCTTGACCGTATGGCTGTCGCTTGCGCCAAAGGCGATCCGGCCCACATAGACGTTGCCGTAAGTCATCGCCATGAGTCCCAACTCTTTTTTTGCAAGGGCCTTGCCGATCGCGGCAAATTTGGCGGTCGCGCCCGGTGGAGTGGCCTTCGACTGCTGTCCGCCGGTATTGGAATACATCTCCGTATCAAGAACCAGGATATTGACATTCCGGCCCATGGCCAGCACATGATCGAGTCCACCGTAGCCGATGTCATAAGCCCAGCCGTCTCCCCCAACAATCCACACAGATTTTTTAAGCAGATTTTCGGCAAGCAGCATCAGTTCGCGGGCTTCGAGTGAATCGATATTTTTAAGCTGAACCGTCAATCGTTCTATCCGCCTGCGCTGTTCGGATATCTGCTGTTCATCCGTCTGCTGCGCGCTGAGAATCTGTTCGGCCAGATCCTCTCCCAAGCGATCGGCAAGAGAGACAAGCAGTTCCTCGGCTTGTTCCCTGCGCTTGTCGAGTGACAGGCGAAAACCAAAGCCGAACTCGGCATTATCCTCAAAAAGAGAATTGGACCAAGCCGGCCCTCGTCCATTTCTTGTGGTTGTAAAGGGAGTAGTCGGTAGATTGCCGCCATAGATGGAGGAACAGCCGGTGGCATTGGCGATCAGCGCCCGCTCGCCGAATAGCTGGGTCAAAAGCTTTATATATTGCGTTTCTCCGCAGCCTGCACAGCAGCCTGAGTACTCAAACAGGGGTTTCAGGAGCTGAGAGGTTTTGACGTTTATCTTCAGCGCACTTCGATCGGCCTCGGGCAGATTCAAAAAAAACCGATATCGCTCTTTTTCTCCTTCCAGCCAGTCAAGTCGCGGCTCCATATTGATAGCCCTGCGCCTGGGATTGGACTTGTTCTTTCCCGGACAGACCATGAAACACAAGCGGCAACCGGTGCAGTCTTCCGGGGCTACCTGGACTGTATATTTCAGGCCCTTGAATTCATTGCCCCTGGCGTCAGCGCTCCTGAAACCCGGCGGTGCATCCGCAAGCAGGGAAGGATCATAGACATTAGTGCGGATGGTGGCGTGGGGACAGACAAAGGCACATTTACCGCACTGAATGCAGACTTCGGGATCCCAGATGGGGATTTCCAGGGCGATATTTCGTTTTTCCCATTTGGTGGTGCCGACCGGCCAGGTACCGTCAACAGGAAAGGCCGAAACCGGCAGCTGATCACCTTTGCCGGCCATAAGCTGGGCAGTGACCCGCTGCACAAAATCCGGCGCCTCTTCCGGCACTACCGGCCGCATCCTGAAGCCGGAAGTCGGATTGTCCGGCACCTTTACCTGATGCAGGTTGACCAAGGTATCATCCACTGCCTGAAAATTCTTCCGGATGATTTCCTCGCCTTTTTTCTCATAGGTTTTCAGGATCGCCCCTTTGATTTTTTCAATGGCCTCCTCTCGGGGCAGGACCCCGGAAATGGCGAAAAAGCAGGTTTGCATAATGGTGTTTATCCGCACGCCCATCCCTGTTTTTCCGGCAACATCGTAGGCGTCAATCACGAAGAAGCGAAGTTTTTTATCAATGATATCAAATTGTACTTCTCTGGGGAGCTTATCCCAGACTTTCTCCGGGCTATAGGGTGTATTAAGCAGAAAAACAGCACCCGGTTCAGCCCGGTCCAGCATATTTATCCGGTCTAGGAAACCGAATTGATGACAGGCGATAAAATTTGCTTCCTGGATCAGATACGGTGCCCGGACAGGCCGCGGGCCGAACCGCAGATGACTCACGGTGATGCTGCCGGATTTTTTGGAATCGTAGACAAAATAGCCCTGGGCGTGGTTGGCGGTTTCCTCTCCGATGATCTTGATGGAATTTTTGTTGGCGCCGACCGTGCCGTCCGAGCCGAGACCGAAGAAAAGAGCACGGACCGCGTCCCTGTCTTCAAGATTGAATTGGCTGTCATACTTCAGCGACAGGTGGGTGACATCGTCTTCGATGCCGACGGTGAAATGCTGCTTCGGTTTGTCCACGGCCAGTTCGTCAAAAACGGCTTTGACCATGGCAGGAGTGAACTCTTTGGAAGAAAGACCGTATCGTCCGCCGATTACCGTCAGCGGAGGAGGCGTCATCAGTCCACTTTCGCAGATCGCCGTCATTACGTCAAGATACAGGGGCTCACCAATTGAACCAGGCTCTTTGGTGCGATCCAACACGGCGATAGCTATAACGGACACGGGCAGGATGTTGATAAATCGGTGCACGGAAAAAGGCCGGAAGAGCCGCACCTTAACCATTCCCACTTTTTCATCACGACTATTGAGCCATTTTACCGTTTCTTCCACGGTTTCCGCTCCCGAGCCCATTATAACTATCAGGCGCTCGGCATCGGCATCTCCCACGTATTCGAAGAGATCGTACTTTCTTCCGGTGAGATCGCCAAAGTCGTTCATGGTTTCCCGGACAATATCCGGACACTCCAGATAAAACCGATTGGCTGCTTCCCGGCCCTGGAAAAAAGCATCCGGGTTATAGGCGGTCCCGCGAATTGCCGGCCTGTCCGGATTCAAGGCACGCTCCCGATGGGCACGGATAAGCTCGTCGTCGATCATCTGTCGGATTTGCCCTTCAGTCAGTTCCTCAATCTTGTTTATCTCATGGGATGTACGAAACCCGTCGAAAAAATGCAAAAAAGGAATTCGTGACTTAAGGGTTGCGCTGTGGGCGATAGCGGCCATATCCTGTGCTTCCTGAACCGAACCCGAAGCGAGCATGGCAAAGCCGGTTTGCCGGCAGGCCATGACATCGGAATGATCTCCAAAAATGGATAGGGCATGGGTGGCGATGGTTCGAGCCGTCACATGAACGGTGAACGGAGTAAGTTCTCCCGCGATTTTATACATGTTGGGAATCATCAGCAGGAGACCCTGGGAGGCGGTGAAGGTGGTTGACAGGGAACCCGCCTGCAAACTGCCGTGAATAGCGCCTGCCACTCCCGCTTCCGACTGCATTTCCGCTACCAGCGGAACGGTGCCCCAAAGATTTTTCTTCCCCTTGACCGACCACTCGTCAGCATGCTCTCCCATGGGAGATGATGGTGTGATGGGATAGATGGCAATCACTTCGCTAAAACGATAGGCTACAGCTGCCGTTGCTTCATTGGCATCAACGGTTATCATGCGCCGTGGAGAGGAGATTTCCATTATCAGTGCCTCCCATGTTTTTAGGTTGGAGGGGATGTCATGGTACCAGCCTACGTTCACTGACTTAAGGAGAAAATAAGCAATTTTTGTGCCAGGCAAAATTGAAGCACAGGAACGGGTATCACAACAATCTTCGTGTCAGCAGTACCCCGCGATGTAATTTCCAGTAAAAATGGAGCAATCGAAATTGTCCAATCGAGGATTACCTTCGCGCACGCTGATGATAAGATCATCCAGTTTTTGATAAAACAACCGGTCGGCACCAATCAGCGCGGCAACTTCGTCTTCGCTTCGTCCATGCGCAATCAGTTCTTCGACCGAGGGCATATCTATGCCGTAGACATTCGGATAACTCACCGGCGGGGCGGCGGAGGCAAAATACACCTTCGCAGCACCCGCGGCGCGAGCCAGATGAATAATCTGTTTGCTGGTCGTCCCCCGGACGATGGAATCATCAACCAACAGCACTTTTTTGTTGTGAAACTCCTGGGAGATGGGGTTGAGCTTTCGACGTACCGAGAGTTCCCGCTCGTGTTGCGTCGGCATGATAAAGGTGCGGTTGATATAGCGATTCTTGATAAAGCCTTCCCGGTAGGTGACCCGGAGGCAGGAAGCTAGCTCAAAGGCCGCGGTCAGGCTGGTGTCCGGCACGGGGATGACCACGTCGATATCATGGTCCGGCCATCGTCGCCCGATCAATGCCGCCAGTTCCCGGCCCATACGCAGCCGGGCCTGATAGACGGAGGTGCCGTCGATGATGGAATCAGGCCTGGCCAGATAGACATATTCAAAGATACAGGGAGATAAACGTGCCTCATCACTGCACCTGCGGCGATGTAAGATGTTGCGCATGTCTATATAAACTGCTTCCCCGGCATCGAGGTCACCGATAAGAGTGAAACCCAACACATCGAGTACGCAGCTTTCCGAAGCTATCATATACTCCGATCCCAGTTTGGTCAGGCGCTCACCCAGTACAACCGGCCGGATGCCATGAGGATCACGAAACGCTACCAACCCATAGCCGTTGATCATGGCAACCACGGCATATCCGCCGCGACAGCGGCGATGAACCGCGCTCACCGCTTGAAAAACAGCATCGGCGGTAAGCTGGAGTTCGCTGTTTTTTTGCAATTCATGGGCGAAAATGTTGAGCAGGACCTCCGAATCCGAATCGGTATTGATATGGCGTCGATCGACCTTATACAACTCTTTTTTAAGCTGAATAGCATTAGTGAGATTGCCGTTGTGGGCAAGGGCGATACCATAGGGCGAGTTGACGTAGAAAGGTTGGGCTTCGAGCGTAGATGAAAAATTCCCCGCTGTCGGATAGCGTACATGACCAATACCCATGGTGCCGGTAAGGCGCTCCAGGTCGGCGGCCGAAAAGACGTCCCGAACCAGCCCGTTAGCCTTATGAAAAAACATTTTTCCCTGATCGCAGGTGGCCATTCCGGCCGCATCCTGTCCTCGATGCTGCAAAATACTTAATGATTCGTAGAGACTCGGTGAAACAGGAGAATACCCTGCAATTCCAATAATCCCACACATAGTAAGGCCTCGATGTGAATATCCCGCCGGCTGGTGTCTGATTCAACAGCGGATTAAAGATGTGGCCGGTATGTTTAACAGACAATCCGGCACTATGTAATTACAATAGGACTGCTCGGTAATTAATCAATGGACAGGGAGTAGCGGGCGAGCCTCTATCTGGATTGCATGTTTTGCAGAAATCAAGGCCCGATCGGGAAAGATTTGGTTGATGGTTTTGTTATGATCCGACAGGTAAGGTTTCGACGATAGTCGTAAGATGTTCTGGAATTATTTTACGCTATCTGATGCTCCATTGTGATACTGGTCTAAGTTCTATCTGAACAGTAATAAGGTGTAGTAGAGGTATTACCAAGATGATCAGACCTTCAATGTAGCAATGTTAACGTTGATGGACTCGTAAAAAGCCCGATCTACGTCGTTGTAGATCTGAAACAAGGATTTGCCGTACCACATGTACTGCCAAATCCTCGTTTCAGATACTACGCCTAGTATATCGAGCTTTTTCCAGAGTCCATCTCAGCAACTTCGATGACTTTTTACGAGATCATCAACGTTTGCCTTCACCCATTCATCGGGTGCAAGGCGTAGTTGGAGATAAAGTTAATATGTTAAGGGCGTCCCCTTTTCACGCCCTTTTCACGCCCTTTTCACGCCCTGCGAAGATGCAATCTCAACCGCGGCGTGCCGCCTCGATTGCAGCGATATCTATCTTTTTCATCTGCATCATCGCATCGAACGCGCGCTTGGCGGCAGCGCGATCGGGATCTGTTACCGATTCTGTCAAAGCCTGCGGCGTAATCTGCCAGGACAAGCCCCATTTATCCTTGCACCAACCGCATGCATTTTCTTCGCCGCCATTGCCGACGATCGCGTTCCAGTAACGATCCGTTTCGGCTTGGTCGGTAGTTGCGACCAAAAACGAGAATGCTTCGCTGTGCTTGAAGTGGGGTCCGCCATTGAGTCCGAGACAGGGAATCCCCATCACGGTAAATTCGACCATCAACGTATCACCTTGTTTGCCGGACGGATAATCTCCCGGTGCGCGGTGTACCGCGCCAACGGATGAATCGGGGAAGATCTTGGCGTAAAAACGCGCCGCTTCCTCGGCGTCGCCATCGTACCAAAGGCAAATCGTGTTCTTTGCTTGCTTCATCATATCACTTCTCCATCGTGATGAGCCACCCCAAACCGGAGTAGGCGATATGCTCGCAGTTGAAGGTTTTGGCTCAATGCATGGCTAGATCCGTACCATTCCGGCACCGCTTCACTGTGCTTCGCACAGGTGGGAAAACAAGTAATTACATAGAAACCGCATCTTCTGAAAATTTGAGTTTTCCGAGAACTCATTCCAATAGCTCTTGGGTACCCGATTTCTCGATCTGCGCTATGACCGGTTGAATCATGCCTGTTCTTTCAGTAAGTGATCTCAGCCTGTGGATTTGCCTTATCCAACTTTTTTAAATTCTATGTTTTCTTTTCTATAACCTGCTTGGAACTCGGGAAGAGCCGATACCTGATCGACAAATCTCTCCACGTTCTTTCCAAGTGTGATTTTTATGTCCTTGAAATTTTTTCCCCAACTCGAGTAAATGGTTGCCAGATAGTCCACAATAGTCGGTTGATCACCCGTGATGAATTTTTTATTCTCTAGTTCTTTGTCGAGAATTGCCCATAAACTTGATACATAGGCTGATAATTGTTTTAAAACGCTGGTTTTCTCGTTTTCACCCATTTGCGTTTTGAACTGAATAGCAAACATCCTGCCATATGCAGGGTGCAGCGTTGCATAATCAAACATTAACCAGCGCAGAAATTCGGCTTTCCGGGATAGGTCGGCAGGCAGCATCGGTGAATTATGTTTCTCCAGGAGGTAGAGCACGATTGCTGCGCCTTCCGTAATAATTTGACCATCGGGCGTTTTCAATGCCGGCACTTGATTGGTCGGTACGATTTCAGAATAATTAGGTGTATCCTCACGTTTAACCGGCGTGTATTCAAGTTGCATCTTCTCGAGCAGGACAGTGATGCCTGAAGAGCATGAGCCGGGGATAGTATAAAGTGTGTACATGGTGTCTCCGCTTTCTAGGTGATTAGTAATTAGATTTTATGTGGAACAATTGATATTGGGGCACGTTTTGTTTCTTGCAGTAACAACCCCTCTGGGGATCGTGCAGAATTAAATGTAGCCATTAATCTCAGTTATGCAACGCTGTAACCTCCCGGAGTAATTAGCTGCACCACATGTCTACCAAATTGCCGCTTCAAACGGTACGCCTCGCAAGATTTTTACTTTGCCATCTGAAATTTACGGATTTAACGAGTCCATCAACGTTGTAAATTTAAAAATTCTTCCCCTAGAAAACCAACTAAAAATGGAGCATCTAAAATTATTGATGTTTCGAGAAAATTCTTGACCATGGGATCTGAGAAGTAATTAAAAATTATGTGGTGAATTTGTTGGAGCATGTTGAGCCGTATTTTACGGAGGCTTGTTTCATGCTTGGTCCTTGATTATATTTCCATGGATTTCATCCGGCGACAAATGGAGTTTAAAATGACCACGAAAATATCCATCCCTGCCATAATGCTCTTTACGATATTGGTTCTGGGACTGCCTCTGATTGGTGTGTACCTGTCGGGCCGCTCGGTGGAACCTTTTATCTCATTTCCGCCCCTGACCATCTATACGGAACATCGAGCTTTCTCGTGGCTGGTCTTTCTCTTGTATCTTATACCTTCCGCCGGAGTAATCGCTCTTGTCGCGGCCGTTGCCCGCCGCAAGCCAGCCGGGGCGGAAGTTATTTCATCCAGAGTAAAAAGGCCTCTACCCTGGTGGGGATGGGTTGCCCTGGCAATGTTATTGATCTTCTGGTTTTTTGCCTGGACGAGATTTGTCTGGTTTGAACCATTCCAACGCCTGACCTTTATTCCGCTGTGGTTTTCATATATTGTCCTGGTCAACGCCCTCTGTATTCGCCAATCCGGCACTTGTCCGTTATTGCAGGAATCCGCATTTTTTCTCGCCTTGTTTCCGCTCAGTGCCGTTTTCTGGTGGTTTTTCGAATACCTCAATCAATTTGTGCAAAACTGGTTCTATATCGGAGTCGATTACGGTCCGCCTGCTTATATCATGCATGCGACCATCTCCTTTTGCACGGTATTGCCTGCGGTCTATGCAACCACGAAATGGATTTCCACCCTGACATGGTTCAGGAACCGCTTTTACGGCTTACCTGCCATGGGTATAGTATCCTCGAAATTTTTAAACTGGACGGTCCTGTTTCTCTCCGCTGCCGGGTTACTTGGAGTTGGTCTCTTGCCCGAAGAATTATTTTCCTTTTTATGGTTGGCGCCATTACTGATCCTGACTGCTCTGCAGCATCTTGCCGGTCGGCCCACGCTCTTTACAGCCATGGCTGTCGGCGATTGGCGTCCTGCGGTTTCCGCCGCAACGGCCGCTTTATTATGCGGTTTTTTCTGGGAAATGTGGAACTTTTTCAGTCAGGCGAAATGGATATACAGTATTCCCTATGTCTACCGGTTCAAGCTATTTGAGATGCCGATATTGGGATACATGGGATATCTGCCTTTTGGCCTGTTGTGCATCGAGATCACCGATATTTATAAAGACGGTTTAAGGAAATTGAAGAACCCGTCATGAATTTGCAGTCTTCGGACAGTCACTTAGGCTGTCCTGCTTAGAAATTTGTCCGTGGACTCTTGACGGACAGCCTAGCGCTATTTACCCCTATTCAGGAGAGATCCCCGATCCGGGAATCCGCGGGGTGAATCGGCAGGTTATAGACCACAAGCTGCCGGCTTAATCTGAAGATATCAAACGTTGAGAAAGTTATGCCAAGAGCAATCTGGAAAGGCGGGATCAGTTTCGGATTGGTATATATCCCGGTAAAGCTTTATAGCGGCGCTTCGCGTCACGATATCGATCTGAAAATGTTGCGCAAGGGCGACAAGTGCCCCATCAAATACGTCCGGGTCTGTCAGGAAGACGGCAAAGAAGTACCCTGGGCGGATATCGTTAAGGGGCACCTGGTAGATAGTTATTATATAACCTTGACGGATGAGGATTTCCAAAAGGCCAGTCTGGGAAAAAGCGACAGTATCGACATTCAGGAATTCGTAAAAACCGAGGAAATCAATCCGAGGTATTTTGAAAAACCGTATCTTCTGGAACCGGAGAAGGGAGCCGGAAAAACCTATAATCTTTTACGACGGGCTATTCTTGAATCGAAGATGGCAGGATTGGCTAAATTCGTTATGCGTAATCGGGAGCATCTGGCCTTGCTCATGGCCGACGAGAAAGTACTCTATCTTACCCAGATGCGATTTCATAACGAGTTGCGTGAGCCGGATGATCTGAAAATTCCCGGAACCAGTCCTTCCCGTGAAGAACTGGATATGGCTGTAAAAATCATTGAAGGCATGAGCGCATCTTTTCAGCCGGAAAAATTCAAGGACACCTATCAGCAGAAGCTCAAGGCGACCATCAAGGCCAAAACCGAAAACAAAGAGGTTGGCGAGCCGGAAATTGAAGCGCAGGAGTCGACGGTTCAAAATTTGATGGAACAATTGAAAAAGACCTTGGAGAAAACGGATTAAACTTTAAATGTCACATTCAAAAAAATGGACAACCTCCAAGAATATTCTCAGAAACGATCGTTTGACGATACCCCCGAACCTGATGGAACCATCATCGAGCCGGAAGAACAGAATCGGTTTGTCATTCAAAAGCATCAGGCCAGGAGCGAACATTATGATTTTCGATTACAGGTAGGAGATGTATTGGTCAGCTGGGCTATTCCCAAACAGCCTGTTGAGGATCCCGACGTAACTCGTCTTGCTATCAAGGTCGAAGACCATCCCTTAAGTTATATTCATTTTGAAGGTAATATTCCACCCGGCAACTATGGCGCGGGTACGGTTATGGTTTGGGATATCGGTTATTACTATCTCGATGACGACAGACATTTGCCAACGGTTGAAGAGGTCCGGCAAAAAATCAGCAGAGGTGCATTGAAACTGTATCTCGTGGGAGCCAAATTGAGAGGGTGGTACAACCTGGTCGAGCAGAAGGGAAGTAGCGGCAACGAGTGGTTTTTTATGAAAGCCGCGTCTCAGGCGGAAGAAATCGACTTTAGGGACAGAAGTGCGTTGAGTGGCCGCCGTATGGAAGAAATTTCCGGCTCCGACAGGCAATGGGACAGCAGCAAGGCCGAAGAAAAGAAACGGCCGAAGGACACCGGCATCCCCAGGGCACCGTCGGCCGTCAAATCTGATTTTCCGGAATTTTTTCAGCCGATGCTCGCTTCCCTGACGGATCGCCCATTTGCAGGAAGTGGCTGGCTCTTCGAATTGAAACTGGACGGCTATCGTATTCTCGCCGCAAAAAATGACGGGGAAACTGAACTTTTTTCCCGTAACGGCAACAGCTATAGCAAAACATATGCAAATATAGCGAAAGAGTTGTCCACCCTGAACGCCCGATTCGTCCTGGATGGAGAAGTTTGTTACATACAGGAGGGAGGGAAAGTCGATTTTCAGAAATTACAGAACGCCGACCATGAACAGGAACATCTTCATTATTATGTCTTTGATATCGCATGGCTCAATGATCATGACCTGAAGAGGTTGCCGCTCAGGGAACGAAAGAAACTGCTGAACGTTCTGCTTGCCGATGCGCCCCCGCATATTCATTATCTTGATTATATTGAAGACGAAGGACTCGATTATTTTGAATATATCCAGGAGAACCGGCTCGAAGGAATGATCGCTAAACGAGCCGATAGTCTCTATGTGCCGGGAATTCGCTCAAAAGATTGGCTTAAGGTAAAAACCGGCTATCGTCAGGAGATGATTATCTGTGGTTTCATGCCGTCGGAAAAAGCGGCAAGGCCTTTCAGTTCCCTGTTGTGTGCGGTTTATGCGGCGGGTTCCCTGGTATATACCGGTCGGGTGGGCACTGGTTTTAACGAAGAGCTGTTGGCAAATATAAGCAAGATGCTTCGTGAGTTGGAAGTTCCTGAAATCGAAATAAAAAATGCACCTTCCGAGAAAAATATCCACTGGGTGCGGCCGCTGTTGATAGGTGAAGTAAAGTTCAGTGACTGGACCGATGAAGGTATAATGCGGCATCCGAGTTTTATAGGATTACGACATGATAAAAAACCCGAACAGATTCATTGGGAGCACGCTTTTAAACCAATCGCCTCAACGGAAAAGGTCAAATTTACCAATCAGGCAAAAGTTTTCTGGCCCGATGAAGGGTATACAAAAGAGGATGTTATTGCCTATTACCGAGATGTGGCACCGGTAATTCTGCCGTATCTGCAGGATCGTCCCCAATCCCTTTATCGGACACCGAATGGAATCGTGGAAAAGGGATTTTTTCAAAAAGACGTCGGAGACATGGTGCCCAACTGGGTGAAAACGGTGGAGTTGACCAACAGCAGGGGGAAGAAAACCAAGTATCTGCTCTGTCAGGATGAAGACACCTTGCTTTATATGGCCAATCTGGGGTGCATTGAGATTAATCCCTGGAGTTCGTCGTTGCCGCAGTTGAATCGCCCTGATTTTATGATTTTCGATCTCGATCCGGTTGAGGTCGAATTCAGTCAAGTCGTGCAACTTGCTATTGAATTTAAGAAACTGTTCGATCGATTGGCAATACCCGTCTATTGCAAGACTTCAGGTTCGAGGGGACTGCATCTCTATGTGCCGGTACAGCATAAATATACCTATTCTCAGGTTCAGAATTTCGTGAAGTTGATCGAGATGTATATACATAGTCAAAATAAGGAATTGACGAGTCTGGAGCGTCTGCCTTCAGCGCGCAGGGGCAGGATCTATCTCGATTACCTGCAGAATGCCAAAGGAAAAACAATGGCCTCGGTATACAGTATCAGGCCGCGTCCGGGGGCGACGGTATCAGCACCTGTCAGCTGGGATGAGCTGGACGCGGGATTTGATCCCCGTCGTTTTACCCTGGCTACCATGCGACGCCGTCTCGACAAAAAAGGCGATCTCTGGCGGGGAATTTTCGATCACCGGGTCGATATGAAGAAAATACTTGCTGTTTTTGAAGAATAAGCTGAAGAGTTTTTGCTTATCTGTTTGAAATATAATTTTATTTTAAGATTATCAGGATTTCGGTTTCTGGTCTGATATTGCAGGACGTCATCCATTCTTGTTGGACAATATCTTGTTCGTTTTTATCCATCCAGCCTCGCTCCATCACGTCTTCCTTCGTAATTAAAGGAATTCTCAAAAATCTGCGCCTTGCATATGAAGCTTTTTACTTAGCCGGCTGTAATTTGAGGTTTTTACGAGTTATCAGTCTTCGCTTAGAAGAACTGCTGATAGAAAGTTGACACCTTTGGCGCGATTATTGCTCATTATTTCATTCATTGGCCTTATTCCTGTTTTCTTAAATATAGCTTTGGTAACCGTCAAAACGGGCACTAATTTCCCCTTGCGGGATTGGAGCAACAATGAATGGTTGTTGCAAAGATGAATAATAAAAGGAGGGTATTATGTGTTACAATTGCGGATGCGGGGATAAATCGGATGACCATGGAAAAGGACATGCCGGAGTGGATCCGAATGGAAAGTCTATCACGGACAAAACCTTTGCCGAAGCAGGCAAGGTTTTTGGCATGAGTGAGAAAGAATCCAAGAAAAATACCCATGACCTTTTGATGAAGGAAGTGAAATAATCTTATCGGTCGGACATATCATGTCCGTCTGCCGAGATCAACATTGGTTAAACCTCCGGCCGGCTAATTGGGGGTCGGGCCGGAGTTCCTGCAGGAGGCGCAGCAATACGGAGCAAAAAATTAGGATGGAGTCTACCCTTGTTCCAGCCTGCGGTGGGCGGTTATTGGTAGGTTAGAATTCTCAATAGGTATTCCTCAACCTCGTCTTTTGTGGAATTCAAGTCGAACGGTAATTTCAGTCGGCCGTTATTGTATTGTTTCTGTAGCAAATCCAGTATCTTGGGATGTATGTAATATTCTCTGCATACAGATATAGTATTGCCCAGGTTTTGGGAAACTTTGCGTACAAGTGATGTTTCAAATTTTCTGCCTTTATGCCTCCATACTTCACTGCACACTTCTTCATAATAAGCCAGGGATAATTTCGTGCCGCCCCATGTGCGAAAATCCTTGGCAGTGATATCTTCACCGGTGATTTCCCGTAAGTAGTCGTTAATATCGGAAGCATCTATTGACTGCAATTGGTTTTGAGCATTTTGATATTTGAAAATTTCATACCCGGGTAATTCTGAAAGTTGCCGGATTCTCCTGGTTATGCTCCTGTCCTCTATCTTAACCTTGCGCGGTTTTCCTGACTTGCCGACATATTTGATGACCAGGGATTCCGTTGTTTGGTGAAGGTGCTTTCTGCGAAGAGTGGTAACACCATACGAGTTGTTTTCTTTGGCATATCTCCGCTGACCTACTCTGAAATAGTATCGGTCCATGAGATATACTATCAGCGCCAGAACCTTCTCCCTGGGCCAGCCCTGTCGGCGCAAATCCCTTTCGACTTTTTGCCTTATCTTCGGCAAAAATTTACCAAAGGAGGCTAATTTCTTAAATTTATTGTGCTTCCGATAAGCTACCCAATCCGGATGGTAAATATACTGTTTACGATTTTTGACATCAATCCCTGTGGATTGGAGATGACCATTGGCCAAAGGGCATATCCAGACATCTGTCCATGCCGGCGGTACAACTAAGGCTTTAATGCGCTGCAGGATCGCGGCAGAGGTAATCTTCTTTTCTTCAGTATCAAGGTAGGTGAATCCTCTTCCTCTTTTTTTTCTTGTGAATCCGGGCACTTCATCGGATACATATATGAGGTGTTTTGGGCAATCCATGCATTTTCAGCATCAATAAGCTATAGAGTCAGGGAGGAGTTGTGATATGTCGATCCGCACAAGGTAATATATTGGCGAATACCAGGAACGTCAATTTTATGGGAGTATGTCTTCGCTCTGTCTTGTCTCGTCGGGGAGGCGAACAATTCTTTGTCGGGTGTGGTCCGGCAGAGAGTAAGGTCGTGAAATTTTAAAATCTGCTGCTTAAAGCATTATTTTCCTTCTGGCTCTTGACTGAAACCCTAACGCTATTTACCCCTATTCTTGATAATCCGTGAATTTATACCCTCAGTTCGATCAATTAAGGAATTATTAGGTACTTCGGGTACTAACTGGAGAGAATAGATACATGAATGGTGGATCGACAAGCTTTGAGAATATGCACTATATAGAGGAAATCTGGGAGAGCTACCGAAAGAATCCGTATTCGGTGTCTCCTGAGTGGCAAACCTATTTTGCAGACCTTGGCAACAAGAAGCTGATTTCGTCTCGTGCACCATCGCGGCTGGACAAGGGACGGGAACAGCTCTATCAGGGCTTTGGCCCCGGAGGCTTGTTGTGTGCCCGCTGCGGCCGCGCCGAAGCCATGTCTTTTCTGCAGTATAATGTCAGTCTTCTGGTTAGGAATTATCGGGTCAGGGGACATCTTCTCGCCAAATATAATCCGCTTGGCAACCCGCGTACCTCTTTCCCTGAGCTCGATCCGAAATATTACGGCATGTCCGACCAGGACCTCGATCTGCTTTTTAATTTCGGCCATATTTCCGGTGAGAAGGGCATGCCTTTACGCCAAATTATCCAGATACTTCAGGAGACCTACACCAGTTTTATCGGTGTTCAATTCATGCACATCGATGCCCTGAATGAACGGGAATGGTTGCAGGATAAAATGGAGACCAGCAGGAACAGTATCGTGCTCTCCAAAAAACAACAGGTCAGGATCTTGGAACGGCTGACGGATGCGGTGGTCTTCGAGCAGTTTATCCAGAAGAAATTCATCGGGGCAAAATCCTTTTCGCTGGAGGGAGCCGAAACTCTTATTCCTCTTCTCGATCAGGCTATCGAGAAGGCGGCTGGTCAGGGGATAGAAAATATTGTCATTGGCATGGCTCACAGAGGGCGGCTCAATGTGCTGGCCAATATCATGGGGAAACACCCACGAATCATTTTTGAAGAATTCAAGGATTCCCGGGCGGAAGCCAACGTCGGTCGTGGGGACGTGAAGTACCACAAGGGATATCACCGGGAATATCTTACCAGAAACGACAAGAAGGTCATTCTCGATCTCTCTTTCAATCCCAGCCATCTGGAGTTTGTCGGGCCTGTGGCCCAGGGAGCTCTGAAAGCGCACCAGGTGAAACGGTCCATTCAGGACAGCAGCAAAGGACTGTTGATTCTTATCCACGGAGACGCCTCCATGGCGGGGGAAGGTATTGTTCAGGAAACCTTGAATCTGAGCGGTCTGGCGGGTTTTTCAGTTGGCGGCACACTTCATGTGGTTGTCAACAATCAGATCGGCTTTACCACCCTCCCTGATGAAGGACGTTCCACAACCTATGCAAGCGATGTCGCCAAGATGCTCCAGACGCCTATCTTCCACGTGAATGGAGAGGTTCCCCACGCGGTGGCCCAGTGTCTGGATGTCTGTCTCGACTTTCGCCGGCAGTTCAAGCGGGATGTGGTTATCGATATGTACTGTTATAGACGGAGAGGGCACAATGAGGGAGATGAACCACGGTTTACCCAGCCTGTCATGTATGCTGAGATAGAAAGACATCCGACGGTTCGAGAGAGCTACATGGAACACCTGGTTACGCTGGGTGAATTGGAAGAAGAGGAAGCGGATGCCATCCGGCGGACCAGGGAGCAATATTTGGAGGAGGAATTCAATAAGCTGGATGACTCCGCCGACTTGCGGGAGCCGGCAACAGACGGCTCCGCTCCTTCGAGTCTGTTCACTCCTCCTCATGGGCCGTATGTCGGTGGTGCCGATGCCGAGGTTGAGGAGGTGAATACGGGCGTTTCTCTGGAAAAATTGCAACAACTGGGAAAACAGTTGGTGAAGCTTCCTGAAAATTTTAAGGTTCTTCGCAAAACCGGCAGATTGCTCCAGGCCCGGGAGGAGATGTATGCAGATAAAGCGCCGCTGGACTGGGGCGCCGCCGAAGCCCTGGCATTTGCCTCGCTGGTCGATGAGCAGGTGCCTGTGCGAATTTGCGGAGAAGACAGTCAGCGAGGTACTTTCAGCCATAGACATAGTGTCCTCCACGATGTCGAAGGCGGCAGAACGTTCATGCCTCTTGCCAATATCAGTAAAAACCAGGCAAGTATTGATATCATCAACAGCCCCCTTACCGAAGGAGCCGTTCTGGGCTTCGAATACGGGTATTCGACTGTATTTCCCGAATCGCTGGTGGTGTGGGAAGCACAGTTCGGCGACTTTGCCAACGTGGCCCAGGTCTATATCGATCAGTTTATCAGCTCGGCGGAAACCAAATGGAATCTATTGTCCGGCCTGGTTCTTCTGCTGCCTCATGGCCTGGAAGGAACCGGGCCCGAACATGCCAGTGCTCGCCTGGAGCGGTATCTTGCCAATGCGGCAACCGATAACTATCAAGTGGTAAACCCCACGGAACCGGCCCAGATCTTTCACCTGCTCAGGCGTCAGGTACTGCGGCCGATCCGGAAACCGCTTGTTGTGATGTCGCCGAAAAGCCTGCTGCGGCATCCCCAGGCGGTGTCGCCCCTGAAAAGTCTGGCCGACGGTAGTTTCAGAAAGATAATTCCGGATGAGGATGTAAAAGCTGAAGAGGTCGAGCGTATTCTTCTGTGCACCGGCAAGTTCTATTATGAATTATTGAAAGAACGGCAGGACCGGAATCTCGATTCCATAGCCATTATCCGGCTCGAACAGCTCTATCCCCTGGCGGAAGAGACCCTGGGCGCAGCTCTTGCTCCATATCCCAAAAATATTCCCGTGATCTGGGTCCAGGAGGAACCGCTCAATATGGGTGCATATTCTTTTATCCGGCTTCGTTTCAGCGATTTCATCTGTCAACATTGGACATTTGACAAGGTTGGCCGGCCGACCTCCGCAACACCGGCGACAGGATCCGCATCCAGTCATAAACTGGAGCAAACTCTGCTGTTTAAAGCTATATTTGATGACTGGAAATAACCTTTTTATAAACTAGAGCTATCAGCTGGGAGGGAAGATGATCGTTGAAATAAAGGTGCCTGAACTAGGCGAATCCATTAACGAAGTTGAGATCGGCGAATGGCTTGTCGAGATCGGCGACAAAGTGAACCCTGACGAGGAGATAGTCGCCATAGAATCGGATAAGGCGACGGTGGAGCTTCCCGCTCCGGAAGGGGGCGTTCTAGTTGATATTCTCAAAAAACAGGGCGCTTCGGCAACTATAGGCGAAGTCATCGGCCACATCGATACGGAAAAAGGTGAAGGCGCGAAGGAATCGGAAAAGCAGGAGACCGTCAAGGAAAAAGGTGTCCGGAGAAGGAGGTGGAGAAAGAAAGTGATGCCGTCCCTGAAAGCCCCGGGGAGAAGATTATGCCTGCCGCGGCAAGAATTCTGGCGGAGCACGATATTTCTCCGGATACGGTGACGCCGACCGGACCCGGTGGCAGGATTCTCAAAGAGGATGCGCAGAAGGCTGTTGAGGATAAATCAGCTCAAGAGAAACAAAGGGAAGAACAACCACGTATCTCTCACGAACCACGAGAGGAGCCGGCAGGCAGGGAGCAGGAAGAAACGGGAGAGCAGCCGATGGGTCGGGAGCATCGCCTTCGCATGACGCCCATTCGCCGGACCATAGCCGCCAGACTGCTGGAGGCCAAACAGAATATGGCCCTGCTGACCACTTTCAATGAAGTGGACATGTCCGAGGTGAAGAGAGCCAGGACCGAGTTTGGCCAGGCGTTTGCCGAAAAGTATCAGGTAAGACTGGGTTTCATGTCGTTTTTTGTTAAGGCTACGGTTGCCGCCCTTAATGATTTTCCCTTGGTGAATGCCAGGATCGATGGCAATGATATCGTCTACCATGACAATTGTCATATCGGTGTTGCTATCGGCGGCGGAAAAGGACTGGTTGTGCCGGTATTGCGGCAGGCTGAGCGTATGAGTTTCGTCGAGATAGAGAAAAAAATCGGTGAGTTCGCAGAAAAGGCCAAAAAAAACAGCCTGACGATGGAGGAGCTCAGCGGAGGCACATTCACCATCAGCAACGGTGGAATCTATGGCTCCATGCTTTCTACACCCATTGTCAATCCTCCGCAGAGCGCGATTCTAGGACTCCACGCCATAAAAGACAGACCAATGGCAATTGGTGGTGAAGTCAGGATCCGGCCGATGATGTATCTGGCCTTGACCTACGATCATCGAATCATTGATGGCCGGGAAGCAGTGAGCTTTTTGAAAAGCATAAAAGAGCGGATAGAAGATCCGCAGAAACTTCTCCTGGAGATCTGACCATGGTGGCAGCTACAAACGATGTTTTCGACCTGGTGGTGATCGGAGCCGGACCCGGCGGCTATGTCGCGGCCATCCGGGCGGCGCAGCTGGGACAGCGTGTAGCCTGTGTGGAGAAGCACGATACCCTTGGCGGTACCTGTCTCAATGTAGGGTGTATTCCGAGCAAGGCTCTGCTTGAATCCACCCAAAAGTATCACGAATGCCGATCGGCGATGCAGGTCCACGGGATTAAGCTGGATGGAGTTTCCTTCGATCTCGCCACGATGATGGCCCGCAAACAAAAGATAGTCTCCACCCTTACCGGGGGATTGGAATTTCTTTTCAAAAAAAACAAGATCACCAGGATTTCCGGCTCGGCCAGGTTGCTGGAGAATCTGCAAGTCGAAGTGACAGGCGATGAGAAACATCTTCTGCAGGCAAAGGCGATTCTCATTGCCACGGGAAGCAGGGCAGCTGAGATTCCAGGTGTGAAGATCGATGGAATCAATGTCATTTCCAGCACGGAAGCACTTTTCCTGACCGAAGTGCCTCAGCATCTGGTGGTGATAGGTGCCGGTGCTATCGGTCTGGAAATGGGCTCGGTTTGGCTTCGCCTGGGGGCCAAGGTGACGGTGTTGGAATATTTCGACCGGATACTTCCAACCGTTGATAAGGCCATTGCCAAACAGGGGTTACGGTTTTTTAAACAGCAGGGGATGACGTTTCAGCTTGGCGCAAAAATAGAGAGTGTTGAGCAAAGCGATGACGGCTGCCGAATAATCATAGCGGATCAAGAACCCCTGGTCGCCGATAAGGTGCTCCTGGCCGCGGGCCGAAAACCCTGCATTGAAGACCTCGGTTTCGAAGAGCTGGGTGGCAGGACAGATACGCGAGGCTTTATTGAGGTGGATTCTCACTGGCGGACTTCAGTTAAAGGGATTTATGCTATCGGCGATGTGATAGGCGGTGCCATGTTGGCCCATAAAGCCTCGGATGAAGGGATAGCCTGCGTAGAGTATCTGGTTTCCGGATACGGTCATGTAAATTATCAGGCTATTCCCAGTATTGTTTATACCCATCCGGAAATTGCCTCCGTCGGGCAGACCGAAGAATCTCTTCAGGAGACGGAAATTCCTTACAAGACCGGGGTCTTTTATTTTAAAGGCAACGGACGGGCTCTTGCCATAAATGATTCCGACGGCCTGGTTAAAGTCATTGCCCACAAAGAGACGGATCGCATTCTGGGAGTGCATATTATCGGGCCGCGGGCTGGCGATCTTCTCGCGGAAGCGGTTGCCGCCATGCAGTTTTCCGCCAGCAGCGAGGATCTCGCCCGTACCTGTCATGCCCATCCAACATTATCGGAAGTCGTAAGAGAGGCGGCACTTAATGTTGAAAAGAGTGCGATTCATGGCTGATGGCCTTGCTGCCGGCATCTTCCGCCTTGTCGGTTGTAACCCGACATTATCGGAAAAATGACTATATTGGAAACTTACTGCCGTTGTGCTATTTTTTCCAAATCATATCCCGGACCGCTAGCTCAGTTGGTAGAGCAGGTGACTCTTAATCATCAGGTCGTTGGTTCGATCCCAACGCGGTCCACCAATGCATATCAAGGCTCTTTCCAGATTTCAGGAAGAGCCTTTTCTAATATATTTTCATATTTTCTTTTCCTAACCGGACTCCGCGGCCAAAAGCCCTCTTAATTTTTTTAAGGAAACAGAAACACTTATTTGACACTGATAGGCGAAATTTTTTTATCCATCAATCCAATGCATTTCAACGAGAGGAGATATGGAAATGATCAGCGTGAAATTGAAAGTGTATTTTATCGTGGCTCTAGTCAGCTCCATTGTTATCGCCTTGATCGGCTATGTATATACGGCAAGAGACCTGCCGCCGTATCCCGGGAAGGTGGTCACTGAATCGGGGGAGGTCCTTTCAGGACGGCAGCAGATTATCGCCGGTCAACATGTCTGGCAGAAGTATGGGCTCATGGATGTCGGCAGCGTCTGGGGACACGGAACCTATCGTGGCCCGGATTTCACCGCTCAGACCTTGCATAATATTGGTATCAGCATGCGGCAAAAAATGTCCCATGATCAATTCGGTGCAGACTACTCCGAACTGGGACTGCAGTCCGGCGGAGCGGTAAATGCTGTGGTCATTAGTGACATTAAGAGAAATATGTATTCATGGGAGACCGACACCCTCCTGATTTCTGATTTGAAAGCCTACGCTCTTCAGGAAAACAGGACTTTTTATTCCAAATTTTTCACAGAGGGCGATCCCAACGGACCCATCCGACCGGGTACTATCACTAATCCCGAAGAGATTCAGGATCTTGCGGATTTTTTTTTCTGGACGGCCTGGGTCGCCTCGACCATACGGCCGGGTGATACGCATACCTACACCAATAACTGGCCTCATGACGCCAGTGTCGGAAATATAGCTTCAGGCAAAGCCCTGGTTTGGTCCGCCATTTCGCTGGTGACCTTCGGTGCATGTCTCGGCCTGATTATCTACATCTTTCATCGTTTCACCTACAATCTCGGCTCAGTGCCTTTCAAGCCCCAGATAGCAAACGAATTGGCGGCGGGCGGAATATCGGCAAGTCAACGAAAAACAGCCAAATATTTTCTGGTAGTGGCCGCTCTTTTCGTCCTGCAGACCTCGATGGGTGGACTAATGGCCCATTACACCGTTCATCCGAGTTCCTTTTATGGCAGTGATTTCCTGGCAAAATTATTTTCTTATAACTGGGCCAAAACCTGGCACCTTCAGCTCGCGGTATTCTGGATTGCCACCTCGTGGATAGGCATGACACTCTTCGTTTCTCCTTATGTCGGAGGCAAAGAGCCAAAATTCCAGGGATTGCTGGTCGATATATTATTTGTCGCAGTCGTCATTGTTGTTGTCGGCAGTATGACCGGAGAGGTGTTGGGGATTAAAGGATTCTTTGCTCAGAATAGGGTAGAGCAGACTGGGGTTTTTCAAGGTCTCTGGTTTTGGTTCGGCCATCAGGGTTGGGAATATCTCGAACTCGGCAGGTTCTGGCAGATTCTGCTATTGGTCGGCCTGATTATCTGGCTTTTCCTGGTGGTGAGGGCACTGAAATCGCATTTTCGATCAGGACAGGATCGCTGGGGGCTGCCTCATTTTTTAAGCTATTCAGCCATAGCCGTGGTCGGCTTTTTTTGTTTCGGACTGTTATACAATCCCAACTCCCATCTGACTATCGCGGACTTCTGGCGCTGGTGGGTTGTTCACACCTGGGTTGAGGGTTCCTTTGAATTCTTTGCCGCCGCCGCCATCGTCTTTGTTATGGTCAACCTCTCCCTGGTCGACCTGAAAGCCGGACTGCGAACGGTCTATTTCACCGTATCCCTGGCGCTCTTTTCCGGGATTATCGGGGTAGGGCACCATTATTACTGGTTTGGGGAGCCATCCTTCTGGCTGGCCCTTGGTTCTTCTATTTCTGCGATGGAGCCGGTGCCGATCCTGTTGCTGCTCTCCGAGACATGGCATAATCAAAAGACGATTGCCAAGGGTGGCAAAGCCTTTCCTTACCGGTATCCCCTGATGTTTCTTTCGGCCGCTGTCGCCTGGGAAGTGTTGGGTGCCGGTATCATGGGACTTTCCATTACCACGCCCATTATCAATTACTACGAACACGGCACTTATCTTACCGTCAATCACGGACACACCGCACTTTTCGGCACCTATGGTTTCCTGGCCATGGGACTTCTCCTATTCTCCATGCGAGGAATAATCACCGACAAGGGCTGGGACACCCGGCTCCTGTCCATCTCATTCTGGTGCACCAATATCGGTCTTTTGTTGATGTTTCTTGGGACCTTGCTGCCTGTTGGAATCCTGCAATCGCTCGATAATCTGGACAACGGTTTATGGCATGCCCGTTCAAACGCATTCTGGCAACGGGATACGGTACAATTTCTTGGCCAGACCCGTCTGGTTCCCGATACCCTGATAATCATCGGCGCAATTGCACTGCTGCTCTTCATGATCAAGGCGATGCGATATCTGAAGCCTGTAACGATAGAAAGCGGCGCCGCCTATCCCGTAAAATGATGGCAAGGCATAAACTATTTGACTCTTTTTATTTCCTGTCCTCTAACAGGATTCACTGCCGCTCTTGTTAGAGGTGTATATTTTCAGAGGCTAATCTTATGTTTCAGGACATTATCCATTTTAATTGGACAATGTGAAAATAGGAGTCCTCCGATTATGCAGTCTTTTTAACGTGTACGGGTGGACGATTATTATGAATATTTTCATGCCGTCGCTCTTGTCTTTATTTTTGCTTGTATGTTCTCTTTGATGGCGTCGTAAAAACTCTTCATCTGCGTCGTTGCTGCAAAATTTCTATCATTACGACGTACTCTAGTACGCCGAAATGATAGAAATTTTGCGCGCCTAGCATATGAAGTTTTTTACTTAGCCATCTGAAATTTTAGGTTTTTACGAGATTATCCTCTTTGGAAAAGGCAAAGAAATTGCAAAGTCACCATATATAGGGAAGGGCTGGAAAAGAATCTCCTTCTTCTCGGCAGAGAATAGGATTGTTGTTCATTATATTTTTCAGGATACCATTATGGTTTGCGACAGTGACGTACATCAGGCACGTTATGAATTCCGTATCTTCGGCCAGGGTTTTGGTCGGGAAATAAATGAGATCCGTAGTCGCTCTTTTTGCCTTGGGATTGAGGAAGTAGTTGATATCTATCTTGTGACCACGGATAACGATACTAATAATGTCAAGATCCGTGGGAATTCTCTGGAGATGAAGGTTCTGCGGAGCGTTGAGCTTGGTCTTGAATTGTGGAAGCCTTGTTTGAAACTTGACTTTCCCCTGGCGTCTACTGGTGCTGTTATCGAGGTATTCCAGGCTTTGGCTGTGGAAGTACTACAACTGCCGAAGCAGAAGCTGGATCTGCAAAGCTTTATGATGCAGATTGTCTGGCCTCATCCGGAGATAGTGGTTGCGGAGGTATTTAAACGGCGATCTTATTTTCAGGTCGACAAGTGCAAGGTGGAAATTGATGAATTACTGGTCAACGGTGCAGTGATTCAATCAATCTCTATTGAATCAGAAGACACGGACGAGATACTTCGGGTGAAGACATTGCTTGACATGCAGCGCTATCCGAATATCAGTTACATCCTCGCCCTGAAGCGTATTATGGGATTGGTCCCCTTATTGCCGCAGTTCTGGCTTTTGGCGTCTTGACGGAAGTGGATCGGCGGGAGAGGAATGAGTTCACGGATTACTCAGATGTTGACGATAACCTTATGCTTGCGAAGTCGAAACCCCAGTAAAATCATCGCAATGCCAAAGACTATCGCATAAACTCCTATCATCCAGATTATTGCCACAGCGCCGACTCCCGGATGCACAAACAGGATGACACTGAAAAGAATGGAAATGATACCGCTCAATCCCAGAAGCCATTCTCCCTTGATTTCATTTCTGAGGGCAACTGCAGCAATTATTTCGAGCACTCCCGTGACCATCGCCCAAAATGCGACTATCAGCACAAGGGCCAGCACTGTGAGTCCCGGCCAGACGAAGGTGAGGACTCCTACTATGATGCCGGCCAGTCCCTCAAGGAGCAGTGCCCCACCATGCAATCCTTTTCCCCTGCCACGTACGGAGACGAGAAATGATGTAAGTCCGTCGATGACAAGGAATGCTCCCAGTAAAACAGCCATCACCTGAAGGGTGATCCCTGGAAGAAAAATGGCAATTATACCAAAGACTGTCGCCAGGACGCCTCGAAACAAAAACGACCACCAATATTTGCCGTAGATACGAAACATAAGTCCTCCTTCTGTGCTTCAGATGAGTTCCGTGGAAGTAATTTCCATCGCGTTTCAGGCAGAAAATCACTTCGGAAAATCACTTTTTTTAGGCGGGTATCCCACTTCCCATGGTTTGCTTGGTTTTATGTGCTTGGATCTATCTCTGCCGTATAACAATGCAATTCTCTTGCCTGTTTGTGAATCGCTTCTTGTCAGGCAGGGTAACTCAATCGAAATCTCTAACGGTTTCATCCGGTGATCAATGGCACATATCTTGCTTTATTTTTAACAGTAGGAAAGAAATAATTTATAAAAAAGGGAAATCTTCAATACGATCTGATCGGTCAAATGATAAAAGGACGGACATGCTCAGTATGCTGAATATGCCGAATTCAACGGTGTTGACGATTACAAAACCGGCTAAATTCCTGCCTTGGTTTCATGGGTTATATTATTTGATCAGCGGAGTTTGGCCGCTGTTAAATATCACAAGTTTTCAGCTGGTTACCGGTGGGAAGACAGACATCTGGCTGGTGAAAACAGTGGGTTTGCTGCTAATGGTATCCGGTTTTGTCCTGGTTATGGCGGCGTATCGCCGTCGGATCCATCTGGAAGTCGTTATCCTGGCTATCGGCAATGCCTTTGCGCTTCTTCTGGTTGAAGTGGTGTATTGGGCTAATGGGACCATATCTGCCATATATCTGCTGGATGCAGTATTTGAAGGTCTATTGATAATTGGTTGGTTACTTTTGTGGCAACGCATGAAAAAGGTGCTGGCTTTGCATTCGTAAACACAATAAACGGTCATATACCTAAAGATTACTGGTAGCCGTTCACCAACACCCCATTTTCGTCCGATAAGGCCACCTCACATAGCTAATCATATATTTGAAAATTACTGCTTGAAGAGATGGGTATAATCATCCCGACGAAAAACTTCCAATAAGAAGAAAACCTATGGATATTCTGAGAATTATTGTGGCAATAATTTTACCGCCGCTCGGAGTTTTTCTCCAGGTGGGATTTGGAAAACACTTTTGGTTGAATATTTTGTTGACGCTTCTTGGATATATCCCCGGCATTGTGCATGCCGTATGGGTGATCGCGAAATATTAATCTTTTGTAAGCCCCTAAAAAGACGGTTGTGAAGCGCATCAAATTGAGCTATGCTTACCAGAGACTGGGATGATGATTACCGCTCTAAGGTGAGTCATGGCGGCAGCAAATGATGTTTTTCAGACTTTCACATCAATGGTAGTACCCCATCGACTCAGTATTTGCTTACCTCATTGCAGAGCGCACCCGGATAAGCTGCCTGTTTGACCGGAACGTGATTGCCACTCCACTTTCATCATCTGTTTATACTTTTGAACACCATGGCCTAGGTATTTCGTGTAGTATCGGCTCGTTACCTGTGAGGGTGGCCTGGATTCAACTCCAGGCGCCACAATTGCTTCCAATACTCCACAAGGGGGAATTTTCTAGTTCCCGTGCTTAGTGGAGATTAGTACCTTAGAAATTCTTTCCCGAAAAGCCGGAATAGAATTTCTAAGGTACTAAACGGGTAGATGCTGGTTGAACCCCGAGACAGATCAACCTATGAAGCCAGGAGGAATAACACCATGAAAAAAAACCTTACTCTCCTTTTAACCGTCATTGGATCGATAACCATAACCAGCTCGGTCTACGCCCTGGAAACAGGAGATAAACGAATGGACGTGAGCGATAGGCCAATACAGATTAAATCGATTCAGTCTCAGGATGAATTGCACCGGATCGGCATGACCACTGTTGATAACCTGAAGAATGTGGCAATCCAGGCCCGATCTATGCGGAAAATAATGGATATGCCGATCTACAACAGACAGGGGATAGCGATAGGCGAGATCGAGGATATCAAGTTCGACACCTGTAATGGAAAAATTCTCTATGTCACTGTTGCAAGACACCGCTCCGCGAAACTCGGAGAAAAAGCAGGCATTGCCGTACCTCTGGAGGCATTGCGCGTTGAAAGAGACAAGGTGGTTTTAGCTGTCGATCAGGATAAACTAAACGGCGTCCCGCGACCAGGGAAACCGGAATCCGATGAATCGTTTCAACGTGACCTTCATAGCCATTATGGTATTGCCTATCCATGGGAGGTCGAGGGGCAGAACCTGAAAAAAATGGTTGAAAAAAAACGGGCGGATCTGGGTAAGGACAACTTTCAATCGGATATCGGCACCAGCAAAAAACAGCAGCGAGATGATCCTCAGCCGATGGATGAAGATGAAATGAGGTTGCGGGCCGAATTTCGTAAATTGTTATTAATTTTCAATCCATTGTGAACAACTCCAGATCCTTTTGATGGGTCCGGCAACATGGACAGTGTCTGTTTCCTCGCATATGCTCCCCTTGTGCCGGAAGTGAGTTGCTGGAATTATAAGTATTTTTTTCAGGCACGGAAAATCCTGTCAAACCAGCAGGGTACAAAGTGACAATGGACCTGCGATTGCCGTTACGACCCAAATGACCGTCTTCAAAGGGCCAAGCCAGGCACGTCTTTCGGACAGCCCCACATTCTCTATTAGAGGAGCGTAGCATCCTGTTTCTGTTGTGTCTTCAGGCGTTAATAAATATAACATGATGCTCTTCAGGAGTTCTTTTCTCGTCATGTCGTGCCTCTTTTTTACTTTTTTCGGCTCCTTTGCCTAACTGTTATTTTAAAGATGGTCGGAGCAACAAGCCAATTGTTGTTTCGAATCGACATCTTCAGAAAAAATGATCACCTGGTTTCGCCCTTTCTGGTATATTTCGGCAATCCTCTTATAAAATACGCCGGAATAAAATCATGGAACTCTATCAACTCCGTACATTCAAAATAGTAGCCGAAGAAGGGCATCTGACCAAAGCCGCCAAAAGGCTCCATGCCAGTCAACCGGCAATCAGTGCCCATATTAAAAATCTTGAGGAGGAGCTGGGAATATCGCTCTTTCGACGAACTCCCAAAGGGATGATCCTTACAGCCGAAGGGATTACCTTAAGGGAACATGCAGAAAAAGCTCTGGCTATTGTTGAGGAGATGGTCAGTCAGGCTGGAAAATTGCAGAAAACCCTCAATGGCGAATTTCGGATAGGCATCAATTCCAGTGCCGACTCCCTTCGCATTCCTGAACTTTTCTCCGTAATAAAAACCAGGCATCCGAACCTGCATATGCACCTCCTGCAATGCATGACCGGAGAGGTGTTGAATAAACTGGAAGCTGGAGAACTCGATGCAGGTTTTATGTGCGGTAACAACAGTTCCGAGAAAATTATTGCCATCGAACTCAAAAAGCTCAGACTGGTAATCGCCGGTCCAGTCGCCTGGCGGGAACAGCTGATGGCGGCTCAACCTTCCGAGCTCGACCGGTTTCCATGGATCATGACTCCGGCCGACTGCCCTTTTTATAATGTTGCCTCGCAGTTGTTCAAGAAACATAACCTTTCTCCTGCTCAGGTCGCTCTGGCGGATGAGGAAGCTACTATCAAGAGCATGATCAAGGCCGGAACCGGAATTTCTCTGCTCTTCGAGCAGGAAGTTATGCAGGAAGAAATTGACGGAAGTATCGCTGTCCGGAGAAAGGAGCGTTTTGGGCTACCTTTGTCCATAGCCTGTTTGGCGCGCCGTCAGGAAGAACCGGTGCTGAAGGTATTTCTTTCCGCTGTCTCGAAAATCTGGTCCGATTAACAGGCGGATAATATCTAAATTACTGTTTCAATGAGACACGTCCCTATAGCATAGCTGAAAGAAAGTTTGGAAGAGAGAAGTTTTTGTTGTTATCGATATTCCACGGTTAATGTCATTTACCTGGAGGAAAACGATAAAAATCATGCTGGAGAAACCTTTGGCAGGTCGAGAAGAGCCTGCCTGGCACAGTTTAACGGTTGCTGATGTTTTACGTATCCTCGAATCAACAGAGTCCGGTTTAGCAACCGGCGAGGCGAGGCGGCGTCTAGCTGTTCATGGTCCCAATCTCCTTCAGCGAGAGCCAGGCGAAAGCGTTTTTACGCTGCTTCTGCGGCAGATTGACAACCCCCTCATCTGGGTCCTCATCGGCTCCGCAGCTCTTGAGATCGTGCTTGGCAAAGTTACCGATGGGGCTGTGGTATTTGCTGTTGTCGTGATCAACACCGTTATCGGTTTTGTTCAGGAAAACCGGGCCAGAAAAGCCATTGAGGCCCTCTTTGACATGGTTCCCCAAATCGCCACGGCTATCCGCGACGGCAGGCGAATCGATCTGCCGGTTACCGGTCTGGTCCCCGGTGACGTCATTCTACTTGCATCGGGCGATAAGGTTCCAGCCGATGCTCGTCTGATAGCCGTCAGTAATCTGCGTATCGACGAGGCCGCGCTGACAGGAGAATCGGTGCCGGTTCAGAAATCTACGGCTAGAGTGGACGAGAATGCCGGTATTGGGGATCGGTTATGTCTCTGTTTCAGCGGAACATTTGTAACCTACGGCACCGGTACGGCCGTAGTCGTGGCTACCGGAAGCAAGACCGAACTAGGCCGCATCTCTACATTGCTGGGAGAAGTTGTCGACCTGCAGACTCCGCTCACCAAGACTCTTGCTTCAATCGGTAAAGTTATCACCATCTCGGTTCTGGCGGTATCGGTGGTGATGGTATTGGTCGGCATGATACGAATGGTCAATCGGGGAGTCGCGTTTGGAGTTGCTTTCAAGGATACGCTGATTTTTGCAATTGCTCTGGCGGTCGGTGCAATCCCGGAGGGGCTGCCGGCCATTGTGACCATCGCCCTGGCAATAGGCGTACAGCGCATGGCCCATCGCCGGGCGATCATTCGTAATCTGCCCGCGGTTGAAACCCTTGGCAGTACCACAACCATTTGCTCCGATAAAACCGGCACCCTTACCCGCAATGAAATGACTGTCCAGACACTTTGGATTCCGGATGACGAATTTCAGGTGACCGGCGTAGGCTACGAACCCGTTGGCCGGCTGCTGCAGAACGACAGGGAAATCGGCGAAACACCGGAGGCTGTGCGGCAACTGGTTTTATGTGGCGCTCTTTGTAATGACGCCGTGGTCTTTGAGGAGGGCGGCTTGTGGAAAATGAGCGGAGATCCCACCGAAGGGGCATTGATTACCTCGGCATTAAAACTTGGGTTGGATGTAGACGCGGAACGAAAGAGATATATGCGAATCGACGTGATACCCTTTGAGTCGGAGAACCAGTTTATGGCAACCTTGCATCAGGATCCCGGTGGGTATCCATGGGTCGTCATGAAAGGTGCCCCTGAGGCAATACTCAGGCGTTGCAAAGAAACGTTCAATGCCACCGATGTGCTCAAAAAAGTTGATGCTTTGGCCGCGGACGGAATGCGGGTGCTGGCTATCGCCTCAAAACACCTGGAAAGTACGAAAAGTTCGGGAAGCCCCGGAAGCCAGGTCCGAACCCTCTCGATGGAGATAATCGCGCGCGACATGACGCTTATTGGGCTGCAAGGTATGATTGATCCGCCTCGTCCCGAAGCAATTCGCGCCGTGCAAGCCTGTCACACGGCAGGAATCACGGTCAAGATGATAACGGGAGATCACCACGGTACCGCCGCCGCTGTAGGCAAGCAGTTGGGGCTTGCTTCCGGTCATGCTGCCGTCACCGGCGCTCAAATCCAGATGATCACGGATGAGGAGTTGAAACTGGTTGTGACGGAAAGCAATATCTTTGCACGGGTGGCTCCCGAACATAAGCTGCGTCTTGTCCGGGCGCTGCAGGATCGCCGTCACATTGTCGCCATGACGGGTGACGGCGTGAACGACGCTCCCGCGCTGAAGCAGTCGAATATCGGGGTGGCAATGGGCATTACCGGGACTGCTGTCTCAAAAGAAGCGGCCGACATTGTGCTGACGGATGATAATTTTGCCAGCATCGTCGCCGCAGTTGAAGAAGGCCGCCGGGTGTATGATAATCTCATTAAATCGCTGGCCTTTGTGCTGCCGACAAACCTCGGCCTTGCGATCATTCTGATTTACGCGGTGGCGTTTTTTCCTTTCGAGACTACAGGCGTTGAATTACTCCTGCCGATGTCGCCTGTCCAGTTGCTCTGGATCAACCTTATCGCCGCGGTAAGTCTGGCACTGCCGCTGGCCTTTGAGGTGAATGAACCCGATATCATGCGTCGTCCTCCGCGATCGCCGCAGGAACCTGTGTTCACAGGTTTCGTGATCTTTAGGACCCTGATTGTGGCCGTCCTGATGGCGGCCGGCGCCATCGGCTTGTTCCAGTTTCAGTATTCAAGGGAGCTGGCCGCGGGAGTTGCAGCGAACCGCGCAATAGCCGAGGCCCAGACGGTGGCTGTTTGCACGGTCATCATGTTCCAGATCTTTTACCTACAGAACTGCCGAAGCCTGAAAGGTTCGATTTTTAAAATCGGCCTGTTCAGTAATAAGGTAATTTTTATTGGAGTGGGAGTGCTGTTATCGCTGCAGTGGCTGTTTATATATACGCCTTTTGCGCACCGTATATTTGGTTCGACGCCCATTACTCTATATGATATCGGTTTGGCAACTCTCGTTGGTGCATCAATTTTGCCGCTCATTACAATTGAAAAATGGTGGCGCAATAGAGCTGAAAAAAGTGACGTTCACCAAAAATAGCAAAGTGCTGGTATAAGCTTGGACCTGTAAACGTTTAGCAGTGCGTAAGAACGCACAAACAGGCGCAATTCGCATCGCTCATGGGGCCACGAGGTGGCCGATAACAATATAGCCTAAAGTCATCGCCACGATTAAAAGTGATCCGACAAATCTGGGTGGGGCGGGAGCCGGTAGATCAAACCAACGGCACGCAGCACCGATCAGAAAACCAATCAGCATGCCGATAACAGACTTATCCATGAGATTCATTGCCTTTGTTTTTTGACTCACCATTACAGGTCCCGGCAGTTTCGGCAGGGAAATTTCGGGTGGCTGTAGAGCGTCGAGCTAAAAAACGGTCGGTGAGGCTGTAGCCGCAGCTCATTGCCACAACAAGAAGAGCGCCCATAAGTACCGGCGGGGCCGGAACCGGCAGCCCGAAAAAACGGCAGGCACCACCGATTCCGAAACAAAGAAACAAGCCTATGATGAATTTGATGTATGCTCTTGTCATGTTTTTCAAGCTAGTGCTCCCGATTGTAGCTGTTACTTGGGATTTTTGGCCGGTCGTCTTATGATCAACACCACACTACAAACCAGGCAGAGCAATGCCGCTCCGAGAATGATCCAAAATACCGCCGACATGGCATCCGATACCGCCGCTGCCAGAACAGCCTCACTCTGCCGGCTCAACATATTTCTGAATTCTTCGCGGAAAAGATTTTCCATGCTTTTGTGCAGCAGCTCCATGACCTTATCCGGAATCATGGTGGCAGATGCCTGCAGATTATGAAACAGCCCCGTGGTTACCACTCCGCCGCAGATACCAACTCCGATTGTTCCTCCCAGCGTCCTGGAAAACTGGTGAAAGGATGTGGCCACTCCGAGATTGACGTCGGAAAGGTCGGCCTGCACCAGCAACAGGGTGGAGAGGGTGACAAAGCCCATGCCGAGACCTGCCAGCAGAAAGACGAGAAAACAGGTGACGAGGGATGTTTCCGGACTAAAAAACAACATAGCCGCGCTGCTGAGCACGATCATGCCTCCTCCCAGAACGGCAGCCATTCTGCTGCCTGCACCGTCAACAAAACGGCCGAGCAGAAGAGAGCCGGCAGACCAGCCCAGGCTTAAGGAGAGCATGGTTATTCCCACCTGCATCGGCGTTTTGGCTAATGCACCCTCGATAAAGAGCGGGACATAAGCAAAGAGGGAAAAGATGGCAAAGCTGGCGCAGAAGGCAGCGCCGTTGCCCAGGGCAAAAACCGGTCGTCCGAAAAAACGAAGATTGAGCACCGGATCAACAGCTCGTTTTTCCGCAACGACAAAAAGCACGGCAAAAATCACCGACAGCAAGCCGAGACCGACTATCTGTCCGGACATCCAGTCGTAATCCCGGCCACCGATAATGAAGATAGTCAGAAAGGAAAGGATAAAACCGGAAAGACAGGTAATCCCGGCAAAGTCCAACTGCACGTTCTTGGAGGGGTGCGAATGATGCTTCAGGCAACGGCCTATGGTCGCAAGGGATGCGAGAGCAAGAGGAACATTGAGGAAAAAAATCCACCTCCAGGAGACATATGTGACGATAAAGCCGCCGAGGGTCGGACCGATGATCGACGAAATTCCCCAGACAGAACTTCCGAGCGACAGTGTTTTGCCGCGTTCCCCGGGAGGCGAGATGTCCGAAAGCACTATATACACCAGGGCAAAAATTCCGCCGGCTCCAATCCCCTGGAAGACTCTCGCACCAATCAGAACAAACATGGACGGAGCGGCACCCGCTGCAAGCGAGGCCAGCAGAAACACGGTGATGGAAATAAGAAAGAGCCTTCTGGTGGAAAAAAGGTCTGCTAGTTTGCCGAATACCGGAAGAGAAACCGCACGGGCAAGAAAATAGGCGGAATACACCCAGCTGTACAAGGCCAAGCCTCCGAGATCAGCGACAATTGACGGCATTGCCGCACTGACGATCAAGGCGTCCATGGCTCCCAGAAAAAGTGCCAGAAGCGCTGCGATGATGATATACATCCTATTTTGGGAAGCTGGTTCCTGCGTATCCATGAATTAATTGTGACCTTAAGTAGTTAAGAGGTGATTCGGAAAGCGTCGGCCTTACGATTCCTGCTATTGCACCGGCTAATCCTGCCATAAAGAGACCCAGTAAATCGAGGGAGGTATGATACCTGTACTGTCCCGGGAATCCCAGCGTTTTTTTAGTCGTTGGACATTGATCCTGCAGCAGCAGCAAACATGTGGCTGTTTAACCAATTTATTCCTGATTTGAAAGCTGGTATAGTGATAGGTTCGGATGTAATGCATGCGCAGCTTATTCTTTAATCCACTTCAATTAATCCTCATCAGGAGGAAAGGCATCCCATGAAACCCTATCGCTCGATTTTGTCCGTTCCCGGACATGTTCGGAAAATGCATACGAAAGCCGCCGAAAGCGAGGCCGATGTCATTATGCTTGACCTGGAAGACAGCGTCCCGCAAGAGGCAAAAGAAGCTGCTGGAAAGCAGGTCCTTGAGTCATTGCAAACCATAGACTGGCGGAAGAAGACAGTCAGTATCCGCATCAATGGCCTCGACACGCCTTATGCTTATCGGGATCTGCTGAAAATAATCGAAGGGGCAGGGGAGAAGGTGCACTCGATTGTCGTACCGAAGGTTAATCATCCCGGTGATATTCATTTCGTAGACCGAATGCTGAATGGGATCGAACAAGCCAGGCAACTCTCCGGTACAATCGGCATAGAAGCCTCTATTGAAACTGCTGAAGGGCTGGCTGAAGTCAAAGCCATTGCCGGGGCCGCCCGACGGGTGCAAAGCCTGGTATTTGGTATCGCCGACTACTCAGCCTCAGTCGGCGCTCGTCTGGTTTCCATCTCCGGACATGGGGAAAACGAAGCCGATATCTATCCGGGCCACCGCTGGCATTTTGCCCTCAGCCGCATGGTGATGGCGGCCAAGGCCAATGGCCTGCTGGCCATTGACGCTCCATACGGACACTTCAAAGACAGCGAAGGGCTGCGAAAGTCGGCGGCGATGGCAGGAGCCTTGGGGTGCGACGGCAAATGGGCAATCCATCCGGTCCAGCTTGAAACCATCAACGAGGTTTTCTCTCCTTCTCAGGAGGATATTGATCGGGCGGTCATTGTTCTTCAGGCCGCCCATGCGGCCAGACAACAGATACGCGGGGCGATCGCCGTTGACGGGAGGATGGTCGATCAAGCCACTTTACGCATGGCGCAGCGACTCTACGACCAGGCCCGCCATCTCGGCCTGGTTGAAGCGCAGCAGGACACAGCAGGTGGTGGAACAAATAGCTGATGATTTACCTTCCATACCGAAGATCTGAATCACCTCCGCCATTTAAATGGGCAAATTGGAGTTGTCTCGTTTGCTCCAATTGTCCCATTCGGCATACGATCCGTAACTGTTTATCGGGGAAAAGCAAAATACTCGTACAACCTTGAGCCGGTAAACGTTTAGCAGTCTCCAGAGAACACAAGAGGCCGACGGGCATTGTAGGGGCGGGTTCTAACTCCGCCCTTGTGACGGTCTGTCCGTGAGCATATGGGATACTTGTGAACGTTTATCACGAACTTATCTTACCTAATTACTTTCATACATGGGATTATGATTCCTGCCGCCGTGGAACCTCTCCCTGTTCTGTTCGGGTGGACTTACTACCAGGATGAATAACAGGGTCAGAACCCCTGCGAGTACACCAAAAATTGCCTTTCCATTATTAAAGTAGGAAGCAAAAATCCGCCAGTTCAGCAGCAGATGAATGATGCTTCCAAAAATAAATACTACACCGCCTAACTGATGCACCGAGTGAATTCCCGGTAATTTAAAATGAAACAGCATCAGAATTCCTGTGATTGCCACCGTAAAATAAGTTACAGCGATAAATGGACTAATTACTGACTTGTTGGTGAATCTTTGCATCTCATCCTCCGTTTTTGTGTTGGGAATAAGGGTTCATAGATATCCGTTAACTTGAAGTATGATGGCGTTGTAAAAACTCTTCATCTGCGTCGTTGCTGCAAAATTTCTATCATTACGACGTACTCTAGTACGCCGAAATGATAGAAATTTTGCGCGCCTGGCATATGAAGCTTTTCACTTAGCCATCTGAAATTTTAGGTTTTTACGAGTCCATCAAATATGAAATGCACGAGCAAATTCCATTCCCGGAACGGTATTATATGACATTCAAAAAAATGATTAGATACTAATCAGTTATGTGGTATCTGCCGATTGTGTATTTACATGTAGGAATGGGGGATGGATAAAATTTATCCGGAACAAAAAATGATTAGGTAAAAATTACCTAACATGTTTGTCACATTTAATGAGACAGAAACAGAGTTCCTATTTAACGTCCGCTCCTCTCTTAATGAGAAGTTCTCTCAAAATTGAGCGATGGCAGCGAGCCTCGTCTTCGCAATAGCAGCCGATTGACATATTCGTTTGGTGAGACAACGCCGCCAGCAGATCCAGATCCCTACTTGGCTCAGGTGCTTTTAGCTCGGCCAGAAACTTTCTTTTGAACATTTTCCACGACTTCTCGTTATCGGCAGCCTGGGCCTCTTTCACCAGAGCCTCGCTTGGAGACAAATTAGGGAACCAGACATCATAGATATTCTTCCTGGCGTAGTCTTCCTTTTTAACACCACGAGGAGGCCGCCGCACCGTTCCTATCCGCAATCCTTCACCGTCCTCTTTGGGACTCCCCAATCTTACGATCCTGATTGTCATTTTTTCCTCCGAATCATGAAGATAACCTTTCTTTTTCAGCCTGGTGATGGATGAAAATATCATTCCGGTTAGTTTATGTAGTAACCCTAAGTAAAACATAAGCAGGTTGTGGGTCGAATTGCTTGGATTATGACCGGATAGCATTCAATTTAGCGTAATTCACAAATTGACGGCGATGCAACAAGTATTGCACAGGGGAAAGGCAAACAAAAAAAGGTTTCAGCCAAGATGCTCAAACCTTTTATATTTTGGTACACCCGGAGGGATTCGAACCCCCGACACCCCGGATTCGAAGTTAGCAAACCTTGTCTAGTATTGTCAATTATTATAAATACATGAGTATATTTATGTCCTGATGTCCATGTGGACACCAGCCGGATTAGTCATTTTGGTCCTGATTTAATTCTTCTCTTGGTCATTGTTTCCGCGGTTTTCCAGTTTGATATGATCGTTCAACTTCCGGCCCTGGGTGCGTAGATACTCCCCGGCCAGGTGCTGATATATCCCAGTCGTGTTTGGTGATGAGTGACCCATGATCGACTGTAGAGCAGACAGATCATAACCGGCCACTGTCGCGGCGGTACCGAACGAATGGCGCAGGAGGTGATGGTATAGGTGCTTTTCGATTCCTGCTTTCTGAGCAGCCCTCAGTAGGGCCTTTCTGATCGTCAGGTATGGCTTTTTTGTCGTTGGATTGACTGTCAGCCATCCTTTCATGTTTTTCTTTTTGAGCAACTCCGTCATCAGGCGGTCGGTAGCTTGCCAAAGGTTTGTTTGAGATGTTTCCAGCAATCTACGGCATCCTCGACGGTGCGCGCTGATCGGTCAAGTTTGTAGGATGCAATCCATATCGGATATATACCGGATATCCGCTATACCATGGATCTGACCAAGATCATTCTGCGGCCAAGCTCCGTCAGCCTGCGCTTGCTGCAGCGCCTTACCGGAATCAACACCGAGGATATCATGGCCGACCTTCCGGAGGTCTCCTATTCGGTAGACAAGATCAGCTCCATGCGCAACTTCCTCACCAACGAGACCCATCTGGCACAGGAAGAATACGTCCGGCTATCCGATTTACACTCCTCCTATGTCGACTGGTGCCGCAAGCAGCAGCTCAACCGCAAACTGATTGCCACCAATAGGGAGATGGCAGCGCATCTGCGATCGACCGGATACTCCCTGCAGAAAATCGGCGGCACGATCAGAGTGCTCGATCTGGCAATGGGAGGTGCGCAATGAGCATCAACAGCCAGAAAATAATGCGGAAAGAACCCATGCTACGGCTGGTAGTGGACAACACCAAAAGGATAAACCAACCGGCAGAGATCCAGACTGGCAAACCGGAAATAATCAAAGCGATGCGCTGCATCATGGACGTCCGCGACCTGGTCGGCCTGATCTACACCCCTGGCCGATACAACAATATTCCCGACCTGGTAAACGGCTTCGAATCCCACGGAATGACCAGAACCAAATTGCATAAATACGTGATGCAACGCCTGGAAGAGCTGGAAAAAACTGTCTGCGTACTATAACAATAGAGGGAATATGAAAATTATAAACGAAACCCACATGTTAAAAGATGAAGTCGCCCTGGAAATGCAAGTCGAGGTGTACGACGGTGAACAATGCGACACGGAATGTTCTATAAACGGCTCCTGGGTTGTAGCTGGCTACAACCGGCACGAATTCGCCAAGCGGCTTGAGGCCTGATCGAAGAATTTTGCATATAACTATTTACTGAGCCGGGGGTGGATACACTGGTTCCATTAGCCCTTCCTGGTACGGGCGGCAGCAGAGTTGCCGCCCATTTCTTTTTTTCAGCCTACAGCGTTCCAAAAGACCACCTCAAACATCCTTTGCCCACAGATGCCCGGCAAAGTACTTACCATTATCTCCTATCCTGATTCCGCTCCATAGGTTATCATAAGTTGGAATGATATGTCTTTGTAAAGAATTCGATCAACGTCACAAAAGGGTGTCACTTTTCTGTATACACCCCTTTCGGGTATGTTATGCAGACCAGCAGAATAACTGGTTGTATGCCGCCGAAATGTAATCAGAACCCAACATGTCGTTTCGCCTGATGGCTTCACCACGCGGTGAATTTGACGTTAGCCAGGCAACACAAGGAGCCAATCACGTGAAGTCTAAAAACAACCGAATCCTGCACTTGCCTCCGGGAGTTCGCGAGGCAAACGAAGCAATGATCAACTACGTATCAGATCGATCCGTTGCAATCATTGTTTCCCAGCCCAGCGGCGAGGTCGCGATTGGAAGCGGCACAGCTGTAAAGATCAACGCTTCCTGTCTTATTGCCACGGCAGCACATCTCTTCGATGACATTTCTTTCGAATCTCATATTCGCATTGTGCCACGCGGTATGCACGATCACCCTGGCATCGCCTTTATAGGTCACTCACAGGACACGTCTTCTCCGAACGTCGATGTTGCGTGGATCCAGCTGGAACAATCCTCGGCCGCTCAATCAGGCCTCCGTTTTTTGGATCTCGATGATTTGCTTTGTGGACAGCGGCATGATTCTCACACTCCATTCATGGTGCAAGGGTTTCCGGCTGATGAGGCTATAGCTCTCGACAAAACCGGCAAACGTCCGTTTTCTCTTGGCCTCCTCACCTCTTCCGTTAAGTCAGACCCGCAGATTGACGCCCTGTTCCTCGAGTATCCACCGCAGTCAACTGCAGATCTTGGCCTTGAGCTGGTGCACCCAAATGGCCTTAGCGGTGGTGGAATTTGGCTTTACCCGCGCTATTGTGATTCGCTCGTCTGGAGTTCCGAACGTTCAAAACTAGTAGCAATCACGAGATCATGGGATCGATCCACGTTTCGTCTCAGGACAGAGCCAATCGAACGATGGCTCCAGCGAGTGGCCCGTGATCTCCCCAAACTCCGCGACACTATTGTAGCATTGATGCCTGCTGGGGAAGTCCCAGGGACATGATGCTTAATTCCAACGCAAACATTCTGCGGATAGGCCGCAGATGTTTGCGTTATGTGCCAGAACTGAGAATGGAATTAAAAGAAGACCGATTTAATTTCAGAAAAATCTATCCTGAGGTAACAAAATGACACAGGTAAAACTTAAGGGCAGCTGTTTATGCGGAGCTGTAAAATATGAAGTAACCGGTGATCCAGAACGTTTTTATCACTGCCATTGTTCACGCTGCAGGAAGTCATCAGGAACAGGACATGCTTCCAATCTGATAATGACAGACGCAACGCTTGTCTTTACTCATGGAGAATCACGGCTCAAGCAATTCAAAGTTCCTGAGGCGTTAAGGTTTTCGAGACAATTCTGTTCTGAATGCGGTAGCCCGGTTGCACGGTTAGTTCCTGAATTGAACGGGGTGGTGGTTCCTGCAGGCTCATCCGATGATCCCATCCCTATTAAGCCTCAAGCACGCATACACTGGGACTCACGAACGGAATGGTCGTGTGATGGAGATACGTTACCCAGATTCCCTGAAAACCCTCCACCCTCCTGATCGCTTCTAACGTGGTGTAAAGGCAACGGGGACACGTCTCGAATTTTGGTTTTCAGCGTAAAGGAGAAATTTCGGGGTCGCATCATAATTATTAATTATTGCTGAGATACACGTCATCGGAACGCAAACACAAAGGGCTAATTTTTGTCTAGTATCTCTCTGATTTTGGTGGCAAGATCAGTGCTGGAAAACGGCTTCTGGATAAAATGGAAACCTTGTTCCAGCACTCCTTGATTGGCTATGATATTGGCCGTATAACCGGACATAAAAAGGCATTTGAGTTTGGGATGGAGAGATAGCAGTTTCCTGGAGAGAGCCCTACCATTCATTTCGGGCATCACAACATCGGTTAAAAGGAGGTGTATATCTCCAACATATTCTTGGGCAAGGTCGATGGCCTTTCCCGGTGTCGCAGCGGATAGGACTTTGTATCCATTAAATTCAAGCATCCTCGTGGTCATGTCTAAGACCATCGGCTCATCCTCAACCAACAAGATCACTTCATTACCCTGCGCCACCGAATTAGCTGCATCTTCCTTAGGTGTCGCAACAGTATTTTCTCGAATCCGTGGCAAGTATATTTTGAAAGTAGAGCCTTGCCCCGGCTCACTGTAAACATCAATATATCCCTTATTCTGTTTGACAATACCGTAGATCATAGCCAAGCCAAGGCCAGTTCCCCTGTCCATTTCCTTGGTAGTGAAAAATGGTTCGAATAGATGAGCCAAGGTTTCCGCATTCATGCCGCAACCGTTGTCACTGACAGCCAGCATTACATATTCGCCGGGAGCCAAAGTAGGGTGTAGTCTACAATAAGCCTCATCGAAAACCACATTCTCGGTTTCAATGGTAACTTTACCGGTATCGGCAATTGCATCCCTGGCATTGACAAAAAGATTTGTGAGAATCTGGTCAAGCTGAGAGGGATCCATTGACACCAACCCGAGGCTTTCTCCAGGTTTCCAGGACAAATCTATATCCTCTCCTATGAGCCGCCTCAGCATTTCCAGTATTCCTTCTACGCTTTCGTTTAAGTCTATAACCTGAGGCGCAGTGGTTTGCTTCCGGGCAAAAGCCAGAAGTTGCCGGGTGATATCAGCAGAACGCTTGGCTGCTTTACTAATCTCTTCAAGGTTGTAAAAGAGCGGCTGATTTTTATCCAGCTGCTTCTTTGCCAGCTCGGTATGGCCCAGAATAACCCCAAGCATATTATTGAAATCGTGCGCCACTCCACCTGCGAGACGTCCAATTGATTCGATTTTTTGTGCCTGTGTCAACTGCTCTTGCAACTGCATGTTCGCTATTTCCGATTCCTTAAGCTCCGTAAGGTCCTTGATGACTTCGATAGCTCCGATACATGAACCTGTTTTATCATATAGTGGCGCGGCTACCGCCCAAACATATGCACCAGCACCATCATTTAAATTTTGAATAAAGGTTTCCGCATAAACCCTATCATCGTGTCGCTTGACATTGGAATAAGAACTTTCCCTTTCCCTTTCTGAGAGTTTGATAAGATCAATCAGGCTGGGCCGGCTTTCACCATAAAAAGGAACTGAGTAGGCATAGTCACCCTTGCCGAGCAAATCCTCCCTTTTAACGTTTGTCATTTTCTCAGCAGCCCTGTTCCATACGACTATACGCTTGTCATTATCGATGATAAAAGTGGCATCCGGCAGAGAGTCAATGATGTCTATCAAATATTGACGTTCTGACAGAAGAGCAGCCTCCGCCTGCTTGTGACCAGTGATGTCGCGGTTACTGCCCCTTCGCCCTCTGTATTTCCCCTGAGCGTCGTAAACCGGACGGCAATTATGCTCTAACCAGGCCTCTTTGCCATTTTTTTTAAGAATAGGATATTCCATTGAATAGTTGGAGCTATCGTTCATTATTGCTCCAAAATAATGCTGGCAAACCTTTTGGGCATATTCAGGCTTGGCCATTTTCCACACTAACTGAGGATCGGAAGAAATTTCTTCCTCGTCATAGCCGGTAATGAGTTTGCAAGAGGGCGACAAATAAATGAATTTTCCATCCTGGTCTAGCCAGTATTCCCAGTCATAAGCAAAGTTGGCGATGGTTTTGAAGCGTTCATCACTCTCTTCCAACATTTTCCTGTTCATTGCCAGGGATTCGGCCATATTATAAAAAGCGGCGGTCAGTAGCCCTAGCTCGCCTGTGTGAACTGGATGATCATTACGCGCATCAAGCTCCCCTTTGGCAAATTTTTGAATCAAAAGCCTAAGATTTTGTATTGGCAGTATTAATGTGTTTCTGGCAGTAACCAGGGATATGAAAAGTGATACCACCGTGACCAGAAGTAGGAGCAGTAAATTTCTGATTAAGGTGGCGTTGGCCGGAGCGAGGATATACTTTTCAGGTATACCGGCCCATACATAAAGATATGGAGAATCTTCTCGAGGCAGATGAATTTTTACGTATGCAAACACTCTGCGCAGGCCATCTGACCCAGTTTGAAAGAAGAGGCCATCGTTCCCACCTTTCCTGGCGATGTTCCAGGATGTTGCTTTTATAGGCTTACCTATGGGATTGGTCTTTTCTCGTGCCGGGAAATAAAAGAGCCGAATTCCCTTACTGTCGGTTATGGCCAAAAAAGAATCATCAGGGAACTGCGAGAAATCATAATGTTTTGAAAAAACATCTAGCTTGAGGGTAGCGGCCAAAACGCCTTTGGGTCTTCCTTCTTTATCGGGGATGGGATAGGCAAAAGTAATTGCCGGATTCGCTGTTCCGACTCTAGTTACGATATATTCCCCGGCTGCAAAATCATTTTTTTTAAGTGCTTCCTTTATATGCTGACGATCTGCAAGGTTGGTTTCGCTGAAAGATTTTCCTGAAGCTAGAACGTTCCCGCTGAGATCAACTAAAATGAAATTATTGTAGTCTGGATTCTTCCGCAGCACGTTCCTTAGAACAGCCGAGCTTGCCTTGGGTTCCATGGCCTGAATTGTAGGGGCTTGGGCCAGAGTGGAGAGAATCTGCCGGGTTGACTCGGTAAGCATTTTTTGTGCTTTGGCAACTCTGTTGGTCAGTAATAACACATCTGACTGGGCCTTACTGATGAACAGCCGTCGTTGTTCTATTCCGGAATATGCTAGAATGGCGAGGCAGGGTGTGACCGTTAAGAGCGTCAGCAGGACCAGTTTTTTTTGTATAGAGTCCAAGGCGAAAAATTTCATGTCTATTAGTGTAAAATCAGTAATTCTTGTCGATGGAGTAGTAGATTAAATGCAACAGACTTAAGTTTGAAAAGTGAGCACGTCAAAAATATCGGCCAACTCTCACAATTAACCGAGGTCTACACTGAACAATTTAAAAAAGATAGCAGCAGTTCACTCAAGAGCCAAGATACCAGATTTTTACGCGTCGTAAAGCAGGGATTCCGCCCAGAGTCAGGGCAGAGAAAGTTTGAGAAAAAGAGGAAGGATCTTATTTTGCAGATTGCAAAAGTTAGGATAACTCATATGGCTCTTAAATGGCACGAAAAAGGTGACAGATGTATTTTTAGATGAAAAGTTTCTTTGATGGACTCGTAAAAAGCCCGATCTACTTCGTTGTAGGTCTGAAACGGCAATTAGCTGTACCACATGTACTACCTAATTGCCGTTTCAGACACTACGCCTCGTATATCGAGCTTTTTCCAGACTCCATCCCTACTCACAAAGTGACTTTTTACGAAATCATCTTCTTTGATAATCTCGTAAAAACCTAAAATTTCAGCTGGCTAAGTAAAAAGCTTTATATGCTAGGCGCGCAAAATTTCTATCATTTCGGCGTACTAGAGTACGTCGTAATGATAGAAATTTTGCAGCAACGACGCAGATGAAGAGTTTTTACGACGCCAGCTTCTTTAATCTATCAGGATTTCCACTCCATTGAGATGCTCTTTGGGTAATCTCTTCTTTGTAGTTGCTCCATTTCTGAACAATTCCGGAAAATTTCTACCATCTCAACGCCAAGCTCATCATCCTCGAACCGCAACCACGTTCAGGGACGATGAGGTCTCGGTAATTCAGGGCTAATGCCTTCATTTTTATACGTACTTCACCTGGGCCAAGCAATCGATCTGACCGTGAACTTATATGCGCCTTCTCCGTAGACCAGGTACCTGCGACTTGAAAAACTCTCATCGTATCCTCCTGTTTTAATAATTGTCGTTGATCAGATAAGCTGGCGGGAGAAACTTGCGGGCTCAGGAAGAAGGTTAATGTTCGTGTGGTAAATATTTTCTTTAAATTGCCAAGTGCCATCCCAATACAATAAATGTGCGCAATTGGATTCTAAGGAAATCTGGAATTAATTATCTGTATCATGCCCTTTAATTAAAGATCCTTCTCGCTCCTCTGACATCTCTTTCCGTTGAGGCAGTTAGAATTTTTGTGCGGCATATGCGATCACTGGCTCCAACATGTTGGATAAGTATTTATAATTGCAATTATATCATAGAGAACTCTATGCCGGTTACTTCCCAAACAATTTTTAAAAATGACCAAAGTATTGGTGATTTGTCATTAATATGCCATACAATTGCCAGATCTGAAGTCGGTACCGTTTTTTTTAAAGGACGGTAAACAACGCCAGCACGTTGCAAATTCTCTAATGAAGAGGGAAGAATCGATATCCCTATGCCACTGGCAACCAAATTAATAATTGCAGGAGAAGTTTTAACTTCCTGCACGATATTAGGCGTGAACCCATTACTGGCACATAAATTTATAAACTGATCGTAATAACCTGGTGCGGCAAGACGTGAGATTAGGATAAAAGGTTCCTGAGCGAGAGATGTAAAAGATATTAGATCCTCTTCTGCCAAATGACTCGTCTCAGGCAGAACGACTACCAGAGGCTCTGAACTAATGACTTGCACACTCAATCCCTCAGTTGAAACTAGGGGAGGGCGTACAATCCCAACGTCAATATGATTCCCATTCAATGCTTTCTCCTGCTCTTCAATCGTCATCTCATCTAAGGACAGGGATACTTCCGGATAACGCGCACGCATCAAACGAAAAATAGAAGGAATTTTATTATATCCTGCGGAGTGAACGAATCCGACAGCCAGTTTGCCAACTTGACCATGAGCGGCACGCTGAGCATTGCGTATAGCATTCTCAGCTTGAGCGACAATGGCCTTCGCATCCGCAAGAAAAATCTCTCCTGCAGGAGTAAGAACCACCCGCCGTTTTGTTCTCTCCAGTAAATTTACGCCGATCTTCTCCTCCAGAAGCTTAATTTGGCGGCTTAGCGGAGGCTGAGAAATACACAGCCTCCGTGCAGCACGGCCGAAATGCAACTCTTCGGCCACTGCAATGAAATATTTCAAATGACGAAGTTCCATATGTCCTCTGATACCTTTCAGGTATTAAATAGTCAATTTAAATATATTGGACAACAAATTTTTTCCTAGATACCCTACTTTAGATCGGATCTATGACTGAGTAAATCATGCTATGGGGGCATTTGAGGAAATAAAGCAAAGACTTGTTCATTCACAGCTTGCAAACGGGATATTTGCTTTATGACCATCGCCGCGAAACCTGAGATGAACGGACCATATTTTATATAGGAGCTAGTTCAAAGGTTAAAGGGTGCATCAATAATTTATGAACAGGGAGAAAAGTATGAAATTCAACTCAATTAAATCAAAATTACTGATAGGCGGTATTTCTCTTGTATTAATGCCTCTCATCGCAGTTGGCGTGATTTCTCAATTAAAGTCCGGCAACGCTCTTCTTGCCTTAGGGGAGAACAATGCTAAAGAAACAGCGTCATCATTGGCAAGGCTAGTGGACAACATTCTTGGGGAAGAAATCAAAATTGCGAATATCTTTGCTGCCGACCAACGAATTGTCGATTTTATGTCAGCCTTAAATGAGGGTGTGAATGGCGGAAACGATATTAACGAAGTACTTTTGGATGGATTTAATGAATTAGGTAAAAATTACGAAGGTATATTTCTTGCCGATAGCAAGGGGTATATCCATGCCGGAATACTGGGACAGAAGCGAGGTTATATAGGAATAGATATTTCCGGACGCGATTACTTCCAGAAAGCACGAAATGGCCGAAAAACAGTTGTCGGCAAAGTCGTTTGGTCCAAGGCCACTAATGATCTCACCAGTGTAATTTGTTCCCCGATTATCGGAGCTTCCTCAAAAGTCATAGGAACAGTCGGAATCGTGCTCAAGGTTGACTTTCTGGTCGACCTTATCTCTGGCCGCAAGATCGGGAAAACCGGATATGGGTATATGACCGATGAAACAGGCTTGCTTTTGGCTCATCCGGAAAAGAAGAATATCTTGACACTGAATACCGCAAAGCTTGAAGGAATGGAAGAATTTATGGCCAAAATGCTCTCAGGCGATACCGGTGTAGACAAATATGAGCATAAAGGTGTCAGGAAGATATCTGGCTATGCGCCATTGACGACAGTACATTGGTTTGTTGGAATCACACAGGATGCCGATGAATATCTCCAACCGGTCAATGCCATTAGAAACATCATCATCTTTGTAATTCTTATTGCTGTCGCCATTACCGTAGCCTTGGTAGTTATCGCCTCAATGGCCATTATCAGACCTATCAATCAGGCTGTAGCCGGACTGAAGGATATTGCCGAAGGAGAAGGCGATCTTACCATGCGTCTACAGGTGAAAGCCAAAGACGAAATCGGTGAAATGGCTTTTTGGTTCAACACCTTTATTGAAAAACTGCAAAAGATAATCGGGAAAATCGCTGAAAATTCGGCGACGGTCGATTCTTCCTCCGCTGAGTTACTGCAAATTTCCGGAGAGCTTTCAAAAGGCGCTGAAAATACTTCACAAAGGGCTGGAAACGTTGCAACCGCCTCCGAAGAGATGAGCACCAACCTTAATAATGTTGCCGCTGCTATGGAACAGTCCAGCACTAATGCAAACATAGTAGCATCCGCCGCTGAGGAAATGACCTCAACTATAAATGAAATTGCCGAAAATGCAGAAAAGGCAAGAGGTATATCTTCAGAAGCTGTTCAGCAATCAGAAAGTGCTGCCGAAAAAATGAGCGAGCTTGGCCGAGCAGCTGAAAAAATAGGGAGGGTGACGGAAACAATAACTGAAATTTCTGAGCAGACTAATCTCTTAGCGCTTAATGCTACAATAGAAGCGGCTCGTGCCGGAGAGGCTGGAAAAGGATTTGCTGTTGTTGCCAATGAGATTAAGGAGTTGGCAAAGCAAACTGCTGAGGCGACACTTGACATCAGAGGCCTGATAGAAGAGGTTCAGCGCACAACAGGTTCTACCGGTGTAGAAATTGATGAGATCTCCAAAGTCATCAGCGGGGTTAATGATATCGTTGCTACTATTGCAACAGCAGTCGAAGAACAGACAGCCGCTACTCAGGAAATTGCCAATAATATTTCCCAGGCAAGCCAAGGTATCAATGAAGTTAATGAAAACGTCAATCAAAGCTCTACTGTCGCAGCCGATATAACAGCAGATATTGCTGAGGTCAACACTGCTGCAGAGGTAATCTCTGAGCGGAGCCGGCTCGTACGCAGTAGTTCTGAAAATCTACAGAGACTCGCTGCAGAATTGAACAGCATTGTCGGCGGCTTTAAGATTTAGCCAGTGCCTCTAACAATATCCGGCAGGGAACTTTTGCCGTTTCCTGTCGGATTTGCAAATCCTTTTATGCTATACCCAGATCCTAACAATAAAAAAGCAATCCGAGATTTTGACCTTTGTCCATCCATGAACACCTTTATCTCAGTCCTGATAGGGTACAGCTGAGATTCTTCCTGAAAATTCCGGAGTTCTTCTATTGTCTCTTCAGTTAAAAGGAGCTCCTCTGATCTAACTGCCCAGTCCTGGTGGCTATTGCATTATCTATAGTAATCAGATCTGAGTTCTACAGAGTGAAATCCTATATTAGAGATTTCTTTGGTATTTTATTCTATACGTCACCACCCTGCGAACCCTGTGACCAGGATCACCTGAGAATCATGACCGGATGAAATCAGATACCTAGTTCAAATGGAATTAGTGTTCGGTGTTTTCTGGAATATTCCCAACATCCCTAATCATATCCATCAAATCCTCTGAAGTATTTCCCAAGGCCTAAAACCCATGTTTGAATTGATGAAGAATGCATAAATTACAATTAGGAGACAGAGATGTACAAAAACAAAATACCGCCATGTCCTAAATGTGAGGTGGCTGGTCCTGTAGTGTTAGTAAATAACACCCAGAAAGTTGGAACAGTGGTTGGAGGCGTAGCTGACGCGGCATCAGGTTTCGTAGGTGCAGAATCTTTTGCTGTGGGCGGTGCAGTTTTAGGCTTTTTTGTACCGGTTGTAGGTACAGCTCTAGGCGCCGCTACAGGTGGACTTGCTGGAGCTATTGCTGGCTTCTTCGCTGGTGCTACCATCGGAAATCGTGTGGGACGGCATATTGATATCGAGGTGATTGGGAGATATCTCTGTAACAAATGCGGAACTGAGTTTGAAGTTTAGGGTAGTTTTAATTTCTCGACTTCACTGGTCAGTAAAAAAGGCGGGACAGAAGCGGGACAGTTTTCAGAAAAAGAAAAGCGGTTATGGAATTTGGTCCATAACCGCTTGAAATATATTGGTACACCCGGAGGGATTCGAACCCCCGACACCCGGATTCGAAGTCCGGTGCTCTATCCAGCTGAGCTACGAGTGCAAATTTGCGGAGAGTGGAGGGAAATGGATACCATGTTCGTGAATCTAGGTCAATGGGAATGTCGCGGACCGGAAAATTTATGTATGGGAAGAGATAATACAAATTGTCATAGTCGATATTTTTCAAGGCCTTAGGCAGCTGATCGATATCACCTAGTAGGAAAGAAGTAACTTTACTTATGAAATTATGACTTTGGCTTTACATAGATTTCTTCAGGGTGGTATCATTACCATGTTTTAAGTGGGACTCTTTCAGGAAAAGAGGAGGATAAACAAGCCGACGGGTTATTGTCGGCCTAGGCACGGCGATCTGATCGTGCGTATATGGGTGCCGGCGGATGTTTAGTAAATAAGCGATCTTGCCCCATCAACTATTACCGACATGTAAAACATGCAAAAAATCACGCTTATACATACTGTTCGACATATTTTCAAAATTCCTTTTTTGCGACTGATAATTTTTGTTTTTCTGTTCATCTCTGTTGTACTTCTTCTGTTTGAAAAGGAGGTTGTAATTCCCACTCTCGTAAAGTTTCAGCAAAAGAGTATAGAGTCTTCGGCTACCAGAACCGCCAATCATCTTCGGAAGTTCCTGCATATCCAGGGGGAACCTGCTGCCCCGGACCTGACAGTCGAGTTTGAGAAGAATCTTGAGGAAGTTATGAAAGATTTTGAACTTCTCAAGATCAAGATTTTCAATTCCACCGGCTTGATAGTGTATTCCTCTGACTCCAGGGAAATAGGTGAAATCAATACACATAGGTATTTTCGTGATCAGGTGGCCCAGGGGCATGTTTTTTCGAAAATTGTCAAGGAGAACCAAGCTTCAGCAGAAGGTCAGCATGTAAAGACCAGCGTTGCAGAGATCTATGTGCCCATCGTCAAAAATGGGCGATTTCTTGGAGCCTTTGAGATTTATTATGATATTACCGAGCAAAACCTGAGAATTGTCAACAATGAGACGATTATCAAGATTGTTACTCTGGCAACGTGGATGCTTCTGATGTTGATTTTTGTTTCATTGCTCATTAAAGCCGGTCGCGGCAATATATTGAAAGAACTGGCAGAGATTGAACTTACCGAGAACAATCGGTCGCTTGCACGGATTGTTGCTGAACAGACTCGGGAAATACGCGCTACCCAGATCGTCTCTGTCCAGGCCCTTGCCATCTTGGCTGAGCACCACGATCCGAATACAGGCGAGCATCTGGGTAGAATTCAAATTTATGTCAGGACGTTGGTGGAATACCTGGCCATCAATCCAAACAAATACAACATATATGTGCAACACAATCCTGACTATATTGAGGAAGTTGTCTTAGCCTCCTTGCTCCACGACATCGGTAAGACCGTTATTCCTGTCGAAATCCTAATCAAACCGGGAAAGCTCACGCCGGAGGAATTCGAAATAGTTAAGACCCACACGACAATAGCAGGTCAGACCCTGGGGGAAGCCAACCAGCTCTTTAAAAATGAATTCGAAAAGAACAGTTATCTCTCACTGGCCAGGGACATTGCGCTCTATCACCATGAAAAATGGAACGGCGAGGGCTACCCGTATCAACTGAAGGGCGAAGATATCCCTCTCTCGGCAAGAATCACAGCCATCGCTGATGTTTATGATGCGCTGACCAGCATACGTCCCTATAAAAAAGCCTGGTCCCATGATCGGGCTTTTCAGGAAATAGTCGATGGGGCCGGAAGTCATTTTGATCCTGAACTGGTGGAAGTATTCAAGTGTTGCGAAGAACAGTTCAAGCGTATTTCGGAAAATACCGTCAGTCGAAGACTCTTGAACTGAGCGATCTTGGTGATTGCTTACTGTTAAGGCGTTTTCCCTTCATTGCTGAAGGGGGCCCACTGAAATTCGAATCTATTAAAGTTTGACTGCCAAATGGAGTTTTGGCGTAAATAGAGGTCGAAAACTGCAAGGCGGTATCGAGCCGGGAATGGTTCGATACCGCTTTATTTATCCAGAAGTTCAACAACAGCTCTTGATTTCCTGCAGCAGGCTCTGCTCGATTTACCTGCCGGTCGGGTTCCTGGCAGCGGCAGGGCATATTTCATTAAAGGTTTTACTGATTCCTGCGATAAATCATCCGAGGGCAGGGTAGGCTACCGCTCATGCAGCGCGGCAGATAGCCTACCCGACCTGGTTCAATCGGAGTTTGGACCGTTGTGGCAACTCCAGCAGGTAACACGCTCATTCACCGCAAATGTCTTGGTACCTCTATCCCCGATTCTAAAGGTTTTCTGCACCTTGATCACGGCGAGGGGAGATCCGCTGCTCGTGGTGCCGTGGCAGTAAGTGCAGGAGGACCTGGACACGGTTTTGATCGCGTCATGGTGGCTGGTTACCCAGGATTGGCCCAGGTTATGCATGCCATGGGGACCACCGTTGGCACTCGTGGGCATAGTCGTATGGCATACTGTGCACTCTCGGATTGCCGCAGCGTACCCTTGGGCTTTGATAGCCTGGAGGTTGTCGTTTATCTGGTTGCCGTTGGCGCTTGGTTTATCGGTATACTCGGCATGGGTAGAGTTATGACATGCCTCGCACTGTATATTGCCGTGGCCGGTGCTGTAGCGATACAGGTTCCAGCCTGCAGAAGGTGTATCCACATTGGAAGCAAAGCGGGTATCATTCCAGGTTTTGAAGGTGCCGTCAGAGTTGATCGCAGCAGTTTCCCGTTTCCCGTCGTGATGGCAGGACTGGCAAGTGGGCATGTCAAACCAGCCGTCACGTGCTTTGTTGCCTACAGTCGCCATTGAACCATGGCAGGATTGACATTCCATGATGTGCCGGCCGTTTGTATCCACGGGATTTCCCATGGCGCCGCGCAGACACTGGGTCTTCCGGCCGGGATGGCAATTGAAGCAGGCTTCCCTTGTGCCGATGCTGTCCAGGGTCTGGCTGGAACCAGGCAGGGTGACCTTGGCGTGGCGGTTATGCATGGCCGCGGTCATATTGGAGATACCAGTTTCGCCGTTGATTCCCCAAATAGCCAGGGCGTTGCTGTTGTGGCAACTGTCGCACAGAACCGGTTTGCCGTTGATCGCTGAAGATTCCAGGCTATTGTTGTAGCCTTTTCGGCTCAGCAGATCGCTATAGCCGACACCGGCATTCTTTTCGTCATGCAGCCGGAGGATATTCAGCCGCCAGTCTTTTTCGAAATTGGCGGCCTGGTTCACCCACCCTGCCGCAGGTTTGGCGGCATTGCTGCCGGTGGTACTGGCATGGCAGGTGTAGCAGTTGATCTCGCTGGAAATCGGCAGCACGGTATCCGTGCCGGCGATCGCCTTGCCGGAGCCGTCACTGGCAATCACCCTGATCATTGGGAAGTAGTTGGTATTCAGGTTATCGTCGATCGGGGCAATGGGTATGCCTGTTGCCTCAAACCAGTTAAAATCGGGACTCCAAGCCAGAGCAGCCGGGGTGAATGACGGAGTTGGAAAGCCGGTGAGGCCAAAATCGGGAGTGAGGTCTGCTCCGAACAGGGGCAGGCTGTAATTCCAGAAATTGGTTTTGCCTTGACTGAAGGTGTTGATCGAACCGGTGGGATCGGGAGTCGACTCATAGGTCAGGGCATAGTTCAAGTTGTTCGTGGCGTTCACCAAATTACCGTTCACCACCAGCTGGGCGTTCAAGTCATTGAATGGCGGCAGCAGGGTGAAGATCGAGAAATCGGAATCCGCACAGTGCATCCCCAAGTCATTCCAGGCGAACAGATGGGTGCCATTGGCAGAAACAACCGAATCTCCTCCGCTGCCTACATTGCCGGTGCTTACAGTATAACTGACGGAAGAGGTGATTGAATTACCGGCTTGATCGGAAGCATTCACGCTGAAGATTTTGGAGCCGGTGGTGGATAAATCGAGATTGGAGCCGTTGGCTACAGTGCCGTTGCATGAACCCACCCCGGAGGTTGAGTCGCTACAATTGTAATTCGCTGTAACCGTTTGTCCCTGGCTATAGGTGGCACCGCTACCTGGCGTAACGATGGTGGCTTTAGGTGGGGTGGCATCCCGTTTAATGGTCACCGATTTGCTGCTTGTACCACCCCGACTGGTAGCCTGACAGGTATAGGTCACCCCGGAGGTGTCGGTGGTCAGTTCCACGTCGCCGCAACCGGACGTATTTGTGATTCTTGATTCGGGGTCGGAAATGTTCCAGGTTATGCTTACATTGCTTTTGTACCAGGCATTGTCTCCCTGCGTGCCATTTACCGCAGCCGTAATGACCGGCGGCGTACGGTCTCGGTAATTTCTTTCGTAATGATCACGGGCAAGAACCTTTCCCGAAAAACATGCTCCGAAGCCGACAATCAGAAGCGATGCGACTACGTACTTGTTTGTGCCACATCTTTTTTTTGTCAAAAAGCCTCCTCCCGGAGAGGAGCATGGGGCGGCTAATCCTCTCTTGCCAAACGTGGAACCATTCCATTCAATCATAAAATCAATCCTCCTAATGAATGTACCGAACCGGCGGAGACGAAGTGAAACCGCGAGCCCGTGACGTGAATTGTTATTCGCCTGAAGCAATTATCAGACCACAACTTTAGGATATATTTAAAAAGGAAGACTGAACAAGCTTGGTCCTACTATCTTGAATGATTGCTGTTTTTTTTGAATTTGAGGTATTTAAGTAATTTAGAATATTGTTTTTTGTTTGCGGGTATCCAAGGGGTGGATACTTTGGCCGGCTTTGTGATTTCGTTAATGGAACATGTGAAACGTCAAGGCAAGTGCAAATTTTTCCCAGTGACGACAATTATGTAACACAACGTCGTGCTTTTGCATAAGCCCCACGGGAAATAGGGGGGCCTGAACATAATCCTGTCAGGATTACCGGATGATGGCCCGTAGTACTAAACAGGAGTTCAAAAAGAAAAATAAACAAGAAAATATACAGGAAAAAAAAGGGCCGATGATGAACGCTCCGACCCGGGAGGAAAGTTGCGATTTACATGAGGTAGTTATTCAAGATGCTGTGATTCGGGAGTTTCGGAGGGGGATGGCTGGCTCATGATATCGATACTCTCTTCACATTCCCAGCCCCAACTTCGATGTTTCTCGACTAAACCGTTAGCCTTAAAATCACAATAACCTTCCTCGGCCTGTGCATTCCACAGGATTGTCGTATTGTTGTCTTTTGTATAAAGTACTTCGCATGGTGCAGTCCCCGTACCGAGATAAACTACCTCGATTTTGCGTTCCATATTCCCATTGGTACAAACGTAGGTAGTATCTGCAAACGCAATTTGACTAAAGCAGATTGTGATCAGGATGCTGATTAAAACCCTCATTTCTCTCTTCCTCCCTCTTTAAGACCGACTTTATGTGGTAAGATGTAGCTAATTTCGGCACTAAAAAGCCTTGCCCGACGTTGATTTCCATAAAACTAAAGTAATCCTAGCCGATCACTTGCTTCAAATCAAATTTTTTTAGTGATATTTTCGTTGCTTACTTATGATGGCTGTTCCCAGACAGGCGATATGGTCGGCTTACTTTTTGGCAGGCACCGTACAGCCGATTGACCCAGCTTGCTTGAGGAAATAATCATCCGTCATACCCGCAATAAAATCCCGTACCTTTTCTTCCGAGCTGTACTTCTGCAAATAATGGGGATTGATGTCTGTCATCAGATCTACATCGCCTGGTAAGTCATGGGGCGAGCCTTCCAGTCGGGACAGGTAATGGTCGAAGAGACTTCGATAGCAGTCCCGGACCAGGGGATTTTGCTGTTTGGTGGTCGAGTTCAGATAGATTCGTTCGTAGTTAAAAGTTTTTAACTTGCTCAGCGCCGCGGCAACCTCTTCGCTAAACCCTACTGAGGAATTTCCCGGTTCGACAATATGACCAATATGACTACTGGTAATAAGGTCGGTCACCAGGTTATAGACAATGGTGCCGTTGGTATTGCCGAGAACCTCCCGGCACTCTTTGGGAATATCTTCCCGCTTGATGAGTCCGAGGATAATTGCGTCTTCAATATCCCTGCCGATATAGGCGATGGTATCGGCTAACCGAACCACGCACCCCTCAAGGGTTGCGGGCAGGTTGGCTAGTTTTGGATTCTTTGATTTTGCTTCCAGTTTTTGATCGAACTGTGCAAAGGTTGTAATCGGTTCCGGGTGCAAATCTTTAGAATGGACTTCTCCATCGTGGCAGAGGATGCCGTCTAAAACTTGTAAAGTCAGATTCCAGCCCCTGCCTTTTCGTTCGATTCTATCGAGTAAGCGGACCGACTGAATATTGTGTTGAAACGGCGGCAGGCCGTGTTCTATACCGATGTCCGAGAGAAATTTTTCGCCATCGTGTCCAAATGGTGGGTGGCCGATATCATGGCCAAGGGACACCGCTTCGATAAGGTCTTCGTTTAGGTGCAGAAAACGGCCTATCGTCCTGGCGATACGGGCAACCAGTTGTACATGCAGAACCCTGTGGGTGATATGATCGTTGGCAACAAGCGAAAATACCTGGGTTTTGTCGATGTATCTGCTGTAGGCTCGGGAATAGAGAATCCTGTCTGCGTCCAATGCAAATTGCTGCCGATATGCCGCGGTTTTTTCAGGGTATCTTCTCACTCCTTTTGAGGACATGGTTGCGGCAGGTGATAGACGCCGTACTTCTTCGCTGTCCAGTCCTGCAAGTTCCAGTAAAAGCGGGGAGGTCGTATCCTTCGTTGTTAATTTATCCATGTACATATTGATATAGAAATAAAAAATGGCTACACTCACACAACATAGAGCAATATAATACAGGCAAGACTATTTTGCATTCCCGGCGCATTTTCAAAACCTGGATTCCTGTAATGCAACTAATAACTGATATTTTAAAAAGAGAATTGAAGGGCAAATCGATGAAAATATCCATAGAATACTGTTCGAAATGAAACTATCAACCGCGCGCCTCCAGGTTGGGGGATGAATTATCAAAGGCATTTGCCGGGGAAGTGGAATTGATATCTTCCTCAGGAGGAGTTTTCGAGGTTGTTGTCGATGGCAGGTTGATCTTTTCCAAGAAAAGTTTGAAGCGTTTTCCTGAAGAAGGGGAAATTGCTTCTCTGCTGGAAGCCGATCGTCGTTGAACAAATATTGAAAAATCAGTCCGATTTAGGCGAATCGAGGCAGTGAGAAATGCAGCTTTGGCAATTATCGTTTTGTTTGCCCCGTTTGCAGTAATCGGCAAAACCTTTGACCAACTCATCCCCACCTCTTGGGCAGATCTGCATGAATTCTGTAAAACTGATCATCCGGGCAATAATTTCAGGCGGCGCGGCATGTTCGATCTTGCAGGCACCTACTTCGGCAATGGAATCATCAATTGTCAGCACTTCGACAAAAAAACGCTTCAGGGCATCGTGACGAAAAATGACATCTTCCGCCACCTCTTTCCCTTCCTCCGTCAGTGTGATAGCCTCATAAGGAGAGTAATTTATAAGGCCTTTTTTGGACAGGGCGCGCAATGCTTCGGTTACAGAAGCGCGGCTGACCTTAAGACGTGCGGCGATCTCCTTGCTTCTGGCAACAAGCTTATCTTCAATTATGTGATAGATTGCCTCAATGTAATCTTCAAGGCTTGCGCTGAGGTCCATTTTTTCTTTCATATTCGATTGTTGTAGATTAAGTGGGAAGGGGAAGCGGCTATCGGACGGCTGATAACAGGTTCTCGATAAACGGAACCGTTTTGAATTTTTAGAAGAATTAATAGTAAACTACTTTCCTTTTTCTGGAGAGTCAAGCAGGGACTTCTACTAATGAGGATCTTAGCAACAACAGATGCTTTGTGAACTGCGAGTAAAAAATCTGGCCCTGATCGAATTTCTTGAACTGGGCTTTGACCAAGGGGAAAACGGTGGACTGGTTGTGATGACCGGGGAAACCGGAGCGGGAAAGTCTATCATGTTGCGGGCAATCAACCTGCTTTCAGGCGGAAGGGCCTCTGCCGACTGGATTCGAAGCGGTGCCGACAGCTGTGAGGTGGAGGCGTTGTTTGAAATTAATCCCCACCATCAAATCCTGCTGCGGAAGTTGGAGGAGGGCGGCTTTGGAGAAGAACCTACACTGGTCATCAAACGGATCCTGAGCAGCAACCGGCCGCAGCAGGTTTTATGTCAACGGTTCTCTGGCGACAGGGAAAATTGTCTCGGAGTTGACTGACGAATTGTTAAGTGTCGCCAGCCAGCACGACCATCAGCAGCTGCTCCAGCCGGGTCTTCACCTCGACTACCTCGATACCCTGGGCGACCTCTGGCCGGATAGGCAGCTGGTGGGGGCAATTCATAAAAACCGGCAGGAAAAAAAGGCGGAGTTGGCGGCACTCAGGGCCCAGGAACAGGAAAAGGAACAGCGGCTGGATTTCCTCAGATTCCAGGTCAAAGAGATCAGAGAGGCAGCTTTACAACCCGGAGAAGATGAAGCGCTGCTTGCGGAAAAGATAAAATTGAAAAATGCCCAGGCGCTGATCAATCTCAGTCAGGCGACTCATCGGCTGCTGGCCCACGAGCTGATGGATAATCTCATCACCTTGCGACAGAATATGGCCCAGTTGGCTGCTATTGATCCCGGCGTAGGCAAACTTTCAGAGGATATCACAGGATACACATTTCTGGCTGAAGATTATGTAAATGAACTGAGAGAGTATAGGGATTCCCTGGAAAATGACCCCTATCGTCAGGAGCAGGTAGCAGAACGCCTCGATCTTATCCAGCAACTGAAAAGAAAATACGGCGTATCGGTGGAAAGCATTCTCGAATTTGCAGAGCAGGGAGAAGCCGAATTGCAGCATCTGGAAAATATGGACAAAGAAATCGCCGCCCTTGAAAAAGAAGTGTCGGCGCTTGAAAAAGATCTGTGCAGGAAGGCCGGGCTTCTTTCGGAAAAACGGATGACGACAGCCGCCACTCTGGAGGCGGCAATGGCCGATGAGTTGTCTTCACTTGCCTTCAATCAGGCCGGCTTTCAGATGGTTTGGAAAGAGGTGGAACACCTGCCGGAAACTATGCGGGCTAGTGGTTGGGAAAGGGGAGAATTTTACTTTTCCGCCAACCCCGGCGAGCCTGCAAGGCCCCTTGCCAAAATTGCCTCAGGCGGTGAACTGTCACGGCTGATGCTGGCGATGAAATGTCTGTTGGCCCGTAAAGATATGGTGGAAACCGTTATTTTTGACGAGGTTGATGCAGGGATTGGCGGTGAAGCGGCCGAGGCGGTGGCGAGAAAAATCCAGGAGCTGTCGGCCCATCATCAGGTTTTTTGTATTACCCATCTCCCCCAGATAGCCGCAAGGGGAACTCTGCATTTTCAGGTATCCAAAAAGGTCGGAGATGGCCGGACTCAGTCCGCTGTTGTGCGCCTGTCATCCGAATCCAGGGTGCAGGAATTGGTCCGAATGCTGGCTGGTGATTCCGCCACCGAGCAGACCCAGGCGTGGGCTGAAGAGTTATTGATAAAAGGTGGGCCTGCGCGTGAAAAAAATTAAAGCACTTTCTCTGTTTTCGGGTGGACTCGATTCCATCCTGGCTACCCGTCTGGTGATGGAACAGGACGTCGAGGTGGAAGCAATTCAATTCGTCACTCCTTTTTTTAACTACAATATTCTCGATAATATTGAGGCCCATAAGAAGCGGATCCAGGCAAAATACGGCATCAATGTTCTCGTGGAAGATATCAGCACGGGATATTTGCAGCTGTTGCATAATCCTGTTCATGGATTCGGCAAAAATTTTAATCCCTGTATCGATTGTAAGATTATGATGTTTGCCCGCGCCAAGGAGCTGCTGGCGGAAAGAGGCGCATCTTTTCTCATTTCCGGTGAAGTTCTCGGGCAGCGGCCAATGTCCCAACGCCGTGATACCATGAACGTGATAGAGCGGGACTCCGGAACCAAATCGATTCTTTTGCGTCCGCTCTGTGCCCAGCTTATGACGGAAACAAAAGCGGAGGCGGAAGGGTGGGTTGATCGGCAAAAGCTTCTGGCATTGAGTGGACGCAATCGTTCGCCGCAGATTGCCTTGGCGGCTGAATACGGTATTACTGATTTTCCGGCTCCTGCCGGAGGATGCATTCTCGCCGATCCCATTCTCAGTCAGCGAATCGCTCAACTCTATTCGCGGGAATCGATACTGCAAAAGGCAGAGATCACCGTCCCGGATATCCGGGTTTTATTGGTCGGCCGCCAGTTCATGTTGCCTGGCGGCGGCTGGTTGATAGTTGGCCGTGATAAAAAAGACAATGCCAGGTTGGAGAAGCTGGCTCAGGTTGAGGATGCTGTGCTGCTGATGGAAGAGTGGCCCGGACCCCTGGCCATACTGAAAAAAGCAGCCAGCCAATATCCGGACCGGGAAAAGCTTGAGAAAGATCTTCAAATTGCCGCTTCTTTGGTGGTCCGTTATGGCAAAAGGCTACCGGAAGATACCGTGTCAACGAAAAGAGAAGTAACCTGCACCCTTGGAACAAGCCGCCGGGTGATCCTCGCTGAGCCTTTAGCCGATAAGGTTTTTCAGGAATGGGGACTGCGCTGATTCGCTTGCACTGCAATCAAAGAGACCTCCTACATGTCAAACAACTGATCGACGATTTTCCGGTATCCTGCAGGATTGTTGCTCTTAAGGATTTTTTTGAGCATTTTCCTGTCGTCCGCAAAAGAGTGAATGAGGTAGAGCCAGAGATGTTTAACCCGGCCAAGCAGATGGCTGGGTCCGGATAACCGCTCGGTATATCTGTTGAACAGTTCTTCGTGAAAATTATAGAGGCGCATTTTCCGTTGTTCCGTCGATTGTTGCGGATAGCCTTTTATTTCTTCGGCAAGAAAGGGATTGCTCAAGGCACCCCGGCCGAGCATCCAGCGATGGACGGTTGGAAAGCGTGCCGCAAGCGAGTTGAAGGTCTCCACGTCATTAATATCGCCGTTATAGGTGAGGGGATGCTTGGTGAGCTGTTGGCAAACGGCGAAACCCTCGGGATCTGTTGTTCCTTTATAGAGCTGTTTGCCAAGCCTGGTATGGATAATTATTTCTTTTAGCTGAAACCTGTTAAGGGCCGGAAGAAGAGCCCTCGTTTCGGCATGGTCATGAAAGCCCAGCCGTGTCTTAATGGAGAGTTCGATCTCCAGTTCAGGCATAATCTTATCCAGCAGGTCAATTATCTCTTCAGGAAATGGGAGCAGGCCGGAACCTCTCTTTTTACGGGCAACCATTGGAGCCGGACATCCGAGATTCCAATTGATATGCGTGTAACCAAGACCTGTCAGGCGACGAGCCAGAACCAGAAAATCATCGGGGTCGGTGTGGAGCAGCTGGGGGATAATCGGCAGGTTGCGGTTATTTTCCGGCAGTACATCGCGGATCATTTTGTCTTCGTACAACGATTTTTTCTGCGGTGTGATAAACGGTGCAACTGCAGCGTCAAAACCTCCAAAATGGCTGGTCAGAGTCTCCCGGAAGAGAGCATCGGTGAGCCCCCTGATAGGGGCGAGATAGAGAAACGGCTGTGGTGATTGGTTCATGAGATGTAGTGATAGTAATGAGAGGAATTGGTTTTCTTTGCTTGAGTATGGTATCTTTAGAGGTTTTCACCGGTGACGCTACGACCTGAAGCGGGGATCGTCTCGATCAAAGGCCCGAATATAGCCAAGAGCAGAAGGAAAGAAAAGAGTGTATCGCTTATCGCTGGAAAATTTAAGGGAATGTAGTAAAAGCTATCCTGCCGAATTGCTGCAGGCCCTGATGCGGGCAGCCGAAAAGGACGACGCGCTGATTTATCTGGTGGGCGGTTCCATTCGGGATTGTCTGTTGGGCCGGGTATCCCATGATCTGGATCTGGCCGTTTCCGACCGGGCTTTAACCAGCGCTAAACTGTTGCAGGGCGAACTCGGGGGAGGTACCCTCGTCGATCTCTCAGGTCCTGATGACGAAACGATTCGATTAGTCTGGAGAAGGGAAGAGATCGATTTTTCTACCTTTCGAGCGGGTGTTGCATCCATTGAAGACGACCTCCGATTGCGCGATTTCACCATCAATGCCATGGCACTGCAGCTTGTGCAAGTGATGGGGGGACAGCCGGGCCGGGATTTGTTGGATCCAACCGGCGGCCTGGATGACCTGCGGGCCGGCAGGGTCAGACACTGTCCCGGTGCTTTTATTGCCGATCCCGTGCGGATGCTGCGGGGCTATCGACTGTGCGCGACACTTGGCTTTCATCTGGCTGAAGGAACGAAAGTCTCGATAACCCGACACGCACCACTTATTAATAAAATTGCCGCGGAGAGGATATCCTATGAGCTGAAGCTCATTTTCGATTCCCCCCGGACCGCTGAAACACTACGAAACATGGACCGGGCAGGAATTTTAAAGCAGCTCCTCCCGGAACTGTACCAGGCCGAGGGAGTGGAGCAGCCGGAATTTCATCACCTGGACGTTTTTGATCATTGTTTTCTTGCTCTGCAAATGATGGAGACCATTATTGCCGAGCCGGAACGTTTCTTTCCAGGGCATGGGGAGGAATTTGCGGCATATTTAAAAGATGAGAGGGTGGTGCGGTGTCTTAAATGGGCTGCCCTTTTACATGATGTTGGAAAACCCGCGACAAAAGAGATTCGGGCCGATAAGGATGGCCGGGCAACTTTTTACGGGCATGATGAAGTCGGCAGGGAACTGTTTGAACAATTTGCTCTTCGTTCCAAATGGAGCAAAGCGGATACGGAATTGGTCGGGGATTTAATCGCTATGCATATGCATCCGTTTCATCTTTGCAACGTGCAGCGGGATGGTGATATTTCCAAAAAAGCGATCCTGAAACTCTGCCGCCGGGCAAAAAACCACCTGATGGGTTTGTTTATGCTGGCGATGTCGGACAGCCTCGCCAGCCGGGGAGAAAAGAAACCGGAGCGGATGGAAGAGGAATTGCTGATCCTTTTCGCCGCTGTACGGAAGATGTATGATGAGACTATTGCCGCTGTATTGCATGGCCCTCGTCTTTTGACCGGGAAGGATCTGATGAAGGAATGTCATCTTGCTCCGGGACCGCTTTTCTCGGAAATTCTGGAGGAACTGGAAACGGCAAGAATCGAGGGGGAAGTTCACGATCGGAAAACTGCCATTAGCTGGGTGAACGAGTTTTTGCAGCAGAGAAACAATCGGAGCTGAAAGGGCTGAAGGTGTCGCTGTTGCTGGTTTTTCGGCTTGTCAAAGAAAAATAAATGGATTAAACGTGCGTAAAATAAACGACTATTATTCAAGGAAGGCTAAAAAAGAAAAATATCCGGCCCGATCCATCTATAAGTTGGAAGAAGTACAGCTCAAGTACAAATTTCTCCATTGGGGTGACAGTGTGCTCGATCTGGGCTGTTTTCCCGGCAGCTGGTCGTTGTATGCCTCGGAAGTGATTGGGCCGAAAGGGATTGTTGTCGGAGTCGATCTGCAACAGGCGGAGCAGACCGCTCGTCCTGGAGGAGCTCCGATTCATTGGCTTTGCCGGGATATTCTCGAGCCGGAGATGATTCTCATGGTTCGGAAATTCCGTCCGGCTTTTAAGGTGATTATTTCCGATCTGGCGCCGGCGACTACAGGCAACAAGTGGACAGATGCCCAGAAGTCGCTGATTCTTGTTCGAAAAACCTTGGCTCTTGCCGAGGAACTACTGTTAAATAAAGGCCATTATATCTGTAAGGTTTTTCAGGGTGAAGATTTTCCCGAGTTCGTTGCTGATCTGAAAAAGCGTTTCGCCATGGTCAAGGTGCTTAAGCCGAAAAGTTCGCGAATTGAAAGTAGGGAAGTGTTCGTGTTGGGAATGGAGTTTAAGAAGTAATCTCCAAAAAAAATTGTAATAAAGAGAGTACATTAAAAAAATAACCAGGTGTGATATATGTCAGGACATTCTAAGTGGTCGACAATTAAACGAAAAAAAGGTGCAATTGATGCAAAGCGGGGAAAAATATTTACCCGTTTGATCAAGGAGATTACGGTTGCGGCTCGCAGTGGCGGTGGAGATCCCGAAGGAAATCCACGATTGAGATCGGCGATTGCCACGGCAAAAACCGAAAATATGCCCAAAGACAATATCGCCAGAGCTATCAAGAAGGGCACCGGTGAAATAGCCGGCGAGGTCTATGACGAGATCATGTATGAAGGTTATGGTCCCGGCGGTGTGGCCATTCTGGTTGAATGTCTGACCGATAATCGGAATCGGACGGTCGCCGATGTTCGGCATTATTTTGCCAAAAATAATGGAAATCTGGGCGAATCCGGTTGTGTAGCCTACATGTTTGATAAGAAAGGCCTGATTCTCGTCGATAAAAGTGGTGTCGAGGAAGAAGCATTGATGGATGCGGCTCTTGAAGCCGGTGCCGAAGATGTTGTTGAGGAGGAGAGTGAATTCCAGATCCTGACAGCTCCCGAAGAGTTCGAGAATGTTCGTGGTGCCCTGGAAACAGCGGGATTCAGCTTTTTAGATGCTTCTGTCTCCATGATTCCTCAGAATACGGTGGAAGTGACCGAGGAAAAGATCGCCCGGTCACTTATGAAATTGATGGATAGTCTCGAAGATCACGATGACGTGCAGAATGTCTACGCCAATTTCGACATAGATGATGATCTCATGGAGCTGCTGTCCGAATAGGCAAACAGGCAGCGGCTGTGGAGAGAATCATCGGAATCGATCCGGGCAGCAGGATTACCGGCTATGGTGTCATTGATGCCGATCGTGGTCAATTACGTTTTGTAGCCTGCGGAATCGTGAAAACGACTACCGGATATCCTTTTCCCCATAGGCTTAATGAAATATTTGATGGCATAAATGAGGTGATTCAGGTGCATGGGCCTGTTATTGCGGCAATAGAAGATGTTTTTCTGGCAACCAATCCCCGTTCGGCCCTTAAACTCGGACATGCCCGGGGAGCTGCGGTGGTGGCCGCCATGCAAAACGGCCTGTCTGTTTTTGACTACAGTCCCCGTGCCGTAAAACAGGCGGTTGCCGGCTATGGGCAGGCGGGAAAAGAACAGGTCCAGCATATGGTTCGGGTATTGCTGGCGCTGTCCGGCGCACCCAGTGCCGATGCCGCCGACGCCCTGGCCGTTGCCATTTGCCATGCCAATCAGTTTCAGATATAAGAAGCCATGATAGCCACACTAACAGGCAAGGTGTTTTCAAAAAGTTTGGACAGGGCTGTCGTCGATGTAGGCGGAGTCGGTTATGAAGTCATTTTATCGACCGATAGCGTCGCCAGGATGCCGGAAAAAGGTGAGAATGCCTTTTTTTATATTCATACCAATGTCCGGGAAGACGCCATCACCCTCTTCGGCTTTCTGGAAGAGCAGGAGAAAGAACTCTTTCTCATCCTGAAGACCGTCTCCGGAATCGGTCCGAAAATGGCTCTTTCGATGCTTTCGGGCCTGCGGGTGGGTGAGATCTGCCGGGCTATCAGTGGCGGGGATATCAAAAGACTGACAACGCTGCCCGGAGTAGGTAAAAAAACCGCCGAGCGAATTTGTGTTGATCTCAAGGAAAAGGTGGCGCATCTCGTCTCCGGAACGGTGTCGCTTCACGATGGTAGTTCCCCCGTGGCTGCGGTTGAAGGGGCTGTTGCAGCTGACGTCGTGTCCGCTCTGGTGAACCTCGGTTATGCGGATAGTGTCGCCAGGGAAGCACTTCGCAAAGTTAAAAAACAGCTTGGTGAAGAAAATTTTAATTCGCAGAAGGTCGAAGGTCTTATCCGGGAGGCTCTTAGAGCGTTGGCATGAATATTGAGGAAGATATCAGTTCGGATAAACCCGGCAAGCGCTTAGTGGCTCCGGAGTCCCAGATACGGGAACCGGTCTGTGACAACTCCCTGCGCCCCCAAAGACTTGCCGATTATATCGGTCAGGAACAAGTGCGTAAAAGCCTTGCCATCTTTATTCAGGCAGCTCTTGGTCGCGGAGAACCCCTCGATCACGCTCTTTTTCATGGTTTTCCAGGGCTTGGAAAAACCACACTCTCCTATATTATCGCCAATGAAATGGGAGCGGGAATTAAAGTCACCTCCGGCCCGGTTATTGAAAAACAGGGTGATCTGGCTGCTATTCTGACCAGCCTGCAGGAAGGGGATGTTCTCTTTATTGATGAAATCCATCGCTTGAACCACGCTGTTGAAGAGGTTCTTTATCCGGCCATGGAAGATTTTCAACTGGATCTGATTATCGGCCAGGGACCGGGAGCCAGATCGGTGAAGATGGATCTGCCGAAATTCACACTGGTTGGGGCGACTACCCGGACAGGTCTTCTGACGCCGCCCCTTCGCGATCGATTTGGAGTGGTGTTGCGGCTGGAATTCTACTCACCCGAGGAACTTGTCACCATCGTCCAGAGATCTGCAAAAATTCTGGGTATGACGATCGATCGGTCGGGTGCGCTTGAGTTGGGCAGACGATCCCGTGGTACTCCCCGAATCGCCAATAGACTTCTTCGTCGGGTACGTGATTTTGCCGAAGTTGGGGGGCATGCAGTGGTAGACAGCGCTGTCGCCAATGAAGCACTTAATCTCCTGGGAGTTGATCAGTTCGGCCTTGATGACATGGACAGAAGAATTATGCTGACAATTATTGATAAATTCGAGGGTGGTCCAATTGGCCTGGAAACCCTGGCAACAGTTGTCTGCGAAGAGAAAAACACCCTGGAGGATGTCTACGAACCTTTTCTGATTCAATCAGGTTTTTTGAAGAGAACACCACGCGGTCGGATGGCAACGGCGAGAGCGTATGAGCACTTCAAACGGAAGGTTCCCAGACAGATGGCCATTCAGCAGTCTCTTTTTGAGGAATAAAAAGAGGCAACTCACACGTTCCCTACATTAATTAATAGGATGCTATGATGCGTAAAACACTTGCTGAAATACGATCAATGAAGGCGGAAGGGAAAAAGATTTCCATGCTGACTGCCTATGATGGTTCAATGGCACGATTGCTAAGCAATTGCGGGGTGGATGTTTTGCTTGTTGGTGATTCCCTCGGGATGGTGATGCTTGGCTATGATTCGACCGTTCCGGTGACCATGGATGAAATGTTGCATCATACCAAGGCCGTTCGGCGTGGAGCCCCGGAAAGTTTTATCATCGCTGATATGCCGTATGGTGCCAATCATACCGGCAAACGCGATGCAGTCAGAAACGGCATACGATTTCTGAAAGAAGCCGGTTGTGATGCAGTAAAACTGGAAGGCGGGCTGGCTATGTGCGGAATTGTTCGGGCTTTGGTTGATGCGGGCATTCCTGTCATGGCCCACATCGGCCTCACTCCCCAGACGGCCAGCCAGATCGGCGGCTACAAGTTGCAGGGCAAAGGACTCGAAGACGCCAGGCGGCTTCTGGCCGAGGCAAAAGGGCTGGAGGAAGCCGGTGCCTTCGGACTGCTTATTGAATGTATTCCAGATAAACTGGCACAGGTGATCACGGAGTCGCTCACTATCCCGACTATCGGTATCGGAGCTGGTGTCCATTGCGATGGCCAGGTTCTCGTTACCCACGACCTTCTCGGCATGTTTGACAAATTCACACCGAAATTTGTCAAGAAATACATGGATCTTTCACCTCTTATTAAAGAAGGTGTTCAGCAGTATAACTCTGAAGTGAAAGAGGGCTCCTATCCGGGCCCGGAACACAGTTTTTCCAGCGAGTTCGATTATCGCCAACTGCTGACTGAATAATTTCAGGTAGCTGTATTTCCCCTCCCGTTATTTTGGGCCGACTGACAGATGTCAGTCGGCCTTTTTTTTGCAATTCTTAATATTTCCCCACTTTTTCTTTTGATTTCGGTGTACTACCACTTTGCTCCTCAGTAGAAAATGAATAAAAAATTATTTCATGGAATGTGATTTTTGTTAACTATATGAAATTACATTAAGAATTTGTATTTTGAAACAATCCGTGAGTTGGGATTTTTGTGGTAGGTTTTTGGCTTTTTCACTAGATGCAGTGGGGGTATGCCTAGCCATGCCCCTATATATTGTGGATGTTTGTCTTTTGTCGGTTCCGTCTATCCGGTTGAAGTTACACTTTTTTTTGCTTGACACTATTCCTGACACTATATAAAAGGAGTAAAGTGGTGTAGAGTGGAAGTTCAAATTGAAAGCAGTCGAGTAATGGTAATTGGAGCGCATTTTTGACACAGAATCGGTTTCGAAGCAGAACGGTTCACACGCTGGACGAAAAGGGGAGGCTTAATCTTCCAACTCGTTTCCGTGAGGTAATGCGTCAAAGTGGTTCTGATATTCTCATGGTAGCCCCCTGGAAGACGCATTTACGTGCGTTTCGGCTTCCCGAGTGGGAGGCTCTGGAAACGAAACTGTTAACTCAGGGCGGCGAGCAGGGGATTATAAAATTTGTTCGTTATGTCGTTGGTGGGGTTGTCGAATGTGTTGTCGATAAACAAGGGCGTATTCGAATTCCTCCTGACCTTCGGCTTGACGCCAAGCTGTCAAGGGAAGTTGTTCTGACTGGAATGATGGACTGGTTTGAGATCAGCGACAAAGATTCTACGGAAACTGAAATAGAAGATACTCGAGATAATTTTGAAAATTATCAAGTTGGTCTTTCAAAACTGGGAGTCCTCTAATGGCGATCGATCCGCGGGCGGAACAACTGCATACATCGGTATTATTGCCTGAGTGTGTGCGGTATCTGGCTCCCCGCCCCGGCAAAGTTTATGTCGATGGTACTCTTGGCCTGGGAGGGCATACTGAAGCTATTTTATCCGCTTCGGCACCGGACGGAAAAGTCATTGCATTTGAATGGGATGAAAGTGCACTCCAGTATTCCCTTAAAAGGCTGGCGGGTTTTAAGGATCGGTTGACTGTGGTGCGACGAAATTTTGCCGAACTTACCGCGGGATTGGAAGAGGTAGGTGTCAAGGAAATCGATGGGATGCTGATCGATATAGGAGTTTCTTCTCTTCAGCTTGATGTGGGCGAGAGAGGGTTTAGTTTCCAGACGGATGAAATACTCGACATGCGCATGGACAACCGGGGAAAAACAACGGCGCAGTCGATTCTGGCCACCTGTTCGGAACAGGAGTTGGCGGATATTTTTTACTTCTACGGAGAAGAACGGCAGGCGCGGCCGATTGCTGGGGCAATTGTCGAATACAGGAAAAAAGAAGAGATCCGGACCACGAAGCAACTGGTGTCGATAGTCGCCCATGCGGTACCGAAACGGTTTCATCCAAAAAGGATTCATGTAGCGACCAAGGTATTTCAGGCCCTGCGGATAGCGGTCAATACGGAGCTGGAAAACCTGGCGCGAATTCTGGACGATGGTGTGCGGTTTCTCAAGCCGGGGGCGAGATTTTGTGTGATCTCCTTTCATTCTCTTGAGGACCGGATAGTTAAGAGAAAATTCAGGAATAATGATCGGTTGGAAGTATTGACCGGCAAACCGGTAATTGCATCGGCCGAGGAGATTGCGGTCAATCCACGATCACGCAGTGCCCGACTGAGGGTTGCTCAAAAAAGGTACTAATAAATGGAGAGACAGGATGAATTATAATAATTCTACAGAAGCGTATCTGCGATCCGTCACCAAAATCGGGGCACGGCGGCATTATAGGCCGCGGGATCTTTTTGATTTTTCCGACTGGCTGATTTTATGGAAACCGGTCGGCAAGATTCTGCTGGTGATTTTCCCAATGGTTCTGGTTATAAATATGTTTATAGCGTCCGCAGTGACCAACATCGACCGTTCGATTGTAAATCTCGATAATCATCGGCATGAACTTATGGATAGGAAAATTGAATTACTTGCCCAAAAAGCAAAACTCTGGTCACCCGCTAATATGCAGAAACTTGCCGGGGAAAAATTAGAACTTTATGTTGATTCAGGAGACCAGGTAGGAAGGTTCGATGCCGGAACTGAAACGTTTATATATCCTTAACCGATAATATGATTAAGAGATCCCGCCTTAAAGTTCAGAAACAAAAAAAGGGAAGGCGGGTAATTTCGTATCTGGCGATTTTGGCTGCATTAGGGATTGCCGGCTATCAGCTTGATCAGCATTTCGAGATAGTTACTACTCTAAAGGAGGCATTGCACACCGCAAGAAACTCGTTTTTAGCAAGCGGTCCTGTCAGGGGAACATTTTACGATAGAAATCTCAAACAGCTCGCGGTGACTCTTGAGCGGGTCTCGGTCTATGTGAGAACCAGTGAGATTGATTCTATCCAGGAAACGGCGGAAAAACTTAGTCAGGTATTCGCTCTGGATAAGGATACGCTGGAAAACCAACTGAAAAGTGGAGTACTGCGGTTCTGGATTGCTAAAGACATAAGTCAGGCTCAGGAAGTTTCAGTCAAAAAACTTGACCTGTCCGGAGTATATTTACAAAGAGACGAGAAAAGATATTATCCGAATAATTTCGAGGCTGCCCATATTATTGGTTATGTAGATAACGGGATAGGTTTATCCGGTGTGGAGTTCTACTATGATCGACTATTGGCCGACAAAAAACTAAAATTACCGGAAGGGAAACCGCAACTTAGTAATTCGCTCGACCTCGTTCTGACCCTTGATTTAAAAATTCAAGGTATACTTGATAAGTTGGTTAAAGATATCGCTTTTAGTGAACGGGCTGAAAAGGTTACAGCATATCTTATGGAAAGCGGAACCGGGGCAATAATCGGCGGAGCCAACCTGCCTGGATTCAATCCCAACATTTTCACCAAATATTCTCAGGAGCAGACGGAGAATACCTTTCTTCTCCCCGCTTGTATTCCTGGAAAATTCAGACTTTTCCTACGGGATGCTACAATGTTGCTGGCACGGGATACAACAAGCATCTCTCCTTATACCTGGAGTTTGGTCCCGAATAATAAAGACCTGGGCGGTCAATTGCATTTGTGGGATTGGTTGGGACTGGAGGAGGAAACAAAAACCGACTTTTATGTGCCGGCAGCGACGGATAAAACATCTGCGAACCAACAGAAACCTGTTGTTGCCTCAACGACGGATTTCGGCTTTGTTCCCGAGACCGCTACCCCTTTAAACCTCTTGACCACTTGCTCTCTTCTGTTCAATAATGGGAAAAAAATACATCCTTTTGTAGTAAAGGAAATTCTTGATCGAAAAACCGGGGAGGAGATTTCTCTGACCAGCCAAAAATTCGTTGATGGGCAATCGATCAGCTGGTCGAAGGAAAAAGAGGATAGTATCGAGTCTCTTTTCCAGAGTCAGGTAACATGGGGGGAGTCAGGTGCTTCGTACTTCAGGGATGATATTCTGGTAAGTACCATAAATGATGGAAACCGCGAATACTTCATCAATGATATGATGTTGGTCAGAATTCCGGCCGGAAGTCATAATCTGAATATGCTGATTTTCGTTCAACGGGCTCCCCTGGGGGTAGACCGGGAAGAAGGCGAAAAGGATAACAGCATTCAACAACTTGTTGAAGAAAAAGTAGAGCGGATCTCGGTGCTGCAACAAGTTGCCAAATCCGTTGCGGATGTAGTTGAACCTGAGATTGGTAACGAAGGCAATTATCAGGCAAAGAGCCGACCAGGCTCCGAGTTATCGGGCAGTGAGAAAGCGGATAAGGAGATAATCGCATCCGGGGTCATGCCAAACCTCAAGGGATTTAGTCTCAGAAAAAGTTTTCGTCTGTTGCAGGGAATGAATCTGGAGATTCACATACAGGGCACGGGAAGAGTTGTAGATCAGAAACCAAAGCCGGGAATATCGTTACAGGGAAAAAACGAATGTTCCCTGATTCTTGAGCAGCAGGGAAACGTAGCTCCTGGACATAGAGGTCCCGAAAAATAGTAACCGTCTCTTCGATGATAATTGGTCGGATATTGTAAGCGTATCCTTGGCCTGGAAGTACATTGATATTCTATTAAAACACCAGCAAATGTTATTATCTAAAGCACATACAGTCGCTACTCTGATGCAGGGGGTGAAGTTCAAACTGCTCAGCTCTCTTTCCGGAAAGTCGATAGCTGATCAGCTGATTACTTCAGTCACAGCCGATTCACGAATGGTCGCGGAAGACAGTTTGTTTTTTGCGCTTCCGGGCGTCGCCGCTGACGGTCATGATTTCATGGAAGCCGCCGTTTCAGCAGGATGTAAGGCAATAGTTTGCGCAGTCGGCAGATTAACCGATGCTCAGGTTAAAGTTCTGAATGTCACGGTCATCGAGGTGGAAAATACCGCAAAGGCCTACGCAGCCGTCGCGGCAAATTATTTCGGACGACCGGCTGAAAAACTGCAATTTGTAGGGATCACGGGGACAAACGGCAAAACGACAGTTACCTACCTGCTCGAACAGGTTCTGCTGCAGGCAGGAGTACCGGTTGGAGTAGTCGGTACGGTCAACAACAGGTATACCGGAAGAAATGGTAAGCAAACTATCCTGCAAACCAAATTTACCACTCCGGAAGCTTTTTTGCTTCACGAGGTGCTGCGTGAAATGGTGGATAACGGCGTGAATCTTGTGATAATGGAGGTGTCCTCCCACGCTCTTGTCCAGTCGCGGATAGGATCAATTCTGTTCGATATTGCAGCATTTACTAATTTATCACGGGATCATCTGGATTACCATGCAGACATGGATGAGTATTTCCAGGCAAAATCCCTGCTGTTTTCCGACTATATGAAGATAGACGGCATAGCCGTCCTGCCTATCTTGAATTCAGCCGAGGGACAATGGCTTCGTCTGCTCCATGAGGCCAGTGTGAAAAATTGCAGGATACTGCAGTGGGGAGAAACAGAGGATGCAGATGTTTGGCTGCAGAGTTTTTCCACAACCCTAAAACGAACCGAAATCACTGTCAGGACGCCCTCCGGACAGCATTCTCTCTCGTCCCCCCTGGTCGGACGTTATAATATCGATAACATTTTGACTGTATATGGACTTGGTTTAGCCATGGGAATTGATGAGAAACTGATCGAATCCGCCCTTGCCGTTGCAGCCGGGGCTCCGGGAAGGCTTGAGCGGGTCGGCACCGGTTCGGATTGGGATACAAAAGGGCCGGTGGTGTTCGTCGATTATGCTCACACGCCGGATGCGCTTGAGAAAGTGCTGAGTACCGTGGCGGCTCTGCCCCATGGCAGGCTTTTCTGCGTCTTTGGCTGCGGAGGTGACAGGGATAAGGGGAAAAGGCCGTTGATGGGTGAGATTGCCGGAAAACTCTGCGATGTCGTCGTAGTGACCGATGATAATCCACGTACTGAAAATCCTGATCAGATTGTTGACCAGATTCTCGTTGGATTGAACAAGACGACAATGACCCCAATGACCCTGATACCCCTATTGGAATCGGCAAATGATGATTTGCCACTGGTAAAAAGCGGCAAAGAATGCGGTTATGTGGTAATAAGAGACAGAAAAAATGCCATTGAAGCAGCGATCCGAGCGGCTTCGTTCGGGGATATTGTGGTAATTGCCGGAAAAGGTCACGAACCCTACCAACTTACCCTGCAGGGAAAACGTTTTTTTGATGATCGGCTGGAGGCGAAGAATGTTCTCTTCTCCTGGACGGCTGAGTTGGTTGCGGCTGCCGTTAATGGAAAACCGCACCCGGGCAAGAATGCCACCAAGCTGTTGGGACCGGTCATAACCGACAGCAGGGTCACCAGCCGGGATGGAATTTTTGTCGCCCTGAAAGGCGAAAACCATGACGCCCACGATTATGCCCGGCAGGCGGTCGAAAATGGCGCTTCCTGCCTGGTAGTTGAGCGAAAAATCTCTCTGCCTCCCGACTTGGCGGTTTGCCAGGTGGAAGTTGACGACACTCTGCAGGCTTTGGGGGATCTGGCATCTTTTCGCAGGAAAAAACTGGCCGGCCAGTGCGAGCAGGTGGTAATTGGCCTTACCGGCAGCTGTGGAAAAACCACAGTCAAGGAGATGATCTTTTCGATTCTTGCCAGGATGTGGCCGGAAGGTCCCGATTATCCTGCAAACTGTGTTTTGAAAACGAAAGGGAATTTTAATAACCTTATCGGCTTGCCGCTGTCGCTGCTGCCTCTCAATGTAGAACATCGCGCAGCAGTGCTGGAAATGGGCATGAACCGATCAGGCGAGATCCATCGATTGGGATCCATTGCCGACCCTGATATAAGCTGTATCACCAACGTTCATGGAGCACATCTTGAGGGATTGCAGTCGCTTGAAGGGGTAGCGAAAGCCAAGGGAGAGCTTTTCGAAGTCACAAGACAGTCGGGGACGTTGGTGGTTAACCTTGATGATAGCAGGATTCGGGATCTTGCAGAAAAATACAACGATCGCCAAATCGCTTTCTCTATTCATAATCAACAGGGGCAGCAGGAATCAGGCCGGATACCGGATATATGGGCGTCCAATATTCATATGGAAAAAGCGGGCATCACCACCTTCACCTTGCATCACCGGGAAGAACAGGTTGAAATTCATCTTTTTATTGCCGGGGAGCATAATGTGTCCAACTCGCTTTGTGCCGCCGCCGTTGGACTTGCGGCCGGGGCATCACTTGAACACGTTGCTGCCGGCCTGGCTGACTTTCGGCCACCGGATAAGCGCATGGAGATGCTCAGGGCCAAATCCGGCTTCACCATAATTAATGACACTTACAACGCCAATCCGGCTTCCATGGCCGCCGGGCTGAAAACCTTGAAACAGCTTGCCGAACAAGCCTCCGTTGCGATCATCGGAGATATGCTTGAGCTGGGTGCCGCCTCCGGACAGGCGCATTATGAGATCGGGAAATTGATTGCCGCACTGGATATTGATGGGGTTGGAGTCGTTGGAGAGTTTAAGAAGGATGTGGAACAGGGTGCTCTCGAACATGGTTTTGCCAAAGATCGTTTGCATCTATTTGAAGAGAAAGAAAGTGCAGTTCGCTGGATCCAGGAAATGGTTGATCGTGAAAAGCTTGGACAAAATGATGTGGTTCTCGTCAAAGCTTCCCGGGGACTGCGTTTTGAGACAATTGTTGCCAAACTTGTAACCGTTCACCGGGAATAGCAGAATGCTCGCATATGCCCCGGACCTGTAAACGTTCAGCAGTGCTCCAGAGGCGCATGAGCAGGCTGACGGGCTATAGTTGGCTATGCACGGCGGTCTGATCGTGCGCATATGGGGTGCTGGTGAACGTTTACTCAAACTTATTGATTTTTAATTGAATGAATGTTGTAATTTGCGTCCTGCATTACTGTCGTTTAACCATTTACTTGCGAGTCTGATTTCTTATGCTGTACCACCTTCTTTATCCACTACATACCAGCCTGAGCGGCTTGAATGTATTCCGCTATATTACCTTTCGATCAATAGGCGGGGCTGTTACCGCTTTCTTGATCGTTTTAGCACTTGGACAGATTTTTATCAGAACAATGCGCCATTATCAGATCGGTCAGGTTGTGCGGGATGACGGCCCTGAAACCCATCTCGCCAAGCAAGGGGTTCCGACTATGGGGGGCCTGCTGATTCTCGCAGCGGTAACCATCGGTACTCTGCTCTGGGCCCGGCTCGACAATTCCCTGGTCTGGCTCGGACTGTTTATCACTCTGTTCTATGGCAGTATCGGGGCGATAGATGATTTGAGAAAAATACGAAAAAATAACTCTAAGGGGTTGAGTGCCAAAGGGAAGCTGATTCTTCAGATATTTGGCGCCTCCATGGTAGGCTTGGCTGTCTATTTGCACCCGGGCTTTGACGGCCACCTGAGTTTGCCGTTTCTGAAAAATTTTCGTCCGGATCTCGGCTGGTTCTATGTCGTTTTCGCCATCCTGGTCATTATCGGATCATCGAATGCCGTCAATCTCACAGACGGGCTGGATGGTCTGGCTGCCGGGCCAACCGTGGTGACTGCGGCTGTCTATCTGGTCTTTTCTTATATGGCCGGTAATGTGCTTCTGGCTGATTATCTGCAAATTCCTTATGTTGCGGGCAGTGGTGAGCTGGCCATATTCTGCGGGACATTATTCGGCGCATGTCTCGGATTTTTGTGGTTCAACGCCTATCCGGCCCAGATGTTTATGGGTGACGTGGGTTCGCTGGCCATCGGTGGAGCAATTGGAGCGACGGCTATCATAATCAAACAGGAATTTCTGCTGGCAATTGTCGGCGGGGTTTTTGTGATGGAGGCTTTGTCGGTTATTTTGCAGGTTGGCTATTTCAAAATGACCAATGGCAAGCGGATCTTTTTGATGGCTCCCTTCCATCACCATTTCGAAAAAAAAGGCTGGCATGAACCAAAAGTTGTGGTCAGATTCTGGATCGTATCAATCGTCCTGGGCCTTGTTGCCATTGCTACGTTGAAACTGCGGTAATGAAGAGTGAACCTATGATATATCCCGGCGTTAAAATTGCGGTAATGGGACTGGGGGTCACCGGGCGGGCAGCTGTTCGTTATGGTCTTCATTGCGGGGCGAAAATCTTTGTCTCCGACAGCAGGCCCGAACAGCGGTTTCTCGCCGAGGAAGGTGAGCTTCTTTCCTCGACAGACATCAAATGGGAAGCGGGCGGCCACAGCCGGGATTTTTTAAGCCGAGCCGATCTGCTTTTAGTCAGTCCCGGAGTCGATCTGGAACTTCCGTTACTCAGGCAATTACGGGATGACGGGGTGAGAATCGTCGGTGAGCTTGCTGTCGCTGCCGGGCAGATAGATGTGCCGGTTGTGGCTGTCACGGGAACCAACGGCAAAACCACCGTAACGACTCTCATCGGCGAAATTTTTAAAGGTGCCGGGAAAAAGGTGTTTGTCGGTGGAAATATTGGGACTCCGCTTTATGAGTACCTGCTTCATCCGGAAGGATACGATATTGTAGTACTGGAAGTATCCAGTTTCCAATTGGAGAGTGCAGGGAGTTTTGCTCCTGATGTCGCTCTGTTGCTCAATATCACTCCGGACCACTTGGACAGGCATGTTTCCATGGATAATTATGTCCGGGCAAAAATGCAGGTTTTTATGCATCAGCAAGTAGGATCTGTGGCTATTGTCAATGCCGACGATCCGCTCTGTCTGCAGCTTCCTGTTAAAATGCAGCCGGTTGTGCGCACCTTTGGCAGACAGAAAGGTTACTCGGCTACTATTGGGGACAATCAAATTACTCTTGCCATGGAAGACGGGCAGGAGGAATATCGATTGGAAGGCCTGGGAAGGATCAATGATATCAACTCGATGAACTATGCCTCGGCGATTCTGGCGGTACGTTCTCTGGGTTGTACTCCAACACAAACCAGGGCCGGGTTGCAGGCATTCCGCCCCCTGCCGCACCGCATTGAGTTTGTCGCAGAGGTCAATGGGGTCTTCTATTATAACGACTCCAAGGCAACCAATACCGGTGCAGTGATCGGTGCCCTGGCGCAGTTTTCTGAAAATGTCATTCTTCTGGCCGGAGGCCGTGATAAAGGTGACGATTATCGATTGCTGCGGGGAAGTGTCCTGGCGCGGGTAAAAAAAATGATAGTCCTCGGCGAGTCTGCCGGGCTCCTGAAAGAGGCGCTGGCAGATGTGGTGGATATTATCCAGGCGCAGTCGATGGAGGAGGCGGTACAGGTAGCTGCACAGAATGCCGTTTCCGGAGATGTCGTTCTGCTCTCACCGGCCTGTGCAAGTTTTGATATGTTCACCAGCTATGGCCACAGGGGCAATGTATTCAAAAAGGCGGTACTGGAGCTGTATTCACCTTTAAGAGAAACTGCGCGTTGAGTAGACAAGGCATGAAAATACGGCTTTTGTTGACCGGTGGAGGAACCGGGGGGCACCTGTTTCCTGCGGTGGCAACAGCTCAGGAGTTCAAGAAACAGCTGCCGGACACCGAAGTCCTCTTTGTCGGTACCAAGAGGAAGGTGGACACCAAAAGTCTTGGGGCTTACGGTTTTGCCAGTGAGAGTATCTCCTGCCGCGGGTTAAAAGGCAAGAGTCCTTTGGAACTGTTAAAGGCCGTTGCCATACTACCGGTATCGTATCTTCAGGCAGTTAAAGTCATTCGCCGCTTTAAACCGGATATTATATTCGGAGTAGGGGGGTATGTGACCGGTCCTGTGGTTGCAGCCGGCAAATCCCAAGGCATTCCGGTGGTTATTCACGAACAGAATTCGATACCGGGGCTGGCGAATCGAAAACTTGGCAGAATTGCCGATAGGATATGTCTGTCGCTTCCCGGTAGTGGAGCCCATTTTCCGAAGGACAAAATACTTTACACGGGAAATCCGGTCCGGGAGAAAATTTTGCAGCTGGCGGATAAACCGCAGCCTCTAGAAAGCAAACGAAGCAAACGAACCTTGCTGATATTAGGGGGGAGCCAGGGAGCGCAGGCAGTCAACAGTCTGATCACCGAGGCATTATGCTCATTCACCGATGTCGAATTGCAGGGGATCAGGGTGATTCATCAGACAGGTGACAGGGATGAAGCACAGGTAAAAAGTGCGTATCTGAAACGTGGAGTGGACGCAGAAGTGGCCGGCTTCTTCACCCAAATGCATGAAGTCTACGAACAGGCGGATCTGTTGGTGAGCAGGGCGGGGGCAACAACCCTGTCTGAGATAGCGGTGTTGGGAAAACCGGCGATCCTGATTCCCTATCCGCATGCTGCTGATAACCATCAGGAAGAAAATGGCCGGTATTATGTGGCCGGAGGTGGTGCCTTACAGTTCAATCAGAAGGAGCTGACTGCGGAACAACTCGGAGCTACCACCTTAGAGCTTGTGAACAATGAAGTAAAATTGAATACAATGGGAGCGGCTATGAAACGACTCGCATTTCCCGATGCAGCCGAGAGGATTGTTGCCTGCTGTCTGGAAGAAATAGAGAAACGCCGTGGAAAATAAACACATAATGAACAGAAAAACGAAACATATCCATTTTGTCGGAATCGGTGGTATCGGCATGAGCGGCATTGCGGAATTGCTGTTGAACCTTGGCTACAAAGTTTCAGGGTCCGATCTGCACAGCTCGGCCATTACGGAAAATCTTGTCCGGCTGGGTGGTCTCATTTATAAAGGGCACAAAAGCGAATGGATGGAGGGAGCGGATGTGCTGGTGACGTCATCGGCTATTTCAGCCACAAATCCCGAAGTCGTCCAGGCTAAGGAGACCAACGTACCGGTAATTATGCGGGCTGAGATGCTTGCTGAACTGATGCGGTTGAAGAAATACGGCATTGCCATAGCCGGCAGCCACGGTAAAACATCAACAACTTCCATGGTAAGCTGGATGCTTGCCGCAGCCGGATTGGATCCAACTATAGTTATTGGTGGCAAGGTCGATGCTCTCGGCGGAAACGCCAAACTCGGTGCAAGTGAGTATCTGGTCGCGGAAGCCGATGAAAGCGACGGCTCATTTTTAAAATTGTCACCGGTTGTGGAAGTCGTCACGAATATCGATCTTGAGCATTTGGATTATTATCGGGATCTTGATCATATTAAATCGAAATTTTTGGAATTCATAGATAAAATTCCATTTTACGGCGCTGCCGTAGTTTGTTTGGATGATCCGAATGTCGCTGATATCCTGCCCTCTATCAAAAAGAGAACAATAACTTACGGTTTGACCCCGCAGGCTGATATTTATGCCGATGATATTATCTGGCAGGATGGCAGGATTTATTTTACAGTAAAAAATGCAGCGGGCCGACTTGGCAGACTGGACATCGTCCCACCTGGAATCCACAACGTATACAATGCGCTGGCGGCGGTCTGCGTCGGGTTGGAACTGGAACTGCCTTTTGCAAAAATCCAGACCGGACTACAGGGTTTTGCCGGAGTGCAGCGTAGGATGCAGCAAAAAGGAGAGGTCGACGGGATTACTATTGTGGACGATTATGGTCATCATCCTACGGAGATTCGCGCAACTTTAGACGCAATCAAACAGGCATGGCCGCAAAATCGGCTGGTGGTTCTTTTTCAACCTCACCGGTTTTCGCGAACAAAGGCATTGTTTAAAGAATTCCAGACCTGCTTCCACAAAGCGGACTATCTGATCATGTCCGATATTTATCCGGCTAGTGAAGAGCCCATTCCCGGCGTGACCAGTGAGAGTTTGCTCGAAGCGACTAAAATGCATGGCCAGCGTTACACGCGATATATCGGTGACGTGGAAAAAATGGCGGAAGAACTCCAGCCAATGCTGCAGGAGGGAGATCTGGTCCTCACCCTTGGAGCAGGAAATATTGTCAGGGTCGGTGAAGATTTGCTGCATTTATTACAGAAGAACCGTACAATAGAGCAGGTAAAACATTTGAGCTGATTTGAAGCCACATGAACTCCAGGCAACAAGAAAAATTAACGGGCCTTATTGCACAGCCCATTAAGTGGCAATGCCGATTGGATCGCTATACCTCACTTTCCGTCGGCGGACCTGCTGATGCTCTTGTCAAGGTGAGTAATCGACAGGAACTGCAGGCCTTACTCAACTTCTTGAAGGAAGATCGGATACCGTGGCAGGTTATTGGTCGAGGTACGAACCTGCTGGTAAGAGATGAAGGGTTTGCCGGCGCAATAATAGTATTGGATGGTGAATTCAAGGCGGTCGAGTGTGAATCAACGGAAGTAGCTGACACCACCATAGTTCGTGCAGGTGCCGGCTGTTCTCTTACCCGTATCTCTTTTAATTGCGTGGACTGGAGATTGACCGGGCTTGAATTTGCCTGCGGTATCCCGGGAACCCTGGGCGGGGCGGTAATAATGAACGCCGGGGCATGGGGTGGCGAGATGTCATCGATTGTCGAAAGTGTCGGGCTCATAACTGCTGATGGAGAGAAACGATTTGCTCGCGGGGAACTCAATTTCTCCTACAGGTGCTGGAATGGCTTTGCAGCTTTGCGCGGAACAGCGGTAGTTACAGAGGTGGAACTAAGGTTAAATACCGGTAACCCCGAAACAATTAGGCAATATTGCAGCGAGCTACAGGATCGCAGAAAGAAAACACAGCATTGTAAGTATGCAAACGCCGGATCGTTCTTTAAGAATCCGGCAAACGACAGTGCCGGTCGCTTGATTGATGCAAGCGGCTTGAAGGGGTTGACTGTTGGCGCCGCCATGATATCCGAACATCATGGCAATTTTCTGGTTAACAAGGGCGGAGCCACAGCGGATGATGTCCTGAATCTTATGAAAATAGTTCAGTCGAAAGTGAAGATCGATAGTGGAGTTGAATTGGAACCCGAAGTCCATTTTATTTGAGACTGCTTATGTTACTCTCCAGAATAATACACATATTTTCATCTTTTACTCCTTTTTGTAGAAAGAAAAAGAATGGAAAGAATTATCTGAAAAGTGAGATGGACGTGCCGCCGCTTCCTGCTCATAGTCGCTATCAAACCAGCCGGTATGCGCAGAGAAAAAATAGAATAGCCCGTTTCAGGAAGGTTTTAACAGCGAATAAGAGAGCAATCCGCGATGGATATGTTGGGACGGACGACAGAAAAAGAATAAATCTCAAGATTGCGGGACTTGCTACGGTCACTTTTTCCCTGCTGCTCTTTCTTTTGTTTGGTGGTGGTCGGATGATTGTAAACGACCTCGGATCATTACCATTGTTTGTCGTCTCGGAGGTAGTGGTCTCAGGTGATCAAACCATCTCTAAAGAACAAATAAGAATGGCATCGGGAATAATAGTGCATCAGACAAGCTTGATTGGCCTGGACTGTACTCAAGTAGAAGATGCACTTACTGCCGTTCCGTGGGTGGCGCAAGCAGAAGTGAAGAGACGTTGGCCGTCAACAGTTGAGATCTCTATTGTGGAAAACGTGCCGGTGGCTCTGCTGCACAGCAAAAATCCAAACGGATCTCAATTGCAGTATATCGACAGGAAAGGAGTGCCGTTTCTTCAGGTGAAGCCGGGTGCGGATGTTGATTTTCCTGTCATTACAGGCTTAGCTGAAATTGACGAACCAAAAGTGAGAAAGAAAGCCTTGACTGAAGCGCTGATATTTCTGGAGGATGTAAAAAAGAATAATCCGTATCTTCCCGCTCAGTCGGTATCTGAGATTCACTTTGAATCAGGCGGAAAAATGGTGGTGCGTTTGGTTGAGTACCCATTCCCAATTTATTTTGGTGATTGTGATACCAGCAAAAAATATAACCGCCTGGTACAAGTTCTCAAGGCACTGTACAAAAAACAGAATGGCAAGGGATCGATTTCTCGGATTGAATATATTCAGATGGATTATTTGAACGACAAGGTGCTTGTTGCACAGAGTCAATCAGGTTAGAAAAATAGTATGAATGAAAATAATAGAACTGTGGTGACAACCGACCTTGATACTGTTCGGTCTCAAGAAAATGCCGATAGTCAGGTATCCGGTGAACTTATCGTCGGTCTCGATATCGGAACAACAAAGATTTGTTGTGTTGTCGGTGAAGTGTTTGAAGACCGGGTTGAGATAATTGGCGTGGGCATCGTGCCTTCTCTCGGTCTGAAAAAGGGGATTGTCGTCAATATTGAGAGTACGGTTGAGTCTATCCGTCGGGCTGTGGAACTCGCTGAAGAATCGGCAGGGTGTGATTTACGTTCGGTATATGTTTATGTCGGCATTGCCGGCAACCATATTAAGGGATTTAACAGTCCGGGTATTGTCGCTGTCAATAATCGGGAAATTAAACCGGCTGATATTGCGGAAGTCATCGCTGCGGCAAGGACAGTGAAGATATCGGAAAATCAGAGAATTATCCATGTGTTGCCGCAGGAATACATGGTCGACGATCATACCGGTATCCAGAATCCCGTCGGCATGACCGGGGTTCGTCTGGTCACCAACGTGCACATAGTAACGGCCGATATTGCCGCGGTGCATAATCTGGTTACTTGCTGTAACAAGGCCGGGTTGCAGGTGGCCGAACTGGTTCTTGAATCGATTGCCTCCTCCAACTCGGTGTTGAGCAAGGATGAGATGGAACTCGGCGTCGCTTTGATCGATATTGGCGGTGGAACAACCGATCTTGCTATTTTTTATGACGGTACCATTCGTCATACCTGCGAGATAGGGTTGGGCGGACACAATCTTACTAATGACCTGTCCGTCGGCCTGCGAACACCTCTTCAGGAAGCGGAACGATTGAAGGAAGATTATGGTGGCGCGATCTCTGCTTTTATCAAGCCGAATCTGGTGGTGGATGTCCCGACCGTGGGCGACAGAGAGCCGCGAAAAGTGACGCAGAAAGTGCTGGTTGACATTCTCGAAGCTCGTATTGTCGAGATCCTGGAGATGATGAACAGCGAGATGATTGCCTCGGGTCAAAAGAACAAGATTAATGGTGGAGTGGTGCTGACAGGTGGTACTGCTCTCTTGGCCAATCTTGTGGAACTTGCGGAACAGATTTTTGATTTGCCGGTAAGAATCGGGTATCCAACGGGAATAACGGGACGGGTTGAAGAACTCCACAGCCCACGCTGCACTACAGCGACGGGATTGGTGCTTTTCGGCAGAAATGCGCGTAATGAAATGGCCAGACAGGAAACCACCGTCATTGGACGGGTTAGGGACTGGATTAAAAAAATCATGTGATTGTTACGTTTTTTGTTTAAGTGGCAAGTCCGGGATGATATAGTATTTCAATTTCATTGATAATATTCGTACTTTATCACTATATAGGGTGAAAGGTATAAGCTACATAGGGGGATGATATGCCGTTCAGGATGGCTGAGTCAGAGGGTGTTGCAGTTGTGAAAGTTATTGGTGTGGGCGGAGGTGGCGGCAATGCCATCAATACCATGGTGACCAATAGGCTTCAAGGTGTTGAATTCATCGCTGCCAATACTGATAAACAGGCATTAAATCAATCGAAAGCTGATATCTGTCTTCAACTCGGGCCAAGCATAACCAAAGGACTTGGTGCGGGAGCGGATCCGGAAACCGGTAATATGGCAGCCATGGAATCCGTGGAGGATATCCGGGAAGCTCTTAGAGGCAGCGATATGGTGTTTGTCACAGCCGGACTTGGTGGGGGAACCGGAACCGGTGCCGCCCCCGTGGTTGCCAAGGCGAGTAAAGAGCTTGGGGCACTAACCGTTGCCGTAGTAACAAAGCCTTTTAGTTTTGAGGGTAAATATCGGGCCAGAAATGCCGATGATGGCTGGGAGGAGCTGCAGAAATATGCCGATACCATCATTACTGTGCCAAATGACAGACTTCTCTCCATAATGCAGAAAAACAGTAAGCTTTCCGACATGTTATCAATGGCGGATAATGTTCTTCTTCAGGCAGTAAAAGGCATTACCGACCTGATCAACGTGCCTGGGCTGATAAATGCCGACTTTGCCGATTTGAGAACGGTTATGAAGGAAGTCGGTCCGGCAGTGATGGGTTCAGGAGCTGCAACCGGTGAGAATCGAGCTTCCGAGGCAGCCAGAAAGGCTATCGATAACCAGCTGCTCGAAGATTTCGGGATCGATGGAGCACGCGGTCTGCTCATCAATATTTCCGCCTCGGAAGAAAGTTTTACTATGTCCGAGTTCATGGAAGCTTCCGCTCTCATCCAGGAGAAGGTTGATGATGATGCGAAGGTTGTCATTGGCGCTCTCTATGATGATGCCCTTGGTGATGAATTGCATGTAACGGTCATCGCCACAGGGGTAGGGGGGATGGTTGGCAAAAAGGAGACCATCAACCCGGTTCAGGACCATATGCGTAGGCCGGTACCGATAAAAGAACCGGAATCGATCGTGAAAGGTGCTCCGGCCTCACCGAACAGGCAACCCAGTGCAACACGGTTGCCGGGTTCTAATTTTGACACACTGGATAACCTTGGTTCTTCAAACATTCCGCCGGAGGGAAAACTCAAGAAAACCCTGAATTGGAATGACGATTATCTTGAGACTCCTACCTATCTGCGGAAAAAAGCGAACTGAGTAGGAGACCGACATACGGCTTGGTGACTGTTCGTGAAGCTCTTTTTTCCCGTATCTTTGTTGTATTCGAAAATTCATGCTCGCAATATCAAGAGACCGGCATTCAACAAGGCGGGCAAGCAGGGGACTTGTCAAATCAGGTTCCCTGCGCTATCCTTGAATAACTGGGATAGCGCGACCCGGAGTACATTTTCGCTTAAACGAACAGAACTTCTCCTTTTATCTGTTAAAAGGAGTGGCTCTAAAATTCTAAACACGTATGACAACTTTCCGTTGCTGATTTGTGAATATACCACATAAAGCGAGCCGAATTCTCTCCCCGGGAGTAGATAAAATGCCTAAAGGGGATGAGACCAATTCTGTTCTCGATTCAATTCGTAAGGAGAAGATAGAGGCCGGACTTGAGTCCTTCAAGCTGGTAAAATACTTCTCGTTTTCCAGTCTTGCCGTTATTCTGGTATTTACCCTTCTGCTCTCCTGGATTATTTCCATCAACGCTCGAAAAGTCATGTTGGAGCAAAATGAGGAATATTCTCTTTTGCTAGCTGAAAATCTCAATCAACAGGTTTTCAGACGTTTCGTTCTTCCCGCGGTTATCCGGTATGGGGGTATTGCTCTTAGGAAACCCGAACAGTTTGAACTACTGGATGGAATTATCAAAGGCGTCATACAGGGCTTAAAGATTGATTCGGTAACCATTTATGATTCAAGTATGAATATCATCTCCTATTCCACTCTGCCGGAACTCATCGGCAAAAAAGATGTGGGTGGGGAGGAGTATTACAAAGCCCTGGTAGGGATATCCAATTCACGGCTCGTCTATAGTGGCTCGGTTCTGAGCCTGTTGCATATTACTACTAAAGTTGAGTGTATCCTGAAAACGTTCATACCTTTTCGACAGGTGCGCCGTGATGGAGAGGGAGGTGATGTCATCATGGGTGTCATTGAAATAGAAAAGGATCTGTCCTCCAATTATGCCAATATACTTAAGTTTCAAGGACGAATAATCTTTGTCTCCAGCGTTGTTATGGCCATATTGTTTCTGGTGCTGCGATCCATTGTATCACGAGCTGGGGAAATAATCGAAAAGCGGGCAGTCGAACGTCTGCGGCTGGAAGAAAAATTGAATCAGGCTGAGCGGTTGGCCCACCTAGGGAAAATGGTTGCCACCGTAAGTCATGAGATAAAGAGTCCTTTAGGCATTGTTCGCAGCACTGCCGAGATCCTTGAGAAACGAATTGCAAAAGTAGCTCCGGGAAATGAACATCTGGCCAGAATCGTGGTTGACGAAACGATGCGGCTGAACAATATTGTTGTTGAATTTCTCGACTTTGCCAGACCGCAGAAAGCCGATCTCAAACCGGCGGGCGTGAATCGGATTGTCAGGAAATTGCTTGATTTTTTATCACCTGAGTTGAAACGTCAGCACATTGAATTGATAACCGACCTCGCACCCAATCTGCCGAAAAACAGATTAGACCATGATCTTTTTTATCGTGCCCTGTTGAATATTTTGATGAACAGTATACAGGCCATGTCCGAGAACGGCGAATTGCAGGTAAGCACCCGTCTCTCCCCATCGGGCGGCACGGAACTTTCGATCAGGGACAGCGGAATTGGTATGTCACCTGAAAAGATTCAACAGATTTTTAAACCGTTTTTTACCGATAAAAACAAAGGAACCGGTCTAGGATTGGCTATTACCAAAAGTATAATCGACAATCATGAGGCTGAGATTGTGGTTCAAAGCGAGGAAGGAAAAGGAACCACCTTTACCATTACTCTTCCCCCGGCAGTATGACAAATATGCACCTTTCCGTCAGAAATTTAACCTTTTTAGATAAAGGGCCATATACATTTTCCGTAGAAAGCGGAGAATGTGTCGGATTGGCCGGGAGATCCGGGATTGGCAAGACACAGCTATTTCGTGCCATAACCGACCTAATACCGTCCCATGGCGAGATACTGTTGAGAGGAGTCCCTTGCAGTGAATTCACTCCGACACAATGGCGAATACAAGTTACCATGGTACCGGCTGACTCGAGCTGGTGGTATGACAGAGTGGGTGACCATTTTTCGATATCCGACCAGGCGCCGCCTCTTAGGGAAAGCTGCATGCGCCTTGGTCTTGATCCACAGATACTTGAATGGCAGGTCAGCCGTCTTTCCACGGGAGAACGTCAGCGACTGGCCCTGTTGCGCGTCTTGCAAAACAAACCGACAGTCCTGTTGCTCGATGAACCTAGCTCCGGACTTGATACCTATCATACCGGTCTGCTGGAAGAATTCATTGAAGACTACCGCCGGCTTGACAAGCCGGCAATCGTTTGGGTAAGTCATGATCCTGAACAACTCAAGCGAGTGGCGGACAGGGAATTTCGGATGGAACGAAACGGTCTGTACAATGTATCGTGAAGAATCCAACTAGGACCTCCTGTCAATATTATCCTCGGTGATGAGATGAGTATCGTCAGTTTAAGCAGTTTTGACCTGGCCCTAGCAGCATCACTCTTGGTGTTGCTCTCGCTGCTCAGCATGATGCTTAGCCTGGGTCTGGAACGAAAAATTCTTTTTCTCGGTTGTCGGATGACAGCCCAGCTCCTCTTCATCGGGCTTATTCTTCGTTTTTTGTTCGCCAGGGGCAGCTTTCTTCTGATTTTTCTGATGTCGATGGTCATGCTGCTCGCCGCTGGCCGGGAGGTACAGGCCAGACAAAAACGCAAAATAATGGGCTTTTCAGGCTATCTGATCAGCATCTGTGCCATGTTTGTCTCCTCCTTTTCCGTCACGATTCTGGCTTTGCTGGTTATAATTAGGATCGAACCATGGTACACTCCGCAATACGCAATTCCGTTGCTCGGCATGCTTCTCGGAAATACCATGAGTGGTATTTCTCTTGCCCTGGACAGAATGACCGACCAGCTCTATGGACGACGAAATGAGGTGGAGCAACGATTATTGCTGGGACAGACCTGGCAACAGGCAAGCCGTGATATTCGAAGCGATTGTATGAGGACCGGAATGATGCCGATTATCAATTCCATGGCGGCGGCTGGGCTGGTTAGTTTGCCGGGGATGATGACGGGACAGATTTTAGGGGGAACTCCGCCGGTTGAGGCGGTAAAATACCAGATTCTTATCATGTTTCTTATTGCCGCGGGAACAGGGTTCGGGGTGGTAAGTGCTATATGGATGTCGGGATTTCGTCTTTTTGATGAGCGGCACCGGCTGCGTCTGGAAATCCTTCGAACCGGTGAGGCATGAGGGCGAGCTTGAAATGTTCCTTAAGTTTCTGTGGGTTTTTTAATGACAAACTCGCAAAAACCTAAAATTTCAGATGGTTAAGTAAAAATCTTCATATTCGGGGCGCGCACAACGAAGCAAAAAAAGCTTTTTTACGACACCATCAATAGTATCACTCTGTCATGGGAGTAAGCGACAAGCCTCTCTCCTTCGGCATTGTTGATGTAATACTCGTAGAATAAAAAAGTGGAGTACAAGATGGGAAAACGAATAGTGATTATAGGGGGCGTGGCCGCAGGTCCGAAAGCGGCGTGCCGATTAAAACGTCTCATGCCGGATGCCGAGGTAACTGTCATCGACCAGGATAATCTTATTTCCTACGGTGGGTGCGGCATACCTTATTATGTCTCCGGCGATGTGGCCGATGAGAAGGAGTTGCGTTCGACAAGTTTTCATATGGTCAGGGATGAGTATTTTTTCGACAAGGCAAAGGGAGTCAAAACCTTGACATCCACACGCGCCCTGGCGATCGACCGAAAAAAGAAAACGGTACAGCTGGAAGATTTGAAAAGCGGCAAGCGGCAGGATATCGAATATGACACCTTGATGCTCGCCACGGGCAGCCAACCGGTAATTCTGCCGATTTCCGGCAACAACGCTGAAGGTGTTTTTACCGTCAGTGACCTGCATAAGGCGATTGCAATAAAGGATATGATTGCTAAAGGGAAGGTCGGCAAGGCTGTCGTAATCGGCGGTGGAGCCATCGGCATTGAAATGGCGGAGGCACTGACCGATCTGTGGGGTGTCGAAACAGCAATTATCGAATTCAAAAATCAACTGCTGCCAAGAATCATTGACTGGCCGCTTGCTTCTATCCTGGATAAACACCTTCGTGATCATAACGTTGCGGTGTATCTGGGGGAAGCGGCCGAAGAAATTGTGGTACAGGACGGCAAAGCAGTTGCCGTTCGGACCGCAGAGCGAACACTTGAAGCCGATATGGTGATAATGGCAGCGGGGGTTCGGCCACGTTCCAAACTGGCTCGGGATGCCGGCCTGGTGGTTTCCGACTCCGGGGGAATCATTGTCAATGAGAGGATGCAGACATCCGATCCAAACATATATGCCGCGGGTGATTGCGTCGAAATTATCAACCTCGTTTCCGGGAAACGGTTTGTTGCTCCTTTTGGCAGCATGGCCAACAGGGAAGGGCGGGTAGTAGCCGATAACATAGCCGGCATTCCCTCGATATTTAAAGGTGGAGTGGGTAGCTTTATTGTCAAGGCTTTTGAACTCTCCTTAGGTTCCGTCGGGCTTAGCCTTGAGTCTGCACGTGCCGAAGGATTTGATGCTGAATTTTCACTCTCTTCGCCTTCCGACAGGGCACATTTTTTCCCAGGTCAGGATATCATCTGTCTGGAGCTGGTTTTCGATAAGCGTAGCAGAAAGGTTCTAGGCTTTCAGGGAACCGGACCGGTAAATGATGCGCTTTCCGCCCGCATTGATGCCGCGGCAACGGCACTGAGTGCAGGGGCGACCATCGATGATTTTGCCAATATTGAAATGGCTTATTCGCCACCGTTTTCACCGGCTATCGATCCGATCAATGCTAGCGCCTATATCGCGGATAATCTCTGTGATAAACGCATGAGGCAAATGTCTCTGCAAGAATTTTATGATTGGATGGCCGATCCCTCCAGCCATCCGGATTGGCAGGTGCTTGATGTTCGCCATGAGAAACAGGCCACACCGTTTATCGAACGGTTAGGACCTTCCATATGGACTTCTCTGCCGTATGAGCAGGTTCGTGATCGATATTCGGAATTACCAACGGATAAAAAGCTTATTGTCTTTTGTAACGCCGGTTCCAGATCATTTGAAGTTCAAATGTTTCTGGACTATGTCGGACTAAAGAACAGCACGGTTCTTCCTGGTGGCTTCAATGTCATAAGGAGAATGGGGGCTGACTGGTTGCCCGAAAACTGAAAGTTGTCTTTAAAAAGGTTTTCAAAGGGCAGAACTGCTTATCCTTTATTGTCTATAGGGATGCAGCCCTTCCTGTCGTGAGTAGACAGGAAGGACTGCATTGTGGTATGTTGAACCTTTCCGATGGGTAGACGTATGTTTTGAGAATAATTTTAAAAAACGCAGGGGTAACAGAGCGATTATGGCCGCATTGAATTCACAACATATGATTGAAGAACTCCAGGCCAATATCAAAACAGGCGATTCCCTCAAAGCTCAGCTTGTTTTGTCTTGCCTGGATCAAGTGGATCAAAAGACACGCACCAAGCTCATTTATCTTCTGTCGAGAGCGGAGCCTGATTTTTCGGTCCCGCTCTTTATCTATCTTCTGACGGAACAATTGGCAGTTGCCGAACAGATGCCGATCATCCGTGAGACGATGCTTTCCATTCTCCTGGCCTATCCTGAAAAGCTGATCAAATTTCTTGGTTCTTCGACAATCAAGGACAAATCCGAATTAATCAAAGTAGTGGGAGAGCTCCGCCTTGAAGATGCCACTTTCGTTCTTCTTGATCTTATAGCAGCATCCGATGATGAAGCGGAAATTCTCCTAATCATAGAGAGTTTGGGAATGATCGGCTATCCCCAGGCGATAAATACCCTGACCGATTACTTGTACGCCGCCAATCGAGAACTTATTATGGCTGCGGTGCGATCGCTTGGACAGGTTGGTACTCCAACGGCCATGCACCGGCTTGCCGAACGGATGGGGACTGATAATGAAATCGATTACTTAATTCTGTCTATTTTTTCCGATATTCAAGACTATATCTCGCTTGAAAAACTTAATGATACGATACGTTCGCATTATGCGCATATGCGCACTTTTGCCAAATCAGAGTTAGTCAGGATTGGGCCGAAAGCGGTACCGGTTTTGATCGAGAACCTGCTCCACCCTGACCCCGACTTTCTGGTTCATACTTTAAATGTGCTGGGAGAGATCGGTGACGAATCGGCGGTTGTGCCGATCCGAAAATTACTGACCAATGAACCGAAAAGTGCGAATGTTCGTTTTGCCGCATATGAAGCCTTGGCGCGTCTGCCTCTGAGAAGAGGAGCGTATACCCTTACCGCCGGTTTGTCCGATCAGGAAGACCATGTATGTGTTGCCGCGGCAAGGGCGATAGACAAAAATTTTACCTCCATCCTCGGAGCTGGAATAAAAAATCTTTTGCGTGGTCCCAAAAAAGAGGCGCGGCATATCGCTAAAATTATCGTTAATGCCCAAGTTGACAATATTCTCGTATATCTTGCAGACGATGAGGTATTCAGGGAATTGGCGCTGAGTCATCTCACCCATGCCCATAAAGATATCCGCGAACATTATTATAAGCTTCTGCTCCAGGCTGGAAAGAATGATTTTGCGGAAAAACTTACCGGAGATGAAGAACAGGTGATACGGCCAAAAGTGGTGGCTGTCGATGATTCACGAATGATCCTCGGCATTTATAAATCCACACTGCACGAACTGGGTTTTGATCCGGTACTCTTTGAATTTCCGGCTTCCGCACTTGAATGGCTGCAAACGGAAAAACCGCTGATGGTCCTTACAGATCTTAATATGCCGAACATCACCGGGATACAGTTGACTCAAAGTATTCGGAAGAAATACACGGGCGAAGTCTTACCGGTAATTATGGTGACGACGCAAAATGATAGTCAGGACAATGAAGAAGCATACGCCGTAGGCGTAAACGCTATCCTCCATAAGCCGTTTAACTTAAAAAGTCTTGGTGCTGCTATGAAGAACTTCCTGAAGCCAAACAGGAGTCGATGAGGTTGAAATATCTTCCGATGTCAGTTGGTTTATGGGCATCAGAGCCGAAAACAAAGGGGATATCGTAGGATTTAGCCATATCAAGAACCTGTTTGTTGGGAAACTGTTCCTGCCGAATTGCAAAGCCTGAACTATTGATCTCAACTGACATCCCGTTTAAACGCACCGCTTGTAGCAGTTGATCGATAAGCTTATAGTGGTAATTCGTCAGGGTTATCTCCGGGACATAGCGAAGTGCCGCATCGAGATGGCAGAGCATGGTACCGGGCAAACTTTGAACAGCCTCAATAAGAATTGCGAAATAACGATCCAGAATTTTTTCGGTGCCGATTTGCCGGGCAAGCAGAATATTCGCTTCCCTCCTACTGAACATATTGAGGTGGTCAGGCATTCCTGCAATCTTGAGATAATGACAGGAAATACCTATCTGGTCCCAATGCCGCTTGCCAAGCCTGGCCTTGAGAAGCTCTGCACAATCGGGATTAAAGCCGCATTCAACCCCCAGTCCGATTTCAATTTTTCCCTGATATTCGCATCGCAGTCTTTCACCTTCGTAAAAATACTGGTCGAAATCTTCTTCTGTAAGCCAGGTTCTTCCCAGATCGTACTGTATTCCTTCTTCCATGTGCTCCAGGAAGATTATTTTATTGAGCCCTTGATGTATGGCTGCCTGTACATATTCTTCCATCTCTCCGGTTGCATGGCGGCAAAGGCGGGTATGGATATGGCTGTCACAAAGAGAAATGGGAGAGAGGGCGGGGCCTTTTTTCACCATTGTAAAGATGGTCTAAGTCGGATTGTAAAATGCCTCGACTCAAGCGTTTCCCTTGGGGAAAAAGTGTAATACTCCATCGATATCGGAAGTATCACAGACATGGCCGAGTTCAAGTTCCAGATCGAGATATTCTTCTATCCCTTCAATCTTCAGGGAGAGGGCGGGGCCATCGGGAAGATGGTAAACGACGGTGCTAACACCGGTTAAGTCAATTGGACGACTGAATATTTTCATTATATAAACCTTTATGATGCGCTGTGTGCCGGCATTTAAAATAAATAAGATACTACAAATCAAAAGACATATACGAACTATTCAGAAAAACCGCAAGGGATAACCTGTACGGTAAGCTGTTTCTTTGGACAGGATTTTTCCGGACAGTCATGCTTCGTTGCAGAGAAAGACTTAAGGGCTGGGTACAAGGTGAAATAGGTTTACACAATGGGCGGATATGTTTATGATATACCGCTGTTTGAAATAAACTCACCCCTACAGAAAGGGTTCGGATATAATTTTACTTTTAGGTGATGTAATGAGCAATGAAGGAAACAATACCGAAATAAAAACAATTTTTGGTAAAGAAAAAAATCCATCGTCAATCGAACCAAAAAAACTCACCCTGGACAGTCCTCTTAAATTTCGTTGTCACCCAGGAGTAAAATGTTTTACCGCATGTTGTGGTGGTATCAAAATCATTCTGACTCCCTATGATATTTTGCAATTAACAAAAAGACTAGGAATTGCCGCCCACGAATTCCTTAATAAATACAGTGTGCCGACATACCTTGAAAAGACTGATATGCCCGGTGTTATGATCAAATTAAGGGAAGAGGACAATAAATGTCCGTTCGTCACTCCTGATGGTTGTACGGTTTATACCGATCGGCCGACAGCCTGCCGGTATTATCCCGTCGGCATGGCTGATTTTCATGAGGGAGGTTCAAGAGATGTTGACGGCAAAGAAATTGAATCTGTGAAAGAGAAGTTTTTTTTCACCGTTCGGGAGGACCATTGCAAAGGTTTTGAAGAAGACAAAGAATGGACTATCAGAGAATGGCGAGCCGATCAGGGTGTCGATGTTCGGGATGAGATGAACAAGGAATGGCTCAGGCTGGTCATGCGGCGTAAGTCCTATGGTCTTCAGGCTACCTTGTCGGAACAGGCAAAACGTATGTTTTTCATGGCTTCCACCGATTTAGCCACTTTCCGAAAATTTGTTTTCGAGAGTTCCTTCCTCGATACTTATGAGCTGGACCAGGAGACCATTGACAAAATTCGGGAAGACGACGTTGAGCTGATGCTTTTTTCCTTCAAATATCTGGCGGCAACACTCTTTGGAGCTCAGACCCTAAAGATCAAGGAAGCAAAAATTAAAGAAAAAGTTGCGCGGATGAAAGAACATCAGGATGAATCGATCAAGCGATCCGTCCAAGAGTATGAAGAATTGAAAGCAGAGGCAGCCAGGAAGAAGGCGGATACAGGAATTGAGAAAAAATAACCGGGAAAGGTCTCACTGAGCGGATGGTGAGTCGGTTCCTTTTTTCCAGGAAATAAGTGTAAAATCTGCAATTAAGAATTTCTTGTCCAATCCAAAAAAAGGCCGGGTGGTTATCTACCACCCGGCCTTTTTTTATTGACAATAGAGCTGTTCCATTCCGGAAGTCCATCGGAATGGAACAGGTTGAAGATTATTCTTCGACTTTTGCCTCAGGCTCCAGGGCTGCAGCGAGGCTCTTGAGGAATTTCAAGCTCTTGAGCACATCATTCTGGGATTGGGCCAAGAGTGCATCGGCTTTAGCCGGATTAACCCGCTTTAAGGTACGATAGCGGTTTTCAGCAAGGGCATATTCTTCAAAGCTGATGGTTGGCTCTGTTTTAGAGTCAATGATCAGCGGATTTTTGCCTTGTGCTTCCAGATCCGGATTGAATCTGTACAGTGGCCAATGACCGCAGGCAACGGCTTTTTTCTGCTGTTCCAGACCATGAGCCATATTGATGCCATGATTTATACAATGAGCATAGGCGATAATCAGCGACGGTCCGTTATAGGCCTCCGCTTCGGAAATTGCCTTTATCGCCTGTGCCGGGTTGGCGCCGATAGCGATTTGGGCAACATAAACATTGCCGTAGGTGGCGAAGATCATACCCATATTCTTCTTGGGCATTTTCTTGCCGGCGGAAGCAAACTGAGCAGTAGCGGCACGCGGCGTAGATTTTGACATCTGGCCGCCGGTATTGGAGTATACCTCTGTGTCGACTACCAGAATGTTGACATTTTCACCGGAGGCAAGAACGTGGTCCACACCGCCGTAACCGATATCATAGGCCCAGCCGTCACCACCAAAAGCCCAGACGGATTTCTTAACCAGGAAATCGGTAAGGTTTATAAGGCGACGGGCTATTTTATGATTGCTGGACTCAAGAACTGTATTGATTGCAGTAACTCTTGCCCGTTGGGCTTCAATGTCCATCTGGGTAATCTGTACTGCTTCAAGAACCGATGTTGCCAGATCCTGCTCTACGATGCCCGCTTCAACAGCACTGGTCAAAAGTTCAGCAGCCTGATTGTGAAGCTTATTCACTGTGGTACGCATACCCGCACTGAACTCGGCGTTATCCTCGAACAATGAATTTGCCCAGGTGGGACCGCGACCATCTTTACGTTTGGTATATGGAGTAGTCGGCAGGTTTCCTCCGTAAATAGAGGTGCAACCGGTAGCGTTACCGATGTACATTCTGTCTCCGAAAAGCTGGGAGATCAGTTTGATATATGGAGTTTCGCCACAACCGGCGCAGGCTCCGGAGAACTCGAACAGCGGCTGCTTTAACTGGCTGCCTTTTACCGTTGCCAGATTGATGTCGGCCGGATTGATTTCCGGCTGAGCCAGAAAATAGTCAACATTTTTAGATTGAACAGCTTTTACTTCTTCGCTATTCGGAACCATCTCAAGTGCTTTGGTTTTTGCAGGGCAGACACTGACACAGAGAGTGCAGCCACAGCAATCCTCGGTGAAGATCTGCACGGTAAATTGCTGACCTTTGAAGGATTTGCCGACAGCATCGAGTGATTGGAACGCTTCCGGAGCACCTTTGGTATCAGGAAAAACTTTGGTTCGGATGGAGGCGTGTGGACAAACCAGGGAACATTGACCGCATTGGATACAATGTTCAGGAAGCCAGCGGGGGACGGAGACGGCAATATTCCGTTTTTCGTATTGCGTGGTTCCGGTCGGCCAGGTACCGTCCGCGGGAATCTGGGAGACCTTCAGCTTGGTGCCGTTGCCTTCGATGATTTTGGCAGTAACTTCCTTGACAAACTTAGGTGCATGATCAGGTACGACCGGAGGAATCTCTTTTCCGTCAACACTGGAACCGAGCGGAACTTCAACGATGTTTTTTACTGCCCCGTCAACCGCGCTGTAGTTCATCTCGACAACTTTGTCGCCCTTCTTACCGTAGGTCTTCTTAATTGCATTTTTGATGGCTGTAATAGCCTCGTCCTGGGTAAGGATACCGGATATTAAAAAGAAAGCGGTCTGCATAATCATGTTAATGCGGGCGCCGAGGCCAAGAGCCTGGCCTAAGGAGACTGCATCGATTATATAGAATTTAGCCTTCTTGTTGATCAGATCCCTTTGAACTTTTCCGGGCAGTTCATTCCAGACCTGATCTTTGTTATAGCTGGTGGTTAGCAGGAAGGTACCACCTTCCTCCAGATTTGTGAGCATATCGACCTGCTTCAAAAAGGCGAAGTTATGGCAAGCTATGAAGTTAGCCTTATCGATCAGATATGGTGCAACTACGGGATTTTTACCAAAACGCAGATGGCTGGTTGTAATTGACCCCGATTTTTTGGAGTCATAAACAAAGTAGCCTTGTGCGGAGTTGTCGGTTTCAGTGCCGATGATCTTGATGGTGTTCTTGTTCGCACCAACGGTACCATCCGAGCCCAGGCCGTAGAACATGGCGCGGTAAACGTCCTTGCCTTCTATGTTAAAAGACGGGTCGTAGTCGAGGCTTGAAAAAGTTACATCGTCGTTTGGACCAACACAAAATTTGGCTTTCGGAGCCATTGAACTCATGTTGTCGTAAACAGCCTTGACCATTGCCGGGGTGAATTCCGCTGAACCAAGACCGTAGCGACCGGAAAGAATGATCGGCGGGTAGATGGAACTATTTGATTCAGCCGCTTCCCCGATTGCTGCACGTACATCAAGATAGAGAGGCTCACCCGGACCACCAGGTTCCTTGGTACGATCGAGAACCGTGATTCTCTCAACGGTAGCGGGAAGCGCATTGACCATGGCTTTGCAGTCAAACGGACGATACAGACGAACCATGACCAAACCAACTTTTTCACCTTGAGACACAAGATAATCAACTGTTGAAGCGACGGTTTCGCCGCCTGAACCCATCATGACAACGACGTTTTCCGCATCGGGCGCACCATGATAATCAAAAAGATGATACTGGCGTCCGGTGATACCGGCAAACTTGTTCATCGTTTCCTGAACTATCGAAGGGACCGCATTGGTGTATTTATTGACGGTTTCACGACCGGTAAAATAAACATCAGGATTTTGAGCGGTTCCGCGAATGGTCGGATGATCCGGAGAAAGTGCTCTCTTCCGGTGCTCGAATACTAATTCTTCATCGACCATTTCGGCCATTTGATCGTAGCTTATTTCTTCGATCTTCTGGATTTCATGGGAAGTACGGAAGCCATCGAAGAAATGAACGAAAGGAATCCGGGAGGCAAGTGTTGACTGTACTGCGATCAGTGCCATATCCATGGCCTGTTGAACGTTCTCGGAACACAGCATTGCCCAACCGGTCTGGCGTGTGGCGTAGATATCGCTATGGTCACCGAAAATCGACAATCCCTGGCAGGCAATAGCCCTTGCCGTTACATGGAAGACCGTAGGGGTAAGTTCTCCGGCGATTTTGTACATATTGGGAATCATCAACAGCAGCCCCTGGGAGGCTGTGAAGGTTGTACAAAGAGCTCCGGTGGTAAGAGATCCGTGGATGGAACCAGCAACTCCCGCTTCGGATTGCATTTGGTTGACTACGGGAACGGTACCCCAGATATTTTTTTGCAAGGTCGCAGATTTGGCATCTGCTTCAGCAGCAAGGGGGGTGGATGGGGTAATGGGGTAAAGAGTGATGACCTCACTCGTGGCATAGGCGACGTGGGTACACGCCTGGTTGCCGTCAATTGTAACCATCTTTCGCGACATGATTTGTTCTCCTTTGTTATTCCTATGAGTTGTGCCAGCAACGTGGCGAAAACTGCCGAAATAGTATAAATGTCTTGAAGGCTTTGTACTGTCGTGAGAAATCCGTAATCGTTCACCGGGGAATAGCAAAATGCTCGCATAACCCCAGACCTGTAAACGTTCACCAGTGCGCCAGAAGCCGCATAAGCGGGCCGACGGGCATGTAGGGGCGGGTTCTAAACCCGCCCGTCTTTGCACGGCGGTCTGATCGCGCGCGTATGGAGCACTGGTGAATTTTACGGAAATCCCCGGTGATAATAGTATATGAATCACCGAATTACAACAAATACAGAGATAAATTTCGTTGCGCACTATATGCTATTTGGCCATACGTTGCAACGAATGAGAATTGTTGATTGGTATCATAAATAAAACAAAATAGTCGTCAGGGTTTCCAGAGTGTAATTGCCGTATTGAATAACAGGTGTACATGTAAAATTTATGTTTTTGAGGGATATGCATATGCTGAAAATTCAGGATCCGGATCTGGTAAAATTGCTGAATTTCCTTTCTCTGCAAAAGGAATTTGTCTTTCTCGATACATCACGGCCTGATCATGAAAATGTTGAATCATTATTGTTTCTTATGCCTGTCGATCGACTGATTTGCCGGGAGGGTGATAGTCTTGAAAAGTATCTGGCCGGCCTTCAGGATCGCTTGACGGACGGTTTCTATCTCGCTGGATGGATTGGTTATGAATTCGGTGCATTGCTCGAAGGACGAGTTGGTATAAGTGTCACTCGTCACTTTGATGTCGGTGGGCAAAAGAGGGTATTGGCAGATTTAGGGGTTTTTTTAAAACCATATAGGTTTGACCACTCTACAGGTAAAAATAACTTTCCCTTTGGAGCTGAGAATGAATTTGTCGAAGAAAGGTACACTATTGCGGATCTTCGGCCAAACATGTCAAAGGAGGAATTTCTGGAGGGACTCAGGAGGATTCGGCAGTATATCGCCGCCGGCGATACATATCAGGTGAATTATACCATGAAGCTGCTTTTTAATTTTACGGGTTCAGCTGAAACTCTTTACTCCGTTCTTCGTAAAAACCAATCTGTAGCCTACAGTGCATATATTCGAAACGGGGATGAACAAATTTTATCCTTTTCTCCGGAGTTGTTTTTCAGAAAAAATGGTGAGGAAATTATGGTTCGTCCCATGAAAGGAACGACATCAAAGGGAAGAAACCTGGTTGAAGAACAGCAAAATAGCAACGAACTCCATCATGATAGCAAAAACAGAAGTGAAAATGTCATGATTGTTGATCTATTGCGCAATGATCTAGCGAGATTGATGCATGGACACGGAAAAAGCAGGGTGTTTGTCGATTCGCTTTTTGATGTCGAGTCCTATGAAAGTCTACTGCAGATGACCTCCACAATCAAAGCCCGGAGTGCATCCGTTTCCATGCCGGATTTGGTTCTCACGGATTTATTCCGGGCGTTGTTTCCCTGCGGTTCAATAACCGGGGCACCTAAAATACGGACCATGCAAATTATAGAGGAATTGGAGAAGGACCGCAGGGGGGTGTATACCGGGGCTATCGGTTATTTCGGTCCCGATGGCAAAGCGGTTTTCAATGTTCCTATTCGAACGGTCCGTCTGCAGAAGAATTTTGGAGAAATGGGCATTGGTGCGGGTATTACTTATGATTCGGTTCCGGAGGACGAGTGGGAGGAATCATTGTTGAAAGGTCGATTCCTGACCCATTCCCAACCTGAATTTGAATTGTTTGAAACCATTCTGTGGCGGCCTGAGAATGGTTACTGGCTTCTTGAAGAACATCTCCTGAGACTGGCCGGTGCCTCGGAATTTTTCAGATTCACCTGCGATTTAGCGCGGATACGCTCAAGGCTTGGCAGCGAGGAAGCAACTTTTAATAAAAACAGTTATCGGGTGCGCCTTGTTCTGGCTAAGGATGGCCGGATTTCCCTCACTGCGGTGCCATGCGATGCTCCGGCACTTACGGCCTTGCCGCCCAGTCCTGTGCGGGGTGACCTCTCTGGATGTGCGATTGTCGATTTTTCTTCCAGAGTGGCGGAAACCGAGAATTCGTGGATTTTTCATAAAACCACCATGCGCAATTTGTACGACGAAGAGTACAGACAAGCCCGGAAAAATGGCCTCTTCGATTATATTTTCTGTAACGAGTCCGGGGAAGTGACCGAAGGGTGTATAACAAATATAATAATTTTCAGGGATGGCAAATATAGCACACCTCCCGTCGCAAGTGGTCTTCTGCCAGGCGTGATGCGCGAACATCTGTTGGCAGATAATGCAACTCCCCTAGTTGAAAGAGTACTGACAAGGCAGGAGGTTAGGTCAGCTGAAGCGCTGTTTGTCTGCAATTCAGTACGCGGAGTGGTCCCGGTAAAAATGAAACAGGCTCAGCAGTAAACGTTCATCAGCACCCCATATACGCACGATCAGACCGCCGTGCAATACGCCCAATTGTAGCCCGTCCGTCTGCTTGTGCGCTTTCTTATGCATAGCTAAACGTCTACTAGAGGTCGGGAGTTATGCGAACGCAATGAATTACAGGCGCGAGGATCGAGCATCCGTGCATCCGCTTGTTCGCATTCCTTTTTTTTGAAATCCAAACCGGTGTCCGGCGCGTGCGAACGTCTTGCTGTTCCCGATAAACGATTGCGGCTTAGTGAACTATCGAGTCATCCTGATCAGGAGTAATTTGTTCCAGCGGAATGAGCAGGTTATGCAGCTTACCCAGTTCTCTTACAGATGTCATAAAAGAAGAGGGCAGTGGAACTTCACGCTCTTCCACCAGAAAACCAAGTTCCTTGGCGCTGATAAGAGTTGAAGAGCTTTCGCCGCCCTCCTGATGATCGCACAGGGCTTGAATTCGCAGGGCATCAGTGAGCAACGGACACAGAGGCGCTAACTCTTCCTTGATGTTCAGCAGTTCCTGTTCGATATCACCCCGGTTGTCCTTACAAAACCGGACAAATTTATCATCCGGATTTTGCGTACCAAAGACCTCATTGGTGATAGAACCCGCCAGTATAGCCAGATGGGTTTTATCCTGATCCGGTCTCTTTTTGCTGAGATTGGTCCTGACTTCTTTAAAGAGAACCATCTGGACAACACTGACCCCTTCCCGAAGTGATCTGAGAAGCTTGGATTTTTTTTCGGTCGTTTCCTCTTTCATGTATTCGTTGTCTGTTAAAGAATGATTTTTATGACAGGATTTCCTTTTAGATTCTCATAAATTCTCAGCCGGACTTCTTCATTCGGTATTTCCAACTCTGCATTGAGACTATGATATTTACCTTTTGAGCTGGTCTGGGAATGGCTTATTGTTACAGGCAGAGGAGAGCAGGCGGATACGATTGCATCTTTGAGCAGGCTGCAATCCGTTCCGATTACCTTGTATATCCAGGTGCATGGATATACTATTTCAGGACGTTCGGGTAAATGCCGGGACGGATTTTGGTTAAAGCGTATCATGATTATCCTTATGATAGGTGGTGATGATAATCTCTGTCGAGAACTGATCGGGAGAAAAGTAATAATGAATGAGTCGGCAAGAGTCAAGCAAAAGGCAATTTTACAGATTTACGTGAGGATGAAATACTCTTTTGAATAAATCGGTCCAAATGCTACAATTGCTACAATTGGGTAACCGTTCACCAGTAGCAGACAACCTGTCGAATATCGAACCAGAAGTATAAGAGGACGCCTTTTGGAATCAAGTGAAAAGCAAGAACTTCTCGATGCACTTTTTGAGAGTGAAGCTCAAAAAAGAGCCATTTACGATGGATTCAGTGGGATTCTTATTTATTTTGACCATCAAATGAGAGCACGATGGATCAATAAGGAAATTTATCGCAAATATCCCGATGCCATAGGCAAAAATTGTTATGAGATTTTCTGCTCCAGGAATGAAAAGTGTGGGACATGTGCCTTTCATAAAAGTCTGGAGAGCGGCAAAATTGAAAGGAGTACGCAGCGGATCGGGATTTTTGGCAAGGACGGCGATGAGATGGTCTTTGATATCACCGCCTCTCCCGTAAAAGGAAGACTTGGCAAAATTTTGGGAGTCATTGTCATAGCCCAGAACGTGACGGAACAGTATAGGTTGGAAAGGCAGCTGCGGCATACCCAGAAAATGGAAGCCATCGGAACATTAGCCGGAGGAGTTGCACACGACTTCAATAACGTTCTCACCCCGATAATGGGATATACGGAAATAATTCGGCTCAAGTTGAGAAAAGACGGATTCAATGACAATATCGTCTACGATTATATTGAGGAAATTCTTAAAGCGTCCAAAAGGGCAAAGTCGCTTGTCGAGCAGGTCCTGACGTTTTCAAGGAGCACAGAGAAGAAAGCCGTACTGCAGTATATGCATCCTATTGTAAAAGAGGTGATGAAGCTTATGCGGGTTACCCTGCCGAGCACTATTGTCATCAATGAGGAGGTGAATGAAAAATGTGGACGGGTGATGATTGACCCGGTACAGATTCATCAGGTCCTCATTAATCTCTGCACCAACGCCGCTCATGCCATGGAAGGCGGGCACGGGATGCTCACGGTTAAACTAGACAAGGGAGCACCATCCGCGGACGGCAGGGACTGGCTGGAATTAACTGTTGCCGATACAGGCAAAGGGATCGAAGAACAGTATCTGGACAGGATTTTCGAACCCTATTTTTCCACCAAAGAGAAAACGAGTGGAACTGGTATGGGGCTGGCCATGGTACACGGAATTATCAGTCGCCAGGGAGGGGAAATCAAGGTTGAAAGTACGGTCGGAGAAGGTACTGTCTTTCGAGTGCATCTGCCCATAGCTCAAAAGGAAACAACGGTTGAACAGGTGGTCGCCATGGGAGAGTTGCAGACCGGTTCGGGTTATATCCTACTCGTTGATGACGAGGAACAGGTGGTGCAGGTGACGGGAGAAATCCTCCAGAGTCTTGGCTATAATGTCCTCGGCAAGACCTCGGCACAGGAGGCTCTACAGCTTTTTTCCTGGTCTCCCCATGACTTTGATATGGTTATTACCGATTTGACCATGCCTGGCTTAACCGGTCTGGAATTGAGTGAAGGTATCAAAAGATTACGACAGGATATTCCGATTATCCTCTTTACAGGTTATTCAGATCAGGTTTCCAAGGATGCCGCCGTGAAAGCAGGCATCGATGAATACTGTATGAAACCTATCTCGATGAGAGAGTTGTCAACGGTTGTGGCACGGTTTCTTGCTTCTAAAAAAGATTAGGGTAGTCGAGCGATACTACCTTAGAAATTCATTTCTTATTTTTTAGAAGGAATTTCGGGAAGGTACTTATCGCCGTGCTTTGTGGGTTGGTACCCTAAAAACGGTCAGCGCTATTGATCAGGCTGATTTGATCATTGAGTGTCCAGAGATCGTAAATGTAACCAAAACCCAGCAGCCCGCCTGTGCAGAGATAAATCAAGCCGGTTATCCATTTTCCCAAGTACATTCTGTGGATGCCGAGCAGACCGAGAAAAGTCAGTAACAGCCAGGCAAGGTTGAAATCTATCGGTCCCTCGTGATAGCGGATATCTGCTACTCTGTTCATTCCCGGGATGAGAAACAGGTCGATAATCCAGCCGATAAAAAATAACCCCAGAGTAAAAAAATAAAGTGTGCCGCTGAACTGTTTTCCATAATAGAAGCGATGTGCTCCGAGAAACCCGAAGAGCCATAGTAAATAGCCGACCAGCATAGAGTGTGTCGTGTGGTTGTCGTTATTCATGATGTTTTTTACTTAGCCATGTAAAATTCGAGGTTTTTACGAGTCCATCAGAATTGATTGTTTGAATTTTTGAACTCTGCTCCAGGCGTTTTCCAGCCGCTCTTCGCTAATGATCCCTTGGTTCAGCCCTCTCAAAATAGTTTTCACTACTTTTGAGAGTATATCCGGGTCGTAATTGAGGTTGTTGCCTATGATCACAAGATCGGCCCCGGCAGCGAGCGCTTTGCAGCAGGCGTCTTCAAGGCCGTATTGTCCGGTTATAGCCTTCATCTGCATGTCATCGGTGATGACGGCACCGTCAAATCGCAGCTGCTGTCGAAGAAGTGTCCCGATAGTTGAATGGGAAAGAGTAGCTGGGTATTGCTCATCAAATTTTCTGTGAAAAAGGTGGCCAATCATGATCGCATCCGCTCGGTTGGTATTTATAAGCTCTTGGTATGGAAGCAGTTCTGCTTCATTCCAGGTGTCTGTGATGTCAACGAAGCCAAGATGGGAATCGGTGCGGGAACTGCCATGACCTGGGAAATGTTTCAGGCAGGAAAGGATCCCCTGTAGTCTGTGTTCCTTGATCCAGGCTCCGGAATGAGCGGAGACGATGGATGGATCTGCAGAAAAGCTTCGGCCGTACCTGCCGATTATAGGATTTTCCTGGTATATATTAAGATCGACAACCGGAGCAAGATTGAAATTTACGCCCACATCCCGCAGCATTCGGGCGGTTTGCTTTGCACTTGCAATGGTGGCTCCAAGGTCGGGAGCGCAGCCAAGATCAACGGCAGCCGGAGTGGCAGGGAAGCCTCTTTCCTTCTTGAAGCGGCTGACTTTGCCTCCTTCCTGATCAACGGCAACCAACAGAGGACCTTCAGCCAGGTCCTGCAGAGACGCGGTGAGCAGTTTCAGCTGCTCGGCATCGATAATATTATTGGTGTCTTTTGACCCGGCAAGGCATCGGTCAAAGAGAATCACCCCTCCCAGATTTCTTTTGCCGATATCTTGAGCTATCGGATGATCCGCAGTAATTGTGTCACCGGTAAAACCCAAAATAAAGAGTTGACCAATTTTTTGCTTTAGAGAAAAATGCGTCATTTTTTTGTCCTGAGTGACGATAATTCCTGAACAGGTCCAACCTGTTATGTCATAAGGAGTACTTTCAGTGGACGAAATTGTCAAAGTAATTTTCCTGGAAATTATAGTGTCAGTAATCTGACATGACCAGGGGAATTAGCGAAATCTATACCAAATACAAGTGCAAAGAGAAATTTGTTTCATGGTGCATATATTAGTAACTGTTTAATTTTATTAAAATAATATTGGTTAAAAAGTAGTTGTTTCAAGTTAGGTGGACAATTTTGGCATGGAAAATGCTAACTTACGATATAAGTGAAGATTACAAAACAAAAGATAAAGATTCTTGACAGCAGGTCGATAAGAAAAATAACAAAAAGAAATTATCTCAAAAAGCACACTACTTAGGAATATCGCTCATGACTCTCTCCACACAAAAAACTCAAAGTTCCAGCATAAACCTGAAGCAGGCAGAACTGGAAAAGGTAATGGTTGAGCTTGATAATGTAAAAAAACAGTCTGAACGTCTCGATCTCATTAATAGGTTGCATGCGAGAATGGCGGGAGTACTCAGTTTAACCGGAATGATTGAAGCCTATTCCATCTGGTTGATGCCCCTGGTTAACCATGAACTTATCGGGTACAACAATAACAGTCGCCAAAAGAGGCATCTGTTTTGTTCGAGCCATGGGCCTACGAGACGTAAAGCCATCGCTATGGCCGAGCAGCTCATAGAAAATAAGTCATCCTATAAAGGTGCTTTCACCAAAAAGGATGGTCGATGCGCCTATAAATGGATCTTCGAAACGGTGGATGACGCCGGAATCCTGTTGATTCTCAAAAAAGGCCACGAGCTCTCATTTCGAGGAAATGGATCTTATTAATTATTCTCTTGAAATATTAGCGGAATGTTTGCGGCGTGCACTTGCATATGAAGAACTGTTTGAGCGTGCAAGTAATGATCCTCTCACCGGCCTTTCCAACAGACGGGTATTCGAGGAACGCATATATAATATGATCAACAGTGCCAAGCGATACCATCGTCCACTTTCCATGATCTCCATGGATCTGGATAAGTTCAAGATGATAAATGATAAACTCGGTCATCAGACAGGAGACGATGTCTTGAAGTCAGTCGCTCAGGTACTGAAACAGGCAGTGCGTTCCACTGATCTTCTGGTTCGGATGGGCGGTGACGAGTTCCTGATCATTCTCGATAATACCGATTTGACCAATGCCACGACTTTGGCGGAAAGATTATGTGTCGCTGTAGATAAGCTTAATATCTGGGCTGATACTGAAACTAAACTGGGCATCTCTATCGGGCTTTCGCAATTCAACCAGGATGAATCCCTGAAACAGTGGCTGGAAAGAACTGATGATATCCTGTATCACGCCAAAGCTGAAGGGCGATCAAGGGTTGCAGTGGAATAGCTTGTTTCCCTCGCGCACACTAAGAGTTATAAAAAGGCCGACTTGAAAAAGTCGGCCTTTTTATATTTAAAAGAAAAAGATTGCTGCGGGAATCAATTGCAGTTATTCGGCAATGGCTATTTTGATCGGAATAGCATGCAGTGATCTGCTGTATTGTTCGGTATAGCCAAGGCTCCAGTCACCACAATGTATCTTGTCGCCAAGTAAGGTGTCGAGCTCACGGACAATACCGTTGATATCGATGATCGGATGACGTGAAAAAACCTGGGGAAGTCCCTGGGTGAGGTTACATGCCAGACAACGATTTGGACGTTCGTGCAGGAGCAATTCCATGATCAATGTGCTATCGCTACATTCCCGGTAGGCAAGTTCAATGTCGTAAGCTCCTTCATCGGCATCGCCGAACAGGGCCTCAAAAAAATCGTTGGCCCTTTCTTTTGGGAAAATTTTCTCTAAATTTTCTTTGGTCAGGACGGCTTTGATGGTATCGGTTGTCATAGGAAGTTTTTCAAAAATCAGTTTTAAAGATAAATAAGTTTCATCGATTACAGAAATCTGATTATTATACCAGGCAAGCAATTTTGTCAACCGACGTTGCGGCGGGATATGCCCTGTGTTAAAGTAGCCGCCATGAAAACTGAACGATTAATTCCATCTTCCAGCGTAGATTCAAGTATTGTCAATCTGCAGGAACTGAATGAATCACAATATGCGGCAGTAACAACAACTGAAGGTCCTGTGCTGGTTATTGCCGGTGCCGGAAGCGGTAAAACCAGAACACTCGTCTATCGCGTGGCCCACCTGGTGGAAAAGGGTGTGCCGCCCGAGGCGATTCTGCTGCTTACTTTTACCAGGAAGGCGAGCCAGGAGATGCTGTGGCGGGCCGGCAGGTTGCTAAATGAAAATTGCAACAGAGTTGTCGGCGGCACCTTTCATGGTGTCGCCAATATGCTGCTCAGGCGGTATGGTTCATGCATCGGTTACGGTTCTTCGTTTACCATTATTGATCGCGCCGATGCCGAGGGAATTATCAACCTGTTAAAGTCATCGCTTGGTCTCGGCAAGAGAGATAAGCGCTTTCCCTCCAAGCGTGCCGTCATAAATATGATCAGTGGGTCGGTAAATCGGTCAGTCGATCTTGAAGATTTGGTGCAGAATCAATATGCCCATCTTTCCGATCATTTGGAAGATATTCTCACCCTGCAGAAACATTATCAGGAATTTAAATTTGATCATGGCTTGATGGATTATGATGATCTGCTCGTCAATTGGAAAAAACTGTTGATAGAGTCGCCGGAAGTGCAGCCGGCCATATCGGAGCGATTTTCCCATATCATGGTCGATGAGTATCAGGATACCAATCTCATCCAGGCCGATATTATCCGGTTGGCAGCTTACTACCCATGATAATGTCATGGTCGTGGGAGATGATTCCCAGTCGATATATTCCTTTCAGGGGTGCCGATTTCTATAATATCATGCGTTTTCCCAAGGTTTTCCTGGGTACCAGAATAATCAAGTTGGAGGAAAATTACCGCTCGACGCAGCCAATACTCTCTCTTACCAATGATATCATCAGAAATTCCGCGGAAAAATATACCAAAACACTCTTCAGCCGTATCGAAGGCGATCTGCGGCCGATGGTTTTTGCCGGCAGGGATGAACGGGAGGAGGCTGCGTTCATCGTCAGGACAATAAAGAAGCTGCTGGCAAAAGGAGTCGGCTGAACGATATTGCGGTTCTGTTCCGCTCGAGCTTCCACTCCTATAAGCTTGAACTGGAACTGAGTGCCGAAAAACCTGGAATACGAGAAGCGGGGAGGATTGAAACTGACCGAGTCGGCCCATATGAAAGATATGATCGCTTTTCTTCGGGTGCTGGTCAATCCGCAGGATACCCTTTCCTGGAACAGGATTTTGCTCCAGCTGGAAACCGTAGGACCGGCAACGGCCCAGAAAATTTCTGCAACGATTGCGGGGGCATCAGATACACTCCAGGCCCTGAAAGACTATTCGCCCGGAAAAAACTGGAAAGAATCCTATGCCGGACTGGTGCAGCTGTTTGTCGATCTGCATCAAGGCTGGTCTGACACCTGCTGCTCTCTATGAGATTGCTCTGAAGTATTATCAGCCCATCTTTGAAAGGCTCTATCAGTGATGATTTTCCCAAGCGTCAGAAAGATCTTGATCAGCTAAAGAGCATCATGGGTGGCTATGAGGATCTGCAAAGTTTTATCGATGATACGACCCTCGATCCGCCGGAAGAGAGTGGAGAGGAAGGCCGGGGGATGGAGCGGCTTATGCTGTCGACGATACACTCTTCCAAGGGCTTGGAGTTTGAAGCAGTTTTTGTCATCAGGGTGGCGGACGGTCGGTTTCCCCATGCCTCCGCAACTTTCAGTGAGCAGTGGGAAGAGGAGCGCCGACTGCTGTATGTGGCTGCAACAAGGGCAAAAAAATATCTGTATCTGACATATCCTCGGCAACTTATGACCCAGGACAGACAGTTTCGAAGAGTCGGGATGTCGCCTTTTTTAGCGAGCTGAGTGGCGGGCTCTTTGAACGGGTTACAGAAGATATCCAGGTGCCGATAGAAATTCTTACAGTTTTCAGTAGCATTCATTCTCTGCATCGCGGAGATCGGCCCGCATAAAAAGAAAAAACAGCAAGAAAATGGAAATGACAGATTTTTCTGTGGGGTGTAGAGTGAATCACCCATTTTTTGGTGACGGCACGGTTACCAAACTCTCGAAAGCGCGATCGATTGATATCCATTTTGACAGACATGGTTTAAAAACTCTCCATCTGGACTACGCCAAACTGACAATTCTTTGAACGTTCGGCTATACTCCATACAAGGTAATAGCAACACCAATTATTATCAACTCGCATATACCATCATGACATATAAAGAAGTTTTGGCGCATCTTGATGCCTTGCAGATGCATAAAATCAAGTTGGGACTTGAGGCAATGCAGTCTTTCCTGGAAAAGGTGAATCGACCCGAAAGTCGTCTCAAGTTTGTCCATGTTGCCGGAACAAACGGCAAAGGTTCGGTCTGTGCCGCTGTCTCCGAGGTGCTTGGCCTGGCCGGATACCGGGTTGGAGTGTATACCTCTCCCCACCTAAGCAGTGTGCGGGAAAGATTCAGGATCGGCAGCGAATATATCAGCGAGGAAGCATTCGCCGAACTTGGCACCAGGATTTGCCGGGTGCTCGGCGAAGAACAGATTACCTATTTTGAGTTCACTACCGCGCTTGGTCTGCTTTGGTTTGCCGAGTCCAATGTCGATCTGGTTGTGCTGGAGACAGGCATGGGCGGACGGCTGGATGCGACCAATGTGGTCACGCCCTTGATCTCGGTCATCACCAGTGTCAGTATGGATCATGAGGTCTATCTCGGCAACAGTCTTGCAGAAATTGCCGGCGAAAAGGCAGGTATTATTAAGCCGGGGATTCCGGTTGTGTCAGGGGCGATTCATCCGGAGGCGGCTGCGGTCATCGAGGCGGCCTGTAAAGCGAATGGTGCTACGCTTTTCACATTACGTCAAGAATTTGACTATGTGGTATCTCCTGAGGGTACATGGACATGGAAACGAGAGGGCGCATTGGGGAACCAAGAGATAGCCGGGCTGCGTTGCAGTCGTTCAAGCCTTGTCCAGCAGGAAAATGATTCGCTCTCCATCGCCGTCTTGCAACTTCTGCGGGAAAATGGATATAAGGTAAGTGAACAGCAGATTCGCGAGGGAGTGGCAAGTGTCAGATGGCCTGGTAGAATGGAGTATTTTGAGCAGGAATTTGTGCCGATTTTACCAAGCCTGAAAGCGGGAAAAAAGATTAAAGTTCTTGGTTATCTCCTTGATGGTGCGCACAATACCGATGGTGTCAGGAATTTGGCAGAAACTATCGGGAAAAATTTTAAAGACAGAAAGCTGATTGGTGTTTGGGGGGCTATGGTCGATAAGGATCTGACCGCCACTCTTGGATTGATCGCCCCGCTGGTGGATGATTTGATCATAACTCAGCCTGACGGAGAGCGGGCCGCCACTCCCGAACATATCTTCTCCATCTTGAGTGAAGAGCAGAAGCGAAAAGCCCGATGTGTAAAAAAAGTTGAGGAAGCGGTTCTTGCGGCTCAAGAGACTGCCGAAGATGGAGATCTTATAGTCGTTGGTGGATCTCTTTATCTTATCGGTGCGGTCCGGCACCTTCTGCTCGGAGATCTGGTGAAGTGACAAGAGAATTTTTAGATTTCGATGCGCCGGATGATGCAGAGATCAGGGCCGAACGCGGCAAAGCCAGGGAATTGCGAAAAACACGCTGGTGGCAGCAGAAAACCGCTCCCGGCCATTGCCACTATTGCGGAAAAAAGGTAGCCTATAGCGAGATCACCATGGATCATCTGGTTCCCCTTGCCAGAGGCGGGCGTTCGACCAAGGACAATCTCGTTCCCTGCTGCAAGGACTGCAATAATCTGAAGAAAAGCATGCTGCCTCTGGAGTGGGAGGAGTATCTTGCAAGTACTGCGAAGGAAAATGAGCAAAAATAGACACAACATCTATTTTCTTCTCGATTGTTTAACCAATTTCGTTTAAAAGCATTAAGCAATTTTCAATCTTTGATTCATCTCCCAAGGGCGGGTAGCTCAGCTGGATAGAGTGTCGGCCTCCGAAGCCGAAGGTCGCGGGTTCGAATCCCGCCTCGCCTACCAAGATATTCAAGCACTTAGCAAATTTCGCTAAGTGCTTTTTTATTTTCTGGTGGTCTTTTTGGTGGTGATTTTATTTTAAAGTGCAATAACGTGATGAAGTTTTCTCGGGTGCCATTTTCCCTTTCTTATTCGCTTTAATATTTCTGATTTGTATTTATCTGGCGAAGGTGGATTTTTTCTTTTGTGACGGGTTGTGTTGCAAAATGAACAAGCGGCAGCAATGTTATTTTTGCTGTCTTTGCCTCCATCACGACGTGCGGTAAGATGCTCAGCAGTGCACTGGAATCTTTTTGCTTCTCCTACAGTGATATCGTACTTTTCAGCAAATCTTTCGATATCATCTTGCCACATGTGGCTTTCGCAATAATAACAAAGTCCAGATTGTTGGTTAAATGAGGTAAGTCGGTGTTTCTTGACGTTTGAATAATACATGAGTAAACTCCAATGGTTATTGATTTGGAGCTTTATCATGTTGGTCTGGTAAGTCATGAGCAGCTCCTAAAGAATATAGAAGTCCGCTCACTTTAATCAAAGATGAAACGGGACCCAGTCGAGATCTCGAGCTGGTTCAGTGTTAATACGCCTTCTCATCAAGCAAATACGCTTGATAGTGCCTGATAAAGTAGCACTTTTGAAATACATACGTCATTTATCTGTTTGGGGCAAGGCTTTATTTAAATAGAAGAGATAAGCCGCTTTCCCGAAATTATGGACGACAAATTTTTAACTACACTGTTATTATTGACAAATTAGAATATTTTTAGAGAATCAAATTAGATCTGGAATAAGGAATTTTCTTACTACAGGAAAAACCAATTTGGTCATTGCAAAGAAAGACAGCTGCCAAGGAGCACAATGAAGAGTTTATTGAGTGAAAGTGCGATCATTTTAGCAATTTTAACTGCATTCCTGTATTGCATCGGAACAGCACATTTCTATGGATTTCTTAATGCTCTCAATACAGATCCGTACATCATCGACAGAAGCTTTGATCAGGTAATTTACTACGGTGCATTAATATTACTAAATAATTTTTTGAAGTATGTGGTTGATTTTATTGTGATATTTATTTTATGGTATTTGGCTTATGTCTCGAGTTACTTTAGGGTTGACTGGACTATAAAGGGTAAAAAAAGATTGATCCGATTAAGAAAGATATGCAGAAGGCTTGCTCTACCTAGGGTTGCATCATTAAAAAATAGTATTGCAGTAGCTGTTTCTTTTATCGCAATAGTTTTTATTCTATCAGCATTTCAAAATATTGGAAAAACAGCAGCACATGACCTCGTTGATCAAATAAGAAACAAAAAATATAATGATTTAAGAAAGATAACAGTGAATTTGAATTCCTCAAATATTGAGCTGTTCCGTGTTGCCTGTGGATCGTCTCGATGTTTGGGAATCGATGCTAAAAATTTGCAAGTTGATGTTTTCAGTATGAGCGATATTCAACACACAAAGCTAATTGTTAAGTAAATCACTGTTCGATTGTTTGACCTTTTTTCGAGAACTTATGCCTTTTTTTTAAATTCTCTACATATTCCTTAATTATTGGATCAAAGAGATATAGTAGAAAAACAATAAATAGAAAGAACATATACCCTAAAAGGTCACCTGTGGTTAGATTTTCGACATATTCAAAACGCATGATTTTACCTATGATTAAGTTGAGTTAACAAAAAATAGTGCTACTCTGAGGCTGTTTCTTTATCGAAGACGCTCATTGATATCCTTACTGATTTCAATCTATGGATATATCTTTCCGTGGTAGTAATGCTTTTGTGGCGAAGTATGGTTTTGATATCAATGAGAGGAACATCATTTTCCATAAGAATCGAGGCCGACAGGTGTCGAATCGCGTGGAGGCCAAACGGCGTAACTTTTGCTTTAAGACATATACGCCGCATCCATTTATCCCGGTGGACGTAAGGCACTCCGGTTCTTGGATTTGGAAAAACATACTCAAGACCATTTCCGCATGATTCCTGGTGTTTTTTGAACTCTTTGTAGAGGAAATCTGTCAGAGGTAGCCAATCATGCTCCATAGAACCATCCTTTCTTTTTCGCGTGAAAAGACGGATCTTTCTCTCAGGAAAGTGAATATCAGACCATTTCAGGCCAAATATTTCATTTCGCCTTGCTGCTAAGTGCAGGAAACAATAGAACATAAGGCGGTCTTGTTCATGTTCTGCAACCTGAACAATTTTCCAAAAATCATCTATGGATGGCAAGCGCCTGGGATGCCGAGTTTCTGGAAAACGTGCAACGTTGAAAGGGTTTTCTTTTGGAAATCCTTTGATATAGCTTACGCCCCAGGACCAGGCGGCAATAAAGTTTTTCCGATCTTTGTTGGCAGCATTGCCGGATCTGGCCCTAAATTGCCTGTTTAGATGCGATAAGACATCGCCTTTATGAATTTCGCCCACCTCGGTTTTTGGGTCGATTGATTTAAGTAACAATCTAAAAGCCAAGCGTTTTTCTAAATACGTTTTCCACGAATGCTTTTCTCTTGAATAATCGAGGTAGCGAATAGAAAGCTCAATCAATGAGGTTGTGGGTGTCTTCAAGATACGACTTTTCTTGAGTTCTTCTTTTTTGCGAATCTCCCAATTCTTCGCTTCCCGTTTGGTCGGAAATCCTTTCCTGTACGTTTTCTTTAGGTGAATTACTTGCCCCATCCATTTCTTTCTTTCCGCGATATAGTATGGCATTGATTAAACTCTTTTCGAAAAAAATATACTTTGATCCCAAACGGATACCACCCAGAGACTCATAATTATTCCTTACCGTAACCGACGTGGTTTTTAGAAATTTGGCAACTTCACTTGCAGTGAGTGATTTTCCGAGATCTTGATCTAATAGTGACATGGCTTTCTGTAATTTTAGGTAACGTCAATTTATCTCACCGATTCAATAGTCAGCTCTTTAGCATCTGCAAATGCAACCTGCTGGCCGGGGAAATCGATTGCAGGCTGAGGTATCCTGACCTGCTTCCAGTATTTTCTATAGAATTGCCCGTCTTTGGTAAAAGTTGTCTCGGTTCCAGCTATGGCTTTACCCTGTGGCATGGTGTCATCCAGGTACTTGTCGATATCTTCAATATGAGCAGGCACATCGACTATCTTATAGTCGTCGCCTTTCCAGGCGTATTCGCGTTCGTCATATTCAAAATCCTCGCACCAGGTGTAATCGGGCCAGACATAGATCTGCATGAATAGCTTTTTCGGTGGGCCTTGCGTTTCCAGCTTAAAATCAAGCAGCTCATGAGTGTTGATCGTTCCTCTTTCTGCATCACGTTCCAGGGGGCCATGCACTTCCCCGTAACCATACGGCCAGACCTCATTTATTTTCTGTTTCATCTTCTCCTGCAGCTCGGTAAGGCCGGTCTTCGGATTCGACCTTTTCGATTTTCTCCGGCACCAGGTGTCAACTTCGGCCATGAGGTAGTTGGTGATCTGATCGATGTTATCGAAGCGGCACAGATCGATTGCGGCCAAATTCATGGCGCAGCCGATCATCATATCTGCGAGCTGGTTCTTGTCTTTCTGGGGCAAGCGGTTTTTTGCGAATGGCTATAATGTTGCCGCTCCATTGAAGAGCTTCTGAACCTGCTGCCACCAGGCGTGGATCTTGGCCCGGTCCTGGTGCCGGTTCTCCCGGTCGAAAGGTTTCTGGCAGTACCTGGCCCAATCGGAGGTGCAGTATTGCCAAAGGCCGGTCATTTTCTCGAAGAGCTGTTCCAGGGTCTTGATTCTGAATTGCTTCAGGACATCCTTTCTTAATTGGAATTCCACCCTGGTCACCGGCGAATCGTTGTATTCGTCCATACCCCAGACGGAGGCGAAAAGGGATTTCTTGGAGCCGTTGCGTTCAATCTCGAACACCTTGTCGTAAATGCGAAGAGAGATATCGCCCTGGCCGATGGTAACGCCGGTTTCAACGGCAAAGCCAAGATCGCCTTCAGTCTGATCAAGGCTGATGCCGGAGAACTTGCAGCGGTCGTAATAGGAGTTAAACTTGTTGGCCCTGGTTATCCATTTCTGGTATTGCTCGATGCCAAGATCCTCTATTTTCTGGCCGATGAAGTCGGCGCAGAGGTGGACTTCAGAAACTGAATTCCGATAGATCTTGCCGGAATAGATCCGGATCATCTTGGAGATGTATTCGATGGCCTTGTTATAGCCGGGGCACCAGCAGGAAGCAGAACCAATATCTACCCAGACATTCGGGGTATCCTTGTTTTTGCTGGTGGAGATGAAGATATTCACATCAGCGCGGGAGATGTGGAAGGCATAGCCGCCGTTTCTGCCGTTGGGATGAACGTTGTAATAATAGTTTTCATCCGGGCCGAGCTTGATCGGCACGAGCTGCCGTGTTTGCTGCGACTCAAGCTTTGCGTCGCCCAAGAGATCAAAAAGCAACTCCAACCTAAAGTCTACATAGTACCCGAACTTCAGCCGATCCAGACCTTGGGAGATTTGACCCCCCCTTGTTAATCCGTCCTGGGGAAAGACTGTTCTTTTGCCAAAATTTTTCTTTGATCCTGAAAGACTTGCCATGATTAAAATCCTTGCTCTGAAAAGATTTGGGGACAATCCTTTCCCTGCAGGGAATGGTTTTTGTACCCAAATTTATTAAAGGTCATTGGAGACAGGGTTTGCGTGGATCCGCGCCTCGAGGAATTTTTTTTGTCCCCATGGTCTGCCTCGGCCTGGGCGAAGATCGCCGAAAGATCACTTTTGGCGCAGAGAGACAAAAGGTAGTCGGTCGCTGTTTCTATTTCGGTTAGTTCGGCCTCGACCAGCTCCCTGGTGCGAATGAGGGGAAGCCGGTCCTGAAAGTTCTGCAGCTTCTGCCGGGCTTCCTTCACCCGTAACGGATGATTGCCGACATACTTCTTCTTACGCTGGCCGCTTTTCATGGCATAGAGCAGGTAGAGGTACTTGCCGTTTTTCCAATGTTCCTTGGCATCGATGCAGCCCTGGGCGGTCAGTCGGCCAATAGCTGTGCCTAAAGAATGATATCTGTCAAGAAGCCTGCTGTGATGATTGGCTATGATTTTCAGCTTATCTGCGATATCCATGACTAAATTCCTTTGGGTACAGATCCGCAAACCTGGTCGCTGTTTTTGTACCCATGTTTTTTGCTGAATGGCTCAGCGGATAAAACGAATACCTCTAACTGCCTGCTGTTGAACGTGCTGCAGCGGCCTTTTGATGGCCAGCCTGTTTCCTGGTGAATATCCCGAAAAAACAGGGTTGAATCGCTTGTCTCCTCGACAGGCTGGGCTTGTTGGCCGCCACGCATAGCGGTCTCGTCGCTCACAATTCAACCCTGTTTTTTCTGCTGCCCATATTTAGCGGACCGGTTTTGCTGCATAAAAATTGGGCTTCGCCTGGTTTAAGGATACGCTCCCGCTGAGGGATGACGGCACGAGCCGATACAGCGAGGCATGTCTGCTTCGCTAAGGGATCGCCGTTTGTTGGCTTATGTCCCAACAATTTAAAAGCAATCCGGGATGAAGGATTTTTCAAGCATCGGCTTAAATAGATCATCATCATGAATGCTTGCCGATGACATTGACCCGTAAGCGAAACAATCAGGTGCCGGTTTTCTTTTTCTGCAACATCATATGTAAAGAGCTTGCCCAGGATCGGCAGCTCGCCAAGAAGGGGAATGAAGTCTTTGGCCGTGCCGCTTTCTTCAGTGCGCAGGCCGCCGAGAAAGATGGTGTCGCCGTCGGCCACCAGGACAGTCGATTTGATTTCTTTCTTATCAAAGACAATATCGACCGCGCCCTGGCTGAGTTTGGAATCACCGGTGATGTTCGAAACCTCCTGGCTTACCTCCAGGTGGACGAATTCACCGTTCGGCTCGATGGAAGGCTTCACGGCAAAAGTGATGCCGACATCCTTTCTTTCAATGGAGGTGCCGGTCTCTTCTCCATCGTTCTGGTTGAAGTTGGCCCTGGTCAGATAGGGAACATTTTGGCCGACATGGATTCTGGCCTCCTGGCCGTTTAAGACGGTGAGGATCGGCGAGGACAGGATCTCGCCATGAGCCTTGCCCTCTTCGGCGGCAACGGTGATGCCGAGGAAGTCATTGAAGTAGTCGAGCAGAAGGCCGGTATTGCTGGCGGTCAGGGTGTCGATCAGCCCTTTGTTGAGGATAACGGTATTATGGCTGTCCAGGTAGCTGAGCCTTGTCCCCAATTCCTTAAACTCCCGATCGGTAAGGTAAGCAATTATCGCCTCGACCTTCACCTGGAGGCCGGTACCGTCGATTTTGTGGAGTAAGACGCTGGCTTTTTCAACATCTTCTTCCTGGCCGGATAGTAACACTCGGTCATCGGCTATTTTTCTTACCTCCACCTTCTCGCAGGCGGAAGTGAGCAGCTTGCTCAAGGCTTCGGTGTCAACCGTATGCACATATTCAAGCTGATCCGTCCAACCGGTCTGCGGTTTATCTATGGCCTGCAGGGTGGCAAGAGCCACGTTTCTGGCATACTGCGAACCCTTGATAAGAACCGAGCGGTTCCAGTAATCGGGATAAAAGGTGTTGTCCGGGATAAGTTTGGTGTCAGTCAGGGCCTTGATGGCCGTCTTCACCGAGATATATTTCAGGCGGATGATAGCAATATCATTTTCTTTCGGCTGGTCGATTTTCTGCAAGAGATCCAGGAACTGATTTACCAGCTCAGGGGAGCCTGAGAAGATCACCACTTTACTGTCTTTAGAGCTATTGACCGAAAGAGCGCCGCCGTAGAGGACTTCCGAGGTGTCTTTCAGGGAATCAGGATCGAGGTTTTTCAGGGTATAAAAACCTATTGAGTCGGGGGCATTGGCAACAGCCGAGGCGGTTTTCTTGATGACCAGAATATTTTTGGTGCCGGGGATCTCGTTTAGGCTCAGCCCGGCCCCGGTAATGACTTTCTTGAACCTGTCCAGCAGCTCGAGTTTGAAGATATTCGGCTCTATCCAGGTGAGAAAGATTTCTTCAGGGGCAGAGACGACAAAAGACTGGCCGGTATATTCGGAAACAAGGCTGACGATTTCGGCAAGCGGCGCCCGATTGAATTCCACGCTGATATAATTATCCGGGTTGGTCAGGTCGTGTTGCGCTTGATTGGGTTTCGCCTGCACTGTTGAGCAGCAGATAACGGCTTGCAACAGCAAGAAGGACAGGACTAAACCAGGGGCCAAAAGTTTTTTTAAATTACGATTCATGCTTGCCTTTTTTCTGCTGGGTAAAACGGTTGGTGAACTTGACCACGCCGTTTTCCTGGGTGGTCTTGCTGATCGCTGCCGAATATGTAGACGCCTTAACTTCTGCCGGTGCCGCCTGCTGCTTGGCCTGCTCCTGATACTGGCTCATGACTTTCTTGGTGCCGAATAGGTCGCCGGTGGCAAAAGAGGATTTAAAGAAAATCATATAGAGGGTGAGGCCGAAAACAATGGGGATGGCAAAGAAGACAGGATGCTTCAGCACATTGACATGGCTGCGGATCGATTGTTCCTTCACATCGTCGGCTACATATGATTTATAGCAGCGGAAAATCAGCGGGTGATAGGTCTTGACCTTCTTGACCAAGGGCGCGCCTTGGGTCTCGTCCCCGGCGTAGGAATAGCAGATATATTTCTTCTGCACGGCAGAGCCGAAGAAGTTGACCTTCCTGAAGAGATAGGTCCACTCGAACAGGCCGCGAACGGCAGAATCGACCCGCTCGGGGTTCTGGGTGATCAGGATAACGTCAAAGCCGTTATGCCGGTGGGTGGAGGCCCAAAAGCCGAAATGCTTGTTCTTCTCCGACTGCCATTCCCTCGAGGAAAAAACCTTTTGTACCTCATCGATCACAACCAGACATTTCGGTTCGATATGGTTCCAGAAATTATCGAGCTGGCCAGGTTCCAAAATCTTCAATTGTTTTTCAATTGCTAGATCGGACAGATCACAGACGTTCTTGATCATCTCCCGGCAGATCGGCATTTCCAGGCCGTCTATATTGGTATAGACCACCCGGCCTTTCTTCAGGTTCTCCAGGATGCATAAAACCGCTTCATAGGTTTTGCCCGAACCAGGGGTGCCGACGTAGCCGATAATCATGATCAGATCCTCGTTGCCGCTGCCGGGATGATGTTCAGAATCATCCTGATGACTATGGCCCCGGCGATATAGGCGGTCGCCTGGGGAAGATTGACTTGATTGATCAGCCAGATCAATTGCGTGGGCAGGCCGGAATACTGCGCCGCCATATTGAAGGCCACGGCGGAAAGATCGATGGTACTGGCAAAGGAATAGATTACGGTGAGCAGGCCGTCGTAGACGGTATAGGCGACAAAGGCGATAACCTCGCCCACCGCCTCGGCCAGCCATTTAAAGCCATCAAAGAGCAGTCCAAAAAAGTTGGTTATAAAATCTTTCAGCCATTGCATAGGATTACCTTTTCAGGGTGACGATGCGGATTGCCGTGACCATCCCGGCAATCTGGAAGAGATATTTCAAGATGGTCAGCGCCATGGAAAAATTGCTGAAGTCTATGGTATGGATGCCGCCGAAGGTCTCGCCGGTATCGATGGTAAGAATGGGACTGCCGCCCCCGGGGATGGAGTCGGACAGCATGCCGGGCAAGGAAAAGATGCCCGTGGTTTTCATCTGTGAGAGAAATTCAGAGGTGCGTTCAGAAAAATCGTATTCTTCTGTGGTATATGGTTCAGGAGCTGGCTGAGGGGAATACGAGCCAGAGGAAATATTTTCCAGTGTATCATCAACACCGTCAATGCTGCCTTGCAGATCGCTTAGTCCGTCCTTTATACCTTGCTCGACTCCATCACCATTCATTTCGATTTTGTCTAACTGGCCGGAGATCCCTGACAACAGCTTTTCAATCCGTTCGCTGCTCTCGCCGATTGCCTTGGTATTGTCGACTGTTTTTCCGGCATTCTCGGCTATATTGCCTAATTTTTCCGAATCGGCCGCAGCGGGATCAACCGGAGGGGTTTTATCATCGAGCGGTGCATTATCAACGCATCCTTTCGTTGTGCTGTCATAATGCTTTCCTTTCGGACAATACCTGGGATCTGCAACGCAATCGCCAGCAGCATTTTTAATTTTGCCTTCATCGCACCGCTTAACCTCGTCAGGTTGGCATACCGCGCCGTTCCAATGATGATTAGGTCCACAGTCGGGCGGTTCCTCGTCCGTGCATTCGCAGGTTTGTTGATTTCGATAGGTCTGAGATGGACAAACTGGAGGGGCTATACATGAACCGCCTGTTAGTATTTCGCATGGATTGCAATGAGGCTGCGGGCTAAAACATTCTCCCGTAGAAACATCCATAACAGCAGGAGCTATACAATTAGATTTGCATTTGCCATCAACTTCTATTTCATTTGAACTACATGGAGGGCCGATGCATGTTCCGCCAATGATATTTATGTCATTTGGTATTCGTTCTACATATGGGCAAAAGGGAACGCAGACATTGGTAATTGTGAAATTGCCGGAGGGACAGCATTTTCCGCCTGTGCAGGTTTCTTCATTCCAGGTGGACCAGTCAACGTAATCTTCACCGCCACAAGTTACTATAAATGCATTTTTTTGATCTTCACACGGAGGAACAGGACATACAGTTCCTACAGGAACAGGAAAGGGCATATTAGGTAAACCTGGCCCAACTTGATAAACTGCAAAGATTGATCCTTGTATTACACCGTAATTCCCTAAATCATCCAATTGATACACTGAAAAGACATTATACCTAAAATAATGCGCACCTGAATTAATGTGTGTTGTATCAGTTGAAAGCGAAATAACCCCATCACTATCAACAACCCATGTTGTAGATAAATCAATATCAAAACTAGCAATTTTCTCTTGTTCAACATTGTATTGTTGCCACTTACAAGGAGATGTTGCATATGTATATGTATTGGCAAAAGAATTTTTAATTGCACCAATTAGAAAAAAGAATATTAAACATATTAGAAATATTATTATTGTTCGAATTCTGGAGAACGAAGGGGTAGGAATAGCCATTAGTGGAAGTCAATCGTCTTGAAATAGTTAATGATCAGAATTCCACAAGCGATAATAAAGCTAATACCCACAAAGGGGGCGGCCAGTGAAAAGAACTCGTTCATAAGCATAGCGGCATCGAAGCTTTCCGGCAGGCTGATCATCAGAGCCACCTCTTATTGGCGGTGATGACAAAGGCAATACCGACCAAGCCGCCCAGGCCGAAAGACATAATGTCGGCCAGTTGGTCTGCGATCGCCTGCAGGATGGTGGTCAGTTCGGCGGCAGTCATCTTAATGATTCAACAGCAGGTAAAGGCTGATAAAGGCGGAATAGACCCCGGCCCCGTAGAGCAGAAAAAAAGAATAGCCCATGTTACTTGCCTCCGGGAATCCGGCTGATACCGATATTGATGGAAAAGAGATAGCCCACGACCAGGCCGGCGATCCAGCCGGTCATGACCAGGCCAACGCCGGCACCGAATAAGCTGAGATTAAGCGTCATGATTTCTCACAGAGGTTTTTAAAAACATTAATGTACAGCTCGAATAAATCGCTTGCCGGAAGCGCGATAAAACCGGCAACGTCCCTGTTATCAAGATCAACGAGGTTGGTTCCTTTGGCATCAAGGGCCAGGCAATCGCCTTCTTCGTTTCGCTCCAGGACCCGCAAGGTTTTTCCGGCAACCTCCGAGTTATCGCCAAAGAGATAGTTGCTATGCTCAAGCGCTCTTTCACCCGGACAAAACCGATAATCTGACCAATCATGCTTTACCTTCCAGTTTCTTCAGTCTGCTCTCAAAGCGTTTACGCAACAACTTCCTGACAGCAACGATGTCTTCAAGGGTCAAAGGGATCTCCCCGTAGTTGGTATGGATCCACATGGGGGCATCGTCATAATTCAAGCGTTTGCAGAGTGAGTATCTGATTTCGTCTATATCCATGGGTAACCTCAAATCGTTGTTCTCTTTCGTTAATAGGGGCAGCGGTTGTATTTCTCGTTGAACTCTTCTTCAGACAGCGATTCCTTATCCTGCTGTCTGCGGCGCTGGTATTCCTCGTCCTGCCAGCGCTCAAGATCCGCGGCAGTCACCACGTCATAATTGCCGTTGCCGTCGTCGTAGCGGAACATCAGTATTTCCAGCCTTTGACCCTCGATTCAGCGGCCTTGTTCAAGAACTTGCGGTAGACCATGTCCTGCTCCTGCCAGGCAGCGGAACCCCTGCTGTTAGTATCTCTTGCGGCCCTGGCTTCTTCAGCGGCTGAGGAAAATTTATCGGCCCATTTATAATGCCGGTTTCGCTCCCATTGCCCAAGCAGCATCGACTGGATCCAGTCGAAGGCCAGCAGCAGGAACCAGAGAAAGACCAGGGCGGTTAGTATCGTGCCCAGGTCCCAGGAGATGCCGGTCAGCCAGGGGAACATCTGGGCAAAGAGCTGATCGATGGAAAAGAGATTGTTCATAAACGTAGCAAGGGGAGGTTGTTAGCCTCCCCCTGGTCCATGCCGTTACACAGGCATTTTGGCGGTTTTGCCGATATAACGCCGAGCGACAAACAGGATACCCACGCCGATGAAGCCAAGCATGAGGGTACTGATATTGGTGCTCAGTCCGGTAATATCGACTGCGGCAAAAAGTGCATCCATGATATTCTCCTGGAATGGTTGAGGTTTAAGGTTAATGGAATACCTTGTAGAGTATCCCGAGGGCGACGACGATGAGCAGACAACTGACGATCCCGGTAACCGTGGTCATCAGGTCTGCGCGAATTCCGTCAAAGTAGCTGGCTTGCATGAGCGGGACCCATTCTCCCATGTCTTCCTCCCGTCTATGAAAATTGGTTGAGATTCCTGGTTCTGTAAGAGAGATAGGCTGACTCAAGTGAAAACGGGTGACTTGCTTGACAGAAAGAAGAGTGCCGGAGCACCGGCCAATGCCGGAAGCTCCGGCCCCCTTCTTTCTCTGCGCTTACCCTGCCCATTTACGCGCCCAGCTTATCTTTCCAGAGGTTGCAGTTGAAGAACCACTTGTTATTGCTCTGCCGCCACTGCGGGACGACATGAACGATTGTATCGATAATCTGCCCCTCTTCGGCAAAGGGCAGTTTTGAGTTGATGACCAGCCGGATCGGCTTGCTGTAGGTATCCTCGGAGGGGAGGATGACGGTATTGGCGTAAAAGGGTTTCTCCCGGCCCTGGATCTGCTCGATGCCGACTACCTTGCCGCATACCTTGATTTCCAGACAGCTCGGGCTGATTTTCGTGTCTGCTTGTGCCATGATGGTTTTCTCCGTTTTGTGCTCGTTGAGTTTTGGGTTTAGGTTCTTGGTTTAATGACGATGGTTTTGCCACCGACTCGGTAACGTGCCTCTTTCAAGCCGCAGCGCTCGGACATGAGCAGCTTCATGATCGTCCGGCTGGCCGTCAAAAGATTGCTGGTGCCGGTTACGGTGAAACTGCCCAGGTGGACTGCTTTGGCTTGGGTTTTCGTTTTGGCTGTCATTATGTGCCTGTTTTGGTGCGCTGTTTCGTTAGGTGAATCAGTAAATTTGTTCGTAAAATGTTGGGGTTTGCTGTTATACTGAACGACTAAACAGACTAAAGGTCAACATGTCGTCCTATATGTACCTACAATTTATTTTTATTCGACATCTCGACCTTTGTCAATACAAAAAGGTCGAGATGTGAGATTTGATGGTATGGAAAGTCGATTTCACGAATTAGTGAAAGATTATGCAGGTGGAAAAAAGACAGTCTTTGCAAAAATGATCGGAGTTCCGAAGGCAACTTTCTTTGGATATCTTGATGGAAGAAACCCTAAAATGGAGCACTTGCTAAAAATCCGAGAAACTTTTGGAATAAACTTAGATTGGCTTTTGACGGGAGAAGGACCCAAACAAATTGACGATCTGAAGGGACCACAGAAATACAACTTCCCGATCCTAGAGAATCTTGATCAGTGGCTAACTGAATTGGTGGTAAACGAGCCTTATCGAAGAGACTGGTTCAAAGGCAATCTGCAGGATGCTTTTCCAATGTTTAAGGCATGGATGAAAAGAAGGGAGGAGCAAGAAGGCAGAAATAATAATTCTGCCGGTAAAAATATAGCATAAACAAGGTATGTGATCAACTGCAACAGCTTGTAGCTTAACCAATAAGCACAATTCAGGACCAAGAAATCAAAATTGTATGAAATATTTTACTGCTTTTACTTGTTCTTCGAATTCAATGCTAAAGGTGAGCATGAAGGGTCGTACAATATGCGAATTTAATTGATATATGGACCTGTTTAAAGTAGGTAAATGTTGCGATATTCAGAGCTAAAGTGATCTTTGAGCAAGCAAATCATTGGAATCAATAAAATAATAATTAACAATTAAGGTTCCCCCCTAGATCTTTACTCTTTGAAAATTGAAACGCATTAGTTTCCTTAAACTTTTTCTAAAAATAATTAAAAAATAAACGTTTATATAAATATGATGAATACATCTGTCTCCACATCAACTTCCGAGCTTAAGAAAAAACTAGTTTCACAAGCCATAAGAGACCCTCTTTTCAAAATAGCCATTAGAGAAGCCGCCGAAGAAATTGTGAAAATTAGTGAAGCTGGAGCAAATGAGGCTACAATTGAAGGAGCCTTTGAACGTATCTTATATGGGGTTTTGAAGGATATTGGGATTTTATTTCATCCAGAAAAAGAATCCCCAGTTAAAACTCGACGTCATACTGCTCAGGGACGTACGGATAGTCGTATTGGAGCTCTTGTTATTGAATATAAGCAGCCATCTACCTTATCAGCTGGAACGGATATCAAAAAAGCAATTAAACAGTTGACACAATATGTATCAGCCATATCAGACGACTTAAAAAACGAAGTGGTCGGTTTTTTAACTGATGGGACAAAAATTCTAGAACTTCGATCCAACAAAGGAGCAGTCTCCCAATCAGCTTTTTCACCTCTGGACGAAGGATCTCTCACAAGACTTATCCGCTCTGTTATCTCTCTTAAGCAAAGTGCACTCTCTTCTCCAAATCTTATTCGTGATTTTTGTGGTTGTTCTTATGATGGCATTGTATTTCAGGTGGCACGTAATTTGAACGAAATTCTCGCATATGGGGCTACGACTAAAACTGAGATGTTGAGGACAGAGTGGGAAGCATTATTTAGATTAGCCCACGAAGACCAATCATTACAAAAACGCATTCAAGATCGTAGAAAAATATTAGGGGAAATATTTGATGTTTCTATTTCAGAAGCGACGATGGAATATCGTGCGCTATTTGCCTTACATACAGCTTATGCCATAATACTTAAATTAATTGCTTATCGAGTTGTTTCCGATGTGAAATTTAAAACTGTTCTACAAGATTATAAGTCATTAACCACGGCTTCTTCCGATATCATGCGTGTTTTTTGTGCTACTTTGGAAGACGGTGAACTTTTTCGGCAAATTGGTATTCTCAATCTGCTTGAAGGAGATTTTTTCTCTTGGTATTCAGCTGAGAAGCAATGGAATAATAAAATTTATCAAGGTATTAAGAATATATTAATCACTTTAGCTAGATACGAAGATGTTAAATCAATTTTTGATAAATCTAAAGCTGTTGATCTCTTCAGGTCTCTATATGAAGCAACTGTACCACAAGTTGTAAGGTCAAGCTTTGGTGAATTTTACACCCCATATTGGTTGGCAGAACAAGTCTTAGAAACATCTCAACCTAATAATCAGAATTGGACCGCTCTTGATCCTTGTTGCGGTTCTGGTACTTTTCTTATTGCGGCCATTTCAAAAATGCGTGCTCAACTGACTGGGAAAATGCCCTATGAAATAGCACAATCTATATTTTCTCGAATCTTCGGCATAGATTTAAATCCTCTTGCAATTCTTACATCTCGGATTCATTATTTTGTACACATCGCGGACCTTCTTGAAGATTTTGATGAAGAAATCGTTATTCCTGTTTTTCTTGGCGATGCATCTAATGTTCCCGTACTTCGAAATGAAGATAATGTCCAATACCTCTATTATGAATTAAAAACTCTTAGAACTCCTCTCACCTTTCAAATACCATTGGAAATGGCGCAAGACTACAAACACTTCACCTGTGTTATGTATAAATTTGAAAGTCTTGTAAAAGCAAGAACTTATAATGCAGCCAAAGAATACCTGCTTCAGGAAGCCAAAACAGGAAACCTCCCAGAAATCGTTAATGGCCATCTTAGTGCACTGGCCGACCAACTTATAGAACTTGAACGAAACGATTGGAATGGCATTTGGGCTAGAATTATCGCCAATTTTATCACGACAGCTTGCATCGGTTCATTCACAAATATTATAGGTAACCCTCCTTGGATAGATTGGAAATCTCTTCCTGCAGGTTATCGAGAGAAAGTTAAAAATTTTGCAATTGATCGAGGTTTATTCTCCGGTGCAGGCCGCACAGGAGGTATTAATTTAAACATTTGCGCACTTATTGCTCATGTTTCAGCTACTAATTGGCTCGCTGAACATGGCTGTTTAGCTTTTTTGATGCCTAGAGAATTAATCAACCAACCCTCATACGAAGGATGGAGGTCTGCTGTTGGCGGTATAAATTGCTCTTTAATAGAACTTCATGATTGGTCAAATGCAGGTCATCCATTTGATCCGGTTAAAGAAGATTTTTTAACTTTCGTTTTTAGGCATGTGAAAAAGGATCAAAAAATATTGCCTCTTTATGAATACAAAAAATTAAAACCACGAGCAAAAGCAAATCTTTGGGTAGATTTAGCAGAGGCAAATAATCACTTAAGCAAGCAAGATAAAGTTGCCGGTCAGATTATACCAGAAAGTACATCATATACTATTTCTGAAAATGCTAAAGAATTAGCAAAATTTCGTAATATCGCAGGCACTTGTCACTATGTTGGTCGTGAAGGAATTGAATTTTATCCCCAAGAACTTTTATTGTTTCATTATGTCGGGGTTGGCCCTAAAAAAGGGACTGTATGGGTTCGTAATATTCAGGTTAAAAAATCAAAATACAAAATCCCTGAACATCAATTTTTACTTGAAACTAAGTTTCTTTTTCCACTAGCCAAAGGACCTTTCATTGGAACTTTAGAATACAATGATCCAGATATTTTGGTTGCCTTTCCTTACAATGTCGATTCACCACATACTCCTATAGAAAAAAGTATTTTAAAGAAATCATCTCCTTTCCTTTTTCAACATTACGAGAAATTCAGAAAAATATTTGAGCAACAAACTGCTTATAGTGATTCAATAAGAGGCGATGGGGAGTATTATGGTTTAGCACGGACAGGACCATACTCTTTTAAATCTTGTTATGTCGCTTTTCGGGATAATACAAAATGGCGTGCTACAGTATTGACTACCAAAAACATGCCGTGGGGTGAGAAGAAACGTTATTTATTTCAAAATCACGCAGTATCTATGTGTGAGCGCTCAGATGGGGAAGATATAACTGAAGATGAAGCCTATTTTGTTGCAGGGATATTCAATACAAGGGTTGTCGAACACTTTATTTATGCTTCATCCGACAATAGATCTTTTAAAATTCGTCCCCCAGTATTTGTACCTCTCTTTGATCCATTGAATGACCATCACGTTGAAATCGTAAATCTTGCTCGCAAAGCTGCGGCCTCTGAAACCAATCGGGACGAATACTTAAATGAAATTGAAGATGAATATCTCTTGCTATGTGAAAAACGTTAGTTTTGAAAATTAAGGTCAGGAGAGAGGGGGTGCCAAAGTGGTCAGGTCTGCCTTTGACTCTTGATCATAATTTGTGTGGTTGCTTTGGTGGTTTTTTACACCAATTGTTCCTAAACTAGACTAGATTCAATGACCAAAAACAACTGATTTCACTGACAGAACTTATAATTCGTCGGCCTCCGAAGCCGAAGGTCGCGGGTTCGAATCCCGCCTCGCCTACCATAAATTCGAACATTTAAATACAGTAGTTAGTGTCTGTCCAGGCACTTATGCCGTTACCAGTCTTTTGCTGTTCGCACTGAACACCTCACCTGTCTCGCTGATTTTCCCCCCGCTCACTCTCTTCTAATTCCGGACTGTTATAGTCCAAAATGAAGTCACTTTATGAATGGGGATGGACTCTGAAAAAAGCAACCTTATGCCGGCGGGGCGATCCTTTTCGGGCAGTCACATCATGTATCTTTGTAACCCAGCCACGGTTCCAGTTTTTCCCAGCTACGGTCCGTAGGGTATGCTGCGGTTCCCGGAATAGACACATGTCCGTATCTGAATGAAATTAGATTAAACTCTGCGACTCTTTTATGTCTTTGTACTGCCTGATATCGTTTTTACCGTTATTTTTGACGGTAAAGAGCGCTTGGTCCGCAGCGGCAAGTAGTGTGTCTGCGTCTATCGCATCATCTGGAAAAGTTGCTGTTCCAAAGCTTGCCTCCAGGCGAACCTCAATGTTCCGGTCAAGTACATAAACAGAATCTCGCATGCAGACTCGTATTTCGTTTGCTTTCATGAGTGCCTGGGTTTGGTCATGTCCTGGCAGAACTACAATAAATTCGTCGCCGGCATAGGCTACTGCATAAGCAGGCTCCTTCAAGCAACTGTCGATAGTTCGAGCCACTTCCCGGATAGCTCTGCTGCCATTGAGGTGACCATGAGTGTCAACTACCTGTTTAAAGTGGTCTAAATCCATAAATATTAGTGAGATCCGAGGCCCATCGGTTTTGGCGTTTTCAATCAGTTCAGCAAGAGACTGGTAGAGATACCGGCGATTGAATAAACCAGTCAGATTATCCCTAAAGGAAAGATCTCTAAATCGTCGTTCGCTTTCCCGCAGGGTCTCTTCCGCCTTCTTGCGCTCAGAGAGGTCTAAAAGTGCAACCAACACCCGCTCCAGATTTTCCTCATAGCCGGAGACAACAATCGATTTTCCCAGGATGAATTTTACTTCACCTCTGGCGGTGATAAGTGGAAATTCCCTTTCGTTTACATTTCTTCTCTGGGCGATCGCTAAAATAATCTCTCTTGCCATCTCCCTGAAAATCTCTGAGTCGGTCTGGGAAAATTCCCCTTCGGGTAGAACAGAATTTTCCAGATCCATTAGTTTGGCAAAAGCCGGATTATGGTCGACGGTCTTTATTAGTGACCAGCAATAGTGTATCTCGCTCGGGTTTTGCTCCAGGTATTTTTTTAAATCAGAGACTCCGGATGATTGCAGTCGTTCGATGTAGGTCTTTAGCAGAGTCGCATCTCTTTCTATCATGGCGATGGGTGCGGACTGATACAACTGACGATATCGCCTCTCGCTATCCTTTAAGGCCATTTCGGCCATTTTGAGATCGGTACAGTCTTCTACAATGGCCATAACTTCATTTACAGTATCGTCGGCTCCAGGTATTGGATTGAGATAATAGCGCAAATGGATGCAGGCACCCTGATGGTCTCTATAACGACGTTCAGCGACATGCGATTTCTTTTGAAATATGCACTTCTTAATATCGGCAAAGATGTCCGATGCAATTACGGTCTGTCTCTCCAAAAGGCTTCTCGACTTTGGGGCGTTATCGCAAGGCCAGGGAAAAATTTCCTGCATTTTCTTATTAATGCCGGTTATACAACCCTGCGAATTGATAGTGAATATTCCAAGGGGAGCGCTGTTGCCCAGAAGCTGGTTCCGAGCTTCCATGATCTTGAGTGCTGTCTCGGCTTTTTGGCAGCGCTGTTCTGTTTCCTGGAGTTCAGCAATCTTTCGGCGGAGTGCTTTTAGCTCAGACAAGAGTTGTTCTTTTGTCTCTGCTCGTTTTGGCATAGGATACCTCTTATCATATGTTTTCTTGTATAATAGTTTGGTATCCACCTTTTACAACCTCCCTCAAAATTTGTCCGGCTCAGATATTGCGCAATTCTTCGGTAACCAGACGCTGGGAAAAGATTTTCATTACCAGAATGACAAGGACCGTGGAGGCAATCGCCGTTGCTGCCAATACTGCCAGATATCCCCATGGTATATATAAATGCTCGGGCGGTGGGTCAAAGATTCCGGTCAGGACTTTTACCAGCATTTCTGCAACTGCAAATCCCAAGGCAGTTCCGATTATGCCGCCCCCAAGCAGAATCAACAGCCCCTCACTCCAGATAAAGGCGCCAAGTTGACTGCTTGTGGCGCCCAGGGCATCGAGAATTGCAAAACTTCGCTTTCTTTCCGACAGGCCAAGGGTCAGGGTCAAACCTGTTGCCCCCAAAAGGAGCAATACTGCAAAAACCAGTTCCAATTTGGTCAAGCCGTGTAGGTTTACCGCAGTGAGATTGGAGCTGATAATTCCTTGTACCGAATCAATATCCGATACCTTGACACCGGCAATCGATGCAACCACTTTGCGTGCCATCTCAGCAACTTTTCCTGCCTTTTCGTTAGTTCGTATCAAAACGATTTCTTGTGCATCGCTGCCTGTTTTTTCGGCTACATAGCTTGCATTTGCAACCAGGAAAGAATCTTTTGGCGCGGTTGGAAATTCACGAACCACCCCGATAAAACGAAAGGGAACGACGTGGTACTGATGGTCGGCGGCAAACTGCAAACGGAGATTCAATTGATCCCCTAAGACAAGCTGAAAATCACGCCTGGTTTCTTCGGAAACCAGAACGCCATCCGGATGTTTGGCCAGGTCTGTCAGGGTCGCCTGTGCGTTTCCACCGGCAAAATAAGCATTTGACATAGTACCCGCTTCAGTAATATGTTTCGGGTCGATACCGTAGATATCCTGAAGATCCTTGCCTACATAAGCAAATCTGTGCATCATCGGCTGTGCGGCGATAACACCAGGCAGTGCTTTCAATTCAGTTAATTTGCTCCCGGCAGGCGATGCTGTCGACCCAGCCATTTGTACATCCGAACCATTGGTCAACTCGGCATCTACTCGTGACTGAAAGTTGTAGGTAGTATTGAAAACGGCAGTAGACACGGCAAAAGAAACGGCGAGAGCGACCAGAACGACACCCCTGGTTACAAGCATTCGCAGACGGCCTAGTGATGCCGCCACGACGCCGGAGAGGTTGCCGGCGATGGGATCCAAAAGCTTTGTCAATAGCTTGGTTCCGCGCTCCAGGCTGAAATCGAACAAACGCATGGCGACCAAGACCCCGCCAAGCCACAACAAAAGAGGTGCAATAAACGCCTCATAATGAACGGAAATCCGGGCGACTCCTTCCGGTGCCAGTACAACCTGATACCCTGTGCCGGCAATCCGCCAGTATTCCAGGAAGGCTATTCCCAACACAATAACATCCAGGTAGAGCTTTTGCCACAGAGGTGCACCGATGCGCCTCACCAATACTGTTGAGGCTGCAACCGTGAATCGGCGGGACTGTTTCCAGGCGGGATAAAGAGTCGCCGCCAGTGCGACGAAAAGACCCGCCAAGGCTGCGCCGGCTATCGAGTAAAGGGAAAATCTGTTAAACAGTACATCAGTGGACATGAAAAATATATTGGTCACGTAAGTCAGGAAAATTCCCAGCAGGACACCACCTATTCCGCAAGCGACTGCTTCTGCGGCTTCAAATCCTAAGACTTGTCCCACAGTTGCCCCTCGAACCCGTAATAATTTTTGGGCCCGGAGCCGTTGCCGTTTGCCGGAACTGGTAATAGCCAGGGTGAGGAGGATCGAAAGTATTGCTCCAGGAAGTCCCAGAAACAAAAATAGAACGCGGCCATAGAGGGCATCGGCACGAACGCCGGCCAGGCGGGCCGCCAGGTTATTGCCGACAACGCCGCTGCCGGAGATTCTCGATTCGAGATTATTGGCCAATCGATCTACTGCTACATAGGCAGCATCGGGGCTGCCGGGCAGGTCATGCTTAATCCTGACGTGATACTGGAGACGAACTGTATCCGGCCTGCCTGCCGCCTGGGGATCGAATATTTTGTGCCAGTCGCTGTCTGGAAGAAGCAGGACATTATCTGGAGGCGCCTGGGGAGCAGTGCCGGCAGGAACCCCAATTGCCTGGAAAAGTGAATCGGCATAGGGAAGGTCGACGACGCCTGCAATATTTAGCTGTACCGGAGGGAGATTGATTCTTTCGATGGTGACGACATCGCCTTCTTTGACATGCAGATTCGCCGCTGTCTGCTGAGCAACCAGCACCCCCTGTTTCTCTCCGGTTAACTGTCGAAATTCAGCGGAAAAAGTTTTTCGGTATTGTGAACTAATACCAAGGACCTTGCCAGGTCCGGTCGTCTGAACCGTTCCTCCGGTAGTGGCGGTAAACCCGGCCACATCAGCATACCATACCTTTTCCAGGGCTGTGTACGGTGTAGTTTTGCCGATTGCCTCCATTACTGCCTGTGCATCGGCGGGAGAAGAAAGAAGCACCTGCCAGTCCACTGGAACCTCCGCGATTGCCTTGTTGGTCATGTCGATGGAACTTGAAGTGATGAACAATCCAAGAGAGGCCAACAGGGCAATAGTCAAACCAATACCAGTTACTGCTCCCATAAACCGTTCCGACCGGCAGATAAGTATTCCTTGAAGCCATTTAAAGAGTAATTGAGTGAAAATAGACATCAGCTCACCTCCAGTCTACCGTACTGCATTTTCCATATCTTCTTCATGCGACCGGCAATTTTCGGATCATGTGTTGCCACGACAAGAGCGGCATCACTGTTCTGAAGAGCGGCAAGAAAAACATCGAAAAGTGCTTGGGCTGTGGGGTGATCCAGTTGGCCGGTTGGTTCGTCTGCTAGGATGAGCTGTGGCTTTGAAGCCAAAACCCTGGCTACGGCAACCCGTTGAGCCTGTCCTCCCGAGAGCTCTTCCGGTAGTTTATCGGCAATTGCTCCCAGGCTGATACTCGTAAGAGCCTCAAGCGCCGAAACCCTTGCTGTTGTAGGAGGCACACCGGCAAGCAGAAGGGGAATTGCTACATTTTCCACAACCGTCAGTGATGTCAGCAGGCTTTGTGTTTGAAAAATAACGCCGATCTTTTTGGGACGAAGTTTCTCGCGGGTTCCCAGTCCCGGCCATGAGATGCCTCCCGAGGTCTGTCGATCCAGGCCACCCAGAAGATGCAGCAAGGTCGACTTGCCACTGCCGGAGGGACCGACCACGGCAATACGATCACCTGCGCTGACGGTACAGGTGGCGGATTCGATTGCCGCTATGGCTGTTTTTCCACGGAGGTAGGTGCGGCCGACATTGTTCAGGCTCGCAAAGGTTTGTTCAGTCACCGTTGACAATTCTCCCATCAAAGAGGTGGATCGTACGGTTTGCATGGGTTGCCACCGCATCACTGTGGGTTACCACGAGAATCGCGCCACCTTTTTTTCGATACGTATCCAAGAACTGCAAGATGTGTCGCTCGGTTTGAGAATCGACCTCGCCGGTAGGCTCGTCGGCAAGGAGTATCCTTGGTTTTGCGGCCAGAGCAACCGCCAGCCCTGCCCGGGCAGCTTCTCCCCCGGAAATATGAGTAAGGCGGGCCTGGCGTCGGTGATTCAGGTCGACCAGATCGATCAACTCATCCAGATACTTCTTGTCAACTCTATCGGACAGGACCATTTGTAAACCGATATTTTCTTCGACGGAAAGATGCTCCAGCAGATTACCCGATTGGAGCATGATACCCATCCGCCGTGCTCGGACTTTTGCCCGTTCCGCTTCCGGTCTTCTGGTAAGACGTTGTCCAAATATCGTCACATATCCACCGTCCGGCTCATCTAGTCCGGTCAGGCAGGCCAATAGCGTGGATTTCCCACTCCCTGAAGGCCCCTGTATGGCCACCATCTCTCCCGCCTCCACATGGAGACTCACCCCACGCAGGGCGAGAGTCTCCTCTTCGGCGGCATGATAAAAACGATAAAGGTCGTAGGCGTCAAGGGGTCTCATGCTACCTCCACCGGAAGCTGTTTGATATTCTGTTCCATTGGTCAATGTTGTCGGCGCCAAGCGGTGCCCATAGCCGGAGTTCAGCCACTTTTCCGTTATGGTAATAAATATATATTTCGTTCTCCTGCCGGACCTGTTTACTGGTCACCGGATTCGGCTCCGAGTTTGATTCGAACCTCAGACGAATAGCCGAGCTGTTTTTACGCCTGGAATCAGCAATGCTTTTCATAACGACTGCGCGCCCCTCCCTTTTCAATTGTTCCACCTTGTTTTTTCGAACACTTTGCAGGTCAGGTTTTACCTGGGTATCGGTTATTGAAATGGATAACCCATCCAGATTAGAAGTGAAGACTACATTCCCGTCTTGTGTCTTTCGTGCCCAACCTTCAGGGACATCAAGTTCATAACCACCTTTTGTAGATACATACTTGACGAAAACCTGGCTGTCCGGAATATCTCCTGAAGGATTTTTCTCAGGTAACACGGGTTGTTCATGTGATTTTTCGACGACCTGCTCGAACGAAGTCCGAATCTGCTCTTCGGCCAATGCCTTATTAGTAAAGCCGTAGCCGTTTGAGAACATTATGATAAAAACAGCGATGGATATGAACTCTAGATGTATTTTTCTCATTCTTCCTTTACCCCCTATTGTGGCTTAAAATTCACCTAATGCTTGTGGTTATTACCGGGATATTCTTGTGTTGAATGGTTGGTCTTGCTAATCCACTCAGTGGATTTTCCTTTGTTTGTACTATAGGAATCAAGAATTAGGAGAGACTTAGATACGCTAAAAAAAATCTGCAAAATTCAGGGGAGGGTAAATATCCGACGTTTAATGGCGCTTTTTAAATATCCTACAAAGGCATTCAACGTGCCCCGCGGTAAAAAACCAGAAGCGCTGGTAAAATGAACAGCACTAAGGGCATTTGCATGAAAAGGCCGGCGATGATGGCGATGGCGAGCGGCTGTAGCATCGCAGCTCCCTGACCAATACAAAGTGCGAGCATAGCCAAAGCCAGAATTGCTGCGATCGTTGTCATAGTGATTGCGCGGGCGCGTCGGATTCCGCTCATGATAAGGCGGTCCTGTGCATCATCGTCCTCAGGCAGTTCAAGATATTCCGAATAGTAAAAGATTGATACTTCAGTGACGATGCCGACAATCATTGTCATTCCCATAATCGACATGATGTCCAGTTCCGTACCGGTAATCCACAGGGCGATGAAAATCCAGGCGATTTCAACCAGAACGATCGAAATCATCGCCAGCGCGACAAGAAACCTTCGATAGAGGACTAATAACAGGGTGAAGATGAGAATAAAAGCAGCGACCATCACTTTCAAAAGTCCTTGAAAGGATTTCTGCTGCTGCTGATAGGTTCCCCCAAGCTGGTAAGTCACTTCCTTGGGCAGCAGGCCGGGCTTCGACAATGTCTTCTTGACATCCGCCATGGTCGAGCCCAGGTCTCGACCTTCGATTCGTCCAGTCACCGCGACCATTCGCTTCAGGTCTTCTCGGTCGATTTCGGGCTGGCCGGTGATGACATTTATATCAGCAACTCGCTCAACCGGAAAAAAGTGTCCATCCGGAGCCTGCAATTGCAGTTTTTTTATGTCTCTTATAGTCATGCGCATAGTGGGATCAACCCACACTCGTACGCCAATGAGCTGCTGACCTTTTAGAACCTTCGTCGTGACTTTGCCGCTTAAATAATTATTGAGCTCCTCTGTTATCGCTTTCGGGTCGACTCCTTCCAGAGCGGCATTATCGCGATCGACCTGGATGTCGAGCGCAGCCCCCGCAACAACGACACCGTTTTTAACTTCGACGACGCCATTCACCTGTCGAACCGCCTGTGCAATCTTGGGGGCGATATTCAGCAATGTGTTTTCGTCGGGGCCAAAGAGCTTTATGTCGATCGGTTCCGGCACACCCGTAAGATCACCGACAAGGTCTTCCATAAGCTGTAAGAGCTCAACTTGCATCGCCGGAATCTTGTGTTCGATCTTCGTCCGTACGTCCGACATGATTTGCGAGATTGGCGGCCTTGGGAATGGCTTGAGGCGTACGAAGAAGTCACCCTGATTCGCTTCCGTAACGCCCCCGCCAAGTTGGAGCCCTGTGCGACGGGAATATGTTTCAACCGCGGACGTCGATTGCAGGATCGCTTCGACCTGAGAGAGTTCACGGTCGGTTTCCTCAAGCGACGTCCCGGGCGGCGCTCGATAATCGATGACAAATCCACCTTCGTCCATGGATGGCATAAACCCCGATTTGACATGGCCGAAGGCAAGCCATCCGATGCCAAGTATTGGCGCAATAATCAAAATTGCCATCCACGGGCGTGCGAACAGAAAATGCATGGCTCGTCCATACATTTTGCCCAGCTTTTGTCCGTGCTTGTTGCCCTCTCCGGCCTCGCTTTCCTTTTTTCCAAGGAACTGCGCCGACAGGATAGGGACTGCAAGCCAGGCAACAAGAAACGAGATGAAAAGACTCGCGGCCATGGTTATTGAGAGGGCCTTAAAGAACTCTCCCGTGACGCCCGAAAGAAATGCGAGCGGCGCAAAAATTATGATCGTCGAGGACGACGAGCCGACCAAAGGTTTTGTGAGTTGGCTGGTCGCATGGATTACCCTGTCGCGATGCTCGCCTTCTCCCCCTCGAAAGCGACGCATGATATGCTCGACCATGACGATAGCATCATCAACGATCAGACCAACTGCCGCGGCCATTCCGCCGAGCGTCATAATGTTGAGGCTCATATTCAATACAGAAAGAAGCTGAACCGTCACCGCCAGGACGATCGGTACGGCAAGACTGGCGATCAGCGTTATTTTCCAGCTTCTCAGAAAGAGGAAGAGAACGACTGCGGCCAGCAATACGCCAACGCCTATCGCGTCCCGCACACTTCCTTCGGATCTGAGGATTAGATTGCTCTGATCGTACCAGTTCGAAACCTTAACGGCACCGCCTTGAAGTTCCGGGATGCGCTGTTTCACTTCCTTCAGCTTGGCCTTTATATCCTTGGCAATCGCTATAGTATTGCCGCCGGGCTGTTGGTAGATACTGAACAGTACGGCTTGTCGGCCATCGGCTGTCACTCGCACATATCGGGGTTTCGTGTCTCGCCGGACCTGTCCTATATCTTCAAGGCGGACAACACCGTCAGGGCCGGCGCGCACGATAGATTGTTTGATCTGCTCGATTGACTTGAAGCTGGTGTCGGAGACGATGAGATAGAGCTTATCATTTTGCTGTAGGCGACCTACTGCCGTGAGCACGTTGGAAACAGAAAGCGCCTTGGCGACGCCGTTCAATGTAAGACCGAAAGAACGCAGTTTACCTTGGTCGACCACTACACGCCATTCCTCAATGTCCCCTCCTTGTACCCCCACACTCGCGACACCCTGAACGGTTGCGAGTGCCGGCCTCAGTTTGTAAAGCGCCATTTTCCGCAAATCGACGAGGGACCGGGATTGCGAAGTCAATGCATAAGCAATGACCGGATAGACAGTAGGCTGCATCCGCCGGACATCGAAATTCGTCCCCGACGGCAGGGTCGACAGAATTCTGCCGATTTGCGCATTGATCTGCAGCGCTGCAATCGACATGTCTCGGCCCCAGTCAAAATCGACGCTGACATCCGCCGAACCCCTGCTCGTCACCGATCGGATATTACGAACGCCGGGGATGCCGCGCAGCGCTTCCTCGACCGGGCGTGTCACTTCGATCATCATGCGTTCAGCCGGCCTGTCGCCGGCATCCAGCCCAACACGCACGCGAGGAAAGTCTACGCGTGGGAACAACAAAACCGGCAATCCGCTGAGGCTGAATCCGCCCAGGATTGCAAGTATCGTCAGCACGAAAATGACCGCTCGCGATTGATGTTGTGCCCAGTGCGCCGATCTCATTTTTCACCCGTTGTCTTTACGGACATGCCTGACTGCAGCTCATAATTCCCCGCAAGAACAACCTCATCTCCTTGCGAAAGCTCGTCGCTTAAAACCTCGACTTTTTCGGCTGTTTGAATCCCCACACGGACTTGATGTTTTACCGCATGACCGTTCCTTATGGTGAACAACTTGTACGCATTTCCATCAGGGAGTATGGCTTTACGTGGAACGACAAGACCCGTGGCGGAAGCTCCGTTCAGTATCCCTTTGATATAGGCGCCCAACTTTATTTTTGCGCCCGAAGACAAGGAAACCAGGACATCAATCAACTGGGTGGTGGGATCCACCTGTTGTGAGACGAGCTTGACTATGCCTGCGATCGGGGCCTGAAGCGGCTCATGTACCGGGGAAAGCTCGACGCCGTCACCGACATGAACGTGGGTTATGTCCTCAGGCTCGACGCCAAGTTTAACCTCCACGTGATCTCCCTCGGCGATCGTCATCAATGGATTGCCGGCGGAAACCAATGCTCCATCCTTGGCGCTGACTGAAATGATCACACCGGGGTGGCCGGCCGTCAGGGTTTTCTCCTTGCCGACGCCTTGCGCCTGTAGATTTTCGAGTTCGCGTTTCGCCGCCTGTCGGGTTTGCTTCGCCTGTAAGAGCTTTGTTTTTACTATAAGGTGCTTTTTGTACTGCTGCTGGACCTCATTCAGGTTCTTCTCGGCTGCAGCGAGTTTATCTTCAGCCTGTTGGAGCTGCAGGCGGGATTTCTTGCTGGGCGCAACTTGGATAAGCGGCGTGTGCAGCTGGACAGACTCACCACTACTGACAAAAACTTTTTCGACAATTGCTTCATATGGCAGCACCAGCACTCTCGAAGCAGTAGGTGGAGCGATAGCACGACCGTACGCTGTTATGTGCTCTGTGATCGTTTCGTGACTGATTCGCGCTGTTTGAACCGGCACGAAAGGGCGCTCTTTGGATGCCGCCGCCTGGTTCCCACCGGCATTACCTTCACTGTGCACAAACCAGTACCCAACCCCGGCCGTGGCCAGAATCACGACTCCTATGCTCGTCCATTTCATCCATGTTTTCATGTCTGGCCGGCCCCTGTGGAACTGGAGTTTGAAGGGTCAGTCACGGCGGGCATCGGCTGAGGCTCTTTAAAGGGCTGTTCCTGTGAGAGCCGGTCATCTGTCAATTGCCTTTCGACGATAAACGGCAGCCATAAGCCGACGACCGCGACACTGATACATCTGTGCATGTGGCGGTTCATGGATTTTCCTCCCCGTTTTGAGCGCGGGACAGGTATTCCCCGGCGGCGATTTCCAGGGAAACGAATCGTTCTACCAGGCTCAGCTTTAGATCGATGAGCGAAACGCGTTTAGCTATCAACTCATCTCGAGCATTGTAGTACGTCAGCACATCCGCATTACCATGCGCCAGAGCATCGTGATACGTTGAAACCAGCTTCTTCAGGACCGGCAGGTAGGCTACGGTTGCCCGGATTTGCCCGGCAATTGCTTTAAGTTCCGCCCGCAGCTTGACAACAGTCGACCGCGCATCGAATAGCCGGACCACGTATTCATCGAAGAGCTTCTGCCGCGTTGCCTGTTCTATGGCGATCTTTCCCTGGTTGAGGTCGAAGATGGGCAGTCCTATGGTCAGAGACAAACCTTGTGTGACGATGTTGCCGGTATCACGGGCCTGGCCTATGCCGGTGGTTAACCTGGGGAACTGTCCTAAAACCGCGGCTCGCAAGTTCTGTTCCTGGCTCTGATAGCCGATTCGCAGAGCCACCAGGTCCAGGCGTCGGTCTTCGAGGTTCTCAAGGATTTTCTCCGATGGCGGCAGGGCCGAGACCCGAGGCAATTCAATCGTGTTTCGCAGCCGGATGGCATGGCCCGGTTCGAAACCTATGGCTTTCTGCAGGGCGAAGTGCTCCTGTTCCAGATTCTGCCGGATTCCCAGAGCCGAAAGGTGTACTTTCTCCAGAGAGGCTTGGGCCGCGGACAGTTCGACAACGGTCTTTGCGCCGATTGTCACCGCCCGCTGAACCGCTGTCAGATTCTGACGCAGGCCCTCTTCTTCCTGCTCTGCAATGTGTAACTGCCGCTCGAGCAGATAGAGACGGTAGGCGCTCTTCTTGGCGGTTTCCGCCACCTGCCACTCCTGCCAGGCCACATCGAGCGCCACCGAAGAGACATGGAGGCTCGCGGCATCGACCTTTGCCCCTCTGGTGATAATTTGAGAAATATCGTAGTCGAGAGTCAAACCATATGCATTCACTGTACCCCGAGTATCGCCGGCAACGGGGAAATCCATGCTGGCACCGAACTGCGGGTTGGGCAGGATACCGGCCTGGAAGAGTTGCGCAGCCGACACTCCCTTCTTGTCGCGCTCCGCCTTCAAGCCGGGATTGACGAGTACCGCCAGGATGGCTGCTTCGTCCGGACTCATGCCGGCCTGCTCATCGACCTTCACCGGCTTGAGGATGGGATGTTTGATGCGACCTGCCTCAACCGTGAGAACGGACATGTCAGGCGTTGCCAGCTTGTCGGCCACGGCCGCTTCCGTCAGCGGCCTGGCATGATAGGACACACAGCCCGCTTGGGCCAAAATCACCAGGTAAAGGCAGGCACCCATTCTAATCCGTTGGTGCTTCCTGGAAATTGTATCCGTTATCATGAAAATACTCCCTAGATACTCCCTTGTGAGGTGGTATGAGATTGCTATATGGAATGCTACGGTCGAAATTCCGGGAAAGCTAGCCTCGCCTTTCCGGACGATGTACAAATTTGCTCGTCGGCCAATGCCTTATTGGTCCAGCCGTAGCCGTTTGTGAATATCATGATAAAAACAGCGACGGCTATGAACTCTAGATATATGTTTCGCATTCTTCCTCTACCCCTATTGTGACTTAAAATTCCTTTGCCCGTACTATAGGAATCAAGAATTAGGAGAGACTTAGATATACCAAAAAAAATCTGAAAATTTCAGGGAAGGGTGGAATATCAGGCTTTTAAATTGGTTTTTTAAAAATCGTCAAGCTGAGAAAATAAAGAATCTACGCAAAACATAGTTAAGCATCACAGAGATAAATATATTCATGGCGAAGGCATAGATGGTCAGGACTCCAAAACGTCTAATGAGAATATTCATCAGAGAGGTTCCTAAAAATACGCTTATGGCAGAGACAGAGAAAAAGAGACCGCAATGGCGGTTATGATGATCGGTAATATCCGTTGGGTATTCTTTTTCATTCGGTCAATCCCAATGATTATAGGTTATCTCGCCTAAATTGCTCATCCATGGCTGTCAAGAGTGTTGAGTTCGGTAAGAAGAGAATGCAACGATGCACTGCATGCCGCGGTATCCTGCCGTACACCACGTAGATTCCGCAGCACGGTATCTATGGAATCATCCAATAAATACCACTTCTCCCTATTCATTGTTCGAAGTCGCGCCGCGGCATTATCCCAGGCGGTCTCAAGATCATCAACCCTTGACTTAGCCCGAGGCAGATCGCCGGTTTGTACAAGAACCAGCGTGTCCTGGGAAATTTTCCGAAATGAGGACAAATCTCCTAACGGTGCGGACGACGAAGTGTTGGCCAACGCCTGGGTCTGCAAATCGGAACTACGCCAGTAATATCCTGATCCAGCTGTGATCACGATTAAAGCCACAACTACGACAGCTTGCCAAATTGCGCCGGACGATTTTACTTCGGCAGTAATTTTTTTTGATGAGGTTGTCATGGAATCCCGCCGGGTCAAGGTAAGGAAAACCACGACCGCAAGAATTGCCGTCAGGAAAACCACACTGGTAATGGATGCACCGAGTCCGAGTCCGCCGTTGGTTTGTGTCTGGGAAAGATAATCGCCAAGTGATGCCCCCAATGGACGCGTCAGGATGTAGGCAAGCCAGAATGCCAAGACGGCATCAAGGCTGAATTTCCAGGCAATGGTTATCATGATTATGCATGTGCAGACGATGATGCCGGTTACCAGATAGCCGAGTCCGAGACTCTCTGCCATAAGGTCTCCAGCCGCCGTCCCCAGGGCAAAGGTAAAAAGAATGGCCAGCCAATAGAAAAGCTCCCTTCGCCTGGTGAAAATGGAATGGATAGACAGCGTTCCTTCCTTGAGGTACCACATGAGAAAGGTAAAGGCTAAGGCAATGCTGAAGAGGGCAGTGCTGGCTTCAAGTGGAAAGTTCAGGCTGTCGGTCAGAATATCGGTAATCAGTGTACCGAAAATACTGATCAAGACGACCGCCGACCAATACAAACCGGGTATGTATTTGTTCTCCCTGAACTGCAGGAAAAGCACAACCAGAAGGAATACGCCCATGACAACGGAAGTACCGGTCAGACCAAACCCCAGATTGACATTCATAAAATCGGAAGCTGTCTCACCGACTGTTGTACAGAGGACTTTTATAATCCAGAAATAGAGAGTTACCTCAGGAACTTTGCTTGATATTTGATCCTGAGGAAGAGCACTGGAAAAGATGGATTGTTGCTTGTTTTTTATCATATTGTTCTCCTATCCGTCGAAAATTGAAAAGTTGAATTAACCCTTGAAACCGGTCTTTAAAGGTACCTGGTACCTCGAGAACTGTTTGGGAATCGGCGGCCTTCGCAAGAATTTCCAGGCTGATTTTGAATCCACTCACATACAAGCTTATCAGCATCATTTTTCATTCGGAAGCCCTGCCTGTGCGGAACGTCTCCGCCAATTGCGCCGGTAAAAGATACTTAGAATCACACAGGCTATCACCATGGCCAGGGTAATCCAGTTGAGGTTGTGCATGAATAGTTGCTCGTTGCGGCCGAACCAGTAGCCCATGGCTGCCAGCACCGATACCCATATACCCGCGCCGAGTGCGGTTGCCGCACAAAAAATAAAGAGGTTCATTCGGGCCAAACCAGCCGGAAGTGATATATACTGCCGGATACCTGGTAGAAGTCGACCGACAAAGGTGCTGATATGTCCATGATGCTCAAAGAAGCGGTCTGCCTTGTCTAACGATCGGGAGCTGACCAGGAGATATCGGCCATATTTTTCAAAAAAAGGTCTGCCGAATTTCAGGGCAAGCCAGTAGTTGAAGACGGCCCCAAGAAGACTTCCGGCTGTGCCGCAAAGAAGAACCATGCCGATATTCATTTTACCACCGGCAGCAAGGTAGGCCGCCGGCGGAATCACCACCTCGCTGGGAAAAGGAAAGAATGAAGATTCCAGGGCCATGAGCACAACAATACCCGGATAGCCAAATTGGCCAATGGTATCCGCCAACCACATGACAAACTGATGAAACATATCAAAACCTTCGGATTTTTTCGGTGGGGTTAAAAAGTTGCCGGTTGAAAAGTTGTCTTGTGGTGTTTATTGCAGCAATCTTTTACAACCATGGGTATCTCGCAATTTCTCAAGAATGCGATCAACATTACGGGTTAAAAAAAGACGGGGTGATTAAAGGCTGATTAAGCAGAAAGGGTTACGTTTTCCATCTCTGGAGATAGCGAAATATCAATCCCGGGCCATCCGGCCTGTTCAGAAGGCTCACGGATCCACTATGGCAGGCAGCGGCTTCCATGGCAATTGCCAGGCCAAGTCCGCTGCCCCTGCCGGGCGCACCCGGCAGCCGATAAAACCGATCGAATACTCGTTGCTGTTCAGAGACAGGAATCCCAGGGCCATTGTCGATGATTTCAAATCCGAACTGATTGTCGGTGAAATCTAATAACCTGATGGTAATCCGGCCTCCGGGTGGGGTATATTGCAACGCGTTCTCCAGCGCATTTTTGAGTATCAACCGAAAATTTTCAACCGTACCTGAAAGTGTGAGCGGCGCCACCTCTTCAAGACCTAGGTCAATACCCTTGCCTTCCGCGATGGGTAGATATTCCGCGATCAACACACGTGACAAGGCGGAAATATCGACGGACGAAATTTCTATTGTCCTTGCCTGAATTCTTGCAAGATTGAGGAGTTGTTCGGTAAGCTTTCGTGCACGCTCTATACCTTCTCGCAAGGGAAGAATCCGGGCCTTCATACTTTCCAGGGATTCCGCCTTTTGCAGGTTCTGCACTTGCAGCGATAAAGCGGTGAGAGGGCTCCTTAGCTCGTGTGCCGCATCGGCCACGAAATTTCGTTGCTGCCCCATGAGATTAATGACCCGTTCAAGGAGTCGGTTAATCGCGTGCACGAAGGGGAGTATTTCATCCGGAACATTCTCGTCGGATAGCTGTCCAGGTTGTTCTGTCGGCTGCTCATCCAAATGATTTGCCAGTTTCCTGACGGTTGACAGTTCGTTGCGAACTATGTGCATTATCAGCCAGGCCATTATAGGGAGGAAGAGCAATGAAGGGGCAAATGCACGGAGTGCACTATTGATTGCTATTTCGTCCCGGCTATCGGTCGATTGGCTAACCACTGTCATTTTGTCGGTCGGATCTATCAGCAGAAATACTCTCAATCGCTCTCCACCCGTTTCAAGGGTGTGTAGTCCGGGCGACAAATCTTTTTTAAGCCAGGCTGGACTAGGATCTTCCGGTATATGAAGTATGCTTATTAGTGATTCCTTATCCTTCAAGGCTGGTTTGACATGGCTTAGGTAAGACCCTTTAAGTATCCGAGAGCTGCCTGTGTTTCGCAATGCCAGGTGGGCGACCTGCCGCAGTGTATCATCCTGGAATTCTTTTGCCTCGGCATAGGCCAAAATAAATGAAATAAAAGCTGAAACCAGTCCTAAAAGCATAATAGCCGCCCCTAACAACAATGTAAGACGACGTTGTAGTGACCGGTTCATACTGATTTCTCCACCATCCAGCCCGCGCCGCGCACATTCTTAATGGCATCGCCGCCAAGTTTCTTTCGCACACCGTGAATTAAAAAATCAACAGCATTACTTTCTACCTCTTCGTTCCAGCCATAGATATGTTCTTCCAGTTGAGTCCGGGTGAGAATTCTGCCTGGACTGAGCAGCAACGCATGCAGCAAGGAAAACTCACGCGCACTTAAGATTACCGTGGCTTCACCACAAGTCGCCTTATGTGTGGATGGGTCAAGGGATATTCTGCCGTTCGTGAGCACTGGAACGGCCTGTCCTCCTCGACGACGGATGACCGCTCGTAGTCGAGCAAGCAGCTCATTCACATCAAATGGTTTGGTGAGATAATCATCCGCTCCCGAGTCAAGCCCATCGATGCGGGATTCAACCCCGTCTCTGGCGGTAATGACGATGACCGGTATGGTGCTTCCGGCCTGACGCAATCGTTGAAGCACTTCCAAACCATCGCATTTGGGCAAGCCAAGGTCCAACAATACGGCTTGATGTTCGCCGAAATTGAGTGTACTGCCGGCGGTGTCGCCATCCTTTACCCAATCCACTGCATAAGCGGCGTCCTTTAAGGCAATGGACACTGCTTCACCAATCATATCGTCATCTTCAACCAATAAAATGCGCACACTTTCCTCCACTGTCGATTATGAAATCACACCGTCTCCGGTCCCTGCCTGCCCGACAAGTTCCGCACTAAGAAACATGGCATTTTCTGTCTACAAAATTCCTGCTAATGTGTTTCATGGTGATTCGCTTGCCTTAAACTATAGTGATCAAAAATTAGTGGAGAATTAGCAAGGATAAAAAAGGTCCATTTCGGTTGGGTATATGATTTTTGCCTGATCCGATAAAGCTTCCTGTCATGCGATGCTTGCAATACTCAGCCATGGGTAAGTTCAACTTTATTGGTGATCTGCTCAATGGCAAGTCTATTCACGGACCGGCATTTTGAAAAGGACGGAAGGCATACTGTTGCCACTTTTTGATTTTGTTGACATAGTTTTTCATGATTCCTATCTTAAAAACGGAACAATACTTCCTGTTGTGCATCTGCCGTAGTACCGGCTTGACCGTTCAAAGGTGAGAGAACCACCTTAAATTTCACTGTTCTCGGTTAAAAAGCTCACCTCGCAATTCGTTTTCCGCTGCATTTTGGATATTAAAGAGGCCAATAATCAAACCCAAAACCCAAATGCCGGGAGTTTTACCCTATGAAAATCATCATTGCCTGTGAACGATGGGGGCAGGTTAATCCTGCCGTGAGAGTTTTTGCTGCACTTTTGGTTGCTTTGCTGATTTGTGGAACGAGTGCTTCGGCGGGAGAGATCGGGGGAGGCCCTAAGAAGGAAGTGGTGTGTGAGACTCTGGATAATGGACTTCGAGTCGTTATCGTTTTGAACAAATCAGCACCTGTCGTTGCTTCCGTGGTTAACTACCTGGTTGGATCAAACGAGGCTCCCCAAGCATTTCCGGGAATGGCACATGCTCAGGAACACATGATGTTTCGCGGGAGTCCCGGTCTTTCTGCCGATCAATTGGCGAGTATCACGGCCGCCATGGGGGGTATGTTTGACGCGGATACTCAACAAACGGTGACGCAGTATTTCTTCGTTACGCCTGCAGAGGATCTCGATGTTGCATTACACATCGAAGCCATTCGAATGCGCGGTGTGCTTGACAGCGAAAAGCTGTGGGAGAAGGAGCGAGGCGCCATCGAGCAGGAAGTGGCACGAGACTATTCCAGCCCGGAGTATGTGTTTTATACCAAACTTCTGGCCACAATTTTTAAAGGAACGGTCTACGCTCATGACGCTTTGGGAACCCGAGCATCTTTCAACAAAACCACTGGAAAAATGCTCAAGCAGTTTTATGACGATTGGTATGCTCCCAACAATGCGATCATGGTGATCGCAGGAAATGTTGACCCTAAGGAGGTGCTTGACGAGATCAAAACTTTATTCGGCGACATTCCTTCAAGGAAAATTCCTCCGCGTCCGGAAATTGATTTGAAGCCGGTAGCTTCCAAGACGCTCAAGCTGGATACGGACCTTCCATATGGGTTGGTGATGACGGCATTTCGTATGCCGGGGTATGACAGTTCGGATTACGCCGCCGCCGAAGTCCTTGCCGACGTTCTAAACAGCAAGCGAAGTAAATTATATGCATTGGCTGCCGAAGGAAAGGTTCTAGGCGTCCAATTCAGCAATAATGCTTTTCCCAAGGCCGGCATCGCCTACGCCTTGGCGGCCTTTCCAAAAGGTGGCGACGCACAAGCGACTCTCGAGGAAGTGCACAAGGTACTTTCAGAAACTTTGAAGGAAGGAATTTCGCCGGATCTCGTAGAGGCAACTAAGCGGCGAGAAATAACGGATGCTGCTCTGCGGAAGAATTCCATATTCCAACTGGCCATGACCTGGTCCCGTTCCCTGGCGGTTGAAGGCCGTCATTCTCCTCAAGACGATGTCAAGGCGGTGGAGAAGGTTTCCGTTCCGGATGTGAACCGGGTCGCCCGTAAATATCTGGATATGGACCGTGCTGTTACTGCCATTCTTACTCCTAAGGCTTCAGGAAAGCCGATTCTCTCGAAGGGCTTTGGAGGCAGGGAATCCCCTCTACTCAAGCCAACCGCAAAGGTCAAACTGCCCGAATGGGCAACAAAGGCACTTCATCGGCTTTCCATTCCTAAATCCACATTACATCCCGTAACGTTCACTTTGCCGAACGGCCTGAACCTCATAGTGCAACCTGAGTCAGTCAGCGATACGGTGAGCATATATGGCCACATTCTCAACAACCCGGATCTACAGACTCCTCAAGGCAGAGAAGGCGTGAACGAAGTACTGGATCGATTGTTCTCCTTCGGAACGGCATCTCTTGGCCGGACGGCTTTTCAAAAGGCTTTAGACGATATCGGCGGCAATGCCTCCGCAGGGACGGATTTTTCTTTGCAAGTGTTGACTGATTACTTTGATCGCGGGGCGCAGCTCCTGGCCGACAACGAACTTCATCCTGCCTTGCCCGAGTCCGCTTTCAAAATTGTGCAAAGTCAGGTGGCCGAGACTGTGGCGGGACTTATGGAAAGTCCGGAATTTCTGAATTCACAAGCCCTTAAAAGCGCCATGTATCCCAAAGACGACCCCACCCTGCGCCATGCTACTCCCAAAAGCGTTTCTTCCCTTAGTCTTCACGATGTGAAAAGTTATTATGAAAGCGTTTTCAGGCCCGACATGACCACAATTGTTGTAATCGGCAACGTGACGCCCGAAAATGCCAAAAGAGTGATCGGGAAATATTTCGGCTCCTGGAAAAGCGTAGGCCCGAAGCCGGATGTTTTTTTACCTCCTGTACCCCCTAACAGTCCTTCGACCACGGCAATACCGAACACGAGCCGTGTTCAAGACAAAGTGACACTGGCCGAAACCGTCGGAATTACCAGATCCAGTCCAGACTATTACGCCCTGGAACTGGGCAATCACGTCTTGGGAGGAGGCTTTTACGCCACCCGCTTTTATCGAGATCTCAGAGAAAAGACGGGATTGGTGTACAACGTCTCTTCCTCTTTTGAGGCAGATCGTACCCGCACCCGCTACACGGTGAGATATGCCTGCGATCCATCCAACGTCACCAAAGCGCAAAACATAGTGCAGCGCAATCTATTGGAGATGCAGACGAATAGTGTAACTCCGGAAGAACTGAGACAGGCGAAAGCAATGCTGCTAAGAGAAATTCCGCTGTCCGAGTCCAGTGTACGAAGTATCGCTTACGGGTTTCTCGATCGGGTTGAACTTGGCCTGCCCCTCAGTGAACCATCTTTTGCTGCACAACGGTACGTGGAGCTTACAGCCGAGCAGGTCAGAGATGCTTATGCAAAATGGATACATCCAAAGGATTTGGTTCAAGTGACGGAAGGACCGAATCCTCAATGATACAGTAGCGCTTCGTCACAAAGATTTGAAGTTTTTAGTCCGATTTGTCGAGGATTCAATTTCAAGTGCAATCGAAGCGGCGCACCGCGGTAGAAGCTGCGTTTTCGCAGGGCGCGACCTCTACTGAATCGTCAGCGAATATTAAGTTGCAAAGGATGCCAAGCGTAAGTCCCTGACCATTTTAGCCCCTCCTAAAATACTCCTGAATCCACCCGGTGGTTGCCGGGGATTGTGCCCGACTGACCGACCATCCTGAAACCAACTTGACCTCGTACAGGAAAAGGGAAAAATATAATTGTTGCTCTTGTTACTATATAAATGCATATTTTATTATAATAGATTGACTCTTTAACTCCTGTAATAAGTTGGGCAACTAGATGATACCGTTTCAAGCTTCCGATGAAAAAAAGTCCCGCGAGCAACTCTTGCAGGAAGTAGCGGAGTGCCGCTCACAGCTGGCTTTAAAAGAGAAAGAAGTCGCCGCGCTCAAGTTCGGAAAACCAGAGAAAAAGGAATCACGATTCCTATCGTTATTCGAAAGTATGCCGGAGGGGTTCGCACTTCACGAGATACTCCTCGATTCAACCGGGAAACCTTACGATTACCGTTTTTTGGAGCTTAATCCGGCTTTTGAGCGGTTTACTGGTTTGAAGAAAGAGGCTGTGGTCGGAAAAACAGTGAGAGAGGTTATTCCTACAATCGAAACCTACTTGATTGAAGCCTTTGGACGGGTGGCACTTGAAGGAAAGCCGATCCGCATCGAGAACTATCTGACTTCGTTAAATAATTGGTACGAGATTTTTGCTTATTGTACCGCTCCCGGGCAGTTCGCCGCACTCTTTTCGAACATCACCGAACGCAAGCGATCAAAGGAGTCCTTAGAGGAAGCGGGAAGGGCTTTAGAGCGGGAAAGGAATGTCCTGCAAAGCATGATCGATAGCGCCAAAAATCTTCACCTCGTCTATTTGGACCCTGACTTCAATTTTGTGCGGGTAAATCATGCGTACGCTAAGACGTGCGGATATACTCCCGACAAGATGATCGGCAAGCACCACTTCACTCTGTATCCGCATAAAGAAAATGAAGCCATTTTTGCAGGCGTAAGGGATTCAGGCATTTCCGTGATGTTCCATGATAAGCCGTTTATTTTTCCGGATCAGCCGGACAGGGGGGTTACCTATTGGGATTGGACCCTTGAATCGATTAAGGATTCCTCTGGTAGAATCGAAGGTCTCGTGTTCTCTCTGTTTGAAACGACGGAACGCAAGCAAGCGGAACAGGCACTGCAGGAAAGCGAGATCCGTTACCATCGATTGTTTGAAAACGACCTGACCGGGAATTTCGTTTGCACCTCCGACGGTGAAATCCTGCTTTGTAATCAAGCATTCGTGAACCTATTCGGATTCTCTTCATATGAGGAAGCGGTTGGCTCGAATATGTCAGCGCTCTACATTGATCCAGCGGAACGGGAATCGATACTTGAGCTCCTAAAAAGATCCGGCAAGCTCGAAAAATATTCAACCTGGCGAAAACGGTGCGATGGTGATCAGATCCATATCGTGGAAAACCTCGTGGGCCATTTCAACGATCAAGGGGAACTGTATGAAATCCAAGGATATATCTTCGATGATACAGAGCGCAAACGGGCCGAAGCTGCATTGCGGCTAAATGAGGTGCGCTTCCGAACCTTTGTTGAAGCCAGTTCGGAGGTGTTATATCGCATGAATTCGGATTGGCGCGAGATGCGCCAGCTTCAAGGCGGCGGCTTTCTGGCTGATACCGAAAGGCCGAACCCTGATTGGCTCCAGCAATATATCTACCCGGACGATCAACCGCGGGTGATCGCCGCGATCGATGAAGCCATACGGACCAAAAGCCCGTTTGTTTTTGAACACCGTGTGCGGCGGGCTGACGGCACTTTGGGGTGGACCATTTCGCGTGCCGTTCCGCTTTTGGACGAATATGGAGACATTATCGAATGGTTCGGTGCCGCCAACGACGTTACCGAGCGTAAGCAGGCTGAGGAGGCGATTAAATCATCACTGGCGGAAAAAGAAGTAATGCTCAAAGAAATCCACCACCGCGTGAAAAACAACATGCAAGTGATTTCAAGCCTGGTGCAACTGCAAGCTGCCGAGATCGAGGATCCGGTCATGCGTGACATCTTTCAGGATGTGGTCTACCGTGTTCGCTCAATGGCCATGGTGCATGAAAAGCTTTACCAATCTTCAGATCTGGCAAGGGTGGATTTTGCCGATTACGCCCAAAGTCTTTTGGGGTATTTGTGGCGGGCACAAGGATCGACAGCCTCGGGCATCAAACTGAATTTGGAATTAAAACCGGTGTTGCTTTCGGTGAACACCGCAATACCCTGTGGACTGATTCTGAATGAACTGGTCAGCAATGCACTTAAACATGCATTTGTTGGACGCGATAGCGGCAAGGTGACCGTGGCTCTGCATGGCGAAGGTCAAGCATGCGTGCGGCTTTCGGTTCACGACGACGGCATCGGCCTGCCGCAGGGGCTGAATTGGAAGAAAGCCGACTCATTGGGCCTGCGCCTGGTGCAGATGCTCGTTGGACAGCTTCAAGCCGAGGTGGATGTTATCAGCGAAAAGGGTACCGTATTCACCATCATCTTCGAAAAACAGAAAGGATGAGTGAGCCCCGCCATGCACGTCTCATGCCGATAGACATCCAGGTAGAAATCTCCGGGGGTGGTATCGGCATGGCTGGGTCTACCAGGCCCGCCAGGTCATCACAACCTCTTGTGGTTCCGAACCCTCCGACAGAATCAAACGCAATAATTTTGGTTCATCAAATAAATATTCGGAGGTATGTTTTTGTGAGGCTTATCTGACCGAATATTTACTTCAAGAGCAACGGGTAACAGCTTTCCCATCCGTCCGTTTTGCACCATCCGATCTACTCTGGTTCCTGTCGACCGGGACCTGAAGTTTAATCGATCCAGCAGGCGATAAGCTGATCATGCCGACCATTCAGTCCGATGCCGCCTACGACCGGCTCAAATATTATGCCGAAAGAGGACATCATGTCGGGGCGGCTTTAAGTATTATTTCCACCTATATGACCGTCAGCGATGATATGGTTGACTTCTTTCTGAAAACAGTAACAAGGGGGCTGCCGTATATCATGAATTCCATGCCTATCGGAGGTTTGACTGGGCCTTTCTTTTATTTCACTTTATATGCGGCCTCCGGCTGGATGCGGCTTAATCACGGCAACCTCCTTTTGACCGCGTTATTTACCGATTGGGTTGCGTATCTTTCTTTACCGGCTTACAATGGACTACCTATTTGGAATTATCATATACATATCCTGATTTCTCCATGCCGATATACCAATATTCAACCAATATCCATTCTAGAAGAGCCAGTATGCATGAAGAGCACTCACCCAAAAAAAATATATCTGGAAACGACCACCCGCTGTAATCTGCACTGCCGCATGTGTGTAAAATATGCTACCGGGAGTTGTATTCCTGAAGGACACATGCCTGTTGCTGTTTTCAACCACCTGCTTAAATCTTTTTCTGAAACGGAGTTCCTCATTCTCAATGGTATAGGAGAGCCACTTCTGCATCCACATTTAGTTGACTTCGTAAGCTCAGCCCGTGCTTGTATGGCCGATGGCGCGAGTATCGGCTTTCAGAGCAACGGTCTCTTACTTGATGACAACAAGGCGTTTCGCCTGCTTGATGCGGGGCTCGATACTCTATGTCTTTCCGTGGATGGTCTGCCTGATTCCGAGGAGGATCGTGATGTAAAGGGCGAACATTGCTTCTCTGCCGTGGTAAAAGCTCTTTCCAGCCTTGCCAAGGCAAAACAAAAGATCGGACGCAATTTCAGAATCGGCCTTGAGACAGTGCTGACCAGAAAAAATATCCATGAACTGCCGAGCCTGGTCGCCTGGGCTGCTGCTCAAGGTGTTGATTATATAATAACTACCAATCTTGTCCTCTATTCTCAGGTGAACAGAGAGCAGAGTCTTTTTAATCCGAATTCCCGGGAAGCCGTCCAACTCTTTCAAAAATATCAGCAAAAAGCTCTTTTACAGGGAATGAATCTGGACGAATGTATCCTTTCTTACCGAAAGTACGCGGGAACCAGGTCAAAAAAAGCGGCAGTCGATCTTCTTGTGGGAATGCAGAAGGAGGCGCAGGAGAAGGATATCCGGTTACATTTGTTGAGTCTGCTCGAGCATGCTGATACCAATGATGAAATCGAAGATCTTTTGCTGACAGCCCGGAGAATTGCTGAACGTCATGGCATTGATCTTTTCATACCGCCACTTCAAGCCCTGGATCAGCGTTCCTGTTTGTTTATTGAAGATGAGGCGACCTTCATTAGTCCAAATGGAGATGTCATGCCCTGTCATTTTTTATGGCATACTTACTCCTGTCTGGTATTGCAGGACGATATCCAGGTTCAGGAACGTATCTTCGGTAATGTATTGGAAAAGTCGCTGGAAACTATCTGGCAGAGCAGGGAGTATGAAGCATTCAGAAGAGAAGCCGGGCGATATGAGTTTTCCTCTTGCTGGAGTTGTTCTCAGGGGCCCTGCGCGAACCTGGTCAATGATGCCGGGATATATGCCAATGATTGTTTCGGCAGCCAGGTGCCTTGTGGGCATTGCCAGTGGAATCTTGGCGGAATCCGTTGCTTGTAGGAAAACGGGCGTATTGACGGTTACCTTGTGGAACATCTTTGCCGGCATCTCATATGAGCACGAGACTGTCGCGCTTAGCAGGGCGGGTTTGGAAGCCGCTCCTACCCCCTCGCGTTATTTGGTGTTATTTGGCTGGAAAAACTTAATTAATTTGTTATAAATGTCGAATTTACTATTCCCGGACTACAAGGAGTTCTTATGAACATTGCTATAACTACAAACGATTCCAGCCTGGACAGTGAGGTGTTTTGTCAATTTGCCCAAACCCCATATCTGCTCATCGTCAATGTTGACACCATGGGCTGTACGCCGATTGCCCACATCTGTGCAGAAGGTTCCGATCAGGAGCTGGCTCGCAAGGTTCTGGAGTATCGTTGCGAGGCCGTTATAACCGGCAAACTGACCGAAGAGGCATTCAATATTCTGGCCGACGATGGCGTCACACGTTACATCGCGAATAATATGTCGGCACGGGCAGCCCTGGAAGCCATGGAAAAAAGGGAATTGAATTTTATCCGCAATGTGGACGGCTCAGCCACCTGTTCCGGAGATCACTTCAATAGCTTTCATCAACACTGAGTCCGGTGCTGACGATGTCAGCTTTATTTGATGGCGTCGTAAAAACTCTTCATCTGCATCGTTGCCGCAAAATTTCTATCATTACGACGTACTCTAGTAGCCGAAATGATAGAAATTTTTCGTGACTAGCGTATGAATTTTTTTACTTAGCCATCTGAAATTTTAGGTTATTACGAGATTATCTTCTTTGGATTTAAGCAAGAAAATGTCGTAAGGGGAGGGTGCTGTGTTCGGCACGATGAATCTTGGTGTTTTTATCGCGGCGGGATTGCTCCTGAATATCACACCGGGCGCGGATATTCTTTATATTGTCGGCCGAAGTGCCGAACGCGGTATTAAGGGCGGGATAATTGCAGCCTTGGGGATCGGTACAGGATGTCTGTTTCATATCATTTTCGCCGCTTTCGGCTTGTCCATGATCCTTGCTACTTCGGCATTGGCCTTTACTTTTGTAAAACTTGCCGGAGCGGCGTACCTGATCTATCTTGGCATCGTAACGTTATTTTCCCGAAAAATATCCGCTAAATCGGATATGGTTGAAAGCCTTGCGGAAGTTCCGCTGACTTATAGCCGTATCTTTCGGCAAGCCATTTTGGTCAATGCGCTTAATCCTAAGGTCGCCTTGTTTTTCATGGCCTTTCTACCGCAATTTGTCTCGCCTCAAGCTGTTCATCCGGCGTTCACCTTTTTATTTCTCGGCTGCCTTTTTGATTGGAATGGTACCATCATCAATATGATCTTTGCGGTTTTTTCCGCAAAACTGGCAGATAGATTTAAGCGGCATATGTTATTAGGCCGCATTTTTAAAACCGCCGTTGGGAGTCTCTTCATCGGTCTCGGAGTGCGCTTAGCCTTTACGGTTCGACATTGATCGCTCTTCAAGGCGTTCAACTCTTGGGAAAACTATCGATACCGAACGTATTCCTTTCCCGTCTATTCTTATCTCACGGGTAGGCTGATCAGCGATTACCGCTCCATATTCCTTCGGAAAAAAACTTGCCAGGGTCAGCTCGCCGATATGGGAAAGCAGTTATCGAATATCACTCTTTTGCTGCCAGCCGTTAATGAGCAGCACCGTCAAGATCGGCAGCAGCAATCCGGTTATCATGACGGATATCATCAAAATTCCCAGTTGACTGTAATCTCCCCGTTGAACGATAAAAATCCGGTTATAATAATTTGTCAACAGGTTGGAAGCGGACAAGGCCAGATTGGTAAAGGCAGCCATAACCGCGAAATAAGTGGCTTTCTGATCGGCGGGTGCCTCCCTGGCAATCCAGGCCAGCATGGGGACCATGACCACCTGCCCCAGCGGAGAATCGGCCATGGTGTCTATAATGGCGATGGTATGTGCTCCAAAACCGAAATGTGCTTCGGTCCATTCATGCAGGCCATAATACATGCCGATAAAAGGCAGCATCATGACCGTGCTGTAAACCGAGAGAAAAATGACCAGGTAGGGAATCGGCCGCCTGCTCATCCAGCCGCGCAGGGCGAACAGATCCGATGATGGCCAGGATGGAGGAAATCTGGCGCAGGGTGCCAAAGAAGGCCTCATCAAAATGAAGCACATCAATCTGCCACCAGCTCGCCCCGGCACCAATGGTCGGCATGGCCCGAAAAATAAAGATAATGATGGCAATACCAAGAATGTCCCTTCTTTTACGGGGATCAAGACCTTTCAGGATGGATGCATCAGATAGCCGATCACGGCCAGCGAGCCAATAAAGATAGATTCCTTTTTCAAGGTAAATCGGAGAGCCCCATGAACAGGAGTTACGCACAAAGATAGCACTGCCGCCGAGGATCTGGTAATTGGGCTTGTACTGCTGCATGCCTCCTGAGTGAAGGGATCGTCGGATTTCCGCTTCCGCCATACCGTCTTGCTCCATGTGTTACCGGCGACGCTGAGATTGATCTGGCCGAGGGTGACACCAAGGACCGAAATGACCGGAATAACGCAGAGCCACTTCATACATCACCTTATAAGAAAGCGTTTCAGCCAGCCAGCCGCCCAAGTCCTGCGACCAGCGCACTGCCGCCGATAATGGCAATTCTGCCCAGGGTCTGCATGGTGATATGCATGCGCTTAAGCTCAGTTCCTCTTCGATGGGCTTTCCGGAAGCATCATAGCGTGGGCACAGCCTCCACCGTCATGGCATCGGCTACTACATCCTGAATGACATATCCTACCGGAGACAGCAAGGTGGCAATGACATACCAGGTGTCGGCCCTGAGAAATTGTTCCATAAAATCTCTATAGCCGGTTAAGTCCTACCATGATCAGCAGGCTGATGGCCATGAGCAGGGCTCCAAAATAAACAAACAGAGCCTTTGCGTCGCCAGAAAAGATCGACCAGATGGCCGATGGGCATTTTCAAAGCCCAGGGCAGCCCGGCCCAGAAACCGAGCCCGGCCAGAAAAGCCGCTGAAAGCCCCAGTTCCTGTTTGACATAAAAGCTTTCAATGATGCCGGTGAAGCCGGAGACTCCGGCCGCAAAATAGACCATCAGCGGCGGGACATAGCTCAGCCGCATTTCTCGGAATGATGCCGAGGAAGTCCTGGAAAATATAACGCCTGAGACGTGAGGAAAAGCTTGGTTTTGGAGGGGTGGGTGTTTCGTTTTTCATACTATGAATCCATGATTCCTGCCTGCTATTATATGGAAGATCACTAGGAACTTGTCCGAGAATGCCCTTTTTCCCCAGCTCATCGTTATTTCAGAAAAATAATGCTCGGAATATTAACTATATGCCTGTGCTTATTTTTCTGAAATGCCTCGATCTGAGAAAAAATGCCTATTCTCGGACAAGCTCCTTGTGCTCCTTCGAACCCTCTGGTCGTCGAAGCTCGGAATTTGATAGAGCGATTGTTCTCGTTAATCAGCCAGAGCGACTATCCTGAATGGTCGCACATGTCATTCAGTAATACGATTGCAAAATATATACTGACAGGGTAGCCTGAGCCCACTGGAACAGGAGCCTTTCCTGTTCGGTGGGTGTTATTTCCTCAAATCTTTCACTGTTGGTAATCCTATATCCCATGAATATCGAAGTTGACAGTCATACCCATACAGTCGCTAGTGGTCATGCCTACAGCACAATCGACGAGAATGTTCAAGCTGCTGCCGCCCGTGGCATAAAACTGTTGGCCATTACCGATCATGGCCCGTCGATGCCGGGTGCACCGCATATCTGGTATTTTATGAATATGCGAGTTCTGCCCCGGATAATCAATGGCGTTGGCGTATTGCGTGGCGTTGAGGCTAATATTATCAATTTCAAGGGCGAGCTGGATATTAACGACGAAGTGCAGCGGCAGATGGATATAATCCTCGGCAGTCTGCATGAGCCGATCATTGCTCCGACATCAAAAGCTGCACACACCGATACCGTGGTAAAAGCTATAGCCTCCGGCAGGATCGATGTCTTTGCCCATGGCGGCAATCCGGCTTTTCCAATTGATGTAGACGAAGTCGCCAAGGCTGCCGCTTTGTATAACGTTCTGGTAGAGATTAATAACTCCTCTTTTACCACCTCGCGCGCAGGCAGCGGAAAAAACTGCGTGGCCCTGGCAGAAGCCGTCGCACACCACGATGGTTTCCTGACCTTTGGCAGCGATGCCCATATAGCAGGCAAGGTAGGCGTCTTTGATGAGTGCCTGGCTTTAGTTGAAACTGTAGGTTTTCCCAAGAAGCGGATTCTCAGTTATAGCGGTCGCGACTTCTTGAATTTTCTTCTGAAAAAAACTAAACCGGCAGACCTCTCAGAGATGGCACTCTTGTTTGCCGATTAAGTCCGGGCAGGGTAGAGCTGTTTTGCCTACTGCCTGTTGCGCTTGTAAAAATAGATCACCACCATCAGCTTGGCCTTTTTCTCGTCGAGGCTTTTGCCGGAATGGGGGATACGCGAGTCAAAGTAGACGTGATCTCCGGTTTCCATGATATACGTCTTATCCCCGTAAATAAATTCCAGCCTGCCTTCCATGACGTAAAAGAACTCTTCCCCTTCGTGTTCGTACATCCGGGCGATCTCAAAGGGCGCATAGATAATGAAGGGTTCCATGTTCTTGCCGGGTTTGCCCGCACCAAGTACGATATAATCATATCCGGCAAAATCACTGGTTTCGCGAATGAGCTGGTCGTCCGTCTTCCTGCCGAAAAAGAGTCTGGTGTCGTGCGGCGGGGCGATATCTTTTTTGAGCACTGTAGTGACTTCGATCCCCAGGGCTCCGGCGATGCGGTTCAGCGTGGAGTAGGGTGGGGCTTTTTCCGAACGTTCCACTTTGGACAGATAGCCTTTGGTCAGGCCGGTGCGGTCGGCCAACTCCTGCAGGGTCATTTTCTTTTGCTGACGGATTTTTTTGATATTGCTTGAGATCGCTTTTTCGTCCATGGCTTTTTCTCCCCGCCGGCTCATTGTTTCACTATTCCGGCAAGGTATTGCGCGGGATGAAGCATGGCGATATTGTCCGCAGTCGATAATCTGCCGGACAGATTGATCCTGCATACCGGACAGTCGGTGAGCCAGAGTCGTGCACCTGTCTTTTTGGCGTTTGCTATCTTTTTGTTGGCCATCCGGCTGGAGATGTCCGGGTATTCATAAAAAAAGGTGCCGCCCCCGCCGCAGCAGTCGAGTGCATCGGCGGCTTCGATAAATTCGATCGAAGGCAGTTCGCGCAGCAGACGGTCCGCCGGGGCAAAGCAATTTTTCAGGTGGCAGGGGAGCGTGGTAGGTAACCGGACCTGCTTCCGCAACCTTTTGTGCATCGATCCTGAGGCTGTCGCGCCTGTCGTAGACAAAGGACATCAGGTCGGTCACCTTCGCACCGATCTTCTCAGCCGGGCCGCTATCCTCGCCCCATCTTTTCATCATCGCCGGAAACTCATGTTTCAGGGCGGAGCCGCAGGTGGGGCAATCGACAATTACCGCGACAGCGTCATCCTGTTTCAGAGCTTGCAGGTTCTGTTCGATGTTTTTGCGGGCCTCTTCAATGGCTCCATGATAGAGCATGGGGATGGAGCAGCAGGTCTGCCGTTTCGGGATGCGGACCCGGTAACCCATGCTGGTCAACAGTTCCAGGGTGGCATGACCGGTTTCTGCAAAGATATAGTTGGTGGCACAGCCGGTAAAATAGACTACAACACCTCGTTCGGTTCCGGACCTTTTCGTTTTGGCCGGTATTTCTTCTGCAACCATCGACCGAAACGGTTTTTTATTGAGCTGAGGGAAATTATTGATGGCAATATTGCTCAGCCGGTATTTTTTCTGGAAACTCCCGGGCACGATGCTCCGGCCAAACCTGGCCATCCCGGCCGCCAGGCGCAGGCGCTGCTCTTTAGCCAGCAGATAGACGAGGCCTTTGATCTCCAGCCGGTCGCCATGATCTTTGGCCATCTGCTGCCGCATCTCCATGAAGTGGGAGTAATGATCGACGCCGGAAGGACAGTTGGCTGCACAGCTGCCGCACATCAGGCACTTGTTGATCAACTCTTTCAGATAGGGGGACGACGGCAATTTCTTTCGTTTATAACTCTCGATGAGCTGTATTCTGGCGCGAGGAGAGGCCTGCTCCTCCAGCAGCAGCCTGTGAACCGGACAGACCGCCAGGCATAATCCGCATTTGCCGCATTTGCTGGCAATTGTGTCACTCATGCGAATTTTCCGGGGTTGAGGATATTGTCGGGATCGACCGCTCTTTTGATCACGGTCAGGAACTCGCGGGAATCGTCGTCCATCACCAGCGGCAGATAGGCAGCCTTAGCCAGGCCGATGCCGTGCTCTCCCGACAAGGTGCCGTGCAGCGCGGCCGCAGCTTCAAAGATCTCTCCAAATGCCTTGATCACCCGGCCCCATTCCTCGCGGTTGTTTCGGTCAGCCGGGATGAGCGGGTGCATGTTGCCGTCGCCCGCATGGGCGAGGACGCCGACCCGAATGTTGTAGCTGCTGCAGATTTCCCGAATTTTTCGGGTCATTTCCGGCACTTTACTTACAGGTACGGTGATATCTTCCGAGAGGATATCCGGGGCGATTTTAGCAAACACGCCGTAAGCCTGGCGCCTTGCGGCCCATAATTTATCGCGGTCGGCTGGAGTCGCAGCTTCCTGGATGGTCACCGCTCCATGCTGTTTGACCTTTTCGATTATTTTTACCATCTCCCGCTCGCAGGATTCCCTGACGCCATCGACTTCGATCAGCAGAGACCCTTCGGCATCCCGGGCCAGGCCAAGTTTGCCGGCATCTTCGATGGCATTGATGGTCATCTTGTCCATCAGTTCCATCGCCACCGGCAAAATGCCTGAGCCGATGATGTCGGCCACGGCTTCGGCTGTCTGATCAAGCTCATTGAAAGTGACCAGCACTGTTCTGGTGGCTTCCGGCAGGGGCATCACCCGGAGAATAACCTCGGTCACCATGCCGAGCGTCCCTTCCGAGCCGCAAAAAAGAGCGGAGAGCTTGTAGCCGGTGACATCCTTAATATTCCTGCTGCCGAAGCGCACCACCTTGCCCGAGGCTAAAACTACCTGCATTCCCAAAACATAGTCAACGGTAACACCGTATTTGAGGCAGCGCGGCCCTCCGGCATTCAGGGCGATATTGCCGCCGATAGTGGAGATATTGAGGGAACCGGGGTCCGGCGGATAGAAGAAGCCAAAAGGGGCGAGGGCTTTCTGCAGATCACCGTTCAGCACTCCCGGCTCGACGATGGCATAACGGTCCCTGGTGTTGACTTCGATGATCCTGTTCATCTTAGAGAAACAGAGGACAATACCGTGCCGTATCGGAATAGGAGCTCCGCAGACACTGGTTCCCGCACCTCTTGCGGTAACAGGGACTTTATGTTTTCCGGCGATTTTGAGAATATCCGACACTTCCTGCGTGGTTAGTGGAAAGAGTACTGCCTCCGGCAGCGATTCTTCCAGGGAAGAATCATACGAGTAGCAGGCGAGTTCTTCAGGGCGGTCGAGAAATCGCTCTTTGTCGAGAATTTGGAGCAGGTCGCTTTTAAGGGCGGAAGGCAGCATAGGGAACACCCTTTAATGAAGAAAAAGTTTTGGCAGAACCAGGGAAATCCATGGAATATAGGTAACCAGGAGCAGGCAGAACAGCATGATGCCGAGAAAAGGCATAACTCCTCTCGCAACCCGGGTCAACGGGCGCTTGGTAATTCCGGCGGCGACAAAGAGGTTGAGACCGAAGGGCGGAGTGAGCATGCCTATCTGAATATTTAAGACCATGACAATGCCGAAATGAACCAGATCAATACCGTATTGATTCAAGGTTTCGAGGAACAGGGGCGCGAGGATCAGCATGGCACTGACATCGTCCATAAAGCAGCCGAGAATTAAAAAGAGGATGTTGACTGTCAGAAGAAACATCCAGGGACTGTCGATATGGCTGATGACAATTTGTGCCAGATGCTGCGGGATCTGTTCGGCGGTAAGCAGCCAGATGAAGGTCATGGCGCAGGAGAGAATAAAGAGCAGGGAAGCGGAGAGCACCGCGGCATCACTGCAGATCGAAGTGATTTCCCCAAAACCGAACTCTTTGTAGATGAACATCTCCACAACCAGGGCGTACACCACGCTGACCGCGGCGGCCTCGGTGGGGGTGAAAACTCCCGAGTAGATGCCGCCAAGGACAATAAACGGCAGCATCAAAGCCCAGAAACCGCGTCTGGCCGCAAGTATCAGTTCCTTGAGCGAGGCTTTTTGCTCGACCCGCCAGTTGTTGCGCCGGGCAATTATCCAGGTGTAGATCATCAGGGCGGCACCGATAATAAGTCCCGGCAATATCCCGGCCATGAACATCTCGGCTACGGAGACGTTCATCACCAGGCAGTAGAGAATCATGGGAATTGAAGGTGGGATAATAATGCCAAGAGAGCCGGAGACGGTGATCAGGCCAAGGGAAAATCTTTCGCCGTAGCCGGCCTTGATCAGGGCCGGAATCATGATTGAGCCGATAGCCACTACTGTCGCCGGGGAAGAACCGGAGATGGCGGCAAAAAAGATACAGGCCAGGATGCCTGCCATGGCCAGACCACCGGGAAACCAACCCACCAGGGCGTTGACGAAATGGATCAGCCGACGGGCGATACCACCCCTGGTCATGATCGAGCCTGCCAGAATAAAAAAGGGTATTGCCAGCAGCACAAATTTATCCAGGGCATTAAAGAGTTGCTGAGTGATGATATGCAGCGGCGTATTGGTGTAGAAAACCAGGGAAACCGCAGTCGTCACGCCGAGAATCACCGCAATCGGCACTCCGGCCAGCAGCAGCACCGCAAAACAAAGACAAATCGTGGTCATCATGATGCAGGCTTCCCCTTGTCGAGCGGCTTGTCGCCTTTCAAGCTCAGCAGTTCATCGACGCCAACCCGAAAAAAACGCAGTCCCATGATCAGGGAAAAGAACGGAATCGGCAAATAGGCAAGATACATGGGGATCTGCATGGTTGGGGAAGTGGTTCCGTAGCCGTGCATGCGAAGTATAATTTTCCAGGAATAAAAGGTCACCAGCAGGAAAAAGCTGCCGGAAAGGGCGCAGGTACAAAATTTGAGCAGCTGCTGCCAGGGCCCGGGCAGGTTGGAGACCATCAGGTCCATGGTAAAGTGGCTTCCTCTCTTCACCCCGATACTTGCTCCAAGAAAGGCAACGAAAACGCCAAGATATCGGCCAAGCTCTTCATACCAGGTAAAGCTGTAGTTGAAGAGATACCTCGAAATTACCTGAACAAAACCGATTAGGGCTAGCCCCAGGATCGTCCAGACCAGGACCGTGTTTTCGATCCGGTCTATCCAGTCGGTCATCCGGCCCGTGTTTTTATGCGAAAAGAGGGTGTTGGAGTTCACGAAAAATACTTGGCTGATATGGCTAAATGATAATAGCTTCGTAAAAGTTCAGTACACCAATGCGCACGATCAGGCCGTCTGCATAAATGGGCGGGTTTAGAACCCGCCCCTACATCCCATCGGCCTGCTTATGCGATTTTTTTACGACGCCATATTACATCTGGTGTTCTTTAATCTTGGCGAGGGTAAAGTCGAAGAGGTCGTTACCTATCTTCTCTCGATATTTATCCCACACCGGCCTCATGGCTTCCCTGAATTTCTCGCGCTCCTCAGGAGTCAGCTTGATTATTTCGATATTGTTCTTCTTGGCATACTCGTCGATGGAGATGTTACTCTTCGGCAGCTTGTTGTGCAGTTCTGCATTGACTCTTCGGTTGGTGTCGATGGCCACCTTGGCGGCATCCCGGAAGATCTGCCGGTCCGCCGGAGCAAGCGAATCCCAGTAATCGGCGCTGACGATAATGACACATTCGGTGAGCGCGTGATGGGTGAGAGTTACGTATTTGGTCACCTCGGTAAATTTCATCAGTACAGTAGTGAGAATGGGGTTCTCCTGAGCATCAATCACCCCGGTCTGTAGTGCATTGTAGATTTCCGGAAAGGGAATGCCCACCGGGGAAGCACCCAGTTGTTTAAAGGTATCGATGTAGGCGGGGGAGTTCATGACCCGCACTTTCAGCCCTTTGATATCCTCTGGAGTGCGTACCGGGCGCTTGTTGTTGGTGAAGTCCCTGATCTCGTTTTCTGTCCAGCCAATGGCGATAAAGCCTTTTTTGGGGAAATAGGAAAAAAACTTTTGCTGGAAGGCGGGGTCATCCAGGGTCGCGTAGGCGGTCGCTCGATTCGGGAAGATAAACGGCATGTCCAAAACGGCAGCCTCGGGAACAAAATTCTGCAGAACCGCGGTGGTAATAGAGGCTATTTGCAGGGTACCGCTCTGCACCTGCTCGGCCATCGAGCGCTCACCGCCAAGCTGTCCGGCGGGAAAGGTGGCAATGTCGATTCTTCCTCCCGTCTTTTCCTTTACATAGGCGGCAAAGGCGTCGGCACCCTTGGATTGCCCGTGAAAGGGAGGAGCTACATGGCCGAATTTGATATTATCGGCTGCAAAAGCGGGTGTGCCGGCTGAAAATCCTGACGCAAGAGCCAGCACTATAAAACCGCCGGCCAAAAGAGCTACTTTTCGGGTTAACGTACTGTTCATAGATCGTATTCCTTTTTTGAAGAAACCTTAAGAGACCTGCGACTGATTGAAAATCAGGCTCCGATCATAGAGTAAAAGTTTCATTTATGTCAACTTATATTCATGGGCAGGGAAAATCATTTTCACTTCGGATACTTGTTGCAGTTCGGAAAATGGCTTGAAATGCCTTCTGTCACCGATATATTCGGCGGAATGGAGAATAGGGCTCAGGATACGTCCGGGAAAAATCGGAGACTGAAGGAGAAATTTCACAAAAGGAAACTTTTCTTTATTTCTGCTGCTTTGACTTTGGAATAGATCGGCGAGGCAACCCGCATTGGCGGAATGGCGGGATGCCCGCAAGGTACTAGGAGGGGAGATCAAACCTGGCTGGTATCTTCGAGTTCGACGGGACGCACTTCTACCGTGCCTCCTGCCGGCAATGTCGGTATACGCAGAGCAATCGAGATTGCCTCATCGAGATTTCCGCACTTTATCAGGTGATATCCGCCGATCTGCTCTTTGGTTTCGCTGAACGGGCCATCGGTAATAGCCGGTTTGCCGTTGTTAAGGCGGACGGTTGCACCGGAGCCAAGCTTAACCCCGGACAGATAGTGTCCGCTCTTTTTTAGATTCTGTTGCCATGCTCCGTACTCATCCATTATTTGACTTCGTTGCGATTCCGGCAGTTCTTCCCACTGTTTTTCATTAAAACAGCACAACAAGAGATATTTCATGATGATGCCTCCTTGCATGCATCTTTACAATTCTTGAAAGTCACCGCTGAATGCTCATTTTAAGGACTAATGGTACAATCCAGCCAGGTTTCTCAAAGCACTTGACCAGCCTTCTTCATGTCCTCTTGCAGATTCGGCGCCGGCAAAACCCTTCTGGCTGAGAGTTACTTCACAGCCGCCATTTTTGTCCTTAAACTCCACAGTTACCCCGGTTTCCACTGCATCCGGTTCCTTCCACTTATGGGTAAAGACCAGTTTCCTATTGGGGATGATCTCCCGATAGGTGCCGGAAACGGTGTGAATGTTATCTCCGCACTTCATGGACTCGCGATATTTTCCTCCCACCGCTACCAATGCCTTGTTGGAAATCACCTGACATTCTTCAGGACAGAGCCATTTGTTGACAAGTTCGGCGTCCGTCCAGGACCGGTATACCTGTTCACGTTTACTGTCGATGAACTTCGTTATTCGCAGACTATCCTTGGTAGTTGCCATAATTCCTCCTTTACCGTTTGGTACAACGGTTATGCATACGCTTGCTCTAAAGTTTTAAGGTCGATCTTATGCATTTGCATCAGAGCTTTTATTGTTTAGTTTTTGAACGTCGTTCTTGGCTTTCAGCAACCATTGCGGACAAATCGGCGATTGGGCGGATCTCGAAAGGTCCAATCTTCACGCCCGGATGTTCGGACATCAGCCTGATGGCATGATTGAGGTCCCTGGCTTCAAGAATGAGTATTCCGCCCACCTGTTCCTTGGTTTCAGCATACGGACCATCGGTGATGCTGACTTTGCCGTTTTGCCAGCGCAAGGTGGTCGCGTTTTTCGCGCTCTGCAGTGCTTCTCCACCGGCAAAGTGACCGCCCTTGCGCAATACATCATCGTAGGCAAAGCACTTGTCCATAAGAGCTTCCTGTTCCTTTTCTGGTATTGCGCTCCATGTATCTTCATCTATGTAACCCAGACATATATATTTCATTGCTTCCTCCGGCTGATAGTTTGTGTGAAATTTTTGTCTTGATTTGGTTTTCTATAGAGTTAAGGCTTAATCTCTGAGCCCGCTCTTAAATACCAGTCGTTTGAGGATGATTGATTTCGACAAAAGCGATCAAAAAACGTGAAAAAATATTCACTCCGGCAGTTCACGCAGCCGCTGATTGAGAAACCGTCGCTCCGGTTCCTGTCTGGCCAGGCTGAGGGCTTTCTCGTAGGCAGCCCGTGCCTGTCTGTTGTTGCCAAGCCGCCGGTGCAGGTCGGCCAGGGCTGCGTGCGCCAGATGGTAATCGGTTAGTTCGCCACGAGCCAGGATGGCATCGATCAGCATCAGTCCTGCCTTGGGACCGTCCCGCATGGCAACCGCCACGGCGCGGTTCAGGGCGATCACCGGCGATGGGCCGAACCGCAGCAGCAAGTCAAATAATCCGACGATTGCAGACCAATCCGTTTCTGCGTTGTCGGCAACTTTGGCATGCTCCGCTGCAAGTGCAGCCTGAAGCGTATAGGAACCAAACCGGCGCGATGACAGAGCCCGGCTCACCAGCGCCAAACCTTCCTCGATCATACTTTGGTTCCACAGCGAGCGGTCTTGGTCCGCAAGCAAAACCAGATCTCCCGACGGTGAAATACGGGCGATGCGCCGGGATTCCTGTAAAAGCATCAGGGCCAGCAGGCCAATTGCCTCGGGCTCGGGCTGCAGCTCGACCAGCAGCCGCCCCAGCTGAATCGCTTCACTCGATAAATCGGGTCTGGTAAGTGATGCACCTGATGTCGCGGCATATCCTTCATTGAACACGAGATAAATGACTTTGAGCACAGCGTCGAGCCGATCCGGCAGTTCAGCAAGACCGGGTACCCGATAGGGAATCCGCGCATCGCGAATTTTCGCCTTGGCACGAACGATGCGTTGAGCCAGTGTTGGTGGGGACACAAAAAATGCGTGGGCGATTTCCTCGGTGGTGAAACCGCATATTTCGCGCAAGGTAAGGGCAATCTGGGCTTCCGGCGAGAGGGCCGGGTGACAGCAGGTAAAGATTAAACGAAGCAGATCATCGGGTCTGCCTCCGTTTTCGTCCTGCAAAACTTCCTCGATTGACGGGGACACCGGGATCGAGCCTGCATCCAGTGGATCGAAGCGGGCTCGCCTTCGAATCCGGTCGATAGCCTTGAATCGCCCGGCCGAGATCAGCCATGCTCTGGGATTGGCCGGTTCACCGTCGCGTGGCCACTGTTCGAGGGCCGCCCTGAAAGCGTCATGCACCGCCTCCTCCGCGAGATCGAAATCACCAAGTAATCGAATAAGCGTGGCAAATATGCGTCGGAACTCGGTGCGGTAAAGCGCGTCAACTTTTCCGCGTATCTCCTGCATATTATTGGCACCATTTTCGCCCATGGCCGATTTTGAGGCGTTCAACTGAGCCATGGTTTCGTCTACAGCTCTATCTGCGGCTCTATTTTTCATCAAATGAAACTAATCATCATTCTCAGAAAAAAAATAAGTGACATGTCGAAATGGACGACTCCTGTTCGACCACTACACAGAACCGGGTTAACTGCTTTAAACGAGTTGCACGGTCTACTTAAAATTCAAGAGAAAGGAGTTATACCATGAGATATATGATTATCGTTAAAGCCACCAAGGACTCGGAAGCAGGAGTACTGCCGGGAGAGGAGATGCTGGCCAAGATGGCCGTGTACCATGAACAACTGGCAAAAGCCGGATTATTGGTAGATGGTTCCGGACTTCAGTCGAGTGCTCACGGATGGCGAATAAAATATTCCGGCAAGGAAACTGCCTTTGTCGATGGCCCGTTCACTGAGGTCAAGGAGCTCGTCGCCGGGTACACCATCATCCAGGTAAAATCGAGGGAAGAGGCGATTGAATGGACGAGGCGTTATCCCAATCCTGCCATAGATGGTAAAGCAGGCGAAATCGAGGTCCGCCGGATGTTCGAACTGGAGGACTTTGAGCCGAGTCAGGAGACTGAACGTTTCCGGAAAATGGGCATTGGAACAGCAAAATAAATTCGACTGGGTACTTCACAATATTAAGGAGCTACGACTATGAGTACACAACAGGTTAAACCCATCCCTGAAGGGCTGCATACAGTAACACCGCAACTGGTTTGCGCAGGTGCGGCCGAGGCTATCGAATTCTATAAAAAGGCGTTCAACGCCGAGGAAGTAACACGGCTTATCGGTTCTCAGGGCAAGTTGATTCATGCGATGATTCGCATCGGAGATTCCATGGTAATGCTGGTCGATGAATTTCCGAAATGGAATTCATTCGGACCAAAGTCACTCAAGGGAACACCGATTACTATCCATCTCTATGTTGCCGACGCCGACGCTTTTGTCGAGCGCGCCGCCAAGGCCGGAGCCAAGGTCACCATGCCTTTGTCCGATACGTTTTGGGGTGATCGTTATGGCCAACTCGAAGACCCCTTCGGTCATCGCTGGTCCGTTGCCACGCACCTTCGCGACGTGAGTCCTGATGACGTGGCAAAGGGTGCGAAGGAAGTTTGCTGATAATCAGCAACCCGCTGGTCAATTCTTCTTGCCCTAACGCATCCGGACAAGAAGACTTGACCGATGCCGTAATGCAGAACCGGTGCATTAAAACCTGATTCTTATTGGGTCTTAGTCGTTTGCATCCGAAATTATCTCGTGAGAGATGTTATCGACAACAACGGGACAATGAAGATAGGTAATCGAAGGATCGGTACCGTACTTTCCCCGTACAAAACTTTTCCATTCTTCCGTATAAATCCGCTCGGCACTTTCGCGGGATTTCCAGAGATAGACTCCCCCGGCCTTAGTGCCGTCTTCTGATATAAAATAGTATTTTCGAAGTAGTCCGGCCATTTCCTGGTATTTTGGCGCTGTACTCATGAAGGTTGCACGGGCCTGGTCTAAGGAGAATTTCTCCGGAAGTTTAAATTCGACTATTACGGTTATCATGACTTGCTCCTTTTTTGGATGGACGGGAAATGTGTCGTCTAATTGATTAATAACGTTTAATCGATTTTCAAGTGAACAGCCGGCGATGGACGAGTTTGGTATAACGCGGCATGACAACATAGACCATCAGCATAACAACCGTGCCTGTAAAACAGAGTATGTCAATATAATGAATTGTTTCCAGCGTAAGGGCACCTTGGCTTTCGCCCCTTCAGGCGTGAACCAGAAATCCAGCCCGCTGCTGACGAAGAAATCATCATCTTTAACGAGGATCGGCCGCACTTTTTCTATGAGGCGTTTACGTTCCGGCGACTCCATCCAGTTCTGTAGGTGTTCCTGCGTATCGAACCGGATGATTATCGTATATTTTGTCGTGATTCCGGGAATCTGCCGGATGATATGCCAATCCAGAAGACCTTGAGAACTTCTGCAGATCGGAGCGATTTCGTCGAGCCATTCATCATATTTATCCTGCTTGCCATCCCGTACGCGATGCGTGATAACAACTGTAGCACCGGTATCAATCGTGTCCAGGGAGCCTGTTTCGTTTGCCATAGCATCAACCTTGAATAGTGCTGAGAAGATAAATTCATCGGATTTTCAGGAGTAGCCCGGAGAAGTCGTAAAACTCCTCCGGGATGACAAGGAAGATAATCATTTAAAGCATAAACCAGTTGCTAATACGGAATGTAAAGCAATACTTGTCGAGCCGGCAGGCATAATTAACACTGGCGATACTATTGGTGCAATGCCAGCTGATGATATCGTATGGATAGTGCCGGAAGGATACCCTTATTCGGTAAGTATCTCCGGTTTCAAGCCGACGATAAAGCCGCCCCAGTGCCGGCCATTCAACGTAATCGGCATCGAGAGGTCGTTGAGGACCTCTCCGGTATCGCGCATATAGGTCTGAAACAGCATGGGTGATGTTTTGTTCGTCGCTCTACGAATATCGCACTGGGTGTCGAAAAAGAAACGCATATTGCGACTCTGGAGAAGGTCAACGTCATAATTGCCGGTCAATGGTTTTGAAACATGGGAATGATGCACTGCCAGGTAACCTTTCCTGTCCACCGGGATGGAATAGATACAACCTGGGATCTCTTTTAGAATTTTGTCAACATAGGTCTGGAGTTCTTTAACGATGACTTCGGTATAGGCACAAGTGAGTTTCTGCGGCTTGGTGTTCGGGATGGCTTTATAATTCTCGTCGAAGACGTTGATGCCCTGTTTACTCATCTTGTGCAGCACATCCTGAACATGGTCACGGTGGCGTTGAACCATCGGGATAATTTTATCCAGCATACCCAGGCCTGTCCGATACCCGGCGACTTTTTCCTGCATTTTTTCCGTGATTTCCGTGAGTCCCCCAACGGTCTTACCGGATGTCTCCATATCGGTGAAGACCTCATGGGAAAGGACATTGATACTCCCCACCTTCTCATTGACCTCGTTGTTGGTCAGTGACAATTCTTCGATGGCCGCTGAGATTTTCAGCAGTTGGTCATTGGTTTCCTCGAAATCGCCTATCATACCTTTAAAGTTGGCGGCTGTGGCTGAAATGGTATTGTTCACCTCCATGCTGGCATCGATTATGGTGTTGCTCTCCGATTTCGTCTTATTGACTGTTGCAATCATATTATTGATTTTATTTGATATATCTTCTGTGGCCGGTTTAATCTGCTTGGCCAGGTTACGGACTTCTTCGGCCACTACCGCAAAACCTTTGCCATGCTCCCCGGCACGGGCCGCTTCTATGGTGGCATTAAGGGAGAGCAGGTTAGTCTGATCGGACATCTCATTGATCACGGCGATGATATCCATAATGCTTGCCGAATTCCGGTTGAGTTCATCGATAGTTTCACCAAAACTGGCGACGGTCCGATTAATGGCCGCCACCTTTTGAGCGACTGTTTCTAACTCCTCGAAGGATATTCGTACCTTATTGAGGTTGGCGCTGGTATTTTCCGAGACATAGGTGGTATTTTCGGAGATCTCCTTGATGGCCAGGTTGCCATCGGTACTGGAAACGGTGACCTGTTCAGAAAGCTCACGCTGTTGGTTGGTTTTGGTTCCGGCCATATCAACCGCTTTCAGCACATGGGCGCTGCCTATGGCGATACGAATACCCGACTTTCTTATGTCTTCTATGATCTGTCGGATATTGGCCATCAGAGCGTTATATCCGATAGAGACATGTCTGAGTTCCGGGTAGGGCAGGGCCTTGATATCCTCCGACCAGTCGACATGTCCGTCAGCCAGGCGCTTGAAAATCTCATTCACCTGATGCATAGGCTTGACCGCCAGGTAGCTAAGCATCATCCAGATAAGCAGACTGACAAGCGTAATGACGAGAAATCCAATCCCTGTGGTAGCGATGCACCACCGGGTCGCGGAGAGAAGATCTGCGGTCTGCCCGGGATCTGTTGCCAAGTCAAGGATCTTGAAAAGAAGGTACAGGTTTACTGATAAAAACATTACCTGAATGATGATGACGAGGGAAATTGAGGCAACGGCCCGCTTGATGCGTGAATGAAAAGGAGAGGATTCTAGAAAGTTCCATAGTGCTTGGATGGTATGCATGGCTGCTCCTTCATGACCAGGTGGATCGAACGCATCAATTTATCTTTTAATACTACCGTACTGTACGTAAACTTTGAAAGAATGCACAATTTCAAATTGCTCCTCATTCATGATATCAAAGACTTCATCGTTTTAACAAGCACTTAGTTAAAAAAACACCACATTGTCATGCAGCTGCTATCCCGAATCATTTTCTCCAACATTTCCGAGTGCCTGGGCGACATCCGGAAGGTGACATTCCGGAGTCTACATTTACCTGCCAACATTGTTTTTGATAATAACCGGGTCTTGGGGATGTCAGGTCTGCTCTTGATTTTAGTGGGAGAACAGGAGCCAAGGCCTAAGCTGATCTGTCTGAGGAATCTGTCGGTTTTTATAAGCGCCGGCGCTGTCGAGTTCATTGATATAAAACGGAAGAAGATCAGACCAGATAATCTGAGAGTGGCACAGTCGATATTCGAAGAATTTCTAGTTCTATGGACCATGCATTATTCTTCTTCGGGATCAACCATTTTGCTTTCAAGGAGAAAGTTCCCAAAATCAGCACTACGAAATCCATCGATATTATGGATGAAATCAAAAAATAGTGAGTTATTTGTGACTTATTGTCTCATCAGTATAACAGGTGCTATTTCCCAAAAAGATGAAGAAAGCCCAGTTGAAAAACAGTATTTTGATGAAAATTTACCTCCAATAACGAACTAACTAATCCTGTTATCAGCATGCATAATAACAGGGCTATTTACCCAAAATGCCGCACACCTATCCCTAACCGTTTTTTCTTGTAAATGCCAAAATTTTCCCTTAATATGAATATAAATCTTATATTTCCAATACATGCATAACAAAAAACGGAGTGCAAAGAAGAAAAGCAGCAAAAATCTCTGAACGGTAACGATTGCGGCAGAGGTAAAATAGCCAGCTCTGGACTATGTTTTTTCCTGAACTGGTCATGCAGTGTATTAATAGTTGTAGATGAAGGCCTATCGGCCTGAATAACTGCATGAAAAAAGCAATAAAAGCAATATAAAGACAACTGCATAAAGACAAAAAGGCAACTGCATTAACTGCATAAAAGCGAAAAGAAAAAGTAAATAAAAGAAATAATTTCTACAACAAGTCATTGCTGCGGAAACCGGAAAAAGCCCGGCTCTCGCAGAACTAAACGTTAGAAAACAATGAAACTAAAATGTTATATACTCCTCTCTGCTCTAGTCCTTTGCTCTGCATGTGGTAGCAATAACATTGACCCCGAATTGGAAGGTAGTTGGGTGCTAGAGAATCCAACAAATAGGACAGATTCATTCATTTTTAAAGGAAACCATTTCGGGACGAATGGAAAAATTTTACATAGTATCCTTGGATTAACCAAAAGGAAAGTCGAGTATACTGTAGATAAATCCGAAGATCCTTTCAAACTCTATCTAATCATGCAACTTGTTAATAGAAATGAAAAAGTTCCTTTTGGTATCTATAAAATCAAGGATAATGATCTGACGTTTTGTTATGTAGAGCCTAAGCAAAAAAAACTGTATGGTAAATCAGTGGGTCGTCTAGAATATAAATTCCCAGAACATTTTAGTGAAAATTGTCTTAGTTTTAGAAAATCAATATGAAGATTCTAACCAGCGGTTGAAGAGGGACGAAAACACGATTGCGCTATAGGAGCTTCAAACAAAGGAATCCTTAGCAGAAAATCCCATAAGCTTCTTTAACGCAGGGTCATGTTTAGATTGAAATCCTATCGGCTTGATTAACTGCATGAAAAAAGCAATAAAAGACAAAAAACAACTACATAAAAGGCAACTGCACTAACTGCATAAAAAACAAAAGATAAAAAGAACAAAACATAAAGAAAAGCAATAACCTTTACAACAAGTCACTGCTGCTGAACCCGAAAAGCGCGAGTCTACGTTGTGTGTAAAAAACAAATTGACTTAACGATCGCAATGACGTACGTTCTAGGCAGGAGGTACTATCATGAATATTTTAAATGCTACAGAAGCCAGATCAAAGCTCTACAGGCTAATTGATGAAGCTGCAGAAACACATGAGCCTATTGTTATTACTGGAAAAAGAAGAAATGCAGTCCTAATATCAGAAGAAGATTGGCATGCTATTTCAGAAACCATGTATCTGCTTTCCGTTCCCGGAATGAGAGAGTCAATCAAAGAAGGCTTAAACGAAAAACTGTCAGATTGTTCAAGGGAGCTTGATTGGTGAGTTGGAAACTGTTTTTTACAAAACAAGCTCAAAAAGACGCAACAAAACTTACTGCATCAGGTCTTAAAAATAAAGCTCAGGAACTATTAGACATCATCAAAGAAAATCCCTATCAAAATCCACCACCATATGAAAAATTAGTTGGTGATTTATCGGGTGCATACTCTCGAAGAATTAATATTCAACATAGATTAGTATATCAACCTTATAATGCAGAAAAGATAGTGAAAGTCATCAGGTTATGGACCCACTACGAATAAATTCTCACACAATCGGGTAGCCGGGGGAATTTCTCCCCCAGCCCCCACACCACCTAGCATGCGGGTCCGCACTAGGCGGACCCAAGAGCTACCGAGCCGTAGCCAGGTAATGGATGTTTACCCAAAGATCTTTGACAGAAAGCAAACCTTGATACTTGAGCCACTCGTTGGTGTCAGCCTGGGCGTGACCAGGGGACAGGCGTGACCAGGGGACAGACCACGTTTTAATGATTAAGGACAGGACTTTAACGACTTTAACGGGGTCGGACCAAGACATGTTGTTGATTTGAAATAATAAAATCATAAATACCATGCTATATTTTATCTTAAACCCGTCATTTTAAGGCTCAAAATAGACCTTTAAGGGAAAATAGCACAACAAAAACATTCTGCGGACAAGCCGAAGATGTTCTCGTTCGGCAACCAACCCCAAAATAACAGAGATGAAAATTTCGCCTCAAATGGTAGAATCAAAACAATCTCATTAATGATTCCACCGATAAGGCCCATAAGATATGTATCAAATTGAAAACACAATGGAAATTGATAAATCTTTTATTTTAAAAGAAGACGAAGCGACTTATGCTTCTCGCTGCTCAGGTGCGCTACTAAAAAATCCGCATCGATATCGCATCATAGACCTATTCTCAGGGGCTGGCGGAATGTCGTTAGGTTTCTCCGAGGTTTTTGGTCAACCTTTTCAATCCGTTTGGGCAAACGACTTTAATCAATTTTGCGTTAACACATACAATGAAAATTTCGGTCCACATAGTATTGCCGGAGACATTGTCGAAATACTCGAACAAGGCAAAATCGAAATACCCAAAGCTGACGTCGTAATCGGTGGTCCACCTTGCCAGGGTTTCAGCCTATTAAATAAAAATCGTGAAAATGATCCGCGAAAAGAGTTGTGGCGGCCTTACTTAGAGGTTGTTGAAAGATCTGAGGCATCAATCTTTGTCATGGAGAATGTGCCTCAATTACTTGGGACTTTCGAGAATGGTGAGATTGTTGAAGCGGCAAGGGCTATAGGTTTTCAAGTCTGGCAGGACAAATTAATTGCCGCGGATTACGGGGTTCCTCAAACTCGTACCAGAGCTTTCATAATCGGTTGTAAATTCGCAGATCCTTCCGTTTTGTTTCCACCCCGAAAAACTCATTTTAATCCAAATGGTAACGGAAAGCAGTTAACACTTCCCTTCAATAAGGAGGAATATCTGTCAACACCCCCAAGGTGGAAGACTGTAAAAAACGCTATTGCTGATTTACCTTCTCCGGTAGGAACAGAAATCAGAAATATTGATCCTCCGTTAGATTTACACTTTGGGAGAAATCCAACTGAACTCAGTCGGAAAAGATATAGGGCAATACCGCGTGAAGGAATGAATCGTTTTGACTTACAACGTATTGCTCCTGAGTTAACGCCTAAATGTTGGATTCGGAAACAATCAGGTGGCACTGATTTATTTGGCCGACTCTGGTGGGATAGGCCTTCTGTTACGATACGCACGGAATTCTTTAAACCGGAAAAAGGTCGCTATTTGCACCCAGAACAGCACAGACCAATCACTCACAGGGAAGCAGCACGATTTCAAAGTTTTCCTGACAGTTTTAAGTTTCTAGGTTCAAAGATCGAAATTGCCAAACAAATCGGCAATGCCGTGCCACCTCTCCTTGCAGCACGTGTGGCAGATGTCGTTAGATTGTTACTTGACCAAAAATATGAGCAATGGACGTCTTCACAAGAGAAAAGCGAAGTCAAATTATGTCGCGCGTAAGCGGCAGAAATACCAAACCTGAAATAACTGTCCGCTCTTCGCTTCACAACATGGGATACAGGTTCAGGCTCCATAGAAAAGACTTACCTGGTAAACCCGACATAACTCTGCCGAAGCACAAAAAAGTTATTTTTGTGCATGGCTGTTTTTGGCATGGCCACGCAGGCTGTCCTCGTTCGAAGCGACCGACTACAAATCAAGAATTTTGGCGTGAGAAGTTGGACAAGAATATCGAAAGAGACAAAGCAGCCGTTAAAGCTCTCAAACAATTAGGTTGGAAGATTATGACTGTTTGGACATGCGAAGTAAACGACACAAATAAATTGAAAATTAAACTTCTTTCGTTTCTCGAAAGCTCAGAAGAGAATATTGCCCATGAACCCTGAAGAGATCAGAATAAAATTACAAATACTATTAACCAATTTTGAACAAGAATTAAAATCAGACAGTTTAAGAAACAAAGTCCTTGCACTTGTTCCCTGCTTTAACCAATTACGAGATCTGGGAAAATCCTTAATACCATCTACCATTGCAAGAAGCGCTCGAGATAGAATACTCCATTATTTTCTGAAATATCCTGCCGTTATAATCAGTGGTGATGAGTTGCTCGTCGTTTCAGGTATCCAAGAATATGCCCGGAGGGTTCGTGAACTGAAAGTACAGTTCGGGTGGTCAATTGTCAGCGGCTTGACAGCAAAACAAATGGCGGAAGAAAACGAATTTCCTCTTCCCAATATTGACGTAATGCCAATGGGACCGTCCGATTATATATTGCTTTCATCCCAGCAAGATAGAGATGCTGCACATCGCTGGAACCTTGCCAATGAAATAAGAAGAGAGAACATTGCTGTCCGAGACAAAATCTTAAAATATTTGCGGGCGAATGTCGGCCAAAAAGTAACCGGCGAGGAATTGAAGTATCTTGCAAAAGACAGGTCGGAATGGGCAAGGAGAGTAAGAGAGTTACGCACAGAATATGGCTGGTCTGTAGTCACTACAGAATACCGGCCGCCCTGATCTTGACGTAGGGGTTTATTTACTTGAGGCAGATCGCCAAAGCCCTGAACATGACAGGCATATCCCCGATCCAGTTAAAAGAAATGTTCTTCGGCGGGATGAATATAAATGTACTGTCTGTGAATGGTCACATAAAGAATGGAATAGGTCAGACCCTAGGCACTTGGAATTACACCACAAAACACATCATGCCAAGGGCGGAGATAACTCAGAAGGTAATCTTGTTACCGTATGTACGGTTTGTCATGATGAGATTCACCGCAAAAAATACTAATGAAACGGCAAGGCCGAACAAAGCACTAAACGCTGACAACGGGTACAGCCCCGCTGTCAGCGTTAGTTAAACGTTAAGTGTCCATTGTTCATCATTACTACAAAAAGGAATATCTATGTCATTAGTCGCCGAGAAAAATATTTCAGTCATCCTGAAGTACTTCGAGGGATGCAATACAGGAGACCTTGAAGATTTACTCAGGAGAATGACCACGGGACAGACGACGTTTTAATGATTGATGGCGTCGTAAAAACTCTTCATCTGCGTCGTTGCTGCAAATTTTCTATCATTACGACGTACTCTAGTACGCCGAAATGATAGAAAATTTGCGCGCCTAGCATATGAAGTTTTTGGCGTGACCAGGGGACAGACCACGTTTTAATGATTGAATTCTGTATATTTCCTTCATTCAAAAAAAGACCGATGATAAATCAAAGGACAGAGATTGTCACGGATAAGAGGAACGGACAATTCGGGCAATTGTTCATGAGCACCGATGACCAATAAACCGCCGGGCATCAAAGCCCTTACGATTCGTTCTGCTGCACGGGCAAGAGTCGTCTCCTGATAATAAGTCAGCAGGTTGTTACGCAGGAAAATTAAATGGAATGCACTCTGGGGAGGAGCATCAAGCAGGTCGTGCTCATACCAGCTTATGGATTGTTGAAAATGCGGCAGTATGGAGTATTTATTTCGAGATTGTTTATTGAAACAGGAAGAGATGCATTGAGGAGGAAGGTTCTTGAGGCTGCTTTTACCAAATATTCCCTTTACGGCCCGATCCAGGCACAATGGATTTGCGTCGGTTGCAACAATTTTCAAGGTTGTTTGAATTTGCAACCTGTCCCATAAAATGGCAAGGCTGTAAGGTTCTTCTCCGCAGGCGCAGCCGACGGACCAGACTTTCAACTCCTGTGGAAAGCATGCCGCCAGTTCAGGCAACAAGCGGTTTTCAAGATGCTGCCATACCTGTCTGTCACGGAAAAATCGACTGATGGTAACAAGCAGATAAAACTGACACTTTTTATATTCTATTGGGTTCCGCTCAAGAATTGCGATATAAGCCTCAAGAGTCGTACAGTCAAGCTCCTCCATACGTCTGCGGAGCCGTTTGATCACACCTTTTCGTACTTTCCGGTAGCCTTTCCAGGGTCTATTGAAATAGTCCAACAATTTCCTGAAATCATTATCATCCATCATACCGGATATACTCCTGATTACATGTAAACCTTCAGCAGCACCCCATATGCGAATAGAAGGGCGGGCACAGGGACCCGCACCTACGTGCCAGTCGGCCTGATTATGCGCCTTTGGAGCACTGCTAAACGTATACAGGTTCAAGGTTATACGAGCATTTTGCCGTCCCGATGAATGGTTCGATTACACTGACATCACCGGGAGCCGTCCTGCATCGATCTATGGGTGTTCTGGAGAAAGTTCACCACTTCATTCCACCAGGAAGCCCGTGGATCGTAATTGAGGGTGTTATGACGGCGGCCCTCTTGTACCCATATTTTCTTGGGTCCGGAATAGGCATCATAGAGTTTATAGCCAAGTGATGGGGTAACAATTTCATCGGCTCCGGCAATGAGGAATGCAACCGGTCCGCCGTAGCCTTTGAGCGGTTCGATATTATCGTAACGATCCCGAAGAAGCAAGGCGATCGGGAACATGGGATAGTGCACCTTACCCACATCAATAAGACTGGTAAACGGGGTAATCAGCAGGACGCCTTTGAAACGTGCGGAATATTGATTAGCCAGGTAGGTGGCGACGCCGGTACCGATTGACTCTCCAACCAGATACAGCTGGTCGTAATGTTCATTGAAAAGACTTGCCACCGCGTCAGCTGCCGTTGCCTTGATATGTTCTTCGGATGGTTGGCCTTTTCTTGCTCCATATCCCGGATATTCAAAAATATGGATGGTCCATCGTTGTTGATCGTCAAGGGCCAAAAATCCATTGCTGATATAGTCGCGGTGCAATGCATAACCTGCATTTCCATGGAAAACCACGACTGCATTCCCTCCGCTGCCGTTTTGTGGCGCGGATATTTTCCAGCCAATCAGTTCGCCTTTTGCATTACGCCAGGCGGACATTCTTTTGGCTTGGGCAATTTGGAGGAGGTGCTCTTCCGAATCATGACTTGGGTAATAGACCATTTTTCGCTGAAAACCCACTAACAGCAGGGAAAGAACTATATAGACCAGAAGGAGGATGCCGAATATCTTCAATGCGGTCATCATGGCTGATATCTTCCTTGTACGAAAAATAAGGTAAAAGGTTCAGCATAGAAGGGCGGGCACAGGGCCCCGCCTCTACTCAACGTTTACAGGACCAGGGTTATACGAGCATTTTGCTATCCCCGGTGAACGGTTGCCTTTATTCCAGAAGAATATCCCTGGCAGTATTAATTTTTGCGGCCAGAAACGCCGAGCCGCCGCTGTCGGGATGAACCCCTTTTATAAGCCGCCGCCAGGCCTGGTGGATTTCCTGCTGCGAAGCACCGGGCTCAAGACCAAGAATCTGGTAGGCTTCCTGTCTGGTCATATTGTCAAAACCGGATACTCCACTCTGATTTTTAAAAGAATCAGCATCAACGTGATCCCGCCACTCGGCATGGTAGCGATCTAGAAACGATTCCAGCAGGGCGACGCTGTCTGTATCGGAACGAAATTCAAAGTAGAGCGACAGTATCTCTTCCTCACCCAGCGAAGAAAGACGGATACCTTGCTTGCCGCCTGTCAGGACGATGCCGTCCATTTCACCGGTATCATGATCAAGTTCCATTTCGAGGTGTACGGAACGGACGGTTGATTTTTGCCCTTCAGCGGAGTTGATCGTTCGCTTCGAACGATTGAGCCGCCACCATGAAACTCCGAAAATCATCAAGGGAATCCCGATAGCCACTCGTCGTAAAAGAGTTAGCAGAATCCCTGCCACGATGATAATAACCGGTCCGGTAATTGCCAAAAACAAAGCCCTTTGCTTGGCAGGCATGGATATCAGCCAGAAAACGCCGGTCGCCGTAAACAACAGAATAAAAAGATACAGGGCCATTCATTTCCTAGTTGATAAAAGGTGAAAAAATCATTTTGTCATTTGAGCAAGAAGTAAGTGAGCCTCTTGTCTGCCACTGTTTGAAAGAGCTTTCAAACCTCCTCTTGCATATACGGCAACCGCGCTCAGAAGCTCGGCAAGTTCCTTCGCCGAATCGGGTCCGAGTCGAAAATAGGCCCCGCCTGTAAGGCGGGCCATTTCCCTAAAGCCGCTTTCGGCCGTTGCATCATGCCCCTCCTGAAAGAAAAAACCGCGCACTCCTTTTAAACCAAGTTCTCCAGCTTTCTGACAGAGTAACTGGATATTCTCCTCCAGTGCGTCACCGATGAAAACCAGTGCAGAAACCTTGGCTTTTGTTGTTTCATGATAGGTGTGGTCAAGGATCCTGGCAATCTGTGTTTGCCCACTGAGACATCGGATACCGAGCATCAGATCACGCAACGCGCCGGCGTTGATAACCCATTTAGAGGCCCTGCATTCATTTATGCCCCGAAAAAACACCAGCTGAACCGACAAACCGCCGGTCTTACCCACCGCATCAAACATCGAAGCCTGGATCGTTGCAGCTCTATCCCAGGTTGGCTGCCGACTCATGGTTGCATCCAGTGCAAAAATCAATCTTCCGCTCTGTGACTCCGCAGCGTTACCGGCAGCCTTGATAAATGCAGCAATCTCGCCGGCAGACGACTTTTCCCGAAGTTCGGGGGCTTTGTTTTGACTTGATGTGATTTCCTTGTCTTTCATAGCTTGTTCCAATGCAAGGTGGCCTGATCGGACGAAATGGGGTGCTGGTGAACGGTTACTGTAAAGATACTGTATCTATTCCATCATTCATAATATTTATTGGCGGAAGGTGAATCAAGTTTAACAGCGGTTAAGGGGTGGGTCCCAAAATTATATCCGGTGATTTTGGAAGCGTCGTCCGCCTTCTTATTCAAGAATTACGAAATGTTAAGGATTGCGTCGGTACTGTGTCCTTTCTGTTGTACAAAATACACTATTCGCTGCCATTGCCTCCCTTTACGGTCTGTCATAAATTAAGACAATAACATTCTTTATCGTTTTCCAGCACCCCGTATGCACACGATCAGCCGGGCGTGCAAAGAAGGGCGGTTTAGAACCGCCCCTACATGCCTATCGGCCTGCTTGGCCTGGAGTTGTGCAGGCATTTTCCTATTCTGATGAACGGTTACCCGGGTCCTGCCGTCTTTTGATGTGTACCGGTGAACGGTTACCGGCAAATGCGAAGCAAACCGGGATTCATTGCAATACCTCTTGAGGGGGATAAATACCTTTATGAAATTCTTTTTCCCTAGGCAGCCGGAGAAGAATTTCCAACGTACCAACAACAAAAAAGGAGGCCATCATGGCTATAAAAATCTTAATCAGGAGAAAATTTAAGAATGCAAACCCTAAAAATATTTATGAAGTGATTTACCAGTTCCGACAACTGGCCATAAAAGAGAATGGATATATCTCTTCTGAATCGTTGCAAAGCTGTGACGATCCTAATTTGATCCTTGTGCAATCGCTATGGCAGAAAAAGGAGGATTGGGAGAGATATATGAATAGTCCCGGCCGAAAGGAAGTTGAGAAGCAATGTTCGGCATTATTCGAAAGGCCACCGGAATATGAAGCATATCAATTAGGTCTGTCATTTGAATAATGCACATGATTTTGTTGAGCTGATCGAGTTCTTCCCCCGGTAAACTGGAAGTAGGTGAGATTTTTTTCAACAACCTCCTTGAGAGGTGGAAAAATGAAATAAGCACGCACTCTTTTCAGTTCCCGTGCTGTGCGGGGGGGTAAGTGCCTTGCTACAGATTGTTTTCTTGCAAAAAAAACAAGAAAACAATCTGTAGGGTACTAAAAAATGAGATATGGAATTTCTAAGGTACCAAAACCATCTCCGCTCATTCAAGCCTTGCGGTCTATGGGTGCGTGGGTTCGGATGTCTATTGTGAGTCGCTGCACCTAGTCTTTAATTTACAATCCTTCATATGATGGACAACATCGGAAAATTCATACTGATCATAGGAGTACTGCTGGCAATCGTAGGCGGACTTATCTGGATGTTCGGCAATATTTTCAGCTGGTTCGGTAACCTGCCCGGTGACATTCAGATTAAACGCGAGAACTTTCAGTTCTATTTTCCTATTACCAGCATGATCCTGCTGAGTCTCTTTGTCTCTTTTGTATTGTGGCTTATACGCAAATTGTTCTAATCGGAAACTGGGCTCTAGTCTTTTTTTCTTTCCTCGTTAATAGAAATTAACTTTTGCTGAACTATTTGTTGAATTTTTTTTAAATCTTGATATTTTTTAGCTGAATTTGGTTAGTGGATGAACGGTTACATCGGCTGAATTATGAACCAAAGCCGTTGGGCCGTCATAAAAAGCTGGTGTAGGCTGTAAATTGCAAGTACGCGTTTCCCTCTGAACATCATGTGGTTTCCTCTGAGTTTTTCGCCAAGGTAAAATTTTTCCTCATCCTCATATAGCTTCCGGTATTAATTAGTACCTTTCAGATTGTTTTCTTGTTTTTTTGCAAGAAAACAATCTGTCTAAAGGTTCTTATACCCATGCTTTGTTGGGTGTTAGACATTTATTTCGATATTTTTCTACGGTTCAGCGCATCATTCGATTGTCGAGTATGCCTCCGTAGTTTTTATTTTTTTTGTACAAGGAGAAGCACAGTGCACATTTCAGAAATTTTCAGGCGCAATTCCATTGCGTTTAGTTATGAACTTTTTCCCCCAAAAAGTAAGGAGGCCGCGGAGCAGTTGTTTGCCACTATCAGCGATCTCTCGCCACTTGAGCTATCTTACGTGAGTGTCACCTATGGCGCCGGAGGTTCAACGCGTGACCTGACCCACGACCTGGTATTGCGCATCCAGAAAGATACCGATTTAACGGTGGTTTCACATTTAACCTGTGTGGGTTCCACTCGTGATGAAATCAAATCGGTTCTCGATACCTATGTAGCCAGCGGGATTGAGAATATTCTGGCCCTGCGAGGCGATCCACCGCAAGGACAGGGCCCTTTTACACCGGTAGAGGGAGGCTTCAGGTATGCCTTTGAATTGGTGGAATTCATCCGGAAGCATTTTCCGCAAATGGGCATCGGGGTGGCGGGATTTCCGGAAGGACATCCGGAAACACCCAACCGGCTGCTGGAGATAGATCATCTCAAGGCCAAGGTTGACGCAGGTGCTGACTATATCTGTACGCAGCTCTTCTTTGATAATAATGAATTTTATGATTTTTGCGAACGTTGCGAACTAGCAGGCATTCGGGTACCCATCGTGGCAGGGGTTGCACCGATTACCTCGGTAAAATTGATGAAACGGATGGCTGAAGTTTCCGCCGGTACCCGTTTTCCGGCGCGTCTGATCAAGGCGATGCAACGTGCCGAGGATGAAGAGTATGAGGCCAAGGTGGGAATCCACTGGGCCACCGAGCAGGTACGTGATCTCATAGATCATAATACCAAAGGAGTTCATCTGTATACTCTGAACAAGTCCAACGCGACTCGTCAGATCTACGATTCACTGGGCGTGACCACGACACGCGGTCTGATCTGATTCCTTCTTTAATTATCATGGTTCTTCGTTACTCGAAGTTTCGGTAATGCGGCGAAGAACCGTGATTCAATATGTGATATTTTAATAAGGGTAGCTGTGAGAAGCGGCATGGCGCCGTAAAGAAAGGGACGATTCAAGTCCCTTTCTTTACCGTTTCATTTGTTTGGCTAAATCAGCAGAGCCAGACTAATCCATACTGATTTAGCGACCTGGACGATTGTTAAAATCTATTTCAGCTTCCACTCAGGATTTCTTTTTCCCAAAAAGGCGGCAACTCCTTCCTTGGCATCGTCGGTAGTGCACAGGCGGGCAAAGGCCTCGTTCATATACTGAAACTGTTTCTGATAGTCCATGTCCTCGGATTGGTAGAAGGCACTTTTAGCGATCTGCACGGCAAGGGGACTTCTTTTGGCCAGATCCTCAGCCCAGCTGAGAGCCAACTCGTCGAGTTCTTCGTGGGGAACGACGCGGTTTACCAGGCCGAGTTCGAGAGCTTCCTCGGCTTTTAAAAGATTTCCATAGAGCAGAAGCTCCAGGGCTTTTTTGCGTCCCACGCAGCGGGCAACCGGCAGAATAGGGCCGACACAGTTGAGACCGACATTGATTGCAGTAAGACCCATTTTTACCCGTTCCGAGGCTATAACTAAGTCCGCCGCCGCGGCGAGTCCCATGCCGTTGGCCGTAGCCACGCCCTGCAGCTGGGCGATGACCGGTTTTTTCATGGTGGAAATTGTCACCAGTGGATTTTCCATCCACTCTATCCACTCACGGTATTGGGTTGCGGATTTGCCGGTAAGTTCGTTAACATCGATTCCGGCACAGAAAGCCCGACCCGAACTTTTCAGGAGGATGACCCGGACATTGCCGTCCGCCTCCATGGCCAGGAGCGCGGAGTGCAGTTCACCGGCCATCTGGCTGGTGAAGGTATTTAACTGCTCCGGACGATTCAGGGTTATAATGCCGACATGTTTTTCTGTTGTTTCAACGAGAACTGTTTCAAACACCACAAGACACCTCCATTTAGTAGATACCTGATCTGATATTTCTTAAGTTCAACCGGTTGTATCACTTTGACTTCTTTGTACCTTTTTTTTTATCACCATAAACGCCAGAAGACCTTGCCGTCCCGCTTTTCACCCCTGACTTTCTCCATATGACGAAGGGTGGAGAAATCGCGTTGCAGGTCGGTGAGCTGCATTGTTCCTCCAAGCTTTTCGAGTAACGTGTCCGGTTCCATCGATCCGTGGGCATTGAGAATTTGCAGTATCTCCGACTGAATCGGGGTCAGTTGCTTTGTGTCACCTGTAAATTTTTCAAAACCTTTTGCACAATGTACCGCCCATGGATCGCAGGTTTTTACCGGTGACAGGGCAACCATGTAGCAGTCCTCACAAAGCGTCTGGTTATGATGGGTTCTTTCATCACCGGAAGCGATGGCCGCCTCACATTTATCACACTTCATTCTTCCCTCCTTTGGTGCTTTGCTGCTTTTCTTATAGTATGAAACCATTTCGGTTGCGTACTGCAACGCTTCTGCCTTTCTCGGTTCGGACGCTGGAATAGGGCTGAGGAAGTTTTCAATTGTGGTGCATCATGAGAAATTCAGCATCCTCGAGAATGTTAAACTCGTGTTCCTGCAAGGCCTTGAACCGCATGGCCATACCCGGTCCCAATTCGTAAAATTGCCCGGCCACCGCCACACTGACCTTGCCGGATAAAACCAGACATACCTCTGATGTATTATCATGATGCTGCGGATCTGAAAGCTTCCGGTAGCCGGTTTCGGCCCGGATATGGTAGATCTCAAAGTTGGGAAACCAGATGTGATCGACGTTCATCGCTTTTTCCCGAGAGGATTTGACTACCGCTTCTTCGCAATGAACAACTTCCGCGAGCCGGATCAGTTCGCTGGATGACAGATTGAAGGCACTGCTCAGCGCCTGAATGGTTTCCAGGGTTGGATTGCCGGCACCGCTTTCAATCTTGGTTATTGTTGCCCTCGTCATGCCGGCGTTTTGGGCCAATTGCTCGGCGGAGAGACCTCTCTTCAAGCGGAGGGTTCGAATAACTGAAAAATCAAACTTGGTGTTATTTGACATCAATAAATCCCCTGTAGAATGTAAATTATATTATTCGAAATACACATTATAATCAACAGAAGAAACGGTAATGAATACAGGCCGGGAGTTAAGCGGGATCTTGCTGATAGCAATTTTGCGCGCCTCGCATATGAAACTTTTTACTTAGCCATCCCCGTTTTTAGGTTTTTACGAGATTATCTTGCTTGAGTACATTTTTAATTTGGTATACATATAGTTATAGGTAGTCTTGTGATCCTTCGTTAAATATACGCACTGTTCCTGTCAAGTTGTGACCTTCAAGGTCCGTTCAATTGGATCTGTCGGTCCGGCTAACGCTCTTACCCTTACGCTGATAATTACCAATGCCTGATCGCACGAGCCGCATTTTACTTGTTGATGATGAAAAAGTTTCCCTATTGATGCTCCAAAAACATCTGCTGCGCCTGGGATATGATGTCACCTGCGCCTACAGCGGCCAGGAGGCGCTTGACCAGTTGGCGAGGCGTATGGTCGATCTGGTGATATCCGATCTTGTCATGCCGGAAATGGATGGGCTTCAACTGATGCAGACGGCCAAGGAACTCTATCCCAAACTGCATTTTATCTTTTTCACCGCCAGGGGTAGCATCGAAACCGCGGTAGCTGCAATCAGGCAGGGAGCACTTGACTACCTGGAAAAACCGTTCGATGCCGGGACATTTGACCTGGTGCTGCAACGCACACTGAAGTTCGGACGACTCTCCAATGAAAACGCGGAATTGAGGGAGCATTTTCAGGAACGCTTCAGCTTTCACAACATTGTCACCCGGTCGCCGGTCATGCAGCAAACCCTGGAGATTGCCACCCGTGTGGCCGCCTCACCCAAGACCACCATCAGCCTGACCGGTGAGAGCGGTGTCGGCAAAGAAGTACTGGCACGGGCGATTCATGTCGAATCAGGGTGTTCTCCTATTACATTTATGGCTGTCAATTGCGCCTCGATTCCTGAAGCCCTGTTGGAGAGTGAACTGTTCGGCCATGTGCGGGGAGCATTTACCGGTGCCGAGCGGGAGCGGGAAGGGAAATTCAGCCTGGCTCGCGGCGGAACGATACTTCTGGATGAGATCGGTGACATGCCCTTATCGCTGCAGGCAAAACTTCTTCGAGTCCTGGAAGAACGAACTTATGAAAAGGTTGGTTCCAATACGCCGATTAAGGCCGATTTCCGGGTGATTGCCGCAACGCATCGCAATCTTGCCGAGATGGTGGAGAAGGGGACGTTCCGGGAAGACCTGTTCCACCGGATCAATGTCGTTCCCATTGCCATTCCACCGCTTCGTGAACGTCAAGAGGATATCCCTGTTCTGGCGGAATATTTTCTCAATCTCTTTCGCGAGCATCAGGGCAAGGCCCTCCCCGGCATCTCCAAAAAGGCTATGGATAGGATCGTTGCCTATTCCTGGCCGGGTAATGTTCGCGAACTCCGTAATGTGCTGGAATATGCCGCCATCATGACCTCCGATGAACTTATCAGACCCGAACATCTTCGCTTTTCAACTCCCCAGTCACCTGCCGGCATTGTCGACACTACCAAGATAGATTTTCACATCAGCCTTCCCTTAGAAGAACTCTCCATGGAGGCTATCTCCTCGGAAATTCTGAACATTGCACTTCAATATTGCGACGGTAATAAATCCAAGGCTGCTGCCCTCCTCAAAGTTAATCGCAAAATGTTCTATCGCTAATCTCGATTGTCCCTTTCTATCACACTGTGTCCATAGAAGGGACAAATCTTTTTTGTAATATTTAAACAACTGCTTAAGAAGACACGTATTTCGTCTTTGGCATTCTTTTTGCGGTCTCTATCTCCGTAAGCGTCTTTTTCTTAACACAATGTCCCAATCATGGACAGAGGACGAAGGGGTAGGAAATGTCTCAAATTGAAGTTGAGCGATTTTTAGGCAGGCTCATCACTGATGAGGATTTCAGGGTAAGGGCGGCGAGTTCCCTGGAAAATGCCTGCTACACTAGTGGATTTTCTCTTTCTGTAACTGAGATGTCTTTTCTGCGAAATATTGATTATGCGCTGCTCAATATGATCGCCGAAACCATTGACGATTCCATTAGGAGATCCGAATCCACCAATCCATATTGGCCGGATTGTTAAATAGAAGGAAGGGGAACAACAGATGGAAATTGTGGAATTCATGCAACCAACACATTTCGGGTTGGTTCCGTATCCCCTGAAGGAGCAGGCAAATGTCGGAAAAAATCCTCGTTGTGGATGATGATAACAGCATGCTTGAATTTGCCCGTCACGTGTTGCAGGGCATAGGAAGTGTTGTGATCATGAACGATCCGGTGGCTGCCCTGGAATACCTTGGGCGTGAAGAGGTTGCAGTGCTCATCTCCGATAACAACATGCCGGTCATGTACGGGCTGGAGCTCATTGAAAAGGCCAATAAAGTATCCTCGGAGTCGGTAAAGATCCTCATGTCGGCCTATACCGATCTGCCGATGGCGCTCTGCGCGATCAATAAGTGCCAGGTCTATAAATTTGTGACAAAACCATGGGAATCAAAGGATATGGTCAATACCGTCACGGATGCCCTGCGCCGGTACCAAACCTTGCAGATTCTCCGTCGGGAAAATGAGCACATACTACGTTCCCTCGCCCAGACCATTGAGTTGAAAGACCCATGCACCCGCGGTCATTGTGACAGAGTCGCGACCATTGCGGTTCAGCTTGCCGGGGCTCTCGATCTGTCTATCGATATGCAGCGGGAAATCAAATATGGCAGCTGGCTGCACGACTGCGGCAAGATAGGTGTACCGGAACAGGTGCTCAACGCTGATCGTAAACTCGAAGCGGAGGAGTTCGAACTCATTAAAAAACACCCTGACTGGGGGGCGGATGTCGCCCGAAAAGCCAACCTTTCCAATGTAGTTGTTAACGTCATCCTGTGCCATCACGAACACTTTGACGGAACAGGCTATCCTAACGGCTTATGCGGGGAGGAGATTCCCCTTGAGGCAAGAATCGTCTCGGTGGCCGATGTATTTGACGCCCTGTCCTCCGATAGACCGTACAGAAAGGGTATGGGATTCGAGGAAGCAACCGGGATCATTGTCTCAATGAAGGGTGGGGAACTGGATCCTGTTCTAGTTGACCTCTTTTTAGACAGCAAGGCTTTCATCATTAAAGAAGATGAACAAAAACAAGGAGGTAACATTTTGCTTACAGAAGACAATTACGTACACAAACTGATACTGGATGGTGACTTTTCCGTAGCCGGTGTAAACGAGCAAATGTCAAAACTGGCAGAGCAATTATCCGAAGTGATCGATGGACCAGCCAATTCCGCTGACCAGGACTTCTCCTATGAAGTCGATTTGCGTGGATTGGAAGCACTTGACACCTGTGGTTGTCAACTGCTGGCTGTCCTTATGCACAGCCTCAGAAAGCGGGGCGTGGAAAAGTTTTCCTTCAAGATTAGCGATAACGACCGGGATAAAATCCGTGCGCTTGGTTTTGCCGATCAAATTTTCGCCGGTGAGTATCAATGACCCGAAGTGACCAGGATAATCTGGATATTAATCTAGGACAATTCAATCAGGTGTTCTTCGAAGAGTGCGTCGAGCATCTGGCGGAAATGGAACAAATTCTCATATCACTTGCCGATTGTGATCCGGATGAAGAGCAACTGAATGCCATTTTCAGAGCCGCTCATTCGATAAAGGGCGGTGCCGGCATGTTCGGATTTCAGGACATGACCGTCGTGACCCATGTGCTGGAAACCCTGCTCGACAAGCTGCGTGCGAATGAAATGCCATTTTCGGCATCGATGATAGATCTCTTTCTCGAGGCCGGCGATGTCATCGCCATGCAACTGGCCGGGCATCGGGATGGGACAGAAGTGGATACGGATGCGGTTGACCGCATTCGGGACAAATTAGAGCAGGTCGGTGAAGGAAGTGCTGATATTCCACCTTCCGCGGAGCCTGCTCAAGAGACCGTCGTAGCTGGTGGCGGCTCGGCTCCCGCTTGCTGTTCCGATCATCAGTACAACATGATATTCACACCTGATCCGGACATCTTTAAGCGTGGAATCAGGCTGGAAAACCTGCTGGCGGATCTGGCTGAGCTGGGACACCTGACCGTGCAGGCTCGAATCTCCAACCACCCCGAGAATTTCATTGGGTTCGACCCGAAAGACTGCCTCACCTCCTGGCATCTTGCCCTGGAGACATGTGCCGATGAAGCTGAGATACGGGAGATTTTCGAATTTGTGGCGGAAGAGGAACAGCTGCAGGTAATAGAAGTTGCCGATGCTCCGTCCGGTTCCGGCATTACATCTTCAGCTGGGAACAATGAATCCGGGATAGAAATTATATTACCCGACCCGCGGGCGGAAGCGAAAAAATCAGATTCTACGGTTTCAGCCGCATCCGTCGATGTCAAACGCAAAAATCCCGGAGGACGAAGAGCCTACGATAAAAACGAACTCGCTCCCGGTGCGTTCGGGCGCCGTTCCGGTGAGTCCGAGTCGTCGATTCGCGTCGGTGTCACCAAAGTCGATCAGTTGATCAATCAGGTGGGGGAACTGGTTATTACCCAACTGATGCTGGCTCAGACGGCGGCAGTGCTTGATCCGGTTCTCTATGAGGACCTGCATCGCAGTCTGCTGCAACTGGAACATAATACCAGTGATCTGCAGCAAAGTGTCATGTCGATACGGCTGGTGCCGATCAGTATCGTTTTCTCGCGTTTTCCCCGGATGGTGCGGGAGCTGGCTGCAAAACTCGGCAAACAGGTCGAACTGAAAATGATCGGGGAAACAACCGAGCTGGACAAGGGATTAATCGAGAAGATCACCGATCCTCTCACCCACCTGGTTCGGAACTGCCTGGACCATGCCCTTGAGACGCCGGATGTACGGCTTGCCGCGGGGAAAAAAGCAGGGGGCACGGTTACCCTGCGGGCTCAACAGATCGGAGGCAGGATCGTTATCGATGTCATGGATGACGGTGCCGGACTGAATCGGGAAAAAATCCTGAAAAAAGCAACGGAGCGAGAGATTCCAACTTCGGAAAATATGGCCGACGAGGAGGTCTGGCAGTTGATTTTCGCGCCGGGATTTTCCACGGCGGACGCAGTCACGGATATCTCCGGCCGCGGCGTAGGCATGGACGTGGTACTGAGTAATGTTCAATCCATGAACGGCAGGGTAACTATCTCGTCCGAACCGGGGAAGGGGACTCGGGTCACCATCAGCCTGCCGCTGACCCTTGCGATACTGGACGGACTTTCAGTCGCCGTAGGGGAAGAGAAATTTATTATTCCGCTCAATTCCATTATCGAGTCACTCCAGCCGGTAGCCGACAACCTGAAGACCGTGAACGGTAAAAATCTTGTGCAGGTTCGCGGTGATTTTATACCGATCATTCCGCTCTTTGAATTGTTCAATCTTAAAGCGAGGGTGACGGAAGCGGTAAAGGGAATCCTGATCCTAATAGATGTGGAGGGCGAAAAAGCAGCGGTGCTGGTTGATGCCCTGTTGGATGAACATCAGGTAGTGATCAAAAGCATAGAAACAAACTACCGTAAGGTAGAAGGTGCGGCAGGAGCAACCATTCTGGGCGATGGGCGGGTTGCCTTGATTCTGGATGTGGGCTCCCTGCTGCAGATGCATAAGAAAATTGGTGTCTCGCAATAACGACCTACAAGGGACGCTTTCAAATAGGGCGGGTTCCAAACCCGCCCAGTTGGAGGAATCATGCAGTTAAACAGTGAAGCAACGCGTGAAACAACGCATGTGGTTTCCGAGTATCTCACCTTTATGCTCGATAAAGAAACCTATGGAATCGATATCCTCAAAGTGCAGGAAATCAGGGGGTACGATACGGTTACGCATATCGCCAATGCGCCGGATTTTATGAAAGGCGTCATCAATCTGCGGGGAGTGATTGTCCCGATTGTCGATATGCGAATTAAATTTAAGCTGGGTGATCCCACCTATCACGAATTCACAGTGGTAATCATCATGAATGTGCTGGATAGGATAATCGGCATGGTCGTGGACAGTGTTTCGGATGTAGTGACACTCACGCCGGAGCAGATTCGGCCGGCACCTGAAATGGGAGCGGCTTTGGATACCCATTACATCACCGGACTCGGCACACAGAACGACCAGATGCTGATTCTGGTTGATATTGAAAAACTCATGAGTAGTGAAGAGATGCAGCTCATCGATCATTGATGGCGTTGTAAAAACTCTTCATCTGCGTCGTTGCTGCATGATTTCTATCATTACGACGTACTCTAGTACGCCGAAATGATGGAAAATTTGCGCGACTAGTATATGAAGTAGTTTACTTAGCCATCCCCGTTTTTGGGTATTTACGAGACAATCATCATTACCACTGATAGATCAACAAATAAGGCGGAAAATATTATGAAATTGAAGAAATTCGGAAACTGGACCATCCTCTCAAAAATTTTGAGCATTTCGATTACGACTATCACCCTAATGATTTTGGGGGTGATGTTCTACATCCTCCCGTTCATGGCTAATCGCCTGCTTCAAGAAAAAGAGCAGGCAACCAAAGCGGTTGTGGAAGTTGCCTCATCAATCATTGACAGTCTTCAGGAAGATGTGAAAGCAGGAAAAATCACCGTTGATAAAGCAAAAAAAGAAGCCTTGAAGGAGATAGGCTTTCTCAAGTATCACGGAAATGAATATTTCTGGGTTACGGACTCCGTCCCGAATATGCTGATGCATGGTGCTAATGCGGATCTTATCGGCAAGAATGTTGGAGATATCAAGGATCCGGATGGAAAAAATCTCTTCGTTGAAATGGTCAAGGCTGTGCAGGGAACAGGGGAGGCCATCTTCTCCTACAAGTGGCCCAAGCCAGGCTCCACCAAGCCGGTCGACAAAACTTCTTATCTCAAATTGAACAAGGAGTGGGATTGGATCGTGGGCAGCGGGATCTATGTCGATGACGTCGAGGCCCAGGTGGCGACGATGCGTTGGCAGATTCTCGGCGGCACTCTCCTGCTTTCTTTAGTTATCATATCTTTTGCCTGGCTGGTGTCTCGCCGCATCAAGAAGGCTCTCGATAAAGCCATTACGGTTTCGGATTTGATTGCTGGAGGGGACCTGACAGGGCAAATTGAAGTTGATAGTGAAGATGAGACCGGACATCTGCTCGGATCCTTAAAAGAGATGAACATGGGTCTGGCGAAAATCGTCGGCGAGGTCCGCAGTGGAGCTGATTCGATTGCTATCGCCACGGAGCAGATAGCAGCCGGCAACACCGACCTCTCCCAGCGCACTGAAGAGCAGGCCTCATCCCTTGAGGAAACTGCTTCCAGTATGGAAGAACTGACTTCCACGGTAAGGCAGAATGCCGACAACGCTCAACAGGCCAATCAACTGGCCATCAGTGCCAGTGGGGTTGCGGTAAAGGGTGGGGATGTCATCAACAAGGTCGTCTCCACTATGAAATCGATCACCGACAGTTCCAGGAAAATTTCCGATATCATTGGTGTGATCGATGGTATTGCTTTTCAGACCAATATCCTGGCACTAAACGCCGCTGTCGAAGCGGCCCGCGCCGGTGAGCAGGGCCGTGGATTTGCCGTGGTTGCCGCGGAAGTTCGCAGCCTGGCGCAACGCAGCGCCGCCGCGGCCAAGGAAATCAAGACCCTGATCGAGGATTCGGTCGATAAAGTGCAGGACGGCAGCAAGCTGGTTGAGGAGGCAGGCAACACCACACAAGAGATCGTTACCAGCATCAAACGGGTGACCGATATCATGGCTGAGATTTCCGCTGCATCCATAGAACAATCCAGTGGAATCGAGCAGGTCAATACCGCCATAACCCAAATGGACGATGTGACCCAGCAGAATGCCGCCCTGGTAGAACAGGCCGCCGCAGCAGCCGAATCGCTTGAAGAACAGGCGCAACAGATGGTGCAGGTGGTCACCCGCTTCAAACTGGATGGAAATGCACAGCTTACAAGAGAGGTGCCTGGGAAAAAGGTGCAACGAGCAGAAGCCGCAAATACCAAGACTCCCGTTAAAAAGGTCAACCAGCCGGCTCCAAAAAAACAGCCAAAACCGAATACTGCAAGTAGCTTGCCTGGACCGCTGAAGGCTGAAGAGGATGATGACTGGCAGGAATTCTGATTTGATCGTGGTTTAATTAATGGTATCGGCTATGGAGAAAAGGGCATGTCGGCTGCAACTGTAACGCAACAACAGGAATCCGGGAAAGTGATCGGTGAGAAAAATCTGTATGACTTTTCTTTTACCAATGAAGACTTCCAGTATATCAGGAAGCTGATATATCAGCTTGCCGGCATATCCCTTTCTCCTGCTAAACAAGACCTTGTCTACAGCCGTCTGTCCCGTCGGCTAAGGGCCAGGCAATTACGATCATTTAGTACATACATCCAGTTGCTGGAATCGGGCGATTTGCGGGAACGAGAGGAATTTACCAATGCTCTCACCACCAATATGACCTCGTTTTTCAGGGAGGAGCACCACTTTCAGATTCTTTCAAATCATCTGGAAACTATTGGAGCACCGGCTCCCATCAATATTTGGACATGTGCATCATCTACGGGTGAGGAACCCTATTCGATAGCGATGACTGTTGTCGAACATTTCGGCAGCTTTACTACTCCCGTCAGGATACTGGCAACGGATATCGACACCAATGTACTGGAAAAAGCAAGAAAGGGGCAATACGCTCTTCCTCAACTGCAGACGCTCTCTTCGAGCCGGATCAAACGCTTTTTTCTGAAGGGATGCGGAAAAAATACCGGATTTGCCAAGATCCGTCCCGAACTGCAACAGATGATCAGCTTCAGGCAGATTAATCTCCTTGATGAACGATGGGGAATGCGGGAAAAATTTGATGCGGTTTTCTGCAGAAACGTGATGATCTATTTTGATAAATCCACTCAACATGAAATCCTCAAAAAAATGCATTCCTGTTTAAAGCCCGAAGGACTTTTTTTTGCCGGTCATTCGGAGAATTTTCATCAGGCCGGTGATCTTTTTAAAGTCCACGGCAGAACAGTCTATAGGCCTAGGCATTGATAATGAAGGGAAAGGGAACAAAAAAGCAATGATTTGTGAAAAACCGAAAATTGCCACAATCAGGTATTCCGAACGGGAGTTTGATACCTACGCGGTGAAGATTCTTCCCGGGGAATACTTTGCAACAACCGACTCCACGGCAATAGCTACCTTACTGGGTTCCTGCGTTTCCGTCTGCCTCTATGACAAGGAAAAAGGGGTGGGGGGAATGAATCACTTTATGCTCCCCAAGCAGTTGCTGGATGCAGATGCCACTCGATGTGGACTTCCCTATTCCACACCTTGCAAAAGTCCCTGCTCGGCCCGCTACGGAGTCTGCGCATTCAGGCACCTTTTGCAGCGACTGGAAGCTCTTGGGGCACGACGCACATACCTGGAGGCAAAACTTTTCGGAGCAGGCCGGGTAATGGCGGGAGGATCGGATATCGGCAAGAAAAACGCTGAGTTTGCCCTTGGTTATCTCGATGAACAAAACATCCCGATTGTCGCCTCCGACCTCGGCGATCGGTATTCACGTAAGCTGGTTTTTTTTCCCGCTACCGGGAGGGTTTTCGTGAAAAGGTTTAATAAAGCGCCGGAAGGAATAATCTGATGATTAAAGTACTCGTTGTCGACGACTCAGCCCTCATTCGCAGTTTGTTGACGGAAATTATCAATAAACAACCGGACATGAAGGTAGTCGGAACAGCTCCCGATCCGCTGGTAGCCAGGGAAAAGATAAAGGCCCTCAATCCCGATGTGCTGACACTGGATGTGGAAATGCCCAAAATGGACGGAGTGGCATTTCTGGAACGGTTGATGCGTCTCCGGCCGATGCCGGTGGTGATGGTGTCTTCCCTGACTGAAAAAAGCTCCTCCATAACCCTGCAGGCACTGGAGTTGGGTGCATTTGATTATGTTACCAAACCAAAACTGGATATCCGCAACGGCCTCACCGAATATGCCGGAGAGTTGACCGACAAAATTCGCGGTGCGACTAAGGCGCGGCTGAAAACACCATTGTCCGGAAACGCGCGGAAAAACCTGCATCCCAAAAATACTGCAGATGTTGTGCTGGCAGCCGAGCATCGGGACTTTGCTACAACGGAAAAGATCATTCTTGTGGGGGCTTCCACCGGGGGCACCGAAGCACTCAAGGCATTTCTCGCGGATTTGCCCGCCGATAGCCCTGGTATACTGATCACCCAGCATATGCCGGAAGCATTTACCAAAACCTTTGCCAGGCGCCTCGATGGGCTGTGCAGAATTGCAGTAAAAGAAGCGGAACATGGCGAACGTATCCTGCCGGGACACGCTTATCTAGCTCCGGGTAACCGCCATCTCCTGCTGAAAAGAAGCGGGGCCAATTATATGGTTGCTCTCTCCGATGGCCCCCCCGTCAATCGCCACCGGCCATCGGTCGATGTCTTGTTTCGATCGGCGGCTAATTATGCGGGGAAGAACTCCATTGGTATCATTATGACAGGAATGGGCGATGATGGCGCAGGCGGTATGTTGGAGATGCACCAGGCTGGTGCCTACACCCTGGCCCAGGATGAGGAGAGTTGTGTGGTGTTCGGCATGCCGAAGGAGGCGATCGCCCGTGGGGGGGTTGACGACATTGTCCCACTTCAGTCTTTGTCCGGACATCTGCTGTCCTGGTTGACATCACAGGGAAAACGGAGTTTTCGTGTGTAGGGACGGGTGCCGAAGCCGCCTTTTGCCCTGTGCCAGGCGGTCTGATTATGCGCATATTGCTTTTGAACGATTACTATAAACAAATTAAAAATTTATAAAAATGATCCCCTATATCCGGATTGCAAGGAGCTAAAAATGGCAAAAATAATCATGACAGCCGATGATTCGGCAAGTGTGCGGCAGATGGTGACATTTACCCTGAAACAGAACGGTTACGATGTCGTGGAAGCGGTTGACGGCCAAGATGCCCTGAATAAACTGACTACGCAAAAAATCGACATGCTGCTCACCGACCTCAACATGCCCAACATGGACGGTATCGGACTTATAAAAGGGGTACGTACGGGAGCACTCAATAAATTTATTCCGATAGTCATGCTTACGACCGAGTCTCAGGACACCCGCAAATCCGAAGGAAAAGCTGCCGGCGCCACCGGTTGGATCGTCAAGCCCTTCAAACCGGAGCAATTGATTGCCGTGGTAAAAAAAGTATTACGATAAAAAAACGATACAAGAGCATTGTAACCGCATGGGATTTTTATTATCCTAAATGCTCATCATGTAATATGGTCTCCGCCGCATAGCGATGTATGAAGATTTCAAATGACTCATTCATGCATTCCAACAGGAGGTGAGCATCATGGAAAAATCTTCCGATAAGGATAAATTTCCCGGGCTGCGACTACATACCCGGAATTTCCCCGTCGCTCAATCGGAAAACACGGATTCGCTCCAGACGGATATCCGGGAATTGGTGCAGGAGCTCGATACCCGCCGAACCGAACTGGAGCAACAAAATAAAGATCTGCGCCAAGCCCTGCTGGAATTCGAAAAATCCAATCGTCGTTCCGTCGACCGCTCCGGCTCTTCCCTGGTAGGGCCGGCAGACCTCCACTGCAAAGAAAATCAATATCGCGCTGTCGGCAGGGATATCGCGAGTTTGAAAAAAGCGGAGGAGGAATTGCAACAAGAGAGCCGCTTGCGACAACTCTTCCTCGATGCGCTTCCCTGTATCGCCCTGCTTGTGAAGTCAGAAACCCGGCAGATAGTCGCTTTTAACAAGGCCGCTTTGGCGGCAGGTGCCGTATGCGGTACAACATGCTATACGGTCTGCGCGCAAGGAGAGAATCCCTGTTCCTGGTGTCTCGCGCCGAAACTTTGGGCAACAGGACAACAACAGAACGCGCAATTCCGGGCTTTCGGGAAATACTGGGATGCCTATTGGGTTCTGGTAGATGCAGATCATTTTTTGCATTATCTCTTCGATATTACAGAGAAACATGATCTGGTTGCCAGTCTGCGGGACCGGAATGAGCGACTGAGTTGCGAGATAGCCACCCGAAAGACGACGGAGCTGGAACTCCAGGAGGCACGTACCAATCTGGAGCAACAGGTAAAAGAGAGGACCGTAGAGTTGACGGACACCGTGGATGAACTGAAAAACGTCTTGAAAATCTTACTGATGCGAGAAAAGGAATTGCAGGAAAAGAATCGGGAACTCGTTGATACGAACACCGCCTTAAGTATTATGCTCAAGAGACGGGAGTTGGAACATGAGGATATCAGGAAGGAATATGCTACAAAAACAGGTGAGATGGTCCTGCCGCTTTTGAAAAAAGCACAGAACCAGGCGACCGGTGCCACAAAAGATTATCTGGAAACCGCGCAGGCAAATTTGCTGGATGTTTTCTCAAAACTCCCTCATAATATTGTTCCGCCAGATACAAAATTAGCTCCTCGGGAATTGCAGATTGTGCATTATATCAGGCTGGATAAAACATCAAAAGAGATTGCCGATCTTTTAGATCTTTCCGTTAGAACTATCGAATCGTATCGAGAGAATATCAGGAAAAAACTTAGGCTAAAAAACCAGAAAAAAAATCTTAAAAAATTCATCACATCATATCTTTAATACGGTAATTTTTTACCGTATTTTCCCGTTTTTTGCAGTATTGCCTTTCCCAACCTTTTGTTACACAATATAAACTAGGATAATTGTTGGAAAAATAGCTGCCCGTGATCCACTGGAGAGATGATTTTACGTAAACGTTTGTAAGCCCGGAATTAAGCAAGCATTTTGAAATTCCCGGTGAACGGTTAACGATTTTTCGAACGAAAAATAACATCTAACAAGGAGGACACATCATGTTTGAATTATTGCCGTTTAAACGTCGAGGTACAGTACCGAGCATTTTTTCAGATATGGACGAGATGGCCAAAAGAATGTGGCTTGGCTTTCCCTTTCGTAACCTGCAGGAGGAAATGGATATTGGCTGGAGTCCGCGTCTTGATGTGAGCGAGACGGAAAATGGCCTGGAAATTGTGGCGGATCTTCCCGGTCTGGAGAAAAAAGATATCAATATCTCCCTCGAAGAAAACCTTCTTACCATCCAGGGTGAGAAGAAAGAGGAAAAAGAGAGCAAAGGGAAGCGTTTTCACACTATCGAACGCCGCAGCGGTACATTTTATCGTGCTGTGAGATTACCGATCGAAGTGGAGAAGGACAAGGTCGAAGCAGAATTTAGAGATGGTGTTTTGACTCTTCGTCTTCCCAAATCCAAAGAGGCGAAGAAGAAAGTTTCACAGATTGAAATAAAATAGGATCAAGAGAGGCGACGGGGAATGAACAGGAAAGAGATTGAAGTATTTTCCCCGTCCATTCGATGCAATGAACGACAGGTTCGGCCTGACAGATCATAGCAGAGCGGGCGGAACAAGTTCCATATCTTATTTTTTCAGGTCAACGAGGAATTGCGATGACTTCTCTGGTGGGAAAACTTTCTCTTAAAGCTTTGTTTTGTGACGCTCTCGCACAGATCGAGGATGCAAATTTCAAAGTCTTCTTCTGGGATGGTAATGTCTGTGAATTTGGCACAGGCAACGATTTTCATCTTCATTTTAAAAGCAAGGAGTCCTTGAAAAGAGTACTCCTCGATGCATCGCTTGGATTTGGCGAGGGGTATGTGAATGGTGATATTGTCGTCGAAGGTGATCTTAGCCAGGTAGTTAGGATTGGTTTACTGTCCTCCCGGCTTCAGGAAAGGACTAAGCTCTCCCTGTTCAACACTTTTAAGCTGAATGTGTTGCAGAGAAACAGTAAAAGGGCCGACAAACGGAACATCTCCTACCATTACGATCTTGGCAACGAATTTTATCGATTGTGGCTGGATCCGAAAATGATCTATTCCTGCGCTTATTTTAAAAACGAGAGGGATTCTCTGGAGCAGGCGCAAATTCAAAAAATAAACCTGTGCTGCCGAAAGCTGCAATTGCAGCCAAATGAGCGGTTGCTCGATATTGGCTGCGGCTGGGGGAGTCTTCTCCTCAATGCTGCGAAAAATTTTGATATACAGGGGGTCGGAATAACACTCTCCAAAGAACAGCTGGAATATGGAAGGCAACAAATTAAAAAAGAAGGAATGCAGGGGCGTGTCCAGCTCGAGTATCTGGACTATCGCGATCTTCCCCGGATGAATCAAACTTTTGACAAGATTGTCTCGGTGGGCATGTTCGAGCATGTAGGTAAGGCCAACATGAGACGTTTTCTGGAAAATGCCGGGAAAGTACTGCGCCCCAATGGACTCCTGCTTCTGCATACTATAGGCAAGACCGTGGAAGAACCTACCAACAGCTGGATAAAAAAGTATATCTTTCCGGGATGCCATCTGCCGGATATCGGCTCAATTCTCAGAAATTCCACCAATCTCGGGTTAAACTTTATCGACTGCGAGAATATGCGCCTACATTACAGCAAAACCCTTGATAATTGGGAGCAGCGTTTTGAGGAAAATGAAGCAAGGATCCGGTCGATGTTCGATGAACGTTTTATCCGGATGTGGCGATTTTACCTGACAGGCTGCTCAACGGTATTCAAGCTGGGAGCCATGCATTTGTTCCAATTGTTATTTTCCGCGGGAGTCAGGAACGATCTGCCTCTCACACGGGAGTGGATGATAGAGGATTCTCCTACTTAGAAGGTGGAAGTTTATTCAAAGAAACAGCCGGTCGTAAGATTGTCACGTTCATAATTCACCTGACTGTTGATCGAAGAGTACTCAAGGTGAGGCGCCATGCTGGAAATACATCATATTCTCGTGCCAATAGATTTTCAGGAATATACTGAAGAATTAACCGAATTCGCCGTCAATGTGGCAAGCAAGCTGGTTGCAAAAATCACGTTCTTTCACGTGGTCGAAAATGTCGTTTATTACTCCGACTTCATTCCAACTTATTTGCATCTCAACAATGAGGAGACTTTTCAGCATGCGAAAATGAAAATGATCGCTCTTGTCGAAAAGAGTAAAAACAGCTGGCTGCGCTGCACCGGCGAGGTCCTCATGGGCGATGTCGTTGACACTATCCTTGAATATACAAAGAAGGAAGGGATCGATATGGTCGTCATGGGAACTCACGGAACCAGAGGAATCGAAAAAATTTTACTTGGCAGTGTGGCCGAACGGGTCATCAAGCGTGCCTCCTGTCCAACTCTGGTATATAGACCGAGATCATAAAAATGAATACCCGTATTCCAGGAATAAGATCAATGTCAACCAAGGAAAGAAGTCAACTCGATCATTGTATTTTAGCCAGCATTCCGGTAGCCGTGGTCACCATGGACCAAGGCTTCAAAATTACGTCTTTTAATCAACGGGCTGTGCAATTGACCGGGTATGCCGCAAATGAAGCTGTCGGCAGGCCATGTTACGATATATTGAAGGGCAGTCGCTGTAAACACGATTGTCCACTCCGGACAATCCAAAAAACCGGTGAAGGATCGTCGAGCCTTGAGGCAGCAATAGTCAACCGTCTTGGTGAGCATATTTCAATACGGCTCCATGCCGCTGCTATATTGGATCAAGACAAAAAGGTCATAGGCTACCTGGAAATCATTGAAGATATTTCCCGACAGAAAAGAATAGAACGTGAAAAGAATAATTTCATCAGCATGATCGCCCATGACATGAAATCTCCCCTGATTGGCATAAGTGGTTTGCTGAGAAGGCTTAAAAAAGAAAAAATCTGTGAAACGAACGAAAGGCTGAAGATGTATTTCAGGGTGATGGAGGAGGCTGAAGGTCGACTGGAATCAATGGTTAGGGAGTTTCTTGAATATTCCCGTCTGGAAAGTGGGCAGATAAAACTTGAACTCGGTGAAACGGATATTGAAAAGGTTCTACAGCAGGCAACAGAAATGCATCGGCTCCTGGCTGAGGAAAAAAATATTGCACTCTCCTTTGATGCTCAGGGGCTCGCGCCGATTATCGCAGACGCCGATCGTCTCCATCGAGTGTTTACCAACATTGTCGATAACGCCATAAAATATTCACCGAAACAATCTGAAATCGTGATCAGCACACAAGAAACGGATGATGAGATCGTGATTTGCTTCAAGGACCAGGGCCGGGGCATTAAACCCGATGAAATTCCCTATGTCTTTGACGCCTTTTACCGGACCAAACCGGCTGAGGAAATCAGTGGCCACGGTCTTGGGCTGGCGGCGTCCAGCGCCATTATCCGTCAGCATGGCGGCAGGATATCGGTTGAGAGCATGCCGGGAAAAGGTTCTCTGTTTGTTGTACGGCTGCCCAAAGATAAAAAATAAGGTAACCGTTCACCAGCACCCCATTTTCGTCCGATCAGGCCGCTTCACACGGCCAACTATAGCTCGAAGGCCTGCTTGAACGAACCTGGTGCACTGGATAACGACGGCCAAGGAGGCCTAGATCGAGGGTGCCAAGGATGGCACAGGAGCGACACGGTTACAGATCCGGGTTATGCCGTTTTTCAGTGAGGACCGGTGAACTATTACAAAATAAGGGGGGGCACATGAAAGAGATACGTAGAGTAATGGCCTGTGTGGATTTATCCGACTACTCGAAAATGACTGTCGAATATACCTTGGCTGCCGTCCGGGGGCTGAACGCGGAAATTTTGCTGCTTAATGTTATTAACAGTAAAGATATCGAATACCTGAAATCCATGAGTTCCCACCTTCCAAAAGGGTTCAATGTGGACAGCTACATAGAGCGTGTAAAGGCGGAACGATATCAGAAAGTACAGGAACTGATCGTAAAACATTTTGAAAAAGATCAGGCGCATATGAATATCCTGATCCATGTGGGCGTTCCTTTTGATGCAATACTGAAGGCCATAGCGTCGGAACAGGTTGATCTCGTAGTCATTGCCAGTAAAGGAAAAAGTAATCTCCTCGGCACTCTTTTCGGCTCGAATGCAGAGAGGGTATTCAGACATTCACCTGTGCCGGTTCTCAGCGCCAGAAGCCGTGAACGCTTCGGCCTGAAATGATAATCTGGAGGATGTATAATGAAAACCTTACAGCGTATTGTCGCCGCAATCGATTTTTCTATGTATTCTCCACGGATTCTCGAATATGCAGCAGATGTGGCGGAACGAAATTCGGCTGAGCTTGTAGCGGTAAACATCATCAACAAGCGGTTATTTGAATCTATCCAAAAAGAGTTTGAAGATGATCACCTCTGCGTATTTTCCCTGGATAAATTTATCCTTGACGAGACTCGGAACCGAACAGAAGACCTGAACGCTTTGCTTGGTAAATGGGTGCCGAAAGAGGTGCCGACAAGGGTTATAATACGTGGCGGAGTTCCGTTTGAGGAAATTCTCAGGGTCGTCGATGAAGAAGATGCCGATCTTCTTGTCGTAAATTCAAGAGGGCGTACGAATTTTCAGGATTACATGTACGGTACCACTTCGGAAAAAATCTTCAGCCACTCACATATATCCATATTGAGTTTGAATTTACGCTCATGGTGATATAGAAAACTTACCCGGAATATCGCAAAAGATCACCGGCGGGAGGTTTTTTTTTATCACGAAGAGCACGAAGGGGTCAAAGCACGAAGCACTTGAAGCCATTCTTGAGCTTTGTGACTGAAGTTGAAAATTCCATCCTTCGTATCCTTCGTGCTCTTCGTGATGAAATCCAACAGCTGTCCGGCGCGCGCGAACAATCTATTTCAATCCCGGTCTCTCTTCATTGAAATATCCATAATCCAGGTCCTTAATCTCACACCTCAGTTTATTAAATCGTTTGTATTTACTCAGTGATAGCAACATTACAGCTTTGTAATGTTGCTGAAAGCTTGATGTAATGTTCGGTGAGTATACTCAGGCCCAAATACAACGCTTTACCTTCATCAAATGCCTCTTTTTGCTATGTATACGATTTATCAGTGGAGTCAAAAAAATGATCAGGATTGAACATGTTACAAGAAAATACGGGGACTTTAAGGCGGTAGACGACGTCTCGATCTCCATAGATTCCGGGGAAATTGTAGGCCTCCTCGGCCATAACGGTGCCGGAAAGACGACGATCATGAAGATGATGACCGGCTTTTTGGAACCGACCGAAGGAACCATCATTATCAACGGGAAAGAAGTCTGGGCAGACCGCCGGGCAGTGCAGAAGGATATCGGATACTTGCCGGAAAACTGTCCTGTTTATCCGGAGATGACGGTGGTCGAGTATCTCGATTACATGGCTTCCCTGCATGGCCTCTCAGAAGAAGAGAGAACGACGCTTATCGCGGCGGCTGTTCGCCGGACAGGCCTCAAAGACAAAGCTTTACAATCAATCTCGACACTTTCCAGGGGATACCGACAACGCACCGGAGTTGCCCAGGCAATTCTGCACGAACCGGACATCCTCATCCTCGACGAGCCGACCAATGGTCTTGATCCTACCCAGATTCAGCAGATGAGGTCACTTATCACCGAACTGGCGCAATCCTCGACAGTTATTGTTTCCACCCACGTTCTTCAGGAGGTGCAGGCAGTTTGTGACAGGGTCATTATCCTTAAAAACGGCAAAAAGGCGCTGGACACCAGACTCGATGAGCTTCAAACCGAGGGTAGGTTGCTCTTGCAGTTCGGTGGAAAAGACGATGATCCACTGTCGCTCATCAAAACTTGTCCGGGTGTTGCCGCAACGCTTTTCATTGATAATCTCCCTCCGTTCAAATCAGGCAGAAGTTGTGCAGTGACGCTGGCCGCGGATGAGAACCGGCAGGAGGCGGCGGCCCGCATCTCTCATACCCTGCACGAAAATGGTTACCGGCTCTATGGCATGCAGTTTGAGACTCGGAATCTTGAAACGGTCTTCGCTGAAATCAGTGCGCAATAAGGAGTGAAGAACAATGAAAAATATCTGTCGCATAACCCAAAAGGAGTTCGGTTCATTTTTTAGCTCGCCGATCGCCTATATTTTTATCGGGGTTTTCCTCGCGGGAAATCTTTTTATCTTTTTCTGGGTCGAAACCTTTTTCTCCCGTAATATCACGGAAGTCCGGCCGCTTTTTACTTGGATGCCGATCCTGTTGATCTTTTTGTCGGCGGCGGTAACCATGCGCTCCTGGGCGGAGGAGCGGCGGGCGGGTACCCTGGAACTGCTTCTCACTTCTCCGGTGTCGCCCGCAGCCCTGGTTTTAGGCAAATTTTTTGCCTGCCTGGGCCTGGTCGCGCTTTCTCTTCTACTTACCTTGCCGATTCCGATAACGGTGAGCTTTATGGGGCCTCTGGATTGGGGTCCTGTTTTCGGTGGTTATCTGGCTACTCTTTTTCTGGCTGCAGCCTATATCGCCATTGGCCTTTATGTCAGCGTAAAATCGGATAACCAGATTGTCAGCCTGATCGTAACCGTTCTTGTCTGTTCGCTCTTTTATCTGATCGGCTCGGAGACTCTGGTATCCTTTTTTGGTTACCGTGGAGCGGAAATACTGCAGCTGCTCGGTTCCGGTTCCCGATTTGATTCTATAACCAGAGGTGTTATCGACCTGCGCGATCTTTACTACTACCTTGCGCTTATGGGGGTATTTCTTACGCTGAATGTCTATGGGCTGGAGAGAATACGCTGGGTGGATAATCCCGCCAACATCCGTCATAATCGCTGGCGGCTGCTCTGCGGCCTGCTGATCGCCAACTTCCTCGTTGCCAATTTCTGGCTGGCACCGGTCAATGCACTTCGTGCCGACATGACCGAGGGAAACATCTATTCCATCTCCAAGACCACCCGGAATTATCTCTCGCAATTGAAAGAGCCCTTACTCATCCGTGGTTATTTTTCAGCCCAGACGCATCCTTTGCTGGCTCCCCTGGTGCCGCGTATTCGTGATCTTCTCAGGGAATATGGCGTGGTTGGCGGTGATAAAGTTCATGTCGAGTTTATCGATCCAAAGGAGCACCCGGATTTGGAGCAGGAGGCCGGACAAAAATATGGTATTCGTCCAGTGCCCTTTCAGACTGCGAGCAAATACCAGGCCTCGGTCACCAACTCCTATTTTGACATTCTTATCCAGTATGGAGACCAGTTCGAGACTCTCGGTTTTCGCGATCTGATCGAGGTTAAGGCCGGTGGAGAACGGGAGCTTGAGGTGGAACTCCGCAATCCTGAATATGATATCACCCGGGCAATCAAGAAAGTACTTTACAGTTATCAGGGTGGCGGTGATCTGTTCTCCGATATCGGCAAGCCGGTAGAGTTCGTCGGCTATATGTCATCAGACAGCCGGTTGCCGAAGGAACTGGTGAAATTGAAGGGGGATCTGAAACCTATTCTTGCCGAAATGGAGAAGAAAGGAAAAGGCATGTTCAGTACTAAGATTGTCGATCCCGATAGCGAAGGCGGAGCAGTCGCCAAAACAATTAATGAACAATACGGTTTTCAGCCAATGACGGCAAGCCTCTTCGATCAGCAACCTTTCTGGTTTTATATGACCTTAAAGAGTGGAGAACAGATGGTGGAAGTTGCGCTGCCTGAAGATCTCAGCAAGGAAAGCCTTATGCGGTCCCTATCCGCCGGCTTGAAAAGATTTGCCGTCGGTTTTACCAAGACGGTGGCTTTGGATACCCCCAAGTCGATGCCTCCCATGCCTCAGTACGGTATGCCGGGCAGGGGACCGCAATTCGAAATTCTTCATCAATTGCTCGGCAAGGAGCATGGAGTCGTTAATGCCGACCTGGAAAAAGGCCGGGTGCCTGATGAGACGGATCTGTTGATGGTTGTGGCTCCGGAGTCCGTGGATAAAAAACAACTTTTTGCCATGGATCAGTTCCTGATGGAGGGTGGTACCGTCGTTCTCGCCACCTCCCCGTTTGCAGTCGGACTGGAACAGCAGCTGAATGTCTCTAAAAAAGCTTCGGGGCTGGAAGACTGGCTGAAATTCCATGGGATTACTATCGAAGATAAAATGGTGCTTGATCCGCAAAACAGCGCTTTCCCCATACCCGTACAGCGCAAGGTAGGAGGGTTTACCGTCCAGGAAACCCATTTGATCAATTATCCTTACTTTGTCGATATTCGCCCCGACGGTATGAATCAGGAGAGCGGTATGCTGTCCGGCCTGAATCAGCTGACCATGAACTGGGCTTCTCCGATCAGCATCGATAAGGACAAAAACAAGGACCGAAAGGTAACGAAACTGCTGGAGAGTTCTAAGGACAGCTGGGTCTCCGATTCCACCAATGTTCAACCGAATTTCGCCACATATGGAGAGCAGGGTTTTGCTCCCCAGGGTGAAACGGGCAAGCAGCTTCTCGGGGTAGCGGTGGAAGGTCGTTTCACCTCCTATTTTGCCGGAAAGCCATCTCCTTTCCCATCGGCTAAGGAAAAGCAGGATGATAAGCAGAACAGTGCCGATAAAGGGAAGGACAAGGCTAAGCCCCAGGTTTTTCATCGGCAGATTGATAAATCACCTGAATCGGCCAGAATCATTCTGTTTAGTTCCAACAGCTTTTTGAATGACCAGATTCTCAGTATTGGTTCCAGTGTTATGCGTAGCAGCTATCTTGCACCAGTCCAGTTGGTCGCTAACAGCGCGGATTGGTCGCTGGAAGATCGCGGTTTGCTCTCAATCCGGGGACGCGGCCATTTCTCTCGTACCCTTTTGCCCATGACCCGGGATGTTCAGTTATTCTGGGAATACCTGAATTATGGTCTGGCTCTGCTTGGTCTCGTGCTGGTCTGGTTGGTGCGGCGCACGATACGAAAAAGAACGAAACAACACTACCTGGCATTATTGCAGTAGGTTTTGGGAGGATAAACAGATGCAAAAAATGATTATAACGGCCATGGTCGTGCTGCTTGCCCAGGTAGGACTCTCGCTGGCTTTTTATATGGGCGCGAAAGACAGAAATGCGGGAACGCCCGACACACTGTTTCTCACCTTTTCACCGGACGAGGTACAAACTCTTGCCATCACCAATGGTGAGGGGAAAGGCGTGGTTCTTGAGAAAAAGAAAGACGGCTGGATTGTGCCGGCGCATTTTTCGGCTCCGGTCAATCTCAATAAGGTGACGTCGCTTCTTGATAAGCTGGCTGGAATAAAACAGGGCTTTGTCGTTGCCACCTCGAAAGAGGCCGCCCAACGATTTAAGGTCGATTCCAAAAGTTTTGAGAACCACGTAGTGCTGAAAGGTGTCGATAAGCCGCTTGCGGACTTTTATGTCGGCACTTCACCTGCCTTTCGCCAGGTCCATGCCCGACGCGAGGGCAGTGACGATATTGTCGCTATTCCGCTCTCTAGTTTCGAACTGGAAAGCACAGCCGACAAATGGTTGGATACCTCTGTGGCAATGATCAAGGAAGATGAATTAACCGGTCTGACATTTGATCAATTCAACCTGAAAAAAGCCGATAAAGACTGGCAGCTTGAAGGTATTAAAGCGGATGAAAAGCTTAACGGGAAGGAGGTCGATACCTTGGTAAGTAACGCCCGCAACCTGATCGTTCAGGATGTGCTCGATCCGGCAAAGGTAGCCGGCTCCTTTGACAAACCGACATTTCATTTCACAGCAGTGAAAAAGGCCGGCAAGAAAGTCGACTACCTCTTTGCCAAAGGTGAAAAGGACTCTTACGTACTGAAGATGTCGGATCGCGACCTCTATCTCAAAGTGCATGCAATACCCGTTGAAGCTATGCAGAAAGTGACACGCGACAAACTGGTAGAAGCTGCGAAGGTGGCGGAAAAGCCGACCGAATCAACTCAAAACGAACCGACGTCAACAGAACCGGCCACTGCCGAACAGCAAGTAATGAACAAATAGCCTCCCCGACGGCCTGCTCCCATCGTATTGACACACTGCGAACCTCCAGGGAGTGGGCCGTTTTTTTTGTAAACGTTCACCAGTACCCCATATGCGCACGATCACGCTGCCGTGCATAGGACAACTATAGCCCGTCGGCCTGCTTATGCGCCTCTGGAGCACTGGTGAACGTTTACAGATCTGAGGTTAAGCAAGCATTTTGCTATTCTCGGTGAACGGTTACGTTTTTTGCTGTTACGAGGTGGAGAATTTGTATTTTCCCCTCTGCTGTTTATTCCCATTCCTGTAAAGCATAGTCCTTCAGAAGAGAATTAAAGGATTGATGGTTTTTTCTTGATAATCCCTGATTAACAGGTTACAGCATCGCCGTGATGCCATGATTCAATGGAGCACCCAAATAATCTCTTCTAGTATCCAAATCTCTCTTTGAGGAATAATATATGAGAAAAACGTTTCAACTAACCCATCCGAAAATCAAATATCCCAGACTAATAGAAGCTGTAAGGCACGACATTAAAAAATATTTAAAGAGAGAACGTAATAAAACTCTGCCGGAAGGCGTTGATTTTTGGGATTTTGCTTGCAGGTTTGGCAATACTGAAGAGGAAGCTAAGGAAATTCACGTTGCTGAAATCAGTAAATGCATAGATAAAGTCCAGGAGCAGCACCTGGAGTTGTTTTATTTGGAGATTCTGGCTAAGCCGGGGCATAGAGCGAAAAAGCCGAACTCTATCGAATAGGTGGAGCTGGAAACGATCAGGCGGAAGTTCCCCGTCTGCTTAGCAGTAAGTTTATGACGGCGAGCGTCGAGGTGGAAACTATCAACATAAAGGAAACCGCGTTAATTATCGGGGTGGAGCCGTCACGGACCTGAAGATAGAGATTGATCGGCAGTGTGGCTTCCGAGCCTACCAGGAAAAGGGAGGTGTTGAAATTTTCAAAACTCATTAGAAAAGCGACTGCTCCGCTGCCGATCAGGGCCGGCCGCAGAAACGGCAAGGTGATATAGCGTATCACTTCAAACCTGGTGGCGCCGAGATTGAGTGCGGCTTCTTCCAGGGAGTGGTCGAATTTTTTTAACCTGGCGGAGACCACCAATAAGACAAAGGTGGTGATAAAGGAGAATTGTCCCAGTACCACCAGCCAGAAACTTGGACGGAGAAAAGGTACATCGAAACCAAAGGTATCCTCGAAATAGATGCCGAGATTATTGGCCGTCAGCAGTAAAGATATTCCCAGAATAACACCGGGAATGACGAGTGGTGTTAAGGCCAGGAAATAAAGGCCCTGTTTCCCCCTGAACTCTTCCTGTTCAAAAAGAAAAGCCCCCATGGTACCAACTGTTACCGAGAGAATCGATACCCAGAACGCAGTCTGGATACTCACCCAGATTGATCTGAGACTCCCGCTGTCGTGCAGCAGACCGATGCGCTCCGGACCATCGGCCAGGAACCAGTCCAGGCTGAAGCCTTTCCAGGGCAGGGAGGGGAAATTGGAATCATTGAAAGCCAGGATGCAGGTGATAACCAAAGGCGCAAAAAGAAAAAGGTAAAACAGGATTATGTAGAGCCGGTATGCGGTGAGATAGCTTTTTTGCCGGGGAAGTGTACGGATCATGACAAGGCCTTGCCGAGTTGTTGTTTGCTGATTTTCAAAGCGGTCCAAATGATTATCGAGCTGAGGACGAGCAGGAGAAATCCGAAAGCCGCTCCTTGATTCCAGTTGAAACTGGCAACGAATTCATTGTAGATCTGCTCGGTAAACCAGAGTGAGTTCTTACCGCCCATTAATTTCGGCGTCAGGTAATTGCCGAGCGCCAGCATGAACACAACTATGGAACCGGATGTTATCCCAGGCGCAGCATAGGGAATAATGATGCGAAAAAAAATGGTCATCGGTGAAGCACCCAGATCGTAGGCGGCTTCAATCAGGTTGTCATCCATTCCCTCCAGCGAGGAAATCAAGGGCACTACCATGAAAAGCATGGAAGTGTAGATCAGTCCCATCAACATGCTGACATCGTTATAAAGCATTTCGACCGGCGCATCGATCAGTCCGGCGCTGGTGAGCAGGTGGTTGATGACGCCGCTTTCCCGCAACAGGATCATCCAGCCATAGACTCGCACCAGCTCACTCACCCAGAACGGCATCAGCAGCAGGATAGTCAGAAACCCCGTGAGTCGGGGCGACACCACTTTAGTTATATAAAAAGCGATCGGAAAGGTTACCAGGAAAGTCAGGATGGTCACCGTCACGGCATATAACGCCGTCCGGATAAAGGTATACCAGTAGATTTTTTCGGTGAAAAAATTACGATAATTGTCCAGGGTCCAGATCGTCTCACCCAAATCGTTTTTACCGTGCAGCGACATGAGCAGCAGCTCGATATGGGGAATAATGATCAGCAGCAGGAGCCAGAGCAGCACCGGTGTAAGAAATATATACAGCCCGAGGCGGAAGTTATTTTTCATGATTGTTTTCGGGGATAACAGCGGCAGCTGTCGATATGGACTCCGGCCGGGACGGTATCGCCTTTGCCGATGTGGGCAAACTGCTGATTCTGCGGAAGAGCCACGGTAAGTTCAAGATCGCTGTGGCCGATGGTTGCCAGGATTTTGGTATTTGAGCCATCAAAGAGGATATTTCGCACCATGAGTTTAAAATGATTGATATCCGTCATGGATTCAGCGGGGTCGAGAATTATTGATTCCGGTCTGATATAGAGATCGAGCTGGTCGTCCCGGCAATCGTTTACCGGAGTACCCTTCAGTTCAAGACCGAAAAATGTCCGGACTTGCAGCGGTGTTCGTGAGATGACGCTAACAGGCAGGATATTGGTTTCGCCGACAAAACCGGCAACGAACGAACTGGCCGGGTTGCTATAGAGGTTCCTGGGGCTGTCGATCTGTTCGAAGCGGCCGCTATTCATTACCGCCACCCGATCCGACATAACCAGCGCTTCAGACTGGTCGTGGGTAATATACATGAACGTGGTGCCGACATCGGCCTGCAGCTTTTTCAGCTCGATCTTCATTTGTTCGCGCAGCTTGAGGTCAAGTGCACCCAAGGGCTCATCCAGGAGCAACAGGGATGGTTCCAGAACCAGAGACCGGGCGATGGCGACCCGCTGTTTCTGGCCGCCTGAAAGCTGGTTAATATGTTTGTCGCCATACCCGGATAAATGAACCCTTTCCAGCAGACTATCGACCTTCCGGGTAATTTCGGCCGCGGCCAGTTTTTTCCGCTTCAGGCCGAAGGCGATGTTTTCACGCACATTCATCATCGGGAACAGGGCCAGGTTCTGAAAAACCAGGTTTACCGGCCTTTGGTTGGGCGGCACCCTGGTCATATCCCGGCTGCGAATCAACACTCTCCCTTCCGTCGGTTCCTGGAACCCGGCGATCATTCGCAGCAGGGTTGTTTTGCCGCAGCCGGAGGGGCCGAGTATCGAAAAAAAACTGCCGTCTTCCACCTGGAAATTAAGGGTGTCGACGGCGATAAAATCTGCAAACGTTTTTTTGAGGTCCTGTATTTCTAGAACGGGGGGCATTACTCTATCCTTCGGGAAAAACCAGAAAGACCGATGCCGCTGTTACAAATAAAAACAGCGACATCGGTTGAATTTTATTGGAAGTTCTCTGTTATTGAGCCGCTTTTACCATATCCAGAATTTTCCCTTCAAGCTGTTCGATATTGGCAGCAACCGGAGGATACCATTTGATATTATCGATATCAGCCGCCGTAAATGAGCGGGTGATATTGTCGCGTACTTCGGCATCGAGATACTTGCCTGCGTTTTTTGAGGCGGTGGCATATTTCTCAAGATTTGAGAAGACCGCGGCATTTTCGGGACGCAGGATGAAATTAATCCATTTATAGGCGCCGTCTATGTTTTTGGCTTTGGCGGGAATGGCAAAGGTGTCGATCCAGCCCAAAGCACCGCTTTTCGGGGCGACGAAGTCGATATCGGGGTTTTCGGCGTGGAGTTTCCAGCCGCCGTTATCCCAGCCCATGGCAACTGTAACCTCTCCACTGCGAACCATCTCCAACAAAGCATCTCCATTGGACCAATAGTTTTTTACATACGGCTTGGCAGCGATCATTTTGGCGGAAACAGAGTCCATCAGCGCTTTGTAAGCGGTAGGATCGCCGTATTTGGCAAATGGATCGTCACCGTCGGCAAAAGCCAGTCCGATCAGGGTCGGGCGTTTCAGACGGTAGCTGATACGGCCGGAATAGGCTTTATCGAGCAGGGCCGAATAATCCTTGGCGTCAGGTGCAATCTTAGTGTTGACAATAAGTCCTGAAGTTCCGTAACAGAAAGGTACAGCGTACGAGGCATCACCAACTTTGGTATTCTTTTTTACCGCTTCGAGCATAGAAGGGATTATCTGTTTGCTGTCTATCCTGGAATAATTCATTGGCTGATAAATCTTGTACTCAGCCTGTACGGAGGAGATACGATCCTGGCTTGGTTGCGCCAAGTCAAAGCCGGCACCGCGGGTCGCCCGTAATTTGGCGATCATCTCTTCATTGTTGGTCAAAGTCAATTCGACCTTCATACCGGTTTCCTGCTCGAATTTATCGACCAGCTGCTGGGGAGCATAGCCTTTCCAGGTAAGGATCTTCAAAGGTTCGGCTGCCTGTGTTGTCGTGGCCAGCCCCATGAGTACAAATGCAGCAATGGTGAGCAATTTTTTCATGTCAGGTCTCCTGGTGATAGTTTACTTCCACATTTCCGCAACAGGATAATTTTCCTTGTCACGGGTAGGTAATTGTAGTTCTCGTTATTCAGTTCTGCTTAAATGCAGAGCCTTTTGCCTCCGAAGTATCGGAAACAGCAACCACACTATCCGATGAAACTACGCCGATCAATTGAATTTAATGAATATATCAAAAACTAACCTAATTTTAAAATTTGAGCATCTGCATAATGGCATTTTATATTATGAGGTGAAACTCTTAAAAATTTCTATAAGTGGAATTTGAAATGATACACTTAGGTGAGTGAGTATCATGTGACCGGTCACCGAGAATAGCAAAATGGTCGCATAACCCCAGACCTGTACACGATTCCGCCTTCAAGATGGATTCGGTTCGGCTCGAATGATGTCTGAAAAATATTTTTATAAGTAATTCTTTAAGATATGGTGCATCGAAAGTTTTTTATTTTTAAAAAAATGTAGCATGTCCCTTTTTTCTCGGATAGGAAATAGACTTGAAACCAAGAGGGAGTTACTGTGAAGCACTCTGACGCCATCATTAATATCGACTGAATTTTCTTCAGGATATTTTCATATAATAAAAATCTTTGATTACGTACAAAACTCAGCCGGAATGCATGCGCGGTGCAATACATCCACAGTTAGGGGACTGATTTTATTTTTCTTTTACAAATCCGGGAGAAAGATTTATTTTCACAAAAAACCAAAAAAACAGTCCCCTCAGTCCTTCCAAAAAGAATTCAATCAGTTTCCCGGTTTGGAAAGCCGTAGCTGAAAATCATACATAACCAGTTAAAAATTTGTGACATGGTAGCCAGTGAGCGTCTTGGTAGCAGTTAATGGAGTGTTTGGGGCACACCTGGAAAATGATTCTGAATTTGGAAAAATGCAATTCTCGGGCATGAAAAACATTAAGCCACAGAGGGGCATATCCACACCATCGGGAAATACGAAGTGGATGCCATTGAATGATTTGAAAAAGCCGGGTCCAGATTTGAAATATCTAATCTTGATCTTTTCGAGGTGTACGGATGGAGCTTAGATCACAAAGCCTTCAGCAACTTGAATTACAACAGGCTACTATTTCAAAATTATGTCTGGATAAAGCAACCCTAAGCTTTCTTAGAGTTGATTCCACTGGTCGAATTATCTATGCAAACCCTTACGCATGCAAAATGTTTGGTTATTCCCTCATCGAGTTCCGCATGAAATCGGTTTTTGATTTTGATTCAGCTATTACCAAGGGAAATTGGTCAAATAAATGGGATGAAGTTTGTGAACAATCCTTTGTTACTTTTGAAAATAAATACATACGTAAAGACGGATCATCATTTCCTGTTGAGGTTAATGTTTATTTGTTTGAGGTAGATGGCCAAAAAACAATTGGAGCCTTTGTCAGAGATATTACGACACGCAAGAAAGTGGAAACAGAAGCTCTTCTCACCCATTTCATTTTTGAAAAAGTTTCAATCGCTATAATTCACGGTGATGAAGATGCTAAGATTCTCAAGGTCAATGAGTTCGCATGTAATCTCTATGGATACACGAAAGAAGAATTGTGCAATCTGACGATCTACGACATAGATCCTTCTGCATCTCAACAGAAAATAATGAGATTGTGGAATGACATGCATGTAAAGAGTTCAAATATTTTTGAAACAAAACATAAGCGAAAAGACGGAACTATTTTCCCCGTGGAGATAACATCAAACTCCCTTGTCTATGAGGGTAAACAGTATGCAGTTTCATTCGTTGTTGATATCACAGCTAAAAAGCAGGCGGAAATACAAAAAAAAAGAGCAATGGCACAGCTTTATAAGGCACAAAAACTAGAAGCGTTGGGTATGTTAGCCGGTGGTATAGCTCATGATTTTAACAACATACTCTCTGGAATACTTGGTTATGCGGAATTGGCCAGTCTTCACCTTAAACCTGATGATGGTAGTCAAAAGTATTTTAAGCCTATTTTAAATGCCGGTAATCGTGCTAAGAGACTGATTCAACGAATTTTAGCATTTACCAGGCAAGGGGATTCGAAAAAGGTACCTATTGATATAAGCAGAGTTATGATTGAGTCCCTTGATTTGATAAGGGCAACAATCCCAACCTCAATTGAAATTAAAACAAATATTCAATCAAACCTGGGTACTGTTCTCGCTGATGAAACCATGATTCATCAAGTCATTATGAATCTCTGTACAAATGCTTATCAAGCGATGGAGAAAAATGGCGGTATTCTTGAGGTTCTTTTAGCTTCTTCCAAGATTGGGAAGGAGGACAGCTTGAATTTTCCTGAACTGAATCCAGGAAAATATATCAAATTAGTAGTAGCTGATAATGGCCATGGGATGGATGAAGTAACATGTGCCGATATCTTCCATCCATATTTCACTACAAAGGAGAGTGGTGAGGGGACAGGGTTAGGTTTGTCCACCGTGCATGGAATAGTCAAAGATCACGGTGGAATAATAAAAGTATATAGCGAAGTAAATGTTGGTACCTCGTTTCAAGTATTTTTTCCAGTGGATGGTACAAAAGAGCAGCTACCTGAAATGAATGACGAGATTCTGCCACATGGTTGCGAAAGAATACTCATGGTGGATGATGAAGATCTTCTGTTAAGGATAGGCAAGGAACTTCTGGAAGGATTAGGATACAAAGTCGAAACATGTGATAGTTCCATTGATGCACTTGAATGCGTCAGGAGACATCCGGAAAAGTACGATCTGATCTATTGCGATTTTTCCATGCCTCATATGAATGGTGATGTGTTCACCCAAAAGGCAAAAGAACTTCGACATGACTTACCGGTAATCATAGCTACAGGTTATACCACTAAAATTAATAGAGATAAATTAAAAGAGGTTGGTGTAAGTAACGTGTTGATAAAACCAGTAACTCTCTATGAGATGGCCAACACTGTAAGGACAACTCTCGTGGAGGCGGCGCTGAAAAAATGTCCTATCGGCATGGCGGAAAATCTACTATGAGCATAAGCCATGAAAGTCTCAAAAAGGAGCAGGTATTACAGAATGAAGTCTGTTGTCATTCTGGTATCCGCTACTTCCGCAAAAGATATATCTTTTAATGCGAGGTTGATGGTCATTGCTTTTGGTCAGGGTAGTGAGGCCACCTTCGGCTACAATAGTTTTCAGTATCGGCCTGACTCATCGGATAGCGGATGGAGGAAATATGGTATTCTTTTCTACCAGTAGCAACTCCATATTTATTAAAAATGTAACCTAGACTTTAAAATGAGCAATATTCCTTCAAAGGTACAGGTATTTCTAAAAAGTCATGATCTTTCCGCCCTTGAGTTTGAGCCTGGATCAACACCGACCGCGGAAACAGCAGCCCAGCGGATAGGAGTACCTGTTGGCCGAATAGCAAAATCAATCCTTTTCAAAGGAAAGGACGATAAATACCGGCTTGTCGTGGCTGCCGGTGATAAGAAAATAAACAGTGGAGCGCTTAAACGTGTAACAGGTTCAAAACACAGGATGGCTACTGCGGAGGAAACAAAGAAAATGACAGGGTTTCTTCCAGGGGGGGTGTGCCCATTTGGATTGGAAGACGCCCCTGTGACTATTTTACTCGATGTATCACTTGATGAGTATGACACTGTGTATCCGGCGGCCGGTACAGATGCCACAGGCGTCCCTTTGAGTCCTGATTACCTCCGGCAGATAACCGGTGGCTTGAAGGTTGAGGTGACCTGATTTTTCGACCGCTGTCCCAAACTGTATTGTTCATGAGAGAGGATACGAGGTCAAAAGAGTGCCATGAACGAGGAACCAACGAGACGGTTTCATTGTCGAACCTGCAATCATCGATGGAATGTTTCTTTCGGGGGAGGCAGGCAATGGTATGTCCCCGGTGTGGGAAAATGGATATCCATAGAACCAACCCCGAGGTCATTCCTCCGTGCCGGGGAAGCGGACTTCGGAAGTGCCGGGATCGGCGCAAATGAACAGCTTGAGCCAATGAAGAGTTATGCAAAAGTCGCGCTGTATTCCTATCTGTTCAATGGAGGCTTAATGACACGGAAATACCTCCTGGGAATGCTGTCCGGCAGTATGGCCTTACGAGCAGATGCGATGCATTCCCTTACCGATGTTATTTCTTCCTTTTTTCACGCTACGAAACAAAGGTGGGTTTGAAGGAGGGATCTCCCAGCTTGATCGCGGATGCGAAACATATCGTCTCCGACATATTTTGTTCTCTGGGAATTCTTATAGCCATTCTGGGGACATACTTTGGCATTGCACTCGATAGATATGCAGCGATTATCATTGCGGTGCTGGTTGCCCGTATAGGTCTGGGCATCCTTATCGACTCGCTGAAGGTTCTTTTGGATGCGACTCTCGATTTTTCAACGCTTAATGCTATTCGTAAGGTGCTGGAAAGCCATCCTCTTGTCAAAAACGTCCCTTCCCTCGGTGGCCGGAGTTCCGGTAGGTACAAATTCGTTGAAATCAACATAATCGTTGAAACCTAGCTTTTTTGTCAGGCACATAATGTAGTTTCCCATCTTGAGGAGGACATTCTGGACCGATGGCCGGACATTGATAGAATTCTCATTCATTACGAACCTGAGGAAAAAGAATCTGTCCGCATTGCCGTGCCTGTTGATTTGCCGGTTGGGGCGGACGATAATCTCGAATCTCCCTTGGCCGAGCACTTCGGTGAGGCTCCGTTTTTTGCCATTCTTAAGAAAGAGCTGCGAACGGGGAGTGTTTTCCTTGTAACTACCGTTCAGAATGTATTTATTGATAATGACCATCAAAAAGGAATCAAGGTAGCGAAAATGCTCAGCAAATTAGATATTGACGAAGTTCGGTCCCGGGCGTTCCTCGACGGTAAGGGAGCCGGTTATGCCTCGAGGCCCTGGGGATGGAAATCCAAGCCACGAAAGCATCCACCCTACGCGAACTTTTGAACAAAATCACAGGTAGCTCCGAATGAAAGTCTGGTCCAATGGATCCCGTTAGTTCCCTATGGAGATACAAGGACACGATGACAAAAGCCCATATCTGGGGTTCGTGCTCCCAGGAAGCTGTCCGAGAATGCCTTTTTCCTGCAGCTTATCGTTATTTTAGAAAAATAATGCTCGGAATATTAACTATATGCCTGTTCTTATTTTTCTGAAATGCCTTGATTTGAGAAAAAATGTCTATTCTCGGACAACTTCACTAGAATTGATTTATTCGAGCGAGAGCCACCAGATCTATCATTGATGTGATTTTCACAATGTTTTGATATGCGTTTTTTTTCGTTTCTCCACATATTGAAAAAAGAGTGGAAACGCTACAAAAAATCCGACGCAAATTATATATTCAATGCCTTTTATATGAGTATAAAAATCCACAACGGTATGAATTGGCTGGACCATCCCGCCGGCAACGAGGTATTGTCTCACCAGCTCCGTCACCTGCCAGTTGACCCGGTAAAGCCCAGCCAATATTGAAGCAGTAGCCCACAGGCAGAAGAAGCACCCAATACCGATAAATAATAATGATCCGACAGGTTTTTTGACTTTTATTGCCATATTGTTCTCCCTAAGCAGCTCTGTACTTTTTAATAACCTGTAATTGCGGTGAGATATCCCTTCATTAACTGTACAGGACCTACACGTACCAATCCGGTAACCAGACAGGATACCGCCCAGACCCCAATAACTGTTCCGAGTACAGTGCATATCTTGAATGCAAGACTCATGATTTCGTCTTCAATATCTATCTTAATTTTGTCTCTGGTAATAATTGGGCTTTTCATGGCGTCCTCCTTTCATATGAGCAGATTTGGATGATCTGTTTAATTAATTAGTGAATTGCATCAGACGTGCCATACTACCCTTCTGAAGAAAGAATATTCGACCGGAAAAATTGAAGCATTTATAGAAGTATCTTGTTGAAATCAAATATATAAATTATCCAGAGACCAGTTGCGTTGTTTGGCTTGCTACGTTATTGACCATAAGTGCCGCATCCGGATGTAACATGTTACAACACAGCTGTATTTGTGTTGTATATCCTCCCGGATAGGCTAGGACTATTCTCGAACAACCTCTTAGGTTTAACGGGAAGTTTTTTCTTCCCAGTCAAAGACAATAGGCAGTCGATAAACAATGAAGCGATAGATAACAAAATAGAGGGCATACAGGGTGATAGTCAGCCAGACTTCCTTCCAGTGCGGAATTTCCTGATACATCTGATAATTGAAACAATAAATCGAGGTGTTGAGTCGATTCCAGATGATTCCGACTACCGTGATGAAGGCCGCAATCCGGACCGGCCTGACCGCATGGTCACGTACTCCTTTAGCAAAGAGAAGCATAGGCAGCACCACCCCCAGGCCCACCTCGAGAAAATAATAGAGCCCCCAGCCGGTGAGCAGATATTCCCATTCGTTATCATGGGCGATGGCTACCAATTTGATTACCAGATAGGTGATCATCGCATAACAGGCACCTTTGGCAAGTCCGAGAGTCAGGCTGTCAAGACTCTTTTTAAATGCTTCTCCGCAACGCCAGGACATATAACGAATGATCAGGGTAGAGCTGACTATGACCATCGCCAGTCCGCCGAAGACGGCCGAGCAGAGAAAGTGGATCCATTGAAAATCGGTGGAAAGCCAGAGAGGATGCAGTTTGGTAGGGGCATAAGTGAACAGTGCTCCAAGGGCACCTTGATGCAGAGTGGAAAGAATAATACCTGCAATAGTAAGCCCCAGGGCCATTCGGTTGATATATGATTTCCAGGCCGGCCTGTTCATCCATTCGAACAGGGCGGGGAGTACCTCGGCAATCTGAACAGAGAGATAGGTGGCAACATGCCAGGCCACGAGAAAGAGTACGGCCGCCGGGCCAAAAGATACCAACATTGGATAGGCGAGTCGCCATGGCATACCGAGATCTACCTCAAGGTAAACCACGGCGAAAAAATAGCCAAGCAGGCCGTTAAGGAGCGCCAGTCGCTCAAGAGGATGGAAATCTTCCCGACCAAAAAGGGTTACAGTCGTACTGAGGAGAAAGCCTGATGCCGAAAGGGGTACCATGCCAAACAGGCCGAATCCGAGAAAAAGACCCCATGGGTAATCGTTGGAAGCGTGGGTAACAGAGCCTAGACCAAAAATATATCGCTGCAGAAGTAGCGGTACTCCGACTGAAAAAATTATCAAAAGTAGCCAGTTCACCGGGTTAAGCAGCAGTTGCCGCAGATATTGGCCAGTCGTCAGGCCGAGAAGAAGCCGGTCTCTCAAGGTCCATACGATGCCATCCGTTCTGCCTGATCCCGTTATCGGCAAATGGACATCAGCAGAAGTCAATGTCTTCATAATCACTCCTCCCGACCGCTTTCATGGTGATCTTTTTTATGCTCGTCCTTGCGGGTAGCCAGCAGGTGGAAGCCTGCAAAGAGTGCCGGCCAGATGGTCAGGACCATCGGTACAATGGCCAAAAAATTCTTTACCGAATCGAGGATCGGTTCGTGGGGGAGCGCGGTATTAAAACCGGCCTGTTCAAACGGCACATTGGAAAGGTACAGCCATGATGTGCCGCCGGCTTCATATTCACCATAAATATGATCCACATAGCGTCCCTTGTTTTCTTCTATTCTTCGTCTGCCGATTTTGATCAGGTCGTCACGTTTGCCGAAGGTCAGAGCATCCTCCGGACATGCCTCAACACAGGCCGGCGGTTGCCCATGTTTCAATCTGGTATCGTAGCAGAAAATGCATTTGAGAATACGGGGATGCAACGCGCTTGAATACTTGAAAGTTGGAATGTAAAAAGGACAGGCAACCATACAGGTCCTGCAGCCGACACAGACATCCGGGTTGTAGATTACCGCTCCCTCGGGTGTCTTGGTGTAGGCATTGACGAAACAGGACGAGAGACAGGCGGGCTCCTGGCAATGATTACACTGCACTTTTTTAAACAAGGGATGTTCAAGTCCGGGGAGGTCGTAGCGGTCGACGACGGTATAACACGTTTCGTCTGTACGCCTTCTCCGGCCCTCTTCACTTATCTCAAAGACACTCTGATCAGTGAACGGTTTATCGGGGTTTGGAAGATTCTGCTCGGCATTGCATGCGGCTTCGCAACTTCTGCAACCGACGCAACGGGTCATATCGACCAGTACTCCAAGGCTATCCGGATATTTTTTTATCTCATGTGTTTCAGCGGAGCCGGGGCGTAGCAACAGGGTTGCAACTGTTCCAGCCAGACCACTCTTCAACACCGTTCTTCGACTCGTTCCCTCAGCCATTACTGCCTCCTTCTTTATTTTCAATACCTTGTCGTCCATCGTGGCCAGGCCTTATTACTTTACTGCAAAACGCTTTTTCCCTGCCGGAGTGAAGCTATGACATTCCTGACATCCGGTAGGGCCGTTGTCGGATCTGTGGCATCCGAGACACTGCAAATGCAGGGCGCCTTTGAGGCTTGGTTTGTCAATGTGATACACGGTTGTTTGGATTGTGGGATTGTTCACGGATGCGACGATGGTTTTGGTACTGTTATGGCAGCCGGAACAGGAAACATCACCTGACGCTTCAGTCGCAGCATGGCACATTTTACAGGTTTCACTTTGTGTGCCGGTGCCTGTGGTATGGTGATGACAGGAACTGCAATCATACATTTCGGCATGAGTCAGGTGGTCAAAGTTGACCGCTTCATAGAGTTCCTGCAGATACCCTATTGTTACGGTCGTCGGCGCATCTTCCTGGGTCATAGCGAGCGCAGGAAGTCCGGGCAGGTTAATCCAGGCCAATTGCATGATAAAACCTGCGAACCATGCAAACCCCGCGATTTTCTTTATTCTGCTCATGCTCTCTTCTCCTTTATTCTCCTGGTTTCGAACTCAGGAAGCTTGATAATTTCCTTTTTGCTATCGCTGACTTTTTGATTCTTTTTAGTGTTCGCATAACACTGCACCACAATCTCCATTTCTTCCGCATCAATGGTTTCGTTAATCAGGAGAACTTCTGCAAGATCATGGATGAGGCGGTTGTGACTGCGCAACAGCTTCTCGGTTTCTTCGTAACAGTCATTAATGATCCTGCGGACCTCGAGATCTATCTCACGGGCGGTCGTTTCACTGAAATGGTTTTTAACATCGACATCGCCAAGAAACTGGTGTTGTGTCTGACGATAAACCAGCGGAGCCAAGCAGTGCGCTCATGCCCCATTCACAGACCAGGCGGTGGGCAATATCTGTAGCTGCGGCCAGGTCATTGGCAGCTCCGGTGGAAAGCTGGTTGAAAACAATTTTCTCGGCAACACGGCCGCCGAGCAGAACCTTGATCCGGTTCAACAGATAAACAAGAGAGTAGGTGTATCGTTCTTCAACGGGAACCTGCTGGGTCAGGCCAAGGGCGATCCCCCGTGGAATGATGGTGATTTTATGAAGCCCATCGCTTTCCGGCAGGAACCGGGCGACAATCGCGTGTCCGGCCTCGTGGTACGCAATAACGCGCCGTTCCTGTTCATTGATCGCTGCGTTCTTGCGTTCGAGTCCCATCAGGATTTTGTCCTTTGCCTCCTCGAAGTCGTTCATTTCCACCGATTGCTTTTTATGCCTGGCGGCAGTAAGCGCTGCTTCATTGACCAGGTTGGCAATATCCGCGCCGCTGAATCCTGGGATTCCCTGGGCGATAGCGGTCAGGTTGAGAGCCTGTGAAATTGTTATTTTCCGGGTGTGGACCTGGAGAATCTTGACCCTGCCAAGCAGGTTGGGAAGGGAAACAGTCAACTGCCGGTCAAACCTGCCGGGCCGCAATAGCGCCGGATCCAGAATATCCGGCCGATTTGTCGCGGCTATAACTATCACAGTCTCATTACTGGTAAATCCGTCCATTTCAACCAATAAGGCATTGAGCGTCTGCTCCCGTTCCTCATTGGAACCACTGTTTCCGCCTCCTCTCCTGCCGCCGATGGCATCTATTTCATCGATGAAAACGATACAGGGCGCACTCTTTTTCGCCTGGCCGAAAAGCTCCCTTACTCTTGATGCGCCAACTCCTGCAAACATCTCGACAAAATCAGATCCGCCTATGAGGTAAAAGGGTACACAAGCCTCCCCCGCAATAGCCCGCGCCAGAAGAGTTTTGCCGGTACCGGGAGGACCTTGCAGCAGGACCCCTTTCGGGATACGGCCGCCAAGCAGGTTGTATTTTTCATGGTTTTTTAAAAAATCGACGATTTCCTTGAGTTCCTCACGAACTTCGTCGATACCGGCGACATCGGCAAAGGTTTTCATGTCACCGGGACCGGCCCTGATCTGAAAACGATTTCCTTGCCATGTCTTCGCCCCGGATCGCGAACTCCCGGCAAAAATGAACCACAGACCAATCATGACCATGCCCAGTAAAGACAGGCTCATAAGGTGATCGAATAGAGTCGATGGCTTTTCCGCGCTGACTGAGACTTCACTCGAAATTAACAACGGGACAAGAGCCGGAAGATCAGGAGAAAATGTTCTGAATTGTATTCCGGCCCTGTCTTCGCCGCGGATTTCGGAACCTTTGAGATGGACTGACGCCAGTTGTCCGTTTGTGAGATCGGAGATGAACTCGGTATAGGTACGTTCGGGTGGTGTCGTTTCCAATAACCAGGCGTTATATCCAAGAACGCCAAGAATAGTCAGAAAGATGACCAACAAGCCGGCCTGCACCCTGTTTTTCATGATATTTCTCCCTCACTGATTGCCTGCTTGGTACGCGGGGGTTCCTCCACAGTGGACATCAGCCCTGTCAGCAGATGATCAAGGACTGTAAGATGATCGGACCAGGATGCCGTGTTATGACGAAAAGAGAATTCGTCCAGATAGCCCTGCAGGTAACAGGGGTTAATCGCTTTGCGATACAGTGAGTTGAGCCGGCAGACTGTTTGTTGAAGCAGAAGCCGGCCCCGGTCGACCTGCTCACTCGTCGGATATCCGCGCATGTCCGGGTGAATCAGGCAATCATGGGTCAGCCAATGGTGGTTTTGCATTAAGAGTGTCGCATTCTCTTCAACAAGCCTGTTAACGGCAGTGGTAACCGAGCTGGAGGATATCGAATCGAGCACGGTGAATCGAACGCGTGCCTGCGATAAGTGACTCAACTCCAAGGCCATGCAGATATCAGGCGTTGTCGCCCTGGAAGAAGTTAACAGAGGCAGGGCGCGCAGTTCAAAAAGGACGATATCACGGCATGGTGCCGATTCAGCAAGAGCTGCACCGCGCCGTAATTTTCGTAGCCAGCTCCAGGCCGTCTGATAGCTGGAGAGCTCCATAAGTCTTTGAAGTTCCCTCGCGCTTATCCCCTCATATTGAGAGCAGAATTGCCAGACCGCCCGCATCCAGGCGACCAGGTTTTTTTTGCTGCCATGCATAAGAGTATGGGCGGTGATAGAGGTCTGTTTACGACAAAATCGGCATACCACCGTATAGGCGGGAGCCATCTCCTGCTGTACGGCTCCGCAGAAGGCACATTTAAATCCACCTGGCCAGCGTTTCTTAAAAAGATAGACTACACATGCTTGGTCGCTGGAAAACGGTATGCTGGATGGATGTTGTTTTGTGCCGGCCATATCTTCCAAGCCTCGATGGATATTGTTCAGCCTATACTGATCAATATCCCAATAGCATATGCGGTGCCAGATAGGTTTGGATCTGGAGAATTCCTGCGATACGGGAAGGGGAGACGGTAGGCTCTGGAGATTAGGCGAATTGACAGCTTGAGTTGAAGAGAAAGATTGCCGGTCGGTGGTGGAAGAGGGGGAAGAACAAGGGAATGGCTATCTGATGATACAACACAACTATTGCATGTGCTACACTAGTGTGCCAACACTTATGTAGCACAGTTTAATTGGTAAAAAGATCCATATCGAGATGGAGTTCACGCATTTTTCGATAGAGGGTCGATCGGTCAATTTTCAGCATTCGTGCCGCTTTTGCCTTATTGCCTCCGGCTTTCTTTAAGGCCGAAAGTATCCCTTCGGCGGTTTGCAGCTCCTGTGCCGAGAGAGTAAATTGGTGCAGCCGATCCCTTTGAAGTTCATCGCCCCATTCAGGAACAGACAGGTTATGGGGTTGTTCCATGCTGCTATCCTTGAAAATCTCTTCCGGCAGGTGGTCTGTGGAAATGGTCGCATCCTGACAAAGTACACAGGCTCGTTCAATAAAATGTTCAAGTTGGCGTACATTTCCAGGCCAGTCATATCGACAAAGAAGAGCCATGGCCTGTTCGGAGATGCCGGTGATGCTCTTGCCAAGCTTGTGCGCAAAACAATGAATGAAATGGTTGGTAAGCAACTCAATATCACCTTTGCGGGCGTTTAGCGGCGGAAGATGGATTTCGATAATCAACAGCCGGAAGTAAAGATCCTCCCGAAAATCCCCGTTTCGCACCTTCTCTCGAAGATCCACATTTGTAGCGGCTATGACCCGGACATCAGCCTGGATCTCTTTGTCGCTACCAACCGGATAAAATGTCTTTTCCTGCAGAAAACGCAGCAAACGCAGTTGCATAATCTTGGAGATATCGCCTATCTCGTCCAGGAACAGAGTCCCTCCCTCTGCCTGGAGAATTCTTCCCATCCTGTTTTCCTCGGCTCCTGTAAAGGAACCTTTTTTATGACCGAAGAGTTCACTTTCCAGAAGACTGTCCTGTATGGCGGTGCAATCTACCATGATAAGTGGTCCTTTATTTCGGGGACTTTCCTGGTGCAGGGCGTGCACCACAAGTTCCTTACCGGTGCCGCTGGCTCCGGTTATCAGCACCGAGGTGTCGACCCTGCCGATTTTTTCAATGAGCAGATAGACATTCTGCATGGCTGGGCTGGCGCCGATCATTCTATGAAATTGCGTCCTTTCTGAAAACCGGCTCTGTTCCTTCAGAGTCATGTCTCTAAAGACTATTACGGCACCTGCGGGAGTTCCGGTGCCGTTGTCCAAGGGGCTGATACAGATACTTAAAACCTTGCATATTTCACCCGGAGAATACTCCAGCCGATGATCTGTAAGCTCAATACCTGTTTTCAGGACCCGTGCCGTGTCATCGACAAGCGGGCACAGTTCTTTATTCTTTTCAATGAGATCGGCAAGATTGGCACCTTCGAGCAGCTCTATATGCATTTGTTGAAAAAGCAAGGATGCAGCGTGATTCACCTTTATGATGTTCATGCTGGGATCGACCGAAATGATACTGTCGGAGACGCTCTTGAATATGGTTTCCAGAAAAAGACGGTATTGCTCCCGGGCAAGTTCTGCAGCCTGTTTACTTTGTTCAAGGCGATATTGTTGAATAGCAAGTCTGGTAATTTTCAGTAGAGCTTCCTTCTCAACCGGCTTGGCGAGATAATCGAATGCGCCAAGACGGACTGCTTCCGCGGCGGTTTCAACCTGAGGATAGCCGGTAATTATCACCACTGGGCAATGAACACCCAACTTCCTGAATCTCTTCAGTAAGTCTATGCCGGAGTGACTTTCCAGGACGATATCGCAAATTATTAGATCGAACATTTGAGTAGATACCGATTTGACCGCCTCTGCAAATGAACCTACCGTAACAATGGTTTTATACCCTGCACGTTGCAGAAAAATCCGAAAGGTATTCCTCAGGCTGACCTCGTCGTCGACAACAAGGATAGCGACGTCCTCAATATTGGTTTGTGGCATTGTGCTTCCCCGGTTCTACCAGAATTATTATTTGTAGGTGTTCATATCCCGAAAAACAACTACTGCCCCGGTTAACAATCCACGGTCCCTGATGGGGGTACTGACATACTCGACAGGGAAACTGGTACCGTTCTTACACCAGAATACATCGCCGGTCTTATAGTGAACCTGTCCATCTCGGTAGGCCATATAGATAGGGCAGATCTCCACCGGATGAGCGGTACCGTCGGCATGGGTGTGGTGAATTAATTCATGGTGGGTGTTACCAAGCAGTTCCTCTACCTCCCAGCCCAGCATAAGGGAGGCTGCCCGATTTATGAAAACCACTTTTCCGTGGTTATCGAGACCGAGAATGCCTTCTCCGGCCGAATCCAGGATGAGATTGAGCTGTTTTTGCAGTTCACGACCCTCTTCCTCGGCCTGGATTCGTTCCGCTATCTCCCTGTTTAAGGCTCCATTTACCCTCTGCAGTTCAAACGTTCTTTTCTCGATGGCTTCTTCGAATTGGACCTGCAGGTTACGACTAGTATTCTTTTCGGTTGTTAACTCCTGTTCCAGCTTGCCTATAATGCTCTCCTGCCGACTAAGAGAGCGGAATACCGTCAGCAACACGGTGCAAAGGAGGGCAAGGACCAGCAAACAGGTTGTCAGAGTCAGGTCGGTTTTGTCGAAGCGACCAATCGAAAGTTGCAAGACTGTGATCAGGCCTAAAAACACGACAAATTCACCAGCAATTACTGCTCCTGTAACTAATCGTGTATTCATGGTGTCTCTCTCGGGAATTTAACCGGCAGATCAATGATGAATTTCGTCCCTTCTCCAGGATTACTCTGTACCCTGATGTATCCCCCATGATCTCTTACCAGACCGTGACTGATACTCAACCCCAGGCCGGTTCCTTCTCCTTTGGGTTTGGTGGAAAAAAACGGGTCGAACATTCTGCTCTCTACTTCCGGAGCAATACCGATACCATAGTCGGTGAATGTCAATCTGATTGACGGGACTCCATTCTGTTTAATTAATTCACCTTTAATCTTGAGCTGCTTTTTTGGGCAAGTCTTTGGGTATCGCTTGTTCAACGCATATCGGGCATTGCTGATCAGGTTGAGAACCACCTGCTGCATTTGTTGTTCATTGCACAGCAGAGGGGGCAGCGAATCATCAATCTCTACAGAGCAGATAATTCCGTCGGTTTTTAGAAGGTGAGCAACCAGTTGCAGACTGTTGGCAATCATTTTTTCAACTCGTACCGGAGCGAGGACTTCTTCTCTGCGGCTTGCAAAATCCAGCAGGTTTGAAACAATTCCGGCAATCCTCTTGCCTTCACTTATAATGTTGCCCAGGTTATCTGGTGTTTCGGGATCCTTGGGTTCATCGAGTATTATCTGGGCATAATTGATGATGGCGTTGATCGGATTGTTGATTTCATGGGCGACACCGGATGCAAGCTCACCTATTGCGGCAAGCTGAGCCGCTCTGATAGCTTCCGCCCTGATGACTTCCTCCTCGGTGAGGTTACGGGCGAGCAGAAGAGTGGCATTGATCTCTCCGTTCTCTTCCATGAGCGGGCTGACTGTCAGCATATATTTGCCATGGAGTCCAAGCAATTCGGTTTCAGTTATCCGGGTTTTCTGGTAGCCGATAAATTGTTCCAACGGGCATTGGCTTTTCCCGGTGTGACCACCATGGAGGATATCGCACACTTTATGGCCAATCACCTGGCTACGGTGTTTCTTCGCGGCGGCACAGGTTGCCGGATTTGCTTCAAGTATTCTATTATCGTTGGATACCACCAGCGCAGGATCCTGAATAGCGATGAAGATTTTTTCCCAACGGGCTGTGAACATGTTGAGTTGCTGGTCTGCAGCCAGTTTTTCCGTTTCGTCGATGCCGATCATGACGAGGCCGACTTTGCCTTGCTCAATATTGTGCCTGATGGAACCGTGCCAGCTGATGAAACGTTCCGTGCCGTCCTTAGCGAGCAGTGGGGCCGAAAAGTGGATGTTTGCCTGGGCGCCTTTAAGGGTTTCTGAAAAGAGTTTTTGAAATTCCAACCTATTGCTGGGAGAGGTCATAACATCTACCCAATATTTCTCAAGTATTTCCTGTTCCTTGTAGCCGGTTACCTGTTCGGCTCTCCGATTAAAAGATATTATTGTTCCACAGGGGCTGATCGTAACCATCAGGGCCTGAATTGTGTCGACGATGTCTTTATTGAAATCCCGCTCTATTTTTAACTTTCGCGCTGTGTCTTGCGAATAAAGCGCCAGGGCAATATCATCGATGACATGGGCAACAAACTCCATTTTCTGGTCGCAGTTGTTGATTTGTTCCTTGCAGTGCATGGCCACAAATCCATATGTCCGTTGTTGGTAACCCACCGGCAGGATGGTACAATTGTAGTATGCGGATTTGTAAGAGGCAGATTCCTTTTGGTCTGATTTTTCAGGCACGAAGTATAAAGGGAACCGTTGGGGCAACGAAGAAAGATCGCGACCAAATTGCGCAATAAATATGTCTTTAAGATGATTTAGTATGAGTGAATCAGTGAGAGCGGTAGGAGGTGATGCGGCAATGGGAATAAGGCAATTTGTCTCTCTGTCAATATCTCCGGCCCAAACGAACTTGCAGTGAAAGGCACCTGCCAGGGTATTGCAGCAATGTTGAAAAATGATGGCATGGCTTTGTTCTTCAGGGTCGCACAAACTTTGTTCCCTGATGGCTGTCAACAACCTGTTTCGGTGCCTGAACAGGTTGAGGTCTTCCGCGTCCCTTTCTGTCAATGGTCTTGCCACTTGCCGCCCTTCTGATTGATGGAGTGTGGACCCCAAATCCCTACACCCCTTTGAAGAGTTGACTTGACGTTTACCTGACTTCTCTCGGCATTTGTTCGTGACTTTAATACGACCATAAAATGGCCACTTAAGTCAAGAAGTGCTTCATTTTTGTGGCGGAACCATTGAACTTTAATATCATTTATTTTACCGGGGATAGCCTTAATGAAAGGGATTCCTGCATCAATATTTTATTCAGTAGTTAGAACCAGTATCGGGAAAGAGAGACTGGAAACCGGGAGTGTTCATTGAACGATCCCGGTTATTTTTCGTCGCTAAGACTTTGAATTTTCGCCTTCTAAAGTTGCTATTCTTTTTTCGATAGAGCTGACCATTTTTTTTGCTGCCTGATACTCTTCCTTCAGCTTTTGCAGCTCTTCAGCATTGCCCGATTCAGGAATTGGTCCCTGTTCCATAGCGTTTCCTAACTTGCGGCCCAGACCTAGGCCACGACCTTGGCCCTGACCCAACCCTCTACGCCTGCCCATCCCTCTTCCAAGAAGACTTTCAGCACTTACAAAAGGCTGCTTTTCCGTCCTGATACATAGTCCTCTTTGTCTTCCCGTCATTGGTCCGACCCCTTCCGGACCTTGCTTATTAAATCCCGGCATAATCTGTCCTCCTTGTTTGGTGTTTCTTCACACATGCCTCCCGCCACACCTATTTGTGTAACGGGCAACTTTCTACCGATATCTCCACCTTAGCGCCTTGGTTACAAATGGAATCCCCTCTATGCCATGATATTCCGGCAATTGTACAGTCCACGATTGTGGGCTTCGAAAATCAACACCCGAACGCCAAGTCTTACTGAATGACAAGCAAACTGCGGACCGGTCTCTGCTAAAAAATAAATATTATTTAAATTCAGTAAATTATCAGGGAATAAAGTTCTGTTGAAGAGAAAAATTACAGAGAGAATCGCCTGGAATGCAACGCTTTGCGACTGTAAAGAATCGCAGTATTGCAACTCCAGCATCAACACCACCACCCACCACTTTGCAAAAACGGAAACCACGGTAATACAATTAAAAATAATGTGTTACAAACTGCTTGAAAATATATTTCGTCCTGTTATAGTGTTACGACATTTCATTTAGTGTTATTTTGTTGGTCTACTACATTAACATCGCAATATCGCCATGAGGTAGAAATGGAATTGTTTAAATCTCTAGTAGAATACGGCGTTATCGGTCTGCTGGCCTGCATGAGTGTGATTGCGGTGGCAGTGGCCATCGAACGATTCCGTTTTTTCAAGGGGCTGACTCTTGGAAATTTCGCCGACAGGCGGTTGCTTGAGCTGGCGCTGACCCGGCGTCTGCATATCATCGCCACCATCGGTAGCAATGCTCCCTACGTCGGACTGCTTGGGACCGTGCTTGGCATTATGTTGATCTTCTCTACCATGGGCCAGGAAGGGTTAGTGGATTCGGCCCGGATCATGACCGGACTTGCTCTGTCACTGAAAGCCACTGCCGCCGGACTTCTGGTTGCGATTCCTGCCGTGGTACTCTACAACCTGCTTGTAAGGCGGGCCAAGGAACTACTCCTGACCTGGGAGATACGGCATGGATGACAAAGGCTTTGACGGCATCAATGTGATCCCGTTCATTGACATCATGCTGGTCCTGTTGACCATCGTCTTGACCACCGCGACCTTTATTGCCAACGGCACGATTCCCGTCCAACTCCCCAAGGCCGGGCATGGCACAACCGACGGCCGGGGGCTGAGTGTTACGATAGCTCGGGACGGCATGGTCTTTTTTCGGGACACCGAGTGCGGCACCGCAAATCTTCGTGCTCATCTTTTACTCGAAGACCGGCAAACACCGCTTCTCATTCGGGCGGACAAAACAGTGGCCCTGCAGTCCTTTGTCGATGTCCTGGATATCGTCCGGGACCTGGGATTTACCAAGATGAGTCTGCAAACGGAAACAACACGATGAGAAAGGACGGTCGGGCGCTGATGGAATCAATTCTTTTGCACAGTCTACCGGCCGGATTTTTAATACTGCTTGCCGGCTCGATGGTGCCGCCGCCCAAGCCAATACATCTCGATTTTTCCATACTGAAATGTGTTGACACTCCTCCCCAACAAAATATCTCTACCCAAAAGGAAGAGGCGCCTGCCGTATCCCAATCCGAGCCGGTGACAAAACCTCAGCCGAAGGTCACGGCCCACATTTCTCCCCAAAAGGTCAAGCGAATCAATCCAAAGGCAGTAACAGCGGAACCCAAGGCGATGCCGGCAAAACATCCTGATTACCTTCCAACGTCGCCCGAGGTTTCGTCCCCGCGGCAAGACTTTGCACAGAATAGTCCAACCCGCCTGAAACAGGCTGTCCTCACTTCCCGGCAGGATATGGCTTCAGAACAGAATGTCTCAAGAGTTCGCAATTATCTGGGCCTTGTCCGGATACGTATAGAACAGCAGAAACGTTACCCGCTCAGGGCTAGATCGCGTCGGTTGGAAGGCAAGGTTTCCATCCGGTTTGTTCTGAGCCCGGACGGGCAGGTCTCGGCGGTGGATGTAAGCAAGAGTTCCGGTCACAATTGTCTCGACGAGGCAGCCGTCGATGCGGTCCGGCAGGCATCCCCTATGCCACCGCCACCCGACGGCGTTCTAAGCAGAGCCACTTCCATGGAGCTTACCATCGTCTTTAAACTCACGTGATGATATTTAAATAACGAAGTAATACTATTAGGGGAGGAGATGAAAGCACACAGGAGAAAAAGCAACTCATTACAGGCCATGGTCTTGACCGCGGTAACTTCCGCCATCTGCAGTCCGCTTCTTCTTCTCGAAAGCGCTCCAGCTCAGACCTCACTTGAACATATGACTCTCGAGGAAATCGTCGTAACCGACTCGGCTGTCTCGGATACCACCACAGTGGTCGGGACCAAAACTATCGAAAAGGGCAAAAATGCAACAATTCCGGATGCGATAAAGGATGAAACCGGCATTACCATCAACCGCCGAGCCGGTATCGGCGACACCAAAGACATCGTTTCCATCAGGGGGTTGTCATCTAACCGAATCGAGTTGAACATCAATGGTCGGCCGGTCAATGCCGCCGGTGTCGTCGGCGGTTATTATATTGACTGGGGAACCATACCCCTGGACAATATCGAAAAAATTGAGATCATTCGAGGGGGCAGTTCTGCCCTGTATGGCAACAATAATCTCGGAGGCGTCATCAATGTCATAACAAAGATACCGACCACAACTCCGGAGGCGTCCATCTATGGAAATATTTCTACCGGCAGCGGGCTTGACCTGGCTCAGAATTATCGTCTCACCCACTCTTATAGGATCGGCGCGGTAGGTTATTCATTAGGGGCCAGTTACCAGAAGGCCGACGCTTTTCTCTGGAACAACGATTTCGAAGGCAAAAATTTCAATCTTACCACCAGTATCGAGATGCCGCTGGATGGCATCCTATCACTCGGCATGCAATACTCCGAGGACATTCGCGGCTTTATAGTTAATAACAGAAAATCAGCAGATCCGGATAATCCGGATTTTTACCGGAAGATCAACTCCGATTACCCTCTGTCTTTTGGAGAGAACCTGGCGCCACCCTTCGGCAGGGCTTTTACCTCGGCCCCGGGCAGCAGTTCCGACAAAACAAAATACTATCTTGATTTCGGATACGATCAGCCCATCGCAGATGCGATAGTTGAGTTCAAGCTTTACAAGAACATTGAGGATCGGGAAGAGAAGAACTATTCCCTGGCCGGACTGGTACCCGGTTACGGGGCGGGCACCCAGGTTCTCGACCAGTCGGTGGCATCGGACCGTTCCTACGGCAGCAGTATGAAATCAACCGTTCCGATCGGAGAACATGAACTTGTCGGTGGCATCCAGTACAAGGTCCTCGCCTATGGCGATATCACTGTGAATTATATCGATGTCGCCTATAACGGCAGACCTGACCCAAGTTCCAAGCCAAGCCAGAAAGCCGATATGATAGGATATTTTCTGCAGGATACCTGGAAGGTATCTGATTCGTTTATCCTGACTCCCGGCCTGCGATATGACACCTATAAGCTCAAGCCGCAGAACGGTGCCCAGATTGCAGAATTCAGCGATGACACATTAAGTCCGAAACTGACCGGCACTTACGGCATCACGAAAGACGATAAACTCACTGCCTCCCTCTACCAGTCGGTGCGAACCCCTGGTCTGCCGGAGATGTATTGGTGGGCCAACGGCATGACCCATGGCAGTTCGACCTTGCAACCGGAAAAGAACACCGCGGCGGAACTGATCTACCAACACAACTATTCCGCCACCACATTGACGAACCTCTCTAGTTATTATTATGATATTAAAGACTTTATAATATTTCGCCACGATCCCAACTGGCGCGGCGTCTACAATATCGATAAAGTGACACTCTACGGAGCCTCTATCGAGCAACGGATAGCACTGACTTCCTGGCTGTCCGGTCGGGCCTCCCTCTCTTACCAGAAGAGCAGGAAGGATGGGGATACTTTCGATACCGCCCATCTGACCGACGAACTCGATTTCCTGCCTGAGTGGAAGGCGTCGATGGGAGCAGAGTTCAAACTTCCCTATCGATCGACACTCAATGCGGATTTTCATTTCAGTGGCGACCGTACCGGCATCTATGCCTACACCGACAGCGGAGGTAATACCGCCAAAAAACTCGTCACCGTCGATTCCAGCCTGACCTGCGACGTTAACCTGAAAATTTCGGTATATGAAAAAGGTGAACTGAATCTCTTTGTGCAAAACCTCTTCAATACAACCTATGAAGAAGTATTTGGCTACCCGCTTCCCGGGATAATGGTCGGCACTTCCTTAAAATGGATTTTTTAACATCGAGGCCCCAAGCGAACATCGCTTTTAATCGTAAGATCTTACTCAAAACCAAGGAGAAAAAAATGTTTGATCAACCTACCTGGCAAAACTGCGTTAATTTTCATGGTCACTCCTGTCCGGGATTGGCAATCGGCTACAGGGCAGCGCTTGCGGCAAAAGACCGCTTGGGTATCACCTTCTCGGCCGATGAGGAAATCGTCTGCGTTACCGAAAACGATGCCTGCGGTGTCGATGCGGTACAAGTACTCACCGGATGCAGCATGGGCAAAGGCAACCTGATCTATCGCGGCACGGGCAAGATGGCCTTCAGCTTTTTTAACAGGAAGAGCGGTGACAGCCTCCGTATCCTGTTAAAAAAGGTCATGCGGAGAGGTGAGGACATTGACAGGGATAAAATGCAGCAGGAAATCCTCACTGCCCCGGACGAGGAGATCTTTGCCTTCAGCACTCCTTCCTTCAGGCCGCCGGTAAGTGCCAGGCTCTTTGCCAACGAGACCTGCGAGATCTGCGGTGAGGCAGCTCCTGAGAACAAGATGCGCCTGCACGAAGGCAAGAAGGTCTGTCTCGACTGTTTTCCCGATTATAACAGGGGATGGTAGACTATGGTTGTCCCCGCTGGAATTGCAGGAATGCCACTGGATGCTTCGAGACTCCAGCGCGGACACAAGCAATTCATGATGTCGTTCGAACGATTGTCTGCAGTAATTGTAAAGACGATCTAGTGAAACACGAGGTGCATCTGGAAAAAGAGGTTGTCATATGGCGCGAAGATTAGTCTTTATCCTGGCTGTGAATCTACTTTTTGGGACGCAGATCCTGCCACTCGCAGAATCTGCAGCGACGGTTGAAGTTATCGATATGGCCGGAAGGAAGCTACAGGTTCCCACAGAAATCAAAAAGGTCGTCCCCCTGGGCGCAGCCACAAGGTATATGGTCTACTTGCGAAGTCTGGATCTGGTGGTGGGTATGGAGGCGATCGAGACGAAGTGGACCTCTGCAGGACGTCCTTACGGTCTGGCTACTTATGAAAAGGGCAAGACCTTGCCGGTGATCGGCGAGGGTGGACCGGGCAGGTTACCGGATTTTGAGAAAATCATCACTGTCTGGCCCGACTTGATCCTGGCCATGGGCATGGATATCGCCCAGGTTGAAACCATCCAGCAAAAGACAGGCATTCCGGTCTTTGTGCTCAGTTACGGCAAACCCGGGGCCATCGAAATGACGACAGTCAAGATGGCCGTTCAAACTTTGGGCCACCTTTTGCAGCGAAATGAACGAGCTGATCTACTTATCGACTATATAAATTTCCTGGAAAAAGACCTGGCCTCCCGCACTGCAGACATTGCCGACAGCGCCCGTCCCCGAACTTATGTCGGGGCTATTTCCTATATGGGCACGCAACCGATCACCAGCACCGAATCGTTCTTTGTCCCCTTAACCTGGGCCGGCAGCTGCAATGTTGCCAACGAGGTTGGGCAAATCGGACATTTTTTCATCGATCCGGAGAAGCTTCTGGTCTGGAACCCGGACAACATCTTTATCGATGCGGGCGGCCTGGAAAAGGTGGTCGAAGGTTACCGCAAAGACCCTGAATTCTATCATCGGCTCAAGGCGGTCAGGGAAGGTCGTGTTTTTCTGATCATGCCCTACAATAACTACCATACCAATATCGAGATCGCCCTGGCCGACGCCTGGTTTATAGGCAAATCACTCTATCCGAACGCCTTCAACGATATCGATCCGGAGGCCAAAGCCGATGAGATTTTCTCATTTTTCATAGGAGTAAGAGCCTATGCTACCCTCAAAAAGCAATACCACGGCTTTGGCCGGGTCCGGTTTGAAAGCGATGGACTCGTTATCAACTGATCAAGGCATCAGCGCAGGTTACCGGCACCTTTTGAGACGCAAAAGCGGCATCGGGTTATTGCTTTTTATGTTGCTGGTGATTGCTGCATTTCTGTCGATACGGACCGGCTCACTTCCGACCAGCAATGCCGAACTGTTCACAACCTTGCTCTCATGGAGCCGGGACAGCCGGATCGGTCATGTGATCTGGAATATCCGCTTGCCAAGAACAGTCGCCGCCCTGCTGGCAGGAGCAGGGTTGGGCATGGCGGGAGCGGTGATGCAGAATATCCTGAAGAACCCACTGGCTTCACCCTTTACCATCGGCGTCTCGCAGGGGGCTGCATTTGGCGCCGCCTTTGCGATCATCGTTCTCGGGGCGGGTCAAACCCAGCTTGCCGGGACGGACATGGTGACGATCGCTTCTCCCCATATGGTGATCATATCTGCCTTTGCCGGCTCACTGCTCACAGTGGTCTTCATTCTGGGCCTGTCATCCTTGAAAGACATCGCCCCAGAGGCGATCATCCTGGCTGGGGTGGCGCTGAGCTCATTTTTCGGGGCCGGGACCATGCTGCTGCAGTATTTTGGCGACAACGTCCAGGTGGCTGCCACTGTTTTCTGGACTTTCGGTGATTTAGGCAAGGCCGGCTGGCTGGAAAACAGTATTATTTTGCTGGCAGTCGTACCGGCAGGGCTTTTTTTCATTGCCGATCGCTGGAATTATAACGCGTTGAAATGGGGAGATGACGTCGCCTGCAGCCTTGGGGTACCTGTGCGGCGGCTGAGGCTGACAAGCATGATTCTTGCGGCCTTCACAGTGGCGATCAGCACCTCCTTTCTGGGCATAATCGGCTTTGTCGGGCTTATGGCGCCGCATCTCATGCGTTTTGCAGTTGGTGACGACTATCGCTATCTGATACCATCCTCCGCCGTTTGCGGAGCCTTGTTATTGCTGGTCTCCGATCTCGTAGCCCGCACAATCATAACCCCGGTGATCCTGCCGGTTGGGATCATCACTTCCTTTGCCGGCGCCCCGCTTTTTCTTTGGCTGCTCGCAAGAAAGAAAAGGATGTGACCTATGATTCAAATAAAAAACCTTACCTTCGGCTACGGCAACCGCTTAATTCTGCGGGATTTAACCCTGCAGATGGCGGCAGGCCGTTTCATTGCCGTCCTCGGCGTCAATGGCTCGGGAAAATCGACTCTCTTGAAAACCTTGAACAACATTCTCAAACCAAAATGCGGCGCCATTATGGTGAACGGCAGAGAGCTTACAAGCATGACCGGCAACGACATTGCGCGGCATATCGGCTACATGCCACAGAAATCGACACCCTCCTCATGCACTGTTTTCGATGCAGTTCTGCTGGGACGTAAGCCGCACATCACCTGGAGTGTCGGTGAGAAAGACCTCAAGGTGGTACGCGACACCCTGCACCGCCTCGGTCTTGAAGACTATGCTTTGCGCCTGACCACGGAACTCTCCGGTGGCGAGTTACAGAAGGTGGTCATTGCCCGGGCCCTGGCCCAGGAGCCTAAAATCCTGCTGCTTGACGAGCCGATCAGTCACCTGGACATCAAAAACCAGATGGATACATTATCGCTACTCAAGAGAATTAGCCAGGAACTCCAATTAATGGTGGTGATAGTCATCCACGACCTGAGTCTGGCCCTGCGCTTTGCCGATCATTTTGTGCTGCTGAAAAACGGCTCCCTTTTTGCTGCGGGAGATCACGAAATTATTACGACGGACACAATCCGGGAGGTTTTTCAGATTGAAGCTGAGATCCACGATATCGGCGGCGTCCCGGTGGTTGTACCAAAGCAGGTGCCACTCAGGGATTTTGCCCTAATGCCAAACTAATATTTTCCTATTCAATATGTAAAATCGCTGAGATATATGTATCCTGGGAGTTGCATCCCACTTATCTATAACAGTATAACCGAAAGATGATTACACGAACCAAACCCGATATTGTTCCCCGTTTTGCCCGCAAAAGTGCAATGGGAATCGGCGCCATCTTTCAATGACTCCGATATGCGATATCCTGAGAACAGTGTTATTCCCCTCCGTCATTTTCGTGTCTGGAACTTCATTTTTACAGGATTGATGTGGGAACAGGGGACCGAGGCAAGGCATTTACCACAGACATCAGCATAGCCGACCGCTTTGTGTTCCTTAACATTTTTGAGTAATTGGTCATAACATCTGAACCGATCAAAAGAATCTTCGTAAAGCGCTTCGTTGACGCATTTTCTGACACATTTTTTACAACTGCCGTCATATTTATAGAGGCAGCTTTCCACTTCAGGACGCACATCCGGTTCTATCGTAGCTGATGTGATCAAACTCCCGATCCTGCCGGAACATCCTTTGTCGGTAATGAGCATATTATTGAGGCCGAATCGGCCGAGTCCGGCTACATAGGCGACATGCCGGTGGGACCAGTTACTGATCAATTTATCCTCAATCCAATTATGCGTGGCTGGAATAGTGACCACTTCTTCACCTGCGGCGGCAAATACCTCCGTCAGATGGAGACTGAGCTGCTTTATCAGTTCATTGGTTTCAATATAACTTACGGCCCATTCAGGAGAACTGAGGCGCTCCTTGATATTTGTGGTGGTGACGGACTTGGGAAAAGGCAGGAAAAAAGCGACTACAGTCTCGGCATTCGCCAACAGATCCCGCGGGACTGCGTGAGTTGGGCTTACTACTGTTTTGAGGTGTTCGAATAGGGGATCGGCGGCATCGGCAAATCCGACGATCGGGACACCCCAGTTCGTCGTTGTCATATTTTTTTTCTGATATTCCGCGACAAAGCGCTCAATCAATTGTCTCGTACTGTTTTTCATACATTTCCTCTTACTCTTCTCAAATGTTTAGCGGACTTCTACCTGCATGCCGTTGGTCATTGTAATCATACGTTTTTTTGTGCTTACCCCGTGGTGGCAGGTTTGCGGATCCCTAATCTATTCCTGATATTACCTTAACGATGGTTGTTGATGACGATGTCTCTGCCCCTCTGCAACTTCTATTCACCCTCGAAAACTCGGGACATACGGTTATTGAGGCTGCAAGCGGCCGGGAAGCTATGGAGATTTTCCATCAATCTCCTCCGGATCTTATTTTTCTCGATGTGATCATACCTGAAATGGATGGCTTTGAGACCTGCAGAATACGTAATCGTTCACCGGTCCACACTGAAAGGCCGCATAACTCGTATCTGTAACCTTTCATCCAGTGCTCCAGGTTCGTTCAAGCCGGCCTCCGAGCTATAGTTGGCTATGTGAGGCGGCCTGATCGGACGAAAATGGGGTGCTGGTGAACGGTTACCAGAATACTGCGAGGTCTGCCGGGAGGTGCTCACACTCCGGTGGTTATGGTCACAGGGATGGAGGATGCCGGGACCATTACCAGGGCCTTTGAGGCGGGAGCGACGGATTTTATCAATAAGCCGATCAATTTGTTGATTCTTCTATTTTAGATGAACAGTTACTGAAATCGAGCCTGGAAAGAACCAGAGAAGCGGTTATTTCTCGATACGTCTCTCCAAAAAAAAACTGCTCCCTGGTATTGATTTGGCAATTTTTTTAGTAAGTGCACAGGCATCGTTAACTTCAAGGTATGTATTGCATCTGCGATGCGATAAATCAACCCCGGCTAAACTGATTGACATGAGCGGAAAGGACTGTGTTTCTCCTTGTCGGCTAACTGATTGGATACATTTGGAAACCAGATCTTCGTGGGAATAAAAATTAATGACGCCATCATCGAACCGCTGGATTATTTTATCTGCTGCTTCTTGAATCCGGGTTGAAGGTATAATCAAGACAAAATCGTCTCCCCCGATATGACCGATAAATGCCTCTTTAATATTCATCTCGGAAATAACTTCTTGAAGAATAGTGCAGGTAAACTTTATAACATCATCTCCTAAGGCAAAACCATATTTGTCATTGAATGCTTTGAAATTGTCCAAATCAGAATAAATTACCCCAACATTTTCATTTTTCTCTATGGCCTTCTTGATTCGATTGGCAACACTGTTGTTTCCGGGAAGACCAGTCATGGGATTAGAATCTAATGCTGTGCTATAGAGACGCTTCAGTTCCTGCATTGCGCTTCGTAATTTTAAATGATTTTTCACTCTTGCCTTAACAATCGCGGGGCTTATTGGTTTGGTAATGTAATCCACGGCACCGACTTCCAGTCCTTTAGTTTCATCACCAACTTTATTCATCGCTGATATGAATATAACAGGAATATCTTGGGTCCTTGGGTTGGATTTGAGTTTTTGACACACTTCATATCCATCCATTTGGGGCATCACAATATCCAGCAATATTATGTCAGGGATCTTTTTTTGTGCTATATCAAGGGCTTTTTCTCCATTCTCAGCGAAAAAGGTTTTGTATTCAGGCTTCAATAAATCGATGAGAATCTTGATATTATCAATGACATCTTCAACGATTAACACTTTTTGCTTGGTTCCTTTCGCCATATCTTTCCCTTATCCCAGGTCAACGGGATAATAAGCCGGGTTAAGTATCTTTCGCTGATTAATTTCTTCTAAGCCTGAATAATCTGTGAAGCACTAAATCCGAAGAGACAGTTGTTCGCACAAATCTTTCAGCTTCCCATACGCTTCTTCAAATTGTAAATCATTCGCCAAATCTTCAATTTGATTTAATATCGGCAGGTTTTCAGGGCCTATCTGTGATTTCAATATGTTAATACTATCTATGGCATCAAAATCATTGTCTTGCAAACAAGTAGCCAAGGTCCTCAGGACCGGTATAATTCGGGAAGCATCTAAAAGAACTCCCGGCGGTTGATATACGCTTTGGCTTTGATTATTTTCTGTCCAAATGCTCAATGAGTCGGCAATTCTCTTGGTTTCTTTTTCCAATGTATTCAGCAATCCATCTATTTCAGATTTTTTATTTTGCTGAAACATTTGTTCTAACTCATTTATTGATGAATATATCTTGGTCGCCCCAATGTTGCCACTGACACCCTTGTATGTGTGTGCAAGATGAGCTGCCTCTTCTGTTTTGTTGCTTTCCAATGCACTTCGAATCTGTTGGGGTGCGAGAGAATATCTCTCTATGAATTTTAACAAAAGTTCTTTGTAAAGTTTCTTATTTCCACCTAATCGCTCCAATCCTGTCTTCACATCAATTCCTGGAAGCTGATCCGGGATGTAGGTATCATCTTTTTCAGGGGCAGGCTGTTTGTCGACCACTTTTCGATCACCAGGTTGAATCCATTTGTGAAGGACATCAAATAGTTGTTTTGTCTCAATTGGCTTGGTTACATAATCGTTCATTCCCGCGGCATGGCAGATGCTTTTATCTCCCTCCATTGCATGGGCGGTCATGGCTATAATGGGTATACAGTAAACATTTTGCTCCGACAAGATGTGTTTTTGTGTCGCTTCCCAGTTACGGATTAATTTAGTTGCTTCATAGCCATCCATTTCCGGCATCTGAATATCCATCAACACGGCATCGTAATGACTGCTTTTGACAGCGGCAACGGCTTCCTTGCCATTGGTTGCCGTGGCGACTGACAACGCAGCATACTCCAAAAATTCTGTGGCTACCTGTCTGTTAATCTCGTTATCATCAACAAGCAATACTTTTGCACCTCTGATGGCTTTAAGCGTTGCAGGATCAATTTTTATTCCCGATTGTTTGCTTTCCACCAGATCAGGGGGAAGCGATAATGTCGTCTCACTTTTATAGGGTTGAATCCCGAACTCAGCTTCAAAAGAAAAAACGCTTCCTCTATCTTTTTCAGAGTCGACCCAAATCCTCCCGTTCATCTTTTCTACCAGTTGTTTGCAAATAGAGAGTCCTAAACCTGTCCCACCATGTTTTCGGGAAGTGGAGCTGTCCACCTGGGCAAACGGCTCAAACAAATCCACTATCCTGTCTTGAGCTATTCCGATACCCGTATCGCTAATTGAAAACAGCAGTCTCACCCGCGCGGGATTTCTTTTTATGCAAGCCACACGAATCGTAATATCTCCATGATCAGTAAACTTAATGGCATTGTTAACTAAATTGGTGAATATTTGTTCTGTTCGAAAGGGATCACCTTGAAGATGCAAAGGTACATCAGGTTCAATGGAGGTAATCAGCTCAATCCCTTTTTCAGACAAATTAAAGTAAAAAGTGCTGGAGATTGTCTTGAGAACGTCGGTTAAAGAAAAATCTATGTTTTCAAAATCAAGCTTACCTGCTTCGATTTTAGAAAAATCAAGAATACCATTGATGATTCCCAGTAGAGAATTACCCGATGAATTGATTTTTTCAAAATAATCCCTCAAATTAGGGCCCATATCCTGATTGAGGGCCAGTTCAGATAGACCGATAATGGCATTCATCGGCGTACGGATTTCATGACTCATGTTTGCCAAAAACTCGCCCTTGGCCATGTTGGCTTTCTGAATGGCACGGTTGAGCGTTGTCAGCCTTCGGTTCCAGTAGAAAATGCCAAGTAGGATTGTAGAAAATATAGCTAAGATTTTCCAGAGGAGGGTATAGTCGAATGTTTTCTCAAAAACAACGGATACCCATTTGTTATAAATGTTCAGTCTCTCTTCTTCCGTTAAAGATGCAACTGCTTTCTGCATAATGGAAAATAACAGAGGATCATCATTGCGCACAGCGATTGACAGTTCATGATTCAGGTCAAACTTGCCGGCTATCTTGATGTCCGCCAGGCTTGACTGTTGAATCTTGTAACCAATGGCAGCCATGGAACAGATAAATCCAAAAGCTTCTCCCGAACGAACTTTTTCAATACCCTCTTCAATATCCTCAACTTCAAGAATATTAATTCCGGGATACTTGTTTTTGAGGATTTGTATATAGGCAAAGTCCTTGATGCCGGTAAATGTTTTATTGAGATATTTATTAATATCGTCGATGAATAATTGATCGGAACGTGTGGCGATCACAATAGGCATGCTGAGATATGATTCGGTGAAGTTCAGATATTCACTTCGCTCCGGTGTTTTCTGCGCCAAGGAAAGAATGTCACATGTGCGCTGTTTCAAATTGTTCAGGGTGTCACTGAATTTTTTTGTTGGAACAAGTTTTATCTCCTTGCCGATCCGTTGACTGATTATATTCATGAATTCGGCTGCCATTCCGTCGTGGCTACCGTTCTTACTGATTGACTCAATAGGCATCCAGTTAGGATGCACACCCATCAGTATCTCATCCCGACCTGCCAGATAATGCTGCTCGGCTGAAGAAAGTAGAAGTTTGGTATCTCGCGCTTTGCCCATTTTAACATCAGCCGCACTCAGCCAACGATTTGCAATTGTCGAAAACTCATCTTCACTGATGGCGTTCAGTCCTTTTTGCAGGATGGAGAAGAGCAATCTCTTTTCCGGTCTAACGCCCAAACGTAGATCCTCTCTCTCGACGCCTTTCAGCTTGAACTCTCCAGCGACTTGAATATTGCTGAGACCAAATTTTCGAACCTGATAATTAATGACCGACAGATTCTGAATTAATGCATCAATTTTGCCATAAGCCAGCGCCTTGGACTGATCTTCATAATTATCAAACCTGATGAGATGGATTCCACCAATTTCGTTGAGTTCTTTTTCGTAAAATATTCCGCTCTGTATCCCAACATTTTTCCCACTGAGACTTACGAGGCCTTTAAAATTCTTAAAGTCATCCCGAACAAAAATAACAACGGGGATTTCATAATATGGTGTGGTAAAAAGTGTAAACGCCTCCCGCTCCTTTTTATGTGAAATCTCGGCAATAATATCGACTTTTTGATTTTTGAACTTGTTCAGGTTATTGTTCCAGTGGTCCACCTTCTCATGAAATTTCAAGCCGGTATTCTTAGAAATCAGCGACAGCATGTCTTTGTCAAAACCTTTTAATTCTCCGTTCTCTACATAGGAAAAGGGAGCATAATCACTTATCAGGGCGATGGAAGCTGTCGGATGATTCTCAAGATATATCAGTTCCTCATCGGTTAGTGAGACTCGCTCAGTCGGTGTCATTGTTTGCAAAACAAACCACTTCTGTTTGAGCTGCTGCTCTTCTTGGTATGTTATCGCTCGAAGTGCCTTATTCAGAGCACTTACCAATAGGGGCCAATCTTTTCGAACGCCAATACAATTATAAAAATTTTCACCTCCTGGAATTTTGGTCTCGCCGGAGATAATGAGATTGGGAATGTTATAGTCCAGCATAAGATGCTGCATCACGGTTCCGATATCAATTGTAGCGTCCGCCTTGCCGAAGGCTACCGCTTTAAGTGCATCCACACTGCTGTCTACCAGAAGAAGTTCAATTCCAGGAGCTTGTTTTTCCAATAAAGTTTGATACCAGAACCCTTTTACGATAGCTACTTTGTGACCCTCGAGTTCTTGTAGATTCCTGAAAGGTTGGGTGGCTTGGCTGATAATGTTGAGGGGGTTTTTAATGATCGGCAAGGTGAAATCGGCAAACTGTCTCCGCTCCTGGTTTTCCACCATGTTGCCGATAACATCAATGTCTTTACTCTTCAGCATTCCCATAAACTCATCCCAGGTGGGACCGCTGATATATTCGAATTTAATTCCTAGTTTTTTTGCCACCAGGTTCAGAATATCTATAGTATACCCTTCGGGTTTCCCATCACGAAAAAAATTGAACGGTATCCAGTTCTGTTCATTATGGGCACGAATAATTGGATGGATTTTAATGAAGGAACGTTCTGCTGCCGACAATGATATACCGTTTGCGTCAGCATCAGGGGTTGCTGCAAGCAGATGATTCGCAAGGATCTGTGTATGTTTCGGGGATGCAGCCGGAGAGGATTGCACAGCCTGCAATTTGGATGTAAAAAAACATAATTCGACCAACAAAAAAACTAAAACGACTGAAAAATTTCCTTTCATCTCCGACTCTTTATAAAAATCGTTTTTTCAAACGAGATGGCGTCGCAAAAACTCTTCATCAACGTTGTTGCTGCAAAATAAAGAAACCTCCAGATCCGTGGATCGCACAAAATCACAGATAAGGAGGTTTCCTGAACGACATACAATGTTTTAAGCCACCGCAATTGGGAATGCAAGTATCATGTGGTGTGGACACCGAAATACAGCAGGAAGACACTCTGCGGAGAAACTTCGGAAAAACTAGGGAACATGTTTCACGAACTGCACGCCGGAAAGAGTGTAAGATGTGGAAGGGCACCTGCAACCGGATCATGTGCATTCGCATACTCAATTTCACCGAGATGTGCAGTGGCGGGGGTGATCGAATCTTTGGTGTTACTTCCTGATATCCTTAATATACATCACCGAATTATTCATTCGCATCTCAATCTTGAACAGCTCGCTGACCCGGATAATATCGCTCAGTTTTTTATAGCCATAATTTATCGGAGAAAACGAGGTGTTGTTGGAAATATACTGACCGACCCGGCCAAGATGTGCCCAGCCGTCTTCCTCGACAGTTTGTTCCACGGCGTTTCTTAACAGTTTAACCAGGGAGCGGTCTCCTCTCAGTTCATTACGGGAAGCTTTGACGGCTCTTTCGGATTCATGTCCGGCTTCTTCGCTTTCGGCTGAAGTGTCTTCAAGATTTTCGGTGAAGATAAATTGCGAACAGGCATTTACAAAAGGGGAAGGGGTTTTCTTTTCGCCAAAGCCATAAACTTTCAAGCCACTGGAGAGTATTCGCATAACCAGGGGGGTAAAATCGCTGTCACTGGTCATGAGAGCAAAGGCATCCACCTGTTTTTCATACAGTAGATCCATGGCATCGATGATCATTGCCGCATCCGTGGCATTCTTTCCCTGGGTGTATGGGAATTGCTGGATCGGTTTAATAGCAAAAGGATGCAGCTTTTCCTCCCAGCCGTTCAGTTGCTTGCTTTTCCAGTTGCCGTAAGCCCTGCGGATATTGATAATGCCGTATTTGGCGAGTTCGGACAGAACTCCGGAGATTGCGCTATGGCTGACATTATCACAGTCGATGAGCAGGGCGATGTTCTGATCGGATTTCATGGGTAGGCCCCCTCCATGATGATTCATTTCTCTCTTGTACGAAAAACGGCATCTAAAAACGGAAACATATTGAACTCGCAGAGGTATTCTCATTCCTGTTTACCGATTGATGGGCTGTTTGTCAATAAATAGGGCAATAATGCACTTCGTTCGATAGTCAGTAGCGATCAGGGCCGGCCGGCAACAGGGCAATGGCGGAAGACAGCATTGAACGTGATCTTGTATCTTTTCGCTTTGATCTTAAATTTTGCCACTGATCTGCCTATTCTCGGACAGGCTTACTGAGACTCAGGTCGAAGGAGAATATCGCAATCTTTGCTTCGTTACTGAGAATTGGACAATTATGTTGTTTTGAACATTTATTTGGTGATAAAGAAATGCAGCTTTTTAAGAAAAAGACACTCACCGGCTTAGCCAGGACCTGCGGCTGAGCGGCAAAAATTGGTCCGGCGGATCTGTCGGACGCACTCAAAGGATTGGGTTCCCACCGCGATCCACAGCTCCTGGTCGGCATAGAAACCTCTGATGATGCCGCGGTTTATCGTCTTTCCGACGAACTGGCCATGATCAACACCGTTGATTTTATAACACCACCGGTGGATGATCCATATTGGTTTGGTCAGATTGCCGCGGCTAATTCAATTTCCGATATCTACTCCATGGGTGGAAAACCCCTCACTGCGCTCAATCTGGTGATGTTTCCCACAAAAGATCTGGACATGGGCCTCCTCAGGGAAATTTTACGGGGCGGCAGCGATAAGGTTATCGAAGCTGGAGCCAGCCTGGCCGGAGGTCATTCTGTTGATGATAACGAACCGAAATACGGCCTTTGCGTAAATGGGCTTGTCCATCCGGACCGGATTATAACCAACGCCGGGGCAAAATCCAGGTGATGCACTGATCCTAACCAAACCACTCGGCTCGGGAGTGCTTTTTAATGCAGTCCGTGCCGGCAAATTCAGCATGAAGGAGCTGGAACGGGCTATTTTGCCGACCATAGCCTCACTCAACGGGCCGGCCATGGAAATAGCACTGCAATATGACCTTCATGCCTGCACGGATGTGACCGGTTTCGGGATGCTTGGACACTTGCTTGAGGTTGCCTCGGGGAGTGGAACCCATGCGGTTCTTACCTATCATGCCATTCCTTTTTATCCAGGAGCGCATGATATGTACAAAAAGGGACAGACAACCGGCAGCAATAAAGCGAACAGAAAACTGGTGGCAAAATCCCCGCTCCATGTACAAGTTTCAATGTCGCAGAGTCAGGAGGAACTTCTCTATGATCCGCAAACCTCGGGAGGGCTGTTGTTGGCTCTTCCAGAGGATCAGGCGAAAAAGCTGCTGCAAGAGCTGCATTCAGCGGGCATCGACATCGCGGCGAAGGTTGGCGAAATTGTTGAAGGAGCTGTGGGAATAACCATTCAATAACCGGTATAAGCGGCTCAAAGTCGGTAGATTTGCAGACACTGACTGATTGGGATCTTTGCCGAAAATTGTTTATCCTTGGTTTTTTAAGGCTGAAAGGGATTCATCAAGCGAACGATGAATAGTTATGAAGGAATCAAATCCAGAAATCTCAAAAACCTCCTGGACATGTTCCTGCATAGCGCAGGTGACAAAGAGATATTTCCCCGACTTGTAGGCTTTGGCGGTATTCAGGACGACTCGTAACCCGGCACTGGAAATATAGTCAAGATTGTTAAAGTCGAATAATAGATGACTCCGGGGTGAGACCAGAAAATCCTGTAACTGCTGCTCAAACTGGGGGGCGGAATTAGAGTCGAGACGTCCCTTGAGAGCAAAGATAGTTGTATTATTGTCTTTGGTTATAGTTGTTTCCATAGGTATTTGTGCAGGCGGGTGTAGTTACCTCTGCTCCTTTGGTAAGGTTTTTTGTAAGGTTAGAATGTTCTTGTCATCAGATCTGCTGTAATTCCAATATTCACAGAACTGACGAACCAGAAGAATGCCGAGTCCGCCACACCGTCTGTGTTCGAGAGGGAGACTGGTATCGGGTAAGGTACAGAGAGTCGGGTCAAAAGGCAAGCCCGTGTCAACAATTTGAATTGTCAGCATCAGATCTGTTTTTTGCAATGAAATGACAATGGGATGCCTTTTATCGCACTTGCCGTGCTTGATGGTATTGGTAATCAATTCATCTAAAACTAGGTTGATTTCGGCAACAGTTTTCCTGGATAGAGACCATTTATCTTCTAATATCCGGAGCTGCTCAACCAGAGTGTTGAGTTCCGACAGGTCGTTATTTATCCGGAAGGAGAGTTTCATATGCTCATCTTCGTGCTCCGATCTCATTCTATAAGACTGTGGCCCCCGTCCTGCTGAGGCAGCATGCCGCAGCCTTGTGGATATTCGTCCGCTCCCAATGATGCAGCTCCTGTAAAAGTGCTGCTAAGGAAAGTTTAGTTGTTTCGGGAAATTGTTCAAGTATTTTTGAAAACTGTTTGCGATTGATGGTCAAAACTGTAGTTTCCGTTGCCGCCTGAAGAGTAAAAAGGGCAGGTATCGCACCAAGAAGAGAAAAAGAACCGAGAAAATCACCTTCGCCATAATGTTGAATGACATCTTTTTCATTATTCTTCTGTTTTAGAAGATTTAATTGACCGGAAAGTATCAGATAGGCCCGCCCGTGGTCATCCCCCTCCTCAAAAAGTACATCGCCCGGAGATAACCGGGCTCTTTCCGCAAGAAAAGCAAGTAATTTCATTGCCTTGGCCGGAAAGTAAGAGAAAAATGGGATTCCTTTCAACAGTTCCAGATTCTGTTGCATTTCCGGAGCCTGGTTATTTTCTGCCGTAAATGAGTTCATGGAGTATTCCTTTCTGTTCGATGAGTTCCCGATAGGTGCCGAATTCAACCAGTTTACCTGCCTTCATTACCGCGACTTTATCGAAAGTGTCTATTATGTCCAAACGATGAACCGCGGCGATCACTGTTCTGTTGCCTTTCCAACGGGTTGTCATCAAGCGTTGAATTCTTGACTGGGACTTATTGTCGAGAGCTGAAGTCGCTTCGTCCATCAAGATTATTTTCGGTTGTTTTATAAGTACTCGTGCTATAGCGAGCTTCTGTCTTTGTCCTCCAGAGAGGCGATCACCCATTGTGCCGACCTGGAAATGCATGCCGAAGGCAGCTATTTTTTCGAGATAATCCTCTTCCACCAGCAGGCGCATGATCGATTGATTAATTATTTCCTGCGCCTGGGGCAGATGTGGTTTGATCCTGCCGAAGAAGATGTTGTTCAGGATCGACTCGCCGTGGATGTAGTTTTCCTCGTTGTAGAAGATGAAAAGGTCCGGTGCAATTGATTGACACCATTCCGGGAAGATTTTTCTCGCCGAGAGGATTTTTTCTCTCAGTTCTTTTGATAACCTGCTCATGGTGTGAATTGATGGTGTAAAGCTCAGGGCGAGGGAGAGCAGAAAAGATCGATCCTGGGGACTGAGCGAGAGAAGAGGCTGCTTTTTCAATTTAAGGAGAATACGTTCGCACTCTTCCAGCCGGTCCGCGGGTACAGGGCTGTTCTTAAAGAACACATCGATGTTTCCAATTCCGGCAAGAATATCAACTGCCTGTCCTGCCAATTCTACACCTAAAGAGAGAAGGGGATCCAGCAGTTCGACAGATTGGAGAAAGGTCGGGAGGTGGGAATTTTCGGAGAGAAGATGATAGCTGAATTCTTCGCTGGTACTGGTTCCAAAAAGAATATTCTCCGCTACGCTCGAATTTACATGATAGGCATCCTGATTATAGAACTCTACATAGGCATTGAGCTTGTCCCCGAAATTTTCGCGAAAGCGGTGGCGAATGCGAATAATTTTTTGGGCGGTTTTTTCGTTATCCGGTGCGATGAAACTGTCGAGTCCGAACCGAATTACATCGACAAAAAGGCCGACCTGCTGAAGAACGAGAATCATGCGGTCGAGGTCAATCGGTAACTCACTGGCCGGATTTCCGTTCCCGGTTACTGTTGCAGCCTTGTAGGCGTAGAGCAGATTCTCTTCTATCGATCCGGTAAAAATGAATGGGTTTTGGGAAACATATCCTATATTTTGAATGACTTCATTTTTAGGCAAAGTCGAGAGCTCCCGTCCATCAAGCTGAATACTCCCGGAAGTATAATTGAACATTTTGCCGATGCTCTGGATGAGTGTACTTTTACCACTTCCGGAATAGCCGACAACTGCGAGATGTTCCCCGGCCGCAAGGGTAAAAGAGATGCCGTTTAAAAGACGATGACCCTCGATAGTGTCGTAGATAAGGTTACTTACGTCGATGCGGCCGGTCAATTGCTGTTTGGAAGTGTTGATAAGATCGAGTGTAAATTCAGGAACCGAATCGAAATATCTCAAGGTACGCCGATAGCGGACTGTTGCATCCTGGTAGGTCTGGTAGAAATCAATCAGTTCTTTCCAGGGATCGAAGAGTTTTTCCTGAGCGGACAAAAAAGCGACCATTGCACCTAAGGCGAGTTCGCCGTGCATAACCAGATACCCACCGAAAATAAAGACTACAAAGGGTCCCAACCCGACAAAATAATTGTTCGCTGTTTTAATGCCAAAGCGAAAGAGAGACCAGCGAATCCTGATTTTTTTTAATTTTTCAGCGAGCTTGTCAAATTTGTTTCCTTCCTGACTATAAGCCCCGTGCACCTGGATTTCGTGTATGCCGGATATCGATTCGGCTATCTGACTGGATACCGTACGGGAGAGATCGACTCTTTTCTTATTCGCTTTATTGGCCTTTTTTTGCAGGATCGGCACGACGAAAACCACCATCGGATAGATGAGCAGGGTGGCTCCGGCTAATTTGGCATTCAGCCAGAGGAGATAGCCTGTAAAGGACAGCAGGGTAAGGATATTGGTGAGCGGCACGGCAAAAGCCATGCCGGCAAATGTGCCGGCCGTGCTGAGTTCGGTCATGAGTGCGGAAACAACCATACCCGGTTGGGTCGTTCGAAAAAAACCTAATGAGAGAGTGAGAATATGGTGGTAGAGCTCCTTGCGCATTGCTGTCATGGCCCTTTCTCCAATCAGTGCCTGAAGATAATTTATTGCCAGTTTTAGACCGCTGGCTGTAGTAATGGCAATGATGTAAATGGAGCTGTACAGAATGAGACCCTTAATATTTCTCAGGGCAATTGAATCGTTAATGATCCGTTTTTGCATTTCGAGAGGGAGAACACGGGCAAAGACAATCAGAATGATAAGGACCAGCAAGATAAGCTGCAGTTTAAAATTATCCTTGAAAACCCAATAGAAGAGAGATTTTTCGGTTATTGGGGGAGCTGGTTTATCCCGCTTCATTTGTCTCCTTGAAGAGTTTCGTGTAGACGATGGAAAAAAAATCTCATCTTGACCCTGTTTGCATGGAGATTCGCCATGATCGTTACACCCTGTTTAACGGCGGAGAATAAACTCACGAGTAATTATTCCTTAGATTGTAACGCATTGCCGATTCAAGTCCAGCGGATAGTCTAATTGCCGTCCATCTCCGGTGATGCATAGGAGGGACGATAACAAACCGAAACGGCCTGGTTCCTACCTGGTAATTAACTTGACAAGGGCAATTCATCAAGGTACATTTTTTAAAATAAAGTAAATACTAAAATACTTATAAACATATGTCCAGAAATGGACATATGTAGTATGTGGCGGTGGTTGCGTGTTTTTTTTAAGCTTTATGCTTGTCAGGAATGCCTTTTTTAGTTGTATTTTGTCTCAGATTAACTCATTAATTGAAGGCGATCGGCAGGGGCACATTTTCAATGTGCTGATGGCCGCAGTTTGTGCGGGTTGGTCATTTCCGGTTTTTTGCACTAAATTTCAGATGGCTAAGCCATCATTCTTTATTGATATCCCCCATGAACATGTCGTGCTGCGTTCAATTTTATTCAAAGTATTACCCAAAACCAAAAATATGAAAGACGTACGTATCTTCATGAATTCTTGCTTAGGTAATCAAAATAGAATTTCTAAGGTACTAAAACAAGATGTAATTTTGAATCTGGAAGGAGTATGAAGCAATGAATAATCTGTTGGCTGGAATTATCCCGGAAGAAGGAGGTCTGGAAGCGGCTGGATCGGGAAAGTATACAATCACCATAGCTTTGCTGGGGTTATTGACCCTGGTCGGAATCGCCGCGGGTGTTCACGCCCTTTATGTTGGGCATGAACACACCTATGGGGTAAGTCGTGGAGTTCCCTGGGGCATTCTGATCGCCGCCTATGTTTTTTTTGTAGTAACTTCCACGGGCTTGTGCATCGTCTCTTCAGTGGGACATGTCTTTGGTTTTGAGAATTTCAATCCCATTGCCAAGCGGGCCGTCTTTATGTCGATCTGCACCATTGTCGCCGGTTTTCTGGTGATCGCTTTTGAGATCGAAAACTCCTGGCGGATGCCGGTGGGCAACGTGATCGGCGCCAATCCGACCTCCAACATCTGGTGGATGGGCACTCTGTACGGCGCCTATTTGTTCTTCATGATGATCGAGTTTGTCATGTTGCAGATGGAAAATCATAAAGTTGCCACCGGTTTCGGTCTTGCGGGACTGTTGACCGGTGTTGTCGCCCATTCCAATCTCGGAGCGGTGTTTGGACTTCTGAATGGTAGGGAATTCTGGCACGGCCCCTATATGCCGATCTATTTCATTACCTCGGCGGCGATGTCCGGTTGTGTGGCGATCATCTTTTTCACCTATCTTGCCTATAAATTCAACGGCTGGCGAATGAGCGGCAAGATGGAGAAATCGATGGAGAGTGTGGCCAAGATGGGTGCGCTTATGATGGCGATAATCATTTTTTTCACGTGCTGGAAGATGATAACCGGAGTGACCGGTCATCCTCCGGGAAAATATGAAGCGATGCAGGCACTGCTTACCGGTCCGTACGCCTTGAATTTCTGGGTAGGCGAGGTGGCGCTGGGTATGATAATCCCTTTTATAATCATTCTGGCGGTAAAAGGCCGCAACATGAATGCCCTGTTTATCGCGGCCACGGCCGGGATGATAGGGATCTTCTTCATGCGCTATGATCTGGTGATAGTCGGACAGCTGGTACCGGCTTTCCACGATATGGGCCTGGTTGACTATCCGAAACTGCTCACCTATATGCCTTCCCTGCATGAAAACCTGGTGGTGCTTGGCGGCGTGGCCTTTTGCGGGCTGACTTTCCTTATGGGGGAAAGACTGTTTCGCGGCCATGTCTCGGAACACTAATTTCCTGATGATATTGCGAAATGTTCTGCCCAAAGAAAATTAAGATCCCGGCACTCGTGTCTGTCGGGGTTTGTTGAAAAATATGAGGTTTCTGTATGAAAATCGATGATTTAGAACAGATGGAAAGTGAAGATCTGAGTACCTTGCCTTCGGAGGAGCGCCGGAAGTTTTTAAAGTTTGGTCTGGCTGTCTCGGGCCTGTATCTCGGGGGAAGTGTTTTGTCCCTGGTCTCGGTTAAAGAAGCGCACGCAGAAGGGGTTGTTCCCGAGCTTGGCAAATATCCCTATTCTCCACACTACAGTATGGTGATACGCGAGAAATTCTGCATAGATTGTGAGCGTTGCAAAGAAGCTTGCGTCAAAACCAACCATGTACCAGCATATGGTTTTAGAACGACCATTCTTGAAAAACGCCGCTCTCTTGGAGAAGAGAAGTTCGAGACGACTTTTATGCCGGTTCTCTGTAACCACTGTAACCGGCCACCATGCGTAAGAGTATGTCCAACGACTGCTACCTGGAAAGATGAGAAAACAGGTATTGTCCGTATGAATCCAGGCCGTTGTATCGGCTGTAAAACCTGTATGACTGCCTGTCCTTATAATGCCCGGTATTTTAAAGAGGAAACACGGGCAGTGGATAAATGCGATTTTTGCTTTGAATCGCGGTTGTCTAAAGGGGAAACGACCACTGCCTGCGTCGCGGCCTGTCCGGCTGATGTGCGTGTTTTCGGAGATCTTGCCGATCCGAAGAGCAGAGTCTTCCAGCTCGTGCATTCCCCCGAAACCATGGTGTGGGTGTTACGGCCGGATACAGGCGCTGTCCCTAATGTATTTTATATAAATTCCTAAGCAGGAGAATCATTTAAGCTTCTTCCTGTCTGGTACAGGAGGGGGATAAGTGAAAAGTAGGAGATTAAAATGAAGAAAATTCTGTTATTGATGGTTCTCGGTGTTTTTCTGCTTTCCGGTGTGTTGCTTGCGGCCGGTGTGGATAATCAGGGCAAAGCTAAAGATGATTATGATGAAGATACCTATGGCCCAAAAGATCCAATTGTTTGGACCAATCCGGTGAAATCCGTAGTTTTTAACCATAAAATTCACACTATGGACGCGGGGCTGGAGTGTGATTCCTGTCACGATGACCTTTTTCAGATGGAAGCAGGATCCGCTGCTGAAAATGAAGATTTCACCATGGCAACCTTGTATGAGGGTGGGTACTGTGGTGCCTGCCATGACGGTTCAACGGCTTTCGCTTCAAATACCCGCTGTACAAGTTGCCACATCGGTGTTCGTGGAGACGCACGTTTGCATGGAAAAAGCAGCGGTACTGAAAAAGAGCATTGAAATAATATACTACATGCCTCTTCGGCTGTTGTTTTAAAAAGGGACCATTAATTTAATAATGGTCCCTTTTTCTTTTTCTTGTTCTATCAATCGTTCTGATTCATGGCATAATGCTCCCTTCACTTTCAGCTTTATCCAAATTGAGGACGCAAAATGCGCCTCATTACTGCATTGTTTTCTTAAGTATCTAATATTAAGTCATAAGTATAGAATTACTCCTCTCCCCTTAGTTTGATCTCTCTCCTGTTCAGGAAATTGATGTTGTAATAATTTCGTATATCCCTGTTATTTCAAGCAGATAAATATATTCCTCCCTGGACGCAAGATGCGCCCGGTGGAAAACCTAGACAGGGCGCACTATGCGTCCATCAGGGGAAGAGTGAATGCTGCCACCTGGTTGATTTGCTCCGGAAAAATTATAGAAATACTTTTGAAAACAAGAGGATAAAAAGTATTTCCGAAGGCTCTTCTCTCCATTACCGCCATGGCACATCTCTTGCTGTTTAATAAATAGCTTAAGAATGGTTTCGGCAAAAATATCTATGGAGGCTGCCATGGCAACTACACTACAAAAACAAAGTATTGGTCAACCGGTTGAGGGTGGTCTTCACACTCTCGGGAGCGTGGTTGAGCAGCTTTGCGAATGGTTCTGGTTTTTCCTGTCGTTTATTCTTTTCGTTATACTGGGTCCTTTCAGTGCTCCGATTGCATTGATAGCCCTTTTAAAACTGGGCTTGGAGGATAACGACCTTCGTGAACCTGAAGCGATATCCCCAAAATAACTAAAAGCAGTCGTTTAATTCGATATAAATAAATCAGTCTCATTAAAAAGGAGTTCAAAATGGAAGGGAACATATCGATCACATCGGTACCGACAACTGTCAAGCTGCCGGCCAACAAGCTCATGTGGTTGAGCTTATGTATGATTGTGGTTGGAGTAGCCGGCGCAGTCTACGCTCAATGGGTGGGGCATCATCACGCTTTTGCCAATACCCGTGAGATGCCTTGGGGAATGCTGATCGGGGCCTATGCGTATTTTGCAATCATCTCTACCGGACTTTGTGTCCTGGCCGCATTCAGTCATGCTTTCGGCGGCAATCAGATGGCACCTTTAGCTAATAGAATGGTGTGGCTTTCGATCATAATGCTGCTCGGTGCTTTCATGGTGATTGGCCTTGAGATAGAAAATCCCTGGCGTATGCCGCTTGGTGTTGTTCTGCATCCTAATGTTACTTCGAACATCTGGTGGATGGGAACTCTCTACGGTATGGCCGTTGGGGTCATGTTTCTCGAACTTTTTCTTATTATAACCAAACATTATTCGGCAGCTATTTTTCTCGGTGTTGTCGGAGCTGTCACCGAGGCTCTTGCCAATAGTAATCTTGGTTCCGTCTTTGCGTCACTTCATTCGCGGCCTTTCTGGTATGGTTCTCAGCTTCCTGTCTTCTTTCTCGCCTGTGCGGTTTTGTCCGGGGCGGCCGCGATTGTGATGTTGACCCATTACAGTCATATCCTACAAAAAAGGACGATGTCCGAAGATACATTTAAGGGATTGCAGACTGCCGGTAAGATAATGGTTCTTATGACATTTCTGGTCACTCTCGCAACTGTATGGAAATTTGCCAACGCCTATTGCAGTACGGATGAAATGATAATGGCGGCCGATTCCCTAGTTAAAGGACCGCTTTCCACGAGTTTTTGGCTCTTTGAAATCTGCATTGGTCTGGTTTTGCCATGCTTTCTGCTGGTGGTCAGCCGTTTGCAATCAATACATGCCATGTCAACCGCTGCCCTGATGATTCTGGTTGGACAGTTTTTCTCACGCTTTAACCTGGTAGTTTCGGGTCAGATTGTCTCAAACGAGCACGGGTTCGTAGGGGTTCCTCAGTATCTTTCATATACGCCGTCAGCCGCGGAATATCTTTTGGTGGTCGCAGGAATCGGAGTAGTTGGTTTTGGTTTCGTTCTGGGAGAACGGTTTCTTGATACTATTTTTAATCGAAAATCTTCCCACTGATCGACAGACAAAATGCTCTACCCTTACCGGTGCGGCCGGAATTGCCGCATTGGAAGTGACGACGGATGAACCTGAAGGAGATATGATAATGAAAGAAAATAAGGCCCTGTTCACAATTGGTACGGCGGCGGAAATGTTGGATGTTCATCCGCGTACTTTAAGAAATTACGAGGAGGCGGGGCTTATCAGTCCGAAACGAAAGGGCTCCTGGAGATATTTTACTTTACGGGACATACAATGGATAGAGTGTCTCAGGGAGATGGTTCACGAGCATGGCGTAAGCATCAATGCTGTTAAAAAGCTGCTGAAATATACTCCCTGCTGGAATATCATCGATTGCCCTTTCGAAAAAAGAAGACGATGTTCGGCCTTTTTCTCAAATACCTTAGTACCCAAAAAGGTTATCAGAATAGTTCCGCCCGCGATGAAGGACGATATCGCCGCTTAGCATTGCCCTTTACCCATAAGTTTGAAATTAGATGTTTTATGGGTAACACTTAGAAGGATAAAATTTGACATCGTCCCTTCAGGACTCGGAATACAGGGGGATTCGTTCCGGTGACTGAAGTCACCGGTTTTACGACACATCCCCCTCGGGGTTTAAGGTTCCCCGAAAGGGAATGTATTAGAGCCGGTGACTTCAGTCAGCGGTGTCCCAAGCGAGATCTGCGTCCTGAAGGGACGCCGTCAAAGAAAATCCAAGTTTCCTTCCCCTGATTTTTTGCATATCTATTGCGCAATACCGCTATTGCTGTCCTCATCCTGGGGCAGTTTGTGCACTTATTCATAATTACTCCAGCAATTTTACTTTCCTCTCCTTCTTACGCGAAGCCGCTTTTTTGGGTTTTTCGTGCCTCGTAGTCTTCTTCCGTTGTAATGACATTAATGGCGCAAAATGCGTCCAGTGTGCTAATGGCAAAAAATGCGCCCGAATTATATCGAGATGAAATGCAATAGTCTCAACTTATCGACAGAGATAAATTGATAATAAATTCGGAGTAATACCTATACTTAATTTGAAATTTGCTCTATTGATTGTGCTGTTTGTTGAATAATTTAGTTGGTAGATAAGTTGACAATAATAATTGTAAGATGTACCGGTAACGTAAGTTGTAATGAAATACAGAGGTGGGATAGGAACCACGGTGTTGATTGAATGGCAGGATGTAAGGATAGGAGGGCTTATGAATGGAATTTACTTTCTCATAATTTGGATAGGGTGTGCCTTGTTACATACGCTGTATGAGCTCAAGGTGAAGCCATATTTAGATACTTTTAGGAGGAATAGTGGTGATTGGCCATTTTCCTGAGAATCGTCGGCAGAAAAAATACTTAATATTTTCGAAGAGGTGACAAATGAATAATTCGTTGGCAGGAATACTTCCGCAGGAAGGCGGCCTGGAAGGGGTAGGATCGGGAAAGTATACAATCACCATAGCTTTGCTGGGGTTATTGACCCTGGTCGGAATCGCCGCAGGTGTTCACGCCCTTTATGTTGGGCATGAACACACCTATGGGGTAAGCCGTGGAGTTCCCTGGGGCATTCTGATCGCCGCCTATGTTTTTTTTGTAGTAACTTCCACGGGCTTGTGCATCGTCTCCTCAGTGGGACATGTCTTTGGTTTTGAGAATTTCAATCCCATTGCCAAGCGGGCCGTCTTTATGTCGATCTGCACCATTGTCGCCGGTTTTCTGGTGATCGCTTTTGAGATCGAAAACTCCTGGCGGATGCCGGTGGGCAACGTGATCGGCGCCAATCCGACCTCCAACATCTGGTGGATGGGCACTCTGTACGGCGCCTATTTGTTCTTCATGATGATCGAGTTTGTCATGTTGCAGATGGAAAATCATAAAGTTGCCACCGGTTTCGGTCTTGCGGGACTGTTGACCGGTGTTGTCGCCCATTCCAATCTCGGAGCGGTGTTTGGACTTCTGAATGGTAGGGAATTCTGGCACGGCCCCTATATGCCGATCTATTTCATTACCTCGGCGGCGATGTCCGGTTGTGTGGCGATCATCTTTTTCACCTATCTTGCCTATAAATTCAACGGCTGGCGAATGAGCGGCAAGATGGAGAAATCGATGGAGAGTGTGGCCAAGATGGGTGCGCTTATGATGGCGATAATCATTTTTTTCACCTGCTGGAAGATGATAACCGGAGTGACCGGTCATCCTCCGGGAAAATATGAAGCGATGCAGGCACTGCTTACCGGTCCGTACGCCTTGAATTTCTGGGTAGGCGAGGTGGCGCTGGGTATGATAATTCCTTTTATAATCATTCTGGCGGTAAAAGGCCGCAACATGAATGCCCTGTTTATCGCGGCCACGGCCGGGATGATAGGGATCTTCTTCATGCGCTATGATCTGGTGATAGTCGGACAGCTGGTACCGGCTTTCCACGATATGGGCCTGGTTGACTATCCGAAACTGCTCACCTATATGCCTTCCCTGCATGAAAACCTGGTGGTGCTTGGCGGCGTGGCCTTTTGCGGGCTGAGCTTTTTTATGGGAGAAAAATTGTTTCGTGGCCATCTGCTGGAACATTGAGCATAATGCTCCCCCTCCATGCACGGCGGCCTGATCGGACGAAGATGGGGTGCTGGTGAACGGTTACCAATTTTCTTTCTCGTTGTGTGGTGTAAAATCGGCTATGGTAATAGAGTTACAAAAATAATTGACCCCCGCAAAGCACGGGGTATAAGTACCTTCACGAAATTCTTTCCCAAAAAAACCGGAAATAAACTTTCTAAGGTACTAGCCCCCGCAAAGCACGGCGATAAGTACCTTCACGAAATTCTTTCCCAAAAAGCCGGAAAAGAATTTCTAAGGTACTAAGGAGATAAGTGTCCATGGCGAGAAAGAAATCACCGATTGAACCAATAAGAAAAGATCTGCCTGTTTATCCGATTGGGGTAGCGGCTAAATTGCTGGAGGTCCATCCTCGCACCTTAAGGATTTATGAGGATGAAGGCCTGATTAAACCCAGCCGGGAAGGAAACAGAAGACTCTATTCCATAAACGACATAACCTGGATTGGCTGCCTCCGCAGACTTATTCATGATGAGGGTATTTCTATTCCCGGCATTAAAAAACTTCTCCGTTATGCCACTTGTCATGAAATTGCCGATTGTCCCGAAGAAATTCACTGTACCTGCGATGCCGTAGTGGATAAAGCTATACCGCGGAGTCTGCGCCTTGTAGGCGATGCTGAAGCAGAGAGAAAGGCGAAAGAACGGGATATCGCTGCCCGGAAACAATTACAGACCGATGCAGCAAAAGATAAATTAAAAGACCGAAAGGTACGTTGAAACTGCAACAGTAGATAGGGAATTGAAAAATACTGGGATTATTATGAGCAAAAAAGCGTACTTGCCGGTAAAACAAAAACAGGTTTCAACCCTGGTTTTCGAACAACTAAGGGAAAGCATTTTTCGCGGCAAACTTGCTCCCGGGGAACAACTCCTTCCTGAGCGTGATTTGGCAAGCACCATGATGGTGAGCAGAACTTCGATAAGAAACGCCATTACTCAACTCATTACCTTAGGTTATTTGGAAAATCGGCAAGGTAAGGGGACTTTTGTCGTCGATAGGAGGGGAAGAGATGCCGATAATCCTTTTGCAAAAAGTATCTCTTCCAGTCGTTCTTCAATAGATGAACTTCTGGAATTTCGAATAGGTATAGGTAGTCATGGGGTGATGTTGGCGGCTGAACGAGCGGATGACAGCGATATTAAGTTTCTGGAGAGCGTGCTGGAGAGATCGGATAGAAGCGGCTCGAATGCCCAGACAAAGACCGAGGATGATATTGCCTTCCATATGGGGATCGCCTATGCCACCCATAACTCCGTTTATGTTGATTTGACAAGACAATTTTATGAGTACATGTTCAACAGGTTGAAAGAATTACACTCTTTTTTCTATGAAATAAAAGCCAATCTTGAACGGATTGAACAGCAACATTTCGCGATATTAACCGGCATAAAACACCATGATCCCCAAGCTGCCCGAATGAGTATGCTCCAGCACATTCAGTTTTTACGCGATATAATTCGTGAGCATGACGCCATGCGTTGTTCAAGGCCAAACGGTAATCCGGTTCAATAGACGCGGAAGAGAACTCATTCGGCTATCTCAAATTTCTCAGTCAATTGATATTTCTCAATTTTTCTTCGTAAGGTGTCTTTTGAAATGCCCAATTCCTTGCAGGTAAGCATTTTTTTCCATTTATTGCGCTGCAGAGAAAGCTCGATTGCGCTCTTTTCTATCTTTTCAAGGGGCATACCCTCACACGCTGAAAGCAGAGGGGAGTCGAGTCTGTCGTCCTGACTGCCAAATGTCTCCGGCAGGTGTTCGAGCTGGATAAAACCGCCGGGACAGAGGATGAAACCGTATTCTATGATATTCTCCAATTCACGGATATTACCGGGATAGTTGTATTTCATCAGCAGGGTAATGACCTTTTCGCTTACGCCGACAATATCCTTTTGTTTCTCCGCCCTGAATTTTTTCACGAAATGTTCAATGAGAAGAGGAATATCTTCCAACCTCTCTCGAAGTGGCGGAAGCAAAATGTTGACGACATTCAGACGATAATAGAGATCATCCCTGAACTCTCCCCGTTTAACCAGCTCAAGAAGATCTTTGTTTGTAGCGGCAATGATTCGAACATCAGCCTTTACCGGAATATTTGATCCCAGGGGCTCGTAAACCTTCTGCTGCAGGACTCGAAGGAGTTTCACCTGGAGAGAATGGGGGATATCGCCGATTTCATCCAGGAAAATCGTGCCACTCTCAGCGGCGGCAAAACGGCCGATTTTATCTTTACGGGCGTCGGTAAACGCTCCGGCTTTATAGCCAAAAAGCTCGGATTCAAGCAGGGTATCCGGCAAAGCGCCGCAATTTACTACAACAAAAGGTTTGTCATTCCTGGCGGATGCATGAAAAATTGCACTCGCCACCAGCTCTTTTCCTGTGCCGCTTTCCCCGAGAATAAGTACATTGCTCTCACTTTTGGAAATTTCCGGCATGATTTGGAATATACGCTGCATGGAAGGACTTTTACTGATTATCTCCTCAAAAGTGTATTTTTTTGTCAGCTGCTGCCTTAAGCTCATTTCCACACTGAGATCACGAAAGGTTTCCACTCCGCCAAAGACATTGCCGTCGTGATCGACCAGGGGTGCGGCACTGATGCTCACCGATACCTTATTCCCTTTTCGATTCTTGATGGTGATTGTTCGGTTGGCAACAGGCAGGCCGGTGTACAGGCTCTCGGCTATGGCACAGGTTTTACCACAAATAGAAGAGCAGAAAACATCGCTGCAGTACTGGCCGATTGCAGATTCACGGTTCCAGCCGGTGATCAGTTCCGCTGAAAGGTTGAAAGAGGTGATGCGCCAGTCGCGATCTACCGTGAAAACACCGTCTGCCACCGAATCCAGGATGAGCGCTTTTTGTAACCGATTGGTATTATTCCTGAAAGACTGGACTCCTCCAAGTATGTCACCGTAATGCCCGACAAAAGGGGCTGCGCTTACACTGACCGGAATGGAATAGCCGTCTTTGCCGATTATAAAAAGTTCCTTGTCGATGATGGAAATTTTTTCCTTCATGCAGGTCGTCAAGGGACAGCTATGGATATTTTTACTGGAAAGAAGTATCTCGGAACATTTTCTGCCCAGTACTTCTTGTTCTTCATATCCTGTGATTTTTTCGGCGGCTTTGTTGAAGGAAGTGATATTCCCTTCCGGATCGACGGTGAAAACCCCGTCCGCGACCGCTGCGAGGATCAACTCATATCGGAGGGTTGAGGTAATATCTATAAAAGTCTCGACGCCACCTACGATATTGTTATACATATCGAGCATGGGGGCGGCATTCAGTTTAACCGGGATGGACCGTCCATCTTTTGCCTCAATGAAGGCCATCCGTTCCGAAACCACTGATTTCGTGTGAATACAATCGGAAATTGCACAATTGCTCCGGCAGATGTTTGCCTTGAATATCTTTTTGCAAGAGTTGCCGAGAACCTCATCCTCTTTCCAGCCGGTGATTTTTTCCGCAGCCGCATTGAAGCTGGTAATATGCCAGTTCTTGTCGACTGTAAATACGCCCTCGACGATACTGTTCAGGGCCAGGCGGCCGGCGGCAAGAGGCTCCGAGACATCTGCAAAGCAGATAATTGCCCCGACCATGGTTCCCGCTTTGTCTGGAATTGTGATAATGTGCAATCGAACAGCGTTTCTTTTATCATTGACAGGCGCAAATAGCGTTAATTCGACATTACGGCTTTCTTCCTGTTCGGTGAGGGAATCGATATGAGAACTGATCGTTTTGAAGTGTGGTTCTATAGAGAAAATGTCCCGACAGTGTTTTCCTATTATCTCCGGGGAATTCCGGCCAAGAATGATCGAAGCCTTGTGATTGCAGGTGGTGACAATCCAATTTTCATCGACGGTGACATAGCCACTTTCGAGAATTTCGGACTCTTGTGCAACAGATGATGACGGCATGTTCGGCTCATAGGCAAAGGTTAGTACCTTAGAAATTCATTTCTTGTTTTTTAGAACGAATTTCGTGAAGGTACTTTTCCCCGTGCTTTGCGGGGGGTAGCTCTATATTCATGTCTTGCACATTTCATTGTATCCTTAGATGCTTGCTCAGGCAAGTACTACTATGTATCTAATTGAGTTTGTTGGAGTTATTATTATAAGCAGTGATTAGGCCAAGGCCACCCTCCCTTATCCATTGATTTTTGTGATAAAAAACGTGAATATAAGAGAAAATTGTCATGTCGATATTACATGTCAGGATAAGGAGATAAACGGAAACCCTCATGACCAACGACTGTCCACCATTAAGCGGAACTTCGCAAAAGCAGGCTCGCCGAATCAGTACCAAGGGATTGCCGGCCCTGCCGAAAGGGGTTGGGGCGGAACTTTTTCACTCAATAAAAGACCCGTTACTTGTTGTTACCCCACAGGGAGAAATTGTTCAGGTAAACGCCGCGCTGTTAAAAGCTGCCGATAAAACCGCGGAAGAGGTGATAGGCAAAGGTATCTGCCAGATAATCCACGGTGGCCGTTGGCCCCATATAAAATGTCCGCTGGAAGAGTTCCTCCTGACCAATTCCTATAAGGTGGAAGACACTAGGTTGCCCGGTCTCAACGGTGAGTACAGTCTGACCGTCGTCCCTGTGCAACGGGGTCCAAAAGGCAAGGATCTGATTTTGGTGATCGCCAGAAAACTGACGCAGGAGGAGGTCAGAAAGGTTGAGTCTATCCGCACCGCTCAACTGGCAGCCATAGGCGAGCTGGCTGCAGGGGTGGCCCATGAGGTGAATAATCCTATTAACGGTATCATCAATTTTGCCCAGTTGCTCTATGATGATTGTCCGGAAGAGAGCGAGCAGGCAAAAATCCTGAAAAGGATCGTTCAGGAAGGGGAAAGAATTGCGGCTATTACCTATAATTTACTATCATTTGCCAGAGAGAACGAGAATGAACAGACAATTGTAGATCTCAACGAAGTTGTGGCGGATAGCATTTCCCTGGTCGAACATCAATTGAAAAACGATGGTATACATATTACCACAAAGCTTTTCCATCCTTCCACTTTGATAATCGGCAATCATCTGCAACTTATGCAGGTCGTGCTCAATATGATCAGCAACAGCCGATTTGCCCTTAATGAAAGATACCTCGAACCATCGCCCGATAAAATGATACATTTTACTTCCAGCGCGATTGAGCTCGACGGCAAAAGGTATTGCCGACTGGTTGTCAGAGATCACGGAACCGGGATACCCCAGGGAATTTTAGATAAACTCTTTGATCCGTTTTTTACCAGCAAACCGGCCGGAAAGGGGACGGGGCTCGGGCTCAGTATCAGCTACGGTATCGTGAGGAATCACAATGGCATACTCCGGGTCGATTCCATCCTTCATAAATATACGGAAATGATCATCGAAATTCCCGCCGCGGAGACATGATGCAGACGAATAAGCTGGATATTCACATTCTTATCGTGGACGACGAGGAGAGCATACGCATTACTTTTGCTCTGTTTTTAAAAAGAGAAGGATATGGCAAAATCTCGACCGCGGCAACTCTTGAAGAAGCCCTGATCCCTGATCAATGAACAGCCGTTTGACCTGATCATCAGCGATATTGTGCTCGAAGGTGCCACTGGAACCGAACTGCTGCGTTATATACGGCAAACCGGGGTACAGTGTCCGGTTGTCATGATCACGGGGTTTCCAAATTTGGAAAGTGCCGCTGAAGCGGTTCGTCTTGGTGCTTTTGATTACATTTCCAAACCGGTTAACAAGGAGACGTTACTTCGCTTTGTCCGGCAGGCGTTGAAGCATTGGCAGCTCGACATGGAAAAAAGCGCATTGCAGCGGGAAAATGAAAAGTTTAGACGATATCTTGAGGTTATTTTCAGATCGGTGAGTGATGCCATCATCACCGTCAACGAAAAAATGGAAATCACCCAGCTCAATACTACTGCCCGTCAGTGGTTGGGAGATATAGATCCTGATACCGTCCCAAAACTGAAAGATCTGCCCGGAGAAATGGGCCGGGCCTGTTTTTTCGATGCCAGTGAGGTCGTTAAAAATGGTGATGTGGTCAGGGAACATCAGGTGGAGTGCTATAAACCGGACGGCTCTATCCGCATGATCAGCCTGAACGCCGCGCCGATTAACGATGAGGCTGGGGAATTCAACGGTGCGGTGATTGTGGCCCGGGATATAACTCTTGGTTTGCCGGAAGATAAGAAAAACAGGAAGATACAGTTCCATGGATTCCTTGGGGCAAGCGACCTCATGCAGGAGGTTTACCGGCTGATAGAAAATGTCGGCAGAGTCGATACGGCAGTGTTGGTAACCGGAGAATCAGGCACCGGCAAGGAACTTGCTGCCGAGGCACTTCATGCCGAAAGCAGGAGAAGCGACAGTCCTCTTGTGAAAGTTGATTGTGCCGCCATGCCGGAGGATCTGCTTGAAAGCGAACTTTTCGGTCATAAAAAAGGTGCTTTTACCGGAGCGGACAGGGATCGTCCCGGAAGATTGATAATGGCCGATAAAGGCACGCTTTTTCTTGATGAAATCGGCGATATTTCTCCAAGAATGCAGCTGCGGCTGCTCCGCTTTCTGCAGGAAAAAACTTTTAATCCGGTGGGGCAGGATCGTCTGGTTCACGTCGATGTTCGCATAATCGCCGCAACCAATGTGGATCTCAGGCAGAAGGTAAGAGCCGGCAGTTTCCGGGAAGATCTCTATTACCGGTTGAAAGTGGTAGAGATTCATCTGCCGCCTCTAAGGGAAAGAGAAGAGTGTATTCCTCTTCTGGTCCATCATTTTCTTGCCAAATTTCGTGATAAACTGGAAAAAAAAATTATTAATATTTCCGATCAGGCGATGGATATTCTCAAGTCATATCCATGGCCGGGCAATGTCAGGGAACTACGGCATGTCATAGAGAGGGCATGTGTGCTCTGCACCGGCAAAACCATCCTACAGGAGCATCTTCCGGACGAGATACATTCTGCTGTCCCGCTAGTTGAAAAGAGAGGTCCAAATGGTACCGCCTTACCGCAAATGCCGCTACCCGCCGGTATTTCTCAATATGAAACCTTTAAAAGTGAGGAAGCACAGATAATTGAAGCTTTAAAGGCAACCGGCGGTAATAAAAGCAAGGCGGCACAACTTCTTCGGGTTGATCGCAGCACGCTTTATCGTAAGATGAAAAAGTATCAACTTTGATGGCGTCGTAAAAACTCTTCATCTGCGTCGTTGCTGCAAAATTTCTATCATTACGACGTACTCTAGTACGCCGAAATGATAGAAATTTTGCGCGCCTAGCACATGAAGTTTTTTACTTAGCCATCTGAAATTTTAGGTTTTTACGAGATTATCAACTTTGATGGCGTCGTAAAAAGCTAAAACGCAAATTTCAACCGATTTGATCTGCTCGGCTGAAAGTTCATGCAAAATGCGACGTATTCTTGTAAACGTCGCTGAAATTGCTCTTTGATAAAACTGCAGACAGCCAAGAGGGTCAATAAAGCACCACAAGGTGGTATCGTTGATCCGATTTGCCACTTCCTGTGCCGACTGGCCCGAAAAATGTTGAGACCTATGGCCTTCATCACCGCGGCAAAACATACAGCCTTCATGCCTCGGACCCGAAGATGCTTGACGCCTGTTCGCCGGTCGAATTCCGACATGGTCGCCTCGACCCCAGCCCGGAATCTGTACTTATCCTTGAATGAGTCTGTGGACTCAATGCGTCTGCGGTGGGCAAGGCGAATATCTTTGTGTTTATAGCGGATGTAATAGGCCTTCTTCCCTTTGCAGACAGGGCATTGTTTAAATGCAGGACAATTGGAGCAAACATTTGGTGTAAAGGAGGCACTGAAGCCCGTCGATATCTTTTTAACCCGGATAGGGGCAGAACCTTGAGGACAGGAAGTAATCCAGCCCTGGTCGTTGATGGTAAAATCAGCAAGGTTCATTTTCTGCTGATTACCCGACATAGCCGGTGAAATCACGGTAACGTCATGTTCCTTCAGCGCTTTCTCGCAATTGCTATCGCTGCCATAGAGTGAATCGGCGAGGATCTGCCGGGGAGACATCTCTCGTTGCTGGAGTTTTTCCAAGGCAGGCAGCAGGCTGCCCGTATCATGCCGGTCTGCTGATTCAACGGCAACATGGGTAATCAGGGACAGTTGTTTGTCGTCACCATCGGTGTAGTTCTCGACGACCTGCACTTGATAACCCTGTCCTTTATGACTGCTGTAACCGGCATCCGGATCGGAGGGGTTTTGCAGAGAATCCGAAGGAACATCTCTGTTTGGTCGGGCAACTGCCTTTGGTTCGGTGGAGCCGGCGTTATCGTCTGCGATGATACACTGTTCTTTAAAAAGCCGGACCAGCAGTTTAAAACTACTCATGTCGTGAACGGATGTTGCAGAGGCAAAATGCTGGGTCAGGACAAATACATCCTCAGCGAGTTGGTCAAGAGTCCTGCCTGACTCTGAAGGCTTGACCATGGCAAAAAGAGACCCTTCTTTTTTGCCGAGATAACGTTCGGTCAGGCCGTCGTCAAGTTGATCAAACAGACCGCGGTGCTGACGTTTCAGGTTGACCAGGAATTTCTTGATGGTTGTTGCGAACAGCCCGATACGCCCGAGGTTGCGCATATTGGATTTAACATGCACGGAGTCCATGCGCTGCATATTCAGGTCCGCTTTAAAGAGCTTGGCTAATGTTTGCAGCGCCTTATCGAATATTTGATTGTATGTCTCGTCAGTGGACATGAAGTTACGCATAGTCCAAAGAGATTTATGACTGATGTATGAGGCTGCGTCGGAGGCGTTGGTGATATTAAGGGCATAATGCCACTGGATATTGAAACAAAACTGTTCGACGGCTTGGTCGTCGGTCAGATCGTGCATCTGTTGGAGAACCATGAGCCCCATCATGGAATAGAGTTCTTTGGTGGGACGACCATTCCAGTCGTGATAGTGGCTGCGCAGAGTCTCCACGGGCAACTTAGGGAGTATTTTTTGCTGAAACAACCCCGACCATGAGTTGTCGAGAAGTTTTCGTCTCTTGGGTCCCAGATGGCCCCAGGGATCGAAAATGTTAAGCTGTTTGTGGTTTTTTACATGAAACATATTTTTCCTCGTATTTATTTGAAATTACGAGATAAATTTACTATAAAACAGGTTGCTAGGCAACATTTAATTTTAGTTTTTTGACGCAAAATTAATATGTTGCGCTGAAAATACTTTTTACGAGTCCATCAACTTTGATAATCTCGTAAAAAGTCACTTTGTGAGTAGGGATGGACTCTGGAAAAAGTTCGATATACGAGGCGTAGTGTCTGAAACGGCAATTAGGTGGTACATATGGTACAGCTAATTGCCGTTTCAGACCTACAACGAAGTAGATCGGGCTTTTTACGAGTCCATCAACTTTAGTGCTCGTCCGTTTGCACTATCCCACTTTTTAGCTGCATTTCTCGATTTTTTCCTTCAAGTAAAGGGGTTGCAGATATGTTGCGTAGGTGTTGCATATCTGTTGCAATAGTGTTGCGGAAATTGGCTTGTTGGCATGGTGCAACACTATTGCACCATCCGCGGTAATGATAATTTTTCAGTACAAAGAAAAAACACAATATATTTCATTTACTTATATTGTAACTGCCGATGTCGTAGCTCGTTTTGAAAAATCCAGCTTCCGATCCAGAAAAAAATATTCAAAATATTCTTTTTAATTAAAGAGTTAGATCCTCTCCCGCATATTGGGCCTTTTGATAAAGCTGTGGCATGCATTCTGCAACAATAAGAGTGGAATTGGAAGCGACAGCGGCAAAGATCAAATCGAAGATACCGGTACAATCAGAAGATTCAGGATGGAGGGAAGAGATGAAAACTCAACGCGTAGCGGTCAAGACAAAGCAGGCTGTCCGTACGGATGAGAAAGTCGATGTTCAGATCTCAAGAGTCGGTTTTGCACTCATAGGGCTCTCTTCCTGTGTTATCGGGATATGGGCAGCGACCAGTCTGCTGGGTGGAGCGATAGCCGAGGGCGGTCCTGTTGCTCTTGTTGTCAGCTGGTTTAAAGCGGTAATCGGATAATTTTGTATAGCCCTCGCAAAGCACGGGGACTCTTTTTAGTGCCCATGCTTTGTGGGGTATAAGTACATTCACGAAATTCTTTCTTAAATAACAAGAAAGAATTTCTAAGGTACTAAGTACTAAAGAAATTTTTACAAAAAGAGGCGGATAAAATGAGCAACGGTGCAAGAATTCAACGACGGGAAGGGGTTAAAGTAACCGATAAAAGCAGCGCTTCAACAGAGGTTTCCAAAGTCAGCATAACCTTCGTGGCAATTCTTGGAGTCGCTGTTGGACTGTGGAGTCTGGCCTGCATTATAGGTGGGCTGGCCGCAAGCGGCGGTCCTTTACAACTTGTTGGAGACTGGGTAAAGGCGGTAACGGGAATGTAGCCGTTTACGCGGATAACGCAGTTCGCTCCACTTTTATACCAATCAGCATTATGATATCAGGGCCGGGATAGTTGCATATCCAGGCCCTTTTTGGCGTTTGTTCTGCCCAGACCTGTAAACGTTCAGCAGTGCGTAAGAAGGCGCATAAACAGGCCGACGGGTATGTTGGGGCGGGTTCTAAACCCGCCCTTCCGTGCTTGGGAATGAGAACAATCTTCAATTCTTTCAGAAAGTGCAGTATAAAAAAGAATAGATACTATATTTCATCTTTACCTGGGGTCCTCATGGCAATACTTGTCAGAAATCTCTTCATTTTTTTCCTTATTTTGTTTTCTTTGTGCTTGGCGGGTCTCTTTCTCAGTATTGAGCAAAGATTGCCTGAAAGGGATTACAGTGAATTTCTGCAGGATCTAAGAAACAAAACCATAACCGACCTTGATTTTACCGGAAAAAAGGCTGATGTTACTTTACAATCCGGATTCAGGTATACTGCAAGAGTTCCCGATGTGGCGGCTTTGGCTGCTGAAATCCCCATTGCAACCACCAGGGTTACCTATCATGAAGATTACACACTTTATTATTTCCAGGGCGGTTTGTTCGCCCTGGCCCTGGCGCTCGCTTTTGTCGTCTGGATATCTTTTGTGGGAAAAAAAGGTGAGCAGGGGGCGATAAAATTTGCCAGCGGCAAACTTATCGCACCGGGCGGTAACAGGGTATCGGTAACATTTGATGATGTCGCCGGTGTACCCGAGGCAAAGGAGGAACTTGAGGAAGTTGTCTCCTTCCTGAAGAACCCACAACAATTTAACAGACTTGGAGCCTTCATGCCGAAAGGCCTGTTGCTACAGGGACCACCGGGAACAGGAAAGACTCTGCTTGCCAGGGCAATTGCCGGTGAGGCCGGGGTTCCCTTTTACAGTTTCAGCGGCTCCGACTTTGTGGAGATGTTCGTCGGGGTTGGTGCCTCGCGGGTAAGAGATCTTTTTAGCGAAGCCAAAAAACACACGCCGTGTATTATTTTTATAGATGAGATTGATGCCGTAGGCAGCAGTAGGGCTGTCGCACCAACGGATGGCCAGGACGAAAGAGGGCAGACCCTGAATGCTCTGCTCGTTGAAATGGATGGATTCAGCTCAAAAGACAATATCATGGTTCTGGCCTCGACCAATCGTCCGGATATCCTTGATTCGGCACTTTCAAGGCCGGGAAGATTTGACCGGCGGATAACCTTATTACCTCCTGATGTAAAAGGCCGGGTGAAGATTCTTGAGGTACATAGCAAAAAAGTGACCTTGTCTCCTGAGGTTGACCTTGAAGAGATTGCGCAAATGACGTCCGGCTTTACCGGTGCCGAACTGGCTAATCTCGTCAATGAGGCTGCCCTTCTCGCGGGCAGGGACTGTTGCGATGCGATCCATAAAAGCCACTTTGATATGGCCCGCGACCGGATCATGCTTGGAGTCGAGCGAAAGGGTGTCATCCTGACCGATAAGGATAAACGAATCCTGGCCTACCATGAGGCGGGACATGCCATTATCGCTAAACTGCTTCCCGGCTCCGATCCGGTCCATAAGATAACTATTATTCCACGGGGCCGGGCTCTTGGCCAGACTCAGCAGCTTCCGCTTGGTGACGGACAGCCTACAGCAAAGCGTATCTGACCAACAGGATAACCACGCTCCTTGGCGGCAGGGCAGCCGAGAAGATCATCTTCGACAGCCGGACCACCAGGACGGAAAACGACCTCCTCCAGGCAACGGAGATTGCCACGAATATGGTCTGCCGCTGGGGAATGAGTGAGGCCCTCGGTCCCCAGGCCTATGCAGCCGGTGATGGTTCTTTTCTAGGAGAAGAATCTTCCCTGCGTTTTATGATGAGCAATGATACAACTAGCCTGATTGACAGGGAAATTAAAGGATTGTTGTCTTCCTGTTATAAACAGGCGGTTGAGATTTTGAAACGGGAGAGGCTGTTTTTAAAGACGCTCTCGGATATCCTTTTCCAGGTCGAAACCCTCGACGCTGAAGAGTTTGAAATTATTTATCAATGCTCAGTCACTAAAAAGGCGGAAGAGGAAGGCACAATCGAGAAAGAATCGGAATGCAGTGTTTGTCCGGCCAAAGGGAACTGTCTGCAATATAAAGCAAACTGATTTTGGGATTTAGTACCTTAGAAATTCTTTTCTTGTCTTTTAGAATGAATTTCGTGAAGGAACTTATCCCCGTGCTTTGCGGGGGATTGGAAAAGAATTTCATCAAGATACTTATCCCGACTTATTTTCCATCTATCGGGGCAGAGGTTGTCAAGCCTATGTATTCATTGAAACGACTGGTATGGTCGTCTTTTCTGGTGGTGGCCGTACTCCTTGCGGGCATTATTGTACTGGGCGGATATCAATATAGGCTTGCAGGCGCGTATAGTCAGGTCATAGATCAGAACGAAAGTACACTGTTCCATTTCATGACCATCAGAGAGACGATTACCGAAACCCTCATTTCCCGAAATTGGGAACTCCTGGAACGGATCGTCGGTGATGTCGATAAACTGAACACCGAGCTCTCCCGTCTCAAGGAAAACAAACTGGTATCCGCGGAATTGAAATTAGCGCTTGTCGATAAAATCGATCTTACCGGTCTTGCCATCCTCATGCGTCAGGTAATAAATGATCCGGATAAGATAAAACTCAGCAAACAATTGCAGGAACAGCTGCGCTCGATCTCGGATTATCTCCTCCAGTATGACCGGATTATCGTCGGCCAGGCAAGAGAGCGAATCGTCAATTTCCAGAGGGTGGTCATCGGCGCCCTCGGGCTTATCATAAGCCTCGCCAGTTTTTCCCTCATTTTATTGTACCGCAACACAGTTTCGCCGCTTCTACAACTGTCCCGCCGGCTACAGTCGGAAAATTTCGAGATAGACGATTTATCCCTCGAGCAACCGGTCGTCAAGGAAGTGGCCGACCTTGCCGCGGCTATTGAGCAACTGGCGCTTCGTTCATCAGACAGATCGAGTCAGGAATCGGAGGGCAGGGATGTGCAGGCTTTGCTGGCGGAAACGGTCAATGAGACCACCAACAGGCTAAACGGCATAATTAATTACGCGCAGCTTCTCTATGATTCTGCGGATCAGCTCCAGTTGACGGAAGAGCAACTGACGATGCTGCAAAAGATAATCGACAGCGGGGGGCACATCGCTCATGAGTGGCAAAAAATAAAATAAGGGGGGAGACATGGCGGAAAAACAACCGGATGAGCGCGGAGCAAAAGAAACTGTAGATACAGAACATTATACCTGGCAGGAAAAAGCGGGTTTGTCAGCCAAAACACCCATCGGCCTGGTCGGAATCGGTCTTACCACTGTCTGCCTCACCTTGACTATTTTGGGGCTTCTTGGGCACATTTCGGGATTGATAAAAAATCCATATGCAGCAATAGTGACTTTTCTGGTGTTTCCGGCCGGCGCGATTTTCGGTCTGTTTCTCATTCCTATTTCCTGGTATTTCCGTCGGAAGAAATGGTTTAAAGGAAACATCAACATGCGCCATGTGGTCATAGATTTCGGCAAGAAGACTCACCGAAGAACCATCCTGCTCATTTTGGTTCTGTCGGTGGTGAATCTGACGATTTTTGCTCTGGTTGTTTACGAAGCTTATCAATTTACAGAGTCCGATTTTTTTTGCGGAGCAATTTGTCATACTGTAATGGACCCTGAATATACAGCCTATCAGCGCTCAGCACATGCCAGGGTTGGTTGTGTCTCCTGTCATATCGGCTCCGGTGCGGAATGGTATGTGAAAGCAAAACTCTCCGGACTTCGGCAGGTAGTGGCGGTGATAGAAGGAAATTACCATCGGCCGATTCCGGTTCCCGTGGAGCACCTCCGGCCGGCTCAGGATACCTGCGAAGAATGTCACTGGCCTGATAAGTTTCATGGCAAGAAAGTGAAGCAGTTCATCAGCTTTTCCAATGAAAATCAGAAGGATCCGTACATTCAGGAAATTTCCCTCCATATTGGTGGACCAAATCCTATCACCGGCGATTTTGAGGGTATCCACTGGCATGTCAGCAACAATGTCAAAATCGAATATCAATCCTTAAACGAGAAGAGAACTTCCATCGGCACAATCAAGGTCACCAAACCATCCGGTGTTACCGAGGAATATAAGATGGAAGGCGCTGCCCTGGAAGGTGGGAAATCATTCTGGCGAACCATGGATTGTATCGACTGTCATAACCGGCCGACTCATATATACGACAAGCTGGAGCCCAAAGTGGATTTCGGCCTGTACAGCAAAAAGATAGATCCGAATATTCCCGGTATCCGTGAGGACAGTCTAACCATTCTGCAAAAGAAATATGTCAGCCGGGATGAGGCCAGGGAACAAATTGTAGAGGACTTGCTGGCGTTACAGGCCAAGCGGCACGGTGCTGACTTTGTAGCGGAAAACGAGCAGGCCCTGATCAACTCGGGGACCTATCTGCTGGAGGCCTATCTGGACAATGTCTGGCCGAAAATGAAGGTAACCTGGGGCACCTATAAGCAGCACATCGGACATCAGGATGCAGATGAAGGGTACGGTTGCTTCCGGTGTCATGATGAAGAACACCAGACGGAGTTCGGAAAAACCATGTCCCAGAGTTGTGATCTCTGTCACGATGAGCCCGAATAATGCTTTTGGACCGATGTAAATGCTTGCATAACTTGTAATCGTTCACCGATCGACACTGAAAGTCCGCATAACTCGGATCTGTAACCGTGTCGCTCCTGTGCCATCCTTGGCACCCGCGACACTAGGCCATCCTTGGCCGTCGTTATCCAGTGCTTCAGGTTCGTTCAAGCACGCCTTCGAGCTATAGTAGGGGCGGGTCACTGTGCCCGCCCATCCATATGAAGCTGCCTGATCGTACGAAAATGAGGTGCCGGTGAACGTTTACCTCATTTTGTGTTAATTAAACCGGGTAATAGTCCCCTCTACGAAGTAGATCACTTCTTCGGCAATATTAACGGCACGGTCGGCGATCCGTTCAAGATGCCGGGCCAGGAGATAGGTGTTGATGTGGTAGCCGGGATGATCCGGGTCCTTTTTGATTCTCTCTTTTATATCTTCGTAACAGAGGTTTCTGTAGGTATCCACGAAATCATCGTCAAGAAAGATCGATCTGGCGAGTTTCACGTCGTTGTTCACCAGGGCATCGATACTTTTTTTCAGCATGGATAATACTCTATCACTCATATCGGAAAAGTCATACGAGATTGCCGCTGCATGGTTGAATTTGGAGATATTGTCGACTCGCTTGGCTATATTCACGGCGATGTCGGCTATTCTTTCCATTTCATTGTTGATCTTGATTACCGCAATCAAAAACCTGAGATCGCTGGCAACCGGCTGATGCAGGGCAAGGATCTTCAGACAATCCTCCTCGATATCTATCTCCATCTCATCAACCTCGTAATCTGAAACGATTATCGATTGGATGATATTTTGATCTTTTGATTCGATCACCTCCGCGGCTGTGCGAACACGTTCTTCAACCAAGGCACTCAACTTAAGGAGTTTCTTATTGAGTTTTGTAAGTTCGTGGTGAAAGGTGTAGTGGTGTTCCATGGTTGTAAAAATCCTCTTATTGAATGTGTTGGCATCTTTTAAAAAATGGATTCCCGTAAGGGTGCACGATACAATAGATAGAGATTATTTTTTGTTCATTAGAGATATATTAAGATCTGGTTAGAATGGTCGGTTAGGGCTTGCGGTGGAACAAAAAATGGTACACGATATGCGTGGTTCAGGATTTGGAATGGGTGGAATTGTGATTCGCTGTTAATGTTATTACCTGTGATAAGTAGTTTAAGTAACCGAAATATCGAAAAAAAATTCGAAAGACTACCATGGCTAAAGTAAATGTTCTTATTGTCGAGGATGAGGCGGATATCCAGCAGTTGGTCAGCTACAACCTTATCAGAGCAGGTTTCCATGTTACCTGTGCCGATTCAGGGGAAGAGGCGCTGGAGCGGTTGCGAACTGAAGAGATTGACTGCGTACTGCTCGATCTGATGCTGCCGGGAATAAGCGGCCTGGATGTGTGTAATGCGATGAGAAAGGTTGAATCCAGCATGAAACGTTCCATTCCTATCATAATGTTGACGGCCAAAGGTGAGGAGGAGGACATCGTCGCCGGCCTCGAGTGCGGCGCCGACGATTATATTACCAAACCCTTCAGCCCGAAGGTGTTGATCGCCCGGATAAAAGCGGTGATCAAAAGAACCTTTTCCGACCAAAACGAATCCGAGGATTCGAAAAAATCGATAATTGTCATTGACGGACTTGAGATCGACAAAGGCAAACATGAAGTACGGTTGAACGGCGAACAGGTTCAGCTAACCACGACGGAGTTCAGTATCCTTTCTCTGCTTGCCGCAAAACCCGGCTGGGTTTTCACCCGGCAACAGATCATCGATTTTGCCCGTGGTTATGATTTTCTTATAACCCCGCGGGCAATTGATGTACAGATCTTCGGACTAAGGAAAAAACTCAACGAGTATGGCAAAATGGTAGAAACCGTCAGAGGAATCGGCTACCGTTACAGGTCTACTCCGGAGGCTGAAGCATAGAATAATGTTCAAGCCTAAAAAACTGGTCTGGCAGATTTTCCCAGCCAATATCCTGACTATTCTTATCGCCATAATTGCCGTCAGTTGGTATGGCACAGCCTCCTTGAGGAATTTTTACCTTGAGGAGACTGAAGTCGATCTTGAGGCACGAGCCGACCTGGTTAGCTCAAGAGTGATGGAGTATCTGGCGGATGGACAGCTTGAAAAGCTTCGGGAATTTTGTGTCAATGCAGGTCAGGAATCCGGAACTCGGATTACCGTTGTTTCAGAAACCGGCAAGGTTCTTGCCGACTCGAACGAAAATCCGGATATTATGGATAATCACCGGCATCGGCCGGAGATTGAAACGGCGTTTGCAGGCGGGATAGGTAAGTCCAGACGCTTCAGTCATACCTTGGAGGAAAATCGAATCTATGTGGCAATTCCGCTAAGGGTGGCATTTATAAACGTACCGGATACTGCACCCGAGGTGACTGCACCGGTAACAGGCATAAATAACGTACTCAGGACCTCGGTCTCGGTGGCTTCTCTTGATAGGACCCTGGCAGCAATAAAATTTCGCATAGGCGTCGGGGCTGTGGCGGTTATGCTCCTTACCGGATTGATAACTCTGCTGATTTCCCGCAATATTAGTAAACCGCTGGAACAGATGACCAGAAGCGCCGAACGCTTTTCCCATGGTGATTTCAGTGAGAGAATGTTGCCGCTGGCAAGAAAGTCGTCCTCGCTCGAAGTAATGACTCTGGCTTCCTCCATGGATCGCATGGCGGAACTTCTGGATGAAAAAATTCAGGCCATTATCACCCATAGAAATCAGCTGGAAACGGTATTTTCAAGCATGGTCGAGGCAGTCATCGCCATCGACACCGAGGAGCGGATCATCAGTCTCAATGATGCCGCGGCCGAACTCTTTGATGTGGACAGGAAGACCGCCTCGGGCAAATTAGTTCAACAAGTGGTGCGAAACGTCAATCTCCAGCAGCAGATCAGTTATACTTTGAGAAGCAAGGAGGGTCTTGAAGATGAAATCAGTCTTCACTATAAAAATGGCGACAGGTTCCTGCAGACCAATGTTGTCACCCTGAGCGATGGTGTCGGTGAAAATGTCGGGGTATTGGTGGTTATGAACGATGTAACCAAACTCCGGCGACTGGAGCGCGTACGAAGGGATTTCGTTGCCAACGTCTCCCATGAGCTTCGAACACCGATCACCTCGATCAAAGGATATGTCGAAACCCTGCTCGACGGGGCACTCGATATTCGTGAAGATGCCGAACGGTTCCTGCAGATCGTGCTGCGTCAGTCCGAGCGGCTTACTGTAATTATCGACGACCTCCTGGCGCTGTCCCGAATTGAAGAGGAGTCCAAAGAGGATCAGATTCTTCTGAAAAAAGATGTGCTCCTGCCGGTGATCGAAGCGGCAGTGCAAACCTGTCAACTCAGAGCCGATAATGCCGGAGTGAAGGTGGCCGTCGACTGTTTGGATAATATTCTTGTCGAAATGAATCCGACGCTTCTGGAGCAGGCACTGGTAAATCTGTTGATTAACGGCATTACCTACAGCAAAAAGGGTGACACGGTTACGGTGCAGGCAACAATCTTTGAAGATGATCGGGGGCTGGGGAAATCGGTGCGGATCTCCGTCAGGGACACAGGCTGCGGCATTGCCAAAAAACATCTGCCCCGGCTGTTTGAACGTTTCTACCGAAGCGATAAGGCCAGAAGCAGGACCTTGGGCGGAACCGGCCTGGGGCTTGCGATTGTCAAGCATATCGCGCAGGCTCATAACGGCAGGATAGAGGTAAAAAGTACCGAGGGAATAGGATCGGAGTTTACCCTGGTCGTCAAAGGAAATCTACAAAGCTGAGCTGGGGTCGCGGTCGTAATAGCTGATTGGGAGTTAACTTCCCGGATCGAGTTTAATCGACGACCTATCGTTGCAAGCCAATCCCTTGCCGAACAGGAGGATCTGCTATCCTTGAGTGCTATGCCTTGAGAAAAGCGGCCATCGCTGCGTACAGGGTATCGCACTCTTCCTTCACCAAATCCTCCAGATTGAGGAAGGCATGAATCATATCGTCAAAATGGATGTGTTTAGCCCTGAGTCCGCCAGCTTGCAACTTCTCAACATAGGCCAGGCCCTCATCACGGAGCGGGCAGAATTCCGCTGTAACAACAAGTGAGTCAGGCATGTTGCCGTCCAACTGCATATAAAGCGGTGAGGCCTGCTTCCGGTCTACTCCCTTTTCAAAGTAGTTATTGAAAAACCAGGCGATTTTTTCCCGTTCGAGCAGGTAGCCTTTGCCGTTCAGATCAATGGATGCTGTGTGCATGGTATAGTCGAGACTTGGGTAAATGAGAATCTGCCGCCTGATCGCAACCTCTTCGTCATGCCGGCAGTGATGCGCCACCGTTGCCGTCATTGCCCCACCGGCACTGTCACCTGCTATGGAAAGACTTCGGCTATACCGCAACTGTCTTGTCTCAAGAACCTTCCATAGATTTTTCACCACAGTGACGGCATCGGTAATGCCCGCTGGATACCGGCACTCCGGTGCCCGCCTGTAATCGACGGAAATGACAATATGCCCTGTTTCCCGGGCAAGCCTTCTGCAGATAGGATCATAAACCGTAATTGAGCCTGCCATATGACCGCCGCCATGAAAATAGACCAGAATCGGCAGAGGACGCTCCGGGGCAGGATGATATATCCTGACTGGAACGTCGTACTCATCTCCTTCAACCAGATCATCCTGGACCCATTCTAGAGCTGTCTTTCTCTTTAACCATGTCCAGGTTATACCGGCAAGACCTTCCCGCGCATTCGTCGGTGTCATCTTGAAACCCGTTTCCTCAAGTTGATTGGCGAGCGTGTTGTACGCCTCCAGCCAATTTGCGAGTTTTACTGAAACCTGTCGCATCTCATGCTCCTTAAGAATGAAGTTGAAGGATACTGTCTCGGGTATCATATATATTGAAATCACACAAAACCGGGAGAGATGAATTTCTCCGGAGTTGTTTTTTCCATAGGTGACATACGACGGGCATAACCGTTCACCGGGAATAACAAAATACTCGTATCACTTTAGACCAGTACACATTCAGGGTGATGCAGGAGCTCACAAGCAAACCGACGATCGTGTAGGGGCGGATTCTAAACCCGCCCTTCTCTGCACAGCGATCTGGTCGCGGGAACATATGAGCACTGCAACCGTTTACCTACGGGCGGGTCGCATAATATGCCTTCACGCGTGGATCGGAGTTGATGCGTTCTTTGTGTTCGAAAAGGCCGGGTGCCACTCGCTGAACAATATCCGTCGGCACGTAATCAAGAACTCCGGAACAGAGCGACCGCGTTTGAACAAAGGCTCTCAGGTCGGCTACCGTCATCTTATTGTCGGCGAAATACTTTCCGCCACCGCGGAGCAGGAGCTGATCAAGACCTCGCAGAAAGATGGATAACCAACCATCGACGAGTTTTTCGCGCGCCAGCCGGAATTCATCTCCCTCCAGTCCAAACGTTTGGACGATGTGATGGGTAAGATCTTCCAGTGCGCCTAATACCTCGTCACAGTAAAGGGCCTGCAGATCGTCTTCAGGGTAGAGGCCTGCCATTTTTCCTATATAGCGGCTGATGGCATTGGACTGGGTTATCTGGGCACCATCGATCTCAAGCACAGGTATACAAGTGAAGCGCGCGCCTGAGCGCATCTCGCTAAATTCATCAAAGGATATGCGGTCATCCTCAAAATCTATTCCCGCCGCGTGAAAAGCAATGCGGATTGGCTCGGCACGTCCGCCGTCGACATCGAAATAAGTAAGTTTGTATCTTGGCATTGTTCAATCCCCCTATTGTAAATCAAATAATTGCTATTGACCGGTACTGAGAATTTGTCATGAATCACAAATGATTGTCTAAGTACCTGGTCTCGGCTCTCTAGGATATTTTAATGGCTATTGGCAATGGTAAGCATTTTCTTGCCTGATTAGATAAAAAAAATTAGTATCCTCTGTTCTCCCGAGCAAAATTCAATCAATCTTTCGGATTGATGTCTGCGCTATTGCCAGGTTTTGCAAGGAGGTTATAATCAGTTAGAAAACACAATGTTGTTTTTTGTCCGCAGGATATTTACATTCAAAGATGGCAGTTCTGGGCTGAGCGTTCTTGAAGTAGCAAACAGACAAAAGTTTACCAGCACTCCATTTGCGCACCATTAGGCCAACGGGCGTGTACGGGCGGGTTCCAAACCCGCATTCTATGTCCGCCCGCCTGCCTGTGCGCCTTTTGAGCACTACTCAACGTTTGCAGGTTTATAGTTATGTCAGTCATCTTGCTGTTCCCGGTGAACTGTTCCCATAACAGAAAGGAGATGTTTTGGACGAATACGCAACACTTATTTATAACGGAAATGAAATACTGCTTCCCGTGGTTACCGGAAGCGAAGGCGAAAAAGCCATAGATATATCCAGTCTGAGGGCCGAGACCGGATTTATCACGCTTGACCCCGGTTATGCCAATACCGGCAGTTGCCTGAGCGCCATTACCTTCATGGATGGAGAGAAAGGCATCCTTCGCTACCGCGGTATCCCCGTAGAACAGCTGGCCGAACGCTCCTCCTTCAAGGAGACAGTCTACCTGCTCATCAACGGCAGGCTTCCCAACAGGGATGAGTTGACCCGATTTTCGGTGATGCTCAATGACAACAGTCTGGTCCATACCGATTTAAAAACCTTTTTCCAGAATTATCCCAGGGGAGCCCATCCCATGGGCATCCTGTCCTCCATGGTCAATGCCCTGAGAAGCTTTTATCCGGCACTTGGTACCTCGGAAGAAGAGATCAACATAACCATGACCCGTTTATTGGCGAAAGTGCGGACCATGGCAGCCATGTCTTATAAAATTTCCAGGGGACATGAAATTGTTTTCCCACGTCCGGATCTGACCTATTGTGAAAATTTTCTCAACATGATGTTTGACACTCCGGTAAAACCTTACGAGATGAAACAAGAAGCGGTCAATGCTCTTCGGAGCTTCTGGATCCTCCATGCCGACCACGAGCAGAACTGTTCAACCTCCGCTGTCAGAATGGTGGGCAGCGCCCGGGTAAACCTTTATGCCGCTATCTCTTCAGGCATTGCGGCACTTTGGGGACCTCTGCACGGAGGAGCCAATCAGGCGGTCATCGAAATGCTCACTGATATTCAAAATGAAGGCGGTGATTGCCGGAAAACCATCCAGCGAGCCAGAGACAAAAATGATCCTTTCCGGCTCATGGGATTCGGCCACAGGGTTTACAAAACCTATGACCCAAGGGCCAAGATCATGAAAAAGATGTGCGATCAACTGCTGGAATCAATGCACATTAACGATCCGCTCCTGGATATCGCCAGGGAGCTTGAGGAACTTGCCTTAAAAGACTCTTATTTTATCGACCATAACCTCTATCCAAATGTAGATTTTTACAGTGGCATTGTTTTAAGAGCCATTGGTATCCCCACTAATATGTTCACGGTGATGTTTGCCCTGGGCAGGCTGCCCGGATGGATAGCCCAGTGGAAGGAAAGTATGGATGATCCCCAATGGAAGATCTCTCGACCGCGGCAAATCTATACGGGTAACCTGTGTTGCGATTATGTTCCGATAGAGCAACGTTAGTTGCCGGTGAGTCCCCGATAAAGACCGGGGACTCCTTGATCACCAGTTCATGGCAGGAATTAGATATCGCACGATTGCGTATTTGCGCCACCTTGAGAATGTGATAAGCAAGACCATAGATGTGGAGGCCCTCGCCTTACGCTATGCAATTCTCTACGGACCGGGAACCGGCATCGCAAAAGATGGGGTGATGGTCGACCTTCTCCGACATCGCCGGCTACTGATCGTCGGTAAGGGCACCGGCATCTGGTCGTTCATTCATGTCCGGAACACAACTAAACGTACAAGTCCAGGCTTTGTGAGCATCTTGCTATTCCGTGGTCATCGGCTCAGTCAGGATCTTGCCTTGTGCATCAACAGTTGCCACCGGAATAAAAATTCAGAGAATGTGCCTTTTTCTGCAGACTCGCTACCGATATTTCGGATATCGATGCCCTCTGGCAAATGTACCCAGTCTATAATCGTCAAGATGTTCTACCGTGAAAGTTCTTAACGTCGGATCGAATGTAACTGCGGAGATGCCGACTGCGTTCTCGCCAGTGGGGAAGTAGGCAAATACATTCCCATCCCAATGTTGTAATGGGAAATATTCGGGTGCCGGTCCTAAAGCCATTACCAGATGGTTATCCTCGACAGTGATGCGTGCGTTTCCAAAGTATTCGTTACCGTAAATCCCTGTATAGCGTTTCAGTGGTTCCGGTGGAACCGGGGCCTTTGGGGGTGTCTTACCTGCCAGTCTGCTGTGATTGATATAGAATTTGGCAAAAGCCTGCTGGTAGAGGGACAACCAATCAAGTTGGACTTCACCGGTCTCGACAATATCAACAAACTGCGCTGCGATGGCTTCCGGGATTCCATGCGGTTCGCCGTTGGTCAGCACGGTGATTCCGATGTCGCCTCCCGGTATCATGGCAACCTTCGTTGCCGCGCCAAGGAGAAATGCACCGCTATGGCTCCAGACCACATGGCCGGTGCCGTCCACTCCAGTACCCAGTCCTGAAGCATACATCGACATCCTGGCCTCCGGGTCTTCAAATAAACTGCTGAAAAATCGCGGTTGACGCATGAGCTGGATGATTGCCGGATACTTAATCAGAGGGATGCCATCCAACGTACCGTTGCCCAATTGCAACTGCATCCACCTGGCCATGTCGTTGGCAGTTGAGCTGACACCACCGGCCGGACTCTCTGGGGCCGGATCGCGCGGCGGACCGGGAACCCAGATACCTGAACGGAGTTGATGCGTGATTGCACGGTTTTCAGCTGACAGGTAGTCGCGATATCGCGAGCTCGTCAAGGTCATTCCGGCAGGCTGATATAAAAGAGCCTCGCTTAGATCTTCCCAGTTGGAATCTAAGGCTTGCGCAACCGCCTCGGCTGCAGCGGTTAGTCCAAAGTTGGTGTATGCGTATTGGTCGCGAAAAGGGCCGAGTGGAAGCAGGTGCAACTTCCGGAGGATATACTCTCGCCCAAAACCCAGATCTTCCAGAAGATCACCACCATGGTCCGGTAACCCGCTGCGATGCGAGTACAGGTCTGCTAGGGTAACATTATTTGAGACAAACTGATTTTCGAGCCTGAACCATGGGAGATATTTCCGTACGGGATCATCCCATTCCACCTTTTCCATTGATACCGCGATTGATACCACGGTGGCGCCGATCGGCTTTGACAGGCTGGCAAGCTGAAACACCGTATCGGCATCCACCATGTCTGCCGTTCCTATTAAACGGACGCCATAGCCTGCAGTCAGAAGCACCTGCTCCTTTCTCACCACCGCCACTGAAATGCCGGGAACACCGGTTTTGTCCATGGCATTCTGTATAATTCCCGGTAATGCCTCAACGGCTCTTGAAATGTTTTCGTCCGTGATCTCGGTGAACGTCCAGGCTGCGGGATTTTCCGAGGAGGCCGCATGAATGTTAGGAGATGCTGCTAAACAAAATAAAAAAAGCAAAAAGATAAATGCTTGGGTTTTCATGGAAGGGACCTCCACAATTCAGTGGAAAAGCCAAATGCCGTCATTGCAAGAGCTCTTCCGATTTTTTAAAACACATGCTTTCCCAGGGTGTTAATCCGTGCATTGGGTCGAGGGAAAGGGAACCTTGAATGTAGTTTTGAGGATTACCGGCGCTTCGGCCGTTGTGGTGCCGCAGCTACAGCCATAGCAATTACAATTGCCCTCAGGGCCTTGGCCATTCTGGGCACAATACAATCCCGGGTCGTTGAAATAGGGGCCGTACCAGAAGTTTGTCGTGGTTGTTGCCAAGTCGGCTGTAAAGGTTACCGCGATATCGAAGGTATCGCCTGCCCGCGTGTTCGGCTCCGCTTTGAAATACACACTTTGCCCCGTTGCCGACATGCGCCCATCTGGTGTCTGGCCGTTCTGCGGATCTCCCAACTCGTAGTCCACACAAATGCCGGTACCCTTCATCTGTATGTGGGATGTGCAATTGCCTCCGGTGTCCCCGCTCGTGCAGTAGACATACTTCCAGTATGCACCTTCGTTTCCTGTATCGCCCGCTTTCACCAGGACGGAAGGAACTTGCACCATGGTCGAGTTGTTCCAGGAAACACCGGCCCGAATTCCTGCACTTGGCCCATTTCCGGAAATGTTTACGCTACCACCAATATTGAATGTAAACCCGGAACTGTATGACGTTGTCGTGCCCTGAGTTGCAGCAGGTGTCGCATTAACCTGTATGACAGTGCCGGTCGATAGCGGTACAACCTCCATCTCGTACTGTAACGGATAATTAGTGTAGCGACAAATGCTGTTACGGACAAAGAGCTCGGTCCCGCCGGTGCAATAGTCACGACTGTCTTGCCAGGAAACGTCTAAATTTCCATTCGCATCCGAATGAAGTGATCCGTCCTGGTTGCTGGCCGACTGAAATTTGGCTTGTGTGGCGGTCCAATCGGCCTCTGCAGTCACGACGTATTGGTCAAGGTTGGTGGCGCATTCGTGCAACGCGAAGAGTTCGATCGTCGTGTTATAGATGCCAGTGGTGGTATTTTTCCGCAAGATTGTTGTCTGCACCGGCGTATCAGCCCATGACGTAGCGTCGGTGTCGGATGCCGGGCCGGGCTCCGGCTCCGGATCGGAATACAGTTGCAGGTTGTCTACCACGATGTCAATGGCACGGGTGAAGGCAAGAGGCTCATCCTCCGGACTCATCGCCTCGCCGGGACCGAAATGTATGTAGCTTAGCGAACTGGCCGTTGGGACGCCGTGTATCCGCCGAAGCGTATAGGCTGCCCCCACGGGGTCTGTTGCAGATTCGTAGGCGGCGCCTTCTCCGAGCAAGGCGTACAATGCCTCTATGTCATGGACACTTGCGTCGAGTATAACGATACTTTGTCCTGAATGGTACGTTTGTTTAATAGCCTCGCGCTCAATAGTGCGAAGTCCTTTTACGGAGCCGTCATTGTCGAGATATAAGCCGCCCTGAAAAATAATCGGTGTATTTTGCCCGTGGTTTCCAGGGGAGAAGCGGACAATCCGCACCTGATGTGAAATTTCCTCGAAGAGCTCACCTGACAATTGACCAATCTGCCGGACTTGATATTTTGCAGGCGAGTGGAAATGATGCTTTTTATGCCTGTCTCCGTGTGAAGCAGAGGCAGCCAATGGGGAAAAAAGAGAAAACAAACAAGAAATATAATATTTTAAGGATAAATCGGATCACATCAGTTTTCATCGTCAATTCCTCCCTTTTTCTGGTTGAAATAACTACGTAGTGTTGCGAAGTAGTTTCCTAACCCGAAAAACCTAAAAAACTTTCTCATGTAAAACCGCGTTGTGTGTAAAGAGGTAAGGCTTTTGACTTAAGTCTGATATCTTTGACAATACCCGCCAAAAGTGTGTAGACTGTTTACTTTACCTAACGTGTTTTGTGGAAACTGAACCGAAATGCCGATGCGGCATACGTTGATATATGTCAGTGGCGGTAAGCTGATATCCAAAGGTTTTTGTACAGCTTCCACGCAGAATGGACTTAGAGTATTAGTTAGTTTAATGCTCCACTATGACGAAATCAATTCCCGAAGATGATTTACTACTACCTGTGCTGAAAGAATCATACAAAATATTCCCCGTTTAAATGCCAAACGGGGAAAGGCGATTTGGCTTATGCACGGTGGTCTGTTTGTGCGCATATGGAGGGCTGGTGAAAAATATGACAATCTCTGGCTGGATACGACAATGGCTATTGGGGAATATTTTTCGATCAAAGGGGGAATTAACCTTGGCAGTTACAGACCGGACAGAGTTATGTATGGTTCAGATTTTCCTAATATTGAAGAGGCAGGACATCTCTTGCGATGTTTTGGAAAAAATAACCTGTAAAAATGGAATCGGATTTTTCAGTCTCCACAGTCTCCAATATGGAGCTGTGAAATAAGCATTGCCCTACATTGAAAAGAGAGGAAAAAAATGGCTTTTTGGAATTCAGGGTCCCTGAAGCTGGAAGCATTCAGACCGGGCATCAGGAGCAAGGCAGAAATCGGCGAGAGTCTGGTAATGGTATGCATGCAGGTAGATCCGGCAGAGGAAGATACCGGCCACCAGCATGCGTTCGACCAGTGCGGTATTGTCATGGAAGGTCAAATTGAGATGTTCGTCGGTGAGGAACGCCGATTACTTCGGCCTGATGACTGCTACTTCATCCCGGCAGGAATTTGGCATGGCTGGAAGACATTTGACCAGCCGGTAAAACTATTAGATGTATGCCCAAAGCAGCCCCGCTGATTGAAATGTAAAAATAAAATTATGGAATAAAGGGGTTGCGTCTTTGCTTGACTCGACTCGTGTAAAATGCCCCTATCTCGATTTTACTGATATCCAGATACCTATGGCTCCCCACAAAGGATACTCAGCAGAGCCCCCCTTATCCCTTAAACGGGATAAGGGGCTTTTGTGATTTTTTCTCGTATTCCAGCCCTCAGAGGGTACTAAAAAGAATGAATGAACAGAATTTGATAGACAAGCTGCGTTTAATCGAAGCGCTGTTTTCCGGGGCGACCACAAAAGGCGAAAAAGTTGCCGCGGAACTGGCCAGGGAACGAATACTCGAACGATTGCGGCTTATGGAAAAGGAAGAGCCGCTGATTGAATATAGATTCACCATGACGGACATGTGGTCACGTAAAGTGTTCGTGGCTCTTCTCAGGCGCTACGGGATCAAACCATACCGCTACAGTAGGCAGCGATACACCACGGTGATGGCTCGGGTATCGAAACGGTTTGTCGACGAAACCTTATGGCCGGAATTTCAAGAGATTGCCGAAACGCTCAAAGCCTACCTCTCGGAAATAACCGATCGGGTAGTCTCGCAGGTCATTCACCAGGATAGTTCCGAAGCAGAGGTTGTCAAAGAACAAGCATTGATTAAATTTGACAATGCTGATGCTGCAAACAAAGCTGATGTGGTGCCTTTACCTGTGGATCAGACGGATCAAAACACCTAATTAACCATCCCGTGTTTATTACGCCTGCAGGGCGGCAGCGTAGGCAGTGGCCGCGCACTCATTCTTGCCGAGGTCAAGTTCTTCGGCTTTCTCATCATCCACTTGTTCCAGATTAGCGTTGATCCGGCGTATTACGGCATATTCGTCCGGCTGCTTTCTCATATTGCTTTTGATAAAAGCGAGGAACTCATCCTGATCGGCCATAGTAAAGATGGATCTGTTTCTTTCAATGGTCTCACCGAGGCCGGCCGCAAAGGTCAGGTTGTCATTGGCCTCCTTCCAGCTGATATAGTGACCGGGAAGCACCAACAGGCTCTTGTCGAATGTTTTTATCAGGTCGAGAGAGTGATAGAGTTTTCCTGCCCATGCTTCAACCTGTCCGCCCAGGTCCGGTCGTCCGATCGAGTCGATAAAAATGGTATCGCCGCAGATCATATACTTTTCATCAATAACATAGCTGGTGCTGCCGGGCGTATGACCCGGGGTAAAGACTACCCGAACCTTCGGACCACCAGCCGAAAAACTTATCTGCCGGCCATCCTGGAGTTTGACATAGTCGAACCGCGCACCCGCGAAATCTAGCTCGTTTGCCAGGAATTTTGCTCCTGTCCGGTTCGACAACTCCCGGCTTCCCGCAATGTAATCTGCCTGCAGATGGGTCTCCAGCGTGAAACATAGCTGTGCTCCCTGTTTCTGCGCGAAATCGAGATAAAAATCGACATTGCGGGAAGGATCGAAGAGCATCAGGTCATTCTTATAAACCAGACCGTAGCTGCAGGAAGCTTTGCCAGGTCGGATAAATTGGTAAAGTTGAAATTCTTCTCCAGGATTCAACAGCATCGGTACCAGCAGGTTTCCCCAGGATTTGATGCCACCCTCCAGATATCCAACATCTGAAAATCCGTAACGCTCGAGGATTTCCGCCACGAATTGCGCACTTCCTTCTTTGGCGCAGACGACTCTTACCGGAAACTCTTTGGGAATCTTTGCAACACACTCCTCCTCGATCTCCATGAAATCGAAATAGGAAACGTTGAGCATGGAGAAGGGGTAGGGCGACTCGACTTTAAATCTGGCAAAATCCACACTGTTGCGGACATCAAGAATGGTGATCTCAGCTTTGTCGGTAAGCCATGTGAAAAGGTCCGCTGCAGTATATTTGAATATGCTCATATTTTCGCTCTCCGATGGGTATATGTTTAGGGCCAAGTTACTTCGTACTATCAAAATTACCACGGTCCCGGCTGTCTCCTACAGAGACAGGTTCGGACTGTGTCTGTTCAATAACCGCTTGCTTTTTTTCAGCCGATTGATTTCAAAAGGGAATACCTTCAGTACGCCTCTTCGGTTTATTTATCCCCTGATTTGGAAAACCGCAATGCACGCTTTTTGCCTTTGCCACACTGATGGTATTGTGTATTGCTTGGCACCATATTGAGATCATGAACATACATGCCGATGATCCTGAGGATGCGGTTAAAAATATAATATATTAAGGCCAGTTCAGGCTGTCCCAAAATGTCACAACCAGCCTGGTCTGCGTGCAAGCACAGGTTATGCATTTGGTTTGCGGCACCAAAAAGCAAAATGCTTGCCTTCTTGTGCAGGCGCATTACCGTTGAGACTGTTGGCCGTTGAAATATCTGTAAATCCGGCTTCAGCCAAAAGCGGCGTGATCTCTTGAACCCCGTACATTCGTTCCACTTCGATAATTTTTATGACCTTATTGGTTTTGGGATATACAAACCAGCAATGTTCATGGAAATAGATCTCCTCTGCCCACTTCTCTGAAAGCGCAAAACAGTCCGATAACTGCCTCCAATTTCGCACTTTTTCCGAAACAGGAATCTTTGGCTTTCCGGCAACATTAGATACAAACCATCCTCCTGGACTAAGGGATTTATAAATTTGTCTGAAATCTTGTGTGACCTCTGAAGGTGAAAGCCGGCCTGGGCAGTACCAGCCGGCCCAAGCCAGCGCAAAACGCTCAACTTCATCTAAGTCGGAACATTTCATTTGGCGAAGGTTTACATCAACCCCTTCCTTTGCGATATTACTCTGGGCGATTTCAAGATATTTGTCACCAGGATCGAAGGCGAAAACCTGGAAACCTTTTTGCGCGAAAGCCGTGGCATGATATCCAAGCCCACATCCGACATCCAGTACCTGCCCAGGAGGTTGGATGTTGGAAATTGATAGTATTCTTTCTACCATTTCCCTGGCAATTTCGGGAGTATTGAAAAGCCAATCCCGATAATATTTGAGAAGGATATCCTGAATTATCGGTTGATCCCAGGACCATTCAATTTCTATAGTTTCTAATTCCATTTTTATTTTCTCTGAAGGAATAACAAGTGATCATATAGTGTTCGGATCACCTATGACTTTCAGCTACCGCTTTGCAATCCGGGAGACAGATTGAATTTTTCTTAAGACAACTGAGCGGACTGATTTTTTCACAGTTTTTGGTGAAAACAATTCTGTCGCCAGGATTTGTAAAAGAAAAATAAAATCAGTCCGCTAGCGGCAGATGTAATGCATCGCATACGTATTTACATCCCTTTCCGGGAAATGGAATGAGGAAGTGTCAAGCTATCCAATACATCATAACTGAAAGTAGTGGTGACGGATAGAACATAATTCTAAAAATCGTGATGGTCTTGATTATCACTCGTTTTGAGTGGTGGACTATAAATTAGCTCAAATGGCGCGGAATGATGAATCATTTTATGCATAATATTGACCCCATCTCATGGCAAAACGTATCGCAATGACCCACGACGGAATTGCTTAAATGTTAAGGTATAACCTGAAGATTGAGCTGATGGAATTTGTGTGTCTGTAAGCTACTTGCGAATATTCTTCCATCAGGAAGACTGCCTAAATCAAGGGCTGAAGAGACCTTCAAATAGATCGAGAAGTCTATGACGTTCTTGGAGACTTTGCAAAATCAAATTAATTCGGATCCTGCTCCAGAAGCTGGATGAGACGGTATAACAATCAGTGCTCAATGATTGTGCGTGTCGTAATGACCCATTGTAAAATCACCTGATTAACGCAACTTATTGACAATGCGTCGAAATAAATTTAGGCACGTAATTTGCTTTGACTATAAAGAACAGATCCAAAATAAGGAGTATAACTTAAAGAAGGACAGGAATTTTAATGGATGGAACACAGTTTGCCATTCCGGAAATGTTTTTCGACCGAGGCAGCTTAAATCGAGTAGGTCTTTGCGTCTTGAGGTTAGGGGCCGAAAAGGTATTTCTGGTGAGTGACTCAGATGTCGAGGCGGCGGGCTGGGTGCAGTGCCTCATGGACATTTTGAATAGAGAGGGAATCGAGTGGGTCTATTATTCCGGCGTCTCTTCAAAATCAATAGAATTTCAAGTGGAGCGTGGGGCTGAAATCTATAGAGAAAACGGGGCGGATGTTATCATAGCTATAGGAGGCGGGAACTCTCTTGATCTCGCTAAAAGAATTGCAATTATAGCAAGTAATGGAGGGAGAATCAGGGATTATGAAGGAGCAAACAGATTTCGTCGTCCTTTACCTCCGATGATGTTTATTACGACGGCAGCCGGCTCAGGCTTGGATTTTTCCAAGTCCTGCATCATTACCGGCTGGCTTAGGCTGCAATATATCCCGCTTCTCAATTCTTCCCGATCCGGAACGGTCCCGGCAGGTGTCAATTAATTTCCAGTCAGCCCAACCTTGCTAATGTCAACATCGAAAAGGTTATGAATTTTATCCTCTGCCGCTGCATGACCTATCCGCATAATAATTGTTGACCAGCACCGCATATGCGCACGACCAGACAGTGGTGCAGAGAAGGGCGGGTTTGGAACCCGCCCCTACACGTCCGTCGGTCTGCTTGTGCGACTTTGCAGCACTGCTAAACATTGGCAGGTCCAGAGTTATTCGATCATCTTGCTATTCCCGGTGAACGATTACTCCGCGTATGTCAGTCTAGAAATGAGCAATTTTGTCCTAATACCCCCAGATTAACCAGACCAATATTCAATCGGTAATAGCTCTTCCTGAAAAAATGTTGATCACTATGAAGATCGTCCTGGCTCACTTTGGTGTAATTGCTTATCATAGACACTTTGAGTGTTTATTTAAAAATTACTGAGAGTGGCATGAATCCTATTTGTATAGTAGACGATCAACCTTACATCTGTTCCACAATTTCGAGTATTTTGAAGGACGAGGGGTATCAAGTCAACGTATTTCCCGATGCGGAGAAATTCTGGCGGAGTCTTGATACTTCTGAACCTTCCCTCGTTATGCTGGATATCTGGCTCCCTGGTATAGACGGATTGCAGCTTCTGAAACAATTACAGGACCGATTTCCCGCACTGCCTATCATCATGATGAGCGGACATGCGGGCATCGAGACCGCGGTTGCCGCCATAAAGGCCGGTGCGTATGATTTTATGGAAAAACCGCTGCACCTGGAGATTTTACTCGACAAGGTGAAATCTGCCATAAAGCAACGGCCTTCAGGGAAGGAGTTAAACATCCCTTCGGATACGGGTCTTGAATTGGTCAATGTCGACCATGAAATGCCCCCCGGCATGGTGGAGTTAATTGATTCCCCCGAACCTCAACGAACCCTCAGAGAGAATGTTGTTTTTAATGGGGTCGGGCTTCTGAGCGGCAGGAAAACGGGTATAATCCTAAGCCCACTGGGGATCAATGAAGGTGTCGTCTTTCAGACTCTGGACGGTCAAACCATTCGTGGACATATCACCTCGCTGGAAAATTTTTCTCAAACTTTCTCATCGAAGACCTTCTCCGCCAATTCCACCACGCTGGTTAACGGCAGGCATCAGGTACGTACTGTTGAACACTTGATGGCAATATTTTCTATTTACGGCATTACCAACGTGCTCATAAAGGTCGATGACGAGATACCGAACATAGATGGTTCCGCCAAGGATTTCTGCGATCTGGTTGCACAGGCAGGGATAGAAGAGCAGGCTGCCTTAGCCAAGGTTGCCGTAATCCGCAGGAAGATCGGAGTGGGAAGCGATGCTATGCAGGAAAAGCATCTCTATGTGGAGCCTTTTGACGGATTCGAAATAGTCATGAGGGTTAGTTATCCTCCACCAATAGGTGAACAAATTTTTAGTTTCAATCCTGAAAAAGAGTCTTTTGCACAGGAGATAGCTCCCGCTCGATCATTCAATACCTTTGAAAATATCGAAATGGCCCAGAGACTTGGGAAAGTTGGTGGTGGATATCTCAATTCCCATATCATCATGTATGAAGGCAAAGTCATTAATACCGAACTTCGTTACCCCGACGAATTCGTCCGCCACAAGATACTGGATCTGATAGGAGACTTGTATCTGCTCGGTTTCCCCATTCGAGGTCGCATTACGGCCAATATGACCTCCCATGGACACAATCAGGCCTTGGTAGAACGTTTGTACCAGGCTATCCGAAGCAGTTCAGATGTGGATCGATAGTCGTAATCACCTATTAGTAATATCACTAATCCGATGTGTCTGTTAATATGATCAATATTTGAAATTGACATCATTCTGTCTCTGTATTCTTCTCCGCCTAGAGCCGGAAATACTCGCTGTACCTTTGCCACATCATAGCTTGTACGAGTTCGGTCTCAAGTGAAACATTATAACAGCTTGGAGATTTTTCGGGTTACCTGCTCTGATATGTCAGTCGTATTCAAATGGAGGCGTCTATCTGAATTTCTAGGGGTTCGGCGAAGGTGATCAAAACTTCTGGAAAACCAGTCATGGCAATAATTACGAGCGATTGGCGAAGGTTAAGAGACGCTACGACCCGGCCAATATATTTCGCATGAATCAGAATATCTTGCCGGCTTCCAACTAATCAGACTTGAATAGGTTGGGGTTAGGTCTTATCACAATCATATTAATAATATCAGAAACTTATCTATCCGTTAATATTGTTAATATTTGAAATTGACAATATCACGTTCTACATTTGAGAGAAAAGGCTTTGACAAAAACTTAAGGCGATTTTATATTGTGCGCTCCAATAAGCGGGATTAACTCAGTGGTAGAGTGTTAGCTTCCCAAGCTGAAAGTCGCGCGTTCGAATCGCGTATCCCGCTCCATGAAATTTCAGGCACCTATCGTTTTTGGCGGTAGGTGCCTTTTTTCTTTCCCCCACAAAAAAATCAGAAAAGTCCATTGTAAGCCAGCACGTAAAAGCGAGTTTTTTGTCAAATAAATGGAGAATTTTTGTGCTTGTCACAAACCAAAAAGTGTGGAAACCGCCTCCCTTACTTATCGCTTGAAGTTGTTCCATCATCTTTAAAGATAATCTGAGATAACCTGGAAAAATCTCTGACAAGTGGTTAGTTGAGTGGTGATAGGCGTTCGGCCTCTTTGGAACCAGAGCTACAGTAGACACTTCTGGTTGGAGTTTTGTTGCACCTTCTAAAGCTTATCTTTGGTAAGGTCTACCCGGCTGTTGCTCCATTTCTGAGCAATTCTATGGAGGTAGGCGGTCTGACCCTCTCAGGAAGAAGGTCAACCTTTGAGGTGTATTTTTCAGTTGAGGCTTACCAATGGATATCTCTCAATATCCAATGCTGATCGAGTCTGATTCTTCGTAGGAACGCCTTGTAAATTTCTTCGTTTTCAAAATCTGTGCAGGGATAAAATGACCTGTGACGGACAGCCGTTGTCAAAAAATGGTGATCAATGCGAAATTTTCGATGGAGAATGTCTTGTTTTGCTATTGTCTATTGCCGATTTTTTGGTTGAATCAAAATTATTGTAAAACTTGTCTTGAAAGAGTAGAGCTAACGAAGTAAAGCATCGGTTCAGATAGTCCTGCGTTGGAAAGGCATTTTTTGAGGAAGCCCGAAAACGATGACTTATTATATTACTTATTACTATTACCTATCACCCATCACCTCACCGAGCACCAGGTTCACGTCTTAGAAGGAGGAAAGATACATGAACTATTTTCCCTTATCCTGGCCATTCTTGTTGCTTTTATTCTTTCTTTTCATCTTTCTGCTGATCGCCACTGAGATCGGGATTCTCAGTTATGCATATCAAAGAATCGGAATCGGCAAACGGTATGTGTTTTCCTTACTGCTACTTTCTCTGTTGGGAAGCTATATCAATATTCCCGTCTTCCAGCTTCCCCCTGAGGAAGTTGTCTCCGGCGTTTATACGGATTTTTTCGGAATACGCCACGTTATCCCTGTAGTGACAGACTGGCCGGCAACAATCATCGCGGTCAACGTCGGGGGAGCCCTCGTTCCTTTTGCTCTTTCTCTCTATCTGATATTGAAAAATAGGTTCTATACTCAGGCTCTTCTGGGAATCACCATCGTGATGTTTCTCACCCATATGATGGCTCAACCCGTCAGAGGCGTGGGGATCGCCATACCCTTCTTTACTCCCCCTCTTGCGGCTACGATTGTGGCGCTTGTGCTTTCCAGAAAATACGCTCCAGCCTTGGCTTATATCTCCGGAAGCATGGGAACCCTGATGGGTGCAGACATCTCCAACCTTGATAAAATCCGTGGACTGGGTGCCCCAGTTGCTTCAATCGGGGGAGCCGGGACCTTCGACGGGGTCTTTCTGACCGGGATCATCGCAGTGATTCTTGCAAGTCTTATGAGAGCCTCGCAGACGCTTCCAGCGGACAGCCGATGAGCAATTACTACGGGGAGCAGATAGATGAACTCGCATCCCTTGTCCCTGGACTATCAATCCTGTTATTGTTGTAGAATCTCACTGCGTACGACCTGAAATCGAGCCATAAAGGAGCGAATTACCATATTTTTTGGACAGCTGTGATACCGCTACTCGCAAAAAATTCTGATGCTTTAGAACATTTCGACCAAGTACGCCAAGACTTTGCAGAAGAAATGCAAAAACAAATCCAAAATATGTGGGCGGCCAAACTTGGCTTGACTGATTATAACCCGAATCTCATCAAGAATTAGTGCAGTTGATGACCCACTCAGCAGTGGATTATACAATTTTCTTCCGTGAGTTATCCCATATGCCAGAGGATGTATCAGCATTGAAAAAGAGTTTCTACATAAAAACGTCACAAAAACTCGATGAGCAATGGCAATCTTGGCTAAAAAGCTGGTGCAAACTAGTCGCTAAAGACAGCAATTTTACTGAGATATCAGCAAATATGCAACAGACTAACCCCAAATACACATGGCGAGAGTGGTTGATTGTATCCGCCTACCAACAAGCCATGCAAGGTGACTACACATTAGTCAGAGAATTTTTGTTCCGGTAGTACGAGTACGATTGTGATCTGTTCGCATAATTTTGTTATTACATCTCTATTGTGTTTTGTGACAGACATTTCTTTGAATCGATTTCGGGAAATGCGGCAGGATACAGCTTCACTGAATGTTATATTCACGGATGGTATGATTTGGAGGATCGGAACAGTTAACGACCGTAGACATCTTGAAACATCGGTAAATTTACCAGGGCTGTAAACAGTTCACATAATTTTTCTTTGGTAAGCTATTCTTTGTTGCTGCTCCATTTCTGAACGATTCCAGAAGACTAGGTATTTCTACCCTCTCAGGAATTATGTTGCGAGATTAGTTATGTTTTGCCTTTTTCACATATCAATTTTTTAGCAAAAACCGGCATCTTCATTTATGATAATCTCGTAAAAACCTAAAATTTCAGATGGCTAAGTAAAAAAAATCATATGCTAGGCGCGCAAAATTTCTATCATTACGGCGTACTAGAGTACGTCGTAATGATAGAAATTTTGCAGCAACGACGCAGATGAAGAGTTTTTACGACACCATCATTTATTAATTCGTCTATGAGCGGAAGGTGATCAAAAAGATCCTGGATCATTTTGGGTAACCGAGGAGGTCAAGCCAAAACGGGAAAGGGGCCATCGTCTCCCCCAACGGTTGAGACAATTATTGAGCCGTAGATGATGGCTGGCCTGATTAGGAGCCTTTTATTGATGTGCAAACATTGTGATTGCATGGAGTGGGGAAGTGATTTCAAAAAAGCGCTTAACAGAAACACCATTATTTCAAGTGGTTGATGTCCATGCAGTGATAATTCATGTCAATGCTGTAGCCTTGCAGAGTCGGCATGTCTCCGTCGAGAACCGGAAAGACAGGGAACCTGACATAAGCATAGTGGGTGAACAAAAAAAATCTTGCAAGATCGACCTGAAAAAGATACGTTGATATCCATAAATGCAGCGGCTTCGATCAGGAAGCCGTTTTTTTAGGATAACCTTTAAAAAACGATTTCATATCACCATCACCCACCATCACCTCACCTCTGAAATAATTACTGTCAAGACCATACTTCTTCGAGATCTGGAGCAATTCGCCGCAAGTTGCCGAAACGGTGCTGACGCCGATCCGTTGATCCCTATCTCACCTGCTCGGATGCGCGCGCAGATCAACAATCCGTGTGCCGAGGGAGATGATGTTGCCATGGTTGCCGCTTTCTCCGGCTCCCAGTGTGTCGGCTATCACGGCCTGTTTCCCGGATACTGCCTTTGCAACGGTGAGGTCGTCAAGGTGTATTGGGCTACGACTTTTTTTGTTTCACCGGCAATGCGGGGCAACGGGGTTGGCAAACTGCTTATCGAGGCTATTCTTCGGCTTGATGTCGATTTCATCATAACTCGCATGACGGAGAGTGCCAAACGGGCCTATCTCAGCATGGGGCTGGAATCTCTGGGCAATCTCCGCTACATGCAATTGCGAGCAGATAAGCTGAAAAAACGCCTTCCCGAAAAAGGAGCCTCAACCGGACAAGCCGAAAATAATTTGTCATCCCTCAAGACCTTAATACTCGTCAAAGTCGACCATGCGATTTTTCCAATTGTCAAAAAAATCTTCTATACCCGCTTGTTGCGCGCAGTTTCGGCACGCAAGAGCCGGATGGTCGTCCGCGAAGTAGCGGAAATAGATGAATGGCCGGAAAGAAAACTTCAGCGACATGCCAAAACACGATTTTTCAGGCCCGTGACAATTGTCAACTGGATGCTCACTTTCCCCTGGATCTTCTCCCGCAATGAGATAGAAGATGAACGTGAATATTACTTCTCTACTACGAGGGAATTCTTTACCTATAAAGCCTTTCAGATTTACTCAAAAGACCAGAAGGCTATGCTTGGCATTACGGTTGTCTCCATCCTCAGCCACAGGGGAAGAACCATCGTCAAGCTGCTCGACTATGATTTCTTGAGTCCCGACCTAGACTATATGGCGCTGGTATTAGCTCTGCGGTGCGCAAGAAAATACAGTGCCGACAGAGTGGAGTATACCGAAACTCTCCACCGTCACCTGCCACATTCACTCACCACAAGACGACTGGTCAAACAACAATTACGGTTATATCTCTTTCACCCCGGAAAACAGGATAGCCCTCTAGCGAAAAACAGGGAGAATATCGTTCTCGACTACTGCGACGGGGATATCGTTTTCACTTGATTGCCGACATTATACGTTTTCTCCGGGTTACTCGTCGATTATGGCATCGATATCCGTTCGACAGTGGATCTCCGGATAGAAGGGATTCTGTCTGGCACTGTAAAAATGACGAAAACCAAACGTTTTCAGGGTATTGATGAGATACTGATTATGTTCGTTAAAAGGAAAACAATAGGTATCGGGGACAAAGCCGACAGTTGCGGCAAACCATTGCAACGCCGATTCGGTATCATACTTGATATAGTCGCGCCACTCCTCTCGGGTTCGCCGCGTGAGCTCACCCTGGTTAAAATGATATCCCTGAAAGGCAAGTTTTGAGCGTATGCCGTATGAAGCGGCCAGGTCGGATGCAACGCCTATACGTTTCAGCTTCCAGCGGCTATGGGGTTTACTTTTTTGGGCAGGCGGCGGGTCAAGATGACATCGTGAAAGTGGCTGTGAACCCCAAGGCGGACATTTTCTTCTCTTGCCAGTTCCTGCAGCTCCTCAACACGCATGAATGCGGCAAAGTTGTTTTCGATCACGGCCTGATACATGTACTTCTTTGATTCTATCGTTTTAATATATTCCCCCGTGAACCTCTCTCTACAACCACCCGGCCGGATGAATGACGAGGGGATAAAAAAGAGCATTTCCCCGTCATTATGACGATTGAGCAAAGGATAGTAGTAATTATGCGAAAAGAGCCCATCGTCAAAAGTGAGGGTGTATTGTTTGAGGGGCAGCTTGAAATATTCCTTTCGTATGTTATGGATCATTAGGTTTTCCATAGGAATCTCCTGTCGAAAGGATTGCCTTACGAATTATTACTATTTTTCCTTGGTCGGCTAGGCCTCAAACGGCCATAATGAAATTAATCCGTCCTTATGCTATCATGATGCAATAATGTCGACAAATCTTATCTCATTAAATTCTGCATGGTTCAGAATCGAAGGTGTCTATTGTTCAGAAAAACATCTATATTTGCATCTATCTAGCAGTAAGTACAGCTATTCGAGATTAGCGCTAATCTTTGGAAGCTTCAATCGGCAATTGATCCATTTCTGAACAACTCCAGAAGACTAGGTATTTCTACCCTCTCAGGAATAGTCTTAACCCACAGATATTATAGAATGATTCACCCTGCCATTGTGAATCTTAAATATCAATCCCCGTAAACTTGGTACTTCCCCTGTAACTCGTTTCCTTAAGCCTCGCCTTCCATTTAACGCCCTTTCAAACAAGAAAAACCGGCTATCAGAAAAAAACAACCGATTTTAACCTTCCTTTAATCTTGTTTTTGTTATTTTGAATTGAAATACGGTTCTTAATTTGTGAATCTGAGCAGTGATATTTCATAATTTTCGGGAAAATTATTTTGGAAAAACATTAAGTTCACATCTACCCTATTGATTTACTCTCTATCTTTTTTGTATTGACTTTAACTGGCTGTGATTAGTTTGCTAGTCGTACATCTTATTCTGGAATGGAATTCGATGGAGAAAGTGGCAATCAATGACAGCCTTTGATTAATTTTGCCACTATCGGTGTCGGAGGCATACCACCGCGAGGTTCGTATTCGTGCCAACCCAAAACCTTGTTGGGTTCGGGAAGAGGAGTGAAGAGAACGGGAGTGGAGAATAGCATCATTACGACGAGAATGATTGATGCCCTACAGGGGTATAAAGAAACTGAGGGTTGTTACAAACCTTTCTTCTGTTATCGTCATGTTTTTGGCAGAAAGAGGTCAAAGTGCAGGAACAAAAAAAATGTTTACCAGAGAACGGATTATGTTGCATCTCTCTTGGAGGCGATAATGAGAATAGTAATGGTGACTTTGGTAATAATGAGTCTGATCCTTGGTTGTATGGTTTGGCCGGTTTTCAGCAGGGAAAATGATTGCGAGCATGGCAGACACATAGGAGATGACATGCATGGTCCTACAGGGTATCGGAGCAAGATTTACGGTACGGTGGAAAAACTTCCAGAGACTGGGCTCTCCGGGATATGGATCGTTGATGGACGAGAATTCGTTGTGTCGGAGCGAACCCGCCTGGAGCAAAAACATGGTCTGATTGAGCCTGGTGCCTATGTCGAAATCAAAGGTATAAAATCGGAATACACTTTTTTTGCCGAAAAGGTAGAAGTCAAAAGAGCAAAAGCCGATGCTTCACTCGGTGCAACCGAGAAGAAAATCACAGGTAAGATTCAAAAAATCCCCAAAGGAACTCTGGGCACCTGGGTTATTGGAGGTAAGGAGGTTCTTGTCTTGAAAGACACTGTACTACAAGAAAAAAATGGCAAAGCAACACTTGGATCTCTTGTGGAAGTGGTTGGAATGAAATCCGGAGAAACCTTTCTGGCCGGCAGGATAAAAACCAAACAAGCCATGCAGTAAGGGGTGAGCCGGGCAAGGGAAATTTTGGCCATGACGATAACGGATATCAAGGGGTGAGACGTTATGAGAATTCTTGTCATTGAAGATGAGAAAAGACTTGCTGCGATTCTAAAGAAGGGACTTGAGGAGAGCGGTTTTGTCGTCGATGTGGCCGTTGACGGTAAAGATGGACTCTTCATGGCTGAAACCTACCCATACGATGCAGTCCTTCTCGATATACTTCTTCCAAAGGTCGATGGACTTACAATTCTCAAGACACTGAGGGGGGCAAAAAAGATAGGGGTTCCAATCTTGATGCTGACGGCAAAGGGAGAACTTGAAGACAGAGTGCAAGGCTTGAACCTCGGGGCTGATGACTATCTTGTAAAACCATTTGATTTTTCAGAGCTGCTGGCACGTTTGAATACCGTTATACGAAGAAGCATGGGCAAAGCGTCTCCCATCATCGTTATAGATGATCTGTCTCTGGATACGAATGCCAAGACTGCAACCAGGTCGGGGAAAGAGATCAGTCTTTCCGCCAAGGAATACAATCTCCTCGAATATCTCGCCTTAAACAATGGCAGGGTGATAGGCAGGACGGAACTGACCGAACATCTGTATGACACGGAATTCGATTTGGACAGTAATGTTATAGATGTTTACGTTAATTACCTCAGAAATAAGGTAGATAAGGGATATGACAGGCAGCTGATTGTGACGGTAAGGGGCGCTGGTTATGTCTTAAAGGGTAAGCAATGATCAGGTTGAAAACGATTAAAGGTCGACTCTTTATATGGTCTTTCACTTTCATTGTTACCCTGCTTCTTGCCATAGGCGTATTTTTATACCATGAAGTTGCCCGGTTAATACTGGAATCGGTCGACCAGACTCTCCACTCAAAAGAGCAACTCATCACGGGGCTCTTACACGAAGAGCGTAATAACATTAAGTTTGAGCTTTCTGAGATCGTGCTCGGTGAATACTCCATTCCGAGATCCGGTCACTATTATAAAGTACTGATGAACGGCCTTATCCTGGCAGCCTCACCTTCAATGGTGGAGAGCAATTTTGATCTGGCATCCGTGAACATTGCCTCCTCGGATATCGAGAAGAACGAAAAAATTTATATTGCCATAGGGCCCGACAAAGAACCCATCAGAACCCTTCACCATAGCTTTAGGACCTACGGACGATCCTTTGATATATTTGTCGCAGAAAGCATCCGGGAACATGTAGGAATGATACATACCTTCCAGAATTTTCTGATGTTAATTATCCCCGCAAGCATTCTGGTTGTTTGCCTTGTGAACAGATGGATAATAACACGTTCCCTGTTGCCTCTGGATGTCTTTACTGCATCAATCAGTAAAATCACTCACAGAAGTTTGGGCGACAGACTAGGGGTAAAGACAGAAGTTCAGGAGCTGGATGGGCTTGCGGAGTCGTTCAACGATATGCTGGGAAGATTGCAGAAGGCGTTTGAATCCGAGCGGAGACTGGTGTCTGATGCCTCCCATGAGCTCAAGACACCGGTGTCTGTTATCAAGGCCCATTGCGATGTGCTTCTCCTGAATGATCGAAGCAAAGAAGAGTACCGTGAAGCTTTAGTGACGATCCAAGATGTTTCAGCCAATATGGGCAGGCTCATAAATGACTTGCTCTCGCTGGCACGGCTCGATGCTGGGGCGCTGTCGACTTCCACTTTAAGAGATGTTTCCTTGAAAACCTGTGTGCACAATGCTCTCAGGTTGGTTCAACCTCTTGTTGAGCAGAGGGGCGTTAGTGTCAGGGCAGCGTGTTTGAGTGATCTTGTTCTGCAGGGTGACGGCGACAGGCTGACGGAAGCCTTACTCAATTTGATTGAAAACGCGGTGAGGTATAACCAAGAGAATGGTGTAGTCGATGTCTCCTATGTCCAAAAAAACGGAGCAGTGCATATTATGGTCTCGGATACTGGAATTGGCATCGCCGAAGCGGACAGGAGTCGAATATTCGACCGCTTTTACAGGTCTGATGCCGGGAGAAATAGCGACGGAACAGGTCTCGGTCTCAATATTGTCAAGTTAATAGTTGAAGGCCACCATGGAACGATCATGGTGGAAAGTGCAGTGGGTGAGGGTAGCCGTTTTTTGATTACCCTTCCTTTGTCGGCGTGATGATAAGCCTCTAGAGAGCATCTACAAGAAAATTGTTGTTGTTTTGCCTTGCGATGGATTCCTGCTATCCCCCGACGGTTTGCTCGATACTTTATAACCTATAAAGAAATTGAGTTGGTTATAAGTGAAGAATCTGATCCTGAAGTAACGGTTTGTCGGGGGCTATCGACAGTAACGGATAGCGGCGGACATAATGACACAATATTATTTTTGGAGAAAGAAATGAGCGGAAAAAAAGAGGTGGTCGTATGGGACTCGTTTATACGAATTTTTCACTGGTCATTATTGCTGCTCTTCTTTGTGGCATATGCAACTGGAGATCATAAAGGACCTCTTCATCGTTATGTCGGTTATGCAGTTCTGTTGCTTGTGATAGCCAGAATATGGTGGGGTTTTTGGGGAACGAAGCACGCTCTTTTTAGTGATTTTATATGTTCTCCGGCAAAGGGTCTGAACTACCTCAAAGAACTCGTGACCGGAAAACCAAAACACTATATCGGTCACAATCCAGCAGCTGCCTGGATGATTGTTTTGTTGCTATCAAGCAGCATAATAACCTGTCTGACCGGCTATGCAGCACACACGGTGAAGAAACGAATGAATTCGTTAGTTTCCGGCAATACAATTTCGATTGTAGGAACAGCCTATGCCGATGACGACAAAAAAGAGAGGCATAAAGGTAAACACAAAGGGCGTGAAAGGCATAACGACGGAAAAGGTGACGATGAGAGAGACAGCGTCTGGGGTGATATTCATGAAATGTCAGCACAATTCATGCTGATACTGGTTTTCTTGCACATAGCTGGAGTTGCTGTCTCAAGCAAAGTACATAAGGAAAACCTTGTGAAAGGAATCATTACAGGAAAAAAAGACACACCAACCGCATAGCTGTCCAGCTGGAAATTTTATTGAAATAATTACCTGACATAAAAAGAAAGGAGAAATAAGTGAACCAATCAGAGTTACACAAATCATTTAATAATTTTAAAGCGAATGATCATGTCAAGAGAAAGCTCAAAATATTTCTCGGCATTGGTTGCCTGGGGATGGTGCTGTTGGTTGGTCTCGTCCTCTGGGCAGGTTTTACGGCCGTTCAGCAGGTGGCAAAGATTGGAAGCAATGTAACCGTCCAGAAGCAGATGGGAAATCTCAAAGGAGAGATTGCAGAAATTCCGGCTATCGTTAAGGTTGGTTGCTGGGAAAAAGTGCAGAGTCTGATGAATATACAGGTCTGGCTTGAAACTCCTCTCGGTGAGAATCTCACGAGCTTAAAAGATGCGTGCTTTGCATCGGATGGAAAATAACAGCCCTCTATGAATATCAATACAATACCGGACATGTCACAGGGCCTGAGCGAAAATGAGGCTCAAGAAAAATTAGTGAGAGAAGGCTTTAACGAACTGCCTTCTTCCAAGCCCAGAAACCTCTTTGCAATAGGCTTGGGAGTGGTCAGGGAGCCGATGTTCCTGCTGCTGGTGGCCTGTGGCACGCTCTATTTGATTCTGGGAGACGTGCAGGAAGGCCTCATGCTGTTGAGTTTTGTCTTTGTAATAATGGGCATAGAGCTTTACCAGGAAAAGAAGACCGAAAAAGCCCTGGATGCCTTGAAGGATCTGGCTAGCCCCAGAGCTCTTGTCCTGCGCGATGGCAAAGAAAAGAGAATCGCCGGCCGGGAAGTGGTAACCGGCGATATCATTATTCTCCAGGAAGGCGACAGAGTGCCTGCCGATGCTACTGTTTTCTCTTCAGGTAATCTCCTTGTCGATGAATCTTTGCTTACCGGAGAATCTGTACCTGTGCGAAAGGCCGAATGGGATTTGCAGCAAAAAAAAGTGCATCCAGGCGGCGACGATCTGCCTTTTGTCTATTCCGGTTCCTTGATCGTTCAAGGCAATGGCATGGCAAAGGTTACCGGCATTGGCATGAATACTGAGATAGGCAGCATCGGCAAAGCCCTGGAATCGGTAACCAGCGAAGATACCAAGCTGAAACGGGAGATGGGGGCGCTAATCAAAAAACTGGCCATTATCGGCATCTCTCTCTGTTTGCTGGTCGTCGCGGTCTACACCCTCTCTCGAGGAGATCTGCTGAAAGGTTTTCTTGCCGGTCTCACCCTGGCAATGGCTATGTTGCCCGAGGAATTTCCAGTTGTCCTTTCCGTTTTTTTGGCCCTTGGCGCATGGCGTATGTCGAAGAAAAGTGTTTTGACCAGAAAGCCTGCAGCGATTGAAACCCTCGGCTCTGCGACTGTTCTCTGTTCAGACAAGACAGGAACCATTACCCAGAACAAAATGACTGTTGCCTGGCTCTATAATGGTTCGGAATTTCTCGCTCTTGCTGGTGCCAAGAGTTTTCCGGAAAAGTTCCATGAAATTATCGAATATGGCATGCTTTCAAGCCGGACCAATCCCTTTGACCCCATGGAAAAGGCCATCTTAAAGCTAAGCGAGCTGCATCTTGATGGGACCGAACATATTCACAGCGACTGGGAAATGTTGAAGGAATATCCTCTCTCAAAGGACCTTCTCGCCATGTCCAGGGCTTTCAGGCAAACAGGGACTGACGAAAAGACCATAGCCGTGAAAGGCGCTCCCGAGGCAATCTTTGATCTCTGCCATCTGGGTGCGGAACAGCAGCAGGAACTGGCCTCTGCCGTCGAACATCTTGCCGGGAAAGGATTACGGGTTCTAGGGGTTGGCAAGGCCCGAATCGGTTCCTCAGACTTACCTGATATCCAGCACGATTTTGATTTCCAATTTGTCGGTCTCATCGGACTGTCCGACCCGGTCCGACCAAATGTGCCGGGAGCAGTGGCTGAATGTCATCAGGCTGGAATCAGGGTAATCATGATTACCGGGGACTATCCTGTAACAGCAATGAATATTGCCAGGGAAATAGGCTTACAAAACCATGATACCTGCATATCGGGTCAGGAACTGCAAGAGATGTCGGAGTCTGAGCTGTCTGAGAAAATTCAGCATGTCAATGTTTTTGCAAGGGTAGTACCGGAACAGAAATTGAAAATTGTCAACGCGCTCAAGAAGAACAATGAGATCGTTGCGATGACTGGTGACGGGGTAAATGATGCTCCTGCCCTGAAAACAGCGCATATCGGAATTGCCATGGGAGAAAAGGGCACCGACGTGGCCCGGGAAGCCTCCTCTCTGGTGTTGATGGATGACAACTTCGCTTCCATCGTCGGGGCAATAAAGATGGGACGGCGGATTTTTGACAATCTCCAGAAAGCCCTGGGGTACATTTTTGCAATCCATGTCCCTATTGCCGGCCTGTCGCTCATTCCCGTTTTTTTCTCAGACCTGCCACTCATTCTCTGGCCTGTCCATATTGTTTTCATGGAACTGATCATCGATCCCGCCTGTTCCATCATTTTCGAGGCGGAAAAGGCAGAAGCAAATGTTATGTCCAGACCACCGGCAAAAATAGATGAGCCGTTTTTTGGAGGGCGGAAAATTTTCCTCAGCTGTATGCAAGGCATTGGTGTATTAGCCATAGTCCTGACTGTTTACGGACTCAGTCTGTATTTTGGCTATTCAGAAAAGGAGGTCAGGACCTTCTCCTTCATCACCCTCATCTCTTCCAACATTGCCGTGATATTGTCCAACCGGTCGTGGACGATAAATATTTTCCAGATCCTGGTTACGCCCAATCCAACGGTAAAATGGGTCGTTGGCGGAGCGATACTTTTCCTGGCCCTGGTCCTGAATATTCCATTTCTCACAGAAATATTTCTTTTTCAACAGGGGAATCTGCTTGAAATCAGCCTCTGCGCTGCCGCAGGATTATTGAGTATAACGGGATTCGAACTGTATAAGCTGACGCTGAAACGTATTTAAAAATAATATGCTAAAGGGGGGATATGTTAAGGAATGAACTCAACTACCGCCTCGGCCGCTTTATTCTTATTGAGCGTAATGGTATCACCCTGTTTTGGGTGACGCATAGTCCCTTTGGTGGCCAGCGTAGTGGGCGATGCTATATCCTCGGCAATATTCTCGTACTGCTTCCTTGCGATCATGAAGAGCCAGGCTACTTGAAGCTGGAATTTCATGAGCACTTAAGGAAATTACCTCAATGGACCAAAACTATTTATTACTGTTTTGCTGCCAGTCTTATGCGAATCGGCACGCTCCAAAGTCTTACACGCGGGGAAATCAAGTACATAGCGAATATTAAAATCAGCCGTGAAACTGTTAACCTGACCGAACCAGGTTCCTACCGGCTGAATAGATATAAAATCAATGTCCACCATAACCTTGTCGTATCCTGGCAAACAATCGGCGGGTTAAATAAGATAATCGGCGGGTCATGCTATATTGAATCAGATATCATTTTTCTCGGGCCTCAGAAAAATGAAGCAGATGAAGACCGGAGAAGGATATTCTTCAACGAAATCAAGAAACTGCCCTTGTGGAATAAAACCGCTGTCTGGGGTTACGCAGAATCTCTCCGAATATGTGATGAATTTAACAACAGCAAACCTTCTTATTCTGCTCCTTGGAACTCCGAACCTGAAAAGGGCTTTTCTCTAGATAATTGGAGTCAGTTACAAAGTGAAGTAATGAACGGAAAAGAATACAAGGCAAGCATAAAATCGGGTTTTGACTTGTTGAAAATCATGTGGAATCGTTTTCTTGAGTGGAAAATATGGACTCAGCTGGCAACACTTTTCGGCAAACATTGGCAGGTCGGTTTGCGTATATACAAGCTTATTGTTGTAAGGCATAGACGTCGCTCAACGCTTTAACCTGCAATGAGTGACTCTGCCATGCACTGTGCAGCCCGGTGACCCATGTTTGGTATAGGCCTGATGTTTACAACAACCTTTCTTCTCACCTATATTGTCTGGCGAATGTGCTCAATAAAAAAATTGCGTCAAGTAGCTACGAAAAAGACTATTATTTTCAGTGACTTTCCCGTCTGGGTCACTCTCCTAAGTGGTCGCTTTCTCGGACATGAAAGCAGCTAGGCATGGAACATGTTTGTAGGATTGTTGGGAATCACAATTACAGGTGTACTTTTTCTTATATTCATCTGTCTTTTTCCCGTAGATCTGGCCACTGGTTTTGGCTGTTTTTTTCCTCGCTGGGCTCGTCTTCGGGCCTGGGCGATGATTGGCGGGTGCGTACTTTCTGTGGTTGCAACAATTCAGGGTGTCCGCCCCCCGGCAGTATCCCACTATGAAAATTACATAACCTGCCCACGACGCTCGATGGAACGACCCTGGTAGCGCTAGCCGATCTCCATCTTGGATCAACTCTTGGTCCCGAATGGCTCGTGCCACGAGTGGCGCAGGTTCAGGATATGAAACCAGATATGATCTTTTTAATCGGAGATATTTTTGAGGGACATGGGGAAAACATAGAAACCTTTATGCCATCTTTGCAAAAATTCTCAGCTCCTCTTGGTCTGGTCAGTAAATGGGAACCATGAAAATCATGGGAAAAATCGGGATTTCAATTCTTCTTTTGCTGGCACTAAGATCGTCACTCTGCAGGATGAATGGATCTAGGTCACACCCGGGTTGCTTCTGGCTGGTCGAAACATATTCCTACAATGATCGAAACGGATGCCTTTATGAGCATCCCGGCGTCAATTTCAATTGTAATGAACGACAGAGCTAATTATCTGATAACAAATATTTTTTTAGGCCTATAATCACTCAGGTAATCAAGAGGTGCAATATAAAAACTATTCTATTACTCAGCGGTATCTCGGCAAAGTAAATGACACCGAGGCCATCTGGTGGATTGAAACGCTTTATGGGTAGGCGTACAGCAACGGGCGAGTAGCTTTTCCTCGCTCGTTTAAAGTAATCGTGAACTCCCCATGTTGAAGTGCAGATGCATTTTTTTTGGTAATCTCTTCTTTACAAATACTCCATTTTCTATGGATTCTCTGTGCTTAGCAAGTCTTACCTCTCAGGAATTATGTAAACTCTCGTATGCCAATGGACATCTCTTTAGATTTATACAGTAGTCGAAGGTATTTCTAGGGCCGCTGTTGCAATGTAATTGCCGACTGTGCTGCTCTGGACGCTAAGCAGCCGTCCCGCGGCCCTTGGCGGAGATCTCCCGGAAAAAGTTACCTCTCACTGTTGGCAAACTTTGCCATAGATGCTATATTATGCATGAAGGCACTTACCAAAGGAGGTAACACCATGGCGACCTTAAACATCTCGATGCCCGATGAAATGCGTGCTTTTATTGAAGCCCGTGTCAGTACGGGAGAATACCAAAGCGCAAGTGATTATCTGCGTGATCTCATCAGACATGATCGCGAAGAAACAGAGAGACTCCTGGTTGAAGGACTGGAAAGCGGAACAGCACGTCCATTAAACATGGCCACTTTGAGGAAAAAGGCGCAATCCTTACTCAAACATGAAAAAGCTCTTTAAATGGTCTCTATTCTTATAACGCCAGCGGCTGAGGATGATCTCGTTAACATTTGGCTCTATATCGCACGGGATAATCAGGACGCAGCCGACCGCGTTTATCAGGCCGCTGAAAAAACCTTTGAATCCCTTCTGGTCGCCCCGCGTATGGGCACCTTGTACCAAGCCAAACGGCCGCAACTCGAAGGAATGCGTTTCTTTCCTATCAGCAAGTTTCAAAACTATGTCATCTATTATCGGGAACACCCCCAAGGCATAGAAATCGTCCGTGTTCTGCACGCTCACATGGACAAGAAAAAACGTTTGAAGCCGGAAAAATGACCGGCAAAGAACCCGACACTCAACAATATAGCCACATAGCTGCCAATTTGGCTATGTGTAGCATGGATAGTCTTAGGGCTGTCTTTGGATATCTTCAGTTTGGAGTTACTTCATTTCTGAACAGTTTTTTACGTTAGCTGGTCTTACCCTGTCGGAAACATCTTCACCTGATGGATCTACGAATCGCTTTGCGTTGGCAATGCAAATCTTTACACAAGATTTTCAGTTATATCTTGACACTGCCTGACACTCCTGCAGAAGAGATTAGCGAATATTTTCTGGCATGTCTTGTTCATGGTAGGAAATGTTGCCTGCATTGATAAAACACTCTCCTTGGCGGATTCATGGATGTTTTTGGGCCTATCTTCGCTGCATTCCGGAATTGTCCCTGCATTTTCTAAGCCTAACTACCATAAAACACATATAATGTGATAAAAAATTATCGTTAAAGAGTAAGTCTTGTAAAAATCCGGAAATTTTTCCGGATTTTAGATTGATAAGTTGCTAAAATAAAGATATTTTTATCAAATTATAATGTTTATTTATATATTCATACTATTTGAAATCTCAACTGAGAGGGGGTGCTTCCTTCTCAAGGCTTGCCGGTGGAAATCGTCCATATTTTTTGTGGCACAGAACATAAACCGTTTTCTCAGGAGGACCACTTTTGGGATTCTGGATGGTCAGGCTTCTCTCCTGAATATCTGCCGGCGTGAGGTTTGGGAGTTCACCGACTCTCATACCGCCCCTATCCGTGAACTCCAGCATATGCCTATTCCGGGTGTTCAGAGTTCGAAAGATGATCTCATCGTCAGTTTCTTTATCGAAAATATTCCACTGATGGCTTATGGCCGCTTGAATATCTTTCTGATGACGGAACTGTTACAGGGATTGGTAAGAAGAGCAGGAAGGCTTGTGTTGATACTGAAGATGGAATCCGGCTGCTTGGGAAACGTTCATAATGTGCCTCCTGTGTTTTTAGCCGGTGTTAGGCGTCGCAGACATTGTTCATGTCGCCGAGAGGCTCTGCCGTGTCTGGAGCAGATGCAATGAGCGCTGAAAAAACGAACACAACTCATGGTGCTCTGCCTCCTTGTATTATCCCCGTGCAAGCTTGCCACACCTGTTTTATGGTAATTTCGTCAGGTAGATTCCGGCCATATCGTCTTCCTCCTCCTCGCCTCCTTCAATCGCCATCTTAGCGCTGACCGCTAGCCAATAACCGCGCAGGCCTTCGCGCTCGAGGCCCAACTCAGTGATGGTCGAGCCGGCAGGTGCCTCGGGATCAAGTGTCTGTCCATCCATAGTGGTGTCGAGGACTGGCTCGATATCCTGTCCCTGCGAAGGTCCCGGCCCTTTGCTGAGATAGATGCCGTCCACCGGTTCTGCATAGACTTTGTCAACGAGTTCGCCTGCCCTGGCTTTGAAGGCAACCTGAAAGGTCGCGCCTACCCGGGCTGAAACGGCGACGAAAGTCGAGTATCGCCAGCGTACCGGTTCACCATCGTCTTCTGCGCCTTCGTCAGATTGGCCGGCGCCAACGCAGGGGGTCTTGCCGGAATAGTTCCAGAACACGAACTCATCAAATTGTTCACCTGTCTTCGCCACTATCCGAGTACTGCGCGTGTCGATATCGTGGACAAAGATGCCCTGATTAACCGTCACCTCTTTATCCTGATAGCAGATGGGCAACCTGGTGCCCTGGTCATTGTAACAGACACTTTTTTCGTCTCCGATCGTTTCGCCCGTATCTTTACAAACCAGCTCTTGGTTACAATAGGCAATGCGGTCCCGGTTGCCTTCGGTCGGACAATAGAGGCGCACGGTCTTGGTAGCCCCGCCCCATGCACCCCAGAAACCAACGAAACGTCCGTCAAAGGCGACGCCCTCTCCTAGACGACTGAAGGTGTCGTTTCGGGATTCGCCGGGCACTCGTTCACCAATTCTGACGAGAGTTGTAAGTGGCGACAGGTATTGCAGTGATGCCAGATAGATCCCGCCCAGAGTCGGGGCATCTTCGTTGTCGAAACCGGTAAACACCACTCTCTCACCCGCGGCGCTGGGCGGGGCGGTGGAGCCGAAAACCCTGTCAGTGCCGGGAATGAGGGTATCAGTATTATTGGCGATCAATACCACGGGCGAGGTGCCGCCGACTGGTGCATTGGCCAGTTTCCGGTAATACACCCCTGTCCTGGCGCCGCCGTCCAGGTCCGTGTAGTTACCTTTGAACACGATGGTGTCGCCTTTCGTCACCGAGGGTGCCCCTGGGAACACCTCGAAACGAGTACCTGGGAATTCGGGAACCTCAAAAAAGGAGAAATCCGGAACATCACCGAGATTGGCGGCACCGGTAATCAGTGTGCCAAAAGAGTTGGTATAGATCCCTGTGGTCCCGACTCTGGTCTCGTCGCTGCCAGGCGGGGCATATATCCACACCGGCTGATGGTTGCCACGGGTGACGATGGTATCCCAATTCATGTCGATGCGGGGAAAGGAGGGGGTCTCGACAAAAAGAGTCTCCAGGTTGTTGGGATACGGAACAGGGGTTGTTCGGTCGAGGATGCTGATCACTTTACTCTCAGCCACAGCCATATCGCGAATGTAGATACCGTGGGTTGCCGGTTGACCGCCCCCTCCTATACTGCGTGCCCGCATGACCACCAGCCCATTGAGGTTCACCGAAGGCTGATTGTAGCTATTGAACGTTCTATTCAATGGGGCGCCTGGCATCGGGTCGTTGTTGTTAACCACCGTCATCCAGTCGATTAAGGGCTTGGTCGGGGCTGCTTCGACGGTCGTGGCGGTCGCAAATGTTACGGCAAATACGGTTATGGCTAACCACAGCGGTTGCTGGAGTTTAGTTTTCATTGTTTTTCTCCTCCAACTGCAAGCGCTCGCGCAGGATCAAATTGCAAAGAGAGTGGGCCGGTCTCACCCGCCCCGTAAGTAGCTATGGTTGTGTGGTTGCTGACCGGAATTCTCGCTCTCCGAAACGTTCCAGGTCGGTGGCAGTCACATTGCACAGCGGCACCGCGGTCTGATAGCCGAGTGGCAACGGGCGGTCGTGCGTAAACTTGATGACCTCACGGGTGTCGTCGGCCGCCTGTGTAAAGCCCCCAATATTGCCTTGTTCGAAGCCGACATCCGTTCCGAATACTGTGGACATAATAGGACCCTGAACGATATAGAACAGATCTGGGGTTGTATTGTGAGCTTTCGAGTAAAGTCCCAAATACTCAAACCAGCCGGCGGTGTCTTTATCCTCAGGGATATATGGCGGAAATGGAAGTACACCGAAGTTATCAGTTCGATTATACTGATAGTCTGCGTATGTGCTGCGGCTGGGAACATTTTCGTAATCAGGGTGATTAAGTCCATAATTCAGAAAGCATTTCCGGACCGGCTTCACCGTTCCCTGCACCTCCTCCCTGACCTCCATGCAAATCTTCGGCAGGTAGGTTGGCACGTTTTCGCTAGTGATGCCCATTATATCGTTGGTATAGACAACCTGATCCACAGTAACCTTACCCGTCTTGTCGTTGGCCGCGCCAAGCCCCCTCGCTGCTGTATTGAGCACATTATTGTCCGGTAGGCTAATTGCATTAGCGGTAGCGCCCAGATACCCCGTCAGCATGAGCTGCCTGTAGATGGCCAGGTTCTCCAGGGGTGAGTCGATGGTGGCTGAAAAGACCTCCCCATCTATCTCGCTGGTGTTGACCAGTCGTCCGGCGGGATCAAGGCTAGTGCATTGGGCCGTTTCCAACTTGGTGACCACTTCTACAAGGCTCTGCTCAATTACCGATACCGGTGAGCGAATGACGCTTGTACGACCGAAGTCTACCTCCTGAGTATACGTCTCATACTCTACAACGACCGCGCAGGTGGTGGGATCGACAGGAATGATACATGACTGATCAGGCGATGGATTACACTCAGTATATGGATCTACTGCCGGCAATTTGACGCCAGGAGCCGCCAGGGGCTGTTGGCAATCATCATTGGTGAGGATGGGGAGACCCCATGCGTCTCGATAGAGGACGATGAGGTCCCCTAGGTCCGGAGCGCCACCACCACCGCCACCGCGGTCAGTCGGTGGTCCCGGAGTACCGCCCTTAGCAGCAAAGCCGTTACCACTGAAAATAGCCAGGCCGGACAGAACCAACATTGGGAGAACAATCTTAAACTTTTTCATTATAAAACTCCTTTCCCCAAATACCTTTTTTCGTCGCAGCGGATTTCCTGATGGGATTTTGGGGCGAATTCCATAGATGATATGGGACCGCTACGGTAGTGTTGGAGTTTGGCACGAAAAAGCGTCACAGGTGGCTGTTTAAACTCGTCGCTTTGTTATGCGCCCTCGGTATTTTCTTTTCATACCGGTTTCAGGGACAGCACCTTGTGGATGAGCACGTTTAACCTGCTCTGCAGTAATGCACTCTTTATACCCCTCCTTAAATACATATTGTTCTTCGAATTTTGATGTTCAGTACCACCACCTGATACTGGTTCTTCTGTGGGGAGACCGCATGGAAGCGTAATTATCTACTCCTATTTAGTGATGTTCTGACATGATTATTACACAATGCCTAGGTCATAAATTAAGGCATATAGTGGTGAGACAGTCTACCCATTGGTCTCCCGGTTATGAGTATAATGGTCGGGACATTGGACAACTCTCGAACAAAAACAGCTATATTTTTATCTACCTAGCAGTAAGTACACCTCTTCGAGTTTGGAGCTTGTCTTTGGTAAGCTACAATCGGCGGTTGCTCCATTTTTGAACAATTCTATGGAAGCAGGCCTTTCCACCTTACAGGAATAAGGTGGACCTATGATGTGTTTATTCCATCAAAGAGTTGCCAAAGGACATCTTTCTACACTCAAGATTGCGATGTGCTGAAAAATAAGACTTTTTGATTGGTTATCATGGATGTCTAATGTTAAGGGGTGCATGGTTGCTCGGGAAGCCTCTGTCTCAAGGCCCCCAATAAAAACCGTTCTGCGGCTCCTCCGGATCTCGATTTTTGATACCATATTTTTCTTGATGCCAACCGATACCGGTGGGATCTGCCGCCGGTCCTCCTGGTCATGGTATCAAACCGCTCTGATTGGGATCAATTGAGACAGCTTACTTTTTATGGGCAAGAACCGTTCCGGCACCGGGAAAATTGTCTCATCATTTGAATAATCCAGAATTTGCAGGCTGAGTATGGGCAACGGTAGAGCTAAACGACGGACATGAGAACAATTTGAAGGAAAGATAGACCTTGTGGAATGAGGCCACCAACAATAGAAGAAATGGAATGGGTTGAAAGTTAGGCAAGATGATACGTTAGCAGAGTTCCCAAAGGCATTTTTAGATATAAAAGCCCCCAAGAGGCTAATGCTGATTGGGATAAATGGATGGCCCAGGGAAGTTTTAAAGAAGATGAATAAATTGCGTGCTTCTGAAGTTATCCTGGCGGATCTGCTAGAAGATGAACAAGAGCCTTTCATTGGGCACCTATTCGAATGGGACTGCCTTGTCCTAGTCCGCGGTCCGGTGATCCGTCAGGAACCATTCGTGCTTTGCAAGAAAGCAAGATTTAATAAGGTTCTATTTTTAGAGGAATAGGCAAGATTAATAGAAGATCAGGCAGTGACAAATTCAATCTGTGTTTTAAATTTGTAATTGTGTGGGCTAAAAACCACAACTTACCTTTGTTTAATATAAAATCATACAAACTTATATGGTGATTACATAATGAAAACTATTGGGTATGCAGCACATTCTGCAGACGCACATATGGTGCCATATCATTTTGAACGTAGAGACTTACGCCCGAGTGATGTGGCGATTGAAATTCTTTTCGGTGGGGTTTGCCACTCCGATCTTCATACGGTTAATGGCGACTGGGGACCTCAGTCCTACCCGCTCGTGCCTGGTCATGAAATCGTCGGTAAGGTGATAGATGTAGGCCCGGATGTGAAAAAATACAAGGTCGGTGATAAGGTGGCGGTTGGATGTCTGGTTGACAGCTGTCAGGAATGTGATCAATGCCAGAACCATGAGGAGCAATACTGCCGCAAAGGAATGACGCTGACCTATGGCTCACCGGACCGCATTTCCGGCGAGATTACCCAAGGCGGCTATTCCAAGCATATTGTGGTGCGCGAAGAATTTGTTCTCAGCATTCCTGATTCCTTGGAGCTTTCCAGAACAGCCCCCATCCTCTGTGCCGGGATTACCACCTTCTCGCCTTTGCGCAACTATGGTGTCAAGGAAGGCAGCCGCGTTGGTGTGATCGGCCTGGGAGGGCTCGGACATATGGCGGTAAAACTGGCTCTGGCCATGGGCGCAGAAGTGAGGGTGATCAGCCGTTCAAACAGTAAAGAGCAGGACGCAAAAAAACTGGGTGCCAAAGATATTCTGGTCTCCACGGATAAGGATGCCATGGAAAAAGCAGGTTCTTCATTTGACTTGATTATCGATACCGTGCCTGTCAACCATAAAGTGGATATCTACACACCATTGCTTGATATTGACGGATCGCTTGTCATCGTCGGTCAGCTTGGCACCATGGATGAATTTACATCCGGCGGACTGATTATGGGGCGTCGTCGTATTGCCGGATCGTTGATCGGCGGTATCAAGCAGACTCAGGAAGTTCTGGATTTCTGTGCTGAACATAACATCCATCCGGAATGCAAGATGATCCGCGCAGATGAAGTCAATGATGCTTTTGCGCACCTTGCCAAAGGAGATGTGGCACACCGCTTTGTCATTGATATGAGCAGTTTAAGCGTTGAATAAACATACATATCAAGGCCATGAGTTGGCAAATCGCCGTTGGCTATCCGATAGCTCATAGCTCCTCTCTGGCAACAACATTCGATGAGAACGATGCTGAGGTTATTTCTTGAGTAGATTTTTTCTTTTTGATCTCATCTGCTTCTATGGAATGAAACAAATGGCTGCACAACAGCAGCACTGAGCTGAAGCAAGATTCAAGGCACACACGGCTATTCTGACGAAATGTGAGTGAGCATGTGAATATGCTCTATTGGTTATATCTGTATGAGTGGTGTGAAAATAAACTATGATTTTAGCTTATTGACTCTTGTTCAAATGTAAAAATCCAGAGTTGGGGTTATGTTTCACTTTTGAGGGGTGTTCTTTGGTAAGCTCTTCAAGTTATGCCCGCTGTTCTCGCTAACGCTCACAACCTTGTATTTTGCCCCTCTGCTGTTCTTGATGGAAAATAAAAAAAAAGGAAAAGAATCAAATTTACAGCTGCCTCGAAATCAGATGTGCGAAAAAAGCTGGACACTCCCGCGAAGGGAACCTTAACGTAGTATGTGAGATATTCTCTCCTAGGCGTAGTTACAGGATAAGAAAATAGAGGAAAACAGATGGAATTACCTAAACTTGTTGGAATCAACCATGTAGCTTTGGAAGTGGGTGACATCGATCAAGCTCTCGAATTCTACTCCAGTATTTTTTCAATCGAGCTGCGAGGCAAAACCAGCAGTTCTGCATTTGTTGATATGGGTGATCAGTTTCTCGCCCTAATGGAGACCGGCGAGACATCCAGAGATGATCACCGTCACTTTGGTTTGGTGGTCGAAGACAAGGATCAAGTCAGGAAAATCTTGGAGCATAAGGGAGTAGAAATTCTCTCCGGTCCGTTCCTTGATTTCATGGATCCCTGGGGCAACCATATTCAGATAGTCGAGTACAAGAACATCCAGTACACCAAAACAACAGAAGTTCTCAAAGCAATGGGTCTTGGAGATCTTGGAAAATCGGAGCAGGCATTGCAGGAGTTGCGAGACAAGGGAATGGCTTAGATGTAGTGGTTCCGATACTATCTGATATTTTTCAATATCAAGTTTGAATTTTTTCTTACGCCTCGACTGTAGATTGTCTTTGGTACGCTACAATCGGTGGTTGCTCCATTTCTGAGCAATTCTATGGAAGTAGGCAGTCCCACCCTCTCAGGAAGAATCTTAAGAAGACTGACCTACAAAACGGTTTGGGCTGGCAGCACGAATTTTCAGGTTGCGAACGGCGACGGGCCGACACCATTATCCCACTCACTTAACTCCCCCAGATGAAAAACCTTTTATGTGGTTCAGGAAGAATATGAAATCCCTATTGTTGCTCAGAGCTTTATTGCCTGATTGAATAGGTTCTGCTTCTTCTTTTCTGATTGCTAATCCTGCTTTTTAAAGTTGTTTGAACCCTCCTCACCATCACCAAGACACTGTTTGATGACATGTGTGAGCTCCTGGTGAGAAAAAGGTTTCTTCAGATATGTTGCAGGTTGTAGTGGTGCCAGTTTTTCAAGATTTTCTTCGCTCAGGTAACCTGTTGAAATTATAACCTGGATGTTTTCACCCATTTCACGCAAGCGTTGCAAAGTTTCTATACCATTCATGCGGGGCATTTTGATATCAAGCATTATGCAACCGATTTTTTCCTGGTGTTCCTTGAAAACCTCTAAAGCTTCCATCCCATCATGAGCCTTCAAAACGGAAAAACCACTTATCTCGACCATTGCTTCGGCAACGGTCAGAAATATTTCATCATCATCCGTTATCAAGACTGTTGACTTCTGTGCCATTACTTCCTCATTATTACCGAAACTCTTACAAAAAAAGCAGAGGCAAACCAGAAAATGTTCTCATTGACATTCGGTGATATTTTCTGCGGCCCTGATCAATCAGGAAGTCATTCAAAATATGGTAATCATGCCAGGAAAAATCTCAATGTTAGAGATCGATTCTTTCAGTTTATACTTGGCAGTGAATACTCTTTCCCATTGCAAATTCAGCAGATAGTCAATCAGGCCAGCTAATATGAATCTGATAAAAGTCATTCTAAGGTATCGATCTTTCAACCACTCAACGATATCTCGGAAAGGTCAATGATACAGTAGCGATTCAGTGGATCGAGACACTCTATGGATAAGGGTTCGGTAACGGGCGAGTAGCTTTTTCTCGCTCGTTTAAAGCAACAGAGTACTCCCCAGGTTGGAGTACTGCTGAACTTGTCTTTGGTAAGCTACGATCGGTGGTTGCTCCATTTCAGTGCAATTCTATGGAAGTAGGCAGTCCCACCCTCTCTTTGGTAAGCTCTTTCTTGCAGTTGTTCCATTTTGGTGCGATTATAGGTTGTTGGCCGATCCCACCATATCAGGAATAAGCTCAATCTATGAATTTCATTCTCAATTGAGTATTGCCAGTTATTTTCTCAATACAAGATGCGTATAAGAATTTTGTACGACATGTACTTTATTTTATATCATTAGATTATAGCGACTTAACGCCAAACCTTTTTCCAATCCGCAAATTCCAACGGTCGCAATCCGTAACGGGCGAAATTCCCTGCATGCAGGTTGCTCAACTCTGTCTCGACTACTTCAATAAAACGTGACTGATCACTGGGTTGAATTTCTGTCCCCGACCATCCGGCTATCCGGTGTGCGGCCTTACGTTTATCCATGCAATCACGCACCACCTCGGCCACGAGATTTTTTATTTGCTGCCGGTATCGCAATCTGAACGGATCGGGTTCGCCGAGAGACTGTCGAATAGCAGAATACCGTGCACATGATCGTTGATAGGCCCAGATAAAGACATCACGCAGGAGTTCAACCCGGTTCAGCTCATAAACAGCCACTGTGCCGTCAATGTAGGCCCGATCCGGCACATCAAGGAATGAGAGAGGACAGAGATTTCGGCGAATCAACGGGATATTAGCGGCAAGCCGCGAAACACGTTTATTTACATCCAGAAACGGCTGCAGATATGGTAGATGTACCATTGCAAAAAAGGCCTGTTCGAATGGATCCTGAATTTCTGACGCAAGGGTAAGGAGTTGTCCGAAACATTCATCTATTAGTTGCGGTATTTCCAAAGGATGATACACAGATCCACCAATCATTACCGGGGCTGTTCTCAATCGACCGCATGCCTGCGGATCTGCCAGAAGATTGTTGGATAGCAAGGCATGCAGGTTAAGAATGGTAGTATCTGTTGAATCCCACTTCGGCGGCCTGCTCCACTAAAAGTTCGATGGCGTCTTTGTGGTTCAGGAGCATCTGTGTTTCCATTGCCTTTTTGCCTTCTGCTGCTTCGCCTTGCTCAAGAAGGCGTTCGGTTTCTAAAAGCGAATAGGTATTCCCCTCCAATCGGCTGGAGTTCCATGAAAGATCAACTAATAATCGATTAAAGATTTGCCGCGCATAGGTTCCGGCTATTCGCTGTTCTTCCGGCGAACGCCCAATCTCGTAAAGCCTCTGCCGAGTATCTATAGTAAGATAGAATGTGCTGTTCGGTCGGTATGAATCAAGAAAAGTGCGATTATATCCAACAGGCTGACGGCCTTGGATAGGCTTGCGAATCGCCTTTTTGCTCTCCTCTCCATCTGGTGAGAGTGGAATATAGACTTCTCCGCGTGCGACGAATATATCGGGCTCTTCTTTTAGATTTGCCTTACCGGTGATTACAGGCAATCGATATCGACTGGCCCTGGCATGGCCTTCCTTTATGAGGCGCTTTTGCTGTACAAGTAATGCCAAACGCCTCTGCAAGGTCCGACGAGGCACTCTGCCCTCAAGCGCGGAGTAGATTTCTTCAATGCCGGCCCCGCTAGGGAAGATGCCCACCACTTTTACAATGCTTTCTAGGTCGTTTTGGGATATTTGTTTTGGCATAGTTCGATTATTATGGCGCGGTTCCAATAATCGCGCCATAATAATCGTTCTTCTGGCGCAAAAAAACGATCAAGTCACTTAATTTGGCGCAATTTCCATTGCAAATTTCACTCTATTCTATTTTATGCACCAGGAAACTTCATGTGCCGTCAAGGATACTCAGGAAACATCTTCACTAGGAATGTTTGCCAACAGCATCGGGTTGACGATGGAAATCAGCTTGAATTTGCATGAAAGTTTGACTCCTTCTCATTCTCTTGATAAGTCATCTGTAAAGACCATATCATTCTTCTACAAGGCCTATGTAGCTATTGGCATTATTTGTGTTTTCATTTCGCGAGTGAGTGTTGGACACTCGTTAATCATTTGTTGGACTAGAAATACCTTTTTCCATGAAAGAAGACCATGAACACTCTTATTGATCGCTTTATCGCCAGTTATGAAAAACGGGTAATTTCATTTGTGGAGGAAGTAGACTCTTTAGGGACAGACGGAATTCCTGAACCGCATTTGCCACTATGGGGATCTGAATACAATGCAGCTAATATCAAGATTGGAATTTTCGGAAGGGACACTAGGTCATGGGGAAGCATGGTTGATTTCTTAGATCATGCTAAGAAATGCCCTGAGGCTTCTATTTTTAGAAAGCAGCGCACTTTTAGAGAGTTCGAATTCACCAAGTGGACCAATAACTTTGGAAAAACATTTTGGGACACAGCCCTCAGAATCTTGGCCGGTATTCATGGTATCGAAGATTGGAAGTCACTCAAGAAACGAAAGAATGAAAATGTTTTAAATTCATTTCTGTGGGGAAATACAAACTCAGTTGAAAAATATAAAGTTACAGCAAAGAGACGTGGAGTCCCTTTTGATGTCTGGAAAAATGTTAAGACCGCTTCTGAGAGGCACTTTGATAGTCTCGAAAATATCTTACAAATCTTCAGGCCTGATGTGCTGTTTATTTTAAACTGGAGTCTACCGAGCGCGTTTGTTGATATTCCAATTATGTGGGAAAATAATGGTGATCATTTAGCTCACGCATTTATTCCTGAAACCAATACTAATATTTTTCTCACGGCTCATCCTTCCTGGTTAAATAAAAAAAAGCTTTATGAGAAGGTAATATCTGGCGTCATAGACGCGGCCAATCTGGTGTAGCCAGAGGAAGCTCTACCTCAGCTCCCAAGCCGTCTGGCATTGTTGATTCGGCACTAGCCGGTTACCAGAGACTCCCAAATCGTTATCGATGACTTTCACCGGAGCCCCGTGCATCGGGTCTGCGAGCCCACTTCCACTTCCAAAATAGTGTCAGGAAACACCTAAGCCAGATGAATCTAAGAATCGCTTTGCGTTGGCAGTGCAAATCTGTAACCAGAGCCTGCACGACTGTCAGTTAGTATCTTGCATGCTGCCTAACGATTATTTCGAAGTGGCCAGTAAAAATAATCTGGAATTATCGCCAATGTTAATATGGCTGAATAATTCGTCTTCTGCATGGGAGCGTTGTGCTGTCTTTCATGTTGCCTGACGCAAAATATCCTTGTATAACATCACCAGACGATAGATAACTTCTTTTTATATGGTTCTTATTAGGCTCTTTGGGGAGGATGATATGAGGGAATTAAGAGTTGTGCTTATTGGTACGATTCTGGTTTTACTTTGTTCTGGATGTGCAATCAATTTGCCGTTTAACAACCGCCTATCCTATCCAGCGGTTCGTGAAGCAAAGAATTTAGCACCAAGTTCTCCCGGGCCGATTTCAATCAAATGGCTTCCATCATCGTTCCCGGAACGTATTGACGTACAAGGTGCATCTGGGTTTGTAGGAGGTGGATCCCAGACGAGAATACCTACTGGTGTCGGTTTAGCCAATCGTATACTAGAAGGACTTGATGCATCAATTGGTATTATTGAATCATCAAACAGAGTTCTCACCATAGAAATAAAAGAAGCAAAAACAGAGTTTGAATATTCCGCTGGTATTTTTAATGTTACTCCTTCAATTGATGTTGGAAGATGCAGATTGAAGGCTGAGTTTTCTACTGAAAATACACGCTGGGAGGAAACCTTTTTCTCAGAAACTAGGGATCCGACGATCGGTGGTACAAGTCAAACGGCCATTGTCGAAAAAGTTTGGGATGATATTGCTATACAGGTTGTAAAAAATGTTACGCAACATCTATAGCAATTTCCTGACAAATTGCTCAAAAAGGGCGAGGTGAAAATTCCTGCCCCTCGGCGTTATTGCTGAAATATATTTCCAGATCATCAATCAGGACAATTGCTCCATTTTCGACCAATACTGGAGTTGATACTACTTTCTTAACAATGTAGGCTGCGATTTGACAGATCGTGTCATTTTTTCAGTTAATATCTGGCAAGGTGCTTACGCTTTTGTCGAAATGATCAGAAAAACTAATCTTTGGTAATCTCTTCTTTGCAGTTGCTCCATTTCTGTACAATTCCGAAAGACTAGGTGTTTCTACCCTCTCAGGAAGAATGTTAACCAGACGAATCAACGAATCGCTTTGCGTTGGCAAAGGCAACATTTGCAATAGGTGTCGACGAAGGTTTGCTGGAAGATTCTGCCGACACCCTTCATTGTCCCTACATAGAAAGTATCCTGGGAGCCGAGATAACCAGGGTGCACAGTCTCTATTTCTCCTGAGACGGCATCGTCATTCTTTTTCTTCTCAAGCGCCTGGACTTACGATTCGGTAAGAATGAGATTTTCTTTTGCCATTTTCTCTTCCAGGGCTCTCAGTCGGTCTTTGAATCGGCCAAGCTGGTGACGGAGCCAGACACATCTCACACCGCTGGGAGAGCTAAAGATTCCACGTTTCCTCAGTTCATTGCTTGCTCGGACTTGACCATGAGCCGGCTGTTCTACTGCATATGCCACTACAGCGCCTTCGGTCAGCTCTTCGACTCGATTTTTAATATTGGGTTTCCGGCGATTTTGGTCTATCGAGCCCTTGAATGCCGCCGCTTTCAACAGCATTTTTATAGCGATAAAAAGTATCCCGGGACAGGCTCATTATTTTGCAGGCCCTTGAGACGTTGCTGAGTTCTTCGGCAAGATTGAGAAGTCCGATATTGTGTTTTACGATACGTTCGTTACCATTAAGCATGAGGGTTACCTCCTATAGTTTTGATGTTTGGTTGGCACCTTTTTCAAAACTGGTAACCCTTATCTTTTCAAGTGAGGTGTCAGATCAAGTCAAAACTATTTCAATTAAAGGACTTGTAGCGATGGTCTTTTACCCTCAACTCAGTTACCACTCCCACTTGAAACACTTTCCGGGTTTAACACCTTACGAATTGATTCCTTGTTTGTTGTCAGAAATCAAACTATCTACAGGAGGTTAGGAGGTTATACTTTCTTGGGGGGCAGAACGCAAACGACATAGCCGGTATATGTTGAAATTGTCCCACTGTTTTTTCTCAGTCGAATCACTCACCTTCCGGATGGCAAAAAGACCTCCTAGGATCTCCAGTTAATCTTATGTGTTGAGAGTCCTCCATAATCATTTCATTACGATGAGTTCGCAATTATTTTTATGTTTTTTCGTGGATGGCCTTAAAGCAGTTAAGATCGCCGTTCGTGCTCGGGTGGTTTTTCTGCCTCCTTCTTTGCCATACCTCCATTATCCTCTGCTGGTAACAAACTTCCATTTTTGACCAAATTATCCGGAAGTTGCAGATTTCTATTGGTATTTGCTCAACGAAGCGCCTTGGTGAGTCGCTGGTATGTTTTATGCAAACAGCTAGCTGTAGTGGGCATACTGCTGCATTTTAGCACTTCTAAAATCATCAGGTTTAGTTCCGGGTACGAACGAAATTCCCTCAGATAATTGGTGATAGAATCGACAGGAATTGGCAGGTCATCTGCCGGACCATTGACTGATAGAGGTCGCCTCCCCCAGATTCCAGGACCGAACTCCGAAGGAAAACAGATGGTTGAAAACCTGGCCCAGCAATATGTCATGGAGAATGAGCGCTCCATTCATGCTCAGGTAGCAGGATAAGGAGACACCAATACCGACCTGGGCGGTATTGATCCTTTGGTAAGACGACGGTTGTGAGTTGCTTGAGGACAATACCCCTAAGGAGAAGCAGAAGGTGGGAAAAAAGTGGATTTTGGCGAGAAAGTCGAGCTTTTTTAATGTCAATGAACAGGCAAGGTTTAACGAGGAGCAAGTATGAACAATTCACTGATGGTGACCGAGACGGAATCAGGCAAGGTGGGAACGGTCTCCTTGACGGGGGACCTGACCATGATGGAAGCCCAGGAGACTAAAAAAAAGCTTCTCGAGGCAATAGAGGAAGTCCAGACACTTCTGCTCGATCTTCGGACAATCCAATCGGTCGATGTGTCTTTTATCCAGTTGCTCTGTGCTGCCCACCGAGAATGTTTTTTGTCCGAGAAAGGGATTTTTATACAGGGTGAAGTCAGTACCATTATTGAGACGCTTTTGGAAAGAGCAGGATACACCAAACAGTATGGCTGTTTTCCTGCGGCAAAAAAGAGCTGTCTGTGGGCCGCATGTAGATGCAATAAATAACAAAATCTCTCAAGCAGGTGATCGGTTCTGAAGTCTTGTAAAAATCACGTATCTCAGGGTTGGCAGCGATATCGCTTTTGCAATACCGATCGGGATATTTAGCTGACCAGATAAAGGAAAAAAGCAATGGCAAAGACAATCTTGACCGTGGACGACAGTGCCAGTGTACGGCAGATGATGATCTTTAGCTTGAAAGGGGCCGGGTACAATGTTTTGGAGGCGGTGGACGGCGAAGACGGCATGACGAAATTAACCAGTACAGGTGTGGATATGGTCATTACTGATCTCAACATGCCCAAACTAGACGGAATCGGTTTTATAAAAAAGATACGGGCAAATCCGGCGTCTAAGTTTATTCCGGTTATCATGCTGACCACCGAGTCGCAGGCGGAGAAAAAACAGGCCGGCGAGGCGGCCGGAGCAACCGGTTGGATCGTTAAACCATTTAAACCACAGCAACTGCTTGATGTCGTTAAAAAGGTACTGCGCTGATCGTCTTCAAGATTACTTGAGGTTGATGCTGAAATGCAGCGGTTTTGAAGCGAGATAACCAATGGAAATTCAGGTGGCAGAGAGTCATGAGTGATGTTCAAGGTCTTGATACAACTAGAGCCGTATTTCTCATAGAAGCGACGGAAATCCTCGAAAAGCTGGAAGAATCTCTGCTGGAATTGGAAGAGTCCCTGGACAATATCGATCTTGTGGTCAGTGTTTTTCGGGCTTTGCATACCATAAAGAGTTCCGGAGCCATGTTCGGCTTTGACCGGGTCTCCGCCTTTACCCACGAAGTCGAGACGGTTTTCGACGAGGTCCGTTCCGCTCACATGCCGGTAAGTCGCGAGCTGATCGACCTGACTCTTTCCTCCCGTGATATCATCCGGGGAATGCTCGATGCCGACCAGGGTGAAGGCGGTGTGTCCGATGACGAAGCGCAAAAGGTAGTCGCTGCCCTGAAAAAGCTTGCCTCACCTGAATGGAAGATGGCCCAGCAGGTTGTGCAGCAGTTACCTGATGAAGAGGAAGCGTCACACACCACCTGGCGCATCCTGCGTGGAGCAGTGGTGCCGGTTGCCGACATTCGCATCAAATTCGGCATGACGGCCACAGCGCAGACCAAAAACACCTGCATCACAGTTGTCACTGTCAAGGCTTCTGCCGACACTGATCAGATGACAGTAGGCGCGCTGGCCGATCAGGTCATGGAGGTCGGTGATAAACTCTTCGGATATGCAGCAGGCCCCCGACATGGACACCGGAATTCCTGCCCAATATCTTCACGGCATCGGCAAACGTGGCAAGGATTTTTTTTATGATGCTTGATGTGGATGCCATCATCAGCGACGACATACATACTTTTACAACGGCCTTTGAGGTTCAGTAGAACCAACAAAAGACGGTTCATGAAAAATTGGAAATGCTGTCGAACAGACAGTCGGTTGGGGGAGTTCTGTCAAAAAAATTTAATTCCATGGGCCTCGCCAGACAGAGAAACTCACAAAAACAGAAATGGGAGAAAGGCTATGAGCGACACCGGCAGTATAGACATGAACCAATACCTGACCTTCAAGCTGGACGAAGAAGTCTTCGGCCTGGCCATCGGCAAGGTAAGGGAGGTTCTAGATTTCACAACCGTCACCCGAGTGCCCCAGACACCTGCCTATATGCGGGGGGTGATCAATCTGCGCGGCAGTGTGGTGCCGGTCATCGACCTTAACCTAAAGTTCGGTATGGAACAGACGGAGAAAACAGTCAACACCTGCATCATCATCGCCGAAATCGAGATGGACGGAGAGGTGACCGTCCTGGGTGCCCTGGCCGATTCGGTGCAGGAGGTGGTGGAGCTGGAACCGGATCAGATAGAACCGGCTCCAAAGATCGGTACCAAACTCAATACTGAGTTTATTGAAGGCATGGGAAGGCATGGAGATGTATTTGTCATCCTCCTTGATATCGACAAGGTCTTTTCCCACGAAGAATTGACCATGGTTCAGGGAACTGACTCTAAGGCCGAGGATAAAGAAGACGTGCCAAACGGTTAGGTCACTGATTATGGGGAAGGAATATTTTTCTATTAACGAGACATCAATATAGGTTGGAAAACAGATGAACTTCAATAATCTTGGAATGCGTACAAAAATCTTAATCGGGATCTTCATACCAATAGTCATGCTGATTGTTCTTGGCACTACCAGCATGCTCAACATTAAATCAATCGTCGAAACCAGTGGCTGGGTCGAGCATACCCATGAGGTATTATCTGACGCCGCTGACATTCTAGGTTCGGCCGTCGATATGGAAACCGGTATGCGCGGTTACCTCCTGGCCGGTAAAGAGGATTTTCTCGGCCCGTATAAGGAGGGAGAAAAGGCTACCTATGACAGCATTGACAAGTTGAAACAAATTGTCAGCGACAATCCCAAACAGGTTAAGCGGCTGGAAGAGATGGAATCTGTTCTGCGGGAATGGCAGGAAAAGGTGACAGAACCATCCATAGAACTGCGCCGCAAGATCGGTGATGCCAAAACCATGAACGATATGGCCAAGTTGATAGGAGAAGCGAAAGGCAAGCAGTATTTTGATAAATTCCGCGGCCAGATCGCCACTTTTATCGAGCGTGAACAAGCGCTTATGGAAAAGCGTCAGGAAAAAGCCAAGAGTTCCATTGATATTGAGCAACTGCGTCAAACGGCAGACTGGATTGATCACACCCATTTAGTCATTCGCGAAGCGATTGAGATTGTTGCAGCAGCAGTGGACATGGAAACCGGCATGCGCGGGTATCTGCTGGCAGGTAAGGAAGACTTTCTTGATCCCTACAAAAATGGTGAAAAAATTTTTTATGAACTTGTTAGTAAGTTGCAAAAGACCGTTAAGGACAACCCGACCCAGGTGTCCTTGCTGGGGGATATTAAAATTACCATCAAGCAGTGGCAGGAAAAGGTCACCGAGCCGAATATTGCTCTGCGCCGTGAAATAGGCGATGCCAAAACGATGGAGGACATGGCCGAGCTTGTGGGTGAAGCTCGGGGCAAACAATATTTCGACAAGTTCAGACAGCTCATGACTGATTTTCACGACGAAGAAGCAGGGCTGATTACGGTCCGCCAGGAAGCCAATGCCAACACGGTAAGCTCGACAAACTGGATGATTCTTGTCGTTGCTGGTGTGGCTGTTGTTCTCGGGCTCCTCATCGGACTTTTCGTCGTTCGCGATATCCAGAAACAGGTCGGAGGTGAACCGGCTACGATTGCCGGTATCGCTAACGAAATTGCGCGCGGCAACCTGACCGTTAACTTGCCCCAAGGCAAAAAAACCGGCATCCTTGAAGCCTTGGCCGGCATGGTCGAACAATTGAAAGACATTGTCTCAAATGTCCAGAGCGCCGCCGATAACGTTGCGTCCGGCAGTCAGGAGCTCTCGGCTTCCTCAGAAGAGATGAGTCAGGGCGCCACTGAGCAGGCAGCGGCAGCTGAAGAGGCATCGAGTTCTATGGAGCAGATGGCTGCCAACATTCGTCAGAATGCCGATAACGCCATGCAGACCGAGAAGATCGCCAGCAAAAGTGCAGAAGACGCCAAAAAAGGCGGTGAGTCGGTTGCCAAGACGCTTGACAGCCATGAAGGATATCGCCAGTAAAATCTCGATCATCGAAGAGATTGCAAGGCAAACCAATCTGTTGGCACTCAACGCTGCCATCGAGGCTGCCAGAGCCGGTGACCACGGCAAAGGCTTTGCGGTGGTGGCCGCAGAGGTCTGAAAACTGGCCGAGCGTAGCCAGCATGCCGCCGCCGAGATCAGCGAACTCTCCGGCTCCAGTGTCGAGGTGGCCGAGCAGGCCGGCAAGATGCTGGCTGAGATGGTGCCGGATATTCAGCGACGGCGGAGCTGGTTCAGGAGATAAGCGCTGCCAGCAAGGAACAGGATACTGGCGCGGAGCAGGTCAACCAGGCGATCATGCAGCTTGACCAGGTCATCCAGCAGAACGCCTCGGCCTCTGAAGAGATGGCTTCGACCTCGGAAGAACTTTCCAGCCAGGCTGAGCAGCTGCAGAATGCCATTGCCTTTTTTAAGGTCGATGCTCAGGCCGGAGTCAGGGTTCGTAATACTCCGCAAGCTCGGGCAAAACAAAAGCAGATGAACCTGCCACCGCCGAAAAAAAATGTCAGTAACACCAAGAAAGTTGCCACCGCGGCAGGAGGGCTGGATCTTGATCTGGGTGAAGTCAGCAGCAAACTCGATGATGCGTTTGAACGTTTTTAGGCAGCCTTTAAAAAGAGGATCCATGGCGTTTGCCCTGGATCCTGGTCAAATGGAAAAAGTGAAGTTTTATTACCTTTTTGATTCCTGAAAAACATTTGAAGTCAACTTGCCTTTTTAGAGTAGCCGGCTTTCATTTTTCGTAAATTCGCTATTGGGGAAAATTCGCTAAAAAATGGCTCGACACAACAGAAAAATTACAAACGTAGATGCTGGAGAAAAAGCTATGAGCGAGACCGGCAGAATAGACATGAACCGATATCTGACTTTCAAGTTGGACGAAGAAGTCTTCGGTCTGGCCATCGGCAAGGTGCAGGGAAGTGATAGCCAACTGAAAGCTGCCTATTAAATTTCGATCGTTATTGCATATGTTCATTAAGCGAAATAATACAATAAAGGAGTCAAACGATGAAACTTGGACTTAAAATCGGTTTGGGATTTGCAACCCTGCTGGCTATAGCAGTAGCGCTCGGTATTCTTGCTATCTTCAACATGAGTAATGTAGCCACAAAATCCATCATGCTGGAAAAGGAATATGTCCCTGAGGTGGGGATTGCCAATCAGGTAGAACGCAGTTCATTTCGGACCATGTACGCCATGCGCGGCTATGGCTTTACCGGTGACAAGAGTATGCTGGAAAATGCCCAGGAAAATATCAAGGCCCTAAAGGAACGACTGGACAAGGCCAAGGTCCTTGATGACAACTCACCCAATCTGAAGGATCTTAAGCCCGCAGTTGAAAAGGTTGAGAAGGAGCTTGCCGACTATGAGAAAGCGATTGCCGATACGGTGGATGTCAATGTCAAGATGAATGAATACCGGCAACAGCTGGTCAGCGCCTCCGATCAGTATATGAGCAACTGCAACGATTTTCTCGCCGGCCAGAAAAATAAGATGGAGGCGGATCTAAAAGCGGGCTCAAGCATCGAAAAACTCAATGAGCGACTGGCAAAGATAAACATCGTCAATGACATTATCGATGTCGGTAATGATACCCGCATAGCCGCGTGGAAATCGCAGGCGGAGCGGGAGCCGAAGATCATCCAAGACGCCTATGCCAATTTCGACGTCATGAAGGAGAAATTTTCCGCGCTGCGCAAAATTACCTACCTGGAGGAGGATATAAAACGGATCGACAACACCGAACAGGCGGCTGCAGCATACAAGCAGGCGATGGTCAATTTCCTCGACCTCTGGTTGAAAAATGTCGACTTGGGCAAGAAACGGGGCGAGATCGGCGATTCGGTCCTGGCACAATCCCGCGAGGTGGCTGTTAAAGGAATGGAAGGAACTACCAATATAGCTCTAGAGGCGGTAACTGCCTTCAGTAAATCCAGCAATATCATGATTATCGGTCTGATTCTTGCCGCAATATTCGGTATCACCATCGCCTTCTTCATTACCCGCGCCATAACCAAGCCAATTTTCATGGGCGTCAAGTTTGCCGAAACCGTGGCAAACGGTGACCTCAGTCAGCGTCTCGATATCACCCAGAAGGACGAGATCGGCCAGTTGGCCACTGCGCTGAACAATATGGTCGATAAGCTGAAAGAGGTAGTGGCCAACGTGCAGAGTGCCGCGGATAATGTTGCATCGGGCAGCCAGGAGCTTTCCGCCTCTTCTGAAGAAATGAGTCAGGGATCGACCGAGCAGGCCGCGGCCGCCGAAGAAGCCTCTAGCTCCATGGAGCAGATGGCCGCCAATATCCGCCAGAATGCCGATAACGCCCTGCAGACCGAAAAAATTGCCAGCAAGAGCGCCGAAGATGCCAAAAAAGGGGGTGAATCGGTAGCCAAGACCCTTGCAGCCATGAAGGAGATTGCCAGCAAGATCTCCATAATCGAAGAGATAGCCCGGCAGACAAATCTGCTGGCCTTAAACGCTGCCATCGAAGCGGCCCGGGCAGGTGAACACGGCAAGGGCTTTGCGGTTGTCGCCGCAGAAGTCCGAAAACTTGCCGAGCGCAGCCAGCATGCCGCAGCCGAAATCAGCGAACTTTCCGGCAGCAGTGTCGAGATAGCCGAGCAGGCAGGCAAGATGCTCTCGGAGATGGTTCCGGATATCCAGCGTACGGCGGAACTGGTGCAGGAAATTTCCGCTGCCAGCAAGGAGCAGGATACCGGTGCCGAGCAGGTCAACCAGGCGATCATGCAGCTCGACCAGGTGATTCAGCAGAATGCCTCGGCCTCCGAAGAGATGGCATCGACCTCGGAAGAGCTGTCCAGCCAGGCTGAACAATTGCAGGATACCATCGCCTTCTTCAAGGTCGATACCAAGGCAGGTTCCAAGGTTCGCCATGCACCGCAGCCGATGGCGAAAAAGAAACAGGTGAGTCTGCCGGCCCCTAAACAGGTATTAAAGAAGGTTAAAAAGGACCACCTCCTCCACCGGCCTGGATCTGGATCTCGGGGGAGAAAGCAGTAATCTTGATGAGGCTTTTGAACGTTTCTAGTCAGCTCGAAAAAAGCGGGATCCGCCGGATTCAGCATGGATCCCGCTTCAACAAAGGTGACATGGTACGATAAAAAAAGAACATGATAGGAATGGCAATGCTGGGGAGTCTTTTAGCCTCTGGGCTTCTCCTTTCTGGAATGGCCTTAGCAAAACCGAATGCCGAGGCGCTCGACCTTCTGAAGAAAGGTAATGAAGTTTTGTGTCGGATATCTTCATCCGTACCAGTATGGACTCAAAATGCCGGGTGCAGGCAGGGAGTAAGGAGCAGGATTCGGGGCTGAGACAGGTTAAATGGACGATCATGCAGCTTGATCAGATCATTCAGCAGAATGCTTCAGCTGCAGAAGAGATGGCTTCAACCTCGGAACAACTGTCCCAGGCTGAACAGTGGCAGAAGACTATCGGCATCTTCAAGAGCGATATGATAGCTGGTAAAAAGTTTCGAGACTCACCGCAGTCTGCAAAAAAGAAGCAGGCAGCCTTGCCGGCTCGGAAATGAAAGAAAGATACTGAGGTAATTTAAAATTATGGAGTTTCCGCCAAATAAGGCAAGACTTCAATCCTGTGCCAAATGACTTCTATGGACGTAAATCTGACCAAGCGCGACTTTGAGCAGTTGAGCTCATTTATTTACAATAACCTGGGCATCAAGATGCCGGTGGGGAAAAGCACGATGCTCACCGGCCGGTTAACCAAACGCTTAAGGGCACTTGAACTGTCCAGTTTCAGCGAGTACTGCGATTTCCTCTTCAGCCCGGTAGGACAGGAAGAGGAAATGGTTCATCTTATCAATGTCATCACCACCAATAAAACAGATTTTTTCCGAGAACCGAGCCATTTTTCTTATCTGACAGGGAAGGCTCTACCGACCTTACAGAATCTGCGCGGTGTAGATTGGCGCAATAAACTGAAGGTCTGGAGTGCTGGATGTTCAACCGGCGAAGAGCCCTACACCCTTGCCATGGTACTGGCGGAGGTCCAGGCCGTCCAACCTGGTTTCAGATTTGACATTCTGGCCACCGATATTTCCACCCGGGTGCTCGATATTGCCCGCCGTGCGGTTTACCCCATGGGGCTGATCGAACCTGTGCCTCTGATACTGCGCAAGAAATATTTGCTCAAAGGCAAAAACAGGAAAAATCCACAGGTTCGGATTGTGCCGGAACTGCGAGAGCGGGTCCGTTTCGGGCGGTTAAATTTCATGGATCAAGATTTTGGCCTGCCGGAAAAGGTCGATATTATCTTCTGCCGCAATGTCATCATATATTTTGACAAAAAGACCCAGGAAAATTTGATGATAAAATTCTGCAGCTTTCTGAAACAGGGTGGGTATCTGTTTCTAGGCCACTCTGAATCCCTGCATGGCTATAACACTCCTCTGGCTCAGGTGGCACCGACCATATATCGGAAATTATGATAAACCGCGATGACTTTCTCCTGGAGAAAATTTATCTCAAACCCGGAGAGCTGGTGATCGCAGAGGAGCCGGTAATGGTGAAGTCGGTGCTTGGATCGTGTATAGCTGTGACCATGTTTCATCCGGCTACCCGGGTGGCGGCGATATGTCACGGCATGCTGCCGAACGGCGGTAAGAGTGACAGCTTCAAGTATGTTGACAGTTCCATTTGTTACATGATGAGGTATTTCGATTTCCTGAAGATATCTCGGAATGAAATTGAAGCCAAACTTTTCGGCGGTTCAGACATGTTCACAAGCGCCCAGCCGAGTGTGCGCAACCTCACCGTCGGCTGGCAGAATATTTCCGTCGCCACCCGTTGCCTGAAAGAGAACGGCTTGGCTCTGGCAGCGTCCGACGTTGGCGGCAAGAGAGGACGAAAGCTGATTTTTAAATCCGATACCGGAGACGTTTATATTAAGAAGATGATTGGACAGGAACGGATTCCAATTCTCTAAAAGCGACAAAGGAAAGATGATATGTTTGAAGATTCATGCATAAATGAAAACTTTGCTCCTGTTTGTCGATGGAGGATTTATGGGAATTAAGGTCCTGGTGGTGGATGACTCCGCAGTGGTCCGGCAGACGCTTTCGGAAATACTTATGGCTGATAAGGAATTAAAGACGGTCCCCTAGTCAGTCGGCATCGGCCCTCCGTTGATGTACTTTTCCGCTCGGCGGCCCTTTATGCCGGTAAAAATGCTGTCGGTGTCATTATGACCGGCATGGGCGACGACGGCGCCAAAGGCCTGCTGGAGATGAAACAGGCCGGAGCTGCAACTATCGCCCAGGACGAAAAAAGTTGTGTTGTCTTCGGCATGCCCAAAGTTGCCATTGAGTCGGGCGGTGTCGGTCAGATCGTGCCGTTAAGGATTATTGCACAGGTTGTTACCAGCCTCTGCTACTGATACACTTGGTTTTTAAATTTAGCAGAGGCGAGGCGCTTGGAAAGGGAAGACCGATTATTTGAGGCATGTCGTATCCTCTTCGGCAACGATATTGAGGTTTCCAGGGAATTTCTCTGTTATCTTCAAGAAGAAGGTGTGATCCGCGCCTTCAGGAAAAGGGCGATGGACTTCCATCCTGAAGGGCTATGATTTCAGGCATTTCGGTACAAGTGTCAGGAGGAATTCGTTTTCTGCAATTCCCAAACCCTGCGCCGTTATATTGTCTCAAGGGAGGTTCACTCCGACGATTCTATCACCTTAAGAAGCCAAGATTGTCAGAGCGGCAGGCAATGCCTCTCTCCTAATCGGTGCTATCAGTTTTGACAAGGCCGGTTCCATTGACGATCAATAACTTCGCTATTGTTATATTGATTTCTTTGAGTGTAAGGTACATCAGTGATGCTCAGAGTGGAGATATTAAAGGTCATGAAAGGTAAAATGTGTTTACAATGGATATGCCAATGAAAAAGGCAGATTGATTTGAGGTGAAACTCTTGGAGAAAAGCCTTACCTCAAGTATTAGCGGTTACCTCGCAATGCAGGCACCAGGGAAAAGCCAGCCAGGGACAGGGAGGTAGATACACCTCCCTCTATTGGTTCAGGAGCTATACCTGAGTTCCTGCTTTGTGGTCGGCGTGGAGAGACGAAAACCCTAGCTGCAAATAATCTTTGAATTTGAAAGATTTAAGCAACTAGAGAACTGCGGCCAGGGCGGATCTGAACTCTACACTCGGGAGGGCGTTAAATCAACTATCAACAAGGCTCGCGCAGAGGAGTTGGTGGTAATATAACCTCCCTGTCTCCCTAAGGATGCTTTCCACAAGGCTTAAATTCACCTACTGCAGCTTCTGCCACTTTTTATCGTAGTATGATTAAATAGGGAAAGCACCTGGAAATAAAGATTATGGCGAGTATAAGATCAGGAGGTGATAATACCTCCTAATTTGCTTGAACTGCATTCATTTTCCCGCGTTTTTCTGATATCCCACCTCAGATTGTCGTCAATGTTAACATAACCGACTGTATTGGTTTTTGAATCTGAATTTAACTATAATTTGGCATGCTTTTAGCTTTGCAGACTCATGGCAGGTAAGATGATATAGATATGATAATCTAATGTTTCTGATCTTCGCCGGAACAAGTCGTCTTGTAGCTGAATTCGGATTCCGGCGACGCCTGACGAAATAATCAAGAGGAGTCGTTCATTACCGAATCGAATGGTGGGGTTGTAAAAAGAAACTGCAGCCACGTTTGGCCACAAAGTATGCAGAACCACGAGGTCGGAATAATGTATAAAAACTTTAAGATAAGTCCGATTGTATCTGGTGCTCTGTCCAGGTCGGAGAAAAAAAAGAGAAGGTTCAAACCATGATCGAAGAGGTAATTCTTGTCAAACCCACCCCTTTACACAGGGAGCAAGCAGTAAAGATTCTTGTGGTAGATGACTCGATTTCCATCCGGCTTTATCTGCAGGAAGAGCTTAATAAAGAAGGATATCAGGTGTTTATCGCGGAAAATGGCAAAAATGCCCTGGAAATCATAGAAACTATTTCGCCTGATTTGATTCTCTCCGATGTGTACATGCCTAAAATGAACGGTATTGAACTCTGTGCCGCCCTGCGCGGGAATCCTCTCTATGCGGGAATTCCTTTTGTCGTCATGAGCACGGAGAAGGATGCCAACAATATGCGGCAAATGATGAAGTACGGCGCAGCAGCCTTCATCATTAAGCCCTTTAATATCGAACAGCTGATCATGACCTTGAATAATATCCTTTCCTATGAGTTCACGCTTCTTCTCAAGGAAAAGCAAAGGCTGAGCGGTGAACAGAAATTGTTGCTTGCCGGTATTACCAGTCTGGTAAACGCCCTGGAGGCCAGGGATCATTACACGCGGGGGCATTCGGAACGGGTAGCCCAGATTCTGGCAGGTCTCGTCAAACATGCCGGAGGGTCGGATCAAGAAGTCGAGCGCGCCCAGATAGCAGGCAGACTCCATGATATCGGGAAAATCGGAATCAGGGATAATGTGCTGTTAAAGCCCGGTCGCCTCAGTTTTGATGAATTTGAACATATCCGGCAACATCCCTTGATCGGTGCTGCCATTATTGAGACCATTCCCAGTATCGCAGACATTGTGCCGGTTGTTTCTTTTCACCATGAACGGGTTGACGGAAATGGCTATCCCCAGGGATTGGTCGGTGATTCCATCCCCTTATGGGCCAGGATGACGGCAGTGGCGGACACCTATGACGCTCTGACCAGTGATCGACCCTACCGAAAGGTATGTCCCACGATAAGGCCCTGGATATCATCGAACAAGTCTCAGGCAGTCAGCTCTGTCCGGATACTGTTCGGCTTTTTTTCGATTGGTGCAGTGCGAGCATTAAAGGAAAATGATCTTTTATCCTCTATCATTTAACGTTTACGGGTAAACATGGTTAAGGCGACATTGGTTGTTGTAGATGATGAAAGGACTCTCCTGCAGTTGTTTACCAGAAGACTGGAGAGGCTTTCCTATAAGGTGTACCCAGTCGGTTCCGGGGCCGAGGCTCTGGAAATTATTCAGCGTGAAACGGTTGATGTACTCATCACCGATTTCAAGATGCCGGGTATGAATGGAGCTGAGGTCATTGCCAGAGCCATGGCAATTGACCCGATGCTCCAGAGCATTGTGGTAACCGGTTATAGCGATCTTAAAACCGCCATCGATGTCATGGGGGCCGGAGCTTTTAATTATCTGCCCAAGCCTGTCGATTTTAACGAGTTGGATATCACTATCCAAAAAGGTCTGGAAAAAAGGAAGCTACTCCATGAGGTGCGCAACAAACAGAAACAACTGGAAGAATACCGCCACCATTTGGAAGAGCTGGTGGAAAAACGAACGGAAGCACTTACAGAGGCAAACCAGGCTTTAAGGACGGAAATAGAGGAGCGAAAACAGTTGGAGATTTCTCTCAGAGAAGCAAAAGTGCTGGCCGAAAATGCCAATAAAGCCAAAAGCGAGTTTCTGGCAAACATGAGTCACGAAATCCGTACCCCGATGACCAGTGCCATCGGCCTGCTCAATCTAGTCCTGGATACGGAGCTTCTTCCCAAACAGAAGACCTATCTGGAAATGGCGAGGGTGTCGACCGTCGTCATGCACAACCTGCTCAACGACATCCTGGATTTTTCAAAAATTGAGGCCGGAAAACTGAATCTGGAGTCCATATCCTTTGAGCTAAAAAAGGTCATAGAATCGGTTGTGGACCTGCAGCATTTTCAGGCCGAAGAAAAAAAGATCAAGCTCTCCTTCTCCATTGATGACGATGTGCCTGTTTCGGTTATCGGCGACCCGAATCGCCTTCGGCAAATTATCCTCAATCTGGTATCCAATGCGATAAAATTCTCCCACTATGGAGAAGTTGTCATCCATTGCGAAAATGCAACAGAGAGTGCGGAGCTTTCCTCCTCGGATGACAGGTTCAGATTCCTGCATATTTCTGTAAAGGACAGCGGTATCGGTATTGCCAAAGAGAAGAGAAAGCTCATTTTCGAAGCCTTTACCCAGGCGGACAGCTCGACGACGCGAGAGTATGGCGGAGCAGGACTTGGTCTGAATATCTGCAGTAAGCTTGTTGCGATGATGGGGGGAAGGATATGGGTAGTCAGCGAACCAGGTCAGGGGAGTACCTTCCATTTTACCTGCAGACTTGGTAGGGACAATGCTGGAAATGAAGCGGCAAAAGTACTTGCGGTCAACAAAAAACCATTGTTACAAAGGACCAAGAAAAAAGGAGCCTTGACCATTCTACTGGTGGAGGACAATCAGAGCAATCAATGGGTTTTTCGAGAACTGCTCATGAAGCAGGGTTATGCGGTCGTTAACGTGTCGGATGGAGTCACTGCGTTGGCGAGAATCGGAAAGCAACGCTTCGATCTCTCTTGCTGGATCTGCAACTACCAGGAATGAACGGTTATGAAGTCGCCTGTCGGATAAGAAAGCATGAGCGGACGACAGGTCATTGGAGAAGGTCAGTATCTACCAATTATTGCCATAACCGGCTTTCCCGGCGAAGATGATATGCAGAAATGTCTGGATGCGGGAATAAACGATTTTATCGCTAAACCGTTTACCGCAGGTCAGCTCTTTGCGAAAGTCTGGAAGCAGCTTCGTTCCGGCTCGAATCGTAAGATGGACACGGACAGGGAAAGAAATCGGACGGCAGCCAATACTTCTGTCCTGGCTGGAGAAATTTTTAATGAAGATGACGCACTGAAAAAATCTTGCGGTGACCCTCTGCAAATGGTTGAACGGATTAAAACCTTTCTCCAGACAGGCTCGCAATCTTTTGCCATGCTGCGAGAAAATATCCTTAGCGAGAAGAAAAACCTTTTAGAGCAGGAGATCCACCGTTTCAATGAGCGGGCAATGGAGATAGGGGCTACCAATGTCGCTGATGAACTTTTCAGCATGTTGATGAATCTCAGAAATAACCAGGCAGTCAAAGTGGATCAGTTAGAGATTGTGGAAAGTGAATTTGAAAATTTTCGTCACGAACCGAAGATACAGACATTACTGGGAGAAGGAAAATGCCAAGACAAAGAGATGCCAAATTGAAAGTTTTAGTAGTGGAAGATGATTTTATGGTGAGGCAGGTCATTCGTGATATCCTGGAGCAGAATGGGGCCATGGTTGATATCGCAGTGAATGGAGAAGAAGCCGTCCAGGCTTTCCGGGTGGCCTGGCGCAGAGAACAGCCCTACGACCTTCTCTGCATGGATATCATGATGCCGGTTATGGATGGGCACGAGGCTTTAATAAAAATCCGTGAGGTGGAAAAATCGCTGGGCATTTTGGGTCCGGAGGAAGTCAAAGTTATTATGCTTTCGGCCTTAGATGACGCGAAAACGGTAATGAAGGCTTATTACAAAGGAGGTGCAACTTCTTATATAGAAGTAGCCCCTCCTTTGTAATATGCCTTCATCACCGTTTTTGCATCATCCAGAGCCGAAAGCATGATGACTTTGACTTCCTCCGGACCAAAAATACCCAATGACTTTTCCATCTCGCGAATTTTCAGCAAAGCTTCGTGTCCATCCATAACCGGCATCATGATATCCATACAGAGAAGATCATAGGGTTGCTCCTTGCGCCAGGCCACCCAAAAGCCTGTACAGCTTCTTCCCCATTGACAGCGATATCCACCATGGTCCCACTTAGCTCCAGGATATCACGGATGACTTGCCTCACCATAAAATCGTCTTCCACTACTAAAACTCTCAGTTTGGCGTTCCTTTGTTTCTTAACATTTTTATTATCCCAGTAATGTCCGTACCTTCTGCTCGTGACAAAATATTTCAAATTCAATTTCTACCAATTATTGGCATAACCAGTTGTCCCGACGAACAGGAAATGCAAAAATGTTTAGATGCTGGAATGAACGATTTTATCACTAAACCGTTTACGGCAGATGAGCTCTTTGCGAAAGTATGGAAACATCTTCGTTCCGGCTCGAATTTAGAGATGGAAGCGGACAGAGAAAGAAACCAAATGGTAGTCAATACCTCCGTCCTGACTGGAGAAATTTTTAATGAAGCCGACGCACTGAAAAAAGCCTGCGGTAACCCTGAACAAATGGTTGAACGTATCAAAAGCTTTCTTAAGACGAGCCCGCAAGCATTTGACATGCTCCGAGAATATATCCTTAGCGAAAAAGGAAATATCTTAGAGCAGGAGATCCACCGTTTAAATGAGCAGGCAATGGAGATAGGGGCGACCTGTGTAGCCGATGAACTTTTCAGCCTGTTGCTGAATCTGAGAAATAACCAGACGGTTAAGGTAAGTCAGATCGAGGTTGTAGAAAGTGAATTTGAAATATTTTGTCACGAGCAGAAGGTACGGACATTACTGGGATAATAAAAATGAAGAAACAAAGGAACGCCAAACTGAGAGTTTTAGTAGTGGAAGACGATTTTATGGTGAGGCAAGTCATCCGTGATATCCTGGAGCTAAGTGGGACCATGGTGGATATCGCTGTCAATGGGGAAGAAGCTGTACAGGCTTTTCGGGTGGCCTGGCGCAAGGAGCAACCCTATGATCTTCTCTGTATGGATATCATGATGCCGGTTATGGATGGACACGAAGCTTTGCTGAAAATTCGCGAGATGGAAAAGTCATTGGGTATTTTTGGTCCGGAGGAAGTCAAAGTCATCATGCTTTCGGCTCTGGATGATGCAAAAACGGTGATGAAGGCATATTACAAAGGAGGGGCTACTTCTTATATAGTCAAACCGATTGAAAAGGAACGCTTGCTAATTGAAATGCGTCATATCGGATTGATGGTTTAAGTCTAATTATTGCTGGAAGCTATCATCTTGATGGATCTGATGGCAGCCGTTATTACTCCAGCTATAAAGATAAAGTTACAGCCAGGTGGCAAAATTTTTCCGAAAAGATGAATAAGGTAATTGACGATCCAGCATTGCAAGACCCGATAGTTGAAGCTGCTCATGAGACATTCGCTGGTTTGGAATCGCTTTACAATGCAATGTATCCCATAAAGAAAAATGAAAATACCTTCCCATGTGGTTCGGGTCAATCCGGAAGCAGGCAACCATCCTATTCCTACTGACAAAAGAGAACTTCAGACAGCGCTGAAAGCCAGTAATCAGTGCTGGAATGAGTATCCTTATTATAAAAAGCGTTACGGAATGAGGGGTAAGCGATTTAGCGACAGTGATACCTGTTGGTTGGCTACACTGACAGCCCTTGATCAAGTCGAGGTAGTGTCAATTATTTTGTGTAAAATTTTCCCATGCCATCTTCTTCAAGAACGGCAGATTTTTTCGCACTTTTTCAACAGGGTTTGACCGCCAGTGTAATTCCATTCTCAGTGATATAAATGCCAAGAGACGATAGCAGGCATTTTCACCTGCAACTATCTCCATTAGTTTTGTCCGGCGCTTAAACTCTTTATTCAGCCGCTCAATGATATTGGTTGTTCTCAGAGAGATCCATTCTTCCTCAGGAAAATCAAAGAAAGTAAGGCAGGATTGGATCGACTTATCCAGGCAAGAAACGGCTGATGGCAAAGAACTCTCCCACTTTTCAACGAATATTCTATAAAATGACACTGCTTTCTTCCTGGAGGAAGCATAGAAGATCGATCGTATCTCATCTGCCACTTCTTTCTTTAACTTTTTCGGAACCTTAGCCAAAACATTCCGGGCGACGTGAACCTGACAACGTTTCACCTTTGCCTTTGGAAATTCTTCCATGAAAACGCGTCCAACCCAGTAAGGCCATCCATAACCCCAAGAGTTACAGCACTCGCATCCAGGCCTCTGGTTTTTAAGTCTTTAAAAAATTCTCGCCATGTGGTCGATGATTCCTTATCTCCTGCTTGAAGACTCAAAACAAGGCGATGACCGGCTTCAGTGACACCTGTAGCAGCCAGCACAGGTGTCAGTTCTATATCACGGTGAATCCGCATACGAAAATTCACCCCATCTAAAAAGATATACTTTACTTGCTCCTGTGAGAGATCTCTCTTCCTCCATTTTTCCACAGATTCAGTGAGTTCTGTGTTTACAGTGCTGATTTCGGTTGCAGAAATTGATCGCCCTATAAGTCTTTGAGAGAGCATCGATAAACTGCGGGTGCTGACTCCTGCAAGAAACGGTTTGATTTCTTGGCGGATATCGATCCCCTATCATAGGAAAAGCGCCATTTTTTTGCCTTAGAAATATTTCACACAATATTTTTACACCATCAGTTCTGACTTTCAGCTTTCATATAGGCAAAGTACCCTGTCCATCGACCTCAATAATGTGGTTAACGCCATCTTCTCCCCCAATTTACCAAACTCGCTTGCCCAACACCGGAATACTTCGGTAGTTGATAGTTTCATGCACCCATTGTACGAACTTTTGACAACTTATCGTCACTGGATAAAATTATGATCACATAAGCTCCAAGCATTTTCGCGAACTGCAAGGCAAAGAGTGAAACACCGCCCATACCCTGGACCAACACCTTATCACCAGGTTTGACGTCCCCCTCCGCGATCAACGCACGCCAAGCGGTCACTGCTGCGGTAGGAAGGGAAGCCGCTTCTATGTCATCTAAATGGACTGGAGCAAGCGCTACACCTTATTCGGGGAGCACAGTAAACACTGCCATCGTTGCATCCAGTTCACATCCCAAGGTGAGCGAGAGATTCTTCTTGTTGGGCTCACCCCCCATTCAACTTTGAAAGAAAAGCGGGCAAACACAGTCTCCAGCTCTGAGGTTTTTAACTCCCTCACCCAGAGAATTGACAACTCCTATACCATCCCTCAACATGATCAAGGGCAGGCTTTTCATTCTCGACCGGTAATCACGTTAAGGAACGATGAGGTCTCGGTAATTCAGAGCTGATGCTTTCATTTTTATACGTACTTCACCTGGGCCAGGCAGCCGATCTGGCCGTGAACTTATATGCGCATTCTCCATAGACCAGGCACCTTCGACTTGAAACACTCTCATCGTATCCTCCTGTTTTAACATATGTCTTAGGGCAGGTATGAAACAATGTACAATCAGACGATAAAAACTATGTCAAAATTAGGACATACTCTAACAGGATGCAAGGAAAGAGACTACTCTTGCATCCACTCTCCCCGCATGTTTACCCCAGGTGCCGGTCAAAACTGCGATTTTGTTCAACCCGTGTGGATTACGTTCAGACCATGGTTTACCGTGACAAGTATGTATTTCCTAAAAAAGGAGTTATTGTTCCATTTAAAGGAACATAGCCAAAGAACTTAAGAATAAACCTTTCGTAATTAAGAGAATAAACTTTTTTTGATATTCTTAAATGCAGACGGCATATCATTCTTGATACTCCGAAAGAGGACGCGATCTTATGAGAAATCCTGAGACCACTGAAAGCAAGGCCGCTGAAATGGCAATGAGACGATTGGCTGCGATTGTTGAATCGTCGGAGGACGCCATCATCGGTAAAGATCTGAACGGTATAATCACCAGTTGGAATAAGGGCGCGGAAAAAATCTTTGGCTACACCGCCGATGAAATGGTGGGGACTTCAATTTTGCGGCTTTTTCCACCCGAACGACGGGTGGAAGAGAGCTATGTTCTTGAGAAAATCAGGAGTGGTGAAAAGGTCGAATGTTTTGAGACCGTGCGCCAGACCAAGGGCGGACGGCTGATTGACATAGCAGTTTCTATATCGCCGATCAAGGATGCCAATGGCAACATTATCGGCGCGTCGAAAATCGCGCGGGACATCACGGTACAGAAAGCCCATCAGCAGGAGATTCTCCGTCTCACTCGACTTTATGCGGCTTTGAGCCAGATCAACCAGTCAATCGTTTGGACGCGCAACCGCAAAGAATTATTTGAGAAAATTTGTCGCGTACTAGTGGAACTGGGGCAATTCAGCATGGCGTGGATCGGGCAGGCCGATGCGAAAACGAGGCGGATCAACCCAGTTGCCCAGTGGGGAGATGAATCGGGTTATCTTTCGCAGCTGACAATGAATAAGGAAGAAGGGTTGGAGGGTCAAGGACTGTTTAGCACTGTCATCAGCGAGGGCAAAAGCTATATTTGCAATGATTTCGCCCAAAACCCAAACGATAATCCGTGGTACATGCTGGCGAACCGGGCCGGCTACAGGGCCATGGCTGCCTTTCCCATCCGCCAGAACGGCGCTGTATGGGGCGGGATAATGGTCTATTCCAGCGAAATAGGCTTTTTCCGGGACAACGAAATCTCCCTTCTGAAGGAGGCAGCCAGTGATGTCTCCTTCGCACTCGACTTTCTCACGCAGGATGAGATACGCCGTCAGGCGGAAGCTGCGATGCGTGAGAGCGATGAGCGTTACAGAGCTTTGTTTGACCGATCACTCGACTGTGTTTTCCTTTATGATTTTGATGGAAAATTTCTGGACGCTAATAAGGCGGCGCTGGATTTGCTTGGTTACCAGCGCGAGGACATTGCCACGCTCACGTTTGCTTCATTGCTTACTGCAGATCAACTGCCACTGGCATTTCAGGTTACGGAAGAAATCAAAGCTAACGGTTATCAGAAGCATGCGACGGAATTTCGACTTCACGGAAAGGATGGTAGGCAGGTTTACACGGAAACCCAATCCTCACTGATATGTCGGGAAGGTAAACCGATTGCCATCCAGGGCATTGCACGCGACCTAACCGAGCGCAAGCAGGCGGAGGAGGCCTTGATAGAAAGCGAGAAAAATTTCCGCGAACTGGTCCAGAACATGCCGATTGCTCTCGTGGCATGTGCCCCAGATACGCGCATTTTGTATGCCAATCCAATGGCTTCCCGGGTACTCGGCCTGAATCTGGAACAAATACTCGGCAAAACTGCCAGCGACCCTATCTGGCGTTTCATCCGGGAAAATGGTACGGAAATGCCCCAGAGTGAATACCCTGTGAATCTGGCATTGCAGGCCGCTGAAGGGACGATTTCGGACATAATTTTGGGAATACCCCGCCTTAATGGGGAAGACACGATTTGGGTGCAATGCAACGGTTACACTGTCCGGAACATGGACGGAGACATACAACAGGTTGTTATTACATTTACCGATCTGACCGAGCGTAAGCAGGCCGAAGCCTCCCGGGCCAGGCTGGCGACGGCTGTCGAACAGTCCGCTGAGTCCATAATTATCACCAACACCAGTAAGGCCATCGTCTATGTCAACCCGGCATTTGAAACAATGTCCGGCTACAACTGCGCGGAGGTGCTTGGCAAAAATCCAAGCATCCTCAGTAGCGGAAAACATGATGCCACCTTTTACTGCAGAATGTGGGATGTACTGCAGTCGGGTGAAGCATGGCATGGCCATTTCATCAACATCAGAAAGGATGGCAAACCTTATGAAGTGGAGGCTACCATCTCACCCGTACGAGATGCCGTCGGCGCGGTTATCAACTATGTGGCCGTGCAGCGCGATGTGACGCACGAAGTTCAACTCGAGGCCCAGCTCAACCAGGCCCAGAAAATGGAGGCCATCGGTGTTTTGGCTGGAGGGATCGCCCATGACTTCAATAATATCCTTGGAGCTATCTTTGGTTATACCGAAATGGCCCTGGAGGATACCCCGCCCGGGTCGCTCACCGCGAGCGACCTTGAGCAGGTGGTTCTGGCAGCAACCAGGGCAAAAGAACTGGTTAACCAGATTCTTGCCTTCAGCCGGGAGGCCGAAACCAACAAAATTCCTCTGCAGCCTGCCACACTGGTGAAGGAAACCGTAAAACTACTCCGTTCTTCCTTGCCGACCACCATTACTATCAGGCAGAATATCGAGGCAAAGACCGGGACTATCATGGCCGATCCGACTCAGATTCACCAGATATTGATGAATCTCTGCACCAATGCTTATCATGCCATGGAGGAAAAGACCGGAGGTATCCTGACCATTACCTTGAAGAATAAAATGCTCTCAGCAGCGGATTCCTGGATCTGTCCCAATATCGAACTGGGAGATTTCATTGAATTGTCTATAAAGGACAACGGGACAGGAATACCAAAGGAGATACAAGAGAGGATTTTCGAACCATATTTTACCACAAAGGAGAGAGGCAAAGGCACTGGCTTGGGTCTTGCTATTGTACATGGAATCGTCCAGAGTTACCACGGGTGTATAACCTGTCACAGCGAACCGGGTGAGGGCACAGTCTTTACAATTTTCCTCCCGGTTGTTGAGAGACAAGCGGAAAAAGGAGGCAAACCTGTCGAATCGATTCCTTCTGGGACTGAACGAATTCTCTTCGTTGACGATGAAGAAATTCTTGCAGTTCTGGGGAAGTCGGTGCTGGAAAGGCTTGGTTATACGATAACGATCACGACAAAAAGCCTCGAAGCGCTCAACATCTTCAGAAATCAGCCTGATGCCTATGACCTGGTCATCACCGATCAGACCATGCCCGAGATGACGGGAATTGATCTGGCCAAGAGAATGCTGCAGATCCGCCCGAACCTGCCCATCATTCTCTGTACCGGCTACAGCAATCAAATTACTAAAGAAAAGATCAGAGATATTGGCATCAAGGGATTTGCCATGAAACCGTTGGCAAAAATAGATATTGCAGTTTTGATCCGAAAGATACTGGATGAGATGAAAAGGACATAAATTCAGTTAACAACAAATTAAAGTAGCCAGAGCAAACTTCATCAGAATCTGTTCTTATTCCAATTTACCATAACTGCTGTTCACAAAAAACAGCTATATTTTCATCTATTTAGCAGTAAGTATAACTATTCGAGATTAGAGCTTATCTTTGGTGTTATTTACCTTGCAGTTACTCCATTTCTGAACATCTTTTGACATATAATTGACTGCCGCGTTTCAAGGTAATAATTGGTGCAATGAAGAATTAGAGTGAGAGCGGACCCACCTGGAAAAAATAGTGAGGAAAGAGGATACTGTCACTATTTTACCCTTAATTTTATCCATTTTTTTTATTTATTCATTCGTACAAAATTTAGCTGCCCACCAGCTTAGTGTAGATGATCTCAAACTCTCTATGTACTCGCTGAAAATGGACAGTGAGATTTGGATCAAGATGCTTTCCTCCGGCAGACATGATTATGTCATAACTCTTCTGATGTGAAAAGGGTTCTTTGTACACTCGTTTGACACGCAGGGCGTCATAAATGTCGGCCACGGCCATAATCCGGGCGGCAAGAGGAATATTTGTCGCTGCTAAACCATAAGGATAACCGCTGCCGTCCCATCTCTCATGATGGTGTCTGGCTATCAAAATTCCCATATTTACAAAATCGTTCTCTGGATATTCCTGTTGCACTTTTTCCAGGGTTTTCGCACCAATGACCGTATGCGTCTTCATCACTTCGAATTCGTCCTCAGTGAGCTTGCCCGGCTTGAGAAGAATATTGTCAGAGATACCTACTTTGCCTATGTCATGGAGAGGGCTGGCCTGCCAGAGAGTTTCAACAAAATGTGAATCCAGTTCATTATTGTAATTCAGATCGGCGAGTAAACATTCCCCAAGCAGTCTGCAGTAAGACTGAACCCTCTCGAGATGGCTGCCGGTATCGTCATCCCGTGACTCCGACAATTTGGCCAGCGCATGGATGGTCGAGATATTCGCTCTATTTTTCTCCAGCTGGCGCCGCTTCTCCTCAAGCTCGATCAGAACCGAAATATCCTCAATGCAGAAAACCAGATGCATTCCCGACAGTTTGACACATTTTACTCGGATAGTACGTATATCGTATTGATTGATGCTGATATCGTAGTTGTTCAACAAAACTTTCCGACCAGCGGCAATCTGCTCCGGCAGATCGAGGAGATCGGGATCATAATGCGTTAGGACATCAATGATGTTCGGCAGATCTTCACCGTTATAGTCATCAACCAATGTGAACAGTAATTGGGTCAAATAGGGGTTGAGCCGGATCAGTCTGCCCCGCAAATCTGTCTCACAGAGGCCAATAGGCGTCTGGTAGACAAAATCGAGCAGTTCATTCATTCCATTATCGCTTGATGAGAACATAGCTCAAAATGGATGATGGATGTTTAAGCAGTCTTAACTGAACTCGTACTGGCCTTACTTTAAGACTCAATAGATAAGGGAGTACTTCATCTATTTCATCTTCCTTTAAAAACTTGTGCGCTACCCTATGATTGTTCATGCAGGACGCAACCTCTGAAAAAAGTGCTTTGCCTAAAATATGCTCCCGGTTGTACCCGGACAATTCCTGCTCTCTGCTGTTGTACCGGCGGATAAGGGTATCCTTATCAAATCCAATAACACCAAAGTCAAGAGCATCAAGCTCATCATCCCCAAGTTTTTCCAGTCTGTAGATTATATCTTTTTTATTGAATTCACACATACGTCAATTTTGATAAACTCGTAAAAACCTTGAATTTCAGATGGCTAAGTAAAAAAATTCATATGCTAGTCGCGCAAATTTTCTATCATTTCGGCGTACTAGAGTACGTCGTAATGATAGAAAATTTGCAGCAACGACGCAGATGAAGAGTTTTTACGACGCCATCAATTTTGCATCAATCGAAACTGTTGCCGAGAAAGATATGTTTAGAAGCGTGCAATAATAATTATTTTACTGCCGCTTCTCTGCGTTAACTCAGTTAGTTTATAGTCCGAGTCAGTCTTTTTCAAGACTGATCACTCTATTTATAAAACTGGTGGCCGAAAGTATTCCGCATAAGCCTTCGCTTCTGAGTCAATATAATTGAGGCGTTACAAGAGGATTACTGGTTGCCCGAATAGATACATGAGGGAGGAATTTAGCCTTGCTAAGCCTTTTACAACTGTTCTATCATGGTGAACCACCATACCGATCTTTCAACCACTCAACGATATCTCGGAAAGGTCAATGACACAGAAGCGATTCAGTGGATCGAGACACTCTATGGATAAGGGTTCGGTAACGGGCGAGTAGCTTTTTCTCGCTCGTTTAAAGCAACAGAGTACTCCCCCAGGTTGGAGTGCTGCTGAACTTGTAATCTCTTCTTTGCAGTTGCTCCATTTTCGACCCATTTTCAGTGGCTCGCCAGTCCTACCCTCTCAGGGAATATGCTAACTAGTGCCTGGCAGAAAACCCCATATTTTCAAAATTTCGCACTAGATCAGACAGCATTAATGTGCGAGGTTTTCCTTTTTGGCACACTTCTGTTCTTCATAAGCCAACAAAATGATAATGATTCTTGTCTTTATGCCGAATTCAGCATAAAGACAAAAGCCGTTGCGATCCCAATACAAAATCTTGGTGATATCACGCCGGCGGTTGCAAAAAGCAAATAGATGTCCGGAAAGCGGATCAAGCTCAAGCTGGTCAGCAACCAGAATAGAAAGACCATTGATCGATTTACGCATATCCCTCTGTGTAGCCTGTGTCGAAATAGACTTTCAAAGAATGAACAGAGGTAAGCATCAGTTCATCTCCAGAGCTGTCAGCAGTTTTTTCAGTGTCGCAGCCGAAAAATCATCGCCGATCTCGATCACAATTTTGTTGGGCAGGATGACTTTCAAACCTGAACGAGCAGTTTGACCAGGGTTGATTGCAATATTCGAGGAAAAACTCACCGGCACCAGGTTTGTCTGCTCCTGTTCAGGTATTGAAAATTTTCTGTTCCAATACGTTGCAGCATGGTATGAAAGGTTATGTTCTTTGCAGTATGCAGCACGGCTTAAACCGCTTTTCCTTTGGGCAGATATATGTGCTTGCCAGTGGCGTCTGCTGCGCTACCGGTATTCCTGAATATTTTGCCTTGCCATGGACATCCTCCTTGAGTGTTTTTGGATGCCCAATCATGACATAGACACGCGCGCGAAAAAAGATGCGGTTCTGTTGGCGCTTACAGATCAACTAAGCTAATTTCAGAACATCTCCGATAACACAGTTTAGATTAATAGAAGAAATCTGGATTTTCCTAAAAGAGGAAGTCCGGAGAGCTGTGTGGTTCTCAGGAATTTATCGCGCCTTTATCGCACCAAAAGCACAAAAACAGGAATTTTTGTGCAAGAGTTCGATTTGTGCGAATCCCACCGACCGAAGAAGGTCTAACTGGTAGGTTACCGGTCTCGGTGAATCTTCTTTTTCAATATAATCAATGACCTTGTCTTTGTATTCTTCTCCGCCAAGAGCGCGGAGATATTCTCCGTAGCGTTGCCACATCATAACCTGTACGGGTCCGGTTTCATGCGATACTAAATCCGTTATCCAAACACTGCCTCCGGGAGCTGTCAGTTGAAAAATTTTCGCGAATGTTGACTCCCAATCTTGATCATCACGCAGATGGTGCAGGACTGCGGCTGCAAGAATGACGTCATACCATTGTTCCGGCAGATCAGTTGTGCGAAAATCTCCTTGAAACAACCTGATGTGGCCGCTGTTGACAACTGAGATCCGGTCACGGGCCTTTTCCAGCATGGGCAGGCTGAGGTCGACAAGATCAGCATCAAAAGGGGAAACATGTTGCGAAAGTTTGAGGGAGTTGTTGCCGGCGCCGCAGCCGATGTCCAGGACTCTTTTGATATCCCTGGTCGATCGAACCGCAGCTTGTGTGGTCAGCTCCATGGCCAGCGGCGCATCAATTGTGGCCGTCTGTCCGGTTTCGAGATTTGAGAATCGTTCGACATCATTGTCAAATCTCGCTTTGATTTCTTCAACGGAAGATTTTTGCTCGTAGCGTATGGTCATAGACTCCATTCCTGGTTCTGACGGGATAGTCCGTTCGCAAGTTGTATCTAATAATGATTGAGAGGTCATCCCACTTGAATTTCCTGCTTAAAACCTGATGCCCGAAGATGTCTTTATATGCCTTTTTTTCGCAAAATATCTAAAAACTGTCTTTAAATTTGCCTGACGCATCGCCTTGACAATATGTAACACGGATCTTCACTTTTCGTCATCGTATGTATTTCTTGATATTGATTTCCAGAAATCGGATGTTTGTCTCATTCTGTGTAAGCGTTCACCAGTGCACCAAATGTGCACAAGCAGGCTGCCGTGAATAGAAGGGCGGGTTTGGAACCCGCCCCTACAGTCCACCAGCCTGCTCTGGCACATTTGGTGTGCTGGTGAACGCTTACGAGCATCAGGTAATGCCTACATCCTGCATCTCCGGAGACCTCTTACCATTCTGTTTACGCTGCAAATCATACACAAAGAACACCTTAGGTCAGCCGATCTTAACGCGTTTGCCGCATTGGTAAGTGTATTATTTCACTATCCCGGCTGAAAAAAAGAGGAAAATAGTTTATGCAGCGTTGCGTTTGCGATTCAAAAAAAGAAGGGCAATCCCGGCAATAGCGGCAAGAAGCCGCCATGAGCTTTGCAGCAAAATGATGGTCAGAATCGCTGTCAGGAAAATTGCGGTGAGGCGATACATCGGGTCGCGAAATAATTTAATGGCGCTGAGAATACCAATCAGGCCATTGCATAAGAAGAAAGCATTGGCTACCGCGACAATCTCCTCGATGCCTATGATTCCAAGACCAACCCCGGCAAACAGACAGAGATGTACCATCGTCAGCAGCCCGACCGCCGCCCAGGGCGAGCCATTGCCGGTTCTTCCGGCCAGAAGGGCAGGCAGCTCACGGCGTTCTGCAAGTGAAGCGATAAGCCGCGCCGAACCGCCGACAAACAGCAGAAAGGTGCAGCCGCAGAGCGACAGGGTCAGCAACGCCATCACCAGCGGCGACAGGCGGCCAAAAATGGCAGCGATGATTGCCGTAACCTGGATATGGGTAATCTCAATGTCCTGTCCGGCGGCAATCTGCATGGCAAATGCAACTGCAAGGCTCACCAGGGCGATGACAACGGCGCTGGAGAATACAGCTCTTGGCAGGTTTTTTGCGGGATTTCTGAGTTCGCCGCTGTAGTTGCCGATAATTTCCCAGCCGACTACACTCCAAAAGAGCAGCAGCAGGGTATACAAGAAAGTTTCTCCGTTGAACGGAGCTGGTTGCTGCCATGTCCAGCTTTCCGAGAGTATGGTGACGACTGCGCCGCCAAAGAGGATGCAGCTTGTGACGCTACTGGCAATCAGGGCAACAGTGCCGAGGAAGGAAATTCGCTGCAACAGCAAGCCCGCGGCAAGAAGCGTGAGGAACACTCCGGGAAGGATGTCGGTCCCTCCATGGTTAAAGGGGAGGTACCGAACAATGGTCAGCATCACGGCAACCGGTCCGAAAAAAACGGCTCCGATCAGGTAAATGGACGTGAGTCTTCTTAGTTTCGGCCCAAAGGCCGTTTCAACGGCTGCTGAAATGCCGGCTTCTCCCGGAAAGAGCAGGCTCAATCTGCCGAATATCCAGGCAAAAAGCATGCTTATCGTCACTGTGGCAAGCCAGGCGGGGAAAGCCCAGTTTCCGGCAAGCCGCTGGGCCATGGGTGGCAGGATGATAATGCCCGAACCAAGGATCGGCCCGATAATCAGGCCGCTCATGCGGACCGGGCCTATGGTGACTTTGGTACTCTGGTAACTCTGTTGACTCTGGTGATTTTCTCGCTCATCGCAGGTAATATATCAAAACAGGCAAAGGGAAAGTATTTAGCCTCAATTGTTATTCAAAATCGGTTACTTTAAGTCCGTGGGCAACGCGAATCCGGTTGAGAAACAGGTACCATTGGTCGGCCGGCACCCAGATTTTGAACAGGTCCCGGCAGGCCGCTTCATGACCGATACCCGCTTTTGTTACACGATACAGATAGATGAAAGCGGAAACGCGCATGTTCTTGGCACAATGCACCAGCATTTTACGATGCAGCCTGTGCAGACTACTGAATATTTCACAGAAAAGATCAAAATCCTCCTCTTTCGGCGATTGCCAATCTACCGGGATATGAAAATACGAAATACCCTGAGTGGTCAGGATAACGGCTTCTTTGTCCACCGCATCGTCGGAGGTGGGCAGCGCGATATTGATGACGGACTGAATTCCGTGGGTAGCCAGTTGATCCAGTTGGTCTATCGTGGGCTGGCCTGCGGTGTAGAGCATTTCCGAGAGCTGCAGGTATCCTTGGATAGTCGCAGGATCCGTCGAAGTTGAATCTGCTGATGGAGTCATATGTTCCTCGTATTTCAAATGATCTTTCTGGGATTTTCCACGGTTCGTTCATTGATTAGGTTGCCTGTATTTCTTGTTAATGCCGGTTCGAAAAGGAGAATTTCAACATCATCCTCGGCAACGGGCATGTGCGGAACGGTGCGGGGAATAACAAGAAACTCGCCTGGATCAAGGGTTACTTCACGATCTTCAAAAACGATGACAAGGCGACCATTCAGCACCAGGAACATCTCATCCTCCTTTTCATGATGGTGCATGACAAACTTTCCTTTCAGTTTGGCCACCTTTACATGTTGACCATTCAGTTCACCGACTATCAGTGGTTGCCAATAGTCGGTGAGGGTCGCCAGCTGTTCCGCTATGTTGATTTTTTTCATTTGTGACTCGCTCCTTGCGGTTTTAAATATATATGGTTAATCACCAGTCCTGTGTTATCATTTGCTCCTATTATTAAGGTATTATAGATAATTTTCCAATTCTCTTTATCAAACGGAGCGTTCTAAAATTTCGAACGGTTGCCATGGAACTCTATCAGTTGAAGTCTTTTCTTGAAATCGTCGCCACCCGGAATCTGACCAGGGCCGCCGCTAACCTCCATATCAGTCAGTCGGCCCTCTCTTCCCAGATACGCCTGCTCGAAGAAGAGTTTGCCGTCCAGCTCTTTGACCGCTCAGCCAGAGGAATGTCGCTCACCGAACGAGGACGAATACTTCACTCCTACGCAGAAGATGTGGTGCGCGCGGCGGAAATCATGGGAGACAAGGCAAAGGAGATCAGCGGGCGCAATTACGGCACCTGCCGGATCGGTTTGAATACCGACGGTGCATTTCTTAAGGTCAGCAGGTTGAGCAGGGCGCTGGCTGCAAATCTGCCCGATGTGAATTTCATTTTCGTTTCGAGCCAGACAATCCGCACCCCTGAAATGCTTCGCCAGGGGTTGATAGATATCGGCTTTTTCTTTGGCGATTGTGCTGATCCAGGGATCGAAAGTGAAATTTTGTCGACCTTTCGCACCGCCATTGTGATCCCGGAAACGATTCTTCCGGCGGGAAGTTCGCTCAACTGGCAGCTTGCCGCCTCGCTGCCATGGATCTGGTCGGTTTGCGATTGTCCTTATTACCAGATCGTTCAGGAGAAAATGGATGCATTCGGACTTGCTCCCCGCAAGGTCGTGGATGCAATGGATGAAAGCGTAGTGCGGGAGCTTGTCCTTGACGGCCAGGGAGTGGCGATCCTTCGCGAGGACGAGGCACTGACCGCCGTGGGCCAAGGCGGTGTATGGATCTGGGACGATGTGCGTTTTACTCTTCCGCTACGACTTGGCAGGCGGCGTCTTGCCGGGGAGAATACTCTGCTCGCTGCCGTCTCCCGGACTATCAATGAAATATGGTAAACGTTCATCTGATCGTTTACAGACCTGGAGCAGGGTAAATTTGCTCTAATTGCTGACTACCAGTATTGCCGTCGTCGGTAAATTTACAAAAATCATCTAAATCATCGAAGATGAAAATGCAAATTACACAAAATCGGCCAGTTAACATGAGGTGATAGGTGCAAAGCGACAATAAATCCACTATCAAGCATAATGTGCTGAAATGAAGGGAAAATTCTCTCAGGACAAATTAACCGTGGACCTGGAGCCATGCGAGGATCATTAAAAAAAATTGTATCTGGAAATTTTGAAGTAATTGACTTATGTTAGGAAACTTCCTGATCGATATCAGGAAACAACACAATGAAAAGACTTTTTACCAACATTTAGAGATCGGAGTAGTGAACAAAAATGAACATTAAAAGAGTGGTTGACGATATCTATCGTCTCTCTGTCAATATTGAAGATAAAGGCTATTTATTTGAAGGTATATGGCCTATTCCTCATGGAATTTCCATAAACGGCTACCTGATAAAGGGAGAGAAAAATGTCATCATCGATCTAACCCAGAACATTTTTGATTTTCCCGAGGAAATCACCCGGCAGATGGAAGGCGCGACGCTGGGTGTCGAGGATATCGACATTATCGTTATTAATCACATGGAGCCCGATCATTCCGGCTGGCTCAGGGAATTCTGCCAAAAAAACAGTAAGGCTGTTATTTACTGCACAAAAAAGGCGATCCCGCTGTTAGAAGCTTTTGCCGGGGTGCCGCCTGAAAGAGCTATTGCCATTACCGATGGCATGATATTGGAAATAGGGGAGTATGAGTTGCAATTCTTCGACACCCCCAATATACACTGGCCCGAGACGATGATGACCTATGAGCGCAAAAGGGGGATTCTCTTTTCCTGCGACGCTTTCGGCTCATACGGCAGTATCGACGAGGATGCGATTTTCGACAATCAGATCTCTCAGGAAAAACACGAGTTTTTTGAGCAGGAAGCCCTTCGCTACTATGCCAATATAGTGGCTACTTTTTCTCCCTTTGTTCTCAAGGGACTGGAAAAACTCAAGGGTTTGGATGTAAAGGTGATTTGTCCTTCCCACGGCATTATCTGGCGGGATAATCCGGCAGTAATCATTGAGCACTATAAACGCTACGCCCAATATTATAAAGGCCCGGCGGAACGTGAAGTGACAGTCGTCTGGAGCAGCATGTACGGCAATACCAAACAGGTTCTCAATATGGTCGTCGAAGTTTTGCGGAAAAGGAATATTCCCGTGCATGTTTACCAGGTTCCCGGGGATGAAATCGGATCAATCCTGGCCAGTGCCTGGAAATCAGCCGGTTTGATTTTCGGTATGCCGACCTATGAATACAAGATGTTTCCTCCTATGGCCCATACCATCGAGGAGTTGATGGTAAAAAAGGTCACCAATAAAAAAGTGTTTCGATTCGGCTCTTATGGATGGGTTGGTGGTGCTCAAAGGGATTTCGAGGCCAAAACCGAAAAGGCCGGATGGGATATTCTCGGTCATTACGAATGGCAGGGTGCTCCCACCGGCGCAGACCAGGAAGCCATGAAAAAAGCGCTGGAATCCTACTGCGATACGTTGATTGAGTTTGCCGGATAACCGGTTAACGGATAGGTGGAGTTGCTAGGGGGATAGTAAGATGAAAAGTTATAGAAAAGAATTGTGGTATGAAGTGCCCACCAGGCGTGGTTTCATTAATATAACAGGCACTGTTGAACAATGTCTGCAAGAGAGCGGGGTGAAGGAAGGGCTGGTACTTGTTAATGCCATGCATATCACCGCCAGCGTCTTCATCAATGATGATGAATCCGGCCTGCATCATGATTACGAAGTGTGGCTGGAAAAACTGGCTCCACATGCGCCTGTGGAACAATATCGTCACAATGGTTATGAGGATAACGCCGATGCCCATATGAAACGGCAGATTATGGGAAGAGAAGTTGTCGTGGCAATAACAGAGGGAAAACTCGACCTGGGAACCTGGGAGCAGATTTTTTATGGTGAGTTCGACGGAAAGCGCAAAAAGCGGGTCCTGGTGAAAATAATCGGCGAGTAAAACAAACTCCTTCTTAATGGTGGTCGCCTTTTGTGGTGAACTCTCGATGAGGGAGGCGTTAATTACGTCTTATAACGCCGGACAATATCCACCTCAACCGGACCGCCGCCGAAATGCGGAGAAATTGACAAACATCAATCCTGCAGCCGACGCCCGTGGTAATTCCCGAAGGCGTCGGCTTTTTTGTACTATCGCTGAGTTGAGGGAAAATTTACGGGCGGAGTTCCACCTTGATCCAGCCTTCTTCACGCTGGTCGAATTTTTCATATGCCTCCATGACCGAATCGAAAGGTATGTCATGGGAAAGGATGACCCTGGGGTCCACCGCACCGGACGAAACCAGTTCAACAAGATGCGGCAGATACCGCCTGTGCGGACAGTTACCGGCCTTGATGGTCATGTTGCGGTTCATTGCTTCGCCCCATGGAAAAAAATGAGCCATCGTGGGATAGACGCCGATCACTGAAAGTGTTCCGGCTTTGGCGACACTCTGCTGAGCCCAGTCCAACACCAGGGATGGGGCCTGTCCAGGTATCCAATGTTCTCCCTCTCTCTGGGCCTTAGGCGCCAATGTTTTGAGCTGCCGCCGGAATTCTTCCTGCCGTTTTTGTATTGACGCCGCCGCCGGTCCTTTTGACGGGGGTTCGGCATCCACTCCGACAGCGTCTATGACGCGATCAGCCCCGATACAGTCAGTCAACTCCATTACCACTTGCACGGGATCTTCTTCATCAAAATTAATAGCCTCGGCTCCCAGCAGGCGGGCACGCTCCAGTCGTGAGGGGTTACGGTCTACCGCCAACACTCGTCCGGCGTCCATTAAAAAAGCCGAGAGGATGGCGAACAGACCAACCGGTCCGCAGCCGTAGACCAGAACAACGTCGCCTGATTGAATCTCAGCCATTTCCGCGCCGAAATAGCCGGTTGGAAAAATATCGGAAAGAAGGATGGCGGAATCATCGCTCATGCTGTCTGGAATTTTTACCGGTCCGATATTGGCATAGGGAATACGTGCATACTCAGCCTGCAACCCGTTGAAGGGGCCTGAACTCTTCGGGCCGCCAAAGAAGGCCGTGCCGGCCCGCGCTCCGTTTGGATTGGCTGTGTCGCATTGGGAGTAATATCCGGCCCGGCAATAGGAACAGTTGCCACAAGCTATGGTCGAAGGAATAATCACCCTGTCCCCTTTTTTAAGGTTACGTACATTTATCCCTGTCTCTTCCACAATGCCTACTCCTTCATGGCCGAGTACCGTCCCGGCAATCATACCAGGCATGGTTCCCCTGATCATATGTAGATCAGTGCCGCAGATTGCACTGGTTGTCAGACGAACGATGGCATCGGTGGGTTGTGCGATTTTCGGCTCAGGAACGTCTTCAAACCCGATATTTCCTATATCTTTAAAGACTATAGCTTTCATAATTCGCTCCTTTTATATTTGATTTTATCAGCGTTCTTAATTTGAACCTCATGCCGAAGGTTACTTCGGACAAACGGCAAGTTCCGTGGAATCCTGCCTTCAATAGCTACTCTGAAAAATGTGATCACGAGTGCAACGACCCGTGCAGTGATAGACTATCCATAAAGTGAAGCAAATAATTGCCTGAGGTCATTGCCTCGGGTATATATAGAATTTGATTTGCAGATAATGTGCCAATCAACAATCGCAGGCTGTTGGCTGAAGTAGCCTGTCGTGTCTTTGGAGTGCAAGATCAAACGAATAATTCGAGGGGGAAAGCATGGGGCTAATACAGGAGTTCAAGGAATTTGCGATCAAAGGCAATGTCATGGACATGGCGGTTGGTATCGTTATTGGCGCTGCCTTTGGTAAGATTGTTTCTTCTTTTGTGGCCGATGTCATTATGCCGCCGATCGGTGTATTGATAGGTGGAGTAGATTTTTCAAACTTGGCGTTGACCATAAAGGAAGCTTCCGGCGATACTCCCGCAGTCGTCATCAGTTATGGTAGATTCATCCAGACGGCGGTGGATTTCACTATTATTGCCTTGGCGGTTTTCATTGTTATCAAAGGAATTAACTCACTCAAAAGAAAAAAGGAGGCAGTGCCGGAACCGTCGCCAAAACTCTCGACACAGGAAGCTTTGCTTGTAGAAATACGTGATTTACTGAAGAATAAAAAATAATTATAATTTTTGAATCACGAGTAAAACAAGTATATCAGCCCAGCCGATGTAAAACCAACAATGGTTCAAACCAAAAATGGTTCAAATCAATGGCAGGGCTTTGCCTAACCGTCAATAGCTATAATCGGAAATAACCACGATAAAAAACTACCCTGATGGGTGGTGAATCGGGACATTCTGCTTTATTATTTTTTACAAAGCCGATCGGCGAGGATTTCCCTTGGCGTGCCTGCCTCGGTAACCGAAAAAATCGTGTTCTGTACCGAATGGCACTGATTACACCATCTGGTATTATCAAGACAATGGGTTATAAGATGTTATTAAACATATTTTTTTTCGGGAATTAACACCTATATAGTTATTGCCATTCTGTTCTGTATCAGATTCTCCTCGATTTTTCCTGCCCATTTCCCCACCGATTGTTTTATTCACAATTAACAAAGAAGGTGCGATTATGGCAATTCAAGAAATGGTATATGGCTTTTTCATTCCCAGTGTTACTCTAATCGGTATCGGTGCGGCTAAACAAATTCCGGAAAAAATTAAAGCATTAGGTGGAACCACACCCTTGATCGTTACGGATAAGGGCATAACCGGCTGCGGCGTCACCAAACAGATCACCGACCTGCTCGATGCCGCAAAAATGACCTATCATGTGTACGATGAAACGATTCCCAATCCTACCGATAAGAACGTCGAAGCTGGAGTAGAGATTTATAAATCCAAAAATTGTGATTCTCTGATCTCGCTCGGTGGGGGCAGTTCTCATGACTGCGGCAAGGGCATCGGCCTTGTCGTCGCTAATGGCGGTAAAATTCATGATTTTGAGGGAGTGGACAAGTCAAGCAACCCGATGCCGCCGTATCTGGCGGTTAATACGACAGCAGGGACCGCTTCGGAAATGACCAGGTTTTGCATTATTACCGATACCTCCCGCAAGGTTAAGATGGCCATCGTAGACTGGCGAGTCACTCCGGGCATCGCCATCGATGATCCCTTGCTGATGGTAGGGATGCCCCCGGCATTGACCGCGGCAACCGGCATGGATGCCCTGACCCATGCAGTTGAGGCGTATGTCTCCACCATCGCTACTCCCATGACCGACGCCTGCGCCCAGAAATCGATTGAGCTGATCGCCAAATATCTCCGCAAGGCGGTAGCCAACGGCGAAGATCTCGAGGCCCGGGACGGCATGTGCTATGCCCAGTTCCTGGCAGGCATGGCCTTCAACAATGCGAGTCTTGGTCACGTCCATGCAATGGCTCATCAGTTAGGCGGCTTTTACGATCTGCCCCATGGGGAATGCAATGCTATTCTACTGCCTCATGTGCAACGCGCCAATCTCAATGCCAGACTGGAACGTTTTTATGATATGGCCATATTCCTTGGTGAAAATGTCGAAGGCCTGTCGATCCGGGCGGGTGCCGAGAAGTGCCTTGATGCAATCAAACAGTTGTCCACAGATATCGGCATCCCCTCGGGGCTGATCGAGCTCGGCAAGCGCTATGGTAAAGAGGTCAAAAAACAGGATATCGCGATCATGACAGGTAACGCTCAGAAAGATGCCTGCGGGCTGACCAATCCTCGCAAGTTGAAAGACGCAGATGTATCCGCCATCTACGAGGCTGCCCTTTAAACAACCAATTCCAACCCCTAACCTTCATCCAGTACCTGGCGGATCTTTCTGTCAGGTACTTTTTTTGCTCTTTTAAAATTATTGCCGGAACAGATAAAAAACTTACATTTTTTCTGCAAAATTGCTATAGCTTCGCCACCTGCTGTGACAGGCTACCGGTCGCAGACCTACCCGGGATACTAAAACAAGGACAAAGAAAATGAAAACACTGGTTATCTGTTCCGGCGGACTGGACTCCGTCACCCTCGCCTATAAAATCGCTGCCGAGCATGAGCTGCTCGCTCTCATTTCCTTTGATTACGGGCAACGCCACAAAAAAGAAATTTCCTTTGCCGCAATATGCGCTGAAAATCTCGGTGCGGAGCATCTGGTTATCGATATCTCCCATATCGGCGGCTTGCTCAGCGGTTCGGCCCTGACAGATGGGATAGCTGTCCCGGATGGCCACTATGCCGAAGAATCGATGAAAATCACGGTCGTACCGAACCGTAATGCCATCATGCTGGCAATCGCCTACGGCATTGCCTCGGCACGGGGAGCAGAGGCGGTTGCCGCGGCAGTTCACGGCGGCGACCATTTTATCTATCCCGATTGCCGACCGGCTTTCATCGAATCGTTCCAGACTATGCAGAATCACGCCCTGGCAGGTATGCCGGAAATCCAGCTGTACACCCCGTTTGTCAATATTACCAAAGCCGATATCGTTGCAACGGGGCAAAAGTTGGACGTTCCATTTGCTTCGACCTGGTCATGTTACAAAGGGGAAGACCTGCATTGCGGCCGGTGCGGTACCTGTGTCGAACGTCTTGAGGCTTTCGCCCTTGCTGGTGTCGCCGATCCGACCGAATATGTGGATCGTGAGTTCTGGAAAAGCGCCGTCGACCACGCTCCGGCAACAAGAGAGGCGTAAAATGTTCAGGATTGCAAAAGAATTTGCCTTTTCCGCGTCCCATCAGCTTCTCACATTGCCGGGCGATCATCCCTGTTCCCGGCTTCATGGCCACAATTACACAGTGGAAATCGAGTTGACGTCGGAAGAATTAAATCAACATGGCTTTGTCCGGGATTATCGTGAGCTAAGTCAGTTTAAAAAATATCTCGACGAAAATATCGATCATCAACATCTGAATGACATTTTTGACAACAATTCGGTCACCGCCGAATTTCTGGCAAAAACATTCTTTAACTGGTGCAGGAAACTGTGGCCTGAAGTAAGCGCGGTACGAGTAAGCGAGACACCCAGTACCTGGGCGGAATACCGGCCATGAGTGATTCCGGGAATATTTGTATCAGTGAGATTTTCGGACCGACCATCCAGGGCGAGGGAGCACTTATCGGCCAACCAACAGTGTTTGTTCGTACAGGCGGCTGTGACTATCACTGCTCGTGGTGCGACACTTTGCACGCTGTGGAGGGACGATTCCGTAAAGAGTGGCGGGAGATGTCGGCGGAGGAAATCCTGGCACAGGTGAATCTCCTGAGTAAGGGCCGTCCGCTGATGATTTCGCTGTCCGGCGGCAACCCGGCGATCCAGCCTCTTGGCAACCTGATTGCTCTTGGCAAAGCATCGGGTTATTCCTTTCTGCTGGAAACTCAGGGGAGTATAGCCAGGGAGTGGTTCGCCGAACTGGATATGCTGACCTTGAGTCCCAAACCGCCTTCCAGCGGCATGCCAACCGACAGGCGGAAACTGCAAACATGTATCGACGCTGCCGGCAATATTGCCGTGATCCTGAAGCTGGTCGTTCTTGACGAAGAAGATTTCAATTACGCCCGGCAGATTTCAGCCTGTTTCCCCCGGTTGCCGGTTTATCTGCAGCCCTGTAATCCAGGTCCGTCCACAGAAAGTGCCGGGGGCGAGGCGGAGCTGCTGAATACGACTGCACGGCTTCGCTGGTTGGTAGAAAAAGTTATGGCGGCAGAGTGGTATGACGCAAGAGTGCTGCCCCAGTTGCATGTATTGTTGTGGGGACAGAAGCGGGGTGTGTGATGGAACTCAAGAAAATGCAGGCATGAATACCAAGTTTGTGAAGGAGAAGAGCAATGAGCACGGAGACAATATACAACAATCTTACCCAGCTGGGCAACAAGACCGCCATGCCGGAAAGCCCGGAAAAGGCTGTTCTGGAGCGGGTACCTAACCCGCAAAAAGGGATTGCCTACGTGGTCCGTTTCACCGTTCCTGAGTTTACTTCCCTCTGCCCGATAACCGGCCAACCCGATTTCGCCCACATCATGATTGATTACCTGCCTGGAGACTGGCTGGTGGAGAGTAAGTCTTTAAAACTCTATCTCGGATCATTTCGCAATCATGGTTCATTCCACGAAGACTGCACAATTTCAATCGCTCGCCGCCTGATAGAGTATATCGAACCACAATGGCTGAGAATAGGAGGGTACTGGTATCCCCGCGGCGGTATGCCGATCGACATTTTTTATCAAACGGGAGAACCGCCTCAAGGTCTTTGGATTCCTGAGCAGGGAGTGGCTAATTACCGGGGCAGGGGGTAGGTAACGATGGGCAGCTTTTAAGGAGATAGCGAAACTGAGGTTATCCGCCGCTGGTATATTCCCTCATATTTGTAGGGTGTTCCCGATCCCAGTCAAGAAATGCTTCAGAGACGGAGAGGCGGCGCAGCATCGAGCGTTTCTTGATCTGATGGGCCTTCATCCGCAGGAGGATATTGTCGAGGGTACGCACTGCATCAACGATGAAGGGGCCCTTATTCAGCATGACGCATTCGGCGCGACCGCCCATGGCGGCATCAGTGATCTCCCCTCGGCCGGGCATTCCTGTTTTCACAAATCCTTTCAAAACTTCGGTAGCCCAAACCACGGGCAGGAAAGCGGCTTCGCAGAACCAGAGAATTTCTTCCTGGACCTCCGCCAGTCGTTCATAGCCGCATTCTATAGCCATATCTCCCCGCGCAATCATAACCCCTAATTTCGGGCTGCGCATAGCGACCAGCAGTAGCCGGGGAAAGAGCAGAAACGCCGGTAAAGTTTCGATTTTGAGCAGAACGCCGACCTGTTCGCCTCCGAGCCGGACCAGCTCCTCCTGCAACTGCAATACATCATGAGGGTGACGCACGAAGCTTACGCCCACGATGTCGGCGTTCTCGACGATGAATGGGAGAACTTCGAGGTCAAAATCGGTGAGGGAAGGAAGGCGGAGGGTGGTATCCGGTACATTGATACCTTTTTCCGATTTGATTTTCTTTCCTTTAGGACTTCCCCTGGTGATCTCCAGTTCCACCATTCCATCATCGACCAGTCGGATGATAGTTTCGAATTTGCCATCGTCTATGAACAGCCGCTGACCGATTTTCAGATCCGCTATTATTTCCGGACAACTGCAGCCGATCTCAGCAAGGTCATCCAGTCCGGTTGGTTTGGTGACCAATCGGAATCTGTCTCCCGGCATAAACTTTCTTGAAGTGTCAAATCCTTTGAAAAGCCTTGTTCTCGGATTTGGTCCAGCCAGATCCATACAGACGCGGCAGGGCCGATCCAGCTCCAGGCGAGCACGTCTGAGCTGATCGATCATCTTCCGCCATATCTCCGGATTATCATGGGCAGTGTTGATTCTCATACAGTCCATTCCTCCAGCAAGGAGGCTGCGAACCAGCAGGTAATCATCCGCGGCAGCGCCGGGCATTGTCACCATGATGCGAACTCTTCTTTCCGGTGCGGGTCCGAGAAGTTGTTCGGCGTTGAAGTCGATACGATTCCTGCCCTCCTGGAATGAAGTTCCTCTCTCCTGAGTGAGGATGTCGTAGGAGGCGTGTTCCGGATCAGCCAAAATTCGCAGGATACAAAGGACAGCGTCGATATTGGGGAGTGACCAGGATTCACACCGGCCAAGAGAGGATAAACCCATCTCGGCCAGCTCGATCTGAGTTGTGTGCAGGTCATGGCGGCGCAAGGCGACATAATGAAGCAGGTTTCTTGCCCCCTTGGTATGGTTGTCACTCACCTCTTGCACATCCCGCTGATGGTTTGCCTCCAGTTCAAGCATCTCTCTTCGAAGATTCTCTAGCCGGACAATCAGCTCTTTCACTCGTTCCGTGGCTGTTATCATATTTTCAGTATCTGTTTGTATCTGTTTGTTAATTTTGTTCTGGGATCTGCCGGGAACCATGGTTTTTCAATACTATGAGAGTAAGCATCTCAATGAGAATATCAACGCAGGCCGACCGGCTCTTCCTGCCGCTTGAGTGGAACGGCGCCGCCAAACCGTGAATTTTTTTGCATGTGTCTGTATCACTGCATATTATTTCAGAGAGTGTCGTCCCTTATTACGCAAAATGTTACTCCTGACCGAGACGTATTGAGGAGATGCTTCAGAAATGCTCCAAACAGAGGGCTCATAAAGTGCTGTAATGTCCTAAGCTCCCCCATGAGGCTGTCCGAAAATGACCTTTTCCCCTATATCTTCGTTACTTTCGAGAATTAATGTTCGCAAGCAGAGCATACAGAAAAAGTTCATGAATTCGTTCAGTACCGCTCTTCATCGACATGGCTATTCATCAACATTGCCGGGTGATGCTCGCTAACCCATTCGATGTATCGGGATAACCAGGCTCTCTCCCGGAGAATCCTGTCAGAAGTGGACAGAGTCACGGCGTCATCCCCTCCCGGGATGGCGATAGGCGGACTGTTTATTATTCCAAGGAACGGAGGTTCTCAGATGTCGGCATCCAGAACGCAGTTACCCGAAAAATTTTTAACCCTGGCGGAGATGATGAATATCGGTGATCAGGAACTTACACGGCGAAAAGAATTGATCGAATTCGGTCCCGAGGACGTAAAGAGGTTAGGTAAACTCTCACCACTCTCTGAAGATTATGCCGAAGCGGTCATTGAAGCTTTTTACGAGCACTTGCTGAAATTCGAGGAAATGAAAGCCTTTTTTCCCGACAATGAAACGCTGAACCGGGTCAAGGCCAAGCAGAAGGCCTATTTCATTCGCCTCACTCAGGGAAATTACGACCTTGATTACGTAGAGGAAAGGCTTAAGATCGGCACAGTTCATGAGCAGATCGGTCTCCCGGTAAAGTTTTACCTCGGCATGTACAGCTTCTATCTGCGTGAGGTCTGGAAACACATCTTCGCCGCGGACCAAAAACATCCGGATGAAGTTATGGATACCTTCTTTTCCCTGGTGAAACTCATCTTTTTAGATATCTCACTGACGATCGACACTTATATCGACTCCCGCGAGCGAACCATCAAGGCGCTCCAGCAGGAGGCAATCAAGGAACTTTCCACACCGGTGCTACCGTTTCGCGAGGGAATGCTGCTTCTGCCTATCATCGGTCAGATCGATTCACAGCGGGCGCGACAGCTGACCGAGCATCTGCTGGAATCAATCCGTGTTAACCGGGCCAAGGTTATTGTCATCGACATCACCGGAGTTGCTACTGTTGATTCGCGGGTTGCCAATCATCTGGTGCAGACCGTTGAGGCGGCCCGCTTGATGGGTGCCGAAGTAGTTATCTCCGGTATTTCCCCGGAGATAGCCCTGACCATGGTGACCTTGGGTATAGATCTGGGACCGGTTCATACCGTGGGTGATTTGCAGAACGGCATCGAACATGGTGAACAGCTTTTGGGCTACCGGGTGAAGAAATTCGGGGAAGCAGGAAACAAGGATATTGGGGATGCTGCATAATGAAGGTTCCAATTCTGAAACAGGGTAATTATCTGATTGCGTCGATTCAGGGCGCTCTGACAGACACCGACCTGACCAGTCTGCAGGAAAATTTGGTCTGTTCCGTTCGCAGGCATCGTTCCAGCGGAGTGGTGATCGATGTGACGGTACTCGATGTCATGGACTCCTTTGCCGCCAGGACGCTGCGTTCCATAAGCATAATGACCAGGCTGATGGGCGCCAACCTGGTGATCGTCGGCATTCAGCCGGATGTCGCCTTTACCATGGTCCAGTTGGGCCTGAAACTGGAGGGCACTATGACAAGTCTGGATCTCGAGGATGGTCTTGCCAAGCTGAAAGAGGCAGACAAAAATAACGGGCGTGAACATCATGACTACTGAGCGGATCAGCATTACCTCGGACGCCAGTGTCATGACCGCTCGCCAGAAAGGGCGAGAGCTGGCAATGTCCATCGGGATAGCCGGGAGTAGTCTGACCCTGATGGCGACCGCCATTTCCGAGATCGCCCGGAACATCGTGCAATATGCCGGTCAGGGAGAAATTGAATTTCACAGCGTCGTACGGGCAGGGAAACGGGGACTGCTGATCATTGCCCGCGATGCCGGTCCGGGAATAGTGGATATCAACCTGGCGATGCAGGACGGCTTCTCCACTTCACGTGGAATGGGCTTGGGGCTCCCCGGAGCAAGGCGCCTCATGGATGACTTTGAAATCGTTTCCGAAATAGGTAAGGGCACGACGGTAACAATGACTAAATGGGAGCTCTAATAATGAAACCCCTTGGTAACGGAGAATTGGGAGAATTGCATTGGGGCGTAGCGACACGGCCGTTGCCAGGTCAAACAGAGTGCGGAGACCGCCACTTCGCAGCCGGGACAGACAACGGCTGGCTGCTGGCGGTGGCGGACGGACTAGGACATGGGCCTGAAGCCGCCTATGCCGCCAATATTTTTTTTGAGGTACTGCATCTGAATCTCAACGAAACTCCGGTAAAACTGATACAGCTCTGTCATGAGGCGCTGAAGGGCACACGGGGCATTGCCTGCACCATCATGACCATCGACCGGCAACAGAATCTGCTCAGCTGGATAGGAGTCGGCAACGTGGAAGGAATAGTGCGTCATTGTGATCCCAAAGCTTCACCGACGGATTATGTAACAATGCGTGGCGGCATCGTCGGGTACCGGATTCCGGAACTGCACCAGTCTCAGCTTAAGTTGCGGGACGGCGATATCCTGGCGCTTGCAACCGACGGCATCGCCGTTGACTTTGTCAGGGCAATTTCACCCGCATATCCACCCGATGTGCTCGCTGAGCGCATTCTCAAACATTACGCAAAACCAATCGACGACGCACTTATATTAGTAGCACAATGGCAGATTCATTCAGTAAAGCAGGGAGGGGTTGCACCGTGAACAGTCCTGGTAATCTCTCCACCACCTATATGCACGCATACCGACAAGCTTTGGAAAAGTACGTCCTGGTCGGTGCCGGTGAGGAGGCATTGATGGATGCCTATGATCTTGGTCGGCGCGCCGTTGTCGAACAGCGCAATATCCTGGATCTGGTTGGGCTGCATCAGAATATAATGATGAGCACCGCCGTTGACGCCGCGACCTCGCAGCAGAGAGGTGTCTATCTTCGACGCAGCGAAGAATTTCTGGCTGAGGTGATGGCTCCGTTTGAGATGATGCATCGCGGTTTCATCGACACTATTCGTCAACTGAAAGAGGTCAACGCCACTCTGGAACAAAGGGTAGAGGAACGGACCAGAGCCCTGAAAAACAGTCAGCGCAAAAGTGCCGACCTGGCGCGGCTCTATTTGATTCTCAGCAATATCAATTCCGCCATTGTACGACTGCGCAGCAGGGAGGAATTATTCAAGGAGGCGTGCCGGATTGTTGTCAATCAGGGGGGCTACCCGATGGCAGGGATTGCCTTGCGTGGTCATGCTGCCGATCTTCCGGAACAATGGTTTCATCTCTCGCTTGCCGAGTCATCTATCGCAGGCGCACCCATGGATTCTGTCAGTATCGAGGTTCGCAACGCTCTTCGTGTGGTCTTTCACGAGGGCAGACCTTTGATCCATCATAGAAGGGATGAGGACAAGGCGGTCTGGAATGGCTACGCCATTGACTATTCCGCCTATGCTTTGCTGCCTTTACTGCTGGATGAGAAGGTGGTCGGTGTTCTCGCTCTGTTCTCTGCTGCCCCGAACGCTTTTTCCTCTGCTGAGATGCGGCTTTTACTGGAAATGGCCGGCGATCTTTCCTTTTCGCTCGAGAACATTCAGAGGGATAAGCAGCTCAATTATCTTGCCTATCACGATGTACTGACCGGGTTGCCGAACCTCAGTCTTCTGCTGGAACGTCTTCCCATGCAGCTCCAGGCAGCCAAACATTCCGGCTCGGTCGTCGCCCTGCTGCTGGTGGATCTGGTCCATTTCTCGGATGTTAATGATACGTATGGCCGACATGTCGGTGATAACCTGCTCAAACAGGTGGGAGCAAGACTCTGTGAAACCGCCACTGCCTGTGAGACCATAGCGCGGCTGGGAGCCGATCGTTTTGCCCTGGCTTTTTCCCATATCAGCGAAACCGATCAGGTCGCCCATATACTGGAACAGGATGTCCTTCAGGCGTTTTCTCCAACATTCCGGGCTGACGATACCGATATTCATCTTAGTGCCCAGGTTGGAATTTCGTTATTTCCTTCCGATGCCTGGGATGCGGAAATGCTCTACAAGAATGCAGAAATTGCCCTCAAACGAGCCAAGAGTGAGGGTGAAAAATATTTGTTGTACGATCCTACCATGAACGAACGCATCATCCGTTCAGTTACCATGGAAGCAAAAATGCGTAAAGCGATCGAACTGGAGCAGCTGGTAGTGCATTATCAGCCAAAGGTCTCCGCTGCAGATGGACGCATTATGGGAATGGAGGCTCTGCTACGGTATCTCGATCCCCAAGATGGTTTGATCCCTCCGAACAGTTTCATCCATCTGCTGGAAGAAACGGGACTGATCTTTGAGATCGGTTTTTGGGTCATGAGGCAGGCAATGAAGGATATGCGCCGTTGGCGAGAGCTGAATCTCGATCCGCCGAGAGTTGCCGTCAACGTTTCGCCGATTCAATTGGCACAGAAGAACTTTCTGGATGTCCTGGAGGAGACGCTGCGGGATACAAATGGCCGCAGCGAAGGCTTGGACATAGAGATAACTGAAAGCGCGGTGATGACCGAGGTCAGAAAAAACATCCCCAAACTCGAAGTGGTGCGCAAGATGGGCTTTCAAATTGCAATCGACGATTTTGGCACGGGCTATTCTTCCCTCAGCTATCTCAGTCGCTTACCGGTAAACTCGCTTAAAATCGATAGGTCTTTTATTGTTGACATGACCAGGCATCCAAATAGCCTTGCCATCGTCACCTCCATTATCTCGTTGGCACATTCCCTGGAGCTGGAGGTGGTTGCGGAAGGGGTGGAGTTGGAAGAACAAGCGAAACTGCTTAAACTCCTGCGTTGCGAACTTATACAGGGAAACCTCTACAGTCGGCCTCTTCCCGCCGAACAAATCATTCCTCTGCTCGAGCGAGGTCATTCCTGACGGGCGAAGTGTTCTTTTTTATGACGAAGGCATCTTCAGTTGCACAAAATGGCTGATAATCAACCAAGCAGCCAGCGTAGCAGCAGCCGAACCGAGCCCCAGCAACCCGAGAACGTAGACGGTATCCTGCCAGCCAAGGGAAATAAACCACATGGAGCAGGATCCTATAAGAAAGAAGACGAACACCATGAGGGAGGATGCAGATCCCACATCGTGCTCGACCTGTTCCAGGATGAGGTTATTTCCCGGCGGTCTGCCAAAGGCGAAAAAGAAGGTGAGAAACCACATCGGTAGCGCCAAACGGTAAGGTTGCGGAATACTGGTGATAATCATTGGTATGGCGGAGAGGAGCACACCAAGATAACTGACCGGCAGCAGGTTGCTGAGCCGAAAATGCCGGGCGATCCTGGAAAAAATCAGCGGCGCGATCATGAAGGCCGAAGCGTTGCAGGCAAAAATATACCCGTACTCCTGCTCGGTAAACCCGAGAGTGTGAATATATATGTCGGAGGAGACGGCGATAAAGGCAAAAAATGGAATTCCGACAACGGCTAAGGCCAGGGTCAGCAAAAAATAACGCAAATTACCGACCAGCCGCACATAGCCCGCAAACATCCTGCTCAGTTTTTCCGTGCTGAATTCCTGCAGCGACTCCTTCATCAACCAGACTCCGACCACGGCAATCACACCCAGAATGGCTTGGAGCACAAAAACCCAACGCCAGGAGAGTGTTTCTATAATCCAGGCACCTATGATCGGGGCAATCATGGGTGCAGCAGCAACGATAACACCGAGCTGCAGGAATATCCTCTGTCTCAAATGGCCGGCGTAGCGATCCTTGCAGATGGCGAAGGCAATTGAAGAAGCGCTGGCAGCTCCCGCCCCCTGAAGAACCCGGGCGAGTATCATAAGCTGGACATTACCGGCGACAGCGCAGAACAGGCTGGCTACGATATAGAGCACGAGGCCGAACAGCAGGGGAGGCCGCCTGCCGTAACGATCGGAAAGTGGTCCATAGATCAGCAGAAATCCGCAGTAAGTGACGAAAAAACCGATCAGGGTCAGGTTGACAACGGCAAGCGGCTGGTGCCAATTCTTGACCAGCAGCGGAATGGCCGCCAGGTACATATCCGTTGAAAGCGGTGGAAATGCCGCAAGAATTGCGAGTAGGGCTATCGTCTTAATCATGGTATGAATCAGTTCGTCGAAAGAAGCACAGGGAGGATTATTAAAGCCGCTATACTACCACTTCGAAATCAGCACGCAACGTTGGATGAGGACATGCTGATTTTTTTCATTTTTTTGGCTTCACCGCCGGATCTTGACTTCGCGGAAACCACCGCCCTCATGTCTGGTATCAATTATTTTCTGCCGAAAACCGACTGGGGCAGGTTGATTGATCGTCTTTTATCTTTCCGGTCGATTTGCTTATAATAATTGCAAAATATTGGATAAAGAGCAATAAATAGGATACGTTCGACAAAAAGTCATAATACCCGAAATATTTTACAAATACACACTAACCCGCCGGCCGAGAACTGCCTTGGCCTGGATGAATAAAAATGATGAAAGAGTTACCTGATCAAAAAACGCCGAGGCAGCAGCAGCCGCAAGTTCCCGCACAACGTTATGAGCTCAGAATTTTGCAGGCTCTGCGCCGTATTATCAGGGCGGTGGACATCCATTCACATAAATTGACATCGCGGCATAAGATAACCGGTCCTCAACTAGGCTGCTTGACGGCACTCATGGAAAGCGGCCCCATAACTAGTGCCAGGCTGGCTCAAAAGGTCTACCTGAGTCCCAGTACCATTGTCGGTATCGTCGACAGGCTGGAAGAAAAAAAGCTGGTACAGCGTAAGCGCGACAGTAAGGATCGTCGTCTCATTCACATATGTATCACTACTGCCGGTGAACAATTAGTCGCTGCGGCGCCGTCTCTTTTGCAGGACACCCTGGTCAACGCTCTTGTCGAACTTCATGAATCAGAGCAGATTGCTATCACCCAGACCCTGGAAAAACTGGTCGATTTGATGGAGGTCGGAGACATCGGTGCCGCACCGGTTCTGGAAACCGGACCAATATCTTCTGAAAAATAAAGGCACCTGACGCTCTTTTGATTTTCATAAATAGCCGACAACGCCATTTCAGGCGCTCTGCGGGAGGTGAGTCACTTGACAAGAGTAAATATTTCAGCTATTATAGTTCGTATACAAACTATTTGAGTAATAAATATCTGCTCATGACTTTCTGTAAAGCCTGACCGCCCAAACAAAAAATACAATAATATATCAGAATAGACGAAAGAGCCCTTTGGAACCTCAAGCGGCATGAAATGCGGGTTCGAGCGTCTATCACCCTACCGCATTACGTGGTTTAACCAGCGCAGAGCGCAATGGATCTCCGGTCGAGCTGCAGGTTTTTGCTGCACTCCCGGGAGCGGTTCGTTGTAGGCAAGGATACCAACAGTATGGCAATAAATATTTTTTCCAACAATCAACAGAAGATCGCCGATAATCTCAGTGACGAAAAAGTAGTTCTCTCACAATGGAAAAACTGGCGCTGGCAACTTAAAAATTCGATCACTCGGGTTGAGACATTTGAAAAACTTCTGGAAATCGAGCTCACGCCCCTTGAAAAGCGGAAGGTCGAAATGACCATGAAAAGATTTCCCATGTCGATTACCCCATATTATCTTTCCCTGATCGATCGGAAGGATTTTCGCAACGACCCTGTTTTCCGTCAGGCTTTTCCAAACCCCAGCGAATTGCAGATTGAAAAATGCGACATGGCCGATCCCTTGGCCGAGGACGCGGATAGTCCGGTGCCGGGAATTACCCACCGTTACCCGGATAGGGTTCTTTTCCATGTTAGCAACATCTGTTCCATGTACTGCCGGCATTGTACCCGGAAGCGTAAAGTAGGCGATGTTGATTCCATTCCCAATCGGGAGCAGCTTAAAAAAGGGATCGACTATATCCGTAACACCCCGGAAGTCCGCGATGTGCTGCTGTCAGGTGGTGATCCCCTGATGTTGAGCGATGTCCTTCTCGATTGGCTTCTCACGGAATTGCGGCAAATCGACCATATCCAGGTGATTCGTATCGGCACGCGCATGCCCGTGGTACTGCCGTACCGGATCACCGATGAATTGGTTGATATGTTGAAAAAACACCATCCGCTTTGGATCAATACCCATTTTAACCATCCTCGTGAAATGACCAGCTCCTCACGGCAGGCGCTGAAAAAGTTGGCGGATGCGGGTATTCCGCTGGGCAATCAAACCGTTCTGCTTGCCGGTGTCAATGACTGTCAACGAATTATTAAAGCATTGGTTCACAAGCTTGTCGAAAATAGAGTGCGACCTTATTATCTTTACCAGTGTGACCTCTCTGAAGGCCTGTCTCATTTCCGTACCCCCATCGGCAAGGGGATCGAAATCATGGAATCCTTGATCGGCCATACCAGCGGGTTTTCCGTACCCACCTATGTCGTGGACGCGCCTGGCGGTGGCGGGAAAATACCACTTACCCCTAATTATCTCATCTCGCTGTCGACCAATAAGGTTGTGCTGCGAAATTATGAGGGAGTAATCACTACATACCAGGAGCCGGATAGCTACAAGGCAAAATTCTGCGACCGCAAATGCGGTGATTGCGATTTGCAGCTAAAGCTTGAAGATGGTGAGGAAACAGCAATTACCGGCATAGAAAGGCTGCTTTCAGACTACGATACAACGATCAGTCTTACGCCACTGGATAACAGCCGAATGGATCGACGCGATGGCAATTAAGGCAATTGATCAGGTTGAATCTTTCGGTGGTTCTCTCATTCAGCATGGACCCGCCAACGAGCGGGTCTACCTGATGAAACTGGACAAAGCCGATTTGCCTGATATTCTCGTCCATATTCATGAGCTGGCCGAGCAGCGCGGTTATTCAAAAATCTTTGCCAAGGTTCCTGCCTCTGCCGGGCCGCTATTTGTTGAGAACGGCTACCGCATCGAGGCTGCCGTTCCAAAATTTTTTAACGGCAGGGAGGAATGCCTCTTCATGGCCCGTTATTATCGGCCGGACCGGATGTTGGATTTTGCTGCCGATAGAGTTCAGGCTGTCATTAAATCGGCACATGAAAAGAAGCCAAAGCCTCAAAGTGAGGACCTTGACCGGGGCCTTGAGTGCCGTCTTGCAACACAGCTTGACTGCGGGCAGATGAGCGAGATGTACCGGCAGGTTTTTGCAAGCTATCCCTTTCCGATAGATGATCCGGAATACCTGCGCAGGACCATGACGGAAAATGTCATTTATGCGGGGATCTGGCAAGAGAATAGATTGCTGGCACTCTCCTCGGCGGAGGTTGATAAGAAAATGGCCAACGCCGAGATGACGGATTTTGCCACTCATCCTGATGCTCGGGGCCATGGTTTTGCAGGAGTTCTCCTGCAAAAGCTGGAAAAGCTGATAGCAGAAACCGGCATCAAGACCTGCTACACTATTGCCAGGGCAACCAGCTACGGTATGAATATAACTTTTGCAGGAAACAAGTACGACTTCGCCGGCACCCTGATAAACAATACCCAGATTTCCGGTTCCCTCGAAAGCATGAATGTCTGGCACAAATCGCTTGTATAACGAGGATAAAGCCGGAGATCGTTTAACCCGCTTGTTCTTTCCTGTTCCACTCCCCTTGACAGAAGTAAAAACCCATCTGATTTTAAGAGTAATATTTAACGGTAATAGCTGTGATACCGCTGCAATACCCGGTAATTAGAGAAAGTAAGCACTGGGCTTGCTAAAGTTCCTTTCAGACTTTTTTCTGCACGAAGACGTGCGCCTTCTTGGCATATTGCTTCACGTCTTAGATGCATGGAAACCTCGGTCGGCCGGAGAACCTGGTTAAACACCTATGTAACAACAGATGGAGCATGCACATGAAAAAACTCTCGGTTGTATCATTTATCGCCATTATTTTTGGGATATCGACTCTTGCGGTCGCCGCGGAAGTGAAAGACTATTCGAGAACAATCGACGTTTTTCGCAGTTCGCCTGTTGTGGCTAGATATTTAGAGAATTCATACGGCTACGCCGTTTTTCCAACGATCGGCAAAGCTGGATATGTGATAGGCGGTTCGTACGGCGAAGGACAGGTGTATCGCGGAGGCAAGGTAACAGGGACCACAAAGGTCATTGAGGGATCGATCGGCTTCCAGTTAGGTGGAAAAATATTCAGTGAAATTATTTTCTTCCTGGACAAAAGAACCTATGCCAAATTTACCAGTGGCAATTTTGAATTCGATGCTACAGCCCAGGCGGTCGTCATCACAGCAGGGGGGGAAGCACAGATCGGAACCGCCGGTGCCAGTGCCGGCGCAAGCGCCGGTCCCAGAACCGGTGTCCAGGCGGAAACCGGTTTTATCAACGGCATGGCCACCTTCATACAGACTAAGGGTGGGCTTATGTACGAATTCTCCATCGGAGGACAGAAATTTTCTTTTACCCCTCTGTAATCCAACCGGGCTTCCCAACCCTGATAAAAAAATCCCTCTCATAACCGTTCGCCGGGGATAGCCAAATGTTCGTATAACTCTTGAGCTGTAAACGTTTACCTTTTTATCTGGAAAGTGAGAGTATGTTTGACATTGAATCATTCTTGGGGTATGCGGTATACTTAAGAGAATGATTAAAAAGGGGGGAGGGCATCCGCTGATGTTACCCTGGCAGACAACATCACTGAAGTCAGGAGAAGCTCATCATGTCAATCATTACCATATCACGCGGTTCTTACAGCCGAGGTAAGGAAGTTGCCGAGAAGCTGGCTCAGGCACTTAATTATGAGTGTATATCCAGGGAAATTATTCTGGAAGCCTCGGAACAATTTAACATTCCCGAACTCAAGCTGATCAGGGCCATTCACGATGCTCCGACCATTCTGGATCGATTTACTTCCGGTAAGGAGAGATTCATCGCTTTTTTTCGGGCAACTCTACTCACCCATCTGCAGCGGGATAATGTGGTCTATCATGGATTGGCGAGCCATTTTTTTCTGCAACAGTTTCCACATGTTCTGAAAGTGCGAATCAGTGCCAATCTCGATGATCGTGTTCGTGAAGAAATGATTCGCGAGAAGATTTCCGCCGACGAGGCACGCCTGGTTCTGGTTAACGATGATGAAGAAAGGCGAAAATGGGGACTGCAGATTTTTGGTCAGGATCCATGGAATGCGCAACTTTACGATATGATCCTGCATATCGGCAACATGACCGTCGATCAGGCTGTTTCGATTATTCTTCATGCCGTGGAGCAACCCTGTTTCAAAAGCAACCCTGAAAGCCGCCGTATGCTTGTCGATGAAGCATTGTCCGCTCAGGTCGAGGCCATCCTGATAAAAGCTTTCCCCAGCGTGATTGTCGATTCCGGTAACGGGGAAGTGTTTGTCAATGTTCGAGGTTCACAGGCTGATGAAAAAAGTATTGCTAATAAGGTTAAACTGCTGGCGGAAAAAGTTGAAGGAGTGAAGAGCATTAAGGTTAATATTGTTCCCTTTATGGTTGAAGACTGAAAAATGGTAAACATCAGCCAGTACCATATGCGTTCTGCTTGTACGCCTCCAGAGCACTGATGGATGATTACACGCCCAGGGTTATGCAGGAATTTTTGCAATTCCTGGTGATTGGTTGGTTAAAATAACTAAAAGCTGGGGGAAAATGAGAAAGCATGGTTAACAGATACAAAATGAAAGCCCAGCCCACCGGAAAATCCTGGGTGCGCAGACTGTTGCCATTTTTGCGCTGGTGGAACTTTATCGGTTTAGACACACTCAAGGCCGATCTGTTGGCCGGATTGACCGGGGCGGTAATAGTTCTCCCCCAAGGGGTAGCTTTTGCCATGATTGCCGGACTTCCGCCGGAATACGGACTCTATACCGCTATTGTAACTCCAATTGTGGCAGCGCTATTCGGTTCTTCTCTGCACTTGATATCCGGTCCGACAACAGCTATTTCCATCGTCGTCTTCAGCTCCGTAAGTTCTCTGGTTGAACCTGGTTCGGATGAGTATATTCGGCTTGTTCTGACCTTGACCTTTCTAGCCGGGCTGTATCAGCTGGCTTTCGGCCTGGCCAGGCTCGGGACATTGGTCAATTTTGTTTCCCACTCTGTTGTTATCGGTTTTACCACCGGAGCAGCCATTCTCATTGCCACAAGTCAGTTGAAGCATGTTCTTGGGCTCAACCTGTCGGAAAATCACGATTTTCTTCAAGTCTGGTTAAATCTTCTCGGAAAACTGCATCAGGTCAATATGTATGTGCTTGCCGTGGCCATGATTACCTTGCTCTGTGCAATTTTTTTTAAGATCATGATCCCCCGCTGGCCGGGAATGCTCTTTGCAATGATTATCGGCAGCCTGCTCTGCCTTATTATGAACGGTAGTGAACACGGCATCAAACTCATTGGCCAGATGCCGGCCAGATTGCCGCCGCTGTCGATGCCGGATTTTTCTTTCGAAACCGTCCGTGAACTGGCACCTAAAGCCCTGGCTGTAGCGCTTCTTGGGCTTATTGAGGCCCTGTCTATCGGCAGATCCATTGCTGCCAAATCACACCAGCCCATTGACGGCAACCAGGAATTCATCGGCCAGGGATTGTCTAATATTATCGGCAGTTTTTTCTCAAGCTATGCCGGTTCCGGCTCCTTCACCCGTTCCGGTATCAACTTTCAGTCAGGTGCCGTCACTCCACTTTCTGCCGTTTTTTCAGCTATAATGCTGGCCCTGCTCATGTTGCTCGTCGCTCCGCTTACCGCCTATTTGCCCATTGCCGCCATGGGCGGAATCATCCTGTTGGTCGCCTATAATCTTATCGATGTCCACCATATCCGAACGATAATACGAACGAGCGGGGAGGAAACCGCGGTACTGCTGGCAACCTTTTTTGCAACCCTCTTTCTGGATCTGGAATTTGCCATTTATATCGGGGTGTTCCTCTCCCTTGTTCTTTATCTGAACAGAACCGCCCATCCGCGTATTGTCAATATGGTGCCGAACCGCGACGCTGCCGGTCCTCCGCTTATTGAAACGGAATCGGAATGTCCGTATCTGAAGGTTATTCGTATCGATGGACCGCTGTTTTTCGGCGCGGTCAATCATGTGAGCGATTATTTGTACAGTATCGACAAGCGTCAGATGCGAAAACGTAACGTGCTGATAGTCGGCTGCGGTATTAATTTTATCGATGTGGCCGGTGCGGAATTGCTTGCTCAGGAAGCACGACGCCGTCGCGCTCAAAGAGGAGGGCTTTATCTCTGCGAATTACAGCCTGAGGCATATAACGTTTTAGAACGGGGAGGCTACCTGGATACTATCGGGATAGAACATTGCTTTGCTACACAGAATGAAGCCATCGGCAAAATCGTTCCGGATGCTGACGAGGTTATCTGCCGGTACTGCAAGCACCATGTTTTTAAACAGTGTCCCTCCTTCCCGGATCATCGCATCGTGCCAACCTGATTTCCGGTTCATTCATCATATTTAAGCAGGAGTAAGGGAATACTGATTTTATGCTTTAAGCTGTCGGAGACGCTACCGAAGAGGATATCACCGAGCCAGGTATGGCCGTGGGTCGCCATGGCCACCAGATCGTACTCTCCGGTTTCGATTTCACGCAGGATCTCTTCTTCCGGCTCACCTTTTTTAACAATGGAATCAACTTCTATTCCTTCATCCCGCATGGTTCCAAGCAGGTTTTCCATGGCAACCGATGCCTTGTCCCGAAGGGCGCGGTCCTGATCGAGAGTATGGGAATGAATGACGTGCATAAGGACAACCCGGGCATTGTTCTGGCGCGCCAGGGCCGAGATATGGGTGACAATCGGACCGTCAACATCCGAGCAATCTATGGTTAACAGTATTTTTTTGTAGAGCTGCACGGGATCATCCTCCGGTTACTGTCGAATAAAGCAGGTAGACGTTCAAGGCTATAACAATTGCGGAGATCACAACTGCCGCGCTGAACTCTTTTATGCTACTGCGAAACCCTCCCATAATCAGCCTATTTCGACAGAGAATCAATAGCGGTATCAGGGTAAAGGGCAACTGTATGCTGAGAACCACCTGGCTGAAAATCAGTATGCGGAAGGTATCCATTCCGGAAATTATAATAATAAATGACGGAATTGCGGTAATAAAAACCGAGATTTTATAGAGCATTGTCCGGGGATCTTCCGGTTTACCGAGAAATCCGGTAATGACGTTAACTTCGGCCATCGACGAGGTTACCGACGAGCCGACCCCGGCAAAAACCAGCGCTACGGCAAAAAGAAAACCAGCCAGAGGTCCGGCTATGGGTTTCAGGGTCTCCGAGGCCTGTTCTATGCTGTCCACTATTATTCCGTGTTTGGCAAAGACCGCGGCTGCCACAATGATCATGGCCGAATTCACTATCCAACCCATTATCATGGCGGCTGTCGTGTCGATCCTTTCGAAATTGAGCAGCTTTTTCTTTTCAGCCTCTGAATCTCCCCATTTTCGACTATGGATTATGTTGGAGTGGAGAAAAATATTATGAGGCATGACCACGGCACCAAGAATTGCCATTGCTACGTAGATACTGCTGCTATTCACCTTCGGGATGATAAAAGCCGGGGCGAGAGCCTGCCAGTCGGGTTTGACGATAAGTATTTCAATAGCGTAACATATGCCTATGATTCCCAAAAACCCGATGATAATAGCTTCCAGGCGGTGATAGCGCTGGCTGACAATCAGCACGACCTCGCAAATTACAGTCAAGAGAGCCCCGAGCCACAAAGGGGTGTCGAAGAGCAGGTTGAAGCCGATCGCGCCTCCCAGCAATTCTGCTACATCGGTGGCCACGCAGGCAAGCACAATAGTGATCCCGAGAACAAAGGCAACAGGGCGGGAGAAATTATCCCGGATATTGACCGCCAGCGATTTGCCGGTAGCAATTCCCAGTTTGGCCGCCATATGCTGAATAGTAATGAGCATGATCGTGCTCAGGGTTATTACCCATAAAAGGTCGTAGCCGTATTTCGAGCCGCCTTCAATATTGGTTGCCCAGTTCCCAGGATCAATGAAGCCGAGAGTGACCAGGAATCCCGGTCCCAAAAAGCGCAGCATCGTTTTGAAGGGCATCTTCTTCTTGTTACTTGTGCGTATCGTCTCTTTATCCAAGATATTCACTTCCTGTAGTTCGTTTCCTGGCGGGTACTCGTTCATGATGTGTAAGCTGAAAATCTAATTCCAGAATTTTTTGGCAAGACGGGCAGTTTCTTCCGGTTGAGTGAAGGTTGCCATATCCCCGAGCATGACTTCATAGCCGGTGTGATCGTTCCTCGCCCAGGGTACAAAATTGGCTCGGGCTAGAATGACTGCCCGCATTTCCAGAAAATGACTGCCGTCCTCAAGGAACAGCAGTCCGAAATTATAGCCATTGCGGTGGAGACTTCGATAAAATTTCTGGGTATTGATTACCCCCTGGGCCAGATTTTCCCAATCTTTGTCATTTAGGGTTTGCAAGGAAGTGCAACCAGGCAAGATGCCCCAGATCTCATGAAACCCTTCAGGTGCAAAAGCAGTCATCCATTGCCAAGCGCCGGTATTTCCAAGATACCGGCTGCCATCCTCTTCTTCCTGTCGCGTATAATCGGCGAAAATACGGGAACCGGTGGCCCGAAAATATTCGGCTGACCGCAGTTGCAAGAACCGGTGATGGTTTGAGGGAATTCTGTCGGCATGGATCTGGAGGTGAGGGTGGACAAGCGATCCGCCGGCTGAAGGCAGATGGTTTTGGGTTATGGCCATAAAACCGGCCGCTGGATCGGCTTTTCGGATTCTGCGAAGATATTCCGCGGAATTTAAAAAACTGTCACGATAGGAATCGACGGTTGCTGTTCCTATCTCGACGAAATGGCTATCATCGAATAGACTGACAGCGGAGTAACGGCCGTAAGGAAAAAGATTTGGAAAGAGCAGCGACGTTCCACGGACGAGTCTCCCTGAAGGAATCATACTTTCAACGCATTGTGGTGTCCTTGTCATCACCTGTGGACGACAGAAGGGACACTCGGCTTTTTTGTTGGCGTCAGGAGGCGGTTCAGGCAAGGTCTCTGTTTCTTTCTCATCTTCACCGATACGACTCAAGGTGACCCGGCTGGTGCGAAAGGTAATAGGATTTGTACGGATCTCAACGACCTTTTCCACTTCAATGCCGTCAGGAGCAATAAACCGGGCTGTTACAGGTTCAACTGTAAAGATCAGAGGTTGGTCCATAATTCTACCTTATCCGAGTTATCGACTTTATCCTGTAACCGTTCACTGACGCCCCATATACCTACAATCAGGTGGCGATGATTAAAAGAAGGGCGGGTTTAGAACCCGCCCCTACATGTACGCCCGCCTGTCCGTGCGACTCCGGGGCGCTTCTGAACGTTTACAGGCTTTAGATCATGCAAACATTTTGCTATTCTCAGTAAATGGTTGCATGTTAGGCGATGATATTTTTCAGCAGCCCTCTATTGTGGGTTTTTTCTTAGGTTTTTGCACAGCCTCGTCAGACATTTGGCTGTTTTTATTTTCAGGATTCACTACTGCGTCATTGGTGCCTGGAACAGTCGGGTTCTGTGTTTCCATCTTTGTTTGATCAGTTTTCTCCGTGGATTCTTTTTTTTCATCATTGCTGCAACCAAAGGTAACCAAAAGTAACAGTCCTACAAGCGTAATGATAATTTTTTTCATCGATTTTTCCCCCACGTTTTGTTTGAGTTGCCGGTAAGTAACACGACGTAATTTTCATACAGCCGTTGCGCTGATTTCTTATCTGCCAAAGAAAAAAGACTGAATTGGAGTGGTGAACATGTCCATAAGTTTGTTGTATACTACTTGATAGATCTTGTTCGTGTCACTCTTTTTAATAAACAGGCATTGATGTTTTAAGTTGGAATTATGATTGGCAGGTCGTAAAAGGTTAGTAAAAGGTAACTTAGATGGGAGAGCATTGATTCTCAGATGGCCCGAAGGCCCGAATTTTTGCACCTCTATTTTTAAAAGGAGTGAAAGGAGTGAAAGGAGTGCTGTGATGCGCACGCTCATGCGTTGGATTATCGCTCTGTTTATCATCGCAGGGATAGTTTTTCTCATTTGGCAGAAAACCCGGCCCAAACCCGTGGAGGTGGTCGTGAAACCAGTCGTCAGTGGGACGATTGAAAAAACGGTCGCCAATACCCGCGCCGGAACGGTAAAGGCCTGCCGCAGAGCCAAACTTTCACCGAGTGTCGGTGGACAAATAGCCGAACTGCCTATTCACGAGGGCGATCAGGTTAAAGCCGGCGATCTGCTGCTGGAAATCTGGAATGAAGATCTCAAGGCCCAGTTAGTCCTGAGCGAGCGTGAGGTTGAAGTTGACCAGGCAAAGGCCAACGCCGCCTGTCTTTCGGCGGAGCAGGCCGGTCGTCAGGCGAAAAGATCAAAGGAGCTGTTTCGTAGCCAGGTAGAGCCCGAGGAACAGACCGATCGCCTTATTACCGAGGCCAGGTCACTCCAGGCTCAGTGCGAAGCTTCCCGAGCCTCGGTACGGATGGGACAGGCCCGTATCGATGTGGCGAAGGCAAATCTTTCCCGAACCCGTCTCTTGGCACCTTTTGCCGGTGTCATTGCCAAAATAGAAGGCGAATTGAACGAATTCGTCACCCCCTCGCCGGTCGGCATACCGACACCACCTGCCGTCGATCTCATTGAAAACGACTGCTACTATGTTTCAGCTCCAATCGATGAGGTTGACGCAGCTGCTGTCCGGATCGGCATGGTCAGCAGGATAAGTCTGGATGCTTTCAGGGGAAGACATTTTGCAGGCAGGGTGAGACGAATTTCACCTTATGTCCTCGATGTGGAGAAACAGGCGAGAACCATCGATGTTGAGACCAACTTTGTCAACAAGGAAGACTTTCGGGACCTTCTGGCCGGTTACAGCGCCGATGTGGAAATTATTATTGCCACCCGGACCGATGCCCTGAGTGTTCCAAGCGAGGCCATTCTTGATGGGAAAAGGGTTTTCGTATATGACCCGAATGAGAAGGTGGTTCATGAAAAGGAGGTCAAAACAGGTCTGAGCAGCTGGGCTTTTACCGAGATCCTCTCCGGCCTCTCGGAGGGCCGGCTGGTGGTGGTCAATACCGATAAACCGGGATTGAAGGATGGCGTCTCGGCCGTAGTAGCAAAGGAATCGCAATGATCAGCCTGTCGCAGATCAGAAAAGTCTTCACTGTCGGTGACGAGCAGGTTTATGCCCTGCGCGACGTGGATCTTTCGATCGGAACCGGCGAGTATGTCTCCATCATGGGACCTTCGGGGTCCGGCAAGTCAACCCTGCTTAATATGATCGGGCTGCTTGATAAGGCGGATAAAGGGACATATCTTCTGGAAGGAGAGGATATGACGGTGCTGGACGACCGACGGCAGGCGGCCCTGCGTCGCAATAAGATCGGTTTTATTTTCCAGTTTTTTCATCTCGTGCCGAGAATGACGGCTGCCGAGAACATCGAACTTCCCATGATGCTGGCGGGTCTTGCGCTCTCGGAGAGGAAAAAACGTGTCCAGGCGGCGATTGAAGCTTTCGGCCTCTCGGACCGTGCACGCCATCGGCCGGATGAGCTTTCCGGCGGCCAGCGGCAACGGGTGGCCATTGCCAGGGCGACCATCATGCAGCCCCACATACTCCTTGCCGACGAACCAACAGGTAACCTAGACCGGGTTTCGGGAAACGAAGTGATAGAGATCCTGGAGGAACTGAACCGGCAGAAAATTACCCTCATCATGGTTACTCACGACCCGGAACTCGGCAGGCGTGCCGGACGGCAGATTACCATGGTTGACGGACGGATAGAATCTGACCGGATCGTCAGTGCTCCCTGATTTATTTCAATTTTTTAACAACCTGCAAGATCGCATGAAGATTATCGATGTTATACGTTTTGCCATTCGCGCATCAACGGGCTATCCGACCAGGACTCTGCTGCTGCTGCTGGCTATGGCGATTGGCGCCGGTTCCGTCGTTGTTCTTTCGACTTTAGGTGAAGGAGCCCGCAACTATGTGGTAAACCAGTTTTCCTCGCTTGGCACCAACCTTCTCATTGTTCTGCCGGGCCGCTCCGAGACGGTCGGAGGACCGCCGCCTCTCCTGGGAGTTACCCCGAGAGACCTGACCTTGGAGGATGCAATGGCCCTGCTGCGCTCAGCAAATATACGCTACGTCGCACCGATTTCCCTTGGTGCCGCTCCAGTGTCCAGGGGAAGGCTGGAGCGGGAGGTGACGATTCTTGGATCGACGCCGCATCTTCTGAAAATCCGGCAATTGAGCATGGCCGGCGGGCGTTTTTTGCCGGAGAGCGAGATAACCCGTGCCGCTTCCGTCTGTGTGCTTGGCTATAAAATCAAACAGGAACTTTTCGGCAACAACTCAGCGCTTGGAGAAACGGTCCGGATTGGCGACAGACGATTCCGGGTTCTTGGCGTTCTTGCTAAAAAAGGCGAATCTGTCGGCATGGATATGGGGGATATCGTTGTAATACCCGTTGCTTCGGCCCAGGCCCTGTTTGACAGCTCTTCTCTTTTTAGGATCATGATTGAAGCTACTGACCGGGACTCGATCTCCCGGGCAAAAACCACCATTCTAAAAATAATTCGTGAACGGCATGATGGAGAGGATGATGTCACTGTTATCAGCCAGGATGCTGTTCTTGCCACCTTCGATCGGATTTTTACAGCCTTGACCCTGACGGTATCCGGCATTGCCGCCATCAGTATTGCTGTGGCGGGTATTCTGATCATGAATGTCATGCTGATTGCGGTTTCCCAACGTCGAGCGGAAGTCGGCTTGCTGAAAGCTCTTGGTGCTCCTGGCAAACAGATAGTTGCCTTGTTTTTGGCCGAGTCAACCTTTCTGTCAATTATCGGCGCTGTCTTGGGACTGTTGTTGTCTGTGATCGGCATCAGAATCATTGAAAGGATATTCAGCAATTTTCCGCTGGCCGTACCATTGTGGTCACTTTGGGCCGCGGTTGGAGTGTCGGTTGTCACCGGCCTTACTTTCGGTGTTTTGCCGGCCTTAAGGGCGGCACGACTTGATCCGGTAATGTCCCTGTCAAGACGGTAGGGCCATGTTGATCCGTGACATAGTCAAAATTTCTTTCAGTTCCCTGCTTGACCAGCGGCTGCGCAGCTTTCTTACGATCCTGGGTATTGCTGTCGGTATAGCCTCGGTGGTGTTGTTGACCTCGATAGGCGAGGGAGTGCAGAAGTTTGCCATCGCGGAATTCACCCAGTTCGGCACCAACCTGATTGCAATAAATCCAGGCAGATCTACGACCCTTGGAACCTCGGGAGCAATCATCAACAATGTTCGGCCGCTCAGTATCTCGGATGAAGAGGCACTTCGGCGAATTCCCGGCATCATCGATACAGTGCCGGTCGTCCAGGGCAATGGACCAGTCGAATTTGCCAAACGCAGCCGCCGCACCACTATTTTAGGGGTCGGCCCTTCGGCTTCCGAGGTCTGGCAGATAAAAGTGGTTCAAGGACATTTTCTGCCGTCGGACGACAGCCGTGCGGCCAGGTCCTTGGTGGTGCTTGGCCACCGAGTGAAAAATGAGCTCTTTCGGGATGAAAATCCCTTGGGACAATTGATCAGGGTCGCGGGCGAGCGCTACCGGGTGGTTGGAGTAATGGAATCAAAGGGACAGATGCTCGGTTTTGATTTGGATGATGCGGTGTATATCCCGGCGGATCGCGCGATGAGTCTGTTTAATCAACAAAGCCTGATGGAAATCGACATTCTCTACCATGCCGGCCTGCAGTCGAAATCCATTGCTGAAAAGGTTAAAAATCTGTTGATAAGTATCCATGGTTCCGAGGATTTTACCATTACCACCCAGGAAGAGATGCTCAAGGTTCTCAGCTCGGTTCTAGGTGTCCTTACCATGGCGGTGGGAGGATTGGGAGCCATATCCCTGCTGGTCGGCGGTGTCGGCATCGTCACTATAATGACAATTGCCGTCAATGAGAGGACCCCGGAAATCGGGCTGCTGCGGGCTATAGGTGCCGACCGCGGGCAGATCCTCTGTCTTTTTATCAGTGAAGCGGTGGTATTGGCCGGTATAGGCGGACTCTTCGGGCTCCTTCTGGGGGCAGGTATCGCCTGGATTTTAGGGGCGGTTATTCCTGCACTGCCGACACATACACCTTGGCTTTATGCCGTTTATGCGGAGGTTATGGCTGCCGGGATTGGGCTGTTGGCCGGGGTTCTGCCGGCTCGCCATGCAGCCCGGCTAAATCCGGTGGAGGCGATCCGTGCGGAATAAAAAAATTTTATCGGAAAAGAGAAAAATCACAAAATAACCCTGGCTGATAATTGATATCGGTGTTTCTTCCAGCCGGACGGGTTTTAGGATATTGACGAACTTTTAGTCTAGTGATTACCTTGAAAATATACTCTGCAGTTCACATTTATAAAATTAACCGATGAGTTAAAAAACAGTGAGCAAATCCTCTCATTACGCAAAGCAGCTCGCACTTCTTGAACATTTTTTTGCTTCCGTACACAACAATACCCTGCCGGCTCTTTCAAGCGATGCTCTGAACGAAATGCGTAGCGGGGTACGTTTGGCTTTAAACGAGTTGCTGGTCTGGGGGCGTCCATATCTGGTAAAAAACCATGGCCTTCAGTGGCCTTACGATCAATGTCTCTTTGCCGCGCCGCGGTTCGAACGGATGTATCACCAGGAAGATGATGAATCGGCTCAAAAACAAGCGCTCCTTTTTCTCTCCTTCCTGCCGGTGCCCAACCAATGGCATTGGCTGGCAAAAGCTATAGATACTCTGGCAAATGAACCTGAAATCAGGGATTTTCTAAGGACAGAGCAGCTAACGATCCAATCGAAACTGACAACGAAACCCCAAACCACATTCAAACTCAGGCACTTTGTACAGATTTTAAAATCGCCGCGTCTGCCGCATGAAAAAGGGATTCTGCGAATTTTTTCCCTGCCTTATCTCTTTTTAGACAAACAATTATTGAAAACCATTTCCGATCATTACGTGTTTTTTCTGGAACCACCCATGGGAGTGATCTTTCGTCATAGCTGGTGGCGGATTTTTACCGAGTTTGAAGACCCATGCATTTTCGGATTGGGCGGGGAAGAGGACCGCAATTTTATAGCTGGTCAGGCCAACACTCATCATCTTCCCTTGGCCCATGGTGATTTTTTAGCATATGCCGCTCCCGGTCCGTCGGTTAACAAAGATTTTGATATCGTCTTTAATGCAACCTTTGATGACATTCCACGCAAGCGTCATGAATTTATGCTGGAGCTCTTAAAGCATCAGTGTTTGTCAACCGAAAAAGCGTTGTTTCTTGGCCGGGGCTCTCCCGCCAATGTTGAGTCATTTAAAAACATGGTCGAACAACAAGGTTTAGCAGATCGTGTAACAATTCTCTCTAACGTACGTCGCCAGGATATGCCGTCGTACCTTGCCCGTTGCAAAATGGGCGTACATTTGTCTCTTTACGAAAACGCCTGCCGATGTATCTATGAATATTTCCGGGCGGATATCCCTTGTGTCGTCTCTTCGGCCACAGCCGGACTAGATGCATTGCTGTTCAATTCCGAGACCGGTCATGTCTGCGATGATGATCGGCTTGCTGAAATGATAGCCCAGGTGTTGGATCATCGTGCTTCCTATTCGCCACGTAAATGGTTTTTGATTCATACGGGGAGCAGGAATGCTTCTCAAATACTCAATGACAACCTGAAGGATTTTTTTACCGATCATGGCTACGCCTGGCGTAACGATATTGTCCCACTGGACAGCAGCGGAGCCAGCCGATACCTGACTAAGGCTGATTATCAACAATTTTTGCCGGAATTCCATCAGCTGCTTGCCTGGTTAAAGCCGACTGTGTCTCCATCGATCAATTTGATAGTAGATAGTTAAGACTCTCGGGGAAAGAAGTTAGGAAGAAGTTAGTCCATGACATATCGAGGAATCACACGAAGCTAACCTGGGGGTGATTCTAAAATGACTTCGACCTGGATGGTCAAAATTTTGGAGATCTTGACGACATGTCTAAAGACACGGTCCAGCCACACTCTTTAATTCACTCATTGATGCAGCCTGGAGCATACGATCCGCCCGCGGAAAAATGCGAATTGATTGAAACCCACATCTCCTGGGTGATCCTGGCCGGACCATATGCCTATAAAATCAAGAAAGCACTCAACCTGGGCTTTCTCGATTTTTCCACTCTTGAAAAAAGACGTTTTTTTTGCCACGAGGAATTGCGTCTCAATAAAAGATTGGCACCCTCGATCTATCTGTCCGTTGTACCGATCACCGGTTCGGTTGAGCAGCCGCAATGGGCAGGCGAGGGGAAAGCAATTGAATATGCGGTCAAAATGCGGGCTTTTCCGCAACAGGCCCAATTTGATCGTGTTCTTGCTCTTAATGGTCTAAAATCACAGCAAATTGATGTTATTGCAAGACATATAGCAAGCTTTCACAATCTGATTGACGTTGCCGGTGCCGATAGCCCGTATGGGAATCCGGACAGTATACTCCAGCCGGTTGAAGAAAATTTTTTGCAGATACGTGAACATGGTAGGAATTCAAAAGCCTTGCCCATTTTATCCGAGCTGGAAGATTGGAGCCGGGGAACCTTCGAGTCACTGCGCTCATTTTTTGTAGAACGTAAAACGAGCGGTTTTGTCCGTGAATGTCATGGCGATCTGCATCTACGGAATATCGCCTGGCTGGATGATGGCCCGGTAATCTTTGATTGCATCGAGTTTAGTCCCGGCCTGCGTTGGATCGATGTTATGAATGATATCGCTTTTCTGGTAATGGATTTGCAGGAAAGGGGGCACCCCGCCTTTGCCCGGCGCTTTTTGAACGATTACCTCGAAGATACCGGCGATTATGGCGGTATTCCCGGCTTGCGGTTTTATCTGGCTTACCGTGCACTGGTCCGTGCCAAAATAGACGCAATTCGCGCAGATCAGGCGGGGGTAAGCAAAAAGGAGCTGGCTGAAGCGGAGCAGGATTTCCTGGAATATCTCGATCTGGCCCTAGACTATTTCAATCCCGCTCCCCCAAAGCTTCTCATTACCCATGGCATGTCGGCGTCGGGTAAAAGTGCGGTAAGCCGGTTGCTCCTGGAACATGTAGGTGCTATTCGTATTCGATCCGATGTTGAACGAAAGCGATTGTTCGGCATAAAGGCTGATACCGACGGACGATCCGCAGTCGGCGAAGGGATCTATACGGCGGAAGCGACGAAACGAACCTATCAAAAGCTGGAGGAACTGGCGGCGCTGCTTCTTGATGCCGGATATACAGTAATAGTCGATGCAGTTTTTTCAGATTATGTCGATCGGGAAAAATTCAGGCAATTGGCTCTAAGCAGGAAAGTGCCGTTTGTGATATTGCAATGTAGAGCTGACATTGAGATCCTGCGGCAACGTATTGGTCAGCGTGAAAAAGAGGTCTCCGATGCCGATTTACAGGTTCTGGAAATGCAATACTCCAGATGGCAGCCCTTGCATGATCATGAACGTCCAATTACCGTGACTGTTGATACAGCAGCAACGATTGATATCGACTCGTTGGCGTCGATGATAGAGACTATTGCATCTTCCTGAGATATCTTGACTGGTAACTGTTCACCAGCACCCCATTTTCGTCCAATCAGGCCACCTCATAGAAGGGCGGGTTTGGAACCCGCCCCTACAGCTCGGAGGCCTGCTTGAACGAACCTCGAGTACTGGATGCGACGGCCAGGGATGGCCTAGTGTCGCGGGTGCCAAGGATGGCACAGGAGCGACAAGGTTACAGATCCCGGTTATACGTTATTTGGTGTGTATCGGTGAACGGTTATCTTGACTGAGTTGACATAACTGAGTATTTTAAACAACTTTCGATGTTCGTTTATTATTCTGACAAGGAGCATATGTTATCTGTTATCTCCCCTTTGAAATAAAAGAATATGGATTATAAGCCATCTAAAAAAGTCGGTATCGCCAGAATTATCGCTGCCTTTTTCTATTCGTTGAATGGTTTGCGCTGTGCTTTCTTGACGGAAGCCGCGTTTCGGCAGGAGGTCTATGCTGTCCTTCTCTTTTCTGTAGGCCTATTGTTTCTGCCCCTCTCAGCCGAATGGAAAGGGTTGCTCTTTCTCGCAACCGCGGGTGTTATTGTGGTTGAGTTATTGAATTCGGCAATTGAGTCGGTTGTTGATCTTGCTTCGTCGGATTATCATGATTTGGCAAAATCAGCGAAGGACCTTGCCAGCGCCGCAGTCTTTATCAGCATTACTCTTGCCGCAATTTTATGGTGTAGTGCCGTATTTACAATATTTGTGGATAAAGTACGGTATTGAAAGGCGGATTTTTGAAAATGCATATTATCTTGTATCGCTCTCAAAATCCTTTTCAAGGTTGAAAGCCGTTATGCCGGCAAAAACATTTCATCTGCGCCCCACTGTGGAAAGGAGAGGGCATTTAGCTCTCTGGTCGATCTTCGTGACGGTCGTCTCCTCAATGCTTCTGGGGCTGGTTCTCTGGGCCATTTCCTGGTCCTTTGGACTGGTCGGCGGAATAAGGGATTTTGGAAGTGCCATCCGTTTTGAACTTCCCTACCTAATCGTGCTTTATGCCGCTCTGCTCTATCTTATGAGGCCATCGCCGTGGCGTATTTTGATAGCGGCGGCTCCGATTATTGTTCTCTACCTTGTTATCGACCTTCGCTTTGTTCTTATGCATAGTGTCTTTAAACTGGATGAACTCCTGCTCCTGCCGGAAGGATTGAACGTCTCTCCGCTTTGGCTTAAGATACTGGCCTGGGCAGGTCTGATCGTCTGGGTGACATTATTTATCAAAAATTTCAAGCGTCGTCTTCGGGATTTCGGCATGCCGCTATTGCTCCTTGCTCTTGCTGCGGTGCCGCCGGTTGCCGCCTATACCATGCCGAGACAATTTCTCAAACTGGCGGGCAGTTCGGGACTCACTATCATCCCCTGGTCCGATCGTTTGACTTCCGCGGTTATGGGGCGAACTACCGCGCTTTTTCTCTTCGCCGCGACCAAACGCAAAGCCCTGGAGGATTTGGCCATGCGGCCGGTAGTCGATGATCCGGGCAGGAATCCGAACCTGTTGATAAACACATTGAACGATACCCGCAACATCCACATCCTTGTCCTCGAGTCTTTTCTGGATCCACAGCGTTTTACCCGGTTGCAATTCCGTACACCACCGGCACCGGCTCGGTTCGACGCTCTCCGTAAAGATATGCACATATCCAGGTCACCGGTCTTTGGCGGCGGCACGGCACAGGTAGAATTTGAGATTCTCTGTGGAGTCCCGGCTATGGAACTGTATAGTCCCGCGGAATTTAATATGTTCACCGGTTCCCCGACTCCCTGTTTGCCCAATCTGCTGGCAGGGGCGGGCTATCGGACAGTTGCCACCCAATCGTATAAACCGGATTTCTTTAATTCTGAAAAAGCCTATCAGTCCATGGGCTTCCAGGAGACAAATTTTCCTTCAGTCTATGCTGAAAATCGAAAAACGTATCTGAAATATGAAATTCCTAATAGTTATATTTTCGATGGTGATCTCCTTTCCCAGAATCTACTCTATGTGAAAAAACTCTTAGCCGAGGGCAAACCCTTTTTTAATTATGTGCTCGGTACGTATGGGCACCTGCCCCACATAACCGACACCCGGCGATTTCCACCAAAGGTCGATGTTGTCGGAGTCAAACCGGGATCGCAGCCATATCTGGCCATTCAGCAGTTCTATTATCGAGCCGGAGCAGTTGCGGATTATATCAACCAGCTGCGCAAAATGGATCCGGACAGCCTGATCCTGGTGACCAGTGATCACCTGCCGCCCCTGGACGGTGGTCCCTGGATTTATGAAACTTTGGGCTATTCGCTCGAAGACGGCGGGGAATTCAGGCAGAACATCTGGCTCTATTATGGTCCGAAAAACAAAGATATCGCCTGGCCGGGCCATGATTACGAGTTTATGGATTTTATTCTCGATAATCTTACCGAGAATCGAATTTGCCGATTGATGACCTGTAAAAATCACGAGTTTATTAGTTCTGAAAAGCTGGTCGGCAGCTATAACAACATAATAGCTCATGGAGCTGGGCTGGTCGGGAAGTTGCCTGATCGCCGTTAAGGTAGTAAGCAGCCCTGCTCTTACATCATAACTCCATACTCATATAGCAGACTTGGAATGGCAGATAATCGAATACCTTGGTTACACCTTCCTTAAATCCCAACTTCAAATACCAGTTTTTTAATTCGGTGAAATCAGCAATAATTCCAATAGAAATATTTGTGATATTTTTATCTTTAGAAAACTGTATGTGCTTCCGGACTAATTTTTCCCCGATACCCTTGGTGCGTGCCGGAGGGAGTACTGACAGACGATTCATATAAGCAGTATCAGGAGTTGCCGCCTCGAATCCGACGCAACCCAAAGGGACGTTGTCCAGTTCATAGAGGAAGTAAACAGCTTTTCGCTCAAAATCCGCCTGTACCCAATCCTCGGTACAAAAAGAGGGGTGTTTAGGGGCGTTTTTACAGTTGAGATTAAAGCGTACGGCCACATCCTTATTGGCTTCACTGATAATCGAAGCTATACGCTCGGCCTCTTCGATTCCAGCCTGCCGTATTATCTCGTTCATATATCCTCCTACCTCCGTCTCGGGAGTCCCAGGTTTTGCAAGATTGCCGGTGTGCAGCGCCTTTATTATTTTTTGTTTAAGCTTTTGGCATTTCAAGTAATTACTTCACATCCGGATTTGCTGCAAGAGTTTGATGCACTAACCATTTTTGCTGAATTGTTCACGCTGCAAATAATTTTTAAACCTGACTGCTTAAAGAGTCAGGATTCGCTTGAAAGATTTTGCCAGGTGTTGTATCCACTTATAAGAGTGGATAAAAATAGGGTTGAAGCGTTTATCCGTTCTTTATTCATCGTCTCCTTAAAAAAGTTCACGTCGGAAAATGATGATCTTCAGTCACAGGTATTTCGAAAATTCGACACAATGGATCCATCAGGCAACTGAGGAAACAGTATTGTAACTTATTTCTAAAGTGCCTTTCAAAAAAATGTAGTATTAAGATTCGTGTATTTAGATCCAGTTATGGCAGATGTATCTAATACTCGTGATAGCTGCTACGGCGACACCAGGACCGTGGTTTTTGTAACCGTTCCCAGCACCCAATTTTCGTCCGATCAGGCAGCCGTGCATGGAAGGGCAGGTTTAGAACCCGCCCCAACGAGCCCGTCGGCCTGCTTGAACGAACCCGGAACACTGGATGCGGCGGCCAAGGGTGGCACAGGACGATACGGTTACAGATCCGGGTTCTAAGGTCTTTTGATGTGTGCCGGTGAACGGTTACTGCTTTTCACTACGACCAACATTTATACTGTTATTACCTTGATGTTCTTTTTAGTCGTTTTTTTAATACTCCATGCGTTAGCACATCCGGTAACCTGTACGGTCTGATGTGGCCAAAGCCGGGGGAAATATAGTAACATATCCAGTTTACAACAAAAGGAGGTGATCATCGATAATTTTGAGCAGTCGCTATAAATGGCAGTAACGCATCGTTGTTAGGCCAATCTCATTAAGAACTACTTATTAAGAACTACTCATCAACTTATTAAGGAGAAGGAAATGAAGAAATCAAGCCTATATTTCGTGATTCCTGCGCTCATGCTCGGAACGTCTGGTTATGTCTCCGCGGCTGAAATTGAATTTCATGGCGATTTGAACCATCGATTTCAGTACACCAATCAAGCTGATCTTATAAGGGCCGACAGTAAGACTAACCGGCCGGTAATACACAACGGCGATGTGAATGATAACTTTTGGTGAGATTAAATATCGACTGTGGGCTGAGGCTGCTACAAACAATGGTGATGTTAAAGGTATTGTAGGTACGGAAATAGGTGGTCTGCGCTTTGGTGAAAACGGCAAAGCCGCTTTCTCTGGAGACTCTATAGCGTTTGAAGTACGCTGGGCCTATGCCGACGTACAGTTGCCCTGGGTTGAGCGGATAGCCCGGTTTAAGCTTGGCCTGCAGTCATTTTTAGTCAATCACTATATGTGGCAGGAAACTGCGGCCGGTGTTGCTTTCAATTCGACCATTAGCGACAATATGGATTATATACTTGCCTGGATGCGGGGTGCCGAATACGACAAAACTGCCAACAACAGCAACGAAAACGATGACAGGACGGATCTGGATTCTTTTCTGATTCGATTGAACATGAAACCTGGTAACAATAAAGCCGGTGTCTTCGTTACCTACCAAGGTTATAGTTCAGATGGCCATATTTCGACATTAGATTCACGGGACTGGGAGGTCAAGCTCTTTAAAAGCGGGAGTGACCCACAGGTAGATTTTCATCTCTGGACCTTTGGAACAGACGGTGCTGTAGATTTTGCTCCTTTCTTCGTCAACTGGGACTTGATGTACCAGACAGGCAAATTTAATGACCTCACCTTCACGGATTTTCCTTCCGGTACATCCGTTTCCGGCGATTTTGATATGAGTGCTTATTTCGGTCATGTCGATATAGGAGCCAAGCTGAACAACCTCAAATTCACCTATACCTTCTGGTACGCCTCCGGAGATGATGATGCCAACGATCATGATTTAAATGCATATTTGGCTACTGATGTCGATATTACCGATAGTATCGTGCTTTTTGAGGGTAATTATGCCGATGACGATTATTTCACAGAGCGTCCTTATCTAGCGGATAAAGGCTTTATCATGAATCGTCTCGGTGTAGATTACAAGACCACGCAAAAATTAACCATGGGTGGCGCTGTACTGTATATGTTTACTGCCGAGGATTTTAAATACACTGCAGCAGCCAATGGCGCAAGTGTAAGTAATAACGATCTGGGATTTGAAATAGATGCATATCTGAAATATATGCTCTTTCCCAATGTCGAGGTCGCTGTCAACTTTGGCTATCTCTTTGCCGGCGACGCCATGGACGCCTATGAAGTTCCCGCCATTCAGAATGGATCATCGGATGAAGATATTTATATCGGCAGCGCCAGATTGCGCTATACTTTCTAACACCTAAAATAGGGGTGCTCTTTAGCCCACATGCTTTGTTGGGGATAAGAACCTTGGATATATTGTTTTCTTTAGAAATAATACAAAAAAACAATAGAATAGGTGCTGATTGCAATCGGTAGATGATGTAAATTGGGGCCGTTCTGTCCCGGCCCCTCAATTTTTTACTGCTATCGTAGGGGAGGTGTTTCTTTATGAATTTTTTTGCTGGAGTGATAGTTCTTGACTGGAAACCGATAGCTGTCATGCTGGGTATTTTCCTGTGTTTTATACCCCCTTGTTATGCTGACATTACAAACGATTTGAAACCGATTGATGGTTATGTGGTAAAAGCGGGAGAAGACGGCTTTATCATTGATTTGGATGCCGGCCAGGGGGTTGCAGCCGGTGATGTGTTCAGTGTTGTTGGCCCGGGAGAAGAGTTGATTCATCCTATCACCAAAAAAGTCATCGGTAGACTTGAAAACGTTAAGGGTGTTTTAAAGGTGACGCGAACGAGTGACGGCTTTTCTTATGCCCGTCCGCTTGGAGATTCCGCCGCAATTAAACGAGGAGATCCCATACGGCGTTTTGCCCCCCTTAAAGCGCTATTTTGGGATTATAGTGATAAAAACAGGCCGTTGTATGATCGCCTGCAAACGGCACTTCCCTTTTTAACCTGGCAGGGTTACCAAACATCCCAACAGAAACGACCGCCGAAACCATCGCCCCTCGCCGATCAGGATGACGCTCTCATCTTTATTGTTCAGAACAACATGCTGGAAGTGCGGGATGCCCGGTTAGGGTTGATCCATGAGTATCCTTTAGATGATGCTCTTGCGCTGGGCATCGGTGGTGCTGCATCTCCAGTCGCAGGTGGTTCAGCTGGGCAAGGGCTGAAGACAGCTCTGCCTGTATACAAAACAAAAACGAGCTCCGTCATGGACTTCGGATCCGCTGGTACCGTTGCCGGATTGAGTGATAATACAATGATGGCGGACATACTGCAGCAGGGTGAAAAGCGTATTTTGGCAGCTACCGACAGTAAAAAAATCAGTATCTTTCAGGTAGCAAACCCGCTCAAACCGCTCGCTGAGGGCACAATCAGGGGTTATGGAAAGATTCTGGCCATGAAATGGTGGCAGCCGAACAACGATGGACCGCTTTATCTGGCGGTTCTCGCCTGGACTGATGAGAAAATTGACAGTACATTGTTTCTTTTTGACAATAATCGATTATCGGAAGTGGCAGGCGGGCTGGATACCATATTGGGATCTTTCGATCTGGATGCAGACGGACGCCCGGAGACATTGCTAAGTCAGGAATTCGATGCCGATAATTTTTTTGGACGCCGTATCAAGGAAATGTATTGGCAGGGTTCCCAGTTAAAACAAAAAAATATCGCCATGGACCTGCCTGCCAAGTTTACCGTAATAGGTGGAATCCTTGCAGATCTGACTGGAGACGGACAACTGGAATCGGCATACGTCCGTAACGGCATCCTGTGGGTGTATTCAGGGGAAAAAAGACTGTATGTTTCGCCAAAACAGATGGGTGGAAGTTTGTCCAGTCTGACATATAAGGTGGATCCGACAGTACTTAACTACAGATCAACCTCAGTTTTTTTCGAAGTTGCTCCGGTTGCAGTCGATATTGATGGAGACGGGATAGAGGAACTCCTCGCCGTATCTTCCGATCAATCTGCCATCAAAGTGCCGGGGATACTGACAACCATCGATAAAAGCCGCATCAATGTATTCAAGTATGAAAACGGTTCTTTTATGAGAGGCACGATAGGAGAAGCTGTTGATGCGGCAATTCAGGGATTGAGTGTCGAAGATCATAAAGTTCTTTTCGTGGCGACTGATACCGGCTCTCTCTTTGACCGGGGTGGCAGCAGCCGGCTGCAGACCTTCGATGTAACTCTCTGAAAGGAGTTAATGACCACCGGGTGCCCTGCAATCGCTAAGCATTGCAGAGCACCCCCTCTCTGGAAAAGATATACCTCCTGGATCATCAGGAGGCTGTCCGAAAATGCCTTTTTCCCGATATCTTCATCGTTTCTGAAAATTATTGCTTTCAATATCAAGCATATGCCTGTGTGTGAGAATTATTGTGTGGAGATTTTTCTTTTCGTTCTTTGTGCTAAGTTTATTGCAGGTAGAATCGCTTTACGTTAGGATGACCAACTCTTGACTTTCATTCAGCAGGTTTGTAAAAGTTGCTTTAGGATTGCGCTATTTCAGGAAGAATGAGTGTGAAAATGTCAGCTCTTTTTATTAGCGAAGGCAATCTACATATTTCATCGTCGGCGGAAGTATATGACTGCGGACCTCCATCTTACCAAGACGCTTGTTATATTTGCGTAAACGTTCACCAGCAGCCCATATACGCACGATCAGACCGCCGGGCAGAGAAAAAGAATTTTGAACCCGCACCGTACGTACCCGTCTTCATGCTTATACGCTTTCTTAAGCTGCGGTGAACGTTTACAGGCCGGGTTACACCAACATTTTTGTTATTCTCGATGAACTGTTACGTATTTTGGTGGGTTGCGAGCTGACATGAACAAAATATTTTCAGTAAGGAGTATTAAAATAATGATAATCAGGCATATCACAAAACCATTCAGAACGATCGTCTTTCTTGCTGCATTTGGTTTTTTGCTGCAGTTTTGCTCTACATTATTCCTAATAACAGCAGCTGCTGCGGAGACCCGGTATGTGAATCCCAGTGCGGAAGTAGTTGTAAGGACGGGTGAGGGAAACCAATATAAAATTATCGACATGGTGAGAGATGGTGATACTGTTGATCTTCTTCGAGAGGGGGATTCTTACGCTCTGGTTCGTCTTGCCGACGGAAAAGAAGGCTGGATGTTGAAAAGATTCCTGAGCGCCGAGCCGCCGAGTTCCGTACTCGTTAAATCCCTTAGAGCTGAAAATGATAAATTAAAGCAAAAAACGGAAGAACTGACCACTAATTTACAGGAAGTCTCGGCAAACCTTAATCGTACCCAAACCGATCTTCAATCGATTCTTGACGAAAGGGATCGGATCAAAAATGATTATCGACAACTGCAGGAAGATACAGCAGATGTAGTCAAGATCAAAGAGGAAATGGAGGCAGCGAGCACAGAAAATAAAACACTCGTACAGGAAATGGCCTCCCTGAGAGAAGAAAACGAGAAACTGAAAAAAGATAAAGCCATCAATTGGTTCATGGCCGGCGGAGGAGTTCTGCTTGTAGGAATGTTTATGGGCAGGCTGACCAGCAAGTCACGCAAGAGAAAATCGTCCCTTATATAAAAGGGATTGTTGTGAGTGTATTAAATTTGGTTGTTGAGCCATTTTTCCAGGACCTGGAAGACAACTTCCCTCTTGATCGGCTTGCTGATATAATCGTTCATGCCTGCTTCAAGACAAAGTTCCCTGTCACCTTTCATGGCATTGGCTGTCATGGCAACTATAGGAATATTGGTGAATCCGTTTTGTCGTATACAACGGGTTGTCTCATAGCCATCCATTTCCGGCATCTGAACATCCATCAGGATGGCATCAAAACCATCCGGCGATTTGGTGAAAGTCTCCAGCGCCTCTTTGCCGTTTGTTGCCAGCGTCACTTTATAACCGGCCTTACTCAGTATAATGGTAGCCAGCTTCTGGTTGACGGGATTATCTTCGGCAAGGAGAATTCGTGTTGATTGTTTCAGCTCTTCTCGTATCGAGTATTGAGTGACGAGTTTTTGATCTTGTTGTTGTTTTACCAAATTTTCGCTTTCGAGTATTTTGGCAAGAGTCCGAAGGAAAATCCGCCGAGGAGCTGGTTTCATTAAAAAAGCAGTGAAACCAACCTCTTTACATTTTTGTGCGACTCTGTCGGCAGACGAGGTGTAGGCAAGAAGCGGAATATTGGCATTGGCAAGGTTAGAGGCACGAATGCGGGCGGCGAGCTCATATCCTGAAATATGCGGCATTAGCAGATCAAGAACTGCGAGTTGGAATGGTTTCTGCTCCTCTTCGGCAGAATAAAGAGTGGCGAGCGTCATGGTCTCGTCACCAAGCGTTACAACTTCCATACCCGCCTTACCAAGAATGGCTTTGAGAATTTCATTATTGGTTTGATTGTCATCAACAACCAGCACCTTAACGTCCTTAAGATCCTGGTTAATGACGAGAGAGAGTGGTTCCTGGATTAATGCAGATTTTCGCATGACTGCCAGAAAATGAAAAGTGGTGCCTTCGTTTTCCTTGGATTCCGCCCAGACATGCCCGTTCATTAAGTCGGCAATTTTCCTGCAGATTGACAGGCCAAGTCCTGTGCCTCCATATTTTCGGGTCGTTGTCCCATCCGCCTGTTTGAAAGCTTCAAAAATGGTTTCACATTTATCTTTGGCGATGCCGATGCCTGTATCTCTGACTTTACTGAGCAGAGTAATGGTCTCTTTAGTCTCCTCCTGAACTTCGATACTCAATTCAAGTTCGCCTCGTTCGGTAAATTTAGCAGCGTTGCCGAGCAGGTTGATGAGCACCTGGCGAAATCTTCCGGGATCGCCTTTAACATTGGCGGGGAGGTTGTCGGCGATGCGACAGAGTACCTCAATTGGTTTGCCCGTAACTCGGGGTCGAATGAGTTCGCAGACATCATGAGCGGTGATTTCCGGATCAAAGTCTATGTATTCGAGCGTCATTTGACCTGCTTCCACCTTGGAAAAATCAAGGATATCGTTGATTAGTCCCAGTAAAGCTTCGCCACTGCGTTTGATGGTCAATGCACTGTCACGTTGTTCTTCATCCAGGTCGGTGGTGAGAAGTATATCGGTAAAGCCGATGACGCCATTCATTGGGGTACGGATTTCGTGGCTCATGGCCGCAAGGAACTCACTTTTGGCGAGATTGGCACTCTCGGCCGTCATTTTAGCTTTGCGAAGTTCCTGGGTCTGTTTTTTTATTTCAGATTGCAGGGTTTTTGAATAGTTTTCCTGATGCTCCTGAATAATTCTGTAACTTCGCTGAGTTTCTTCAAGCATCTCCTGATACTTTGAGTCCATTACCAGGAATTTACGATTGAACTGATTTTTCTGGATATCAATCTTCTTGTCGAGTTGCTCAACCTCTATCCGGTCGAAATAGCTGCGAACAGCGAACTTGAGCAAACAAGAGACGTCGTGGGGACGCGAGTCTTCAGACAGAGCGTATCCCAGCAATGTTGCTTGCAGGCGAGGGATATAAAGCGCGAAATATCTGTCGTTGGGAAGGCAGATGGGGTGATCCTTTTCGGTGTTGTCCAAAACGACCATCAATTCGTCAACGACAATTTTGGGGAACTCAGCTCTTTTCGCTTTTGAGAGCAGCTGCCCCTCTTTGTTGAGGGCTGCAACGGCAATAGAGGGAATTTCCTCCTGCAGAAAGACAAGCAATGCCTCTATATGCTCATCATATGCAATCGCTTTTTTGAACAAATTGGTCATGCCGGCCATGCCTCTTAGTACCTTAGAAATTTTTGTCCGGCTTTTCGGAAAGAATTTCGTGAAGGTATTTGTCCCCGTACTTTTCGGGGGTTAACCGTAGATGCTCTCTGCTTTGGTCATTTCATCAGGAAAATCCTCAATCAGCACGGTATATTCATCCAAATTCTCCTGCAGATGTCTCATGAGCGGTGGTGATATAACCGTTTCCAGATCAGGAAGAGTTGCAAGTTGGAGTTGGCCGGTAATGTATTCGGAAATCTGGATTATTCCTGTCAGACTTGACGGTTCGATCTCGTCGAAAATCACATGGTGATGTCGAATGGCCTCCTGGATGCCCATCGGCATATTCCAATCCAGGGTCATGAAGTAGCAGATTTCGCAATGATCGGTTGAAAATGCTTGTTGCTCCATGTCCAGAAGTGAGCTGGTCGAAGTGGATGAAGCACAGATCTTGTGGAACTCTTCCCGCCTGATCTGTTCTTCGACCAACAACCCAAAGTCATGAAGAATACCGCACATAAAAGCGTCATCCCCATTAATCCCGAAAATTCTTTCGGCAACCATCTTGCTGCAGATGGAAACTGCAGCGCTGTGAAGCCAAAGTTTCTTTTTTGAGAAGTTGGAATGGATTTCCGGACCAATAAAAATATTTTTCAGGGCGTCGGTAATTACCAGGTTATGCAGGTTCTTCATGCCCAAAAAGGCCACTGCTCGACCAATGGAATCAACAGTCTGGATCAATCCGTAATAAGGGCTGTTGACGAGCCTGAGCAAACGGCTGACCAGCACCGGATCGACCTTGATGACTTCCTCAAAATCCTTCATGGTTGAATCCGGATCGTTGATCAGACGCGTGACGGTGGTAACTACGTGGGGGAGGGGATGTATATCGGTAAATTTTTCAATAAATGTTTTGGCAGTTGACACACATAACCTCGGAAACTCAGAAATAGATGGCTGACCGTAAACGTTCACCAGCACAACTAATGAACGTTTACCGGCCTGGAGTTATACAAACATTTTTGCTATTTTCGGTGTACGTTTATGCCTGATCAATGAGCAAAAATCTCTTTTTTTGTTACAGCCTCGCTTTTGATCCGGTCAAGCAGCTCGGCCAGAACCGGCTTGATGTTTTCCCGAATGTCGCCTGCGACAATAATATAGAGGAGATCGTCGCCCGGCTGAAAGGTTCCGGAGTATGCTTCGATAATTATTTCAAATATTCCTTCCCGTTGCAGGTATTCTTGCCGGAGTGCTTCGATTTTCATGGGGTCTGGAGTGACTTCAAGTGCAGTAACCGCGGATCGATCGTTTCTTGACCAATCACGGACGACCCCATTGTGAATGAGGATCATTCCAACGTTATTTGTGAAGTTTACCTTTTTTTTCAGCTCATTAATTGTCTTTGTAAGATCCATTGAAATCCTTTTTTTATAAAATTCGAAGGTGCTATATATTATATTTCTTGTATTATCGGTATGATAATCTCTTGTTCTTTACTGAGGCTGGTCAGATTCATATTTGAATTGTACCGTTCCAGAAGCCAAAGTGGAATATCGAATTTGTTGTAACAGAGATCCCACAAAGTATCTCCTGAAATCACCTGGTAAATTTTCTGCCCGATTATCATGAAGGTGGAGAAGAAGTCCTTTTCGGTCTCCTTTAAATAATCAAGACGTTTTTTTTGAAAGAGTGCAGGCGATAGCTGATTGAAGACCAGGAGTATCCGTTGCCCGGAATGTACATGTGCATTTGGCGGCAACTTGTTGAGACGGGCAATTTTAGTACTCTCAGTTCCAAGCCAGTTTTCATAAAGTCCCAATGATTCTTCGGGTTGAACTTTTATAAATCCATAGGTTTTATGGTTTTTCCGATGGATATTGAAAACCTTATATAGGCTTGGATCTTTCTTGGGAAGGGAGGCAAGTCTGGTTCCGGAGCGTTGTTTTTGGCTAGCAACAAGAATAGGTATTGAGGAATTCCGGCCGCTGTTGAATATTTTGATTCTACGAGCAGATATGCGAGGTGCATTCTTCTTGGCCCTGACACTTGTCCCTTCCGACCTTGGAACTTTCAGCCTCTGGTTGGGATAGATTGTTGCGTATTGATCCAGCTTGTTTGCCTTCATGAGGCTTTTTACAGAAATACCGTGACGCTGGGCGATACTTGCCACAGTATCACCTCTTTTAACTCGATGATAAAGATCCGCGGTCTGCTCCGTCCCATAAAAAGAAGACGGGATTGAGGCGAGAAGATGATTCATCCTTTTCCCCTCGGGTAACCTGATGGTAGAACCTTTGGGAATGCGCTTTTCACCACTTATAACGGATGATAGTAGTGCAGGATTAAGTGATTGTATTGTATCCGATGAAACGCCGAAGTGGTTGCTGATATCGCTTAAACGGACGTATCCCGGAAGAGTGAGGTAACAAGTGGATAGGGCAGGTTTGATCATATCTTTTTGCCTCTTTTCCAGTTGCTTGGCCACCTTCAGTGCCGCCAAAAATTCCGGATAAAAATTTCTGGAAGCGAATTTGAAGTTTCCTTTGCTATAGTGTGTGAATACGTTTTCATAGGTACCCTCCTCAATTACAGCCCTTACCGTGCCGGCCAAACCGTAGTTGTACGAGGTGAGAGCAAGAGGCCAACTGTTGAGAACATCATAGCTGTTTTTCAGATATTTGGCGGCGGCATGGGTGGCCAGGATAGGATCTAAACGCTCATCCAGTGTGTGATCTATCGTCAGGTACTGTTTTCCCGTGCCCTTGGTGAATTGCCAGATACCTGCTGCCCCGAATTTGGAGTAGGCCTTGAAATTGAAAGAAGATTCAACGTGGGGGAGATACGCCAGCTCCTCAGGTAGGTGATAGGCAAGAATGATTCTTTTTATTTCCTTCATGTACCTGCCGGAATTTATGACCCCGGCCAGGAAGCGTTCCTTTTGTCCTGTTTGACTGCGAACATTCTCGGCAGCCAGAGCCATCTCCCTGGAACAGTTTGGCTCGGAAAATAGTGCGGCGATTCTAATTTCATCACGAGTAACTGGTTTTCGACCGGCAAGTCTGGTGAGAATTTCACTGTATTTCTCCCTGGCCTGCTTTTGAAAAAGCGAATTGATACGGGCTGCTCCAGGTAAATCTTCACTAAGCAGTGGAATGACCTCGTAAATCTTTGATAAATCGTTCGAGTCATGTATAACTGCCTCGCTAAGGGAGTATTGAGAATATATCTTCTCCCAGAAGGCGACATTTTTAGCAATAGCCTCGTGTCTTGGAAAGTTCTCTTTGTGAGTGGCTGCTGCATGACAATGTTTGGTGATTGCCGGCAGTAAAAAAAACAGGCACAGGAGAACGGCTAATCTTCGTTCCGAGAAAATAGTAACAGGCATCGAGGTCATCGTGAAAATGTGGTAGTTGGTCATGGATAGCAATAAATCTTAATCACAACTGTATCACAAGAAATGGAACATCGGAATATGTATCTTCATTTGGTGGAAGAAATCTGGTAATCATTCACCGGGACACGTTAAAAGACTGCAAAACTCTTATCTGTAACCGTTCACCCAGTGTTCCAGGTTCGTCAAGCAGGCCCCGGAGCCATAGTTGGCTATGTGAGGCGGCCTGATCGGACGAAGATGGGGTGCTGGTGAACGGTTACGAAAATTGGGGGATGAGATGTACACACCAATAGTAGCGACCCTGGGATATATTTTATCTCCCGACCGGAAACAAACTTTACTGGTGCATAGAAACAAACGGGCTGAAGATCAACATCTCGGCAAATATAACGGCTTGGGCGGAAAGATGCTTCCGAACGAAGACATTTACGAATGCCTCGTCCGGGAGATACGCGAAGAAGCGAACATTCAGTGTGAAACAGCGGTGTTGCGCGGGACGATAAACTGGACGGGTTTTGGCCCGCAGGGTGAAAACTGGTTCGGTTTTATTTACAGAATCGATAGTTTTAGCGGAACCCCGAGGACATCAAACGAAGAAGGGGATTTGGTCTGGGTTGATGTGGCAGATATCATGAAATTGCCCATGTGGGAAGGAGACAGATTTTTTTTACCGATGGTGTTTGATGACGATTGCAGGATTTTCCACGGCTTCATGCCCTACGACAATGCCCGGCCGATCGACTGGCAGTACTCCAGAATCTGATAGAGGTTGCGGTGAATAGGACGCATGGTATATTCCCTGTGATACAGTATTGACATCATTGGTTATGGAGATGGTATAGAAAGCTGTTTGGCTATAATTTATGAAAAACAAATAATTGAGGGGGAAAGATATGGAGCAGGAGAGTGAGCTGCAGCGGCTTGAAAAATTTGTTGAAAAACTATTGACGCGCTTTTCAGCGTTGAAGGCCGAAAAAACGCAACTTGAGCAAGATGTGTTTGAGCGGGATCTCTTGATTGAAGAACTGAGGAACAATATTTCTTCCAAGGTTACTGAGCGAAACGAGATAAGCGAAAGAGTCAATAAAATAGTAGACCAGATAGAGGAATGGGAACTGACTCTGGATAATGAAAAAAATGAAACAACGAGCAGTTCTGCCCAGGGTACCGATATTGATGAAAAAGAATCTGGTTTGGAGGAACAGCAAACCGAGGCAAGAGATGATGAAGAAGAGAGACATGTTCAGCATGATCTTTTTTCGGTGACCAGTTCAAACGAATAGTGTAGTGGTTCTCGATCAGGAGGTGATTTCTTGTTTACCGCTGGTTCTTTCGTGAAGGAATGTTAACTCCTCTATAGGGAACTTAAAAATACTCCTGAAGGGGACTTAACAGAGTTCTGCTTATCGAGTAGGCCTTTTTTTGCAGTTTAAGGTATGTTGCAGAGCAGGAAACCAGTAAATGTTCACCAGTATCCATATGCTCGCAATCAGACCGCCGTGCATAGGCCAACTACAACTAAAGCCCGTCGGACTGCCCGTGTGCTTTCTTACGATCTGCTGAATGTTTAAAGGGCGGTGGATAGGCGAGCATTTTGCTATTTCCGGTGAACGGATACGAAAATCAAGGTGGATCCCGGATTGATATGTCTGAGACGGAAAGGTTGGTAAGATTCGAGCTGCTGGGGCAGGAATATAAGTTTTATACTGCTTCTTCAGAGGAAGAACTGAGATCGATTTTTTCCCTCGTTCGTCAACTTGTCGAAACCGGCTCACCACAAACCACCGGAACATTGCCGGTTGGGAAGGTGGCCATTTTAGCCTGCTTGAATATCGCGTCCCGCTATGTAAAGCTCATGCAGGAATTCGAGGGATATAAAAGAGACTCAGAGGAGAGAATCATCAGACTCAGCGAGGAAATACGGTCCAAGTTGTTATCTGAATGAGGCTGACAGGTATAAAATGTTTTCGTTTCCCGGAAAGTCTGTTATAATTTCATAAAGGAAAAAATTCCATAAAAGCTGTATCGAAAATAGCTAAATAATGTTTTTGTTGTAGTATGATGAATCAAAGTTTTCCCTGCACTGTTGGTGATCTTCAGTGTGTGTTGAGCCAACTCCCAAAAAAAGGGTAACTCCACTTGTAGCGGAAGGAAAATCGAATTCGAATTTCCGGATGTTATTACGAGTCTGCCCACCTATTCTATAGGTTTAACTTTCCTGGTGACACGGCAGTGTGGGGAAGATAATTATTCAAGGTGAATGGACCCGATTTTTTGCTGGATTTTCTATCCGACCGATGCTTTCCAGAGTTCTCATTCCAGAGCTCTTTTGAGGAGAACACAAGGTTGGTTAAACATATAACAGAAGATTGACCTCAGCAGAAAGATGCTGTTGGAACAAAATATAAATTAAGGGAAGCAGGACTGCTTTTTAGATATTTCTCTGAATAAACCGATTAGATCAGCTTATTTAGATTGACTTATTCTAACATAATATCGTGGAATAACCTCTTAAAATAGGGGCAGTATACATAAAAGTACTGTTTACTGGTAGTTACAATTATCTGAACGTAAAACGGATTGTTCAGTTTCACTCCGGTGTCGATTCGCAGGCAGAAATGCGTGTGATTTCTTCCCGAGAAAGAAAAAATGGTCAATGACCTTAGAACTATCTGCAAATACAAGGAGAGGTGGGGTCATCAACCGGATAGGTGTGTTTGTCTGAATGGTTGCCGATCTCAGGTAAGTAATAACGGAAGTAGTGGTTATTTTACACAGCCGGCTATAGTCCTGTCAAAATGAGGCGGATTACAGCTTCCTCAGAGTTCCCCCCCCCGCCCATTTATTTTGTTTTCTCTGCTTTTTCTTCTGTCCTGTCAATCAACACCAGATAGGATCGTTCAATGGATTTATTAAGCCATCCATATTTACTCGTCTGTGTCAGTGTCCTCGTTGGGACATCCCTCGGTATGTATTTCAGAAAACTGATAGTTGAGGGGCATGAAAAAAATATAAAAATTCAAAGTAACCAGATTTTAGAAAAAGCCATAGTTGAAGCGGAACAAATTAAAAAAGAAGCAATTCTTCAAAGCAAGGAAGCCGCATATCAGATTAAGCAGGCTTTAGAGGCAGAACTGAAATCGGAAAGAGATGAATTAAAAGAGGAGCAGCGGCAGCTCAAGCGAAAAAGAGATAGTCTGAAACGGGAATGGGACGGTTTTGATCGAAAACAGACTGAGTTCTACAACAGCGAACGATTGGTCAAACAACAGGAAATCGAGTGGTACGAGAAGCACAAGGAAATAGATACGCTGATCAGTAAAAGGCGCTATGAGTTGGCACAGCTCGCAGGGATAAGCCAGGAAGAGGCCAAAAAACTCCTCATGGACTCGCTGGAAAGTGAAGCGAGAATGGAAGCGGCAAAGAAACTGGTCAGGATCGAAAACGAGATGAAGATGGAGGCAGACCGGAAAGGGAAAAATATTCTGGCTCTGGCCATTTCTCGTTATGCCGGTGATTATGTGGCTGATAGAACCGTATCAATGGTTCCATTGCCAAACGATGAGATGAAAGGACGGATTATCGGCCGGGAAGGGCGAAATATCAGGGCGATTGAAGCTGCTACAGGAATCGATATCATCATTGATGATACTCCGGAAGCAGTCATTCTGTCCGGATTTAATCCGGTGCGTCGAGAGGTTGCTCGATTGGCATTACTGCAACTCATCAATGACGGCAGAATTCATCCCGGCCGCATTGAGGAAGTTGTCGAAAAAATGACCAAGGAACTGGAAATCACCATGAGGGAAGCTGGAGAGCAGGCGACATTTGATGTCGGAGCTCACGGTGTGCACGTTGAGTTGATCAATCTGCTTGGAAGGTTAAAATACAGAACCAGCTATGGACAAAATGTCCTGCAGCATTCACTTGAAGTGTCCTTTCTCTGCGGAATCATGGCATCTGAACTGGGAGTAGATGTGAAAATGGCCAAGCGTGCAGGGCTTCTGCATGATATCGGTAAGGCTGTTGACCATGAAGTTGAGGGATCTCACGCTATAATAGGCCGTGATCTGGCAAAAAAATACGGTGAACCCGAGCAAGTGGTATACGCTATCAGCGCTCATCATGAAGAACTTCCACCGCTTAGCGTCATAGATATTCTGGTTCAGTCGGCAGACGCCCTATCCGGTGCCCGACCCGGAGCGAGGAAGGAAATGCTGCAAAGCTATGTGAAACGGCTTGAAGATCTCGAAGCCATCGCCAATGGATTCAACGGTGTTGAAAAATCCTACGCTATCCAGGCTGGACGCGATTTGCGTATAATTGTTGATTCCGGAAAAGTAAAAGATGAGGAAGCCGCACTCTTGAGTCAGGACATCGCCAGGTCGATTGAAAGTAAATTAACCTATCCCGGCCAAATCCGGGTTACCGTAATAAGGGAAACAAGGGCTGTAGAATACGCAAAATAGCCGATGGCGGTAGAATCTTAATACGAATCGCATCTCACTTATGAAGTTTTTTGCTTGCCCCGTTTCAAAGTGCTACTTCAAGACACTTTTGAAAATTAATCATAGATAAATACTAATTACATCAAGGCATAAACATGGCGTCGATCGAAGAGCAACTGGAGTTGATTGAAAGGGGAGCTGTCGACTGCATTTCCCGAGAGGAATTGATAAAAAAACTGAAAAAATCCAAGGAGACAGGTATTCCTCTTAAGGTAAAAGCCGGTTTTGATCCCACAGCTCCCGATCTCCATCTCGGTCACACCGTTTTGCTCCAGAAACTGAAGCATTTTCAGGAGTTGGGACACGATATTTATTTTCTCATCGGCGATTTTACCGGCATGATAGGAGATCCTACCGGCAAATCCGAAACCAGAAAGGCTTTGACTGTAGAGCAGGTCGCGGAAAATGCTGAATCCTACAAGGAACAGGTTTTTAAAATTCTTGATGCAGAAAAGACCCGGGTGGTTTTTAACAGTACGTGGCTTGGCAAACTTACCTCCATCGACATGATAAAGCTTGCATCCGAGCTGACAGTTGCCCGTATGCTCGAGAGGGATGACTTTCGGAACAGATTTGAATCCGGTAAACCTATTTCAATTCATGAATTTCTTTACCCTTTGATACAGGGTTACGATTCGGTAGCCATGCAGGCGGATGTCGAGCTTGGCGGAACAGACCAGTTGTTCAATGTGTTGATGGGCAGAGATCTGCAAAGATCACACGGACAGGAACCACAAGTGGTGCTTACAATGCCGCTCCTGGAAGGATTGGACGGCATCAATAAAATGAGCAAATCCTTGGGAAATTATATCGGCATCACCGAGTCGGCTGATAACATATATGGAAAAGTGCTGTCGATTTCCGATGATCTCATGTTCAGATATTTTGATCTGCTCAGTGATCTGAGCAATAAGGAAATTGCGGAGCTGAAAGACAAAGGTGGAGACGAAGTCTGCTGCACCCAAAAGAAGTAAAACAGCAGTTAGCCCGTGAACTTACTGCACGATTCCATGGTATTGCCGCGGCTGAAGCAGCCGAGGTAAATTTCGAAAAGGTCTTCCGGCAAGGCGGTGTCCCGGATGATTTACCTGAGATACGATGTACGGCCGTCGAGCCGATAGCCTTCCCAATCTGTTGGTAATGCAGGTCTGGTAAAATCAACTTCTGAAGGGCGGAGGATGATTCAGCAAAGTGCCGTAACAATAGACGGCGAGAAGATCAACGATGTAAACTCGGTGATCAGACCGCTTGGGGAAATGCTTATCAAGGTGGGTAAGCGCAGATTCAGTAAAGTGATATTCAATTGAAAATCAGTATAAAACAAGAATGGGCAAGGACAATGATCATTCGTTTATGCCCCTTTACTTTTTAAATCGGTCGTGGATTCCACAAAAAATATCAATTAATATTCGTTTTTCTGCTTTTTTCCCAGCATTTCTGCATATTCCTGAAAATTCAATGTGATGGCCGAGAATTTTGTAATTACTGACTTGTTCCGCTACCTCATTGATTTGCTCCTGAACAGCAATTTCAATATCATTGACTTTGCCGCATGAAGAACACCGAATATGGTAGTGGGGATTACGGTAGCATCGAAACGTTTTTGCGTGCCTCCGACTTCAAGCTTAAGGATAATGCCGTTATCGGCCATGAGTTCCAAATTTCTGATAGACCGTACCAAAACCGATACGGGGCAATCGCTTGCGTACCATATCATAAACTTCGTTGGCTGTCGGATGCGAGGTCACCTTCCCCAATTCTTCCAGGATAATTTGTCGTTGGGGTGTCAACCTCATGTTTGGCAATTGTTCCATAATGATACCTCAATATAAATAGTGATAAACTTTATTAGTTGACATCATATCTTATCAGCTAAAGAAAGCAAAGGAAAATCAGCTATAACACGCTCATTGTGCTAAAAAGTAGGATTGGGTTAGTTAAGAATTGGAGCAGGGTATAAATAATCTTGGACGAAAATGGGCTGCTGGTGAACGGCTACAAGTAAATCCGCACCGTGGATTAGTTGTGAACTTGGGGATTGAAATAGCCAAACCGAAGCGAGGGAAATTCCATTTTCAGGAGGTCAAACCATGGACGAATACCTAATGCATGAGTATCCTTGGGCAGAGCCAGGCTTTTCAGATACCATTCGGGATCCATATTCAGGTTGCGAAGTTGGATAAAATCCGGATGGTGGAGCGTGATCAAGCACAAAGCGCCTCAAATTCCTGAACCGAGTCTGTAAATCCTGGAAGGATAAAATAATTAAGGGAGACAAAACGGCCGTTTTCCTTCATGACATCAATTGATTTCGTAACATCGGAAAAGCTATAATTTTTTGGACGGTAATACGGTGTATAAAAATGTTCCTGTGCAGAATTAAGACTTACCCGAAGGCTGTTCAATCCGGCTCGGGCAAGACGCTTAAGTCTGTCCGGCAGGCTCGAGTTTGAGTTGAGATTAATCGTGCCCCTGGATGTCTTGCTTCGGATAGTCCGGATCGCTTTCTCTATGACTTCGGCTTTGTAAAAGAGGTTCCCCCTCACAGCCTTGACCAAAACTGACAATCGGATTTTCTGCCGCCTCGAGATGGGCAACGGCCATTTGACTTATTTCTCCAGCACTTGGGACGAAGGTGATACGATCCTGGGTTGAGGGGCAACAACCTGAGGCCTGCAGAGAAATGCAGCCGAGACAGCGCGCATTACAATCAGGTGAAGTTGGTAAAGGGGCTTCCCAGCGCCCGAGAAAAAAATTCCTGGCAGCAGGACAGCCGTAAGTGAGGCAGCATTTACCTAAATGCTGAACAAGCCTGTTTTCTTGATATTGCCGAAGTTTCTTTTTGGTACGTTTTATGACTTCGGTTTGTTGATACTGATCGGCATCCTGCCTTTTATCAAGGTCGCTGCGAAAGCCGGTGACCCAAAACCTGTCCTGATACCAGCCGACGGCGGTATAGGCAAACAAGGGCAAGGTCGGAGCCCCCGGTTGTGTCTGATAACCGCTGGACAAGATGGCTGTGTGAGCCGGTGCCATGAAAGCGGCAACCGCCATGATTTGCTCATCATCCCCGTAGGGACTTTCCGAGAGTAAAACGGGTTCATTCGAACGTGGGTCCCAGCCGACAGGCAGCCGGCCGGGCAAAGTAAAGAGATCACTGCCTTCAGGTAAAGGGATTAAATCGTCGAGCGCCGGACGAATAAAATTTCCATTACTCATGCCGACCATTTCAAGTTCGGCGATCTCACTAATATTCCCCTTCGCATCCGCATAGAGAAGGACGGGGACGTTCCCGGGATGCTCCATTTATTGCCTGAGCACCCTGAAGACCGAGTCAACCGCGCGATAGATATCAAGGTCGTCACCAAAAATATCCTGAATTGCCGGATGCTCGATGAGATCTTCGACGATGTATTGGGTAAAGTACAAGCTCACAACGTTTGGGTCCTGAGCTATAGTACGAATAGGCGCAATCTTCATCTGCAACTCGAACTCTTCCATATAACCCAGTTTACCCAACTGGTTTTCAAAGGCTTCCCGTAATTGCGAAACGGACGTAGTTTCAATTATTTCTCTATCGATCAGGCGTTGTACGAGTTTTGCGGCAAATTCCGGAGCATGGTCTTTTGCTTTCAGAAACATTTTACGGCGTTCCTGTTCACGTTTCCGATCGATTGTGCGGATGGTTTTATCTGTGGTTCTGTTTGGACTGATATTTACTTTGGCCATGCAAATCTCCATATAGTTGTCATCTCCGAAAAGAGATGGGACCGTTGTTTTCCTGTAACCGTTCACCGGGAATAGCCAAGTGCTCAATAACCCCCGGAACTGTAAACGTTCCGCAGCGCTCCAGGGCGAATAAGGGGCCGATAAGCCCTTTTATGCACGGCGGCGCGATCATGCGGCATTCATAAAAGGTGCTGATGATCGTTTACGTTTTCTTGCTAAAAGTATAGACGCTATATAATCTGAATACATAATAATCACTAGCCTAAATTTACACTCGACGGGCTAAAAAATTTACCATCAATAAAAGAGAATATCTGTAAGATGATATATCGGTTTAAAAAAACTCTCGTGCTTTTGATAGGGCAATGACTTTTTTCTTTTGGATCAGGATTTCGTTGTTCAAAAGAATTCAGTTGATTTTCTGACAGTTAATTGTATATTACCCCCCTTATAAAAGAGATTAAAATTGAGAGGGTTGTACTCAGCATTGACACTATAACTATTATCGCTGTTAAATAAATTCATTAAGAATGTTCTGGAGGTTTGTCCCATGGTAAGAAATGTAAAAGCTATGCTTCCTGTGTTACTATGCGTGTCTATTCTGACTTTATCCGGATGTGGATCAAAAAGTAAAACCGATCAAGCAATGAAGGAGCAGGTTAAGAGCGAGGCGATGGGCGTGGAAGAACCGCTTGAATCAAAGCCTCTCGGTATCAGTGAAGGCCGTACTACCGAGGGAATGCTTCCTGTTTATTTTGATTTTGACTCTTCGGTTATACGGCCTGATCAAGTGTCACGTGTTCAGGTTAATGCCGATTTCCTCAAGAATAATAAGGATTACGACATTAAGATTGAAGGAAACTGCGATCCCCGAGGTACCAACGAGTACAATATGGCATTGGGAGAGAGGCGTGCTTTGAGTGCCAAAAAATATTTGATGAACCTCGGAATCGATGAGGCAAGACTCAGCACAATCAGTTATGGTGAAGAGAAATTGTTACTTCAAGGTCAAGATGAACTTTCCTGGGCTCAGGATAGACGAGATGATTTTGTAGTAGTTGAGTAGCTGTTCACCAGCACCCCATTTTCGTCCGATCAGACCGCTTCATAGAAGGGCGGGTTTAGAACCCGCCCCTACTCGGAGGCCTGCTTGAACGAACCTGCAGTACTGGATGATCGGTTACGGATTTGAGTTATGCGGTCTTTCAGTGTGGACCGGTGAACGATTACGTAGTTGAATAGAAAAAGTTTGATGGTTTAAATATATTCCGGAGTTAATAATGGTATCTCAAAGAACCCTACTGGCTGGCTTAATTTTCTCATTAGTCTGTTTTGCCGCAACGAGTTGTTTTTCCGCTGATCTGAAAATTGGTGTCATGAATGTCCAGAAGATCATTGTTGAATCCGAGGCAGGAAAGGCCGCGAAAACTCGGTTTGATAAAAAGATGAAGGAGCTTCAATCATCCTTTAAAGGGGACGAGGATGCTCTCAAAGCATTGCAGGAAGAGATAAAGAAAAAAAGTTCTGCCTGGAGTGAAGAGAAGAAAGCCGAGAAGGTTCGTGAGTTTCAGAAAAGTGGCCGAGAACTCAAGGCCAAAACGGATGATGCCCGATTTGAGATGAAGGCTCTTCAGGATAAGGAACTTGAGCCGATTCTCAAAGCTCTTGAAAAGGTAGTCGATGACTACGGTAAAGAGAACAAGTACACCGCAATATTGGATTCTAAAAACGGCGTCATATATTTTGATGAGAAAATTGATATCAGCGATGCGATTGTTAAGAAATTGAACGGAGCATTGGCAGGAAAATAATTTTCGAAAGTATGATTTCGGCAAGTTGGTCGGTAAAACGGTGTAGAGGGTAGTCCTTCTACATCGTTTTGTCGTTTTTAGGTAGATGTTCACCAACACCCTTATGCGCATGATCGGGCATTTTTCTATCCCCGGTGAACGGTTCGTTTTAACAGTTTTAATTCAGGGCGGATGCATGGCAATAAAAAGTATGACCGGTTTTGGCCGGGGCGAGTTAGAAAAAAGCGGTCGAATTTGGGTGGTCGAGGTGCGCTGTGTCAATAACAGATATCTTGATCTAAAAATGAAACTACCGCGAGGTTATTCTCTACTTGAAGAAAAAATTCGAAAAAAGGTCGCAGATACCTTCTTGCGTGGCAGGGTTGACCTTTTTCTTTCCGTAAGTGGCGATTTTTCCGATCTAGAGGAGGTGAAAGTCAATTTGACCTTAGCCAAAGGTTACCGAGATGCTTTGCAAACTCTGGCAGAGGAATTCGAGTTGGAAAACGAAATCACACCCCATATTCTGACAAGTTATCCTGATGTCTTGATACGAGAACAGAAGGATGAAGACCTGAGCGTAGTCTGGGAAATAGTGGAAGACGTTATCAATGGCGCATTGGAGGGTTGTGATGCGATGCGGATTCAGGAAGGTAAGGCATTGGCAAAGGATCTTATGAGCCGGTTGAACTTTTTTGAGAATACTATTGCAAGTATTGAGAGAAGTATTCCCGAATTAGTGGAACAACGCTTGAAGAATATGCAGGAACGACTGGATAAACTGTTAGCTAATGTTCAGCTTGATCCGAGTCGTTTGGCCCAAGAAGTTGCTGTTATGGCCGATAAAACCGATGTTACGGAAGAAATTGTCAGATTGCGTTCCCATATCGTGCAGTTTACCTTGTTTCTTGCGGAAGAAAGTGGTATCGGCCGTAAACTGGATTTTCTCATTCAGGAGTTTCTGCGAGAGGTGAATACCCTGGCGTCCAAAATAAACGATGCAACAGTGGCGCATCTCACAGTTGATTTGAAGAGTGAACTGGAAAAGATGCGAGAACAGGTGCAGAACATTGAATAACCTTAAGAGCGGATCGGATCTTTAGGATATTACGAAGTAACTTGAATTGAGGGTGAGCTATGCAGTTATTGAATATCGGCTTTGGCAACACCGTAATGGTGGAAAAAATTATTGCTGTCATTAATACCGGATCATCCCCTGCCCGGAAATTGAAAGAGGTAGCGAAAATGGAAGGGAGGCTGGTAGATGTAACAGAAGGTAGAAGAACAAGGTCAATTCTAGTTATGGAATCCAACCATATTATTCTCTCCTCCGTGCAACCTGATACCATAAGCCAGAGGATGCAGGCTTTACAGCCTGGTTTTCATCTAAATGAATACTTAGAGCAACAAAAAACGAAATCGTAGGAATATGGTATGACCACCGGCAAATTATTCGTCATCTCTGCACCTTCAGGTGCGGGAAAGACTACTTTACTCAAACGGGTGATGGCACATCTTCCAGGATTAGTTTTTTCGATCTCCCACACCACACGCGAGCCACGACCGGGGGAGCAGGACGGAGTTGATTATCACTTTATCTCCAAAGAGCAATTTGGGGCGATGATTGATCAGGGCTTGTTTCTGGAATACGCCGAAGTGCATGACAATCTGTATGGAACAAGCGGAAAGGCTATCGGTTTGCAGCTGGAAGACGGCTACGATGTTGTACTCGATATCGATGTGCAGGGTGCAGGGATTCTGCGTAAAAAGAAACAACCTGAAGCTACACATATCTTTATTTCACCCCCGAATCTAAAGGAACTTGAAAAAAGACTACGTGGAAGGGGAACGGAGAGTGAGGAAACAATAAAGTTACGGTTGAAAAATGCTGCAATTGAGATAAAGGCGAGCGCTGCATATGAATATTTGATCATCAACGATAAAATTGAAGAAGCGGCTAATCTTCTGAGTTCAATTATTTTGGCTGAACGAGCCAGAGCACATAGACTGCCGTCCGGTGAGCCAATTAGTAACATAGTGATCTAATGAGACGACAGGGTGGAGGACAAAAGAAGTCCGGGGAAAAAAGTATACGTCTGAGTGAAGACCTGCTCTGGGGGATACATCCGGTTTTCGAGGGGTTGGAAAAGGAGCCTGACAGATTCACGGAAATTATCTTACAGAAAGACAGGCGCGGCGGGAAAATCGAAGAAATTATTGAGATGGCCCGCAACCAGAATGTTAAACTCACTTTCGTTGAGTCTTTGCGTATAACGGGGGAAGGAGGTTCACAGGTAAGGCACCAGGGGGTTATCGCACGGATGAGCGGGACACCGTTGATTGCCTTTGATGATTTGCTTGTGAAGTTGAAAGATCGCATCGATAGTGGTGAAAATATACGCCTTATGGTGTGCGATTCACTCCAGGATCCGCATAATCTCGGTGCAATAATACGCTCGGCACTGGCCTCCGGTGCGGTTGGAGTCCTCGTAACCCGGGAACGTTCAGCTCCGCTTGGAGGGACGGCGGCAAAATCATCCGCGGGGGCGATGTCGCACATTGATATATGTCAGGTCACTAATCTGGTGAGTGCTCTCAAAGCATTGAAAAAAGCCGGTTTTTGGATATTCGGAGCAGTCAAGGATGCAGAAGCCCATTCTCTTTATCAAACAGATTTGAAGATGCCGGCCTGTCTGGTAATCGGTAGTGAAGGAAAAGGCATCAGACCCCTGGTAAAAAAGGAGTGTGATGTGCTTATTTCCATTCCTATGATTGGAACTCTGGATTCATTGAATAGCTCTGTAGCCGCTGCTGTAATCTTATTCGAGGCTATGCGGCAGCGTATAGCTGTTGAGACCAAATGACGGTCATTTCTTCCAATAATTTGTAGGAATTTTCACTACAAGGAAGTGTTCCAGGCTTTATCGACGGTGGCCAACTACTGAGTAATTGGAAGAAAAACTTCTTGATAGAGTTTCCGGTAACCCTTGATGCTGCTGGGATCAAGCCACCGTTCATAGGCTGCCCTGTAACGTTCAGTGGGACGTTCCTTGCGAAGCGCCGTATTTATGTCTTCGATTGTCTTCTTCCCCCATGCTGTTTTTGAACAGGCTACATAAGTTAGCGATGCATTATGATTCACCTGATTTTCCAATATATTGAGTGTCATAATCTGATCCTTGATGCCCAAGGTTTCGGCTAAATACATTGCCTCCTCCGGTAGTCCGGACAGTGCATCAATTCGTCCTGCCAGCAGCATATTGAAAAGGTTGAGCGTCAACTCCGGACCCTCATAGTCGAATATATTCTGCTCATCGCCGTAAGTATTCAGAACATTGTCAAACTCAATTCCGTAGGAACGGTTAGTCGATCTGCCAACTATATATTTATGACTTTTTAGAATTTCCGTAAGGCTTACGTCTTTTGTGGAACCAAAAGCAGCAAATTTTTCTTTGCGGATTATCAGAACGGTAGGGAGGGTTATGACGCTGGGAATAGAAAAATAGGTGAATTCCATTCTCTCAGGGGTCTTGTATAAGGCCAGGCCGCAGGCTTTTTCGCCCTGTTTCCATTGTTGGTAGGCCCTTGAAATATTGGCTTTTACACGGGTGTGCTCATATGCCGGTAAAGCCTTGATCAAGATATCGGTTATAAGATCTTCGTAGCCTTGCCCTTTATACTTTCCCTCATGGATAAAAAATGGCGGAGCTACCGCTTCCAGCCAACAAATTGAGTCTTTAGACCATGCCCCTGTATGTAAAAAAAAAGTGATGGCACATGTAAGAACGACGATACGAAAGAAAATCATATAACACCTAGTTCATAGTGGCTGATGAGGTACATAGCTAAAAAATACATCATTGATGCAGAATTTTGTAAATGGTCAAAGCTAGCCGGGCGATGGTATACGGTTTGGAAATAAATGCCTTCGCACCCATTGCCAAGGTTGCCTGTACATCTTCATCCTGAGCAAAACCGCTTGCAATCACAGCTTTCTGGCCGGGATGAAGTTTCAGGATTTTCTCGAAGCTTATACGACCGTTTTGTCCCAGCGGCATGATCATATCAAGAACCAATAGGTCAACGGTAGTACTTTTTACATATTTAATCGCTTCCTCACCTGAAGAGACTGTTTGTACGGAGTAATTCAGGGATGTCAACAATTGCTTGGCAATCTCGCGCTGACAAAATTCGTCGTCGATAACCAGGATAGTTTCTCCATGGCCCCTAAAGCGCCTCCAGTCTGTTGGCTTCGGAGGAGGATCGAGTTTTGCTTCGACACTGGGGAAATAGAGTTCAAAGGTCGTCCCTTCTTGATTACTGATCACATTCACTCTGCCGCCATGGTCACGCATGGTATTCCAGACAACCGCCAGACCTAGTCCGGTACCGCTTCTGCCCATAAATTTTTTTGTATAAAACGGTTCAAAAATATGATCCATGTCATGAGGGGCGATTCCGGAGCCGTCATCGTGGATGATAATTTTAATGAATTTCCCTTCCGTAGGATTCAGCTCACTTTTGGACAAGGACAGATTTTGATCATAATTGGAACTGATAATGGAGAGAGTGCCTCTGCCTTGAATCGCTTCCACTCCATTGATGATAAGATTCATCAGACATTTTCGGACATGAATCGGCGAACAGGAGATATTTTGCAGGTCCTCAGCCAGATTGGTGTTGAAGCTGACGAGGGGATATCTTGCCTTAAGCTGTTGGAAATCAGTGGACTCCAGATAAGCTCGAATCAATCTATTTGGTGCGATGATTTCTTTATTGGCGGCAATTCCTCTGGCGACTGTAAGAAGGTCCGAGACTACCTCCGAGGCATCGAGTCCCGACCTGCGAATCGCCTCAAGGGGACGACGCAGGTTACTATCCTGGTCCAGGTCGAGGAGTAGAAGTTCAGGATAGCTGATGATGCCGGAGAGAATATTGTTCAGATCATGAGCAACGCCTCCTGCCATGAGTCCGATAGCCTTCATCTTCTGATCACTATGCAGTTGATTTTCCAGCAACCGTTGCTCGGTTATATCGATGACTATCATCCGGGTTCCGCATACCTGATTGTTTTTCTTTATCGGGGCGGATCTGATTAATATCGGATATATCTTATTATTTTTATCACAAGCTGTAAATTCTATTAGTCCGGAACGTTCACCGTTGAGAGATTTTTGAAAATTTTTTTGAGCACCTTCTCTTTCTTCCTCTTTTATGAGATCGAAAAAATTTGGAGTAGTATCTTGTTCAAGAGAAAGTTGTAGCTGATTTTTGGCTACTTTATTGGCGTAGGTAATATTGCCGGTAAGATCTGTCTCTAAAATCATTTCCGGGAGCAGGTTGACCAGATCATGAAAACGTCGTTCACTCTCCAGCAGGTTACGAGTTCGTTCCTGAATCTGTTGTTCGAGAAATTTCCTGTTTATAAAAAGATGAACGATGAAAATTAGCGTTAGTGAGATTAAAAGTAGAAAGATAAGGATATTGATCAGAGGAAAGATAACCTGTACATATTGTTCTCCACGCAGAACTCCGATAATCTTCCCGTTATATATGATGTTCCGGGAGAGATTTTTTAAGCCGATGAGTTTGATCTTATATAAAAAAAACGATAGATCCGACAAAGGGGGACTGGTTACCGAAATGAAAGAATCGGCGCCGGGTATGGAAATGGTGAGGGATTTATAATGATGGGTCTGGACTGCCAGCTGCAGATAAGCACTTGCGCCATTTTTATTCAGCGCCCAAATATCATTTGCAAGAATAGCAGCTTGAGTATTAAAGGATTTTCGGTCAAGACGGTCGGTTCTTTGGATGTAGATATATGTTATAAAAGAAAATACAATTAGAAAGATAAAGGATATATACAGATAGCGATTAATGCTGTTATATACGGAATTCATGGGGGTGAATCATTCCTTTTTTGACAGTGTCCGGTCTTTAGGCGGGAGTACATTGAAACAAGAAAAAGATATCGGCAAACTGTACACGTTACCAACCAAGAGAGCAATATCGCTGAGCTTGGTATGGATGTCAAGCTCCTTTGCAGTGTGGTGGTTTTTTACAATACAGTGACGGAAAAAGGCGGGGGGGAGATGGAAGGTAAAATCAGATTAGGGGTGAGTTCCTGTTTACTTGGAAACAACGTCAGATATGACGGGGGCCATCAACAAGATAGATTTCTGACTGATACCTTGGGACAATATGTCGAATATGTACCGGTCTGTCCTGAGGTAGAGTGCGGTTTCTCCATTCCAAGGGAGCCATTGAGACTCATAGGTGATCCTGCAGATCCCAGACTGGTGACATCCGGGAGTGGACAAGACTTTACCGATCAAATGAAGAAGTGGGCCATTGACAAGGTAAAAGAATTGGCGAGAAATGATCTTGATGGTTTTGTTTTTAAGAGCAAGTCGCCAAGCAGTGGTATGGCAAGGGTAAAGGTTTATTCAGAGGCGGGAATGCCGGTTAAAAAAGGAGTCGGTATCTTTGCCAGGTCTTTTATGGATTATTTCCCCCATCTCCCCATTGAAGAGGATGGACGACTTCACGATCCGGTATTAAGGGAAAATTTCATCCAACGTATTTTTGTGCATAAGAGATGGAGAGAGCTGGAGTCCACAGCAAAGAAGCGAAGTGGACTGATCGATTTCCACACCACACATAAACTGTTGCTTCTCTCACACAACGAAAAGGAGTATCGCGAAATGGGACGTCTGGTGGCAAGAGCCAAGGATGTTCCCCTGAGCGAGCTGTTTGACCGGTACGAAGAGTTACTGATGATCGTACTCAAAAAAAAGAGCACAATCAAAAAGCATACCAACGTGCTCAGCCATATCTTCGGCTATTTTAAGAATGATCTGACAGATTTTGAAAAAGAGGAAGTGCTGGAGATAATCGAGCAGTTTCATCAGGGACTGATACCATTGATTGTTCCTCTGACTCTTCTGAAATTTTTTGCCAAAAAGTTCAAACAGGAATACTTGGTTAATCAGCACTATCTCGATCCTCATCCTTTACAATTGAAGCTCCTCAATCATGTCTAGTGGTGAGGTCTGGAGAAAAGCACAGGCGCCGCCGGCTAAGCCGTAAGTGCCTGTGCTAAGCTGTGTTGATCGGAGAACTATTTACCCTTCTCCTTCATCTTCGCTTTCAGCAGAGCACCAAGGCTCCCCATTCCGGTTGACTCTTTCTTCTTTTCCTTGGATTTAAACGACTTGTATTCAGCTCGTTCCTTATCCTGCTCGGCTTCAGGCGATACATAATCGGCCGGGATCAGGCTGATTCTTTTTTCGGCGAGATCTATCGCATCAATAGTCACGTCGATATTCTGACCTTCTTCCAGCACTTCACGAGGGTGGTTAATGCGCCGTCCGGCCCCAAGTTTTGAGATATGGACCAATCCATCAATGCCCGGAGCCAGAGTCACGAATGCACCGAACTGGGCAAGTCTTGCCACGGTTCCCATATGGGTCGAACCTTCTGGAAAAGTGTTGACAACTTCATCCCATGGATCGGCCTGGGTTTCTTTGTAACTCAGGGAGATTCTATCTTTGTCCCAATCCAATTTTTTGATGACGGCCTGAACCTTCTGGCCGACGGTAAAATATTCTTCAACCTTCTCAACCCTGCTCCAGCCGATTTCTGAAATGGGGATGAGTCCATCAACTCCGCCGATATCGACAAAGGCACCGAAATCTCTGATAGAGCTGACGACTCCTTCAACGGTTTGACCTTCCGTCAAAGTCTCCTGCAGTTTGTCTCGCAGCTCGGCCCGTTCAGCTTCCTGGATAGCCCGGGCTGAAAGGACAATATTACGACCGTTTTCTTCAAATCGGGTTATTTGAAATTTCATATGGGTTTCCAGATACTCTTTGGATGCATCCTCTACCCGGCGAATTCCCATCTGAGAAAAGGGGCAAAACCCCCGGACATTGCCACCTAGGGTAACCTCAAAGCCGCCTTTGATCTCAGCCTTGACGAATCCTTCCACCGGAATACCGCTTCGGAAGGCTTCTTCCAGGTGAGCATTGGAGGAGCCGGAGCCGATGGTGGTGGTGAAGAGCTGTTCCGATGCCTTTGCCTGTAGAAAATAGACATCGAGCACATCACCTATCTGGTGGCGGAAATTGCCTTCGTCATCCTTGAGCTCAGAACTATTGAGCACACCCTCGCTCTTGCCGCCCACATCCAGAAAAGTCGTTTCATTGTTTATCCCGACTATGGTGGCTTTAATTTTTTGACCTGGGGTCAGATGTTTGATTTTCCTGGTTTTCTCAGCTTTAAAGAGTTCGTCAAAGCTTGCATTGTCTGTCTCTGTCATGTTTACCCATTATGAAAAAAGAGAACTACGGTTTAAGGTTTTGGTCAGGTCTACCATCTCCCGCCATGTATTGATTTCCTGCGGGTTGCGTTCACTTCAGCCGGAAAATGCGTCCAGTCCGACGCGAGGTCCGGTTCCGTCAGAAAAGTAAAACTATAGTCGAATATGCTCTCCATCACGAATATCCTGTATCTTCCGCCGTATAAAGTCAAGAACAACAAATTCGGCTGAATGGTGAGAGCCGTCTGAGTTCATCTTATTGCCTGATGATTTCCGTTCCTTTTGGGGGAACGAATGTAAAAAAGTCCAGCAGCTCTTGAGGATTCTTGCCGATCAGGCTATTGATCTTGAGATCGCTGAGATTCAAAATGGTTACAGTGCCGAATTGATCTCGGATGTTTATTCGACGGATCAATGATTCGGGCGTTACCCAGAGATGAATATCTTGAACCTGGGATTGTGTAGTTTTCGGGATGAGCTTGATAACCTTGAATTGGTCATTGTTGTCAGATTGATATTCTTCATCTGCCGGACGAATATAAAAGTCATGTTGCAGGCTTCCTTTTCCGGTAAAAAAAGAGTAGGTAATATCGGCGTCAAGCGTATCGGCGGGAGTTACGATCATCTGGTGCAGTTTGGCAAAATACATGGAAAAGAGCTTGCCGTCGCTGATCAGTACCTGTTTGTCCGGAGTGGTATAATCCCAACGCATATAACTCTTGCCTTTGAGCTTCACAAAAGCAGCTCTGCCGGAAGCCCTGCGCGGTCTTCCGCTCATTTCACCACTGGTATTCTGGATAAAATTGAAGGTGAGGCTATCGATCATATCATATCGGGTTTGCAGCCGTGCGGCGACATCTTCAGGATATTCAGCCTGATTTTCGCCACTATGAGCGACAATCGGAAAAATCAGGCAGATATATACCAAGAGGGTTTTTATGAATGTTTGCATGTATTCTAAGAAAGAATGTGTTCAATTTGCAGGAACTCAATTTTGCGACCAAATATCTTGCCGGCAATATCTTCGGCCGTTTCAGTGAGATCCGTGACAAAGTATCTGTTTTGACAAAGGCTATGCTCCTCATTGGCTCGGGATACAGCGTTTTTTTCCAGATAGTTTTTCAAAAAATGTGCCGTTGCCGCGGAAGAATCGATAAGGGTCACTTTTTGACCGATTCGGGGTTGAATCAGGTGCTTCAAGAGAGGATAATGAGTGCAGCCAAGCACCAGGGTATCAATCTGTTGATTTTTTAAATCGTGGAGATAGCGGCGCAGAATCATTTTCGTTTCCCGTTTGCCTATCCAACCTTCTTCCACTAAGGAAACGAGCAGGGGACAGGCTTTGGAAAATACTTTGTATTCGGGAATCCTGCTCTGGATTTTCTTTTCATAGATGCAGCTCCGAATGGTAGCCCTTGTCCCGATAACGCCGATTCTGCCGGTCCGGCTTTGGGAAATAGCCTGTTCAACGGCTGGGGTAATGACCTCGATGACAGGAACATTGAATTCCAGCCGGAGGCGATCTGTTGCTACGCTGGAGGCGGAGTTACAAGCTATGACAATGATGGTAGCCCCGTTTTCAATAAGAAACTTGGCATTTTCAATCGAATAGTCAATAATTGTTCGCGCACTTTTTGGGCCGTAGGGAGATCGAGCGATATCACCCAGATAAAGGAGAGGATGATGGGGGAGAAACTCTTCAACAGCCCGGGCGACAGTCATGCCGCCAACACCTGAATCAAAAATACCAATCATATATACAGAGAGATACAGAGAGAATTCATTAAGAAATCCGAAACGGAATAAATGGTTAACGCAACATGTATACCAAAAAATGATATAAACAACAAGCGGACATCGGATGGAGCGGATTATGTCTTTTCCGGGTAACCGTTCGGTGAACGGTTACTTTTCCGGGTTCAATTTATGGAACATGTTGACAGAAAGGACGCAGCGAATTACTTTTGCCCCTAAATTATAGGTGTCTGAACAGATAAGTTGAGCTCCAATCCGAGATTCGTTAATTTTGTCTGAATTCAGGCAGGTAATTTGTTCAAAAATATTTTGTAATGTTATAACGTTAATGTTCCAGTAATGAAATAGGTGAAGAAAAAATGCCAGTTTACGAGTACGAATGCCAAGAGTGTAACAAGATCTTTGAAGTTCAGCAGAAAATTGCCGATAAAGCGTTGAGCGATTGTCCTGACTGCAACGGCCCGGTGAAAAAACTTGTGTCTATGAGTTCTTTTCAGCTCAAAGGTGGCGGCTGGTATGCAGACGGATATTCGAGCACTTCCAATGGTGCCGGTTCTAAAAAACCTGAGCCTGCCAAGCCGGCTTCACCCTGCCAGACTGGTGGTGGCTGCGCAGGCTGTCCAGCAGCGACCACTGCATAGCACTGAATGACGACGGCCAAGGATGGCACAGGAGCAACCCGATTACAGATCCGAGTTATGCGACCTTTTAGTGTGGACCGGAGAACGAATACATAGTAAATGCATTTTTCACCCTATGGTTTGGAAATGATGGCCATTGCATCTCCATAGGAAAAAAAACGATACTCCTCCTTGACTGCCGTCTTGTAGCAGTCAAGGAGGGTCTCCCGGCCGCAAAGGGCGGATACCAGAAACATTAGGGACGAATCAGGAAGGTGGAAATTGGTAATTAAGTTATCGATCACCCTGAAACGAAATCCCGGATAGATATAGAGATCGCACCAGTCTTCGACGGCTATGAGGCTGCCTGTTTTTATCGCGCCGTATTCCAAGGCCCTGACGGTAGTAGTCCCAACAGCCCAAACCCTGCCGCTCTTTTTTTTCGTTAATGCTATATTATCTACCGTTTCCTGCGGAATACTAAGATATTCCCGGTGGATCTGATGGCGCGTTATGTCTGATTCCCGTACCGGGGCAAAGGTTCCATAACCCACATGCAATGTTACCTGACCAAGCAGTATACCTTTTTGGAGAAGGTTCTCCAGGAGTTCGTCGGTAAAGTGAAGACCTGCAGTCGGGGCGGCAACCGCTCCGGGCCGACTGGCGTAGACAGTCTGATAACGATTGACGTCTTCGGCAGTACAGCCGCCTTTTCTGGAAATATACGGCGGCAGAGGTACCTGGCCGGAATGTTGTAAGGTTTCGGCCAACCCAAGCGATTGGTCAAAATGCAAATGCAGCATTACCTTGCCGGCCTCCAGATCATCTGTAACCGTACAGGACAGCGATTCGTTAATTGTAATCCGGGAGCCTAGTTTCGGGCGTTTTGATGATTTGATCAGCCCGCTGGATACAGCTATGCCGCTACCTATGATTCTCGGAAATTCCAGCAGGAAAACTTCCGCCTTGCCTCCGGTCTCCTTAGTGCCGAGCAACCTTGCGGGAAAAACCCTGGTGTTGTTGACGACCAGCATATCATTTTTGCCCATGAAATTGCGGATATCGCTGAATCGGTAGTGTCCTGGAGTACTTATCCCATTTTGAACCACCATGAGACGGGAGTTGTCGCGTTTTTCGGCGGGATGTTGAGCGATGAGATGATCGGGCAGATGGTAATTATAGGCGCTGAGGGAAAGGTCTTTTTGCATCATACTTTTGGCAATCAAAAAAATGGTGTCCGGTTATTGCGGACAATACACTAAGTCTCCCCCGCAAGGGGGACTCTCTTTAGTCTCCTTGCGGGGGAGATGAGGTCCCTTCATGAAATTCTCTTTTAAAAAACGAGAAAAGAATTTCTAAGGTAATCATTATGCGTTACAGTCGTAGACTCTAATTTCGTGTCCGAAACGAAGTAGAACAGTCTTTTTACGAGTCCATCTGATGTTAACATATTGAGGAGCTGTTGTAGATACCATGATTTTGGCAGTAGCTGCAACTGAAATTGAAATGGCGCCATTTGTTGCGGAATCCGCCGCTGTCGCTCATTGCTGCCGGACGCTGGTGACAGGCGTTGGTCTTGTTGAATCGGCGCTCCGCTTGACTAGATTTCTCTGTGAAAACAAGAAACGATTTGAAGCAGTTATTCATTTTGGTGTCGGTGGAGCCTACCTTCAGCCTAAGCTGAGTGGTCAACCCAACCTTCTGGATATCTGCCTTGCAGAACACGAGGTCCTCGGTGATTTCGGCATTTCTCTGGGGGATTCCATGGCATATCTGGACAGTTCTCTTACGGGAGAAATTTCTTCTGCTATGGATACCGATATATTGAAACGGAGCCGGTCTGTCTTGGATCGATTTGGCGTCAAGTACCAGACTGGTGTCTTCATTACCGTCAATGGAATTACTGCTACCAATGCAAGAGGGAAAATGTTGCAGTCCAGATGGAATGGATTATGCGAAAATATGGAAGGTGCGTCCGTTGCCAGAGTATGCAGGGATTTTGAGCTGCCTAGTCTTGAGCTGCGCTGTATCTCAAACTATGTGGAGGATCGCGACACTTCCATCTGGCGCTTACAGGAAGCCTGTCAAAAAGCCGCCTCTACCACGATACAATTGATAGAAGGACTAACTCAATGATTTCCATGTCTGAAAATCTTTCTCTGGGGTTTTCGCCCTGTCCCAACGATACCTTTATCTTCTATGGTCTTGTCCATGGCCGGATCGCTCCGAATGCAGTCACATTCGCCGCGCCACTGCTGGAAGATGTGGAAAAACTTAATCTGTGGGCTCTGGCCAAAGAGCTTGATGTGACTAAGCTTTCCTTCCATGCCCTGGGGCATGTGCTGGATGAATATTGTCTTCTGTCCGCGGGCAGCGCACTCGGCAGAGGCTGCGGGCCGCTTCTTGTTGCTGCTTCCCGGCATCCTCTTGAAAAACTACGGTCGATGACCATTGCCATCCCCGGAAAATTGACAACCGCTGCCTTATTGCTGCAGATGTTGCTGCCGGATTGCCACCACTTGGTGGAAATGCGCTTTGACCAGATAATGGGAGCGATAAGTCAAGGTAAGGTCGATGCGGGAGTCATCATCCACGAATCCCGTTTTACCTATGGAGAACAGGGGCTGGTATGTCTGTGCGATCTTGGTCAATGGTGGGAAGAAAGTACCGGACTGCCGATTCCGCTTGGTTGTATCGCTGCCCGAAGAAGTCTCGGCAGAGAAAGAATCGAGGCTATTGATCGAGCCATCAGAGCCAGTGTCGATTATAGTTTTGCTCATCCGGATGAATGTCTGCCGTTTATTCAAAGTAAAAGTCAGGAGCTGGAACCGGAAATTGTTCGCAGTCATATCCAATTATATGTGAACGATTTTTCCAGGGATCTCGGTGAAGAGGGAAGAGCTGCCATTAAATCCTTCATGGATCGGGGGCGTCGAGCAGGTGTGCTGCCGGAAAGTGACATGGGGCTAATGGTATGAGAGAAGGAGTGAATTTGCCGGAACTGCCGATGTTTCAGGTTTCGGGCGGGACCGGTGAGCTCCGCGCGGAATTTGTCCGGCAACTCACAAAAAGACTGGAACGGCGCTTCATTACTGCAACATTCCTGAATGGTCAAGACTATCGAAACCCCAATCGATATGCTCTTGTCACCCTCGCAAAATTGTATGATCTCATCATCATAGATGCCGGAGTGGATCTTCCCGCACAGCCAATTCGGCTCGAAGACTACAAAGAACCTGGGGAGAACATCCTGGCCTGGACTGATGGCGATGATAGCAATAACGGCAATGCCGGGAATGATGCGGAGATGGATAAATGTCTCAACCGGCTGATCATAAAACTCGATTACCTGGTGGCCCAAACTCCCGTTTGGGCATGTATTCTGATCGGTGGCAAAAGTTCCAGGATGGGACAGCCAAAACATCTCATAGAAGACAGGAATAACACAACCTGGCTGGAACGTACGACCGATGTCTTGCGGCCTGTGGTGGAGGGATTGGTCGTCTCGGGTGCCGGCGAGCTTCCGGAAATGCTCACGGATATTACTCGCCTGGTAGACATCCCCGGAGTGGCCGGGCCCTTAACAGGGATTCTGGCAGCCAGTCGCTGGCAACCGCTGGTGAGCTGGCTGTTTGTCGCCTGCGATATGCCCAATATACAGATAGAGGCGGTTCACTGGCTTTTGTCCGGTCGTCGCGCAGGTTGTTGGGGGCGAGTTCCCCGATTATCGGGACGCCAACACTGCGAACCACTTTTTGCGTGCTATGATTTTCGTGCGGCACACCTTTTTGAGGAACAGTACTATGCCGGAAATTTACGAATCGGTGAGGTGGCTTCTCATCCTAAAATAGATAATCCGGTAATCCCCGAATTATTGTGTTCTATGTGGCAAAATATCAATACTCCGGAAGAGTTGAAAGGAACAGACAAATGAATGAATAATGCAGAACAATCCGATCACTTCAGGTAATTCTTTTCAGTACCACGCACCTTCTACACATCTCCATTTTTTGGGCCCACGTTTTATGAGTGGTATTATCGCAAATGGTACCGTTTATAAACCAACATAGATCGCCGGAATTGAATTCCCAGGCAGGACATCGCTGTTTAATTTCTTCCGGACAATTACGTATTTCCCAACAATTAACAGTCTTTTCTTGAGAGTGATTTTTTTTAGCCAGGAGAAAAATCAATTGACGTTCGACATGGCATGGGATCGTTCGCCAACCCTGTTCATAGCTGCAGACAGCCTTAAGAGAGATCCCCAACAGGCTGGCGAGCTCTTTCTGGGTCTTGTTTAACCTTTTTCTGGTGTCGATAAACTCTTTATTGTCCATGGCTTTTCGGAAATGAAATAATAATGGGAGCTGTTCACCTGGAATAGCAAAAAAAGTTTATCGCTTGTTGTTTTTATGAAGCTTTGTCAGCGAGATTAAAAAAATAAAATTAGGTGAATGGGTGAAACCTCCTCGTTTGTAGTGCCGAGTTGAATTGGCTTCCAAGTGTTGTTGCACATCGTAACACAAAAAGTGCGGCATATGCAAATAGCAACCATAGAGAGGAGAGGAACACCTCGCCGGGAAATGGATTTAAACCTGATATTCCTTAATCCTTTCCACCGCCTTGGCGATTGCGTCGTGCATCTCACATATTTTGAAAGGCTTGGCCAGAAAATCGAGAACACCCTGACGAAAGGATTCTTTGGCTGTTTCCATAGTAGCGAATCCCGTAATGACGATCACTTCCGTTTCGGGTCTCATTTTTTTTACTTCCGTTAAAAATTCCATGCCGTCAATACCTTCCATTTTCAGGTCGGTTACTACTATTTCGAACGGAAATTCCCGAAATCGACCAAGGGCATCGACACTATTTACAAAAGTCTCGACACAATATCCCTTGCGTTCCAATGCGGGTTTTAGTCGCTTGGACACGATAGGTTCATCATCAAGAATTAGAATTCTAACAGGTCTGTTTTGGCTCATAAAGATCCTCCGGGCGAGTCGCCTCTTTTTTCTGTAGAACTTCCTGGAATTTTAACACAAATTGCATGATCGTGGCGTTATTAATCATCCGGACATCAAGTTGTCTGGTAAATGAAACCAAAGCTCCCAGCAGAAAAATTTTATCAAGAATGTTTCGTTGGGGGGCGCCTTTGATCCGTCCAACGACCAGATCACCTTTGGTGCTGGTCATAAAATCATTTTTTGTGAGTATTTTTTGTATCAGTTGCGCCCTTCGGGAACGTCTGGTTTCGTCGGTCACTCCGCCGAAAAATCGAAAATATATGTAATTTTCATTATCCTTCGCTGAACAGATGGTATCAATCATTGAAAAATGATAGCCAAGATGGAGGCTGACATTGAGATAATCTCCGGAGGCCACAGCAAGGTTCTGACCTATGGAATTTGAAACTGTCACGCGTGCGGAAAAAGTACGGGTCATGCTGGACATAAAGCTTTTTAAATCAACAGCCATGGGATCCCGCGCCCATAACCCCGGAATCGTCATTCCCCTGGCGAACGCCCTTAAAGCTGGGCTGTTAATGGTATCCAGGGTCAGTTTACTGCCGTTCTCGATGGAACACATTGCAAAATCGATAACAGTCAGGTCAAGTGGAATGTCGAGGTCGAGTTTTCTTGCGTATTCTTTAATATAGGAATCATTGACATAACTTTTTTGTATAAGTACCTTCACAGCTTGTTCATGCACAAATCGAATAAGATCGTGAAGAGTCCGGCAGGCGTCAGGAGTGAAATCCTTTGATGACGGATCAAAGAGGCCAAGCGGGCTGATTTTTTTTAGCAGTCGGCGCAATAGCCTATATTCATAAGTTTCTTCAAATGGTTCTTCAATAAAATCATAATAACATAGTTCCGTTTTTAAGCCACCGTAGATGCGGTTATCATTGGCATCCAAGGTGATTTCCTGTCCATTCCGGAGGGTCTTGGTGGCGTCACCGGTGTTAATGATCATCGGCACCCTGAATTCACGGGCAATAGTTGACAAATGTCCAATTGGCGAACCGATATCGGTAATAATGCCGCTGACCCGTTTCATGGTCCGGGCTAGGTTGGGAGAAGAGTAATGGGCCACAAGAATCGATCCCTGTGGAACATTCATTAGATCGTCTTCAGTTTCAACCAGAAGAACAATTCCCATGGCTACCCCTTCCTGAACAATTTCACCTTTGCCTTCCATGATTGTCGGAAAATCGGCGTCCAGGCTGCTGAGATCGCAGATAAGTTTAGGCTTGCTCTGTTCGATGTTGAGGGAACGGGTCTGCAGGATTATCAGTTGTTCTTGTTGATCAAAGGCAAATTCAATATCCTGGGGTTGTTTGAAAAAACTTTCCAGCATCATGGCAGTTTCGGCGAGTTGCCGAAGCTGCTCAAGTTTCAGGGTGGGTCTGTCGCGCAACTTTGGCTCAAGGGGTTTCATTTGAACCCCGGATCCATTTTGTTTACGCTCCAGTACACTCGTTTTATGGACGATCTCCATTCCGGTAACATCATAGGGAGGTTTGCGGGAGATCCGGTAGCGATCCGCTTGCTGTTCGCCCCCGACTAAATCCGCACCTAAGCCATACACAGCCGAAACCAAAATATTATTGTGTTCAAGATTGAAGACATCAAGCGAGAAGATAACCCCGCTTGTCTCGGCTGGAATCATGGCTTGACATCCAACCGCCATGACTGCCTCTGATTCTTTGATATTCTTTGAGCGCCGATATTCCATGGCTCGGGGTGAATAGAGACTCGCCAGCACTGTTTTATATGCTTCGGCAACATCGGAAGCCTCAACATTGAGAACACTTTGATATTGTCCGGCGTAACTATGTTCACTATCCTCTCCAATGGCACTTGAGCGCACGGCGAAACTCGGAGAGGAACTATTGGGAAATTGTGCGAGAACAGCCGCAACACCGCGTTCAATACCTTTGCGTATGGTCCTCGGCAATTTGAGAGACAGAATGAGTTTAGTCAGGCGCTCCGACGCTTCGCCCGTCTTAATGGAATCGTTGGAATCGTTCTGCCATTTATCAATTATTTGATTGATCTCATCACCGTTCGGCCCGGAACGCAGCAGGATATCGAAACATCTTGAAGTAATGACAAAGCCGGGGGGAATAGGTAAACCAAGAACATTGGCAGCAATACCAAGGTGGGCATTTTTACCGCCCACCAAGGTTTCCATCGTATCGTCGATGGCTCCGTAACTGATGATAAAGTCACCCTCGGGAATGACCATATGTCCCTGTAATTCGCTTTCAAGTTCCGATCTGATGCGATTATAAACCGGAAACAAAGCGTGGAACTGTTTCGGAGCCATGCTATCGAGATGATAAATCATCCGGTAGACGCTTTCCGTTACGGCGGTGACACTCGAACTGATATACTTCTGGTCAAAAACATACTCACTGCTCCGTTTCTCACCCATATCCGCCATTATCTCGAGTGCCCGGTTGTTTTCAGCGATCAGCTTTTGAAAATGATCGAACAACTGGGGAAAAGGCAATGGTGGACTTTTCTTCGAAAAGAGAATGTTCCGCAGATAGTTAGTAAGTGGTTGAGTGTCAAGAACTGCCATAATAAAGACCTTATCGTCGTCTGAGGCAAAACCGGATATGTTTCATTCCAGAGATTTGAACTGGTTCAGAAACGATGAGATCATCTGTAACCGTTTAGCAGGAATTAGCAAAATGCTTGCATAACTTCGGGCCTGTAAACGTTCACCAGTGCCCTAGAGGCGTACAAGTAGGCGGACGGGCTATAGTTTGCCTATGCACGGCTGCCTGATTGTACGCATATGGGGTGCTGGTGAACGTTTTCGATCATCTCAATGCGCACCGCCTCCTCTTTCCTGAAACAATACTCCCATAAAAAGTCCGGCAAAAATAGCGATAACAACAGCCAGAACGCCGAAAATGAGACTATGATTGAATGCCAGATTGCTTATCAAAAGTGGAAATCCTGACTGCTTTAGACTAAAATCAGCCTTTTCAGTTCCAATGATTACCCCATTTTTTATCCGGCTAACTTTAACGTCATAACGGGCAACGGGCATTTTAGCAGGCACGTGGATACGGGCGTGAAACTGCTTCTTGCCGTTTTTTACCTCCTCATAATTTACCCCGTTGTTGACCAACTGGTAAAGACCATCATGTGTTTTCAATTTCAAATAGTCATTGAAAACAGTTTCTCTATCACTAGGTTCGGGAGTGATTTTAATCTGAGGGAGCATGGAATTATAATCAAAATTCAGATTGAACCAGCGATTGTCCTTGCTTTCTCTCCAGGCGCTGATCGATTCCGGCAGGTACACAAAATAAGCAGATGGAGCATCGGCAATGGCAAGATGGGCAACCGTCATCCAGAGAACTCCACCGACCTTGCCATTTCGTTTGAATTCCGCTTCAGATGAACTGCCGATAATTTGTACTACTGCATCTTCATCGGCACCAATTGTTCCCGTAACATAAAGATCATTACCATTGAAGGTGGTTCCAACCAGCATCTCTTCCGGAGTGACCTGAAGAGCCATGGCACTTACAGGAATAATAAGTGACAACAACAGTATCTTACTTACCATAATCCCTTTGGAAAGGATCTTTTTGTTTAAAAATTTCATGATTAGTGACCTCCGGCATATGAAAGCAGGAAAGATGGTGCCATCAACAAGCTGAAGAGCATTTTAACCATCACCACCAGAACTAGACTCGCCAATATAATTTTAAGTTGATCACCTTTCAGTTTTTTGCTGATCCGGGTGCCGAACTGTGCACCAACCGTTGATCCCAGCAACAGTAAGAGAGCCAGAACGAAATCGACTGTATGATTGGTATATGACTGCATAATGGTAACATTGATGCAGGTAAAAAGGATTTGAAAAAGGCTGGTTCCAACAACCACGTGCATCGGCATACGGAGCAGGTAAACCATGACCGGCACCATAATAAAACCACCACCAACACCCATAATGGCAGCTAGAATGCCGACGAAGGTTCCGAGTATAAGCGGAGTCAAAGCCGACATGGAGACACCGGATTTAACAAAATCCGTCTGAAAAGGCAAAGATTTCATCAACTTGCTGAATGCCGATGGTTTATCGACATGGCCGGTAATCGTCGGTTCTACTGTTTCAGCAAGAGGTGTCTTGTTTTTTTTCATGCTTTGCAAACTTTCGATAAACATATAACTACCAACACCACCCAACATTATTACATAGGTAATATTGATAAGAAAATCTGCATTTCCCATAGCCCTCAGAACCTTTATCAGCTGAACCCCGACGGCTCCACCGAGAATACCTCCGATGAGTAACAGAATTCCCATTTTCATATCCACATTGCCCAGACGATAATGGGCCAGGGTTCCGGAGGTCGAAGCACCTACGATCTGGTTTGAATCGGATGCCGCGGCAACCGTTGGTGGAATGCCGAACATAATCAAAAGTGGTGTCATCAAAAAGCCACCACCAACTCCAAATATCCCGGAAAGCAGTCCAACTACGCCGCCTAAACCGAGAATAAGCACAATATTTACGCTATTCCCCGCGATAGGGAGGTACATATGGAACATGGTTTACCCCTTTCTTATTTTCTTCCGACCAATTCAACCTGACAGCGTCTTCCGTCTTTCAGGGTATTGATCATTTTTACCATTCGTGCCAGAGTCTCTTTTTTACTTACGGGAGTCAATTCAAGCACCAGGTTTGTAATCTTATGCCGATTACAGAATTTCACGACTTGATCGCAGAAATCTCCTTTCACCATGAAATATTCACTTTTTACCTCCTTTTTGTGTGCTTTTACAGCCCAAGCCTTGCTTCCGGTTTTCAGAGTCTGAAGACCGGCGGAAACACCGTCGGCAGCACTTTCCTCGGATTGATCGATCTCGAGGATATACACCGTGCCTCCGATGCGCTCGGCAAGCTGCATTCCATGAATAATGAGCCAAATATCTTGCCCGCCTGTTACGACAGGTACTAAAATTCTTTCCATACCCTTGCTTAGCATATTGTGTGCCATCATATTAAATACTGGACATTTATGGATATATTTTAATATTCTTGCCTACAAGGTTATGTGCGGTGAAAAGTAGGTTTCATAATGAAACGTGGAATTTCAAGATATTGCCAAAAGGCGAGGAGAGGTATTACAGAAAAATTTGCAGCCTGGTGCCTTTGCAGATACCTGAAAACTTCTACTTAAAATTTTGGAGGCTTTTGTGGAATGATTAGGGCGGATACCTTCGCCGGTGAAGGAAACCTTCGAGGGATAGCCGGCGAAAGAGAGGAAGGATTGCCGTCGATTTGCTTTCTTTTTGCTCTACTTTTAGAAGAAGTGATAGCAGCTGAACGTATATCCGGAACTGCTTTTATTCTACTACTCGGTGGGATAGTTGGTTCAATTTGAAACAGCAGAAGATAAATATTGGAGTATTCTGGCCATCCCATCGGAATTATTATTATTTACTGGAAGATCGTGTATGTTTCAAATTGAAATGAAAAAATGAACGGTTATTCAGAAATATCGTGTTATTTGAAAATAATATCCAATATATTAATGAGATAGTATGAATATTTACTCAAGTCCGTATTGCCTCATTCGGCGCCACAGTGTGGTGCGCGGCAGACCGAGGATGGTTGCCGCCAATCGGCGATCGCCGCCGGTAAAGCGTAAAACTTTGGTGATATGTTCCTGTTCAATTTCGGCAAGAGATTGCAGGATGTGCGTATCCGCTGATTCAAAGGAAAAATGTTGAATATCCTCGGGAAGGTGCTGGGGGAGTATTGTCTTCTCCGTACTGAGAGCCAGAGCGCGCTGGACGATGTTCTCGAGTTCCCGAATATTTCCCGGGTAGTCATAACTCATCAGAATGTCGAGGGCTTCAGGGGATACAGAGGAAACATTTTTAGTGAAAAGACGATTATATTTACCTATAAAATGGCTGATAAGAAGCGGCAGGTCATCCTTGCGTTCGACGAGCGGCGGCAGATGTATACTGACCACATTAAGTCTGAAATAAAGATCTTCCCGAAATCCTCCACTCTGGGCCATCACCCGGAGATTTCTATTTGTCGCCGCGATGATTCGTATGTCAAGATCGATGGGGACGGTGGAGCCAAGACGTAAGATCCTTTTATCTTCAATGACATGCAGGAGTTTTGCCTGCATGGTTAAACTCATCTCACCGATCTCATCGAGGAAAACCGTTCCGCCGTGGCCAGCCTCCAGTAAACCAATTTCCCGTGAGGTGGCACCGGTAAATGCCCCCTTTTCGTGCCCGAATAATTCATTGGCAATAAGTTCTTCAGCGAAACCGCCGCAGTTGAACGTTATCAGCGGTTGGTCCTTCCTGTTGCTCTGGCGATGTACCGCCTTCGCCGCCAATTGTTTGCCGGTGCCGGTATCTCCCTGAATCAGGACGTTACAATCCAACGGAGCAATTTTCTTAATCGTTTTTTCGATTTCGTAAATTTGCCGGCATTGACCAATAATTCCGCAGGTCTCCTCCTGCTTATCAAGAGCGTCCCTCAGCCATCTGTTTTCCCGGCGCAATAATACCTTCTCCCGGGCAGCCTGCACGACTAAAAGAAGATCATGTTTCTTGATTGGCTTGCATAAATAATTACCTGCACCATTCTTTATCGCAGTGACAGCCGAATCTACGCTACTATGCCCGGTAATGATGACGATTTCAGTTGTGGTATTCGTTGCCTTGACGAGATCCAGAATTTGCAGACCGCTCATATCCGGTAACTGAAGATCCAGAAGAATCAGGTCGGCTGCTTCACGTCCGATTTGATTCAGGAGCTCTTGGCCGGTATGACAGGTCCGAAACCGATCGCCACTCTCGGAAATGATTCTTTCGACCCGTCGACAAAAAATCCGGTCATCGTCTGCGAGGATTATTGAAAATTTCCTGTCGGTTTCTTCAATCCGCATGGCACAATATGATATTGGAATTAAGCATCTTGCGTGTCGTTATTCAGGCGAGGTAAAGTCACGGAAAAAGTAGTCCCTTCGCCTGTGCGGCTATTCACTTCTATGTATCCGTTATGTTTGTTGATTATGCCGTAAACTACCGATAAACCTAGACCGGTCCCCTGACCGATCGATTTTGTGGTAAAAAACGGATCAAATACTTTTTCCATTATTTCCGGCGGCATTCCAGGACCGGTATCACTCACCAGTACGGTTACTGTTTTCTCGTCATTGGACTGAATTGTCAGGCTGAGCAATCCACCGCCCTGCATTGCCTGAATGGCATTGAGGAAGAGATTGATAAAGACTTGTTTTAAACCATTGGAGTCTCCGTTGATACAATACCGTTCCTGCGGGAAATTGGTCTTCAACCGTACTCCTGAAAGCATAATCTGGTTTCTGATCAATTTCAAAGTTGTTTGGAGAACAGCGGCCAGCTCAATCGGGCCAAAGACCATCTGTCCATGGGAGCGGGAAAAATCGAGCAGATTGTTAACAACATTACTGGCGCGTGTCACTTCACTGATAATGTCCTGAAGCAGCTCCTCTTCCTCCTCTTCACTCAATATTTTTCTATCTTCAATAAGGGTTTCCGCAGTAAGGGAAATGTTGTTCAGCGGATTATTGACCTCATGGGCGATTCCCGATGCCAGGGTACCTATTGCGGCAAGTTTTTTGGATTGGAGAATCTGTTCCTGCCGGTAATCCAACTCCTTGATCATCAGATTGAAGGCCTTGATGATCATTGGATAGGTGCTGTAACCGGTATCGGTAGGATTGATTGATCGAAAATCACCGTGGGCTATCCGTCTGGTCGTCTGGGTAATGAATTTTATCTGCTTTATGGTTGCAATAGTCAGGAAAAACAGGGCGATAATTAGGCTGCCGCTAAAGAAAAACATCGTCATCGCGGGAACGATCATGATTTTTTTCAGGCTGTGGGCGATATATGCCTGGTTATGCTCAAGAACTTCCTGGGAAAAAATCAGCATCCTATGACCATAAAAACGCATGGTTTTTAAATCCGGTTTTTTTTGATCCCTTGCTTGAACGGCAAGATCTTTATAGGCGAGAAGATTACGTTCAAAGACTTTAAGATCATCACGATATAGTTTCACCACGGGAGAGTTTTGGACACTTTCCATGCCTTTTTGTATTTTTGTTATAAATTCAAGGACTTCATTGATATCCTTTTCGCCGATATCATAAGCGAAATTTTTTTCATACCGTCTCAACTCCAGGACATTTTCAGCAAATGTATGGATATCCTGCAATGTTGTCAGATCGGTACGAAACAAATTTATGCTGTAAATATAAGCCCCGAGCTGGATAATAAGTGTAATGATAGCCAAAACGGCTACTATGACGAGCTTTTTTCTTAATCCTTCCATTCCTCTATAAAAATCCCTCGCAAAAAACTCAGTGTGATTTTTTCTTTTATCTAAAGCACCCTTGTTGTAGGTGCATTCATAAAAAGGCGTATAACTTTCCTGAAAAACCAGTTAATTGTAAATGAAGCAATCATAACCATACCACGATCGGAGGTGATTTACATCTGATCTTACATCAGCCTGAAGAGAGCTTTCTTTAAACAGGTAAAACGATTAAACTACTCTTCAAAGGACTTGATGAATTAAGGATACGAATCATCCTAAATCAACTTGCGAATTTTGGTTGAATCACCCTGAAGATAGAACCGGACTTATGCCGGTTGCCCTGCCAAATTTCGATAATCAGTGGAGAAATGATAATGTGGTCGCTGCGACTGCGGAGAAATAAACGCCCCTCTAAGACCAGCGTACAGGATATTGATATCTGGCGGGTAAAAGCTCTTTTTAATAATTTCCGGAAAATTCTCCAGCTTAATACGGTAATTTTTGAAAACATGGCGGAACTGGACCGTTCCATGGGTGGGGAATATATATTTGACAAGTCATATCTTGAGAAAGCGGTTCGTACTATTGCCGGCAATGTGCATCATGTTACCTACAATCTGAATGCCCTCACAGGTAACAATCATGTACCTCTGTATGATCGTTATCAGGCTATTCGAACTATTCTTGACGATATCCTGGCCGGCAATAACCTTTCTCTTGCTTGTCCTCCGATCCTGCCTTTTAACTCCCTTAACTGGGAGCTTGAACCACTTGTCGGCATAGAATTTGTTTGCCTCGCGGAATTAAGACACCATCCGGGAATTAGGTTGGGGGAGGGATTTATCGTCACCACGGAAGGGACGATGGCTTTGCTTGATACTCCGGAGTTCAGTGGAAATGAGTCAGGCGCCCCGGCATCCGACGAAATCGGCAAGAGTTTACTGCAGTTTACGCACCAGCTCATGCAGGAAACGGAAAATAAACGCCTTTCCGTTACTGCAACCCTTGTCAACGATGACATGAGCGAAGTAAGAAACCTTGGCGAATTTTTTCTCGAACCTGTAGAGGGGGAGCAAAAACTAAAAATAATCTGTAATGCAAGACAATGCTGGAAGATTAATCCCGCGGAATGCTCAGCCGGTAATGACGTCATCACAATTATCAACAGAACCGATTCGGATTTTATAGATGGATTGGTGCAAATTTTACGAACCTTCAGAGACAGGGCGAAGCCCGATGAGTCCGGGGCACCGGCACGCTTTTCTGTTATGGTGCGAGCCGCTTCACCAGTATATGCCCGAGGGACTGTTGCGACACGTGCCCATTCAGTTGAGACGACACCGCTGCTGACAATTGTCGCCCGTCTTGCCGGGGAAGAGCCGGTTGAGGACATCTATCGGCTCAGACGGCTCTATCCTTTCGATCTGTATTCCTCGAATATTGCTCCAAAACCGGCAGCGCATGAGTTTTTCGATGGCCATCTGGCAACAAATCAGGCGGATGATGCAGCTGACTTCAAGCGTGGTTCGGCCCTCATAGATATTAAAAGCATCAAGGCGCTGGCGGAAACCGCCATGACTCTCGAAAGGATCATGGGAATTCCTATAACACTGCAGTGGGAATATTTGAAAGATGGGGAAATTATTGCCACCAGGCTTTTTCCTTACCTGGAAAAACCACAGGAACCGACGAGTAAGGAACTGGCGGATGAGCTGGAATCAGCCGTAGTTCTCTGCCAGGGGGGAAGGGTGGTACAGGCAGGTATCGCAGCCGGACATGTCGTTCACATCAGCGACAATACTGAACTTGCCGAATTTCCCATCGGTGCGGTTGCGGTCGCTCCGATGGCGACACCTCAACTGACACCGTTTCTCCATCGCGCGGCCGCCATTCTCACGGAACACGGCAACCCTGTCGGCCATCTGGCCACTGTGGCAAGGGAACTGAGCCTTCCCGCACTCTTTGGGATACCTGAAGTCCTTGAGGTCCTGACCCCGGGAACCGAAGTTACCGTCGATACCGGACAAATGAAGGTTTTCCAGGGAGTCCAGAATGCCATGCTGCAATTAGGCAATAGTGATCTCAACTTTTCACCGGTCGATCCCGAGTATCGCCAGTTGCGGAGATTGTTGCGTTATATTACGCCTCTCAATCTGATCGACCCGGAATCCTCTCAATTTTCCGCCGAAGGCTGTCGAACTTTTCATGATATCATCCATTTCTGCCATGAAATGGCTGTTGATGAACTCGCCCATTTTCAGGAACGCCGCCCAGGATTGAGCGGAATTACAACCTCGTCGATGCATCTAGCCTCCTTGCCGATGGATATCCATCTCCTCGATATCGGGGGAGGTATAAAGCCCTCTGCCGATTTGCTGCAGCCTCAACCCGCGGATGTGAGTTCCGAGCCTTTTGCAGTATTTCTCGATGGCCTGCTTCATCCCCTGGCTTCCCGGGAAGATCTGCCGACGCTTGGATTACGAGATATTATTTCCAGCATCCCACGTACCTCCGGGAATATCACCGCAGCTCCCGACAGTGTCGGCAAAAATCTTGCTATTGTCAGTCAGGATTATCTTAATCTCAGTCTGCATCTGGGCTTTCACTTCAATGTCATCGACGCCCACCTATCGGATGACCGGCATAGAAATTATATTTATTTTCGCTTTATCGGCGGCCTCGCCGATGCGACCAGACGGGCTCGTCGGGCATTTCTTATTGCCGAGATCCTGAACGCCATGGACTTCAAGGTTACCAGAAAGGATGATCTTGTGGTCGGCAGAATAAAATTTGAGCGAAAGGATGTTCTCCGTTCAACCCTCTTTGTACTCGGGGCCTTGACCACTTTCTCCCGCCAGAGAGACACCAGTCTGTACAGCGATGAACAGGCTCGCGAGCAATATCGACTGTTTGCCGACCATTTTCTGCTGCCGTTCAGGCAAAAAAATACCACGAGACAAAATATAAACCACTGGAATACAGCCGATTCCGTTCAGGATACCTCCACTTCCCCAGGTTTAGGGAGCGTACCCGCAGCCTTCCTCTCAGAAAATAAATGAACATTTTAAATCCCTTCAGCTCCTTGCTGGAATATTTCACCGAGCGCAGAAAAACACGCGAATATATCGCTCTTGAGGACCTGAAGGCTCGGTATCACGCCTTCCGCATCTTTTTGGAAAATAATGGTATTGCCCTCGAACTCCTTGCTACTATAGACAATCAATTAATACGGGGAGAAGCCTCTGAAATAAGATCGTTGACGGAAAATTTGCTGGCGGTTACCGGAGAATTGGTGGATGGGTTGAATCTTCTGGCAAACGATGTCCATGCCCCTTTGTATTCCTTTCATGGACGTATGTCCGAAAGAGTCCTCAAGCTCCTCGATGAATTCAGTGGAGGTCCGGTGGGTGATTTTTGTATTCCTCTTGATGAACACCTGCAGGATTCATCTCAGATAGCAGGTAGAAAAGCCGCAAATCTTGCCCGGATGCGTCGGCTTTCCCTGCCGGTTCCGAATGGTTTCGTTTGCACCACTACAGCGGGAAGACGGTTTCTCGGTATGGGTAAGCTGGCCGCGGATATTCGTCGCCTGTTGCGCAGCCTCGAACAGGGGCAGATCGATTTGAACCGGGCGGCCAATAGGATAAAAACGATCGTTATGGATACGCCACTGCCGGACGATCTGGCCCAAGCCCTCGAAAGTGCCTATAATCATTTGGCCGCAACAGAATCAGGCAACAATGAAGCTGCCGCCCCACTAGCAATTTCGGTGCGCAGCAGCGGAGTCGCCGAAGACAGTCTCGAACATTCGTTTGCCGGACAGTATACTTCGATCCTTAATGTTGTTGGAGTTCAGGCTCTTTTTATCGCTTACAAAGAGGTCATTGCCAGCGGCTTCAGCGCCAGGGCAATCTCCTATCGTCTCAATGCCGGACTTTCTCCTCTTGATTGCGAACTGGCTGTCCTCTGTCAGATCATGGCAAAGGTGGATTGTGCCGGGGTTTTGTTTACCGTCGACCCTTCCGACCACGAAAGCGGCAGGATGCTGATCAGTGCAGTTCCCGGGCTGGGTACGCTAGCTGTGGAAGGTTCCTCTCCCGCCGATCTATATCGTCCATTACGCGTAGCCATAACAGAAAACAGGGATTCATCGGAAAACAGATGTGCAATCTGGCTCACGGACGAGCAGGTGGACCTGCTGATGGATGGTGCGCAGATAAGCAACAAAACCTTGCGGGAAGTGCCGAAGGAAGATGGAGGCGTCCGCCTTGAGGCAGTACCTGACGATGAAGCAGCATCGCCTCTGCTGAGTGCTGAAACCCTCAGCCGTCTCATTCATTTTGGTCAACTTCTGGAGAATCTTTGGGGCATGCCCCAGGATATTGAATGGGCCTATTCGCAGCACAGTGGTCTGGCTTTGCTCCAGGCACGTCCCCTGCGTCTGGCGGCTAAGGGAAGGCGCAGACGTTCAATCGATAAGGCCGAGCAGCTGCTCTCCGGTACCTGCGCTTCATCCGGACAGATTACCGGGTGCGTCAGGATCGTCCATTCGATTAAGGATCTTATCGAACTTGATAAAAATAATGGTGAAGAACCGGCAGATCATCCCTGTATCCTTGTATTGCCGCAGAGTGTTGTCGATGCCTCCAATTTTTTAGCACACTGTGTTGGTGCCATTGTCGATATCGGCAATCCGACCGATCATCTTTCCTGTATCGCGCGGGAACTTGGCATCCCCATGCTCACCGGTACGGAAAAAGGCTCGACCAAGCTCAAAAACGGACAATGGGTTATTTTGGATGCAGACAACTGCGTGGTACGGGAAGCTTCCGCCTCCATTGGGGAAACCGCCCTGAAAGCCTATCGCGAGCGTATTAACAATGAAAGGAAAAGGGGGCCTGTCGATCGGCTAACCCGGCTTCGGGCAAGCACGATATCCCCGGAACGGGAGCAGTTGCGTAAAATGCTCATTCCGCTCAACCTGACCGACGCCTATGGCTCAACTTTTTCACTGCTGGAGTGCCGATCGATTCATGATATTATACGCTATACCCACGAAATGGCGGTCCTGGCCATGTTCAACACCGGAGACATGGTCATGGACTACGCAGGCGGCTTGCTCCGACCACTCGATATAGGGGTACCATTTTCTTTCCTGGTCATAGACCTGGGAGGAGGGTTGAGGAGGCATCAGGAAAGTTTTCTGCGTAAACAACTGGCCCTGCACAAGCCGCTCGGACTGGATGATATTCTTTCCATTCCTTTAATGGCACTTTGTGAGGGACTTACCACGCCGGGCCTCAGTTGGCATTCCGCACCAGATGCCGCGGCGTTTTCAACCGTCATGTCCAAAGCGATGCTCGATACTCGTGGAAATCGCCCCGCAGGTTCATTTAATTATGCACTGGCCGCGCGGGATTATATCAACCTTAATGCCCGTGTCGAATTTCATTTTGCCATGCTCGACGCCATCTGCGGTCGGGATACTCACGCCAATTATATTCGCTTCCGTTTTAAAGGAGGCGGAGCAGGGCTCGAGAGAGGGCACCGCCGCGCCCTTTTCCTTCAGCATGTCCTGGAACAAAATGGATTTTACACTACAGTCATCGACGACCTGATCACTGCTTCGCTTACCGGTGCATCAAAGGAACTGATTTATCGGCAATTAGTCATGATAGGCAGACTGCTTGGTTTCAGCAGATTCCTCGATGGGGTAATGAGTGAGGACGCTACGCCACTTCGCCTGGCAAAGGCCTTTCTCGCCGGTCGATTCGATACCAGGGAGCTGGTAGATTCCTGATTATCGGATCTTAACGAAATCTGGGCTCTTTAAACAAAGGTCCTCAGACATCCATTCAACTCAATAATATCTCACGCATGCGGTGATATTCTTCCTGGAAAATTTCCCCTTTCGCTAATCTATTTTTCAAGATTTCCAAAACCAAAAGGAAGCCCCACTCCTCAATTACCACAGTTCCACATTATCAGTTCTCTTTTATAGTTTTGAGAAGCATGACCGCTCTTAGGGCAAGTGAAGAAGTGAAATGGCGCACAGTCGGTGGCGAGTCTCTTGCAGCATTCGAGGTGTATAAGCTTTTCTTGCCTGTGCTTTTTAGTCCAGCCCACCAACATATGACGTAGATGATGCCGCAAAGCAGACAAATGATGCAAACCCGAAAGAGTACTATATGGTGTCAGCCCGAATGGGCGAGAGGAGTACAGGAAGATAAACTGCTGCAGCCTGATAACCGTCCAGTCATCATTATCGGTATGGATATAACATCCTTTAAAAACGCGTCGAATGAAGATATCAAAATTATGATGACCATCTCAGGTATTCTGCTATTACTTGGGATTGCAGGCGTGGTATCACTATTTTGGGCTCAGAACTATATAAAATCAAGAAAATTATTAAGCAATATTAATGGGATATCTTCTGAGATGATTAACAACCTGCCTGAAGGAGTCATCCTGACGGGCGGATGGTAAAACGATACAAACATCTGTAATGGCAACCGAGGTGGAAATGGATTTCATAGCCAACACCATAACAGACACAGGCAACGGCATGTCAGGTGAGACATCGAAACAGATATTTAATCCATACTTAACTACAAAAACGAACGGTACCGGCTTGGGCATGGCTATAGTCCAAAAAATTATCGACGCCCATGGCGGAAAAATAAAGGTTTTCTCTGAAGAGGGAAAAGGGACCGAAATAACAATTTAATTACCTAACACCCCTCAAGGGGGTATAAGTACCTTCACGAAATTCATTCTTAAAAAACAAGAAATGAATTTCTAAGGTACTAAAAACAAAAGGCCGGCTCTCTCATGAAAGGTGAAATCCTTATTGTCGACGACGATAAAGCTCATTTGTCAATGCTCAAGACTGTATTGAATGGTTGGGGATTCCAGACTGTTGAGGTAGAAGATGGTTCCGATGCTATCTCGCAAGTCCAAAACAAACCATTTGATTGTATACCGATGGATATTCGCATGGCGAACATCGGTGGTATTGAAGCCTTGAACACAATCAAGACCATCAATCCTTCTATTCCGATTATTATCATGACCGCATATTCTTCAGTTGAGACCGCAGTTCAAGCTATGAAGTCAGGTGCCTATGATTATTTGACAAAACCATTGAATTTTGATGAACTTCAGATAACCATCGAACGTTCTCTTGCCCATCAGCAACTGAGCCGGGAAAACGAATCTCTCAAGCAACTTGTTTCTTCAAACGATGCCCTTTCCATGATCATTGGATCGAGTACACCAATGAAGCAAATGAAGGAAATGATTCAGGCAATTACTCCCTCGGAAGCCACGGTTCTAATTCTTGGCGAAAGTGGAACCGGGAAGGAGTTGATTGCCAAAGCTATTCATAGCTGTAGCTGCAGAAACAACAAACAAACCCCTAGTGTCGGTAAATCGCGCGGCACTCACTGATACCCTCCTGGAATCTGAACTGTTTGGCCATGAAAAAGGTGCGTTCACCGGCGCTGATAAACGTCGTGACGGCCGTTTTATGCTGGCCGACAAAGGAACAATTTTTCTTGATGAAGTGGGAGAAGTCCCCTTGCCAATGCAAGCGAAATTACTACGGGCTATTCAAGAACGTGAGATTCAGCGAGTCGGTAGTGATACCGTACTGTATGCTGACGTGCGAATAATTGCAGCAACGAATAAAGATTTACTGGAGGGTGTAAGTCAAGGCAATTTTCGGGAAGATCTCTACTATAGGCTTAACGTCGTAAGTTTGGAAGTGCCGGCTCTACGAGAACGATTAGATGATATTTCGATCCTGGCTAAATATTTCCTTACCAAACTTGCGGAGAAAAACAGAAAAATCATTGTGGACTTCACCCCTTTGGCAATCGATTGCCTTGCCAGCCACGATTGGCCCGGAAATGTCCGTGAACTGGAAAATGCAGTTGAACGAGCAGTGGTTTTATGCGCCGGAAATTATATTACCGAGCGCGAGTTGCCCCCGTCTGTTACCAGATCAATAATAGTGAGTGAGGTAGGTGATAGCCAGGTGAACAAAATGGCGGGGCTGCCTCTGGAAGAAATCGAGAAAGAAGCAATTATACAAACCCTTCAAAAAACCTCGGGGAACAAGAGTGAAACTGCAAAACTTCTTAACATCACCAGAACAACCCTCAACAACAAAATAAAAAGGTATAAAATCAATTTTCAATAGGCTACGATATGGTTTTACTCGCAGAACTGAAAAAACGTGCACGTCATCTCAAGGCAGAGACCTCTGCTCTTTACTTTGCTATGCGAGATCCAAGAACACCGTGGTATGCAAAGCTTATCGTTGGTTGCATAGTCGCTTATGCTTTCAGCCCTATTGATCTGATCCCTGATTTTATACCGGTTCTTGGCTATCTGGACGATTTCATCCTTATACCAATGGGTATCGCCTTGGCTATCAAGTTAATTCCTCATGCAGTTTTGGCCGAGTGTCGAGTTCGGGCGCGGGAAACCAAGCAGAATGGAAAACCTGTCAGTCGCATCGCAGGTGCAGTCATTATCGCAATCTGGATAGTGCTGGCTATCACCTGCATAATGTGGGTGTATAGTGAAGTATTGGTCCAACCGTGAACACATTCAACAATAAAATTATCTCGGATGCAAAATCCTTGACTCTATTATCTGTTATTGACAGCCTTACTAATACCACATCGAATTACTAAATTTATTTAAAGGAGCTAATCTGTTATAAACAAGGTTTTTTAAAAATTTTCAGGCATGATAAAATTGTCTCCCGGGTAGTTCGAGCGCTGTGAGGACATTGCCATAGACGGCACCCGTATCAAGGCAGATACGATCCGGTAAGACCAGTGGAAATTGGAATGGTGAATGGCCGAATACGACGACGATACCGTCAACTGCATTTTTCTGCTCCGCCAAACGTCTGCTTGACAAAAGTTCGGCCTCCAACTGTCCGTTCGGGGGAGTTACAGCCTTGCCTGAAACCATGGCAATGAGCTGATTGTCAGGAACATCTGCATGGGTAAAGAGATAATGACCAACTCTGTGGCTAAACTGCAGATTCCTTAAAAAAGTCTGGTGGTCGGGTGGAAAACAGGCAAGATGCTGCAGATTGCGCACCCGTGCCCCATAGCTCGCGGTCGTGGCCTCAACTCCCATAACGCGCAGGAATGGGACGATATCAACGTCAGCTGTTTCAGCGTAGGTCAAAAGTGCCTGTTCGTGATTCCCCTTCAAAAACACCGAATGAGCGTAGGTGTGCCGTATTTCGACCAGGGTATCCAGTACCTTCCTGGAATCAGGCCCCCGATTGATATAATCACCTAGAAAGATAATGGTATCTCGATCTTTATTGAGCGGGAGCCGCTTCAGAAGCGTGAGCAGTTGCTTATGACAACCATGAATATCCCCGACTGCAAAAATTTTTTCTTCTCTAATTTGATCCATAGTGTGAACTTACAACTTTTCTGGGAATTTAACGTTTATCTGTCCTTTGGTGTGGATCACCCCTGATTACATTTTCCTTTTATTGGGAACGGATATACAATATTCAAAATGGGTAATAATCCGAAAAACCAACATACATGCTCTTTTCCGGAGGGAAATATGCTTATAGATTCCGACGAGGTAATTGCTGATTTCGATCCGCATTTTAAGATTTTTCATGACCTTATGCCTTTCAAGGTCCAGGAAATCCTCCTCGTCTCCAGTCTCTATGATGCTTATATAATGGAGGAGGATGGGAGTTTAGCAACCCGCCTCATCAATGAATACCATGGCCTCAATTTAAGCAAGCCACCGAAGATTACCAGAGTCTCGTCCGCTATGGAAGCGCTTGAGCTGGTCAGCAGAAAAAAGTTTGAAATGGTTATCACCATGCCCTATCTGGGGGGGATGGATGCGTTTGAACTTGGGTCGGCCATAAAAAAAATCCAACCGGATCTTCCCGTCATTCTTGTCGGCCACAACCTGCGGTCAACCTTTCCGAACAAGGTAGATAGCCATGGAGTTGATAAGATTTTTATTTGGTGCTGCGAAGCGGATCTGCTGCTTGCCATAATAAAAAATGTTGAAGATCACCATAATGTCGGGGTGGATACCGAGCGAGCGATGGTGCGGGTTATTATTTATGTCGAAGATTCGCCGCTCTATCGCTCTTTATTTCTTCCTCTTATCTATGGCGAGGTGGTCCGGCAAACACAGTCGGTGCTCGATGAGAGTCTCAATGAGCGGCACCGTCTTCTCCGGATGAGAGCCCGGCCAAGAATACTTATGGCTACCAATTACGAAGAAGCGCTGCAGCTCTATCAGACCTATAAGCCCTATGTGTACACGGTGATTTCCGATGCGGCTTTTAGAAGAGGCGGACGGGCCGACTCCCGGGCGGGATTTGACTTCCTCAGCTTAATAAGGGAGGAGATTACCGATTTACCACTGTTGATGGTTTCCAACGAATTGCAAAACAGGGAGAAGGCCGAGCAAATTCCCGCTGTGTTCATAGATAAGAATTCACCGTTGATCAAGGATGAACTTCATAATTATTTTATGAAACATCTGGGGTTTGGCGATTTTATTTTTCGGATGCCCGATCAGACGGCATTAGGTCATGCCGCAAATCTTTTCGAGTTCGAGAAACAACTTAAGGTCATTCCCGAGGAATCACTCAGATATCACACCAAGAGGAATCATTTTTCCAACTGGGTTATGGCCAGGGCGGAGGTTATTCTGGCCCGCAGACTACATAAGGATTATATACTAAATATTGACGATCTGGAGGATGTTCGGGCCGATCTGGTCTACAAGGTGCATTCCCTCAGAAAATTGCGCCAACAGGGAGTCGTGGTAAAGTTTTCCGCAGAAGATTATGATCCGGATATTATGGATTTCGTCAAGATCGGTAATGGTTCCATGGGGGGAAAAGCCAAAGGCATAGCCTTCATGTGGGCCTGTCTGCAGGGAGCTTATCGCGAGAATTCAGTCCTGAGTCCACATGCGGTTACCATTCCGAAAACCTGTGTCGTCACAGCTGACGGATTTGATGCCTTTGTCCTAGAGAACAATCTGCATTACGCTAAATTTATGCCGGATGGAAAAGTGGCTGACATCTTTCTGGGCGGGAAATTGCCTGACTGGCTCAGGCAGGAACTTCGAGCTTTTCTGAGCAGATTCGATGAACCCCTGTCCGTCCGCTCCTCGAGCATGTTGGAAGACGGTCAGTTTCGTCCGTATGCCGGGCTCTATTCGACATATTTTCTCGCCAATAACAATCCTGATTTTGAAGTACGGTTTGCACAGCTTGAAAGCGCTATCAAACTGGTTTATGCCTCCACCTGGTTTGAAGGCCCGATTGCATTTTCCAAAGTGACCGGTCATGCGCGGGGAGACTCAATGGCGGTTATTATTCAACAGCTGGCCGGTGATCAATACGGCAATTATTTTTATCCTGCGGTATCCGGCGTAGCGCAGTCACATAATTTTTATCCTGTCCTGGATATGCGTGCCGAGGAAGGTATCACCCATATTGCCTTGGGATTTGGCAAAACCGTGGTCGAGGGTGGCAAATCCCTTTGGTTTTCCCCGGCAAAACCTAAAAAACTGGTGCAGTTCTCCACAGTTGAGAATATGTTGAAATACAGTCAGCGAGAATTCTATGCCCTGGATATGAGCCCTGAACGAACCCTGCACCGGAAAACCTCCAATCTACAGTTACGTACAGTTCAGGAGGCTGAAAAAGAACTGCCGATCACTATGCTGGCGTCAACATATATCTCTGAGGAGAACAGGATACGGGATGCCTGTCTGCCGGGGATAAAAATCATGACTTTTGCCCAGTTGCTCAAATATTCAGGGTATCCTCTGGCAAAGATTGTCTCGGAATTGTTACATGCCGGAAAGGTAGGCATGGGAGGTGAAGTGGAAATTGAGTTTGCGCTGCATCTCGATCCGGAACTTGAAAAATCGGTTTTCTATTTTTTGCAGGTGAGGCCGATGGTCACCGGGGGAGAAATAGCCGATGTCAGGATCTGCGATCATGAGAGACAAATAGCTTTTTGTTATGTCAGTCAATCTCTGGGGCATGGCAGTTTTTCAAATATTGCCGACATCATCTATGTCTGTCCGGACTCTTTTGACGGCTCGAAAACCAGAGAGATGGCCGTTGAGATAGGTGAGATGAATCGCAGATTGCTCAAGGAAAAAATTCCATTTCTGCTTATAGGCCCGGGTAGATGGGGCTCCGCCGACCCCTGGCTTGGCATTCCCGTCCAATGGGGCGACATTTCCGGAGTGGCTGCTATTATCGAGGTTCGAAACGATAAAATTAAGGCCGAACCTTCTCAGGGAACTCATTTTTTTCAAAATATCACCTCGCTCGGAATTCCCTACCTGACGTTAACTGAAAACGGCCTAAAGAAAGACGGAAGTCCGGGAGATTATCTCGACTGGCACTGGCTTGAGGAACAGCCGCTTGCAGAACAAGGCAGATATATTCGTCATGTCCGCCTGGAAAAGCCCTTTGTTTTGAAATGTGATGGTACTATAGCTGAGAGCGTCCTTTTTCAGATGGAAAAACCTTGCACGAGGGTATGTACTATTCAGGGAAAAGAAGTATGGAATCAAAATTCGAATTTAACAGGAGGTTAAGTGGATACCATAATCAGTCAGATTATCAGCAGAGACCCGGATCAGTACGAATTTCATCAGGCATTGCAAGAGGTGATTGAAAGTGTCAAGCCTGTTCTTGACCGCAATCTTGAATACCGGCAACAGGCCGTTCTCAACAGGATAACCGAACCTGAGAGAGTCATTATGTTTCGAGTACCGTGGATGGATGATGACGGTCAGGTTCATGTTAATCGGGGTTTCAGAGTGGAAATGAACAGCGCGTTGGGCCCCTATAAAGGTGGTTTGCGATTTCATGCATCCGTCAATCTCGGCATAATCAAATTCCTGGCGTTTGAACAGATTTTTAAAAATTCTCTTACAACCCTTGCCATGGGTGGCGGAAAGGGTGGCTCTGATTTCAATCCAAAGGGAAAATCGGATAATGAGGTGATGCGTTTCTGCCAGTCATTCATGAGTGAACTCTATCGGCATATTGGACCGAATACCGATGTCCCCGCCGGTGATATCGGTGTCGGAGCACGAGAGATCGGATTTTTGTTTGGTATGTACAAAAAATTGAAAAATGAATTCACCGGAGTCTTGACCGGAAAGAGTCTTGCGTGGGGAGGAAGTTTGATCCGTCCTCAGGCCACCGGGTATGGTGCGGTGTATTTTGCGGCTGAGATGCTGAAGACACGCGGTGATTCAATGGAAAATAAACGTTGTCTGGTTTCAGGTTCGGGAAATGTTGCACAGTATACGGTTGAAAAGATTCTTCAACTTGGCGGGAAGGTGCTAACCCTGTCTGATTCATCCGGTTATATCTATGATGAACAGGGCATCGACCTGAAAAAGCTGGAGTATGTTAAACTGTTAAAAAATATCCAGAGGGGGCGAATCAGTGAATATGCCGAGCAATACCCCAAAGCTGTTTATGTTCCCGTAAATATAACTCTCGGCTATAATCCTCTGTGGGAGCACCAGGCTGATTGCGCCTTTCCCTGCGCCACTCAAAATGAAATTAATGGTGTCGACGCCATCCATCTGGTCAATGATGGCGTACAGCTCGTTTGTGAAGGGGCCAATATGCCGACTACTCCGGAAGCGGCTGAAATCTTCCATGAACATAAACTGTTATATGCTCCCGGCAAGGCCGCCAATGCCGGTGGGGTAGCTGTTTCCGGATTGGAGATGGCACAAAATTCCATGCGCCTTTCCTGGCCCCGAAAGGAGGTGGATGATCGATTGCGACAGATTATGAAATCGATTCACAGGACCTGTCTGGATGCTGCCGAGGAGTATGGCATTCCAGGTAATTATGTAGCCGGTGCGAATATTGCCGGTTTTGTCAAAGTAGTCAATGCCATGCTCGATCAGGGGTTGGTATAGAAAGGCGCGATCTGATCAAGCCGGCATAACAGTGGCGGCAAACAGAGAGCTGAATTATGAGAGACATCACATTTACATATGACGAGAAGTGCCGAGCGGAATTCTTGTTGCTGCTTTCCCGGGTGGAACACCTTTTTGTAGCGATTGACATAACCTGCCCATACGGTTTGCCCTATGTGGCAAGGTTCCACCAGGCTACTTTTGCCCCTTTAAGTGAAAGGGCGATGGAACTCTTTTTGTCTGCCGGCTACAGGCGAAACGGCAACTGTCTCTACGATATGCAATGTCCGGATTGCTCCGCCTGTATTCCCATTCGCTTGCACCCCGAGGAGTTTCGTCCGGATCGCAATCAGAAAAGAACGCTCAAAAAAAATCAGGATGTAGAGATGGAAATTTTGCCCCTGCAGCTTGATCAGGAGACTCTTGCACTCTGCGAAAAATTTCTCCAGATTCGATATCCGAGGGAAAACAACAACGCTCCCGGATATTATCGGGATTTTTTTCTCAATAATATAATCAACAGCGCTCAGATTCAGTACAGAGTCGAAAACCGTCTGGTTGGTACGGCAATAATCGACATCGGTTATAACTGGATGAACGCCGTCTATTTTTATTTTGATCCGGAAGAGTCTCGACGCAGCCTTGGAACCTATAATATTTTACAGATGGTGGATTTATGTCTGGAATGGGAGATCGAATACCTGTATCTCGGATATCTTATCCATTCGGTACCGGCAATGAGTTACAAAAGCAACTTTCGGCCGCACTACCTGTTAACCCAGGATGAATGGTATCGTGTGAAATAAACCGGCACTCATCGTTCTCTTTGTAACCGTACGCCCGGGATAGCGTAAATGTGCGCATAACCCCGGGCCTGTAACCGTTTACTTCGCTTTTGAAGTTGACGGACGAATGGTTATTGTATGAGCAGAGCTTACCTACGGCAAATCTCATGCTGTACAGATGATCCGGGCCCGGATTGATAATTTTTGTCATCGTTTGATGCCTTTGGGGGATATAATGGCAGATAAATACCAGAACCTTGAAACGATTCCTCCCGGTTTTATGTGTTCAAAAAAAGATGACGGCAGCTTGCAGTGTACAGTCTGCGCACATGAGTGTACTTTACGGGAAGGTCAGAGAGGACTTTGTGGTGTACGAGCCCGAAAAGGCGATGCCATAGTCAGCCTTGTATATGGCAGGGTCGTTGCCGAGCACATCGATCCAATCGAGAAAAAACCGCTCTTCCATGTCCTGCCGGGAAGTCTTTCCTACTCGATAGCAACACCGGGCTGTAATTTCCGTTGCCTGCACTGCCAGAATGCTTCCATTTCCCAGGTGCCCCGGACGATGGATGTTGAAGCAGCAGGGATTTACCGCGACCCCAAAAGTATCGTTGCCTCTGCTATAGATGGTGCTTGCCGTTCAATCAGTTATACCTATGTTGAACCGACGGTTTTTTTCGAATTCGCTTATGATTGCTGTGTTGCCGCAGTCAAAAAAGGACTGAAAAATATTTTTGTTTCCAACGGATACATGTCCGACAAGGTTATTCGACTGCTCGCACCTGTTTTAACTGCAATAAATATTGACCTTAAATCGTTCAGCGATTCATTTTATAAAAAAGTCTGCGGTGCCCGGCTTGCTCCTGTGCTCTCTTCGATTGCCCGCTTCAAGGAACTGGGAGTCTGGGTGGAAGTGACTACTCTGGTGATTCCCGGTATGAATGATAGTGAGGAGGAGCTGGCAGGGATAGCTTCTTTTCTAGCCGGCATTGATCGAAAAATTCCCTGGCACGTAACCGGCTTTTATCCATCCTATAAAATGTCTGATGTTCCGCCGACCGGCACAAAAATACTTACCAGGGCCAGACAGATAGGCTTTGAACAGGGGTTAGCGTATGTTTACACCGGCAATCGGCCTGGAGAACTTGGAGAGAATACTTCCTGTCCCTCCTGCGGAGAGCCGGTGATTACGCGTCATGGATTTCAGATCGTAGCTAATCATCTTCATGCTGGACGCTGTCCTGAATGCGCTACTTCTATCCCAGGTGTTTGGGGATAATTTTTCAGCCGATTATTTTTTTTTCATAAACAGGGTCCGGCTGATGAGCGTCAGCAGAATGGCAAAAACCGCTGCCGCAAGACCCAGCAGGACATTGAAAAAAGGTGGGGCAGCCAGGGCAATTCGGATTATCAGGGTCGACAAGGCATATCCTGAATTGCGAAAAACGGCATAAAAAGAAGGTTGGTAGCACTGCGAGATCAGGACCACCAGTATGTCGGTCAGAATCAGCAGGGTATAAAAGCCGTGGAGATAATCCGTCGGCGAAGCGCCTACCAATCTTGCAATACTGTCGTTCACCCCCATAAAGATGAAAATTGCCAAGAGTATAATGGCTATGCCCTTCTTGGCGGCGACAAAGCTGTAGAGATCGGTCGGTTGCATTTTTTCATCGGTGGTCCTGGCCTGAACCTTATAATAATACCCGAGCAAGGCAAAAATGAGCAGTGCCCCGAAGCCATCGGAAAGTATGTTTAAAATGGCCTCTTGGTTGCCAAGAAAGGTTATGGGTTCAGGAAAATTAGAGAGTTCTTTAAAAGCATTTCGCATCAGAATAAGTGCCAGGATCTCAAACTGTTTCCCTACCGATCGGCTAAATGAACAGGGAATTGTGAAAATCAAGCTGATCACCTCTAGGACCAAGACGACCGTGAACGCCCCCTGAACCGCAAGAAAATGATTTTTCGGTACTATCGAGCCAATTGAGCCGGGAAGCAGACCACGACGGTTTAGTTCAATGCTGATGATGCTGCAAAGAAAAAAGAACACCAGTCCGACGGAGATTTTCCGGTGCATTTTCTCGTGTTCCCACAAGTGTTGCATTGGATCAAAGACATACGTAATCTTGTCGTAGAGATAGCTCATCAGGCAGTGGATAAAAGTTAGGAAGCAGATAATAAGATGATTGAAGGGATAAGAAGGCAGTACCCTGGCATAATTGTGATGTCGCCGGTATGTACCATATATCGCGACAAATGGCAAATAAGAGAAGAGAGCTTTGGGCTGGATGTGGACTCAAGAAAGACGAAAGCAGTTCAACGATTTAAAAAGAGTGAGGTACTTATCTCGGGAAAGAACACGGGGACTAAATAGAGTCGCCACAAAGCACGGGAGCTAAAACGGCTGCTCCTTGTGGAGTGTTAGTATTTATTCTTCTTCAGATGATTTTTTCATTTCTTTTATCTGGCGGTTTTTTAGTTTATTCCACCATTCAAGCCGTTTTTGTATGTCTTTTTCAAAACCGAATTGTGACGGTACATAATAGGTTTTTTCAGCCATTGAATCCGGAAAATATTTTTGATAGCTGTAGTGGTTTTCATAGTCATGCGAGTAACGATATCCTTTGTTATACCCCAACTCCTGCATAAGCTTTGTCGGGGCATTGCGGACGGCAAGCGGAACCTTGAGATGGCTGGTTTTTTCTGCGTCGGCCTTGGCATCGATGTAGGCGGTTTCCAGGGCGTTACTTTTGGGCGCGGCTGCGAGATAGACGGTTAACTGGCTAAGAGCGGTGTTCGCCTCCGGCATTCCGAGGAAATGAACAGCATCTTTAACCGCGACCGCCTGAACTATTGCCTGGGGATCCGCAAGACCCACATCTTCCGAGGCAATCCTCACCAGTCTTCGGGTAATATAGAGAGGATCCTCTCCAGCTTCAAGCATCCTGGCAAGCCAGTAGAGAGCGGCCTGCGGATCACTGCCGCGAATTGACTTCTGGAAGGCGGAGATGATGTTAAAATGTTCTTCGCCTCTTTTATCGTAGAATAATGATCCTTTATGTATCGAATGTATTACCAGCTCTTTTGTTATAATATCTCCAGTCTCTGCGTTTCTGCAAACCAATTCAAGATCATTGAGGGCTCTTCTGGCGTCACCGCCTGCTTTTTGCGCAAGCATTTGCAGGGCGCTTTCATCAATAGTCAGTCTTTTGGGAATTTCCGGCAAAGCCCTGGAAAGAATTGTCTGGAGATGGGCTTCAGATAATGATTCCAGGACAAACACATGACATCTGGAGAGCAATGCCGGAATTACTTCAAACGAGGGATTCTCCGTCGTGGCGCCGATTAAAATGACGGCTCCCGATTCCACATAGGGAAGAAAAGCATCCTGTTGAGATTTATTGAAACGATGAATTTCATCCACAAAAACAATGGTATTTCTATTTTCATGAAGATGCAGTTGTTTTGCCTGTTCCATCAGTAACTTTACGTCGCTGATTTTGCTCAAAACCGCACTAAAGGCACAAAAATTATGTTGTGTTTGCAACTCGACATATTTAGCGATAGTGGTTTTTCCGGTACCCGGTGGCCCCCAGAGAATAAAAGAGCTATACTCGTCTTGTTCAATCATGCGGCGGAGTGGCGTTCCGACGGTCAACAGTTTGTTTTGACCCTCTATATCCGTTAACATCCGAGGTCTTACCTTTTCCGCTAGAGGTATTTCGGTAGGCTGGGGGGATCCTTCAAAAACAGACATTTGTTTCATAATGTTGCAGTACCGGTAAAAATTTTTACGTAGTTTGCTTTCTTTTTTAATCTTTTTTAAATAGTTTGTAATCAGAAACAATTTTTTAAAAGCAACATTCCTCCTGTCGATGTGAGCTGAAAGTAGATGGTTTCTATGGTTTGAACAATAAGCACTCCTAATTCTTGAGAAATAACATGAAACAATATTTGGAATTATGCAGGCGTGTAATAAAAAGCGGCGAATGGGTAGAAAATCATCGGACAGGCAAGCGATGTCTGACCGTTATTAATGCTGACCTTGAATATGATGTAAGCGAAGGATTGCTTCCGGTTTTAACTACCAAAAAGCTTTTCTGGAAAGCGGCTATAGCTGAAATGCTCGGATATCTCAGAGGATATACCAGTGCGGCTGATTTTAGAAAAATCGGTTGCAACACCTGGAATGCAAATGCCAATGAAAATCCGGCATGGTTAGCCAATCCGTTTCGCAAGGGTTTAGACGACATGGGCCGTTGTTATGGTGCCCAGGGTAGAGACTGGCGAAATCCGGAAGGGAAATCCATAGATCAGTTGCGGAATGTGTATGATGACCTTCGTCAGGGGATTGACAACCGCAGTGAGATAATGACCTTCATGAATCCGGGAGAGCGGGATCGTGCCTGCCTGAATTCCTGCATGCACACGCATACATTCAGTATTCTTGGAAGGAAATTGTATTTGACCTCCTATCAACGTTCGGACGATCTGCCGTTGGGCCATGGTTTCAATCAGGTTCAGGTTGGCTGGCTGCTCATGATTATGGCTAAAATTACCGGACTCAAGCCTGCGAAAGCTTTTCATAAAATTGTTAACGCCCATATCTATGAGGACCAGCTCGAATTATTGCGAGATGTTCAGCTGAAGCGTGAGCCATACCCATTGCCGAAACTCGAGATCAATCCGGAAATCAAAACCCTGTCAGATCTGGAAACATGGGTGACGACAGATGACTTTCAACTGATCGACTACAAACACCATCCCGCTATTAAATACAACTTTGCCGTGTAACAAAGAGGAGGCAGTCAAAAGTTGTTGAAATTGCTCCATTCCTCCCCCATCAATCTGAACGTATTCTGACCTGATGGTAACGTAAACATTCAGCCGCATTCCGTATGCACATGATCAGACCGCTGTGCAAAACCATCGAAAGCTTGTTTGAACGAACCTGGAGCACGGGATGACGACGGCAAAGGACAAGCTCCTGGTGTCGCGAGTGCCGAGGATGGTACAGGAGCGACACGATTACAGATCTGAAATTATACCGTCTTTCAGTGTGGATCGGTACTCGGTTACGACCTTATGTGTTGTTAATCATTGTTGTAGGCAAATTAATCACACTTTCTGCGTCGCCTGTCATATTTGTGTAAGATCGGCTTAGTATAATGTCGGCATTTCCATTATACAATTACCGGGGGGTAATATGCTTACATCAGAACAGATGGACGAACTTATTGCGGAATGGCGGTATGATCTTATCCGTAAAAAGTCAGAAAGTTATGTCGAGTTTTTTAAAAAATATGGTGAACATGCAGCTTGGGAAGATTGGTTGGCCTTTTTAGAGGAGCGACCTGACCTGGGAGGATTTGATTGGGCACGTTCCTTAGCAGCAGCTTCATTTGCAAGTACCTATATTCATTAATCATATCAGGTGGCTCTCCAAGAATACCCTCTTATCCCTGGAAAATCTCCTGATCACGCCACACTGATAGATTTTTATTAAAAATTCCCGGTCGCTTCTCTGGGCTTATTACGTTCGAAACAGTAATTGCCTAACCAATTTTTGCGCACTGCTGTGCAAAAATTGCAAGCGAATATCGAACCAATTATCTGCCGTTTTTTCTTAGCACACCGAAACATTGGATTTCTTGAAGTGGCATGGAAAATGCTACAACAGATTTGCTGAGTACACTAAGGAGCATTTCATGTTTCCTCTCATTTCTCAAGAAGTGCACTGATACTGCACATTGGCGTTCCGGAGTAGGTACCGGGTGAAGTCTGGTGCTTGTGAATATGTTTTTTTATGCATAAGGAGGTGATGCCGCAAAGAAAAAGGCAACAAATGTATTGGCGCAGTTTAAGGTTATCGGATAGGTAATGGAAGAATTCTGAAAAGGAAGCCAACACCCCACATGGGGGACACTTTTAAGCCTCCGTGTTGTGGGATAAGTATCTTCACGATGTTTTTTTCCAAAAAGCTGGAAAAGAATTTCTAAGGATCTAAACAGAAGAAGCAACAGACGATTGATCGAGAACCTGGTTCATCAGGCCGGCAGATGGCTGTTGCATTCCAAAAGGAGAAACAATGAAAAGATTAGCGCTGGTTCTATCTTTCTTTACTGTATTCTTTGTTGTAGCAGGTGCCTGGGCTTTGGATAAAGTTGCCATCAGCCATAATGTTGATACCATTGTTGCCGAAATTGATAATGGCCAGGACGCCACGACTTTCAAAGCCGATGCCTATGAACCGTATGCGTTTATCATGGAAGAGCAGGGACAGATGCTTGTTCATCCAACACTCTCCGGACAAAGTTTGAAAGAAAAAGCACCGCCTGTCTATGAGGCTCTCCTGCAGGCAACTCCTGAAGGTACATGGGTTAAATATCAATGGCAGGGTAAGGAAAAAAATACCTATGCCAAAAAAACCAAAAGCAATCTGATCGTAGGTAGCGGTTATTAAACTTTTGATTGGTTGAAAATGATCGATTTGATCCAGATAATTCAAGGTTATCTGGATCAACATAGCCGTCGTCTCAATCGAATTCCAACACTCAATTCCCCTTATTTAACCGCTCCCACTCGGGTACATACACCAACTGCAAGGGCAAACAAAATATCCAGCGAAAGAATCTCCGCGACTGATCGGTCATAAAGAATTTTTGCCTCCGGGGAAAAATCATCATCTCCAATCCAGTAGAGTACGGCAACCGGTATATCAGGCGTGATTGGAAACGTAAAAGCCGCGTCGGCCATTTGAACTGGATTACCACCCAGACTTCCACATTGTTTTTTAAATTTTTGAAGATCGTTATTAAATTGTCTGCTGATGAGATCGGTCGGTATTTGATGTGGACCTCGGAAAAAAGTAGGGCCGCCGGGAATGTCTTTTTCCGAAATCCATTCTCTACTCAAGGGAACATCTATTGTGCGAAGGAGATAGTATATCGCGAACAGATCAAAATACTCATGGGGGGGCAGGCTGAAACCAAGAATGTGATTAATTTGTTCTTTGCCGGGATCAATAAGAAATTGATCTCCCCAAACCTGAAGAGAATATTGCTTCTTAGCCGCAAGATAGCTGCATCTTCGATTTCTGCAGAGAATCTCGGGTGCTGCTTCTCGAAGTGCAGTGAAATAGCTTTTGTCAATTACTTCTGCCATAAGATAGTCACATGGTTTTCGGAATTCACAATAGTCCTTAGGGACGGTTCAGGTGAAATGAACAGGTCAATATTGGTAGCCTTTTTTACAGTCGGGTAAGCAGGAATTTCTCAATCAAGAATCTGGCTTAAGAAAAGTTGGGTCCTCTCGTGTTGCGGATTGTTAAAGAAATCTTCAGGGTTGTTTTCTTCCAGGATTTCGCCTCCATCCATAAAAAGTACTCGGTGGGCCACACTTTTGGCAAATCCCATTTCATGACTGACGACAATCATTGTCATACCGTCCCGCGCCAGACTGATCATGACATCCAGCACCTCTTTAACCATTTCTGGATCAAGGGCGGAGGTGGGCTCGTCGAAGAGCATTGCATTCGGTTTCATGCAGAGACTGCGGGCAATGGCCACCCGTTGTTGTTGTCCACCTGAAAGTTGCCCGGGATATTTGTGAGCCTGTTCGGCTATACGTACCTTCTCCAGATAGTACATGGCAGTTTCTTCGGCCTCTTTTTTTGGGGTTTTCCTCACCCAGATCGGCCCAAGAGTTAGATTATCCAGGATGGTAAGATGGGGAAACAGGTTGAAATGTTGAAACACCATTCCTACCTCGGTACGAATCTTTTCTATATTTTTTAGATCATTAGTCAGTTCGATACCATCGACGATTATTTTACCCCTCTGATGTTCTTCAAGTCTGTTAATACAACGAATTAAGGTGGATTTTCCGGAACCGGACGGTCCGCAAATAACGATACGTTCACCCTTTTTTATCGTCAGATTGATATCTTTTAAAACATGAAAATCACCATACCACTTGTGCATATGTTCGATGGCGATAATGGGGGAGTTTTCACCTGTTTTATCTGTTTGTTCAGCATTCATCAAATTGTATCCTGGTTCCTGGTCACTATTGATTTCTAAGATAACTTATCACCGCTAAGCACGGGGATAAAGAGAATACTCCTTGTGGAGCGTTAGTTGTATCTACAGACTGGTATCCAGCTCTCTTTCAAGTCGTCTGCTGTAATTGGACATGAAGAAACAGCAGGTAAAGTAGATGAGAGCCACGAAAATATAAGCCTCCGGCGAATAGCCCATCCATTGAGGGTCCGTAAGGGTGGTCTGGGTCGTTTTGAGCAAATCATACAAGGCGATGATGACCACCAGCGATGTGTCCTTAAAGGCGGAGATCAAAATGCTAACCGAGGGTGGAATGACTATCTTCAGGGCCTGAGGCAAAATGATCAGCCGCATAGTTTGAAAATAGTTAAGGCCAAGGGAGTCAGCCGCCTCATATTGACCTTTTGCAACCCCCTGCAAGCCGCCACGGACAACCTCGGCAATATAAGCCGCTGTAAACAAAATGATGGCCACCTGGGCTCGCAGGATCTTGTTGATGATCATTCCTTCCGGCAAAAAAAGGGGAAAAACCACAGAGGACATGAAGAGTAAACTTATCAGCGGCACACCACGGATAAGTTCGATGTAGATTACAGAAAAAGATTTTATCACCGGCATCTTGGACTGTCGGCCAAGTGCCAGCATTACTCCTACTGGATATGCCGCCGTTAAACCAAATACCGAGAGCAGCAGAGTCAAAGGAAGGCCGCCCCAATTATTGCTCTCAACGACACTAAGACCAAAGAGACCGCCTTTCAACAAAACGCCCATGGTAAAAAGACCAAACAACCAGGCATAAAATAGCGATTTTTTCCAATGATTACGATTTTGACTGTAGACCAACAAAACAATCAGGATAACAATATCCAGCAGCGGACGCCATTGCTGATCATGAGGATAGAAACCGAATAATATAAAACGGATGTTGGCTGTAACAACTGACCAGCAGGCACCTCCTCCCGCCTTGCATTGGTCGCTGGTGGTGAACCAATGGCTATTTATAAAAGCCCACTTAATCAGTGGTGGCACTGACAGCCAGAGGATATAAAGAACTATCAGAGTCAAGGCGGAATTAAACCAGCCGTTAAACAGATTGGCCTTCATCCAGCCGACGATTCCCACTTCGGTGGCCGGCGGCCGCATGACCCTGTCGTTATCGGGAGTATGAGGAGTTAAGGTGTCTTCCATAGGTGTATTTATCTCTCAACAAGAGCAATTTTTTTATTGTACCAGTTCATGACAGCCGAGGTGGACAGACTAAATATCAGATAAACTATCATAATTAAGGCAACACCTTCGATAGCCTGGCCTGTCTGATTGATTGTTGTTCCGGCAACGGAGACAAAATCAGGGTATCCGATAGCTACGGCCAGCGAACTGTTTTTTGTCAGGTTGAGCATCTGGCTGGTAAGTGGAGGCACTATGACCCTTAGCGCCTGTGGCAGAATAACGAGATTGAGAACCTGGCCCTGTTTCAAGCCAATTGATTTGGCTGCCTCGGTTTGGCCCTTACCAACCGATTGAATTCCAGCTCGAACGACTTCGGCAACAAAAGCCGCAGTGTACAGGACGAGACCAAGGAGGAGTGCGGCAAATTCAGGACTGACGGATAAACCACCTTTGAAGTTGAAGCCGGTCAGTTTCGGGACGTTCATATCCGCGGGAGCGCCTGTCAGCCACCAGACAAGAAGAGGGAGGCCGATGAGCAGCGCGACAGACGTTCTGAATACCGGAAATATTTTGCCGCTGGCAGCTTGACGTCGGGCAGCCCATTTACGCAGGAAACAGACAGCAATAATGCCAATCATAAAGGCTGCAATCACATAGAGAAACTCTTGATGCCAATAGGGGATACCGAATACCATTCCCCGGTTACAAAGGAAAAATCCAGGAATCGGGTTGAGTGCTTGCCTGGGGGAGGGCAGAATTTCATAAAAAAAGGCGTACCAGAAAAAGAGCTGCAACAGAACCGGGATATCCTGGAAAACTTCGGTGTAAATGGCCGAAAGTTTGACCAGAAGCCAGTTTGTGGAAAGCCTGGCGATTCCAAGAAAGGTTCCAAGCAAAACGGTCAGGATAATACCGATACTGGAGACAATCAGGGTATTGAGGAACCCTACAACGAGTGCTCTGCCATAGGAATCAGCGGCAGAATATCGAATGAGGCTTTCTCCTATTTCAAAGGAGGCCTCTCTATGCATAAAGCCGAATCCGGTAGAAATTGACTGCCGTTCCAGGTTGGCGAGAGTGTTGGTGATCAGATAATAACCGAGCAGGCCGATTCCTGCGAGGGTGACGATTTGATATAAAATTGCCAGTTTGGCAGGATCACGTAGAAATGGAATTTTCTCTGGTGTTGATGTGTTCATATTCACCTATCTACTTACTCATGCCCGAAGCTCGCTCCGGGCATGTATCGCAATGGAATGCCAGTAATTACTTGAAAGGGGGAGAATACATTAAGCCACCTTGATTCCAGAGAGCGTTCAGACCACGTTCGATCATTAGGGGAGTATTGACACCGACATTTCTTTCGAAAACTTCGCCGTAGTTGCCGACCTGCTTGACAATATTGTAAGCCCATTTCTCATTGAGACCGAGAGCTTTGCCGTTACCCGGATTTACTCCGAGAAAACGTTGTATCTTGGGGTCGGTGCTCTTCAACATTTCATCGACGTTTTTGGAAGTAATTCCAAGCTCTTCTGCTTCAATCATCGCCAATACAGAGTAGTTGACAATATCCATCCACTGGTCATCGCCATGACGAACCGCCGGAGCCAGAGGTTCCTTGGAGATAATCTCAGGAAGAATTTTATAATCACCTGGGTTGGGAGCAACCGCACGAATACCGGCAAGTTGCGAGGCGTCGGAAGTAAGACAGTCGCAGCGACCGGCAAAGAATGCCTTGGACAGTTCGGCAGTGTTCTCTATAACTACAGGGTTCATTTTCATTTTATTGACGCGGAAATAGTCAGCCACATTTTGCTCGGTAGTGGTACCGGGCAGAACGCAGACAGAAGCTCCATCCAGCTCTTTGGCACTTTTAAGCCCCAGCTTTTTGGAAACTAGAAAACCTTGACCGTCATAATAATTGACATGGACGAAATTAAGGCCGAGGTCGGTGTCGCGGGTGAGGGTTTGGGTAGCGTTTCGAGTAAGAACATCTATCTCACCGGATTGCAGCGCAGTAAAACGGGTCTTGGCAGTAAGAGGAGTATATTTTACCTTGTCGGCATTACCAAAAACAGCAGCAGCGATTGCCCGGGCGGTATCAACATCAAGTCCTTTCCAGACGCCTTTCTCATCAGGTTTTCCAAACCCGAAAAGATCGCCGTTGACGCCGGCCTGAATGAAACCTTTGGCCTTTACGTCATCAAGGGTTCCAGCGGTAGCAATCCCTGCGCTCAGGCAGAATGCCACAATCATTGTGGGAACAACTTGCTTCAGATTTCTCATGGAACATCCCTCCTTGTAAAATGAAAATAATAGTTACCGCTTCCAGCCAGTCCGGGAAAGTCAACTTTTACCTGCTGTGCAACCCGAACACAATAAAATAAAATAAGATTTCATATAAGCAAAATATATTTATGGAATCAAATTCATTGTATAGTTATTCGATAAACAGTATTCGTGTCAAGGTGTTTGGTGCGGTCGAACTAAAATTTATCTAACCAATCTACTGATATAGGAACGACAGGTTGTCAATCCTGTCTATTGGGCTGCATCCAGGATTTTAAGCAAATTTCTCTAGGGAAATATATTTGGAAATTTCCTCCGGTAAAATATCGAGAAAGTTGAAGAAATATTTTTCAAAATCCAGGGCTTGGTTGAAATTTTGATGAATCAGCTTTTCCCTGACCGGATTGTTATCACCATATCGTTCAAGGATATATTCGAGTCGATCGGCAAGGGAAACCACCTGATCATGGCGGACCCTTTTGTCTGCATAGAAAACTATCTCTTTGGTTCCAAAAATGCCTTGAGCATAGAGCTCTGCCGTAAAATTGTTCAGAATTACATGTTCGGCAACAATCTCGCCTAGTTCAGGATATCCGAGTTCAAGGCAGATTAGCTTCCCTTCCTCGGCATGACGACAGTTGGTCTTCAGACAGATTGTCTTGGCAATATCATGAAGCAAGGCTCCGGCAACAACCTCTTTCTTGTCCGGAAAAGGACCGGCACTTCTACCGGCTCTTAAGAGACTATCAACCAGTGACTCGGCTACTCTTGCGACAACAAAAGAGTGTGCCTGGATATTTTCGAGCATTTGAAACCTGTCATGAAATTCCAGACACTGGCTAATGGAAGGGATATTTTTTATCATGAAATAGCAATAAGTTACACTTTGAATAAAGCTGCCGTCAGAAAGTCCGAATTATCTGCTGCTCAGTTCATGAACCGCATCCACGGCAATTCTGGCCTGCTCAGGTGGTGTGAACTGGTGAATGCCGTGACCGAGATTAAAGATATGACCGTAGGCATCTTTTGCTCCATCAAGCAATCGGCCGATTCGTCGTCGCAGTTGGTCTTCCGGCAGGAGCAGGGCGAAGGGGTCAATGTTGCCCTGTACCGCCTTTTTGCCGACCTTTTTGATTGCATCCCCAATATTGATTCGCCAGTCAAGACCAATCACATCCGCGCCGGAAGTAACCGAAAGATCCAGCAAGGTGGCTCCGTTATTGGCAAAATAGATCAAAGGGATGTTACATTTTTTTAATGCCGAGAAAATTTTCTGGACATAAGGCAGGACGAATTCGGCAAAATCACATGGTGCCAGTATCCCGACCCAGCTGTCAAAAAGCTGCAGGGCCTGGGCACCGGCCCTAGCCTGAGCCTGCAGATAGAGGATGGTACTCTCGGTAATTTTTTCCATTAACCGGTGGAAAAATGCCGGTTCTTTAAACATCATTTTTTTGGTTTCCCAGAACACCTTGGATGAGCCGCCTTCAATAAGATAGGTGGCACAGGTGAAAGGAGCTCCGGCAAAGCCTATGAGCGGAACCTTCAGTTCTCTGCGCAATAATCTGATTGTCTCCATAACAAAGCCAGTGGCTTCGTCAGCATTTGGAATAATCAATGCGTCCAGCGCAGCCTGGTCACGAATGGTTTTCTGAAAAATCGGACCGCGACCTTCATGAAATTCAAGCGGTGCTCCCATGGCCTCCATGAGAATCAGGATATCCGAGAAGAGTATTGCCGCATCCATGCCGAGGAGGTCGACCGGTTGCAGGCTTACTTCGACACAGAGCTCCGGGGACTTACAAAGTTCGAGGAAAGAAACATTTCCACGAACTTTCTGGTACTCGGGCAGATATCGTCCAGCCTGACGCATCATCCAAATCGGTGTATAGTCGGTTTTTTCACCGCGACATGCTTTGAGAAAGGTATCGTTCATAGGATCCTTTAAGTTAGATGAGTAAATTTCGAGAAATGGTTTAGATATGAAAACAAGAGCTATTCCTCGGAATTTTTAATAAGTATTTGTCGGGGAACATAACTGCAAAACGGCTCTTGGGCCAGAAAATCTCCGGTCATGGAATAAGCCCTGGCCCGGCATCCACCGCACACCCCAACATATTCACACTTTCCACAGTTGTCCTTATACCCTTTGAAATCACGAAGTTGAAGGAAAAGTTTTGATTTTTTCCAGATCGTCTTGAAGGGGGTCTCCTTGATATTGCCGGCAGATTTGGCAAAGTAACTGCAAGGCTGCACTTCCCCGTCTACGTCGATCAGACAGATGAGTTGTCCGGCCAGGCATCCTTTGGAGCCCCCGGTAGAAAACTTCAGACTTCTACGTTGGTGCCTTTCGCCCTCTTCTTTGTCCTTCTGCCGGACGATACGATAATAGTGAGGGGCACAGGTCGGTCGCATCAGTAGTTCGTTTTCTTCTTTTTCCACCTCGTAGTGCCACTGCAGTATCTCATCATAAACATCCTCCGGAATCAATTCATCCATTATATTCTCCCCGCGGCCGGTTGGAACGATCATGAACATGTACCAGGCTGTTGCACCGAGACTTTTGACGAGCCGGTAAATCTCGGGAATTTCTTTCCTGTTACGCACGGTAAATGAAGAATTCACAAGGAAGGGAATGTCGTATTTTTTAAAGAGCCTGATAGCGTTCATAGTGCCGTCAAAGGCACCTTTCTGGTTACGAAAATTATCGTGGGTCTCGGCTTTGGCGCCGTCCAGGCTTAAAGAGACCATTTTGATTTGTGCATCTTTAATTTTGCGGCAGATGTCATCTGTCACCAAAGTGCCATTGGTGGCAAGGCACATACGAAATCCTTTATCAGTGCCATAGCGGGCAATATCAAACACATCCGCGCGCAGGAGAGGTTCGCCTCCGGAGAGTACCAGAACCGGGCTGGCGAACGAGGCAATATCATCTATGATCGCTTTAGCTTCATCGAAAGAGAAATCAGGATGTTCCTTAGCATCCAGTTCTGAAGAGGAGCGACAGTGTACGCAATTGAGGTTACAGCGTCGTGTGATTTCCCATGCTATCCATTTTGGTTCAAATTCCATAAAGCAACTCCAGAGGTTGTTGCCGAAAATCGGCTAGAACCTGAAATATAAAAAACAGTGTATAAAAAGGCATATCCCGTTAAGGATGTAAATAGTAAGTATTTTCCAGGAGAAATAAAGAGGTTGCATTTGCTGAACGGGCAGAAGATTAGGTGGAGGTAAGTTGCAGTTGTGCATTGGTTGTGTGCTGAGGTTGAGAGAACGTCGGAATTTTGCCGGATTGATAAATTCCTGCACTGTTGAACTTTATAATTACCCATAAATAGCGTATAGTGCGAACCGGTTTTGATTCGGTGTGGAAGAGTGCTGAATGTGTTGGTCAAATTTTGCGAAATAATAGGAAAATTTCTGCTTTACCAATACAAATGGGCGGCAGATTCATGAGAAAAGGAAGATTATGTTAATTTCACCGGTTGCCATTGCCAGTCCGGAAGGCGAAAAAATTCTCAATAGTTTACTTGATCGTTTCGAGACTGCCGACAGTTCCTGCCGACAGTCTGTTGCGGAAATATTAGAGGCAGTAAAGAACAACAAAGATGAGGCGGTCTTAAGGTATAGCCGTAAATTTGATGCACCGAATCTCACTGTGGAACAATTACAGGTGAACAGCAGGGAACTGCAGAACGCCTATGAACTGGTGGATGATGATTTTCTCGACACCTTGAACAGGTCTATAGAGCGCATCCAGTCATTTCACGAGCGGGAGATGGAAGATTCCTGGCTACAGACCAGAGAGGATGGGACCATCGTCGGCAGACTTGTTCGTCCCGTTGATTCTGCTGGTCTCTATGTGCCGGGAGGACAAGGAGGGTCTACACCATTGGTTTCCTCCGTGTTGATGAATGGTATTCCAGCCGGGATCGCCGGAGTTCCCCGGAGGGTGCTGGTCACTCCTCCCGGAGAGGACGGAGCCGTCAGTCCGCACCTGCTGGTCGCCGCCCAGGAAATAGGTATCACTGAAATTTTCAAGGCAGGTTCTGCCTGGGCCATTGCTGCCCTGGCCTTTGGTACCGAGACGATTCCAAAGGTGGATGTGATTGTGGGACCTGGAAATCAGTTTGTAACTGAAGCCAAAAGACAGGTCTCCGGAATGGTGCGTATCGATATGATCGCAGGTCCGTCCGAGGTACTTATTGTAGCCGATAAGACGGCAAGTGCGGCAAGCGTTGCGGCCGATATGCTTGCCCAGGCTGAGCATGATCCACTTGCGCTGGCAATTCTTGTTACTACCCACGAGCCGCTTGTAGGGGAGGTATTGCTTGAGCTTGACCGGCAACTGCCCCTTCTTTCCAGGCAGAAAATTGCCAGGGCTTCTCTTGTCGATCGCGGCGTAATTTTTCTTGCAGCCGATATGGAAGAGGCGATCGAGGTGGCAAATGGGATAGCCATCGAACACCTTGAACTGATGATTGAGGATCCCTGGGCTCAGGTCCCCCATATACGTCATGCCGGGGCAATATTTCTCGGCGGCAACACCCCGGAAGCCGCGGGAGATTATTTTGCCGGACCTAATCATGTCCTGCCGACTATGGGGACAGCTAAATTTGCCTCAGCACTGGGCGTTGAGACCTTCTTGAAAAAGAGTTCCATTATTAGTTATTCAGCGGGCGCCCTTGCCGCGGATGGGGAACATATAATGCGGCTGGCAAGGCTTGAAGGATTAAGCGGTCATGCCGGTTCCGTCGCCGTTCGGCTGGATAAATAATGTTCGATTTCGGTAAACGGCTGGAGGCAGGTCTTGCTCTCCTGGGAATGGAAATTTCTCGACAAGCAAGCGATCGGTTGACCATTTACTTTAATGAGTTGAAAAAATGGAGCGGCAAGATCAATCTGATTGCCAAATCGGCCGACGATGAACAGATAGTGGAGAACCATTTCCTCGATTCCCTGACAATCCTGCCGCATCTTAACGAAATCGGCACACATCTTCTGGACATCGGCACGGGAGCCGGTTTCCCGGCTTTGGTCTGCAAGGCGGCTTGTCCGGATTTGGCGGTAACCCTTGTGGAACCACGCTCAAAGCGGGTCAGTTTTTTAGGACACGTGGTCAGAACTCTTGGTCTGGAGAAGGTAACGATACGCTGCTGCCGGGTGGAAGATGAGAAACAGTTGCCTTCAACCTCTGAGTTTACTCATATAACTGCACGAGCGGTAATCGAGATAGGACCTTTTTTGCGGATGGTCGAGAGGTTTTCACCAAACGGCCCGCGGCTTGTTTGCATGAAAGGACCAAAATGGCAGGAAGAACTGGAAGCAGCATCGGCAACACTTGCCGGTTCTTCCTATAGTCTGGAGCGCGTGGTGGAGTGTACTCTGCCGTTTTCAGGAGCGGAGCGCAGAATTTTAATGTTTACAGTAGCTGAACGTAACCGGAACATATAAGGTGAAATAATGAAAGAAATTGCAGTCTTGGCAGGCGACGGCATTGGTCCCGAAGTGATGAAAGAGGCGATTAAGGTTCTTGATGCCGCACAGGAAAAATTTTCCTTTAAGCTTTCCTATAATTATGCGGATGTCGGTGGGATAGCCATTGATAATCATGGCGAGGCCCTGCCTGCGTCCACTCTTGAACTTTGTGAGAAAAGCGACGCCATCCTCTTTGGTTCCGTAGGTGGCCCGAAATGGGAAAGCCTGCCTCCTGAAAAACAGCCTGAACGTGCGGCTTTGCTGCCTCTTAGAAAACATTTTGATCTATTCTGCAATTTCCGGCCGGCAAAGGTCTTCAAATCCTTGGCCGGTGCCTGCCCCCTTCGAGCGGATATCATAGGTGAAGGGTTCGACATTCTCTGCGTGCGCGAGCTGACTTCCGGTATTTACTTCGGTACTCCCAAAGGGCGGGAAGGTAGTGGGGCGAATGAACGGGCGTTTGATACCATGGGCTACAAACGATTTGAAATTCAGCGAATTGCCAGGATGGCTTTCGAGGCTGCACGACTCAGACGAAAAAAAGTGACTTCGGTCGACAAGGCCAATGTCTTGACTACCATGGTACTCTGGCGTGAGGTGGTGCTTGAAATTGCCGCGGAATACCCGGATGTCGAGTTGAACCACATCTATGTGGACAATGCCACCATGCAGCTGGTTCGCGACCCTCATCAGTTTGACGTCATGCTGTGCGGCAATATGTTCGGTGATATCATCTCCGATGAAGCTGCCATGCTGACCGGTTCCATGGGACTGTTGGCCTCGGCTTCACTGAACAGTGACAAGTTCGGTCTCTACGAACCCGCAGGCGGTTCGGCACCTGATATAGCAGGAAAAGGCGTTGCCAATCCAATCGCCGAAATTCTTTCGGCGGCGATGATGCTGCGCTACAGTTTTGGCCTTGATGAGGCTGCGATGGCAATTGACAATGCCGTTGCCGCGACTCTTGAAAAAGGAATTTTAACTGCAGACCTGACAAGCGACAAATTGAAGGCGGTGGGAACCGCAGTCATGGGTGATGCTATTGTCAAGGAACTGCAAAAATAGAGCCGGCTTATTGCATCGAAACACGAATTTGTAACGGTCACCGGTACACATCAAAAGACCGTATAACCCGGATCTGTAACCGTTCACCAGCACCCCATCTTCGTCCGATCAGGCCGCCTCACTAGAAGGGCGGGCACAGGGACCCGCCCCTACGTGCCCGTCGGCTGCTTGAACGAACCTGGAGTACTGGATGAATGGTTACGAAATGTTGCTTTTTGTTCCGGTGTTGGGAGGATAGTCATGACCAAAAAAGAAAATGTCATTCTGATCGCCAATGAGGCTTCCAGTGAGTTGGGATATAAGCTGGCGGAACGACTCTGGATGCCCTTTACCGAAATGGAGCGAAAACGTTTCGCCGATGGGGAAAGGTACCATGCTTTTCCGGAGTCTATCGATGGTAAAGATCTGGTCATCCTTGGGGTGACTCATGATGATAGTTCTCATCAGGAGCTGATCGACCTTATTTCGGGAGCGAAATATTGGAATGCCGCTTCCATTAATGTCATCATCCCTTTCCTGGGCTACTCGACCATGGAGAGAACCAAGCCGAAGATCTATGAAATCCCCAAAGGCATTTCTCGTACCAGGCAGATATTTATGGCAAGACCAACGTATGTCGCTTTTGTGGATCTGCATTCCGAAGCTGTTCTCCATGCTCATGCGGGAGGGGTTCGAACAAAACATATCTGGTCTGACGATCTGGTGGTCGAAAAAATCAAAAAGAGCGGTTTGACCGACTATGTTCTGGTTTCACCCGATTACGGATTTTCAAAGAGAGTTGCGAGGTTGGCAAGGTTATTGAGTTGCCCTCATACAGCCGCGGATAAGGACAGGTTTGATACGGATAAAACTATTGTAAGCCAGGTTTCAAGTGTAGTGAAAGGCAAGACTGCAATAATTTGTGATGATATGATACGTACCGGAGGTTCCATTGTTCAGACTGCCTCCAGATGTCTTGAAGCAGGGGCTAAAAAAGTAGTTGCCCATGCAACTCATCTTGTCATGGCCGGCGACTCTATGGAGAAATTAAAAGGAGGACCTATCTCAAGAGTGATCGGCTCGGATACTTTCCCAGGGAGAGTCAGTAATGATCTGCTTGATGTTTATTCTATCGCACCCCTTTTAGCCGAGGTTGTTGAACAGCATTTGAAAATCTGATTAAGTCCGGGGCGCGATAATTCTCCTGCAAGAAAGCATGAAAAGAGAAATAATAGCACAAAATCTTCAGAGATCACTTCTCTTTAAAGATGCCACGTCTGCTGAACTCGCATCCTTTGCCGAGGTGGCCCGCGTACAGATCATTCCCGAGGGAGAGTATGTATACCGGCAGGGTGAGGCTAGTGAGGTCTTCTATGTTATAGCTATGGGGGAGGCTGAACTGGTCATCGGCCGTAACAACGGCGTTTGCAAAGTAGTCGGCAGAATAGGGCCGGGTGGCCATTTTGGAGAGACCGGTATCCTCACCGGAAAACCCCATTCCCTCTCAGTGAGAGCCTTGTGTGACCTGGTAGTTATCTGTTTTGATAAACGATATTTCAGGATCGCCTTCCTTTCCAACAGCAGAATACATAAACAGCTTGATGCGGCATTGGCTGAAAGGCTGAGAGTTGCCTTTGTCGATCAGCTCGATTCTAACGAAGATTGTAATCGGCACGAGGAAAAATCAGCGGCTGACGATGTAATATTATTCAAGGATGCATCTTTATCGGCGATTCAATTACGCCGGTTGGCCAAACAAAAGAATGACGATATCCGTGGCTCGAAAACCGCCAAAAGGACTCAAGCTGTAATAGACAGGTTTGCCGCCAACGGCTCACCCTTTATACTGACAGGAGAGGCGGGGACCGGCAAATCGATTATCGCTCGGCAGATACACCTGCAAAGTAGCCATTCGGATGGTCAGTATCTGGAGGTCGATTTGCGGGAGTTCGAACCCTTACGGCTTGAGCGAAAGCTGTTTGGGACCGAGCAGAGTAGTTTCCCTTTCGCCCAGGCCCGTCAGGCCTGTTTCTTTGAGCAGACCTCGGGCGGAACCCTGGTGTTCACTCATGCACATCTGATGAAAAAGGAGCTTCAGGAAAAGCTGGTAAAAGTAATCCAAAGCAATACCTATACCCACGTCGACAGTGCAGGACAGTTGGCCATGCAGTCAAGGATCGCCTTCGTAAGCAATTATTCCCTTGATTATATTAACAGCACCGGGAAATTGTTGCCTGAACTGCTCGTTTTTTTTGAAAAACAGCATTTCGATGTCCCTCCGCTGCGCAATCACAAGGAAGATCTGCCAAGGCTTGTCTCTCATTACCTGAGTCGTTACAGCAAGGAATATGGTAAAAATATTCACAAGGTAAGTCCGGAAACCCTGGGAATATTCATGAATTATGACTGGCCGGGTAACCTGACGGAGTTGTCAAGTGTCATTCGGCGAGCGGTTATGTTGGCAAAAAAGAATGAAATACTTCCCGACCAGATCTTGCTCGGTTTGCCCAAAACCGAAGGCAAATGGGAATATAATATTTTACGCATAAACTGGATGTGGAAATTTCTGTCGAGTTGGATTTTTCCACGAATTCCGCAGGTGATAATAGGTTGTGTGTTTGTGCTCACGGTTTTATTTCTTTTTTTCGGACCGGAAAACCCGAAGTCGAATATCGGTCTTACCTTGGGCTGGTATATAGGTTGGCCGTTGTTGTTTTTTTCGTTCTTTTTCCTCGCAAGAACGTGGTGCAGTGTCTGTTCGTTTGCAGTGCCGGGAACCTTATTACAGAATATTATCAAGCCGACACGTAAGACTCCGGATTTGATAAAAGACTATTCCGGTTGGATTATGGCGGTGCTCTGTATTCTGGTGTTCTGGGTTGAAATAATATGGGATGCCTATAATAACCCCTATTTAACCGGGGGAATTATTCTGGTCATCACCCTAAGCTCGATTCTGTTCAGTGTGCTGTTTTCCAGGCGAAGCTGGTGCAGATATCTCTGTCCGCTGGGTGCCGTAAACGCAATTTTTTCCATGCCGGCGGTAGTGGAGTTGCGTTCCAACAGGCATGTTTGTCTGAACCGGTGTCAAAACCATGCTTGTTTCACTGGAGACGCGGATATTTCCGGATGTCCGATGTTCAGGCACCCATATCTCGTCGATAATAACAGAGATTGCATTATGTGCGCAAAGTGTATTAAAAACTGTGATAACAGTTCCATTCAACTCAATCTCCGGCTGGCTCCACAGGAATTGTGGGCTTTGGAGACACCGAGGCGGGCCGACAGTTTTTTGATCATGGCCATGGGAGCTATTTTTTTCCCCTTCGTGCTACAGAGAGAGTTTTTCGAACTGGCCGGCAGGTTGGTATCCATACTTTCCAATACAGGTCTTGTGCTGTCTGGAAATATTGTCGGCAGCGGTCTCTTCTTTTTGTGGATTCTTCTCTTTCAGGTAGGATATTACCTGATGGTCACGATACAATCCCGGTATGCGAAGATGGATAGAGATCTTCTCCTGCCGCTATTTGGCTACGGTTGTATTCCGCTGATTCTCGGTGGGTATATGGCCGTGAATCTCAATGTTTTTATCAAGGGAGCAGGGCGAATCCTACCGAATCTGCAGGAGTTGATGGGTTGGCAATACAGCTATGACAACATTCGGTTGATCAATGCCGACTCAACATACGTTCTGCAATTTCTCACAGTATTTGGAGGATTGCTTGCTTCTCTGTATGCTACTTATAGAGTGATTGACCGGGCAATGGCAGGAGAGGCGGTAACCTCGAAATCACTGGCAATTCCTTTTGGCTTTTTACTTCTTCTGGCTGGACTTTTTGTTTATATCATCTGATCTCCCGCTTCACAAAGTGATTTTTGATGGCGTTGTAAAAACTCTTCATCTGCATCGTTGCTGCAAAATTTCTATCATTACGACGGACTCTAGTACGTCGTAATGATAGATATTTTGCGCGCCTAGCAAATGAAGATTTTTACTTAGCCATCTGGAATTTTAGGGTTTTACGAGAATATCATTTTTTACGGGATCATTTTTTTTGGAAAGTAGCAAAGTTTATTGGTGAAAATATTGTGACCTTCAGTCGAGAAAGTATTATCTTCCCTATCAATAAAGAGAAGTGTATGGTTATTCCAATGCTGTTAATACAACCGTGAGCTGAAAATAACCGATTGACTATTTGCTGTTGAATTGCGACAATATCACCATACTTTCTTCTAAATTTCCCGCAGGGCCTGCGTAAATGAAACCCAGTAGTATCACTGGAGGCACATATGAGTAGATCTCTGTAAAATATTAAACATAAACACATATATTTATGAAAATCTCCCGCTATCTCGCCGTCATATTTATAGTATTCATATTGTCCTCTTTAGTTTCGGTTGATAAGAATTTTGCCGAACAAAAAAGTTATCCGGATCTGCTCAGCGATGAATCGCAAATGGATGCTTTTGATGAATCAACTGAACTTGTTGTCAGTGATCCGCTCGAACCGATGAACCGTGTCTTCTTTCAGTTTAACGACAGGCTTTACGAATGGGTCCTGAAACCGGTAAGCAATGGTTATATGTGGGTATTTCCCCTTGAGCTACGGGAGAGCTTTAATAACTTTTTCTTAAATATCGCCACCCCGATAAGATTTCTCAACTCACTTTTGCAAGCCGACTTCAAGAAGTCCGGCGTGGTTCTCGAACGATTCCTGATCAATAGTACGCTTGGTGTTTATGGTTTTGCCGATATTGCGGAGAAACAATTTCATATTGAACCGAGAAAAGCCGATTTTGGACAGACGCTTGGCAAATGGGGTCTTGGCACCGGTATTTATTTTTGCTGGCCGGTCTTCGGTCCTTCAGACGTTCGAGACTCCGTTGGTCTTGTCGCTGATACCTATACTCATCCGGTGCCCTATTTTATTAATAACTTCACTTTTAGTGCATCTTATTATTCAGCCAACAAGGTAAATGACATATCGCTTCATCCGGATGCTTATGAGGATTTGAAAAGATATTCAGTGGATCCTTATGCAGCAGCCCGCCAAGCTTATTACGAATATCGACAGGCTATGCTAACCCGGAAATGAAAGAAGCGTTAAGCGCAAGTGCAGACTCTGGGTAAAAAAAAATCGGGCAGAAAATACAAATTACGTAAATTCTACCCGATTGGGGGGGCTCGTTCGTGTCCCGATCAGGACTGCTCTTATATTGCAACAGCCATGCCAAACCTTGGATTGATTTGCCTCTTTTAAAAGCCTTGCTATTTCAGCGATATAGGAAAAAAGCATTACTACTTATGTAAATCAAAGAATATTCTAATTACATAAATCGCATTCGAATTACATAAAAGTAATTCGAAATCATTTCTTGTAATTCATAAATCGGAAATATGTTTTTAGCAACCATTTTCGACGATCTGCTTCGGATCCCTACGGCAATTTCTCTAAGGCGGTCATTATTTGTGGATATTGAGTGAGCTTTTCCAGCCAGCGCGAAGGAATCTGATTTTTACCATGGTAAGCACCTAACAGCATACCAACTACCATTCCCCGTGCCGCGGAATCTCCTCCGGCCATGACCGTTTCAATTAGAGCTTCTTCAAGGTTATCTTCATGCTTTAAAACTGTATAAACGGCACCCGGGAGTGCAGCATTGATTGAGCATGCCTGTCCAAATTCTTTTACTTGCAGACGGGTATCAATTTGGGTCGATTCCAAACATTTGTGCAGACGAAGCTTTAATTCCGAATCATCCATTGATTCCGTCAGGACTTGTTTGAAAGCTTCACGGGGAGTCGCTCCAAGAAGAATGGCATGACAACTCTCGGCCAGAAATATAGTGCCCTCGAGGATTCCAGGTCCGGAATGGGTTAATGTGGTTTGGCTTTTTACAGCAACCGGCATTTCATCCGGATTCTCCCGGTAGCAATAGAGGAGGGGAGCAATCCTTGCAGGACCACCAAGGTCCGTAGATCCCGATCCGCATTTCTCAGGCTCTTTACCGGAATCCATGTTTTTAAGCGTCTCTTTACTCGCTTTGTCCTTGTATCCTGGGTATTTTGTCATGAAGTTTTGCCAGTCCCGAGCATATTCCGTGATATCGAAACGGCAGTCATGTTCTGCGAGATGTTCCAGAAGATGGAAACTCTGATCACCATAATGGGTGAAATCTCCAAGCTTTTTTGAGGTGTGATATGATCCCTCTTGAGGGGGAAGAAGATCCGTCACCCTGCCGAACTGCCGGTCTATTTCGGCGGTATCGTAAATCCAGTGTACCCCAAGGGCAAGGGAATCAGCAACGAAAGAGGCGAGAACCATGGATTGCGCATGCTCATGCATAAATATTACCTCCTCTCATCCGTGGATTCGTTAAGTAAATAAATCCGACCTAAGTGGAAAGATGTATTCTCTCCATATTGAAAGCTTACTTAGAAAATTAAAAACGATGTCGTAATCTGTCAAAAATTAATGGGAGGATTAATTATCCTGGCAATCTTATAGATAATCTGTAGTTTGCCGCTTTTACAGACCTGGAGTTATGACAGCAATGTGCTATACTCTGTGTAACCGTTCACCAGCACCCCATTTTTGTTTGATCGGGATGCCCTCACATAGTACATATCTTTAGATATGTATCGGTGAACGGTTACTACTCCGTAAACGGTTACGGGTTTTAAGGGCACTTTCCGCAAGATTCAACCTGTGCTTGATTTTTTTCAAAAAAATTGAGAAATTCACCTTGTTTTTTAAGATAGAATTTCGAGAAGATATATATTCGAGCGATGGGGATCTCAACAGAATTGTGGAATGAGCTTATTTAAGTGATAAGTCGGGGGCTAGTTGTTGATGGATATTTGATGAACGGAGACCGAGAGTTGTGAATGTGGTTTCTGTATTGTAGATGTTTACGGAGTTTCTTGATGAAAAAATTTATGAAGTATGGTGTCTTACCCGCGGTTATTTTTTTATTTCTCTTGTTTTCCACAGTTATGGTCTTGCCGTTAGCCATTGGGATTCATCAATTCCACCCTGAAATTGAAAAGCAATTATCTGAAGTTACCGGCAGGCCTGTCACCCTTGAGTCAAATGTGGGTCTCTCCTTTTTTCCTTGGCTGAGTATTTCTTTCACCAATTTTAAAATTGCTAATCCTGATGGATTCCTATCTGATTATTTTATGAAAATTGATAACTTTGAAGCCAGGATCAAGCTCCTGCCTTTGCTAAAAAAGAAGGTGGAGTTCAATCGATTTATTGTTGGCGGCTTAAAAGTCAATTTGGAAAAAAGACCTGACGGTAAGGAAAATTGGCATTTTCCCAACAAGAAGAGCAGTGATAAGGCCATTGCAGCCGATTCCCCTCTGAAAGGATGGACTGTACCAAAGGGGATTACCGTCGATCTTTTTGCAGTGACAAACGGCAAGATATTCTGGAACGACCAGTCCCGGCATTCCCAGCACACATTTAGTGATCTGATGTTTCTTCTTCATAATGTCAACCTGAATGATCCAATAGGAGCAGAACTAAAAGTTTCGGTTGACGGGAACCCCCTGACTGCCGAAGGAAAAATCGGACCACTGGCACAAAACTTCAAGCAGGGAGCATTGCCTGTTGATCTGGCTGTCGGCTTTCTCGAAAACCTTACGGGGCAGGTAAAAGGCAAGTTCGTAAACTTGCATCAAAATCCAGGTTATAATCTTGAAATTCATCTTCCACCTTTTTCAATTAAAGATTTCTTGGCATCGCTTAATTTAAATTTGCCGGTTCCGGCCAAGGATGCCGCTAATTTTGGGTCAGCTGCGCTTGACATCAATGTTACAGGAGATGGAAAAAAATTATCGACCGATAAAGGCAAGCTAAAAATTAATGATACACCGGCTGATATCTCTTTGGCTGTACAGGATTTCGATCATCCTGAGCTTGGATTTGTCCTGGATATAGATCATCTTAATCTTGACCGGTATTTATCAACCCTAAAGGAATCCAGCACGAAACCCGATATTTCTCCGGCTGGTAATCAGGACGGCGGCGATTACAGTGGTTGGAGAAAACTTCGAACGACCGGAACAATACGGCTGAAGGAATTGGAGGTCGCGGGGGGAGTTTTAAAGGATGTAAACCTGGATTTCCGGGGTGTAGATGGAGCCTTTGACATAGATTCGTCTTCCATGCTTTATCAGGGACATGCCCAGGCGACGATGAACATCGATCTTCAGCAAAATCCTCCCCAAAACAGAATTGATTTTAAAGCCCAAGGTGTGGAGATTAAAAATTTTCTGCACGATTTCTGGAAGAAGGATTTTTTGAGCGGTACCGCGGATACTGATTTCCACCTTGTCTTTTCGGGCGATAGCACCGCTACAATTCAGGCCGGCCTCTTCGCAAACGGAACCTTTTTTTTAAAAGATGGAGAATTGGACGGAATTGATTTAATCAATCCGACAGGAAATAGCAAAAATGAGCCTTCCGCTTCGGATCCTATGTTAACAACAATCCATACCGCATTCTCCGAACTGAAAGGTACCTTCGTTCTCAAAAAAGCTTTGCTTGATGGTCAGGGCTTATCGCTGCGGTCGCCTTCAGGCGACATTGCAATGTCAGGTCAAGCTGATCTCGCCGGTAAACAGTGGAAGATGATGGTCGAACCAACTAACTCTGCGGGAAGGCAAAAGGGGGTTGGACCGCTCACTGTATCCGGGACTTTTGCAGAATCAAAAATAAATATTGTTACCCATGCTCAGCCGCCAAAGGGAGTAAATCAGCAGGCGACATCGGATATTGAGAATTATTTCACCAAAAACTTCCCTTCCGCCGACGATCAGGGGCAAATGAAAAGGCAGCAAAAATCAGGGTCGGGCAAGATAATTATCAGACCGTTAATGGAAAAAGATGCCCGATTCTGATCGAACAGTAGCTGAATTTTTGTAACCGTTCAACGGGAATAGCACAATACTCGCCTAACCACATACCTGTAAACGCTCAGCCGTGCTCCAGGTTCGTTCAAGCAGGCTTCCGAGCTAGAGTTGGCTATGTGCGGTTGCCTGATCGGACGAAAATGGGGTGCTGGTGAACGGTTACGGATTTTTGTTCTGACTTACTGAACTATTTTCGGATTATACGGAGGAACTCAGCACACCGTCCTGCAAAGTGAGGCAGTGATCCATTCGTTCGGCGAGCTTGATGTTATGGGTGACCATTATCGTTGAGAGTCGGCGGTCACGACAAAGATCATGCAACAACTCGAAAACAATTTCTCCGGCCCGGGAATCAAGATTGCCGGTCGGTTCGTCGGCCAGCAGCAATTCCGGATTCATGATCAGGGCTCTGGCGAGGGCGGCTCTTTGCTGTTCGCCGCCCGAAAGCTTGCCGACCTTGTGGTGCAGGCGATGGCCAAGCTCAACACGTTCGAGCAGGATACTGGCGGGTTCCGCTAACATCTTTTTTGCTTTGTCCGCCAATCAAAGCGGGCATCATGACATTTTCAAGGGTGGTGAAATCGGACAGCAGGTGATGAAACTGGAAGATAAAACCGACCGATGCATTCCGAAAATGCGGCCAGCTCTTTCGGGCTTTTTTTCAGCAAGCGCCTGGTCCTGAAAAAAAGTTCTCCGCCGGTGGGCTGGTCAAGGGTTCCAAGAATCTGTAACAGAGTAGTCTTCCCGGAGCCGGAGGCGCCGATAATGGCAGTCATCTCCCCGGGTTCGACTGAAAGAGAAACATCTTTCAGGACGGTCAGGGAGTTTAGTCCGTTACCATAGATCTTAGTGATATTTTCCGCGCTGAAACAGGATCATTGTGAAAGCACCTCGGCCGGATGGACGGTGGAAGCCTTCCATGAAGGATAGAGGGTTGCCAGCAGGGTTATGACTATCGAGCTGACTGCCACTATCATGACATCCATCGGCAGTACCTTGATCGGCAGGGTGGTCATCGGGTAGACGTTGGAGGGCAGCTCAATAAATTTATAGCGTGAGAGCAGCTCGCATAAGCCGAGTCCTCCGGCAACGCCGATGGTCGTGCCGGCAATGGCGATGACCAGTCCCTGCAGGAAAAAAATCTTCATGATGGCCCGGGAGGTGGCCCCCATTGATTTAAGGATGGCAATATCCTTGCTTTTTTCCATGACAACCATAACCAGGGCACTGATAATATTCAGTGCCGCCACCAAAATGATCAGGGTCATGGCGATGAACATGCCGATCTTTTCCAGTTTGAAGGCGGCAAACAGATTGCTGTTCATCTTCATCCAGTCTTTGGCGATAAAGCCCGGACCAAGCTTTTTCGGAGATCTCTTTGGCAATCTGATCGGCATTGTCCAAGTTAGCTCTTGGTTACCGCCACTTCGATTCCATGGGCGATATCGCCCATCCCGAGAAAATCCTGGACATTCCCAGCGACATATAGGCCAGAGTCGAATCGTACTCAAACATGCCTGTTTCGAAAATTCCGGAAACCCGGCAAGTTTTGACTTTGGGGATAATGCCCATGGGCGTGAGCGGGCCGGAAGGGGAGATAAGCCGTACCCGGTCATCGACACCGACCCTGAGCTCATCTGCCAGGTGTTTGCCAAGGATGATATTGGGTACTCGTACGGATTTATCCTGGTCAAGATCCTGGATCGAGTCCTTGATCATCTGTCTTGAGAGCCCGACGACATTTTCCGCGGTGGTGGGATCCAGGCCGCGGAGGACCACACCGGTGCCTCCGCTGGCGCCGCTTAACAGTGTCTGGGCATAGAGGTATGGAGTCGCTCCGGTGACATTTTTCACGGTCAGGATGCGATCTCTTACCAGCTGATAATTACTGATCGGACCGCCGAGTTTCTGGACGATGATATGGGAATTGACCCCCAGGATCTGATCACGCAGTCCGTCGGTAAAGCCGGAGTAGACGGCCAGCACAACAATGAGAGCTATAACTCCCACGGTGATCCCGGCAACGGAGATCAGCGAGATGAGGGAAATGAAGCCATGCTTATGTTTTGCCCTGAGGTATCTCAGGCCAACGAACCATTCAAACATATTTAGTACCATACAGATTGAGATTGTTTTCCTGATTATTGCAGAAAAACAATCCCTCTAAAGGTTATTACCCCCGAAAAGCAAAGGGACTAAAGAGAGTCCCCCTTGTAGGGTGTCTTGAATTTACCGGGCAAGGGGTGGTGTAATCAGGCCTCTTTTTCCTGATGCAGCTTTGTTTCCGGCTTCAAATGCGGGAAAAGTATAACGTCGCGGATAGACGGTGCGTCGGTAAGCAGCATCACCAGCCGATCGATGCCGATACCTTCGCCTGCGGCCGAGGGCATGCCGTATTCCAGCGCCCGGATATAGTCAGCGTCCAGTTCGGGATGGATTTCATCGTCTTCGCCGCGGTCGGCAATCTGTTTTTCGAAACGTTCAAGCTGATCGATAGGATCGTTTAATTCACTGAATCCGTTGGCCAGTTCCCGGCCGGTGATAAAGAGCTCGAAGCGGTCGGTCACCGTCGGATCTTGTTCATTTCTTCTGGCCAGTGGCGAAACCTCGGTAGGGTAGGAAGTGATAAAGGTCGGATTGATAAGTTTTTCTTCAACCAGCAGCTCGAACAATTCGGTCTTGGCTTTGCCCGGCCCCGCCTTGTTCTTCAAGTTGGATTCCCTTTTCCTTGGCAATGGCGATAACCTTGGCGTCGTCGGCCAGTATCGCTTTATCGATCCCGGCAACCTCGATCAAGGCTTCGTCCATGGTCAATATTTTCCAGGGTGGAGCCAGGTCAACCTCGGTCCCCTGATAGGTAATTTTCATGGTGCCGTTAACTTTTTGGCAGATCGATGGAGATCATTTCCTCGGTAAGCGTTATCAGGTCCTCATAGGTGGCATAGGCCTGGTAAAACTCAAGCATGGTGAATTCCGGGTTATGCCGGGTGGAAAGACCTTCGTTGCGAAAATTCCGGTTTATTTCAAAAACCCGCTCAAACCCGCCGACCAGAAGACGTTTGAGATAGAGTTCCGGGGCAATGCGGAGATACAGATCCATACTCAGGGCATTATGGTAGGTTTGAAACGGTTTGGCGGTGGCTCCGCCGGGAATCGGCTGCATCATCGGTGTTTCGACTTCCATAAAGTCGTGGCCGTTAAGATAATCGCGGATCAGGCGGATAATTTTCACCCGTTTTTTGAAAGGTTTCCCGTGATTCCGGGGTAACGATGAGGTCGACATAGCGTTGACGATAGCGGGTCTCGACATCGGTCAGGCCGTGCCATTTGTCCGGCAGGGGGCGAAGGGATTTGGAGATCATGGTTATTGCCGTGGCCTGAATGCGAAAGTTCTCCCACCTTGGTTTTGAACAGGGTGCCTTCGACGCCGACGATGTCACCGATGTCCCATTTTTTGAAAGTTTCGAAAACCTCGTCGCCGAGAATATCTTTTTTCATGTAGATCTGCAGTTGGCCGCGTTTTATCGGCAATAGTGCAGAAAGCCGCCTTGCCGAACTTGCGCATGGCCATAATACGTCCGGCGATGGAATAGCTTGCTTCGCCCGGTTCTGCGTCCTGGGGCCCAGGCCTTCGCCTTTGGGCAGGAGTTCTTTTACTGCATTGGCTGGTTTGAAACCATTGCTGTACAGATTTACCCCAAGCTCCGCCAGGGATTCCGCTTTTTCTCTTCGCTGCGTAAGGGTTTGGTTTTCTTCACTCATGATAAATACTCATAGAATAGTTGGAACGGCTATAAAAAAAAGCGGCAGAAATCTGCCGCTTGATCATCGATTAACAACAACTGTACAGAATTACCGGGAAATGGTCATTCTGTCAATTGTTTTCAGGAAAGATAGTCATTGGAACCGGGGTAAGCCGAAAAGGACTGAAGCGAAGAGCTGTTCCCAGGTACCGATGGGAATTATGACGATTTCCACGTTTCGGTTCTTTTTTTTTCGGTCATTGCGTAGAACATCAAGCCATTCAAGACCAGGCCGTGGATGAATGGAACCGTTTTGGATCAAGGCCAAAGATTTCGTCCTCCGGCATGGTCCAGACGTTTCAATGTCTTCCATTTGATCAAAGTTCGGTTTCGGCAACCTTTTTAGCGTTTTCCACTAAAACCGTATAACAGAAATTGTCCTGGATCGCCGGGTTGGGACAGACTTTGCCGATGATTCTGCCGTTTTCTCCTGCATAACCGGTTTCTTCCAGCAACTCACGCAACCCGGCTTCAAGCGGCGGTTCACCGTCATTTACCGCTCCGCCGGGAATCTCAAGTTCCATTTGGTCAGTTCCAAAGCGATACTGACGAATAAGAATGATCTCATTTTTCCAGTGCGGGCAACGACATTAACCCAGGGATGGAAATTCCAGTTTGAAAAAATCTTTTTCGATTCCGGTTCGTCGGCGTATAAACCAAGCCTGTAACCAGATTCATTACCGGAGTGGAGACAGTGTATTTTGTACAGATACCTGCCACAGGGAAGCATCGGATTCTTACTTCAGTTTTTCACTATCCTCTTCCTTCTGATGAATATGTATGGGTGACGATGAACTAGATTGTTTGAAATAGAGCAAACTGGCGCCTCTCGCCAAGTTCTTGTTTTTGGGTGTGACTTGTTACTTACATGGTGAAACAAAAATGATAGAAAACAATCACTTCAGGCAATATTTTTTGATTTCGATGGCGTAATCGTTGACTCAAACTCCATTGAAAATCAAGCATTTAGAACCATGTTCAAGGGCTATGATAAGAGATAGTCGAGCAGATTCCTCGCCTACCATCGACAACATGGCGGCATCAGCAGGGTGGAAAAAATACAATATGCCCATCGAGCATATCATCAAAAGCCGTTAACGGAAGAGGAATTGGCCGTCTGGGCGAAGCGATATTCGGAGCTGGTAGTAGAGAAGGTCATTGACTGCAGCGTTGATCGACCGGTGCCGCAGAGTTTCTGGAAAGTCACAAAGATGCACTGCCGATTTTTCTAATTTCCGGTACACCCCAGGATGAATTGCAATACATAATAGAACGACGAAATATGACGGGATACTTTCCGTGAGATACTCGGTTCTCCGGTGAAAAAGCCGGAACATATCCGCAATCTTCTTGCCGACTATAACCTTATTCCGAGGGAACTGTGTTTTTATCGGCGATGCATTGACCGATTATGATGCGGCCAGGGAAACCGGGGTTGAATTTATCGGTATGCAGGGCGAAGTGGTTTTTCCTGAAGGGACAACGGTCCTTCCGGACTGTAGAGGGCTGCAGGGGGTAATAGAAAAACATTTCACCTGGTAAAAAGAGATCTCCTTCTTGGCATATCTCAGCTCTGTAGACAGAGGTAATTACTCTTGCAATTGGTTAGTATCTTGGTAGTATACAAGGTTGAACGAACGCTCAGGAGTGAAGCATGCACTAAAAACGTAAGTCCTTACGTGTCACTGTTTTGAAAATTCCCAACCAAGCCTGGAATATCGTCTAAGCACCTATAATCAGAACAGGAGGAAGATCGATGAAAAAAATCATCACGTTTTCTTTGTTTTTGTTTTGTGTCTTTATGTTGACGGGCGTGAATGCCGGAAGCGCAAAGATGGTGTCGATGGGAATTGTGACAGGCGGGCTTAAAGGAACATATTACCAATTTGGTTTAAATCTTGAGCGATTGATGGAACAGGATGGAATTAAGCTGAATGTTGCCAATTCAGACGGCTCGGTTGAAAACATCTTCGCTGTGTATCAACGCCCCAATACTCAGTTGGGAATTGTTCAATCAGATGTTCTTGCCTTTGTCACCAAGGTACAGACGGACCCCGTGTTGAAGCAAATTGCCAGGAAGATAAAAATGGTTTTTCCTCTTTATAATGAAGAAGTCCACCTCCTTGGTCGCAGTGATATACCTGACTTCGACAACCTGGAAGGCAAGAGGGTAGCCATTGGTCAGGAGGGTAGCGGCAGCTATTTGACCGCCAAACTTTTATTTGAGGTTTCCGGTATCAAACCTTCTGACATGGTAACGATAGGAGCTGACGAAGCGCTCCCTCGGTTGAAAGCAGGAAAGATCGATGCCTTGTTTTATGTAGCCGGTTTTCCAGTCAAACTATTCACTGAACAGGTAACAGCAGAAGACAACCTGGCCCTGATTCCGATACGCAATAAAAACATTATCGAATTCTATCCGAAAACGGAAATACCCGCGGAGACCTATGCCTGGCAGACCAAAAATGTCAATTCGGTTGCTGTAAAATCTGTTCTGATTTCATATGATTTCAGAATGACCAATTGCCGGAATGTCGGAAGGTTTGCAGACATTCTGGAAAAGAATATCGACTGGTTGAAACAAAACGGACATCCAAAATGGAATTCAGTCGATCTCAATTATCCCTTAAAAGGTTGGGAGCAATACGACTGTGTGAAAAATTATGCCGGAAGGTCCAGAATGCTCATCAAGGAGAACAGAAGAAAGGAAATTAATCCGGTGCTTGAGGCCATTAAGAGTGTGTTGTAAGTAAAGATGGGATTACTGTTTTTCAGCGCATTTTTCCGATAGGTGCGTCCGGGGCGTAAATATATTTGAGGCAGGATTAAATGTATCTTTCTTTTTATGGGTTAAAGAAAAAGCCATTTCAGATAGGTACGAAGCCGGGCTTTCTCTGGCTTGGGAAAATGCACAAAGAGGCACTTGCGCTTTTAAAATATGGGATATTGGAGAACAAAGGGTTTCTTCTGCTTACCGGTGATGTCGGAACCGGAAAAACCACGCTGATCACTGCTTTGACAGATAGTTTAGGTGACGAAGTCATCGCGGCCCGGGTTCCGGATCCCGGCTTGGAAATGATCGACTTTATGAACTATATCTCCCATGCCTTTGGTATGGAACACAGGTTTACCTGCAAGGAATATTTTCTGATTCATTTTGGAAACTTCCTGCATAGCGCTCATAGAGCCGGAAAAAAAATTATCTTAATCATAGATGAAGCTCAACGCTTGAGTTGTGAGCTGCTTGAAGAAATAAGACAGCTATCAAATATCGAAAAGCAGGAAGCGAAGGTTCTCAACATTCTGTTTGTCGGTCAGAACGAATTTAATGATGTCTTGCTGGAAAAGAAGAACAGGGCGTTGCATCAGCGAATCGCCATAAACTATTCTATCGATCCGTTGGACTTTTATGAAACAGGAGAATTTGTGCGGCAAATTCTCCTGCTTGCAGGCGCGGAAAAAGAAATTTTCAGTCCTGATGCAATTAGAAATGTCTATAAGTATTCGGGTGGATTTCTTCGTCGAATAATCATTCTATGCGATCACGCCTTGTTGTCCGGATTTATTCAGGAACGAAAAATCATTACTGGTGATATGGTCAGGGAGTGCGCCGGAGACCTTTGTCTGCCTCCGTCCTTTAGAAAAACCGCAACCTCACCTCCCGGATTGCCCTGCGATTACAATTTGGAAGCTAACACGGAATTGCCAACTGAACGATCTCTGGAAAGCCCAGGAATCCGTAGGTGGAGAACTATTGGAACTATTATTCTGGTCATGGTGGTCGTGTTGATTGTTACGTATGTTAATTATCCAAGAGAATATAAAAATCTCATTTATCGGATCAAAAACTTTGGGATACAATCACTTAGCGTTCCCCGAAAAATGAACACATCAACTCAAATTTTCAAGACGGAATCAATCCGGAACGAACAATTACCCCAACAACCTCAAACAGCAGAGAAAAATCCTGAGATACTGGTCCTGGGAGTCGATTCAGCTGAATTATCTGTCGTGAAGGGGGTGTTGGTTGAAAAGGTGAAATCTGAAAAAGAAACACCTGTGACGACTGAGAAGCCGGCTATGTCCACCGTTATCTCCGTTCCGGACACTCAGGCAAGAGGCGTTGGGTCTTTTGACGATAAGGTAACTGATGAAAATGTCTTGGGAAATAAGAAGCTCGACGATGAAGCAAATGGTACCGATGGCTATTCGGAACTGCAAACATATCTAAGGCAAAAAATGAATGACGAGCAGTCAGGTACAGTGGATAGTCGGGATAAACCAGAAGAAAGTGAAAAAAATTTGAATGAAAACCCGGAAAGTGTCGATCCTGGTGCGGTGATAGATTGGGTCCTGAAAAATCGTTCTAATTGAAAGGCAAACAGTCGGCAAATTCACTCTTTGAAAAGGATGCACAGTAAGATTCCTTCCGTATGTTGCACTGTCCCCTTGCCGAATTTCATAATATTGCTCACCCCAAGCGAGGAACCGAAATGGATGGTGCGATTTGTAAGGGGGTATTCAAATCCGCTTAACGTGACACCATGAGCATCACTTTTTAAAGGCAGAATAGAGACCTTTTGATCAGGTATTCCGTTGATTGTGTGTATTTTGCCGGGATGCAGTATCCGCATGGAGCAGTTCTCACCCAAGAGATAGAGTTCGAGATTTTTATATTTTTCACTTGCCGCAAGCATGATATTGGCCAGACTCATGTCCCATCTGCCGCCTAGGGCACCAGCCAGCCAGATTGTCCGGGCGCCTTTGTCTGTTGCCAGATCAAGCGCCAGTTCCAGGTCTGTTGCGTCCTTTTGTGGTGGATGACGGAGAATCGGCACACCTTGTTGCTGGTAGACCTGCAAAATTTTAGAATCGATGGAATCGAGATCGCCGAGCAGAATATCAGGAGTGATGCCGAGTTTCACGCAATGTCCAGCCCCGCCGTCGGCGGCGATCAGAAACTCTGCCTGCCGGAGCAGACCACTTAGTTCGGGTGAATGCTCAAGAGTGCCGTTGGCAAAGATAAGAGTGATCATATTCCCATCCTAATTTTCTAATTAGTGCGTAGAGTCTTACTTTCAGAAACCGATTGCCTTCTCAAGCCGGGCGATTTCTTCGAGGAGCCTGGCTTTTTCCTCATCGGTTACATCTGTTTTTTGCAGCTTGTGCCGCAGAGCGAGAAGAATCATCTCTTCACGGTAGTCATTGCAGGTATACTGTGATGTCACTGTTTTTGGATTACGGGTCATAGTGAAAGGTTCTGATCAGGTGAGAGAAAGTGTTTTCTGCACTCCGCCATAAAAAAACCAGCAGGAAAAAAGAATAAGAAAAACCGCACAACCCCCGATTAATTTTCTGTAGGATCTGTTGCTGAAAAGATGTTGTCCTTTGGCGACACCAAATGAAATCAGTGCGTACCAGGCTAGATCCGCGAGAATATGACCAAGGAAAAAGACTGATACTCCCAGTGTTCCGAACCTCAGAGAATGCATGATATAGCCGAGTCCGATTGACGCCCACCAAATCAGCCAATAGGGGTTGATCGCGCTGAGAACTATACCCATGACCACAAGATTTCGAGGCTTTTCCTTGATCGTCAGACAGTCAAGAGTAAGTTCAGGCAGAGTGCGCAGCATGGAAATTCCCATCCAGAGGAGGACGGCGCCGCCGGTCAGGGAAATAAGGATGAAGACATCATCCCGGACGAGAAGAGGGGCCAGCCCCGATATCAGGGCGACGACAAGGGCCAGCTCAAGGAGACCATGTCCGAAAATCATCAATGGTCCGGCAATAACTCCCCGCCTGGAACTTTCGCTGATGGTCACGGTAAGTAATGGCCCGGGCATTAGTGCTCCGGATAGGGCCAGAACAAATGATGTAAAAAAAATAGTGACGAGAGCGATTTCCATGAAGTATCCATTGTAAAGAATTACCGGAAAAATTGAATATACAAGTCGCTGCAAGGTTTCTCAACAAAGTATTTTCGATTAGGACGGGTGAAGGGGGGACTTTCCCGAGCTAAAAATAACCCGGGATTGATTGTCATTTGGTCGCTGAGGATATAATATTTGCCTCGGACCTGAAGTCGATCGAGAAGTGAATCGTTTGCCGGACCTATACACCGAACTTTTCAAGGAGCAATTGATGAAAAAATATTTACTGATTACAGTTGGTTATCTGTGTATTTTGCTTATGAATCCATTTGCTTCACAATGTGCTGATTTTGGGAGCATCTTAAAACAAGTTCAGGGAACTTTCAGTGGAAGTTCGGATGTATCCCATAGCGAAATCGTCAATGGCTTGAAAGCAGGCTCTGGCAATCGGTACCTCCAATACAGTTCAGGCACTATCGCAGGTTGATGGCTATTATAATAATCCAAGAGTGAGAATTCCCTTACCGGGCTCCGTTCAGAATTTTGAAAAGATTTTGCGCGCAACCGGTTTTGGTTCGCAGGTCGACGCGTTTGAGCTTAGCATGAATCGAGCTGCGGAAAAAGCCGCACCCAAGGCGAAAACCCTGTTCGTTGATGCCATAAAACAGATGACATTTTCAGATGCGAATGCAATCCTCAATGGTCCGAATAACGCGGCCACTGTCTATTTTCAAACCAAGACAGAAGATAAACTGCAGGCATTGTTCAAACCAGCCGTCAAACAATCCATGGAAAAGGTCGGTGTGACCCAGTATTACCAGGCAATCTCCCAAAAAATTCAAAGCTTACCATTTGCCGGTAATATTCTGGTCAATCTGGACGACTATGTCACAGAAAAAGCAGTCGACGGCCTGTTTATCCGCCTTGCTGAAGAAGAAGCCAAAATTCGAACTGATCCCGCCGCCCGGGTTACTGATTTACTGAAAACGGTTTTCGGTAACCGGTGATTTAAGCGGTTAGTAAAACAAGTGTGGATGGGTTTAATGTAAGGTATATTGGGTGGCCAACCTGTGGCGGAGATGGGTCGATCGGAAGATCGAAAGAAAGTGAGAGTCCGCCAACCAGCAAACTGAGCCGGTAGGTGCTGCCCTGATACAGCCGGTCGGTAACGATTCCCGATAAAGATATGTTTGCCGACGGCGTTATCGAATGTGCCGGATGATCGCCGAGACTTGCTCCTTCCGGACGGATCAACAAAGTAACATTTCTTTGGGATGGGAGGTTTTCGGCGGCAATCGGCAGGATACCAAGAGGTGAATAGAACATGGCCTTGTCGTCAATTGTCCCGGCAATGAGATTGCGAAAACCGAGGAATTCGGCGACAGTGCGATTTGTCGGTTTACGATAGAGGTTTTCCGGGGTGTCGAACTGCTGCAGGATACCGTGATGGAGGATGGCTATCTTATCGGCGATACTGAAGGCCTCAGCCTGGTCATGGGTAACAAAAACGGCGGTGACGCCCAGGGTTTTAAGAATTGTCCGGATTTCCCCGGTCAATCGATCCCTGAGTGCCCGGTCAAGGGAACCAAGAGGTTCATCGAGAAGCAGTAATTGCGGTTCTGGAGCCAGGCTTCTGGCCAATGCGACCCTCTGCCGTTCACCGCCCGATAATTCATCAACGCTTCGATGCGCCATGCCGGCAAGGCCCACCATTGCCAGCACCGTCTCCACCCGTCTGGTTAACTCCTTAGTTGGACAATTCTGCATTTCCAAGCCGAAGGCAACATTTTGGCGTACGGATTTGTGAGGAAAAAGCGCATATTCCTGAAACATCATACCGAAATTGCGTTTATGAGGTGGAATGTACCGGATATCCCGATCAGCAAATATGATCGTGCCGCTATCTTCTTTTTCAAGTCCGGCCAGCAGACGAAGCAAGGTTGTTTTACCGGAGCCGGAAGGGCCAAGCAGGCAGAGGATATCTCCCCGTTTCAGGGAGAAGCTGATATCCTGTAGAAGCGGCCGGCCGTCGTAACGGTTTGAGAGGTGTGCCACTTCAAGTATGTTCTTGTTGTCATGCATTCTTTACACTTTTCGTTCTGCTGCTAACTTCAAAGGTTGCTCAATTTTTCCGGACCCGTTCAACCTTCCGAGAAGCCAGAAACCTGAACAAGTGACCAGCATAAGGATGCTGCTCATGGCCATGGCCTGTCCATAATTTAAATCACCGGGCTGGCCGAGGAACCGGAAGATAGCCACCGGCATGGTCTGTGTATTGGGTCTGGTGACAAAGGCCGAGGCGCCGAATTCCCCCATGCTGATTGAGAAGGCAAACACTGCTCCAACCAAAATTGCCCGGCTGATAAGCGGAACATCTACTCGCCGCCATACCTTGTAAGGGGAAGCACCGAGCAGGGTTGCCGCTTCGCGTAAGGTCTGCGGAATATTCCTGAGGCTTGGCAGAATGCAGCGGACGACAAAGGGAAAGGCCACCAGCGCATGGGCGATCGGGACTAAAGCTAATGAGTCACGCAGGTTAAGCGGCGGCTTGTTCAGGGTTATGATATAACCGAAGCCGAGTGTAACCGCAGAAGTAGCCAGGGGCAGCATGATAATTGCGTCCCAGAAGGAGGAACCTCGTCCTCTGGTTGAGGCGAGAAAAGTTGAGGCGAGCAAGCCAAGGATAACTGCGACCGTCATGGCCGCAAGAGCAAAACCGACACTGTTGGCTACCGCTGAAATAGGTTCGACAAAGAAAACAGATCTGGCCTGGTTGGTAAAAAGTGCGGAATAGTAGGCAAGAGTCAGGCCGTTCTCACCTATCAGCGAGCGGGCTATCAGGGCAAAAAGTGGTGTCACCAGAAGAAGCATCATGAATCCAATGTTGGCACCTATGAATATTCTCTGCCGGGTTGTCTGAATTTTTTCGGCTGTCCCTGTTGCCGAGTCGGTATAGAAAGTGACTCTCGATCTTCTGCCAAGCCGGGCATGGAGCCACATAAGAAGGAAATTGACCGCGATTTGGATTAGTGAGAGGGCGGCTGCCATGGGCAAATTAAAGAGCTGTACCGATTGCCGGTAGATTTCCACTTCAAGCGTTGCGTAGCCGGGTCCTCCAAGGATGAGAACCACACCAAAGCTGGTGAAGCAAAAGATAAAGACCAGAAGTGCCGCGGAACCGATGGCCGGCATTAACAGAGGCAAGGTGATCCGGCGAAAAATTTGCCGGGGGGAGGCGCCAAGCATTTTCGCGGCAGCCTGCAAATCAGGATCAAGTCCGGCCCAGAATTCGCCTACAATCCTGAGTACCAGGGTGTAATTATAAAACACGTGGGCCAGGAGAAAAAAAGCCACTGTTTGGTCAATCCTGATAGGAGGCCGGGATAATCCGAAGCCTGTCATCAGCCAATGGTTGAGTAAGCCATTCGGCCCCAGCAATGCCCGGAAGGCGGCAGCGGTGACCACGGTCGGCAGAACAAATGGAACAGTCATCAGGGCCTGAAGCATGTTTTTACCGAAAAAGCGAAAGTGGGCAAACACATACGCTCCGGGTAATCCCAGCAGGACAGTGATGATGGTGGATAATGCCGCCTGCCAACAGGTGAACCAGAGAATGCGGCCATAGATGGGAGAATTTACCAGTTTACTGAGTTCGGCAGAATTCCAGGAGCCCTCCGGCAGCAAACTTAACAGGATTATTTTTACCAGCGGGTAAAAATAGAACAGAATCAGGAAAAGCAAAGGCAGGAAAAACAGTATCCAGCGAAAACCAGGCCGGGACATTTTTTTGTACTGTCTTTCCATAATACCGCGATATCGTGGTGTGTGATCAGCGAAGGACGATATTCATCCAGGCTTCGATCCAATTGTCTCTGTTGGCTTCAATGGCCGACGGGCTGATCGTTACCGGTTTATCGGCCACAACCGCATGGCTGACAAAGATTTCCGGCAGCTTGGCGGAAGAGTTTGCCGGGAAGACAAACATCTGCAGTGGAATATCCTCCTGGAAATCTTTGCTCAGCATGAAGTCAACCAATTTCCTTGCCAGTTTCGGCTCTTTTGTTCCCTTCAGGATGCCGACAAATTCGATCTGGCGAAAAGCAGTGTTATCGGCAACCAGCGCGGCGGTGGGTGATTCTGTGAGTGGTTTCTCCGCATAATAAACAACGGCGGCTGGACTGGAGGCATAGCTGACAACGATCGGCTGGTCTCCCTTTGATGCGGATGTAAAATGGCCGTAGTAAGCATCCTCCCAGCCATTTGCCACGATCACCTTGTTTTCACGCAGTTTCTGCCAAAAATCTAGGTACCCGTGTTCACCGAACCTGCCTATGGTGGCCAGGAGAAAGGCCATGCCCGGAGAAGAAGTGGCTGGATTCTCAACTACGGTCAAACCTCGATAGGCAGGTTTGATCAGGTCGGTCAGGTCTGTCGGCGGAGCCATGTTATTTTTCCTGAACCACTCCTTGTCGTAGTTGAGACAGACATCTCCGTAATCAACCGGCAGCAACCGACTCTGTGGGTCGAGTTGCAGGGACGCGGGGATTGCAGCGAGCAGCGGCGAAGCATACGGTACAAATATATCGGCAGCAATCGCCCTCGATAGAAAGGTATTGTCGACGCCGAAGAAAACGTCAGCCAGTGGATTGTCCTTCGAGAGAATAGCCTGAACCAGAGCGGCTCCGGCATCTCCGGATTTTAATAACCGGACTTTGACATGGTTTTGCTTTTCAAAGGTTGCCATCACCTCTTTGCTCACATTGAAACTGTCATGGGTCATGAGGGTAAGGGTTTTCTCCGCCTGCGCCGTGTTAACAAGGAGCATCACCGTTGATAGAGCCAGCAAACCGGCTAAGAGCAATATTCTGTTCATAATTCCCTCCAGAAATGATGAAAATACTGTGCTGCCACTCAGAATGCCGGGGCGGAGCCGTAATAAAAAAGCCGCCTCCGGAAAAGGAGACGGCATTGTTGTCACACTGTTCCCTCCGCCGGCATTATCCGGATCAGGTCAAGCGGTCGGGTTAGCCTTGAAACCCCTCTCAGCCCGATTGCACCGAGCTCCCGCGTTACGTTTCATAAGATAGGCTATCTTATCGGGATTTGCAACAAATCAGTCGGTCCTATTCACCAGAGCAATCGCTTCCCAGATCAAGCGGCCGGATGTGGCGGCGTTTAATTTTGTTGCCGAGCCGGATGAGAAAATCACCGAAGGCAAGTTGGAATTTTGCACGTAGGCCGGGATGACGGCATGTTATAGCAGGCAATCAGCCGTTGTCGCGCAGCTTCTTCCAGCATAGCCCTGCGCTTTTCTTTAAGCATTACCTCTAGTAAAAGCGGATTCATGATGTCACCTTGAGTATTGTACTCGTAAGAGTTGGAACTGTAGCTTCGTTATTGATAGCTGCCGATTCCGCTCAGTCCTGAATCACCCGGCGGACGGCTGAGCAATGTTTCAACTGCACCGGCAAGGAGCTCGACGCCTTCCTTAATCTGATCTTCGTCTGCCCAAGCGTAACTGATGCGAACACAATGGACGAAACGATGATCGATATCGAAGAACGGGCCGGGAAGAATTGAAACGCCTTTTTCAATGGCGGCCAGAAACATCGCCACACTGGAATATCCGTGCGGGAGTTCCAGCAGGAGAGAAAAGCCGCCGTCCGGTCTGGTCCAGGAAACTTCCTTCGGCATATATCTCTCCAGTGCTTTAAATAAGACATTGCGGCGATTTTTATAGATTGCCTGCATCTTTGAAATATGGTCATCGTACCTGCCAGATTTAAAGATGGTGCAGGCTATTCCCTGGATAAGCGAAGCACAGGAATTATCCATGAGCCGTTTTAACACACCAAGCTGCTGTACCCGCTGAGGCGAGCTGATCAGCCAGCCAAGCCGTAGACCGGTCACAAGAGATTTTGACAAGGAACCGACCACTATCGTCTGTTCCGCTCCCAGGTCCTGCATGAGGCTCGGTGGCGGATCATCCTCGAAGCAGAGATCTCTGAAGATTTCGTCGGCTACCAGGAGGCTGCCGGTTTTTTTCGCCCATTCGACCAGCAGGGTATATCGCTCTTTACCCAGGTTGGTTCCCATTGGATTGTGTGCGTAGGGACAGAGGTAGAGCAGAAATGGGTTTTGCCCCGGAAGTCGATCCGGCAGCTCAGGCGAGGGCCCCAGAGCGTCTCTAGTAATGGTTTCGACCCAATTGCCCATGGCTGTAAAACTATCGGTAATTCCTTTAAAACAGGGCGTTTCGCAGATCACATTGTATTTCATTTCCAGATTAGCCTGGGCAACAAGGGTAATCGCCTGCATGGAGCCGTTGGTGATAAGCACCTGTTCGGGACTGACGGTTGTTCCATGACTGCTGAATCGATCGGCGATTTCCTTCCGGAGTTCATATCGACCGAGTGGATTCGCCGCTTCCAGGAGTTCGGTGCCGTTCTTTTTCAGGGTTTCCGTGGTTGCTTCCTGAAGGAAGGACTCAGGCAGCAAGCCGGGGTCCGGTACGCCTCTGGTGAGCTGAATGATTCCCGGCTTTTCGGCAAGAGACATGATATCGCTGAGGGCCTTGCCTATCCCCATCCTCAATCTTCTTGCGGCAAATTCACGGGAGTATTCTACAGGTGGACGATTGTTTCCCTTTCTTATCAAGGGATGTCCTGGAGCCTCTGCTGTCTCCTCCAAGCTATTCGCCTCTGTAATGCCGGAGCCCTGAACAAAAGTGCCGCGACCAACATGGCAGGAGGTATGTCCGGCTTTGCCGAGATCCTGCAGCGCCCGGCGCACAGTAGCCTGAGTGACCCCGATATCTTTTGCCAGGCAGCTGACGGATGGTAATTTATCTCCCGGGCTCAGTTCTCCAGATAAAATTGCTTGCTCAATATGCGTCCGTATCTGCATGTAGAGAGGGGTATCTGAATCTTTGTCAATGGCGAATTTCGGCATAAGTTGCTCCTTGAGGAATATTGTTACTGTATCAATACAGTATAGGTATACTTGATGTCAAGGAGAAATGTGTCAGGAATTGTAGTCTGAATGGAAGGACAATGCTGTGATAAATAATGAAAAAATGCCTCTCAATTATGACGAAAAAACAACGAAACCAAATATAAAAATCGAGAGGCGAGGGGCAGGAGAAAAGCCTGGAGAGAAAATTATTTCTCCAGGAGAACGACGGTTTCGATATGATGGGTCTGGGGAAACATGTCTACAGGCTGTATTCTGCCTATGGCAAAACCTTCATCGGTAAGATCTGCCAGATCCCGGCAAAGGGTCGCGGGATCGCAGGAAATATAAACAAGGTGTTTGCGGGTAATTTTAGCCAGATGTCCGGCCAGACCTGGTGCTCCCTGCCGGGGCGGGTCGATGAGTACACAGTCGAATTGCTCACCCTTTTCGGCAAGTTCTATACATGCCTCATGTGCAGAGCTTTTCAGAAAACGAGTATTATCCAATCCTGCCTTTGCTGCATTCATCCTGGCGCTACGGATGGCGGAAGCCTGCCCCTCTATACCCAAAACTGCTTTTGCGCCGATTGCCAGGGGAATGGAAAAGTTGCCCATGCCGCAGTACAGGTCAAGAACCTTCTCGGTTTTCTCTATTTGGCAGAATTCGAGAACCGTTTCGATAATTCTTCTGTTTTGCGCAAGATTAACCTGGCAAAAACCACCCGCTTCCCAGGAAAAATCGAGATGCCGGTTTATTCCGCTTGCCGCGGGATAATGAACATTGAGACAATTACCTGTTGTTTCTCCGTCCGATTCCCGATCATCATAATATGGTCCGGTAATCGGAAAGTCCGCACCGATAAAGAAAATTCGTTCCAGCTCGTCAACATCCCTGCATAATCGTTTTGCCGATTCCATATCGGCTGGTCGAATTTTTCTGGAAAAGTGGAAAATGCAGACTGTTTTTCCTGTCCGTGGGTTGAGCTGAAGTTCCACTTCCTTTGAAAGTTCACAGAGCCTGCGCCCGTCTTGACAATCCTGCAGAGTAGTAAGGCTTCTGTTTATGGACTCTCCAGCCAGCAGACATAGATCGATAGGGATAATGTCATGGGAATGAAATCGATTGAAGCCGACAACGCCACGATCTCCAATCTGAAGACGAATACGCTGTCGGTACGCAAAAGCAAAGGGTGAGGGGAGCGGCGTCGCCATGAGCTGTACTGCGGAACGGACTGCTTCCCTGCTCTGTCGGACAAGGAGGTCTTCGACGATCGACTTTTTTATACTCAGCTGGGTATCGTAATCGCCATGTTGCAGATCACATCCTCCACATTGGCCGTAATATTTACACGGCGGCACTACTCTGCCCGGATGTTCTTTGAGGATTTGCCGTACCTTGCCAAAAAGATGGTTTTTTTTGACTTCTTCAGTGGTTATTATTACGTTCTCGTTCGGCAGAACATGCCGGACAAGAATTACCTGCCCGGTGGAAAGGTGGGCAAAACCATAACCTCCGTTGATTATTTTTTCTATGTCTATTGTTTCCGATGTCATCTTTCATATGCCGACAGGCGTGACGCTGTGTTCATGCGCCTGAGTAGTTTGAGTAGAACGCTATGGATGCGACTATTCATTCTTATGCGATTATTCATTCCTGAATTTTCGCCTTTTCATAATCTACATTCCTGGTCTTGTCGAATACTATTCTTTTTGTCCGTGTCACTCTTCTGTTGCCCGATGCATGTGTGCGCCGCGGATAAAATTGAAGTTACCGTGAAGGGAGTTCGCGGCTCTATATATAAAAATGTCATGGCTCGTCTGACAATCAATCTCCAGAAAAATAATGATCGATTGCAGCCCAATGTCATCAGACTTCTGCATCGCCAGGCGAAAAAGGATATCCGATCCGCCCTGGCCCCGTTCGGTTATTATAATCCAGTAATCACGGGCAGTCTGGAAAAAAGTGGAGACGTCTTTCATGCCGTCTATACAATTGATAAGGGGCCTCCGGTCTTAGTGAAAGATGTCGAGCTGGGGCTGACCGGTCCAGGGAAAAACAATAAGCGGCTAGCACAGGCCATTGACCGGTTTCCTCTCAAGGTAGGCAATATTCTCAACCAGGATGTGTACGAACAGGAAAAAAAGAAACTGGTTAATCTGGCTATCGGTGAAGGTTATTTAGATGCGGCTTTTACTGAACGAGTCCTGCGGATAAACAGGGAAACCAATACAGCCGATATTCAGTTGGTGCTCGATAGCGGTCGCCAATATCTTTTTGGTGAAACAACCAGCGACCAGCAAATACTCAAACCGGAGTTGCTGCATCGATATCTGCCATATAAGGAAGGGGATCCTTACAGCCCGGCAAAACTCTTCGAGTTGCAGTCCATTCTCTATCGGACGGATTATTTCAGCCAGGTATTGGTGCAGGGGAAAACCGACGAGGCAGAGAATTCTCGAATTCCGGTGGATATTAAACTCATTGCTCCCGAACATTATAATAAATACAGTCTCGGTTTAGGCTACGCCACCGATACCGGAATAAAGGGCAAGATTGATTGGTCCAACAGGCTGCTGAATTCAAGGGGACATAAAATCAGTGCCGGTCTTCAGCTGTCGGAACTGGAAAACATTTTAACCCTGCGCTATGAAATTCCGCGCAACGACCCCCGCTACAATAAGCTGGTGAGCAGTCTGGGGTATCAAAATAAGAAATGGGAAAGGACTGAAACCGAACTGCTCACTGCCGGGGTCGCCCATGAATACTCCGGTCCCCGCCTTGATGTCAGTGGCGGCATGGAATTACGCGATGAAGTGTATGATGTCGGCAGTACCAGCGGCAGCTCGACCTTATTGGTCCCTTCAGTGAAGGCAGGAAAGGTGTGGGCGGATAATATCCTGAATACCAAAAACGGCTTACAATTATCCGTCGGTTTTCTTGGTGCCGTCGAGGGATTTATCTCCGACACCAGCTTCCTGCAGGCAACGGTAAACGGTAAAACCATTATCTCACCAATAAAAAATTGGCGGGTTATCGGCAGAGGTACACTGGGGGCGACTCTTGTCGATTCTATCGATTCCCTGCCGCCGTCCTTACGGTTTTATACCGGAGGTGACAGTTCCGTCCGTGGTTACGCCTATAAGTCTATAGGCACGAAGGATTCTTCAGGTACAGTCATCGGCGGCCGCTATTTGGTGGTGGGAAGTGTTGAACTGGAGCGTATAATCACAGAAACCTGGAGCGTTGCCACCTTCTGGGACGTTGGGACGGCAACGAATGATCTTGCTCTCGGGTTCAGCGAGGGCGCGGGGGTGGGCGTTCGATTTCGTTTGCCTTTTGGGCAGATCCGGCTGGATTTAGCGTCAGCTATCACCGAGGAAGGCCAACCCTTTCGAGTGCATCTGACTGTTGGTGGAGATTTGTGATGAAAAGGTTCATCTTTATCTTCTTCGGATCTCTTTTGTTATGTCTGTTGAGCATTGGTATTTTCCTCCTGACGACCGAATCCGGCTTAGTCCTGATGCAGAAAAGCGTTAATCGGTTAGCCGGCGGCATGGTGTCCATCGGCCAGGTGAAGGGGAGGCTGCTTGGCGATCTTTCCTTGCACGATATTCGGCTGCCGGGTGTCGCGACGGATATTGAGGTGGCAAGTTTGAAATTCTCCTGGAATCCCGAACGCCTTTTGCAAGGAGATCTTCATATTGCCGAACTCGATGTCAGCAGTGTGGTTGTCACTTTAAAAAATGGACAGGAAAACGGATCGGCTGCAGTTGTCGTCAATAAAACCGAACCGTCAGTCGTGGAATTGCCGTCAAAACTGCCGCCTTTAACCGTATTAATTAAGAGTTTTATGATCAATAACCTGAGAATAATCGACAGCGACGGAGCGGAGTTGTTTGTTGTCGACCGGTTTGCTGGTGATCTTGAGGGCAATAAAGATCGCCTGAGCATCAGAAAACTTACAGTGCAGGGGCCGGAAATCGGTCTGAACATGCATGGAAACATTGAAGTAAGCAATAATTGGTCGCTTAAGGTGCTTGGTAATTGGCGACTGGCGGGATTCGGATTTCATGCGATGGCAGGTACTTTTTCGGCAAGTGGACCCCTTGAACATCCGCATCTTGAGCTTGGCATACAGAGTCCGGGAAGCATCCAGGTTTCAGCCGATCTTGTTAATCTTTTGAAAAAGCCCGAATGGAAGGCGAAGGTGAAGGCTACGAACGTCGATTTGTCCAATCTTATTGAAGACTGTCCAAAAATCGATCTGGCTACGGTAACAGGCGGGCTCACCGGGAATTTTGAAAGCTACGGTGGCCATGTAGAGGCTGAAGGATCATGGGATACCATTGAAGGGATGCATCTAATCAGTGATATTACGGGAGATTTTCTGGGAATCGATTTTCAATCACTGCGAATAACTACAAATGCGAGCTCCGCTGAGGTTGAAGGGGGGCAAATATCCTGGCAGGACATTTTTTCCTGGAAAGGACGTTTCCAATTCAAAAACTTCAACCCTTCTGTTATTTCCGAAAAATTGCAGGGAAGGCTTACCGCTGAACTGGAAAGTGCAGGAGATGTTAAAGAACAAGGCGTTGTGGCTTCTTTTACAATTTTCAGCCTGAATGGAAAGCTACGGGATCATAAGATTTCTGCTAATGGCAATGTTTTTGTTACTGAATCAGATGTTCGTACCGATGGCTTGATCATCCGCAGCGGAGAGGTGGCAGGACTGGCACATATCGAAAAAGGCTTTTTTTCATGGGCCGGAAATCCCAGCTGGTCCGGAACAATACGCTTAGAAAAATTTGATCCATCCTGGCTGAACCCCGAATTTCCAGGCAGCATCAACGGCGGACTGGAAACAGAGGGAAAGCTAGGGGATAATGGACTGGAGGGATCACTCAATATAAAGAGAATATCCGGCACATTGCGAGGTAATAAACTCTCGGGGGGCGGGGAGATCATGCTCTTAGGTGATACATTTAAGACAACCGGCCTGGTTCTGCAAAGCGGAAAGACCAAGCTGGTTATGGATGGGAGGGCTGGAGAAAGTCTGGATGTTGATTTTTCCCTCAACTCTCCCAATATAAACAGTATTCTGCCGGAGGGAAAAGGAAGCTTACATCTTCGTGGAACTCTTAAGGGTAAGCTCGACAAACCTCAATTGGATGTGGATTTACAGGGAACCGGAATCGGTTACCACGACAACAGCATTGGCCGGTTGCAGGCGCAGATCCATGCCGGGTTGACAAAAGATGGACAACTGTCCGGTTCGGTTCTCGGAGAAATGATGTCGCTGGCCGGTTACCGGATTGATCAAGGCCACATTGACCTTAAAGGAAGCCTTACTCACCATCGAATTGTGGTCAATGGTTCCAGCGCCAAGGGAAAATTGTCTTTTGTCGCCCAAGGGGCCTATCAGGATAACTGGCAGGGCACCTTATCCGATTTTCGGCTGGATGCCTTGAATTACGGAATTTGGCAACAAAAGAATCCAGCGGCGCTTATCGCCGGTAGAGATTATGCCCAACTCGATAAGTTCTGTCTGACAGACAAAGAGAGCACAGTCTGCCTTGATGGTGAAGCGCGGCTTGAGCAAGAATATCCTTGGAAAGTACATGTCAATCTTGCATCAGTACCCCTGAAATGGCTTAATCTGCTAAAGTTGACCACGTTTCCGGTACATGGTTCAATCAATGCGGATATTGCTTTAACCGGCGATAAGGGGCATGTTTTCTCGGGAAAGGTGCAGAGCACAGTCTCGGCGGCTGATGCATGGATTAACGCTCAAGGTAATGAGCCGGTTCCTTTACGTTTCGCCACTTCCCATTTGACACTTTCGTTGAGCAATAGTGTCTTGCAAGGGAATATAAACATAAACATGCTCAATGGAGGTCGGATTGTTCTCGCCACCGAGGTTGAAGGTGTCGGGGACTTTTCAGTTCCGATACTTTCTCTCCCATTGCGTGGAAATCTTGAGTTAAAAGAATTCGATCTGTCCTCGCTTCGTAAATTTACCGGCTATGGTGTGGAGCCGTCAGGCAGGGTGAGTAGTGTCTTTAGTCTTGCAGGAACAGTGGGGCAACCCAAAGTGTACGGCACCTTAGCTATTCAGGATGGTGGTGTAGACCTTCCCTATCAAGGAATTTCTCTTAAAAATATCAGGTTGTCAATTGAAGCCGAAGGAGAAGAAGCGCAGATAAGGGCTGCGGCAACCTCAGGCCCTGGGAAAATATCGGCCGTCGGTACAATTCGATATGGAACCGAAGGCATTGAAGGGGTGCTGAATATTCAGGGGAAGGATTTTCTTGCAGTCAATCTTCCCGAGTACGCGATTCGAGTCAATCCTGATGTGGTATTTACTTTCAGTAAGGAAAAAGGTGAGCTGAAAGGTACAATCGACGTTCCTTATGGTTTGTTAACGCCGGAGGAGATGAGCAATTCCATCAGTGCCTCGGAAGATGTCGTTTTTGTTAATGACACCGAAACAGAGCAGATGAATGGCTGGCCCTTTAACCTTGATATCAAGGTACGATTGGGAGATAACGTCCATATCGATGGATATGGTTTGACCGGCAGACTTGTCGGCGCGTTGAAGGTCACTACCACTCGGTTCGGTTCTTTGGCCGGAAAGGGGGAACTGGATCTCGTCAAGGGGAAATTCACCCTCTACGGACGATCCCTGAACATTAAACGAGGAAGGATATTATTTACCGGTGGACCGATCGACAACCCCGGCGTCGATGTCCGGGCACAGGTAAAAGTCAATGATGAGGAGGCAAGAGGAGAAGGATACACGGTAGGGGTTGATATCAGCGGTTTGGTTCAGGATCTTCAATATCATCTTTTCTCGGATCCCTATATGGATGACACCGAGATTCTGTCCATGATGATCGTGGGACATTCCCTGGCCGATTCGACCCAGTCGGAAGGAAATATGCTGGAGGCGGCAGCGGTGATGCTCGGAGTAAAAGGGAGTTCAGGCTTCGTTCAGGGGGTCGGTAAATTTTTTCAGCTGGATGAACTGCATCTGGAGGGCAGTGGAACCGCGGAAGATGTGTCGTTGGTTCTGGGAAAACATCTTACCAAGCATCTGTATATCGGCTATGATTTGAATATGTTCAATCAGCTCGGTCAATTTCGAGTGCGATACGACCTGAAACGCGGGTTCTCGGTGGAAACGACCAGCTCTTCAGAGTCTACAGGAGCTGATCTTCTCTACACCTTCGAAAGGTGATTTTCCGTAAACATTCATCAGCACCTCATATGCGTACGATCAGACAGCTGTGCATAGAAGGGCGAGTTTAGAACCCGCCCCTACATTGCCCGTCCGTCTGCTTGTGCGCCTCTGGGGCACTGTTGAACGTTTACAGGCCCGGAGTATGCAGGCACTTTTCTTTTCCTGTTTAACAGTTATGAATTTTCGCACAATCTGTTAACCGTAACGGAATATTTAATCAATCGTTTCGAATCTGTTCTTTTGCAGGTTTTTTCGTACGTTGTCGGCCGGAAAAACCTTGCCGTTCATGGCAATGTAGACACCTGGCGCCAATATCTGGACGGCACCGATGGCGCAGCCGATGTTAAAGACTGCATCGCTGGTTTTAAAAAGAGCGGGTTCCAGAGCGCCGGTAAGGACGATGGTCTTTTGCGGGATGCCAGTGAGTTCTTTCGCGGTTTCCACCATGGTGTCGGTTCCATGGGTGATGAGGATCCGGTCGCATGGATCATTGGCTACCGTTTTGGAGATCAATTTTCGATCATCGGCCGATAGGTCCAGACTGTCTTTTCGCATTAGAGAGTTTACCCTATAGCTGATCGAAAGGTTCAGTTCCGACAGTACTTTTTCAATGTTCGGCGGCCCCACCTCATATTCGCTTTTGGCATCGAAATAGACTTTATCGATGGTTCCTCCGACTGCAATAATCGAAATCTCACCCATGATCATCTCCAAAAAAAGGTCAGTATGTACTCCGAGTGCATTATGAGATGAACACTCAAATTCACTCTTACACCCACAGTAGAGAAAATCCAAGCTTTTTGCCTTGCTTTTCAAGGAAGATAGTCACATATATGGATATTTTGAGATTTTACAGATTTCCGTGAAGAGAACCATCTGTTGTAAAGGAGGGGTATGGTAACAGCGAAGAAAGAGCCGGTAACGATTCTGGTGGTTGATGATGACCAGGTGCATCGCTATATGCTCTGCTCTATGCTGAAAGAGTGGGGCTGGCGCTGCGTTGAAGCCGATGACGGCAGCACGGCAGTGGCGGCAGTGGAGAAAAACAGGTATGACGCCGTCCTGATGGATGTTCGAATGGCCAAAATGGACGGTCGTGAAGCCTTTACGCGTATCCAGGCAATCCATCCCAGTCTGCCGGTAATCATAATGACCGCCTATTCTTCCGTTGATGATGCGGTTGAGGTTATTCAGCAGGGAGCTCACGATTATCTCACCAAACCGCTCGATTTCGATCGCTTACGCTTGGCCCTGTTGCGAGCTGTCGATCATCACCAGGTCATCAGCAAAAAACAACAGACGAAGCCCGGGAGTTCGAAACTGGAGACGGCGATTATCGGTACGTCCCCACCAATGCTCGAATTATTGGAGATGGTCGGTTATGTGGCACCAACCGAGGCTACGGTACTAATATATGGTGAGTCCGGGACAGGAAAGGAACTGGTAGCCGAGGCACTTCACCACAATAGCGAGCGCCGAAACAAACCTTTTATCAAGGTAAACTGCGCAGCCCTGGCTGAGGGTCTTCTTGAGTCCGAACTCTTTGGTCATGAAAAAGGGGCCTTTACCGGGGCAGAAAAACAGCGGGAAGGAAGGTTTGTTCAGGCTGACGGCGGGACCTTGTTTCTCGATGAGATCGGTGAGACTTCTCAAGCCATGCAGGTCAAGCTGCTGAGAGTCTTGCAGGAGCAGGAGCTGCAACGTGTCGGCGGAGAAGAAACGATCAAGGTGGATGTTCGGATCATAGCCGCCACAAACCGGAATCTCGAAAAAGAGGTCGCCGAAAATAATTTCCGCGAGGATCTTTTTTACCGGCTGAACGTGGTGATGCTGACTGTGCCGCCACTCAGGGAGCGCAGAGAGGACATTCCGAAGCTGGTGGAATATTTTGCTCACAAATTCGCCGGAAAAAACCGGCGGGTACTGGACAGAATTACTTCCGAATGCATGGAACTGCTCTGTAAATATGGTTGGCCGGGAAATGTCAGGGAGTTGGAAAATGCAGTCGAAAGGGGAGTCATTCTTATGCGCGGCACGGAACTGACGGAAAAAAGTCTGCCGTTGCCTATTCAAAAACAGACTCAAACAGATGAGGGATCGATTTCCTCCGAACCTCTCTCTCTCTTTGACGTAGAAAAACAGCTTATTCTCAAAACGCTTGCTGAAACCGCCGGTAACAAGAGTGAGGCCTCACGGCGATTGGGGATCACCCGGAAAACACTACAGAGCAAACTAAACAGGTATGAGGAATCATGATCTCCATGCGTAGTGTTCATTGCCTTGGTGCTGTTTACTGAAAGAGCTGGTTATTTCTCTATCTCCTGATTATTTCCCGGTAAGGCAAGGATTGCCTTTTACCTTTTCTCGCCGTACCTTCAGAGAGATAAATTATTTCGATAATTCAAGAATATTTGAGACTTGACTTGACCTTGTTTATTAATGTTCGGGGTTACTTGACAAGGAAAAACCAGCTACTTATTGTTGGCACAAGTTTGTAAATGGAGTGGCCGGGCGGTCGACACTTAGAACCTTAGAGATTCATTTCTTGGTTTTTCAGAATGAATTTTGTGAAGGTTCTTATCCCCGTGCTTTGCGGGGATTAGACTGATAACCGGCGAAGCAAGAGTAATTTGGAGCAAGATGGGAGGAATTGGTGAGCGAAGAGAAAGTAAGAGAAGAACTTCAGGAAAATCCTGAAGTTGAAGTCGAGGTTGAAAGTGATTCCACTACCCCTGAGGAAATCAGTGAGACCGAAGAACAGGAGGTTGAGCCGGAACGTGACCTGGAACAAGAGCTCGCTGACGCACAGACGGAAATAGCAGACCTCCGCGATAGAATGTTGCGCGCGGCTGCGGAAAATGAAAATTTTAAGAAGCGGGTTGAGCGAGAACGCCAAACCAGCTTGAAATACGCTGGAGAAACAATATTCAGGGAATTTCTTCCTGTAGTCGACAACCTGGAGAGGGCTGTAACCCAGGGGATGGTTGAGGGCGTTTCTGCGGAGCAGAATCTTGCTGCCCTGCTTGAAGGCGTCCAACTTACACTGAAGAGTGTTCTTACCACGTTGGAGAAGTTCGAGGTAAAACCGATTGAGAGCATTGGCAAGCCATTTGATCCAAAACATCAGGAAGCAATGACAATGGCTGGAAGTGACTCTATTCCGGCAAACCATGTCCTCACTGAATTTGAAAAAGGATACTACTACAAGGACAGGTTGCTGAGAGCAGCCAAAGTGGTCGTTTCTTCGGGAAAAACAGATGAGGAATCCGAAGGATAAGCACTGCCGAAAACCGTGTCAATCACTTGACAAACAAGGGAAGATGACAAATTTAAGAAGAGGTTGCCACTACCACGAGTAGAGCAATTTACTTACTAAACAGAACGTTTAAAGAATGCTGGACGGATACATAATCCGCTGAGAATGATTTAAGGAGAGAGATGATGGGAAAGATTATCGGAATTGACCTGGGTACCACCAACTCATGCGTGGCAATTATGGAAGGGGGCGAGCCGAAGGTAATTGCCAACGTTGAAGGAAATAGAACAACTCCATCGGTTGTAGCCTTCACTGATAGTGAGGAGAGATTGGTGGGGCAGGTTGCCAAACGTCAGGCAGTTACCAATCCAACACGTACCTTGTATGCGATAAAGCGCTTGATTGGTCGTAAATTTACTGATCCTGAAGTAAAGCGTTCTGTTGAGATCAGCCCGTTTAAAATTGTCGAAGGTAGCAATGGCAGCGTATCTGTCGATGTAGATGGAAAGGTTTATCGACCCGCTGAAATTTCGGCAATGATTCTCACTAAAATGAAGCAGACTGCTGAAGAATACTTAGGAGAGGAAGTAACCGATGCGGTTGTTACCGTACCTGCATATTTCAATGACTCACAGCGACAGGCTACCAAAGACGCCGGAAAGATCGCCGGACTGAATGTATTGAGGATTATCAACGAGCCGACCGCAGCTTCCCTGGCTTATGGTCTTGACAAGAAAGGCGAAGAAAAAATCGCTGTTTTTGACCTTGGCGGCGGTACCTTCGATGTGTCCATTCTGGAGATTGGTGACGGTGTTTTTGAAGTGAAATCAACCCATGGTGATACCTTTCTCGGTGGTGAAGATTTTGACATGAGGGTGGTTAACTGGTTGGCGGATGAATTCAAACGTCAGCAGGGCATTGATCTCAGAAGCGATAAAATGGCCCTGCAGCGTCTGAAAGAAGAAGCCGAAAAAGCAAAAATGGAGCTTTCCACCACTAAGGAAACCGATATCAATCTGCCGTTCATCACTGCCGATGCATCCGGTCCAAAGCATCTCAATTTAAAACTGAGTCGAGCTAAACTTGAGAACCTGGTCGAGGATCTGATCGATCGCACCGTCGGACCCTGCATGACCGCATTAAAAGATGCCGGCCTTTCCGCATCTGATATAGATGAAGTTATACTGGTCGGTGGTATGACCCGTATGCCGAAAGTGCAGGAGAAGGTAAAAGAGATTTTCGGTAAAGACCCGCATAAAGGTGTTAATCCCGATGAGGTCGTGGCCATTGGAGCAGCTATTCAGGGTGGCGTACTTCAGGGTGATGTAAAGGATGTTCTGCTGCTGGACGTTACTCCGCTTTCTCTGGGTATCGAGACTCTTGGTGGGGTTACTACCAAATTGATCGAAAAAAATACAACAGTGCCGACCAAGAAGAGCCAGATCTTTTCCACTGCCGCCGACAACCAGCCGGCGGTCTCCATCCATGTGCTTCAGGGTGAACGGGAAATGGCTCAGGACAATAAGACAATCGGCCGGTTTGAACTGACTGATATTCCAACCGCTCCACGAGGAGTACCGCAGATCGAGGTTACTTTCGATCTTGACGCCAACGGCATTCTCAGTGTTTCAGCCAAGGATCTGGGAACCGGAAAAGAGCAATCCATCCGAATCACCGCCTCTTCAGGGCTGACCAAGGAAGAGATCGAGAAGATGACCAAGGATGCAGAACTTCATGCTGAAGAAGATAAGCGGCGTAAAGAGCTTGTCGAAACCCGTAATTCAGCCGATGCGTTGGTTCACGCCACTGAGAAAAGCTTGAAAGATCTTGGAGATAAGGTCGATACCGACACTAAGGCCAATGTGCAGAAAGAGATCGATAATGTCAAGAAGGTCAAGGACGGTGACGATATAGATGTCATCAAGTCCGCGGTTGAGGCATTAACCCAGGCTTCCCATAAGCTGGCGGAATTAATGTATGCCCAGGCCGCCAAGGAAAACCCCGATGCAGCGGCAGGAGCTGAAGCCGGTGCTAAACCGAAGAAAGACGATGATGTCGTAGACGCCGATTTCGAAGAAGTTAAGTAGTAGTCGGCAGTTTCTATAGTTAGATAAGGGAGTAGGGAAAATTTTTTCCCTACTCCCTTTTTTTTGTCTTTTACGGTATGGTATCGGCTTTATTCATCAAGCCTGCAGCTATGCAAGCATTTTACTATTTTCGGTTAATGATTACTTATGTTCCGGGATTCGTTACTCCCGGATAAATACAATTTTTTAATAACAATCAAAAGGCAGTCATGAAGATATTATCAGGCATTCAACCATCAGGACAGTTACATATCGGAAATTTTTTCGGCATGATGCAAACAATGATATCACATATGGAAAGTTCGGAACTCTATGTGTTTATTGTCGATCTTCATGCCCTCACTTCCGTACATGACAGGGACAGACTTGCCAACGGGACCATGGAAGCTGCCGCGGATTTCCTGGCATTGGGCTTGAATCCGGACAAATGTATTTTCTGGGTACAATCCGATGTGGCGGAAGTGTGCGAGTTGACGTGGATTCTGTCTACACTGGCACCTATGGGACTTCTTGAGCGCTGTCATTCCTATAAAGACAAGGTCGCTAAAGGTATTGCTGCAACTCATGGTCTTTTTTCCTATCCGGTGCTGATGGCGGCCGACATTCTGCTCTATCAGGCGGATCAGGTACCGGTAGGGAAAGACCAGAAACAGCATCTCGAAGTTGCCCGGGACCTTGCCATCAAATTTAATAATCAATATGGAGATACCTTCATCGTGCCGGAGCCTGCAATCAGTGAGACGATGGCAACAGTTCCCGGCATAGACGGCCAGAAGATGTCCAAGTCCTATGGCAACACCATCCCGATTTTTCTTGAGGGTAAAGAGTTGAAAAAACGGGTTATGGCTATTGAGACCGATGCAACTCCGGTAGAAGATCCCAAAGACCCCGAGAACTGCAATTTGTATAAGATCATTCAGCTGTTTGCAACCCCTGCACGAATGAAAGAGATTCATGACCTCTACGTCAATGGTGGTGCTGCCTATGGGTATCTCAAACTCGAACTGCTGGATTTGCTCAACGATAAATTTGGGGAGGCCAGAAAGAAGAAAAAGGAATACCTGGCCGATCCGGCGATGTTGCGCGACATTCTACTTAAGGGCGCGGAAAAAGCCCGTGAAAAAGCGATTGTGACCCTTGATCTTGTTCGTGATCGTGTTGGCTTGAAATATTAAATTGACACTTCTTAATTCTGCAGTGGAACTTCGTTTGGAGGGAGAATATGAAGTATGGTGTAAGCCGTGAAGAGGCGCTGGAACTTGTCCAAAAGCATACTAAGAATGAAAATCTTATCAACCATTGCCTCGCCGCCGAGGCGGTTCTTCGAGCCATGGCCGGGCGGCTCGGGGAAGATCAGGAAAAATGGGGGCTTGCCGGACTGCTGCACGATCTGGATGCCGAAACGCAGCCCGATCTGGCAACTCATACCTCTGAAACAGTGGCGATTTTACAGGAAAAAGGAGTTGATCCGGAGATTATTGAGGCCATTCGTCTCCATAACCTTAACGCCTGGGCCGGAGACCAACGCACCACCGTTTTCCACCATGCCCTTGCCGCGGGCGAGACGATCACGGGCTTGATTATTGCGGCAGCTCTCGTTAATCCGGCTAAAAAGCTTGCCGCGGTAAAAGCCAAGTCAGTGAAAAAGCGCTATAAGGAAAAAGCCTTTGCCCGGGGAGCCGACCGTCAAATTATCGCCGAGTGCGAACAAGCGGGTATTCCGCTGGCGGAGTTTTGCGAAGTGAGTCTTCTCGCCATGCAGGACATTGCCGAGGAAATCAGCCTGTGAGTTGACAGCTGAAACGTTTATAAAAATAGGTAAGGGGTGAGGAACACTATTCCGTCACCCCTTTATGTTGAAGGTCGAAAAGTGAAAGTTATTGGAAATTCACCAGCTCGACATCAAAAACCATGGTTGCGTTTGGGGGAATCGGACCACGTCCGGATGGTCCATAGCCAAGATTAGGCGGGATGATAAGTACCCGCTTTTCCCCTTTTTTCATGCTAAGAAGTGCCTCGTCCCAGCCTTTGATTACCTGTCCTGTGCCCACTGGAAAATCGATAGGCTGTTTACGGTCGTAGGAACTGTCAAACTTTTTGCCGTTCAGCAGTTTGCCGGTATAATGAACGGTGACCATTGATCCTTTTTTGGGAGTGTCACCAGTCCCTTCCTCGACAACCACGTATTTGAGGCCGGAGGGAGTGGTTTTGGCTTTCGGCCATTGCTCTTCGATCTGGGCCTGCTCTTTTTCCATGGCCGCCAGTTCCTTGTTTCGCTGATTTTTTGAAAAGTCGGCAAGCAGCGTATCAAAGGCTTTCTGGTCACTCTTGAAGGCCTCGGCGGCAGCACCTACCCGAATAATCTCAACGGAATTGATAACGTCGTTTACCTCTATTTTATCGACAACATCCTGACCGGATACAACATGGCCGAAAACAGTATGTTTACCGTCCAGCCATGGAGTTGCCACATGAGTGATAAAAAACTGACTGCCGTTTGTGCCGGGTCCGGCGTTGGCCATGGACAGAATTCCTGGACCGGAATGAGTCAGGCTTGGATCTATCTCATCAGGAAAGGTGTAACCGGGGCCACCGGTACCGGTTCCCAAGGGACATCCTCCCTGGATCATAAAATCTGGAATTACACGGTGAAATTTCAATCCATCGTAAAATCTATCTCCTTTGGCCTTGGCACCGCCGCCGAGATCTTTTGTCCCTTCAGCCAGGCCAACGAAGTTGGCTACGGTGAGGGGAGTCTTTTCAAATTCCAGCTTGCAGATTATTTCACCTTTGGTGGTGTCAAATTTTGCGTAAAGGCCATTTTTTAATGTTGTCGCCATTCCTGATTCTCCAGTTAAAAGTATGAAAGTAAAAACGAGCACAAACAGGGTGCAAATTCTATACATAGATTCTCCTTTTGCAAACATTTTAAGGAAGATGGCGTCGTAAAAACTCTTCATCTGCTTTGTTGCTGCAAATTTTCAATTATTACGACGTACCTTAGTACGCCGAAAAGATTGAAAATTTTCGCGCCTCGCATATGAAGCTTTTTACTTAGCCATCTTAAATTTATGGTTTTTACGAGTCCATCAAGGAAAGAATATCAATAAATGATTTCTATCACCAGTTGGTGTTGCTTAAAAAACGATCCGTATCTCCAAAAATAGAGATCAACACTATACCGGACTGTACCACGATAATCCAATAAATCATCCGGGCATGGCATGCCTTACGGATGCGGTTGCGACATTGGCGGCGCGGTGAGTTCTACCTTGAAGAGATGTTCCCGATCTTTTCCCCCTTTTCCTTTTAGCCTGAGTATCTTGACATCGATACTGTCGCCGATACCTGTGCCCAGCATGGCGATACGTACGTCGCTCATACTGGAGACGGGATAGCCATTTACCTGTTGCAGGATATCGCCTTCCTGCAATCCCGCGGCCGCCGCCTTACCATGGGGACTGAGGCGGCTGATTTTCAGATAAGTATTGTGGTCTTTTGTTTCCGCCTCGAGGACAATACCCATTTGAGGCGCTTCAGGGAGTTCGGTGGGAGCGGCGAGGAAATAGTAATCTGCCAGCTGATTCAGGTCGGCAGGTGTGCTGCCGTCGTAAATATTCAATACCGAGGCTTGCTTGACTGACAGTCTTCGCAAGACCCGGGGAGGGATGCCGGAATCTTTTCGGGTATGCTCGGCACCAGCCAATACCACCATCCGGTAATTCGGTTGCCCAGTGAGAAAGTTCACAATATTTTTTGCCATGGTCTCATCCCAAATTCCCTGGGCCTGAATGAAACCACTTTCCGCACCGCTGCCGTGATTGCCTTGCATGTGCATACTATGTGCAAAGGAAAGCCGCTCGGCGTATCCCGGCATATCCAGATTTCTGTCGACAGGGAGGACTCTTTGGCTTTTTTGTCCAGGCTGTCGGTTCCACCAGTGCGGAAGACTTCGGAGACTATCCTACGGTCAAGATTGAGGCCGATGACAGGAAGGTGCATTTTTCTGGCAAAAAGAAGAATATCCTGAAAGTATCGATAATCGAAGCTCCAGACATTAAAATAATCCGATTCCCTGAGAAAGGTCCGCTCATCAACTTCTTTGCCACTTAAGGTATATTTATCGAGTGCTGGTTGGGAAGATGAGGGGAACATCTCCATGCCGATGGCAATTCGGGGATTTTTATCATACAGTGCTTCGATGATTCGCAACTGCAGCAAATGGTCGGCATAAGAAGTATGGTCTTCTCCCACATAAATCACCCGGTTGCCGGCAAGCTTATCGACAATTTGTTCGAAGGAAGAAAGAGAGGTCGTGGCATTTCCGGCAGGTAATTCCTCTAACACATAATGAAGCCCCGAGACCGTGGATTGAATTCTTTTGGTCACATTTCGGCCGGTTTTGAATTCCAGATAAGAATATTTGCCGTAATGATTTATTTTTCCTGCAATAGCAGCTGTTTGTTCTTCTCCGCTGCTTGAAACCAGCACTGCTACATGTTTTAAGTTCAATGGATTGTGACGGACGTCCAGGGTAAATCCTTTATCGGGATATTCGGGAAGACCGAAAAGCGCTCTGCTTGGAATCTGGTCAGTTCCAAGAAAGAGCACATCGTTATCCTTGCCCAATTCCAGATTGGTAACCTTTGAGGCAGTGGTAATCTTAAGATTACTTTCACCCAAGGCATCAATAAACGGCTGATAGAGATTGCGGTCGTTTTCTTTTGCAAGAATCACCAGTTGATTTTCCGAGCCTATGAAACCGGGACCAGACGGCAGGCAGTTCCTCCTTGGTCAGCTGCCTGAGAAATGCATGTTCTGGATCAATCGTAAATTCCAGAGGCAACTGGTCAAGTGGGATGGAAATTCGGTTCTTAAGCTCCGTTATCCTGACAATTGACGTTGATGGTCGATGTCATGCGTTTTAATCCGGATCGGTACTGTGAGAGAAAAAGGTTCTTTAGATTGCTGGAGCAAGTTAAAGGAGAGTGCCATGTCGTTGTTCGCTGGCATGATCTGGTCCTGAATCCTCTATATCCAGATTCGGGAATATATCTTCTGGTGAGTCTTTCGGTAAAAAAGGTTTGAAGATCGACTCCGGAAGCAGTTTCAAAACTTTTCTGCAGATCATTCCAGGTGGCATATTTGCCCGTTGTTTTCGGCGTAAAAAAGCCGTATTCCTTGTCGAAAGGCCTGGCTGCCGATTTTTTCCCGTAATTCATGGAAGAGCAAGGCTCCTCTCTCATAGCCGACCGCCCGCCTTGCTCTCAGCCATCGGCTGGTTATGGCTGGCAGAAGTAAAAGCAGCCAGTGGAATGGCTGATATCCTTGTGCACATAGCTGAGGTATCTGGTAATACTCTCCAGGCGATCGGCAATACCTTCTCCTTTTTCCTCCCTGTAGGCATGGTCGGCCAGAAAGGAGGTCAATCCCTCACACCAGTTTCCCTGGGAGTAGTCGACTTCAACTGCATTGCCAAACCAGGAGTGAACAATTTCATGGCCAAGGGAGGTGTCTTTTATAAAGGGAGGCGCAGAACCATCTGGCCGAGTAAGGGTAAAGGTCGGCATGCCGTAGCCGGTAGGGAGTCGGTTGGCAACAATGACATAATGATTATACGGAAAAGGACCGATTTCTTTTTCATAACGTTTGAGATAGTCCGCTGCCGCCTGGAGGTAGCCGTCGGCAAGTTCTTTGTCTTCTTTAAAAAACATTGTATAGACAGAGAAACCTTCCCGGACCCGTTGTTTTTCAATGGAGTACGGTCCGGCGATAAAATGAATATTGGTGACCGGTCTGGAAAAGACAGCACTGACAGTGTTGCCTTGTTGTTGAGGGGAAAACTGTCGGCTTCCATAACTGCGGAAAAATGGTCGGGCAGGGTCGGCGGTAACATGAAAACGCATCGGTTGTTCCGGGAGCGGGTACCAGTTCTGGATTGAGGGAAATACCTTCCGGGCTGATCAGGTTGTCAGAAATCGTTTTCAATGGTTTTGCTATAAGGAAAGATAGAGGGTGCGGCTCGATTGTATGCCGCGGGAAGAATCAAGCTCATCCTGTGTCGGCCGGAGTTCGTGTTCCCTGCCGTTCTCATTATTCCTGCAGAAGGGTGCCCGTAATTTCAAGTCCGGTAAAAAGAGGGTTAGTTTGTTGACCTGGTTGAATGTAATTTTGCTTGTGCCGATCAACCGACCCTCTTCGGGGACAAAGGACAGTGAAAGTTCATAAATATTACTTTCATGTTCCGTCGCCTGGGAAAACGAAGCAAAATAACTACCGAACAGGAGTAGAACGCTAAGGAATATACTGGTGGTAGGTAAAGAATCTGAAAAATATGTCATTTGACTTAACCCATGATGAGTGAATATGGTTTCCTCGTTTTCGGTATAGAGTAATATCAAAATTGTCGATTGTGCTAATCCGATGGATGGAAAAATAGATCAGTCAATGCCTCCCGAACTTCTTTCTTAAAGTAAGAATAAAAGTACGAGGAACGGAAAAATTTTTGAACTTCCTGGTCACAGCAAGGCTTTACAAGTGAATAACAACAAGAAAAGAATCAAAATAGTCGGCATCAACGCCAGATTTACCCATTCCTGTCTGGCGCTTTTTTATGTTCGAAACGAGCTGGAGAAAAATTGTCCGGATGTTGAAGTGAATTGCTCCAGTTTACCATCAATGATAATTATTATGAGATGCTGCTCCGTCTGAGTCAGGATGATCCCGGACTATATCTTTTTTTCAGCAGCCATCTGGAATAGTAGCCTGATTGAAAAATTAACTCTTGACCTCAGAGTCTGTCTTCCCGCTTGCCGGGTGGTCATCGGAGGACCGCAGGCTTCGGTGCTGGGCGACTGTCTGAAACGTTTAGGTCCGGGATATCTGACGGTGGTGCTGGGTGAGATCGAGGCGGTCGGCCCGAATTTTACCGGGACCTGAAGGGGGTAGCTTGAAATCCTGCTATCGGGCTTCTTTTTTTGCCATGGGGAACCGATACTTCGATTATCCTTATCGGCCGGAGGATTTCCGTCTGATCTGAAAAACCGCCATATCTACTATGAAAGCAGCAAGGGCTGTCCTTTCGGCTGCACCTACTGTCTGTCTGCAGCGGAAAAAGGGTTGTATCATAAAGAACTTGCGATGGTAAAAGAGAAGTTGGGGAGATTCTCAGCCATCGACCCAAAGTGGTTCGTTTTATTGATCGCACCTTCAATGATTCCCCAGACCGGGCTCTGGCCATATGGAATTTCTCGCAGCCGAGGGAGGGGAGACACTCTTTCATTTCGAGATGGCTCCTGATCGTTTTACCGAGGAGATGTATCGACTTTCTTGCAACTCTTAAACCAGGCCGCTTTCAGTTTGAGCTTGGTATCCAATCAACCCATGAAAAACCCTTGAGGCGGTCAACAGGCGGGTTGATCCGCTCGAAGCGCATAGAGCCATCGCCCGGCTGGCGGATCTTGGTAACATCCATCTCCATGTTGATCTTATCCTTGGCTTGCCCTATGAAACAAATGAAAGCTTTCGCCGCTTCCTTCAGGGATGTGTTCGCCATGGGTGCCAATTATATCCAGATGGGCTTGCTGAAAATTCTGCCCGACACGCCCATTTGCCAGGGAGCCCACGAATTTGGTTATGTGCACTGCAAGGAGCCGCCCTATTCCATCCTCCAACCAGATGGATGGACCATCATGACTCTCAGCCATCTGTACTGGTTTTCCGAGGCTGTAGAAAAATTTCATAATAATCGCTACTTCTGTTCGTTCTGGCGGTATTTGCGCCGGCGCAAGGAGGACATGTTTGCTCTTTTTCTGGAGCTGCTCGACATATGTCATGCCGACGATTTTTTTCAGCTCTCGGCAACGCAGGAACTGATGACTATGAAACTGGTTGAATTAGCTAAAAAACGAGATGACAGTGATTTACTCATTGAGCTGCTCCGATACGATTGGCTTCGCTGCGGTTTTCGATTTCTTCCATCCTGTCTTAAGGTGGATGACAGCCAAGAGCAGCCGGAACAGACGAGATCCGCTCTCTATCAAACTCTCCCTGTGGAAATGGAAGGCGTGTACAATAAAAATAGTCGCAATCACTTCTTTCGAAAATCATATTTTTCACGGATCTCACAAGAAGCTTTGATGGAAATTGGTTTCTCCGTCAACTCAGACAAGCCTTGTCTCTGTGTCTTGCGGAGCGGGATGAAACGTTGTTTTGCTTTAATAAGGTTTTGATATTGTAATAAAAATATGTAAAGTATGAAAAGTTGTCCTTCGCTGCAACTGTTATTGGTTGGTGCCGATTTTTCAATAAAATCCGTACGGCAGTGAAGGAAAAGAGAGCATAGACGGAGGGGGTATTTTATGCCGGTGTATAAGATCAAGAAAATAGATAATATTGCCGAACAAGGATTGAGACTGTTTGGGAATAAATTTTCAGTTTCCGCGGATGAAGAAACTCCGGATGGCATCATACTCCGCAGTTCTCCTTTAAATGTTGATGATTATCCGACGCTGCTGGCAGTTGCCCGGGCTGGAGCAGGGACCAACAATATCAATGTCGATCGGGCGACGGAAAAAGGGATCTGCGTTCTGAATACCCCTGGAGCAAATGCCAATGCCGTAGTTGATCTGGTGTTTCCGATGATAGCTGTCTGGAAGCGAAATATCTATAAAGGAATTGGTTTCTGCAAATCACTATCGACTTTGGTACCTGATTTGGTCGGCAAAGAGGTTGAGTCGCGGAAAGCTGCCTTTAAAGGGGAAGAAATCGCGGGAAAGACCTTGGCTGTTGTAGGTCTCGGGCAGATTGGAGTGCGGCTTGCCAACGGTGGGGTATTCAGGCACATGCAGGTTAACGGCTATGATCCCGGTCCGTCTTTGGGAAATATCCACCAACTGTCTCCGGAGGTAAGGATCTGCAGAAATCTCAAGGACGCAGTCAGGGAAGCAGACGTAGTAAGCCTACATCTACCTTTAAACGATCGGACGCGTAACCTCGTTGATGCTGAATTTATTGCCAGAATGAAAAAAGGAGCCGTACTGGTAAATTATTCGAGGGGGCCGATTGTCGATGAAAAGGCCGTTATCGCGGCACTCGACAGAAATTACCTGGACGCTTATCTTTGCGATTTTCCAAGTCCGGCCCTGGTGAAACACGAAAGGGTGCTGACGACACCTCACTTGGGTGCTTCCACCTCGGAATCGGAAGAGAACTGCGCGACAATGGCGGTGAAAGAAATTTCCAACTATCTGAAATACGGCAATGTTACGCACAGTGTCAATTTTCCTAACGTCGAATCAACACCAAGCGACAAGGTGCACACGAGGCTAATAGTGATTAATCGAGACGTACCGGGAATGATTGCTTCAGTGTCAAATATCTTTGGGGACAATAACATAAATATTGCGAGTTACTTAAACCAGTCCAACGGCAAGGTGGGCTATAATATCATTGATGTTGAATCAGCCATCCCATCTGTTGTTATTGAAAAAATTATGAAAAACTTCGATGTGATCCGTACCCGTATGATTAATTTTAAAGAATCACCTAAAAAAAATTAGGGATGTCAAAAAAATTGTATCCGTTCACCGAGAATAGCAAAATGCTTGCATAACTGCAGTCTTGTAAACGTTCAGCAGTGCGTAAGAAGGTGCACAAGCAAGCTGACGGGTATGTAGGGGCGGGTTCTAAAACCGCCCTTCTATGCACGGCTGCCTGATTGTGCGCATATGGCGTGCTGGTGAACGTTTACAAAAAATTAACCTTTCTATCTTCCTGTAATTGCTGACAAGAGGAGAGATACTTGCACTCTTTCCGGATAAGGAGTATAAAAAATTATACATCTAGTCTGGTGTCAAATGGTATTTGAAAGAAACGTCAATTGTAAAATATTGATTTTACGTTTTAATTAAATATGGTAGAGTATGGCATGTAATATGCAATAAACATTATGCTTTATCTCTTCTCTCTTTTCTCCTGGAAAAACCGGACTCCCCTGCTAGGGTCCGGTTTTTCTTTTTTTAACGCTTGTTCCAGGAGATACCATTTTGAATACCACTGTTAATATATTTGTTATAATTATATGGAGATATACGGTCCTGCCTTCATGGGTCCGGTTTAGTCTGTGAATACGAAATTGCTTCCGGTAGTGGTGCAGAATGCACCTTCTATGATCGGTTTGCTCTGGCGGAGCGTATTGATGTATCGATTCGTCTTTTCGGAATGTCCGGTCTTTTTTACGGAAAAAAGGTATTACTGAAACCGAATCTTATAAGCAGTACTGGCCCCAGTCTAGCTGCACCCATGGTGAATTTATTACCGGAGTTGCCTTATGCTCCCTGGAACAGGGAGCATAAGTGTTGCTGGGTGATTCGCCGGCTTTTGGCAGCGCCGTAAATGTTTGCCGGAAACAGGGAATCTCCGCGCCACTGCGGGGATTAAACGTAAAGGCACTGTTACCACCACAACTGCATCTGGTGGACGGAATAGAAGTTATGCATAAATCCGGACCCCTTGACGGTAGACCTTTGATGCTCAACTGTATGGCAGCAGCATGTTGTCCGCCGGCATTGGACACGGCCATGTTGGAACTCCTTATGTCGGACCATACAAAAAGTCCTCTTTGGAGGCTCGCTGCAATGAGAGGGATGGAAGGAAGCGATCCTGGCAAACTTTGTTATCCACTCCTTTCTCCACGGGATTTTCATGGTTCAGAATTCATAGCTCCCGATAGCCTGCATGGTATCCGCTTCAATCCTTACAGATTTTTTCGAGGCTTGATGAAAAGAATGGCCCTGAATATTTCCAGCTGAGTAGAGATGCTTTTAATCAGGCAATAGAGCGTTTGAAGATACACTATTTAAAATTTTTCATGAGGATTGTTTTAAATGTTTGACTTACAAAACAAAGTGGCACTTATTACCGGAGGTTCCAGAGGGATTGGCCGAGCCATAGCCATCCGTTTGGCCGAACAGGGCGCGGATATTATCGTCAATTATGTCCGCCATAAAAGAGATGCCGGAGAAACAGCAGCAGAAGTTGAAAAACTCGGTCAAAAATGCCTTTTGGTTAAAGCTAATGTCGCAAACAGCGAAGATGTGCAAAAGATGTTTACCGCCATTGCCGACGAGTTTGGCCATTTGGATATTCTGGTGAGCAACGCTGCTTCAGGTGTCCTGAAACCGGCACTTGAATTAACGGAGCGCCACTGGAACTGGGCTATGGATATCAACGCAAGGGCTTTGCTGACACTGGTACAGCAAGGTCTGCCGCTAATGAATCGTGGGAGCAGGATAATGGCCGTCTCCAGCCTGGGATCCGTTCGGGCGATAGAAAATTATACTACGGTAGGTGCTTCGAAAGCGGCGCTTGAATCGCTTGTTCGTCATCTGGCGGTAGAGCTCGGACCTCAGGGCATTAATGTCAATACCATCAGCGCCGGAGCCGTCGATACCGATGCATTGAAACATTTTCCTAATCGTGATGTGATTCTCAGTACGGCTATAGCACGGACACCTCTGGGACGTTTGACGACACCTCTGGATGTCGCCGATATCGCCTTGTTTCTTTGTAGTAAACTCTCAAGCATGATTCAGGGACAGGTGATAACAGTTGATGGCGGCTATGCCATCAGGGGATAAAAGTGTACCACAATAGAGAACATATAATTCTAGCTTCCGGATCTCCCCGCAGGCAAGAGTATCTTAACGATATGGGGTTGGTTTTTACAGTTAGAGTCACATCTGTTCCCGAGTATCATCTAGAGTATGAACGTGCTGAGGATTTCGTACTGAGATTGGCTCGTGAGAAAGCTGCTGCTGTAAGTTCGGAGTTTCCGGACTCCTGGGTGATCAGTGGGGACACCGTCGTTTGCCTTGGGAAGAGAATCCTCGGCAAGCCCGCTGATGAACAGGAAGCGGTTAATTTGCTCATGGCTCTTTCCGGACGCGAGCACTGTGTGAAAACCGGATTTTGTGTTGCTCATTGTTCCCGAGGAGTAGAGATTGTCCGATCGGTTACGACGAAGGTTCTCTTTACCGAGTTTTCCGAATCGGTGGCTCGCGCTTATGTCGCTGCAGGGGAGTCCCTTGATAAGGCGGGAGCCTATGGCATTCAGGGAAAAGGAGCTTTTCTTGTTCGATCGATACAAGGTTCATATTCAAATGTCGTTGGGTTACCGTTGTGCGAACTTATGGAAGTTTTACAAGATAACGACGTCATCGAACCGGATGATTTTTCTCTTGAGCGAAAATGTAATTTTTAATTTAAATTTTTGGAGTATGACTCGATTTGGAATATACTGTGTTTGTAATTCCTTAAGATTAAAAGAGACAAGAAAAGAGACAAGAGATTAAACGATGCCGACTTTTTTTAATAAGTATTATCCGGTAAGGACGATAGTGTTCTTCCTTGGCGAAGGTATGCTTATATTTCTGTCCCTTCTGAGTGTCGATTGGGTCATGCTGGGACCGGGTTTGTTTTTTCAGGATTTATTGTCCTATTCAGTCAAAGCGCTTTTGGTTACCCTGATTTTTCAGCTTTGCCTCTACTTTTTCGATCAATACGATCTCAGCAATGAAGTGTCCTTGCCGAATACATTCACTCGCATGACTCAGGCATTTGGAATTGGTTGCATTCTTTTAGGTGGAGTTTATTACACAATTCCGTCGATGATCATCTCCACCAGGATTTTCTGGATAGGATATCTTGTCATATGTTTGCTGGTATCACTTTGGCGGGGAGCATATTATCACATTCTGCGCAGGCGACTTTTTGTCCAGAATATTCTGCTGGTGGGAACAGGTACCCTGGCTTCGGACATTGCCAGGGTAATCGAAGGAGTGCAAGATTCCGTTTACAGGGTGAAAGGTTTTGTCGGAGATAAAGAACCGGCCTACAATCCCCATGGCGCTCCTGTTCGACCAACCATAGAGGATTTTGAGGAACTCCTGTCAGGGCATGATCTTGAGCGAATTATTGTGGCCCTTGACGATGGACGCGGAATAACTCCCGTATCTTCGCTCTTAAATTGTAAAATGCGGGGGATACCCATTGAGCAAAGCAATACATTTTACGAACGTATCACAGGAAAGATCCTGGTAGAAAAAATTGCCCCAAGTTGGATTATTTATTCTGATGGATTTTGCTTCAGTCGCTCAAAATATCATCTGAAAAGGCTTGTAGACGTCTTTTTTTCCTCGATTTTGCTCACGCTCAGCTTGCCTGTTCTGCTGATAACCGCCATACTTATTAAACTGGAATCCAAAGGACCGATTTTCTATTTTCAGGAAAGAGTGGGGGAAGGCAATAGAAATTTTCGAATAATAAAATTTCGATCAATGAAACAGGATGCAGAAAAGAACGGGGCGGTTTGGGCCAAACTGAAAGATGACCGGGTAACGAAGGTAGGCGAGGTGATTCGCACCCTGAGAATAGATGAAATCCCTCAGCTTTGGAATGTGCTGAAAGGCCATATGAGCCTGGTCGGTCCACGACCTGAACGGCAGGTATTTGTCGAGGAGCTGGCCAAAAAAATTCCCTACTACAGCATTCGCCATGTTATAAAACCCGGGGTGACAGGGTGGGCTCAAGTTTGTTATCCGTATGGAGCCTCGGAACTGGATGCACTGAAGAAGCTTGAGTATGATCTCTATTATATGAAAAATTTATCAATTGCTTTTGATCTGATGGTCATTTTTAAGACTGTGAAAACAGTTCTATTTAAGAAAGGATCCAGATGACCGAAGCATGGTTGTGGTCACATACATCAGAAGTTCTGAATACCGGTGTGGAAGAATGAACGAGATAGAACTGCAGGGAAAAAGCATTGAAGCACTGAAGTCATTTAACAATACCATAGTGACAAGTCGACTCTATCCTCCGGAAGCTCCGCAGGTCGCATCGGTCGTGGATAGAGGATATCATACCATTAAACTATACACTCATTCCTATGGTGATTTGATGTTCTCCCGGAAAGGTGGCGCGCCTTGTCTCCGCGGAGAGCCACTCAGGCAGGAAACACTGGATTTATTCCCGAACCTGGTCATTTATCGACAATTACGGCTTCTTGGTCTCTCAAGACTCGTTATTGGTTCCGAGATAGATCGTTTTGCTTTTGGCCAACTTCTTGCAGTTTTTAACGCCTCCGTTGAAAAAATCAAGAATGAAGGCGGAGGGCTTGAATATATCACCAGTCTCGGGCTGGCCGGTTATTTTCCGGATGAGGCTGAAGAGTCAGGCGACGACGCAGGAAGTGAAAGCTATTCGGATGATATCCAAGGCCGTAAACAGATAACGGTGCGGCCGGAAATTATAGCCTGTCTCTTCGGCAAGGATAACAGACCCATTGTCGAGGATGAACTGCAAAAGAAAATGGCAACGGCGGAGACGGCAATTGATCTCCTTGCTGTCTCCATATCGGACACCCTGCAGGATATTCAAGAAAAAAAGAAGATCGTTGCATCTCAAAATTTCCCTCTCATTCTGAAAAAGGCGGAAACGCTGATTCATGCCGACGACCGGCAGGGAGTGGCCCAGGGGCTGGCAAAAACCCTGGCCAATATTCTTAAAGATCCCGGGCTGTGTATTTTATTGGCGCAGGAATATCCCGAAGGTTTCGGCAGCACGGTATATGACGGCTTGGTTACCTGTCTCACCATAGAAAAACTTACCGGGATAATGGGAATTTTCAAGGATCTGCTGGTGAAAGCAAGACGTATTGGTGGAACGGAATCCCCACAGGTGCAGTGCCTCGGGAAGGCTTTGATGCTGCTGATGAACAGCAGAAAAGGCAAGCAACTGCTAAGCGCGGAGAAAGCCAGGAATATTATTCGAGAGGGTGAAAGAGAAAGAAAAAAACGCCGCCTTGAGGCGGGCATCAGGGGGTTTCTGCAAGGGAATGTCAACCTTCTGAAAAGTGTGGAATTGGTTAAGTATCTCCCTCATGCGGTACGACAGTTACGAAAGAGTACGGATAGAGCGGATGTATCGATACTTCTAAATGGTATAGTTGCCTCTCTTAAGGAATGCGATACAGATGTAAAGGAAGCATTATTGAACAGCATGATAACTATTGCAGAGAACCTCCTTATCGATGGACAATGGAATCATGTCGATCTGATTGTTGAACCGCTCATGTCGGAAGTTGGAAATGGTGGTTTCGGAGAGCTCATGATGGAGAAAGCTCTCACCTTATTACAACAGGTCATGCAGAAAAGCTGGCAGGATGGACAGAACGACCGGGGAGATAGAATACTTAACCTGCTGTATCAGATCCGCTCCGGACAACTGTATTTTACAACCCCGATACAAACCATAGCAGCCAAGGTACAGGACAGGGGAATAAGGCGGGCGAATTTGCCGCAATTGCTTACCGAGTGCCTTGCTGCACCCAAAGAGCAAACACTTAGTTATCGTCTGGTACTCCAGGGTCCGGTAGCCCTTCGTTTTCTCGTTGAAGCTCTTATCAACTCCGATAGTGCGGCCGATCGTATAAAAATAATAGACCTCCTCACCTATAGTCCAAATTTTCTGCCTTCGGTTATCCATGAACGACTGCAGGAGCACATGCCTTGGTATGCTAAGCGTAATCTGATCAAGCTGCTTGGTGACACCGGCAAGGAGGAGGATGTCGAGAGCATCCTGCCCTATCTGTGCCATGATGATTTCCGGGTACAGCGGGAAACCTTTCTAACCCTGTACAAGATAGCCGGTCGAAAAAGAAAACAGGTATTGGTGAAGGCTCTTGAAGAATCATCCGACTATATAAAAATTCAGATCGTGAGCTCGCTTGCCAACTTTTGTGGTGAGGATGTAGCCAAAAAACTTGTTGAGCTGCTGATATCCCATGAACAATTTGACGAAAATAATCGGGAAGATCTTCTGCTGCAACTTCTTGATACCCTTGGGCGATGTGTGTGTCCAACTGCACATAAGGGTATCGAAGCATTCCTGCAGACCCGGAGGCAAAGATCGGCGAGAAAAATTTCCGATCAAGTGTGGGCTGCGGCGGAAAAATCTCTCAAATTTTTGCATAACGAGCTGCAGGAAAACCGGAAGAAACATGTGCTGGCCAGTCAAATGCGAAAAAACGCCTTAAAACAAGTTGCCAAAATGAGCAAAACAGCAATAAGCCGGCGAGTTATCACAGGGTCAGTCCAGGAACAGACGGTGCAAATCCTTCTCTCCCGCGGCGATAAAACTGCCGCGGCAGAGAAAATCCTTGAACTCATTGAGCGAGCTGCCCATCTGAGAAATTTTGTTCAAGCTGAAAAATTGAGTGAGTGGCTTATTGAGATCGATCCAACTGCTCTTAGTCATATAGTTCGAGCCGCGGAAATTATTGATCGGGAGAAACTTGCCTCTGTTGACAAAGGCCATCTGGAGATTTGGCGAGAGCTGTATGATGTTTTGACCACCGAGGAATTTAGCGCCGTTTACCATGCCATGGAACCTAGAGTTTACGAGAATGAAGAGGTCATCATCAGTCAGGGTTCCTTTCAGGGCTCTCTCTTTTTTATCAATTCAGGGAAGGTTAAACTCTATTGTGACGACCAAGGTAGTGAAGCGTTATTTGACACCATTGGCAGAGGCAAACTCTTTGGAATGGATTCATTTTTTGAGGCATCAGTCTGGACAATTTCGGTTGCCGCAATTGGACCGACGAAAATTTCGGTCCTGAACGTGGATTGCTTGCTGGAATGGAAAGACAGCCTTCCTGAACTTGAAGCCAAGTTACATATTTTTTGTCAAAAATTTGAAAAACTTGGGGAGCTGGTTCAGCGTAGTTCCAATGACCGCCGGATGTTCAATCGACAGCAGATCGAAGGCATGGCAGCAACGACGCTACTCGATAATCGTGGTAAAGGGATTGGAACAGTTTTTACGGCGGAACTCGTTGATATTTCGGAAGGAGGAATTTCTTTTCTGGTGCCGATCTCGCAAAAAGTAAATGCTCGATTGCTGCTGGGCAGAAAAATACAACTGAAGTTCCAAGGAAAATTTGCTTCCGGGGAGGACATCATCCTGGCAGGTGATATTCTTGCTATAAAGAGCCACGAAACCAATGAGAATGACTATTCCCTGCATATGAAATTTGATAATTTGTTGGGGAAAAAAAAGCTGTACGATATTGTCATGGCCATGCGTGAAGAATCGCAGGTGATCAAGTAAGTTTCAACAGGGATTTGGGTCGATCACCCGACCGCGTTCGGAGCAGGTTATGGCTGAAAATAATGATGTAATATCTCAATTTTATATCAAACATCTGGATACTGAATGGCAGGAAAAATTCATCACCGATTGTCCATTCTGCAAAGAGCATGGGTTTGATAACGGACGCTTGCTCGTTTCCCTCAACAGAACCAGTTTCTTTCATGGATATTTTCGCTGTTTAAATCGCTGTGTTCCAGGGGGATTTCCCCTGTGGTTCGCCCGTCTGGCTGCAATCCCGCTGAGCGAAGTTCCTGATTACGACCCCGATCAGGAAAGTATCGCGGCACAAATCGATTACCCGGTCGAAAATATCAATGATGACATACGTGCCTTTCAGGACAGGATTTCCCATACCGTTTATACTCTGTTCCAACAGAGCAGTGTTACTAAAGCAGTTCTTGCTGAAACGCAGGTGGGATTTAATGGTCGTTATATTGTTTATCCCTATATTCAGGAAGATGGCAACTGTTATGCTGCACGCTGTGTCTATCCGGACAGATCCGAAGACTATTTCTGGCATGGGAATGAAAAATTCAGCAGAGAGCCGTTTAACCTGTTTAATGTTCAGGATATCAGCCGTTGCGAAAACGGCGCACTGTTCATTTGTGAGGGAGAGGAAAATTTACTTACCTTGAAACAGCTCGGCTTTCCCGGTGTTGCAGTCTCCCACTATACCGGTTTGGAAAAGCTGCAGGCACAGCTGTTTGATAAGGTGAAAACACTTTTTATCTGCGTTGCCAATAATCAGGAATCGGAGAATGGTGCCAGAAATCTTGCCTCCAGGATAGGTTACAAGGCTAGAATCCTTGCCTGGGAATCCCACAGCCCCAGACAATATTCTCTTTGGCAGCTGGCAAAGGATTCAGGAAAAGAATTCGGGGTGAAAGTCGGAGAAATGATTAAGTCCTCCAGGGCTTTCTCGCCATTTCCTTCACCTGTGCGGGAATATCACCGTTTTCTGCAAACACTGGAAAAAGAACAGGGGGAGGAATACCGGAATCTCTCTTCTGGATTTCCCCGATTGGATGTGGCTCTTGGCGGTATACATGGGATTAATGTCATTGGTGGAGCACCAAAAGTCGGTAAATCGACTTTTTTGATCCAAATCGGCTCTGAAATGGCGTTAAGACAAATTCCGGTTCTCTACTATGATTTTGAAAATGGACGGCAAAAAATCTATCAGCGAACACTGAGCAGACTTGCTCGGCTGTCAACTGATCAATTGAGAGAATTAAGCTTATCTGAAGAGCAGAAAAAAAAGTATGAGGCAGCACGGCGAAAGCTGCAAAAAATGTTTTTTTTCTGGCGGGTGATCAATGATCGTAAGGTATCGCCTGAGTTGATGCGCAAACATATCGATTTTATCCGCCATGAAACCAGAAGTGAATATACCGTGGTGGTGGTTGACAGTCTGCATAAACTGCCTTTCAATGAGTTCGCCGAGAGACGTACCGGCATTGATGCCTGGTTGCGCCAAATGGAAGCTATCCGTGATGAGCTTCAGGTGTCTTTTCTAGTGATATCGGAACTTTCCAGAGGCATGGCTGGTTCTTATCTCGATGAGCCACATCTTGGTGTTTTCAAGGGATCAGGAGATATTGAATACAGTGCCGACAACGCCATGGTGCTTCTTCCCTCTCTACCTAAAAGTGATGCAACTACTGTTGGTGCGCCTTCCGCACCAGCCCGAAAGAAAAATACGCTCTGTCTTGTGGCGAGCAGGGAGCATAGCCCGGGCCGGGTCGCCGATTATCAGCAGGATTTTCCCTATTGGGGTTTTACTGAGCATTCGCCGTTGGATAGCGACTGAAATTAAGTATCAGATCCGTTCCTCGATTCGCCATTTTTCGAGCGCGGTGAGTGATCGTTCCGCTCGCTCCTGCCCCCGGAATTTTTTCCTGATCTTCTTTTCCCAGGCAGGAAAAAGGCCAAAGTTTATGTTCGATGGCTGGAAACGGGCAGGGTCGCTTTGAGTCAGGTGGTTGATCAGAGATCCAAGGGCCGTCTCAGGCGGGGGAACGACAGGAACTCGATTTTGCACCAGACGCGCGCCATTGATTCCGGCAAGTAATCCCATGGCTGCCGATTCGACGTAGCCCTCAACTCCTGAGAGCTGTCCCGCCAGCAGCAGGTCCGGCCTTAGTTTGAATTGTAGTGTCGGTTGCAGCAGTTCGGGGGAGAGTACGAAGGTGTTACGATGAATTGACCCCAGCCTGACGAATTCCGCCCTTTCCATTCCCGGTATGAGTCTGAAGATGCGTTCCTGCTCCCTGTAGGTCAGCTTGGTTTGAAAACCGACCATATTATAGGTCGTTCCTGCTCTGTTTTCCTTACGTAATTGAACTACCGCATAAGGTTCCTTCTGCGTTTCAGGGTGAGCCAGTCCGACCGGTTTCATCGGTCCGAACCGCAGAGTATCCTCCCCGCGAGACCGGATAACTTCAACAGGCAGGCAGCCTTCGAAATATTTGATATCCTCAAAATCTTTCAATGGCATGCACTCGGCCCGACCAAGCTCGTTGATAAACTTCAGGTAAGTTTCCTTGTCCATCGGACAATTGAGGTAATCGCCGGGACCATCGTCATAGCGCGATTTACTGTAGACAACCGTCATATCCAGTGAGTCCGCTGCGACTATCGGCGCGATGGCATCGTAAAAAGCCAGCCGCTTTTTGCCGGTGTATTCAGCCAGCGATTCGGCAAGAGCATCGGAGGTAAGGGGACCTGTGGCAAGGATTACCGGATGTTCCGATGGCGCCGGAAGCTCCTTGATTTCCTGTCTTATTATTTCGATCAGGGGATGCTTCTCCATGGCATCCGTGATAGAGTCGGCAAATTTTTCCCGATCTACCGCAAGCGCCTTACCGGCTGGGACTGCCGTTTCATGGGCTATCCTTATAATCAGGGAGTTGCAGCGTAGCATCTCTTCTTTAAGCAAACCGACGGCAGAAGTAAGGTCATTTGATCTGAGTGAGTTAGAGCATACCAGTTCACCTAGTTTCTCCGAATTATGAGCAGGGCTGAAATTCTCCGGCTTCATGTCGATAAGCCGGGCTTTGCAACCTCTTTCGGCAATCTGCCATGCAGCTTCACAGCCGGCGAGTCCACCGCCAATGATGGTAACAGTTCGTGGTTCTTTCATGGATGTTTTTAAAAAAAGATTATGAGAAAAGTTTCAGGGATACAATCCGATTCTCGGATTTATTGAGCAAGTATAAGCATGTTTTAAGTCTCATGCATTTTCCGTCTGAGCTTGACCGATAAGCATATATAGAACAACACCAATAAACTCAAGAAGAACCAGCAGGAGAAAACCGGCGGTGAAACCTTCAGGAGAAAGAGTCACTTCGCCCTGGGTAAAAAAATCGACGATTCCGCCGATAGCCCATTGACCGGCGAAGGCAGCGATGAAAACGAGTAAATTGATCGCAGTTGTGACCCGTCCGGATAAGTGCACCGAAAAAGATTGGGCAAGAGCGGAATAAGCAATGATACCGGAGGTTCCGAAAAAACCGAAGGCCAGCCAGAGAGGAACACACCAGTCGATGGGGCCAAAAATCAACAGTAACTGGACCAACATGAACAGAGTCATGCCGATTACAGCAGTAGTGGCAACGGCTATGCCACGTCTATTTAACCACTGGGTTATGGTGCCAAGAGTGATAAAACCGGCGATCATGGCAACAGCGACCTGGAAAAGTATTCCGGCAACCTCAACCCTGTCGAATTTTGCAACATGAGTGAGCCATGGTCCGGCCCAAAGTCCCTGGATGGCAAGAAATGCAGCCTGGGACATGGTGGTTAGCGGTGCAGTGCGCCAGAATTTCCTGCTGGTGAAAACCTCTCGAATACCTCGCAACTGATTTTGCAGAGTTTCTCCGCTAGCTATGATCTTTTTTTCAGGAACAACAAGGAGGACAGCAATCGAGGTTAAAAGCGTCAAAATGGAAATGCCCATGAAAACCCCCCGCCAGTCGGTAAACTGCATGGCCGCCTCAACCGGGGAGGTGGCAGCCAAGGCGCCGAGTCCACCGGCGGCCATTTGAAAGCCGTTGACCATTGGCCATTTTTCCCTGGAAAACCATAAAGTATAAGCCTTAAAAGCAGCCATCAGGCAGGCAGACACACCGAAGCCGATGAAGGCCCGCCCGAGAATAAGGCCGGCAAGATTTTCAGCCCGGGCAAAGATAAATGCGCCGAGTGAGGCAAACACGAGGAGCACGGCTTCCACTTTTCTGGGACCGAATCGGTCGAGCAGGACCCCAAGCGGAAGCTGGAAAGAGGCAAAGGATATGAAATAAGTAGCTGTAAGCAGACCGAGAGCAGATGGGCTGACCCCGGTATCCGCAATAAGATCAGGTGCTATTACCGCATTTACCACCCGGTAGAGATACGATATAAAATATCCTGCCGCAAAGGGTAGAAAAACGCGGAGAATAGTTAGAGGCCCTATTCGAGGCGAAATGGTCATAGTCGACAAAAAAGTAAAGGTCTCTCTTTTACAGCTACCTTGTTAGTGGGGATATTCAACGACAACCCGTACTTTTTTCCTTCCCCAGAGAAGTGCATCGCTGTGCGAATCAAAATAGAGGTCAATCCTGTTTGGCCCTTTAATAGCGCCCCCCCTGTCTTCAACCACTCCCCAGCCATAGCCCGGAACATGCATGCGGGTGCCGAATGGATAATATTTCGTATCTGCGGCAATGGTGCCTTCATGGGGAAGAAAATACCAGGGAAATAAAATTACCCGAACCGGGATCATCCAAGGGTGGTAGATGGAGTCCACGGAAAATAAACCTTCCTGGGGCTGATAGGGCACGGTACCTCTGGCTGTAAGACCACTGTACGGTCTGCCTGCGTTAGGTCCCGAGCTGACATACCGGTTCCAGAAATCAAGTTTTAGCATACGCCAACTGCCCCGTTCCCAGTTGCAGCAGGAAGAGCATCCGCAGTAAGCAGTGGTTTCAATGAGTTTGGCAACAGGTGGCTTGGCACAGCCACTGAGGAGTAATACGGCAGATAATAACAAAAATAACAGTAACCGGCCGGCTCGGGTGTTTCGTAAGGTTTTATGCATTCTCTCTCTCATGTCTCATAATACTTCTCACCACTATCCGTTAATTATGACAGTGGCGCCAAAAATAAAAAATGTAAATAGTACACTATGATATCATGTTTTGCAGACAATCGATAGAGCACAAAACAAAAAGAGGAGATACCCCTTATGTTCTATAAAACCACTTTTTTACTTCCTCCCTGGTGAACTGCTTCACGACCGGTCTGCCGTGGGGGCAGTGGGAAAATAAATCAGCCTTGGTCATTTCATTGAGCAAATTGTCTATCTCCTGACTCGAAAGTTTGGTTCCGGCCTTCACAGCGGCTTTACAAGCCATTGTTGCCAGAATTGTATCGAGAAAGCCACCAGCATCCCCTCTGGTGTTTTCACTGCCGAACTGTTCCAGAATATCGAGAAAAAGTTCGCGGGGATTGGCACGTCCCGCAAGTGCGGGAACCGCGGAAACGATAAAGGTATTGCCGCCGAATTCCCGAATTGAAAAACCAATCCTGTTTAATTCCAGGGTATTTTTTTCCACCAGTTGAGCTTGAAAAATGGTAAGTTCGACGGTCTCTGGAAACATCAGAGTCTGACGGGCAACAGTTTTAGCCAGGTATTGCTTGCGAAGTTTTTCATAAAGAAGTCTTTCGTGGGCTGCATGCTGATCTATAACCAGAAGTCCTTCGCTGTTTTTACAAAAAATGTAGAGATCATCGAATTGGCCAATAACCAATAGATTGTGTTGTGTGGTTTGAGGCTCCTGTCCGAGGTTCTCCTGATTGTCTAACGGTATACTGTCGTGAGGAGAGGATTGCCGCATCGGCTCGGCTGTGGTAAAGAGTGGCTGTTTTCGGGGCAATACATGAGATGGTGGCGCGTCGGGCTTTTCTTTAGGCAAAATAGTGGGCATGGTCACGTTTGCTTCGGTAGGTTGCCGATCTTCATCGGGGAAGTAATCGTCCTCCGTTTGATCGTCTGAACCGAATGAAGCTCGGAAGGAATGGTTTACGCCCTGTCCCGATTCCAGAGGCACAACCGTCTTTTCAAAAGTTCTGTCCGTTCCGAAAAGAGCTGTTTTCATGGTACGCTGATGCCTAAGCATAGCCTGGGTAACTGATTGACTAAGCAGAGTATGGACGTCTCTTGAGTTTCGGAAACGAACTTCATGCTTCGCCGGATGCACGTTGACATCGACTTCGTCCGGCGGCAGAACAAGGTGTATCAAGCCGGCCGGATTTTTCCCTTTCATCAGAAATCCACGCAAGCCTTCGGTTACGGCATGGATGATCATTCTATCTCGTATTGCCCGGCCGTTGACAAAGATGCGCATTTTTGAAGGCCCGGCGGTCACCTTTTCAGGTGGCACTAGAAAGCCGGAAACCCGGCGTATATTTTTTGCCTGTTCCGCTGTTACGGCTGTTTCGATGGGAATAAAAGAACCATTGTAATGTATGATATGACCGAGCCGTTGTTCTATTGATAAAGAACTATCCAGATAGACGGTTTCTCTGCCGTCCATTCTCAGGATAAAGGTGATCTCCGGGGAGCCAAGGGCGTAATTCTTGACCACCTCATCTATATGTCCGAGCTCCGTTCGGGCTGTTCGCAAAAATTTTCGACGGGCGGGAGTATTTGCAAAGAGACTGCCTACTTCCACGGTTGTACCGAAACCACAGCCAATTTCGTGTACCTTGATTAATTTACCGAAGTGCAGCACCACCCTTGTCCCTAATTCCGCCTGTATGAAGCGGGAGGTCATGGTTAATTTGGAGACGGAACCGATGGAAGGAATCGCCTCCCCACGAAATCCAAGGGTATCTATAGCCCCGAGATCTTCTTCCTTTCGGATCTTTGAAGTACCGTGACGCTCAAGGCTCATGAGGAGATCGTCCTCATCCATTCCCTCTCCATTATCGATGACGCGGATCAGTCTGGTACCGCCTCCTTCTATTTCAATTTCGACGCGGCTAGCCTGTGCATCCAGGCTGTTTTCCAGAAGCTCTTTGACAACCGATGCGGGACGTTCAACGACTTCACCAGCCGCAATCTGATTAGCGAGTTGTTCGGGGAGAATACGAATTTTGGACATGGGGCGGACTTTCCTGTTGATAGTTCACGGGCAGATGTTACAGTGCTCCAGGTGCGTATACCTGTGCCTTAACAAATACTTGAATATTACCATGAGTGTCTAGATAGTGTCACCCCCTAAACCAAACACAACAACCAAGAGTTCGGCCCGAAAACCCGCTGTCCGCCGGAATATTTACACGGAAAAACATATCTCTATTTTCCTGATTATCATCTGTCTGGTGCAGACAGCTTTTTTAGGAACTTTATTGTATGTCCTAATGACTCTTCGGATTCCCAATCTCAGTTCGGTTACCGGATATCACCCGCCCCAGGCAACCATTATTTACGATAGTCAAGGCAAGATCGTCGAACGGGTATACGCCGAGAATAGAACGGTTGTACCTCTCCAGGCGATGTCACCTTATCTGGCTAAAGCCTTTGTCGCTGCGGAAGATGGCCGATTTTACGAGCATCCCGGACTCGATTTAATCTCAGTACTTCGAGCGGCGATCAATAATTTCCGAGGTGGAGAAAGAAGTCAGGGCGGATCGACCATTACCCAGCAAGTCGCCAAGTCGTTACTTTTAACTCCGGAGAAAACGTATGTACGTAAATTCAAGGAAGCCATCCTGGCCTGGCGCATAGACAAACTCCTTAGTAAAGAAGAAATTCTCTATATCTATCTTAATCAGATCTATCTTGGTGAAGGAGCCAATGGGGTCGAGGCAGCAGCGCAGGTCTATTTTGACAAAAGCGCGGCAGAGCTAAGTCTTGGCGAATGTGCATTATTGGCGGGTTTACCGCAGGCTCCAAGTAGATATGCGTTATTTGAACATCTCGACCGGGCGGTTGAACGGCAAAAGTATGTCCTCAACAGAATGGCGGCTGACGGATACATCACAGCGGAAGCGGCCCAAAAAGCGTATGCTGAAAGTATTAAGCTTAATCGGCGTAAGCAACATGCTACTGATGAAGATGGATACTATTTGGAAGTCGTTAAAAAGCAAGCGCAAGAAAGTTTGCAGATACCGCTGGAAACTGCAGGTGCAAAGATATATACCCACCTTGATACGAGAATTCAGGCAAAAGCAATTGCCGCGGTACGCCGCGGGGTGAGAGCGAGTCTTAGTCGACAAACACTTGCCGGGAATTCTATCGGAGCTATTCCCCAGGGAGGATTGGTGTGTATTGAAACAACGTCGGCTAGGGTTAGGGCCCTGGTAGGGGGAACATCTTTTACCAGATCCCCTTTTGACAGGGCGACTCAGGCCAAAAGGCCAGCCGGTTCGACTTTTAAAGCATTTGTCTTTACAGCTGCATTAAACCACGGCTGGACGCCACAATCCGTTGTCGATGACAGCCCGATTACCGTTGTCGGCAGGGACGGCAAAAGCTGGAGTCCGAAAAATTACGCAGGTAAGTACTACGGGCGGACAACCCTGGCGAATGCACTGGCGCATTCACTCAATTCCGTAGCTGTACGAGTTATTCAGAAAATCGGTTATAAAGAGGTTCAGGAAGTTGCCGGACGGGCAGGATTCACCTCAAAATTACCACCCGATCTATCTCTGGCGCTGGGATCCGCAGACGTCACACTTTTGGAAATGACAGCTGCCTATACTCCGTTTGCTGGGGATGGTACTTATACGAGGCCTTCATTTATCAGCAAAATAGTCTTGGAAGACGGCGCTGTTATCATTCCGGAAAAAGAGAGAACACGGCATACGGTTGCAGGGCCGCGGGTGATGGAACAAATGCGCTTAATGTTAAAAGGAGTGGTGACCTACGGTACAGGTCAAAAAGTAAGTGATGTTCCAGAAGTCAGAGGAGGCAAGACCGGTACCTCTGATGAAAATCGTGATGCCTGGTTTATTGGGTACGACAGGCGATATACAACAGGAATATGGGTAGGCAATGACCATAATCAATCAATGGGCAAACAGGAAAGCGGCGGTTCTACGGCGGCTCCCATCTGGCGTGACTTTATGCTGGCACTCCATGCCGGATAATTTCAGGTCGAGCTGTTTCCTGGCATGCTTTATTATTCTTCAATGCAGAGCGATAAAAAATAAGGAAAAACCCCCTGTTACTCGAAAGATTAACAGGGGGTTTATTTCTCTATGAAGCTTGGCGTTTCTTTAACCAAAGATGCCTTTCAAGGTAAAGAAAAATAGCATTGCCATGAGTGCACCGGCCGGCAGGGTAACCAGCCAGGAGACAATAATATTGAGGATGACTCTCAGATCAAGAGCGCCGATCCCTCGAGCCAGGCCTACTCCAAGTACCGAACCAACGAGAATATGTGTAGTGGATACAGGAAGACCAGTGCGGGAGGCGATTACAACGGTTGTCGCCGCGGCAAGTTCCGCACAGAATCCACGGGAAGGAGTCAGCTCGGTAATCTTCTTGCCGACCGTCAACATAACCCTGTATCCGAGAGTGATAAGACCGAGTACAATGCCGCCGCCGCCTAAAATGAGAATCCATAGAGGTAGAGCGGATGACTGCATAACCTCTCCATGGGAACTGATAATACTGTAGATTGCAGCAAGTGGACCGATACCGTTGGCTACATCGTTTGAGCCGTGGGCGAAGGCCATGGAACAGGCGGTAAAAATCATCATGGGTGTAAAAACTTTCTCGACACTGGCATAACTGAACGATTTATTAGCAGTGGGATCGTCTTTGATTTTGTGGATAAAGGACCAGCCGATAATTGCTGTTATCAGTCCGAAAATAGCTGCAACAAAAAAGCTTTCAATCGTTGTGAGTTTCAAATGGAGATGGCTAAGTCCTTTAAAAATAGTGACCAGGCTGATAATAAAACCTACCAGAAAAATATACATGGGGGCATATTTTTTGGCATTCTTAAGGGGGGTGTCTGTATTAAAGATGAGTTTTCTGGTACTCATTACCAATAAAAAAGAGAGAGTACCACCGACTATTGGAGAAACAATCCAGCTGAGCACTATACTGCCGATTTCGCCCCACTTGACCGCTTCGGGACCAATGCCGACAAGTGTAAAACCAACTAGGGCGCCAACAATAGAATGAGTCGTGGAAACCGGCCATCCCTTGGTGGAAGCGATCATCAGCCAGACAGCCGCGGCTAGCAGAGAAGCCAGCATGCCATAGATTAGAATTTCCGGGGTGTTAACAATTGAGCTTGGGTCGAGAATCCCTTTCCTGATAGTTGCCGTCACGTGGCCTCCGGCCAATACCGCCCCAAGAAATTCAAAAATCATGGCAATGAAAATCGCCTGTTTTACTGATACAGCGCCGGCCCCGACAGATGTTCCCATTGCATTGGCCAAATCGTTCGCCCCGATCCCCCAGGTCATATAGACACCAAAAATAATTGCTAAAATCATCATGGCAGTTCCATATGCAGCGATAATTTCCATTGAATTCCCCGTATATTATTTAGATAGAAAAAGAAGCAGGCGATCGGCCAGATTTTCCGATAGATCGGAAATACGTCCCAGCAGATCAATGATCTTGTACCAGAACATCACTGAGATGGGATCTAGATCGTTTTCGATGGAATACAGCTTCTCGTGAATTCGGTGCATGATATCATCGATATTGTGCTCACTCCTACGAACACCGGCTATCATTTTAAAAACAATTTCAATTTCTTTGCCGGCAAATCCCACTTCCAGCAGTTCATCAAGTTGTTCTATCATATCCTTGGCGGCCGCGGAAATTTCCATCGTACCTTCAAGAAGTTCATCCAACAGCGGCTTGATTGGCTCCGGTACAATCATTTTTCGGAATAAAAAAATCTTGCCGATGTCCTCTACTGTATCTGCGATCCTATCCTGATCTCCAATGAGACTGAGAAGATCCTTACGGTCAACGGGCAGGAATAGGGATTTCGGCATATTCAGCCTGAAGGTGGACTTCAGTTTGTCGGCTTTGGTTTCAAGTTCCTTAATCTGAGTGGCGTATTCCAATACCTGTTCTTTTTCTTCACGATACAACGCATCAAATAGAGGGGGGATCATACAGACACAGGAAAAAGCCACTCTCATGTGCTCTTGTATCGGCTTGAACGGTGACCCCCGTAAGAGTCCGGAAAGATGACGATTGGACATAATTGGCATGATGTTGCAACCTCCTGAGCAGCTTGTTTTGTGCGAGTTATTTTGCATTAAGTTGCAGTAACCGTTCACCGGGAATACCAAAACGCTCGCATAATCTGAGACCTGTAAACGTTCAACAGAAGCTTCTATATGAGCTTTTGGTTAGAAAAGTATTAGAAAATTGACCGTTTCATTACTAAGTTTTCCAGGAAAGTCAACTGATTTATGAAAGAATTAAGATAATCGTAGGCATCCATTTCGAATTGAAAATCCCGGTTGTATTTTAAGGTTTATGATACTTAAACAATAACCACGTTCCGCTAAAATACGGGCCGGCTATTATGGGAATCCATCAGACAGAGGAGTTGAAAAAATTATTGGAGGGCATTGATCAAATCAGTAAGCGGTTCCGCCGGAAAACTGATCGGCATAAATCTATTGCCTGTCTGAATGAGCACGCTTGGCCCCTCTGTATGAGCGCTGTAAATTATATGATGATTTTTGATCGCTCCGGCATGTAACCAGAAACTGCCAAAAGGATCCAGTGGAGTGTGGCCGACAACCAGCCTCGTTTTTTGAGGGCGTTCAAGACACTTCCTTAGTTTTTTTACATCTCGTTTTGCATAGCCGGCTGGATGGTGAGGCCGTCGTAGTCTGTTGTTGAGCAACTCTTCCGCAAGCTTTGGGTTGTCGACGATGTTTATCAGATCATCTTTGCTGACAATCCACCGGGGTGGGCCTGCGTGGCAGGCAATGAAACTGTCTGAGCAGATAATGTAAGGCAAGCTGTCATAGAAAATTTGCATCTCGTTTACGTACGCCGGACCGCGATATTTCAGAAGCGTTTCCCTGAACAGGACTCCCTGAGGAAAACCATGTTTATGGATTTCCGGATCAAAGCTGTCGTGATTACCACGGATATAGAAGAAATTTTCAGGAAATTTGAGTTTGAGTTGAAAAATCAAATCCATAATGAGCATCGAACTGTCAAATTTATCCATCTCGTTGGCGTTTTCAGAATGAATTGCATCACCGAGGAGAATAAGATTTGCAGTTTTCATCCGCAGGCAATTAAGCAAACAGTTCTCACTGAGGATCTTCAGCAGATTATCCACCTGAGCATGCAGATCTCCAACAATGACAGGAGTAATCTTGTTGGTGATTTCTATCAGACCGCCGGATTTTCCGGTCTGGTCTTTTGGTCGGAATGGCTCATCTTTCAGCAGTTCATTTACTTCTTGAAGGGTTCGAAGAGCGTGATCGACGGGAAGGGGAACAATATTGCGGCCGTAGATTCTGCGAATATCGAGAAGGGCATTGTGCCTTCCGCGTTCCAAGCGTTCCCTGTAGTCGAGGTCGTCGAGTCGTACTATTCTTGTCTCCCGTTCAGGGGCCAGGGGGGTCAGTATGAGGTCTCCTCTTCTGTTGGTAACGCTCACATGTCGTTTAGCCACGGAATCGTTAAATTGAAAAAGCTCGCTATATTGATCATTGGTATGGCCAAGAACTATCGTTTCCCCCAACCTGATGCGGACAAAGCCGTTAAAAGTACGGGAGGAACAGCCGTGTTCTGTATTGATAATCCAGTTTTTATGGGCGGCCTTTTGCTTCACACCGAGCACTATCTCTGGTTGGAATCGCAGATGTATGTCACCAAGCGTCAGTTCAAAGCATTTTCCATCATGGGCTACTCGTCCTGCGCTGGTCAGGGCTTGGGGTTCGCTGCCTAGTGTCAGCCATTTGATCGGATAATGTTTGCGGAAGAGCCATTGCCAATCGCGAACGTTCTTGAAACCGGGACGATTGAGCTTTTGGTTTAAGGTCCAGGGAGGTACGCTGGTAACTCCTTTTTCGGCGATTCGCATCGGAGGTTTATCGAGACTTTTGCGAACATAGACATTGATACCGGCGCGGTGCAGATAGAGCGCGACTTCTCTGTACACTGCCACCTGCTGTCGTACCATTTCTAGACTGAGTTTTTCATCCACCGGAAAGTATCCCTGACTCTGCCGGTCGATTCGCTGCTGGTAAATAATAGATGGACTGGGAATCAGAAACTCAAAAATATATCTGTTTCGCCAGTTGGGTTGTAGGAAGTTTTTTTTCAGAGGCGGGATTTTGATTCGTTCAAAGTCCAATTCCGGAGGAATGCCGCTGTCCAGCCACTCTTTGTCAAATACTGTCAGTGCTTCCTTAAAACCAATAAAGGGTAGGCCAAGGTGCACTTCACGAGGGCGATATACCAGGGATTGATCTTTCCACCAGCCTTTCTGGGTCAGATCGATATATCCCTCATTCGGCCATCCGCCTATTTGATCAATATAGTAAGACTTACCGGCACCCGGAGGACCTGTGACAATAAGCTGCAGGAATTCCAGGCCGATAGGCAGATCAATACCGCGAATATTTTGTAATTCCTTGATGGGTTCAAGGATCTTTTTCAGAGGATCAACCATGATAGACTCGAAAAGACTTTGAATAGTTGGCTGGTAACTATAAACACCTATGCTTTATCGCATTATAGCACTTGATTTTATAAGAAATTCAGAATTTAGCAAATATACACGCTCGATAACTCAAAAGAAAGGCCCCATACTTTTGCAGAGGCCGACTCCGGTTCCATCCTTGACTTTCGACGAATACTTTCAAACAAAAAAATGCCCTTCAACCACAGGAAGAAGGGCATTTGAAAGGGCAGTCGGTAACACAGACCGCACTATGCACATTTTAAGTAGTTAAAAAGCGTTCATAGTCCAGATACCACAGGGGCAGGTGTCGGCACAGAAGCCGCAGGCAATACATTTTTTATCATCTGAAACATATTCATAACTGTTTCCCAAATCAGTTTGGTAGCCGGTCTTCATACTGAATTCCAGTTCTTTCCTACTGATAGCTCCGGTGGGACAGATCGTTTCACAGAGGTGACAGTCGCGGCAGGAAGCGCAGGAAAGGCATCGCTCCGCCTGATCAGTCTCCGTTGTGCCGGGATTTGATTCAGGGATGTAATGGGTTATAGTCAGTGCTTTTTGGGGAATGACTTGTTTATCGAAAGATTTCCAGTCAATTCCCCGGCACGCGGCAAGGATATATTCCGCGGCAGTTTTACCGGCTCCCAGAGCATGGGTGGCAAGACCGGGTCTTTCCACATCGCCTACCGCGAGAACCTTTGCATCGGAGGTGAGGTGAGCCTTGTTTGTCGTTATCCAGGCGGCTCCACCAACAGTTACGGTTTCAATTGTTTCGGGTAAAAAGGAGAGGGCGGGGATGTCACCAATCGAGATAATGACGGTTTCAGCCGGAATAAGTTCCCCCTCCGTGGTAAGAAGTCCCTCGGCAGTCACTTCCTTGGTGACCACAGGCCATTTAAAGGTGGCTCCAAGAGCCTCGGCAGCTTCTTTTTCCTTGCCGAAGGCCAGAGGTTTCTGGATATCGACGAGGGTAACATCCCCTGCACCGAGACGATATGCTTCGCAGGCGACGTCACAGCCGACATTTCCTGCTCCGATAACCACCACCTGCTTGCCAACCTGCATTGGTGATGCACTTTTGGCATTTTTGAGGAAGTCGAGCGCTGTAAGCACTTTTTCGCTGCCCGGGAAGGACAATTTCCGGGGAATATGGGTTCCAACCGCTACCACGACATAGTCATAATCCTTTTCCAGGGCAGCAAATTTTTCCTGAGTCATCTCAACATTGAGATTGACGTAAATATTCGGTGTACCTGTAAAGCGTTTGATCTCCTGATCCCATATAGCCTGGGAAAGACGTTCCCAGGGAATTACCTGGGCAAGCTTTCCACCAATTTTGTCGTCTTGCTCAAAAATATGGGCTTCGATGCCGGCCAGGGCCAATTGCCAGGCAACATTCATTCCTGCCGGACCGCCACCAATGATGGCGACCTTTTTGCCAAGCGGCTCAGCCGCGGCAGGTGCTTTGGCAGAATTTACCGATCTACCTAAACGCTGAATATCAATGGGAGTGTCCACTCCCTGGCGGGAGCAATTTTCCATGCAAAGATTAGGACAGACTGATCCACAGACGGAAGCCGGTAACGGTGTATATCGAAGCAGCATCTCGTAGGCTTCATCCAGCCGCCCTTCGCGGATAAGTCGTAATCGGTCGACTGTCGGGATATGTACCGGACAGTAATAGGTGCATGGAGCGGCGGATTCGCAGTTGGCCCAGTATGGTTTTTTCCGGCGTAGTTCGTCGGTGACAATTGCGTTGATAACACTACGCTCAAGGCCTGGTGCGATATCCCTGAGTGGATCGCCGCCAAAAGCTTTGTTCCAGTGTTGATTCCTGAACTCTGCCATCGGCATTGGGCCGGAAAACATCAAGGCCCTTTCCTGGGGAGTAATAGGTAGAAGCACCTGCCATTCTTCCCGTTTGGACAAGGCTTCCAGGAGTTCAACTTGACGAATTTTGCCCAGGAATCCCACGATGTTGTCCTGCAGCCATTGCCACTGCAGGTCGTCGGGAACCGTTAGTTTTGCGTTTGTTTTGGAAAATGAGTTGTCAATTTTACCGCGAAAATAAATTGTACCGCCGACCATTCCGACACAGGGCCGGTAGCCAAGGACATTGGCTGGATTTTTCGGATTGATGCCACAGACGACGGCAATACCGCCGCAATTGAATTCGGCAAAGGAGTCTCCGGTGGATCCAAGTACCCAGAGCTCGGGGCGTTCGTACTCCGGATTCCACTTGGTCATGGTCAGTCCACGGGCACCAATGGAACCACCGATGAATACTTTCCCATTGGCCATGGCATTGCAGACTCCGTTGGTAGCGTCACCAAGGACGGCAATTTCCGCACCGATATTGAGGTATCCAACGTCGTCGGAACTAGAACCTTCGCAAACGATTGTGGTGCCGGGCATACCCATGGCCCCGAGTCTTTGTCCTGATGGACCTTTGACGGTAATTTTCAGGCCATCTTCTCTCTGGAGCCGGATACCAATATTGTGCTGACCGAAAGATTCGAGTGTAAGGTCGGTCGACGAAGCTGCCGCGCGTCGTACCATTTTCTCAAATTCCATTGAGCCAATGCGCTTACCATTTTCATTTAGACCTTTTACAATCGTAGTAACCACTGGAAACTCCTTATAACAGGGGTGGGGAAGAATTCTTTACATCTTCCGGGACACCTCTTTTAAATTCTCTTGTCGTCTAGCCCCGAAAACTAAAAATACAACAGGGTCCTATATAATCTCCCTTAAGAGGGGAGATATACCTTCACGAAATACTTACCTTATATAAGGTAAAAAGTTCTAAGGATGCTAACAGACATACCTGATCTGCAGTCTATCCGCAGCCTCTTTATCCGCAATACTAATGGCGTCGGACATACCGATCGGTAAGCTTTGGGATCTACCCAGCGGAGCCATAATTTTTTTGACCTCTGTGTTGATGGACATAAAAACATCAGCCACCCGTTCAGCAACCTTATCAGGGTCCAGCCGACGGTACAGCTTTGCATTCTGACTGGTGATTCCTTTCGGGCAGATGCCAAGGTTACAAACATTGCAGCGATTTCGCTCATTACCCAGACAACCGGCGGCAGCCTGCATGATGTATTTGCCGATGTGTACGCCTGAAGCACCAAGCATGATCATAGCCATACCATTCTGGGCAACATTGCCGTTCTTTCCGATACCGCCGGCTGCAAAAATAGGAATTTCATTTTGTTTGCCCTGAGCGGCAAGATCCAGATAACAATCACGGACACAGGAGGCGATGGGATGACCGGTGGCATCCATGGACACATTGTACGCTGCTCCGGTACCACCATCGATACCATCTATCATCAATCCGCCGGCAAAAGGATTCCGGACAAGATTGTTCAATACCGATTTGGCGGATGTCGAGGCGGAGATTTTTGGGTAAATTGGTACATTATGCTGGAAAGCCGTGGAAAGGGTCTGAATCATCTTCATGACGCTTTCTTCGATGGAGTACAACGTTTGGTGAACGGGGGGGAAGGTAGATCGACTCCTTCAGGAACACCGCGAAGTCGGGCTATGAGTTTGGATACCTTGTACCACATGAGCAGGCCGCCATCACCTGGTTTTGCACCTTGGCCGTACTTGATCTCGATTGCGGCGGGATCGCACTGCATATCGGGAATCGCCCGAATGATTTCATCCCAACCGAAATAGCCGGAGGCTATCTGCAGGATGATGTATTTCAGGTAAGGACTCCTCAGAACCCAGGGTGGGCAGCCGCCTTCCCCGGTACCCATGACGACGGGAATGCCGAGAACTTCATTACAATACGCAACCCCCTGGAGTAGTCCGAGCCACATATTCGGCGACAGAGCACCAAAAGACATGGAACCGATGACAAAAGGAAATATTTCACGAGTTGGTGGGATCCATCCACCACTTAAAGTCTGTTCAAGAAATTCTTCGGGGGAGAGAATCCGGCCAAGCGTGGTGGTTACATTGAACTCGTGTCTACCTGCGTCAAGCGCGGGATCCGTGAGCATGGAGATCCGGTTGAACATGATCCGGTCAAGAAGGGTTGGGCCCGTACTGTTTCTGCGGCCACCCCGCTTCATCGGTTCACCTTTTCGGTTTTCGAAGAAGACTGTGCGGTTTTCGTTGGTACCGGGAACAGGTGTTATCGCTTCATTGGGGCAGACCATGGAGCACATGCCGCAACCGATACAGAGCTTGGCCGGATCGGTTTCCTGGCGGATGCCGGTAAAGGTCCTGTAATCGTTGCCCCGTTTTTTGTTAAAGACATCGAGATTTGGAACTCTCTGCCGCATATGTGCAAGCCGGATGGCCTCTTTCGGGCAAACAGCTGTGCAATGGCCGCAGAGCGTACAACGATCCTCCCGGTGTTCAACAATCCAGGGCAGATCAGTAGGAGTTAGGCTGCTAGGGGTAATGGAAATGGATCGTACTGAGACCATATTTCTAATTCCTTTCTATGTGGGGGAATGATTACTGTATGTTCACGCATTGGTTGAAAATCGAGCGATGGATCCCGATCCGGGATCATCGCATCCACACCGCATATCTCGGAGGCGATAGCCCACGCGCCATCTCGGCCACCGACGGTTGCCGGTCGAAGCTTCTTCTGATCCATGACAAGCAGGCAAGTCTCATCAGGGAGGGTGCCTATCACCGCGTTGGGACCGTCGATGATCAATCGTTTACATACCTGACGAAGACCGGAGAGAAATTCTCCCTGGGGATGTTCCGCCAGTTCAGCATTACTGAGCGGAGTCATAATATGTTTATACGCCTGAAGGGGAAGTTTTAATTTTTTCAGTGCATAGTGGAGTATGTGTGTGAAAACTTCGCTGTCGCTCTGGTAGCCGGTATAACCTGGAAATTTCTTGCCGATCAGCCAGTCACGAATGGGGACAAAAGCTGTGTTCTCACCATTAGTCATGGTTGAAATTCCCTGGATAAAGAAGGGGTGGCAGGCGTAGAGATTTATGCCGTAGTTGGTGTTCTGCCGTCCCTGAGCCATACAGATACGGGATTTGATCTGACCGTCATGGAGACAGAGAGCATCACCAATCTGCAACGGCCAGCCGACCTCTTTTATCATGGCGACATCGGGATAAAACGAGAAGACAGTAAGGTTATCTTCTTCTTTGCTGAGTTTTCTGAGAGCCAACCGGGTACGGAGCATTTCTTCCTCTCGTACTTCCCTGCTTTGATCCCGGAAGGCAACCGGCATCCTGTATGCTCGAAGGAAATAACGGTGGCGATCTTCGGCCTCTATCAATTCAGGTTTCATGGCAAAACGGTGGTCGTATTTCAGCTCGTACCCTCGTTTTTCCATATACTCGGTGAGCCGTTTCCACGCTCTTTCAGTATGAGCAATACCGGATAGAATTGGAAATCTGGCATCATATTTGAAGTCTTCAAACTCCATACCCCGGAGCAACAGTCCAAGTCCGGATCCATCGTACCCTTCCTGCATGGCCTGCATTGCAGTGAGAACCTCGTATGGCGAAAATGGTTCGTTGGCGGTTTTCAGGGCTAAACGGCACATGTCTCTCTCCTGATACTTGTGTAAATTAATTATTGGCTAAGATAAACGTCTGTCGGATGCAGATCTGCTGGGGGTTTCCTGCTGGATAAACAAGGACAAAAACGTATGAACGGAACATTTTATTTATCCAGTTATAACAAAAAAGTCAAGAATATTGCATGATACTAAAAATGCACCAGTTGGCAGCAAAGAGGTGACAACAAGAAATAAGAGTCGAAGCGACGAATATAAGAGAGATGGATATCGAAAAGGAATAAAGCGAGGAGAGAACAGCAGCGTATGGAAAATTAAAAACAATGGCAGCTCAGCAATCCTGGCTGGAACTGCCATACATCATAAAAAAAGAAAAAGCAGAGATGCAGAAAGATGACTATTTGAGAATATTCTCGATTTTGCCGAGGTTTCTTACCTGATCAACTTGTTGTCTGACCTCTACTGCTTCTTTTACTCCGGGAATATCGTTGATGATTCCCTTGCCGCTTTCTTCAACATCCCGAAGTCCATTCTTGAAGGAACTGATTGCTTTACCGAGTCCGGCTCCAATCTCCGGAAGTTTTTTGCCGCCGAAAATGAGAAAAGCAATACCTAGAATAACTATAAGTTCCGGGGTTCCTAGACCAAACATTTTAATTTCCTCCAGTGATTATTACATAATTCCGACAAAGGGACTATAAAAGGCGATTTTCAGGCCTTGTCATCATGTGTATTTTCTTCTTCATCAATTTTTTTCGGATCTTCTTTCTTGGTGGCTTCCTTGAAGTTCTTGATTCCTTTACCTATGCCGGAACCGATTTCAGGTAACTTGCCGGCTCCAAAGATAATCACTATTATCACCAGAATAACAATTAGTTCCGGCATTCCTAGTCCAAACATATATCTACCTCATTGAGAATCTGTGAATAAACAGGAGCGCTTGATTGAGGCTCCATAAAAAAATTTCATCGTCATGACATTAGAGTAGTCACCAGAACTTGTCAAGCTCCGCGTCGAACAGGAGAGGGGCTTTCGCATCAACTGGTGATAGGGAATTATGCATGAAGTGCATTTTTTGAAACAAATTCCTTGATTTCATGTACGTCTGCATTCATCAGTTCACACCGGAATGGTTTCTCGGTGATGTCGATAAGACTATCCGGAACTACAAGTGGACTACCGATTGCAGCCTCTACCACCGTGCTGAATTTACCTGGATGAGCGGTGGCCAGACATACCATTGGAACCCCGATAGTCTTATACTGCTGGGCAGCTTTGACTCCTATCGCAGTATGCGGGTCCAGGATATAGTCATACTTTTTATGAAAAAATGAAATTGTGTCAAGAACGTCTGCTTCGGAAATGGACGCAGCGACGAAATCACGACGTATCTGATCCTGGTATCCGGAGAGATCAATTTTGTTGTTCTTGGCAAATTCTTCCATCAACTCTCTGGTGCGAGCGGTATCACTGTCCGTAAGATAATAGAGATACCGCTCAAAATTTGAAGCGGCTTGGATGTCCATGGACGGGCTCGAGGTGATTTTGACGTCGCCCAGTGAATAATCACCCTTATTGACAAATCGGCACAGAATATCATTATCATTGGTCGCCAGCACCAGCTGACGGATTGTACCGGCGGGAAGCATTTTCTTGGCAATATAGCCTGCGAAGATGTCACCGAAGTTACCCGTAGGGATGGCAAAATCAACGGATGAATCTTTTTCGTGCTTTGCCACATGGAGACAACTGTGGACATAATATACAACCTGTGCAAGAACTCTGGCCCAGTTAATAGAGTTGATTGCACCTAGATTAAGGCTGTGCTTAAATTCGACATCGCTGAATATTTTCTTGATAATAGTCTGTCCGTCGTCAAAAGACCCGCGGATAGCAATATTGAAAACATTCTTATCGAGAACCGTAGTCATCTGTTTTTCCTGAACCACGCTTACTCGTTGATGTGGATGGAGAATAAAAATATGGATTCTATCCTTCCCGCGAACTCCGTATATTGCCGCAGATCCGGTGTCGCCTGAAGTCGCACCGATGATATTGAGAACAGACTGATTTTTTGCCAGCAGATACTCGAAAAGGTTACCAAGAAACTGCAGAGCTACATCCTTGAAGGCTAGTGTCGGTCCATGAAATAATTCAAGGATATGCAGATCTCCTTTGTGAACCAAGGGAGTGACTTCCTCACTATCAAAATTTGCATAGGAGCGAGTGATGATCCTCTTCAGCTCACTGCTGGGTATATCATCGACGAACCTGGCCATGACTTCGAAGGCCAGTTCGGCATAACTCAGTTTTTGCCAGGAATTGAGAGTCTCACTGCCGATTCGCGGAATCGTGCGAGGAAGGATGAGACCGCCATCCTCGGCGAGCCCCATCATGACAGCTTCAGTAAAAGGAATGGAGGAGGTCCCTCCCCTAGTGCTTAAATATTGCATAATCCTAGTTTTTTATATTTTGTTCAACAGATTTTCAGTGGAGGTCAGTCTTCAGGCGAGGATTCAATCTCGATGCGTTTACCCTCGGACCAAAGTCCCTCCAGATCATAAAAATTCCGCTGTTCATGGTAAAAAATATGGACCACAACATCATCAAAATCAAGAAGAACCCACATGCCCTCGTGGAGACCTTCCGCACTGGAAGCCTTAATCCGCTTCGACCTTAATTTGGCTTCGATTGTTTCTGCCAATGCCTGAACGTGACGAGTTGATTTGCCGTTCATGATCAAAAAATACTCAGTGAAGGTTGTCAGCCCACGCACGTCCAGAATTACAAGATCTTCAGCTTTCGTATCAAGAGCAGCCTGGGCGCAAATCTGTGCTAACTCGAGTCCCGTTTTTTCTTGATACTCTTTTTTTATTTGTTTCATAATTACTTGTTCCCTTTTCTCTCAGGGCTGTCAATTTTTTTGTTTTTTTGTTTTGATTTTCTTGGAGGAAATTCAAAAGTCACTTTACCACTTTTTGAAAGAACCAGATAGGCATCAAATGGTCTTCTCTTTTTGGAGATAAACCCTTCGATCAACTCGGTTCTGCCCTTTGAGAGCAGCTGCCTGATATTTTCTTCCGTGATTTCCTTGGAAAGGATTATTCTACTGATTTTTAAACCTTTGTCTTCTCCGTCCAGGGCGGATTCCGACATGAAGGCCATCGGGGTGCTAAAGACCTTGGTCTTGTCGATCGGCGAAAGACCAAGAACCGGGCCTTTCTTTATCGCCTCTACATCGAGATCCGCGTTTGAATCTGCGAATAGAAATTCTATTTTATTGTCGACAAGTCGAACTGAAGCAGTAAACGGTTTACCTTTCTTAGATCTGAAATCACTAAAGGGTCCTATGGTTTTGCCCATGAGCAGGGCAACGACATCCTCTTCGCTTAACATCCGACCGCCAAGAATTTTGCGAATACTGATCTTTTGATCTTCTGAGATGTAGGCTGTGGGTGAATTAAAGATACGGATATTATTAACCGGACTAAAAGGCGCCTCCTCCCGGACCTCATGGCTTTCAAAGTTCTTTACCTGATCGATTATACGTCTAGTCATCGATCTGATCTCCCTCATGAATTTGTCACGAGTGAATTCTCCTTTGAGGATCTGGTTCAGTTTGAATTCCCATTCGCCGGTCATTTCGGGAGAAGCCAGGACTTCGATTTTCATAGCTTCGAGCAATGCTAATAGTTCAAAAGCCTTGCCGGTTGGGGTGAGATCTTTAGCTTCCCGGACCACATATTTTTCCTTGATCAGCTTTTCAATTATGGCGGCTCTAGTAGCAGGGGTGCCGAGACCACGCTCCTTCATGGCGTCGGCGAGATCGTCATCCTCGACCAACTTGTCTGAATTCTCCATCGCAGAGAGTAATGTGGCTTCATTGAATCGTGCCGGTGGTTTTGTTTCCTGGGCCTCTTTATCTATCTTACTGCAGGATATTTTAGTATTTTCCGGCACAGGGGCTAATATTTTATCCTGGCCGTCGTTGCCGGAAATTCCATAAATCGCTTTCCAGCCGGCTTCCAGCAAAATCTTTCCTTCAGTAAGAAAAGTCTCTTTTAAAACATATGAATATCGTTTGGTATTATGAAATTCCGCTGGTGGAAAAAATACCGCTAAAAAACGTTGCACCACCATCTGATAAACCCTTAATTCCGGCTCGGAAAGATTTGACGGGAGGAGGGTGGTAGGGATTATGGCGTGGTGATCGGAAATTTTGGCATTATTAAAAATGCGGGTGCTGGGTCGAACGTAATTTTCATCCAGTACTTGCCTGGCAAATTTGCCGAGCTTCCAATCCAGTTGGCTTTTTAGAGTGTTTTTGACTGTAGCGATGTAGTCTTCGGGCAGATGTTTGCTGTCGGTACGAGGATAGGTCAGCACCTTGTGTCGTTCGTAAAGTGCCTGGGCAATTCCAAGAGTATTCTTTGCTGAAAAGCCAAAGCGCGAATTGGCTTCACGCTGAAGGGAAGTCAGATCATAGAGCTGCGGCGAATTCTGGGAGGTCTTTTTGCTCTCTTCATGTATTGTTGCAGGCTGGCCGGTACATTGCTCTACGATGGTATCGGCGTCTTCGACTTTCCAGATGCGGTCCGCTTTTTTATAGGGGTCTTGAGGATCTTTGACGAAGGAGGAGTCAATCCATTTGGCGTCGTATGTTTCGTCGTTAAAAGTAAAATGAGCGAGCAGGTTCCAGTAGGGTCTGGAGATAAATTCGTGGCGGGCTCGCTCGCGTTTGACCAACAGAGAGAGGGTCGGAGTCTGCACCCTGCCACAGGGGGTAAGAAAAAAACCGCCACGGCGGGAGTTGAAACCGGTCAGAGCCCTGGTGGCGTTGATTCCAATCAACCAGTCCGATTCCGACCGGCAAAGTGCTGTATCTTCCAAGGGAAGCAGTTCTTCGTTTTCCCGTAATGAACTGAAGGCCTGTTTGATTGCCTCGACCGTCATCGATTGCAACCATAAACGTTTGAATGATTTTTTAGCGACGGAATTATTCCAAACAAACCTAACAATATATTTAAAAATCAATTCACCTTCCCGTCCGGCATCACAGGCATTTATTATCTCCGTGATGTCCTTGCGACGGATCAATTTCTGCAGAGCATTGAGCTGTCCTTTTGTTCCGTCGAGACCTTTGAGAGGAAAAGTGTCAGGCAAAATGGGTAAGTTATCCATATCCCATTTCTGATATATCGGATTAATCTCTTCTGGATAACAGATGGAAACAAGGTGGCCGATGGCGTAGGATACTACGTATTTGTCCCCCTCAAAATGAGTTTTTTCCCTTTTGAATTTTCCGGGAAGCGCTTTAGCCAGGTCGGCAGCAACACTTGGTTTCTCGGCGATTATAAGTGTTTTCTCTGTCATGAAATCCAATAGCGATCGAGTTAAATAAAAAAGGTTTATTCAGGTCGAAGATACTCGTGATGTGATGTATTAATGTCTCATCAAAAGAAGAATTCCCGATGTAATATTGATATTTTCATCAAGATTACAAAGGACTATGGGTGGAGCAGACCTGAGACACAATAAAAAGTGCAACGATGGAAGGTACTCTGAACTGTGGATTAAATAAAGGTCCGACTCTCGTTTGTCAAATAGAATTTAATATATTTTATTCCAATGATAAGGACGCAGTCACTCAGTATTCAGGAATATATTAATAGTGCCTTTCGGCTTGACAATACTTAAAGTATATGTTTAGCTCACTTCTCGGTTAATTCGTCTAAGCTGTTTTCTTCTGGAACCATTTCCGGTGAGCCTCCTTAAGGTTCATGTTCCGATCTCCTGATCGAAGTTTGGATTATCCGGTTATACCTCCTGTAGTTATCAGCTGTGGGACGGCTTTTGGAAGTGGGCTCTGCCCGCTTTTTTTTATGCCTATTTATTATAGTTGTACTGAAATAGATCCGTTACTTCGGGCCGTAAGTCCGAAGGAGCTGAGGAAAATATGAGTGAGTTGATAATCGATAAGGTGAGGGATTTCCTGCATACTCTGTTACCAACCATGGCGCTCGAATTATTTGATGTTCAATATCGCCGGGAAGGACACGGATGGGTCCTGAGAGTGTTTATCGAATCAGAGATGGGGGTAACTCTGGAGGACTGCAGTAATGTAAGTCGTGAATTGGGACGATATCTTGATGTGGAAGATCTAATCGATAATGCATACCATTTGGAAGTGTCCTCTCCCGGTCTGGAAAGACCCCTCCGGTCGTTAGAGGAATTTCGCCGTTACCGCGGAAGGAAGGCCCGGGTCAAAATGCATGATGCTGTCGATGGCGAGAAAGTGTTTGAGGGTATAATTGAAGAAGCTGACGATGGGCTGATACACCTGAGGCTGGATGATGGGCGTTCCATACAGTTTTCTTTTGAGATGATAAACAAGGCCAGGCTTGCAATTTGAGCAGAACGGGTCCATCTTGTTTGAATAATGCAATGTTCTCCGCATGTCGGAGCTGAAAGTCATAAGGACGGGGTAAGAGAATGCTATCAGATTTGAAACGCATAATCGACCAGATCAGCAGAGATCGAGGTTTTGATAAAACATTACTGATAGAGGCCATCGAAGAAGCGGTCCAGTCTGCTGCCAGAAAAAAGTTCGGCAGTCGCAGAGATATGGAAGTTCGATACAATGAGGAATTTGGGGAAGTTGAAGTATTTCAGTTCCGAATTGTTGTTGAAGAAGCCGAGGACGAACAGACCGAAATATCTTTAGATGAAGCCAGAAAACTCGATCCTGAAGTACAACTTGGTGATGAGCTTGGCGAGAAGATGGAAGATATTTCCGATCTGGGCAGAATAGCAGCCCAGTCCGCCAAGCAGGTAATCATTCACAGAATGAAGGACGCTGAACGGGAAGTTATATATGACATGTTTAAAGATCGGATCGGTGAGGTCGTCAGTGGGATAGTGCAGCGTTTTGAACGGGGCAATATGATAGTCAACCTTGGCCGGACGGATGCAATTTTACCTAAAGATCAGCAGATTCCGAAGCGTTCTTTCAAACAGGGTGATCGAATCAGGGCATATCTGAAAGAAGTTCGACAGACCAGCCGGGACTCGCAGCTTATTTTGTCCAGAACCTGCGATGAATTCCTAGATAAACTCTTCCAGTTGGAAGTGCCGGAAATGGCCGAAGGAATCGTTCGGGTAATGGGTGTGAGCAGGGAGCCGGGATATCGTGCCAAAATAGCTGTGAGTTCTTCTGAAGGAGACGTCGATCCGGTTGGAGCCTGTGTTGGCATGAAGGGTTCACGGGTTCAGAATGTCGTGCAGGAATTGCAGGGTGAGCGCATTGATATTGTTACCTGGAGCCCTGATCCTGCCAAATATGTCTATAACGCACTGGCACCTGCCCATGTTAGTATGGTTATGGCTGATGAGGACGCCAAATCGCTTTTGGTTGTTGTGCCCAATGATCAACTTTCGCTTGCGATTGGCCGTCAGGGGCAAAATGTCCGACTTGCCTCAAAACTTATTGGCTGGCGCATCGATGTAAAAAGCGAACAGAGATATAATAACCTTTCGGACGAGGGATATCAGTCCTTGTTGAAACTTCAGGGTGTTGATGAATCCCTGGCTGATCAACTGCTGGCCAAGAATATCTCTTCTACGGCAGTGCTTGCTCAAACGAGTGTAGAAGATCTTATTGTGATACGTTCGATAAATGAAGATTTTGCAGAGAGACTGATAGAGCAGGCAAAATTGATCCCCTTTGAGGCAACAGAAAATCCACGGAATGATGCCGTTGAGGTGAGTGACTCCGAGACCGGGTCGCACGTGGCGGACGCAGGTAATGAAACTGATGTTCCGGCAGGAACAGTATCTGAAGAGGAAGGTGTTAAACAAACAGATTCTGTCGATAATCCTGACGAATGACGACGCCGATACGAACCTGTTGCTCATGCGGTATGAAAAAACCGAAGCACTCGTTACAGCGTTTTGTCTGGAAAAATGAAATGATAGAGCCTGACCCCAAACAGATAGAACCGGGAAGGGGAGTCTATTGTTGCAAGGATGAGCAATGTTTCCGTCTCTTATTTGACAAGAAGAAAAAATGGAAAAGATTGTTTCGTCTTTGAACATAGAGATTTAAAATGATTCATCAAAAGTTGAGTGGATGAGATCGCCTGCGTAATTGATGGATGAAATGACGTTGCGAAGCAATACGGGAGTAAAGAATGAGTAGAATCAGGGTATATGAGTTGGCCAAGGAGGCCGGCATGAGCAGTAAAGCGTTGACGGATAAACTGATCGAGCTCGGCTTTGATATCAAAGGCCATAGTTCATCCGTTGACGACCAAACAGCTGAAAAGATTCGAAATACTGTTTTGAAATCGACAAATACAGAGCTTGTTGAAAAGCGTATTGATAGCGATAAAGATGGTCCAACTCTGATACGGCGTAGAGCAACGGTCATAAGGCGCAGACCGAAAGCACCTGAGGAAACAACGGAAGCACAACCGGAAGTGGGTCCAGCTGAGAAAAAGATTGAGGAACAGGCTCCCGCCGGTAGAATTGTTCAGGAGGAAAAAACCGAAGAAATTTCCCAGCCGAAACCAACTGCCCATGAAGAAGAACAGGTCACTCCTTCGGAACCTGCTGTACCTCAGGGAAATTCAGCTGACATATCTGCTACAACTCAAGCAAAAGAGTCTGAAACGGTAGGTGAACAGGAACATGTTCCCGCAGGAAAAACCGAGGAAAAATTAGGAGAAGAGCCGGCTGATATGACTACCAGTGCTGCCCCTGACGAGCAAATCGCCGATTTGGCTCCGGAAGTAGTGGAGCAAAAGGACGAGCCCAAGAAACCTATTGCAGTGCGACCCGCCAAGAAAGGAAAACAACTTCAACAGAAGAAACCAATGGCGAGAGTGGTGCGTACCATTGAGTTGCCCGATATGGAGGACCAGACAACGGCTCGTCCTGCAAAGAAAAAGGGGGCAAAACCTGTCCAGCAGAGACCATCGCCCGCGGTTTCTTCGAGAGGACCGGTCGCTCCTGCTGCCGATGATACCGGGCGTATCAAGAAAAAAGGTAAGAAAAATATACCTATAAAAGAAGATAAGGTTCTCGAGTCTCGTCGTGGAGGTAAAAAGGGTCAGAAAAATGTGAAATTTACCCATTTTGCTCAAGACTATCAGGGAAATGAAGGTGGTCGGAGAGGGAAGAGAAGCAGAAAAGCAGCCAAGGTTGTCTCTCCTCCTACTGAAATGAAAGCCAGTAAGAAACGATTTAAGGTGTATGACACCATAACGGTTGGTGATCTCGCTCAACGGATGAAAATCAAAGCAAGCGATGTGATTGCCAAACTGATGGGGCTCGGGGTAATGGCTACCATTAATCAATCGGTAGATACGGAAACCGCGATCCTGATTGCCGCTGATTTCGATTATGAAGTTGAGCAGGGAATCACCGAAGAAATCGGCATGCAATTGTTCAACGAGTCCGAAGAAGGTGGGGTCAAAAAAACAAGATCACCGGTTGTAACGGTAATGGGTCATGTCGATCACGGAAAAACCTCAATTCTTGACGCAATACGAAAAACGGATGTTGCGGAAGGGGAGGCCGGCGGCATAACCCAACATATCGGTGCATACCATGTGCGCTCATCTTCCGGGGACGTTACTTTTGTCGATACTCCAGGACATGCCGCGTTTACCGAGATGAGATCTCGTGGTGCCCAGGTCACTGATATTGTTGTTCTGGTAGTTGCAGCAGACGATGGTGTTATGGATCAGACTCGGGAGGCTATCCATCACGCCCAGGCAGCCGAGGTGCCGATTCTTGTGGCGGTCAATAAGATAGACAAAGATAACGCCGATATAGACAGAGTTAAAAGAGAGCTCTCCGAACTTAATCTCATGCCTGAAGATTGGGGCGGGGAAACGATCTACTGTGAAACTTCCGCCAAGAAAAATATAGGTATTGATGACCTTCTTGAATCTATTCAGCTGCTCGCGGAAGTACTTGAGTTACAGGCTGACTCCAGTAGAAAAGCAAGAGGTCGCGTTATTGAAGCCCAGCTGCATAAAGGCAGGGGGCCGGTGGCAACAGTATTGATTCAGGATGGGACTTTACGTCTTGGCGAACACTTTGTAGTAGGTCAGTTTAGTGGAAAAGTCAGGTCAATGCTCGACGATAAGGGTAGAAAAATTAAAGAAGCCGGACCGTCGATACCTGTAGAGGTTCAAGGATTGTCAGGCGTTCCGAGTGCCGGTGATGAATTCATCGTGGTAACCGATGAGAAGATGGCTAGAAGTGTTTCCCAGGTACGATCCCTCAAAGCCCGGGAGACTGAACTTGGTGCCAACAGCAAAATTTCCTTAGATAGGCTGTTTGAGCAAATGAGTGAAGGTGATGTACAGGAGCTTCGTGTCGTGCTGAGAGCAGATGTACAGGGTACCCTGGAAGCTTTTGCCAAGGCTGCGGAGGATCTTTCCACCAAAGAGATAAAAGTAAAAATCCTCCATGAGGGTACAGGGACAATTACAGAGTCCGACATTCTTCTTGCCTCGGCTTCCGATGCCATCATTATTGGCTTCAACGTTAGAGCAAATTCTAAAGTCAAAGAGTTGGCCGTAAAGGAAAACGTCGATGTTCGCTCCTATGACGTTATCTACCATGCCCTTGATGACATCCGTAAGGCAATGGTCGGTATGCTTGAACCCACTTTTGAGGAAGAGGTCATTGGACTTGCCGAAGTTCGCGAGATCTTTAGTGTACCGAAAGTGGGGACAATCGCCGGTTGTTCCGTAGTCGATGGAAAAATACTTCGGACTGCAAAAGTAAGGGTTTTAAGGGACGGCGTTGTAATCTACACCGGAAAAATAGAATCTCTCAGAAGATTCAAGGATGATGTAAAAGAGGTTGCATCCGGTTATGAATGTGGTATCGGTGTGGAGAAGTTTAACGATATCAAGGTTGGAGACCATCTCGAAGCTTTTGTAATGCATGAAATTGAAGCTACCCTCTAATCGAAAAAGGTTATACCATGCAAAGCTGGGATCCAAAACAGACACTTGACTCCATCGGTATTGGAGGAAAAAATGAGCAAAAACGTTCAGTCCGTGTGGCGGAAGCTATAAGAAACGAATTGTCTGTACTTTTGATCAGCAAGGCGCGGGATTCAAGACTGTCAGGCGTACATATTTCACGGGTTGAAGTTCCTGATGATTTAAGCCTTGCCCGGATTTTTTATACTGTTCTTGGCGGACCGCAAGAAGTCAAAGAAGCTGGAATAGGCTTAGAGCGGGCAAAAGGTTTTATGAGAAGTCATATCGCCAAAACACTCAATTTACGCTTTACACCTGCTCTTCAGTTTCGATATGATAAAGTTGTGGAAAAGGTAGCTGAACTGGATCAAATTTTTCAGGAAATTGCCAATGAAAGAAAATCCCAAGAGGATGATTCCTGAGAGGATTCTTCGGGATACCAGAGCGATAGACAATATTGTTCTTTTTACGCACACACACCCGGATGGAGATGCTTTGGGATCAATGTTCGGATTAGCGGATATTCTCGAAGCTCTTGGCAAGAACGTCTTCTGCTATTTAGAAGAACCTGTCTCGCATCTCTATGATTTTTTACCTGATATCGGCAAAGCACATATCAGGCTTGAGGAATATAGATCATTTGTTGCCGCTGCCGGTGACAATATAATGAGTATTGCGCTCGATTGCGGAGATGATGATCGCCTTGGCAAATTCAAACTCGAATTTTTAGAAAACTCGCCTTTTGTGGTCATCGATCACCATCAGTCCCACAAAAAGTTTGGGACGGCCGGTTGGGTTGAGACGACCCGTTCCTCAACAGGTGAGATGGTATATGAGCTGGCTTTGGCCCTGAATGCTCCGATAAGTTATAACTGTGCCTATAATCTCTATGTAGCTATATGTACGGATACCGGGTCCTTTCGTTATGAGGGGACAGGTCCTAGAACCCTGCAAATTACTGCCGAGCTTCTTAAAAAAGGTGTGCGGCCTGAAGAAGTCAGTAGTCATCTCTATGATAATTTCAGCAGAGAACGATTGAAACTGATGGAGATGGTTCTTTCGACAATATGTACTTTTGAAGATGACCAGATTGCCTTTATGCATGTGTCGAATCAGATGCTGGAAGAAAGTGGTGCTACATTGCAGGACGTTGAAGGTTTTATAGACCTTCCGAGATCTCTTCGAACCGTCAAGGTCGCCGCATTGATAAAAGAGTCGGGCGAAGATGTTATTGCTGTCAGCCTTCGGGCCAAGGGAGAATGTGACGTCGCGGAAATAGCCAAACAGTTTGATGGCGGAGGTCATCGAAATGCTGCCGGGTTCCGATGCCCCGGAAAATCTATCGAACAGGTCCTTCTGGAAGTTAAAAGTGCGCTTTCTCAAGCGTTAATTGAGGGGAACTGAGTGCGACTCCCGCTGATTTACCTGCTCGTTTGCAGAGGATAATGGCTCTGGAAAATTCGCCTGAGTTTGAGGCCGGTGTGTTCCTCGTCGATAAGCCGGTGGACCTGAGTTCTTTTGGGGTTGTGAGCAGGTTGCGCCGAATTCTGGCAATAAAGAAAGTCGGTCACGCAGGCACTCTTGATCCGTTTGCTACCGGATTGTTGATTGTCTGTGCCGGCAGACAGGCAACCAAACTTATCTCGCGGTTTATGGAAGGGGAAAAGGAATATCTGGCTACCCTTCGACTTGGCGTTGAGACAGAGACACACGATACCGAGGGTGCAGTGACTGCCCGTAGGCCGGTAGGCGAGATTTCGAAAAGTGAAGTGGAGGATTGCCTGCGGAAATTTATAGGCCGACAAATGCAGGTGCCACCGGCATATTCCGCACTGAAGCATAAAGGGAAACCTCTCTATTACTATGCCCGCAAAGGAATCGAGATTATCAAAGAACCCCGGCAAATCGAAATCTCAGTACTTGAGCGTACGGATGAATGTCAAACCCTCTCCGGGGATGAGGTTTATCTTGGTATACGGGTTGTTTGCAGTAAAGGAACGTATATTCGGACACTGGCGGCGGATATCGGCAGGAGCCTCGGCTGTGGTGCACATCTTGTGCAATTGCGAAGGACCAGGAGTGGATGTTTTACAATTGACGGTAGTTTGACTTGGGAAGATTTAAACAGTGCTAATGCCTTGGATCATTGCATTGGTAAGATGATAACTGTCGAACAGGTATGTAAACTATTGCAATAATCACAGGAGTTGGCTAGTCTGTGCCGAATGTTTATAGTATACGCATTGGGGAGATACTAGCTGCTCAATGGAGAATATATAATTTTTTAATGAAGGTATTCCCCTGGAAACATAATTTATATAATTTCCGGGTACCAATAAAGTATCTAGCTGGTTTGCAGGGTTCGCCACCAAATTCGCAGACCGATTGTTGTAAAGAGTAAATAGTCCGTTTCAAAGACTATGAGTATTGTGAAGCAATGATTAACTATCAGGTATTTACCTATACAGTTTCAGGAGGATTGTCGTGGCACAGTCAGCAGTCAGCAAGAGTGAAATAATAGAAAAATTCAAGATCCATCCAACCGACACCGGCTCTTCCGAGGTGCAGATTGCACTTTTAACCGATCGTATTCAGTACCTTACGGAGCATTTCAAGGTGCATAAAAAGGATCATCATTCAAGACAGGGGCTACTCAAACTCGTCGGTCAAAGACGAAGTCTCCTTGATTATCTGAAGAAGAAAGACGTCAACAAATACAGAACTATGCTGCAGGAACTTGGTCTGCGTAAGTAGTTTTTGTTGCCGACAGGTTCACTTGATGACCTGGGCATAGTGCCATCTTTTTACCTCAAACAGCCCTTTAGTTTTGGAACTGTTTGAGGTTTTTGTTGTTTAAGGAAGTCCGAGAAAATAGAGCATACGGGGCTGGTGGATAATCCAGTCGGATAAGTTGGCGCTGCGCCTTTCCCTGATGCTAACCATCTGGAGAAAATATGTTTAATAAAGTAGAAACAGAAATTGGTGGAAAAACCATATCCATCGAAACAGGGAAAATAGCCAAACAGGCTTCGGGATCCGTCGTTATTCGTTCTGGAGAAACAATGGTGCTGGTCACCGTTGTCGGTGCCGGCAAGAGCAAGCCGGATGCAGATTTTTTACCATTGACGATTGAGTATCAGGAAAAACTGGCATCAGTGGGAAGAATTCCAGGGAATTATTTCCGGCGTGAAATCGGCAGACCAAGCGACAATGAAGTGCTTACCTGCCGAATCATCGACCGCCCTTTGCGTCCATTGTTTCCGAAAGGATATTCCGCGGAAACACAGGTCATTGCAACTGTTCTTTCTGCAGATCAAAACACTCTTCCGGATGTTCTGGCCCTCACCGGAGCTTCCAGTGCTTTGACTGTTTCCAATGTACCGTTTGATGGGCCGGTTGCAGGAGGCCGGGTTGGATATATCGACGGCAAATATCTACTTAATCCAACAATTGCTGAATTGACCAAATCCTCCATGGATATTGTAGTTGCCTGCACCCGCAAAGCGGTAGTCATGGTTGAAGGCAAGGTGGATGAGCTGAGTGAGGACGAAGTCCTTTCCGGTATTTTTTATGCTTTTGAGCACTTGCAGCCGCTTATCGATATACAGGAAGAATTACAGAAATCTGCAGGTAAAGATAAGGTTGTAGTGGATACCCCGCAGATAGACGAGGCGCTTCTTGCAAAAGTGCGGGAAGTTGCGGCGGCAGGAATGGAAAAGGTTTTCAATACCTCCGACAAACTGGAAAGAAGCAGCACCTACGATACGCTGAAAGACGAAGTGATCGCTACGCTTGATCCGGAAGGAGAGAAGAATGAGGCAATAAAAGAATTGCTTTCCTCCTATAAAAAATCTTTCATGCGTGACAAGATCGTAAGCAGTGAAATCAGAATTGGAGGACGAAAATTTAACGAAATCCGAGAGATTAGCTGTGAGACGGAATACTTGCCGCGTGCACACGGTTCAGCATTATTTACCCGAGGTGAAACTCAGGCACTGGTCAGCACAACCCTTGGAAGTGAACGTGACAAGCAGCGTGTGGAAACTCTGCAGGGAGAGCAGGTCAACCGCTTCATGCTGCACTACAATTTTCCTCCTTACTGCGTTGGCGAAGCTCGTTTTTTACGGGGGCCATCCCGTCGTGACATTGGTCATGGAAATCTTGCAACTCGAGGTCTTGAGGCAGTACTCCCGGCGGAAGAAGACTTTCCGTATTCAATAAGAGTGGTTTCTGAAGTCCTTGAATCGAACGGATCATCCTCCATGGCGACTGTATGTGGCGGAAGTATGGCTATGATGGATGCCGGCGTGCCGATAAAGAGACCGGTGTCCGGTATTGCCATGGGCTTGATAAAGGAAGGGGAAAAAATTGTTATCCTTTCTGATATTCTCGGAGATGAAGATCATCTCGGCGACATGGATTTCAAGGTTGTTGGTACCAGCGATGGTATTACCTCATTGCAGATGGATATCAAAATTGACGGGGTAGACCGGGCTATCATGGGTAAAGCCCTGGATCAGGCAAAAGAGGGACGCGTCCATATTCTTGCTGAAATGATGAAAAGCATCACAAAGTCCCGTGATCAGGTTGTGGATCATGCACCTAAGTATATGGTTCACAAAATAAATCCGGACAAAATCCGTGATATTATTGGACCCGGCGGGAAAATCATTAAGGAACTTTCGGCGGAATTTGACGCCAAAATTGAAGTCGAGGATTCCGGACTTATAAAAATATTTGCTCTGAGCGGTGACCTTGCCGACGCTCTTGTGGCAAAGGTTAAGGCGATTACCGCTGAAGCTGAAGTCGGGGCGATTTACAAAGGTACAGTAAAAACAATTAAGGACTTCGGGGCATTTGTAGAGATTCTTCCGGGAACCGATGGGCTTGTACACATTTCCGAATTGGATACCAAACGAGTTGCCAAAGTCACGGATGTGGTGAAAGAAGGCGATATTATAGAGGTTAAGGTTCTCGATGTGGATAATCGAGGCAGGATACGTCTGAGTCGCAAGGCTCTTATGGAAGAATAAATAAACTGTCAGGTGTTTACCTGTTTATAAGCCGACCTTCTAACGAGGGGGTCGGCTTTTTTCATAATAAACCGAATGACAGGGTTCTCAAAGACAGTTAAAAGTATGAACCGAAAAGTCGTGAAACTATGCTGGCTGGTTCCGGAAAATGAACGTGATTTGCATCTTCCGGGCTATGAAACAGCCGGCGCTGCCGGTATGGATGTGGAGGCAGGTATGAAAGGTTGCCTGACGATACCGCCTGGAGGAAGAGTTCTCGTGCCAACCGGATTTAGTGTTGCTCTGCCGCCCGGATACGAATTACAGGTGAGGCCGCGTAGTGGTCTGGCTATCAAACACGGCGTGACTATCCTTAACAGTCCTGGCACAATTGATGCCGATTATCGTGGTGAAGTGAAAATTGCCTTAATCAATTTAAGCAAGGATGCCTACACCGTACATAGAGGTGATCGTATTGCCCAGCTGGTTTTGGCGCCTGTACTGCAAACCGTATTTATGGAAGTGGCTGCTCTAGATAAAACTGATCGGGATTCCGGCGGCTTCGGGCATACAGGAGTCTGAGAAACGTGCGCTTTTCTGTGTTGGGCAGCGGGAGCCGAGGTAATTCCGTCTTTATTGAAAGCGGAAAAACCGGCATTCTGATAGATGCAGGATTTTCCGGAAAGGAAATCGAAACACGTTTGAGGTCGATAGGGCGCGATTTATCGAATGTTCATGCAGTATGCTTAACCCATGAACATAACGATCATCTGAGAGGCATCGGCGTAATCTCAAGACGGTGCAAAATTCCAACCTATAGTAATAGCGGGACATTTGCAGCCGGGGAAAAGCAAATGGGCAAGCTTTTCGGCCATTTGGAGTTTGAGACGGGAGATTTCCTGCAGATAGGCGATCTCGAGGTTAGATCATTCCAGATCTCCCATGATACTGCGGATCCCGTGGGATATGTGGTGAGTAATGGCACGAAAAGTATTGGTTATTGCACCGATACCGGTAAGATTTCCCATCTGATAAGCAGAAGGTTGGCTGCATGCAATGGTCTCATTCTGGAATTCAATCATAATCTCCACATGCTGAAGAACGGTCCCTATCCGCTACATCTGCAGCAGCGGATCCGTTCAAGTCAGGGGCATTTATGTAATGAGGATGCCGCCCAATTATTGGCACATCTTATTGGAGATCATCTGAGAACTGTTGTTCTCGCACATTTGAGTGAAACTAATAATACTCCTGATCTTGCTAGGGAAGCGGCGATACTCTCTGTTCAGGAATGGGGCAACACCTCTCTTCTTATTGCGTCCCAGGTAAAAGCAACCATGCTGGTTCAATTATAGTATAAATTAGGGAGCTTTTATTTAAGAAGAAAGGTGTTCACCGGTCGGCAGCCCGAACAGACATCGACTTGTTTGACTATTTTGGTTTAGGCAAAAAAATTCTCTTGTCCTTATCTCTTTTAGGATTTGGTTTATAGAGGATAATCGTTTTTCCTATTAACTGGACTAAGGCACTTGCCGTCCGATCGGCGAGAGCTATTGAGGTACTGTGTTTTTCCAGCCCACAATTATTGCCGATTTTAACCTTTATCAGCTCATGGTTCATGAGTTCGTTCTTAATTGTTTCCAGTACCCCCTGGCTTAATTCCTCCTTGCCTATCTGGACAAGTGGATTGAGTGGATGGGCAAGGCCTTTGAGATACTGTTTCTGCCGGGTGGTCAAGGTAGGTGCAGGTTGAGGCTTCTTTTCGGACATTCAATTATTTCCTTCTTTAGATAACTAAAAATACATTTTGTTTAAAATTGATGGACTCGTAAAAACCATAAATTTAAGATGGCTAAGCAAAAAGCTTCATATGCTAGGCGCGCAAAATTTCTATCATTTCGGCATACTAGAGTACGTCGTAATGTAAGAAATTTTGCAGCAACGACGCAGATGAAGAGTTTTTACGACGCCATCAAAATTAACTGACCAAGTTTTTAAATATTTCATAACCACCGACCCAGGTGCCGATGGCAGAGCCAAGGCCCGTGAGGATAAAAACCAGAAATACCCTGAGAAGTCGATTTTTCCACCAGCCTTTGAAAGAACCAATATCTTCACCGGCAGATTCAAATTCCCTGACAAGAGGCGGACAGGTCAAGACCTGGATAAAGGCAGTGACGTAGCCGGCACCGATTACCGGAGTCAGGCTGGTTATCGGTGCGGAGGCAAAGGCGCTTAAAGTCGTCAGCGGATGGGCCAGAGCCAACAGGGCCCCAAGAGAGGCAGGAATGCCATTGGCGAGAATCCAGTAGAGGATATTATCTCCAGCTACAGACGCCCCTTTTTGATAGGCAATAATGCCAACAGAACCGATTATCAGTAATGGGATGGTCCAACCGGCAATTTTATATCCTTTCGATATTGGTGGGATAAGCGTAACATCGGCGATTTTGTGCTTGTTGTCGGTGCCGAATATCTTGAGCATACCGGCAATATGACCGGCACCGACCACCGCAACGATTTTCTTGCCGGGGGACGACTTGATTTTTTCGACCAGGTACAAATCTCTCTCATCGATCAATACTCGTTTCAGGTCGGGTAAGGCCTCGCCCATCTCATCCATCAATTCGGTGAGCACATCCTTTTGCTTGAGTTCCTGGAGTTTTTCCTCTGATATTTCGTTCTTATCAAAGAGGCTGGCCAGGAGAGAAGCGAGCAGATATCCTTTCTTAAAAAAAGAAGTTGATTTCCAGGCACGTCGTAGCGTGATGCGTACATCCCGATCACAGAGGGAAATCGGGATCTGGAGTTCTCTTGCTGTTTGAGCAGCCATCAGCAACTCTGCTCCCGGAGTAACACCAAGTTTTCCGCCAAGTCTTTTCTGGTATGAAGCCATAAGAAGACTGATAAGCAGAGTGGAGAGCTGCTTGTCTTTAATAATTGTTTTTAAATCCAGAGATTCCCACTGCTTTTTTTGAGTGAGTGCCTGATACCGTTTATCATCAAGCTCCAGGCAGACACAGTCAGGAAGTTCTTGTTCGATAACTTTTTTTACCAGGAGCACAGATTCCTGGGAAATGTGAGCAGTACCCACCAAAATGACTGATTTATCACCTTGTTCGACAATGTGTACATCAGCTCCGTAGTCACAGTGGGTAGGGAAAGGTGCATCAATTGTTGGCATGATTATTTTCTTTTGCTAATTGTCTAAAGGCCGGTTGGCTCGCGTATTGTAGGTGAACTATTCCATCTGAGGATGAGCTTTAGTTTCTTCCGGCTGCAACCAAGGTAGGCATTGATGGAGTCTTTGTCATGTAAAATTCGGAGAGGCAAAAAATAATTGCTAAGGGCGTGTTTATTATGCCTTCTTCAGTTTTAGCTGTGACCCGGATTGAATCAGATTAGACTTGAGGTTGTTCCACTTTATAATGTCAGCTGTCGAGACGCTAAACTTTTTGGATATAGTCCAGAGTGAATCACCATTTTGAACATCATACCACTCAAACAATGTATCGTATATCTCATTTTTTGCTTTCTTTTTAACTGCTTTTAGAGAGGCAACAGAGTTCCTATTGCCTGTAGTCATGGATTTATCGACAACCAAGGATTTATGGACATGCACAGATTTGTGACCGGATTCGATGTAGAGAGCAAGTTGTTGCCCTGCCCGTATAGAATTCACATTTTTTAACCCGTTCCAATCTACAATCATGTCAGGAGGTACATTGTACCGTTTGGATATTTTAGAAAGAGTATCACCAGGTTTCACCAGATGGAGGATGAGACTATCCCTGAGCGCTATCTCAGCCTGCGTCGATCCTTCCGGCAAAAGGCGATAGCTAATAGTCCTGTACGGAATCCTCAGATTGCGGCCATAAGCCAATTTGCCGCTGTGTAAATTGTTTGCTCTCAGGATGGTGGCTTTGTTTATGTTGTATTTTCTACTGATGCTTAAAAGGGTATCGCCTTTTGTAACCCTATGTGTTTTGTAGCCGGTGCTGACAATACCGTGCAGGCGAGAAAGGTTTTTGGCGGCAAGACCTGCGGTTGCTTCCGGGATCTTCACTACAAATTTTTTTATTGAGCGGTGTTTTTCCAAGCCGAAGATCTTGATTTAAACGTTGTATTTCCTCGGGGGTACTGTGTGTGATAAGCGCAATGGCTTCGATACTCATTCCAGGACCTACGGTGAGCGTATCAAAGCGAAGAGGTTCATGATAGTTGATGTTGCTAAAACCATATTTTTCAGGATCCTTGGCGATCAACAGTGCTGCAATGAGTTTTGGCACATATCGTTTGGTTTCCAAGTGTAAGTGATCTTTACCGGCTAATTCCCAGAAATTGTCGACTTTATATTTTCTTAAACCGCTCCGAATTGTGCCGGGCCCTCCGTTATAGGCCGCAACGGCAAGATACCAGTCATCGAATTCTTTATAGAGGTCGGAAAGATAGGATACGGCAGCCTTTGTGGACTTGATTGGATCCGTCGTTCGTCCAAATATTTGTCGATATGTAAATTGTATTGCCTACCGGTTGCCTGCATGAATTGCCATAGTCCGATTGCTTTGGCACCGGAACAGGCAAGCTCATTATAACCGCTTTCGATCATTGCCAGATAAACCAAGTCCTTGGGCAAGCCGGCTTCTTCCAGCTCCTTTTCAATCATTGGTCGATATATAGTGGACCTGGCCAGCCAACGACGAAATTCATTTCTCTGATTATTTTGGAAAAGGTCCAAATACATATCGACCTTCTTGTTCATAACTACAGGAAAGTCAAACACGTTGTCGGATACGACGATCTCTTCGGAAGACGATTTCTCATCCCAGTTTCCAGTGTCGCCCAGTGCTTTCAGTTCTTCATCAAGACATACTTTAGGCTCTATATTTTCAAGTTTTTTGTCGTATAATTCAGCCTTGCTATCATCCGAAGTATCGAAGATTGTAAAACCGGATATCGCACTAAAATTATTGTCATTTGCGCAACTTGAAAGAAGAATTGCTAATAATGAAAGAATAAGGCCTTTGATAAACGTTTGGGATATGGAAGTCATTTGTCGAAGTGCAAGTCGTCCGTGGCAGGAGAGGTTCTGAAAAAGACCGGCAATTTGATAATTAGCCTGTTGAGATATGTCGGCTAACCAAGTACATTCTTACCTGTCCGGTTGTTAATATCGAACTATATAAAACCCAAAAGCTGAGCAATTGCAAGGTTAATATCCCATCAAATCCTCAGAGTTATTCTATATCCAGTTGGATGCATTTTACAAAAGAAAATATTCAAAAAAGATGTTTAAGAAATTATTAGTAATCGTAACAGTGACTTGTGCTATATCTGTGGCAGCTCTGCTGGGATCGGTTTACTGGTTGGTTGTTGTAGAGCCGGGTGATGAGATTCAAATAGAGAACATTCATAAGATTCTCGGCAAAGAAAGCCATGTTTTCTATAGTGACGGTAAGACCCAGCTGGGAGTATTTTTTAACACGGCACACCGTCAATACGTTTCATATGATGACATTCCGAAGGATTTTGTCTATGCCATGGTGGCATCTGAAGACAATAGATTTTTTGAACACTTCGGTTTTGATATCGTAGGCATTAGCCGGGCGATGATTAAAAATATATTGGCTGGACGGGTAGTTCAGGGCGGGAGTACATTGACACAACAGACAGCAAAAAATCTTTTTAAACAAACTGAAAGGTCGATTGAAGCAAAACTCAAGGAACTTCTGTTTGCACTAAGGTTAGAATATAACTATCCAAAAGAGAAGATATTTGAGTTTTATGCCAATGAGTTCTACGTGAGCGGCAATGGACGTGGGCTCGGAATAGCGGCCCGATACTATTTTGATAAAACTCCGAATGAATTGTCGCTTATTGAATGTGCTTTTATTGCCGGAAGCGTGAAAAGACCCAATTATTATAATCCATTTATTAAAAAATCGGAAAGGGCATCGGAACTGCCCGGACGCGTGCCAAAACACGGTTGATTATGTTCTTAATAAAATGCTGGAGCTGGGTATGATCGATAATTCCACCTATAATCAGGCACTCCGGTCAGAGATTGAATTCAAGAAAGGTAAAGTCGGTTATGATCTTGATTATGCAATGGAATTGGTTAGGGATGCCGTTTCCTCAACCGAAGTACTCGATGCTCTTGAAGCCCATGATGTAACTAATATCGCTACCTCGGGAGTACGTGTAATTACCACTGTAGACCGGGAACTTCAGGTGAATACCCTGTCCATTCTGCGCGGAGAACTCTCCAGACTTGATGTCCGTCTGAGAGGTTATGAACGTAAGGAAGTGCAGAAGAACTGGCAGACCTTAATTATACCGGTGATTCTGTTCTGCGAAAGGAGCTTTTCTTTTCGGGCATGTCGATACTATTGAAGGGAAGGGAAAGGTATTCGAATTCTAGTTTCTCTGGATAAAAAATTGGGCCAGGGGGTAATAGATTCGGACGGGCTTGCCGGCTTGGTTCTTGCGCGATTAAAATGGCAGAAAAATCGCTGGAGTGAAACGGAAAAGGGCGACCAGGCTAAATTAGTGAACCAATTACAGCCGGGAGACAAGGTTTGGGTGAGTGTCCGCGATGTGCCTGAGGAGGGACCGGCATTGCTGGAACTGCAAAAATTTCCGCAGGTGCAAGGGGGGGCTCTGATTATGAAAGACGGTGCGATTAAAGGAATGGCGGGCGGTACCGAAAATCGGTTCTACAATCGGGCTATCCAGGCTAGAAGGACTATGGGATCTGCTTTCAAACCGTTGGTCTACACGGCAGCATTGCAGCTTGGGTGGAACAGCGCCGATAATCTAAATAACCGTCGGAACGTCTTTGTCTACCATAATCAACCGTATTTCCCGAGGCCCGACCATATCAGTCCGTATGATTGGGTATCCATGAGTTGGGCGGGAGTACATTCGGAGAACGTTGCTTCTGTCTGGTTGTTGTCACATCTTTGTGATCAGCTATCCCCCGAGCAGTTCGCAGAGGTTGCCGATAAAGTCGGGCTGGGTCCAAAAACCATTAATGGGCAGGTAGAATCCTACAGGAGCTACAGAGCAAGAATTAGGGATCAATATGGCATCAGTATTAATCGTGACGAATTGAGAGCCACGGCATATCGTCTTGCTGTTGGTAATTTGGAGACGGATTTCATCTTTGATGGAATGATGAAAGACTATGAGCAGTTGAAGCAGATGCCATATGGCTTGAATTATGATGATTTTGCCCAGGATGTTGATAATGAATTAACCCAGCAGAAAGCAAACCTGTCGGATTATGAAGTGAGTGAACTGAAATTGAGGAAGAGTTTACTTGCCAATTGTTATCTGGCGCTCGATCCGCTCCGAAAGGAACTGGCAACCTATAAAACAATTGTTGAACAAAATTTGGCAATTGCAGTGTCGAATGGTTTCGATTCTTCGGTTACTGCATCATTGTATGAAGACAGGCAGACCGGTGAGTTTTATTTCATGCAGCTGCAAAACGTACCGGGCAACCTCGTGCGGATGAGTAAAGCTGAACTTCTGGATCATCTTGTCTGGTTGAATGACGAAGAAAAAAAACAATTCTGGGAAAAAATTAAGTTGAACGCCGGCCTGTCTGTAGCTGCATTTGACAAGGTAGCCGTGCAGATAGATTATGAGTATCAAAAACTAAACGATGAACTTCCCTACAGTATGGAAGTTCTCTCCCAGGTAAATGATTTTCGCATTACGGTAGGACTGTACTATCTTATTGAATTGGCAGAGCAGCTTGGAATAAAAAGCAATCTCGAACCAGTACTCTCTTTTCCGCTCGGATCAAATGTTGTTACCTTGTTGGAAGCCACAAGAATGTATGAAGGAATGGTTACCGGACAGGTTACACTTTTTGGAGATAATGAAGAGGATGAGAATGCCGATTCAATGGCGATTTTGGATCGCATCGAATCCTCAGAGGGTGAAATTCTCTTTCAGCCGAAGAGGGTTAAAAAAGAGGTCGTCGAAGCAAAGGTCCGCATGGCTATTAGTAATATTCTGGAAAATGTTGTTAAATTCGGAACAGGCCAAAGTGCCGGAAAAGAAGTAAGATTTCAGGATAACGATCTGGGAACCGGCGCAAAAATTGCCGGCCTTAATCTTCCAGTTCCCCTGCTGGGAAAAACCGGCACAGCCAATAGATATACTAATGCTTCCTTCTTCGGATATTTACCGGGAGTTGCTAAAAACGGAACGGCAATGACTATCTCCGACGGATATGCTGTAGGGGTATATGTAGGATTTGATAACAATGATCCTATGCGGCGAAATACAAGTCATATCAGTGGTTCCGCCGGTGCTTTACCGGCATGGAGTCAGATTGCCAATGTATTGTTGCATGAGCAGGATTATTCTAGTCGACTTGATCCTGTTGATCTTTCGTTTTATGGTCTCGGGATTAAATGGGATGATTTGGGACAATTGAATGTCGCAGTTGAACCAAGACAGGGGGGGAAGGTAATCGAACCCGTTGTTCAGGTCAGCGACACAGGGCACACTCAACCATATATTCTTACTTTTGGTAAGAAAACAGAAGCAGGAAAATTGGTAATGGATAGAAATTTCCAACCATTCTGGAAAACAGAAGCGGAGAAAGTACAGTAAGAATCAAGGCGAATTCTCTCCTGAGTTCTATCGTATTGGGAGCATAATTGAAATTATTTATTTACTCTCGGGGAGATATGACCGATACTCTTACAAATAGAAATAAATCAACGCCAAAACGATCGAGAAAAACTTATGAAAAAAATTACCTGGGGTATATTTGTCGCTTTTTGTGTTGTTAATCTGGGTGGCTGTGCCATAACAGAAAAGCCGACGGTTAGTTATCCTCCTTCAACAACCCGATCCAGTCAGTCTCCACCCATCTATAACCAGAACGCAGATGTTCAGGAAAATCAGAAACAGCCAGGATTTCATGACATTAATGATCAGCAACAGGTCGATGTAGAGAGTAAAGATATCGTTCCATCCTCGATGGCATATGTTAACGACAGAATATTTGAATATGGGCGAAAACTCGATCGCTGGAAGGAGTTGGATCGTCAGTCGGCTAACATGAACCTGAAGGAAGATGAGGCTGTACGAATGGTTGGATGTTTTCGCAGCTTACAGGACGTTCTTAATGGCTACAGCGATTTGAGGACTAAATTACTCCAGGCTGGTTCGGATGAAGATGCTACCAGAATCTACAATGAGGATATATTCGAAATCCAGAAAAACGATATCGCTTTTCAGGAAAACTATTGTGGTCATTTACTGGCGAATTCAGGAAACAAAAATGCCGGATTGATTCAAAGGGAGGGTGGAACCGATCTGACCAGCCTTGAATCTCAGATCGACAGATATGCGGCCAACAAAGAGTACGAAGAGGTTATCCAGGTTTGGCTGAAGATTCCCGAGTCACAACTTGGGCGCGTACATCTTGGTACTAAAATTCTCTACGGAAATGCGCTTATGTACCTGCATCAGGAAGACAAAGCCGCAAAGATTTATCAGCAGGTAATTGATCAAATGTCTGATTCGGATCAAAGGGCCAACGATTTGATTTCTTTGCGGAAGGTGCTGGCCGATCTTTATACTGCGTCCGGTAATTACAGATTGGCAACCTCGCAATATAAAAGAATTTCGGAGGATTACCTGAAAATTGGTCAACTTGAAGAATGGTCGAAGCTGCAATTATCGCTTCTGGACAGGGCAAAGGACAGCAGTCCCGAACTCAAGGCTTTCTCCGATATGCTCAGGAACTATCTAGGATACATCCCCGAGCGGGATGGATATAAAGTAGCTTGGCAGGCAGAAAAATTCCAAACAAGTTACCCATATTCACTCGTAACATCCAACGTTGATGTTATCAAGGATTCGGTCACAAAAGCAGCCGACAAATGGTTTAATGGTTTCATTGACCAGGTAGATAAACTAGCAAGTGAAAAGAGATTTGACGAAGCTCTAAAGTTGTTGGAAACCATGCCGACCGATATCATCGATAATGAGAAACAACTTAAGCTCAAGGCAAAAAATCAAGAGTTGTTAATGGCTGAAGCGGTTGAGAACGAAGCGAACAAGATGGCCCGGATGCAGGATATGCAGAACCAATGGAATAATGGCATGTTGTTGGCCAATAGCAACAGATACGAAGAGGCTGTGGCTGTTTTCAACAAACTGCGCGGTACTGATTATTCCCAAAAGGCCGAGGCGAAGATTAAGGAATTATCCTTAGAAGCCGCTAAAGAAGATAGAAGAAAAGCAGCTGATCTTTTTATCAGATTTACCAAGACCACTGATCAGGAAAGTCGAAAGAAACTGCTGGTGGAATCCCGTAAACTCTTGAAGAATATTCTGGTAAAATATCCTGATGTGGAAATTGCATCGAAGGTACGTGGCAATATAGAACGGGTTGAGCAGGAAATGAATGCGATCGATCCCAATCTTGTGTCGATGGCCGATCAGGAAGAAGCACCTGTAATGCAGAGTGATGGTGTTGATCGGGCATTTGCCGTACCTGAAACAAAGCCGATGATGAGAGACCAGGCTCCTATTATAGAAAAGGATCTGGATACCCCGATAAGCCGGTAAAAGCTCTCGTAATCATGAAAAAGGCCGTTGGTTTGTTGAATCGTAGAGATTCCGGACAGCGGCCTTTTTCATTTTTTGAGCCGAATCCTTACCTTTCCTTCCACTACGTCGATCGAATCCACTCCATCAGCAAAGGCTTTCCAAAAACCATGATCTGAACCAAACTCTTTGACAAGGTCTATATTTTTGATTCCCCCCAACCAGGCATTAGGTATGGGAATCCCCATGAGACTGACGCCTCTGAGTTTTATTACCGGTTTTCCTTCCCGATAGGCAAGTTCCGCTCCGGCTTTTACCTTCAGAATTTTTCCGCCAAGCATAGGAAAATCCGGGTCCATTGGAATGAGCAGTTTGATGCTGATCGTATCTTCCGAGAGATCGATGGCGAGTCTTCCAGCAAGGTTGGTGTTTTTTGCAACCATTGCGTTCAATTCACGCTCAGTGAAATTTATCTCCCGAGAGGTTCCGTTCTCAGTGTACCGCTCTGGTAACAATGTGCCGTCTTTGGAGAATTCTTTCTCATTCGGACTGACCTCTGTGTTGAGCTCTTCAATCCTATCGAGCTTTGCTTCCAACTGCTGTTCCTCTTTTTGGGAAAGTTCGACCGGGGTGAAAGGGGACGGGAAGAATATTAATTTGATTGCAAAAGCAGTGGCAACGATAGCGACGGACATCGAAATGAGCAACATGCTCAGCACTTGCTTTCCGGAAAAACCCTGTCTGGGATTAAGCTTCTGTTGTTTTATCGGTTCTTCTGTCATAGTTTTTCCTGTGAGCGGATGTATATTCTGTTTGGGACTTGAATTATAAGATAAATGCAACATATTTTAAAAACTAATTTTAAAAACTAATTTTAAAAACTAATTTTAAAAACTAATGGTCTTGAACCACAGTACCCTTTAAAAAATTAGGTATTTGGTGGGGCGAGCAATAGACTGGAATTTTGACAAAAACGACTGCAGATAATGCAGGTTCCGGATAATTGTAACCGTTCATCGGGAGATGATTATGAAAAAAAGGATTCTAGTTCCACTTGCCGAAGGTTTTGAAACAATCGAGGCGCTTAGTCTTGTCGATGTCTTTCGTCGGGCTGGGGCGCATGTTGACCTTGCCGCAATCGGTGATTCTTTGCTGGTGACCTCCTCACATAACGTACAGGTCATGGCTGACAAGTTACTCGGAGACTGCACAGAAGAAACGTATGATCTGATAGTCCTCCACGGCGGGATTCCCGGAGCTGAAAATCTGAAGAATTCACCAATTCTTGCGAAACTCTTAAAGAAGCAGAATGAAGAAAAAAAACTTTATGGAGCTATCTGTGCATCTCCTGCCATTGTTCTTGAACACCAAGGACTGCTCGAAGGGAAACGAGCTACCTGCCATCCAAACTTTGTCAACCGACTGGGTATACAGGATAAGGTTGGCGAAAAAGTTGTCATCGACGGAAACTGCATAACAGGCAGAGGAGCTGGAACATCTATTGAATTTGGTCTAAATCTGATAGGTGTTTTATTGGGAGAAGAAAAAAAGGCAGAAGTAGCCAAAGGCATGGCCATTGAAATGTAAAAATGGCGTAAACGTTGACCAGCGCACGATCAGACCGCCGTGCATAGGAAAACTATAGCCCGTCTGCCTGCTTATGCGCCTCTGGAGCACTGCTGAACGTTTACAGGTCCAAAGTTATGCGAGCATTTAGCTATTTCCGATGAACGGTTACGAAATGGCATCAGCTCATTCTTCGGCAGTAAAAAATTGTTTCTTCATCCGGCACCTTTACATCAACTATGATGGACTCGTAAAAACCTCAAATTTGAGAGGGCTAAGTAAAAAACTTCATATGCGAGGCGTGCAAAATTTCTATTATTTCGACGTACTAGAGTCGGTTATAATGATAGAAATTTTGCAGCAACGAAGCAGATGAAGAATTTTTACGACGCCATCAACTATGACCATTATCAAGAGAATGAGCCAGAAGATCTTCCAGCGAGACAAATACCAGAGCAATTTCATGGGTAGCAGCCAGATTAACTAATGGAGCTGCGTTATGTTCAAGAGCTTCTTTCCATCGAGAAGCACAAAGGCACCACCTGTCACCGGGTTGTAATCCGGCAAACCCAGCTATGGGAACAGGGGTGGACAGATCATTGCCCATTTGTTTGGAGAAGATCAAAAATTCCTCAGTCACTTGGACGCAAACTCCATGAATCCCATAGTCATCGACAGTTACTTTACAGTTCCCTTCGCGGGTGAAACCAGTCATTGGATCAATACTGCAAATTTCAAGAGGAGTGCCGAGTACGTTTTTGTTTTCCCCCATATTGTCCTCCTTTTTCCACATTTATTGCTTGCCGAAGAATCAACTTTTAAAAGCTCGTAAAAAGCTTCATACGCGAGATTACGGGAAAATGGAAAATTAAACCTGCGTATCGTCCATTAGTAAAATAGCCCGCAAAAGTCTGTAGGTAAATCCCCAAAGGTAATAATCCTCGACGGGATAGGCCGGGAACAGGCGGCCCGGCAGCATTTCAACACGTTCATGGCGTTCAGCTTTTTGAAATTGTCGGGCCTTGAGCCAGTAGGCGCTTCTGATTTCACTTCGACAGAGCGTAAGGGACGGGTGGTCCTCGATGGTGAACAAAAAAGGCTCTACCCACAGAGGGTTGTGCAGAATGTTTCCTGCCGGCTCAACAGGAAGGCACCGCTGCAGTTGCGTCCTATCCAGGAGAATTCCGGTTTCTTCCCTGGTTTCCCTGATGCAGGTGGCTAAAAGATCAGGATCATCCTCTTCTTTTCTGCCTCCGGGAAAAGAAAAATGGCCCGACCACGGATCTCCAGGATGATCAACTCTTCTCAGAATAAGAAAACTTTCGTGGGGAGCAAGACTTCTTATGATGGCCACGGCGGCAGACGCCGATTTGAGTGGAGTCGACATGTTTTTATGCTGAAATAAAGAGTCTCGAATAATATCTTCTTTAGAAGATAACACCTTTAAATAAGGTACCTTCTTTTTTAAATAATGCAACCGTGGCACAAGACATACCTCGCAGGTCGGATAGAAAACCGATTAAAAAATTGTTAAAGTATACTTGGGTAATGGATCACATTATGTGATATTTTTTAGGCTTTTGTCGCTACATGGAGATTAGGGAGAACAGTATGAAACATGATGTAAGTGTATTCAAACCGTACGAGTTTCAGGTTGGTCAGAAAATTCGTATTGAAGGTACCCGGCGGAAAGGGGATTGGGAGATCGCGGCCATTGGAGACCATACCATCACTCTCAGATGCCCTCTCTCTAATAAAGAGTTTGAATGGGCGAAATTCTGTTATTTTGTCGAAGAAGAAAAAGGGGTGGAATGGCCCCGGCAATCCTAGGTTATGGTGAAATTGATGTGCTTGCTGTTCTTTTCATACCAAAAAACTCCTGGATACAGACTTGTTGTCGCGGCTAACCGGGATGAGTTCCTGTCCCGCCCAACTGCCCCGTTGGATTTCCTTGATAAGGAAAAAACAATATTAGCCGGAAAGGATTTACAGGGCGGCGGAACCTGGCTCGGTATAACTGCGCACCATAAATTCGCGGCAATTACCAACTACCGCGACCCGAAAGCAAATCGTGAAGACGCTCCTTCACGTGGAGAGATCCTGATGCGTTATTTTGCAGGTGGACTGGATGCAGGTGAGTATGTTCATGCACTAGCTAAAAATGCAGAGAGGTACAACGGTTTTAATCTCATCATTGGAGATGAAAAAGAACTTTATTATTATTCCAACAAAACAATAGCTCCCCAACTTCTTGATCCCGGCTTTTACGGCCTGAGCAATCATCTGCTTGATGCGCCGTGGCCAAAAGTAGTCAGAGGAAAACAGCTACTGTATCCCAAAATGGTAGCGACCGATCGGCTTGATCCCATGCAGCTGTTTGATCCACTTGAAGACCGTCGGCAGCCGCTGGATGCGCAGTTGCCGGATACTAATGTCGGACTTGAGTGGGAACGGTTGTTGAGCACTATTTTTATTGATGGCGTAACCTATGGCACCAGATCTTCCGCAGTGATAACAGTCTCTGATGAAGGCATGGTTCTATTTATAGAAAAAACCATGCAAAGAACATCTTCTGAAGGTGTCGCTTCCCATGTTGTCCGTCATTTCCAGATTGATTAGCGGCTAGCCGGAGAATCGCCAAGTTTTTTCTATCGCTTCGTTGCTATCGGCTCTTGTGCTAATCAAATGGGTTAAATCGATTATTTGCCAAAAGAGAACTTTTGGGACAAATTGAGAGTAATCATAAAATTCTCCGAGATTATTCTGCTAATGTTGGTTGCGCATGTTGATGTTTCTTGATGACATAATAGAGTACCGGTACAGCCATACGGCTAACCAGAAGCGATGCTATCTCTCCGAACATAAGCGAAATAGCCAGTCCCTGGAAAATTGGGTCCGCAAGAATTACCGAGGCGCCGACCACCACAGCCAGTGCAGTCAATAGCATGGGCCGAAAGCGTATTGCCCCGGCATCGACTACAGCCTTGGCTAATGGTTCCCCCTGCTGGAGACGTAGTTCGATAAAATCGACCAGAATAATAGAATTACGGACGACAATACCTGCTCCAGCCATAAAACCGATCATAGAGGTAGCGGTAAAAAATGCGCCGAGACCCCAATGAGCGGGAAGGATGCCAATGAGTGAGAAGGGGATGGCAGCCATGACCACCAAGGGAGTAATGTAGCTTTTGAACCAGCCGACCATCAACATGTAAATGAGAACCATAACCACGCAGAACGCCAAACCGAGATCACGAAAGACTTCTATGGTGATATGCCATTCTCCGTCCCATTTAATCGCCGGTTCTCTCTCGATAAATGGTTGATTCAAGTTGTAAATCCGCACCTGTTTTTCCCGGCCGCTGAAATTCCGGCCATCAAGTTTCGCGAGTTTTTTGTTCATTTCAAAAATTGCGTAAACAGGGCTCTCTACCACATCAGCGACATCACCTGTAACATAGATGACCGGTCTCAGGTTTTTGCGATAAATAGGTTGCTCTACATTTTGCTCGGAAACGGTAATCAGTTCCCGCAGAGGAACTAACGGAGCCGAAGGGTTCATTTCCGAACGGAGCGAGATGTTCAGGATCGATTCAACCCTGGCGCGATATTCCTGAGGGAGTTGCAAAACGATATCGACACTCTCTTTGTCGGTTGGTTGGTGGAAAAGATCAAGAGAATCCCCTTGTACCGCCATTTTAATGGCCGAAGTTATTTGTCTTTCAGAGATACCATTGAGTGCTGCTTTTTCTTTATCGACAATAAATACCTTACGTACACGATCCGTCTCTTGAAACCAGTCTACATCAACTACACCGGGGGTGGAGCTGAAAATCTGTTTAACCTTCTTGGCAAGGGTTACCCTTGCGCTATTGGAAGGACCATAGATCTCGGCTACGAGTGTCTGCAACACCGGTGGGCCAGGCGGAACCTCTGCGACGACCACTGCTGCTCCGTATTTTGCTGCAATTTTTGCCAGCGGAGGACGAATTCGAGTGGCGATACCGTGACTCTGCAGGGAACGTTTTTCTTTTGGCAGAAGGTTCACCTGGATGTCGGCCACGGTTGGACCGCTTCGCATGAAGTAGTGGCGCACCAGTCCATTAAAGTTAAATGGAGAAGCTGTACCCGCGTAGATTTGATAATCGGTGACCTCCGAATCTTGTCTGATTATATCAGCCATTTCTTTTGCCACCCGTGCTGTCTGCTCCAGAGTCGATCCTTCGGGCATGTTCAGGATTACTTGAAATTCGCTTTTATTGTCAAACGGCAGCATTTTCACCTTTACCAGACCAAAATAGACCATGGAACAGGCGCCGAGGAGCAGTGCAATAATGACGGTAAAAAACAGCAGCCGCCAGCCGCCATGCGCGAGCAGGGGATCCATGATCCTGTGATATATTCGGGTAAACCAGTCGTCAGGAGTCTCATTCAGGCCATCATGGTTCGCAGAAGAGTTTGAACCTTTTAGAATGCGCGCAGCCGCCCAAGGGGTGACGGTAAAAGCGATTATCAGGGAAAAGAGCATCGCCGCCGAGGACCCGATAGGAATAGGCCGCATATAAGGGCCCATCAGGCCACCGACAAAGGCCATGGGCAGGATTGCGGCTATGACTGCCCAGGTAGCCAGAATGGTAGGATTGCCGACTTCAGCTACCGCTTCGATTGCCACTGCGGTTCTTTGTCTGCCTTTGCTGCCTGGTAAGTGGAGATGACGGACGATGTTTTCCACAACCACAATGGCATCGTCAACGAGAATTCCGATAGAGAAAATCAACGCAAACAGAGTGATTCGGTTTAAAGTATATCCATAGAGATAAAAAACCAGTAGGGTGAGAGCGAGAGTAGAGGGGATAGCCAGCATGACAATGATTGACTCGCGCCAGCCAAGGAAGAAAAGAATGAGCAGGGCAACACCGAAAACGGCAATACCCATATGCAGCAGAAGTTCGTTCGATTTGGCTGAAGCGGTGGCACCGTAATCACGGGTAACGCTTATCTTAAGATCAGCCGGAATGAGAGTTCCCTTGAGGTCATTCACTTTTTGCTGCACATCACGAACAACGGAAACAGCGTTTGCGCCGGGTCGTTTAGCAATGGTCAGAGTGACGGCCGCTTCTTCCCCATTGCTCTGTTTATCACCATAGAGGACATAGTCGGCAGGCTCTTCAGGACCGTCGATTACTGTGGCTACTTCATCCAAATAAATCGGTCTGCCACCATAAACCCCAACGACTATCCGGCCGATTTCCTTGGCACTATGCATAAAAGTCCCGGTCTGGAGCAGGATCTCCCGGTTGAGGGATTTTAGGCTTCCGGAATGAGACTGGCTGTTAGCGGCCTGGATCTTCGGGACAAGTTCGGTAAGCGACAGGTTTCTTGAAGCAAGCAATAGGGGATCAAAGTGAATGGTCAAAACTCTTTTCGTGCCGCCGATGATTTTAGTCTCCGCTACCTCATTGATATTTTTGATGGCGTCGTCGACCTGAGCTACCACTCGTCGCAGAGTATAGTGATCGTAGTTTTTCCCATGAAAGGTGAGTGCCATAATGGGCACATCATCAATAGAATGGGGCTTGACGATGGGTTGCCCGACACTGTGGGGGATCCGGTCAAAATTTGTGGCTAATTTCTGGTTTAACCGAACAATCGAGGTCTCCAACTTTTCACCGACATAAAATCGTACCACCAGTAGGCTTTGACCAGCCATGGAAGTCGAATAAATATATTCAACTCCAGGCAATTCATAGAGCAGCTTTTCCATCGGGACGGTCACCCGTTCCTCGATTTCTTTCGGAGTGGCCCCCGGCATGGCAACCAGCACGTCGATCATCGGCACTTTAATCTGTGGTTCTTCCTCTCTTGGCAGCATGACGATTGCCAGAAAGCCGAGAAGAAGAGAGGCGATGATGCCGACAGGGGTCAACTTGGAATTGATAAATGCCCGGGCCAAACCTCCGGCAAAACCTGTGGGATGCTTTGAAGACGAGTTCTTTGAAATCATGGGAATCATGGTAAAGGTTACTTTGCTGTGAGAAAGGCAATAAAACTCTACTTGATAACTATCGGTTGTCCATCAAGAAGGTTCAGGTTGCTTTGAGTTATGACCGTTTCTTCCTCTGAAAGTCCACTCAGGATTTCAATGTGACCGTTTTTTTTTGCTCCGGTCCGGACGAGACGAAGCCTTGCTTTATTGTCGTCCACAACAAATACCCGTTCCATCTGGCCAAACGATAATACGGCAGAAATCGGAACCGTCAGGGTTTTCACCTGTTCTCTTGCCAGTCTGACTCTGGCGAACTGTCCTGATCTTAGTCGGTTGTCCGGTGCGATATAAAGCTTTATCGGAGCTGATCTGGAAGATGGATCAGCCACCGGAGATACCTCGGCGACAATTCCTTCTGTGGTAAGGCTCACTGAAGGAACGAAAACTGATAATCGGTCATTCTTTTTTATCTTGAGAAGCATAGCTTCCGGAATATCCGTCAGTATCTGCAGGTTGTTCTCTTCTTCAAGATAGAGAAGGGGGGTTCCTGGAATTGACAAGTCACCAATATTGCTTAATTTATTTGTAATAATACCGGAGAAGGGCGCCGTGATTCTGGTATAGTTCAGCATTGTTACTGCTTCTTTATACGCAGCTTCTGCAATTCGGGTGCTGTCTTGTAATGATTTAACTGTTTGGACTGTTGCGGCGTTTTTCTTCAAAAGACTTTCTTCTCTTGCTAGATTACGCTTAGCCCGCTCAAGCTCAGCTTTGGCTTGCTGCATCTGGGCGGAGATTTCTTCTGCGCTGAGTTCAACAAGGAGATCACCCTCCTTCACTTTTGAGCCCAGATCAACCGGCAGCGTGATGATGTTGCCTGTTATTTTAGATGATATCTCAGCCCGTTCGACAGCTTGTACCGTGCCGACTATTTCGACCTGATTTTCAGCTATTCGTTTTGTCACCCGGGCAACAGATACAGGGATCGTTGTCAGAGAAGGTGAGGCATATTCCTGCTTTGGTTTCTCTTTGTCGCAGTCCGTAATCAAGACAGCCAGGACCATAATGAGACATAAGGATCCCCATTGATGGAACTTCATGGGCAAATCTCCTGTAGTGAAATTATTTTATGGGAAACTGTTCCAGCCCTGTAGCTCTTCTCAGGTTGGCTATTGCTACCCAATAACCGGCTTTGGCCGCTAGTAGTCTGGCTTGAGCGTCGGAAAGACGCATTTCAAAATCAATCAGGTCGGAGGCAAGAATTACCCCTTCGCTGAACCGGGCCCGGCTGAGGCGAGTAACTTCCGTTGCAACCCCGACCATTTTTTTGGTAACACTCAGTCTCTTTTGAGCCTGTTTATAGTCAAGGAGCGCTTGTTGTACCTCAAGGTTAAGAGCGAGCTCGGTTTTTCTCCTGAGTGCTTGGATTTCCTGTAGTCTTAATTTGGCCTTGGCGATCCGGGATGAGCTTCTCCGTCCATCGAAGAGGGTATAATTCAATCGTATTCCAGCCATCCATGAATCACCCGTTTCATCGAGTACTGTACCGGTATCCACCTGGTAACCGGCAAAAGTATCAACGGACGGTAACTTTTCACCCTGGGCTTTGCGGAGTTCGGCTAAAGCTTCCTGTTCAGTCGCCTCAAGCTTTTTTAGTTCGTGGCGATGGTGATAATCCAAGGATTTTGGTACCTCTTGTTGTGATCCGTTATCGGCATCCAGCACTACCTGTCCTTCCTGAAGACCGAGAAGATTAAGAAAACTACGTTTGGTGAGTTCCAGCGTATGTTTGCTTTGAATAAGGTCTTCACTGGCCCTGGATTGCTGGAGCTCGAGATTGAGTAAATCCTGTTTAAGCAGATCTCCTGCGTCAAATCTGGCTTTACCTACTTCGAGAGAGGCAGTTATCGCCTTAAGTGCTTCCTTGCGAACGGTCACCATTTTTTCAGCTTGAATTATGGCTTGAAAGGTCTTCACGACCTCATAGGCAAGTTGCTGGTGTACCGCGAGCAGATCAGCCTGGGATATATTGATATTGGCATTCGCTGCTGCCTTATCGGCCATATCCTTTCCGCCATTGTACAGACGGTAGCTGATCTGGGCCTTGATCTGGAAGTTGTCTGTTCTGCCGGGATTATTAAAATCGATACTGTTGTTAAAGGCCCCTTGGTTTAGAATAGTACCAAATGAATACATGGGGTTATTGGTCTGCCCGTATTCAGTGGAAATATTTACAAGAGGGTAGTCGGTCGATTTTGCCATATTGGCCGCAGCTCTTGCCTCTTCTATCCGTGTTCGGGCAATAGTGCTTTCCGGATTGCCGGCCAGAGCAAAAGCTACCGCCTTGTCTTCCGTCCATACCCGCGGGACAACTGCACCGAGCTGGTCGGCATGAGCCGTAGGGGCATTGGTACAGCAAATTATCAGGGTCATTATTGTGAATACATAAAATCTGCTCATTAAACTGTCTTACCCTTGTTGCTCCCGACATGGAAGGTTTAGTATTTAATTATATTATTAATTAGAGTAAATCTTTATTTTTGCTTTGTCAAAGTGAAATTTAATACTTGAAGTACTTCCATCGGTTCCATCTGGCTGAATTTTGTTTATAAAAAATATTAATTGTGTATATGCACTTCTTCTATCTTTAATTGATTGTTAGGTCAAGAGAATAAAGATGTTAGGAGATGCGGAGAGGGAGAGAGAAGATTGTATGGGGAGGATAATGCGCGGAAAGGCTTGAAAAGCAGGCGGTTTTTAGTTGTCGGCAGTCAATATTTTTAACCGCTTTTCAAGGGCTTTGATGTCGACAGGTTTGGCAAGATAGCTATTCATGCCTGCTGCCAGGCATTTGTCCTTGTCTCCGGCCATCGCATATGCCGTCAAGGCGATGATTGGGATGTTCCGCACATGTCGGTAGTCATCCGAAGTCCTGATTATTTTGGTGGTTTCAATGCCATCAAGCTCCGGCATCTGAACGTCCATCAGGACAATGTCGAATTTGCGTGTCTTAAGTAACTTGAGAGCTGAATATCCGTCTGCGGCAATTATCGATCGGTGGCCCAGCTTAGTGAGGATCGCCTGAAGAATCTGTTGATTAATTTGTTCATCCTCCACAACCAGTGTGGAAAGACGCCGATTCGGACTTGTCAGGATTGGGGTCGGAATGTCTGGACTCTTTTGGGTCGAGCCGATTTTTCCTCTATCAACCATAAGATTGAAGGTGACCGTTGTACCCTGTGCCTCATTTCTTTTTAACTGCACAGAACCTTCCATCTGCGTTACCAGCTGTTTAACGATACTCAGACCGAGGCCGGTTCCTTTGACTTTTTTCTGCCTCGGCGATTCTATCTGGGTAAAGGGATCGAACAGTTCATCGCCAATGTCTTCCGGCACGCCGATACCCGTGTCGGAAATTGTACATTCAAGTCTTACGCGGTTTTCTCCGATTGCATCAAGTGTCCTTATCCCAATATGAATTTCGCCCTGTTCGGTGAATTTTACAGCATTCCCTACAAGATTATAGAGGATTTGCCGGATGCGCACATGGTCTGCTACAAGAATATCGGGAACTTCAGGGGCGACAGAGCACAAAAGGCTGACTTTTTGCGGGTTGATGGCCGTCTTGAAAGAAGTGATCAAAGGTTTGACAATTTCCCTGATCTGGAATTCTTCAGGAGTCATTTGCAATTTACCGGCCTCAATTTTAGAATAATCAAGTATGTCATTAATAATGGTCAGTAAACTTTCTCCGGAGGCCATTGCCGTTTCAACATATTCGAACTGTTCATCATCAAGAGAGGTCATGGTCATGAGCTGAAGCATGCCCATGACTCCATTCATGGGAGTCCTCACTTCGTGGCTCATATTTGCTAAAAATTCAGATTTCGCCTTATTTGCGGCAAAGGCCTGTTCCTTGGCGGCCTCCAGTTCCATCATTATTTTCTTTCTTGACGAAATATCCCGGGTTACTCCAATTATACCGGTAAAATGATTTGAACTCTCCGGAAGCGGAGAGACAATGCTTTCGACCCAGACTATCTCTCCGGCTGACGTTCTAATTTCAGATTCCCAGTGTAACGGCTTTTCTCTTGTAAAAATGAGTGATTGGAAATGATTTTCGCTGAAAGGAGAGGGGAGAATGATATCTCGGTGAATTATATTGATGGCCTCTTTTTGGGGAAAACCGGTAAGATGGTTAAATGAGGGACTAACGTGTTGCGGCATGAGTTGGTCATCTGTTGTCCAGATAACATCATGAACATTATCTGCCAATAATCGGTAAAGGTGCTCACTTTTTCGGAGCGCTTCTTCTGCAATCTTTCTTTCGGTAATGTCCCTGGCAATAGCCATGTAAAGGGCTTTGTCGTCGATGGTTAGACGGAGGGCACTGACTTCAACCGGAAATTTGGTGCCGTCTTTTTTTATATAGGTAGTTTGAAATGTGGTGTTGGCGTACTTTTGCAGCCGGGATTCTAAATGGCCGTTATGCTGAAAATCTTTTTCCAGACAAATATCAAATGGAGTCATCCGCAGTAACTCTTCCCGGGTATAGCCGAGTCGTTTGCAGGCAACATTGTTAACATCGGAAAAATATCCGTAGTCGGGGCTGTTGTGATCGAGTGAGATAACGAACATCGCATCGTTGGCATAATTGAACAGCTTGCGATATTTGTTTCTACTCTGCTCGAGTTCTGTTCTTTGCTGTCCGCAAATAGAGAGGTTTTGAACGGTAGTTAAGACTGACCCACACTGTTTTTCGACCAGATCCTCAAGCTCCGAGATTCGTTTTTGTGCTCGTTCCAATTCAGACTGGAGTTCTCTGATTTGATGTGAGGACATAGTCAGCTACAGGTTACAAGTTAGGCGGATATTTTTTTCACAAAAATCGTTTTCCAGTTACAAACAACAATTACGCACATTACAAAGATGTTACTGTATTTGTTTGTTGAGAGTCAAATTGAAATGAAAAACAATTACAACTCAAAATCAGGATTCCGCTCTTTTAAAAACACAATGAGCAGAATCCTCCTTATGAGAAAATGTAGCAAACTGCAGGATTAAAGAATATTTTCGAGCCCTGGAGCTGGGAAATGACTGCACAACTTTTTCACTTCTTCCAAGGTATTTGCCAGGAGCTCATCGTTTTCCGGACTGGATATAACTCTTTCGATGATGTTACTTATATGTAACATTTCATTTTCTTTGAACCCACGAGTTGTGACAGCCGGAGTTCCAATACGAATGCCGCTTGGATCAAATGGTTTTCGTTTATCAAAGGGAACGGCATTATAATTAAGGACAATACCCGCTTTGTCCAGCGCTTTGGCGGCAGTTTTGCCGGAAATATTTTTATTGGTGAGATCAACCAGCATAAGATGATTGTCCGTGCCTTTGGTGATCAGGGTGAAGCCTTTGGAAGTGAGAGACTCCGCCAAGGTTTTTGCGTTTTTAATTACTTGGGCGGCATATGCCTTGAAAGAGTCGGACGTTGCCTCTTTTAAGGCAACAGCGATGGCAGCGGTGGTATTGTCGTGTGGTCCACCCTGGACTCCTGGAAAAACAGCTTTATCAATTGCTTGAGCATGTTTGGCTTTGCAGAGAATCATCGCACCTCGGGGCCCTCTGAGTGATTTATGGGTTGTTGTGGTGACGACATCGGCATAAGGTACCGGAGATGGGTGCACACCGCCGGCAACAAGTCCTGCGAAATGTGCCATATCAACCATGAGTAATGCCTTCACTTCATCGGCGATTTCTCTGAATTTTTTAAAATCGAGAATTCTGGGATAGGCTGAATGACCGGCGATGATGATTTTTGGTCGTACTGCCAAAGCTTTTTGACGCACGGAATCATAATTAATGAGACCGGTTGCTGCGTCAAGTTCGTAGGATTGCGCATCAAAATACCGACCGGAAATACTCACCTTGGCCCCATGGGTTAAATGGCCTCCGTGAGGAAGAGCCATGCCGAGGATGGTATCCCCCGGATTGAGGAAAGCAAGATATGTAGCCAAGTTCGCAGGTGATCCGGAATACGGCTGAACATTTACGTGCTCTGCTCCGAACAACTCTTTTGCCCGTTTTATTGCCAGTTGTTCCACCTGGTCAATGAGTTGCTGTCCTTCATAATAACGTTTGCCGGCATATCCTTCGGAGTACTTATTTGTAAGGACGGACCCTGTTGTTTCAAGTACAGCCTTTGAGACGTAGTTTTCAGAAGCGATCAATCTGATTTTATCGGCCTGACGTTTTTCTTCCTGCTTGATCAATGAATAGATTTCCGGATCAAGATTTTTAACACTTTCCATTTTGTCTCCTTGTGGCTTTTCTTTCTCTGCAGCCTATGTTCAGTCAAGATCCGCTGATCTATGTTTTTTTGTGCCTTGGAATTCTTTTCCGACTGTTTGGGTAAGAATTTCTCAGGTATTGATCCCGACTTATTTTCCATTTACCGGGGTTAGAATATGCAACATAATCAATGAGGCAACAACTATAATAAAAACAGAAGTAATTGAACAGAAGAAAGTGCGGAACATAGCGGGTGAAGCATGATCGCGGAAGGAAGAACAAGATTGTAATGGCATCGAGAGATTTGCTCGAAAAATCGCTTTACGGCAGTGCCGGGAAATCAGTAAATACGGCGGTAGCTCCCATGGCAAAAAGCTCTTGTTGCCGTTTTTGTGAATTTACCGTATAGACATTAATTCCAAGTCCCGCCGCACGAAGCTTCCTAATCAGGGCAGCATCTACAAGATCATCGGCGGGGTGATAAGCCGCAACGCCAAGGGATTTAAGGTACTCAACGAGATTTTTGGGGTGGGATCGCTGCTGGAGTGCAGCAGTTGATACTGCCGGAGCGCAATCCTTGGCGATGATAAGATAATCGTGGTTGAAGGAGGAGATCAGTACTCGGTTTGCAGAGTTGGTTTTCTGGATCACCTCAAGCACATATTCTGTTACATTTTTATTTTGTTCTTTTCCTCTGTGATCCTTTATTTCGATATTAATTGGAATTTTGCGCAATGAGGGGTCGATCAACACCTCCTCAAGAGTCATCATGTGCTGGGGAATTTCCTTCATGAGCTGGACAACTGACGTTTCTTCCTTTATGATGGTTCCGAACGGATCGGTATTTAGAAACCAAGAGCCAATATCGAGTTTTTTTAGCTGGAAAAGTGTCCAATCGCTGACATACAAAGAATGTAAGCCTAATTGGCTGCTTTTTTCTTTTGCATCGCTTGTTCTCTCTAAGGTTGGATCATGGAAGACCACGGGAACGAAATCTTTACTCATCTGGATATCCAACTCGATAAAGTGACAGCGGCCTATGCTGGCCTTAAAGGCTGAAAGAGTGTTTTCCGGATAATGGGCACGGAAGCCTCTATGTGCCGCGATAAGATTGAGTGATTGAAAATTATCGAAAAATGTCAAAGTGTTCTATCCTTATCAGATGATACTGTCCGGTTCATATTTTATCTAAGGAACTGGAGAATAAAGAGAAAAGTCTTTTGAGTCAAAATTTTTGTGATATAATATGGACTATAACACATTGTTGCAACAGTAATGGTAGTGTATCAAGTAAAATCAGCGCAGTTTCCCAATGAATTTTTAGTACCTTACAGATTTTTTTTTGCAAGAAACCAAGTCTGTCAAAGGTTCTTAACCCCACAAAGCGCGAGGGTAATAGAGAGTATGCCTTGTGGGGATTAGAATTCATCGCATTAAAAAAATGTACGTATCTTGTAGTTGGTTGTGAGGTCCCGGCTTGCAAATCCAAAGCAGGCTGAGTAAATAACTACGATTCCAAACAGATTAGTTGTCGGTTTTTCAAGCTCAAATCTTAAGCATGGATGGTTCCAATTTTGTTATGAAGTTTGCATATCAATCTCTTTTTAAATTTTCTCTTATATTTTTTCTCCTCCAAGCCATTGTTTTCACCTTTATTTTGCAATCAGAGGCTCTGGCTGCCAAAAAGGACAAGTATGATATTATTTATATTTTGACCAAGGATTTGGACAAGGTGCTTGATTATCAGGAAGAATTGGTGGCTATTTTTGATGCTTCCATAAGAAAAAAAATGAAAATAGTTGGCAGAGGAGATGAGTATGCATTGATTTATGATGGCAATGATTCGGCCGGCACTGTCACAAAGTCACTAATAAGACAAGCACAATTGTTAAATGAAGCCGGTTTTGATGAACCTTATGCAACAAAGGAACAAAATTTCCACCCATTATACAATGTAAGTTATGGCATGGGGCCTAATCTGGAACCGCTGAAAAAAAGATACGAACAAGTTTACGGATGTCTTGGCAAGGATGTGGAAAAGGATCTTTTTATTGAGAAGACTGATTATGGAAACTATACACTTGTTTACCGTCGACGGGGCGACAAAGCTTCAACAACACGAGTGGCTCGAAAGCATGCTAAATTGCTGCGATCGAAAAGGATTAAAACGTCCTTGACCCCTGAAAATAATAATATGGTGGTCTATGGCGAATCCAGTTTGATAGATGATGTCGGTCCGGAAAAAGCAATAGTATGTCCGCTTCCGGGTACCGAAGCAACACCACCTTCTCCGGAAAAACTTGTTGCCATTCCTAAGATTATTCTGGCAAAACCGCCGGAAGCGCTGGTTATAGCACCATCGACAGTCTCAAAAATTGAACAATCGATTGAGAGCTATATTGATGGATTGAGGAGAAATGGGCAAATTTCCAACGATGAGTCAACAGGTTGGGTGGTATATGATCTTGAAAAAAATAAGAGTGTTCTTGCTATAAATGCTGATCAGGAGTTTCAGGCAGCCAGTATGATTAAGCCATTTATTGCACTTGCCTTTTTTCACCAGGTGAATAAGGGACAAATTAAGTATGGTCCCAGAAGCAGAAGGATGATGGAAGCCATGATACAGCGGAGCAGTAATTCAGCCGCTAATTGGATAATGCGGCAGGCAGGAGGCCCCGTTCAATGCGGAAAAATCCTCAAACAAAACTACAGCCAAATCTTTAAGAAAACAGAAATCAAGGAATACATCCCTGCAGGAGGTCGAACCTACCTGAATAGTGCACCCCCTTCTGATTATGTAAGGTTTTTGAGTGCTCTTTGGAACGACGAACTGCCGAAAGGAAAGGAAATAAAGCGAGTGATGGCTTTACCTGGACGGGACCGACTTTATCATGGTACCCCCATTCCAAGAGGAACCTTAGTCTATAACAAGACCGGGTCAACTGGTCATCTCTGTGGAGATATGGGTATACTTGTACCAAAAACTAATCAAGGCGGACGGTTTCCTTATGTCATAGTCGGTATCATTGAGAGGCGCTCAAAAGCTTCCGATTACGGACGATGGGTACAATCACGGGGTCAGGTCATTCGAAAAGTATCGACCTTAGTTTACCAAGAATTGAAAAAGCAACATCATCTACTCTGATATATCGGCAGACCTTGCAAATGGAAAAAGCAGGAGAATGGTATTCTCAAATGTTTGGAGAGAATTATGAAAATAATCATGGACCTATGCATTGTACCCATGGGAGTAGGGGTGTCAGTATCTGAGTATGTAGTCGCATGTCAGGAAATTTTGAAAAATGCAGGATTAAAAACACTGTTACATGCTTATGGTACAAATATTGAAGGAGAGTGGGACGAAGTAATGGCTGCAGTAAAAGTTTGTCATGAAAAAGTTCATGAAATGGGAGCACCTCGCATAACGACCACTATCAAACTTGGCACCCGGACTGACCGCTCCCAATCCATGGAAGATAAGGTTTCAAGTGTACTCGATAAATTGCGGTGATTATCCTACCGGCCCCTGCACCTTCTGGGTGTACTTAGTCATAATCCAACCGTATTGTCCTGGTTCAGTCCTTATATAGAGCCAACCTGGAGCTTCACCTAATACATCGAGAATTGCATTCCGCGGAATTCGGCCGTTAATTGCTGCATATAAATTTGGAGCGGAACGAAAGTTGAGCAGCTCCGGAGTAGTTCTCACCCTTCGCAATACCTGTTCAGGTTGAGAAGAGATTTGGGAGTAGCTTTGATTGAGGATAACAGGAGCCTGATAATAAATTACAGGAGGCGGACTATTGTAAATAATAGCTGGTTGTCTCGGAGGTTGGAATAGTACGGATCCAATTACCGCACCAGTCAGAAGACCAATACCCACATCCGCCCAAATGTGATCTGAGTAATAAGGGTGCCCGTAGTGATGTGAGTGGTGATACCAAGTTGATCTGGAGTAATAGTGATTTCCATGGCCGGAACCATAATACCTATATCCCGCGAAGGATGAGGTAACCGGTGAAACTATAGAGGATATGAGCAAGAGCAGAAATAGTAATGAGTTTCTCATGATGGCCTCCCATCAGCGAGTTGTGCAGCAGCGGGTATAAGATTGATCTGTCTAATTTACCATATCATTACAAAGAAAAAATAATGCAGAACCGTTCTTCCGGCAATGTGGTTTAGCCCGAGAGAAGCGCAAGTCGCTCCTTGGCGGCTTGACCTTAGAGAAGGTCAAATTCGATGAGGTGGCGGTTGAGTTTTTTTAAAGCAATTTGTTCAAGTTGATAAATACTTCCTCTGGTTACCTTGTGTATTTTGCTTATCGAGATAATCGATTGTTCCTTGCCTTGATAAGGTGGTAAGCCGTATCTGCGTTTGATGATGTCCGCACATTTGCCCGACAGTTTTTGATCAATGGCCCGTAATAAAATGGCTTGGAGTTCACGAGATTCAAAACTCCTTGTAAGAGATGAGCGGTTCTGGTTTTGTTCAGAAAAAGATAGAGATAAATCTCCGAATAAGGTTCCTCCGTCAATCATCGTTGCAGTTTTAATATGTGTTGAGAACTTAGTTAAATTCTCCGTGTCATCGCTCTTTGCCGCTTTTGAATACTGTTCTACGGTATTGGTGGAAAGTCGAATGAGGCGGCCTTCCAGAGATTGGCGCTGAATCTCTTTAAACACCCAGTTTGCGGCAAAGGTTGAAAAACGAACACCAGATGATTGGTGGTAGCGATAGGCTGCTCTGGCAATCCCGAAACTCCCAATCTGAATTGCATCTTCGTAGGAAGTAGACTCTTTATATATGCTATTGATTCGGGTTGCGAGTTTTGTAACCAGCCCGCTGGACAAGATCATATAGATGTTTCTGATAGTATTGAGTTTTTCAACTACATTTTGAAGTTCAATGAACTGCGGTCCCTGAAGATCGGCTTGTGTGGAATTACCGAGGATACGATTCCAGACCCTGGCAAGAATCAGGTGCTGGAAGGTTTTCGCGAGATTGAGGGACTTTTTGATTGGATTCGAGCTGAACAGAAGGAGTGCATCCCGGCGTTCATTTTCAGAAGATGTAGAACTTGAGGTACCAAAAAAAATTCTTCTATTTCGGAACAGATAAATATTTTGGATAATTGTCAACGCCGACTGTCTGAATTTTATCGAATTCAAGATGAGTTCAGTAAAACGATGTCGGAGAAGAAGCATTTCTGCTGCCAGTTCTTTTTCGTCGGCTACCGTCAGGTGAGCGCCAACTTTAGATCGAGAATGGCCATGAGCCGCTAAGCGTCCTTCTTGGAGCAACAACTTCTTTTCAAGATCGGGGCTAAGACAAAGCTCTTTTACGCGAGTGGCAAATGGGACCGGAGATGGGGTCGTTGCTAGGAGATCTATTCTTTCTGGTGAGTATTTAGGTTTATTCTGCATCTTGTAATTCATATTTTGAAAGTATATCAGAAAATTTTCTCATTATAAATGAAGATGGCGTCGTAAAAACTCTTCATCTGCGTCGTTGCTGCAAAATTTCTATCATTACGACGTACTCTAGTAGGTCGAAATGATAGAAATTTTGCGCGCCTAGCATATGAAGCTTTTTACTTAGCCATCTGAAATTTTAGGTTTTTATGAGATTATCAATGATAAGAATATCACAACTTGCTGCCAATATTAAAGAAGGTGCCTAAAAAACCAGAAAATAATTACCTTCTGCCGGCTTTATCAGGGTAATCGATAAACATTTCCTCATTTTTTGATCACACTTTTTGACTTACTGAGATGAACTGAAGGGGATTTTATGTTCTTAAAACGACAAAAGCCCCGGACGAAGAATCGTCCGGGGCTTTTGTGCTATAAAAAACGGCGGTGTCCTACTCTCCCACACAGTCGCCCGTGCAGTACCATCGGCGCAAAAGAGCTTAACTTCCGTGTTCGGAATGGGAACGGGTGGATCCTCTTTGCTATGACCGCCGCAAAATCAGAAGTCAGAAAGCAGAGGACGGAAGACAGATCAGTTTGTGCCTGCGGCAAATCACTCATAGGGGCCGAGGAATCCGTCTTTGTCCTTTGTTATATTTTACAATCGTCCCCGAAAAGCATGGGGACTATTTTCAGTACCCCCTTGAGGGGTATAAGATCCTCTAAACGATTCCTGCAACAAAGAAGCAGGAATCGTCAGAGTATCTAAATAATCGAATAGTAGGGTAGTCAGTAGAGTAATAATCAAAAAATATGGATAAGCCGCACGGCTGATTAGTATCGGTAAGCTCCATGTGTTGCCACACTTCCACACCCGACCTATCGACGTTGTGGTCTACAACGAGCCTTCAGATGGCTTTACACCATGGGATATCTTATCTTGAAGTGGGCTTCCCGCTTAGATGCTTTCAGCGGTTATCCCTGCCGAACTTAGCTACCCAGCAATGCCCCTGGCGGAACAACTGGTGCACCATAGGTTCGTCCATCCCGGTCCTCTCGTACTAGGGAAAGATCTCCTCAAATATCCTGCGCCCGCAACAGATAAGGACCAAACTGTCTCACGACGTTTTAAACCCAGCTCACGTACCACTTTAATTGGCGAACAGCCAAACCCTTGGGACCTGCTTCAGCCCCAGGATGTGATGAGCCGACATCGAGGTGCCAAACCTCCCCGTCGATATGGACTCTTGGGGGAGATAAGCCTGTTATCCCCGGAGTACCTTTTATCCGTTGAGCGACGACCCTTCCATGCGGAATCGCCGGATCACTAAGACCTACTTTCGTACCTGCTCGAGATGTCTCTCTCGCAGTCAAGCTCCCTTATGCCTTTACACTCTACGGCTGGTTTCCAATCAGCCTGAGGGAACCATCGCGCGCCTCCGTTACTCTTTAGGAGGCGACCGCCCCAGTCAAACTACCCACCAGACAATGTCCTGGATCCGGATCACGGACCGCAGTTAGATTCCTAAGATAACAAGGGTGGTATTTCAAGGTTGACTCCATCGACACTGGCGTGCCGACTTCAAAGTCTCCCACCTATCCTACACATGTTATCTCAAAAACCAATGCCAAGCTATAGTAAAGGTTCACGGGGTCTTTCTGTCTAGTTGCGGGTAACCGGCATCTTCACCGGTACTACAGTTTCGCTGAGCCCCTGGTTGAGACAGTGGGGAAATCGTTACGCCATTCGTGCAGGTCGGAACTTACCCGACAAGGAATTTCGCTACCTTAGGACCGTTATAGTTACGGCCGCCGTTTACCGGGGCTTCGGTTCAATGCTTTACCTTGCGGCTGACATGTCCCCTTAACCTTCCGGCACCGGGCAGGCGTCAGACCCTATACTTCGTCTTTCGACTTCGCAGAGTCCTATGTTTTTAGTAAACAGTCGCTCCCCCCATTTCACTGCAACCTGACTAGGCTTCATAAGTAAATTATTACACCATGCAGGCACACCTTCTCCCGAAGTTACGGTGCTATTTTGCCGAGTTCCTTAACCAGAGTTCTCTCAAGCGCCTTGGTATCTTCTACCTGCCTACCTGTGTCGGTTTACGGTACGGTCACATTCATAACTAGATACGAGGATTTTCCTGGAAGCATGGAACCAACCGCTTTGTTGTCCAAAGGACATCGTCATCACGCCTCAGTGTTAACAAGGACCCGGATTTGCCTAAGTCCTCCACCTACACGCTTAAACCGGGACTACCAACGCCCGGCCGGCCTTACCTTCTCCGTCCCCCCTTACCATAACATTATGAAAGTGGTACAGGAATATTAACCTGTTTCCCATCGACTACGCCTCTCGGCCTCGCCTTAGGGACCGACTAACCCTGAGCAGATTAACTTGACTACAGGAAACCTTAGGCTTTCGGCGACAAGGTTTCTCACCTTGTTTTTCGCTACTCGTGTCAAC
>CAVSJK010000002.1:952500-1667500 GCA_963728385.1 uncultured delta proteobacterium
CTCTACAATAGAGTCAAAGACTGGTATATCGGCGGCAAACTGGAAGGTGTGACGCTACCAATCCATTACGATTTCCAGCATTTACGTTTAAGCCCCTCGGAAACCGTCAGGGTATTTACCATGAACGGCTGGCGACGGGTACTTGGCTTTCACACGGATGAATATCTGCATTGTGCTCACAGGGAAATGGTCATAACCGCAGCGAGAGAGGCGGGGGCTGCTATATTCCTGCATCCGGTGGTTGATCTCAGTTATCCCGGCAATTTGGATTATTACACGCAGGTAAGATGTTATCAGGCGTTTACGAGTGATTTCCCACATAATATGATAAAGCTGGCTCTGACGCCTCTTGCCAGTCGTAAGGCAGGACCGAAAGAAGCATTATGGCAGGCAATTATTCGAAGAAATTTTGGCTGCAGCCATTTTATGGTAGCGGATGACCATGCTGATCCCCAGGCAGGAAGTGATAAGGAACAAAGATTTTATCCAAGAGGAGATGCCCAGAAGATGGTTGCCGAGTATGCCGCTGAAACCGGGATCGCCATGGTACCTCAGCACGAAATGGGCTACCATCGGAGCTTGAAAAAATATGTAATCCTGGGGGAGGTTCCTAACGATGAGGTGGCAACGATCTCTTCTCTGGAATTACGCCGCAGGTTGATACAAGGAGAAGATGTTCCTGACTGGTTCTCCTATCCGGAAGTTGTTTACCAATTGCAACGTTCTTTTCCTCCGCGATCAAAGCAGGGTTTTACCATCTTCATGACCGGTTTCTCCGGATCGGGTAAATCCACTATTGCCAAGGTATTGTTGGTAAAGTTTATGGAGATGTGTGATCGGCCGGTGACTCTGCTCGACGGTGATATCGTCAGAAAAAATCTTTCATCCGAACTGACATATACTCGCCAACATAGGAATCTGAATATCACTCGTATCGGCTTTGTGGCCAGTGAAATCACAAAAAACGGCGGCATTGCACTCTGTGCTCCGATTGCTCCCTATGAGGAGTCGCGCCAGGCAAATCGTGAATTGATCTCTCGATATGGCGGGTATATTGAGGTACATGTTTCAACGCCACTTGAGATATGTGAGCAGCGGGATCGAAAAGGATTATACGCCAGAGCAAGAGCGGGGAAGATGCAAGGAGTTACCGGGGTTACTGATCCATATATTCCACCATATAATCCCGAGTTAACCATTGATACCGCCAATATTACACCCATGGAAGCAGTGCAGGAGATTTTGCTCTATTTGGCGGAACAGGGGTATATTGTCTAAGCTTTAGCAGTAAAAATTACTAATTTTACAAGCACGTTGGCTGTTAGTACAGCACATGGACCATGAGATCATCTGATTGGAGGAGAGGTAGAAGCAGGGTGAAAATTCCGGCTAAATTGTCGGTTGATATTCTGGTCAGGGTTGCTTAGTTTTGATTTCATGCTATTATTTAGGCGATTTTATCTTACCATGCGTTTTATCAACTTTATCTATATTCTTTTGTAGGGGACCTCATGAATGTAACCGTTTTTGGTGTTGGATATGTAGGATTGGTGCAGGCGGTGGTGCTCGCCGACGTCGGACATAATGTTTGTTGCGTGGATGTGGATGAGAAGAAGATAGATGCGTTGAAAAATGGTGATATACCTATTTATGAACCCGGATTGTCTGAGTTGCTGCTTGGAAATTACGAAAAAAAGCGGATCGATTTCACAACCGATGCTCAAAAGGGAATTTCCCATGCGGAACTTCAATTTATAGCTGTAGGCACTCCGCCTGATGAAGACGGCAGTGCGGATTTACGGTATGTGCTCGCAGTGGCAGGAAAAATAGCGACATATATGGATGAAAGTAAAATTGTGATCAATAAGTCAACAGTGCCTGTAGGTACTGCCGATAAGGTCAGGGCACATATGACTTCCATTCTCCAGAATAGAAACGTACCACATTCACTCCATGTGGCGTCAAACCCCGAGTTTTTGAAGGAAGGTTCCGCCCTCGATGATTGTATGCGACCGGAGAGGATTATAATCGGCACCGACAGCGACGAGGTTGAAGAAAAACTTCGTGAGATATATGAGCCATTCAGTAGAAACCGCGATAAGATAATGGTCATGGATGTATGCAGTGCTGAATTTACCAAATATGCGGCTAACTGCCTATTAGCTACCAAAATTTCCTTTATGAACGAGATGTCCAATCTGGCGGAAAGAATGGGGGTGGATATTGAGCAGGTCAGGCGGGGTATCGGCTCGGACTCGCGAATAGGCTATCAGTTTATATATCCAGGCTGTGGTTATGGCGGTTCCTGTTTTCCCAAAGATGTACAGGCTCTTGAGCGGTCCGCATCAGCTATCGGCTACGAAGCTCAAATTCTTCGTGCAGTGGAGAGCGTCAATTATAAACAGAAAGAAAAACTCTTCGAGCATATCTCTTCTTTTTATAATAACACTATCGCCGGAAAGACAATGGCGGTATGGGGACTTTCCTTTAAACCAAACACCGATGACATGCGGGAAGCTTCCAGTCGGGTTTTAATTGAAGCTTTGTGGAAGGCAGGTGTCAAGGTACAGGCTTATGATCCTGAGGCGATGGAAGAAGCCCAACGAATTTATGGCACCAGAGATGATTTTATGCTGATGGGCACCAAGGAAGCCGCTCTACGCGGTGCTGATGCCCTGACTATTGTGACTGAATGGAAAAGCTTCCGGGTGCCGGATTTTAAGAAAATGTTTGATGAGTTGCATGATAAAGTGATCTTTGATGGGAGAAACCTCTATGATCCCGGCAGAGTAGAAGCCATGGGGCTGGCTTATTATGGAATCGGACGCGGTCGATCGGTCAAAACAAATCATATGAGTATTAAAGAGAATTAACTGTGATGGCGTAGTAAAAACTCTCCATCTGCGTCGTTGCTGCAAAATTTCTATCATTACGACGTACTCTAGTACGCCGTAATGATAGAAATTTTGCGCGCCTAGCATTTAAAGCTTTTTACTTAGCCATCTGAAATTTTAGGTTTTTACGAGAGTAGCAACTGTGAATGCAATGAAAAAAAAAGCGCTGATTACCGGGATAACCGGCCAGGATGGGGCATATCTTGCGGAGTTTCTCCTCGGTAAAGATTACGAAGTACATGGCATAAAAAGAAGGGCGTCTCTTTTTAACACCGATCGCATCGACCATCTCTACCAGGATCCGCACGTTGGGGATCGTAAATTTATTCTGCATCATGGAGATCTGACTGATTCTTCCAGTCTGATTCATATCATCGGTAAGGTTATGCCGGATGAGGTATATAATCTTGCCGCCCAGTCTCATGTAGCTGTTTCTTTTGAAGAACCGGAGTACACTGCCAATTCCGATGCGTTGGGCACTCTCAGGGTTCTGGAAGCGATTCGGATTCTAGGCCTGACTGACAAGACCAGATTCTATCAAGCCTCGACTTCTGAACTGTTTGGGAAGGTGCAGGAGATACCTCAGACCGAAAAAACTCCTTTCTATCCGCGCTCACCCTACGCAGTTGCCAAAATGTATGCCTACTGGATTGTCGTCAATTATCGTGAGGCATATAATATGTATGCCTGCAACGGAATCCTTTTTAACCACGAGTCTCCAATCAGGGGGGAGACATTCGTCACCCGGAAGATTACCAGGGCCTTAGCAAGAATTTACTTGGGTTTGCAGGATTGTCTCTATCTTGGAAATCTTGATGCTAAACGCGATTGGGGACACGCCCGTGATTATGTGCAGATGCAATGGTTAATGCTGCAACAGGAGATACCGGAGGATTTTGTTATTGCCACAGGGGAACAGCACTCGGTACGCGATTTCGTCAACGCGGCTGCGGCAGAAATTGGAATTGTTTTACGCTGGGAGGCCACAGGAGTTGATGAAATAGGGATTGTAGCCAAAGTCACTACCGGAACTGGTATGAATGGAATGAAGGTCGGTGATACAATTGTGAGAGTTGATCCCAGGTATTTCCGGCCGACCGAGGTTGAGACACTGCTTGGTGATCCTAAAAAAGCCAAGGAAAAACTCGGCTGGGTCCCGAAAATAACTTTCTCGGAATTGGTTTCGGAAATGATGCGTTTCGATCTGGTGGAAGCCAGACGAGATGAACTCTGCAAGAGCGAAGGGTTCCCGGTTCTCAATCATCACGAATAGAGTGAAAGACCAGTGTTATCTCACGAAAAAATATTTATCGCCGGGCATCGTGGTATGGTTGGTTCTGCCATAGTCCGGCAGTTGAAGAGACTTGGTTGTGAAAATATTGTTACCCGGACGCATGCGGAGCTGGATCTGACCGATCAGGTTGCGGTGCGTGATTTTTTCCAGACCGAGAAGGTTGACAGGGTCGTGCTGGCCGCTGCCAAGGTTGGCGGCATCCATGCCAATTATGCATATCCCGCGGATTTTATCTACATCAACCTGATGATCCAGACTAACGTGATTCATCAGGCCTACCAGTCCGGCGTACAGAAACTGCTGTTTCTCGGTAGCTCCTGTATCTATCCAAAATTAGCCCCGCAACCGATCAAGGAGGATTACCTGCTGACCGGCACTCTCGAGCCGACCAATGAACCTTATGCTCTCGCCAAAATTGCCGGAATCAAAATGTGTGAATCCTACAATCGCCAATTCAATACCAGCTATCGCTCGGTAATGCCGACTAATCTGTTCGGACCGGAGGATAATTATCATCTGGAGAACAGCCACGTTATTCCGGCCATGCTACGTAAGTATCATTTGGCGAAATTGGCCATGGATGGCGATATCAAGGCAATTATTGCCGACGAGGCGCATTACGGCTCAATTCCGAAAGAAATCTGTGAGGCAATCGGTTATATAGCCGAAACTAAGAGTCTGAAGAAAGATCACATGCCAAAAGTGGTTCTGTGGGGAACCGGCTTGCCTCGTCGTGAATTTCTTCATGTCGATGATATGGCTGCCGCCTGTATCCATGTAATGGATCTTGATCAATCACATTTCGTCGGAGACAACTCATCTTTTCTCAACGTCGGCACAGGAGAGGATGTCACCATAAGTGCAACCGCTGCCTCCATTGCCCAACTGGTCGACTTTACCGGAGAGACCGTTTATGATTCCGACAAGCCGGATGGAACTCCACGAAAGTTACTCGACACCACGAAGATCAATAAACTGGGCTGGAAACCCAGATTCAGTTTCAGGGAAGGACTAGCGGATACCTACCAATCTTATAAAAAAGCCATATCTTCTGTCTGATAAAACCTGTTTGCAGTCGAACAGCATAGCTTCAAGGTAAATTATTCCTCGATACTTTTCCTGAATCTGCGAATCATGTCATTGCGGATCAAATTGTGATCCAGATGGTAGATATCTTTTGGAAATAGCAGCTCCATGACTCCGGAATCAAAAATTCGTTTTACCTCGTATTCGTCATGGGCAACATCCTTTTGATACATATAGTTGAGCCATGATCGGTTAGTATGGATAATAAATTCTACACGCATACCACCCAGCCTGGCAAAGAACTTCATCATTTCCGTTTTTGAGCTTGAACCTATGGCTCCGCCTTTATATGCTGCGGAACCTTTCAAAGTGTCTGAGATATCTTCCAGTACCATGAAGCTTTTGGCTTTTGATGCCGACCTGGTCATGTGATTCTGAAAAGTTTTTATGTCTGCGATGGAATCCAGTACTGCCATGAGCCCAAGTTCATCATCCACGGCCACCGCCGGATTTTTTTCGTTTTTACGTAGCAGCTTCAGCACCTTGGCCTCGGGTGGCTTTTTACGGATCGAGACGTAAATGGGAATATCACGATTCTCAGTGGAGAATCGGCGGCGTTTGAGCAGGGTGAGCTTTGAGCCTTTGGTGAGCCGGAGCTCTTGACCTTGTTTGGCGGTAAGAATCTTGACATTGGTGCAGCTAAATGTATCTTCAGCATGCTGTGAATGCAGATAGACAATATCATGTTCACCAATTTTCAGACTTTTACTCCAGACATAATCGTTAAGAAAATGCAAGAAAGTCGAAAATTTCTCTTCTATCCCTGTTTCCCTTTCCCTTTGATCGATGCTGCCCGCCAAATTCATCAATACCAGCTTTCGCCTGGCCTCAAACCGAGCCTTTTTATGGTATCTGTCGTTGAACATGATAAGCAGAAGGGTAACCGGATCATTAGCCACCTCTATTTCATTGGTGGTTGCCACAAAGGAGGTGTAGGGTTTTAATATTTTTGCCTTCAGGGAGTTGACAACCGCATCGGCGGTACGTGCGTATTCGTAGACCCTGGCTTCAATTTCTCTTGATGTTCCATTCAGGCCGAACATATTACCGAGCAACACACAGGCCCGTTGACTCCGGAGTAGCTGCTCGCTCGGTTGTTTGAGCAAGTCGGTGAGCTGGGCAAAGCTGTTAATTTCCAGAAATTCAAAAATCTGGCTGCGAAGTGCCCGATATTTAGTGGTGTTGATGCGCTCCCGGCAGAGATTTTTGACCCACTTCCGGGTATGGGAGTTGAAAGACTTCATCACATAAACACTGTCTTCCACTGCAAGCGGTCCATGCTGCTGCAACGAGGTAAATACACTGTCTTCGCTCATAACTGACATTTACTCTTCCTGTTTTCAACCTTGAAACTTAGAATTTTCGATATACAATGCGCCTCTGTCCTTCGTTCGGTTTTTTCGTTCCTGTTTGCTATCTTATCGGCTACTGCAAACATAGACAGTGCAAAAGTTGCCGACAATGAGGAATAACCATACAAAAAGATGAATGAAATACATAATTGAGTTATAATCGGATTTTTGTTACGGGAAGGCAAGACATTTCGTTCTCAGTGCCCAACCACAGACTTTTTAATTTTAAAAAAACTTTCAAGTGGAACTTAATATGTTCAGAAATTTCAGTATCGTGCCGAATATTATGTTTGGCCGAGGTTCATTTAATCAGCTGAGTGATATTATCAACCCCCATCGGATAAATCCCGATTCTTATTTTGTTTTTGTTCTGGATGATGTTTTCAAGGGCAAGGTTCTGGAAGGCAGATTACCCATATCCGGTAAGGATTTACTATTACTTGTAAATGTTGATGATGAGCCTAAGACCAGTTATATAGACACCCTAGTGCGGCAAATTCGGGATTACGATGCGGTAAAGCCGGACGGCATAGTAGGAATAGGTGGTGGAGCCACTATGGATATTGCCAAAGCCATTTCCCTCATGCTGAATAATCCCGGATCGTCAGCCGATTATCAGGGCTGGGACCTGATCCAGAATCCCTCGGTTTATCATGTAGCCGTTCCCACCCTTTCCGGAACCGGTGCGGAAATTTCCAGGACCACCATACTGACCGGACCGGTGAAAAAACTCGGCATAAATTCCGATCATACTCTGTTTCACCAGATTGTACTCGATCCCGAGCTTCTGGCCGGGGTACCAAAGGACCAATGGTTCTATACCGGTATGGACTGTTATATTCACGATGTTGAGTCATTGCATGGCACGTTCATCAATGAGTTCAGCAAGGCATATGGTGAAAAATCAATCGAGCTGTGCCGCCAGGTTTTTCTGGAAGATCATCCCGAAAAAGACGATAAATTGATGATGGCCTCATATTTTGGCGGGATGAGTATTGCCTATTCCCAGGTTGGTGCCTGCCATGCCCTTTCTTATGGACTCTCCTATGTTCTTGGCATACATCACGGAATCGGCTGCTGTATCGCCTTTGATTATTTAGAGGAGATTTATCCGGAAGGCGTACGAGAGTTTCGGCAGATGATGGAAAAACATCAGATAACCCTGCCAAGAAACCTAACGGCCAATATGGATAAGGAATCTCTGGAACTGATGGTGACTACTGCCCTGAATCTCGTACCGCTCTGGGAAAATTGTTTGGGGCCGGACTGGCAGAAGCAGATGACCCGGGAACGATGTCTTGAGCTCTACCGGCGAATGTAATTTTGTCTGATTCTGTACAGGATACAAAAAGTCGGCCATTGACTGCGCTGTCAGCATCGTCTGCACCCTTCATACGAGGGGTGCAAAGAGCTCTTCCAATCGTTCTCGGTTATGTGCCTATCGGTTTTGCTTATGGGGTGCTGGCCGGAAAGAGCGGTTTGTCAGAGGCCAATACCCTGTTGATGTCTCTTATCGTTTTTGCCGGCTCGGCGCAATTTATCGCCGTTGGTTTATTCGCCAGTGGTACAGGGCCTGCTGCGGTAATACTCACTACTTTTATAGTTAACCTGCGCCATCTGTTAATGGCGGCATCACTAGCGCCCTATCTTTCCGGTTGGAAAAAAAGATATCTCGCATTTTTTTCCTATGAATTGACTGATGAAACCTTTGCCCTCCATTCAGCAGCAGCCGGAAAACTCAATGACTGCAAACTTGAAGCTTTGTCGCTTAATATGACGGCTCAGATGTCCTGGGTTCTGGGGACGGCATTGGGAATAATCGCCTCAAATTTAATAGGAGATATAAAACCTTTGGGCTTGGATTATGCATTGGCTGCCATGTTTATCGGGCTACTGGTAGGGCAATGTGAATCTTTTGCGCGTGTTGTAACTGCGATTTTATCCGGAGTTATCGCCACACTGTTATATCTTGCCGGTTGGCATCAATTTCATATTATTGTCGCAACCGTTGCAGGCGCCTCACTGGGTTTAGGAGTTGAGTTATGGATCAGACGCTGATCTTCTGGACTATCGTGGGCATGGCTGTTGTTACCTATCTGCCCCGATTGCTGCCTGCTCTATTCTTGAGTGGGAAGACCTTGCGGCCGATTTTTGCTTCCTGGCTAAGGCTGATTCCTCCAGCCGTTCTGGCCGCAATGCTGGTTCCTTCCTTAGTGGTACGTGAAAACGCTGTTGATTTCGGTTTCCAGAACCTGTTTTTTCTGGGCAGCACTTATCGCCTTTCCTGTAGCCTGGAAGTGGAAAAGCCTTTCTGCGACTGTGGTCGTCGGGATGGGACTGGTTGCTCTTGGCCGCTATTTGGGCTGGGGTATGTAACATTTCATGAATGCCCTTTTGTCTACAGAAAAACGCAGAGTAATTGTCCAATCTCTGTTGCAATGGTTTAGAAAAACCAAGCGCCCACTTCCCTGGCGCCGAACCTATAATCCATATCATGTCTGGATCTCCGAGATTATGCTCCAGCAGACCCAGATGGATCGTGGAGTTGCCTATTTCCTGCGTTGGATTAAACGCTTTCCTGATGTGCAGGCTGTGGCCACGGCCGAGGAACAGGAAATCCTCAAGTATTGGGAAGGTCTTGGCTATTATACCAGAGCTCGGAATCTGCACAGGGCAGCGAAGATAATTGTCGCTGAATATGGCGGCATAGTTCCTTGCGAATACCAACAGCTGCTCATGCTGCCTGGAATCGGAGCTTACACTTCGGCGGCTATCGCCAGCGTGGCCGGCAATTATGATATTCCGGTGATTGATGCCAATGTTATTCGTGTCTATGCTCGGTTATTTGACATAGACGAAGCAGTAACCGGAGTACGGATAAAAAATCGTCTCAATGAAATTGCCGAATATCTATTACCGCAAGGGCAGGCAAGGGCCTACAATCAGGCATTGATGGATTTGGGTGGGCTTGTTTGCACTCCTAAAAAACCTCTCTGCCAAGAGTGCCCTGTGTCTGGGGCATGCAGGTCTTTACAGTTAGGGATAGTCGCGGCACGGCCGGTAACCAGAGCAAAAAGAAAAATTATTACCATGCACAATGTGGCCGGCCTTATTCGATGGCAGGGAAGGGTATTCATTCAGCAGCGCAAGCCGGATGCGGTTTGGGGTGGGCTTTGGGAGTTTCCCGGCGGTCAAGTGACAGAAGATGAATGTGGGGTGAAAGGGGAATGCAGTGAAAGGATTGCCGACAGAATTTCAGCTGATACCGGATTAATTGTTTCTCTGGTACAACCTATTACCAGGATCACACATCAGTACACCCATCATAAAATAATTCTTCATTGCTATCTCTGTACTTTGAAGGAAGAGAAATCAGAACCGGTTTTACAATCGGCTTGCAGCTATCGGTGGGTTGATTCGAAAGATCTTGATCGGTTCGCTTTTCCAGCCGGCCCAAGAAAACTCCTGGAATATATCAGAGAAAATCAACCCTCTCTTCTGACTTTTGACGCCTGACTTAATCCAGATAAAGAAGCTCCACGGGACAATGATCCGAGCCTAAAATATCTTTTAAGATAGCTGCATTTTTAACCTTTGTTCTTGCAATCTCATTCACACAGAAATAATCAATTCGCCAGCCGATGTTTTTGGCACGGGCATTGAAGCGGTAGCTCCACCAGGTATATTGGTCCGGTTCCTGGTTGAATATCCGAAAGGTATCGATATAGCCTGCCTCGACGAAGCTGTCCATCCAGGCTCTCTCTTCAGGAGTAAAGCCGGCATTCTTAATGTTGGACTTTGGATTTTTCAGATCGATCTCTTTGTGGGCAACATTGAAGTCGCCGCAAAGTATCACTGCTTTATGTGTAGCCAATTCTTTAATAAAATCGACAAGCTTTGCATTAAAACGCAGCTTATAACCGAGGCGTATTAATTTTTCGCCGGCATTGGGAAAGTAGATATTTATCAGATAGTAATTATCGAACTCCAGGGTCAGGACCCTGCCTTCGCAATCAAATTCAGGATCACCCAATCCGTAATGTACGGCCAACGGCTCCAAACGACTGTAGAACGCCACTCCGGAATAGCCTTTACGCTCGGCACTGTGCCAATAGGACGTATAGCCGGGAATATTTTTTAGCTCTTCGGAAAGTTGGTCCGGGTGTGCTTTGGTCTCCTGCAAACTGATGATATCGGCATCGAAATCCGCAACTGTTGTAATGAATCCTTTCTTCTCAATGGCACGAATTCCGTTAACATTCCAGGAAACAAATCTCAAAGCACAGCTCTTATCCATTTTTAGCTCCAGGTATTTTGCGGGGTTTTACCCCATGCTTCGGGCATTTTTTATCAAGCGGACAGATGTCACAGCAAGGTCTTATCGGTTTGCAGATCGACTGACCGAAGGCAACAAGGATGGAGTTCACACCGATCCAGTGCTTCTTCGGCAGCTTATCCCGAAGGGCCATTTCAGTTTGCAGCGGAGTAACTGTTGCGACATATTCCCATATATTCATAATTCTATGTACATGAGTGTCAACACAGATAGCCGGCTTTTGAAAGGCAACGCTGACTACCAGATTGGCGGTTTTCCTGCCGACTCCGGGCAAGGTGACAAGCTCCTCAATGGTATCCGGTACATTTCCATCAAACATATCCAGGCGCTCGGATAACTTGGCTAAATGCCTAGCCTTCGTTTTGTAAAAACCGACCGGATAAATGAGTTTGGAAATTTCTTCTTCAGACAATGTAGCGAGGGCTTTTGCGTACGGTGCAAATTTGAACAACCGAGCTGAAGCATTGGCAGTAGTTTCGTCCTTGGTTCTTGCGGAGAGGATAGTCGCTACCAGGACTTTGAAGGGATCTTTAGTCTGTACCGCAATAAGATCAACCACCGGCACCTGTTTATCATGAATACTGGAGGCAACGGTTTCAAGAAACCAGTTTATATCGATGGGCATCAGGCGGTTCCTTCAAAAGGAAATTTAAAATTTGCAGGCGATATTCATTGCGCCTTTATAGATGCATCAAATCGGGAGTGAAATCAAGGGTGGCAAAATAATCTTCAACCCGTTCTGCCCGGCGAATAAGTTCGACTTGACCATCTCGGCTCAAAAGCAGCTCCTTGGGTCGCAGGTTGCCATTATAGTTGAAACCCATGGCACTGCCGTGGGCACCGGTATCCTGAATGACAAGAGTATCGCCATCCATGATTTTCGGCAGTAACCTTTGAACAGCAAATTTATCGTTATTCTCACAGAGCGAGCCGACCACATCGACGATTTCATATTCTGAACCGCCAGCTTTTCCAACTACATCGATATGATGATAGGCGCCATACATGCCGGGACGCATAAGACAACTCATCGAAGCATCGACTCCTACGTAGGTTCGATAAATATCTTTTCGGTTTATTGCCTTGGTCACAAGAACTCCGTGTGGTCCGGTCATGAAGCGGCCACTCTCCATATAAAGTGCGGGCTCATATCCATGCTGCTGGCGGAAGTGTTTAAAAAGCGCTGTAATTTCCCTGCCCATTGCGTCAAGGTCCAACCCTGCAATACTAGGTTCATAAGGGATACCAAGACCTCCACCGATGTTGATGAATTCAAAGGTGATACCAAGCTCAGCCGAAATTGTGGCTATAAGTTCCAGGAGCATCTGGGCGGTCTGAACCATATATTCATAATTCAGTTCATTGGAGGCAAGCATGGTGTGAATGCCGAATCGCTTCACCCCCCGTGACTTCGATTGCCTGTAGGCATCGACGATCTGATCGTCGCTCACGCCGTATTTGGCTTCTGTCGGCTTGCCGATGATTTCGTTGCCGGTTCGTTTGGAACCGGGGTTATAGCGAAAGCAGATTAATTCGGGTATTTCAGGAACCTTAGCCAATAGATTGAGATCATCAAGGTTGAGGATGGAACCTCCATCCTTGGCAGCTTCAATGAAATCGAGTTCGCTGGTATTATTGGAAGTGAACATGATTTCCTCTCCGCGGCTCCCGACCTGACGACTCAGACGAAGCTCGGCAATCGAGCTGCAATCAAAACCAAAGCCCATATCCTTCATAAGGGAGAGAATCTTCGGATTAGGCAAAGCCTTTACTGCATAGTACTCACGAAAACAGTCAATTCCGGAAAACGCTTTTTTCAGACTATCCCCTGTTTCGCGGATTCCGACCTCGTCATAAATATGAAAGGGAGTTCCGTAGTGGCTGGTGATCTTGTCCAAAATAGGGAAAAGACGATCCTTGTAGGTTTGTGACATCGGCATAAAACTGCTTCCTCATGTAGTTTGTGAAAGTGGTATCTGACTGGTTTCCTTGACTGTGGTCAATACGGTTTCGGTGCTGGTGGACAGTACGCCTTCAATAGTTGTAATTTTTTCCTGTAAGAGCCGGCCAAGGGTAGTGGTATCGGCGCTTCGCACTTTAATCAGGTAACAGTCACTTCCTGAAACGAAATGGACCTCCTGGATCTCGGGTATGAGGGAGAGCCTACTGCCGACTTTATCACACAGGGCCGGGTCGGTTTTTACATGGACAAAGGCTACTTGCGCGCAGTTAAAGCGCTGTGGATTGAGCCGTACCTCATATCCGTCGATGATTCCCTGTTTTTCCATCTTACGGATTCGCTCCAGAACGGCCGATGGTGCAAGACCGACCTGCCGGGACACTTCGATATTTGGAATCCGGGCTTTTTTCTGAAGTATATTTAAAATTTCCAGACTGATACTGTCCAACATATTTTCTCCCTTAGTAAAGGGTAAATATATTCGCTAATTAAAACAAGTCAAGAATAATATTCTGTTATACTAAAATAATACGTGAATATATTCAGCAAAAGTGGGGCAAGTCGGGATTTGATTCGTTTACATGTTTGGATTTGTCTCGAAGCCGTTTGATAGAACCTGTAAAAATGTGTAGAAAGAGATCAAGAGCCAACGTGCTTATAAATAAGGCAGAAACTAATAAGGAAGAAACAGGAAAAAGTTTCGAATGAAGAAAAGAAAGAGTATAGTGAGGTACTCAAAAATGGGGAGGAAACATGACATTTTCCATTACACCACTCCTTACCGGAGTCCGTAATCCCGATCAAGGAATCATGACCTATCAAAAGGGCTATGGCAAGAGGATTTGGTTGCCGATTTGGGCCTTTTTGGTGCAGGGACATGGACACAACATATTAGTTGATACGGGACTTGATGAAAATGAGCTTTTCGTTCCTGCCGGATTTACCGAAGAAACCGGTCTGGAACCGGCATCGATAGTTGATTGTCTGGCTAAGGAAAATTTGACCGTAAAAGACATCGATATCGTGATCAATACTCATCTGCATGATGATCACTGCGGCAACAATCGTCTTTTCCACAAGGCAGTCTTTTACGCCCATAAGATTGAAATTGATTTCTGTAATTCGCCTCATCCTCTCGATCATCGGTACGATAACTATTTTATTGAGGACCTGACATTTTCTATAATTAAGAATGATCGGGAGATTATTCCGGGAATAGATGTTATGCATTCACCGGGACATACGCTGGGTGGTCTTTCTGTAATTGTTGAAACGAGTTCAGGGAAGGTTGTGATAACAGGGTTTTGTTGTAACCGGGAGAATTTTCCGGAGAATGGTCCTGCTGTTTGTCCCGGAGTGCATTTGAACGCGATAGCCGCCTGGGAATCAATTCAGAAGGTGAAAGGGCTCGGGATGAACATTTTACCTCTGCACGATCTTGGGCTGAAAAAGATCGATGAATAATCGTCTCTGGGTCCGCATCAATGTTTAGCGGATGAGGGTTCTGCATTGCCGAATATTACTGTTATAGTGCCGACGCTTAATGAAGCGGAGAATGTCGATCCGCTTCTCGAACGAATTTGCAGTGTCAGGCGGTCAAATAGTTTCGATTTCGATATTTTGTTTGTTGACTCAGCATCCACTGATAGAACCTGTGATCGTGTGCGTGAATGGCAGGAGAGGGAACCTGTCCGTATCTTGCAAAATGCCGAAGATGTTGGGCTTGCTGGAGCTGTATTAGCGGGGGCAAATTATACCGATGCAAGATATATCCTGGTGATGGATGCGGATCTAAGTCATCCACCCGAAGTCATTCCACAATTACTCGAGCCCCTACTGAACGGGACAAGTGACATGGTAATCGGTAGCAGATACGTCTATGGGGGATCCATGCCCGACTGGCCGTTTTCAAGAAAACTCTCTTCACGGCTTGCCACCTTGCCTGCACTCTTTTTCTGTAAAGTGAAAGATCCGCTGGCCGGTTTTTTTGCCATAGAACGCCGCCTCCTGACAAAGTTGTCCGGCTCTGTTCCAGGTTTTAAGATAGGCTTGGCTATATTGGCTGAATATGGACAAGATCTTAGGGTGACTGAAGTCCCTATCGAGTTCAGAGACCGCGATCATGGGGAATCAAAGATGAATTACCGGGTGATTTATGATTATCTAAAGCAACTCAATAATCTGGCATTAAAACGACTGGTAAATATCTATCGTGGAAAGTCCGGGGGAAAAGTCTAAGAAAAGCAGCTGGGATTGCGACAAACAGCGGCAGTAAGTCTCGCGGGAAGCCGAGTACATGGGCAGGCTTAAAAAGCCGAGAGGATTTTCGCCGAACTTTGTCCTTTAACTCTTTTTCACTTTATCACCACCCCCATCCGCAAGATTTCTCGGGTTCAGCAAACGTTGAAGCTCTTCACGCGGGATATCTGTTTTTTCTAAAGCTACCTCCAAAACCGGTCTTTTCTCCTTCAGAGCGATTTTACCTATTTCCGCAGCCTTCAGATAACCGATTACAGGATTGAGTGAAGTGACCAGAATCGGATTGAGAGAAAGGGCCCGTTCAAAATTCCGACGATTGACAGTCATATCCTTTATAGCCTTTTCACCAAGCGATTCGGCACTGCCTGCCAAAAGGTCTATGGATTGGAGAAGATTGGCCGCCGCGAGCGGCAGCATGGTATTGAGCTGAAAACTACCTCCCAGGCCGGCCAGATTGAGAGTGGTGTCATTGCCGATCACCTGTGCAGTTGCCATGCAGACCGCTTCGGGAATAACAGGATTGACCTTTGCGGGCATAATGCTCGATCCCGGTTGGAGAGCAGGTAACTGAATTTCTGCTAGCCCGGCAAGGGGACCAGAGTTCATCCATCTGAGATCGTTAGCGATTTTATTGAGGGTAATCGCACAGGTCTTGAGATGGCCGGAATACTCGATGACGGTATCAAGACTGCTGAGGCCTTTATAGTATGAGACGGCTTGTGTAAAGACAAGACCGGTTATCCCATTGATACGGGCTATCGTTTTGGCTGGGAAATCCGGATGACAGTTGACGCCGCTGCCTACGGCAGTCCCCCCCAACGGTAATCGACTTAACCTGCTTAGACCAGATGTAAGGCGTTCCCTACATTCATCGAGTTGTACCGCCCAACCCTCCAATTCCGATTGCAACCGAATCGGCAGCGCATCCATGAGGTGGGTCCGGCCGGTTTTTACCACATCATTATTGTCCGCCCCGAATTTTCGGATAATTTCTGCCAATTTCTTAAAAGCCGGCAGCAGCGATTCGGTTGAGGCTTGAAGTGCCGATATTTGGAGAGCGGTGGGAATGACATCGTTGCTGCTCTGACAGAGATTGATATGGTCGTTAGGCGAAAGTTCGACATCTTTCTTACGCACCACGCCGACTATAACCTCATTGACATTCATGTTCGTGCTTGTTCCCGACCCGGTTTGATAAATAGATATCGGAAACTGTTCCATAGGCTGAGCTGTACGTAATTTGTCAACGGCTTCACAGATGAATTTCGCATTTTCCGGTGTAAGTAATCCGAGTTCTTCATTCGTCTGTGCTGCTGCCGCTTTGATGACAAGAATCGCTTCGATAAACTGCCAGGGCAGAGATTGTGCGGAAATTGTGAAATTATCAACTGCTCTTTGGGTCTGGGCTCCATAGAGAGCGTCAGCAGGAACCTGAACTTCCCCCATACTATCTTTTTCAATTCGGTATGCTGTCCTTTCCATCTACGTCTCCCTGATTAGATCAGTTTTATGGTTGTTTTGTTAAAAGAGCTTCAAAAATTCTGAACTGACTGACTGTTAATTCGGAAATAAAATGACTATGAACATCACGGCATACATTGTTAGTGCTTCGTGCCGGCTTAACAAAGGTATTCAGCGGCAACGCAAGTTTTTTGTTTTCTTTAAAATGTAACATTGCCCTTCCATGACTTTATAGTTCAATGTTAAATTTTTAGTAACCGTTCACCAGCACCCCATTTTCGTCCGATCACGCCCCCTCACATAGCCAACTGTAGCTCTGAGGCCTGCTTGAACGAACTTGGAGCACTGGATGAACGTTTACAGACCCGGGTTATTCGGGCTTTTAATGTGTACCGGTGAACGGTTACAATTTTTATACGACACGGAAGGTTGTCAAGATGGAGAAGCTTAAATTAACGGCAGGCAAGAGTACAGTGAGTACGAAATGAAGGGAAAAGAATTCGGTTCGTTGCCTCCTCTTGAGCCGGATAAGTTTCCGGCTCAAGAGGAGAATTGTGAATTATTTCTTCCAAAGACCGTGTAGATTGCAATAGGCACGGGCAGTAACAACATCGGCTTTAATGGGGAAAAAGGCTGATGGCTTACCTGATGGCTTCAGGAATTGCCGATATACGGAATCTCCGGCTGTAAGTTCTATCCATTCAATATAATGGGCTTCAGTCATAGGATGATCTACAGATCCAATATTGACTTGCCAGCCGTTATCACTTTTTTCAAGAGCAGGTACGTGTTTTTCAACGGCCGCATCGGTTGTGTTTTCATTCTGCATTGTCATCTGCTGGTCGCAGCACATCAATTCCGCGCTGCCCTCAGTGAGTACCTCGACTATGTTCCCGCATATGTCGCATTTGTATATTCCCATTTTTTTTGCCATTAATAATATCCTCCTGTGTGAATTGATCGGTTTTGATGGCGTCGTAAAAACTCTTCATCTGCTTCGTTGCTGCAAATTTTCAATCATTACGACGTTCCTTAGTACGCCGAAATGATAGATAAATTGCGCCTCTCGCATATAAAGCTTTTTACTTATCCATCTGAAATTTAAGGTTTTTACGAGTCCATCAGTTTTAATTTACCATGAAAAATCTCTTTTCTGTGCTACAATGTGGTATCAATATTTGTTGCAATTTCAGCTAGATTGGTTGCTATACTACCAGTGTTAATCAGGCCTCGGATGATTATGGTAATCATCGATTGGGTAGTCTGCAAATAGCAAATGCTAAAAAGTGAAAAAGAATCATTTCTATTTGCAAATGTATCGCAAAAATAATGAAGAATCTTTTCTTGAGATGAAGAGTATGTTACTAGTTGGAAACAAAGATAAAAATTAGTTTATCAGGACCAGGCTACAGTGCCGGGCAAACTTATAGTGATAATTCAAAAAGCATCAAAATCGGCAAAAAAGAGGATAGGATCTTGCTTAATGTAAATGTTGTTAACCGTTATTGTCAACTTTGAGGAGAAATATGAAAAGAAAACACCTTCAGAAAATGATCATCGGAATCGCTCTCATACTTTGTACAGGTATAGTAAATGTGCAGGCTGCGGAATATGCCCACGAGGTTAAAGATAAAAATATCTCATTTGCCTGGAAGGTTGAAGGTGAGACGTTGGCAGTCAAGCTCACAGCCAAAACGACAGGCTGGGTGGCTGTGGGATTTAATCCGACTGAAAGCATGAAGAATGCCAATATCATTCTTGGTTATGTAAAAAAAGGTAAAGTGAAGATTGTAGATGATTACGGAAATAATAAGAATTCGCATATAGATGACACTAAACTTGGAGGAACCACCGATGTCAATGTAGTCGGCGGATCTGAGACAGACGGCGTTACGACCATTGAGTTTACCATGCCTTTGGCTTCAGGCGATAATAACGATAGTAAAATCGATGTAAACGGCGACACCAAAGTTCTTTTAGCCTATGGAGCTGGTCGCGATAGCTTTCTGGCCAAGCACAAATATAGAACCGCTCTGAAAGTCAATCTTAGTACCGGTGTTTCCGAGAAAGAGGATTAAGGCACAGGAACTTTTCAGCACGGAAATGATATTGTCACTCAAGATAATAAAGGAAAAGAGACTTAAGTGTAGGAATTAGATGATTAACAGAACAAACAGGTTTTATTGGAAAGCAAGCCTGATGTAACCAACTGGGTTGAACAGATAAGTAGTGGAGAATTTATGACCCCGGCACAAGGCGTTGATCAGGTATTTTGGTATATACTCGGCATATCCATAGCCTTGCTGTGCGGTATCACTGTGGTGATGGTATATTCAGTTGTGAAGTACAGACGAAGCAAAAATCTTATTGCTTCGGATGCTTGTAATTATCCACTAGAAATTATTTGGACGATCGTTCCGACATTGATAGCACTCTCCATGTTTTATATCGGCTGGTCTTCGTGTGTCGAACTTCGAACGGTTCCGGATGACGCCATGCAGGTAGAAGTTTTAGCCCAGCAGTTCTCGTGGATTTTCGTTTATGATAACGATAAGGAATCGGAAAATGAGCTGGTCGTTCCTGTGGGAAGGGCGGTGAAACTCAATATTTCTTCTCTTGATGTTATTCACAGCTTCTTTCTGCCGGCATTTCGGATAAAAGTTGATGCCGTTAAGAGAATGTCTACCTATGCCCGGTTTTATGCCGATAAGATTGGTGAATACGATATAGAGTGTACTAAGTATTGTGGGGCAGGGCATTCCGCGATGGTCGCTAAACTTAAAATTGTTCCAGAGCAAGAATTTCAAAGCTGGGTTTTAGTTCCTTAGAAATTCATTTCTTGTTTTTTAGAATGAAATTCTCAGGTATTTCTCCCCGTGGGGGTTGGAGTAAAGTGGTAAACAAATTGGTTATAGAGCCTTTATTTCATAATACCAGAATTCGGAAAGCGGGTATGCCGCGAAGCAGATTAGAGCTTGCTAAGGTGCCGCTCTGCTTCCTCATAGGCTGTTCTTCAGTTTTTGGGTATATTCTTGCCAATTCCACTATAACAGGATGTACCTTTCTCATAGGTTTGGCAATTTTTGTTATTGCGATGGGCGCTGCAACCCTGAATAGCATGCAGGAAGTTCGGCTGGATGGGGAATTGGAGAGAACCAGCAACAGACCTTTGCCTAAGGGATTAATCAGCCAAAATCAGGCAGGATTACAGGCATTGGTCCTTCTTGTTTTCGGTCTTATAATACTTGTAGCAGTCAGTAGGACACTTTTGCCCGTTCTGATTGTTGTCCTTTCCGTTTTTCTCTATAATGCAGTTTATACCCCGCTTAAAAAAAGAACCGTCCTGGCAATTATTCCGGGGGCGATCTGTGGTGCCTTACCGCCTTATATAGGCTGGCTTGGGGGTGGTGGGGCGGCAATCAGTTATCCGGGCGCTTTGCTGATCGCTCTTTTTATTTTATGGCAGATACCGCATTTCTGGCTGATCCTGCTGGAGTTTAAGGAAGATTATGTAAAAAGCAGCTTGCCGAATGTGCTGAAACAGTTTTCCGAGGAGAGCCTTAGACGTTTTTTCATTACCTGGATCGGGGCACTGGTATCTGTCATGCTTATGTTCCTCGTCCTGCCGTTTCAGCTTGGCTCTTTCTTTTGTGCTATACTTATAGCCAATGCTTGCCTGTTGTTTGTCGTTTTTATCTATGGATTGGTAATACGACAAACATCCGCCTATCGAACTCTGTTTATCTATTTGAATTTTGCTCTTTTCATGCACATGCTGGTTCTTGCCGCCGGCAGAGTTTACGCCTACTGACAGCTTGTAAAAACCTTAAATTTCAGAAGGCTAAGTAAAAAACTTCATATGCGAGATGCGGAAAATTCCTATTATTTCGTTGTACTAAAGTACGTCGTAATGATAGAAATTTTGCAGCAACGAAGCAGACGAGGAGATTTTACAGCGCCATCAATAAAGGATGGAAAAGCAACAGATTTCCATCCTTTATTGATTTTGTAGTATCACGCAGAATTAATGATGCGCAGTGAGATATTCCGCCACACCTTCTGCAGTCGGTTTCATCGCTTCTTCTCCTTTATTCCAGTTCGCCGGACAAACTTCGCCATACTTTTCGGTAAATTGGAGCGCATGGAGGATGCGAAGTGCTTCGTTGACGTTTCTGCCAAGCGGAAGGTCGTTTACGACCTGATGGCGAATGATTCCCTCTCTATCGATGAGGAAAAGTCCCCTTAGAGCTATACCTTGATCAAGAAGAACTTCGTAAGATCTGGAAATGGATTTATCCAGATCTGCAACTAGCGGATATTTAATGTTGCCAATTCCGCCCTCACTCACTTTAGTTTTCTTCCAGGCAAGATGCGAAAAGGCCGAATCTATTGAAATCCCGATAAGCTGGCAATTGTTGTCTTCGAATTCTTTGACAGCCTTGTTGAAAGCAAGAATCTCGGAAGGACAAACAAAAGTGAAATTCAGCGGATAAAAAAACAACAAAACATACTTACCGCGAAAGTCAGAAAGGCTGAAATCGTCTTTGAAAGAGTTATCAGGTAAAACCGCTGTCGCTGTAAATTCAGGTGCAGGTTGAGTAACTAAAAGGCTCATGATCTTGCTCCAATCTGTATTGTTAATGAAGTTCTAGTGTCCGAAATGAATTAGGTGCGCATAACATAGAGAAGAAAAAATAAACTGCAGCATATTCCGTTCTAAACATCTATGCTGCAGCTCTTTCTGAAATTCAGTACTAAGAAGGACTCTCTATGTCAGGATTAGTCAACTTTCCAGAAAGACTCCTTCTCCGCCCCGCATAAGGGGCAGACCCAATCATCCGGTACATCTTCCCAAGCCGTCCCGGCAGCCACACCATTATCCACATCGCCAATTGCCGGATCATAAATGTAACCACAAGGACATTCCCATTTTTGCATTTTTCCCTCCTCCTAGTGAATGTTAAAGTAATGATAATTATTCCTACTGAAGCCTTACTATAGCAAATGGTCTATAGGAGTCAACAATAAAGTTTTAAAAAAACCAATTCACGGATTTCATTTGTAATTTTTTATAATTTCTTTACAGGGGAGCAGTGCGGTAGCAGTGGCGGAAACAATATTTCCAGCCACCCCTGGTCCGTCACCGGCAACATAGAGTCCGGATATTGCCGTTTCGAGATTTTTATTTGTAGCAACCTGTGTGGCAAAAAATTTAATTTCAGGAGCGTAAAGAAGTGTCTCGTCGTTAGCTACTCCTGGAATAACCTGATTAAGCTGATCAAGTCCATCTATCAGATTGGTGAGAATTCGCTCAGGCAGAGCCATGGCTATGTCACCACAGGTTACGCTCTTTAAAGTCGGTTCAATATAACTGTTTTTAACCCGGTTCCAGGTGGACCTTCGCCCACGTTTCAGATCGCCGTAGCGTTGCAGAATGGGCCGTCCGCCGCCGATAAGGGTTGCCAATTTACCGATTGATTCACCGTAAGCCTGGTTATCTTCCACCGGGTCGGTAAGAACAACTTTGGATAAAAAGGCAAAATTGGTGTTGTCGGATTTTTTATCCATGAACGCATGGCCGTTGACGCAAACAAAATCCTGATAGTTTTCCAGAGCGACATAACCGCCGAGGTTAGTACAGAAAGTTCGTGTCTGATCGTCATATTTAGAAGTTCTTACAAAAAAGGTAGGATCGTAGATAGTTTCACAGAGATCCTGCATGATTTCATTGTGCACTTCAACCCGGACACCAACTTCAATGCCTCGCTGGGATACTTCAATGCCATGTTCCCTGGCCACATTCGCGACCCATTCCGCACCGACGCGACCTGGAGCCAAGATAACATTTTTGCCTCGATAGGTTCCCCGATTAGTTTGTACACCGGTAACCGCACCATTTTTAACTATTACTTCTTTCGCCTCCTCGGAATGATGAAAGATCACCCCTTTTTCGGCGATATAATCTGCCATTTTGGTTATGTGAACTGGGAGGTTTTCGCTGCCGAGGTGCTTCTGTTTGATAACTAGGAGATCGATGCCCTGTTTACGTGCATTTTTTCGGATATCCAGCGCTTTATCCATATCGGTCGGGAACACTTTACCGTCCATATTGAAGCGGTTAAAAATAGTTTCCGTTTCATTAATCAGCGCTATGGCGGCGGATACATCCATAAACTGGGTAAGATCAGTCTTGCCAAGCTTATGGATAAAATTAAGTTTTCCATCGGAAAAGAGTCCGGCACCACCTATGCCGCACAAAATATTGCATGGTCGGCATTTAATACAACCAGAATCTTTTATAGGACATTTTCGTTTTAATGATGCCTTACCTTTTTCTATGACCAATACTTTGAGGCTGGAATACTCTGCGAGATAATAGGCAGCAAAAAGGCCGGCGGGACCACCTCCAACAATTATTACATCATAGATTTCTTCTGATTTATTCTTCGGCTTGGCTGACAATTGATTTTCCTCGTAAATGATGATGACCAAAAGTAAGGCTTCATCAAAACGATTACTCGAATTTCCTTGGCAGAGTCAAGGTAATTGTCTCGGGTTTAGGCCTTCTGCTAGAGATGGGAGAGGGGGTGGAAAATGTAACTTGAGTAATATTGCACAGAATCCAAATGTTGCTTCCCAGGTTCATATAACTAATCCCGATAAACGGGAAATATGAACCTGGGGAGGAAATAAAAAATTACTCAGCCACGGGGATATCTTCGGCCACTGGAACTGAGGCAGAAGAAATCGCCTCAGAGCGAGTAGCCGGTGCCATGCCGTAAGCCATTCTTACCTTGTTTTCGATATCAAGGCACATTTCCGGCTGCTCAGTAAGAAAGCGTTTGGCGTTTTCACGTCCCTGGCCAATTCTTTCTTCGTTATAGGCATACCAGGAACCACTTTTCTCGATAATCTCCAGATTGACGGCCAGGTCCAGCATATCGCCGATCTTGGAGATTCCTTCGCCGTAGACAATGTCGAACTCCGCTTCCTTAAAAGGTGGTGCGCATTTGTTTTTAACAACCTTGACCCTGGTGCGGTTCCCGATCAGATCCTGGCCGTCTTTGAGTTGACCTATTCTTCGAATATCCAGGCGAAGTGAAGAATAGAATTTCAGGGCATTTCCACCGGTAGTGGTCTCGGGATTGCCGAACATGACACCGATCTTCATCCTGATCTGGTTGATGAAAATCAATATTGTGTTGCTGCGGCTGAGAACACCGGTGAATTTCCTCATAGCCTGGGACATCAAGCGAGCTTGAAGACCGACATGAGCATCTCCAACATTTCCGTCGATTTCCGCCTTGGGTACGAGAGCTGCGACTGAGTCGATGACAATCACGTCAATACCGCCTGATCGTATGAGAATTTCAGCTATTTCAAGAGCTTGTTCTCCAAAATCAGGCTGAGAGACGAGCAGGTTGTCGATGTCGACCCCCAGGCGTTCAGCATATTTAATATCCAGGGCATGTTCCGCATCAATGAAAGCGGCGGCACCGCCGGCTTTCTGTGCTTCAGCCACGACGTGGAGAGCAAGCGTTGTCTTGCCTGAGGACTCAGGACCATAGATTTCGGTAATTCGGCCCTTAGGGATGCCGCCGACTCCCATCGCTATATCAAGACTCAATGCACCGGTAGGAATAACTGGTACAGCCTCGGTTTCCTGGGATCCGAGACGCATGATGGATCCTTTACCAAACTGTCTTTGGATTTGACTGATAGCGTTGTCTACGCTGCTGCCTTTTTCTTTGTTGTTAGCGCGTACGGCCATGCGATTCTCCAAAATGAAATGTGAAATGTATGAAAAGAAGTCGGATGATATCTACCATACATAGAACAATAAACAAAAATCTTACTATTTGAAAATTTAAAAAAAAGATCCGATTCGCGTCCTTTTCTATTGAACCCTCTGCAAGAGATATTTCCTGATCAGGTCAAGCGCGCTCTGTGCTGCAATTTCCCTGATCTGTTCGCGATCACCTTGAAAATGAAACTTAGTGACCCAATTTTCATTAGAGGTGGCGAGAGCGAGATAGACAGTACCAACAGGTTTTTCTTCGCTGCCTCCCTCCGGGCCGGCAATGCCCGTTACGGCTAAACCTATATCGGCTGCGCTTTTTTCCCTCACTCCAACCGCCATGGCTTCCGCCACCTCCCGGCTTACCGCACCACGGGATTGTAAAAGATCGGGAGAAACCCCGAGGAAAATGGTTTTGAGAGAGTTTGAGTACGACACAACGCCCCCGAGAAGATAGGCTGAGCTGCCGGGGGTATTGGTGATCTTTCCGCAGATCGATCCACCTGTGCAGGATTCTGCCACGGCAAGTTTAAGATTGTTTTCCGTAAGAAGCTTTCCCACCACTCTTTCCATGCTGTCGCGGTCACAACCATAAATCGAATCCCCGAGCACTGTATTGACGGCATTACACGATGAATTAAAAAGACGTTTCGCATTATTGTCCTTTTTGTCCCGTACGGTAAGGCTGAGGTGAACTTCAGGAAAAACAGGGTAATACCCGATGTGGACATCCGGGCTGAGATCAAGTGTCGCAATGCGACGATTAACTTCGGTTTCCGGCAGGTTGAAGATGCGAAATGTTCTCTGATAAGTATTCAGACAATGATCCTCATGCCAGGTGGAGAGTTTTGGAAGCACCTGTTCAACCAGAAGTTGCTGCATCTGAGAGGGAATTCCAGGAAGGAAAAAAATCGGTTTGTCATCATGGATGAGCTGATATCCGGCCATCCGGGACTGAGGGCTCAGCGCTTCTGCCCCGGATGGAAGCCAGGCCAGTTTTTCCAGTCTGCTTACTGGTGATGTGGTGATTTCATCAAGACGCGTGCGAATATTGGAGAGGATCTCTAAATTAGGCATGGTGGGTCGGTTGAGAGCCTTGGATACCGCCTCATTGGTCAGATCATCGTCAGTGGTGCCAAGACCACCTGTAACAAGAACTGCATCCGCCCGGCTAAGGGCCTGCTTCAACGCCTCACCGATAAGAGCGGGAGTATCTCCGATGGTGTTCATTGCATAGATTTCATATCCGGCCTCATAAAGATTTCTGGCGGCAAAACTGCTGGTAGTATTGAGGATTCTGCCTGATGTGAGCTCGTCGCCTATGGCAATTATTTCAATTTTCATGGTGCTCTACTCTCTCTCCAATCACACTGTTGTCTTTTAGTAACAGGAGCCTGACGGCAGTAACACTGTTCAGCAGGCTGTCTGGGCCATCAAAACGGACTGCAATATAATTATCGGTAAAGCCCTTCAACATTCTATCACTGTCACGCCGTCCCTCAACGAGTACCGGCCGGATTTGCTGCAGTTGACTTTGATAGAATGTATTTTTCTTTTTATCACTTATCGCGCGCAGCTGAACAACTCTTTCATCTTTTATGGTTTTAGGGATTTGGCCTTTAAAGCTCGCCGACGCGGTTCCGGGACGAATTGAATAGGGAAAGACATGCAGATAGCTGAAATAGATCGACTGTAGAAAATCCATGGCAGCGTTGAAATGGGCATTCGATTCGCCGGGAAAACCGGCTAGAATATCAATTCCTATAGCGGCATCAGGCAGACGGTTATGACAGAGATTTATAACCTCTCGAAATTGATCTGTAGTATACCTGCGATTCATTTTGGCGAGAATTGCATCGTTGCCGCTCTGTAATGGGATGTGCAAATGAGGCTGGATATTTCTGCGTTCCTGCATAAGAGAGAGAAGCGATTCGCTGATTTCAAGAGGTTCCAGTGAGCTGATCCGGTACGATGTCTCGGGGGTGGCAAGGGTAAGTTTATCAAGAAGAGAGAGCAGGTCATTCTGTCCTGGCAGATCTTTCCCATAGTAACCAAGATGGATACCCGTCAGGACTATCTCCTTATGGCCCTCTTCAGCAAAAATTCTAGCTTGTTCAATTACTTCACCGACAGGTAGACTCCTGCTTGGTCCTCTGGTATAGGGGACGATACAATAGGTGCAGAAACTTTCACAGCCATCCTGCACCCGCAGGTAGGCCCTGCTACGCTCGCCGAAACGTCTGACCGGCAGCCGACATATCTCTTTTGTCTCTCCTATGGTTCCCATAACCATTTCAGGAGTAGCGTCTTGTTTGTTTAGTGCACCTGCAACAAGTCCATCCTTTTGATTGTTTCCGATAAGCGAATATGTTCTTCCCTGCAATTCCTTTTCTTCCGAAAGCTCCTTTGCAGCAATTTCCGCATAACAACCGGTGATGATAATTTTAGCTGACGGGTTGTGGCGCAGGGCCTGACGAATGGTCTGACGTGATTGAGCTCCGGCACCGGCAGTGACCGCACAGGTGTTAATCACTACCAGGTCCGCCTCTTCGGCCTCATCCTTTGAAGAGATAACAGTCATGCCTTTTGCTTCGAATCCGGTCTTAAAGGCTGCAGATTCAAATTGATTCACCTTACAGCCAAGGGTTGTAATGAAAACTTTTTTCATTTCTATAATCTTTCTTTATAAAATGATGCCGGAGCCAAGCAATTCCGTATCATGATAAATCACGGCAAATTGACCTGGAGTTATCGCTCGTTGGGGCTCATTAAAAATAATATCCCCATATCCATTGTTATCTAAAACCAGTTTTGCGGTTGACCCCCTATGGCTATAGCGGATTCGAACTTTGTATTTCATTGTGGTGTCCGGGGATTTTCCGGCCAGCCAGTGAAGTTTTTGCACCCGGATCTGTTTTCTGAATAATTCTTCATTTCTGCCGACTATCACCCGGTTTCCGGCAGCGTCCAAAGCTACGACATAGAGCGGGCCGTCGCTAGCAATACCCAGACCTTTTCGCTGGCCGATGGTGTAGCGAAACAAGCCCTTATGCTGTCCAAGTACCTTGCCTGAGGTTGAGACAATTGGTCCGGCAATATCTGCAACTGTCGATTGATTTTCTAAATAATTACCGACCTTGCTGTTTTCTAAAAAACAGACATCCTGACTTTCCAAACCCTGAAAATCATGAAAACCATACCCTTCGACAAAACGGTAGGTGCTTTCTTTTGTCTGCGCACCGAGAGGAAAAATGACTTTAGCAAGCTGCTCCTGGGTGAGACGGGAGAGAAAGTAAGATTGGTCTTTTTTGGGGTCGTCACCGCTATACAGATGGTAGATGTCATCTATCAGCATAATTCTGGCGTAATGGCCGGTAGCCATCTTGTCCATGCCGGCGCCCAGAATAGCTTCCATGAATAGACCGAATTTGATCTCTCTGTTGCAAATGACGCAAGGATTGGGAGTAAGACCCTGATAATAACTGTCGGAAAAATAATCCAGCACCTTCAGATTGAAATCCTGCTGCAGATCGATAATCTGCAAAGGGATCCCGAGTCTATCTGCTATTGTTTTCACCCGGGCTTTCTGGGTAGCAAAATTTGGTTGAGCGAGTTTCATAAAAAAACCCTTCACCTGATAATGTTCTCGTAGTAGAAGGGCACAGGCGGTTGAGTCAACGCCGCCGCTTAAGGCTATGCCGATTTGTCTTTCTTTCACGGAATATCTTGTAGTTCTACGCAGGTTATTCTAAAAAGGGCTGTAAAAATGGAGTTGCGATCAACTCCAGTAATAGATACCCCTTTATTTTAAGCGAACGGATGAAGGTATAGTGTCCAATTAAATGTCTGAACATTGTTCGATAGCAAACAGTTAAAACCAAGAAAGTAAGATACTCCACCATGATTAAAAATGAAAGTCGCAAAGGATTGACTCCTGTATTGCCGGAGTTGCTGGCCCCCGCGGGAAATTACGAAAAACTGATAACTGCCGTACATTACGGGGCAAATGCAGTCTATTTAGGCGGTAAGAGATTCAGCCTGAGAGCCAAAGCCGGCAATTTTGACGACGAAATGATGAGACAAGGGGTTCTTTTTGCCCATGAGCACGGGGTAAAGGTTTATGCAACCATAAACATTATCGCCCATAACAGCGATCTTGTCGGATTGGATAGCTACCTTACGACACTTAAGAATTTGGCAGTTGATGGTATTATCATTTCTGATCCCGGTATTTTAAACCATGCCAGAAAAATTGTGCCGACCTTGCCTATTCACCTGTCAACACAGGCTAATGTCACAAATCATGCATCGGCATCATTCTGGCTTGCCCAAGGAGCAGTGCGGCTCAATCTGGCGAGGGAACTTTCTCTTGAGGAAATAAAGGAAATTCGAGCTAAAGTTACCGGTGAACTTGAAATTTTCGTACATGGAGCACTGTGTATTTCCTACTCCGGCCGTTGTATGCTTTCCAACTACATGACCGGCAGAGACGCTAATCAGGGAAGTTGTGCCCATCCCTGTCGATTCAGCTATACCCTGCTGGAAGAAAAACGGCCAGGCGAGTATTTTCCTGTGGAAGAAGACGAACGTGGTACATACATCTTTAATTCCAAGGACCTCTGTCTGCTAGACATGCTGCCTCAACTGGTTGCGGCCGGAGTGGATTCCTTGAAAATTGAAGGTCGAATGAAATCAATATTTTATGTCGGTGGAGTTGTGCGAGTCTATCGTGCAGCCCTTGACTTTCTTGCTCAGCTTCCGAAAGAGGCTTGGGAAGATCCTTCCGCAATTCGAATGCCGGAACAGCTTACCCAAGAGCTTCAAAAAACCGGTACCAGGGGAATCACGGAAAATTTTATCAATGAACGTCCTGGCAGCAAGGAAATGATCTACACATCCTCCCGGGCGGAACAGAGCTACGAGCCAGTGGCGGTTATTCGGAATCCGGGGGAGGCACCTCTGGTTGAGATGCGCAATCAGGCAATGCCTGGTGAACAGATTGAATATATGAAGCAGGGTGCAGGTCTGATCACATTGAAAATAGTCGCCATGACCGATGAGACGGGCACTGCCATTATTAAAGCGAATCCCGGAAATTTGGTGGTCATGACAACCGATCCACCTCTTTCAGATGGAGCAGCGCACGGTATCTTGAGGCGTAAAAAAAATAATTAAATGATTTGATAAAAATTATATTTACAGGAGGGATCGCTGTTTTTTAACAAGATGCAGGTTGTGGGTCTTTTTGACTTTTTTCCAAAGCTCTTTCATTATGACCATTGCCGGATCTTCGTAGGCATCATACTCTCTACCGAGGTAACTGCGGCATGAACTGAGTAAGCTGGTATTGTCGTTGTATAATCCGAATTCCTTTCTGATTGTTTTTGCCATCGCAAGGTAAACTGATGAATCCAGTTCTTTTTCTGAAAGTTGAGCCATAACTACTTTATTCCTAAGAGACATGTCATGGTAGAGAAGCTCTACAACTTGGTCCACCGTGCGAGGCAGAGAAAGAGAACTAAATTCATTTAAAGGTTGAAACATCATAGCTAACTCCTGTTTTTCGAAACGGCGGTGCAATTAAACAGTATCTTATTTTTATTGGGAAAGCAGAAAATGGCAGAATGAACCACGATCTCATGCTCATAGTTATGCGAGCATTTAGCTGTTCCTGGTGAACAGTTACCTTTTTATCTGTTTCCTTGCAAAAAATTATATAACAAATACGATGCCTGTCATCTTTTGGTGTCTCAAAAATACTGATACATTTTATAAGATAAATATTGGATCTCCTGAAGTGCTAGTACTCGTAAGAAAACGGGCAAAAGAAAGGAATGAAAATAATGCTTATTTTTCAGTAAGTTTTAAAAAATAAAATGCTCCGTTTACTACCAGCCATATCAGGAAGGAAATCAAATAAATCTTTAGAGAAACCAAGCTAAATACCAAGGTTTGGCTAAAGACATTCAGTCGTTGCTCAAAATCGGCATTGCCCTGTTTAATCCGCAATTGACTGTGAGAGAGGTGGCCCGAAGGTTTGTTCCTGTAAAAGAGCTTGGTACAACCGGCGAGCATGGCGTTTACGAAAATAACAGATAGAAAGGAGAAAAGGAGAATGGTTAACCACTTTTCCTGTAACATACAGGATGCCTCATTTTGATATGAACACAAAGGGATCGGCATAAAGATTAGCGAAAGATCCAGATGAATTCAAGCATCAGTATTTATTTGGGAAAATTCTGTGCATCATGCTCGAACTCATGAAAAATTATAGCCGATTTACCGCATTTTGTACATCACGGTCAGGCACAAGTTTCTGTTCAAGAAAGTCTAAAAATATTTGTTGTGTATAGGAGCCTCGATATTTCATTCGGAATTCATTTATAATTACAAATTTTTTTCCTTCATCTATCATATCCCATTGAGAATAAACAAATTCTTTTCTTTCTTGCGACATAACCGTTGACTGGTTTTGTGACTGAATATTCATAATCTTGAATTTTTTAAGTGATACCGACTTTTTCCCAGTACCCATCTATTTCAAGCTTTTTCCTCAGGAATTGTAGAAATTCTTCTTGAGAATAATCGCCTTTATAAATTTTGTGGAAATCTGCCAGGATACGCTCTTGTTGACTGGCACTATAAATATTCCATTCTATCAATAGATCTTCTTTTTGAGCATCGGATAGGGATTGGATTGGTTTCATAAACCATATTTGTCAATGTGAAGATTAAAGGGAAAATCCGGTAAACTTTCACCATCACCGCATATGTGGTAACAGTTCACCGGTACACATCAAAAGACGGCATAACCCGGATCTGTAAATGTGTTACTCTTGTACCATCCTTGGCCGTCGCATCCAGTGCTCCAGGCTCGTTCAAGCAGGCCTCCGGGCTTGTAGGGGCGGGTTCCAAACCCGCCCTTCTATGAGAAAGGCCTGATCGGACGAAAATGGGGTGCTGGTGAACAGTTACCATATGCGCACTATCAGACCCGCCGTACATGGCCAAGCTCATCGGCCGGCCGATGTGCTTTCTTACGCACTGCTGAACGATTAAGAGTCAGAGGCATGCGAACATTTGCTATTTCCGGTGAACGGTTACAAAATCCCTATGATCAATTCTCTTCTTCGACTGTTTTCAAGGTTTCTTTAGAAAGACAATAGAAGAAACTTCATGAATTGCGTCAGGCATGAAAAAATTTTGTGCCAAAAGTGCTTAGCCAATTCTGAAATCTTGAACACCTTGTTCTGACTTGAGTCATTTTGTAACATTAGACATCGAGTATCTTACAAAAATCTTACAAAAATCTTACAATGGTTTGGAAATTATAAAATGTAGGGGATTATCGGCGCATAAATATTAGAATTAATGTGTTAATTTATAGTTTAAAATCTTTTTAATCGAAAACCTTTACGACGCCATCAAGGTCGGGATTGAAAATGTCGTGTATATGTGTTCAAGATAATAGCAAGAGGTGAATTAACAATCATTATTAATAGCTTAAAATGACGTTTACTTATTTCTGGCTATATTTCTTAGGCTTAGAAGGGGAGTACAATGCAATCTGTTTTTGCCGGAAAAAAAATAGTGATAGGGGTAACCGGATCTATCGCTGCCTTTAAAGTTGCCGGTTGGGTGAGTGATCTTGCCAAGGAAGAGGCCTTGGTATCGGTAGTAATGACTCCCTCGGCAACCAAATTCGTCACGCCTCTTACCTTTGCCGCACTTTCTGGAAATGATGTCTATACCGAGATGTTTTCCGCGGCAAAGGAGGACACCATGGCTCATATCAATCTTGGTCGCGATGCCGATCTGCTGCTGATCGCCCCGGCAACAGCCAATACTATTGCCAAACTTGCAAATGGATTTGCCGATGATCTTCTGACGACGACAGTTCTGGCGACGAGGGCCAAAGTGTTGGTCTGTCCGGCCATGAACAGCCGGATGTATTCTCATCCTTCTACAAAATGTAACATCGCCGGACTTAAGGAATTAGGGTATCTGGTCATCGACCCTGCCTGCGGGACGATGGCCTGCAAAGAGAAAGGAGAGGGGCGTCTCCCTGAGTGGGAAGAGGTTAAAGAATCTCTGGCCAGAAGTCTTACCCCGCAGAGTCTCGAGGGACAACGTGTTTTAATAACCGCCGGGCCGACGAGAGAACCTCTTGACCCAGCTCGATTCCTGAGTAATCGGTCCTCCGGTAAAATGGGTTACGCTCTTGCCCGTAGTGCATTCAGGCGGGGAGCGGAGGTCATTCTCATCAGCGGACCCAGTATGCTTGCCTGTCCCGCTGGTATAAATATGGTTAAGGTTCAAACGGCAATTGATATGTACAATGCGGTACTTGCCCATGCAAAAGATTGTTCAGTAATAATCAAAGCCGCGGCCGTTGCCGACTATAGGCCGGAAAAAGTCTTTGAACATAAAGTAAAAAAAGACCAAATCGATACACAGTTGATGCTTGAGCGAAATCCGGACATTCTCCTTGAATTAGGTAAGAGAAAGAAGGTTGGACAAGTGTTGGTCGGATTTGCCGCCGAAAGCAGAGATCTCAAGCAGGAGGGAATCAAAAAACTGAAAAATAAAAATCTGGATTTTATTGCCGTCAATAATATCAGTGATAACAGTACAGGATTTGAGGTTGAAAATAATCAGGTTTTGCTGATTGGAGCCTCCGGGGCGGAAACTCTTCCTTACACCAGTAAACTGCATACGGCAGATCTTATTTGGGACAGGATCGTTTCGTTACTGGCTGCAAAAACAGATAAGCCGGATTGAATCTGTTAGACCGGAAAATATCCTCAATTACCTTGGCAAGCAGCAACGCTTGAATTTTTGCCCCGAGCCGCACGGACAGGTACTATTCCGGGCAATTTTTTCTTTTATTACCTTGCATTCTCCTTGTAAATAGTACCAAAGGTCGTCTTCTTTAAGAAACTGACTGACCTCCTGCAGTTTGCAGAGTTGCCCATTCTCCAGATAGGATGTGGTGAAGTCGACCGTTCCGCTGCTGTCGTTGGCCAGGCCACCTTGGCATCCGTTAATTTCAAGACCCAGCCATACCACCGGATGGTCATCGAAATTGAGCATCTTCGGGCGGGTCTTAATATGCCAGCTGGATTGGATGTGTTGGGCATGTCGCTGAACAAAAGCAGTATATCTCGACCGCATGAGCATCTCCGCCGTCGTGGCAAGTTGGTGGTCGTTTAAGATAGGTTGGCAGCAGGAAGAATAGGTCGAGCCGCTTCCGCATGGGCATTGAGACTCTTTGTTCATGTACAACTCCTCTTGAATAATCAAAAAAAAAGTTTCAGAACGAAGATGGTAAATGGACCGGCATAAAAAAGCAAATCCTTATAGATAATGTCCATCCAGAATCGGCTTTTTCCTCCTAAAACCTAAAATGAAACGTGTACTCATTCTCGAACCATACTATGGCGGATCTCATAAACAATTTCTAAAGGGCTTGCAGAAATATGTGAGCGCGGATTATCACTTTTTTACTTTGCCGGCAAGGAATTGGAAGATGAGAATGCAACTCTCCGCTCCTTGGTTTGTTGAACAAATAAAGGAACTTCCCGTCGGGAATCGGCAATTTGATTGTGTCCTCACTTCATCATTTGTCGATGTTGCAGTGCTGAGAGCTTTGTTGCTCGATGTGGATGGATGGAATCAGCAGATAAAGATTCTTCTTTATTTCCATGAAAATCAGTTTGCCTATCCGCAACAGTTTGATGAGGCGAACCGACATCTCTTTGCAGGAATCAACTTTCATTCGGCACTTGCCTCCGATGGGATCGCTTTCAATTCAGCTTATAATCGTGATAGTTTCCTCAACGGTTGTCAAAATGGGCTGAAGGCAGCGCAGGACATGAAATTGCCTGGCCTGATGCGAATACTTAGCAGTAAAAGCCGAATCCTTACACCGGGTGTTGATTTTTCAGAAATAGATACAATCAAATGGAAAACTTCGACAGACATACCAGTGCTAGTCTGGAACCATCGCTGGGAATACGATAAAAATCCGGAAAGCTTTTTTCTGGCCTTGGAAAAACTGGAAGAGCGTGGAGTCGATTTTCGTCTACTTATAATCGGTCAATCCTTCGTTGTGAGCCCCATATGTTTTTCCCACGCCGAAAAAAGGTTTAAAGATAAAATCCTTCACTACGGTTTTGTGCCCTCATATCAACAATATATTCAACTGCTCAGCAAAGGGGATATTGTCGTTTCGACATCACTGCATGAGTTTTATGGTATTTCGATCATCGAAGCGGTGCGGGCCGGATGTATACCGGTTCTGCCGAATCGGCTTTCATATCCGGAACTGTTTGATGAAGAATTTCTCTATAATGATAATTCGTTGCCGGATATGTTGGAGATGGTGATTGAAAAAAGGTGTCGGCTCACCTTACAGGACGCCAGAGCGATGACCGATCGATTCGCCTGGCAGACTTTGCAAGACGACTATTCAAATTGGTTGTTGGATCAGCATCCGGATATCTAGCCATTATTTTATCATATTTTTGGCAAAGTCCAGCATCCTCTGAATGGGTATCCGGGCTTTTGTTGCAAGTTCAGGTGTTACATGAATCTCGTTTTTCCCGGATTCCAGCACCTCTACCAGGTTTTGCAAAGAATTCATTCCCATCCATGGACAACTGGCGCAGCTCTGACAGGTTGCTCCTTCCCCAACGGTTGGTGCTTCAATAAAGGTTTTTCCAGGAGCCATCTGACGCATTTTATTGAAGATGCCGGTGTCCGTGGCAACGATAAATTCTTTGTTTGGCAGAGTTGAAACAGCATTAATAAGAACCGTGGTCGAACCAACTACATCGGCCTGATTAATGACGGTCTCCGGTGATTCCGGGTGGACAAGGATTGCTGCATCAGGATGAAGCTTGCGCAGCCTCTCCAAGGCAACCGAGCGAAATTCTTCGTGCACTACGCAGGAGCCGGGCCAGAAAATCATCTCGGCTCCGGTAAGTTTTTGAACATATCCGCCCAGATGTTTATCGGGGGCCCAAAGGATTTTTTCCCCTTGTTGGGAAAGATACTTAATAATAGGCAAGGCTATCCCTGATGTAACAACCCAGTCGGATCTAGCTTTCACCCGTGCACTGGTATTGGCGTAGACTACTACGGTGTGATCCGGATACTCATCGCAAAATGAAGCAAACATTTCGTAAGGACAACCCTCATCAAGAGAACAGGTTGCCCCAAGATCCGGCATAAGTACTCTCTTTTCCACGTTAAGTATCTTAGAGGTTTCACCCATAAACCGGACTCCGGCAACAACCAGCGTCTGAGCAGGATGTTCGGTTCCGAAACGGGCCATCTCCAGACTATCGGCAACACAGCCTCCGGTTTCTTCAGCGAGGTCCTGCAACGCTCCATCGGTATAATAATGTGCGACCAGGACTGCATTTTGTTCCGAAAGAAGTTTTTTAATGCGTTCTTTTAGTAACGAAGTTTCCCGGTCGGAGAGTGTCGGCCATTGAGGATGTGGAGGTACCTTTACCTGTGGAATAACCGGTGGAGAAATGAGGTATTTTGATTTAGTAGCCATCGTTTTAACTCAAGAAAATTGATATTTTAAACTGATGCAAATATGCAGGGGGAAAACTTTTCTACTTATCTTTCAAGACTATAAGGCTAATGGGAAAATAATTAAACCATTAAATTAGCTTAAATTAATACTTAACCGCATTGGCGACCAAGAGCTGAAAAGACAAAAATAATGCCGAAAATTTCGACCTTAAACTGACTTCACCATGATCATCAGAGTTTTTGGAGCAAAAACGAATCAAATCGGCTGCACGCCTGTCCCTCTAATTTGCGCAACTTGAAAGGCGAGATGAACAAAATCTTGAAATGTTAGGATTTCAGGTCGGGCGTTTGGCTGGAGATTGGCTTGCTCGATCGCCTGCAAGGTTAATTTTTTATTTTCAGCTTTATCGAGTTTTATTGACTCGCCAAATAGGCCCGCACCATTCAAAGTATTGAGGATGGTTTTTCTCCGTTGATTAAATGTTGTTCGGACAAGGTGTCGAAACAGGGAAAAATCATATTGGCCGGATTGAGCAGAAAGTCTTGGGAAACCTGAAAAGTCTATTCTGATGACCGTTGAATCGATCTTTGGTCTTGGATGAAACTCGCCTGGCTTGAGAGTCATGAGCTTGTGGACCGACGCACAACTGGCAAGCAGCACGGTCGGCACGCCATATTCTTTTGTATTAGGCTGTGCCATTAAGCGATCGGCAACCTCCTTTTGCAACATTATTGTAGCAGAGTCGATAAATGAAGCATTATCAATGAGCTTAAAAATAAAAGGATTTGATATCGAGTAGGGAAGATTGGCGAGAATCTTCAATTTTCCACCGCATTTTTTGGCAATCTCCTGGAAATCTGCGGTGAGTATGTCCTGATGTACCAGGGTAACATTGTCGGGTAGATCGCCTTCCTCCTCATGAAAGCGGATAATTCCACTGTCCACCTCATAGCCAAAAACATGTTGTGCCATTGCTGCAAGGGGAACAGTAAGAGCACCAAGTCCTACTCCGACTTCCAGTATTATATCGGTACTACAGACGTTTCCAGCTCGGACAATAGCTTCCGCGGTTGGTTTGTGAACTAGAAAATTCTGACCGAATCGCTTCTTAGGTGCTAGCCGATTACTTTTAAGAGTTTCGTAGGCTTGTCGTCCGTATTTTGTCATGTTTCTTTAGTAGAAATTCATTTTTTTTTATTTATGAGTGAATTTCGTGAAGGTACTCATCCCAATGCTTTGCAGGGATTTGGTCCTTCACCCTATATTTGATAAACCCATTCAGCTGAGCACATGTTTTTTTATTCGTTTCTTTTGCATATGCACAAAAAATCTGAGAGCCAGATAATAACTCACCACTGCAAAAGGCAAAGCAAAGCAAATTCCCCCGATACCCATGACCACTAAAGCTTCATATCCTGAACCCGCTAGAATTGCCAAGGAGTTCTGGATGCCGTTACCGGCCATTGCTTGTTGCAGTGTATATTGAACACTGGCCAGATTGAGTTCATAGGGAGTAAGGTGGTTACCGATCAGGGCGCATAGATAATAAATCGGTAGATAAGTGAGGGGATTGCAGACTATCCAACTGATAATAATGCCGGCAAGGGTCGATGTCCTTGTCACCAGGGAGAGACAGACAATAAGCAGTGTGTGAAAGGGAATTGTCGGGGTAAGCCCGACGAAAACTCCAATTGCGGTTCCGCCGGCAAGCGCATGCGGACTTCCCTGTAATCTTTTAAATTTTAAAATATAGAATTTAAAAACACGCCGAAGATTCATGACAAATTCTCAACCAAGTTGGGATCGGGAGTAAACATCCTCATCAAGCGAAATGGAGCCTGAATGTTTGAATGCATGAAGCCCGGCAAGTGCTATCATCGCCGCGTTATCTGTACAATAGCGTGGTAGTGGCGAGAAGAAAGACATTCCCTCCACCTCGCAACTCTTAGTAAAAACTTCACGAAGCCTGGTATTTGCCGATACGCCGCCACCAATTACCACTGTGCCGATATTGTTTTGTTTGGCAGCCATCACCGTTTTTGTAACAAGTACTTCTACAACAGCCTCCTGAAATGAAGCACAGATATCCTCGATGCGAAGTTCTATTCCTTCCCTGAGTTGTTGATGAACATGATTAAGTACTGCGGTTTTCAGTCCACTGAAACTGAAATCCAGGGAATTTTCATCGAGCCAGGCTCTTGGGAAATGAACGGATCCAGGATCACCTTTTGCAGCTGTGGCGGCAACCTGTGGACCCCCTGGGTATGACAGCCCAAGAAGTTTGGCTACTTTGTCGAAAGCTTCTCCCGCGGCATCATCACGGGTTCTTCCCAAGAGTTGAAAACTGGTGTAGCTGTAGGCAAGAAAGATTGAGGACGTCCCGCCCGAAACGATGAGCGCAATATAAGGAAAGGTGGGTTTTTCGGGACCGAGAAAAACCGATAGAATATGACCGGCCATGTGATCGACCCCAACTAACGGAATATTGCTAACATAGGAAAGTGCCTTAGAATATGAATATCCGACAAGAAGAGAGCCTATTAGACCTGGTCCACGGGTTGCGGCGATAAGATCTATTTCAGATAGTCGAATTCCGGCTTTTTCCAGCGCTGCATCCACTATAGGGTTGATTGCCTGGAGATGTTTTCTGGAGGCAAGTTCCGGAACAACTCCACCGAACTTTGAATGGATATTATCTTGACTGGTGAGCACGTTGGAAAGAATTTCATTGTCTTCGAGAACTGCCGCGGCTGTATCGTCGCAGGAACTCTCTATACCTAAAATAAGCATGCCGGAGGAAATCTTTTTAATTGAGTGTCTTTTAAATTGTGTTAATACAGTACTTCAGAGTAAAAAAACGGACAGTATAGATGAAGTGATTGTGATTGATAGACAATGGCTTCTTCCAAATTGAAATTTGAGGTAGAAAGTATACCGTGTCAGAAAAAATACAAACAATTTCTCCACTTGTCGATCAGTTTTCCAGAACTATTTCTTATCTGAGATTATCTTTGACCGATCGTTGCAACCTTCGTTGTTCATATTGTATGCCGGAGGTGGGTAAGGAAAATGAAACAACTGTAAGGAAGGGTACTTTTTTACCCCATTCCGACCTTCTCAGCTATGAAGAATTATTACGCGTAGTTCGACTTGCCGTTGGCATGGGCATGAATAAATTACGGCTGACCGGTGGAGAACCTCTGGTAAGAAAAGGAATACTTGATTTCATACATCAACTCTCTCTACTCGAAGGGTTGGAGCAGGTGAGATTGACCACGAATGGAGTTTTACTGGCAGATTATGCTGAAAAACTTTACGCCGGCGGAATACGTCATATAAATGTTTCTCTTGACACACTGCAGCCTGAAAAATTCAAAAAAATTACCGGATACGACTATTTTGACAAAGTATGGGATGGTCTTATGACAGCTAAAAGACTCGGATTCAGAATAAAACTCAATGTTGTCTCCATGAAAGGGGTCAATGACAATGAATTCCTTGATTTTGGTCAGTTAGCACTTGAACAGCCCTTTCAGGTCAGATTTATCGAGTTTATGCCTGTTGGTGAGAAAAGCAGCTGGCAGAAAGAAAAATTCATTAAAGCTGAAGAGATTAAGAAACTCATCTCGGAGTTGGGAGTGCTCACTCCTTTTCGTAAAGAACATGGAGAGGGGCCTGCCCGAATGTTTGATCTGGAAACTCCGGACAAAAAAAAGGGTGCCGTTGGATTTATCAGTCCGATAAGCCATCATTTTTGTGACCAATGCAACCGGCTCAGACTAACTTCTGAAGGAAAACTCCGTTCCTGTCTGCTCAATGACAAGGAAACCGATCTGAAAACATTACTTCGGGGAGGGGGGTCCGACCAGGCCATTGTTGCAAGCATCAGACGGACAATTATGGACAAGCCGCAAGGTCATACTTTACAGCAGGATCTTGCGGCAACAAAGAGATCACCTTGTGGAGGCAAGATGTCACGAATCGGTGGTTGAATTCTCGCTTTGAGGATAAGAACCCAGCCATTCAAAGTAAGAGCACATCGATCTGAGAATGTCACAGCCCCGCTGGATTTTCTCATCTTCGATATGACCAAGCATATCCAGGAAGAAAAGATATTTCCATTGTTTGCCCTTAATCGGCCGCGATTCAATCTTGGCCAGATTGATATCTTCCTTCGAGAGCGCGGTAAGTATATCATTCAAGGAGCCAGGCCGATCAACAAGACCTATCAATAACGAAGTTCTGTCCTGCCCACTCCTCGATGGAGATTTTTTGCCGATCACTAAAAATCTTGTTGTATTGCCTCTATAGTCCTCAATTCCCTGAACAACAACCTGCAGTTCGTATGTCTTGATGGCCAGAGAAGATGCGATAGCACCAATATTGGGATTATTAGCGGCCATTTGTGCTGCGGCTCCTGTAGAGAAAACCGGAAGAGTGGGGGTCGAGGGGAGATGTTTACGCAACCATTCCCTGCATTGAGCAAGGGGTTGAGAGTGGGAAGCTACGGTCTGGATATCTTCTATGTTTCCGGATCTACAAACGAGATTATGACTTATTTCAAGTTGCAACTCACCACAGATCTGGACCTTGTACTTCATGAAGCAGTCGAGAGTTGAAAATACCGCGCCCTCGATGGAGTTCTCCACTGGAACAATACCGTATCTGGTTCTGCCTTTTTCAACCTCGGCAAAAACATCTTCAATGGTCTCCATCGCTTTGTAATCAGCAGAATGGCCAAAGTATTTTACCCCTGCCAGATGACTGAAGGTAGCTTCCGGTCCAAGAAAAGCGACTTCGGCTTTTTTCTGAGAGAGTCTGCATGTGGTAATTATTTCATGGAAAATCGATTTCAGGGCGTCGGGAGGAAAAACTTCATCATTGTCTTTAAGTAATCGATCATAAATCTGTCGTTCACGGAGTGGATCCCATTTTGCACGTTTTTCTCCATCTTTGAGAAGACCGATCTTTTTTGCACAGGAGAGTCGTTCCTTAAGCAGCATGAGTATCTGATTATCTATTGAATCAATAGTGTCACGAACCGACACAATTGCTTTTTTCTGCTCGCTTTTCATGCTACTCCTTAAACATATGCTATGTGAAAAAAAGTTAATAATGACCAAACATTGACCCAATATTGACAAATCGAACTTGCCGCAAATAAATTAGGCTAAAGAAATTCCTATGTCAAGGCGCAAAAGAGAGCTATAGTAATCTTTCGCGTTCTGAGATTACTCGATTACGACATACCTAGTACGCCGTAATGATTAAAAAATTACATACTTCGTAAATGAAGCTTTATTTAGCCATCTGAAATTTAAGATATTTACGAATTTATCATATTGGTTTTCCATTTATATTTAACGCCAAAATAGCAGGAATGAAATGAGTGAGAAGAAAATCCAAAAAACTTACGACGAAATAAATGCCCGAATCAAGGCAGGGGAAGCGGTTGTCGTAACTGCTGAAGAAATGGTTGGCATCGTTGAAGCAAACGGTCCCGAAGGAGCGGCAAGGAAGGTGGATGTCGTCACCACTGGGACATTCGCACCTATGTGTTCTTCCGGTTTGTTTTTTAATTTCGGCCAGATGACACCAACTATCAAAGCCTCAAAAGTCTGGATCAATAAGGTTCCGGCCTATGCCGGGCTGGCAGCGGTGGATGCGTATCTCGGCGCTACTGAACCGGCTGAGGACGATCCTTTAAACAAAATATATCCAGGTGAGTTTCGATATGGTGGCGGGCATGTTATTGAAGATCTTCTTCGAGGAAAAAAGCTCCTGCTGGAAGCCAAAGCTTACGGTACTGATTGTTATGCCGCCAAAAAAATGAAAAAAGAAGTTGGACTTGACGATCTTCCCTATGCACTGCTTTGCAATCCTCGAAATGGCTACCAGAACTATAACTGTGCGGTTAATTTATCCGACAAGGCGGTATATACATATATGGGTATGCTGAAACCGAATTGTCGTAACGCCAACTATTGCAGCGCTGGTGAATTAAGCCCTCTTTTAAATGATCCATTTTATAAAACGATAGGGGTCGGAACACGGATATTTCTAGGTGGTGGTTATGGATATGTTACCTGGAAAGGTACCCAGCATAACCCTCATGCCCCCAGGAATGGCAACGGAGTCCCTGTGAAGCCGGCTGGGACAATCATGGTACAGGGAGATTTGAAACAAATGTCACCGGAGTGGCTACGAGGGGTATCCATTCTCGGGTACGGCAATTCTCTGGCGGTCGGATTGGGTATACCTATTCCGGTCCTCAACAGTGAAATGGCGGCACATACGGGTGTTTCAGACGAAGAACTCTTTACCCAGGTAGTGGATTATGGTTACGATTATACAAACGGCATCGCCAGAAGTTATGGTGAAGTCAGCTATGCTCAGTTGAAATCAGGAGAAATCGAGGTAAATGGAAAAAAGGTCAAAACCGCCCCATTATCGAGCGTGCTGAAAGCCCGGGCTATTGCCGAAAGTCTCAAGTCAAGCATATTGGGAGGACGATTTTTTCTGAACAAGCCTGCGGAACTGCTGCCTGACGGCCGAGACAATATGTGATGAAGAGGTCGGTCATATCGGCAATTGAGTCAATTAAGTCAATTAAGTCAGTCAGAAAATGATTTAATTAAAAAGCAGGATCAATTTGAGTTTGTTATTACAGTGTTAAAGCATCCGATCGAAAGCAGTAGATTACTCGAATTAAATTGAGTTATAGAATAAAGATCCTCGAATTTCATTGACATACCTGTTGAAATGTGATGCAACTTTAATTGCTACTCTGAAAATCGGCGCGGCAAGGCTAAGCAAAGTAGTGATAATCTGCAATGGCGCGTATGAAACTTATTCAGACAAGAGCAATTTATTGCTTGATTCTGATTTCCGATTCAATTATGGTGGCTTGTTATGGGCGTATTGCCCTGAATATAAAGGGTTGCGCCAATTCTTGTTTCATTGTCAATAAGAGAAATAGAGAGACTTTTTTTTGACAATACAGGAGAGTTTAGGTAAAGCTAGTTTTTTAGGGAAAGAGGGCAGCTGACGTTGTCTTCGTTAGGCTTGCAAAGAAAGATCAAGCAGGGAGGAATTCATGAACAAGAAGGAACTAATTGAGAGCATCGCAGGTGCAGCAGATATCAGTAAAGCAGCTGCTGAAAAAGCACTGAACGGCACCCTCGCAGCGGTTGCTGAAAGTTTGAAAAAAGGTGACAAAGTGACACTTGTCGGCTTTGGCACATTCTCTGTTTCAACGCGCGATGCTCGTCAGGGTAGAAATCCGCAGACAGGGAAAACCATCGAAATTCCAGAGAAAAAAGTTGTGAAGTTCAAAGCTGGAAGCAAATTGTCCGAGACTGTCAATTAATCCTTTTTCATTCATGAATCGTCGATACGGTAACTATTAATATGCGTTTATCAACGAAAACATACCAAAAGGTTACAGTGTCTGAATGAGTACATTGCAAGGAAGCATAGCATAATATACATTCTGCACTTTCAGGCGAAGTGACAGTGTTGCTAGGCATATTGATAGTAGGCATTTTGTAAAAAGGCCGTTCCTCACCGGGAACGGCCTTTTTATTTTATCAATTACAGTTGACAGTCAAGTTTACAGGAAAGTATCTTGAAGGCTATTTAAAGCTTTTAATATCTTCTGTTTTAATAAAACATTTTATTCATGAACACGAATGTATGAATTAATGAGAGGTGATAGTGAAATCTTTTGATGAACTGTTGGAAGAGGCGACTCGTATTCATGGTCATGTGTGCGCAGGGCAGGTAATCGGAGTTCGCATGTGCATGCTTGCGCTGTCATACCTGAAATTAAAAGATCCTAAAGGCGTCGATCGGAAGAAGTTGTATGTATTTGTTGAGATTGACAGATGCGCAACAGATGCCATACAAACCGTTACCGGATGTAGTTTGGGCAAACGATCTATGAAATGGGTTGATAATGGAGTTATGGCGGCAACCTTTGTAAATCTCGAAACGGGAAAGGCTGTCAGAGTAACCGCACTTGAAGGTTCACGTGAACTCTCAAAGAAATATTGTAGCGGCATTACCGACAAGTATGCCCGACAGCTCGAAGCGTATAAAATTATGCCGGAAAAGGAGCTTTTTCGGATAGAATCTGTTGCTGTAGATATTCCACCGGAAAATTTACCCGGCAGGCCGATTAAAAGAGTTCGGTGTGATAATTGTTTAGATTGGGTACAGGACAATAGAGATGTACAGATTGATGGTAAGATCCTTTGCCGAGGTTGTGCTCATGGACGTTACTACACATTGATCGAAGAGTAGGCGTATCATATTTATCTTCGGAAGGGATCTTGAGAAGAATTCTGATGTTTTTCCAGCATGCCTGGGATTTAATTATCCCGAAATTTTGAGCAGTATTTCGATTTGGAGAGGTGAATTGAAATGGTTGTAACTCTTTTGGATTATGGAGCCGGAAATGTTCGCAGCGTAAGAAATGCTCTTCGTAAACTTGGACATACGGTGAAGGATGTTGAGATTGCTGAAGATATTGTAACTGCTGAGAAATTGATATTTCCTGGAGTCGGAAGCTTTGGCCTGGTCATGCATCGATTGCAGGAGGGCGGCTATATCGAGCCTCTACAACGAAGGATAAAAGAAAATAAGCCTTTTTTGGGTATATGTGTGGCTTTGCAGGTTCTATTTGAAGGAAGTGAAGAATCCCCCGGAGTTCACGGTTTGGGAATCATTCCCGGGCAAGTGGTCAGATTTCCCGAGTCGAGTTTGTCCGTTCCGCAGATAGGCTGGAATGGTATTAGGCTACAAAAGGATTCCAGGCTATTTAAAGGATATAAAGACGAGAAATTATATTTCGTCCATTCTTATCATGCACCGGTTAATGAGGCGACAAGAGATTGGACTCTAGCCCTCACCGATTATGGATATGAATTTGTCTCGGCAGTTGAAAAAGGAAATATAAGCGCCTCTCAATTCCACCCGGAGAAAAGCGGCGAAGCCGGGTTGCGTATATTGGATAATTTTCTGACTTCGAAAAGCAGCGAAAGCACCATCACATTATATCGAGAAAGGAGTGCGGATCAAGAAACCAGGATTGCGAAGAGAATTATCGCCTGCCTTGATGTCCGAAGTAATGATGCGGGAGATCTGGTGGTCACCAAAGGTGACCAGTACGATGTTCGGAGCGAGGGGGAAGTGAGAAATCTTGGAAAACCGATAGAACTCGCCAAACGATATTATGAAGAGGGCGCCGATGAAATTACTTTTCTTAATATTACCGGATTTCGCGCCTTTCCGATGCAGGATCAGCCGATGCTTGAGGTGCTTGAGAGAACATCGGAAAATGTCTTTGTTCCGTTGACTATTGGGGGTGGTATAAGAGAATTTACTGACTCCGATGGCGTGTCTTACACCGCACTTGATGTTGCTTCTGCCTATTTTCGCTCTGGTGCCGATAAGGTATCCATTGGCAGTGATGCGGTTTATGCAGTTGAAGAATATTTGAAAAACGGGAATAAAAAATCCTGTAAAAGTTCAATTGAGCAAATTTCAATTGTCTACGGAGCCCAGGCAGTGGTTATCTCTGTAGATCCACAGCGTGTATATGTTCGGAATCCAGATGATACCGCACATACTACCATCCGCACGATTAATACCCGGTCCCGGGAGGAGAGCTATATTGCTGGTACCAATGTACGGTAAAAGGCGGCAGGGAAGGCCGTGATATCGATGTCGTTCAGCTGGTGCAAGTTTGTCAGGAATTGGGAGCCGGTGAAATTCTCCTTAACTGCATCGATAAAGACGGCACCAACAGCGGGTTTGATCTGGAGTTAATCTAGCTTTAGTGAAAAAAAGCGTTTCTCTTCCGGTGATAGCATCCAGTGGTGCAGGTAATGCTAGGCATTTTATTGAGGTGTTTGAGAAAACATCCACTGATGCAGCTCTTGCTGCCGGCATTTTTCATCGCAAAGAGGTGTCCATCGAAGAAGTAAAAAAATCAGTTCAGGCTGCAGGAATTGAAATTCGGTAAGGTCCATCAACGATCTCCGTTATCAAGTGGTTTTTTCACCGAAAACAGAGAAAACAGGGCATGGCGATTGAGCTATCCAGAAAAAAGAGAGGCATCATCAGCTTCCTGTTCTTCATCATTCTTTTGATTCAAGTGCTGAATGTCGTTTCAGTCTGGACTTACAGAAGAGGCGTTCTTGAGCTTTTAGCAGAAGGTAATGTTAGACTGGAACTGTATATTAATTATTTGCAGGGAGTTTTGGGCAAATATGAAAGCCTGCCGGAATTGCTGGCGATAGATAGTAATCTGGTCCGGGCCTTATTGAATCCCAAGGAAAAAAAACGTATCGAAATACTTAATCGATACCTGGAAACTATTAACAGGGTGAGCGATACCCTCGACACCTATCTCATGAACAGGGATGGGCTGACTATCGCGGCTTCCAACTGGAATGAAAAACATCCTTTCATTGGAAGAAATTTTAGCTTTCGTCCATATTTCAAGCAAGCCATGACGGGTAAGCTTGGACGTTATTTCGCCCTTGGTTCCACTTCTTCCAAAAGAGGCTATTATTTTGCATATCCTGTTCGAAAGGACGACGGGATACTCGGTGCTGTCGCCATTAAAATTAATATTGATACAGTGGAGCAAAGTTGGGCAGCGCGGGATGAAAACTTTTTAGTTTCCGATCCGGACGGAGTCATTTTCATTACCACTAATCCTGAATGGAGATATAAAACACTTAAGCCCCTGGAACAACAAACTGTTCAACGAATTATGGACAGCAGGAGGTACGAGGATGCCGAGCTTGTACCCCTCAGCAAAAAAGTCAATAATCTTTGGGACAAAGTGCAGGTTCTAACTATTGGAAATAGCCTCGGGAGTGAGACACGAAATGTATTGAAACAATCCCAATTCATGCCGCAAGCAGGATGGAATGTCCACATTCTCTCCGACACCAGAGTACTGAGAAAAAAAGTTTTATTTGTTAATATCATAGTTGGGACTGGATTAAGCCTTGCATATATCCTGGTACTCCTGCTCCTGCAAAGAAACCGCCGGCAGGCTGAGATTCAAAAAATTGAAGAAGAATCCAAGAGAGCCCTAAAGAATGCGAATGAACAGTTGGAATCACGAGTAATTGATCGAACGCATCAACTTACTGAAGCCAACGAATCGTTAAAGAAAGAGATTCTGGATAGGAAGCAAACTGAAGTTCAACTTAAACGGACACGTAAAGAATTGATTCACGCAGCTAAGCTGGCTGTTCTCGGCCAGATGTCTGCTGGAATTAATCACGAGTTGAATCAACCTCTTGCGGCTATACGAAGCTACACGGATAATGGTAAGCAATTTCTGGAAAAGGGTCGTCTTGAAGACGCTATGTGGAACTTGGAACAGATCGGCGAATTAACTGAACGCATGGCTCAAATTGGTGTCCAGCTCAAATTGTTCTCAAAAAAATCCAGTGGAATGGTCGCGGTGGTGCCGATGCATAGCGTTATAGATGGAGCTTTAGAGATCTTGAAGCCTAGCCTGAAAAGTGAGTCAATCGACCTTACAATCGATATTCAACCCGATACCCTGAAAGTTTCTGCAAATTATGTGCTTTTACAACAGGTTTTAGTGAATCTGATTTCAAACGCAATGCAGGCCTTAGAGGGACAGAAGGCTAAACAAATACTGCTTGAATGCCATGAAAAAGAAGAGAAGGCCATTATCGCCATCCACGATAATGGTCCGGGCGTGTCGACGGAACATCTGAGTAATATTTTCGAACCTTTTTTTACGACTAAAAAGTCAGGTCAGGGACTAGGGTTAGGTTTGACGATTAGTGATAGAATTGTGAGAGATTTTGGAGGTCAGATAACCTTGATTCCATCAGAGAAAGGGGCACGTTTCGAATTTTCCCTAGATAGAATAGCATAAAAATGATACCACTTGGAAAAGTTCTTTTCATCGACGATGAGAAACACATCCGACAAGCGAACAAACAAACTCTTGAATTGGCCGAGCTCGAAGTAATGGTCGAGGATTGCGCTGAAAAAGGTCTTATAGCTCTAACAAGAGAGTGGCCTGGAATAGTAGTCTGTGATATTCGTCTGCCGAAAATGGATGGTTTACAGTTCCTTTTAGAAGTCCAAAAGATTGATCTTGATCTTCCTGTTATCCTTATAACAGGACATGGAGATATTTCGACTGCTGTCAAGGCTATGCGTGACGGGGCCTACGATTTTATCGAAAAACCGTATTCTGCCGAGAGATTGGTAAAAACTGTTTTACGTGGATTAGAAAAGCGTTCATTAACGCTGGAAAACAGAAATCTGCGTCGTGAACTGGAGCTGCATAGTGCACCTGGACCAAGGATAATCGGTCGAACACCCGCCATGGAACTCTTGAGAAGCACCATCTCTCAAGTTGCGGATACCGGAGCCGATGTGCTGGTTTTGGGCGAAACAGGCACCGGCAAGGAACTTGTCGCCAGAGCTCTCCACGAAAATAGCAGTAGACGCACGAAAAATTTTGTTGCTATTAACTGTGGTGCCGTTTCTGAATCTATTATGGAGAGCGAGCTTTTTGGCCATGAGATGGGGGCGTTTACCGACGCAAAAGCGACGCGTATAGGTAAATTTGAACATGCAAATGGCGGGACCCTCCTTCTTGATGAAATTGAATCAATGCCTCTTCGGGTTCAGATCAATCTATTACGCGTTCTTCAGGAACGCTGTATTGAGCGATTGGGTTCCAATAGGCTTTTACCTGTTGATCTCCGGGTAGTTGCTGCTTCAAAAGTCGATCTGCGTGAAGCATCGGAGCGAGGGTCCTTTAGAGAAGATTTATATTATAGATTGAATGTAGTTTGCCTGGAAATTCCTCCTTTAAGGGAAAGACGCGAGGACATTCCCCTGTTGTTCCACCATTTTCTGCTGGTAGCCGGGCATAGATATCAACAGGAGGTCCCAACTCCCGGAAATTCACAGATGACTGCATTATTATCTTATTCGTGGCCGGGCAATGTAAGAGAGCTCAGAAATTTTGCCGAACGCTATGTACTTCTGGGACGACAGTTTGATTGGTCTTTGGAAAAGATGCTTTCAGGTGAGGATAAGGTCCAGAGCAGGTCTCTCGCACAACAGGTGGATTGTTTTGAAAGGGGACTCATTGAACATGCTCTCGTCTCACATAACGGCAGCATTAAAGATGTAATGATGGCACTGGCGATGCCTAGAAAAACCTTATATGACAAGATGCGAAAATATGGACTGAATAAGAGTGATTATAAGTGATTTTCGCAGCAAAAATACCTATCCAAATAATGAACCTTTACAGCTTTGCACTCCGATCTTTTTTATCCGCAGAATCCTGGGATGGACGGGCTTTTTTACGAGCCCATCAACCAAGTTCACCGGGAATAGCAAGGTGCTCATATAACCCCGGACCCGTTCATAAGTGAGTAAGAAAGCGTATCAGCAGGCCGACGGCCAATGTAGGGACGGGTTTTAAACCCGCCCTTCCGTGCACGGCGGTCCGATCATGCGCATATGAGGTACTGTGAATGTTTACGGCGAAGATATGGTATTCAAGTTAAACCTTTCGAATTTTTACAAACGGGTGGATTTCCGCCGATTATTCTTTATCTTTTCAATCATATATTCATATATATGATTGTAATCATAGTAAATAATCATATTTACAGAGATATTATTGCAAATGAGTGGAAAGCCACCCATTTTCTTCGAAGAATCGGGGTTTCAATTTAATAACGACTGTGTTTTCAGTGTGATAGTATATTTATGTGATTCAGGTCTAAATATTGCAAAAGTGGCTCTTGTGTATCCACGAAAATCTTCATTACGTCGATACATAAGACAGTTGTGAAACTGTCGGTCAATGTTGCCGGTTTTCCCGGTAAATAAACATTCAAACTGGAGGGAAAAACATGTTTAGGAAGATCACCACACTTATTGCAACTGTAGCTCTTTCGGCCGCGGTATTTACTGGTACCGCGCTGGCCAAGGACCCGATTGTCATTAAATTCTCCCATGTTGTTGCTGAAAATACACCCAAAGGACAAATGGCCATTAAGTTCAAGGAACTGGTCGCAGAACGTCTTGGCGGAAAAGTTGTCGTTGAGGTTTTTCCTAATTCCCAGTTGTTTGGTGATAATAAAGTATTGGAAGCGATGCTTTTAGGCGATGTGCAGATGGCTGCACCGGCACTTTCGAAATTCGATCGATACACCAAGCAGTTGCAGATTTTCGATTTGCCGTTTCTTTTCAAAGACATGGCTGCTGTAGAGAAATTTCAACAAAGCAAGAAAGGACAGGAATTACTCGATACTATCAACAAAAAAGGTTTGATCGGATTGGGATACCTGCATAACGGCTTAAAACAGCTTTCCTGCAGTACACCATTACATGTTCCTGCTGATGCCGCAGGCTTAAAATTCCGTATCATGACTTCCGATGTCCTGGCAGCGCAGTTTCAGGCTGTAAACGCTGTTCCCTTGAAAAAGCCATTTTCTGAAGTTTTTACTCTCCTTCAAACCAGAGCTATTGATGGTCAGGAAAATACCTATTCAAATATATTATTCCCAGAAATACTATGAAATTCAACCGTACATCACTGAGTCCAATCACGGACTTCTTGATTATATGGTTGTAACTTCCAAGGAATTCTGGATGAGTATTCCCGATGATATTCGCCCGGAGCTGGACAAGATCATTCATGAAGCAATTGCTTACGGTAATAAGATTGCTGCAGAAAAAGATTTGGAAGATCGCCAGAATATAATTGATTCCAAACGATCTGAAATCATCATGCTGTCCGATGCTGAAAGAAGTCAATGGGTAGAAGCAATGAAGCCTGTTTGGCAACAATTTGAAGGGGAAATCGGCAAGGATATGATTGACGCAGCATACCAATCCAATATGTAAATGGACACGGCGGTCTTCATAAGTTTTTGAAGACCGCCGCAATTTTGTGGTCCATAAGGGGTGAAATATGTTTATGCGCTTTATTAATCGTGCAGAAGAAGCAATTATCTGCATTTTACTGATATTAACCACTCTCCTGGTTTTTCTGGACGTCGTCATGCGGTTCGGCTTCAATGCCGGATTTTTGTGGACTCAGGAGCTCACTCTGCATATGTCGGCGTGGATGGTTCTTTTCGGTGCTTCCTACGGCTTAAAAGTCGGATCCCATATTGGTATGGATGCCTTCGTTAAACTTTTTCCAGCCTTAGGTCAAAGAATACTATCTGGTATTGCCGCGATTTTGGCTCTGATATATTGTGGACTTATTTTTTACGGCAGCTGGGTTTATCTGGCTAAAATGAAGATGATCGGCATCGAACTGGAAGACATACCGATCCCAGCCTGGCAGGCGCATTCAATGTTGTGCTTCGGATATCTTTTCTTGATTATTCGGCTGCTTATCATTCTTTGGTCTCTGATTACCGGAAAAGCTCAGGGATTCAAGCATGCAGATGAGGCAAAGGAGAGCATGGAACTGGCCGAAGGTATCACGAAAGGAGGGGAAAGGTAATGACAACTGCAGCTTTGTTTATACTGCTTTTTGGATGTATGTTGATCGGCATGCCTGTCGCTCTCGCTCTTGGCCTTTCAAGTATCGGTACAATCCTGATGTTCTCGCACGATTCCCTGTCGTCGATTGCCTTGAAGTTGTTTGAGTCACTCTCTGAACACTACACTTTGCTAGCTATTCCATTTTTTATTCTCTCGTCGTCGTTTTTATCAACAGGTGGAGTGGCAAAACGAATTATAAGGTTTGCTCTCAGCATGGTTGGCCATATCCATGGTGGGATTGCAATGGCTTCGGTTATAGCCTGTATGATTTTTGCTGCTGTTTCCGGTTCATCTCCTGCAACTGTCGCCGCTATCGGATCTATAGTTATTGTCGGCATGGTTAAAGCTGGATATCCTGAGACTCTGGCAGCCGGAGTGATTGGCAATGCCGGCACTCTAGGTATCCTCATACCGCCTTCCATTGTTATGCTCGTTTACGCTGCCGCTACTGAAGTTTCCGCGGCACGCATGTTTATGGCCGGTATTCTGCCCGGACTGCTGATGGGCGTGATGCTCATGTTAGTGATCTATATAGTCGCCCGTGTGAAAAAAATACCTTGCCGGCCCTGGGGTGGTATACGTGAAATCTTGAGTTCTGGATTTAGTGCTATCGGGGGATTAATGTTGATCGTGATAGTTCTTGGTGCAATTTATGGTGGCGTGGCAAGTCCGACAGAGGCTGCAGCCGTCTCCGCTGTATATGCGTTCGGCGTCGCAATTTGGGGATATCGGGACATGGGTCCACTCAAGAATGAACCGTGGCACAAGAACGGAGAAAGAATTGGTATGATGCTTGGTCGTAATACTAAACATTTCATTTTGACTCTGCCTAAAATTATTACGGATAAAGAGATCAACAAAGTTATTCTTGACGCTTCCAAAGTGAGCATAATGCTCCTGTTCATCATCGCCAATGCCATGCTGTTTGCGCATGTTCTGACCACTGAGCGCATTCCGCATCACATTGCCCATATGATAGTTCAATGGGGATTGTCACCCTGGATGTTCCTCGTCGTTGTGAACATACTCCTGCTCATAGCCGGAAATTTCATGGAACCATCGGCCATCATATTAATTATGGCTCCAATCTTGTTTCCCATAGCCGTAAAACTTGGAATAGATCCAATCCATCTTGGTATAATTATGGTAGTGAATATGGAAATCGGCATGTTGACTCCACCGGTGGGATTGAACCTTTTCGTTATATCCGGTGTAACAGGCAATAGTATAGGTTGGGCTATCAAAGCTTGTGTTCCTTGGTTGCTGGTTCTTCTTACTTTTCTTATTATTATCACTTATGTGCCTCAAATATCATTATTTTTGCCGGAGCTGCTGGACAAAATGCAGGGATATTGAATATACGAGTGATAGCTATTAAAAGGCCATCCGTCGATTTTTTTTGGATTTCGGCAGATGGCCTTTTTTGTTTCTAACCTTTTTAAAATAATTATTTTTCGATATAAGATATGCCGGAAAGGCTATTGTTTTTTGCGGAATTATATGACATTCTTAATCGGAGATATTCAGGCGAAGCAAGGAACTTAAGAAAAGGAACCATATACCTGGAATAGCAAAACTAAATAATTTTTGCGGAAGTTTAAAACGATTTTTTGATGGTGAAGTAAAGACAGTATGACAAGAAATATTGAGGTATATCTTGCCGCTCCACGAGGATTCTGTGCAGGAGTGGAAAGAGCGATTGAAACCGTAAAACTAAGTCTCAGGCGCCACGGAAAACCAGTTTATGTATTGCATGAAATTGTCCACAACAAGCATGTCATATCGGAATTGGAAGAAGCAGGAACAATATTTGTTGAAAAACTACAAGATATACCGCCCGGGGAAGTGTGTGTGTTCAGTGCACATGGTGTATCGCGGGATATCGAATTTGGCGCTGAAAAATTGGGACTTCGAACAGTGGACGCAACTTGTCCACTAGTGAGCAGCGTCCATAGAATGGTGGAAAGATACCATGCTCTTGGCTATGACGTTGTTATAATCGGTCATCATAACCATCCGGAGGTTGAGGGAACCGCGGGACGGGTCAGCGGTAGGGTACACATCGTTGCAAACGAATATGAAGCCGAAAGAGTAACAGTGGACGATACGGAAAAAGTTGCCTATGTTACTCAGACAACACTCTGCGAAAATGATCTTAGCGGTATTCTCGAGATTTTATCAGAACGATTTCCCTATATACAGGGACCAAAATCGAACATTTGCTTTGCCACTCAAAATCGGCAGAATGCTGTTAAGCAATTGGCGGAAAAAACAGATGTGCTTTTTGTAGTCGGCTCAAAAAACAGTTCAAACTCAAACCGGTTAAAGGAAGTTGCATTGCAGTATGGGGTGGAAGCGCATCTCATTGATGATTATAGAGACCTTGATCCTGCCTGGCTTGCGGGGAGAAAAAGAGTCGGCATCACAGCTGGAGCCTCCGCCCCGGAACGATTGGTGGAAGGGGTCGTTCTGTGGATGCTGCGGCATGGTGTAACAGGGATCACTGAATTACAAGGAATTGAAGAGAATATTCATTTCAGACCGGCCGGTTTAACTGTCGAGTAGAATCAAACATTTTTTCAAAAAGGCGCACAAAGGGAGCGCCGTGCAGTAGGGGAGGATTCTGTCCGCCCCTATGTGCACGGCTGGCTGAAGCCGGGATGAGTTCATTGGGACAGTTGTTTTCCAACACAAAAACAAGAAAACAACCTTTAAGGTACTAGTCCGCGAGCGCCTTTGTCAGTCTGTCCATTGCTTCAACAACCTTGTCTTGACTGTTGAACGCTGAAATGCGAATATAACCATTTCCGCATTTGCCGAATCCTGCACCGGGTGTACAGACAACTCCGGCCTTAGTTAGAAGCATATCGAAGAACTGCCAGGAGTCCATCCGGCCATCTATCCAGATGTATGGGGAATTTTTCCCTCCGACGTAATCATATCCCAATTTGTCCATCGTTTTGCATACAACAGCACTGTTTTTCATATAATAATCGATCAGCGCTTTGGTTTGAACCTTCCCCTCTGCACTGTACACAGCTTCCGCTGCACGCTGAATCGGATAGGAAACGCCATTAAACTTCGTACAATGGCGTCTATTCCAGAGACCATGAATATAATGCTTGGCTCCAGAACTATCGTATGCTGCGCACTCTCGTGGAACGACGGTGTAAGCGCAACGTGTTCCGGTAAAACCGGCACTTTTTGAAAAGCTGCGGAACTCGATTGCGACCTCTTTGGCACCTTCTATTTCATAAATAGACTTTGGCAGGTTTTCGTCACGAATAAATGCCTCGTATGCCGCGTCGAATAAAATAAGAGCCTTATGTTCCCGCGCATAATCAACCCATGTTTTCAACTCGGCTTTAGAAATGGTGGATCCGGTAGGATTATTGGGAAAACAGAGATAGATCAAGTCGACTTCTTCAGTGGGAAGAGACGGCACAAATTTATTATCCTTGGTGCTGTCAAGATAGACAAGACCTTGGTACCGCCCTTCCAAAAAAGCTCCGGTCCTACCGGCCATGACATTTGTGTCAAGATATACCGGATATACTGGATCGGGGATTGCTATTTTAATATCCTGGCTAAAAAGTTCCTGTATATTGCCTGTATCGCATTTTGCTCCATCGCTGACGAAAATTTCGTCGGCGGAAATATCAGCGCCACGACTCTTGAAATCATTTATTGCGATGGCCTGCCGCAAAAAATCATAACCTTGCTCCGGTCCATAACCTTTAAAAGTTGCATCGCTTGCCATTTCATCCACGGCATCATGAAAGGATTTGATTGAAGCAGCAGGTAATCCCTTGGTAACGTCACCGATGCCAAGTTTGATAATGTCCATTTGAGGATTTGACTTTTGAAAGGCAGCGACCCTCTTGGCGATATCGGAGAATAGATATGAAGCCTGTAATTTCAAATAATGTTCATTGATTGTAATCATTTATACGTTTCTCAGTTGTTTTATGAATAAAAGACGTTAAGTTGTTGAACACAAAAGTTATTAAAATCAGCATGTAAGTATAATTGAATGACCGGGACTGTCAACCGGCAACTCTCTTAAGCAAGCCTATCCCGATTAAAAAGGAATTAGCATATGAATACAGAACAACCGACAACCATTCATCGTTCAGACTATACTGTATTTGATTATATTGTTGAAAAATTAGAGCTGAATTTTCAAATTTTTAGTGAAAGAACTGTTGTGACTGCCAAAAGCAGGTTTCGGCGTAATCCAGACACGAAAAAGGAAAATCCTCCCCTGATACTTTTTGGCGAGGAACTGCAGTTGTTATCCTTTAAAGTCAATGGTGAGGCGTTTGATAATTCTCAGGTTGATGCCGGGTCACTTCGGTTAGATAACCCGCCAGAGGAATTCATTCTTGAAATTGTAACCGCTATCAAGCCTGCACAAAATACATCACTTGAAGGGTTGTATCGTTCCAATGGTAATTATTGTACACAATGTGAAGCCGAAGGTTTCAGGAAGATAACCTACTATCCCGATCGCCCGGATGTCCTGACCAAATTTACCACTAGAATTGAAGCCGACAGACAGCAATGTCCGGTTATGTTGTCTAATGGAAACCTGATCGAAAAGGGATTGTTGGACGATAATCGCCATTTTGTTGTCTGGGAAGATCCATTTCCCAAACCAAGTTATCTTTTTGCCTTGGTTGCAGGAAAACTTGTCGGCATTGAAGATGAATTCGTTACACAAATGGGTAGAATAATAGAGCTTAAAATATTTGTTGAAGAGCGAAATAAAGAGAAGTGCGCACATGCCATGCGTTCACTGAAAAAGGCAATGCGCTGGGATGAAGAGGTGTTTGGGCTTGAATATGATCTTGATACCTTCATGATTGTGGCAGTGGATGATTTTAATATGGGTGCCATGGAAAATAAAGGCTTGAACATTTTCAACTCCAAATATGTGCTCTCAACACCCGAGACCGCCACCGATCAGGATTACCTGGGGATCGAAGGTGTGATAGGGCATGAATATTTCCATAACTGGACGGGTAACCGAGTTACCTGCAGGGACTGGTTTCAACTGAGCCTGAAAGAAGGTTTGACTGTATTTCGGGATCAGGAATTTTCTGCTGATATGAATTCGCGGAGTGTACAGAGAATCGACGATGTAAGAGTCTTGAAAAATTTCCAATTCAAAGAGGATTCCGGTCCGATGGCACATCCGGTTCGTCCCGATTCATATCAGGAAATCAATAATTTTTATACTGCAACGGTCTACAATAAAGGGGCGGAGGTTATCCGTATGATGCGCACTCTTTTAGGGCCGAAGCTTTTTCGTAAGGGCATTGATCTCTATTTTTTACGACATGATGGACAAGCGGTAACCTGCGACGATTTTGTGGCAGCCATGAGTGATGCATCGGGAATAGATCTGGAGCAATTTAAGCTCTGGTATAGTCAGGCAGGCACCCCCGTTCTGCGGGTGGAAGGGGAATGGCTTAAAGAGCAGACTGAATACAGACTGCTTATCGGACAGAGTTGCCCTGACACTCCGGGGCAAACCGATAAGAAACCGTATCATATGCCTGTTGCGGTTGGCCTTATCGGGGTAAACGGCAATGATTTGCTGGACCATCCTCAGGGAACGGCAATTTTGCATCTGCGTGAGAAGGAGCAGTTGTTTACCTTCACAAATATCAAGGAAAAACCGGCCATTTCTTTTCTAAGGGATTTTTCTGCTCCTGTCAGGGTTGAGAGTTTTCAATCCCGCGAAGAACTTGCATTGCTCATGCGAGCCGACTCTAATCTCTTTAACCGTTGGGATGCCGCCAGCCGGCTGGCAGGGGAGGTGATACTTGATATAGTGCAGAAATTGCAGAACGGCCAGACGCCATCAATCGAAAAGTTCTATCTTGATGCGGTTTCCGCCGGCCTGGAGGGTAAGATTGATGATCCCGCTCTGCTCTCCTTTGCCTTGCAGTTGCCATCGGAAACCACTCTTGCTCAGGAAATGGATATCATCGATCCCGATGCGCTGCACAAAGCCAGACAACTGCTGAAAAGAGATTTGGCAGGAAAAAACGAGAAACGGTTTAATGATATTTATCAAGAGAGTAAGGACCATGAGACATATTCCATTACTCCAGATGCGATAGGCCGGAGAAGCCTAAAAAATATCGCTCTTGCTTATCTCATGTCTCTGGATCCGCTACCGAAGGAAATCATCGATCTCTGTTATACGCAGTATCATCAGGCAACCAATATGACCGATGCAGTTGCCGCTCTCTCCAATCTGGTGAATACCGATAATGAGCTTAAGGAAGTTGCACTTGAGGATTTTTATAAAAAATGGGCCAACGATCCTTTAGTGCTTGATAAGTGGTTTTCCATCCAGGCTATGTCTAACCTCGAAACTACTTTAGATAACGTTAAACAACTCACTAAGAATAAGTCATTTTCCATTTCGAACCCCAATAAAGTGAGGGCTCTTATTGGAGGATTTTGTTCTGCCAATCATGTTCGGTTTCATAGTAGCAGTGGAGCAGGATATCAATTTCTGGCAGATATGGTAGAACAATTGAATTCCATTAACCCTCAAATTGCAGCGCGGTTAGTTTCTCCTTTGATCAGCTGGAGGCGATATGATTCTAAACGACAAAAATTGATGCTACAAGAACTTGATAGAATCTTGGCAATCAAGAATTTGTCGAGTGATGTCTATGAGATCGTATCAAAGGTAACTGTTCACCGAGGATAGCAAAATGCTCGTATAACCCTTAACCTGTAAACGTTGTAACCGTTCACCGGTTCACATCAAGAGACCTGGTAACCTTGACCAAAGAGTAGATGAATCACAACCTCTTGTGACAGAATAAACAGCGGAACTTTGGAGGATGTCCTTTGGGAAGGGGGGCTTCCTTACCCTGATCATGGCAATCAAGACAAAATTTCTCAGCCTCTTTTTTACTTTCAATTTTATGAAGTCTGCTATGGATTTCATCGTGAGGAAGAGGGACTGTGGTTTCTTTGGGAGCATTAAGGAGAAGGATGAGGATACCTGCACAAAGGCAGATAAATAGTATATTTATAATAACAAACTTGTGATTTTTTTGTTTCATCTAATGGGTAAATCTTTGGTAAGTAATTAGTGTGCCATTTCAATCGCATTGAAATTAATGATCTTCTTTTTCAGACAGAAGGTAACCAATTCGGCAAGAAAAAATGATAAAAATCTGCTTTTTCCAAGAAGAGAGACCATTCTTCTGTGCCGGAGATGATTGGTGATTAATTGCTCCAGATCAGTGGTATCAAAATGAGATGAACTAATGCATTTTGCCACGGATTCACCTGAGATGATTGCCGGATATATTCCTTCTCCTGTCAGCCCTGAGGCAAGCCCTGCCGCATCTCCAACCAAAAAAATATTATTGAATCGATATCCCCGATAGTCATAATTTATAAACTCAGCCTCTCCCTTGTGAGTAGAAAGAGGGTAATTGAACTTTTCTCCCCACTTGAGCAGATTTTCTTTTAATTTTTTTGCTTTCATCACTCGAGAGTCAACATATGCCCCCACGGATACGGTCTCTTTATGAGGAAAAACCCAGGCATAGCCGCTTTTAAAGAGTGCACTGCTGAGATGCCACTCCATATCGGGAAAATTTCCGGGAAGTTGATAATTGATTCCGATTCCTATATCCCGTACAGGAAGTCTGAGATGTCTTCTGACCAGCGACGATGAACCGTCAGCGCCCACCAGATAACTGAACTTCTTCCGAGTCAACTTTTTGGTGGTTTTATCCAGAAAAGTGAGCTCATTACCATCAATCGACTTTACCTGACAACCAAGGCGAATTTCCGCTCCGGCAAGAAGCGCCCTTTGGCTCATCATTTGTCCAAGCGTTGTTCGGTTTACCGTTGCGATTATTGGTGTCGGGGCAGAGACGCTGACTTTTTGACATCGTGTATATATATATTGGGTAGAAAATTGCCTTTCAGATATGTCGATCGGCACTTTTTTGACCAAACCACTCCAGGTTATTCCACCGGCGCATATTTTTTTACCGATTTTCTGCTTACGTTCCAGAACGAGGGTTTTGAGCCCTTGTGCAGCAGTGATCTCGGCACACGCCAAACCTCCGGGGCCGGCACCGACAATAATAACGTCATAGGACATATTGAAAAATGAATCCGGTTAAATGAAAATGAACCTAGCTGCTAATCGAAACGTTTTTGAAGATATAACAAAAAAACCTGCTCGGTGCAAAGAAAGCACCGAGCAGGTTTTTAACCGAATAGACTCTGGTTATTTTATCCCTCGGAAAATACCCCCTTGAGATACTCTTTATTCATTCGAGCAATATTTCGAATGGAGATACCCTTAGGACAAACAGCTTCACATTCCCTGGCGTTGGTACAGTTACCAAATCCTTCCTCATCCATCTGTGCAACCATAGCCAGAGCTCGTTGTTTTCGTTCGACCTGTCCCTGCGGTAACAGACATAGTTGGGATATCTTCGCACTGGTGAATAGCATTGCCGCACCATTAGGGCAACTCGCTACACAAGCTCCGCAGCCGATACACGCCGCGGCATCCATGGCGAGTTCAGCCTGTTGCGATGAAATAGGGAGGGCATTTCCATCAGGAGTTCCGCCGGTGTTTACCGAAACATAGCCCCATGATTGTATTATGCGATCAAGGGCGGAGCGGTCTATAAGGAGGTCTTTTTTGATTGGAAAGGCTCTTGATCGAAAAGGTTCGATGACGATTGTATCGCCGCTTTGAAAATGCCGCATATGCAGTTGACACAGAGTAACCTCTTTTTCAGGGCCATGGGCTACACCATCGACAATCGCGCCGCACATTCCACAAATCCCTTCGCGGCAATCATGGTCAAATGCCACCGGATCTTTCCCTTCTTTAGTCAATTTTTCGTTGAGTACATCAAGCATCTCAAGAAAAGACATGTCTGTACTGATAGAATCGAGAGTATATGACTCCAAATTGCCAAGTGCATTGCTATTCGGTTGTCGCCATATCTTTAGCGTCAGATTAATGCTGCTCATGATGTTGTACCTTAAGAGTTCAGTTTAAAGTCTCCGTTTGGATCAGGAGCCTTACTTATAACTTCTCTGACTGGGAGTCACAAATTCGAAAGTTAGTGGTTCTTTCTGCATTTCAGGCGGCTTATCTTCACCGAGATGCTCCCAGACGGAAACATGCGAGTAATTAGCATCATCCCGTTTTGCTTCATTTTCTTCAGTTTGACTTTCTTCTCTGAGATGACAACCGCAGGACTCTTCCCTGGCGAGCGCATCTCGAATCATGATTTCGGCAAATTCCAGAAAATCGGCAACTCGACCGGCACGTTCCAGTGATTGGTTTATTTCTTTTGTCGTTCCGGGGATATAGACGTAATCCCAAAATTTCTTCCTGATCCTGGCAATGCTTCGAGGGCCTTTTCCAGGCCCGCTTTATTTCTGGCCATTCCGCAATTGTCCCACATCAGTTTGCCGAGTTCTTTATGAATTTCATCGACGGTAAACTTACCGGCGGGACCACCGCTACTGTTTTTAAGCAGTCTTGAGATTCTATCTTCAGTCTCTCGTCTGGAATTAATAAAGGGAGTGTCATGTTCACTGACTTTCTCCAATTTATTCGTTCCTAGATAGTGGGCGATCGAAGTGGAAATGATGAAATATCCATCAGCTAATCCCTGCATCAGTGCACTGGCCCCGAGCCGGTTCGCTCCATGATCGGAGAAATTGCATTCACCGATGGCGAAAAGGCCTGGGATAGTTGTCATTAGATCATAATCCACCCAGAGCCCACCCATGGTATAATGGACAGCTGGATAGATCATCATTGGTTCGACCATCGGATTGCTATCCGTGATCTTTTCATACATCTGAAAAAGATTACCGTATTTTTTAAAAATGGTATCCTTCCCATCCCGTTTAATTGCCTCGGAAAAATCAAGATACACGGCAAGTCCGGTTCCTCCGACGCCTTTTCCAAGGTCACATTGTTCCTTGGCATTTCTGGAGGCGACATCCCTCGGGACAAGATTGCCAAAACTCGGATATTTGTTTTCAAGATAATAATCTCTTTCAGACTCCGGGATATCGGCAGGTTTACGCGAATCGCCTTTCTTTTTGGGAACCCAGACTCTCCCGTCGTTACGAAGACTCTCACTCATAAGGGTGAGTTTGGACTGGTAATCACCATGAACCGGAATACAGGTCGGATGAATTTGCACAAAAGACGGATTGGCAAATCCGGCTCCACGTTTATATGCCCTCCAGGCGGCTGTAACGTTTGAAGCCATGGCGTTTGTCGAGAGGAAATAGACATTGCCGTAGCCACCGGTTGCTAGAATGACTACATCGGCGGAAAAACTCTCGATCTCACCGGTTAAAATATTTCGGGTAGTAATTCCTCGGGCTCTGCCATCGACAACGACCACATCCATCATTTCCCGACGGGTATACATCTTCACCTTTCCTGCATGAATCTGCCGGGAAAGCGCACCATATGCTCCTAAAAGAAGCTGTTGACCGGTTTGGCCACGGGCATAAAATGTTCTTGAAACCTGCGCGCCGCCAAAAGATCTATTTGCAAGCGTACCGCCATATTCCCGGGCAAACGGTACTCCTTGCGCCACACATTGATCGATAATCTGGTTGCTGATCTCAGCCAATCTGTGAACGTTGGCTTCTCTTGCCCTAAAATCACCGCCCTTAATAGTATCGTAGAACAATCGATGCACGGAATCGCCATCGTTTTGATAATTTTTAGCGGCGTTAATACCCCCTTGAGCTGCGATTGAATGTGCACGCCTCGGGCTGTCCTGGATGCAGAACGATTTCACCTCATAACCTTGTTCAGCTAATGTGGCTGAGGCGGATGCTCCGGCAAGACCGGTGCCGACCACTATTGCACTGTACTTTCTTCTATTTGCAGGATTTACAAGCTTATTGGAAAAACGGTGATTATTCCATTTTTCTGCGAGGGGACCGGAAGGTACACGTGAGTTGAGTTCCATATTTTTAAAACCTTGGCTGATGTCTTTTGGTGAATTTCTTAAAATCATTCAGTTGCAGAATATTTTCCATACTTTCGGTGGACACATTCTTATTAAAAAGATGCTCCGAGTCCACTCATGAAGTAGAATGCAATGCCGCCAAAAATTAGCAGAAAAAACAGGGGAAAAATGATGGTGAGACGGGCAATTAACGGATTGTAGCGAGGATGGTTTACACCCACGGTCTGGAGCATGCTCCAGAATCCATGACTAAGATGAATTGCCAAAGCGATGAATGACACTATATAAAAGAGTGAATATAAGAAATTACTCAGTAACTCTTTAACGGTAACCGATATAAGTTTATCTTCAGGCGAGAATGTGAAGCCGAAGATATGGACAAAAAGAAAAAGCAGGATGAACAACCCGGTATAGGGCATCGTGGCACAGGCAAAGGAGTTTTTAACAACCCGGGTGTATACTTCATATCTGGAGGCACTTACCTGTCGATTTTCGTAGAAAAGGAAGAGCCCTACAAATATATGAGCAGCGAAGACCAGAAGTAAGGATAAACTGAAGATGATAACGATCAGGGGATGACTATGAAGTTCGTCGGCATAACCTTGAAAAACTTCGCTCCCCATAAAAATGGTGGCATTACCTGCAATATGGGTACATAAAAACAAAAATAGCAGCAACCCGGTGGTTGCCATTACGAATTTCTTGCCAAGCGAGGACGTTAAAAATCTGACAAACCACATAAGCACACCTTCGGTGAAAATTTATGAGTTAATGTAATTTTTTGAGTGCACTGATAATATAAAAAAAAATAAAAAAAGAAAGTGAAAACTCATTTTTTCCTGAAGGATTGCATGACGATTCCGAATTTGATGATTATCGCTTATTTTCCCTATCAACTAACCTATTAGTATTCCATGAATACCTCGAATTATGACTTGTTTATCAGTAATTTTTGATCTTGATGGTACTCTTCTTGATACTCTCGTTGATCTTGCCGAAACCTGCAATGAAGTACTCTTACACCATAATTTTCCGACACATTCCACGCTTGCCTATAAGGAATTTGTTGGTTACGGCCTGCGGGTGCTCATGAAGAAAAGTACACCTGCCGGTACGGAAGATCGGATAATTCACCAGTGTTGTGCCTTATTTTCAGAACTCTACTCGCGCAATTGGAAGAGAAATAGTTGTCCATATGCAGGTATTAGTGATATGTTGTCCGCGTTGAAAGCACATGGTGTCAAGCTGGCAGTTTTATCCAATAAACCCCATGATTTCACTAGACTATTTGTATATGAATTCTTTGTTCCCGGACAATTTTCAATTGTATACGGACAGCGGGACGGCTTTCCTAAGAAACCTGATCCGACTGTTGCTCTTGAAATTGCCTCACGGTTTGCTATTCGACCGCAGGAAATGCTTTTCGTTGGCGATTCAGGCGTAGATATTCAAACCGGCAAGGCCGCCGGTATGCAGACAGCCGGAGTATCGTGGGGATTTCGGAGTAGGCAGGAGCTTGCTAAAAATAACGCGGATATACTTGTCCACAATCCTTTGGAGTTGCAACAATATGTTTTATCTATCTCCTGAGATACTTTCTTACGCGAAATATCTTATGCCTCCGATGGTGGGGGCTTTCATTGGCTACCTGACTAATCGGATAGCCATAAAAATGCTGTTTCGTCCTCTGAAAGCCTGGAAAGTTGGTGGACTGAGGCTGCCAATGACACCCGGAGTCATTCCTTCCAAAAGACATGAGTTGGCCATGAATATGGGCGAAGTCGTCGGAGACCATCTTTTAACCAGCCGGGAAATTGGCAAAGGGTTACAGCATGAGGTATTCCAAAAACATTTATATCATCTTATCCGAGAGAGGGTTGAGGGAGTATTGCAAAAAGATTTCGGTACTCTTGGCTCAGCTATTCCCGCTAAATTTAAGGTTTACTTTGAGATTGGCACCAAAACCATACGCTATCAAATAAAGGAGAGCATTCACTCACTAATACTTTCTCAGAAATTCACTGAGACTGTAGATAGGGCAATTGATTACCGGCTGGATACCTTTCTCGATCGGGATGTAGGCACAATATTCAGCGATGTCAATCGAGAAAAGAGCTATAATTTCCTGGAAAAGAATATCTCCAGAATGTTTGAAAGCGAGGCGATGGAGCAATGGGTCGAAGATTTCGTCCATCAGAAAGTATACAGTACGCTACAGCAGCAGAAGTCAGTCTCGGATATTCTTCCGGACTCATTACAGGAGCTGTTTATGTCAATGATCGAGAAACAGGTTCCATTGTTTCTCGGTAAAATAGCTTTAATGGTCAGTGAGCCTGATGTACGTGATAAAATTGTTAATGGCGCTTGTGCTGGTGTCGAAAAGTTTATTAACTCACTCGGCTCGATGGCCGATATGGTTCGGAACTTTCTGCCGATGGCGAAAGTTGAAGAAAAAGTTCGGGAATATCTCTCTGAAAAAAATGATGATATTGTCGCCTGGCTTCAATCTGAAGAAGTACAAAGTCGTGTTGTGGCGGTTTTAAGAGAAAGAAGCCGGGAGTTCGCCGAAAAACCTCTTGTCAGTTTTATCAAGACGGAAAATGAGAATGTTATCGAAACGTTCTGCTCCCAATGTTCCAAGCAGCTCTTACTGTTGATACGAAGTAATGAGGTGAGCGCTACACTTATATCCATGATTCAAACCAATATTGAAAATCATATCAATTCCGGGGCGATAAGTATGCGTCAGGTACTCATCTCCTTACTCGGGGAACGATCCATGATTTCCAGCAAGAATTGGGTGAAACAAGAAATACGAGAGCTGATTCAGACTCAGAAGACTCTGCAAACAATTGATCTCCTGATTGATTCCCTTATTGAATCTTTGCTGCAAAAACCTCTTGGTAGAATGGCGCATTTTATTCCGCTCGGCGTAAGAGAGGAGTGGGCCGGTGGTTTGCAAACGACGGCATTAAAGATGCTGGAAAATGAAATTCCGGGTTTGGTAGAATCGTTAAATATCCGAAAAATCGTGACTGAAAAAGTCAATTCACTTGATATCTTAAAGCTGGAGGGACTCTTGCTGTCCATTATGGAGGAACAGTTTAAATATATCAATCTATTTGGCGCACTACTTGGCTTTCTGATAGGATGCTTAAATATTATATTTCTGTATGGCATATAGTCCATTGAATCAGATAGGATCTTTAGTTAAAATCAATAGGACAAATATAAAGAGCGATTACGGTTTCAAATTTATAGGAATTTGCAATTGCAGGAAGTATAGTAGCAGAATTGATTGAAGAATGTGTGAGAATAAACCTTAACAAAGGAAGAAATCAATGGATAAATGGGTGTGTACAATTTGTGGTTACATTTATGATCCGGTTGCAGGAGATCCAGACAACGGTGTTGAGCCGGGCACAGCTTGGGAAGATGTGCCAAATGAGTGGACATGTCCCGTTTGCGGAGCTTCTAAAGACGATTTTGAAAAAGAATAACCAAATATCGGCAATACCGCTGGATTTCAATCGTCCGGATATAAGTTTCAAAATGTTTCCCGTGCCGATTGGTTCGGCTTCCGGCGAACAATAAGCTGACAGCTGGAGCGATTATGGAGGAATCTATGGATCTGCAGGAAAAGCTCAACCTGCTGAGAGATATTTACGAAAATCAGATGCCTTTTCACCGTCTGCTGGATGTTAAAATTAATAACCTCACTTCAACGAATGTCAAAATAAGAATCGACATGCGCGAGGAATTGATAGGTAATTTTTTTCGACGAATTTTACATGGAGGGGTCATTTCGTCGGTGTTGGATCTGACTGGAGGACTTATTGCCTTTGTAGAATTAATAAAACAACTCGAACAATTGCAAATCAATGAGTTAAGAAAACGCTTAGCAAGAGTAGGGACGATTGACCTCAGAATTGATTATCTGAGAGTAGGGGAGGGCGCATATTTTACGGCATCAGGCTCTGTTTTGCGGAAAGGAAACAAAGTGGCGGTAATTCGTACGGAATTGTGTAATGATCAGGATCTGCTCATTGCAGCGGGTACCGGAACTTATCTAGTAGGTTGAAGACGATCCTCCAACTGGTTTTGCTTTCTCCCGCTACTCAAAAAATTGCAATATTCTTCAGCCGTTGGTTTTGTTTTGCAAGGCAGTTTGATCAATTTTTGTCTGAAAGTTTCAGCCAGTTATTATCGGCTTTTTTGATATTGCCGGTAATATCACTCCTCCATTTTTCGTACGCCGCCCTGCTACAGTTTAAATAAAGCTTCCCGTCAACGATTCTCCATACCTCCGGGTCGGTTTTGGCTTTCCTTCCTTCCGACATAGCCCAGGCACAATAGCCGTCGTATTGCGGAGCGTATTTCTCAGGGTTGGCAGCAAATAGATCCCGGTTATTGGGGGTTGAAAAATACCAAATCATGTTATGCCAGGGATATGTATAAGAATCATTGCCCTTTATTGCATCACTGGTTGTAAAATATGCGACAGGGTCATATTTTTCAATGGCCACCTTGTCAACCTGCGACTTTTCGGCGGTTGATCCTCCACCACAGCCGGAAATGAGAAACAAGGCAAATAAAAATGAGAGTAGAATCATTGCTGTTTTATTCCACGATGTCATATCCGTCTCCCGTTGAAAATTCAGGCAACACCCAGCGCGAGGCTACAATTTGCAGATACTATCCTCGATAACTTGATATAATTGATGGCGTAAGTAAAAACTCTTCATCTGCGTCGTTCCTGCAAAATTTCTATCATTACGACGTACTCTAGTACGCCGAAATGATAGAAATTTTGCACGACTAGCATATGAAGCTTTTTACTTAGCCATCCTAGTTTTTAGGTTTTTACGAGATTATCATATAATCGCGATGCAGGAAATCAGGAAATATTCGGGTTCAATGTCCACTTGATGATCCAGCCTACCTTGTCATTCGTTTCTTCAAAGGTACTTAGACAGACAATACCGGAGTTCTGGAATTGATAGATCCTGAATTCTTCTGAACCTGTCGTTAAATAGGCTAGAAGACGCTGTAGGAATGGCAGATGGCCAACCACCATCAATTCTGAATTTAGCTGGATGGTCTCTGCAAATGCACGGACGTCATCTTTCGGATTGATACCCGGGACCATTTCGAGTGGCTCGGAAAAGGACAATATTTTATGGAAAATGGATGCTGTTTGTTCTGCCCGCCTTTTACCGGAGTGAATAATCTTTCCGACTTTAATGCCATACTCTTTGGCTAATTTGGCGATACGCTCTGATTCCGTTATTCCCTGGTTAGTCAAACCCTTTTGGGGATCCACGTCTTTGGATGCACTGATACCATGTTGAACAAGAAATAGCGCCATTCGATTTCTCCATTTCTGATTCGATTAATCTCACTTGAATACTTGTAAGATAAGCTGCGTGAGCTAAACATCAAGAACAAACGGTGAAACCTTTATATCAATACATACCGGATATAAGAGAAGCATCTTATTTGACTGGGGCAGGGAGAAGGAGGACCGCGATTTAGCGTTCGCCCGTTGCAAGCTGACCACAGGCAGCGGAAATATCGGTGCCGCGACTGTTTCTGATAAATACTGTGTAATGCGCATCAATAAGTATTTTCTGAAAGATCAGAAGCCGCTCTTTATCTGGGCTTGCAAAGGGAAGTCCGGGAGATTCATTATATGGAAGCAGGTTAATTTTACAGGGAATGTCCCGAAGTTTTCGTGTTAATTCGCGAGCATCCTCATTTGAATCATTAATGCCTTTGAGAAGGGTATATTCAAACATTATCCTCTTTCTTTTCGGCATGGGAAAATTACGGCACGCATCCAGTAAATCATCCAGAGAATAACGTCTGTTCACAGGCATTAATTCGCTACGCACTTTATCATTTATCGCATGCAGAGAAATTGCCAGATTCACTGACGACCTTTCTCCGAACTCCCGTATTTTCGGTACAATTCCGCAGGTGGAAACGGTAATTTTTCTGCCGGAAATATCCAATCCTTTCTGTTCCATTATAATGGAAAGAGAAGCAAGAACATTCTCCAGATTATTAAGCGGTTCCCCCATGCCCATATAAACGACATTGGTGATATGCTCGGGACCGATGAGACTTTCCCGTGGTTGTGCGAGCAGATAATCCCTCACACCACATATCTGATTGACAATTTCGGCAGCAGTCAAATTTCTGACAAAACCCATGGTGCCTGTGAGACAGAAGGTGCATCCCATGGCGCAACCAACCTGGGAAGAAATGCAGAGGGTATTTCTGTCCGGCTCCGGAATGAGCACGGATTCAATGATGTATCCGTCTCTCAGCTTAAAACCAAACTTAACACAACCATCGGCAGCTTTTTCAATAATCGGATCAGAAAAATTGGAAATATAAGCATTTTCCTCTAATAACTTTCTAAAGGTTTTAGCAAGATCGGTCATCTGCGAAAACTCTGTTACTTCCGGTCGATACAGCCAGCCCATTATTTGCCTGCCACGAAAAGCGGGTTGTCCAAGGCCTTCGGCATAATCGATTAAACCTTCCTGGGTAAGATTTTTTAGATCCGTTTTGTGTGAAAGGCTCATAGTGCTCTCCTGTAATCCGGAACCAGAGGGATGGTCCCGTTCAGAGCCAATTCAATCGAAGCGAGAAGACTCTCCCTATCTCTGGGAAGTCGGCCGGCAAGGGGCAAATAGCTTGATGCGTGATTTGCGTGGAATTGACACCTTATGTTCTTCAAATTGGAAATTAGTTGATGAAGTTCCTGCAAAATCTCTGAAGGGGACGGCAAAATGAATTTACCGGCTGTCACTTCGTCACCAAGTTCTGTATTATTGAGAGGTATCAGGGTAAGAGCAGCGATCTGATGTGGTTCCATATTATTTAAGACTTCCGCCGTGGCTATGGCGTGCTCCGATGATAATGAGACTCCACCAAGACCAAGCAGGGTGGTGACCGAGAGAAAAATGCCTGCCTCTCTAATTTTTCTTCCTGCTGTCGTCATGGTGGCCGCGGTTTCCCCTTTTTTTACATTTTGCAACACATTATCGCAGCCGCTTTCCAATCCCATATATACTCGGTCAAGACCCATGGCTTGTAATTCCAGCAACTCATCCATGCTTTTGCCGCGTATGGATCGTGCATTTCCATAGAGTGATATTCTTTTTATCCATGGAAGATATCGATGAATCAAGCTAAAAAGCCGAACGAGTTTTTTCTGTGATAGTATCAGCACATCTCCGTCAGCCAGAAAAACACGCTTTTGCTTGCGACATTTCTCCCCGGCAAATTGAAGGTCCGCCTCGATAATTTCCTGAGGTTTGAGTTGAAAGGGAATATCTTTGTATGCGCCACAGAAGGTACATTTATTATAAGAACATCCGACCGTAACCTGAAGAATTATTGCGTTTACTTCACTGGGCGGCCGGATGACATTACCAACATAATTCATAAAAAAAATACTTTAAGATGCCGGATTTTTTGCTCTAAAATCTTTCATAAATTCAACCAGTTTGACAGCACCTTCTAAGGGGAAAGCGTTATAAATTGATGCACGGCATCCGCCGATCGAACGATGTCCTTTAAGACCGTTGAGACCGATTGCCGCAGCTTCGGCAATAAATTTTGCCTCGAGTTCAGGGGTAGGCAGGTTGAACGAAATATTCATGAGTGAACGGGAACCTTTTTCGGCATGTCCCCGATAATACTCGCCCGAATCGATCGCGCTATAGATAAGCTCTGCTTTTTGCCGATTGATCTTTTCAATTGCCTCAACGCCACCTAATTGTTTCAGCCATTTCAGTACCTCGCCGACAACATAGATAGAAAAACAAGGAGGAGTATTAAACATAGAGCCTTTATCGGCATGTGTTTTGTATGCAAGCATAGTCGGCACATTCGCAGGTGTTCTGTCGAGCAGGTCCTCCCGAATGATGACTATGGTTACGCCGGCTGGTCCGAGATTTTTCTGCGCTCCCGCAAAAATAAGGCCAAACCGGGAAACGTCCACAGGGTGAGATAAGATGTCTGAACTCATATCACTGATGAGCATCTTGTCCGTACTCGGCAGATCAGCAAATTCGGTGCCGTAAATAGTGTTATTGGAGACATAATAGAGGTATTCCGAATCTTCGGCGACCGTGTATTCTCCTTGTTTGGGTACTCTGTTGAAATTAGTTGCTTCGCTTGAGAAGGGGACATCAATTTCACCAAAGAGCCGAGCTTCCTTGATCGCTTTTTTTGACCAGGTTCCAGTGTTGAGATATGTAGCTTTTTTGCTGTTACCCAAAAGATTCATGGGTATCATGAAGAATTGACTTGAGGCCCCTCCTTGCAGGAACAAAACTTTATAGTTGTCAGGAATGTGCATCAGCTCACGGAGGAGGGCTTCGGTCGCATCCATCACAGCCATGAATTCTTTTGAACGATGACTGATCTCTATAAGGCCAATACCTGTTCCTTGAAAATTCACCACATCCTGACCAGCCTTCTGCAATACCTCGAAGGGGAGCATTGCAGGCCCTGGACTAAAATTAAATACACGATCAGCCATTGATGTTATCTCCTATGTTGGTTTTAAATTTGAACAATAAAAATTGGACGATAAACAAAGAATCAACTCTATCACATCAGATTTTCAGCATGGCACTATCTGCCTGAGCATTGCCTGACAGCTTCATATAAGACTATCCCGGCGGTCATGGCAAGGTTCAAACTACGTATATTGGGATTTGGCATCGGCAGAGTATAGCACCTATCCTGATACAAGTGAAGTATGTCTTCAGGTAAGCCTTTTGTCTCTTTCCCGAAAATTAAAAAGCATCCCGGATGGAAGTGCGCCTCGCTGTATACCCTTGTAACTTTGGTGGTAAAGAAAAAGAGTTCGAGTTCATTTTGTGCTTGCAGAAATGCATCTAAACTATCCCAGTGTCGAATAGAAACATGTTGCCAATAATCGAGTCCGGCTCGTTTTAGATGTTTATCATCTGTCGAAAAGCCGAGGGGATGTATCAAGTGCAATACCGAATTAGTTGCTCCGCAAAGTCTGGCAATTGAACCGGTATTTGGTGGAATTTCCGGCTCCACCAGAACGATATTGAAAGGGCGAGGCATAATCATGTCAGGAAACCACAAGACTAATATTAATGGGTAAAGGAGTATGGTATATACTCGTTGCTCGTAACGAAAACAACGAAAATAAAGTTGAAATATGCTTCAATGCCTGTAAAAGTAGTCCTTTTTTGTATCAAAGACAAAGACAGGGCAAATGGGTTTGTACTAAAAGCAGGATTCGAATAGACCATGAGATATTTTAAGTGAGTGATCAGCCATCCGTCTAAATTAGGGAATAAAATTTGAATGACTCGGTTTTGAACATTTCAGCTGACGGACGTGTGACAATACTGCTGTATCTTCTGTTCGGCCTTGTATTTTTTGATCTGATTTTCCCTTATCATGGTTCTTTCATGTATAGTAAAAGTAGGAAAACGACTCTATGCGAAGAGTTGTGTTTCGTTGCTCCGAATAAGCTGGCTGTTAAAGAATGTCGAGAAACGGAGAAAGAGTCCGTGCCCGCAAGATATACTCCCTTTTTGTTTAAATTGATCCCGATTAACGGTGCTGACAAGGATATGCTCATGACTGTCAATGGCGTCGGGCCTGCTCTTGCCGATACTATCGTTTCCTATCGTAAAAAGGTTGGACCCTTTACTAGTAGCCGGGATTTGCAAAATCTCCGCGGAGTAGGGGCTCGACGTGCCGCCAAATTAGCGATTGAATTTACCTTTGTTGAAGATCCGTGACACGTGAAATAATTACACGCCCTTGTCTGGTACTGGTTGGGCCTACAGCTGTCGGAAAAACCGATCTTTCTTTAACCATTGCCGGACAGTATGATTGCGAGATCATTAGTGTCGATTCCATGCAGATTTATAGACATATGGACATCGGCACGGCCAAGGCCTCTCTCGCTGAACGATCAAAGATTCCGCATCATTTGATTGATATTGTCGATCCGGATGAAAATTATGATGCCGCAAGATTCGCAAGAGACGGGCTGCAGGTCTTACGGGATATACACTCTCGTGGAAAAATACCTTTGCTGACCGGAGGAACGGGACTTTATCTGAGGGCATTATTTGAGGGAATCTTTCCGGGTGTTCCGGTAAATAACGAAATCAGGCAAAAATTAAAAGAGAGATTACTGAGCGAAGGTCCCTCGAAACTACATGAAGAATTGTCGGTATGGGACAAATATTCTGCGGAAAGAATTCATAAAAACGACAGCCAACGATTATTACGAGCCCTTGAGATTTTTTATATTTCGGGGAAACCCTGGTCGGAACATATTAAAGCCTACAAGGAGCAGGCTCAAGGGGTAAGCTTTAAAAACGCTCTGCAGATCGGCTTAACTACTGATCGAACAAAGCTCTACCAGCGGATAAACAAGCGGTGCGACCTCATGATTGAATCCGGTCTGGAAGAGGAAGTCCGGAAGCTATTGAACATGGGCTATAGCAGGCAATTAAAAGCATTAGGTTCAATCGGTTATCGTCATATGCTCAACTACCTGGAAGGTAGCTGGCCACTGGATGAAACGATACGACTGCTCTCCAGGGATACCAGAAGGTACGCCAAGAGGCAATATACATGGTTTTCCAGCCTTGAAGATTTGTGGTGGTTCGATGTCGCCGACAAGCACAAAATTCTTCAGACTATTGAGACTTGGTTCGTCAATTTAAATTGGAAATGAAAATGAAGAACAAGGTTCAGGACCGCATTGCCCAAAACAAGTCACCCATCCCTCCCTTGTTCATACAATTCCTCGAATCAAGAGGAATAGTAGGGGCGGAAGCGACCAATAAATTTCTCCATCCAACCTTGGTCGATCTGCCAAAGCCGGAACTGATGAAAAATCTCCCTTCAGCTGCACGGTTAGCAGTGGAATATATAACGACGAATAGACAAATTATAATTTGGGGTGATTACGATGTTGACGGCACTACGGGAACTGCGCTTCTCGTGAACTTTTTTCAAGAATTAGGTAAGGAAGTTCAATGGCACATCCCAGACAGGTTGTTAGATGGATACGGCTTAAATTCCAACTGGTTTATCAGGCAGAAAAATATAAATTTGTCTGATGATTTTTTACTTATCACCGTGGATTGCGGTATCTCTGATCTCGAGCAAGTTAAAGTGATCAAGGAATTAGGTGGAAAAGTCATTGTTACCGACCACCATAGTATTTCGATGCAGGCAATACCGGATTGTCTCGTCCTCAACCCATCTCAACCGACTTGCGGGTTCCACTGTGAACATCTAGCGGGAGTTGGAGTCGCATTCTATTTGGCTGCGGGAATCAGAGCTGAACTTTCGTCGCAGGCATATTTTTTATCATCGCAGGAGATCGGCAGGATCAATCTCAAACGATATCTGGCTTTTGTTGCTCTTGGTACTATAGCGGATGTAGTTAATCTTTCCAGCACCAATAGAATTTTAGTAAGAGCAGGGCTTGAGGCTCTTGCAGAGCCGTCCTTTATAGGTCTCCAGGAACTATTAATGTCCAGCGAAATTACTGGAGAGAACATTACTTCTGAAGATATTGGCTACCTGCTCGGACCAAAAATAAACGCGGCTGGAAGACTGGGAGAAAGCAAAATTGTAGTTGAACTTCTTACGGGGCAGGATCGCAAGAAAGCCAGGCGTTTGGCTCAAAAACTCACGGAACTGAACATGGAGAGAAGGCAGCTGAGTAATGACAATCTAGAAATAGCCTTAACTATGCTCGATTCCGCCTCGTTGATACAAGATAAATGCGTCATAGCAAAAGGGGAGTTACACCAGGGGGTGGCTGGGATCGTTGCATCCCGGCTTGTTGATATGTTTAGGGTTCCAGCCATTGTATTTGCAAAAAAGCAGTATGCCGATGGGGAAATCTTTTATACCGGTTCCGCGAGATCCGTGGAAGGTATTAATGTAATGGTATTATTGGAAAAATGCAAAGAGTGGATCGACAGATTCGGTGGTCATGAAATGGCTGCCGGTTTGACAATACAAAACGGTAAAATGCCGGGTTTTGAGGCGAATTTCATTTCTCTTACCAGAGAAGCAATGAAAGAACGAAAGATTGTTCCGAAGAAACAGTATGATATCCGGTGTTCCGCAGAATTGATAATGAATGAAGATCATCTGAGTTGCTTTCGACTTCTCGAACCATTCGGTCCGGGAAATCCTCAACCAATTTTTCAGGACCCGGAAGTAACCATTATTGATTCTCGAACCGTCGGTCGGGATTCCGAGCACCTGCAGGTGACGATCAGAGGCAGGTATACTAATTTTAAAGGCATTGGTTTCAGTCTTGGCAAGCATCTGGATGATGTTCAGCAACAACCAAAAAGAAACATGCTTTATACTCCGACCATGAACAGGTTTCGTGGGACAGTAAATTGGCAAGTGAGGGTTATTGATCTTTAAATTTCGGCGAATTCACATATGTTCATTTATGGTAAGTTCAATCATAAAGACGTAGCTAGCACGCCGAAATGATAGAAATTTGCGCTTCTCACATATAGAGCTTTTTACTTAGCCATTTGAAATATTAGCTTTTTACGAGATTTATCAATCTTAAAAGATTCTGCTCTTGCTGGAATCATAGATTCTTCATTAAGTTTTCCTTCAAATTTTTTTATCTCTACAAGGAGTTCGTCAGATTCTTTCCTTAAAGTTTTTTCTAGTTTTCGTTCCAGGTAGGGCCTAAAAAGCACAAAGGGCCGAATCACAAATAAGAAGGTTCGACAGCTGGATCTCACACGTTTAATTGTGAAATTATATATTCAATATGTTGTAATAACAGTATATATTTATTTATATACATAATATACATTATGCGACATAGTTAAGTATGGTGGTTTTGCTTAAGTTTGGCGGCAAAATGAGACTCATCTTAGGTTTTTTTATTGTGATAAAAATGCTATAAATATGCCCTTCTTAACCAATTATTAAAAAGCCCACCCAGGTGTCATTTAACGAGTTATTTTTACTTAATTATTTGTTGATACGGAATTAATGCCATTCGGAGAGTACTCTATGTCCCGTGAAATATATCAGGAACCACTTGTCAGTCGTTATACCAGTCTCGAAATACAGCAATTATTTTCTGAAAAGACCAAATTCACAACTTGGCGCAAATGCTGGCTGGCACTTGCCGAGGCACAATTCGAACTCGGTTTGACTGATATCATCAGTGAAGAAATGTTAAATGAAATGCGGATAAATATTTCAAATATCGATTTTGAAACAGCCTCACAAAAAGAAAAAGAAATACGCCACGACGTTATGGCGCATGTTTATGAATTTGGACTCAAATGCCCAAAAGCTGCCGGTATTATCCATCTTGGCGCGACTTCCCAGTTCGTGGTCTGCAACACGGATCTAATTGTTCAAAGATCAGCTATGCAGCTCATTCGTTCTTCACTTCTCCAGGTCATAAAAAACCTCTCCGAGTTCTGTTGGAAATACAAAGACCTACCTACTCTTGGTTTTACGCATTATCAGTCGGCACAACCGACCACTGTTGGCAAACGAAATACTTTGTATTTACAGGATCTGATTATGGATCTGGAATACATTGACATGTATCTGAGTCAAATCAAAGCTCGTGGCGCTAAAGGAACTGTTGGTACTCAGGCTACTTTTTTGGAGCTGTTTAAGGGGGATCATAAGAAGGTTCGGCAGCTGGATATGTTGGTTGCTAAAAAGCTAGGATTTTCAGAGACTTTTGCGGTTACGGGCCAAACGTATACTCGAAAGCTTGACATGAAACTCGCGGAAACCCTTGCCGGAATTGGCTCTACCTCCCATAAATTTGCAGTTGATCTCCGGTTACTTTCCAATCTTAAAGTACAGGAAGAACCATTTGAGAAAAACCAGACCGGCTCTTCAGCTATGGCCTATAAAAGAAATCCTATGCGATCTGAAAGACTGACGGGTCTTGCCCGAAAATTAATGTCCCTGCCTCTAAATTTTGCCTCGACCTACAGTAATCAGTGGTTTGAACGAACACTCGATGACTCTGCAATACGCAGAATGGACATTCCTCAATGCTTTCTGCTCACCGATGCTATTTTGAAGTTGTTTATGAACATCACATCAGATATGGTTGTTTTTCCGGCACAAATAAATAAACATCTTTTAGCGGAACTCCCCTTTATGGCTACTGAAAAGATCCTCATGGAAGCGGTCAAAAGAGGTGAAAGCCGTCAGGAAATGCATGAGATCGTCAAAGAACACTCAATTGCTGCCGGCAAGGTTGTTAAGGAACAAGGCAAAGAAAATGATCTGTTTGTTCGATTGGCTGGAGATGACCGTATCCCCTTCTCTTTGCAGGAGCTTGAAGCCATGGTAAATGATTATTCCCAATTTACCGGTCGCGCGTCAGAACAAACTGAAGAATTTCTTGAGGAAATCGTATCTCCGCTTCTTGAGAAAAACTCCAGTCAGATGTGCAAAGTTGATGCGTCACTCACGGTCTAGATCATGAGTACACTCAGGCTGAGTGAAGTGTATTTGAGGATTTCCCCCGGAAAATTTCATTTTCTGAAATTTATTCTCGAGGGATATGATAACCTGGCGATATTATCAAGTTTTCATGGGGGAAATGGAGTCGTAGTGATACGATATCCCCAAGAAATGGCTCGGGATCTTTTTCAACTTTTAGGGGCGCTGGCCTTTGAATTATCAAAACCGACTGACGTTTATTCGCAGGATTAATTATAGATGGGTATGAATCAGAAAGCTTTTTTTATTAAGACCTTTGGTTGCCAGATGAATGAAAGGGATTCCGAGATAATGGCGCAAACGCTTTCAAGCTATGGCTATGTTGAGGGTATGGATATGTACGCTGCAGATCTGGTGATTCTTAATACCTGCTCCATTCGAGCCAAAGCTGAACAAAAAGTCATGAGTCTGCTTGGCTACCTCCGGAAAATAAAGCTGCAACGTCCCGGGATGAAGATATGTGTTGCAGGTTGCGTGGCTCAGCAGGAAGGTGCTAAAATTGTAGAGAAAATGCCACATGTCGATCTTGTTATCGGAACACAGAGCATATACAATATCGGTGAATTGCTGGAAAGGAACGTAACAAGTGAAAGTAAGGTCATAACAGATTTAAGCGATAGTTACGATATTCCGAGGTATTTACCGGAAATATCTCTTCCCGGTAATCGAGGAACTGCCTCCCCTTCCCCTTCACCAAGGATTCAATTCAGAAAATTCGTCACCATTATGCAAGGGTGCAATAATTATTGTACGTATTGTGTTGTTCCGTATACCAGAGGAAGAGAAATATCACGAAAAGTTAACGACATAATAGACGAAATTAAAGTGTTGGTTGGGGCTGGAGTAAGGGAAATTACCTTGCTTGGACAAAACGTAAATTCATACGGGAAGACCAATCAAGTTTCTTCGATCAAAGAGGATTATAATTTTGCAGATCTGCTCAGGGAAGTCGCGGGAATTGCCGGCTTGTCGCGGTTGAGGTTCACAACTTCTAATCCCAAAGACCTGACTGATGAGCTGATGAAATGTTTCCAAGATATTGAAAATCTTTGTCCGCAGTTTCATTTACCGGTACAGGCCGGTTCCGATGAAATTCTCAAGAGAATGAACCGTAAATATACGGTTGCGCAATATATAGACAAAGTTAATAAACTACATGAATATTGCCCGGAGATTGCTCTCACCACCGATGTTATTGTTGGATTTCCCGGGGAAACCGACAATGACTTCGAAGGAACAATGGACTTACTTGAGAGAGTAAGATTTCATGGTTCATTCTCCTTTAAATATTCAGATCGGCCGGGTACCCGAGCCAGTCAATTCGCGGAAAAGGTTGACGAAAAGGTGAAATCGGCAAGGTTAGCCCGCTTCCAGAAAAGACAGGATGAGATTAGTCTGGAGAGGAATGAGGAATTCGTCGGTAGGATAAAGAAAGTTATGATTGAAGAAACAGATGATACCGGATCAAAAGGACGAACGGACACTAATCATATTGTCCATTTTGAGGAAAATTTACCCTTTGCTGCCGGCCAAATCGTCAATGCCAGGATAGTTTTTGCCGGACAACATTCGTTGAAAGGAAAACTTGAGACTTAACATTAACTATTGATAGCTTAATTTGTTAATCGTGATGGTTTCGTAAAAACCTTCAATTTTAGATGGTTAAGTAAAAAACTTCATATAGGCTGCATGCAAAATTTTAATTATTTCGGCATATGTGTACGTCGTAATAATTAAAAATTTACAGCTACGAAGCAAATGAAGGGTTTTTACTTAGCCATCAGTCGTTATTCCTGTGAATCGTTTTGTTCCTCTCCTCCATCCAATGCGGTCTGTTTGTCCTCCGCGCCATGTTTTTTTTGAACCTGATCAAGTTCGAGTCCGGGAAGGGGCAGAATCTGTTTAGTTTGCTCGGAACTGATCCCGTTAATTGGAGTGACTCTTCGTATTATTCGATTTGAGATGCGCTTGCCTTTCGCCGATGCATTTTTTATCAGGTAGTCATCAAAGGCGACTTCCAGAGTATTGGTTTTTGCTCGGGAGGAAGGCATTAAATTAATCTTGGCAAAATTATTTTCACCTAAGGCCAGGAACAAAATTTTCGATCGTTTGTGTTCTGGAAAAAGTCGGTACTCTTTTTCCAGAATGAAACTCGGAGTCTTGAATCGTTTCGCATAGCCGTAATTTTCTGCGCCATCCCGATATATGATGTTAAAAATATTCTCCTTTTCGACAATACCAAGCCATTCCAGATCATGGCCGACATACAGCTTTTCGGTAACGGGAATAATTTTATAGAGCCCGTTGCTGAAAATAAGAAAAAGCCTGTCATATTCAGAACAAGTTACGGTTAAGTCTTCCTTGGGATCTGCTTCTTCCTTGATCTGATAGCCCATGAAGCCGGATTTACGATTATATAAAACATTCAAGTTGGAAAGAGCAACTTTTCTAAAACTCACTTCTGCGAAGCTGGTAATCTCAGTCTGTCTGGGGAAGGATTGCCCATATTTTGCAAGCAGATTATCAAGAAAAGAGAGTGAAAAAGCGACCATATCCTTTAAGGATTTACGGATATCCGTCATGTTTTTTCGTATCTCTTTTATCTCTTTTTGCTGTTTGTTAATGTCATATCGAGATATTCGCTTTATTCGGATTTCCAGAAGCCTTTCAATATCCTCTTTGGTAACTGGTCGAATGAGCTGGTCTGCATAGGCAACCAAGGAAGTGTCGACACTTTGCACTACAGCTTTATAACTTGTTTCCTCCTCGATGTTTTTATAGAGTCTTTCTTCGATAAATATCTGTTCCAGCAGTTTCGCATGCAGTTTATCCTCGTACCTGCCCAGTTCAATTTCCAATTCCCTTTGCAGGTCGTCTTTCAGCTTATGAGTGTTATACTTGAGAACATCACTTACTGTCGAAGTTTCCGGCGTGGATCCATTAATGAGGGTGAGATTTGGGGTGATGGAGACTTCGCAATCGGTGAAGGCATATAGTGCCTTGATGGTATCATTGGCATATACTCCCCGAGCCAATTTGATTTCTATCTCAACCTCTTCGGCTGTGTAATCGTTGATTGAAACAATCTTTATTTTGCCGGCTTTTGCCGCTTTTTCTATTGAATCAGTAAGTGATTGTGTCGTCGTACTAAATGGAATTTCCTTGATAATAATGGTTTTTTCATTCAATTCTTCGATTCGGGCTCTGCATCTGATTTTGCCATTGCCCTCTTCATAATTACTTACGTCAACAAGACCTTTTTGGGGAAAATCAGGATAGAGAATAAATTCTTCTCCAACCAGGATCTTTTTCTGAGCCTCAAGAATCTCGCAAAAATTATGCGGTAGAATCTTGGTGGCCATTCCTACTGCAATTCCTTCGGCCCCCATAAGAAGCAACAGAGGAATTTTTGATGGAAGCGTCACCGGTTCCATCATTCTGCCGTCATAGGATTCTACAAACTCTGTGAGATCCTTATTAAAAAGAATTTCTTTAGCAAGCGGGGACAGGCGGCACTCAATATATCGAGCAGCGGAGGCACCATCTCCTGTGAAAATGTTACCAAAATTTCCCTGCCTCTCAATAAGATAACCTTTGTTTGCAAGATTGACGAGGGCGGCAAAAATGGACTGATCGCCATGAGGGTGCAATTTCATAGTCTCCCCAACCAGGTTGGCGACTTTATGAAACCGGCCATCCTCCATATTGTATAACGTCTGCAAAATACGCCGTTGTACCGGTTTTAATCCGTCTTCAATGGACGGGATGGCTCTTTCACGAATTACATATGAAGTATATTCAAGGAAATTAGTGTCGAATAATTGATGAAGCTTACCTGGGTGAGTTTCCATGTCTTGGCAAAAAATAGATTTCTAACTGTGATGGCGTCGTAAAAATTCTTCCTCTGCTTCGGTGCTGCAATTTTTCAACCATTACGACGTACCTTGGTACGCCGAAATAATTGAAAATTTGTGTGCCTCGCATATGGAGCTTTTTACTTAGCCATCTGAAATTTAAGGTTTTTACGATTTTGTCATTTGTAATGAATGTAAAAAAATCTTCAGGATCTTAGCGGCTTAGTTCTCAATCACTAGATTTTCCATTATATACTGGCGCCTTGCGGGTGTATTTTTGCCCATGTAAAACGACAGGACCTTTGCCACCTCGCTTAGAGAATCAAGAGTTACATTTTTGATGCGAATATCAGGACCGATGAATTGTTTGAATTCCTTTGGAGAGATCTCCCCCAATCCTTTGAACCGCGTGGTTTCCACGTTAGTGTCCGCACTCCCGCGACCTTTCAACTTTTGGGTAGCTGTCCTTTTTTCTTCTTCCGAGTAACAGTAAATTGTTTCTTTTTTGTTTCTTACCCTGAAAATCGGTGTTTCCAGAATATAGATATGGCCGAGCTTAACCAGCGGCTCGAAATAGTGCAGAAAAAAGGTAAGAAGCAGATTCCGAATATGCAGCCCATCGACATCGGCATCAGTTGCCAGGATAACTTTATCAAATCTTACATCGGAGATTGAGTCTTCGATGTTCAGGGCTCTCATCAAAGCATACATCTCCTCGTTTTTATACAGCGTGGTCATCTTTTGGCCAAAAACATTTAAGGGTTTTCCTTTCAGGGAAAAAACAGCCTGGGTAAAAGGGTCTCTCGATGAGACAATCGAGCCGGCTGCCGATTGTCCCTCGGTGATGAAAACCATATTCTCTTTGCCCGGTTCAGAAGGCTTCGTTCGTGAAGGATGGTATTTGCAGTCCTTTAACTGATCGATTTTGAAAGCAATTTTTTTAGCATTCGCTCGCGCTTCCGTTCGAACAGACTGTAATTCCTTGCGTACTTTTTCATTCCTTAAGATTTTATCAATCAATATTTGTGCTGAATCGGTATCTTTATAGAGTGCACTGGAAACAGCATCTTTCACCGTATTGACAATCCATGATCTGATTTCAGTATTGCCTAGTTTATTTTTGGTTTGCGACTCGAAAACGGGGTCTTTAATTTTGATGGCTAGGGTACCCACCACACCATCCCGAACATCCGTATTGACGAATTTTTTACCGGAGAACTCGTTGATTCCTTTAAGAATACCCTCACGAAAAGCAGATAGATGGGTACCACCTTCGTTGGTGTAGGTGCCATTGACGAAGGTATAGTAGCAGTCACTGAAGGAATCCGTATGGGAGAAAGCGAATTCCAGGGTATTATCCCTATAATAAATAGGAAGGTACAGTTCGGCGCCATCGAGTTCTTTATCCAGCAGGTCAAGCAGGCCTTTGGATGAGTAATAGAGTTTTTTGTCGAGGTAAATTTTCAGCCCGGCATTAAGATACGCATATCGCCAGAGTCTTTGCTCAACATAGGAAAGATCAAAGGTGAAATTTGGAAACATTTCTTTAGAAGGCAGAAAATCTATTTGTGTGCCATTCTTTTCCTCTGTATCCCCATCTTTTTGCTCGACCAGCTTTCCGTTGTTGAAGACAGCAGAGGCAAATTTTCCATCACGACAGGAAGTTACGGTAAAAACATCAGATAGCGCATTAACTGCCTTGGTGCCCACTCCATTTAACCCGACCGAGAATTGAAAAACATCCGTATTATACTTGGCTCCGGTATTGATGGTTGATACGCAATCAACAATTTTACCAAGGGGAATTCCCCTGCCGAAGTCTCTTACCTGTACAGAGCCGTCATCATGGATGGAGATATTAATTCTTTTCCCAGCCCCCATAATAAATTCATCTACCGCGTTATCCACAACCTCCTTCAGCAGGATGTAGATTCCATCATTCTGATTTGAACCATCTCCCAGGCGACCTATATACATACCGGGACGCTTTCTGATATGTTCAAGGGAACTGAGAGTTTTTATTTTGCTTTCGTCGTAAATTTGTGTAGATACATTCATTATAATGCGGCCTATCGCTAAGAAAATATTAATAATAACGAGGCATAATATTGTATTTCAGGGGAATACGCAACAGAGATAAATATTCAGCTTCCGGCATCGGTTGTTGCATAGTCTCGCATTTGTAGGCGTAACTTCCCGTTTTTCATATCGAGTGACTTGTTACAGAGTGATTTGTTCAAAGTTCAGTTACATCATCCGAATACGTTCGCAGTCCGGACAGATCCAGGTTGGGCCATTACTGATTCCCCACTTATTTTCTTCAAAGCAGTCCTTGCAGATCATAAAACCACAAGGACAACTCCAGCAAAATTGCAGGCTTCGTTTGCAGCAATGACATACATACGTCCCGATTTTTCTCCTTCTGTATCCCTGACGTTCTTTTATTGACATTGCTGCACCTCTCCATAAACCCACCCACAATATTCATTACTGGAATCGTGAATTTCCTGTACAATAATTTCCGGCAGATCATACGGGTGCTCCTGTTTTATCAGGGTTTTTACCACCTCGGTGCAGGCCGGTATTGTTTTTAGGCTTAAGGAAAATTCCGTGGCGAATGTTGTCGCGTCGTTCCATCGGAAGAGGCTGGTAATTGGACCGGATATCTGCGCGCAGGCTATCAGCTTACGAGCCAGAAGCAACCCGGCAATACGCTCTGCATCCGCCTTTTTTTCAAGAGTTGTGGACACTAGAATAATCGGTTTCATAATTATGTTGATAGCCTGTATTATCAGTATTAAAGGTTTTGTCGTAAAGAGACTCTTTGCTTGTTGTATGTTTTTGTGCTCACGAAGATAAAAGGTTCAATTGATCCGAGTAGAACTCTTTTGTTTTAAGTCCTACTATAATATCTTGTCCGACAATACAAAGCCAGTAACTGGGAACTTTTCAACTAATAAAAGGATATATTATGTTTTTGGTCGTTGATATTGGAAATTCACATACAGTAACGGGCATGTACGAGAACAATGAACTCGTTGCCCAATGGCGGTTGAATTCCGACGCCAAAAGTACTGCGGATGAACTGGCTATTCGTTATCAAACATTATTCGCAATGGCGGGCATTAAAAAAGAAAAAATTAAGGGAATTATTATAGCGAGTGTAGTACCAATTCTTCAGTCTGCCTGGATAACCTATTGTAAAAGACATTTTTCCGATCAACTCCAACACGATCTGTTTGTTGTCAAGGTGGAAGAAATCAAAGATTTGATCAGCGTATTGCTCGACAACCCGGCAGAGGTGGGTGCCGATCGTCTGGTAAACGCTATTGCAGCCTGGAACAACCATAAATGCAAGCAGATTGTGCTTGATTTCGGTACGGCCATTACCTTCGATTGTGTGACTGAGAAATGTGAATATCTCGGTGGCGCGATTCTTCCCGGGATCGCTATTTCTCTTGAGGCTCTTGCTACAAAAACAGCCAATCTTCCCCGCATCGACGTATCCGAACCTCCCCCCTCCATTATTGGAAAATCAACAGTACAAGCGATGAAAAGCGGCATTCTTTATGGCTATGGGGGAATGATCGATGGCTTGGTGCGGGGGATAAAAAAGGAAATGGTAACAACAGCGGAAGAAGAATTTAAGGTGGTGGCCACAGGCGGTATGGCACATTTGATAGCACCTTATGCAACTTTGATCGATGTGATAGAACCCATGTTGACCCTGCAGGGCTTGCAAATAATATATAATCGGGTTGTGCAGCGATGAAGCCTCCGCTCTATCCTTCCCCGTTAAAAAAAGGTGACAGTATCGGCATTATTGCCCCTGCCGGACAAATGCAGGATGAGGGACGTTTTCTCCAGGGAGTCAAGGTGCTTCGCGAAATGGGCTTTCAGGTAAGATACCCGCAAAACCTCTGGCCGGGACTTGAGTATCTGGCCGATAGCGACGATAATCGCGGTTTTGAGTTTAATAATCTCATACAAGACCATGAGATTAATGGACTTATTGCTATGCGGGGAGGATATGGATGTCTGAGAATGCTGGATACTATAGATCTTTGCATGGTGTCCGGAAAACCAAAATTCCTCATAGGATTTTCAGACATCACCATACTCCAGAACTATTTGTATGAGCAGACCGGATTGATCTCTTTACATGGTCCTGTGGTGACTTCTCTTGGGAGCGCAACGGAAGAAGCCCGTGAAAGTCTTTTTTGTTGCCTGACTAAACAATGTGCTCATAGCATCGAATCGACGGCAATTGAAGTCTTGCGTGACGGTCCGGAAATTTCCGCACCTTTGATCGGGGGGAATCTGGCCAGTCTTGTCACATTTTTAGGTACTGCATATGACTTCTCCTGGGATAACAAGATTGTCTTTCTTGAGGACATTAACGAACCAGCCTACAAAATCGATCGGATGTTGACTCAGCTGAAGCTGGCCGGCAAATTCGATAAACTTGCAGGGTTGATATTGGGTGAATTTTCGATGTCTACAAGTGCGAACCCAGCTGAAAATATACATTATAAAGAGTCGATCTGGAACAGGATTCTTGAACTCTGTGCCGATCGGGCGATGCCTATCTGGGGAAATTTTCCTTCAGGACATTACCCCGGTAGCCTGACCTTTCCTCTTGGTGCGATCTCTATCATGGAGAAAGAAAAAAAACGCGTGCGTTTCCTCTGATCTATCGGAATTGTCGGGATATGTTGTTTGACTTGAGCGGCTAATAATGCTATAAAAAAAAGCACTAGTCCGAGGTTCGAGTATGTAACGTGCTCATTCATTTAGATAAAAAATAAAATCACATTGTTTGTACTTATGAAAAAATTATTTAAAATATGCTTCATTTTCGGTTGCACTTGTTTACTGGCTTCTACTTCGGCGTTTGCTGCGGATTATTTGTCGATTACGACTGATAACGCCAATGTCAGAACCGGTCCAGGCACTAATTATCCTGCATCCATGGAACTTTTTGAAGGTTATCCGCTTAAGATCGACAAAAAAGAAGGTGAATGGTACAAAATTACTGATTTTGAAAATGATTCAGGTTGGGTCCATGAGAGCATTGTCAGAAAGGATGATACGGTCATTGTCAATGCCGGAAGTAGTGTGAATATGAGATCCGGACCATCGACCAAGGATTCGATAATTGCTGATGTTGAGAGAGGCGTAGTACTGACCCGAATATCCGAAGAAGGCAAATGGACCAAGGTTCAACACAGCAGCGGCACAACGGGATGGATCTACAGCTCCCTGCTTTGGCCAAAGTGATCAGTTGAATCGGCTGGTTTTTAGTATTTTTTCAATTGCGGCGTCAAGAGCAAGGGGTAATCGAACCATCTGTTTTGCTTTGTTGGTAAATACCAGAAACCCTTGCTCTAATGCGTGAAAAAGGATGTCCCTGGTAATTTCTACATCTTTTTTACAGTAGTGCCGAATCAAATCTATTCTCCCTTGCTTATACCAGGCCAGTGCTTGAAGTCCGTCAGCCGTTTTTTTTGTGCCCAGTGTCTGTTCGGCCAGACGATTGAGGCTTAACCTGTATCCAAGGTAGTTGTGGATCTCCTCGAGTAAATCAAGTGTGGGAAAGAGAGCAAGATTTATATCCGTGTATGCTGACAATACCCTGTTATCAAAGCGTTTATTGTTAAAGCCGACAACGAGATCAAAACTAGCCAGATGGCTGACCAGTTTATCTACTTCCGGCTCGAGATAGCTTACAAAATCATTTATCGCCGAATCGTAAACAACTGCTACGGAAATTCCCATCCGGTGAGAATTTCTCCAACCCCCAACTTCTTCTGCCGAGCGGATTGTTTCCAGGTCAAATACGCCGAATTTTGCCGGCAAGGCATCGAGTCCCTTTCGCCGGCATACGTTTTTCGCCGGCAGGATTTCTGGAATCATTGTGGAAAGATGAGCCCTTAAACAGATACTGCTGTTGTCGTTACCTTTTGTTCTTGCCTCAAGGATTTTAGAAAGGAGGACAAGGCAGGCTTTTTTGTCGATAGGCCGGTTTCCCGAACCGCATTTTGGTGAGTGAACGCAGGAGGGACATCCGGTTGCACAACCGCATGAAGCGACAGTCTTCTCCGTGTGGGTCAGCAAATCATTCATTTTCCTAAAAGCTTCTTTCGCCAGGCCGACTCCGCCGGGATAGCCATCGTATACAAAAATAGAGGCCATTTCCGTCTGTTCATGCATTGGACAGGAAATTCCGCCGATATCGTTTCGATCGCAGAGAACCAGCAACGGAAAGAGTGCGATCATCGCATGTTCCAATGCATGAATTGCTCCCATAAAATGATATTTTTCCAGCTCCATAAGAGTGACAATGTGCTTGGGAATATCTACCCAGATGCCTTCGGTTTCTATGATTTGTTCAGGTAGATCGAGAGTTGTGGTCGAAATTAATTTCTGGGTGAAACTGTTACGCTTTTGGTAACCGGTCACTTTTTCGGTTACCCTGAGCCTGCCAAAAGATGCCTGAATCCCAAAACTGGCTTTATGCTCAAGAACTTCAAGAATTTCCGTTCGTTTCTCGGTCATCGGTCTGGTAAAGAATTTCGGCGTTTCTTTGTGCACGATAACTTCCCCTTCGAAAAGGTCGAAAGAGTCAACAAGCCAGGATGTGGCTCGATGGATATACACAGCTCCGGGATGACATTCTTTCATGCCGCGTACCGCGTCAATTTCTCCAACTACTTCCCCGCTCTCCATGTCGATTATTGACATTTTTTTTCCGCCACCCCGAAGACTGATGTGTCTCTGGGGATATTTTCTTGGAGAAATCCAGACGCCGCCTGTAGCCGTTTCCAACAGGGAACCATAGCCGGATAGTGTAGTCACCCGATTTTCTATTGCCTTGTTTTTCATCAGAGTTTCATCTTGTAATAATGGACTCTCGGCCGCACAACAGAGCAGGTGTTGGTCCATGATGCTGCTGTTTTCCGGATTGAGAACCGCCGATTCGGCAGACCTCGCGAAAAAATCCTCGGGTTGTCTCATGAAGTATTGATCCAAGGCATCCTCCTGGCCGATGAGGATAATCGCCGACTGCCTAAGACTCCTGCCAACCCGGCCTCCCCGCTGCCAGGTAGCCATGATTGAACCGGGGTACCCAACTAAAATACAGAGGTCGAGATCTCCAATGTCGATCCCTAGCTCCAGCGCCGATGTGGAAATTACTCCGAGCAGTTCACCGGCAAAAAGCTGCTGTTCTATTTCCCGCCGTTCTTCCGGCAAAAAACCTGCGCGATAGGCGCTAAGTTTTGCCGAAAGTTGACCAAGCCGAGGTGCGGTCCAGAGGTTGATCAGCTCAGTCATTTTTCTGGATTGAGTATAAACAATCGTCCGCAGACCACGTTTCACAGCTGCCTCGAGGAGCTGGCTTGCAGTGTAGGCGGCACTGTCCCAGGGATTGATAAACAGCATATTTTTCTCTGCCTGAGGAGCTCCGGATTCACTGATAACTTCAACAGGTCTATTAAGGAGAAGTCCTCCTAATTCGCCAGGGTTGCCGATGGTCGCGGAGAGCAGAATAAAGGTCGGATTCGCGCCATAAAGTGCGGCAATTCTTTGCAGCCTGCGAAGGACCCAGGCCATATGACTGCCAAGTACTCCCCGATAACTATGCACTTCGTCAATGACGACATAGCGCAATCCGCTGAAGAATTCGGTCCAGTTCCGATGGTAGGGTAAAATTGACAGGTGAACCATCTCCGGATTGGTGATGAGAATACGGGGCGGCGTGTCGCGAATTTTTCTACGAGCGTAACTGCTTGTGTCACCGTCAAAAAGGGCTGAAACCTGATGGTATTTTTGCCGTATGTCGACAGGTAGTTTTTGAAATAAGGTCTCCACTACATTACGTTGATCCCGAGCCAGAGCCTTCAATGGGAAAAGGTAGAGGGAATGGCCGGGATGATCACAAAACAGATCATTTAATGCCGGCAGATTATAGATCATGCTTTTGCCGGATGCGGTTGGTGTTGCTACAATGACGTCTTTGGCCTTCAGGATAGAACAAACGGCCCGGTGCTGATGACAGTAGAGTCTGGAGATTCCGGACTTTGCCAAACCGGCGCGAAGAGCTTCAGCCAAAGGGGGAAACTCCGAAGCGTATTGAGCATCTTTTGCCGGAAAGTCCCGATGGCATACTATCTGGGGACCGAATTTAGCAGAGCTTTTAAGAGATGATAAATATTCAGCTATGTCTGGAATCATAAATATTGCGGAGCCGGAGTACCAGTGGCGATATGGTTATAAATCTTGCTTAAATGATGGAGAACGTATATTTTGTTGTGCGATTCATATATTAGACATCAGGACTTTATAGTACCTTAAAGATAGTTTTCCTGTTTGTTGCAAGAAAACAATCTCTCTAAAGATTCTCATTATAATCATCAAGTATACATAATCATGCTATCTACTGCCACCATAGCTACTTTGGGGCCTATTGGTTCAGACAGCTATCAAGCGTCCTGTCAGTATTCCCCTCATGCTGAAATCGTATTGTTTAACCGGATCGCAGATATATTCACAGCCTTCAAAGAGGAAAGAGTTCAGTATGCAATCATACCTGTGTACAACACCCGTGAGGGCGAGGTTAAAGAGTATTTCAGATTGATGGCAAAGATGGAAAAAGGCTATTGGATAGATAATGTCGTGTTGCCGATTCATCTCTCTTTGGGTGCCCTCTCTTCCCCCGAAAAAGGCAAAACCAAAATTACCACCATTGTAGGCAGAAGTTCAGTATTAAGGCAATGCGAGGAATTCATCGAAGAAAATTATGCCGATGCCATCCTTATGGCCGTTCCTGACATAGAAATGGCTATGGATTCGATTTGTCAGGAAAACAAACAGGAACATGCAGTAATTGAATCCGAAGCATTAGTGAAAAAACATGGCTTTCAACTTTGGACTCGCGAGGTGGTATCTCACAATCGCACACGGTTTTCTATAATCGGCCGAAAACCGGCGAAAGAGTCCGGATATGACGCAACTGCGATTATCACCCGCCCGCTGCGAGATAGAGTAGGCATGCTTGCCGATATTTTAAGTGAATTCACCCGGCGTGGGATCAATATACTTGATCTGCAATCTGAGAATGATGTTCAGACCCAGAAACTGCGCATATATGTGGAGATTGAAGGTCATGTGGATAACCCACTTTTAAGAAACGCCCTTCACACGATTGAGTCGTCCATTATCCAGGAAGAGGATGCTCTTAAGGTTCTCGGATCTTTTCCCCGCGTAGATATGCGGGTAAAAAAGATTAAGTCCTTTGGTTTTATCGGAAGTGGCGACATGAGCAAATGGTTTGCCGATCGACTGGCAAATGAGGGATATAAGACGTTCATTACAGGTCGAAAAACACAGCTTAGTTCTGAATCTATGATCGAAAAAGTGGACGTCGTACTGGTTTGCGTACCTATCTCGGTTACTGCCTCGGTAATCAGTACCTATGGTCCTCTTTTAAGAGATGGACAGGCCTTGATTATTCTGGCCGGGGAATCGGAGCATACGATAGCGACAGCCCTGGAAGCGACCAGTCAGGGAGTTGAGGTGATGTTTGTTCACAATCTCTGGGGACCGCAGGCAATTACCATGAAAGATAAAAACGCCGCCGTGGTCCGAACACACAGGAGTGGAGGTTTCTGCAGCGAATTTGAGGCCTTTTTATATAAACACGGTGCAGACATATATCACGATAGTGCTCAAAAACACGATTTGCTGATGGGAATCAGCCAGAAACTTCCGACAACGGTATCGGTTGCCCTGGCGATGACCCTGAGAGAACATCGGATTGAGTATGACGATATCAATAGTCATTCGACCTTGACCTCTCTCTATGGCATTCTGGCTATGGCCAGGATTCACAACCAAAATTCTCGAACCTATGCGGAAATCATGGCAACAGCCGGTGATGGCAGGAAAATTGTGCGAAGTTTTGCCGAAAATATCCTTAAGCTGATGAAGCTGGCTGAAAATGGAAAAATTGCTGCACTTTCCAATATAATGGAAGAGAATAAGTCCACTATGTCCCAGGCATTCCTTCAGTCCCGAATGAAGCAAGCAAAGGCCGTAGATGAGGTTATGAGCAAACCAAGCATGAAATGTCCATGATTTCTTTGAGGTAGCGCCGCTTGCAAGGTTTATCGTGTGGTATTAGAATTGATGGCGTCGTAAAAACTCTTCATCTGCGTCGTTGCTGCAAAATTTCTATCATTACGACATACTCTAGTATGCTGAAATGATAGAAATATTGCGCGCCTAGCATATGAAGCTTTTTACTTAGCCAGCTGGAATTTTAGGTTTTTACGAGATTATCAGTATTGATAACTTTTAATTTTATTTTAAAACCGGCCGTTGCCATGGAGTACATGATAGCGGCCGGTTTCAATCCTTTTCAAGGAGTAGATTTATGATTCAAGATTTGAGTTATCTGGACGAGGTGAAGACCTGCCCTCATTGTAATCAAACTATGTCCTGCTGTGAAGCACCGCCGATACATGTCGGAGATGGACTAGGCTGGGGATCGGATGTCCTGTTTATATGTCTCAACGATGTTTGTCCATTGTTTTTAAGAGGTTGGGAAAAAATAGAAAAACAATTTGGTCACCACGCATCTTACAGATACATGGAACTTCCGGGGAGTCCTGAAGGAAATTATATGATGGTCGGGAACGCCGATGCTTTCAAGGCCTGCGTTATTGATAAAGAAGAACTGAAGAACCAGAACGCCAGGTTTCGTAAGGAAAAGGATGCTACAGAAAAGCTCAAGAGTTGCGTTGAGGATAAAAATCTCGAACCGGTGCTCACTCTTCTGCTTGATGAAGCTGCCACTAAAAGTACTCGAGTAACAGCTCTTGGATACCTTAAACAAATAAACGATCTCGCCTGTATCGATCCGCTTAGAAACCATACATTTAGAGACCCTGCTTTAAAACATAAGGTCAATCAGGTAATAAACGAACTGTTGCAAAATAATTTCAAGAAAGAATGCCCGCATTGCTTGGAAATTATTAAGGCACAGGCAAAAAAATGCATGCACTGTAAAGAAAATCTGGAATAATTTTACCCTTGCAAAACCAGAGCTGACCGAGTATATAAGACTGGTTTTTCAGCATAACATACTTTGTGGTGGGCGTAGCTCAATTGGTTAGAGCACCTGGTTGTGGCCCAGGAGGCTGGGGGTTCAAGTCCCCTCGCTCACCCCACAAATACAAAAAAACGGGTGTCAGTATTATTCTGACACCCGTTTTTTTGTACTCTGTTCAACGGACAGTAATGTCATCTCATATCCGAAATGGAATGCTTTCCAACGTACTACACTCAATAACTAGCTTTTTCTATGAAGATCCTTTAATATAATTACCTTTTTTGGGCGAACTTATTAATTTGTAACCGTTCACCGGGAATAGCAAAATGTCCGCATAACCGCAGACCTGTAAACGTTCAGCAGTGCATAAGAAAGCGCATAAGCAGGCCGACGGGCACGTAGAGGCGGGTCTCTGTGCCCGCCTTTCTATGCACGGCGGTCTGATCTTGCGCATATGGGGTGCTGGTGAATGTTTACATTAATTTTCCTTTCAACTCATCTCTATACCAATGAATTCTTATAGTAAAATCGACCAGTCTGATATAACGGCATTGCTGTTTCCGGATCAATGTAAAGACCATAAGTCCCTCTGCTCCTCCGATGCAGAAGATGTGAACTTTGAGGTTGATTCAGGGGTATTCTTGACCTGCAGATATTACGTTTCAGCACAAGATGCACCAGTACTCTTCTTTTATCCAGCAACAAAAGGTTTCGACCCTTTATTATTTGATCGTGTGGCCGCAAGCTACATCAAACAAGGAATAAATGTCTTTGTTGCCTCTTATCGAGGTTGCGGAACAAATGGCGGGTCCCCTTCTGTTCGTGCTATTTATGCGGATTCCCGAAAATTATTTCTTTCTGCAATCGAATGGCTGGGCGGCAAAGGTTGCAAAGGCCCATTATTTGTAATGGGACAGTCACTCGGTTCCATTTGTGCCATAGACACTGTTTTTGCCAATGCCGATTTAGTTAAAGGACTAATTTTAGAAAGCAGTATATGCGGCACAGCATCATTTTTGAAGGCCTTGGGTGGAAGCGAGGAATGTGCGGATATATCAGAAGAAGAAGGATTTAATACTTTAGCAAAAATTGAGACAATCAAAAATCCGACACTGATTTTTCATGGAGCAAGAGACAAACTGGTATCGAGTTCCGAGGCGGAAAAAATTCAGGCTTCAAGCGGAGCGAGAACAAAGCAGTTCTTCATCATTCCCGGAGCGGAACACAATAATGTCTGTGAAGTCGGCGGAGATCTCTACATCAAAACCATTAAACAGTTCATGGATATGGTGTGCGGAGTGAACACCTGGCGGCAGAGAAGAAAAGATCTCAAAGGCAATCAAAAGGGTTAAAAGAGATGAAACGAGAAAATTACTTGTCGTGGGATGAATATTTCATGGCGGTGGCACTTCTTTCCGCCCAGAGAAGTAAGGACCCGAATACCCAGGTAGGTGCCTGCGTAGCGAACGATCAAAATAAAATTGTAGGCGTAGGGTACAACGGTTTTCCCTTGGGATGTTCAGATGACGTGCTCCCCTGGGACCGGCAGGGGCAATATCTTGATACGAAGTATCCTTATGTTTGTCATGCAGAACTCAATGCAGTTTTAAATTCGATTTCCACCGACCTCAGAAATTGCCGAATCTATGTGGGGCTTTTTCCCTGTAATGAATGCACAAAAGTGATCATTCAGGCCGGTATCGGAGAAATTATTTATCTTTCGGATAAATATAAAGACTCTGATCAGGTGAAAGCATCTAAGAGAATGCTGGATATTTCACCAAATATCGCTTACAGGCAGCTGAAGACCAGCCTTGACAGCCTTCTTATCAGTTTTATTCCACCAAAGGTGTAGGCTTTTATTTATTGTAATCAATGCCAACAGAAACAGGAGAAGATTGAACTGAAGATAATCATCCCAACCGCCTCCATAAATAGGTATCAAAATTATTTTACTCTTTTCAGGGGTGAAGTCTTTTTCTTCGGTTTCGACATTCCCGGTAGACTGGAATCACCATTTTTTCCAAAGTCTACTGCCTTAACAAAGCGTTCTTCTCCCCCCATCGTAAAAATTTCTTTGCCTGTCATTTGATCAGTTCGCAAGGTCCAGGTTATTTTCTGCAAAGGTATCGCCAACATGGTCAAATGTAAATGCCACCATTCATCTCTGCGGCTAGTGTCTCTTTCAATGTCATTTACATGTGCATAAACGAGCAGTTGGGGTTCCTTGGCCGCGATGAGAAGAATATCACCCGTTTCAGTAGTATCCTTGAATGGAATTAATTGTTTGAGCTCTTCGACTATCTTATGCATTTATTTAACCTTTTCTTTTATGTTATGGACCTGTATTTTTATCAGTTACTGAATCGATAATAACCATTTCAGGAGTGAAATAACTGCGAGTGCAACTTTTATCATACATCTTTGCCCCATCCAGCAAAGGATCGATTATCTCCTCCAGCACTGTATGAACTTTCTCGGCAGTTTTTCTATTCTCGATAGCCAGGGTCGTTCCGATAAGCCCCAACCACTTTTGCAGGACCTTGCTGAGTTCCAAAGTATTCAGGTAGGTAATGGAATTATTTTCTTGGGTAAGACCGGGATCAAGCGATTTTATAGCATCATTATCCAAAAGAGAAAAATCCCCGGATTTTTGATCAATGATCATTTTCAATAATCTGGAGCTGTTACCGAAAAAGAATAAATCATGCCAAAAACCATACAGGGGTTGCAGACCGTCCTGCGGTGAGGGTATCCAATAGGTATACCTGATCGGACCATATGATTTTACACTTACCTTAATATCATATTCATCAATTAACTGTTCCAGTATGGTTCTTAGTTCCAGTACATTCTTGACCCGCAAAAAGACCATCCCCAATGGAAATGAAAAAAAATTATCCTGAGGACCGGGCTCGACAACGAGGCTTGCTTCTTCGCCAAAAAGTGAAATAATTTCCTCCGCTTTTTTACCGGTAATCTTTTCGACGGTAGACCAGAATTTTTCAAGTTGCGGCTCTTCCTTTCCGCTTTTTTCAAGATATCGCAGGAAATGTTGCATCATGACGGTATTGGACCAATAGTACGCCATCGGATTTTCCGTAGTCAATGACAACATCGAACACTGGCCGGGAAGAGTATCGATATGATCCTTGACAACACTATTGACCTGACCTCTGTCGTATTGCACCACTACTTTATCAATTACAGATTTTTTTTTATTCCACGAGCCATATCCGAAATTGGCAAATCCGATAGTTGTTGCCAATTCTTTCAATACGAGTTCTTTGCCAGTAAACGACAGGTCGGCAACTGCTTTTACGGTAAATTCTCTTACATCATTTACAGGAAAATAAAAGAAACGGTCGGGCATGGCAATGCTCTTTCTGATTACCGCAAAATCCCTGTCATTGCTGAGGGCGGGTAACTCTCCATCGAAAGTGTTTATGCATCGCCGCAATTGCTTTTCATTGAGGCTCATTACAAAAAATCCTTCAAGATTCACCATTGAAACAGTTTGTCCCTTTGTTTTAACTCGCTTTATCAGATGGTTTCCATACTGCTCGCTGGACATTGTATATAATGCACCGAAATTTTCGGGATATTGGTCAAGAAATTCAAGAGCTTCTGTACTGTGTCTGGGTTTGGCGACAATTACGGTATTCTCCCTTAAGTAGGCTTTAATAGGTAATTGCTTGTTCGGGTCAAGCGGTGAAAGTATGGCAACAGCAAATTTTTTGCCGAAGATCTCTTGGAAGAAAATACTGTTTTTGATGGATGCACAAAAAGATAACACCTCTTTCAGAGCTAAGAGCGTGGAATTAGGCAAACCGATTTTTTTTCCGGTTGCCAGGAAATGAATGCTTTGAATTTTTTTTCCCAAGGGAGAATTGATAAATTCCTCCAGGGCGGCTGCACCGTTATGCTGCTCAAAATAAACAAGCACCTTATCGGGAATAAATCTTGCCATGTCTTTGGGACTATCGGTTTGAATTCCATTGACTAACGGATAGACAACAAATAGAAGCATGGTGAGAAAGGCGGCACAGGCATTGCTTTTCATGATGTAACTTCCTACTTAATACCTAACAGATAAAATCAATATTGATGCGCTGTTCTGCAAAATTGAACTGCCTCCGCCACATGTGCCTGCAGGACATCTTGGGAATCATCCATATCGGCAATTGTTCGGGCCATCTTGAGAATCCTATGATATGCTCTTGCCGATAGACCCCAGTCGAATGACACTTTTCTCAAGAATCATCGACGATTTTCGATCAAGATTGCAATATTTTTCAACTAATTTACTATTCATCTGGCTGTTACAGTATATTCCCGGTTCTTGGGAAAATCTTGATTGCTGTATTGCCCGGGCTTGATCAACTCGTTCCTTGATATTTTTCGAAGTTTCACCAGGGGCCGAATTACTCATTTCCTTATAGTCCAGTGCGGCTACCTCAAGATGCAGATCTATTCTATCCAGTAAGGGGCCGGAAATTTTCCCGGTATATCGCTTGATATCCCTTTCCGTGCAACTGCATCGGTTCCGGCTGTCGCCTAAAAAGCCGCAGGGGCATGGATTCATAGCAGTAATCAAGGTAAAACGAGCCGGAAAGGTCAGTGTCATATTGGCGCGGGCAATGGTTACCTCACCATCCTCTATAGGCTGTCTCAGAACTTCGAGGACGTGTTTTTTAAATTCCGGTAATTCATCCAGGAAGAGCACACCGTTATGGGCCAGGGAAACTTCACCGGGTTGTGGAATGTTCCCTCCCCCGATGAGTCCTGCATCCGAGATTGTATGGTGGGGTGCACGAAAGGGACGAGTCGTCAGAAGGAGATTTTTTTCGGAAACTTTGCCGGCTACACTATATATTTTCGTAGTTTCCAGCACTTCACTCATGGTCATTTCCGGCAGAATGGTTGGAAAACGACGGGCCAGCATAGTCTTTCCAGAGCCGGGCGGACCGGTTAAAAGAATGTTGTGGCCACCTGAAGCAGCAATTTCAAGTGCCCTTTTGACATGCTGTTGTCCTTTAATATCCGAAAAATCCACACTACTCTGTTGACACGTTAAGAGTTGTTCCGATGCTGTAACTTTCATTGGTACGGCAACATCGATACCGGACAGAAATTCAACGGCTTGCTGAAGCGAAGAAACAGGAATGATATCAATTCCTTCAGGAACTATTTGAGCCTCATCACTATTTTCTTTTGGAATAATAATGCCGTCGAGGTCGTGTTCCTTGGCTGCCAGAATCATCGGCAAAAGTCCGCTGACCCTGTGTACACCTCCATCCAGGGAGAGTTCACCGACAATGCAGTATCGCCCTGGCCTTTTGGGCTGCAGTATTTCTGTTGCTTCGAGAATTCCCATGGCTATGGGGAGATCAAACCCCGCCCCTTCCTTTCGTATATCGGCAGGAGCTAGATTTACGGTGATCTTTCTGGCTGGAAACTGATAGCCGCAATTCTTAATGGCTGCCTTTACCCGATCCTTACTCTCTCTCACGGTGCTGTCGGGAAGCCCCACCATGGAAAACATCGGCAAACCGGACGCAACGTCGACTTCAACCTGAATCAACCAACCTTCAATACCCAGGACTGAACAACTCGTTATTTTTGCAAGCATAAATAGAAAAGCCCTAGCAGTTGGATTTTGATGGTAATTCCATGTTTTTTCTGTAAAAATTGCTCACTTCCGAGGAGTAGTCACCGTTTTTCTCACAATATATATATAAGGGCGGCCGGATCTCAGTCCCTGGACCCCCGTTTTTTAAACATTGAACGAGTGCCAGTCGTGCCGGAGCATGATTAGCAGGATAACTGTGGACAAACTGAATAGTTTTCACTTCAAGTCGAAATGTTTTAGCGCAAGATATAAACTCACAGATACGTTCAGCCGGATAAACAAAGGACACCTCCCCGCCATTTTTCACAGCGAACGCCGAGGCGGAAAGAAAATCCCGCAAAGTCGCCAGGAGCTGATGTCGTGCCAGTTGGGCTTCGCGATTCTTATTTATCCGTCCGGAGGCAGGGCTAAAATAAGGAGGATTGCAAACTATTTTGTCGTAGGATTCAGGATCGACCAGTTTACCAATTTCTTTAATGTCACCCTGGATAATCCTGCCAAAATGTTGAAACCCATTTGCCTGAAAATTTTTCCCGGCAAGTTCTGCAAGTCCCTGCTGCATTTCGATTCCGGAAACCTCAAGAACCATGTCCCGCCATCGATACATTAAAAGCATGCTTATAATACCGGATCCAGTTCCAAGATCCAGGATCCGGTCATCTCTGGTGGCCTCGATAAAATGCGCAAGAAGCACGGAATCAATTGAAAATCGATATCCATTTTGATGTTGATAGCAAATCAACTCACCATCGAAAAGACTATCAGGGCTTATATTATCACAGCTAGCGGGAGGGGACAGTTCGTTCAACAGCTCAATCCGGTTCACTTTCGGGTTGGAGAATAAAAAATCAACAGCGGTTTTTGTTGATCCACTTAAAATTTGCGCGCCTCGAATCTGAAGTTTTTTACTTAGCCATCGCTGATTTTAGGTTTTTACGAGATTATCATATCTAACTTAACGCACAAAAACCTCATTCGTGGCAACAACCTCCTGCAAATGAGATTCGTAGCCAAAACGCAGACTTTGACTAGTCAAGAATATCAAGACGGCATCATGAAAACAACTAAAAAACATCTGTGACCCAGTTACCGCCGGCAGACATCCAGTTAATTTTGTGCAATCGAATCCGGCCTGGGGGCCTTATGACCCTTGTTAAACTATTGACCACATTCTATAGTACTCCCGTTAAAGAGTAACACTGACCCTCGATGATCTATCAACTTTATGCACCTGGTCTTGTTAAATAGTAGGTGATAAAAAGGATGGAACGTATTAAGTTTGCAGGAAAGTTCGGTCCTTGTCTGTCGGCATTATTTATGCTGATTATACTAATTTTATCGCATATTGCCGCTGTCCTGAAAGGAGATAAAGATGTTCGATATATTTATTGATACGCATTTTGCCGGTGCTCATCATCTGAGAGAGTATCCGGGCGACTGTGAAAACCCCCATGGACACAATTGGAAGGTCAAGGTCACAGTTCGGGCAACAGCGCTTGATCAATATGGAATGGGAATTGATTTTAAGGTGTTAAAAAAAATCGTTAAAGAAGTGATCGAAAAACTGGATCACCATGATCTTAATACTCTTCCCTATTTCCAGGATAGAAATCCTTCCTCCGAGCATATTGCGAAATTTATTTTCGACGAAGTCAGTTCCCACCTGTCAAATGATCGCTATCACCTTCACACGGTAACCGTGCTTGAAACCGATACTCAGGGCCTCACTTATTACGGCAACCAGGACAATAGAGGCTGACTGTCATGAATGAATTCTCAAATGTAAAACTCTGCGTTATCGGATTGGGATATGTCGGGCTTCCTCTGGCCGTTGAGTTCGGCGGAAAATACCCCACAGTCGGCTTTGATCTCAGCAGTAATCGTGTAGATGAACTTAATAGAGGGATCGATTCAACTTTTGAGGTTTCCAATGCGGAGCTACAAGAGATAAAAGGCCTCAAATTCACAACTGATCCGGATGTAATTGCTGATTGTAATGTATATATAGTTGCTGTTCCGACTCCAATCGATCCGGCCAAGAGGCCCGATTTCACTCCGCTTGAGGGAGCGTCCCGCACCGTTGCCAAGTCCTTGAAAAAAGGCGACGTGGTGGTTTTTGAATCGACGGTTTATCCAGGGGCGACCGAAGAGGTTTGCGTACCTCTTCTGGAACAAGGTTCAGGTCTCAAATACAATCAGGATTTCTTCTGTGGATATAGCCCGGAAAGAATCAACCCTGGAGATAAGCTTCATCGCTTACCTTCAATCGTGAAAATAACCTCGGGTTCGACCCCTGAAACGGCTCTCTTTGTCGATAATCTCTATAAATCCATTATTACTGCCGGAACTTTTCCGGCAAGTTCCATCAAAGTAGCTGAAGCTGCCAAGGTGATAGAAAATACGCAAAGGGATGTCAATATAGCCCTGATTAATGAGCTAGCCCTAATCTTTGAGAAACTTGACATCAACACCCATGAGGTATTGGCCGCCGCTCGAACAAAATGGAACTTTCTGCCTTTTTCTCCAGGGCTCGTTGGTGGGCATTGCATTGGTGTCGATCCCTACTATCTGACCCATAAGGCTCAGGAAGTAGGATACCATCCCAACATGATTCTTGCCGGCAGACGGTTAAACGATAATATGGGAAATTATATCGCCTCAACCGTTATAAAAAAGATGCTCAGAAAAGGCATAGATATTGCCAATAGTCGAATTTTGGTCATGGGCCTTACTTTTAAGGAGAATTGCCCTGATTTGCGCAACACAAAAGTAATTGATATAATAAAGGAATTCTCTGAGTACGGTCTTACCGTTGATGTTCATGATCCTTGGGCCAATTCTGATGAAGCTTTTCGGGAATATCGAATCAATTTGGTAGAACATTTACTCGAAGGCACATATAGCGGCATTGTCGTGGCTGTTGCTCATCGACAATTTGCAGAAATGACTATCAGCCAGTTGCGAAAATTCTGTAAAGACACATCTGTTATCTATGATGTGAAAAGCCTGTTCCCTCGGGATCAGGTTGATGGCTGTCTCTAATACAAACCCAATAAATCAAGGTTTTTGGTATGTTAACATCGGTACCCGTTGAAAAGTCGGTCGGTATGGTGCTTCCCCATGATATTACAGAGATTGTCAAAGATGTAAAAAAAGGGGTAGCCTTTAAAAAGGGCCATATCATCCAGAATGAGGACATTCAGCATCTTAAGCGATTAGGCAAAGACAATATCTACGTCTTATCACTCACTCCAGCCGAGATCCACGAAAACGAGGCAGCAGTCATACTGGCAAAGTGCCTTGCCGGACGAGGGATAGAATATCTTGATGATCCCCAGGAAGGGAAAATCGCCTTGAAAGCCGGTCTCAATGGACTTTTAAGGATAAACAAGGAATCTCTTTATCAAATCAATATGCTCGGCGAGGTAATGTGTTCCACCCTCCATGACAACACCCCTGTGGAAAAAGGTGAGATTGTGGCTGCAACTCGTCTGATCCCACTTATTGCCCAGCGGGAGCTGATAGCAAAAGCCGAAAAAATTGCCTTGTCTTCTGCCGCCGTCGTCGAGGTGTTACCCCTGAAAAAAGTAAAAATAGGTTTGGTAATAACCGGCAATGAGGTTTTTTATGGTCGAATCGAGGACCGTTTTGAAGAGGTATTACGGGCTAAAGCACAAAAGCTTGGTTCGGAGATCCTGTTGGTAAAACGTGCCCCGGACGATAAGGCTGTAATCGCCCGTGAGATCTGTGATTGTATTGCTCAAGGTGCAGAAATGATTGTGACCAGTGGTGGAATGTCGGTCGACCCCGATGACGTAACCCGTGAAGGGATATTGAAAGCCGGGGCAACGGATGTCGCTTATGGTACACCGGTTTTGCCGGGCGCAATGTTTCTCAGCGGCATGATCGGCAAAGTGCCTGTTCTCGGTCTGCCGGCCTGCGGGATGTTCCACAAAATTACGGTCTTTGATCTGGTGTTACCGAGAATATTAACCGGCAGGAAAATCGGTCGAGAGGAGTTCGCCGAATTGGGGCATGGTGGCCTGTGTAGAAACTGCAAGGTCTGTCAGTACCCGGTGTGTAATTTTGGTAAATAACCTTATATAAAAGAACAACTACGCTTTCTGCTGTTCTTTTAAAATCACTATGGTCGCCCCCCAACTGCCCGAATGCAGCTCAGCTTGACGGTAACCGGCGACCAGGGGATTTCGATCCAACAAAGCATGCACAGAACGTCTTATATTTCCTATCCCCTTGCCATGGATAAGTTTTATCTCTGTTATGCCTTTTTTTCGACACTCTTTCAGATAATCGGGAATCAGTGTTTTCAGGTCTTTTGGCGCAAAGGAGTGGAGATCAAGCACTCCATCTATTTCTAAAATAACCGGATCGATTTCATGAGAATGATCTTCAATCATTTCCTTAGTTAGTCTATTGTAGATGCAGGGGTCCGATGAGTTGCAAAGCTGCCGTTGCAGCCTTTTCCGATGCCCCACTCTCGCCCAGTTTTTCTCGAACTTCTTTAAGTGCTTCTTTCATTTTTTGCTTTTCGACCGGCAATGTACTTATTGCTGTTAATTCATGGGCAATTTTTTCTGCCGTTACTTCATTTTGCAGGAGTTCAGGCACTGCTGAGTAGCCGGCAATGAGATTAACCAGAGAGAAAAAATCAATTTTAACCAGGCGCTTTCCCAATTGATAGGTAAGCGGAGATAGCTTGTAGACGACAATCATCGGCACTTCGAGAATGGCGAGTTCCAGGGTAACAGTGCCCGAGGCGGTGACTACCGCATCGCAGGCCGCCATCATGTTGTACCTATCCTGCTCGACAATCCGGATATCAAGTTGTTCCTTATACCTCCCAAGTCCGGCTGCTGCAAATTCCTGGTTGCCTATTGTCGAGGCCCGGGGAATAAAGAAAACAATTTTTTCAGGTGAATTCTTCTGCATGATTTCCGCAGCAGAAAGAAATATAGGAAGAAGTGAGGAGACTTCCCGTTTTCTGCTACCGGGAAAAAGACCTATGCATCGCGTGCCTGGAGAGATTTCATGCAGCTTGCAAAATTCATCTTTCGTTGCACTGGTCCCAACTGTGTCAAGTAAGGGATGTCCGACGTACTGAGCTACGACTCCGCGTTTACTGTAGAATTCTTCTTCAAAAGGAAGGATAACGCCGATTTTATCAACTCTGTTCTTTATCGTTTTAACCCGACCCGAACGCCAGGCCCATAACTGGGGGCTGATATAGTAAAAAACCGGAATACCAAATTTTTTGGCCTTCTTTGCCAGCATTAAATTAAAATCCGGCAAGTCTATCAGGATAAGAAGATCGGGAGGGTCCTGTAGTAATCTCTGCCTTAAGACCCGTTGGGCAAGCCAAATATCCTTGAGATGAGAAACAACTTCGATAACCCCGACAACGGACACCTTGGCGGCATCATAAAGTATTTCAACTCCAAGAGATTCGAGTTCCGCCCCACCCATGCCGTAAAATTGCAGCTCAGGAATTTTGGTTCGTAATGCTCTGACGAGATTTGCACCATGAAGATCCCCGGAAGCCTCTCCGGTGACAATCATAATTTTGGGATTCATGGTGTGGGATGGATAAACTGTTTAAAGAGATCGAGTTGCTGATGCTCTTTGATCTGGTCCATAACCTGGAGAGCCACGGCCAGAGCACGCCGCCCTTCAACTCCGGAAACAGCGGGTTTCGTTCTTTCACGCACATGTTGTACGAATGACGTGATTTCACTGCGTAAAGCATCGCCGCCGGCAAAACTTCGAAGTTCCACCACTTGTTTAGGCATCCCACTGTCCAACAGTTCCTTGGAGAGCTGTATCGTCATGATCTTTTTGTTGCCGAAATCGACGTTAATATAGGAACCTGGCTGAAAAATGCGCATTTTTCTTACATTCGTCCTGGAGATTCTACTGACGGTAACATTGGCAGTCGCGCCATTTTCGAAAATTAAGCGAGCATTGGCGATATCTGTCGTTGCAGTGGCAACAGGGGCTCCAACAGTGTGGATGGTTTTGATGGGAGATTTAATAATGTTCAATATGATATCAATATCATGAATCATCAGATCCAGCACCACATCGACATCCACCCCTCTATTTTTAAAGGTAGCGATCCGGCTGCTCTCTATAAAAACAGGCGTCGTAAGAAATGGTTCCATAGCCTGAACTGCCGGGTTAAACCGTTCAAGATGCCCAATTTGCAAAACAAGTTGCTTGCTCTCAGCCCTGGCGATTAAATCATCCGCTTCCTGAAGAGTAACCGTCATAGGTTTTTCCAGCAATACATCGATCCCGGCATTGAGGCAATCTCCCGCCACCTGATGATGATAGGAGGTGGGGACCACTATAGATACAGCATCAACAGCCGGGAGAAGTTCTTGGTAATCGGTAAAGCTTTGACAGGAACATTCTTCCGCTACCTGCCCAGCCTGCTGTGGATTGATATCTGCAACCCCCACCAGACTGACACCTTCCAGGGCCGCATACTTTTGAGCATGAAACCGCCCAAGGTAACCGACGCCAATAACTCCAACTTTAACATTTTTCATTTTTCATTCTCTATGTAAGTATCTTCCTGTCGTCGGCAAGGAGGACAGGAAGATGTATTGTTTAAATGCCGAGGTATGCTTTTTGGATATCGGTGTTAGCGAGCAGTTCTTGTGCCGGGCCTGACAAGGTGATTCTTCCGGTTTCCATAACATAGCCTCTATCCGCAATACGCAAGGCCTGGTTAGCATTTTGTTCTACCAGAAAAATGGTCGTGTTGCTTTCTTTATTAATCTGCTTGATGATCTCAAATATCTGTTTGATGACAAGCGGAGCAAGACCCATGGATGGTTCATCGAGTAACAGGAGCTTTGGTCGCGCCATAAGAGCCCTCGACATGGCAAGCATCTGCTGCTCCCCGCCACTCAGATTTCCGCCGTCCTGATTTCTTCTTTCGGCTAGAATCGGGAAAAGAGAATAAACATAGTCCCTGTCTTTTTTGATGCCTTCTTTGTCTTTTCTAAGGAAAGCCCCCATATCAAGATTTTCCTTTACAGTCAATTGCGGGAAAATGTGCCGGCCTTCAGGCACTTGACAGATTCCCAATTTGACGATTTCCTCAGGGGCCATCTTTTGGATTTCGCGGTTCCGGAACATGATTCTCCCAGCCCGACACGGAATAACACCGCAAATAGTCATAAGAGTCGTACTCTTGCCTGCGCCATTAGCCCCGATAAGGGTAATGATCTCCCCTTCATTAATCTCCAGGGAAACATCTTTAATGGCCAGTTTATTTCCATACCCGGATTGTACATTATCTAATTTAAGCATCGACTTCCTCACCCAGATATGCCTTTATAACTGCAGGATTTGCACGAATCTTCGGCTGGAGTTCCCTGCGCAATCTTTTTGCCGTAATCCATAACGAAAATACGATCTGACAAGCTCATGACCAGTTTCATATCATGTTCAATGAGAAGTATTGCCTGTCCCTCATTGGAAATTTTCTTAATGAGTTGTTCGAGTTCTATAGTCTCCTGAGGATTCATACCTGCAGCCGGTTCATCGAGCAGCAGCAGCAGGGGCTCGGTTGCCAGAGCCCTGGCAATTTCAAGTCGTCGTTGAGCGCCATACGGAAGATTATCGGCAAATTCATTGGCAAAATCCGCAAGCCCAAGTTTTTCCAGCATAAATAACTCATCTCGATGATATCTCTTTCTTCTTTGCGGGTAGCGGCTGTTCGGAATATAGCTCCAAAAATAAATGCCTTAGTTCTGCAGTGTCTGCCAATCATTACATTTTCCAGCACCGTCATTTTAGGAAAAAGCCGGATATTTTGGAATGTTCGGGCGAGACCCTTCTCCGTTACCTGATTAGGCTTAAGGCCTTTTAGGGAAATTTTATTGGATGTTTTCGGTGAAGTAAGAAAAATATTTCCGGCAGTTGGCTTATATATTCCGGTTATACAGTTAAAAAAAGTCGTTTTACCTGCACCATTTGGTCCGATGAGAGCTACAATTTCCCCGTTACACACATCGAGATCAAGAGAATTTAAAGCTCGAATTCCTCCGAAATCCATGGACAGGCCTGTTACATTAAGAATGGGCTGTTTCATCTTTACGCAATAATTCAGTTGTGATTTTTTTCAAATTTATATGTACGGCGGATATTGGAAATCAGGCCCTGAGGTCTAAAAACCATCATACATACAAGAATTGCCCCAAAAGCCAGCATTCGGTATTCGCGATAGGGCCCGTAAATACTCAGGCATGAGGATAAGAATAAGCGCGCCAAAGAGTACACCGATAATAGACCCCATTCCGCCTAGAACGACTATGGACAAAATGATTGCTGATTCGAGAAAGGTAAAACTTGCAGGGTTAACGAAAGTCGTTTTTGCAGCAAACATTACACCGACAATACCGGCCCAGAAAGCACCAAGCGAAAAAGCAACCAGTTTTGTTTTACGCTTGTCGATACCCATAGCCTGACAGGCAATTTCGTCTTCCCGCAGAGCTATCCAGGCTCTGCCGAGTCGTGAATCCTGTAATCTATTGACGATAAAAATAGTTACGATCACCAGTAGAATCATCAGGTAATATGTATAGAGTATGGCTTGGTCGAGATTGAAATCAATCCCGAAGAAACCGGGACGAGGAATATTGGATATTCCGCTTGGACCTTGAGAGAATTCGCCCCAATTTTCCAGGATAAGACGGATAATTTCCCCAAAGCCCAGGGTAACGATCGCCAGATAATCTCCTCGCAGCCGCAGGACCGGAAAGCCGAGAAGAATGCCGAAGGTTGCAGCCAATAAGCCTCCTAATGGGCAGAACCGTCCAGAATCCAAGGCCATAATGAAGATTCAAAAGCGCGTAGGTGTAGGCACCTACGGCATAAAAAGCAACAAAGCCAAGATCGAGTAGACCGGCAAGACCGACGACAATATTCAAACCAAGTCCCAGAACCACATACATTAAAGCGGTGGTCATCACATTGGTCTGGTAGGCGAGAAAACAATGGGGGAAAAGGATGGCAAATGTCAAAACAACGCCGACAAGAACATTTCGCTGCGAGAGCTGATTTTGCAAGAGCTCTGTGAATCAATGACCGCTGGTCTTTCTCTTGCTTTCATCTGTGATCGGTTTTGTATTTCCTTTCGATATTGAAAATATTTAACAAGTAAATAGACACAAAAAGTCCCGACCGCCATATACAGAGCATTGTGCCAGCGCCACACAACGGTTCTTTCTATAGGATCGACTTTAATAACCACAATCGGAAACGTCAGAAAAACGAACCAGAGTGAAATAAGAAAACCTTTTTTTAGTTCATTTAATAGAGCCATAGCTAACAAATTTATACTTTCTGGTTGGATGCCTTGCCAAGAAGACCTGATGGTTTAAAAATGAGGATCAGTACAAGCAGGGAAAAGGCAAAAACATCTTCATAATCACTTGAAACATATCCGGTTGCAAAGCTTTCAGTGAGTCCGAGGACAAGACTGCCGAGAACGGCACCGGGAATTGAGCCGATTCCGCCAAGAACCGCCGCGGTAAACGCTTTGATGCCGGCAATGAAACCGATATAAAAATTTATCTGCCCGATATGAGAAGCAATAAGTAAACCGCCGATAGCCGCAAGAGCGGAACCGACAATAAAGGTAGCGGAGATAACATTATTGACATTGATTCCAACCAGGGTCGCCATCATCCTGTCCTGGGCGGTTGCCCGCATTGCCTTGCCGATTCTGGTAAATTTTATCACCAGGGTAAGCAATACCATCACGATAACCGTAGTGACCAGGATAACCAGATCCGTGGACCCGACAATATGGGCGATTGGCTCCATAAATTCAAAATCAGGAATAAGTGTGGGAAATGGCAGAAAATCTGAGGTCTGGGCAAGTAAAACGTAATTTTGCAGAAAGATCGACATGCCGATTGCACTGATAAGCGGCGACAATCGAGGCGCGTGTCGGAGAGGTTTATAGGCGATTTTTTCGATGGTATAGCCATAGGAACTTGACCAGACAATCGCGGCAACTCCGGCCATAATCACAATGCCGAATAGGGGAAATCCATATATTGAGAGTACCGTGGCAACGATAAAAGCGGTAAAAGCTCCTATCATGTAAATTTCACCATGGGCAAAGTTAATCAGCCCAATAATTCCATATACCATCGTATAGCCGAGAGCGATCAGCGCGTAAATGGAGCCTCTGGTCAAGCCACTAAAAAAGAGTTCAATAAAATAGTCCATGACTGCATAAAAAAATATCTGAAGTGAACAAACACCAAATGTTCACTTCAGATATTAAGAGATTAAAATAAATGGTGTTATTTGACTACGACATATTTCCCGTTTTCAACGACATACATTGAAAATCCTACACCAATTGCATCACCATTCTTATCAAAACTGATATTTCCTACCGGAGTGGCAACCTTTTCAGTTTGCAGAACTTTTTTCAAGTCTTCCAGCTTGGTCGAATCGGCCTTTTCAATCGCATTCAGCATGACCACAGTCGCGGCATAAGCACCCTCAAAGAATGCGCCTGGATCGCTGCCGAAAGCTGCCTTGTGTGCTTCTCTTGCTTCAATAGCCATGGGATTGGCCGAATTATCCTGGGGACCGGTTGCATAAACTCCTTCCGCGGCGTCTCCTGCCACTTTAATAAAAGTATCGTCTTTTACGCCGTCATCTGAAACAAATTTGGTTTTCAGGCGCTTTCTTTTCATGATGGTAACAATTTTGGAAGCCTCCGGATGGTAACCACCAAAAATAATAACTTCCGCTCCTGATTGTTTTATTTTCTGGACGATGGCGGAATAATCCATGGCACCGGGAGTAATCCCCTCAAAAAGAACAACTTCACCTTTTCCGGATTGTTCGATATATTTTTTGGCACCTTCGGCAAGCGGTTTACCATAGTCACCTTTATCATGAATAATGGCGATCTTATGAAGTCCAAGTTTATTGATGGCAAAATCTACCATGGCCGGGGATTGGGCGGCATTGGGGGCAATGGTTCTGAAAAAATTGGGATAGTTGCCGCTTAAGGTCAATTCATCACTTGTAGCGGATGGCGACATCACCAGAATGCCGGCTTCTTTATATATAGGCATAGCCGCGATGGTGGCACCTGAGCAGATATGGCCAAGAACTACATCGACTCCGTCTGAGACAAGTTTGGTTGCAGTATTGGTAGAAATTTCAGGTTTGCAAACATCGTCCTCCACCAGCATTTCTACTTTTTTGCCATTGATTCCACCATTGGCATTGACTTTATCAATAACGAGTTTTGCGGCATTGACCGATGGCAGGCCATAGGATGCAAGGTCACCACTATGGGGCCCTGCAACTCCAAACTTTATAGTATCAGCCGCAACGCCGAATGCTGGTGCCGATAGAGTTAATAGAACACAGGCTGTGGTTGAAAGCAATTTACCGCTTAAATTAAACTTCATCTCATCCTCCCTCAATGTTGTTAATTAACGAATCTCCCTCTTTGACATAATTTTCAAAAATATCTAAGAAAAGAGCGAGCATATACTACGAAGTCATGATATTAGTCTTTTACTCTCGATTTTGCAAAATCTAAAGTTAAATTGTCGTTCTCAGTAATCAATTTCAGCATAAAAAGCCATGGCAAAAGGTTTAAAGTTTCTTTTTTTTCTCGGTCGACCCTTTAGTCCAATTTACGGTTTCCTGATGAAAGCGCGGGAAAAACTGTACATCTCAGAAGTATTTCGGCAGCACACAATTTCCGTACCCATAATTTCCATTGGTAACCTGGTTTTAGGAGGAACCGGAAAAACTCCCACCGTGCAACATGTAGCCGGGTTATTGTTAGCTCATGGATATCATCCGGCAATCGTCAGCAGAGGACATGGTGGAAAAGCCGGGGAAGCTGTCAATATAGTATCCGACGGCAAAAATATTTTCCTTTCAGCTCAACTCGCCGGTGATGAACCCTCTCTGCTCGCCCAATCCTTGCCTGGTGTTCCCGTGCTGACAGGATCCCGTCGTGTTTTCCCATGTAGACAGGCAATAGCCCAATTCAACGCGGATGTAATCATACTCGATGACGGCTTCCAACATCTCTCAGTAAAAAGAGATATCGATTTAGTGCTTTTTGATGCAACGGAACTTGCGGGAAATAGTCGAGTATTTCCCGGAGGACCTTTAAGGGAGCCGACTTCTGCTCTCAGACGTTGTGATGCTTTTCTTTTAACAGGCAAAACTTTTGCCAATCAGGAAAGAACTGAAAAATTTTCAGATCTTCTACAGCGGAGATATCCCGGCAGGCCTGTGTTCATGTCTTCTCTAGATACTTCCAGATTTCTTGATTCTGAGGGGAAGATTTGTGATACCACTTCGTTAAACAATATTTTAGGTTTTTGCGGTATTGCTAACCCCTCAAGATTCGAAAAAAGCCTTAATAATCTTGGAATACAGCCAAGAGCTTTTTTTGCTTTGAAAGATCATACTCCTTACAATCAGCATCTCATTTCGAATCTTTGTAAAAAGGCCATAGAACATGGCGCTGAGAGGCTGGTCACTACAGAAAAAGACTTCGTGAAGCTTCGTAATTTTGATTTGCAACTTCCCCTCTATGTTTTACAGATACAACATAAAGTTGAACAATCTTTTGATCAATTTATCCTCAATGCGCTAAAAAAAGTTAAGAAGAGTACTTCCAACAAGAATTGATGGAAGCGTAAAGTTCACCGGCACCCCATATGCACACGATCCGGTAGCCTTCCACCATGTGTGCGTTTTGCTTTAGTCCGGTGTGTGTTTAAATACCGTGTTTTGCTTTTACGTGTTTTTTTAGACACAGAGAAAAGTACTATATGTTGTCTTGGACAAATATGATATTGCTTTGATATCATTTGGTTATTTAAAAGTATATGCGGCGATTTCGGGCACGGTACAAAAATTGCAACAATAGGTATAAAATTTTATAACACAAGGATTTATAATGTCTTTACCTATTGACCCATTTCAGTATACACTTCGCAACTCAGTAAGCTGCTGCGGCATTGGATTGCACTCAGGCAGAACAGTTAATCTCTCGATCAAACCAGCACCAGTCAATAACGGCATTCGTTTCTTTCGAGCCGATATGCCAAAAAGTAATCATATCCCGGCATATATTGATAAAGTTGTCGATACTCAACTGGCAACCACTCTTGGAAATGAACATTTTAAAGTATCTACCACAGAGCATCTTCTGGCAGCGCTTCAGGGATTTGGCATTGATAATGCTGATATTGAGGTAGACTCAGCAGAAATACCAATTATGGACGGAAGTGCCGGGCCATTTTTCAATTTACTGAAGACCACAGGCAAAAAGAAACAGAATGGTCTAAGGAAAATATTACGTATCACAAAACCAATTTCGTACTCTGAAGGTGATAAACTCCTTACTATCTCACCATATAACGGGTTTAAGGTGACGGGAGAGATTTGTTTTGACGATACCCTAATTCAAAAGCAAAAATATACTTTTAATCTTACCACAGATCGATTTGGCGATGAAATTGCCAGAGCCAGGACTTTTGGCTATGTGGAACAAGTTGAAGAACTATGGGCTAACGGGTTAGCACTTGGCAGTTCGCTTGCAAATGTCATAGCGATTCACTGGAATCGTAAATCCGTTTTGAATGAAGACGGATTGCGATATGAAGACGAATTCATCAGGCACAAGGTTCTTGATCTCGTTGGGGATCTGGCTCTTTTAGGATATCCGATTCTTGGACATGTCAAAGCATATAAAGCTGGTCACGCGCAACATTTGGGATTGATGCAGGTTATAGCCGCCTCTCCGGAATGTTGGGAAATTGTCGAGATGAAAAAGAATGGTGCCCATGCTGTCTTACAGCATGTAGCTGCAAAATCAAAAGCTGCAAGTGACGTCCTGATACCGCTTTTTAATTACAAGGCTCTGCATACAGCCGGTGCTGCTTAAAACGACTTAATTGCTCTATAACCTGAAGTGTGGTGATAACATTTCAGTTGTAGGGCAATTATGATTTGCTCCCTTTCAGATATCCGCACAAGTTTTTATCGTATTTTCTCTGAAAACAATCACATTTTCATACTCCCTGGAAAAACTTCAACTCTAAGAGATTGCGAAATATTTGTTGAAAAATTTATGGATGCTCTCTCAACGAGAAACGAAAAATGGAGCTTACAGAGAGGTTATTCCAGGCAGTAGCTTCGCAAACATTCTATTGGATATATATCGGACGCAAGCTTTTTTGGATTATTAAAAATTTCACAATTGGCTCCATTTTTAAAGTCATAATTGGTTATATCCTTTTGATATTGTTAAATTAATAATTAACAAAGGAGTTGTTTGGGAATAATTCCCAGCAACAAAAAGAATGAGTTGACGTTCAACTCAGATGTAGTATATTCATAACTGGAAATTGGTGTTTTTTTCTGGATGTTGTTAGGAATTCGAGTAAATGATCAAAATTGAAAATTGTTTTTTTCCTTTGTGCTAACAAAGACCATATATAGAGACGGGCTTTGCGCTTGTTATAAAGTACATACCGAAAAATACAGGAGAATGAAAGAATGACCTTACTTGAAGGCCTGCTATGGTTAACCCTTAACGTATATCACGAAGCACGATCGGAACCGGAAATAGGTCAGGTTGCAGTGGCTCTTGTTACTTTAAATCGAGCTTATGAAAAGCAGAAACCGATTAAAGAAATAGTGCAGGAACCCTATCAGTTCAGTTGGACCCTTAATAAGGATTCCTACATGCCGGATGATCCCAAGGCCTTTCTGGAATGCATGAAATCGGTGTACATCGCGCTCCAGACTAAGGATTTTACTCAAGGTGCTACGCATTATCATCTGGACAGCATTAATCCATATTGGTCAAGCGAATACACCTTCCTTGAACAATATGGATCACATAAGTTCTATAAATAATTCAATAAAAGCATTATCAGCGGCAATAGTTTCGCTTAAGAAGCATTGACAAACTCTTAAAAACCTGAATCTTCGGATGGCTAAGTAAAACTCTTCATCTGCTTCTTATTTTGTGTTATACCGCCCTGGCCTTGGCCAGGGCCCCGGATATTGCTGCCAGTTTTTCATCGGACATTTTTATTGAAATTGGATAAACGAGTGTTCTTTCAAGAAGAGCCGAAGATTGCGGCAACTGGACAGGATCGAAAACAATTCTTCTTTTTCCTACTGAATTAGGCTCCATGAATGGGTAACCGGATTTGGTCAGTGTCTTCCCACCGAGCAGATGCTCCCATTTGGGATAGAAATGCCAGGTATTCTCCGCAAAATTAATAGCTCCGTGCCCACTATTCCTGAGTGAATCATTGACTAGTCTGCAATGTTTGCGATCCTGTAAAGTAAAGCTTAAAAATGTCGCCGAATCTCCCTTTTCATCGACCAGTTCACGAAATCTAACACCAGGAATCCCGGCGGCAGCCTCCTTGAGTACTGATTTATTTTTTTGTTGTGCAGCCACTATGCCGTCAAGTTTTGCCAGCTGCGCTAAACCGATAGCTCCCTGAAGTTCCATCATTCTATAGTTAAAGCCGATAAATCGTCTGCCCTCTCCTCCCCTGGCGCCTGGATTAAACTTATGATCGTGTCCGTGATCATGATATTCCGACATGGCACGCCAGAGATCGGCGTCATCGGTAATAATCATTCCACCCTCACCGGTGGTGATGGTTTTAACTGCGTCAAAGGAGAAGGTTCCGCAAGTACCGAAAGTTCCAAGATGCCTGCCGTTGATCCTGCCACCCGCGGCCTGCGCCGTATCTTCCAGCACGGGGATGTCCCGCTGCATTGCGATGTGCACTATTTCCTCTATTTTTGCCTGGGCACCAAGCATATGAACGGGAATGATACATTTGGTTTTTGAGGTAATTTTCTTTTTCAAATCCTCCGGATCCATATTAAGCGATGCGTCCACTTCGGTAAAAACGGGCAGAGCCCCGATTTCAAGAATGGCTTCCCAGGTAGCAACAAAGGTAAAGCCCTGGGTGATTACCTCATCTCCGGGACCGACCCCTAATGCCGTAAGAGCAACTTTCAGGGCAGCGGTTCCCGATGTTACCGCCTGGGCATGTGCAGCGCCGCTATATTTTGCGAATTTTTCCTCAAATTCCCTTACCTTAAAGACTCCATTTCTCTGCTCATTGAATTCGTAGCGAAAGAGAACCCCTGTATCCAGAACATCCATTATCTCATTTTTTTCTTCTTTTCCAAATATTTCAAATCCCGGCATGAGTGACTCCTCGAATACACAATTTTGCTGGCTATAACAGTATATTGAATTAAGCTTCAATTAGACGCACTGATGATGACAAATATTTTATTTTTGAGCTTTCAAGCGAGCAATCCTCTCATCTATCATTGCCTTAGCTTGTGCATAAGACGGATCGTCGCTCAGGGAAAGGAGATAATCATTGTAGATAGCGATAGCCTTATCATTATTTCCCTGTGCTTCTTCTATCCTTCCCATTCCTGTATAAGCGATCTGTTCAAACCCCTTGATGTTTTTCAAGAGATCATAGCGATTGAAGGCATCCTGATACTTTTTCGCTTCTTCCAAAGATTGTGCAAGGCCGAAAAGGACCAGCGGATACATAGGATTTGAAGTTTTCATATCAGCCAAAACCGCTTGATATTTTTTGGACGCATCATCGAACGATCCGTTCTTCATATCACGATGGGCAAGTTCAACCTTGGCCCATAGCGCTGCCGAAGTTCCGGCGTATTTGTCGGCAATGGAGCTGAGAGCATCCACGCGTTTATTTTGATCACTTTGTAATGCCATGGACAGCGCAGAAGAAGCTTCTTCTTTGGTTCCCTCACGATATTCTCCGTACAGCGACCAGAAAACCACACCAATGACGATAACCACAATACCGATCTGGATTAATCGCTGATTTGCTCGTATGAAATCTATAGCTTTTGGGGAAAGATTTAAATGTTCCAGCAAACCTTCAACCTTGTCCATATTAGTTTCGGCATTCAGCTTTTTATTAAACGCATTCTCACTTGCCATGCGGTTTACCTCCTAGGTATTTTTATGTTATGGTGCAATTTTCGTAACCGTTCACCGGTACACATCAAAAGACGGCATAACTTGTATCTGTAATCGTTCATCCATTGCTCCAGATTCGTTCAAGCAGGCCCCCGAAACTATAGTTAGCTATGTGAGGCGGCCTGATGGGACGAAGATGGGGTGCTTGGTGAACGATTTTTCAAAAAGTAACAAGAGAGACAATATAATATATAGCTGTTTGTCTGTCATGCGTAAACATGAGGAACTCTCTTCACCCGTGATAAAAGACGAGAAGAATGAATAAATTAGAAACAAAAGCTATCCTCACCGTCAGCCAGCTGACAAGATCCATAAAATATATTCTTGAAAGTGAATTTCGTTTCGTCAGAGTCAGTGGTGAGATTTCTAATTTAAAGGTGCCCTATTCAGGACACTGTTATTTCACTTTAAAAGACGGTTCCGCGCAGATACGGGCAGTCCTTTTTAAGCAACAGAAACGATTTGTCGACCTGTCACTGCAGGATGGCCGAAATGTTGTTTGTTTTGGAAGAATAAGTGTGTATGAACCTCGGGGTGAATACCAGATCATTGTCGATTCAGTCGAACTTTTTGGCACCGGCGTCCTGCAAAAAGCCTTTGAACAGTTGAAATTAAAACTGGCGGAAAAGGGCTATTTTGCCATGGAAGCCAAAAAAGCAATTCCGGCTTATCCAGGTAAAATTGTGGTTATCTCTTCGCCAACCGGAGCCGCTATTCAGGATTTTCTCAAAACTGTCCGAATCAGAAACTCACCAATTCATATACAGATCCTTCCTGTAAGAGTTCAAGGAAAGGAAGCTGCCGGCGAAATTGCCAACGCCATAGGAAAAGCTAACACCCTTGATCAAGTCGATATTATTGTCTTGTGCAGAGGAGGTGGATCGCTTGAAGATCTCTGGGCTTTCAACGAGGAGGTGGTGGCAGAGGCTATTCATCGATCTGATATTCCAGTTGTTACCGGAATCGGCCATGAAATCGATTTCACCATTGCCGATTTTTGTGCCGATTTTCGCTGCCCAACGCCTACCGGCGCTGCCGAGAAACTCATTCCCGACACCCATTCTCTACGCCGACATTTATCAACATTGCAAAACAGGCTGTTCAACTGGATGCAACAAAAAATGTCATCAATGGAACAACGATTGCAACACAGCGTCCGAATGCTTGGAAATATGAACAATATTTTTAAGGATTCGGCATTGCGACTCCAGTTAAGCAAATCCTATCTATTTCAAGCGACCTTGAAAAATCTTGCGAAAAGAGAAAAAAGACTGGATTCGGGAATTCGCAGGCTCCAGTCACAGTCTCCTTGCGGTCGTATCGAATTACAGGAACGGCACCTTCAATACTTGACAACTCAGTTACGACACCAGATTAAAAGAGTTCTTGAACGTAAAGGGATGCTTCTCTCAGAACAGGCGACCCTGTTAAACAGCGTCAGTCCACTTGCCACTTTAGGCAGAGGCTACTCAATCGTCAGAAAATTCAATAAAGAGGACGGATCGTACCGGATACTAACCAGATCAGTAGACACGAAAGTGGGAGATGAGTTGAGTATTCTCCTGCATAAAGGTCAATTAGACTGTCTCGTCAATCAAGTCAAAGAGGAGTAAAGATACCTGCAGAGCGGTCGATTTCAGGCTGCCGGGAAGGCAACCTGAAAGGCACAACCAATGGTTAAAGAAGTTCCAGGCCTGAAAAGAAATAACCTATCTCAAAAGCTGCTGTTTCCGGGGCATCGGAACCATGTGTGGCATTTTCCCCGAGAGAGGCGCCGAACTGGCGTCTAAGGGTTCCCTCGGCCGCATCAGCAGGATTAGTAGCGCCCATGAGATCCCTCCATTTCTGAATTGCGTTTTCCGCCTCCAGAACCATAACAATGCAGGGACCGCTGGACATAAAATCTGTCAGTTCGCCGAAAAAGGGTCGTGCTTTATGTACATAATAAAATCCTTCCGCCTCCACCTTGCTTAAATAGAGTTTTTTGATTCCAACGATCTTGAATCCTTCCTCATAAATACGACCGATTATTTTACCGCTGTTGCCATCAGCAAAGGCATTGGGTTTGATTATCGCAAATGTTCTTTCCATATTGACTTTCTCCCTGAATAATTTTCGTTATCATGGTTTATGTACTTTCAAGCAATTCAGACACAAACAGACCATCAATCACTTAAAATATTTCTCTTTCGTATTTCTTCAGATAAGCAATAGGCGAATTCCTATTAACAAAACTACAAAGATCGATGAACCTAGGATGACCAGGCGATTCGTTTTTTTGATATCTTCCGGAACAGGGTTCGAATCTGCATCCCCAATATACGGTTTTTCAACAATTTGGTTGAAATAGTATGAAGGCCCTCCAAGTCGGATGCCGAGAGCGCCGGCAACCGCGGCCTCGGTATGACCGGCGTTGGGACTTGAGTGTTGTAATCTGTCTCTCAGGAAAACCCTTGCCGCCTTTCTGTAATCCAAATTTAAAAATATTGCAGCCATTATCAAACATATGCCACTAATTCTCGCGGGGAAAAAATTCACAACGTCATCAAGTTTTGCAGCTACCCGACCAAATTTGAGGTATTTTTCATTTTTATAGGCGATCATTGAATCCATGGTGTTCACTGCTTTATACAAAAACGCCCCGACAACGGCGCAGCTAAGTGGCGAAACATTCAGGAAAAGAGCACCACAGCTTGCAATGAAGGCAAAAAAAAGTGGGGCAGTGATGCCATCGGCCATATTTTCAGCCACCGTTTCGATAGTGGCTCTGCAGATACCGTTCCTGTCCAATTTCCCGGTATCTCGTCCCACTATTTTGCCGACTGCAGAACGGGCATCTTCAAGAGGACTGTTGTCCATGAGTAGCACATATACCTCCGTACTGTGACGAAGCAGATCTCTTGCGGCGATTGTCGTATAGAGGAGAATGACGCCAACTATTCCTTCTATCATCGGGGAAAATGATGCAGCGAAAAATAGAATCAACGAAACAATGCTTCCGGTGAGCGTGATCACCGCAACCACCGTCAAGAACCCGGCAAAATAGAGATTACCTGTAATCGTCCTGGTAATGGTTTCACTCCGGGAGCACAGGCAGCCGATACCTTTGACCGGATGCGGCAACCACCTCGGATCACCAACCAGGGCATCAAGGAGAAGAGCCGCGAGAAGTTGTAGGTAGAAAATCATACTTGGCCGGGAGGTTAAGGATATACCGTTAAATCTTCAGCAACCGATATAAGGCCTTCAAATCAACATTTTCCCGAACACATGCAGCCAATCTGTCAAAAGCGATTTCAAGGTTATAAGGTGCAATTATCTCACCAATCGGCTGCAGCCCTACTCTCTGGCGTAAGCTGTCGATAAACCATCTTCTGAATTCATCACTGTCAAATATTCCATGCAGATAACAGCCCCAGATCTTTTTAGATTGCTGCATCTGTCCGCATATCGTCCCATCATCAAAATGCAGTACTGGAAAATCCGTCATGGAAGAGATGCCATGGTGGATTTCGTAACCAAAGATCTTTTTGTCTGAGAGTCGGTGTATGCCGGTTTTTCGAGTGAGATTTTTGTTTCGTTCGATCACGGTCTCCATATCGAGATAACCAAGTCCGGTCAGTTGCCCATCAGTGGATTCTATTTCATAAGGATCATTTATTACCTTGCCGAGCATCTGATACCCTCCGCAAATGCCGATTACTTCGCAGCCGTCTTCAAGGCAACGATCGATTGCCGCGGCAAAGCCGCCATTTTGTAAAAAGCGAAGATCATGGATGACGTTTTTTGAACCGGGCAGGATAATAGCCTGGGGCGAACCAATATCCGCAGGCTTCTCGACAATGCGAAGCGTCACATCAGGCTCTTCCAAAAATGGTTCAACATCGGTGAAATTGGAGATATGGGGAAGGTTGATGAGCACGATTTCTATCCCCTCTCCCCAATGTTGTTTATTAAAACTTCCTTTTTTAAAGGAGACCGAATCTTCTTCCGGCAGGCCGAGATTCGTCAGATATGGCACCACCCCAAAGACCTCGCGGCCTGTGTGCATTTTCACATAGCTGTGCGCGGAATCAAGCAGAGAAGCCTGGCCCCGAAACTTATTGACCAGGAATCCGGCGATAAGTTGCCTTTCCCACTCGGCGAGCACTTCCATAATTCCGACAAAGGAAGCATATACCCCTCCCCTGTCAATATCGCCGACAAGAATAACAGGAGAATCGGCATATTGGGCCATTCTCATATTGACGATATCATCTGTTTTTAAATTGACCTCGCCCGGCGAACCGGCTCCTTCAAGGACTACCACATCAAATTCATCAGCCAGTGCATCGTAGCTTCGACATACCGAGTCCCAGACCTTGGGTTTATACCTGTTGTAATCAAGCACTGACATATTGCCTATAGGCTTGCCACAGACAATGATCTGGCTCCCGGTGTCCGAGTTTGGCTTGAGCAGGATAGGATTCATTCTGCAATCCGGATCAAGCCGCGCAGCCTGTGCCTGGACCACCTGCGCCCTGCCCATCTCGTCGCCCTGCAGGGTAACAAAAGAATTCAATGACATATTCTGCGCTTTAAAGGGGGCAACACTCAGACCGTCCTGATATAAAATTCTACAGAGCGCTGTGGTAATAATAGATTTGCCGGCGTCGGAACATGTGCCTTGAAACATTAAGGAGCGGGCTTTTTTATGGAGCTGTTTCCTGTTTGCATCCTTAGTGAAATAGCTATTCAGCACCTCTATAAGGCGAACATTTTCACGTTTTGTACGTACAGCGACCCGAAAAAACAGGTGAGCATCTTCAAGCCCTTTGTAGTTGTCGCAGCGACGGATCATGATTCCTCTATCAAGACAGTAATCGGCAAGTGCTGCGGCATCTCCTTCAGCAATAATTTTGATAAATAAATAATTGGCTTGAGAACTATAGACCTTGAGCCGGCGAATCTTTTTAAGAGCATCTTCCATCGCCTGGCGTAATTCGCGGCATGTCTGTCTGGTCTTTATTTGATATGCAGCATCCTTCAGGGCTTCGGTTCCGACTGCCTGGGCAAGGCTGTTCACGGTCCAGGGCGGCAGATTTTCCTTGACCTGCAGCGCAAGAGACGGTGATACCACACCATAGCCGATACGCAAACCGGGGACTCCATAGAATTTAGTCATGGAGTTGAGTGTTAAAATATTTGCTGCCTCGGCTCCAACCGTTTTCCCTCCTTCTATAAAATCAAGAAACGCTTCATCGATAAGAAAATAACTCTTTGGAAAATCTTTGATCAGCGTGAGGAGTTTGGCTCTATCGACCGTTTTCCCTGTCGGATTGTTGGGTGTGGCAATAACCACCAGATCATGTGGTCGAATTAGCGCTCCCAGCTTATCCGGATCGAGGATAAAATCATCTTCCTCCCTCAGGACTACATTCTCTACCGTCAAACCTGCAATTTCGGCGGCCCGTACATAATCCACATAAGAAGGCACGACGATAAGAGCTCTTTTGCAGGGGACGGTTCGCATGTAGGCATAGAGCAGTTCCGTTGTACCATTGCCGACAACGATATGTGTCCGGGGAATTCCGGTATGGGCAGCGATCATCTCGATAAAACGGATGTTTTCCGGATCGGGATAATGCAGAAGATATTCCAGCTGACTGCTGATAAGTGGACGAAACCACTCAGGAGGACCAAGAGGATTGATATTCGCACTGAAATCGAGCAGCTCTTGATCTTTTTCGGCTGAATCTCGAAGTATCTTGTGGATATTGCCACCATGCTCGAAAGTATTCATAGTCTTTTGAATTGTCGCGGTCATGAAAATGGAAAGGAGGCGGTAAAGGCAAGAGCAGTAATCGCCTCCGTCAGTTCACAGACGGCCCCTAAAGTGTCACCTGTGGCACCACCTAAGCGAGACCTGCACCATCGTCCAAAGAGCAGGTTAACGGCCATGATCGCCACGATCGCGATAACAAGCCGAGAAGGTGCCAGAATCATAAGCAAAATCAGTAGTGCCAGGAAGGCAATTAGTGCTGATGTTCTGCTACTATCCGAATAAAAAAGACGGCCAAGCCCGCCTTCCGGTCTCGCATACGGCAACCATGCCATCGAAAGCAGAATGGCACATCTTCCAGCAAGCGGCATAAAAAAAATAGCCAGGTAGAACCATTGCATATCCAATGCACTCAATGCACTGTATTTCATCAACATGACACAAACCACTGCAATAACACCCATGGCTCCTGCTCTGCTGTCTTTCATGATGCGAAGACAATCTTCCATGGGACGGGAACTCATCAGACCGTCCGCACTGTCGGAGAGTCCGTCTAAATGGAGAAACCCCGAGATAAAAGCGAGATAAATAAGGGCTAGAACGACAACCACCTGTTGCGGGAAAAAAAAATGCGCAAGATAAGCTCCTGAACTACCGACAATTCCGATAAGTGCCCCGACAAGAGGAAAAAATAACAAGCACGTATTGAACCTGAGCGGATCTTCCTCTGCCCGCCAGGTAACGGGAATGATGGTAAGAAACCGCAATGCCGTACAGAATCTGCCCAAGAGAAGTAAATGCTTTTCAGAGGTGGCCATAATATTAATCCCGCAGATTATTTGTCCGCCTGGGCTACAGAGGCCTCTTCGAAGGTGGCTACCTGAGTAAGAATGGCAACTGCACCTTCAACAAGATTCATAGCCACTGCGGCGCCTGTACCCTCTCCCAGACGGAAATTCAAATCCAGCAATGGCTTTTTACAGCCCAGAGCTTCCTGAATCGCCTTATGGCCAGGTTCGACGGATCTATGGGAAAAAATGAGATAATCTTTAATAAACGGCTCAATTTTATAGGCTATGAGTGCTGCAGCAGTTGAGATAAAGCCATCGATCACCACGGGTTTGCAGTTCGCCGCCGCGCCGAGTATCAAACCGGCGATTCCTCCAATTTCAAATCCGCCGACCTTGGCAAGAATATCGAGCCCATCCTTGCCGTCCGGCTTATTCACTGCCAGTGCCCTTTCAATTACCGATACCTTATGTTTAAGCTGCTCATCGTCCAGACCGGTACCCCGACCTGTCAACTCCGCAACAGCTTTACCGGTACAGACAGCGGCGATGGCGGTTGACGGCGTAGTATTGCCGATTCCCATGTCCCCCGTACCGAATATATCAAATCGGGCCGATAAGTCATTGGCTATATCGATGCCGGATTCAATGGCACGTTTGGCCATGGCCTTGCTCATGGCCGGCCCTACAGCAATATTTTCCGTTCCCAGCCCAACCTTCTTATTAATTATCTTGTTACTCTCGACCAGATCTTTCATATTGGCGGCAACCCCCATGTCAACCACGAAAATCTCGGCACCTGCCTGTCCGGCCAGGGCGTTTATTCCAGCGCCGCCTGCCACGAAATTATAAACCATCTGCGGGGTCACTTCGCTCGGATATTTAGAGATGTTTTCGGCGACTACCCCATGATCGCCCGCCATTGTAACAATAGCCTTTCGATGCATTTCAGGCTGCATCGACCTGGTCATACCGGCAAGATCGATTGCCAGATCCATTAAATCACCGAGGGCCCAATGGGGGATGGCAAGGTTGTCCAGACGATTTTTCGCTGCATCCCTGATTGTTGTATCCTGAGGAAAAATTTTTGTTATTGTTCTCTCCAAAAGGCTCATAATATCGTTCCTGTTTTTTTAAAAATTTTTGCTGTTTTGATACCTGAAAAAGCACCTTCTCGTCAGTAAGAATGGAGTTTTCGGCAATGACTTTTTTTATACCGGTTTATTTTCCATTATTTTCCATTTGGGTTAGAAAAAGAGGTATGCCGCAGCTCACAAGAATAACCTCATGCGCATTTTTCCCAATCAATTGATTACATGTTCCAACCAGATCACGGTATCTGCGAGCTAAGGCATTATCAGGCACGATGCCGAGCCCAACCTCGTTTGTGACACAGATAACCGTTCCTGCAAATTGGTTGCATGCTTCAAGCCAATCGTTACAGAGTGCTTTTATATAATAGTCGTCTACCGCAGAGTCGTGGGCCTCCTCGGCAAAGAGAATGTTGTTGACCCAGAGCGTGATGCAGTCAATCAATACGACATCAAAACCCTCGGCCTGTCGTTTGAAGACGGTGCTCAGATCGGTCTCGCTTTCAACAGTGACCCATCCCCTCCCCTCCCGTTCAATCTGGTGCCTTCTGACCCTCTCGGACATCTCCGGATCTATCTTCGGGCAGGTTGCAACAAAAAGCCGTTTTGTCGACAAAGATTCAGCACGATGCAGTGCGTAGGAACTTTTGCCGCTTCTTGCTCCGCCTGTTATCAGAATAATTTTTGCCATTTGATCGCCATTGAAGTGCCGTTGAATTACCCCTTGATGTTGAAACCGGTCAGTACCCCTCCCTCTGCGTAGAGATGAAGGGAACAGAAACAACCGGGTTTTACATCAAATAACAAATACTTTTCCTGATCCAAACCCAGCAGAGAACAGAGGAGATGCCTGATGATACCGCCATGGCTGATGACCAAGATATCTTTCTCGGTCATCCTTTCCAGCTGAGTTTTGACAAGAGCGATCCTCTTCCTGAAGGCCCTAAGTGATTCTCCGCCGGGAAAAGAAAAAGATTTAGGTTCTGTCCGCCAGGAATCAACAAGGGCTCGATTCATTTGCACGATTTCACTAAAGTTTTTGCCTTCCCAGAGGCCGAAGTCTACTTCCTTTAAGAGTTCGTTGAAACGGCAAGTACAAGAAAGATCGAGCTGTTCCAGGGTTTGCCGGCAACGGAGCATAGGACTGCAGACTATATGAGAGATTCTCGATCCCCGTAACAAGTTACCTGTTCGGCGAACCTGTTCTTTTCCCTGTTCAGTCAAGGGTGCATCGGTTGAACCTATGTAGCGGCCCTGTAAGCCGGTATCACCATGGCGTAAAAAATACAGCCTTTTGGGTTCCATTTTTACATATCCTGTCTAAAATCCTGCGGGGTACTTTTGTTATCCTCATCATTCAGACTTGCAGATTCAATACACTAAAAGTCATTCATATTCAAAGAATATTATCGGAATTTTGGTAAAACCGGGGCAGAACTTTTTGTTCAAGCAATTTGGGGATGATAGTAGTTGGCTGTAAACCAAGAGGGGGAATCCGTTCCGGTGACTGAAGTCACAGGCTTTACGACAAAACCCCTTCGGGGTTCCTGTTTCCCCGAAGGGCAATGATATTAGATCCGGTGGTTTCAACCACCGGTGTCCCAACCGAGATCTGCGTCCTGAAGGGTCGCCGTCAAGGAAAATCCACCCTGCCGGCGCAAGGGTGGTTATTCCAGGAAGTCGGTTTCCGGATTATCCGGAAATACATTTGGAAAAATAAAGAGAAATGGGTAAAAGACAGACACTAGGCAACGGGAAACTTTTTTCTGATGAGTCTGAATTCTTCCTGACGGAGAAAGAGCGCTTCAGCTACTCTGGGATCAAATTTTGTTTTGATGTCCTTCATGATTGCTTCGGTGGCTTTTTCATGACTCCCCTGATCCTGATGATTACTGGTGGCAGTTAAATCTTCATAGGCATCTGCAACGGCAACAATTCGAGCTGCAAGGGGGATTTCATCTTCTTTCAAACCATGAGGATAACCATTTCCGTCCCACCGTTCATGGTGGAAGTAGGCAATATCACGAGCCATCGACAAATAGCTATGCTCCTGGCTTTGCACTTCCATTTGCTCAATAACATTGCCCCCAACCAGGGTATGGCTCCGGATTTTTGCTTCTTCCTCTTCCGTCAGGGAAAGATGTTTATTCCAAAAATCATCAGGAATCGAAACCTTGCCTATATCATGAAGAATGGAAGCATGGTAGATATCCTGGATGAACTCAGAGGAAATTGTTCTCATAAAATCTTTCTGCCGGCAAAGCTGTAATGCCAAAATCCTGCAGTACTCACGAATCCTTTCGAGATGATTTTTTGGTGTAACATCACGGTATTCTGAGAGTTTGGCCAATGACATAATTGCTGCATTTTCAGTCTGTTTTTTTTGCTTAAGCGATGTAAACAATCGTTTTTCCAGTTCTCTTCGTGTTCCAATGTCTCTTATAACCAGCAGAGCCCCTAGGTTTTCCGGGTTCCTTTTAATCAGGCTGATATTTATCTCAGTTTCGTGGGTTGAACCGTCTGCACGTATCAAAGTGAGACTGCAGGACCGTAAAGATTTTCCTGAGGCGAGGGTGTTGGTTAACAGATTTTTTAAAGTCTTTTGATCGTCAAAAGCGACAACATGGTAAAATGAAGTCATTTTTTCGGTGCTCCCGCCTAGATAATTGTTAGCAAATGACTGATTAAACTGAATAATATCTGTTTCTGAAGTAAGCACAACCACATCATCCGCTATCTGGTCAAACAATAAGCGATAGCGTTCTTCCGTTTCGGCCTGCTGAAGAGTTCTTTTTTTCACTTCCTCTTCGAGTATGGAAACGTTGCGGGAAAGTTCTTTGTTGGCCGCCAGCTCCTCCTGCCGCAATTGAAATTCATTTTCCCGAGCCTTAGTTTCCGCCCAACTCTGAGTTGCAATAATAAAGACAAAACAAATCATGAAAAACAAATTGCCGTAAACATCCTGAGATAGGTAAACTCCGGTGGAATCGGAGATTCGAATAGTAAGGGCATAGCAGAAAACAATGAACAATCCACTCAAAATGGTTTGAACAGCAGTAAGAGTGGCAAGCGTCGAATAGATGGTCATTGTCACTATCAGTCCAACGTAGTATGGGGAAGCACCACCACCCATTCGATAAATGATAAGGAGAAGAAAAAAAGAAATCAGGAGGTATTCAGCTAATCCTATGAGTGCCGGTACTAATAGTTTTTTGTCTAAATAATTGATAATAAACAGAACTATACTAAAAGCCGCAACAGCAATCCTGTAATCAAGAAATTGATAAAAATGTTCCGGAACAATTATATAATCAAGAAAGCTAAATAAAATTGTCAGAATACCACCTATAAGCGTGATGTAAAAAGCACGACGATGATTAAGCTCTCGAAGTTCTTCCTTATATACAGCAACGTTCATGGCAGTGTCGATTTAAATGGAAAAATGGACATATAATCTAAAGTCTTCTTTAAATTCGGCAAAACATCAAAATCATCATATATCTATGCGGCGGATTTAATGTTGCCCCATATTCTTCCTGGTTTCCTTGAATTCATGTTCACAGAGGATGAAAGCTTCAACAATATCAGGATCGAAATGAGCACCACGCCCCTGGAGAATGATTTTTTTGGATAACTCATGCTCATACGCCGGTTTATATGCCCTGCGCGTTGTCAAAGCGTCATAGACATCCGCAAGTGCGACAATCCGGGCAGGTAAAGGAATCATATCGCCGGCAAGACCTTCCGGATATCCCGTGCCATCCCATTTCTCGTGATGATAATGGGTAATATCCTGACCCATCTGCAAAAAAGAGGTTTTTTCCGGTCCGGTTTCCGCCTCTTTGAGAGTAGTACTGCCGAAGATACAATGGCTTTTCATTATATCATATTCATCTGCAGTCAACTTCCCGGGTTTAAGCAGAATTCTGTCAGGGATTCCAACTTTTCCTATGTCATGAAGAATGGAAGATAGGAAGATATCTTCTGTGAAATCAGTGGTAATGACCTCTTTCATCTCCGGCTTCCTTCTTAATTCCCTTGCCAGAATTCGAACATATAATCGAATACGGTCAAGGTGCGCGCCGGTTTCATCGTCCCTGGTTTCAGCTAACTTGGCAAGGCCGTAAATTGCCGCCTGGCGTGATGTGTCGATTAATCTTTCGGATTCGAGAATCTGACGTTCCATAGCCTTGGTGATTGTGATATCACGCAAGATAAGTTGATAATAAATATGATTTTCCTGCATCTCAACGCGGTTTCCGCTCAGCTCAACATCAATGAAGTTGCCTTTGTCCCTTTTAAGTTGCAGCTGCATTCCGTGAAGATTTTGATCCGGGAAAATCAGAGAAATAATTTTTTTGAAAATATCCGCCTCGAAATCTTGTGAAGACAAATATTTCCTGATGTTCGATCCTTTGAGCTCATTCGGTGAAACACCAAGGAGATTTTTGCTGTGGTCATTAGCCATCTGAATTACGCCATTCTGGTCGACGAGAATAGAAAGATCCATAAGGTTGTTATATAGATCGCGGAACTTTAGTTCTGATTCCGCCTGTTCGGCCATCCTTTTTTCTATCAGATTCTCAAGATTTCCTGTGTAGCTGGTAAGCTCATTATGAATTTTCTTAATATTATTCGCAGCAAGCAATGACGTAATTCGAACACGCATGTCGTCCAGGCTTTGAATTGCCGTTCCTGTCACTATTGCGAGAAAGAAAAACGTATTTATGACTCCGTAAACAGCACTTTGTGAATCGGGAACACCGGCGCCGAGAAGGATGGTGACCAGATACACCAGATACATGGAAATGCCTATGAGTGCTGCCTCAAAGGCACGTAAGGGTAATACGGAAATACCACCTGCCGCAATCAATAATATGCCGACATAATAGCCTGAGGTGAATCCGCCCAGATGCACTGTCATGAGGGATATAAAAAAGGTTCCCAAAAGCAGCGCCGCATACATCAATACCGGGGCATGGCGTGCAACCGGTCTAAAGCGCATTAGGGTGAGCCCGATTATGAAGGCTGAAACCACCAGCATGCGGTAAATAAGAAAAAGATAGAAGAAATCTCTACAGTACCAATAGTCAAGGATGGTAAACAGAGAAAAGAACACAATCCCGAGCCAGAGGCAGATGATGGTTCGTCGGGAAAAAAGCCCGCGAATTTCCTCCGCAAATTGGTAATATGTTTTTTTCTGCCGTATTTTCATAGGCTAATCTTTTGTAGCGATTGCAAAAAGATTTACATTTTCTTTTTCTGATACGATCATAACGTTTTCCTCAAATGGAGTTGGCGCAAATATCTCTTTTAAATCATCTTCGTTTCGATAAATAAGCTCCCATTTGAGCAGCTTATCAAGAAAAATAGAGTCCGGATAAGGCGCAAAATTTCCCAGAATCACTGTGCCACCAGGGTTAAGATGGTTATAACATTGGCTTATAAGAGCACGAAACAGTCTTGTATCCAGGTAATCACACAAACCGGCAGAGTAGATAATATCAAATGAGCCAAATTGTTGTGAAGTTCGACCAAGAGCCCATTTTATGACATTCTCGCTCAACAACCGTATAGAAGCACGATGAGGGAATATATTGACGAAGCGATTGGTATATTGCAAGGCCTCCGGATCGACATCGACGCAGAGCGCTTCGACTTTTTCGCTATGCTGACACTCTTGAAGGAAATCGAAAAGCTCCCTGTTCGGCCCGCATGCAAGATTCATGATGCGCGTATTTTTCCCCTGGGCCTTAAGGTTGGCGCAGATTCTGGAAATTTCTTCCTTAAGAAGTTTTCTTCGTCCCCGTATAGCGAGTGATCCGGGTCTTCCTAGACAAAAACTGTCTATTATTTCGCCGAGTTTCCCTTCACCTTTAGGAACATTTGTATAAATGTGCTCCATCATAAGGAAATCTCCAGCATAGCCTTTGGGCTTAAAATAGGCCCGCTCCGCAAAATGACTGCGCATGAAGTATGGAAACACTTCCATAAATACATGGCCCCACATAACCTCCTCATAGCCGGTTCCAGCCATGGTCTGCTTAAATTCGCCAAGAGAGTCGTTTAGTTCTCCGACTACTGCCATGCAGCGCTCTTCCGTTTCCGGAACAGGTTTGCCGATGGCTTCGTTTCTCTGCAATTGGTGGGAGAGATCAAAAAGCTCATTTTTGAACCTTTCCATTTGAGTGCTTATAGAATGCCACGATGATGAATGCAGCAGCGATGCAGGCAACGGTTTGGAGGAGGAATAGATGCCGCTGCGTTTAGAAGAAAGCGAATCGGCGTAGGCTGCCAAAGGTTCCCTTTCTCCGGCTATTCTTCGAAATTTATTACAAATTCGCTGGGCCAGATACATGATAAAATTAATGTAGAGCGACGGATCGGCCTCTCTTATCCGGTTCATGGTGTCGGTAGTGAAAATGCCGACTTCTACATCACCGGCGGCAATGATATCCCTCACCCGCGTTTCTCCGTCAAAAAAACCAATCTCACCAAAAAATTCTCCGGCGCCAATTAAAGCGACGGTTATCTGGGTTTCATTTTGATTGCTGTAACTCACCTCAACCGTTCCATGCCGCATATAATAAAAGATATGCGGATCATTGGCTGAGGACAGAATCATTTCTCCGGAAGAAAAAGTTCGCATTTCAATATATTGCAGAACCTTTTCAAGCAAGGGGTTTTGTGTCTGGGTCTTAGAGGGTGATAACGTCTCGTACATAGGTAACTCCATATTGTTTAATCACTTAGTGATTCTTTAGAAAAAAATCACGGAGAAAGCACTTTCAATTCTAATTGGTCGATGGTCGAAAATGCCTGATATTTGAGATAATGTGTAAAGATCGCTTGTCGTGTCGGCTGTCTATTAAGGGTAATGAAAATATGAAGGGGCGTAGAGCAGAATTTTTTTATATGTCAAAACGTATAAATCAAGCCAACAGTTACAGCGTGCGCACCTCCGTTGGTAAATTTTCCATCCACTCCCGGCAGTCCGGTGTCGGATTGATTGGAAACGGTTCGTGATATTGTGTGCTGATACATATAGGATAAGGCGAGTTGCAGGTTTTGGCTCTGCTGATATCGAAATCCCGCTGAATACATCAAGGCATCCGAATCGGGCAGCTCAAAGCCGAGAGTCGATGCCGGAACAGGGGTTTGATCAAAGGCAAAACCAACCGTTGTTATCAGTCTTTCCGATAAAGCCAGAGTAGCCCCTAATCGTATTGCATCGCTGTCCTTCCAGTTTTTTGCGACCGGATGGTCAAACGCATCAAATAAGGTTCCTGAAAAAGATTGGTCATATTGAAAGTCCAAATCCTGAAAAGATGACCAGAAAGTCCGGGTCCAGGCGATCTCCAAGGTGAGTTTTTGGAAACTGTAGGAAGTTGCCAGACTTAATACCGCCGGAAGATTCACATCCAGTTCTCCGGAGCCGACATATCTCATTACCGATGCCTGACCTGCAAGTGCCTCCAGAGTTGCATCGCCCTTAAGGTTCAGCTTCACTTTGGATCTATAAGTAACCGCCACCGCCCATTTCTCGATGGGACGTACCGTGGCGGCTAGGTTATAGCCAAAGGCCGTATCGTTGCCATCGAGATCACGGGAGAGAGAGGTGAGTGGCGCCAGCTGCTTAAAAGGAGGTGCGGTTATATCGTTCTTGACCTCTCCTTTTCCGTAGATAAATCGAATACCGCCGCCAATACTCAAATTATCAAAAATTGAATATGCAAAAGTTGGGTTGACCTCAAACACCGTGAGCGAGAATTTTCGACTTACCGTGGCAGGAAGGGGCTGATCCCAGCTTTTGGCAAGGCCGTATGGCGAGGTGAATGAAAAGCCGAATCGAAAATTATGATAATCTTTTGAACTTATGTGAAGGAGCGGGATAAAAAAAAGCTCTGAATCGGACGAGCCGTCGAGAAGGGGCGACCGATTGTCGGAATAATCGATAGATGGTAGATACAGGGAGGTTACGCTTGCCTCCATCTGCCAAATATCGTTTAAAAAGCTCATATTGGCTGGATTGTAGTACGACGAATCGGGTCCCGGGGTCGAAGCGATGTGTGCGCCTGCAATGCCTACTGCAGTCACTGACTGGTTAGGTATCTGAAAGCCCGACGCGTAGACCAATACAGGGAGAAAAAACATGATGAAAACAGTTGCAAGACTGGTTCCGTACATATTTTCACCTTCAAGGGTTGCTGAACTGAGTTTATCTTGAATTTGTTCGGCTGCTGTTCAAAGGTGCACTCAGATCATTGCTTATCTCGGAAAGATTGAAGGAAACTGTATTTTAATGGGTTGAAGTCGCCAGTAATTATTTATAATATGTTACAGAAAGGGACATTAAACAAGCAAATAATCCGCCCGGAAAGCTGATTCCTCTTGGCTTCCACGAGAGTTCTTTAGCCTGTCTGCTACGCTGATCTGAGCCTTACCTCATGATTGGAATTACTAGCTGAAAGTTTGTGCGTAGCAGTAATCGTTCACCAGCACCCTATTTTCGTCCGATCAGGCCGCCTCACATAGGCCAGCTATAGCTCGGGGGCCCGCTTGAACGAACCTGGAGCGCAGGATGACGACGGCCAAGGATGGCCTAGTGTCGCAGGTGCCAAGGATGGCGCAGGAGCGCCACGGTTACAGTTCCGGGTACAACGGTCTTTTGATGTGTATCGGTGATACGGTAACACGTAGCATACGATGCGGAAATGTGTGGAAATGGCCCCCTGACCTTTCGTCGAATCATTTTTTTGTTAGTTCTATGAGCAGTTCATGGGCAAAATTAAGACTTGGATCGAGGGTAAGCGCCAATGTAAGAAATTCAACTGCCGACTCTTTATTGCCTATTTTGTTATAATTTACCCCTAGGTTAGCATAATCGATTGCAGAAGCCGGATTTAAATCGACCGCTCTCTTAAAATGAAAAATTGCTTTTTCATATTGTTGTGTCTTGAAATAACAAACCCCAAGGCTGTTATGCAGGTCCGGTCGTTCTTCATCTTCTTTTAATCCGTAGCTTAATATTTCCACAGCCTCATCATATCGACCAAGTGCATTCAAACAACTGCCCATATAAGAATATATGTAGGGTAAATCTTCAGTTTCGGGTTGCATGCTCAGGGCACGTTTAAAATGTTCGAGGGCCGATTCAGGAAATCCCATATCAGAAAAATTCCTGCCTCTGTAAAATTCAAGATAATATGCCTCCGGCAAAAGACTTTCCATCTGGGACAGCTTTCTTTCCAGGAGTTCCGTATCATTTACCCGTTCGACGAGAAGTTTGGCGGAAAAAAGCCCCACGTCATTAATCATGGATCGCTCCCGGAAATGGGCTCCTGGTACTATCGTATATAGTGCCGGTATCTCGAGACCATCGTGGGTTACATCAATCATCAGCACCTCCAGACCGATCTTCTTAAGCGAGGCCAGACAATTTTCGACTTCCTGTTTGATGTTGTTATGAGACAGATTAGCGATATCCTGAATGGAAACTGTTTCAGAGGAGCCGGTCAGATATTCAACCTCTTCCATGGAAAGGGGTTTTGGCAACCCCGATGCTATATAGTTTGAGTCTGTATTAAAATCCCCGGCAAGCTGTGCCACCTCCGTGATCGCCCTGATCAAGGCTTTTTCCGGGTCGGGGGTGGTTCCGGCAGTATAGACGATTTCACTTTTCTCAGGAAAAGTCGAACGATCAATTGCCAGGGCAGCGACCGTACAAATCCCTGTATCAAGACTAAAATCGTTAAGATAGAACTCTATATTATTAGAACGAAACTTCCCTATGAGTTCCTTAGCTACTGCATCTCGGATAGAGTCCGGATCAATTTTTGGTGTCACACATTTCTTATTGTTGACAACAGAGCAAACATGTCTTTCCACGACTTCACAGATTCCCTGAAGAGCGGCTTCTTCATAGGTGTTACCGGCCGATGGACCGTTGAATTCATTTATGGCGAAAAACCAGGAAAAAGGAATAAGTATATCTTCTCCTGTCGTCACATTCGTGCCCCAGGCCCACTGCATTGGAATATCATCAAGCAGTTGCTCAAGCAGCTGAACAGAGGAGTGGGTATCGTGAACGGATTCCAGCAGAAAGTTCAGATCAAGTACCGGATATCCTGCTTTTATCATTGTTTTGTAATCACCGGTTAAAAAGTTAACGGGATTATTTTTATAGGAGAAAAATGAGAATCGTTCGGCGAGTTCCATACAGGCGGAAGCTTCGGCCTGTATCGGTGAGGCTCCCTTCCCCATCTGCTTTTTAGTGCCGGTCAATACATGTGCATCTTCTCCGCATACGCTGAAAAAGACTGGAATATCGAGGCGACCATTATCTATCCTTCTGACTTCATTCAAAATATTAAGATCAAGAGAGTCAACCTTTGCATAGAAATTCTTTAAGGTTTGTTCTGGTGATATTGCTTTATCCTGATCTAGTGTGAAAGTCTTCAGGCACTCGTGAAATCGTATGGATTTTTTCTTCATTTTTCTGTCAAATAATTGTGAATAGTAATAACATCGAGCTTGCCGATGCGCAGTACAGAAGTACTATACGACTGACGGCTGACGACTGAAAACAATTCAAGGATATCTTTTGAGGATTTAATTGAAATGAGGACGTTTAAGATATGGCTGTATGGCTATTATCATAACTGAATCCGGTCACAGGGTTCAACACCCTTTATTCCCCTCTTAATGCATGTTGAGATCGCCAACATACCCTTTCCTGCTGCGCACACTCTATCATAACTTTCTTTTCATCGATATCAAGAGAAAGGTCACATTGTAGCAGAATACGTGTAGGGCCAGCCAAAAATTACCTTGATTTCAGGCCGCTCCCAGCTGAAATGCATGCCTTATTTGTTGTAGCCTTGCAGCATAGCGCTTTGTTCCCCTAAGGGTAACCGTGCGGGAGAGATCGTTATTGAGGACAATTTCCACAATTAGTCGCTCGGTGGGAAGTATATCAAGTGCCCTGCCGGCCCACTCGATAACCGTTAAGCCTGATAAGTAAAAATACTCTTCAAAACCGAGCTCTGCAACTTCACCGGCATCCTGCAAACGATAAAAGTCCATATGGTACATGGGCATTCGTCCCCCATATTCATGCAGAATGGCGAACGAAGGACTGGTAACATAGCAATTATCAGGTACCTCAAGTCCACGGGCAATCGCCTGAGAAAGAGCTGTTTTTCCCGCTCCGAGATCTCCATCGAGGCAGATCACGTCACCTGGCTGAGCCAAGCTCCCCAGGAGCCTTCCCAGTTTTTCCGTATCGCTGAGATTATTTAGCTGAATTTGCATCGTATTCCCAAAAATCTTCAATCAAACTCTATAGATCACGATGTATGACATGTATTTTTCAGAATAGCATCATAATTATTCGTCCTTGACTCTTTGTAAAGCGCGGAAATTTCTTTTGCTTGCAATGACAGCAAATCGGTCGTAAATTAGGACCCGTGTTTTGTATCGGGATTCGGTCTTCATCTTCGGACAATTCGCTGATTTTACATCATTTATTGCAACTTCTACAAGATCGGAAAAGCGAAAAGTCCGAATATGTTAATAGAGGAAAATCTTGAATAAAAATAGAAAGATCGATTCTTCCGCAGTGGGAAATGAAGTCGACAATCAGGCCAACTGGTTCCGCTGCTTCTGGCTCTTTTGGACTGTTATCACCGTCTGGCGTTTATCTTATCTTGTTATTTCTCCCCTTGAACTGGCAATGGATGAGGCCTATTACTGGGATTGGGGCCGGTTGCCTGATTGGGGATATTACAGCAAACCCCCACTCATCGCCTGGATTAACACCTTCTCATCGGCTTTTTTTGGTGCCACCGAGTTTGGTGTGCGACTCCCTGCGGTGCTTTTGGGAGCGGCGGGGCTGATTGTAATATTTTTTCTGGCGAGGCGCCTCTTCGACAATCGTACCGCATTCTGGACTGTACTCTTGACCACTCTATCCCCCGGTGCCTGTCTCCTGAATTTCGTCATGACCATCGATGCACCCTTCATGTTCTTCTGGCTGTCAGCCCTTTTCTTCTTCTGGCAAGCTCTGGAGAGCAGAGGATCTTCCTCAGGAGGCTGGTGGTGGGTGCTTCTGTCGGTGTCAATCGGAATGGGAGTGCTCAGTAAAGAAATGATGCTGATTTTTCCGCTGCTTATGCTGTTGTTCCTTGCCTTTTCCAGGGAGGATCGTTTCTGGCTGCGGACACTCCGGCTCTGGGGCACAAGCCTGGTGGGGCTGTTATTTTTGTTTCCCACTCTTTTATGGAATGCACGTCACAACTGGATAACCATCCACCACAGTGCTAGTCATTTTGGAGGCAATTCCTCAATATGGCGTTTTCTGCAAACCGTCCCGGATTTCATAGTCGGCCAGATCTTTATAATTTCACCGCTCACGGTTCTGCCTTTTTTGTTCATCGCTTTTCGGCTTACACGACGCCGGATTTTTCTGCAGGATCGAAGGATAATGCTGCTGCTGCTGTTCAGCTTTCTCCCGTTGGCTGTCTTCTTCGCGGAATCTTTTCGGCAGCGTATCAATGGCAATTGGCCGGCGGTATTTTACCCCGCCGCCATCATCCTTACCGCCGCCTGGTTGACCGGCACCATCTCCGTTGGTGTGAAAAACACAAGTGAAGACTTGTGGCGTTCACGAATTCGCCTCTGGGCTCCGATTACCGGAGTTGTTCTGATAGCGATGGTCTATACTCTCTCTTTCATTTTACCGAGGACAGGTAGCTTAGCCGGAAAAAGAAATCCTCTGTCGTTGCTCACCGGTTGGCAGCAACTTGCCGCAAAAGTCGATGCAATTCGTTGTAAGCTTCCCCAATCGGATCGTGTCATTTTAGTGACCGACCATCGTGAAACGGCGGCTGAACTTGCATTTTACTTGCCCGATAAACCGCATATATATATCTGGAATGAGAGTAAAGTAATTACCTCACAGTATGATCTTTGGCCTGGACCGGCAGATTTGAAAGGATGGGACGCCATTGCTGTTTTCAGAAATCCGCATCCACCATCCAATGCATTAGTCTCTTCCTTCAAAAAACTCACCGCAACAGGGCCGCTGACCATCTCACTAGGCGGTAATTCCACTCGATCTTTTACAGTCTTTCTCGGAGAAAAACTACAGTCATGGCCGTGATCAAAAAAAACGTTTTTCAACAACTTGCTGTTCTCCCCAATAATCAATATCTCCGGAATTGCTTGCCGGAACTGCTTCTTCTCCTGGTTGTAGCTATCGCCTCGACCTTGATTTTCTGGTTTTTCCCCCTCGACCTCGTGGTATCAGGCTGGCTCAGGACGGCTAAGCATGGCATAAATTGGCCGATTGCCTTGCATGAACCATGGCTGTCACTCAATCGAATGGGGGATAAATTTCTGACAATTTTGCTTCTCTCAGTGCCGATTGTAATTATTGTCGGCAGTCTCTTTATGCGCAGATGTAGGAAACTACGTTATTATGCATTGTTCATTCTGGCAACTGTAATTATCGGACCGGGATTGCTGGTCAATGTCGTGTGTAAGGATCATTTGGGGCGACCACGACCTAAGCAGATCGAGTGCTTTGGTGGAAAGTATGCATATGTCCCGCCACTGGCCAAAGGGCCGGCCGGAAAAAATTCTTCATTTCCCAGTGGGCATGCTTCCGTCGCCTTCTGCTATATAGTATTCTGGTTCATATGGCGGCGCCGGCATCCCCGTTTAGCAGTTATTGCGCTCGTGGGTTCTCTCACCCTGGGGGGGATTATGTCATTTGCCAGAATGGCAAGTGGCGACCATTTTTTGTCTGATGTCCTATGGTCGGGATATCTCTGCTACTTTAGTGCGCTGATACTCTATTACTTTATCTTGCCTATTCCACAAAATAGGAGCAATCGTGGTGCTCCAGTTGTCCTCGGTGACGTCGAAGGCATCGAACAGCATCTCTGACTGGGGCGCAAACTCATGCCCTTCGGAGCCCCCTTCGGCTCGGAGCTACTCGCCGATAACACGCAAGTTGCAAGCCGCCTTGAGTTCGGGAATCCAGTCGGCGAAGAAAATGTTACATGGTATAGCGCGAAAACAAGTACCCCCCGTTCAAGATTGATTGTTTACAATCCTGAACGGGGGGTAAAAAATTCAAAAGCTCTAATTATCTGTAGATCAGTTCATTCTACTGACCTTATCTGCTTGTAACCCTTTATCGGTTTTAGCAATGGAAAATTCGACTGATTCTCCCTCCTCGAGACTTCGAAAGCCCTCACCTTGAATAGCGCTGTAGTGAACAAAAACATCAGATTCACCATCCGGCCTTTCTAAAAAACCATACCCTTTACTTGCATTAAACCATTTCACTTTGCCTTTAACACGATCTGCAGACATATTAACCCCCCCAGGTAAAAAGAAGAACAGTACCACAAATGTCCATTAATGCATGGTGCTATTCTTGTTAAGAATGATGTTACCTAACACTTAGGAAACATACATATATATTATCAAAAAACTAAAATGGAAGTCAAGAGAGATCAGCACAATTGCATAAGAACAAGGCCTTATTCTTAATAAATCAAAATATTATGTTTTTTATTGTGATTATAATAGCCATAAATAATTAGAATAAATTGCAATAGAGCAGTAAAATATTGTGGGAGAAAAAAATAATATCATATAGAATATTTTCTTGTTTTTTTAGTAATCATTCACGGGGGCACACTAAAAGTCCGTATAACTCGTATCTGTATCCGTCTCGCTCTTGTTCCTCCTTGGCACCCGCGATACAAGGGCATCCTTGGCCGTCTCATCCAGTGCTCCAGGTTTGTTCAAGCAAAAATTTTGCAGCAACGACGCAGATGAAGAGTTTTGCGACGCCATCATAATTAAAAGGTGATAATTCGAATCAGCATTGTGCCTATGAGATTGGCGCAGTAGATAAGTATAATATTCTGGCAATTTAGCTATTGTTTGTGTATTATACCAAGCCCTGCAGTTCATAGGTACAGAACGAATTCCATTCTTAACTGCAGGGTTTACATGAACCTTGATACATCTTGTTTTTTATTTGCAATACAACAAGAAAACAACACGAAAAGTACTACGACGACGTAACTCCCTTTTCTTTTACGGAGCCAAAAATGGGACAAACCATAGCTGATAAAATTTTTGCAACACATCTTCGTGACAAACCTTCTCCGAACAATGTGATACTTGATCTTGATGTAGTGATGTGCCACGAAATCACCACCCCCATTGCGATCATGGATCTGGTTGAAAAAGGGATGGATCGCATTTTTGACCCCTCCAAAATTAAAGCGGTTATCGACCACGTAACCCCTGCCAAAGATTCAAAAACCGCAACCCAGGGAAAAATCATGCGGGACTGGGCCAAGAGGCACAAAATCAAAGACTTTTTTGATATTGGCGCCAATGGTGTCTGCCATGCTCTTTTTCCCGAAAAAGGGTTCGTTCGGCCTGGTTATACTGTGATTATGGGTGATTCGCATACCTGCACTCATGGCGCATTCGGTGCATTTGCCGCAGGGGTTGGAACCACCGACCTGGAGGTCGGCATTTATAAGGGTGTCTGTTCGTTCAGGGTCCCCAAAAGCATAAAGGTCAATATTAGCGGCACACTGCAGCCAAGAGTGACAGCCAAGGATGTAATTCTTGCAATAATTAAAAAAATCGGCGTTAACGGAGCCACCGATAGGGTAATTGAGTTCACCGGATCGGTCGTTGATACTTTTTCCATGTCGGCCAGAATGACGTTGTGCAATATGGCGGTCGAAGCTGGTGCGACCTGCGGTATATGTCTTCCCGATAGAGTGACCGCGGAATACCTCTGGCCATTTATCCGAAGTGAGTATGCAACTATCGATGCTGCTGTAACCGACTATAAAAAATGGCATTCCGACGACGACGCCGTTTACACCGAAACTATTCAACTAGACGTCAGTTCGCTTGTCCCTCAGGTAACCTATGATTACAAACCGGATAAGGTCAAGGATATCTCTGCCATGGCTGGCACTCCTGTCGATCAAATCTATATAGGATCCTGCACCAACGGCAGAATTGAAGACTTACGAGACGCTGCCGAAATCCTCAAAGGCAGAAAAATAGCCGCCGGAGTAAGAGGCATTGTTACCCCGGCAACACCAGCTATTTATAAAATGGCTCTTGACGAAGGGATTATTAATATCTTTATGGATGCAGGATTTTGTGTACTCAACCCAACCTGCGGTGCCTGTCTCGGCATGAGTTCCGGTGTCTTGGCTGAAGGTGAGGTTTGCGCATCTACCACTAATCGTAATTTCAATGGACGCATGGGAAAAGGCGGCATGGTTCACCTGATGAGCCCGTTTTCTGCCGCAGCGGCAGCTGTGACGGGAGAACTTACTGATCCAAGAGAGATCAAGGAAATATAAGCAAGGGTGGTAAAACAATGAAAGCATTTGGCGGTCCGGCAGTTTACCTGGACAGAAATGATATTAATACCGACGAGATTATTCCGGCAAAGTATCTGACGGAAATTACTAAAACGGCGTTAAAGCCGCATCTGCTTGAAGATCTTCTCCTTAACGGCAAACCTTTTGACCATCATTCCGAAAAGATGAGAAATGCCGCAGTGGTCGTTGCCCGGGCTAATTTCGGCTGTGGCTCCTCAAGAGAGCATGCAGTCTGGGCTTTTGAGGTGAATGACATAAACGTTGTTATCGCTGAGAGTTTTGCCAGAATATTCCGGCAGAATATGTTCAACTGCGGGATTCTTGCTGTAGAACTCGATAAAAAACAGCTGGATACTCTCTTTGATATGCAAGGAAATGTTACGATTGATGTAAATCTGGATAAAGGGCAACTGACAGCTTCTTCAGACGCCCCTGACCAAAAGAAGGTAATTTGTTCTTTTAATCTCAATTCGTTTGATAAAGAGCTGGTTGCAGCCGGCGGTTGGCTCACCTACGCGGATCGAAATTATTAAAGACTGCAAAAAGCCACGCCTTGCTCTGTTTCAACAAGTCGTGGCTCTATTTTTTTGAGAATGACAGTTAATTTGACTACAGTCCGGCTGCCTGCAACTGCTCAATAACCTTTTTCTGCTGGTCGGTAAGGTCTTTGGGAACCCTGACCCCGATTCTAACATAAAGATCTCCGCGTTCCCCCAAGGGACCGACAGGAAGTCCATATCCTCTAATCCTCAATCTCGAATCATGCACCGTTCCCGGAGCGACTTTTACCATAAATTTTTTGCCTTCCAAGGTTTCCACTTCCATTTTGGTTCCGAAACAGGCTTCACTGAAAGAAATAAGTTTTTGTACAATGAGATCGTCACCATCTCTGGTAAAAGTATCATTAGGGGCTATCTCAACTTTAAGATACAGATCCCCCGGGGGGCCACCATTTTTTGAAGGACCGCCCTTTCCCTGCAGTCGTAACTTCTTTCCTTCTTCTATGCCTTTGGGAATCTTTACGGAAACATTGTGAGAAGCGCCATTTTTTCGTAAGGTGATTGTTCTCTCAGCTCCATTGAGTACATCTTCGAGAGTTACATTGATCTGGTATGTCATATCCTGCCCTTTTTCAGGAGCTGTCTGACAGCCACCACAGCCACCACCGTTTCCATGACTGAAGAATGAATTAAAGCGCCCGTTCCCCCCCATATTCGAACGAAAATTTACAGATTGACCGGAGCCGCCGACTCCAAACTGCCTTAAAATGTCATTGAGGTCAAAGCCTCTGAAAATATCTTCCTGTGAATATCGTTGATGGAAATCAGTGGATCCATAGAGATCGTACTGCTTTTTTTTCTCAGGATCGGACAGGACGGCATAAGCTTCACTTATTTCTTTAAATTTTGCCTCAGCCTGCTTGTCCCCTTTATTTTTATCAGGATGATATTTAAGCGCTAGTTTTCGATAAGCTTTTTTAATTTCAGAAGGGGTGAAGTCTTTCTTAGCCCCGAGAGTTTCATAGTAATCCATGGCGACAATCTAATCTAAATGAACAGAAATAAAGAAAAACAATATGATATTTGTGCTTCAATAATAGGAATTGTTATGTGTGCAGTCAACCGTGATTTCCGGAATTGAAAAGCTGAATTCGACACAAAAAAGGAGCAATTTCCCTGATGGAACATTACTCCTCTCTTTAGGATTCATAAGGGTTCGAGGAAATCAGCTCCATTTTCTCAGAAGGGAACATCTTCACCGGTGCCGCTTCCTCCCATTGCTCCACCAAAAGGTTCAGGCGGCAGGGGTGGCTCGCCGAAACCACCACCTCCTCCTCCTTCACTGCTACGAGGGGTAAGATTCTGAACGGTATTTGCTATGATCTCAGTCGTATATTTGTCATTTCCATTTTGATCCTGCCATTTCCTGGTCTGCAGGCGACCTTCAACATATATTTTTGAACCTTTTGAGAGATAGTTGCCGCAATATTCAGCAGTTTGCGCCCAAACAATTACCCGGTGCCATTCCGTTTCATCCTGCAGATTACCATCCTTGTCTTTCCATTTTCTGCTTGTTGCCAATCTCAAGGTGGCAACTGCTGTTCCGCTTTGAGTATAGCGCATCTCAGGGTCCGCACCTAAATTGCCTATCAGTATTACTTTATTCACCATGATACAATCCTCTATTTTTTAAAAGAGTTAGGAAAAAAACAATGTTAAGATATAGCTAATATACGCGAGAATGCCGAAAGAACAAGATGATTTTGCATAATATCGGGGTAGTCGACAAGGGAAAAAATTCAACCACCCCGGACGGCCAAGTCCAGCATCTTTGGTAATCCGCCTTTGGCGGCGGGGATATATCCCATCACCTCACGCCAGATTTCATCACTTTCCATGCAGAAATAAATACAGGTGGTCGATGCAGCCCTTTCTTTCAGGTGCTCATAGAGAACTTTATAGAGTTCCACCCTGTTTGGACGAAAATATCGGGACTTACCGTCGAGTCCCTGAATGAACTCATTGAAATAGATTTTAGAAGCGGGAAATCTCCTTATACCTATTTCCTTTAAACTAGGAAGAAAGCGTAATGCACCGAGTGATATCCAAGCAATCGCCTGAGGTGGTACGATCTCAAACAGCCTATCTATGGTCGCTGCATATCCTTGTCGCCAGCCGGGATGTTCAATGATCGGATCAAAATGAAAGGCCAGTTTATACCCCCATCCAGCACACTGTCTTGCAGCTTCTAGTCTTTCCTCAAGAGTTGCGGAGCGAATTTCCTGGTTTTTCATAATAACAGGACTGTTCAATGACCAGGCGATGATTGTTTTTCCTTTATGTTCAAGATCTGCAAGATTATCTATCATCGCGCTTTTAGTCTTCAACTCCAGCACAGCATTGTCCCATTGTCCAAGGAATGGCACGAGTCTCCGGCTCAGCGCAGTCAATCGATCAATGGCGAGGGAATCTGTGAATTCCCCGGTCCCGATGCGGAAGAATCGTCCGGGATTTGCGGTAAGCGATTCGTTGAGTTCGTTGAATAGCTGATCAATATTCACATAAAAGGTGAGCCAGGGAGTATTTAGATAAGCCTGCAAAATGCAGTAAACGCAGTCAATCGGACAATTAGTGCCGGTATTGAGAACCTGGTAATCACAACATTGATATTCGCGTGTTCCCGGACAGGGTTTAAAAAAAACGCCTCTATTATTGCTGAGATACAGTTGTCGTTTGCCGGCAGAGAGGTTTTCCGCATACTCATCTGCCAGTTTGTTCGGTTTCTGTCTTTCCGGCACAATCGACCAGGGAAGCTGCGCTCGACGTAGGATCTCCTGTGTGTAATCAAGATGTAAACAGGATTCTTCCACATAAATTTTATTAATATAATAGGACGGATCCTTCCAGCTAGGATTCTGCATTATGACAACTCTCCAATCGTTGGAAATTTTTTTATGGCTTTTTCTTCATATACTTTAATCAGATCGAGGTATGAACAGCCCAATTCCTGCTTGCCGTGTTTCAGGCATCCGTTGCCGAATATTGTGATCTTTTTCTTCAATTCATTCAAAGCCATGAAATGCTTTTTACGATCCAATACATTTGAATCCAAAAGCTTTTTGAGACTGTATATCCTCATTCGATCCATCCCGAGCCTGTATTGAAAGGAGACCTGATCCTCCCGGCCTCCCTCTTTCACGGTAAGTGGTTTGTCGACTAAAAGGAAAGAAAATTTACAACTTACCCTCAACCACAGATCATAGTCTTCACAACATCGGAGACTTTCATCAAATAATCCCACCTGATCAAAAAGTGTTTTTTTCAACATAACTGTTGACATGCCCACTCCACAAAGCTGAAGACAATGGTTAAAGATATCTCCATCACAGGGAGCATGTTTTTTTTTCTGATTTAAATGATGTCCTCTCCTTAACCATTTCTCACGAGTGTGACTGATTCGGCAGCTGGAATTGTCGACTAAGAGAGGGTACTGCAATTCCAGTTTCCGCTTATGCCAGTGATCATCTGAATCGAGAAAGGCAATGAAAGGAAATTTTGCCTTGCGTACGCCAAAGTTGCGTGCTGCTGCAGGTCCCCTGTTTTTCCGATGATACACCTGGAAAGGAATTTTCGCTGATGTTGATAGGTCGTGCAGTAAATCCAAGGTATTGTCTGTTGAACCGTCGTCAACAAGAATAATTTCGGAACACTGAATTGTCTGACGGAATACCGATTCAACTGCACGTCTGAGCAGCAAGCTCCTATTGTATGTTGGAATAATTACTGATACCGGGTACCTATCCATCTTTCCTGGCTTTGTTGGTAGAAATATAAAAAATTTATTACATATGGCAATTTTCTTTGTCTATATTGTATACTACGAAATTTAAAAAAATATACTCCTTCCATCACGGAAGTCTCAATTTTGATTTAACGGTTCCACAATGACCACTGAAATATTAATAAACGCTACAAGCTATGAGGTGCGTCTTGCGCTTGTAGAAGACGGAAATCTCAGTGAATTCCATATGCAGAGACCAACAGAAAAGGGTCTCATGGGAAATGTATATAAGGGAAAGGTCGTTCGCGTGCTTCCAGGTATGCAGGCAGCTTTCGTTGATATAGGTCTTGAACGTACCGGCTTTTTGTATGTAGATGATGTTTGCGTTGCCCCATCGGAAACATCCGACTACAATCCTTGTATCACGGACTGCGCAAACACGCATATTCGTTCCCAAGGACTCCATATTGAGGATATTATCAAAGAAGGCCAGGATATCCTCGTGCAGGTCAGTAAAGATCCCATAGGAACTAAAGGCGCCCGATTGACTTGCCACATAACTCTCCCCTGCCGTAATCTTGTATTCATTCCCCAAACCGAACATATCGGAATTTCCAGAAAAATTGAAGACGAAGAGGCCAGGGAGAGGATAAAGGCGCTCATTGACGAACTCAGACCTCAAGGAACAGGATTTATCGCTCGTACAGTAGCTGAACATGCTACCAGGGAAGAACTTGAGGCTGACATGGAATTTCTCATGCATCTCTGGGATAATATAATCGACAAGGCTGAACACTCTGAATCACGGTCGCTTATCCATAAGGATCTTGATATAGTTTTACGCTCCATCCGGGATTTTTTCACGATGGATGTGGATAGTCTGATTATTGACGATCCCATTGCCTACGAAAAATTACTTGGCCATGTAAAAACCTTTGCGCCACAGTTGCTCGATAAGATTTCTCTCTATGAAGAAACCACACCACTCTTTGAATTCTATAATATCGAAGTGGAAATCTCCCGGGCAATCGAAAAAAAAGTGTGGCTCCGCTCAGGGGGCTATATCATCATTGAAAGCACGGAAGCATTATCTGTAATTGATGTAAATACAGGAAGGTATGTAGGAAAAAGTGATCTGGCCGAGACAATTTTCAAAACCAATATGGAAGCAGCCATCGAAATCGCCTACCAGCTTAGATTAAGAAACATTGGCGGAATTATTATCATTGATTTTATCGATATGGAAGACGATTCACACCGTGAACAATTGTATACGACATTCAAGGAAGCGGTGAAAAAAGATAAGAGCAGGAATAATATTTTGAAGCTTTCCGAATTCGGCCTTGTGCAGATGACCAGAAAACGTAATAGTGAAAATCTGCATCAACTGATGTGTGAACCTTGCCACTACTGTGCCGGCGAAGGAATGCTAAAATCTCGTCGAACAATTTGCTACGATATCTTCAGAAAGATCAACAGAAACGCTAAAAAACACAAGGGTGGAAATATTACCCTGCAGGTACATCCCAGAATTGCGGATTTACTAAACAATGAAGAAGAACTTACCAAGGCGAAGCTGGAAAAAGAAATCGGCAAAAGAATTATCGTTGCACCCCTAAAAGATCTCCATATAGAAAAATATGAAGTTATATGGCAGAGATAGCCATATAACTTCAGTTCTCTTTTACATAATTTGACAAACTCAAAAAAACTTTAAATTTTCAGATGGCTAAGTAAAATATTTCATATGCGAGGCGCGTAAATTTTCAATATTTCGGTGTACTGAAGTACGTCGTAATAATTGCACTTTTGCAGCAACGAAACAGATGAGGAGTTTTTATGACGCCATCATAATTCACAAAAGGACAAAGTTGTATAATGGCATTAGGTAGCAGACAAAAATCAAAAGGATCCCATTTTATCTTAACCAGTTTTTTCTTTATCCTGTTGATAGCTGGAGCAGCCATTTTTATTCTCTTTTTTGAAGGTGGAAAACCGGTTATAAATATCAATCAACCAACTGATTATATTGGAAAAAGTGGAGAAATAGCCTATGTTGTATCCGACACACAAAGTGGTATACACACTATTACTGTCTGGGGAATTCAAGGCGATGTGACAAAAATGCTGCATTCTGAAATATTCCCGAGAACCAAATATACCGGCGCGGTTGGTCCTCTCAAAGTCAACCGGAGTATCACGGTTGCCGTGGAGAATGAAGGTTTTCATGATGGTCCGATGACCATTATGATCGAAGCAAATGATTTTTCCATGCGAGGTTGGTTTACCGGCAATAAAGCTGTAACAAAAAAACAAGTCATTGTGGATACTGTACCTCCCAAAATCCAGATACTCCATAGTGAACATTACATTTCAGCCGGCGGTACAGGTATTGCGGTTTACCGGTTGTCAGATAAGGACATTCGTCATGGCGTAGAATTAAATGGAAAATTCAATCCCGGATTTCCTCTTAATGACGGACGGGATGATACCTACATTTCTTATTTCGGGCTTCCATATGATGCCGAGAAAATTGAGACTTCGGACATCATCGCAACGGATATGGCCGGGAATGAGACAAGTATTCCCTTCTCACCCGTCTATACACATGCAATCCAAAAACACGACACTATTACTATAAGCGATGGTTTTCTCGATAAGAAGATTCCTGAATTTCAACAATATTATCCTGATATGCAAGGCAAGGCGATAGACAAATACCTTTATGCCAATACCACAATAAGAAAACAGAACAACCAAAAAATCAGTGACTTATGTAACAAGCCACAGCCAAAACGTTACTGGAAGGGTCGATTCTTGCGAATGCCGGGTAGTGCCAGGGCGGGATATGCCGACCATAGAACCTATTATTATAACGGCAAGGCTATCGATCAGGAGGTGCATCTCGGGATGGATATCGCCTCAACTGCACGGGCTGAAGCCAGGGCAGCCAATAATGGGAAAGTTGTCTATGCCGACTATCTCGGTATATATGGCAACATGGTGATGATTGATCATGGACAAGGGGTGTTCAGTCTCTATTCTCACCTGAGTCAAATAAATGTTGCCCCAGGCGAGATGGTTAAACAGAATTCGGTTATTGGCCTAACTGGAACAACAGGCATGGCGGGAGGCGATCATCTGCATTTTTCCATGCTGATTAATGGCATTTTCGTGACACCGAAAGAGTGGTGGGACCCGCATTGGATTACTGTTACCATTGAAGAGCCGATAACTGATTCAAAATTTTGATTTTTTTCCGAACCGTCAGTCTTCAAAATCATAATCAGGATGCCCGCAGAGTGAACAACGAAGAGTCTGGTCGTGATTGTCAAAGATCCATTCCCACTTTTTCTCGGTTATCATGGACTCTTCTTCTACTGCGCAAGTAATGCAGACCCACTTATCTCCGTCTTCTGTTTCGAATAAATGCATGGTTCACCTTCTTTAAATAGTCAGTATAATTGCCTGGACCGGCATAAAAATATTCGGCGGGATCTGTCGGTATTCCTGCCGATAAGAATCAACTCCTTATACAGCATCTCCATAGAAAACACAAAATCAGCTTATAATTATTTTCCTGGGTCTGAGCATTCGAAGAAATTATGAAATTTTTCCTAAAAACACCACAACTGCTCTACAGCTATCTTGCAACTGAAATGCTGGGACCTTTCTTCGCAAGTTTTCTCATTATGAATTGTGTCTTTTTTCTGGTTAAGCTGATACCCTTTCTTAATTTTGTACTTGATCTCAATATCGGTTTTGCTGACTTTATACGACTTTTCTCTTACCTTTTCCCAAAGATTTTTCTCTATTCGATTCCCATGGCGGCTATGATGGGAGTTATTATCGGTGTTGCAAGATTGTCAAGCGACTCGGAGATACTTGCTCTAAAAGCCAGTGGGATCAGCATTTACCAAATCCTACCTCCGATAATAATCGTTGCAGCTCTCATTGCCCTGCTCACAAGTTTTATCTCAATAAAACTAATTCCAAGCAGTGCTGTGGCCATGAGACAACTTTCTTATGAGCTGCTGAAAGAGAAAATCAGCAAAGGCATCAAGGAACATGTTTTTACCGAGGCGCTCGGGGATGTCGTTGTATTCGTCGAGAAAATCGATGAAACTACAGGAGAATGGAAGAATGTGTGGGTCTCTGATATGCGGGGGGCTGATAACCCCGTAATTACCATGGCATCTACCGGAAAAATGAGTAGCAGCATCGAAAATATGATGGTTTCCATCGTACTCAGAAACGGAAGTTTGCATAAACCCGGTAATGATAGTGCACAAATCGTCCAGTTCGATCAATATCGAATCAATATTCCACTTCATCTCCCCGAAGCCAAAACCACCAAACTGAAGTTATCCGCCCTCCCTATAAGAGAGTTATTTAGAGAGGCACAACGACCCAATGCAGATATTGAAAAGAAACGCAAGGCTCTGATAGAATTCCATCAAAGGCTTGTGTTACCGGTTGGCTGTCTTATGATGAGCATGCTTGGGCTCCCCCTCGGGTTGCAGGCGAAATCCGGCAAAAAAGCCATCGGTATTCAGGCAGGATTGGCTATTTTTGTTCTCTATTATATCATTTTTACCTTTGGCAAAACCTTGGCGGAAGAAGGTACTCTGCCGGTATGGTTGGCGATGTGGAGTCCCAACATGCTGTTTTTTGGCCTGGCTATTTTCTGGATATTCAGAGTTGCCAATGAGCAGTCTCTTATTCCCTTCGTACTCGCTGCTTTCCTAATGAAAATATTAGTTATGATATCTTCAAGGTTGAAAAGGATTTACCAACGAGTGTTCTGCATGTTTGGAAGGAAATCCAAAATGATTTCTCACCATAAAGAGGACGCCTGGTCGGTCACCGGAACCGTTATAAGAGGCGATGCCAAAAGCATGACATTTCATGTGCCGACATGCGAAAATTACCATTGTCTTCATTGCACCTTGGAGTTCAAGGACATTCATATAGCCCGTGAAGCGGGACTTGAACCGTGCGAAATCTGCAAGGAACTTATTAATGATCAATCATTAACCACTACTACTCTCAACAGACTACCTTGACCTGGACCAAAGGAGAGCTCTATGAAACTGCCCACTGCCCTGGAAATGAAGAATCTCGATCATTCGGCAAGTGAATTTTTTGGGATTCCGAGTATTATCCTCATGGAAAATGCCGGTCTCGGAACGGTAAAAATGATTGAGACGGAACTAGGCTCCTGCAAAAATACCTTTGCCCTGATATTTGTAGGTCCGGGCAATAATGGCGGGGATGGCTTGGTTATCGGCCGTCATCTACATCAACGTGGTTGTCAACCCGTCTTCTTTTTTCTGGTAAATCCCGATACATTGAAGGGCGATGCCGCTGTCAATCTCCAGATCATAAAAAACCTCAGGCTCCCCTTTCATGTAGTTGATAATACTGCAAGAGTGGAAACCATCCCGGTTTTGTACAAGCACTTCGAGTCGAGAGGATTGCCTTGCTACGCTGTTATTGACGCCATCTTCGGTATAGGACTTTGCCGGGACGTTACAGATCATTTTGCCGACGCTATAAACCTTATAAACACCTCGGGTTTTGGCCATAAATTCCCGGTTGTTTCAGTGGATACTCCATCAGGTATGGAATCCGATACCGGAAAAATTCTGGGAACTTGTGTGCGCGCCGACTATACGGCAACATATTGTTGTGCAAAACCCGGTCATTTCATCCATGGCAGTTCGTCATGGACAGGCAAACTTGAAATAATTGATATCGGCATTCCACCGGAAGCCATTCAACGCGCCAATATAGCAACTGAGCTTGCCACCGCCGAAACTTTCACCATGCTATCCCAGCCGTTGCGGCGGAAACAGGCTTCACATAAAGGCAGTCACGGCCATCTGCTTATCCTGGCAGGATCGACTGGGAAAACCGGCGCTGCCGTTCTCGCAGCCCAGGGGGCTCTGCGCAGTGGTGCAGGTCTTGTTAGTCTCTGCGTGCCTCACGACATCAATATTATTTTTGAAACATTGCTTATCGAGGCTATGACTGTTTCGCTGCCAAAGAGTTCCGGTTCCCTGTCGATTGCCGATTGGGATTTAATTTCAGAAACCATACAGTCGAAGCAAGCGATAGTCATTGGACCGGGTATAGGTACGGATCCTCTAACTGCCGAGCTGGTATTGCGTATTTATCTCACCGTAGAGTGCCCTCTTATTCTTGACGCTGATGCGCTTAATATTCTTGCGGCGAATCCTGATAAGCTGCAGACCCCTGCCGGTCCCAGGATCTTAACTCCACACCCGGGCGAACTTGGAAGATTACTCAAAAAAACAACGGATGATATCCAGGCTAATCGCCTCGATGCCGCGAAATTAGGCTGCGAACTTTGTAAAAATGACACTCACGATATTGCGCTGATTCTGAAAGGAGCAGGCACTATAATCGCCGGCAGTGACGGCTCAACTATTATCAACACCTCGGGCAATCCAGGAATGGCAGCCGGAGGAATGGGAGACGTTCTTAGTGGAGTAGTAGGGGCACTAGTATGTCAGGGATTGTCGCCTTTAGATGCAGCAGTAGCCGGTGCATACCTGCACGGAGCGGCTGCAGATCGACTCTATGATAAATGTGGTTCGGGGTTCCTCGCCTCAGAGGTAGCCGATATGATTCCGTCCGTTGTGAGGGATCATCTGATAGTGCGATAATATCCGCCTTTACCACTCTATCGGTTGAAGATGGTGCTTTTGAAGATAATCATTGCATTTTACAAAAATACCGGAACCCAAAAAACCTCGATGAGCTGAAAGAGGTGATGGATGACTGGTTGCAAGGATCAGATGTTTACGGTGATCGATGATTGTTGCCTTTTTTTGGGCAAAAGCACCCCAAAGCATAAAAACGACATTATCTTTTCTTCTTGAAATGGTTCGAATTATATCATCGGTTAGCTGATGCCAGCCAAGATTTGCGTGAGAATTAGGGCGCTTTGCCATGACCGTTAAACTTGCATTCAGAAGCAAAACCCCTTGAAGAGCCCATCTGGTAAGATCACTATCGGTACTTATCTTTTTACCTTTGTAAACACTATTGTTCACTTCCTGAAGGATATTGCGCAGAGATGGCGGGACAGGAATACCGTTTTTTACAGAAAAGCATAACCCATGAGCTTCTGGTCCTTTTCCTGGATGTTCATTGAAATATGGATCCTGGCCTATGATCACTACCTTGGTTGCCTCAAGACAGGTGAGTCGCATGGCTGCAAAAACGTTCTCTCGCAAAGGAAAAACGCGATTGCCGTTCCCTGAATCTTCGTAAGCACGCTTGACCAACTCTTTATGTAATCCTTCCTGCATAAGAGGAACATTTTTTTCCCAAAGAGCCTGTTCTTCTATCCCCTGCCCCAATTTAATCTCCATTTCAGGTATTCAAATATTACAAATCTCTCACATAATACGCTTAATATATTAGTACCTTAGAAATTCATTTCTTGTTTTTTTATAATAAATTTTGTGAAGGTACTTATACCCGCAAAACACGGACACTAAAGAAAGTCCCCGAGCTTTGTGGAGATTTGGATAAATTATACTTAAAGAGATAAATCTCATCCTTCAATACTGTTGTATTTTGCCTGATAATGTGCCTTCTTAATCCTTTCTATTATTCTATCTAACGCAAACGTTCTGGAAATATTGCAGAGAGTCATAACCTGCCGCCCCATGTTTTTATAATAGCACTCCTCTTCGTCGAGGATGCCTTGCGTACCCCCATTTTTGATTAGGATGGACATGCCTCTGTCACCATCCTTCTCATCGCCGGAAAGTATTATCCCTGCTGTTCTTTTTTTAAAGATGGTGCTCACGGATGCCAGCAGAATGTCGAGCGGCCCCCCTTTCAAAGATCCCTTGGGAACCTTTTGCAAGGTGAGCTGGGCACTATATGGTTTAATGCTCATATAGTCCGAACCGGAGGCAATGTAGCAATTACCGCCTTCAATATTAACCCCCTCTCTGGCTCGAATAACTTTTATGGCGGAAATTGCATCAAGATATTCAGCAAAGCCATTGACGTGCTCAACGTTTTGATGAACAACAGCGATCAATGCCCCTCCCATATCCGGATCGAGCCGCGGTATTATCTGCAACAAATTTAAAAAACTGCCTTCTCCTCCGCCGAGAACTGAAATAAAGTTGTTCCGGCGATAGTGTGATTGGGCGGATAAACTGAGCTCGATGGTATCGCCACACTGGGAGCAAATTATATTATGAATCGGCTTGGATCTTGTTATAGAGACGCTCTCACGATTCCCGCACTCTTCACAAAACACTACTCTTTGCTCTACTTCAGGTGCACTACTTTTTTGCGCGGGCGTCCCAAAAACCGGTTCTCTAGCCTTGAGTTTTACAAGAGCTGCTTTTTTTACCTTATCGATCAGCAGTTTTTGGTAATTTATCAGGGTGCTCTTCTGAAAAATAAAGTCTTTGCAGATAAAATCCACCGCACCATTTTTCATAGTGTCAAAGCATCGAGCCGTCCCTTTATCGGTAAGACTGGAAAACATAATAGTCGGAGTAGGCCGGTGAATCATGAGGTGCTGTAAGGCTGTCATGCCATCCATAAGGGGCATTTCCATATCCAGCAAGATGACATCCGGTTTCGTTTTGAGCACCATATCAAGTGCTTCGATCCCATTCTGTGCTTCTCCGACGACATCAAAGTCTTCGCAATCGTTAAAGATGTCTCCTAAAAATTTACGGAATACCAGCGAATCGTCTACAATAAGTATTGATAATTTTGACGAGCTATTCCATTTACTTTCTGCTTGCATAAGAAATTTCCATTTAAACAGTTATCCCTGGCAATCATGCCGATTAGAGGATCTTTTTTTCGTAACCGTTCACTGGTACACATCGAAAGACCGTATAATCCGGAACTGTAACCGTGTCGCTTCTGTGCCATCCTAGCACCCAAGACACTTGGCCATCCTTGGCCGTCGTCATCCAGTGCTCCAGGTTCGTTCAAACAGGTCGCCGAGCTATAGTTAGCTATGTGAGAGGCGGCCTGATCGGACGAAAAGGGGTACTGGTCAACAGTTACCTTTTGTCAACTTTTTCCGCTTGGTAGAGCTTATTCTTTTGTATATATTCAATGACGGATTCCGGCAGATACGATCGCATCGATTCTCTTTTTTCTATTATCGCCCTGATGGCCGATGAGCTGCAATCTTCCGGGACTTCTTTTAATAAAAAAATATCTTTATTGCCGGCATCCCCGTGCCAAGATCCGTCATTTACATTATACCCCAAGTTTTTTAATAAAGCGGTAAGTTGTGCACTGTTATACCCTTTCCTTCTGGAGAGAATGATATGTACCGAACGTAAAATTTTCTGATGTGATTTCCAAGTTAAAATATCAAGAAATGCATCGGCCCCCATAATAAAATAGAGACGACGATCATGTCCATACCGTCTATGAAGCTCGTGAAGAGTGTCTATAGTATAGGAAGGTTTTGACAGGGTTGCTTCGATTGAATCACATTCAAAATTATCTATGCCCTCACAGGCCAACTTAAGCATCGCCAGTCTGTGACCGAAAGATGCAACTGATAAATCGTATTTATGTGGAGGCTGAGCGGAAGGAATAAATACAATTTTGTCCAGTCCGCACTCTGTACGGGCAGCTTCAGCCAGCTGTAAATGACCATAATGAACAGGATTAAAAGTGCCTCCGAGCAGGCCGATTTTTTCCAAAATCACTCTCTGACCTGTCCCTGCCCATAAACAACAAACTTACGGGTGGTAAGCTCTTCAAGCCCCATAGGTCCATATGCATGCAGTTTTGTAGTGCTGATGCCGATTTCCGCGCCGAGTCCGAGTTGTCCGCCATCATTAAACCGTGTTGAAGCATTGACCATAACTGCCGAGGCATCAATTTCGGTAACAAACCTCCCAGCAGTAGTATAATTTTCAGTGATGATGGATTCGGTATGCTGCGAGCCATATTTCCGGATATATTGTTTTGCCTCTTCGAAATTCCGGACGACCTTCACACAAAGAATCAGATCAAGAAATTCAGTTCCCCAATCATTTTCAACCGCTGTTTTTATCTGACTTGCTATTTTTACACTCTGTGGACATCCGCGTAACTCAACCCCTAACTCCGTCAGAGCTTCGGTGATTTTAGGGAGAAATAATTCAGCTACATCGCTATGAACGAGAAGCCCTTCGAGAGCATTACAGACGCCCGGTCGATGGGTTTTGGAATTAATAATCAGGGGGATAGCCTTGTCCAGGTCAGCATCTTTATCCACATACAGATGGCACACACCTTTGTAATGTTTAAGTACAGGAATTCTTGAAGCTTGTGTAACGAACCGAATGAGCCCTTCCCCGCCACGTGGAATCACGAGGTCAATATACTCTTCAAGGGTGAGCAGGTGATTAATGGCCAGCCGATCGGTAACAGGAACTATCTGCACCGCATTTTTGTCGATGTTATTGGCGGTTAGCGCCTGTTGAAGAATCTTCGCAAGAGCCAGGTTCGAATGAATAGCCTCCGAACCTCCTCTTAGAATTATCGCGTTGCCGGCTTTAAGACAGAGAGCAGCAGCGTCAACTGTAACGTTGGGACGGGATTCATAAATCATGGCAATCACGCCAAGAGGCACACGCATTCTTCCTACTTGCAGCCCATTCGGACGTTTTGCTAAATTTTCAATTGCTCCGACCGGATCCGGCAGGGCACAAAGCTCACGAAGTCCCGTTATCATCGAATCAATTACAGCGTCTGAAAGTCGAAGTCGGTCCAACATGGCCTGAGACAGACCTTTTGCATAACCTACTTTGAGATCCTTGTTATTTTCCGCTTGAAGTTGTTGCCTTTTCCGGGACAGGAGGTCGGCCATTGTCGACAGGGCACTATTTTTTGTCTCGGTGGAAAGTGCCATCAGGCTTGTGGAGGCGGCCTTTGCGCTTTTAGCCAATTCGTTAATAGTATGTTCAATTTCCATTCATGGATCCTTTTTAAATTTTCAAATCCTTAAAGGATGACCAGATTATCCCTATGCAGCACCTCGTCACTCTCCTTTATACCTAATACTTTCTCAATTCTGTCCGAGCGCATCCCTTTAATTTTTTGTAAATCATCGGAACTGAAGTTGGTGAGGCCGACAGCAGTCGGCTTATTCTGCAAATCAATACACATGACGGGATCACCAACTCCGAATTGTCCTTCAACCTCAAGAATCCCCGAAGGAAGCAGGCTTTTGCCGTTTTTAGTAATCGCATTACAGGCTCCCGGATCCAGAATTAATTTCCCCTTTGGTTTTAAGACATACGCAATCCAGCGTTTGCGGCTCTGCATTTTTTCTTTGCGGGGAAGGAAAAATGTACCAATAATTTCCCCGGAAAACAGATGCTTGAGTATATTTGTCCGACGTCCCGGTCCAATAAATGAGCTGCCACCACCGGCGGACACCATCTTAGCTGCAAGTATTTTACTGCACATTCCCCCTGTACCGAGGGCACTTTTACTGTTCCCGGCCATTGCCATGATTTCATCAGTCACTTCGGCAACCGTATAGATTGCTTTTGCCCCCGGATCAGTAAGAGGATTACTATCATAAAGGGCGTCGACATCGGTCAGGCTTATGAACATATCCGCTTCTATAAGATTGGCGACCAGTGCTCCGAGATTATCATTGTCACTGAACTTCAACTCTTCAGTCGATACAGTGTCGTTTTCGTTTATTACCGGAATTACACCATAGCTAAAGAGGGTTAGGATGGTGTTGCGGACATTGAGATATCTTTTACGATGCGCGAGATCGGAATGGGTTAACAGGATTTGTGCGATATTTTTACCAAAACCGGCGAAAGCTTCATCATAATCATGCATAAGACTGGACTGCCCAATTGCAGCCAGAGCCTGCTTCTGCTTGATAGTGAGCTCCAGCTCGTCGCTTATATGAATTTTCTTTCTTCCGGCCGATACAGCACCTGATGTAACCAGGATTACCTCTCTGCCACTATTGTGCAGAAATGAAATTTCTTGAGCGAGATTTTCAATAACCGCTTTGTTCAACCCATTTTCACCGGTCAAAATCGCGCTGCCGACCTTCACTACTACCCGTTTTGCTTTATCAAAGAGAGTCTGCCGGTAAAACAATCCATCTTCAAATGCAATTTCCGAATTCATTTAGTGTTGAAGCCGCATATACTAGTTGAAAAAATAAGGGAATGAGCTGTTGTTGATTCCTGATCTGCTTTAGTACCTTAAAAATCCTTTTCCAGCTTTTTGGGAAAGATTTTCGTGAAGATACTTATCCCGGCCTATTTCCCATTTATCGGGGTTAAAAGGGAAGACACCTTGAAAAACAGTTCATCACCTGGTTAATCAGCATCACCGTTTCCCTGTTCCAGGGTTTCTACCACAAGTTGCTTCAGGGAATCAATCCCTTCTCCGATGACACCTGAGACAGTAATAACATTTTGTCCCAATTGTTGGAAATAGTTTTCCAATTTCTTCAGAGCGGATTCGTCGAGCAGATCTCGTTTATTCAAGACTAAAATCTGTATTCTATCTGCAAGTTCCTCTTTATATAAGAGCAATTCATTGGATATTATTTCAAAATTTTTGGCAACATTTTCATCAGCCGCATCAATCACATGCAGAAACATGCTTGTCCGTTCGATATGTCGAAGAAATTTGTGGCCCAGTCCAACCCCATGGTGTGCGCCTTCAACGAGTCCGGGAATGTCGGCAATAATGCAAGGCTTATAAAATTTGTATTGCAAAACACCTAATTGCGGTTCCAGAGTTGTAAACGGATAGGAAGCTATCTTCGGATTAGCGGAGGATAGCTTTGATAAAAGAGTTGACTTTCCTGCATTAGGTAATCCGACCAAACCAACATCAGCTATGAGTTTCAATTCAATTTTCAGCCAGTATTCCTCACCTGTCTCGCCGTTGGTAGCAATTCTCGGAGTACGGTTCGTTCCACTGGCGAAATGAGGATTTCCCATTCCTCCGGAACCACCTTTTGCAACAACGATCGATTCTCCATTACCAGCTATATCGGCAAGTACTGTGCCGCTTTCCGCATCTTTGATTACTGATCCGATGGGCACTTCAATTACACAATCCTTGCCGGAGCGACCGTGCATGTCCTTTCCCTTGCCGTGTTCTCCCCTCTCCGCTTTAAAATGGGAGCGAAAGCGAAAATCAATCAGGGAGTTCAAGGAGTTCGTTGCCCGGATTATAACATTGCCGCCCTTTCCCCCGTCGCCTCCATTGGGGCCACCTTTGGGTACGTATTTTTCTCTACGAAAACTGACACAACCGTTACCACCATCACCAGCTTTTACAAAAAATTTTGCTTCGTCGATAAATGCCATCATTTTTCCTACAGGATTACGATTTACGAAAACCTGAATAAAAAAAACTCGACCATCAATGCACGATTGAGGTCGAGTTAAAATTTCGGAGTACCTTGTTAGCCAATAGCCACCCCAAAACAATGTTCAAAACAACTAACCCGGACAAGCAGGGATCAATGACTAATTCTTTTTCAAAAAGACAAAAAAGAATTATTAATACACCGATCAGGCTACAGGGTAAATACTGACTCGTTTTTTGTTTTTACCAAATTCTTCGTATTTGACAACACCTTCGATCTTGGCAAAAAGTGTATAATCTCGTCCGCAACCAACATTTATTCCAGGATGTATTACCGTACCGAGCTGACGAACCAAAATATTGCCCGCCTTGACCAGCTGACCACCAAATCGCTTGACACCTCGACGCTGGCCGGCACTGTCTCGACCGTTTCTTGAACTACCACCTGCTTTCTTATGAGCCATCTCCTACTCCTTTTTCCGACGGAAGTAGATCTTCCGTTGATATGGTTTTGTACCCGTAAACCGTGTTATGACGGTAATTACGCGGAAATTTCTTCGATTTTCAGTGCAGTGTATGACTGTCTGTGTCCGTTTTTCAATCGATACCCTTTGCGACGTTTTTTCTTGAAAACAATGACTTTTTTGGCTCTTCCCTGTTCAGCTATTTTGGCAGTCACCTTAGCGTTTTCAAGAACGGGTTGGCCAACTTTGACATCATCTTCGGAAACAACCATGAGCACATCTTTCAGATCTATATTGTCGCCGACGTTGCCCTCGATTTTTTCCACGCGAACCTGATCACCACACGCGACTTGATATTGTTTTCCACCTGTACGGACTATAGCATACATTTATAAACCTCTTTGAGTGAATCTTCTCTATTGTCAAAATAACCATGTAACATTACAAGAACCAGACATTTAACCTGGATGTGGCACAATTGTCAACACAATTCAATCGTTGGCCAGTTTTTGATGTTGACACAGTTTCCGGCAGAAAATCAGGAAATGTAATTCAATAAGCGGGTGAAGCAATCATACGGTACTACCCTACCTCAGACAACTTTGCCGGTTTCCCGACCGAGCTGAAAAAAAGAGATATGCGATCGGTATAAAAACCTATCAACCAGAATACTCAAGACGAGCCTTTTCTTTCTCTGCACGAATAGAACACGCTCTTGAAAAAGCAGCTTTTTTTCCGTGCTTAGAGATAGACACTGAAGTTTTTCCCTGTTTCCCCTGATGGGTCACCCAGCTAACCTCATATCGGTTGAGTTTATCGTTAAGCCGAACTCCAACCACACCGGTTCCTGAATTGCTGACGGTGACCATGTGTTTGTTGGTTCTGACTTTTCCAAGTTTTTTTTCAGTCTTATCACGCCAGGATATTGCGGATAGCAGGCTGGAATACCGGCCCCCACACTTTCTGTCTGAAAAAAACTTTGAGTGCGTTCTTCCAAGAAATCTCACCCTGACATACCATCCATGCGTCCTTTTAGATTCCTGATCTATCCTTGCAATATCCTTGTGCTTTTCAAGCAGAATCTTTTGTTTTCTATCATCTTCCATTAAACTACCTCAATATTGTATTGATACGAGTTGTTTGCCGAGGAATCCTTATCCCCCTAACAACCTACTACGAAATACACATCCTTAAACCAAATGTGCATTTTGAAAAAACATGGTATTCTGTGTAACCAAACACAAACACCCTGACAACACCTTCCAGCAACGCTAAATAGTTCGCTAGGAAGGGATTGTCAACCATTTTTTTAGCCAACTTAAAACAAAAAAAGTTGTTTTATTTTCGCTTTGTTTAACTTCTTTTAGGAAATTTTATCACCTCATGGAACCTAACACGAAAAATCAGATCAAAAGCTGTACTGTCGAATTGTCGGAGCTTCTTTCAACCATAAAAGCACTTAGAGGAAAAGATGGTTGTCCTTGGGATAAGCGGCAGACGTCAACTTCTCTGCTTAAATACCTCGCGTCGGAATGTGAGGAGCTTGTTGTCGCTATACAAAACGATGACCACCTTAACATTTGTGAAGAACTTGGAGACCTACTCTATATAATAATTATGGTTTCAGAAATACACAACGATCAAGCATTGTTTGAGTTCTCCGATGTAATACAAGGAATCAATAAAAAGCTCATTCGTCGTCACCCTCACGTCTTCGCGGGCCGCCCTTATGAAAACGAGGAACAACTAACGGCCCAATGGAACGCCATCAAAGCGGAAGAAAAGAAAAAAAATATCGTTTGACACATCCGCTCCACTTATGTATTATAGTCAGTTTTTGACTGAGAGGCAAATATCATTCAAATTTTTGTTGTTTGCCCCAGTTTTGCATAATAACAATAGGTTGTTATGCCCTTCTTGCTCTCTGCCGATTCCATAACAAGTGCGAGGGCCGAAAAATTGCAGGAGCAACTGTTCCGCAAATAAACATACGTCCAAAAGGAGGAACGCATGCGCAGGTATGAAACAATCTTTATTCTTCGCCCCAATGTAGGTGAAGAAGAGATTAGTAAGATCATTGAGAGCACAACTCAGATCGTTCTCAATGAAAATGGCACCATTCTCGAGATGAACAGATGGGGCATGAAAAAACTGGCCTATCTCATTAAGAAAGAAAGCCTGGGTTATTATGTGTATTGTGACTATGCCGGTACTCCAGCAGCCGTTGCAGAAATCGAACGAAAATTCAGAATCGATGACAGTGTCTTGAAATATCTGACTATCAAGACCGAATCCTCCATATCCGAACAAGGTATTCAGGAGGCGATAGCCGTAATTTCTGAAAAAGAAGCCGCCAAACTTGAGAGTGAGGAAGCCGACGAAATCGAATCTGATGATGCGGATGCTAAAGAGAGTGATATTGAAGAAACTGAGTAAGTAACTCGGAAGATTTTCAAGATCTTTAACCCTGGAGGGTACCATTATGGCACAAAGACCACAAAAAAAACTTTTTACTCGTAAAAAATCATGCCGTTTCTGCGGTGAGAAAGAACTCGTTATAAACTATAAAGATGTTAAAACCCTGAGAAATTTCGTTTCCGAGAGAGGTAAAATAATTCCTCGCCGCATCGTCGGCACCTGCGCCACTCATCAGCGTCAGCTATGTGAGGCAATTAAGCAGGCAAGACAAATCGCCTTTTTACCTTATTCGGGTTCAACTCAGGGATAAAGAGCCAGGTTTTTCCAGGGAACTCAAGGTGGATAATCAGGGAAATCAACAGCCGAATATAGGAAAAATCTGTCGTAGCATTCTCTTTGTCTCGCTAGTAATTGTGCTCCCCGGACTGCAATGGTCTCTGTTTGGCTGGTTGCACATTTTTTTACCTCTGGTTGCCTTCTACATTCTGGGCAGGCATGGTGAATACACCGGTAAGCGGTTACTTATTGCTTCGGTTCTTATCTCCCTATTAATATATCTTTTACTGAATGACTTTGAACTATTTATTTTCTCCGCTGTTCTACTGCTGTCGGGATACGTGCTTTTTTTTTCAGCCCAAACACACGATTCTCCAGCTATAAGCGGACTGAAGAGTTCACTGGTTATGGTTAGTGGCTGGATTGTCATTTTCATCGTGCTTTCGCTGGGCTCTGACGTGTCAGCGTATGGACAGCTGATAAAATCGCTGGACGACGGAATAGGAGAAGCATTGACCTATTACCGGCAAAGTGGCGACATCTCCGGTGACACTCTGGTCATGCTTGAGGCCACGTTGTACCGGATGAAGGTGATTGTCCCAATTATTATGCCGGCGATCCTCGGAAGTTTTATTCTATTTAGTACCTGGTTTACGATGGTAGTAGGCAATGTACTTTTGCTGAAAACCAACGGCAGGGCACCATGGATAAATTTCCGGTATTGGCAATTGTCGGAGAAGGTCATTTGGGTTGCAATCGGTTCAGGAATATTTGCTCTTCTGCCGATTGATACTTTGAGACATATAGGGATCAACCTTCTCATTTTGTTAAGTATTGTTTACTGTTTCCAAGGGATATCCATTGCAGTTTTTTTTATGAACAAGTGGAAGGTTCCCCTGCTACTCAGATCATTTTTTTACGTTATGATGATTTTTCAATCGGTTGGGACCTTGATTCTGTTGTTTTTTGGAGTAGCAGATATTTGGTTTGATTTTCGCAAGCTGAAGCAGGAAACAGTAAATGGAAACTAAGTAATATTATTACCTGCAGTGTGATAAAAATATTTCCTCGCAGGTTCATAAGACCTATGGCATAGGAGTTAAAAATATGGAACTTATTTTAAAGGAAACAATCAGCTCTCTCGGTTTAGAAGGTGATGTTGTAACCGTTAAGCCCGGGTATGGCCGCAATTATCTTCTTCCTCAAGGTAAAGCTGTTCAGGCCACATCTGCAAACCTTGCTCTTTTGGAACAAAATAAGGCAGCTATTGAAGCCCGACGAGCCCAAAATCAAAAACAGGCTGAGGAAATCGCAAAAAATATCTCGGGCCTGACTGTAGTAATTGAACAACTTGCCGGGGTCGATGAGCGGCTGTTCGGTTCCGTCACGACTGCCGATATCTGCCAGAAGTTAGCAGAGCTGAATGTTGAGTTGGATAAAAAACAGATTCTACTGAATGAACCTATCAAGACTCTCGGTGAAACGAAGATTCAAGTCAAAGTGGGATATAATGTGACGGCTGAATTTACAGTCAATGTAGCACCTGTCCTTGCAAAATAAAACTGCATTGATCAGCTGCGGTTTCATTAACCGACATGGCCCCGCGGTCCTGGCATAGAGGATGCTGCCGGTGAGCTGATAATTAAAACACACCTAGAGGCTTGACCTTCATGGTGTGTTTTTGTTTAATGTTCCGTAACCGTTCACCAGCACCCCCATCTTCATCCGATCAGGCCGCCTCACATAGCCAACAATTGCTCGGAGGCCTGCTTGAACGAACATGGAGCACTGGATGAACGGTTACAGACCCGAGTTATGCGGTCATTTAATATGTACCGGTGAACGATTACAATGTTCCCAGTCCGGCAAGCAGGATCATTTTATACTGTTCCTCCTAGCCTCTCTCAAGTGAACTAGGCAAGACCTATTATTTCGGCTGATAATGAATGACTTCGCGAACATACCTGACGCCAAAGCAATTACTCCCTCAGGAATCCCTCCACAAAACGTTGAAGCCGAACAGGCGGTGCTCGGATCGATACTCATTAAGGCAGATCTTCTTGGTGCGGTTCTTGAAATCCTGACTCCTCAGGATTTCTATAAAAATAATCATCGTCTTATCTATGAATCGATGATTGAGCTTTTCGAGAAAAACGAGCCTCAAGACCTGCTAACCGTATCAAATTTACTTAAAAACACCAACAAGCTGGAGCAAGCAGGAGGGCCGACATATCTTGCCTCTTTAACGTCGATTGTTCCGGTAACCGCCAACGTTACAAGTTACGCCAAAATCATTCGTGAAAAAGCGATTCTTCGCAAGCTTATCTCCGTCAATACCAGCATAGCGGCCAGATGTTATGAAGAGCAGAATGATATCGATCTCCTGGTCGACGATGCGGAACAGGCAATCTTTGATATTGCAGGGTCCAAGGGAGATCAATATTTCACCCATGTAAAGTCGATCGTACCGAAAGCCTTTGCTACAGTTGAGCAGCTCTATAAAAGAAAAGAACTTATCACCGGGGTCCCTACAGGTTATTCCGAAATTGATAAGATGACCTCGGGGTTGCAACGCTCCGATCTTATCATCATTGCTGCGCGCCCTTCTATGGGTAAAACCTCCTTTGCCATGAATATAGCGCAACATGCCTCGCTTGTAGAAAAAATTGGTGTGGCTGTTTTTAGCCTAGAGATGTCAAAGGAACAACTTGTCATGCGATTGATGAGTTCGGTAGGCAGAATAGATTCCCAACGAATCAGGACAGGAAAACTGCACAGTGAAGACTGGCCGAAGCTTACACGTGCGGTGGGAATGTTGTCGGAAGCACCAATTTTCATTGATGATACTGCAGCCATTTCAGTCTTGGAAATGAGAGCCAAAATCAGAAGACTGGCTGCCCAGCACGAAATAGGACTGATTGTCGTCGATTACCTCCAACTTATGCGCGGCCGTAGCACCGAAAATCGAACTCAGGAAATCAGTGACATTTCCCGTTCCTTGAAAGCATTGGCAAAAGAACATAATGTTCCGGTTATCGCCCTGTCTCAGCTCAACAGGGGACTGGAAAGCCGTACCGACAAACGCCCCATGATGTCTGATCTTCGTGAATCAGGCGCTATTGAGCAGGATGCCGACGTGATATGTTTCATCTATCGGGATGAAGTATACAATAAAGCGGAAGATAATCCGGAAAGAGGCACTGCCGAAATTATTATCGGCAAACAGAGAAATGGGCCCACCGGCGTTGCTCGATTGACGTTTATCAAAGAATTTACCATGTTTGAAAACATGAGTCATTATGACGACCGGGAAGAGTTTAACTAGTGTAGTATTAGCGATCTCTCAAGAACTCAAGCATCACAACCCAACAATTGTATTTTGAGGCAATCCAATGACCGAAGACAGCGCCGTTTCGAATAAATATGATTTTAAAACCATTGAAAAAAAATGGCAGACCCGGTGGGAAGAAGGTGAAGTTTACAAAGTAACGGAAGACGATTCGAAAGAAAAGTACTACGTCCTGGAAATGTTTCCTTATCCATCTGGCAGGATTCATATGGGGCATGTTCGTAATTATTCAATCGGCGATGTTGTTGCAAGATACAAACGAATGCGGGGCTACAACGTCCTGCATCCCATGGGTTGGGATGCATTTGGTCTGCCTGCTGAAAATGCCGCCCAAAAAAACAACAGTCATCCCGCCACCTGGACTTACGAGAATATTGATTACATGCGAAACCAGTTGCGACAGCTTGGTCTGTCCTATGACTGGGCTAGGGAAATTGCCACTTGCAACCCGAAGTACTATCAATGGGAGCAGCTGCTTTTTATCGAAATGTACAAAAAGGGCATTGTCTATCAAAAGGTTACTACTGTGAACTGGTGTGAGTCGTGCCAAACTGTTCTAGCCAACGAACAAGTCATCGATGGTGCCTGCTGGCGTTGTGACGAGTTGGTTTATCCCAGAAAAATGAATGGTTGGTTCTTTAAAATTACCGATTATGCAGAAGAACTGCTCAACGATCTCAACCAACTCACAGGATGGCCGGAGAAAGTACTGACCATGCAAAGGAACTGGATTGGTAAATCCACCGGACTGACCTGTGATTTCGCTGTTGACCAACTGGATTGCAAAATTTCCATTTTTACCACCAGACCGGATACCATCTTCGGTGTGACGTTTATGTCAATAGCACCCGAGCATCCACTTCTTGATACGCTCATCAATGGTACCGACAAGGAAAATGAAATTCGGGATTTCATTCAGGAGATCGTTACTCAAAAACAACGCCAATCCATTGAAACTGAACCCGAAAAACGAGGTATTTTTACCGGCCGTTATTGTATCAATCCTTTTAATGGTGAAAAGGTTCCTATTTATGTTGCCAACTTTGTCTTGATTGAATATGGCACTGGTGCAGTGATGGCCGTACCAGCCCACGATCAGAGGGATTTTGAATTTGCTAAAAAGTATGACTTGAAAATCACTCCTGTTGTAATCCCTGCTGAGGTTGAACTTTATCCCGAGAATATGGAGCAAGCGTCCACGATCCCCGGTGTTCTTCAGAATTCAGGCCAGTTTAGCGGAATGGATTCTCTCGCCGCTCAGGAAACGATTATCAACTATGCAACAGAGCATCAATTCGGCTCTGCCCATGTCACCTATAGACTGAGGGATTGGGGTATTTCGAGACAACGGTACTGGGGAGCCCCCATTCCCATGATTCACTGTGATCTCTGCGGAGTACAGCCTGTTCCTGCAAATGAACTCCCCGTACTTTTACCTGAAGATCCCGAAATGGGCAGCGCGTGCCTGCCTCTGCATCAGCGGCCTTCATTTATTGCGGCCCAATGTCCGAAGTGCGGAGGAGAGGCAAAAAGAGAAACGGATACCATGGATACTTTCATGGAATCTTCCTGGTATTTTGCCAGGTATGCCAGCCCCCGATTTACCGAAGCCCCTCTCGAAAAGGCTAAAACATCCTATTGGCTGCCGGTGGACCAATATATTGGCGGGGTGGAACATGCAATTCTTCATTTACTTTACTCCCGTTTTTTCACCAAGGTTTTAAGGGATCTTGGACATCTTGACATCGATGAACCGTTCACCAATCTTCTCACCCAGGGGATGGTTATTAAAGATGGCACCAAAATGTCGAAATCTAAAGGTAATGTTGTAGATCCAAATGACCTGATCATGGATTACGGGGCTGATACCGTGAGGCTTTTCAGCCTGTTCGCCGCTCCACCGGAGCGCGACCTGGAATGGAGTTCTCAGGGAGTGGAAGGTGCTTCCCGTTTTTTAAACAGAGTATATAGACTGATACTCTCGATCGGCAATATTCTCAATTGTTCTCAGGAGGTACCTGAGCAATTGACGGAACAGGGAAAAATTCTGCATCGAAAAACTCATCAGACAATCAAGCGAGTGACCGAGAATATAGAGCAGAATTTTCATTTTAATACCGCAATTAGTGCAATGATGGAGCTGTTTAACGTTCTTTCGGCATCTGTTGGAGAACAAGATCAACAGACTGTTGAACCGCAGGTTCTACGTCAGGCGATTTCCGTTCTCTTGCTTATGCTTTCACCTATGGTACCTCATTTCGCTGCTGAAATGTGGGCGCAGATAGGCAATAAGCAATCCATAGAAGCTGAGCCATGGCCGGAGTTCGACCCGGAGGCGGCCAAGGAAGATCTGCTCACTATAGTCATTCAAGTCAATGGTAAGGTTCGATCACGCCTAGAAGTCCCCCCGGATGTCACCGATCAGTTTTTAATAGAGCAAGCTCTGGCAGACGATAACACGTCAAAATTTATCGGCGGCAAGCCGGTCAAAAAAACCATCGTCGTGAGGAAGAAGCTTGTGAATATAGTTGTTTGATACTATTTGATGTTTCAAAAGAGACTGAATACTAAAGAATTCGCTTGTGATAAGGGAGAGAAGAAGTGAAAGAGTTCTTGCGATATTGCACCATTATGTATCTATTCCCCCTTTTGGTCGTGGTGTGTATAGTTACAGCTTGTGGATACCATAATCCCAATGTCTATACCGGACCGTCAAAGAGTATCTACCTGGCCGAATGGAAAAACAGAACCAGCGAATTGGGACTCAATTCACAAATATACCGATCATTGACAAGATGGTTTCAGAAAACGGGATCAATTACTACGGTAAGAAATAAAGAAGGAGCGGATCTTATCCTTGGCGGAGAAATATCCTTTCTTGAACTGCCAAGTTTATCATATGGCGCCAACAGTATAACGACTGAAGTAAAGGTAAGACTGAAGGTACGATATATCCTTAAGGAAATTGCAACGAATAAGATTGTGCTCGAAACCCCTGGTGAAATCTGGACAGAGGAATATCTGGTGTCAACCAGTACCAGCACCAATCTTGATAATGAGAGAAAAGCCCTGGAAACAATTATCGAAGACCTCTCTAAAAAAATTTATCAACGGACCATTACCCAATTACCTAAGCTATAATCTCCCGAAAATATAGAATTACAGGTCAGAGCCACCTCTTAGTTCCGAGGCTTTGACCTGTTCCTGTTTCCCTTCTCACTTTTTATGCTTCAAATAGCTCATCTGTCATTTGATTCTTTTTTTGTTCTTGCTCCACTTGCAGGATATACAGACCTTCCGTTTCGGCTTCTCTGCCGTAAATTCGGTGCCGGCTATTGTGTCTCTGAAATGATCAGTTGCCATGGCCTTGTCTATCGCCAGACTAACACCTTGAAAATGCTCGCTTCAGTTACGGAAGAGAGACCAGTTTCTTTCCAGCTTTTCGGCTCGGACCCTGAGGTTATGGCAGACGCTGCCGAAATCATGGCTTCCTTTGGGCCGGATATGCTTGACATAAATATGGGCTGTCCGGTAAAAAAGGTCACCAAACGAGGTGCCGGGGCTGCACTTATGACTAATCCTGCACTGGCGGAGAATATTCTCTCCAAGATAGTATCAAGAGTTTCCCTGCCGATTACCGTAAAAATCAGATCAGGGAAAGACATGCAGTCACTTAACGCACCAACCTTTGCAAAAATGCTACAAGACAGCGGTGCGTCAGCGGTTACAATACACGCCAGGACGTGGTCTCAGGGTTTTTCAGGCTACATTGACAAGGAAATTATCCGCCGGGTTAAAAAAGCGGTGTCCATTCCGGTAATCGGTAACGGTGATGTTCTTTCCTGTGAGGAAGGCCGCCGAATGATCGAACAAACCGGTTGTGATGGAGTAATGATCGGTCGTGGCGCCCTTGGTAACCCATGGATTTTCCAGGAAACAGGCCGACCCGATGAAATTAAGGAAATTATGTCAGGCGCGAAGCTGCATCTCTCTTTAATAGAAGAATATCTGCCTGCGGAAAAAGTTCTTGGTTACGTAAAAAATCAAATGTGCCGATATTTCAAAGGATTACCTGGAAGTTCGGCATTGCGGCATAAAATATTTACCGCACCGGACCTGGCCACCTTGAAACAACAGCTGGACTAAAGCTGCTTCTTTATTTTCTCAACCTTTTGATTTTTTCAAGCGATTCCTTGCTTTCCACTTTATGTTTTGCGGATAATGTGTCAGTACGTAGCGCGTTCTTGAAATTTTGCTCAGCCTGTTCCAGTTTGCCCTCATAGAGATTGTATTTGCCAAGATAAAAACTCGAATCACCTATCTGCTTATGATCGGAGGCGATCTGACCCAATTCAAAATACACTTTGGAGTATTCAGGCAACTGATAACTCACCGTTTGAAAGTACTTTTCAGCCTCATCGATCCGACCGGTTCTGTAGAGTAACTTAGCCAGAGTAAAAGTTGCATACATATCGGAGCTATCGACCCTCAGTGCCTTTCTGAGAGTCTTCTCGGCATCTGTAAATTGTCCGGCAGCAAATTCAATAACACCCCGGTCAACCTGGAGGATAGTCTTATTCGGGAAATGTTGTATAACTTTATCCAAAAGATTAAGACTTCTCGGATAGTCATTTTCGTATCTTGCAACCTGTGACAGGCCGAATTGCGCCATCACCTTACTAACTTCACTGGCCCGGCTATCAGCCATAATACCGGCGAGAGACATCTTGAGATCCTGCGGCTCTTTTACCTGGGCAAGAATCCGGTATTTAAAACGAAAAAACTCGAAATTATCAATAGAGCTGGTTATCTTCGACAGGGTTTTCTTATCGTTATCCAGCAACGATTCTATGTAATGGAGACGTTCTTCAGGATTTGGATGGGTTAAAAGATATTGTGGCGGTTTCTCGCTTCGATACCGGGCTATACGACGCATTGACTCCAGCATCTTAACCTCACCTTCCGGATTCCGATGCATTTTCTTTAGCCAGCCATAGGCCAAGAGATCGGCTTCTTCTTCGTCTTGACGACTAAAATGCAGGGCAAAACTCTGTCCCGTCGCCAGCGCACCGGTTAAGAGAACCGGCGTGGCGGCCCCCCCGAATGCCAATGCCGCCAAAGCTAAACCTAACGATCCGATGGTCGTATATTTCCCTTTCTCCATTCTGGAGGCGAGATGACGTTTGACAATATGCCCGATTTCATGAGCCAGAACGGAAACCAATTCGTCCTCGGAATTCATCATCTCAATCAAACCTGAATGGAAAAATATCAAGCCTGATGGAGCAGCAAATGCATTGAATTCCTTATTGTTTATGATAAAAAAATGGTAATCAAAATATTGGATTCCGGCCACTTCCAGAACGCTCTGTCCAAGCCTGGTGATATACTGGGTAATGTCGGGATCATCAACGAGTTGAAAATTTGATCGAACCGAATACAATAATTTTTCCCCGACTTCTCTTTCCTCGCCGATGGTAAATGCACATACCGGAGCTATGGTGAAAAACTGGAAAATGGTAATAATCAAGATCCAGGAAAAACACCTTGTGATTCTTTTTCTGATTCTTTTTATTGCGCCTTCAGCCATTGTACTGTCCTTCGTAATCCTTCCGTTGTAGAAACAACGGGCTCATAGTTCAAATCATTCCGGGCGTTGTCTATAGAAAAATAGTGCGATTTTGCCAGTTGTTCAGCAAGAAAACGTGTCATTTTCGGCTCTTTTGCCGATCTTATAAGTTTATATAGTCCCTCAAGAATTGCACCAAGCCTATACGCAACCGGAAAAGGGACCGATGCCCGGATCCTGTCAATATTCATGGCACCAAACAACTCGTTGATCCAACCCCAAAGATTGACCGGTTCGCCCTGACTGATGAAATACGGTTTACCGGCAGCCGTGCCCTGCCCGGCTAAGTTTTCGGCAGCGAGAATATGGGCATGCACGACATTGTCAATATAAGAGATATCAACCAGATTGGAACCATCCCCCACTCTTTTAAGTAACCCTTTACGGCCACGCTCAAGTAGCCGCGGCAACAGATGAGGATCTCCCGGTCCCCAGATAAGATGAGGTCGAAGAGCACAGGTTAAAAGACTGGTACAGTTAGCGCCGAGTACCATTTTCTCGGCCATAACCTTACTTTTGGCATAATGGCATAAATAGGTGTCGGCATAGGCCAGTTTCTCATCTTCCCCTCTGATATCCGCCCGGTTAAAAACCACCGAGGGAGTGGAGGTGTATACCAGCATCGGTACACTATTTTTCCGGCAACTTGCAACCACTGCTTCTGTGCCGAGCACATTAGTTGAGTAATAGTCTTGCCACAAACCCCAAATCCCGGCCAGAGCCGCAACGTGAAAGACGACATCGACGCCTTCGGTGGCCGTGTTCATGATGCTTGCATCACAGACATTGCCGACAATACACCTTGCACCAAATGACTCTAGCTCAGGATAGCGGCGCCTGCCAAGTACCGAAGTGGCAACCCCTGATTCAATAAGTTTTTTGACAAGGGCTTTTCCTACAAACCCTCCCCCACCGGTAACCAGTGCCTTTTTTATCGGCAGGGAAAAAGTTTCTTTTGTGCCCATATAGCCAGTTTCTCACGAAATATTTTAGCGTTATGCCTTATGTCGACAGGGAAATTTTTATGTATCAGGAAATGATTAATGTCTCGAGTGAGTTCAGATTGACCTGCACGTATTCTTACCTCTTCCACGAGTAATTTACTGTTGAAAATATGGTCTTTTTTCGGTTCAACGATGATGACCGGGACTATTTCATTGGCCTTGTTGCGATCCGTTATGCCCACAAGTGCGGACCGATACACGTCGGGATGTTCATTTATTATTGCCTCACAAGGAATCGAAAAGTAGGTTTTGTATTTCGTCACAACCCTATGGGCCCGTCTGCCACAGAACCAGAGACGATTTTCTTGGTCGAGATAGCCGACATCACCCATCCGATGCCAGAAAGTATCACCATCTTTTATTTTGGCCAGCCTGGTTTCTTCGGGATTGTTGTGATACGCTCTTGTCACCACATCTCCCCGGACAATTATTTCACCTATCTTACCACCTTTCACCATCATGTTCCCGGTCAATTTCGGAAGAGACCCGTCAGAGATTTCAATAATTCTAATCTCAATTCCGGGTAAGGCTCGGCCCACACAAGTCCCTTTTCCCTGCTGACTCATCTCCCAGGTTTCGGAAATGACTTCGCCTCCTTCTATCGAGACAATAGGTAGACTCTCAGTGGCTCCGTATGGGGTGAAGACCATTGCATCAATCGGCAGAATATCCTGAACCCTCTTCATCAATTTATAGGGCACTGGAGCACCTGCCATCAACACTTTGCCGACGGACTCAAGGATTATCCCCTGCTCGACACAATATCTGCTCACTACATTCCAGATGGCGGGCGAGCCGAATGAATAGGTGACCCGGTATTTTAGGATTGAGGCAGTAAATTTTTTTGGATCAACCTGGGCGGGTTTTGTGGGATCCATATCCGGAATAATGGAACAAGCGCCAAGAGCCGCTGAGAATAAGGCAAACAACGGAAAGGCCGGCTGATCCACATCACGTGGACCAATGGCATAGTACTCTTTAATCAGGCGCAGTTGCGCACTGAAAATGGAATGCTCATAACGGACACCCTTTGGTGGACCGGTCGAACCCGTAGTAAATATAATTGCTGCAAGATCCGTCTCGGATGGATCATAGACAGGAAATCCAATTTCAACACTTTCCAATTCTTGTGTTATATCAGGACCTAATAAACCAAGTGATGCGCCGCAGCAGAATCTTTTTTTCACCGTTGTAAAGGGTTTTGAAAATACTCTTGAAAAGAGAATAGCTTGAGGAATACCGACGAGATATTTCGGTTGCACTCTTTCAATACACCGCAAGAGATTCCTGTAACCCATTCCGGGGTCAATTAAAACAATTGGAGTGCCAACCTTGAAGAGGGCCAGAGTAAGACAGATAAAATCTAACGATGGTTTGACCATCAGGATGGTTACAGCACCGGGGCAGAGTCCTTGCCTGGCAAAATATGTCGCATACATATCAGCTTTGCGATTTAACTCTGCAAAGGATATTTTCCTGCCGGTCCGAGCCTCAATCACTGCTGTTCGCTCAGCGTTTTCCTTTGCCGTGCCGACGAAGGTTTCAGCTATATTTATTGACACCTCGCATCTCCCTGGTCGATTTGTCGATTATACCCGAAAAAATGATTTGAAAATCGGCGCAACCTCTCTTCGCTTATCCTCAAGAATATAATGCCCGCCATCGTGAAAGTAGTGATTTTCGGCGTCAGGAAAGCGTCTTTTCCATTCCAGAAAGAAATCGTCATTAAAACAGAAATCGCCTCCTCCCCAAATGATAAGAAAGGGGATTGATGCATCCCGCAGAAGAGGTAGCCGTTTCTCAATATCGACAAGAACTGCATAGCTTTTGTGGCGGGAATCAAGCGGAATATCCCGTACAAAATTATAGATAGCCACACGATTGTTCCAGTTGTTATAGGGTGCGAGATACGCTTTTGCCACATCCCGAGCCATCCTCTTTTTGACCGCCATGAACCTGGCCGGCCAGGCAAAGCCATTAAACATTCGCACAAGAATCTCGCCTAGCACCGGCAAGCGGCAAAGCTGTATTCGCAATGGTATCCTGGTTGAGCGAAAGGCGGCAGTGTTCATCACCGCAATTTTATCAATATTGCCGATATGGTTAACGGCACAACCTATTCCTATTGCACCGCCCCAATCATGCACGATAAGGGAAAAACGGTCAATCTTCAGCTCAGAGAGCAGACATTCAAGATTTTCAATATGCTGGGAAAGACTGTACAGATAATTCTGTGGCTTATCGGAAAAACCACAGCCCATATGATCGATGGCAATTACCCGATGAGTTTTCCGCAGCAGGGAGATGAGATGCCTGAAGTAATATGACCAAGTGGGATTGCCATGTACCATGACTATGACCGGCCCTGCCCCTTCATCTATATAATGCAGTCGCCCATCGTTCAGTTTCAGATAATGAGATAAAAATGGATAGTCAGGGTACACCGTCTTGCCACCGTTGGAAATATTGTTCAATCATAACAACTAAGAATATCCTTGCCCGCAAATGCTAACCTTATACTCCAGGCGATTTGAGTGTCAACTGTTTATCTTGCTTACCGTTAATGGTCTTCCTTTCATAGCTCGGTCGGCCCCAACGAACCGAACCTGTAAATAATCAATTGAGAAAAATTCCTATCCCACTATTATTTCAGATTAATTTTCAAATAATTTGTTGCTTTTAGAGGTTAAACATGCTAAACGAATTAGTTGTTGTAGTAAAAAAAGTTTTATATCAAGAAATTAATGAATGCTTAATGCAATTCTCCAATTGTGGCGGCGTTTATATTTCGACTACAACAATCGATGTCTGACCAGCGAGTGGTCGGAAACATATTAACGGTTCGTAATTGAACCGCGCACAAAAGGAGTAGTACAATGGCAGAAGGTACAGTAAAGTGGTTTAATGATGCGAAGGGTTTTGGCTTTATCGAACAAGATGGTGGACAAGATGTTTTTGTACATTATTCCGCTATCAAAACTGAAGGCTTTAAATCCCTTGAAGAGGGTTCCCGTGTGTCCTTTGAGATAGTTGATGGCCCGAAAGGTCCTGCTGCTGATAATGTTCAGAAACTTTAATTATATGTAATACCAGGTCCCAAAAGCCCCCTGAGCCCGAAAGCACAGGGGGCTTTTTTTGTTACATCGAAACAAGAGGAAGGTATTCGGGATTCCATCTGATCCTGTCAATTATAGTTCTCATCCTGGCTTCATCGTCATTATGCTGGAAGTCGGAATAAATACAGGGTCTGCTGACTCCATTCCTGACTGCGCACATAGCCACCGCCAAGGCAACTTGTTTACCAACCTCACGTATATCATTTATTGGCGGTACCAATCTGCCCGCGTCGAGTTGTTCCGGAGACATCATCTCGGTAATAGCCTTGGCCGCCACGGTAAAAAATTCCGGCAGCACCTCTCTGGCACCTGAAACCAGGACTCCCAACCCGACTCCGGGAAAAACAAAAGCGTTATTACATTGCCCGATATGGCAGGGTTTCTCCTGCTCATCTACTGTTGCACAGGGATTTCCAGTGGCAATCAGATATCCTTCTTCACTCCACTTACTGATATTCTCACAAAAAGTCTGGGGAGTCGAAATATGCTGAAAGAGCGGCAGAATGAGCGGTCGATCGGTGTTTTTCTTAATCTCCTGTATAGCCTGTTTGTTAAAAAAGAATTCCTGTCCCGTGGTTCCGATCAAGGTAGTTATACCTGCCTTTCTGATAATTCCAGGGATATCCGTGCCTTCAACTTCATTAAGCCAGGGATGGTTCGCTTTGTCTTTAGCGAATTTCTTTTTATACAGTTCTCTTTTGTGTGAGCTGGTGACAAGCCCTTTGGCATCGATCATGAAAATACGATTCAATGCCTCTTTTTCCGACAGCCCCTCTTCAATCATTGCCAGCATAAGCTGCTCTCCGATTCCCACTCCCCCGGCACCACCTCCATGAATTAAAACTCGCTGGTCGGCAAGCTTTTCTTTCTTAATTTTCATAGCCGATAAAACTGCAGCCAGAGCGATAGCTCCAGTTCCCTGAATATCGTCATTAAAGGAAATCAACTCATCAACGAATGCATCACGAACACTGAAAGCATTCTGCTGGGAAAAATCTTCCCATTGGCACAAGGCATTAGGAAAAACATTTCTGAATGCCCTGACAAATCTACCAATAAATGATAAGTACTCCTCGCCTTCCAGCCGTCTGTGCCGCCAGCCGAGATATTTATTGTCGGCAAGTAGCTTCTCGTTATTCGTTCCGACATCGAGGGAAATAGGCAAACAATGCCAGGGTGCGATTCCCGCACCCTGGGTATAGAGCATCAACTTACCGAGGCAGACAGCTATTCCACCGGCTCCCTGGTCCCCGATACCAAGGACGCCCTGATTGTCGGTTACCACCGCCACTCTTATATCCCGATGAACGAATCTTCTCAGGATATCCTCCGCCCCATCGATATTGCCCGGATAAAAGTGCAGGCCGTTCGCCTGCCTGAACATGGATGAATATTTCTGGACAGCCAGGCCGATAGTCGGAGTATAAATAATTTTTATATAGTTTTTTATGTCACTCTTTATAAGAGCATGAGCGAGAGTTGCGTTACGGTCAAACATCGAGCGAATAAAAATGAATTTTTCGATGTCATCAACTTTCTCATTCATCTTCATCCGGGAACCTTCAACCTGTTCGGCTAGATTTCTCAAGCCCGGAGGAAGAGTCGCCTCAAGGCCAAGAGCTTTTCTTTCCTCAAGACTGAATGCTGTCCCCTTGTTTATATAGCTACAGGAGCGAGCAGCGGCTCCACTGGCATAAACAATAATTTCGCGTGTATTTCCATACTCATCGTATTTAAATCTATACAAATTAGTAGACATACTCAGCTCCCTTCTTCGTCTCAAAATAAATTGTGCAATTGACAAGTACTGTGCTGTGTCCCATAATGACCAACCATGGAATCTTGGCAAACTATATTACAGAACAGCATAACGACTCTTGATGGCCTGCAAAAGCATTTGGATTGTGATAGTAACGCATTACCCGCTGTAATAGCAAACTTTCCGGTGCGGATTAATCCATATTTTTTGAAATTAATTCAACATCCCGGTGATCCGATCTGGAAACAGGCTGTCCCCGATGTCGCTGAGTTGGATGATGAAATCTGTGAAATTGATCCACTTAATGAAGAAAACCTCAGCCCGGTGCCGAATTTGGTTCATAAGTATCCGGACAGAGTACTTTTTCTGGTTTCGAACAAATGCGCCATGTATTGTCGGTTCTGTACAAGAAAGCGCAAGGTAGGAACTGCTAGGATGAGGATCACTTCCGAAACGCTTCAGGCCGGCTACGATTATCTGCGGCGACATCCTGAAATCAGGGAAGTGCTCATTTCAGGGGGTGACCCTCTTCTTCTCCCGGATGAAGAAATAGCGGCGATTCTAAACAGGCTGCAATCAATTCCATCCATTGAAATCATACGTATAGGAACCAGAGTGCCTTCTGTCCTGCCTATGCGAATCACCCATAAGCTTGTAACAATCCTCAAAGCCCATCATCCTCTATATATCAACACCCATTTTAATCATCCCAATGAAATCACGGCCGAATCCAGCCTTGCCTGCACGATGCTTGCCGACGCCGGCATACCGATTGGCTGTCAGACTGTGCTATTAAAGGGAATCAATGATGATGCAGAGACTCTCAAGAAACTTTTTCTCGGCCTGCTGCGCATCCGGGTAAAACCCTATTACCTGTTTCAGGCCGATCTTAGCAAGGGAACCAACCATTTCCGGACATCGACTGCAACAGGAATAGCAATTATGCGACAGCTCTACGGGCATATTTCCGGCATGGCAATCCCCACCTATGCTCTTGACGGCCCTAAGGGCAAAGGCAAAATTCCCCTAACCCCGCAATATATTCTCGAACAAGGTGATACCCTTCTCTTTGAAAACTATAAAGGTGAACTGTGCGCCTATCCTGAAGCTGACAACAACTGCTTATGATGCATTTTTAGTCTCACAACGATTTATCGGCATTCAAAAAAGAGCTTTTGATGTGCCACCTCGGAAATTGCTACGACTGCAGAGTGTTTGATTATCCTTGCCACTGAAACAGCGTTTTTGGTATTGCAGTAACCGCTAAGAATGCCGACAAATGACCTTTGGCAGCATCTTAACAATATCAAAAAATAATCTAAAATAATGAAGAGGATTGCAATGCTTAGACTGAGTTTTTTCTTTTATGCCATAGTATTCATAGTCTTTTTTGGATTTTTTGGAGTAGCTTCAGCGGCTGATGCAGAGGTTATCCGAAAATCACTGAATCTTACTCAGCACTGGGGAGGTTATACTGCCCTGATCACTTTTGTGGTTGCGTATGTCTTTGTCATGCTCGAAGAGACGACACATATGCGGAAATCCAAACCGGTAATGCTGGCAGCTGGTGTCATTTGGGGCATTATCGGCCTTATATATGCCAAGAACGGTATTGACCATGTGGCTGAGATTGCAATTCGTCACAATCTCCTTGAGTATGCAGAGCTTTTTCTCTTTTTGCTTGTCGCTATGACTTTTATCAACTCCATGGAGGAGCGACAGGTGTTTGAGGTTCTCCGGACAAAGCTGGTCAACGCGGGCTACTCTTTCAGGAAACTGTTCTGGATTACCGGATTTCTTGCTTTTTTTATATCACCTATCGCCGACAATCTCACGACAGCCCTTCTTATGTGTGCCGTGGTGATGGCTATCGGTAAAGAAGATAAAAAATTTATCGGCCTAGCCTGTATCAATATTGTTGTAGCTGCTAACGCTGGTGGTGCTTTCAGCCCTTTTGGAGATATTACCACGCTCATGGTATGGCAGAAAGGAATCGTCCAGTTCCAGGACTTTTTAGTTTTGTTTGTACCATCGGTAGTCAACTGGCTTGTACCGGCTGCTATTATGAGTTTCGCGGTCACAAACCAACAGCCGGACACAGAAAGTGAAGATCTGAAACTGAAACGCGGAGCCTTTGTAATTATAGGTCTTTTTCTCTGGACTATTGCCACGGCTGTAAGTTTTCATAATTTTTTACATCTACCGCCGGTCGTCGGTATGATGGCAGGTTTGTCTCTTTTAAAAATTTTCGGCTACTACCTGAACAAGACACATATTCGAAATCGATTAACCTATGATCCCCAAAAAGCAGAAGAACGGATCGGACAGATCGTTCCATTTGATGTCTTTGCCAAGGTCGCGAGGGCTGAATGGGATACACTGCTCTTTTTTTATGGGGTTATTCTTTGTGTCGGGGGACTCGGTTTTATGGGATACCTTGAATTAGTCTCGCGTATTGTCTACCTTGACTGGGGGCCGACCGCCGCCAACATCTCGGTAGGTTTACTTTCCGCAATCGTGGATAATATTCCGGTTATGTTTGCTGTCCTAACCATGATGCCCGACATGTCCCAAGGTCAGTGGTTGCTTGTCACGCTGACTGCCGGCGTTGGAGGAAGTCTGCTTTCCATTGGTTCCGCTGCAGGGGTGGCGCTCATGGGTCAAGCCAGAGGCAAATATACTTTTTTTGTCCATCTTAAATGGTCCCCGATCATTTTCTTGGGATACATTGCCGGTATTTACACTCACATCTACTTGAACAGTTCATGGATGTAGCGGTTATTAATGTTACACAGACCTGTAAAACAGGACTATTTAGCATATCCCGCTATTCCAAGGAATTGAGTATTCAACTACTCAACATCTACTGGTGATTCAGTACCTTATTGATTGTTTTCTTGTTTTTTATGCAAGAAAACAATCAGATCTAAGGATCTTATCTCCCACAAGGCGCGGAGGCTGAAAAGAGTCTCCTTGGTAGAGTATTAGGATAGGTTTCATCGGCCAATGGAGCGTCTTTTGGTGACAAGAAAATTAAGTATGGTAAAATAAATACTCCACCACACAACACTGTTGATCAATAGCTGCATCAAACATGGTGTCTCAACAGCCTCCTATAATGCTCGATCAGGATACACTCAAGCAGACCCTTTTAAAGTCATTCCTGTTTGCTGACGTCAGCCTCGAAGAAGCCGAACTGATAATTGCCGCAGGGCATTGTCTAGCGCTCGAAAAAGGCCGATATGTATACAAGCAGGACGACAATAACCATTATTTCTACATCGTGGCAAGCGGTGAAGTCGAACTGACCTTGAATGTGGAGGGCGGCAACCAATTCGTTGTCAGTCACATTGGGCCGGGAGGCCACTTCGGAGAAACCTCTCTGTTGACCAACAGCAGTAACAGCCTCAATGCCCTGGCTCTCGACTGACCTTCACCTGCTCTGTTTCGATGCCGCCGCTTTCAACTCAGTTTTGTTCGCCAACAGCAAGATTCAGCATCAATTAAGCATAGCCCTGGCTAAACGCTTACGGATTTCTTTCAAGATCATGCAATTGCCCTGACCAAAGCTAAGAACATCCGGTCAGGACATTGCCCATAATCTTGATCCGTCATTTTTTTCGGGATTGCCACACTCTGTTGAAACAAAAAAGGGTTCTCTGGATACCAACATGGAGATTCGTCGGCCGGCCGAATCCACCATCGCCCGACAGGGCCTCAAGGCAGTCAAGTTATTCAGCGACAATCCGGCTCCCGTGCTTCTCTCGGGCGAGACAGGAACAGGCCGCCGCATGGTCGCCTACGAGATTCATCGCGCTAGCGCCTATAAAAGCGGACCTTACACTGAACTGGATATTCGCAACATTGATCCTTTGCGGTTGGAGGGAGAGCTATTCGGTAACGGAGAGAATTCTTTCCCCTTCGGACAGATTGGTTGGCAGGGTATTTTCGATCGCTCGAAGGGAGGAACTGTCGTTCTGTACAATACCGAACACATGGAACCTGACGTACAGAGACAGTTGGCTGGTATAATGAAAAAGTTTGCTTTAGCTGAAAACGAGGAGCACGCCCGGATAATCCTCATATGCAAGGATTCAGCCAACCTGGAGGATGGCCATAACAGACTTTTGCCTGCGCTGTATGCACTGGTAGCAACTCGGCATTTCAGGCTGGCCCCTTTGCGGAAACACCGCAGGGATATCCCGCGACTGGTTCAATACTATCTTGAGCGTTATAGTCTGCAATACGGCAAAACCATCAATCAGGTAGACGATCATACCCTGGGCATGTTCATGAACTATGATTGGCCGGGAAATCTGACCGAGTTGAGCAGTGTATTGCAGCGAGCAGTTATCCTTTGCAAGAACGACGCGCCACTCAATGATCAGATTCTTCTGGGGGTTCCGAAATCGGAAGGTAAGTGGGAGTTCAATCTACTCAGGCTCAAAGGAATTCGAGCCTTTCTCGCCAGCCCTCATTTTCCTGTGGTACCCAGAGCGATTGTCGGTGTTTTTTTCATACTTGTCCTGGCAATTTTATTTTTCGGGCCGAACTCTGCTGAAAAAAATATCGGCCTTACTCTCAGCTGGGTTGTTGGGTGGCCTTTGCTCATTTTCTCCTTCTTTTTCCTTGCCCGTACCTGGTGCAGTATTTGTGGGCTATCGGCACCGGGTTGGCTGGCTCAAATGATTCTCAAACCCGAGAGGCCTACTCCGCCGTTCATCAGACAATATTCCGGCTGGATAATGACCTTTCTCTGTATCCTCTTGTTTTGGATCGAGACAGCCTATGACGCCTATCAGTCACCACGGCTCACGGCATGGATCATACTTTCCATAACTATGAGTTCGCTGGTTTTCAGTATGTTCTTTAAGCGAAGGGTCTGGTGCCGTTATCTCTGTCCGTTGGGAGCAATCAACGCTTTATTTGCCATGCCCTCTATCCTGGAACTGCGGGCAAACGCTCATATGTGTATGAACCGCTGTCTCGACCATCTCTGTTATGTCGGCAACGACCTTACTGAGGGGTGTCCGATGTTCCGTCATCCTTTCCAGGTGGACAACAACCGGGATTGTATCCTTTGCGGTCAGTGTATCAAAAACTGCAAATTAAATTCAATTCATCTCAATCTGCGTCTGGCTCCCCAGGAACTATGGAATCTACAGGCGCCACGCCTGGCGGATAGTGTCCTGGTGGTCAGTCTGGCTGCTATCTTTTATCCTTTTGCCATAAACCAACGATATCCCACATTTTATCAGACTCTTGGGGATATTTTCCACAGTATGTGGCTCCCCCAAAGCCTGGCATTCGCCTCGACTATTTTTTTTCTTTTCTGTATCGTCATTTACCTGACCGGATATGCAATTATGTCCCAAATCATGGCACGGGTCACCGGCAATAACTGGAAAACGACTGCATCCATTCTGGGCTATGGCATGATTCCTCTGGTCCTTGGTGCCTTCATGTCCGTACATCTGGAAATTTTTATCGGAGGCCTCTGGTTGCTGCCTGCCAATCTGCTGGACATTTTCGGAGTCAATGAGGTCTACAATTCAAGCCGAATTATAAGTTCCGATGCCACCTTTGTACTCCAAGTCATCACTGTTTTTGGCGGGCTCATTGCTTCACTCTATGCCTCGCAACGCATAGTGAGGCGCCTTCTGGTTAATCGTCAATATTTGTCCAAGATGTTTCTTCCTCCTGCCCTGCTGCTTTGTTTATCTGCCATTACCTATCTCAATTTTGTATAACCTCTTCGGAGTAACTCATTTCGAGCATTCTGTTAAAAAATCAAGAAGCTCGTTTATTTTCCTTGATATTTAGACGTGCGCCATTTACGAACTATGTAGTATAGATTGTTTATTCCGGAGATGATTTTTTCTACTAATCCTGCTGTCTATGTCCTGAAAATCATCTGAGCACTAAGCTCGATTTTTAATTTGACGAACCAATCAAAAGACCATGATGAATAGAGATTCGTTGCTCCAGAGTATCCTTGAGTCAGATGAGTTGCCCACACTGCCTACCGTCGCTTCGAAACTGATCACTCTTACCTCGAAAGAAGATACTACCCTTGCCGATATAGGTGAATTGGTGTCCCAGGATATATCTCTTTCAGCGAAAATTCTGAAAGTTTCCAATTCAGCATTTTATAGTTTTCCCCAGCAGATAGGTTCGATAAAACAGGCAGTCAGTATTCTTGGTATGAATGCCGTTCGCAGCCTGGTTCTCTCCTTTTCCTTCCTCACCATGAAAGGCGGCAAAGTTGAGACTCGGTTTGATTTTCAACGATTTTGGGAAAAATCCCTCGCTTCAGCTGTAACGGCCAAACTCATCCTTGAACATGTCAAGGGAGCTGAAACTGAAGAAGTCTTTGTGTCTGGACTTTTACAAAATTTAGGTACACTCATTCTGGCAAGATCATTTCCGGCGGAATATGACAGAGTATTGCAAGCTATCGAAGATGATCAACAGGATATCTTTATCGCGGAAGAAACTATTTTTGGAATTAATCACGCGGTAGTCGGAGCTGCCGTAGCCAAAAACTGGGGTTTTCCCGAGGTTCTGCTGATTCCCATTCAATTTCATCATCATCCGGATCAATACACAGGCAATAATACCAATGTACGGAGAACCATATATGCCGTCTATCTTTCCGATCTTTTAGTAAATATCCTTTTTTCGGACAAACCGGAAGTCTTCCACAAACAATTCCGTAAAGAAGCGGGAAATCTGCTTGGCCTTACTTCAGAGAGCATTGAAGCAATCCTTGAACAGGTACATACAAAGGTTAAAGAGGCTGGCCGCTATTTCAACCTCAGAATAAAAACTTCCAAATCCGTGCAGGAAATTCTCCAGGAGGCAAATATCCGTTTAAGTCTGATCAATCTGAACTACGACCAGATGAATAAACAGCTTATAGAGGCTAAAATCCATCTTGAAAACCTTACCAGGGAACTGGAAAAAAAGAACAAGATACTCGATAACCTGGCCAACATAGATGGTCTGACCGGAATCTACAACCATAGATACTTCCAGACTGTTTTAGATCAGGAAATCAGCAGATCTCTGCGATACAATAACTCTATCTCCATCCTCATGATCGATATCGACCACTTCAAACAGATCAACGACACCTATGGACATCAGGTTGGCGATTTTGTGTTAGCGGAATTTTCGAAGACCCTACAAGAGCACATCAGAAAGTATGACATCCTTGCCAGATACGGAGGAGAAGAGTTTGTAATTATCCTTCCCGAATCAACAACCGAACAGGCGCTGATTGTTGCCGAAAAATTACGAACAATCCTCGAACAGACAACCTTTCAGGACAACAGGGAGAAATATCAAGTGACTGCAAGCTTCGGCTTATCAAGCTGCAGTCCGGCTACAGAGGATAGTTTCGACAAAAACACCTTGCTCCATCAAGCCGATCAAGCTTTGTACGAGGCAAAAGATAAAGGTCGTAATCAGGTGGTGTGTTATAGTCCGAAAAAAAAATGGTTCGTTTTCTGAAAATTACTTTTTTCGACAGCGATAGAAAAATACTTGCCGGTCACATCATGTTTTCCGGATCAACATCAACCGCCAAGCTGCACTGTCTCCCGACAAGATTTTGTGTTGTGGCTTTAATAGCGGCACATAGAGCATGCATCTGCTCCGTATCCTTTCCTTTTAACAGAATTTGCCACCTGTAGTTATCTTTGATTTTATCCAAAGGGGAAGGTGCCGGGCCGAGTGTTTCAATAGTTAAATTCTCCTTTTTGATTCTTTGCCTGCAAAACCCTGCGAGGCGAACTGCACTCTGCCGGACATCCTTCTCCACCCGTCCCTGGATCCGCAGAGCGGTCAATCGGAGATACGGTGGAAAGGCCGGGTAACATCTCAGCTTCATCTCGTGGGCAAACATCTTTTCGTATTCGTGATCCCGCGAATATACAATCGCATAGTGGTCCGGTCGCATTGTCTGGATGATCACCTCGCCCGGTTCATCACCCCGCCCAGCCCTACCGATCACCTGGGTTATGAGTTGAAATGTTCGCTCAGCCGCCCGGAAATCCGGCATGCTCATACCGCCATCGGCCCAGACGACACCTACCAGTGTGACATCGGGGAAATGGTGCCCTTTGGCGACCATCTGCGTGCCTATCAGAATATCAATCTCGCCGGCATGCATTTGGGAAAGAAGTGCGAGAAATCTTTTTCGGTCAGAGGCCGTATCCGAATCGAGTCGTTGTACTCTTGCTTCCGGGAAAAGTTCGGAAACCTCCTCTTCGACACGTTCGGTACCGAAACCGGCGGGAACAAGATCAGTGGATCTACACTGTAGACAGACAGTCTTGTGAGATATTGAAAAGCCGCAATAATGACAAACGAGCTGATTTTTTCCTTTATGCAGCGTCAAGGAGACATGGCAATGGCTGCACTGCACGGGCGTACCGCAATCCCGGCACAAGACCACTGCGGAGAAGCCTCTCCGGTTCAGCAAGAGGATGCTCTGTTTGCCTTTGGTTAGGTTTGCGGTCAGCTTCTCCCGCAATTCCTGTTTGATTATACCTTTGGTCTCTTTCGCCTGATTTGAATTGAGATCAACGAGAGTAACAATCGGCAAAGTGCTTTTTCCCACTCTTTCTTTCATGGTAAGCAGCGTATACTTGCCGGATTGTGCGTGGGCATAACTGGTAACGGATGGAGTTGCCGATCCCAAAATAACGACGGCATTATGATGTCTTGCCCGCAAAACGGCAATGTCACGACCATGATAGCGAAAGTTATCGTCCTGTTTAAAGGCTGCATCATGCTCTTCGTCAACGACTATCAAGCCGGGATCCCTGAAAGGGGCAAAAAGAGCGGATCTTGCACCGATAGCAACCTTTGCTTTGCCGATCAAAGCCAGATAATATTGATCAAATTTTTCTGCCGCCGACATTCCCGAATGAAGCAACACAACCAGGTTGCCGAATCTTGAGAGCAGATGCGCCTCCAGTTGAGTTGCCAAGGCTATTTCAGGAACCAGGATTATCACATCCCTGCCCAGTTCCAGGGTCTCTTCGGCTGCTCTGAGATATACTTCGGTTTTGCCGCAGCCGGTCACTCCATGTAACAGAAAAGGATGAAATTCCCTGGACCTGATTGCAGGCTGCAGGCTGTCCAAAACTGTTTGTTGCTCGCCTGTAAGATTTTCCGGACGGGGATAGTACTTCAGCTGCTCCCCAAAAGGACTGCGAAAAACCCTTTCTTTAGAGCGGACGATAAGCTGCTTTTCCTCAAGTGCGTGCAGCGCCTTCGAGGCGCCGGAATATTCGTGGCGCAAATCTTTTAATGCAATGCTTTTACGGTTTTTTTTATAAGTGAGATGGTACAGGCTCTGAAGAGTTTTTATTTCAGATAGTTTGAGATCAAATCCAGTCTCACTGCTGATTTTCTCCCGATAATTTTTCAAGCCCTCCCCACTTAAATCAATTTCCTGTACATCAAAAATCGCGGGAGAGGCAAATTGATAACAGATTTCCTTTTTTTCCCTTACACCATCCTTGGCTACAACATTTTCCACGCTTGCGTCTTCATTTTCCAGAAGCCGTTGCAGCAAACTTTTCCACCTCCGATCCGCGAGTACCTCCGCAGTCTCCGATGCGCTCAATTCACCCTGGGCAAAGAGTTTTTGACACCATGAAACATTTTCCGCCTGCAATAAAGGGGCAATTTGTGCTTGTTTCGTCTTTAAAACAAGCTTTTTTACGCTCTTTGGGGCGAGCCCTCCGGGCAGAGCCGTTTTGATAACCAAGCCAAGCGGATATTGATAATAATTGGCCACCCATCTATAGAATGGCACACTGTTTTGCTGAAAAAGAGGATAGTCATCAAGAAAAGCGCTGATCTCCCTTATTGTATATGGAGTATTTTCCGATGTTACTACAACTTCAAGCACATAGCCGGTTACCTTACGTCTTCCCAGCCATACCAGCACCCGTCGTCCGATATACATTTGCCGGCGGTCGTCAAGGTTCCCCTGCTTTGCGGATTCAGGTACGGAATACGTCAGTGTCTGTTCGAGCGGGGCGGCTACGGCGACTTCCAGATGGATCATAAAGAAGCAACAACCTCCTGCAGATGTGACTTTAGTTGTTTGCCGAGTGCCGGATGTCTAAGACCATAGGCGATTATTGCTTTTAGATACCCCATCTTATCCCCTGCATCAAACCTGGTTCCCTCAAATTCCTGAGCATACATCGCCCTTTCCTTGGTCAAACTCAGCAATGCATCGGTCAATTGGATCTCACCGCCATGACCGGGCGAGGTCGTGTCCAGTATATTAAAAATTTCAGGCATCAAAATATATCTACCGATAATAGCCATATCGGATTCCGTTGTACCGGGAGCAGGCTTTTCCACCATACGGGTAACTTTATAGGTTCTTTCACGGTCAGTCTTTTTTCCTTCCACGATCCCATACTGAGAGGTGTCCGCCATTGGCACCCTTTGAATTGCGACAATGGACTCCCCTACTTCTTCAAAAATATCGAGCAACTGCTTGGCGCAGGGAGTTTTGCTCAGGACCATATCATCACCGAGCAGTACCATAAAAGGTTCATCACCCACGACATTTCGGGCAGTCCAGATTGCATGGCCCAGACCAAGTGGTTTTTTCTGCCGGACGGAGACGATGTCTATCAGATTGGAAATGTTATTGAGTTCTTCCCCAAGGACGGTTTTATTTTTTTCTTTAAGGACGGAATCGAGGTGAAAATTATAATCGAAGTGATTTTCAATCGCTGATTTTCCTTCACTGGTGACAAAAATAATCTGATCAATTCCTGATGCAACAACCTCTTCAACTATGTATTGTATAGTAGGACGATCTACGATAGTCAGCATTTCTTTTGGAATGGCTTTCGTGGCAGGAAGAAATCTGGTCCCGAGACCCGCAACAGGTATTACGGCTTTACGAACTTTCATATACACCTCACTTTTTAAAGTAACAGAAAACCAGATGGTATGTTATTTAACGGGGGAAAACCTCTGTGAGACACTTAACATACTTTATAAACGACATCTATTTTTTTCATGCAATTTTTTTACCCTGATAATCTCCCGATATCCGACCATAAAGATGCCATTGTCGATGCTGTAATCAAGAACCAGGTGGTGGTTATAGCCGGCGATACCGGCTCTGGAAAAACGACACAACTGCCGAAGATGTGTCTTGAGGCCCTACCTGATAATGAGTTGCTCATCGGCTGTACCCAACCAAGGCGTATCGCTGCATCCACTGTAGCGAGCAGAGTTTCCGAGGAATTGGGCGCAGCGGGAGACACTGTCGGCTATAAGATTCGATTCCATGATTATACGACCACAAAGACGAAGATTAAGTTCATGACCGACGGGGTTCTGCTGGCCGAAACCAGACAGGACAGGCTGTTATCCCAATATGGTGTCCTCATTATCGATGAGGCCCATGAAAGAAGCCTCAACATTGACTTTCTGCTCGGTTACATTAAACAGCTTCTGCTTCGTCGCAACGACCTCAAGGTGATTATTACTTCAGCTACTATCGATACCGAGGCGTTTTCCGAACATTTCAACAATGCACCAATCATCACCGTCTCAGGACGTAACTATCCGGTCACTGTCCGCTACAATCCGCCGGAAGAGGATGATTCCGCTGAAAAGGATGGTGAACTGGAACACTGTGTGCAAACAGTGTGTAATCTATTTTCCACTGAACCGAGAGGCGACATTCTTGTTTTCCTACCCACCGAACAGGATATCAGGGATTGTTGCCAGTTGCTTGAAACTAAGATCACACAGGCTGTGATTTTACCGATTTACGGCAGACTTCCCGCTGCGGATCAGCGAAGAATATTTCAGATTTTCAACAAGGTTAAAATCGTAGTAGCCACCAATGTAGCGGAAACATCCGTTACCGTTCCAGGTATCCATTATGTCGTCGATAGCGGGCTTGCCCGTATTTCCCACTATAATGTTCGCGCAAAAACCACCAGCCTACCGGTAAGCAAGATTTCCAAAGCCAGTTGTGACCAGCGAAAGGGCCGTTGCGGCCGGGTAGCTCCAGGTATCTGCATTCGTCTCTATTCTGAGGAAGACTTTAATGACCGGCCCCAGTACACGCTGCCTGAACTGAAACGTTCGAATCTTGCGGAAGTCATTCTACAGATGATTTCGCTTGATCTCGGCGAGCCGGAAAAATTTCCTTTTCTCGATCCGCCCTTCAAAAATGCCATCAAAGAAGGGTATCGGCTGCTCCGCGAGCTTGGTGCGATTGACGAGAAGATGCGCTTGACCAAACGTGGGCGGATCATGGCCGATCTACCGATCGACCCATGCGTCGCTAGGATCATTATCGAAGCAAAAGAAAACAACTGCCTTCGGGAAATTAAAATCATCTCGGCGGCACTCGCCATCCAGGATCCGCGCATACGGCCGGCTGACCACGAAAAAGAAGCGGATACAGCACACAAGGAGTTTAGCCATCCGCATTCCGACTTCATGGTGCTGCTTAACATCTGGAATGCTTTTCATAACGTCCAGGACGGAACGAAATCTTGGTCAAAGCTAAAAAAATTCTGTTCAACACATTATCTCTCCTTTCAGCGGATGCGTGAATGGTTCGATCTTCATACCCAGTTAAGCAGAATCATCGAGAGACGACAGGAGTTTGTCGATAATGGCTCCGACGCTTCTTATGAACAGCTCCACAAGTCCCTGCTTGCCGGATTCCTGCGCAATCTTGCCAGAAAGAAGCAAGGTCGGCTCTATCAGGGTACCCACAATAAAGAATTGATGATATTTCCGGGTTCTCATCAATTCACGACAGGCGGTCAATGGATTTTGGCGGCATCTTTTATTGAAACGGCCAGGCTCTATGCTCTCACTGTTGCCACCATTGAACCGGACTGGATCGAGTCAGTAGCCGAACATCTCTGCAAATACTCCTGGTCCGGTCCCCATTGGCAGAAAAAGACCGGCCAGGTCATTGCCGATGAGAAAGTATCTCTTTTCGGCTTGATTATCGCCGCCGGCCGAAAAGTGAATTTCGGCAAAAGAAGCAAAAAAAATATCCAGGATGCCCGCGACATCTTTATCCAGTCCGCACTTGTTTCAGGTGAACTTAACGGCTCCTACCGTTTTCTTGATCATAATCTTGCCCTCATTAAAAAATGGCAGGAGGCCGAAGAAAAACTCAGAATCAGAGACATTGTCCGCGATGACCTGACCTTGCAGGCATTTTATGCACAAAGAATCCCTGCCGATGTTTATGACCAGCCAACCTTGAACCGTTTTTTAAAGAAAAAAAGAAACACATCCTTTCTCATGATGAAGGACGATGATGTGTTGAGTCGCAGGCCTGAAGAAAAAGAACTGGTCGACTTCCCTCGTTCTCTCTCCATCGGCAATATGCAACTTCGGCTTGAATATCACTTTGACCCCGGTTCAGAGAGAGACGGCGTTACTTTCCGGCTTCCTTTTGATTTTGCAGCCACTGTTTCAGCCGATCACTTTGAATGGCTGGTTCCCGGCCTCCTTCAGGACAAACTGACCTTTCTGCTCAAAGCACTTCCTAAAAGCATCAGAAAAAAACTGGTACCGATCAGTGAGACGGTAAACAGGTTGCTGGATGACATGGATTTCGGTTCAGGTTCTTTATTTACCGCGCTGGAAACTTCCATTTTAAAACAATTCAAATTATTGATTCATCGTTCCGACTGGTCCGACAATATTCCCTTGCACCTGCAACCGCGTTTTCTCCTTTTTGATGCAGCCGGGAACGGACTCTGTTCCGGACGCAATTTAAGGGAACTTCTCGCAGCTCCTAACGGGGGCACAAAAGAGGTGCATCAACCTACACTGCGTGATACGGATCAAGCGCTTATTCATCGCTGGGAGGGCACCACCCACACAACCTGGAATTTTGCAGGATTACCAGAAACAATCTCCACCTACACCCCGCAAGGTGAGATTGCAGGTCTCCTCTACCCGGCGCTCGTCATCCAACCGGAAGACGGCTGTGTCAGGATAGTTTTTGAAAAAGACAAACAGAATGCTGAAAAGCTGAACCGAAAAGGCACCTTATATCTCTATGCATTACAATTCAGCGGTCAATACAAAGCGTTAAAGAAATTTTGTTCTACAGCGCTTTCCGGACCATCCTCCGTCTGGTTAATGAATATCGGCAAAACGCGCAAGGAAGTGATCGATACAATACTTGAGTGTATTCTCACCTCACTTTTCGGTCCGATTTCCGGAGAAATTATATCTGAACAAACATTTCTCACCCATGTCAAGGCTGTGGAGAACCGTGGCTTCTACGCAGCCGGCCTGGAAATCTGTCAGCAACTTATAGTTCTTGTCCGAAAGAGGCGAGCCGTGCTGGATACTATAGGAAAAATTTTTGGCCCGCGAGCCGCAAAACCTCTGTTTTCCGTGGAAAAGGAAGCTGATTTCCATTCACACTTAGATGACATTTTCCCACTGAACCTCCTCCTGGAGCCGGCACCGGTTGATTTTCAGAATATCGAGAGACAGTTGCAATGTCTTAAGATTCGACTTGAGAGATTCCACGCAAATCCCGGAAAAGATGACCAAAAATCAGCTCAACTCCGCCCCTATCTGCGGAATCTGCATCAATTGATTGAAAAAAAAATGGATTTATCGGAAGAAGCACTGGACCAGATCGTTCAATTTCAAAATCTGGTCAATGAGTACAGAATTTCTCTTTTCTCTCCGGAGCTGAAAACCCGTGAACCTGTTTCACCAAAGAAACTCGATCAACAATTGCGATTAACACAGGCAAAATGTTAAAGGTTACATGAATAAGGTTACTATTGGAGTCCTCCTCTGTCTTTCATCTCTTATCTTGATGCACCGCCATAACGCGATTATCGGAATCATTGCTTTTGTCGTGGGGATCATACTTATGAACGGCTGGAAGGGAAGAAAATGAGCGCCTTCTCAAGCAGTTAAAACCGTATTGACTATATGCTTGAGACTGTCCATGGAAAAAGGTTTGGTAAGTGTATTGATAAAACCATAGTCCTGATATTTTTCCATAACGGGGTCCAGAATTGTACCGCTCATGGCTATGATTTTTATTTGAGGATCAATCTCGTGGATCAGGCGACAGGTTTCCACCGCCGATTGATTTTTGCAACTTACGGCAAGGATAACCAACGGCTGCAACACGCGGGGATCGTCGATACACTGTTTTAGCTTATGAATTGCCTCCTCACGATCAATTGCCGTTCTAACGGAAAAGCCCAGGTAATCGAGCATCGTTTTCGCTATTTCCCTCATCTGTTCTTCGGGCTCTACCAGAAGAACGGAGCGATCCTTCATCAAAGATGTATCCTCGGCGGGAATGGTTATGCTATCCTTTTGTAATACAGGAAGAAACAAGGAAACTCTGGTGCCCTGTTCCGGTTTGGAGCTGACGACTACATAGCCGCCGTGTTTTCGTAGGATCGCATAGACGATAGTAAGACCAAGGCCCATGCCTTTCAGCGTTCCCCGTTTCTTGGTGGAGTAATAGGGATCAAAAATTCTGAACAACCGATCTGAATCCATCCCTCTGCCCTCGTCACATATGTCTATTCTGATATATTTTCCTGCGGATATATATTGCCCGGACATTACCTGAGAGGTAACGAATTCATTTTCATCGATAATAATCTCAATTTTCTGCTTGGGAGTTGCCTCGGATGCTTCTACCGCATTCTGCAACACATTGGAAATTGATCGGGACAGCTCTTCCGGATCGGCGTGAACAAGAGTCTCTTCTCCGGTTATCTCGATCGTGTAGTGGTTGGTTCTTCCCTTGAAAAAATCATCGACTGCTTTCCGGACCAGCCTTTTGATTGGGACATTTTCCCTATTCACGATTCCAAAATTTGAAAAACATGAGATCTGTCTGGTAAGATCTACCGCGGCAAGGGCAGCTTTTCTCGCCTGTTTTATAAGTCTTTTTCTCTCACTGCTGCTCCGGCTATCACCCTGCATTGTAACTATATCAAGGTTACCACATACAACGCTCAACAGATTATTGAAATCATGTGAAAATCCACCTGCCATGCAACTCATGGCATCCATTTTCTTAACCAGTTTCAAGGCATTATCCAGTTCTTTATGGTGTTTTTCAGCTGTAAATTGCTTGGAAATATCACGGAGGATACAAAGCCCGAAAACCGATCCAAGAGTTGCGATAGGGATAAAAGATGCAGTCACTACTCTGTCGGCTATGAAAAGCGGAGCATCTTCCGGGATATCATATTTACCCATCTTCGAAGCAATGAGTTGCTGCTTCGTCCAGTGCTCAATATCCTCGACAAATTCCCCCCAATCCACAGCTTGGGTCAGCAATGTTCCAACCAGTATTTCCTCGCGGCAGGATAATATTTCAAGTGCCGATTTGTTGGCTGAAATCACCTTGCCCTGATGATTCAACTCGATTATTCCTTCAGCAATATTGGACAAAATATCAAAGAAATGATGCTTCTCAGAAAGAAGCTCACTCGTCATGGCAGATGGTTTCAAGCCATCCGGAATGCAGGCGGACTTATCGGATTTGAGGGAAATCCTGTTATTTCGTGCAGTAAAAATGCGGAGAGCTTGCCGGATGTGTTGCCTTATATCCTGAAATTTTCCTTTGGCAATGCAGAGATCGCAGAGCACTTCACGAAGAATTCTTTCATGATCTTCGACAATAGTGGCAGACAGAACTACAATGAAAACATCTTCATGTTTTTTGGTATTACGAAGAATTCTACATAATTGTTCCCCGCTGACCATAGGCATGACCAGATCGGTGAAAACAATATCCGGACAAAAATCAACTACAATCTCAAGAGCTTCAAGTCCTGTCTCGGCAGTTTGGACGATACAGCCTTCTTGATCGAGAATGGCAGCAACCGCTTTGAGCAATACAGGATTATTATCGACAACCAGGGCTTTTATTTCCATTTAATTATACTGACAAAAACATGATTAGCGGACTCCGCTTGAGCGTTCCCATTCTTTTATTGTCTCTATGAGCTGGGGCATGTCTACGGGTTTGGTGAATACTCGCCACGCACCGAGGTGCTCGGCTACAGCCAGATACGAATCCGGCCCGATTTTCCCTCCACCGGAGATAGCAATAATTCCGATTTCGGGATAGTCATTTCGGAATTGAGTTATGGTCTCGATACCTTCCTGGACTGGCATAATGAGGTCGCAAATCAGTAAATCTACAGGAGTAGTTTCCTGCACTTCTACTCCTTTTCTCCCATTTTCGGCTTCATATACTTCAAAACCTGCTCTTTCCAGCCACATACGGAAAAGATCACGGATTCTGACGTCGTCATCTATCATGAGAATTTTCATCTTTCTATCCATAGCCATGGTAATGAACTGCCGTTTATGAATTTTTCTTAAACACAACCTCTTTAAAAAACTCAATCATCTTCCGTCGTCTAAGAACCATATTCAACTGTTCCGGAATAAGATCGGTCTGATTGATTTTCATCACCGACATTTTGTACTCGATATGGGTAGCAAAACGGTTGTCGATATACCATGCATACGTAAGCCCCATTAACAATCCGGGCGGAGTGAATCCCTCATGATTATTTATCAGCCGGGTGTAATGATTTTCGTTGTTGGTTGAACACATCCGAGCAAGAGAGAGAAAAGTACGTAGTTGTCCATGGTTTAAATAACATACCCTGTCTTCCTTCCGCCTTAAATAAAGATGATAAACCCTGCCTAATTGCAGTCGGTCAATTTCAACATCCTCCATCACCTTTTTCCAGGCGTAGTTCCCGAGCAATGATTCTCCAAGAGCAATTAACAGCGCTATCTCAAGTTTATGTCGGATTAAAACCTGATCTCCCCTAATTTTAATACACCTGTCTTCGGGATCAAAAAATGAAAACACATTATCCCATTGTTGATCCCTGTTCCAGTGTTCCAGATCTATGCAATGCAGTCCGTCAAAATAGCCCAGATGGCAAAGTGGAATAATAGGGTGATCCAGAAGAATTTCACTAAGGGTTGATTTCAGTACATCCTGATCTAGCCGGCTTTTTTCCCCAACAAAGGTAATCTCAAGATTTTTCAACCGTTCCATTATACCTATATATCTCTCAAACGGTTGTATATGAGTTCTTTCCGGATCTTGATATATCGTCGGTACCGGCTCTTCTTTGCTCTCGGGTCCTTCCGTGGCTTCACAAAAACAACTTCTTCCATTGTACAGGCCTTTGAGTGCCAGAGCGAGCGTGTCCGGATCATGCTGAATGACCCCTCTTTCCGCAAGTGCATCCAGAGAATATACTCCACATTCTACCGGAATATAGTGCTGCTTATGGAGTTGCTCCTTGTCAAGAAAAATAGGAACCTTTCCCTCAACTGCATACCGTTGCAGGACTGAAGCCGGAATATCCGTCAAGGATATACAGAGCACCTCGTTAAATAGCCCTCTTGTCCCACCGGGAATATTCTTTTCATACGCGCGAATCATGTCTGAAACGTAAAATTTTCTTTCCGGATCGGCTATGGAAAGATCTGTTTCCCCTGCCTGCACCCAAAGATTGGAAACGAGTACCTTAAGCGCCTGCCGGTTCTTCCTGACCGCATCCGCCAGACCCGGCACCTTAAAAACGGGAATGATTGAAGAATAGAGGCTTCCGGGAGCAAGAATGACGATATCCGCCTCCCGGATATCCTGAAGCATTTCGTCATAAGTACGCACGGTATCACAGTAATCGACCTGTACGCTTTCGACGGGAAAGCCTCTTTTCGCCTCACTCAGTTTATGTTCTCCCGTAATTTCAACTCCGTTAGTGTAGAGAACACGCAGCTGAGCCGGGGTCGAGGTACAGGGCAGAACAGCTCTTTCACATGCACCAATTGTTCGGGCAATCAGATTCAGCCCATTAAAGATCGCCTTGTGCAGCAGTTTTTGATTGCGGGCCAGCTCGATGTTGGATATTCCCTGATCGATCTCCCGATAAATGGCGGCAGCCAAGAGAAGATTGCCCAGACAGTGAGAGCGGTTCAGGGTTGCCGCCAGTCTCGTATCGCTAAACAGATGGTCGAGAAGAGATGTTAAAAACTGCTCAAACGTATCGGGTAGACGGCCCAGCTTTGCTTCGATAAGCAAAAAGTCCGATCGATCCCTCTGCAACGAGCCTGTGAAACGCCAGTTGAACACATCGGATAGAACTGCGGCCATTTCCGCGGCTTCCGTCTCATCAACGTTGTACCTTCTTTGTAAATTTGCCAGTTGAATGGAAGACAACAAGACATGCCGCATATCACCGACAGCCACTATCGGTAAATCCTTCAACAACTCCCCCGTCGATCCGCCATTATCGGTAATGCAGACAATGGCACGGGTTTGTGGAAAAATCTCCTTCAAACCGATAAAAGGTTTCTGTGCCCAACTTGCCAGTCTTGAATCACCACCAATAATATTGGACAAACCGGTACCCCCGCCAAACACCACAACTTTGACATTTTCAACGTTCGCGGTCAACAAGTCCTGCCGAAAAGATTGAAGATGGCTTTTAGCAGTAGAATGTGCCCCAGCAGGTACGCCCCGCAGGACAAGATCCAATATTTTTTCACGTAAGTCGTGTTGGGGCAGCAGATCAAGAGGGGAAAGTCGAACTTCTCGGATGTGCTTAAGCTTCTCTGATATCAAAGCAACCCTCGCAGAAAAAGATTCAATCGGGGACTTCTGGCATTGTTCTTCATTTATGGGGATTAGTCAAAGGTTTATACTCCATCCAGTAGATAATTTTCCACGCGAAGTAAATCTTCCGGGGTATCGACTTCAATTGAATCATGTTCGGTCACCGTTACCTTTATCTTGTAGCCATACTCCAGCGCCCGCAATTGTTCGAGTTTTTCGAACCGTTCCCACTCCCCTTCAGGCAAAGCCACAAAAGACAGCAAAAATCCTTTTCGATATGCATAAAAGCCAAGATGTTTGTAATAGGTTGGTTTATTTTTCTCATCGGGGTTACGCTGGAATGGAATCGGCGATCTTGAAAAATAGAGGGCGTAATGGTCTTTGTCAAAGACAGTCTTGACATGATTCGGATCATCGATTTCCTCGGGTCGAACAATTTTATAAATGAGGGTGGACATCGGCAAAGTCAGGTCGTCCAGCAGAGGTTGCGCCACCTGCTCCACTACTGCAGCAGGAAAAAGTGGTTGATCACCCTGGATATTGACCACTATGTCGTGTTCGGAAATTTTGAGAATCTCCGCAGCCTCGGCGAGTCTATCTGAACCGGAAACGTGATTTTTTCCAGTCATCACAAATTCCCCGCCAAAATCCGCCACACATTGTGCGATGCGCCGATCATCCGTTGCTACGACAACACGGGAGAGCATTTTTACAGCGCGAGCTCTTTCAACTACGTGCTGAATCATCGGTTTTCCAGCAATTTCAGCAAGCGGCTTCCCTCGAAACCGATTTGATTCGTAGCGGGCAGGTATGATAGCTATAACTTCAGGTTTTTGATTTTGCATGGTATATTTGTTGGTTTATAGGAAGAAATCGGCTACTGAAGCAGTCTCTATCTCTTCATTTCTCGTAACGGTTCGCTGGTACACACCAAAGGACCGTATAACCCGGATCTGTAACTGTTCACCCAGTGCTCCAGGTTCGTTCAAGCAGGCCTCCTAGCTATAGTTGGCTATATAAGGCGCTGATCGGACGAAAATGGGGTGCTGGTGAACGGTTACCATTTCTCAATCAGTGAATGAAACCTCATGCTGGCACCAAATTTAATATCTGTTTCATCTACAATAAATTCAACGACAATTCTACAAAAAGCGGCCGAATTGGCCGTAAAACTTAACCTTCCCTTCATATCTTCAATTGAGCAGCGATCATCAGAATTCATTCTTGCCTACACCTTGCAGGGTCTCCAGCTCATGCATATGCCGCTTGGTTCCGAGAAATCGGTATGCCTGCTCTTTGTTGATTTTGTTCAAGGAAAGAACGGTTTCAGATTGGCACAAAACTGTACCAGTAAACAGCCAATCGCACGCGCCGCCGGATTAAAACCTGGTTTCAGGCCGACAATACTGGACGGAACAGCCGGACTCGGAACCGATGCTTTTGTGCTTGCAAGTCTTGAGTGCAACGTAACAATGTGCGAACGATCTCCGGTCATCGGAGCATTATTGGAAGACGGGCTTTATCGGGCCGCAAAAGAGAAAAAGCTTGCCGGGATAATTAAGAGAATAGAGCTTGTTTTGGCAGATACCCAGGAATTTCTGCAAAACAGGAGAGAAACATTTCACACGGTTTATCTTGATCCTATGTATCCCCATCGGAGCAAATCCGCGCTTAACAAGCTAACACTGCGGGTCATTCGCTCCCTGGCCGGTGATGATGAGGACGGAGCGGCACTTCTTAAATCAGCCATGGAAAAAGCAGAAAACCGGGTTGTGGTGAAACGGCCCCGTAATGCACCCTTACTCTCGGAAATTCAGCCCTCTCATGTCATTTTGATGAAAAACAGCCGCTTTGACATTTATTTAACATTTAATTCAAAATAGCCTCCGCCTACTTATGGTATTGTTCGCCCGCTTTAATAGTATAGGCCCTGTATAATTGTTCAACCAGCAGTAGACGAGCCATGTCATGGGTAAACGTCATTTTGGAAAGTGACACAAGTAGATCAGCCGCAGCCGGCACTTCGGCAGCGTGACCATCCGGTCCGCCAATAAGATAACAGATCTGTTTGATCCCCTGCATTTCCCATTGCTCAATTTTTTGGGAAAAACCTTCTGATGAAAATTGTTTTCCTCTTGAATCAAGCACTACAAGAGTAGCACCTGTCGGCACGGCCTGAAGTAGCTGCCTACCCTGCTCTTCAATAGTTGGAAGTTTGCCTTTCCCCCTGCCTTTTTCTTTGAGGATAGTGATTGAAAAAGACGTATAGTGTTGCAGTCGGGAACTGTATTCCCTGACGCCCTCTTCAATAAACCTATTCTTTATTTTTCCCAGAAAGAGCAGTTCGTGTTTCATCTTTCAGGTAGAAAATATTGACATCTTACCTGGAATATACATCGGTATCGAGTCCGGCAATCGGGGTAGATGATTTTAAAATGCAAAAAATTATATAAACTGCCTATCAGCATTTTATAACCGACTTTTCCATAAGTTTTCTGAGAATCCGGCAAAACTTCTCATAACCAACTTCTTTTTTTATGCCGGGACATGAATCGGAAATAGTATGAAAGTTATTCTCATCAGATAAAATAGAGGGATGCAGAGGCCATTGTGCGCATCGCCATGGTCGACCATTATGTACCTTGCAACCAGCCTCATAAAAGATGCAATGGCTGTCGACAATCTTCATTTGTACAATATTTCCAGTAAGACGCCAGAAATTTTTCTTGACTGTTGCTTCTGATATGTCGAGCGCATTAATCATCCGCTCTTGATCTTTCCGATCGAGAGAAACCGTGGTTTCACCGTGACAGCAATGACCGCATCGTTTGCAGGAAAATATTTGGGATACTAATGTCATTTTCTTCCTATGATATAATCAGGCATAGCCGATATCATCCTTAAAAGTGGCTATATCTATACCGTATTGCATGGCAGCAGCCTTCCATTTTTCTTCATCGGGTACATCGAAAATAATGCTGTCATTTGCCGGCAAGGTCAACCATCCGTTTGCCAATAGTTCGTTTTCAAGCTGCCCCGGTCCCCAGCCGGTGTAGCCTAAAATAAACAAATAGGTAGAGGGTCCTCCACCTCTGGAAATTTCTTCGAGTACCTTTGTCTCCCTGGTGAGGGAAACCGTTGGGCTGATATCGAGCTTATGTTCGGCACTATAGTCGGAGAGATAAAGAATGAAAGCCGACTCCATCTCAACCGGACCACCAATATAAACAGGGGGCAACGGCTTATCCGGTACAGGCAGATTAGCGCCCTGCAGTATCTCAGCCAGGGAAAAAATATGGTTAGGTCGATTGACGGAAACCCCCATTGCACCATCTTCGTTATGAGCACAGATATAGATCACATGCTCCTCAAAACGGGGATCAGGCATTTGCGGAGTCGATACAAGAAAACTTCCTGCCAACGAGTTATTTTCAGCCTCTGATTGTTCCTTCATCGTGGATTTTCCCTGACTGTACTTGATGATTTGGAAAAGAGCGTAAAAAAGAGCTGTATTCTTGCATCACATTTCCCACTCATATCTCAAAATTTCTAACTATTATCTTGATAGTATCAAAGCAGTGTTCTCTGCGTCAAGAGTCATGCTTCAGAAAAGTGTAGTGATTTCATGATAAACCCCACCAAACAAGAGAGATTCAGCATGACAAACTATCATGTACAGCATACTATTACAATTACAAAAGGCGAGTTTACAATACAAAAGCCGTCAACTTCTTGACAATTTTGCCAAGTGCAGAGGTGACACGCATGCCGAAAACATCTATACATCCCCCCGGGGACAAAATGCAAAAAGCAATACAGGAATTTTCGGAGTTATTGGAAGAACAACCGGAAATTGATCGAGGGAAGCTCCTTGAAAAGGTTGTCAGAAAATTTGATCTATCGCCAAAGGAATGCGATTTTCTCGAACGGCATTTGAAAAATGAATGAGAAGATGTCCGCAGAATCCCCACTCAGGGGATTATTCGGCAGATATTTTGTAAATGGTTCACCGGCACCCCATATGCGCCCGATCAGACCGCCGTGCATAGAAGCGCGGTTTAGACCCCGCCCCTATATTGCCCGTCTGCCTGCTTAAGCGCTTTCTTACGCACTGTTGAACGGTTACAGATCGGGCTTATGCGAGCATTTTACTGTTCCCGGTGAACGGTTACAATACCTTCAACCTTTCACCGAGCAGATCATAATAAAAGTCGAGGGTCTGTTCGCACATAGCCCGTGTGGTGAAATTTGCAGCGACACGGACCCTTCCCCTTCTTCCCGAGCTGTTTCAGCTGGTCTTTGTTCATGTTCAAGGCTTCATCGATAGCTGCGGCAAGTTGCTCAGGATCGGCAGGTTTTACCAACCAACCGGTTTCTCCGGGAATCACCGTTTCCAGACTTCCGCCATGTGCGGTTGCGATAACTGGTTTACCCATTGCCATGGCTTCCACCGTCGTGCGTCCGAAGGCCTCACCCGAGGAAGTTGACAAGACAATGTCGGCAAGTAAAAAAGCAGCAGGCATATCAGTCGCAGTGCCCGGCAAAAACAACCGAGTCGGTAAGGTTGTTACTCTTGGTAAAATTGGTCAGCTCTGCTGTATAGCCGGGATTATCTTCGGTATCTCCAACAATAATTGCCTGAAAATTTTTGTTTTTAACAAGGAGAAGACTCTGTAAAAACACATCCAGGCCTTTTAACCTGGTTAATCGTCCCGGTACCATCAGCACGTGTTTTGTTGTGTCTATGCCCCAGGCATGGGAGAGAATTTCCAGTCGCTTCGACTCCACCTTCTCATGATCAAATGATTCTATGTCAACTCCTCGAAAAATCATGCGGACATTCTTGTCACGATTATATTTCTCGGCAATATGATTCTGAATACTTCTTGAAACCGCGATAATCCCGTCACCTTTTGTCATGATGGCGCTATAGTCATTTACCGAATAAAATCCATGAAAAGTGCTGACCAGAACCGGCCGGTATTTCCGCGGAAGTGTTTTCAAGGCAACATAACCGACCCATGCCGGCATCCTTGAACGTAAATGTAAAATATCGACCCGTTTTCTTTTCATTTCCTGACGCAACGGCCAGATATGCAAAAGAGCCAAAGGACTTTTTGAACCGATCGTTTTCCTGAGGTGACAACTGCCCTCTCTTTCCAATTGATCTACCAATCTCCCTCCGTTTGATACGACAATCGACGTATGTCCGTTACGAACCAGAAAACGACCAAGTTCCAAAGTGCCACGCTCGACTCCTCCACTATTAAGGTCGGGAAGCAACTGCATCACTGTCAGAGATTTTGGATTTTGTTTTTCGTTGTTCTTCATCATCTATCTTTTTCCGGCCACCATCTCCGTAGAATATGCTCGGCACATCGTCGTGCTTCATTAAGTTCCAAATCATTAGCCCGGAAATTGTGCCCTTGCTCCCAAACGGCAAAACTCCTTACCAGTTTTTTCTCAAGTAAGATACTTTCGTTTCTCTTAAACTTGCCGTTTTCCCTGACCCATTCCATGGGGAAAATACCTACGCTGCAACCAGCAGTTATAGCTTCATAAACCATAGAGATCGAATCGGCGGTGATCCACGCCTCACTATTTTTATCATACTGTTCTTCGATCCAACCCCTGGGAGTTTCTGTGTAATTAAAAAAATGAATGTTGTCGTATTGATCCGCCAACTGCTTGATCATAGCCACTGTGTCCTGCGGAGTCCTGGGAGAAGAAGAAATAGTCCATAGTTTTTTGGATTCTCTTCTGACTAATTTTTTCGACCTTTTCCACCACCTGAGAGCTAATCCAGTGATGACTCTTTGGATCTAGACCTCCCAACAGAATCAAACCACAATCTTTTCGGTGTTCTTTCTTGTTCTGTGAACAATTGGGGGCACCAACGTCAGCATTATGTTCTCACTCTGCCTCTTTCCATCATGTTCCGGAACAAAACACAAATCAAAGAGTTTCCGCAGATGCATGGGAGGCATCATGCAGGTAATGGCCGGAATCGCATATTTTTTCTTGAAGAGCAACATTGGCAAATGCGTGCGGCTTCCAGTGCCAATTAAAAGATCTCCTTCTCTGATTCCGGGGTGGGACAAGCCGCCTCCAGGCAAATACAAACGGCAAGTTTGCATCAATTTGTCAAAGAAGGAAAAATCACTGACATTAATCCGAGTAAGTTGAACCGGTATTTTGTTCTGCAGAGCCTGGATAATGCCCATTGTCTGTTTTTCATGGCCGGGTCTACCGTCAAGCAGAGCAACTATACGCAACTCTTTTGTTGTTTCAGCATTCATCAGATTTCTCAGAGAACCATAAAAATGAGCAAAATCCGTTATGGCTTTAATTGGAGAAGGCGGAGAACCTTGAGGTGGTCTTCGACCTCCGCCTGCAAGTTTTACGATGATCTGGTTAGATTTCTGCAGGCGTTTGGTCATGGTTTTAAAAAGATATCTGGAAACATCCGGATATTTTTCAACTATTTCCTCAAGTTTATCTCCGGGAAATCGTTTTACGGTTGATCTTCCCTGGGAAATAATTGAAGCTGTTCGCTGCTCTCCGGTAATTGATGCCATTTCCCCAAAATATTCACCTGGTTCAGTGAGTTCGGCAATCTTTTTGCCACCCTTTATAACCGTGAGTGCCCCCCGGATGAGTTTGAAAAAATCTATGTCTTTATTACCTTCCCTGATGATGACATCGCCGTCTTCATACTGTTCCTCATCGGGATTCACCATATATGCGGGAAGACTATCCTTATGCGCCACTGTTCGTCGCAGTGCCTCGTCAATACTGGTGATTCCCGCTCTGACTTTTTGCAGTGCAGCGTCACGTAGGGGGATCATTCCCTCCTGAATGGCTATTTTTCGCAATTGGTCCTCAGGAACTTCGGCACTGATGGCTTTAGCGACTTCTTCGGTTATCTCCATAAGTTCGAAAAAGCCCACACGGCCTTTATATCCCAGATTATTACACTGCGGACAGCCTTTCGGACCATAAATTTCCAGATAATCGACCTCATCTTCTCTGAAACCGAATTTAATCAATTCTTCAGGATCGTAAAAAACTCTTTTCTTGCATTGGGGACATAATTTCCGGCCAAGCCGCTGGGATAGAACCATGGTAACTGCCGAGGAGACCATATATGGAGGGATACCAATGTCCACAAGTCGACCGATGGTTGCGGGGCTGTCGTTGGTGTGCAATGTCGAAAAAACGAGGTGACCTGTCATAGCCGCTTTAATTGCAATTTCCGCCGTCTCAATATCTCGAATCTCACCGACCATGATTATATCGGGATCCTGACGGAGAAAAGCCTTGAGTGCAGCGGCAAAGGTCATACCCACTTCCTGATGGACGTTAACCTGGTTGATCCCTTTAAAGTTGAACTCGACAGGATCTTCGGCTGTGAGAATTTTTATATCCTCACTGTTCATCGAGTTTAGCGCTGAGTAGAGAGTGACTGTCTTTCCCGATCCTGTGGGACCGGTGACAAGGAGCAGTCCCTGCGGTTGTTTGAGACATCTTTTCAATGTTTCAAAAGTCTCCGTCTCAAAACCCAGTTTGGTTAAATCAACATTCAAAGAAGCTTTATCAAGAATACGCAAAACCACGGATTCGCCATACAAGGTGGGCAGGGAAGAGACACGGAAATCAACGGATCGATTTCTGCCCATGCGCATTTTTATACGCCCATCCTGAGGGATTCTTCTTTCGGTGATATCCAGGCCGGAGAGAATCTTCATCCTGGCCACCAGGGCATTTTTGATTGTCAGGGGAAGATTCATGGTTTTGAAAAGAGAACCATCCTTACGATACCTGACCTGCATGCTCTTTTCGTAGGGTTCTACATGGATATCGGATGCCCCATCCTGCACTGCCTTAATCAGAATACCATTTACCAGTTTAATGATCGGTGCATCTGAGGCAGCAAACTGTTCCCCTGTTTCATCACCATCATCGGCTTCAAGTTCAAAATCATCCGCTGCCTCGGCAACTATTGAGCCGAAATCATCGACCTGAGTGATATCGAGTTCTTCCTCAGCTTCTTCTTTTATGCCAAGAAACGAATTGGCTTCAGCTTCATCAATGCCATAATATTTCTGGTATGCCTCAACGATGTCCCTTTCAGTTGAAACACATACGGATAATGCCCTGTTCAATAAATTCTGCAGTTCCTCGACGGCGGTGGCGTCGGAGGGTTCCGTCATGGTGATCTGCAGGGTATTACCGGCAATCCGTAAGGGAAAAGCCATATATTCTTTAGCCTGTTCATACGGCAAAAGCTTGAGGGCATCCTTTGACGGGGGTTCGTCCTTGATAATCACAGCAGGATAATTATGTGTACGGCTGAGAAAAGTTAAAACAGTATTTTCGTCAATATATTCCAGCTGCCTGAGAATGGTACTGAGACGACCGCCATTTTTCTGCAATATCTTCTTGGCGGTTTCCAGCTGACCGGGAGTTATATATCCCGCCTTACTCAGCAACTCACCAATCTTAACTTTTCCTGCACCTGATTGATCCTTGACTGTCTGCTTCATTGAGGATCTTCGCTGTGCTACAGTACTTTGTCTTGCCATAACCGGTAACCATTAAAAATGAAGAATCGTGAACTGATACAGTTCACCGGTTCAAAAAGATTTCGTCTCACTAAAACTAAACCACACAAATAATTTACTTAAAATAATTACCTTTTTACAAGGAAGATTAATGCAAAAAAAAATCTTCTTACTCTATTAATTTTAGAAGTAAGAAGATTTTTTTGATTTTTTTAATTAAAAACTACCTATAATAGGATTACAAAAATCGTAAAAAGTCTTTCCCTCCTAATAAAAAGGATTCATTATATTCAGTAGTTATGATCAAGAGGTCGACTTTACGACGTTTCACTCATAGAGAATCGCTGAATCCTGATTTCATCTACACAGTTATAGCATGCTCAATCACATACGTCCAATCACGTAGTGAGTGGCGGGGAGGCTAAATTTCTCAACATGTCAATAGACCGTAGCACAGCCTCTATTGATCAGCCTTCCAGAATGGTGACATTTTCCTCAAGGATTCGATGATGAGCGGCATTTTTTCAAGCACGAAATCAACTTCTTCTTCAGTATTATATACACTGAGTGAAAATCGTATCGAACCATGAGCTGCAGTAAAAGGAACCCCCATTGCCCGAAGGACATGAGATGGCTCAAGAGAACCTGAAGTACAGGCGGAACCGGACGAAGCACAGATATTGTACTGATTCATATGTAGGAGAATTGCTTCGCCTTCAACATATTCAAAACTGATATTTGCAGTGTTCGGCAGACGGCTTGTCTTGTGGCCGTTAAGCATGGACTTCGGAACTCCGGCAAGCAATCCTTCTTCAAGTTTATCACGGAGTTTTTTTACCCGGTTATTCTCCTCTTCCATTTTTTCACCGGCAAGTTCACAGGCACGGCCAAGTGCAACGATTGAGGCAACATTTTCGGTACCACCCCTTCGACCGGATTCCTGATGCCCTCCGACCATAAAAGGAACAAAGAGGGTGTCCCCGTTTAACATAGAGGACCCCTACCCCTTTCGGCGCATGGAGTTTATGACCGGAGAGTGAAAAAAATCGATATCCAGTTCTTTCAGGTTGATATCGATTTTGCCGACCGCCTGCACGGCATCCGTATGAAAAAGGATTCCCCTTTGTCTGGCCATCGCGGCCATTTCTTCCACCGGAAAAATCACTCCTGTTTCATTGTTTGCCCACATCACGCTGACAATGGCAGTATCATCCGTAAGGGCTTCCTCGTACTCGGACATGTCCAGCATGCCATCAGAATCAACCTTTAAGCGGGTTACTCTGTATTTATGACCGGTTACCGTTTCAAGATTGTCACAAAGACTCTTCACAGCCGGATGCTCGACCCTGGTGGTTACTATATGTCTTTTTTCCGGATAGGTCCTGAGAGCGGAGAGTATTGCGGTGGAGTCACTTTCTGTTCCACAACTGGTAAAGGTAATTTCGCCGGGTTCGGCTCCCAGCAGATTTGCTACCCTTTGTCGTGCCTCCCTGACAGCATCTCCTATCTCTCCACCAAAAGTATGCATGCTTGAAGGATTACCATAGGCATCCATCAGATAGGGCAGCATTGCTTCAACTACTTCGGGAGCAACCCGGCTTGTAGCATTGTTATCCATGTAGACGACTGTATCGTTTGCAGTGGCCATTAATTCTCTTCCTCCACTATCAGGCTTTCCAGCACGAGTTCACGTAGTTTCTTTTCTACGTATTCCTTGATTGTGGTTTGAGACTTATGACAACTTTTACATGCTCCCCTCAGGGAAACTATCACAAAATCACCATCCACATCGATAAGTTCAATATCACCGCCATCCTTTCTCAGGCCTGGCCGGATCTCACGCTCAAGGACCTCTTCAATTTTCTTTATCTTCTGCAGTGAGGTCATTCTTTTTGGTTTATTTTTTAAAACAGGAGCATCCTGATGTACTGCTCACGGTATTTTGCAAAATTTCCCGCAGCTTGTCCTCACATTTACCGCATCCACCACCGGCTTTGGTGAAATTGGTAATCTCTTCGACAGAGTGCAGGTTCGATTCCTTTATTGCCCTGATGATTTCCAGGTCGGTAACCCCGAAACACTCACAAACCACTTGTCCTTCCGCCATTGGCAAAACAAGTCCGCGATAATCAGCGATCGCTGCTTCCAGCGCTTCCCTTCCCATTACCGAACAATGCATTTTTTCTTTCGGCAATCCGCCCAGAGCATTGGCTATATCTTGATTAGTGATTTTTCCAGCCTCTTCCACGGACTTGCCGATAATCATTTCCGTTAAAACCGATGAAGATGCAATGGCACTGGCACAGCCGAATGTCTTGAATTTGGCCTCGGTGATGATGTTGTCATCATTTATTTTAAGGGTGAGTTTTAACGCATCACCGCAGGCAAGCGAACCAACATCTCCGGTACCGCTCGGCTTATCTATCTCTCCCACATTCTGAGGATTCAGAAAATGTTGCTGCACCTTGTCAGTATATTCCCACATACTCAACTCCTGAATTTAATATGATAATAATTATGATTTGTTACAAACTGACAATAATACCTGAACCACAAATTGCAACCAGCTCACTTGCGGTCCTATCATTTAGTTTTGTGCATAAAAACAATACTCTAAGGATCACAATATGCCAATTTCAGTGAGCATAAATTTTGCGGCCGCCACAAGCTCCGAAGCACCGGAGGGCGTTCTTGATTCGACGTAAAATCGGACCTTAGGCTCCGTTCCGGATGCACGTATCATTATCCATGAACCATCTTCAAATATCATTTTACGACCATCGATGGTAATAACTTTATGGATACGCCGAGGAAGGCCTCCTATCTCAACTGAGTCGCCTTTCCCGTATTTTTCGAGCAGGGCCAATTGTGATTGCAGTTTTTGACCTTTTACCTTGACCTCAACGCCATCCCGAGCCGGATAATATGCACCAAAAGTACTTTCAATTTCCTGCAGATAGTCTCCGAGATTCATGTTGGTAGAAAGCATCATCTCTAGGGCAAGAAGGAGACCGATATAAGCATCCTTTTCCGGAGTATGCCCAATTATCGATATCCCGTCCGACTCCTCGAAACAGACCAGCGCCTTACCGATTACGGGTTTGAAATTTTTAAATCCGACACTTGGTTCGAACAATTCTTCGTCGAAACTCTCGGCAAGTCTGTTTGCCAAATTCGAGGTGGCCACGGTTTTAGCCACCATGCCCCTCTTGTTTTTATGTTCGTGCAGGAAATAATAAGCCATGGCGCCAAACTGGTTCATGCTGATTTCAGTTTTTCCATCGGTAAATCGAATTCTGTCGCCATCCGGATCAATTATCGCGCCCAGCTTAAGAGGTTGATCTTTTTCAGACAAAACGCGGACTATCTCCCGCATATTGGCGGTTGATGGTTCCGGGGCGACTCCGCCAAAAGTCACATCTGCCTTATCCCGTAACAAGATCAATCTTGAACTCGAGCGACCATAGAAAAGTTCACCAATATGCAAACGACTTGCACCATGTACGCAATCAATGGCGACAACCATGTCCTTGCGGTCTAAAAAAGCGGAAACAGCCGCCCCGAGATCCAGTCCGTGCACTTGACGATTCTTTTTGACGAGATTTTTCCAGGCAGCAAGCGAATCAAATCGACTCACATAAGCTAAAGCTTCAATGTCTTTTACAGTGTGACAAGGGACAGCTTCATAGGAAAACCCTCCATCAACTAGCTTTCTAGCGTTGGCAGTGATTCTCTCGGTAATCTCGGAGGCAGCTGGTCCGGCATCCGCGGCATTGAATTTATATCCGCCATACTCTAAAGGATTATGAGAAGGCGTGAGATTTACCGAAAAAGCTGCCTGCAATTCCAACACAGCCGCTGAAAGTACTCCGGTTGTAGACTCTCCGGCATAATGCACTATAAAACCGGCTTGTGTCAAAACGGCCGCGACCTGGCAGGCAAGGAGCTGTCCGGCGAATCTGTTGTCAAACCCTAGTACGCACCCGCGTCTTTTAGCATCCTCCAGGCTTTTTACGCCGAGTAGGGATCCTAGTTCAGGTTCCCTGTCGATGGCTTCATACATCCGAACAATTGCCGTGGTCACTAATGCGACGGAACGGCAAAAAATATCTTTACCGAGTTTTCCCCGCCACCCGGATGTGCCAAAGGAAATTACCTGTGTGGGCTTCCCGCGATTTTCCTGAATCTCCAGCAACACAAGCTTATACGCCTCGTCAAGCGGTTGCTGCCAGGTTGCACCTTCGCTTTGTTTTTTGGCGACGAGCTCTTTTATCAGGCCAAAATAATCACTATGGCGATGGTCTCCTTCGACAATGAATCGTTCGAATAACTGCTGAGAATTATCGACACTAGACATATTTTCCTCCATTTCGGCTTCGCACTCACAACAATAAGATGCAGCACATGGCAACCACCAGGAACTTCAATGAAAAAGAAGTAAATCTATTGAATTTTCCTTGCTTTATCGATGAGCATAATAGGAATATCGTCTCGTATCTCATATAAAAGCATGCATTTTTCGCAGACAAGTCCCTCTTCATCCTTCAGTTTTACGGGTCCCTTACATTGGGGACAGGCCAAAATTTCCAATAAATCTTTATTAATCATTATGTCCTCGCATAGATTTTTTTCCTGGGCGAGATTAAACGGCAATCTCGACAATGAAAGAGATGATTTCACATATATGATTGAATAAATCAATCGAATTTGATATTTACCTGAAACCGATTATGATTGCATATAAATAATTCTTCCTTAGTTCTTTCCGGAACTGCTCACACTATCACACTACTCAAGGAAATAATGGAAAAGCATATTGGTTTTATCGGCGGCGGACAGATGGCTGAGGCCTTGATCAGAGGAATTATCACCTCGGGCCTCTATCAAAGCAGGGATATCCTCGTATCCGAACCTAATGAGAGTCGACGTCGGCATCTGGAAGAAACTTATTCGGTAAAGACGTTTCATAGTAACGTACCGATTTTTGAAAATTGTCGCATCGTCATCCTGGCTGTCAAACCGCAAACCATGAAGGCTCTCCTTGAAGACTGTCGAGAGCGTATACAATCACAGCACACTATAATAAGCATTGCGGCCGGCCTGCCCATTTCTTTTTACGCGAAAATGATCGGCAAGAGTGAAACAAAAATCATCAGGGTGATGCCAAACACCCCTGCCCTGGTTCTAGAAGGTGCATCAGCCCTAAGCAGAAATGACAACGTCAGCGATAATGAACTCCGCGCTGCAGAGGAAATTTTTATGGCAGTCGGCGAAGTTGTCATTCTTGATGAGGTGCATCTTGACGCCGTCACCGGTCTAAGCGGTTCAGGGCCGGCTTATGTCTTTTCCTTTGTTGAGGCACTTATCGACGCCGGGGTGAAATCCGGACTTACTCGGGCAATTTCAGAAAAACTGGCATTACAGACGGTATCCGGATCAATCAAACTCCTCAGGGAAAGCGGTGAACATCCTGCCGCTCTGCGTGGCAAAGTTACATCTCCCGGCGGGACGGCCATTACCGCTTTGCACGTTCTTGAGAAAGTCGGTTTCCATGGCATTATCATGGATATCGTTGAGTCGGCCGTTATACGTTCGAAACAATTAGGCGAAGTAGAATGACATACGATTCAACTCCTTTTCGAATGAAGACAAGCCTTGTTGTCCGAAAGACCGGTATCATAACCAAAAAAGATGATACCAGGACTGAAGCCTATGCGGCTAAACTGGCGCACTGGCTGCAACAGCGAAATATCGTTGTCTCTCTCAACAAGATCAGTCCGGATCTGGACATGATCATCGTGCTCGGAGGTGACGGGACCCTTCTGCATATTGCTGAAAAAGCCGCACGCCACGCCATACCTGTATTGGGAATAAATCTTGGCAATCTCGGTTTTCTGACCGAACTTACAGAGAACGAAACCTTCCAGGCACTTGACCATATCCTGGCCGGCAAAGTGACTGTGGAAAACAGGCTGATGCTCAAGGTGCGCCATGTGGCAAATGGCCAGCCGACTGAATATCGCTACGCTCTAAATGATGTTGTCATCTCCAAAAACGTACTTGACCGGTTGCTCCGCCTCTCAACCAAAGCAGATGATGACTATATTACCACTTACAGGGCTGATGGTCTGATATTTTCTTCTCCCACCGGTTCGACCGCGTATAATCTGTCAGCAGGCGGACCGCTGGTTTATCCAGGCTTGGCGACCATTACGGTAACCCCCATCTGCCCCTTCATGCTAAGCAGCAGACCAATTATTCTCCCCTCTGAAAAAAGAATCAAAACCCGCTTCGATGCCGGTAATTCCACTGAACGTGCCCAAGTCATAATCGACGGTCAGCCTTTCTGGGAGATGAAGGATGGCGATGAACTGGAACTGGAAACCGCCGAACATTTTCTTCAGCTTATCGTCTCTTCTACCCGTGATTACTTCACTATCCTGCGTAACAAACTTCACTGGGGCGTTTCCAACGAAAAAACACCCGGGAGTCAGGCAGATGAAACAACCTGAATTTTTTTACTTTTTCTTTTTTATCTGATACTTTTTCATTTTATACTGAAGCAGGCTCTTGGTTATACCTAGATTTTCTGCGGCTCGCGCCTGCACATAATCGGTGTCGGAAAGTGCTTGCGTGAGCATTCTCTTTTCTACTGCATACAAGACTTCGTTCAGTCCGGCATCTTGCGGAATCAATTGACGTAGATCAACATCCTGGCCCCAAACCGGCCGTTCTTCGCTGTACAGGGTATCTGGTTGTACATCCTCGGCCTCAATGACATCGCCTGAGCAGAGAATGGCCGCACGCTCTATGGTATTTTCCAGTTCACGAATATTTCCCTCCCATGGAAGCTTCATCAGGAGTTTCAAGGCATCCGGGGAAATTGTCAGCGCCGGCTTGCCTAATTCCCTTTGATATTTTTCAACAAAGAACTCTGCCAGCAGACGCATATCATCCATTCTTTCCCTGAGAGCAGGAAGATTCACCGGAATAACATTGAGACGGTAAAAAAGATCTTCCCTGAATCGTCCTGCCGCGACCTCTTCCCGCAGATCCTTATTCGACGCACTGATGATGCGAACATCGACTTCAATTGTTTTTCCTCCTCCAACACGTTCGAAGGTTTTCTCCTGCAGAACTCTCAGCAACTTTGATTGCAGGGCAAGAGGAATCTCCCCGACCTCATCAAGAAATATCGTCCCCTGATCAGCCAGTTCAAATCGCCCTTTTCGCATAGCTACCGCCCCGGTGAAGGCGCCCTTCTCATGGCCGAACAATTCACTCTCAAGCAAATTATCAGAAAGAGCGGCACAATTCACAGCGATGAAAGGTTGAGACTCTCTCGGACTGTTTATATGGATAGCTTTCGCAACCAATTCTTTACCTGTCCCGCTCTCACCGGTGATAAGGACCGAGGCATGGGTGGGTGAGACCTTTTCTATAAGCTGATAAACCTGTAACATCTTGGGATTTTTGCCAACCATGCCGCTAAACCCGCTTTTTCCCTTAATTTCATCTCTCAGTCGAGTGTTTTCCCGAATCAGGGAATAGTGCTGCGCACCCTTTCTAAGGGTAATGATCAACTCATCATTGGAAAATGGTTTGGCAAGATAGTTATATGCACCTGCCTGCATCGCAGTTACCGCTTTATCTATCTCAGCAAAAGCGGTAATGACGATAACCGGAAGATCCTGATTTCTTTCCTTGATTTTATTTAAAAATTCCAAACCGTTCATGCCCGGCATCTGCATATCGGTCACGACAATATCTAAATCTACATCCTCGACTATTTTCAGGCCTTGCATGCCATCAGAGGCCGTAAAGACCTCAAAGCCTTCATCCTTCAATAGTTCCGATAATACGATGAGATAATTCGGTTCATCATCTACTACAAGGATCGAATACATCGTCATAATTTTCCTTTCAACGGCTTAAATTTTCAGCTTTCTTGTGATTATCGACAACTCGTTCTTTCATTTTAACCAGCAGCGTCGAAGGAACCGAGACATTTTTTCCACCGGCAAGTGTTGTTCCAGGCCTTATACTTCCGTGATAATCACTACCGCCGGTCATCAGCAAAGAGAGTTTTTCGGCCAGGACTATGAGATTTTTTCGAAACTTCCGCGTATGATTTGGATAATATACCTCAATTCCATCCAATCCTAGATCACACAATTGCTTCAAAACCCGGGGAAAATCGTCAAAGACCTTGTCCAGTTGGAGGGGGTGTGCGAGCACGGCTACTCCACCGGCTTTTTGAATCAGTGAAATTGCGTCCTCCACCTCATAGACAAATCTGGAGGCGTAGGCAAGTCCATCCTGGCCGAGATATTTCTCAAATGCCTCATCCATTGTGCCGACAATTTTTTTTTGCACCAGAAGTTTTGCTATATGCGGCCTACCATTCTGGCCACCACCCCCTATTTGTGATAATTCGTTAAATTCTATGGAAAAACCGAGTTTGTTAAGGTTTGAAATAATTTTTTTATTTCTTTCGATCCTTCCAGCCTGCAACTGCTGCAAGGCAAAATGCAACTCCTTATTTTGACAATCAAAAAGATATCCCAATAAATGAACATTTTTATGAGAATATTTGACACTCAATTCTATGCCCGGCACGACTTCAATCCCCATAAATTCCCCTGCGGTGACGGCTTCCCCGATTCCTTCAATGGTATCATGATCGGTAATCGCAATAGCCGACAAGCCTTTTTGGTGAGCATACCTAACCAGCTCGGCTGGACTCATGGTTCCGTCCGATGTCGTCGAATGTGTATGTAGATCAATAGACATTATTTGATGAATAACAAAAAAATGGTGGAATATTCGAGAGATCGGCAAGTTCACTTTTCTCATCTAATAGTAACATATTACTCTTCATAGTATAAGTACCTCTTGCCTGAAAGATCAAGATAGCTTCGTCAAACATTCAGCTTTTCTATTTAACTGTTTTAAAAGAATTTCATAAAGTTAGTTACGTTGATAAATTCCTTCTTATCGAGGCGGCATAATAAATTTTCCGTAACCGATCAGCAAAACCAATCTTCGTCCGATCAGGCCGCCTCACACAGTAAGGAACGTCGTAGTGATTGAAAATTTGCAACATCGAGGCAGATGAAATGTTTTTACGACGCCATCAACGATTACAATTTTCCTTTACTTTTTCTTTGGCTGTCCGATAAAGTCACTATAAAATTATCTTAAAAATCATCGGAGCACCTTCATGCGGTCGTTTTCAGCCTATTTCCTGGTACTTTTTTTTCTTTGCTCCTGCAGTAGCAGCCGAATTCCCGAACCCGTCGATTACAAATACTCCCAGCAGAAAAAAATGCAGGCGACGGCCCATTGGGAAGTGTTGGCGGCAGACCTTGCCAATCGTATCAACAACCAGCTTATTGTGACCGACAACCTGGACAAAGCAGTTTTTGTCAAAGAGACCTGCGGAGACGAATCAATACCCTGCAAGCCTCATGAAACAAGCAGTTTCAATGAAGCATTCCGCGACCTGCTGATAACTCATCTTTTTCGGTATGGCGTGCCAACCAACAGCCGTGAAAACGATAAAGCAATTGAGGTTCGTTATAAAGTCCAAATTGTTAGGCATAACAGTGATCGTATCCGCACCCTCCAGCCGGGACTGCTGACAGGCCTCTCCGCGGCTGTAGCTGTCTTGCGTAATGCACCCGTCGAGCTTATACTCCTGGCGTCCGGTGTGGTCGCCGACGCCGCCAATACCAGTATGGTAACCAGCGGTCATTACGAGGTTATCATAACGACCTCAATGGTTTCCCATGATCGATATCTCTTCAGGGCGTCTGATATTTACTATATTAATGATAATGATTTCTATCATTACCAGGAAAATATGCCACAGACCAAAACTATCAAACTTACCAGCGGACCGCTTTCGGAAAAAACGGATATGTCCAGTTCAATATCAAGCATAAACAGCGTGAGCACTGAAAAAGACGCCTCGCCGCCTTTGCATGTTAAACAAAATGGTAAAGGAATTTAGATCCATGAAGCAATGCGGCTTGTCACATTCATTCCTCACATTAATTTCGATATCGCGATCTTTTACCTTCATGGTTTCTGTGCTCATGCTCTTGAATTTTAGTGGCTGCGCATCCTTTAACGGCACCCCGCTGGAAAACATCCTTGGCGGCAAAACCAACTTAATACATTTTTCCTATACCATTGCCGATCATCTGGCAGAAAGAGCGTTGCCCCCACTTGTGCCTCGTCAACCGGATATGCCTGTTATCGTCACCACTTTTGTTGATAACAACGACCTACAGCAAACCTCACGTTTCGGCCGCACTCTTCAGGAGCATATCGCCTCCAGATTTGTCCAGCTTGGTTATACTGTGAGAGAAATGAAACTCTCCAACAAACTGCACATGGTGCCAAAATCTGGAGAAACGATTCTATCGCGGGATCTCAGTCAACTGAGTAATGAGCAAAAGGCGCAGGCAATACTGGTCGGTACAATTTCCAGGACCAACAGGATGCTCTATGTTTCAGCCCGACTTATCAACCCGATAAATTACAATATCCTGGCCACTTACGATCATCAGCTATGTATGGATGATGATATTCTCGCCATGTTCGGCTTGCAACTCCAACCAGAAAGCGACAAGCCCATTGAAGAACCCGATCAACCCTTGCTTAACTCGATTTTGTAATGGACCAGACAATGCCGCTTCTTGGAAAGACTGTACTCATCCCCGGCGCTTCACAGCCGATAGGCCGGGCTATCGCCCGCAAATTTGCAAGCCATGGAGCGACATTAATCCTGCCGATTTATGACTGGCCGGAGTCCGTCAAGGAAATGGAGGATGATTTTACCAGCGAGGGATTCAGCCATTTTACCATTTCTGCTGACTTACGAAAAAAAAATCAGGTGACACAACTTGTGGAATTCGTCAAAGCTCAGACAGGATCTCTCGATTTTCTCATCAACAATATCGAACGTGGCGGCATGCCTGTAGTTCATGGCAGCTACGATCTTCCACACAACAAGGACCAATGGGATATAGAGTTTGACACAACCGTAAAGGCCAAATGGCTTCTCTTCCATCACCTCTTCCCTCTCCTGAAAGGCAGAAACGGAGGTGCTGTGGTGAATATTTCATCAATCGCGGGAAGCGTCGGACGGAGTGGTTCCACGGCAGGTTTGTTTAATGACGGCTACAGTGCAGCCAATAAAGCAATACAAGTATTCACGGAGACCTGGGCTCGGGAAGCGGCACCCGCCATTCGGGTTAATGAACTGGTGCTTGGACTTATTCAGGCCAGACATGGTGAAGGCACTCGGGGTTGGTCTACCCTTTCCGAGCAGGAGAAGGCTCGAATAGAAAGCGAAATTCTTCTGGGACGAACCGGTTTCCCCCAGGAGGTCGCCGACTGTGTCTATTTTTTAGCGGCGCAGGCAACCTATATTACAGGGGCCTGCCTGCGCATGGATGGTGGATTTACCCTCGGCGGCAATAAAGTACCACTCATGCCGGCAGGGATTCTTTGAAAGCTGAGAAAACAAGGAGAAGGACTCAGGGACTAGAAGATAATTTTACCATACCGGTTATACATAGTTTACCGGTATTCAACTTCCGAAATTAAATTCACTCTATTTCATGTCTGTTTCCGGATTAAGGGCACTCCGGACCAGCTCTGCAATCGGTATCTCCCGGATTTCCCCATTGAGAAAAAGATGTAACAGGTCTGGACAATCCCGGAAACGCAGAATTGTGTTCAATGTCGTTTTGGTCCGAAGCAAACTCAGGCACCAGATCGCAAGACATCTCACTTGTAGGTCAGGAGATTCCAGGTATGCAATTATATCCTCGATAATCTGTTGTGCTAGCATCTCCTGCCGATGTTCCTGACATAATCTGCCAATTCCCCAGAGCAGTCCGCGCTGCAGCATAGGCAGTTCCAGAAAGTTCCCGTCCTGAAACAGTTCATCACCGTCTTCACGCATGTAGGAGAGTAGCATATGCAGATACTCCTTACGAATCAGCGAGCTATGACACATAATTTCAGCCATGGCTTCGGGTACTCCCCAGCCGACCCCGCCGGATTCGTCATTGAGTGACCAGAGGAAACGTCTCATCACCACCCTGGCGGCCTCCAAATCCTTATGCGCAATAGCCGGGACAAGACGACCGAAACTACATACCGCGCGCCACCGGACTAGTTCCTCAGGATGGCAGAGGGCGATAAAAAGTAGATTGATTAGTCTATGCTCCGGGTAGTCCTCAAGTTTTTGAAATATCTCATCGAGGCTGGATTTTTGCAAAAGACATAAAACTTCTTTTTTGAGCAGTCTTCTGCCCATTTCAAATTCCCTGTTTAAGCTATAGTTCTAAAAAGATAATCAGTCCGATTTAAATTCGGTGGCGACAATGATAGGCAGAAAATAATAGACATTGTAGATTTACTATTCAGATGACCGCATCATCGATGGGATATATCATCAAGGCGCTTCATTCCCTCCATTATCATCCCCATGAAACCACCGATAACATCCAGGGATTTTTCTTTTTCTGTCAATCCCTGGATGAATTTAAACCGACCGTTGTCAATCGATAAAATCCTATAGAAGGCATCTTGCCCCCACAATCCATCGATTTCGGCGTGTATGACTTCACCTTCATTAAATTTAATGATGGCCCGTTTATCTCCAAAATCGACATTGAGCTTGCCGGTTTTTTGATTAGAGTTAATCATTTGACTGAGTTCGACAGGGGAAATATCTGAAAGCTGTCCAACCATGCCTGACGACAATTCTTCGGCCCGTTGCATATTCATTTTGGTAATCCTGCTGACAAGAAGCTTATAGAAAAACACCTGAAGAGCAGGAAACCGATTGAGTATATGGCGAAAGTTTTTCTGGTTCATGACCGCTACTTTACATGGCTCAGTTGTCATAATAGTCGTAGAAACACGCTCCCCTGACAACAAACTCATTTCGCCAAAAACTTCACCTTTATTTAATTCGGCGAGGGCTACACCGTTGTCATCGATGACTTCCGCCTTGCCTGACAACAAGATATATAATCTGTCACCTAAATCACCTTTTTGAGCGATAGGAAATTGCCAGGGAACATCATTTAAATCAAGCAGAGCCGCAAGATCCAGCAAATCATCAGAGGAAAGGCTTGAAAAAATTTCCACAGTTCGCAAAAGCCTCACAAATTTACCGGTCCCCTTAATTTTTTCACGCCGCTCAGCCGCTGCGAGCAACTTCATCTGCACAGTTGCAAACTCTTTATCCTTTTTATATTCAAAACGGATAAGTCCGGTACATCCCCCGCATTCGAATTTGACCTTTTGATTCATCCCAAGAGAATATTTTTCATAATTATTGTCTGCGGATGTAATCGCAATAAGTTCCTTTATAAGCGTAAGGCACGAAGGTTTACCTGCCGGAAAGCTCAGAATGCCATCGTTGATCTTCAACTCTTCCCGCACATTATAGAGAGGGCAATGATCCTCCTCGGTTATTATAAAAATTCCATTTCTAAACTGCATAATAATCCTGCTTAATCAGACCTGCCGAAAAAGAGATAGATGACAAACCCCATGACGACTGCTCCGCCAAAAATAACCGGCAGTATTTTATCTATTTGAACTATTCCACCTACAATAAGAGAGCTCATATAGGCAGTACCGGAGACCCACCAGACAGCAACAAATATTGCAATAATAATGAGATCCTTCCACTTTTGCTTATACAGCGAATAGCCGATCAGCAAAGCAAAAGGAATAATAAACCAGGGATTGGTGAACAATCCAGTGAAATCAACATCTTTGATCTGTTCTTGTATATGAGTCGAAACAAACCATTCTTTAAGATTTGTGAAAAACTCCATGCTTTCATCACTCCAATTTAAATAAGAAAGTGTTCAATTTTTTCCGCTGAGAATTCGAAAAGGTTATAGATTAGGCTTTTTTCGAGTCCATCCCTACTCACAAATTGACTTTTAACGACGCCGGCAAACTTAGTATAGCATAATGCCGAAGTTCGTACCTTATACTAAAATTTTGTCTGACTACTACACTTTCGCTGATATATTGTCTACTGCTCTTTCGGAAGAACAGTTTCTTTTCTGTGCTCCCCGCTGTATAGTTTATCAAAAAGCAAATACGTGAAGACACAATAACGATTTTCCTCCAGATATCGAGCCTTCAGACATCAACCTGAGGCATCAGGATTAGGCGGGTTATTGCAATTCTATCTATTTCCCCTACAATACAAGGAAATATTTTCAGGTGATGATGCATCCGAGTAAGCAGAAAAATAACGTGAAATCCAATATCATATTAATCGGAATGCCTGGCTCCGGGAAAAGCACCGTCGGGGTAATTTTAGCAAAAATGCTGGCAAAAAGATATCTCGACACAGATATTTTGTTGCAAAATATTGAAGGTAGAAGCCTGCAGGATATCGTTGATAAGGACGGTCACATGGCTCTTCGTGAAGTTGAAGAGAAGGTACTCCTCGGCATCCACTGCCGTAATCATATTATTGCAACAGGAGGCAGTGCCGCCTATAGTGAGTCGGCCATGCTGCATCTTAAGAAGGGTGGAATCATTGTTTTTCTTCATGCCGATCTTCCTGCACTGAAACAACGTATTCACAATTATGAAACCAGGGGATTGGCAAAGCGACCTGATCAGAGCTTTCAAGATCTTTTTGAAGAACGTTTGGTGTTGTATGAAAAATTTGCCGATATCACTGTCAAGAGTTCAGACCTGACTCAGGACCAGGTTTGCGATGTAATCGTCGATCAACTCCCGGAATCGGAGAATCTTCCCTCTTGTAACTTTCAAAGGAACTCCTGAAAAAATAGCTGAACAATTCACAATTATAGGATTTTTTTTATGTTCATGACTCCACGCCTTGCCCGTGAATTGAAAACAATAACGGCTATGGTGAAAATTTATTGTCGCAAAAATCACAACTGCCCCAAAGGAACAGTCTGTCAAAGCTGTGCTGACTTTCTCGAATATGCACAGAAAAGACTAGCCCGCTGTCCATTCAAAGAGCAGAAACCGGCCTGCGGCAACTGCACAATTCATTGTTATAAGAAAGAGATGCAGGCCAGAGCAAGAAAAATAATGCGATATGCGGGTCCAAGAATGATATGGCATCATCCGTCGATGGCCTTATACCATCTTCTGGATGGCAGAAAAAAAGTCCCGGATCTCCGTTCCTACCGTCCCACAGATGATAAACCGCACAATAAATAATTACTAATTGCAGGACACTGACTTAATGAAAACACTGATTACCGGAGCTTCCGGCTTGGTTGGCAGCGCTCTGGTTGAACATCTTTTCAAGAAAGGACATACGATACAATGTCTCAAACGCAATCCGAAAACTGAAACGAAGCATTTCTGGAATCCTGACGTCCTCTCTAAAAGTTCGGAAAATTTGTACCAGACCATCATTCACCTCGCTGGAGAAAATGTAGCGCAAGGCCGCTGGACCGCGGAGAAAAAGCGACAAATACTGATGAGCAGGCTCGAGGGGACTAAAGAGCTCATCGACTTTATTTCCATACTTAAAGAAAAACCGAGCCTTTTTCTATGCGCTTCCGCAATTGGCTATTATGGTAATAGAGGAGATGAAATTCTTAATGAGAACAGTTCGTCGGGCAATGGTTTTTTAGCAGAAGTCTGCCGTCAGTGGGAGCAGGAAACCCGGCGCTTATCCATGATGGGGATACGGGTGGTAAACCTTCGATTCGGCATGATCATCAGTTCCAGAGGCGGGGCTTTACCAAATATGATCCGTCCCTTCAAGGCAAGTTTGGGTGGTACTATCGGCAACGGGAAACAGTACCTCAGTTGGATAAGTATCAGGGATCTTGTCCAAATTATAGACTTCATAATCAGCAGAGAATACATCAAGGGTCCTGTTAATGTAGTTTCCCCCATTCAGACAACCAATGGCGAACTGACGAAAGCACTCGGCCGAGCACTTCATCGCCCGGCACTGTTGCGTATCCCGGCTTTTTTAGTCCAACTTCTTTATGGTGAAATGGCTGAGGAAATGTTGCTGAGCAGTACCCGAGTGACCCCTAAAGTCCTGATGGAATCAGGATACCAATTTAGTGACCAGTCTCTCGATGCGGTTCTGCGGCACTGTATTGAAAATAAATATTCCGCTTTTGCCGACTCTGTAAATCCAGATACATACTAAACGAAACCCCATCCACTCACAGCAAAAATGCAAAACCCGCCGTTTGACGGCATTGAGCAAACAGCGGGTCCGAAGCTTTTCACGACGCCATCACCTCTGACAACTTTTGTCAGGGCAAAATAGGCTTATCTGACTTTACCCTTTTCCGGTAATCCTCTGTCTTGCCTCTTCATACCTCACCTTGGTCTTCTCAGTAATGTGCTCAGGAAGAGGCGGCGGCGGAGGCGTTTTATCCCAATCCAAGGTGGAAAGATAATCTCTTAAAAACTGTTTATCAAAACTTGGTTGAGATTTTCCGGACTCATAGAGATCCACCGGCCAGAAACGAGACGAATCCGGAGTCAGCACCTCATCGATCAAAATCAGTCGGCCGTCAAGTTCGCCAAGCTCAAATTTAGTATCGGCAATAATAATGCCTTTTGCAAGAGCATAGTCGGCGGCTTTTTTGTAAAGAGCAAGACAAATGCGGACTATCTCCTCGCTTCTTTCCGTACCGACAAGCTGCTTCATCTGCTGAAGTGAGATATTTTCATCATGGGTTCCAAGCTCCGCCTTGGTTGAGGGCGTGAATAGCGGTTCCGAGAATTTATCAGATTCCTTCATTCCTTTGGGCAGGTTAAATCCGCAAACCGTCGGGTTTTCTTTATACGCGCTCCAGAAAGAACCTGAAATATACCCGCGGACTATGCATTCTATGGAGAGTGGCTTGGTCTTCTTTACCAGCATCGACCTGCCCCGCAACCGATCTGCATAGGGTTGACAGATTTGCGGATATTGAGCGACATCTGCTGAAATCAGATGATTTTCGACAATATCACCCAGCAGGTCAAACCAGAAAAGGGACAAATCCGTCAAGACCGCACCCTTGCCTGGAATGGCATCATCCATAATAACGTCGTAGGCCGAGATACGGTCGGTTGCCACCATGAGAAGTTTGTCATCATGGCCGGGAATTTCATACATATCACGTACTTTTCCTCTATGCTTAAGGATCAACGCGGAAAAATCGGTTTTTGTTACAGCTGTTGTCATGTTCTGTTACTCCTTGTTATCGACTGTATATATTTGATATTAATAATATATTTGAAAAAACTCGTAAGGAACATATGTCGATGTATTTCCCATTTATCGGGATTTTTATTATTGTATTTGCTTCTTTATCGCGGAATATCGTGTACAGGCAGGATTATCATACGCTGTAAGTTCAGCCGTGAGAGAACCTATTTTTATTTTCGAATTTATGCGTACCGGAACCCGGCATTCATCAGCTGTATACCAAATCACAGTATCCCCTCTTTTATCATACAATCCCCTGAAGGTCATTATGGGCATAATTTCCACTGTCGTTACAGGTCCGAACAGCGTCTTATTCAATTTTTGTTGCGCAACAGTTTGAACGATAACCTCTACTCTCTTTTTGTCGGCAAATGTAGGTACAGAAAAATGCTCGCCAATCTTAAATTCCATCAGCCGGCTATTGAAAAAAGATGAAAACTCATTGTTTGTCTCCCCTTCAACCTGATATTCACCCGCTGGCTTTTCATTTTTCATATAACGAATCAAGCCGGTTTCCTGATCATATTCGATCACGCGGTGGGCTCTGTAGTGATAGCCCTCTTTTTGCCATATTTCATAATGATACGGCAACCTTTTTGCTCCACGGACTTTGGTTACATGAACATCTTCTATTGGATAAAAAAGATGTAACGCCCCGTTCTTGGTGGTTACGGTAGCCTTGATTTCATAACCTTCTTCAATTTCAGGAAGCTCATGTATTTCCAAGTGCAACTCACCAATCTTTATACCTCCAGTCCAGGAAATATCATAAGCAAGTTTTTCCTTTCCGGAATATCCGAAAGGCAGCAATTTAGGGTCAATAACCCCTAAAGGAGGAGTTGAAAGCGTGGTAACAGCGTGTTCTGTTTTATTGATTTTTAAAGAATCGGAAGTTCCCGACCAAGCTATTCCCGCATATAAAACCAGCACACCGAATAAAATGAGAGTGTTAATAAGCTTCAGTCGATTCATTGCCTCGATGTCGCAAGAGAAAGCCAGGTGGCGACAAAAAGCGTCACACTAATAAAGCCATTCATGGAAAAAAACGACGCATGAATATGTGAGAGATCTTCAGGTCTTACCAGCATATGTTGGTAAAACAAAGCCCCGGAAGCAAGAACAATACCTATATAGTAAAATACATTCAATCCAGCTTGATATCCGGTTAAGGTAAAGAAAACAAAGGCTACCAGGTGAAAAAATCCTGCCAGCCGAAAAGCATTTTTTTTACCTAGTCGCGAGGGCAGGGAATGGAGTTTAATCTTTCGATCGAAATCAGCATCGAGGCAGGCATAAATGGTATCGAAGCCGGCCACCCAAAAAATAACCCCAATTGACAGGACAAAAGGGTATCCAACCAAGCTTCCCTGCACAGCAACCCATCCACCCAAAGGAGAAAAAGCCAAAGCCACGCCAAGAACCAGGTGACAAAATGCGGTAAAACGCTTGGTAACTGAATAAAACAATGCGAGACCCAGAGCAAACGGGGATAACAGCAAGGTAAGATGATTGAGATTTAAGCAGGCAAAGAAAAACACCCCCCCGGAGCACAATACCATAGCCCAGGCTTCCCATAGCCTGACCTCCCCCGTGGGCAGAGCCCGAGTTGCGGTTCGCGGATTGGCTTCGTCGAATTTCCGGTCAACTATCCTGTTGAACCCCATTGCACAGGTTCTGGCGCCGACCATGGCCACAATGATCCAGAAGAATATATTGATATCCGGGATGCCGCGTGAGCCGAGAAATGCTCCCGTAAAGGCAAAAGGCAACGCAAAGATAGTCAGTTTAAATTGGATCATATCCAATAAAATTGTTATCTTTCTGCCTATATTTGCTAGTTTTTCCATCTCTTTCGATTAGGTACGGTAAGTCCAAGCTGATCAGCCAGACGCCACGAATAACTTTCCGCCGCCTGCTCAAGTGTTGTCGGGAGCAGATAATAGCTCGGCATAGTGGGACAGATGACCGCACCGGCATCATGTGCAGCAAGCATGTTTTTCAAATGTGTTCTGTTGAAAGGTGTCTCCCGTACAGCGAGAAGGAGTTTTTTTCGTTCTTTGAGCATTACATCAGCGGCACGATGTATCAAGTTTATGGACAAACCTCCTGCAATAGCTGCAAGGCTTCCCATGGTACAGGGCAGCACGACCATGGATGAGTAATCGCTTGATCCCGATGCCGGGGGAGCCGAAAGATCATCATGAGTAAACCATCGGGAAACCACCGGTAGTTCTTCCGGTCTCAGTCCCTGCTCTGTTTTCAACACATCCCTGCCGGATGCCGAACATATTCCATGAACCGTTACGTCCAGTTCTGCAAGAGAATCAAGAAAAGACTTCAGGAAGAGCATTCCGCTCGCCCCGGTAACTCCAAGGAGTATCTTTTGTTTTGCCGGTATTATAGTCATTATTCCCTAATCAATGGGTAGAGCAGTGCATATTTTTCACTTTCAGTGCAGATTCGCGAAAATTTTTAACGGCAATGCACTTTTATCAATATCTCCACGTTTAATTAAAAAGTCAAAAAACGTTTCGAGAGCCATTCGTTTTTGTGCGCCAAGGTCGTATTCGATTCCTGTAAGATACTGAAAACACTTTTTTTTCGACATCGGTATTCGTGAGGCATAAATTTCAGATATCTCTGCCAAATCCCTCTTTCCTTCATCCCTGCAGCGGAGCAGTTCACGATGTATTTCAGGCAACATTTCCGGATGTCGGATACTAAATTCTTCGCGAACCGCACAGACCGCAAAAACAAAGGGCAATCCTGTTTGACGTTTCCAGATATCTCCCAGGTCATATTCATAGAGGTAGGTCGATTTTTCAATAAGCCTAAGAGCATCGTCGCCAATTGCCAATACCGCCTGGAAATTTCCGTTATCGGCGTTCTGAATGTCACCTGTAGAATAGCAGGGATGCACACCGTGAAATTCTTCCAGGATAATTTTCACCAGGCTTACCGAAGTTTCAGACTGGGCACTGAACAGTACCGGTGCCTGATTGAGTTGATTCATCGGCACATGGGAGAAAAGGAAAACCGAACCCACCGGGCCATTGGCACTGATGGAAAGACCTGAAAGGATTTTATACTGTTGCGGATGGCGGCCGTATTCAAAACTGGAGACAAAACCCAGATCGACCTCCCCTTCCGCCAATTTTTTATTCAAGATTGCCGGAGGGGCTTCCACGAGCTGCCAATTTTCGGAGCGTACAGTACATTTCCACTTCTCATGGATCGGAGCAACGTTGATATAATTTACCATACCGATTCTGGCTATGGAATTTTGCGATTCTTTCATGCGAACCACCCTTGTTTATTGATAAGTTTACTCATGAACATTCGACGTAACCTTTACCGAGAATATCAAAATGATTGCATAACTAACTACTTGACACCCAAGCAATTTCGGGAGGTCTTCCACCTGAAACCAATTCTTTTACAAGTTGTTCGCCATCACTGCAACCCTTAAGAGTAGCTGAGATCACATGAATAATTTTTGCTTTCTTACCGACAGCCAGGCTTCCTAGATCACTATCATGCCGTAGCGCCCTCGCACCACCGATGGTCGCCATGGAAAGTATGGTTGAGTGATCAAGGCGTGGATGACTATCGGCCAATATCCGCATCTCCCGCCACATATCGATCATAAGATTCGATGCGCAAGAGTCACTGCCGAGTCCAGGCAAAAGACCAATCGCAATCATCTGCTCCACAGGAGCAGAGCCGACTCCAAGAAACTCATTACTACCGGGACAGAGACAGATTCGGCTTCCGCGGTGCTTAATCAACTCGAGCTCATTTTTGGATATATGGACACAATGAACAAGCAAGGTCTTTTCATCCAGAAGCCCGAGACGATCAAAATAATCAATGGTACCTGAATATCCGGACTCACTGAAAGGGAATGACCCATCCCAGCTCTCTTTTCTTTCCAGAAAATCACGGAAACAACCGCTGCCCGACTGAAGAAACTCTCGTTCATCACGACTCTCACAGGCGTGAATAGAAAATATGTGCTGAAGCCGATTGCATCTTGTCTTGAGAGCCTGAAGGAGTTCTTGGGAAGTAGAATATGGCGCATGCCCCGTGGCGGAGATTTGATCGTCAAGCCGTTCGAGTTTTTGCAGTGCTCCCCGGCAGACTTCCCGATTAGGTCCGAGGTACTCCAACATTCTTAGAACTTTCGGTTGCCGGACACTTTCATCGTGGCTTCCACCTCGGTATAACTCATCATAATATTCGTTACCTATATCACCAATCAGTACTACCCCTGAACAATACTGATCATGTAGAGCTGCTGTAAAAAATTCGACGGTTTCTTCCCGTGAAGGGTTTTTCGAGAATTTCTGTGTTAATAAAGCATCGATCCAGTCAGTAAAGTTAGCATCGTAAAGCGGCTCGAGAGTGTTGTGCAGATATGAGAGTTCCAGATGCATATGGGCATTGACAAGACCCGGCATGAGGACACTGGGATAGGATTTTTCCTTAAATTGCGGATATTTCCGCACCATCTCAAGTCGCTTGCCCAAATCGACGATGCGGTTATTAACGACAACGATGCTGCCATCTCGAATAACAGGAGATTCAATCGGGACAACCCACGGAGCGGATATAATAAGCATGGTTATCTCTTACTGTAGCCCGGGACGGATTCGTCTGAATTAATGTTCGAACCGACCGCCGATAACTCCATTATTTTGGGCGGAACAGGTCAAACTTCCAACCTATCTACGATACTGTAATCCATCAGTCTTTGAGCAGGAAAAAAGCCGGCATCGCCCACCAACCTTCTGATTTCTTGTTCAGACAGTCTGAAGCTGACCCCTGCGGCAGCCACCACATTTTCCTCAATCATCGTGCTGCCGAAGTCATTAGCTCCATAAAAGAGGGCAAGCTGTGCAACCTTTGGACCTTGGGTAACCCAGGACGCCTGTATATTATCAAAATTATCAAGGTAGATTCTGGAGAGTGCCAACATCCGAAGATATTCAAGGGCCGAAGTCTTTTCCACTTCCGCTAGAATTGTATTACGGGGCTGAAAAGGCCATGGGATGAAAGCCGTAAAGCCGTGGGTACGATCCTGCAGCTCCCGGAGCCTCCGAAGATGTTCCAATCTCTCCTCTTTCGTTTCCAAATGGCCGAACATCATCGTTGCCGTAGTTCGCAATCCTTGAGCATGAGCCTCCCCCATCACCTCAAGCCATTCATCGGCGGTACATTTTCTGGGAGATGTCAGCTGCCGCACGCGATCACTGAGAATTTCCGCCCCACCGCCGGGAATTGAACCAAGTCCGGCGGCAATGAGCCTTTTCAAGACCTGCTTAACAGGTAAGCCTGAGATTTCGGCAAAATGACAAATTTCCGGCGGTGAAAAACCATGAACATGAATTCCGGTCGACTTCATGAAGCTGACCATTTCCTCGTAATATTCCAGTGGTTTTTCCGGATGAAGCCCGCCCTGCAACAAAACCTGGGTGCCGCCGAGAGCCTGCGTTTCACGGATCTTGTCAGCCAGCTCCTCGAAGGTAATCAGATATCCCTGGTTTTGCTCGGGAGATTTAAAAAAAGCGCAAAACTTACAGGCGGAAATGCAGATATCGGTATAGTTAATGTTCCTGTCTATGACATAGGTAACTAGATTTTCGGGATGTTTTATTCGCCTGATGGTATTGGCCAGAAAGCCGAGTTGATGCAAATCAGCGTCTTTTTCGAGTACCAGATAATCATTATCACTGATACGCCTGCCTGCTGTCACATTGTCAATTATTGTTTCAAGCTGCATTCTGTCCTACACTCCTCCATCCACTAAGTATGTACTTCAATAATGTTATACAGAGTATCTCTCTGTACAGGAATGCGGCCTGCCTCTTTAATGAGCCGTACCAACGTGGTGCTGCCTATGGCCTGGTCGGTTTCGGCACCGGCCATATGCGTAATAACCTCCTCTTTTACAGTTCCGTCCATATCATCCGCACCGAAAGAAAGCGCAATCTGGGCCATTTGTGGACCGATCATCACCCAATACGCCTTTATATGTGGGAAATTATCGAGAAAGAGTCGGGCGACAGCAATATTTTTCAGATCATCGATCCCCGTTGTTTTCGAAAGATCGGACATGCCTGTGTTTTTGGGATGAAATGAAAGAGGAATAAAGGCCAAAAAACCGTTAGTTTCGTCCTGTACTTCACGTAGTGCCTGCAGATGTTCAAGCCTCTCGTCGATGGTTTCTATATGCCCATACAACATTGTGGCGTTGGTATTCAACCCCTGTCCGTGAGCGATTCTTGAAATATCGAGCCATTCTTTACCGGATATTTTTTTCTCGCAGGTCACAGCTCGTATTCTCGGACTAAAGACCTCCGCTCCACCACCCGGCAGTGAGCCGAGACCTGCATCCATAAGGAGTTCCAGGGTTTTATCAACCGATTTGCCGGCGAGCTCGGCAAAATGGGCTATCTCAACGCAGGTAAATGCCTGAATATGCAAAGAAGGTTTGACATCCTTAATGCCTCTCAGTAATTCGAGATAATATTCAAAAGGAAGATCGGGATGGATGCCGCCGACCATATGAACTTCAGTGATCGGTTCTTCAAGGCGGTCTCTCACCTTCTGTTTAACCTCTTCAACACTCATCTCGTAGGCGAGTTCAGAGTCTTTCTCCCGGCCAAAGGCGCAGAATTTACAGAGATTGGTACAGACATTGGAATAATTTATATGTTGATTGTAGATGAAGTAACTGTTGTCTCCATTCAACCTGTTTCTGACGATATTGGCAAGGTAGCCAAGGGCAAGAATATCGTTACAGCCGTACAGTTGTTGACCTTCAGCAAAACTGAGTCTTTCCGAGGCGTTAACCTTCTCAAGAATTCGTCCTAATCCTGTGCTATATATGTAATTTTCCACGATGAAATAAAAAGCCGGGCTTTAACCCGGCTCTTTCAATATGTAAGATATGATTAGTCGATAAAAAACTTTAGTTTTTCACGGCGACTGGAGTGACGTAATCTATTTAGGGCTTTCTTTTCGATCTGCCGGATTCGCTCTCTGGACACATTAAAGAGTTTACCGATTTCCTCCAGAGTATATTCTGCCTTCTCACCTATACCAAAGCGGAGACGAATAATTTTCTCTTCTCTCTCGCTGAGCGTTTCCAGTATGTCATTAACGCGTCCGGACAATTCTCTTGTTTGAACTGCATCATAAGGTGATTGCGATTCCTGGTTTTCGAGAAAATCACCAAGGGTGGAATCATCATCCCCAACAGGAGTTTCGAGCGAGATGGGCTCCCGTGAAGCCTCTAGGATAGACAGAATCTTATCCATCGGTAAATTAGTTGCATTGGAAATCTCAAGAGGAGTAGGTTCCCGGCCAAGTTCTTTAAAAAGCGCATAAAATGCCTTGAAGAACTGGCTTCTCAACTCAAGGAAATGGACCGGCAGACGAATAGTTCTCGTTTTATCGAGAATAGCCCGGGTAATAGCCTGCCTTATCCACCAGCTTGCGTAGGTGGAAAACTTATTGCCTTTGGTATAATCAAAACGGAAAACCGCTCGCATCAGGCCGAGATTTCCCTCCTGAATTAAATCCGCCAGGGTTAAACCTTGATGCATATACCTCTTGGCTATGGAGACAACCAGTCTTAGGTTAGCCCTAATCATGGTGTCTTTGGCCACTTCTATCGACCTGCTGTACGCTTCGAGCTTGGCTTGTAATTCAAACAGCTCGCGGACATCGTTATATTTTTTTGCAGCACTGATAACATTGTACCGCATGAAATTGAGCTGCTGCTTTTTCGGTTTCAGGGTTGGATCCCGTTTTTCCCAGAGATCAATCCTCTCACGCAACAGTTGAATCTCCTTGACTCCCGAAACATCCTCACGGATAGCTGCTATTATCGCTTCAAAACCCTGGCGTATGGTTTTGCTGTATTTGGCCTCTTCCTCAGGAGTCAGAAGATCAAACCGCCCCATTTCTCTTAGATAGGTGGTGGTCGTTTCTTCAGCTTCATGAGTCTCCTCATCGGGCAGACTCATCTCTTCCTCCTGACTAACATTAGAGGTAGAATTGTCGCTTCGTTCCCAGATTTCCCCGGACAACGTACGCTTCTCTCCATCCTCTTCAACGGTTACGATTTCAATAGAATGCGCACCGAGGAAGTTAAAGATCGACTCAATTTCGTTGGGGTCTTTTATTTCATCTGGCAACAGTTCATTTAAATCATCAAAGCTAATACAGCCTTCTTCTTTTCCTGCTTTCAGAAGGTTTTCTTTAAGTTCAGGCAGCACCAGACACCCACTCCATTTCTTGAATTTAAAAGACTATCTATTGTACAGTTGCCCTGGAGCATGTTCCAATAGTCTCAAGAGAACCAATAAGGCGATTTATTTAATGATTTTTTGACAAAAAAAAAGCCGACGAGACAGACCTCGCTAGCGTGCAATACTTTTGAAAAGATCATATTATTACCGCATTTGCATATAAAAAGCAATTTTTAAAATCAGCCATACGGAATACTCAGGAATTATTTTCCTTATTTTCTGTTTTACGGTCTTATATTATAGCATCGAAAGTACGAGATACAAGGAACGATAGTGCTTTTATTTTTCTTGGCCTGAGCGAATTAAACCATTTTCGTTAAACAACTTTTCCCTTTGGTGACAAGACCATGATGAATCAACGTTCCAGCGGAATTCTCGCTCACATAACCTCGTTGCCATCACCCTTTGGTATTGGCGATATTGGGAACTCAAGCTATCGATTTATTGATTTTCTAACAGATAGCGATCAAACCTATTGGCAGTTTTTGCCCCTCGGACCAACAAACCAGCCATTTGATTATTCCCCCTACATGAGTAGTTCAGCCTTTGCAGGCTCTTACTTGTTGTTGTCGCCCGAACTTCTCCTTGAGGCGGGTCTCATATCTGAATCGAGTCTTAAGAACCATCCCGATTTTTCACCATATCATACCGATTACGACAATGTTGCGGTGTACAAAAAAAATCTGTTAAAGGAGGCGCTTAATAAATTTAGGCCTGAAAATTTTCCTGCATATGATAATTTTTTAAAGGAAAATATCTGGCTCAACGATTACGCAATTTTTATGGTTGCCAAAGAGATCTATCACGAAGCAGGCTGGTTCGACTGGCCGCGTGAACTCTCCACCAGGTCCGGTAAAGCTCTTCGTGAATTTTCAGCACAACACATTGAAAGTATTAACTACTATCGTTTCGAGCAATTCGAATTTTACAGACAATGGCAGCTCCTCCGAAATTATGCCGGCCCCAGGAATATTCAGCTTTTCGGAGACCTTCCTATCTATGTCAGCTATGATAGCGTAGACGTCTGGGCTAATCAGCAGATTTTCACTTTAAATCCGGAAACTTTGCGTCCTACACATGTAGCCGGTGTCCCCCCGGATTATTTCAGTACTACCGGTCAGCGCTGGGGCAATCCCTTGTATGACTGGCAGAGTAAAGATGAAAAAATCCAGGAAAACTTGATAGAGTGGTGGTCAGAGAGGCTAGCCCACTTATTTACTCGGGTGGATATGGCTCGCATTGACCATTTTCGAGGTTTCGAATCCTATTGGTCCATTCCCGAGGAATGTGAAACAGCCGTGAACGGAGTATGGCTGAAAGGACCGGGAAAATCATTTTTCACTTCAATTTTCAAAAAATTAGGACCGCTCAATATTGTCGCCGAAGATCTGGGTATTATAACTCCGGAAGTTGAAATGCTCCGTGCCGAACTTGGATTTCCCGGAATGAAAGTCCTGCAATTCGCTTTTGACGGCAATCCGGATAATAGTTTCCTGCCTTATAATTTCACATCTCCGCAATTCATTGTTTATACAGGGACTCATGACAACGACACAACGGTCGGATGGTATATGAGTGATAAGCTTGACGATAAACAACGCGAAAACATTAAACTTCTGGCTAATAGAAACCTTAATGATCAGAGAGGAATTCACCATGATCTCATTTTTCTGGCCCAATCCTCTATTTGTATATTATCTGTCTTTCCCTTGCAGGATATTTTTGGTTTTGGCGGCGACTGTAAAATGAACATTCCCGGAGTTGCAACAGGGAACTGGAGATGGCGTTGTGGTGAAGAATTTTTCACCCGGGAAACGGCGGAACAATTGAAAATGTCGACCCGACGTTTTAATCGCGGGAATCAAGAGAGATAAAAAAATGGAAATCAATCATCTTGAAGCTGATTTCCACTAAAAAATAATTTTTACTATTTCTTCTTAAAATTTATTTTCCAGCCAACAAAGTATTGACATCCCCTGCGGGGTCAGTTATAAAGCAGCACAATTTGGCCCCATCGTCTAGTGGCCTAGGACACTGGCCTCTCACGCCGGTAACAGGGGTTCGAGTCCCCTTGGGGTCACCAAAAAATTCAAGCACTTAACGATACTATCGTTAAGTGCTTTTTTTGTTTTGTTCCGGCTTAAAAGCCAAAAGTGGAGGAACATCTCTAAAATACTTATTGTCTAACCGGCGCGCCGAACCCGTTAGATTGATTTATCGCAGCCAAATCAACCGTAACGTAAAAATCGGCTTGAGTTTTTCCGAGCGTTCCACTTACCCCTCCCTCTGAAAGAACGACCATACAGGTCTTATGGGGTTTGGTGAAAGCAAGCATTACATTTTTATAAGATGCCTCGCCGACCAATTTCCATTTATTATTGCGCATGGAGGCAAGGATATAATCTTTGAGGGAACCGAGTTGTACACGTCCACTGTAACTATGAATTCCGCCCTGAAAGGAATCAGTACGCATCGCGATGCTTTTATCGGTTAGCAAGGTCATTTCGATTGGCAACTCGATGTCACCGTAACTTTCAACCATAGTTGTCACCGGAGCCAGATCATCATTTGACGGTGCCGCGCTGGTTGCTGTTCCCCCCATCATCCCATTTACACATCCGGTCATAAGTCCCATCAAGACGATTATTCCACATACCTCTCCAAATTTCTTGCACACCGATTTCATTTGCATAAACTCCCCTCCCTTGTAATATTCTTATAATTATCTTTTAAATAGAATACATCTATCAACTCTCAATCCTGCTTTCGCAAGGTTACCCGGCAAGTAACCGTTCGCCGGTACACATCAAAAGACCGCGTAACCCGGATCTGTACGGTTAGCCCGGCAGCGATGAAATGAGTATATAAACCTGCGATAATCATCACGTCAGTCTTATACCATAATATTTGAATTATTTGAACAATTTTACTCCAACGCCCAACAAGGTCTATTGAGTACCCTTTAGATATACCCCGGATTTATCCGGCCAACAGGAGACCATAAACGATGACTGCCCAATATAAGAGAATACCGATAAAAAAGCTTCCCATTCGGCTCGGCCAATTTCTGAAGCTTGCCGAGCTTGTTCAAGACGGATTTGAGGCAAAGATCAGGATACAAAATGGAGAGATTAAGGTGAATGATGAGGTTGAAACCAGACGAGGCAGGCAGCTCGGTCACCTCGATAAAATTACTCTGGACGGGAGTGATGGTAATGGCTGGATTGTTGATCTTGAGAAATAATCTGCACACTTTGCTATGGATTTAGGCTATTGGAATCTATACAATTCTTTTAAGTTCTTTTACGCTTGCTTTAAATCAGTTGCGGATAAAGAATAGACGGTTACCTCGGATTTCATGCCTCTTAACAACATATTTATTTCGGTGCTGACCGGGAATCTACCATTCAAAGTCGCATGAACCCGGTCGGTAATGAGAATTTGTCCCGATTTTGCTACCGAAGCCAGTCGTTGGGCTATGTTAACATCCGGCCCGATTACGGTATAATCCAGCCGTTGAGTGGAACCGACATTGCCAAGGAACATTGGTCCCCTGCTCATTCCTATGCCCAGACCTACCTTTGCAAAGATCTGGTTTTTCTTCTCCCAGATAATACGTAATCTCTCAAATTCGATCATAATTTGACCGGCGGCTGAAACTGCCGCGACATTGGGATTATCCGGTTTCACGGGAGCACCGAAGATTACCAGCGCCGCATCTCCCATAAATTTATCCAACATGCCCTGGTGGGAAAAAACTACGCTACCGAACATGTCAAAAAAACTGTTGAGGAAAACGCGCAATTGCACCGGGTCCAGATATTGAACGAGTAAGGTAAAATTCCTGATATCGGCAAAAAGGACGGTTAAATGCTGAACATCACCCACATCCAGTGGATTCTGTTTACTTTTCACCAACAAATTGGAGACTTCTGGAGAAACATATTGTTCGAGCAGGGCTCTGATTCGGCAATTCTCTTCCCGTTCCCTGTTGGAGCGAATATTTTCCAGAGCCATCATAGCCTGGCCGACAATAATCGACAGCATCTCAATATCGGCCTCGCTAAACTGCATGCCATCTCGCGTCTCGCTGATATTGAGTACTCCAAGTACTTTGCCCTTGCTGGCAATAGGAAAGGAAATTGCAGCGGAGAGTTCCTTCCGTTTGAGTAAACCAAGATACGGACTGAGATGTTGATCTGCCTTATTCAGAATAATCGGCTGTTGGGTTTGAAACACCTTGCCGGCAATTTTTTCGCCGGATTTTATTTGTAAATTCTCTACATAGTCGGCAACAAGTCCACGATAGGCGACAACTTTTAAGGAATTTGAACCATCATCAAACATCATCACGGATACTGAGGGAACGTTTACTTCCTGTGATACCGCGTCAGCCAGTTCCTCATAAATTTCCTGTTCACTCGTCGCGGCGATAAATCTTTGGCCGAGATTATAAAGAGGCAACAAAATTTTCATCCGGGCAACTTCTTCCCGGAGGTCGCAGATTTTCAGGGTTTCACAAACAGACTCAAGAAGTTGTTTCTCATCGAGCGGCTCTTTGCAAACCCTGCTGAATCCTCTATTCATGGCATCAATCACCATATCCAGACTGGCATTTCCGGCGATCAAAATTCCGGAGAGAGAAAGATTGGACTGTCGCATAACTTCAAAAGCTTCAATCCCTGTCATCTCATCTGCAATTATATTTATGATCGCTAAATCGAAGCTATCTTTTTTTGCTGTTTCGATAGCCTGGTCCCCATTGACACAAATAACCTCATGACCAAGCTTGCCGAGAGCATTCCGGCACGCATTGCAAACGAGGTTTTCATTGTCTACCACTAAAATCTTACGCAACATTCCACCAATATTTTTCATGCAGATCAATGAATAAGTGAATTCACAGAACTTTCCATACCTTTTTAGATACTTATCGGATAACCCTTTTAGGTCATTATCATTTTACAACTCACTGCTTCCGAGGCTCTGCATTAGGAATTGACATTTGCAAGTATGCCATTCTCCCAGCGTCTGAGTAATTCTATCAATGTTCGCACCCCAACACCGGAAGGACCTTTAGGAATATAGCTCTTTTCTGTGAAATCCCAGGCTGTACCGGCAATATCGAGATGAGCCCATGGCACTTCCCTAACAAATTTATGCAGGTATTCCGCTGCGGTAATGCTGCCGGCCGGCCTGCCACCGGTATTTTTTATGTCTGCAACCTCTGATTTAAGCTGTTTTACATACATTTCACCTAGCGGTAATCGCCAAAGGGGTTCACCGCAGAGCATTCCTGCCTCAATAATTCGCTCCGCCAGTCGGTCATTATTGCTCATCAGCCCTGAGTAATGATGGCCCAAGGCGATTATCACCGCGCCGGTGAGCGTGGCTAAATCAATGACACAAGCGGGCTGATATTTTTCGATGCCGTATGCGAGTGCATCGGCGAGAATTAGTCGGCCTTCTGCATCGGTATTCTCAATTTCTGAAGTAATACCACCATAATGGGTTATAACATCACCGGGTTTTACCGCACCCCCTCCAGCCATATTATCTGTCGATGGTATGATCATCACGACTCTTACTCCGAGTTTTTCCCTGGCAATCGCCTCCATAGCTGAGATAACGGCGGCTCCTCCGCACATATCATACTTCATGTCCATCATTCCTTGAGCAGGTTTAAGGCTTATCCCACCTGAATCAAAGGTAAGTCCTTTTCCCACCAGTAATATAGTATCTCTTTTTTTTCCGGGATCATATTCAAGAATAACTACCTTGGGGGCTTCCTCTGAACCTTTGTTGACTGCCAGAATTCCCCCCATGCCAATTTCGACCATATGTTTTTTTTCAAGAATGGTACAATTCAGTTTTAGTTTTTTGGCTGCTTTTTCTGCAAATTGTGCAAAATGTAGAGGAGTCCAGCAGTTTCCGGGCTCGTTGGCCATGTTCCTGGCGGTACAGACGGCAAGAGCACTATTAGCCCCCTTGTCGAGAGCTTTTTTTAGTTCGGATTTGTCGTTAACGGAGAGAAACTCAATCCTTTTCAGCCCGGGATAAACATCGTCATCCTTTTTTTGATATTTTACAAATTGATATGCTCCAAGTAGGATCCCCTCCGTAACATATTCCGCAATTGCAACATCATCTAAGCCTGGAATAACGGGAAAGCTGACTCCGACTGTCTCAACTTTATTTTTTTTACACTGAGCGGCGATAATGCCTCCGGCAGTTCTGAGCAACTCAAATATTTCGGCCGGGCCTGACATCTCGGTAATTTCGCCAAGACCAAGTAGTAGAAGCCTTTTACATTGCAATACTCCTTCGAGCTGACCAAGCGCTGGATAGAGTTGAAGGCACTGTTCTTTTTTAGCCGAAAATTCTTCAACTTCTTGTAATTTATTCAATAGAGGATCAAGCACTTTGTCCCCGATCAATTTGTCATCAGCTCCCCTGGCGACAAATGTAACAAGAAATTCCCCCGGGTAATTCTCTACTTTTCTCTTAGAAAGAGTTACCTTTGCAGTCTTCATACTCCACCTGTATCCTGTTCAAAATGATTTATGTTTCCCACTTTATAATCTGGTAATTTACAGTATAATTCAAATATCGTTATAGAATAGCTATATGTTTGAATCCAAATTTAATTAATCCCTGTTTACTGCATATAGTATTGAGCAGACAGGTAATTCATAACCCTTTACTAGGTCATAAGCCGGTGCTTCACACATTATTCATTTCGGTAACCCTTGCCATAACTATCTCGGCCCTTTGTTCCATATGTGAGGCTGTGCTTTATACAATCACGGCAAGTCAGGTAGAAATGCTGAAAAAAAATGGCCATTCCTCCGCAGAGCATCTGCAGAATCTTCGTTCAGATATAGAAAAACCAATAACTGCTATACTTACTTTAAACACCATTGCCAACACCATTGGTGCTTCTGTTGCGGGTGCAGCCGCGGCGAAGCTTTTCGGTCAGGAGAGCCTTCTGCTCTTTTCTTCTGCTTTCACCATGACTATTCTCATTTTCTCTGAAATTTTACCGAAAACCATTGGAGTCGCCTACGCTTTCAAACTCGCGCCTGTTCTGACCCATCCTCTGCGGGCTATGGTTCTCCTGCTTACGCCCATTCTCTGGCTGACGAGGTTTATCACAAAGCTTCTTCCGCAAAAAGTTGATGAAACAATATCCTCTCAGGAAATTCAGACCATAGCCGCGCTCTCCAGACAATCAGGTGACATCGAAGAGAATGAAGCGAATATCATCAACAACATACTTGATCTGAAAGAAAAAATTGTGCGGCAGGTGATGACCCCTCGAACAGTCACCTTTTCAATAAATGAGCATATCACCGTCGCTAATGCCATGACCAAACTGACGGAATTGAGCAGCCACAGCCGTATTCCCGTCTACAACAGGGAACCGGACAATGTAACAGGTATTGTGATGCGTAAAGATATCCTGCAGGCAGCAGCGGAAGGAAAAAACAAGCTAGCCGTCTCACGCTTCAAACGGCCAGCCCATTTTGTGCCTGAAACAGCCCCACTCCATCGCATTCTGGTGGATTTTTTCGATCGCAGACAACATCTCTTTGTCGTCGTAGACGAATACGGTACTATGACCGGAGTCATCTCCATGGAAGATGTACTTGAAGAGATTGTCGGTCGAGAGATAATTGATGAGTCGGATAAGGCAAAAGATATGAGGGAGCTCGCCAGATCCAGGAACATCGAATCACGCAAGAATCTCAAGAAAAATATCCAGAAGGATTTGCCGAGTTGATGTCTATAATGCCGGAGTTTGTTGGTTAGTATAGCATCAATTAGTCGCTTCCAGGCGAAGGGTAACCTCCAATGTTTCCCCATTTCTTAAGATGGTGAACCGCACCTCCGCACCAACCTCAAAACGTTCGAGTTCAGTAAGCAGATCTTCTAAAGACTTAATGCGCACTCCTGCAATAGAAGTGATGATATCACCAAGAATAATTTCTCCACGATATTGAGTTGTCGGTCTCAATCCTGCTTTTTCCGCTGGTCCTCCCGGGTCGATATTCAGAATCAACACGCCCTCAACACCGAGTCTTTCGGTCACTCTTCCGTCGGCAAAAGTTGCACCGATGCCTGGATGAATTATTCTGCCATGTTTGATGAGCTGCGGTACAATACTATTGACGATGTCGACAGAGACGGCAAAACCGATTCCGGCATAGGCACCCGAAGGGCTGAATATTGCCGTATTAATACCAATTAACCTTCCTGCGCTGTCCAGGAGAGGTCCCCCGGAATTTCCTGGGTTAATTGCGGCATCTGTCTGAATTACCCCATCTATCACCCGGCCGGTCACCGCTTTGATCTGTCGGTTAAGAGCTGAGATTATTCCTGATGTTATAGTCTGATCCAGCCCGAAAGGATTACCGATAGCAAATACTTTCTGACCGACAAGCAAATCCCTTGATCTTCCAATGGCAATCGGCTTCAGCAGATGGCTTGGGGCGTCTATCTGCAAGACCGCGATATCTTTATCCGGTGCTGCACCCACCAACACAGCCTTCCAGTTGGAATTATCCGCCATGGTAACCTGTACTCGGTTGGCATCGCTTATGACATGGTAATTAGTAACTATTCGTCCGAGATTGTCCCAGACAAACCCCGATCCCGTTCCTTGGGGAATTTCCACTGCGTTTAAGGAAAATATTCCACGCCGGACGGCTATACTGGTAACATATACAACTGCCGGGGAGTTCGTGCGAAAGATGTCGATAGTGTTTTTTTCATCTGCTGCCAGGTCTCCCCGGGCCGTAACCGCACGCGGTTCGGCTTCATAGCTGCTGATAAATCTTTTGATTGGTGTGAATAGCAGCCAGAGTATGAGAAAAATAATGGCGATAAAAGCAAGAGGCGAAGTTCTCATGTCATGAACCAGTGAGTGGATCACTACTGCAGCTTGGGAGAGATTAACGAGGTTGCCAAGACAGAGTTATGCTCCAGCGCGTCAAGGAAAAACAACTATCGGAAAAATGCTGTTTTCTGAACAAGGAAAATAATCATTGTGCCTATTACCATGGCAATCAGCCCAACAGACCGCAGCTGCCGGGGACTAATCCCACTTAATTTCTTGAGCCATTCCTGCATGGCCTCAGGAGCGGCCACATAAGGCATGCCTTCCAAAATCATAACAAGTCCGATAAGAAGCGTAAGTAATTTCATAAGTGAATTATTTAACAAAACACCTGAATTATTTCAACATGGACTTTGCAAGCACCCCTACATCCAGTGACATTTATCGTGATTTGATGCAATTGCATTGCTTTTTCGGACTTCCCCTAATATTATAGCGCAATAATTATCCTTCAAACTGATCTATTTCCTGATCCAAAATATAACAAAGACTACAATTTTTAAATATGAGCGAACCAACGAAGAGTAAATACAGTGAAGCCGGGGTTGATATCGATAAAGGCAATGCCTTTGTTGAAAATATCAAGGAGCTTGTCGCGTCAACACACCAGAGAAGCGTTCTTGGAGGAATTGGAGGTTTTTCCTCCCATGTAGCCATTGATACTACCAAATATAAAAAGCCGGTAATCGTCAATTCCACTGATGGTGTTGGTACCAAACTGGTAATCGCTCAACTCTGCAATAAACATGATACCATAGGTATTGATCTTGTGGCCATGTGTGTGAACGACCTTATTGTTGGTGGAGCCATTCCTTTGTGTTTTCTTGATTATTTTGCTGTTGGAAAGCTGGAACTATCCATTGCCAAAGAGGTTATCACCGGCATCGCCGAAGGATGCAGGCAAGCTCAATGTTCTCTCGTGGGTGGTGAAACTGCGGAGATGCCGGGTTTGTACAAGGATAAGGATTATGACCTTGCCGGGTTTGTTACAGGAATAGTCGACAGAGATTCAATTATTGATGGTTCCGACATCCGTGCCGGAGACCAGATAATCGGACTTACTTCCAGCGGTCTCCATTCGAACGGGTATTCCCTGGTACGAAAAATCTGCTTCACCGATCATAAGCTGGATGTAAACCAACACATCGATGAATTGCGTTGTACCTTGGGTGAAGAGTTGTTGAAACCAACAAAAATATACGTACAGGCTGTTCTCAATGTTCTGAAGCATTACCAAATCAATGGCATGGTGCATAATACAGGTGGTGGATTTATCGACAATATTCCCCGCATTCTGCCAAAAGGCTACAAAGCTGTTCTCGATTCAACAACCTGGCCTTTGCCTGCTATTTTCCCTTTCCTGCAGAAATTGGGGAATATTCCGGAAAACGAAATGTACCGAACTTTCAATATGGGAATCGGGCTGCTGGTTATCGTCGACGAAGCCAAGGCAAAAGATATTTGTCATCATTTTGAAGCCGTTGGAACCGAAGCTTACATCATCGGTGAAATAGCACCAATGACGGCGGGAGAAACAACCACTGTTGAAATACGGTAACCGTTCACCAGCACTGCATTTTCGTCCGATCAGGCTCCCTCACATAGCCAACTATAGCTCGGAGGCCTGCTTGAACGAACCTGGAGCACTGGATGAACGTTTACAGATCCGGGTTATGCGATCTTATAATGTGTACCGGTGAACGGTTATGAAATACGCAACTAACAAACCTTTCTAAAGCTTCACAATTCTTCCGATAAAACAAGGTGAGGTAAAAACTTCACCTTGTTTTGTTATTTCAAGCTACTCCGCAATCACTTTCTCCGCCTCTGATTTTCTCCAAGGCATGCGGTATAACAGGCAAAACCACATCCAGATTTTCTCGAACAGCCTTTAGGCTTCCCGGAAGGTTGATAATCAGACTCTCCTTGCGTATACCGACTTTACCGCGGGAAAGCATGGCCCGCGAAGTTTTCAGAAGACTGGCGCTCCGCATCGCCTCTGCCATTCCTGGTATTTCCCGCTCCAGGACAGAAGTCATTGCTTCCGGGGTAATATCCGACGGAGAGACTCCGGTTCCCCCGGTCGTGACGATAAGTGGAACCTTGCAGACATCGACAAGTTCAATAAGATTGTCGATAATAACCTGTTTGTTATCGGGAATAACCAGGTACGACTGCAGGATATACCCTTCTTCAGCCAGTCTCTCTTGAAGATATTGCCCGCTGGTATCATCCCTTTCACCACGGGAGCCTTTATCGCTCATTGTTAGGACAGCAAAAGAGTATTTTTCGCGCATGTCAGCTCGGATAATCTATTAATCATTTTCTGCATTCGCTTCAGCAACTATCTTTTCAGCAATTTGAGGCGGCACTTCCTCGTAATGTGAAAAAGAGATACTGAAACTGCCAAGCCCACCAGTCATAGAGGTGAGGTCCGTGGCATAGGATAAAATCTCAGCCTGGGGCACCTGAGCATTGATAATCTCAAGTCCGTCAGCGGAATCCATGCCCATAACCTTACCACGGCGGGCGTTGAGATCTCCCATGACATCACCCACATGATCTTTGCCGACCCTGATTTCCATATTCATATAAGGCTCAAGCAGAACGAGTCCGGCTTCCTGTGCACCTTTCTTGAAAGCAAGGGAGCCGGCAATTTTGAAGGCCATCTCTGAAGAATCGACATTATGGAAAGAGCCGTCAACCAGAACGATTTGTACATCAATGACGGGATAACCTGCAAGAACACCTTTTTCCATGGCTTCTTGAATACCTTTATCAACTGCCGGTCGGTATTGCTGCGGAATCACGCCACCGACAATCTTATCGATAAATTCGTATCCACCTCCCGGCAGAGGGGCAATCTCTATCCAGCAATCACCAAATTGGCCTCGGCCGCCACTTTGTTTTTTATGTTTGCCCTGTACTCTGGCTGTGGAGCGAATCGTCTCCATATAGGGAATCTTCGGGGTACTAAGCTCCATTTGCACCCCGAATTTCCTCTTGATCTTAGAGCCAATCACATCAAGATGCACTTTTCCTACACCAGACAAAAGGACCTGTTTGGTTTGCGGCTGCCGAGTAAGCCGTAGAGTCAAATCTTCGTCCAGCATTTTGGTAATGGAGGAAAAAACTTTTTCTTCATCACCTTTTTTCGCACTAACCGCAAAAGATATCACCGGCTTCAATGGCTCAGGAGCTTCCAACAGCACAGGATTGGAGGCATCGCAGAGGGTATCGCCAGTGGCGGTTTCCTTTAGTTTTGCAAGGGCTACAATCGCCCCGGGCCCTGCGCTGTCAACAGGTTTCTGATCCTTTCCTTCAAGTACATAAATTTGTCCAAAGCGCTCTGTTGTCTTCTTCGTGGAATTGTAGAAACTGTCACCTTTTAGTGTGCCGCTGAATATTCTCAGGATGTTGAGTCGTCCGGCATATGGATCGGCCATGGTCTTAAAAACCAGCGCAGTAAAGGTATCCTCTGCTGTTGGGCTGATCTCGATTATTTCATCGCTGCCAACTTTTATAGCGGTAATGGGCTGACGATCCGAAGGACAAGGCATGAGATCATTGATGACATCAAGAAGAGCGGCGGTTCCTTTGTTTAAAATAGCCGCGCAGACACAAACTGGTGCGATAGCTGCGTCTGCTATGCCGCGTTTCAATCCGGACAGTAACTCCTCCTCCGTCAGTTCGCCTTCTTCCAGAAATTTCTCTATCAGCTCATCGTCGGTTTCCGCAACATTTTCCATCAACGATTCACGGAGGGAAACAACTTGATCAGCCATATCCGCCGGGACATCCGTTGGTTTCACTCCACCCTTATCCCCATCAAACACAAAGGCCCTACCGGTGATTATATCAACATATCCCTTGAAATTATCCTCGGCACCTATCGGCAGCTGAATTATAACCGGATTAAGGTCGAGGGATTCATTAATTTCATCAAATGCTTTCTGAAAATCGGCACGCTCGCGATCCATTTTATTGACGACAAATAATGTCGGCAACTTTCTTTCTTTTATGATTTTCGAGAATTTGATAGTCTGCCCTTTCACCCCGAGAACGGCACCCACGGTGAATAGGGCGCTATCACATACGTGCGAAGCAAAAACAGTCTCATTCAGGAAATTATCATCGCCCGGTGTATCGATGAGAAATACTGAATGTTTTTTCCAGCTGAAATTGTGGAAACTATTGTTGATGGATATTTGCCTGGCAATTTCTTCATCTTCGTAGTCCATCGCTGAATTGCCTTCATCAACCTTACCGAGTCTGTTTATTTTTCCGGCCGTGAAAAGCATTGCCTCGGCAAGAGAAGTTTTACCACAATTACCATGACCGATTATTGCAATGTTTCTGACCATATTTGTTTCCTGCATTCGTATCTCCTCTAAAACGACGATTTATCAATGCCATATCCAAATTACGACAATACACTCCATTCTCGCTCGCCTTTATGCATTTGTAACCGTTCACTAGGAATAGCAAAATGCTTGCATAACTCCATTTCTGTAAACGCTCAGCAGTGCTGCGAAGGCGTACAGGCAGGCGGACGGGCTATAGATTGTCTAGGTACGGCTGCCTGATCGTGCGCATATGGGGTGCTGCTGAACGTTTACATGCATTTCTTAACACTTTTCTCATATATTCAATTTCAAAATACAAAGTCAAGAGAGAACAGCTCAGGCAAAGGGTTTCAAAAAAAATATTTACGTGGAACTGCCTGATTCGTATCAAAATAATGATTTTGTGGCAAATTTTTAATAATCGGAGTATCCTGCCGACGCGAATTACTATTTCAGCTTTTTGTATCCGTTCACCGGGAATAGCAAATCGCTCGCATAACCCCAGACCTGTAAACGTTCATCAGATTTTTCCCGGATAATTTCAGTTGACCAACCAGACAATCAATAAAGGCACAATAGCTAAATCAGCAGCCGTTGTAGGGATTGCCGTAATGTGCAGTCGAGTCCTCGGACTCGTTAGGGAGCAGGTGTTCGCCGGACTATTCGGTGCAGGCTATACATATGATTCCTTTGTCGTTGCATTCCGCATCCCTAACCTGCTGCGAGACCTCTTTGGAGAAGGTGCGCTTTCCGCGGCATTTGTTACAGTTTTTTCGGCATACGATACAAACCGTACGCAGGAGGATACATGGCGGCTGGCGTCGAATGTACTCACCTTTATCCTGATTCTGTTGAGTGTCATCACGTTGCTGGCAATATTTTTTGCCGGTCCACTCGTCACACTTCTGGCACCGGATTTCAGCCTGATTGCAGGAAAAGTAATCCTCACCAAAAAACTGACTCAGATAATGCTGCCCTTCCTCATTTTCATTTCGCTCTCTGCGGTGGTGATGGGGATTTTGAATACTAAAGGGCGTTTCTTTGTCCCGGCAATTGCCTCCAGTTTCTTCAATCTCGGTTCGGTGATCGGCGGTACCAGCCTGGCTTTTATCCTGCCTCATTTCGGGCAGCCGGCAATAGTCGGAATGGCCATCGGTACCCTCATCGGAGGATTGCTGCAACTAGGAATTCAACTCCCCTCATTATTTAGGACCGGATTCAGATATAAACCGGTCTTTGATCTTAAAGATCCCGGACTGCGCCGCATTCTTAAGCTGATGATACCGGCTACAGTAGGCCTGTCCGCCACCCAGATCAATATTTTCATCAATACCAATTTTGCCTCTTCCTGTCCTCAAGGCTCCGTTTCCTGGCTTTATTATGCGTTCAGGCTGGTGCAACTGCCGATCGGTGTATTCGGTGTTGCCCTGTCGATTGCCATGCTGCCCATTTTGGCTAAACAGGCTGCTAAGAAAGATATTGCTGAAATGAAGAAAACCATGGTGTCTTCTCTCACTATGGTTTTTGCCTTGACCCTCCCCGCCACCGCCGGTCTTATAATCCTTGCAGAACCGATTATCCGACTGATTTTCGAACATGGCGCCTTTACAGCAACAGACACCGTGGCCACGGCACAAACTCTTGCCCTCTATGCCATCGGCCTTTTTGCGTATTCTTCAAATAAAGTTTTGGTACCGGCATTTTACGCCATCGACAAAACCAGGTATCCGGTTATTGCCAGTTTTCTGGCGATTATCACCAACATAATAATAATCAGCCTGACGATTGACCGCTTTCAGCACCTGGCAATTGCTTTTTCTACATCCTGCACCATGCTGATCAATTTTGCTTTTCTCATGATCGTATTATATAAAAATCTAAACGGTTTTTCTCTTACTGTTCTTGGCAGAGGGCTGATAAAAATCATAATCGGAACATTTGCCCTTTCTTGTTCACTCTGGTTTGGCTTGCCCTATTTTACACCCTGGCTGCACAGTTCAATCATCTATCAAAGCATTTCCCTGGCAGTTCTCATCTTCTCGGCAACTCTTCTGTATGGTTATGTTCTCCACATATTCAAACTTCCCGAAATAAACATCCTTACGGATGTAATCCGAGCCAAATTACGTAAAAAATAAACCATTACTCAGGGACTATCTCTTTCTCTTTCTACTTGGTCTCTTTTTTTAAAGTTGATATCTCTTCACGAAGTTTTTCGATCTCTGCTTTCAGAACCTCGATGTCCTCAATGCGGGCCAATTGCATTTTGGCGATAGTTTTTTTTACGAGATTCTCTGTCTGAGATTTCATAGATTCGCGGGATTCGTCAGCACGACTGAGCATTTCCTGAACTAATTTTTCGCCCTCTTGTTCGGACATTTTGCCTTTGTCTACCAATTCATTTGCCAGATCTTCAATTTTATCCTTGGTCAGAGAAGCAATGCCCACACCTGTTAAAACAGCTTTTTTTATAAGATCTATCATCTCATTCTCCTTTCAATGATGATGGCGTCGTAAAAACTCTTCATCTGCTTCGTTGCGGCAATTTTTTAATCATTACGAGGCACTTTAGTACACCGAAATGATAAAAAAAAATTGCGTCCCTCGCATATGAAGCTTTTTACTTAGCCATCTGAAACTTAAGGTTTTTACGAGTCTTTCAATGATGTTTATCGGCACATCGAGCCGGCAAAAAAAACAGCCGCTCTTCGACGTGCCTGTTCAATGCTTTCGCTGTTCTGGATGGATGCGGCAAGGTGGTGGCCAAATTGAAACGACGCGGCATAATACCGGGTAAACTGTTTCAAACGCCCCAGTTGCCTTTCCGGAGCAAACCGCTGTTCCAGCAGATTAATAAATTGGGAGTAAATCTTCGAACTTTCGCTTTTTTTCGCATCCATGTCTATACCATATACATATTTGGCGATTTCGCGGCATAGCCATGGTCGTTCAACTGCGCCCCGAGCTATCATCAATCCATCAGCATGGGATAGCTCAAGACATCTCTTTGCGTCGGTAGCAGAAAAAATGCCTCCATTTGCAAGGATCGGCACCGAGACTGCATCTTTTATTTCACCAATCATCTCCCACCGAGGTTTACGACAAAATTTTTCACCATTCAATCTTGCATGAATAGTAATCATGTCTACGCCTTCCGTCTCCAGAAAGAGGCAAAATGATCGTAATTTTTCAGTATCCGGTTTTTGCCCCAGACGGATTTTCACACTGACGGGGAGTTCGGTACTTTTTCTCAGCCTGCGAAGTATCTTACGTAATTGCCCGTGATTTGCAGCCAGCACGGCCCCCGCGCCCTGCTTTCTCTGGACTGGTGCGGGACAGCCAAGATTGAGATCAATTCCTTGAGCTCCAAGCGTGTGTAGTTTTCTTACCGCTGGTTCTATTTCTGCTTCATCTGCAGCAATAACCTGATAGACAAGAGGACTTTCCGACACATCCCTGATCAATACTGGCGAACACGAGGCATTATCATGAGGCAATCGTTTAGCAGCCAGCATTTCGGTATAGAATAATCCACACCCTCCCTCAGCCTGAATTAGGCTGCGAAGAGCCGAATGAGAGAGTCCCACCATAGGCGCCAGAGCGATCGGGGGCGAAATTTCCAATCCTCGAACGACAAGCCTTTTATTAATTGATTGTTCCGACACAGAGTCCTGCTTAAAAATTATTCAATTTATATTGTACTGGAGACAATCCTGGTGAATACATCCCCGGTTATTTTTTTTGCAAGCTTAACATGGACCGAATAATCCTGCATGACAGGCTCATACAACCTGACACCGACGATTACACCATTTTGTACTGTCAGTTCCTCCTCTCCGACTATTATGGTTATAATAATATGCCTGCCGAGAAGAAGCTTGGCGTTATCCGCCTTTGAAATTCTTATAGTAAATGCCAGCCCTTGTTTGGAAATATCGAGGAGTTCGCCATTAAAACTTCTCTTTTCCTTAAAGCCGAAAGGATCCAGTACGATATTCCTGGTATGAAGACTCACTGAATGACGGGGATACTCACGGCGATCTTCTCCCGACATTTTCAATAATTCCGGTATATGGGCGTGTCTTTTGCAGTACCTTCGTAATTTATCTTCGATGCCGGGATCCTCACTCGCTATCTTTTTAAATGCTTCAAAATCGAGGACATGTACCTGAATTTCGCTTAGAGCTCTAAGGGTAACCGTCCAAACCGAATGGGAGAAAAACTGATCGCCGCCAAGAACATCACTTGGTTGCATTCTTTTGAGAAAAACCTCTTTCTCCCCCGCAAGACAGCTAAGGCTTACATAACCCGCGTTCAAAAAATACAAAGTGTTATCGATTTCGCCACTTTGAACAAGAGTATCGCCCTTTTGGTAATTTTCTTCTCGCAGGCAATAGTAGAGCTGATTAAATTCTTCGGTGGTCATTTCCTCATACAATTCGCTCCAGATCTCAAGATGATGACTGGTAATCGAAGTGTTTTTTTGTTCATCAATGAACTCTCCGAGTTTGATTACTTCGGCAAAAGCCATTGCATCGATCTCCAAAAGCCTGTCCCTCAGTAACTCTGCCACGTCAAAATCTTTTATTTTTGCAGCGGCGATTCCCCAGTCATATATCAATTGTCCAGCCTGCTGCGTTTTTCCTACACGAATAAGAGCCTGAATTTCTTCTTCAGCTTTTCTAACCTTTTCCCGCGCCTTTTGCTGCTGCATCGGATCATTGTCAAAAGTCACGGTATCCTGAAGAATTTTATTATGCTGAAGGGAATGTCTCAACTTAGGCTCAGCAACCTTTAAAGCCTCATCTATGTGAAGTAAATATTGCTCTGCGCTTCCTGTTACTCTGTAATCAGCCTGCATCTTCTTGAGCTGTCCGACACTTTTTTGGCTGGGAAATGTTTTCAATGCCTCTATAAGAGCAAGCATCAAATCGTGTTTGGAGTATGCTTGGAAAACCGCTCTCTTATCAGCAAGTTCGACTAAGGCCAGGATAACATCTTCATCGAAATTCGCCTGCTTCACTAGCAAGTGAAGAATATGAATTTTCAGTCGATCATTGACAACAAACAGACCGGCAAGCAAACGTCTGATTTTAAATTGTCCACCTAATTTCTCGACACACTTGATCATCTCTAATTGGACCCGCTCGTCGGAATGATCAAAAAATCGATCTATTAGGACGTAATTTACATCTTGTCCGATTCTTCCAATAATATAAATAATATTTCTTACAACGGCCCAGGGAGGATTTTTTTCCAGGCATTCTTTCAGCGTGGGAATCGCCGAACTGCCAAATGTCGGAATCAGTTCAAGCAAAACGAGCCTTGCCGTCCTGTTGGGACTGTGGATGACCCGGTTGAGAAGGTATACTACAGCCTTATGGCCAATCGATTTCAATATATTCTCCAGGAGGAGTTGTTGCTCATTTTCCAGCAGATACTCGTCTGTCAACTTTTCAACGATGGATTTTTTTGCAAGATTTCCTAAGGAGTTGTCAGTGAACCTTTTGATAGCTTCGCTCTTTTGCAGGCTGCCTTCCCGGATGCGGTGCAGAAGAGTAATCACCTCATCCGCCTCAACCCAACATGAGTTATTAAGAAGCCAAGCTAAAACAGCCTCGAATCTTTTATACAACACGAGAAAACCTGGGAGAAGTTCAGTCTCAAATTCCAGCCACCTACAAAAATCATGAGCCAAAACGAGAAGAATAGGCCTCTCATTTTGTTCAAGAGAGGATTTCGTGACAGTCGATAACAACGACAACGCCCTTTCTCTAATTGCAGTTTCTTCAGCAAGTGCGCTCTCGCCTAGCTGGTTGAGGATTTTAATTTTATTGGTGTGGCCTTGGGAAGTACGTGCTAAAATGAGTGATTTCAGTCCGGCGAGAAATTCATCATTTCTCAGGACCTGAAAATTCCCTTGTTCAAAATTATGGAAGTTATAGGTAAATCGAAGCTCCTTTCGCTTCATTTCCGCGGCAACGATTTCTCGTTTAATATTTTCCAGGACTCCAGGGTCCTGACCATTCGTTTTTTCCATTAGAAATATACCACCATCAGAAATACACAATATAGGATTTCTAAAACAAAATGGATTATCAACAGAAGGCAATCGCTGTTATCGCGGGAATAAAATGTACTTAACCTTCGTTGACCATTAAATCCCAACAACAATATTTTCTATTATACATCATTTGAAAATATTAATGACCAAGGCATTGTTATTTAAGTTTATAGCCGGTATCTCATTACATCTCCATCCGAATTGTTGCCTCGATTATTATTCTTGAAATTTACAGTCATTTCCTCTACAATGGGACCCTTTTATCTTGACTCATGATTGTAAAAGCCGCATCATTATCTGGTTGCCGAAGACTAAATCGTCAGTTATTTGTTCATTTAGTACCTTACTCATTGGTTTCTTGTTTTTTTTGCAAAGAAACAATCTGCCTAAAGGTACTAATGCCCCTGCTTTGTGGGGTGCTGGAATAATTTTGATTCTTCCATATAAAACTCCTCCGTAAAAGACTCTATTTACCATGCAAAACCAAAGAGTAGTTATCACCGGAATCGGACTTGTCGCGCCTAATGGCTCAACGCTCCAGGAATACAGAGAAAAATTAATTAATGGGATCAGTGAGACCAGGAAATTGAGCTTGAGATATTTCGGCAAGGCTCCTGCCGGAGTATGTTCATTTCCGGAAACACTTTATCGAAAAAAGAAGGAAAATAAAAAAGGCACACGAGCCGGTTGTCTTGGCGTGTATTGCGCCAATGAAGCACTGAAAAACGGCGCGCTTGATATACGGAGATACGATAGCGCCAGGATTGGTGTCTATATTGGTCTGACGGAACATGGCACGGTGGAAACCGAAAACGAAGTTTACAATATCAGCCAATACAGCCATAATGTCGATTACTGGACCCATCACCACAATCCGACGAACGGTTTTAAACAATCCCGCCGGTGAAATTACTATGAATCTCGGTATTACAGGTCCACATTACGTCATTGGTGCTGCCTGCGCTGCCGGCAATGCATCGCTTATCCAGGCGGTGCAGATGATGAGACTTGATGAGGTCGATATGGCTATTGCCGGCGGGATTTCAGAATCGATCGGATCCTTCGGCATCTTTGCCAGTTTTAAGTCTCAGGGAGCTTGGCAGAGGCCGATGATCCGAGATGGGCATCCCGGCCGTTCGATATTGACAGAAACGGCATCGTTATATCAGAAGGTGCCTGCATTTACACCCTGGAACATCTTGAAAAAGCACTCGAAAGAGGGGCTCACATATATGGAGAGATTGTCGGTTATGCCATGAACTCCGATGCCAAGGATTTTGTCCTGCCTTATGGCAAACGACAGGCGGAATGTATGCGCCTGGCCTTGCAAAGAGCCAAACTGCGTCCCGAGGAAATCGATATCATCAATACCCACGCCACTGGCACCAAGCAGGGTGATGTCGAAGAATGTAAAGCCATACGCGAAGTATTTTCCGACTGTGAGTCCACCTATATAAACAATACCAAGAGTATTATCGGCCATGCGATGGGAGCCGCCGGTGTTTTGGAACTGGCTGGAAACCTGCCTGCATTTGAAGACGGACATTGTGCATCCGACAATCAACATTGAAAATCTCGATCCGGAATGTCAACCTCGAAAATCATGGTGATAAACCAAGCGATTCAGGCGGAATCAATCAGATACCATACTGAACAATTCTTTTGGAATGGTCGGCATCAACTCCACTGTGATCATAAAAAAATATACTGCATGACTGATTTTTTCCATGTTTGGTGCAAATAAATATAAACAAGAGAGCACGGGTATGTTATAGGAAGTGTTTTGCCATTCGTAAAATACGCACACCCAATTCTTTTACACAGGGATTTTTAAAATTTGAAACTATTTTTACCACACCGTTGAAGCTGGAGAATTTGATGACAAGTGAAGAAATTAAAGATCTGATACTGGAAATTATTGAAGATATTGATGACGAGGCAGATTTTGCAGAGTCTGGATGCCGATAAACCATTGCGTGATCAATTGGATCTCGACTCCATGGATTTTCTTGATATCGTCATGGAACTTAGAAAACGGCATAAATTGCAGATTCCAGAGGAAGATTATCCTCAACTCGCTACTCTCAACAGTTGTGCAACCTACCTCGAGCCACTTTTAAAAGACGCCTGATGTTGTGAAAGTTCCTTTTCTGGTTATTGGTGGTGGTCTTTCTGGTCTGGCCGCCGCCATCCGAGTAGCACGGTTCATTCCCAATGTTCTCCTCTTAGAAAAACACTCCGGACTTGGTGGTCTTAATTCCTATTTTTATCGCAACAAAACTCTTTACGAGACCGGTCTGCATGCCATAACCAACTTTGCCGGGCCAAAAGATAAAAAAGCACCGCTCAACAGATTGCTGCGGCAATTAAAACTGGACGAGCAGACTTTACTTTCTGTGAGCAACATCAGAGTGAAGTCAATTTCGCGGCGGCGATCTCATTGAAATTTTCCAACGATTTCAGCTTGTTTCAAAATGAGATCAACAGCAAATTCCCCCAAGCCAGGGACGAAATTTCAACGATTCCTGATATTCCTGCAGGAATTCGATCCATTTTTCCCCGCGCCGTTCAGTTCTGCAAAAAGGTTTCTTGCTGGAGATACTGGGGGACCCGCTCCTCGTGGACATGATTCTCTGTCCATTAATGTACTATGGTTCCAGCGCCAGGAAAATGATATGGACCTTTCCCAGTTCGCCATTATGTTTCGGGCAATTTACCAGGAAGGGATGTTCCGTCCCCATGGCACAATCAAGGATTTCCTCGATTTTTTAATAGCCCATTATTGTGGACTTGGCGGGAAGATCGAACAAGCTGCGGAGTTGAAAAAATAATCCATCGTAAGGGTACCGCGATAAGTGTCAAGCTCGCATCAGGCGAAGAAATTGAGTGCGACTACGTGCTCTCAACCATTGGCCGTGAGGAGACAAAGATTCTACTGGGGGAAACGGCAAAGGACCGGTTACGCGGCCGGATCGTCTTGGATTCGTTGAAACTATTTACCAGGTTCCCGAACGTCTGCAACGCAAATTTGCCTCAGGATAAAACAATTATTTTCTATAACGATGCTGAGCATTTCTCTTACCGAAACCCTGAAGATCAGGTCGATTTTTCCAGTGGGGTTATTTGTTTTCCCGGAAATTTTCATGGTCTTGAAGCAAAAGACTTGGTGGAAATTCGCTCCACGCATCTGGCTAATTACACAAAATGGAAGGACTCTCGGAAGATCCGGAGCAATACAAAGCTCAAAAAAAAGCCGCGGCACATCACTCGGCCCGATGTCTTGAGAATATAATCGGCAGTTTCATGACAAATATTGTATATGAAAACTCCTTTACTCCTGTTACTATCGAGCGTTACACTTCAAAAATCGAGGCGGCGCCATTTACGGCAATCCAATAAAGACTAAAGATGGAAATATCGGATTCAGCAACCTTTTTCTAGCAGGTACCGATCAGGGTTTTCTTGGAATTATCGGCTCTATGCTTAGCGGGGTATCTATCGTCAATCAGCATATCCTGCCTAAGCTGTAAGTTAACTGTTAATGTGATTTTATTTACCAAGTTGTTAATATGCCTGTTTCATTTTCCCAATTGAAAGATAGATACGATGTCATCATCATAGGTTCCGGTCTCGGCGGACTGACGACAGCCAACCGTCTCGCCTATTGCGGACACCAGGTTCTCCTCTTGGAGCATCATCATAGATTGGGCGGGCTCTCTACCTGGTTTAAACGCCGTGGCCATATCTTCGATATTTCCCTGCATGGTTTTCCTTACGGGATGGTCAAAACATGCAAGAAATACTGGAATAAGGCGATAATGCAATCGATCGTCCAATTGCCGAATATCGTTTTTGACAATCCGCAGTTTTCCTTGCGCACTACCTTTCGACAAAAAGGATTTTACCGAGCTCTTCAATCTCATTTTAAAGTGCCTCTGGAAAGAATATAGATAGATTTTTTACAACTGTTGGCGGCATGAATTTTTACGATGACCGGACTATGACTACCAGGGAACTGTTCGAACGCTTTTTTCCGGGAAGAAGCGACGTACACCGCCTACTCATGGAACCGATCACCTATGCCAACGGGTCAACTCTCGACGATCCTGCGATCACCTACGGTATCGTCTTTTCCAATTTCATGAATAAAGGCGTATTCACCTTTGAGGGTGGAACCGACAAGCTGATCGGAATGATGGCCGAAGAACTCGAGAAAAACGGGGTCACCATCTGCGCTAACGCCAAAGTCGATAAAATTATTACGGAAAAAGGCAAAGTAAGAGGAGTGTCTGTTCGAGGCAAAACCATCACCTCAAAAGCAGTAGTTTCCAACAGCGGCATTACCAATACCATAAAAAATCTGACTGATCGTAAAGTGTATTCCGATGAGTTTCTTGAAAAAGCCGATAAAATTCGCGTCAATAACTCAAGCTGTCAGGTTTATCTTGGGAATACGGCACGGTGAAAGGATTGATGACGTTGGTGATCTTCTCTTCACCTCCCAGGTCTCCGGAATTTGATTCAGAAGAACTTCTCGATATGCAAACCAAGTCGAAGACTTTCTCAATTTACTATCCCAAAACCAGGCCCGGTACGGACCAGTATACCGTCGTCGTCTCCATGAACAGTCGTTTTGAAGACTGGGCAAATCTTGATGAAGAGACTTACCAGCTGGAAAAGCAATCACTCATCACCAGATCGATTTCGGATCTGGAGAGATACCTGCCCGGCGTGAAAGAAAAAATTGACTGGGCTGAAGCAGCAACACCAAAAACCTTTAATAATTATACCCTGCACACCCGGGGGACATCCTTTGGTACCAAATTTGAAGGATTGGATATATCTCGATCCATTTTCAAAGAGGTAGCCGGTCTTTTTCATGTCGGTTCCGTTGGCATCATCATGTCCGGCTGGCTAGGCGCCATTAATTACGGCGTCATTGTTGCAAATGATGTAGATGGATATCTCAGGGCGTAAGGAGTAAAAAATGGAAGATTTTAATGGACAGACGGTAGTTGTCAGCGGAGCAACAAGAGGCATTGGTCGGGCAATTACAGCCGGATTTATCAAAGGCGGTGCTAACGTCATTGGCATATACGCCTGTAATAGCGATGCAGCCGCTTCATTTTCGGACGAATTCAAACAATTTTCGTCAAGGCTTGAACTTGTGAAATGCGATATATCCCGGGAGGCTGATGTCGCCGCTCTTTTTTCCATGATAGAGCAGAAATACCAGTCCCTTGATATCCTGGTAAATAATGCAGGTATCCGGAGAGATGCCGTACTTGCCTTGATGCAAACCAAACAGTGGCAAGAAGTAATCGACACCAATCTGACCGGAAGCTATTTGATGGCAAAACAAGCTGTATTGCTGATGATGCAGCATAAATACGGCAGAATAATCAATATCACCTCACCGGTCGCCCATCTGGGATTTCCCGGCCAGGCAAATTATGCCGCCTCCAAGGCGGGGCAAATAGCTCTGACCAAAACACTTGCCAAAGAGGTTGCTAAAAAAAAGATTACGGTCAATTGCATATCACCCGGTTTTATCTCGACCGACTTTATAAAAGACTTGAACAAGGAACAATTGGATTCTTATAAAAAAATGGTGCCAATGCGCAGGTTTGGAACCCCTGAAGAGGTTGCGGATGCCGTTTTATTTTTGGCGGGACGCAAGGCAGCTTATATATCCGGCACCGTCTTGGAAATAACAGGTGGACTCTGATTATGAACTCCCTTGATGAAATTTTATCCCTCATCCCCCATCGCGCTCCATTTCTATGGGTGGATAAAATCATTTCTTTTGACGGCAACACGATTGTCACGGAGAAAACCATTCCCACCGATCTCGACATCTTCGCAGGTCACTATCCGGGAAACCCGATTATGCCCGGTGTTCTCCTCTGCGAAGCTATTTTTCAGACTGGTGCCCTGTTCATGGGCAAAAGAGCACAATCAAAAAAATCAGATGAACATGCACTTCCGGTATTAACCCGTATCAACAATGCCAAATTCAAAAGAAGTGTATTACCTGGCGATACGGTACGGATAAAAGTACTCTTGTCGGAAGACATCTCCGCTGCCAGCTTTTTTAAAGGCAAGATGACCATTGGAGGCAAAACGGCTGTACAGGTTGATTTTGCATGTACAATGGCGGCTGCCATCGCATAGTGCCTGCTAAGCGGACAAGACTTAAACTCCCCGGCATAACTCTTTTCCAGCAATTGACCTGTTGAATTTTTAAGAAAAGCAGGTAAGATAGCATGTCTGAAAATCATCCCCGATTTAAAACCTTAGCATCCTGAGAATAACCTCCTTAACAGGGACACGCGGCTCACATCATAGCTCGTGTTATTTTTATATTAGGAATACACTCGTGCAGCTATCCATTTTCCATATGATTTTACATGCCGGCCCGATTGGCCAGCTGGTCATGTTAACACTTCTCATTTTTTCACTTATGTCCTGGACTATAGTGATTATGAAAGTCCGTTTATTCAAAAAAGTTCGCCTGGATGCCGAGGACTTTGTTGAATCATTCTGGAGTTCATCAAACCTCAATGAAGCACATGCCGCTGCCGCGGAGTATGAATATTCTCCACAGGCCGCAGTATTTATCGCCGGTTACAAAGAACTTGAAAAGATCAATAAAATCCGAAACAGAAAGAATGAAAGCAGCGGAGCTGAAACTCTGGATGCACAACTGGCCACCATGGAAAACCTCAAACGCGCTGTCAGGAAGGCCGAAACCCAAAAATTAAATCAACTCGGTAGCAGTTTACCATTTTTAGCTACAACCGGCAGCGCTACCCCTTTTATTGGCCTTTTCGGTACAGTCTGGGGGATCATGGCCTCTTTTCACGATATCGGCCAGAGGGGCTCTGCATCTTTGTCTGTTGTAGCTCCCGGAATTTCCGAGGCATTAATTGCCACCGCGGCTGGACTTGCCGTTGCCATTCCTGCTGTTATCTTTTACAACTATTTCTCCAATAAACTGGATGAACTAGATAGTGAGATAGCCGACTTTTCCACCGATTTCCTAAATCTTGTTGAACGAGACCTGCTCAGCAGGGTATAGAAAAATGGGCCCGATTAGAAGCAACGGAAGAAAGAGACTGGTATCCGATATCAACGTGACCCCGCTGGTTGACGTCATGTTGGTACTTTTGATAATTTTCATGGTAACCGCGCCGATGATGACCCAGGGTGTCAATGTCGATCTCCCCGAGACCACTGCAAAATCCCTGCGGCAGAAAGAAAATCCTCTAGTGATTACCGTCAATAAAGAGGGTGAAATAAGTATCAAAAATATCCCGATGATTCGTGCTCTGATGGTTCAGGAGCTAAAAAAGTATTATGCATCGGATAAGGACCAACCGATCTTTTTGAGAGCTGACAGGAACGTTCCTTACGGCCATGTTATCGAGGTTATGGCCGATATAAAATCTGTTGGTTTTGATAAGATCGGCGTCATTACCAAGCCACCTGAAAAAGAGTAACGGAGTGGGACAAGTTTATAGAATTACAACTATGCCGTCGAATGAATGGAAGCTTCCTCTGAACATTGCCATTGGTATTCATGTACTTGTCCTGTTGGGAGCAATATATTTACCCGGTATTTTTAAAGCTAAGCCGAAATTCGCGGACATTTACACGGTGAGTATCATCAATGTTGCGGAACCCACCGCCAGTACGCCTGCACCTCCTGCCGGCGCAAAGAAAATAAGTCCGCCCGCGGTGACTGCGCCACCAATTCCAAAAAAAGCACAAAAAACCGCCCCAATTGCCGAGGTAAAGGAAAAGTCAACACCTGCTCCACAAAAATCGATTTCCCTGAAGCCTCTGAAAAAGAAGATAATTCAAAAAGTCAAGCCAAAGGAGGATCTTGCGCGCAAGCAAGAACTAGCTCGTAAAAATAGACAAAGGCTTGCCGAAGCACTTAGAGAAGAGGAACTTCTTGCTGAAAAGGCCAAGCTTGCCCGTGAGGCCCTGGAAGATGAACGAAAACTTCTCCAGACACAGTCGCTCGCTAATGATTTGTCGGCAAATTCATCGGCAAGCTCGGAGAATTCGTCTTCAAGTTCAACTTCAGCAAGCGGCGGTAGTTCGAATCTTATCGAAAGCCAATATTTGGCAGCTATTTTCAATAGATTACATCAATTCTGGACTCCTCCGGAATATTTGCAGCAAAACCCGGACCTTACTACCGTTGTGGTGATCACCATCAATCAGGACGGTACAATTGCCGACACGCTTATCGAAAGTAAGTCCGGAGACAGGGTTTTTGATCAGTTCGTGAACAAAACAATAGAGGATGCAGATCCGATGCCTCCAATCCCACCCGCTCTGAATAAGCAACGTTTCGAAATCGGTTTACGCTTCAGGCCGGGCAGTATACAATAAATCAACCTAACAATCGCCTCAAAAGGTCTAATCTATAATGAAAATGCTTACTTTTAGACATTTTTTTTCTTTCCTTATCCTGCTTGTCCTGGTGCAAACCGCCTTCGGTGCAGACCGTGTTTATCTGGACATTACCGCATCCGAAACCAGGAAAATCAATATAGCAGTACCGCCGTTTCACAAGGAAGGGATGACTCAGCAGCAACAGATCTTGGGCGGAAGACTGGCTGACACCCTCGGTAACGCGTTGAAGTTCCATGGCATAATCTCAATAATTTCCAACTCTGAATATACTGGTGATAATGCCGACTGGAAAAAGCTCGGTGCGGATTACGTCATCCTCAGTCAATATGAGATGAGCGGGGACACAATAAAACTTGAAATGAGATTGCTTGATGTGGCAGCAGATCAGATCATCATGGGTAAAAGCTTTTCCGGTTCAATGCCGCAGAAGGAACAAATGTTGTTCAAGTTTTGTGACAGTGTCATTGAAACATTAACCGGACAACCAGGAATCGCGACGAGCAGAATTGCCTTTATCAATCAGGAGAACAGGATTAAAGAAGTTTATCTTACAGATATCCTGGGCACAAATTTCCGACAAATAACGCGGCACAAATATATTACCGTCTCTCCAAGGTTTGTTCCCGGAGGAAATTTTTTAACTTACTCTTCCTATCATAGTGGTAATCAGAACCTATATATTACTGATTTACGGCAAAGTAAAACCACTCGGGTACTCTCCAGACGTAAAGGTTTGAACCTTGCTCCAGCCTGGTCAGCCGATGGTAAATATATGGTCATCACTCTCTCGAAAAACGGTAACCCTGATTTGTATCTGCTCAACGCTAAAGGAGATATAATCGAACAATTGACTAAACACGCAGGTATAAATGTTTCGCCGAACTGGTCTCCCGATGGTAAAAATCTGGTTTTCGTATCCGATCGAAGTGGAAAGCCACAACTTTATCTGATGGAAATGCAGACGAGAAAAGTGAGAAGACTGACCTTCGACGGGACTGAAAATGCCGAACCGAATTGGTCGCCGACAGAAGATCTCATTGTCTATTCCAGCTTACGTGGCGGAATTTATCAGCTTTGTATTCTCAATCCATACAGAAACGATCCGCCGATACAGCTAACCGATGATCTCGTCTACCATGAATCACCTTGTTGGTCACCCGATGGTAACCAGATCATATTTGCAAAACGAGATGGCGAAAAGAGCCAAATATACGGTATAATGAAAAATGGCTCATTTCAAAGAAGACTTTTCACACTTCCCGGAAGCCAGAACTATCCTCAATGGTCAAGGTAAGATTTATAAAACAATTTAATCAGATACGTATACCATGAAAAAAACGGCACTTAATTTACTGCTTCTTCTTTCAGTTGCGCCTTTTCTTGTTCAATGTGCGTCACAGACCGATCTTGAGGATTTGCGATATCAACTGCGTATTGTTAACAAGAAACTGGAGGACATGAAATACACTACGGTCGGCGATCTCCAGAAACGTCAGGCTGCTGCATCCGGACAGATGGATATGCTCGAGGAGGATATTCTGAAATTAAAGGGCCAGCTGGAAGAAACGTATCATCTCAATGAAAGCCTCAAGGAACAAAACAAAGAGCTTGAGGCAAGCATTTCAAATGTCGCCCAGTCAGAGGCTTCCAAACGTGAAGAAGCATTAAAACAATTTGAAGAAACTCAACGCGAAAAAGAGCGAAGACTTACAGAAGCTCTTAACGAAAAATTGAAACAGCAACAAGAAAGTGTCAAAGCCATTCAGCAGGCTCGCATAAGAGAGGCTGAGCTTAGAGCGAAAGAAGCTGCTCTTGCCGCTGAGCTTGCTAAAACCCGCACTAAATCGGCTCATTCCAACCTGCAATCTTCCAGGTCACCCAAACATATCCAGCCGGACCAAAAAAAGATCAAACTGAATGATGCTGCACAGCCCGCATCATCATCTCAGGCTAACAAATCTGGGCAAGGAGACCGAACTTCAGGGCAGCAGTCAACTGCTTCTCAGCCACCTAACCCCACTGCAAACGCCAATCAGGAAGCGCCATTAGATACTTTCCAGAAAGCACAGAAATTGTATGCGACGGATAAATTCAAAGAAGCATATCAGCTCTTTGAACAGATTGCCAAAAATCCGTCCGACAGCAACAGTGTCGAAGCACGATTTATGATGGGGGAATGTCTCTTTCAACAAAAAGAATATGATAAGGCAATTATGCAATATCAAAATATCATCTCCCAACACTCAGACCACGCAAAATCCGCGCAGGCAATGCTCAAGCAGGGAATGGCTTTTGAAAAGCTTGCAGACAAAGACACCGCAAAGGTTATCTATAAAAAATTGCTCAAGAAATATTCTTCGTCTCCGGAAGCCGCAACTGCTCAGGAAAGACTCAGTAAGCTCTAGCAAATACGGATAACTTATATTTTGAAGGATCGTCTGGATCAGATATTACTCAGGAGACACTTTGCACCGACTATCGAAGCTGCAAGGGCAATGATATACGCCGGAGAAGTGTATCTCGACGAACAGGTTTCCGATAAACCAGGGCGACTAATTTCTACCGAAGCCTCGCTCCGTGTTAAAGAAAAATGCCCCTATGTGTCTCGCGGTGGCCTGAAACTTGAAAAAGCGCTATCTCATTTCTGCCTCTCTCCTGCCGGACTGATCTGTGTCGATATAGGTGCTTCCACCGGCGGATTCACGGATTGCCTGCTCCAGCACAATGCTCAAAGAGTATATGCTATAGATGTTGCCTATGGACAACTTGCCTGGAGAATCAGGCAGAATCCCAGAGTGGCTGTTATTGAACGTTTTAATGCAAGAAACATTACCTCAAAGGAAGTCGACGACCAGGTAATCGATCTTGCAGTCATGGATGTGTCCTTTATTTCTCTGACTACACTTTTGCCTCCAATCTCAAAACTCTTTCTCCATGATATAGCCATCTTGGCTCTTATAAAGCCTCAATTTGAACTGCCCCGTGAAGATGTTAGCCCCGGTGGAGTAATTAACCAAACGGAACTACATCAAAAAGCGATAGATAAGGTTGAATCCTTTGTGCAAAATGCCGGATTGGTGAGCCGGGGAACTGTGACTTCGCCAATACTTGGACCGAAAGGAAATCGGGAATTTTTGATTTATATTACTTCCTGATAATTTTCCCGTGAAGATCAACATTATATATCTTCACCTTTGCCATTTCAATACAGCAACAGCACATCATGAATTCAAGATATATTTTCCATATTTCATTATTAATCCTTCTGTCCTTTGCTGCAACAGGTAATAGCCAAACTGCCGGACCAGTGAGGTCCGCACCATTTTCTCTGCTATACTCAAGTAATGTTCTCGGTGAATACGAACCCTGCGGTTGAAAGTCAAATCAGCTGGGCGGGCTGTCCGGCAAGGCAACTTTAATCAAGAGTTTAAAAGCAGAAGCAACTCAACCGCTATTTGCAGTCGACGCAGGAAATCTCCTTTTCAAAAGGGCTCTTTCAGGTACGGAAGAGGCAAATACAACTGCCTTGATCATCGCTCATGGAATCGTCAGGGCATACCAGGCAATGAGCTACGGCGCAGTTTGCCCCAGCTCAAGCGATCTATCCGCCGGGCCGTCTTTTTTCCTGCAATCAAGTGACTATTCCTTTCCCTGGATTTCGGCGAATGTTTATAACCGGAAGGGAAAGCTTGTTTTCCAACCCCATATCATCAAGAACCTGGGAGATGTTACTGTCGGAATTATTGGATTAACGGGAAACAATGGACATACCATCGAAGGATTCAATATAAATGACTGGCGGAAGGCGCTTGAAAATGAAATCCACTTCCTGGCAAAACGATGCGATATTCTTGTGGTTCTCTCCAATTTGAATGCGGATGAAAATAGGGAAATACAAGATAGTTTCAAAAAAATTGACATTATTGTCGCCGCGGATGCAAGGGGAGCAAATATCAGTCCAACGATGCCGCAAAGCAGTCTTCTTGTTCAGAGCGGAGGTCGAGGGAAGTATCTAGGTAAACTTGATATTATCGGTCATGGAAATGGAAAGTGGTTGCCGGCTACGTCTTTATTTCAGCTAGATCAAATAAAAAATAGACTGGAATCCATCGATCGCCAATTAAGCCGATTAAATCAACCTGAAAAACAGAGCTACCCGAACAGTGAGACCCCTCTTAAATTTGAGCGCTTACATACGTATCGGCAAACACTTCTTGATCAGCAAGCACGGCTGACAAAAGAATTAGCTGAAGATGGAAGATTGTCACCCAAGAGTTTCAAATGCCGGTTTTTACCTGTCAAACCGACTTCATCGGAAGATGGTATCGACGCGATGGTGCAGGATATAAAAGCGAGTATTACTGCATTCAACAAATATCGGCGTTCCGGCCTCCAAGCCGATGATCCGGCTCTTCGGTCAGCACTGCAAAAAGACGAGATCGCCGGAGCCGGCAGTTGCCTTCCTTGTCACGAAAAACAAACCAATTTTTGGAAAAAGACCAGTCATGCCGGGGCGTACACCACCCTCTCCAACGAAGGTCAGTCATTTAATCTCCAATGTCTTCCTTGCCATGTGACAGCAGGTAACGTCAATACGTCTTCCAACCAGCCGGAACTCCTTTATTTGCTCTCACTGGACACCGATCGCCAAACAATTGGTTGTGAAATATGTCATGGTCCCGGAAAGCAGCACCAATCGTCTCCTGCTAAGGTAGCACCGGTGCGCCAGCCTCCAAAAGAACTCTGTTTGCAGTGCCACACTCCTGAACGGGACAACGACTTCGACTACCTGAAGAAGATGTCTAAAATTGCCTGCCCGGCCAATTAAACAATCATAAAATAAGGGCGGTTACATCTGCATGTAACCGCCCTTATTTTTTCATTTGAAATTTCCCCGACGTTTCAGAGAAACTCAGGTTTTAATCAGGTTCGACTTAACAACCGAAAACTTTTTGCAGGTTAGGAACAGTCTGCTTTTTACGGCTCATCATACCGGGAATCCACATTGAATTACCGTCAAGTTTTGTATCAAACGCTTTTTCAATCAATGCAGGATCATCGGAAAGAACAACCAGATCAGTGCCCTCTTTCACTACATCGGTAAGCATGAGCAACACTGAGTGACGACCATCTGCTTTAACTGCTTCCATGGCTTTAAAGAGCTCATCGCGAACATTGGCAACCTGGTCGAGAGTTGCAAGTTCAAGCTGACCAACTCCAACTTTGTTGCCTTTCATATCAAAATCTTTATAATCGCGGAACAGAAGATCCTTCGCCGGAACCCCTTCAACAGCTGATTTGGCTTTCAACATTTCCATGAAAAGCTCTTCAGTATCCGTTACCCCGGCAACACCTTTCAGTTCGCTGACGGCAATCTTGTCATCTTCAGTGCAGGTGGGCGATTTGAAGTTTACGGTATCACTCAAAATTGCCGCCAACATTCCACCGGCTACATTCTTGGGAATCGCAACACCGGCTTCCTTATACATCTTGTTCAAAACAGTAGCAGTACAGCCAACAGGCTCGGCTCTGAATAAGATCGGATTATTGGTGGTAACATCACCAATTTTATGATGATCGACAATTGCTGCCAATTCTGCTGCATTCAAATTTGCAGGTCCTTGTGCAAGATCACTAAAATCTACAAGCGCAATTTGCTTGCCGGCTGCATCTGTAAGCAGTTCGGGAGCAGCAAGTCCGAAACGTTTCAAGACGGTGGTGGATTCAGGATTGAGATCCGCAACGGCAATTTGCATGCATGCCTTAGCTTCCTTACCTTGAGCGTTGAGAAGAGTTGCTAAAGCGATTGCAGAAGTTACTGAATCGGTATCAGGATTTGCATGTCCAACAACAGAAATAGTCATTAACGTTCCTCCAAATTAAATTAATAAAAGTAACTTAAACCTTATTGCCATAATGTATTATATTATCTACTTAAATACTGCTGCAGTTGTAAATTTGAGATCCCAAAATAGTGTTTTCGGCGATTTCAGTCAAGCATTAAAAGCAACTTAGACAGATTGACTGAATAACCGTTCACCGAGATTGCAAAAGCTTAAGCTTGAACCCGTAGGTGTTTAGCAGTGCTTTAGAAATACGACGGTCCAATCGTGAACATGCAGGTGTACATTGTTGATTAACTCACCAATAAACACCGCGATTCAGATTCTGGCGCGGAGCCATCGTCATTCGGCTTAAATCTCCCTATTCTTCCGTGACTTTGAACCTGGTATGGAGTATCTTTTATGGCAATTGCCTTCTCTGCGTTGGTAATCGTTCAGCGGTCCACTCTGAAAGACGGCATAACTCGGATTTGTAACTGTGTCGCTCCTGCGACACCAGGCCATCCTTGGCCGTCATCATCGAGTGTTCCATGTATTCAAGCAGGCCTCCGAGCTGTAAGGGCGGATCACTGCGCCTGCCCGTCCGCGCACGGCCGCCTGATCAGACGAAAATGGAGTGCTGGTGAACAGTTGCCTGCGTTGCATACTTTTTTTTCTATTCTTAACGTGAATACAAAATGAATGAACAAATCACCAAAGACCACCCAAAATCCAGAGTGAAAAAAGGCTCGAGCCCCTTTGGTTATCTTGCAATATTGCTTATCGCATTTTTTTTGATTGCCGGTTCCTATTTCTTCACCCAAAAACGTGCCTCCACCTCCTACACCGGACAGGGGGACAGCTCCACTTCTTTTGAAAAGCAACAGCAAGCCAACCAGAAAAATCCCCGAACATCAGCTGCCGATAGTAGAGAAAAGGATATACCACCTGGACAAATTGCGGTCGGACCTGAGATTGATCGCACCTCTGAGAATCCCCCCGACAATGCCCGATCAATGGATTCCAGTAATGCTCCCGGACAAAACAATCAGATAGACGCAAATTCGCTGACTACAAGTGATACGTCGAGCTCAATTCGGCAAAGATTTTCAGCTGGAGGCGATCCACAGCTTCTCGCTGACAAGGTAAACTCATTTTATGCCCATCTCGATCAGCAGCCGTACATGCAAAACTTTGGTCTGAAAAAACCAAGTAAGGTTTATTTTTCCGGCCTTGCCCAAAAACTCATCGATAATCCTCCGGTAATTTTTCGGGAAACCGACAACCTCTTCACTCTTCTTCAAAATACTGCTCATTTTTTTCGAATCCTCGGCAAGGACAATATCAACATTCTCAAGGAAATACTTGATAAGGAACACGATTCATTTGAACCAGTTCTGAAAGCTTTCTACGGTCTTACCTATCAGCCTGATTATATGAAGAAGGAATACGGCCTATCCATTCCCCCTGCCGTCCGTATTGACTATGCCGCTTTCTTCCTCAATACCATGGGGGGTCGGCTCTATCTCTTTCGCAGGGATCCCCGCTTGAGAATGGTGATCAGTTATTATGCCATCATTACCATCGACCGTGCCAACGCTGAAGGAAACGGCGGGCACGGGATCGACCTTAGACCGGCGATACGTTCCCTTATCGACGAGATTGAAAATGGGGGGGAGCGTCTGCAGCTAAAGGATGAGTATCTGGATGTACTCTATGATCTGCAGGAGAAATATAATTGACGGAATCGTGTTAAGCCTAGCGACTTCGATCTTGGTTTGCCAACGTCTGAAATATGCTCTATAATTAAAGCTATCCAAGGTCTGCAAGGGGCAATTCATGGCGCTAAACCCAATCACTTTCACCACGAGTAATAGTGGCTCTACGTACTCTGTCAGCAGAGGAATACCTGCGTCCTCACAATCTTCACCAGATGATGGAAGCTCATCTTTCCCGGGAGATAAAGTTACTCTTTCACAAAATGGGAAAGATAAAGCCGCCGAAGTAGAATCACCTGTCGCCACCCCGAAAACTAAAAACAACAATACTATAAAAAGTCTGGATCAGCAAGAACTGGAGCAACTGCAACAACTTAAACGTCGGGACATGGAAGTAAGAGCCCACGAGCAGGCACATCTCTCAGCTGCCGGGCCATATGCCAAGGGAGGTGCTTCCTTCACCTATCAAAAAGGAGCTGACGGTGCTTTATACGCTATCGGTGGAGAAGTCGGAGTAGATGTGACGGAGGAATCAACTCCTGAAGCGACGATAACCAAAATGGAGACTATCAAACGAGCCGCCCTGGCTCCTGCAAGTCCATCCGGCGCCGACAAAATGATTGCGGCTCAAGCTGATGCCAAAGAAGCGCAAGCCAGGCAAGAGTTACAGCAGGTCCAGGAGAAAGGGGTAGTGCAGAAAGAGTCAGCAGCTGACTCATTATCCGGGAATCGGGCTGCCGGCGATAATGATGGAGCGTCAGGAACCACCGCTTTTAGCAGCATAGCAGCAAAATTGGCTGTTTATGAAAAAATGGCTGAAGCATAGCAAAAATCACTCTTCAACTATGAACCTTCAGGCTAATAAGATTGATAAACTCGTAAAAACCTCAAATTTGAGATGGCCTAAGTAAAAAAATCCTATGCGGGGCGGGCAAAATATCTATTATTACGGCGTAATAAGTACTTCTTAATGATAGATATTTTGCACAACGAAGCAGATGAAGAGTTTTTACGACGCCATCAAGATTCACGTTTCATACAAACCATGAACCAATCTGATTACAACAGGAACTTATTCTCCTTTCTCTCCTCCTCGCACACGCCTTATCACGCCGTCGCCGGTATTGAAAACTTTTTAAGATTACATGGATTCCTTCGACTACGGGAAAATGAACAATGGCACCTGAAAAAAGGTCACTCTTATTATGTCTCAAAAGAGAACAGCGCTATTATTGCTTTCACCTTGGGTAGCGACGAAGAGTGCGCAAGTGGATTCAGAATGCTTGCGGCTCACACAGACAGCCCCTGTCTGCAGATTAAACCGCGGCCTGATCTGAAAACCGGATCTTACCACCAACTAGGTGTTGAGGTATACGGTGGCAGTTTACTTGGCTCATGGTTCGATCGTGACCTTTCCCTTGCGGGACGCGTAGTCTGCGAAATGGCCGACGGGACTTTGAAAGTGCTGCTGATTGACTTTAACCGCCCCCTGCTAATCATTCCCAGTATAGCCATCCATTTCAATAGAGACGCGAACACGAACAACAGTATCGATCGACAGAAACATCTTCCGCCGATCATCGCCCAGTCAGTAGAAAATAAATTACCGGATTTAGGATCACTTCTTCTCAACCAACTCCGACAGGAACACCCGAAGGATACGATCCAGGAAATTCTGGGCTTTGATCTCTTTTGCTATGATTTTCAAGGACCAAATTACCTCGGCAGCAATAATGAGTTCATCAGTTCGGCCCGGCTCGATAACCTACTGAGTTGCCACGTCGGCGTAACCGCCCTTGCTCATACCGACAGGACAAAGAACACCTTTCTCTTCTGTTCCAATCATGAGGAGAACGGTTCTACTTCAGCTACAGGAGCAAACGGTTCTTTCATCGATACCGTGTTCGAACGTATTCTCCCCTCCCCGGAACCCAGGGCGATTTCACTTAGTAATTCTTTTCTTATTTCCATGGACAACGCCCATGCCGCCCATCCCAACTTCACGGATAAGATGGACTCGGCCCATGAAATTCATCTCAATAAAGGCCCCGTGATTAAACTCAATGCCAACCAACGGTATGCCACCAGCAGCCTCACTGCAGCCATCTATAAACACATCTGCAAAGCGGCTGATGTAACTCCACAGGAGTTTGTCATGCGCAGTGACATGCCCTGCGGAAGCACTATAGGCCCTATTACAGCCGCTCGTCTTGGGATAAAAACCATAGATGTCGGTGCGCCGACCCTTGCCATGCATTCCATTCGGGAATTGACCGGCAGTTGTGATCCTTTCCTGCTTTATAGGTCTGTTATTCAATTTCTCAATGGCGACATGCATCAGCAACTAACAGGTAGTCCGTGAGAGTAAAACCGACGGGATTAATTACATCTGATCCCCTTATTATTTCAACGATACTTTGCTTAGCACACCCGGCTCATCTATGTCGGGGTCAAATTCATTACGGTGAGCTGGTATTTAATTTTTTAATTTATTAATTACCTTCTTTCCCGAGAGGAAACATTATATTTAATTATTTTTATGGGTTATTTCATATTTGAACAGTATTACGATAATTTAGCGGGACACATATTACTACTCCGTGGTATTTACAAAACCATGTGCGACAAGTACTATACGACGTAAATTACATTGTAGTACAAAACATAACTCTCTCATCATAGAAGTATTCATGATCGCTCAGCAAATTTCTCTAGATTAACGTTATAGATCCGATGCAAAAAAACTCAGCGACCGATCACATAGCCACGATTTATCGGTTTTGCGCACAAAGCATGCAATACCCCGATCCTCAATGGTTTTCTGAAAAATATCTATCAAGTCTCTATGAGTTGCTTGATGCACTTGATGGTACTGAAGAAAAGACGGCCTTACAGGCTGAATTCAGCCGGAGCAAGAATCTTCTCGAAGATCTTCAGGTTGAATATACCAGACTCTTCATCAATGGTGTTCCCCATGTTGCGGCCCCTCCATACGGATCCGTCTATTTGGATAAAACACTCAAAGGGAAGTACTCGGAAGAGATCCTGATGTACTACCGCTCACTTGGCTACAACCTACGGCCGAACGCTGACCTTCCTGACAGCATTATACATCAGCTTGAATTCCTGTCATTTCTCGCAGAAGATAATAACCGGGAGCGTGAAGAGGAATTTTTGGCCCGTTTTTTTCTGCCATGGTTTTCAACTTTCGCAGCAAAAGTAAAAGAAGAGGCTCAACATCCTTTTTACCGAACAATCATAAGCTTTATAGATTTTTTTACAAAGGAGGAAATAGAAGATGGCATTTAACATAACGAGGCGTAGATTTTTACAATCTGCCTCATTAGCAGCAGTCGCATTGCCCCTATCCCGAGCCATTGCCTCTGAGAGCGGAATAACCCGTTCCCCCCTTGAGGCTAAAGGATCATTAAAAGATACAACTGTGGTCGGGGGTGTCTGCGAAATGTGTTTTTGGCGATGTCAGCTCGTCGGCAAAACACGTGGCGACAGATTAGTGAAACTTGAAGGCAATCCGAAATCAATCGATAATGGTACCGCTATATGCGCCCGTGGAAATGCCGGTATTCAACTCCTCTATGATCCGGACAGACTAAAATACCCGCTTAAAAATGTCGGCGAGCGTGGAAAACCAAAATGGAAACGGATCAGCTGGAAAGAAGCTCTGGATGAATGCGGCAGCAAGTTGAAAGCAATACAGGATAAATACGGTGCTCAGGGATTCTGCATATTCCCCCATGGGGCAACCGCAAAATACCCGATGCATTTTATGGAACGAGTGGTCGGAACCCATAATGTGAGCGAGGCATCTTTCTTTCAATGCCGTGGAGCGCGTGACATGGCTTATCTCGCAACCATAGGTATGGCACCCGGCGAAAATGTCGACATGCCGAATGCCAAGGTTATATTTCTTCTCGGCGGCCATTTCGGCGAAAATATTCACGTAAGCCATATAAAAAAATACATAAAAGGCCTGCAGAATGGAGCCAAACTGATAGTTGTTGATCCACGCTACTCCTCGTCAGCGGCCAAATCGGATATCTGGGTAAAAATTAAACCGGGTACGGATACCGCTTTCCTCCTTGCCATTATGAACTATCTTGTCAGCAAGAAAAAATATGATGCAGAGTTCATTGAAGAGTATGCTGAAGGTTTTGATGAATTCAAGGATGGTATTAAAGATTGGTCATTGGAGAAGGCAGCTAAAGAGTGTGATATACCTGCCAATCAGATTAAAGAAGTCGCCGAGATGTTGGCAGCCAATGCGCCGAATGTTGCCATCCACCCTGGTCGGCACACCTCCTGGTACGGCAATGATTTTCAACGACAACGGTCCCTGGCCTGTCTTACCGGACTGCTCGGAGCCTATTTCGTCAAAGGCGGCTGGGTACCTGCTAAAGAGCCAAAAGTCGGCAAAACCAGCTGGGCCAGAAAAGATCATGAGGGTGAATTTAATCTGAACCTTAATGCGGATGAGGATGCAATTTACCCCTACTCTCCTCCCGGCACACCGACCGAACTTATCAGAGATGCCGCCTTGACCGGAAAACCTTATCCTATCAAAGGTTGCATCATCTGGGGCCAAAACCCTATCCAGACCATTCCCGGTCAGGAAAAGATGAAAAAGGTGCTGAAGCAAATGGATTTTGTCATGTGTGTTGACGTTATGCCGACCGACGTAACCATGTGGGCTGACATCCTGTTGCCGGAAGCAAGCTATCTTGAACGGCATGACCTCATACATACCGGAACGCAATTTGATTTCGCTGACAAGCAACAGCAATTCATTGCTGCAAGGATGCCTCTGGTAGCCCCGATGTTTGAGCGAAAAGACCATGTCTACATAACCAATGAGATTGCCAAACGAATGGGATATGAAAAGGATATTCCCGTTAAAACAGTAGAAGAACTGGTTGATAAAGACCTTAGTGTCGCGAATCTTTCCCTGGCACAACTGAAAAAAGAAGGCGGCATCCATATCCGGGAAGGCAAAAGTCCATATGCAATACCGGAGGATTTTTCTGTTCTGTTCTACAATGAAGACATAGCAGATGTCGGATTTCCGGGAGTTCCGACGTATATACCGGTTGAGCAAGCCCCTGCCGGATATGCAAGACTCCTCTATGGCCGTGTGCCCGTACACACTTTCAACAGAAGTCAGAACAACATCTGGCTGCATAATGCCATGCCTGAAAATCCGGTTTGGCTGAATGATAAAGTCGCTGCCGAAATGGGCTTAAAGGACGGCGACATAGTCGGATTCATTAACGCGGAAGGGATAAAATCCCGCACCACTACCACAGTAAAAACCACGCCGGGCATTCGCAAGGATGCTGTTTTCATGGCTCATGGCTATGGTTCCTCCAATCCGCTTATGAGCGTTGGGGTGAATTCCGGTGTTGATGACACGAGTCTTATTACTAAAATTACAGTTGATCCTGAGACCGGCACCTATGGAATGCGCAACAACTTTGTCAAATTAATTAAAGACGGTAAGGTTATTGATATTCCCGCCACAGTCTAAAATCGGCTTTAAAGGTATTATTTCAGGAGGATACAATGCAATACGGAATGATTATCGACCTTGAACGATGTGTAGGCTGTCACGCCTGCACCATCGCCTGCAAAGCAGAATGGGAGGTCCCTGTGGAGTTTCATCGCAACTGGGTATATCGCATGGGCCCAAGTCTGGTTGGCGGTGAAATGGCATCAACTTATTACCCCGGCCTTTGTAATCACTGCACTGAGCCGCTCTGCGTACCTGAGTGTCCAGCGGATCAGGTAGAAATGACGTTCACCAACAAAAAAACAGGTGAAACCAAGACAATGGAAGTGGCCGCCACCTGGAAAGACCCGTTTGACGGGACTGTGCAGATCGACAAAAGTCGATGCCTCGGATGCGGAGCCTGCGTTGATGCCTGTCCCTATAACGCCAGATATGTCAACCCTGCTCTGGTTGATGATGTCTCGGAAGACGGCAAAGCCGATAAATGTACCTACTGTAAACCGCGAGTAGAAGCCGGTGCGCTTCCCGCCTGTGTGCAGACTTGCATTACCGGAGCCCGAATATTTGGTGATCTGGACGATCCGCAATCGGAAGTTGCCAGATACGTCAAGAAAGGGGCCAAAGGCATCGAACCAAACGGTGGTAAACTCGGTCCCAACAGTCGCTATTTCGGCAAGAAAAAAGACATGGAGCTTCTCTTCACCAGTCAGACTCCGGAGCTTGCGGATTTAGGACAGGTAAGAAGAAGGGCAATGCTTGCTTCCATGGTGAAACCGGCCATGAAAAAGATGAGAAATCTGGGATTGATCGGTGTGGTCGGTGCTCTCGTTGCTAAAGAATTCACCGACGATAAAGAAAAGAAATAGAACACTCCCATAAAGTTGATCTTATTTTTTAAGATCTTATACTCTAAGGCGCGATAATCTTTTATTTGATTATCGCGCCTTTTTTTGAACTATCCTCGGCGCTGTTTTTTTTGTGATCGGAGACCATTTAAACATCCGACAGATATATCCTGTTTCCATACAGCAAATAGATTAAAGGACGTATTAATGAGCACAGACGATAAAAAGATCATCTATTCGATGATAAAAGTAAGCAAATATTACGAGAATAAGCCGATCTTAAAGGATATTTCACTTTCCTATTTCTATGGAGCCAAAATCGGTGTCTTAGGCTTGAATGGCTCCGGAAAGAGTACCCTGTTAAAAATTCTTGCCGGCATAGATAAAGATTTTAATGGAGAAACCCATCTGGCTCCGGGTCTCAGAGTTGACTATCTTTCCCAGGAACCCGAACTGGATCCGGACAAGACCGTTAAACAGATTGTCGAGGAGGGTGTACAGGAAACTGTTGATCTTCTTAATGAATTCAATGAAATTAATGATAAATTTGCTGAACCTATGTCAGATGATGAAATGCAGGATCTCATCGACAGGCAGGCAAGCGTACAGGAAAAACTCGACAATCTCTCCGCTTGGGATCTTGATAGTCGTCTGGAAATGGCGATGGATGCGCTGAGGTGTCCGCCATCAGACAGCAAATGCGACATTCTTTCCGGAGGTGAAAAACGTCGGGTCGCCCTCTGCAGAATTCTTCTGAAACAGCCGGATATTTTGCTTCTGGACGAACCGACCAATCATCTTGATGCAGAATCCGTCGCCTGGCTGGAGCAACACCTGCAAACCTATGTCGGCACAGTTATCGCGGTTACCCATGATAGATATTTCCTCGACAATGTAGCCGGTTGGATTCTGGAGCTTGACCGAGGTTTAGGAATCCCATGGAAAGGCAACTATTCCTCCTGGTTGGAACAAAAAGAGAAGCGGCTGGCCATGGAAGAAAAGAAAGAAAGTGATCGGCAAAGAACGTTACGCCGCGAACTTGAATGGATCAAGATGAGTCCGAAAGGTAGGCGCAGCAAGTCCAAGGCACGCATCAGTTCCTATGAACAGTTGCTGTCCAAGGAGACGGAAAAGCTTGCCAGGGAATTGGAGATCTTCATTCCCCCGGGCCCTAGACTTGGCAAGGTAGTCATCGAATCGGATAACGTCAGTAAAAGTTTCGCTGATCGTCTCCTTGTAGAAAATATGAATTTCAGTCTGCCCCCCGGTGGAATTATCGGAGTTATCGGTCCTAACGGCGCAGGAAAAAGCACCCTGTTCAAAATGATCGTTGGTCAGGAGACTCCTGATACCGGGACAATCCGTCTGGGAGAGACCGTAAAACCGGCCTATGTTGACCAAAGTCGCGACCAGCTTGATCCCGAACAAACCATCTGGCAGGCGATCTCCGACGGACAAGATACTATATGGCTTGGTACTAAAGAAGTGAACAGTCGTGCCTATGTAGGAAAATTTAATTTTTCCGGAACCGACCAGCAAAAGAAAGTTGGGCTACTTTCCGGTGGTCAACGTAATCGTGTACATCTGGCCCGAACGCTTAAAGAAGGTGGAAACGTTCTCCTGCTCGATGAACCTACGAATGATCTGGATGTAAACACCCTGCGAGCACTGGAAGAGGCTCTAGAAAACTTTGGCGGTTGCGCTGTGGTAATAAGTCACGACAGATGGTTTCTAGACAGGATCGCCACACACATCCTGGCTTTTGAAGGCAACTCTCAAGTTGTTTGGTTTGAAGGAAATTATTCAGATTATGAAAAGGATCGTAAAAGCAGACTCGGTGCAGCGGCCGACCAGCCGCATCGCTTGAAATACAGGAGTTTAACCAGAGACTAAGCGCAGCCTAAACCCTTCTTCCACCTCTTTTTCGTCCCCCTTTTCTTGGCAATGGGACTTAAAAGAGGTGGAATCTGCAAATCAGAGAGCCTGAATTTCATCGAGCAACGCATGTAAAACCGCGATCTTTTCACGGGCAATATCCAGGCTGCCTCCCCTACTGTCTTCCTCAATCTGCTGAGCTATCTCATTGATACCATGAATACCGAGACTGGCGGAGGCACCTTTTATCGAATGCGCTGCGTTACATATCTTGGCTGGTGAACTTTCAACCAAACCCTGTTGAATAAGTTGCAAATCCGTTTGAAAGGAATCTTTGAAAATCTGCAACAACTCACCGAGTAATTCTGCATCATCGGCCGCCTGTTCTAAGGCAAATTGCTTGTCCCATTTCAATTCGCTCATGTTAAAATCCTCTCAATGTTTGAGAAAAAGAAGAAATGACACAATGCCATTTAAGACACACTCCTAAAAACTTCAGACTTCCGATACATCTATCCGTCCACGACGAATAATGGCAAGTTTACCATTTCGTTCACTGAGTATCGTCGAACATAACCCTGCTGGAGTTTGTCCGCCATCAATAATGTAATCAATCTTATTCCCTAAGTTTTCAACAACTTCCCGCGCAGATCGAGCAGGATAATGGCCCGATATATTGGCACTGGTGGCGGTAATCGGCTTGCCCATCCGGCTAACCAGTTCCCGAGCAATCGGATGGGGCGAAATCCGTATACCAACAGTTCCACTATTTCCACAAATTCGTCGATTAAGTGATTTATCGGCAAGGAAAATCAGCGTCAGAGGTCCCGGCCAATATTTTTTTATTAACGGCCAATATACTGGCGGAACCGCCTGGACGATGGAGCTGAGTTGTTCAATTTTTGCAATTAAAAGAAGTAATGGCTTATCCACGGGCCTGTTCTTTATTGCAAACAATTTTGCCACAGCTGAGTCACAATCGGGATCGACAGCAAGTCCATAGTAGGTCTCGGTCGGAAAAGCAACGATCCCGCCATGGCGTAAAAGACTTACAGCAAGATCAATTGATGTTCCCACCATATCATGACTGTTATTTTCATACATGTATTTTTTTGGCTTTCTCCTCAACCTCGACAGCCATATCCTGACGTAATTTTATAAGTTTTTTACCAAGATCTGGATTCGTTAAAGCGAGAATTTTCAATGCCATTACCCCAGCATTCCGGGCTCCCGCTTTGCCGATGCCCATGGTCGCAACCGGTACGCCGGGCGGCATCTGCACTGTAGAAAGCAGAGCATCCAAACCTCCCAGAGATGAAGCATCCAGCGGTACTCCGATAACGGGAAGATCCGTATGTGCAGCGAGTACTCCAGCCAGATGTGCCGCCATACCAGCACCGGCAATTATCACCTTCAGTCCCTTCTGCTGCGCTGTTTTGGCATATTCAACCGCTTTTTCAGGAGTTCGGTGAGCAGAGGCAACTGTGATTTCACAACAGATATCCATCGAGTGTAAAAAATCAACCGCGGACTTCATAACCGGAAAATCGGAGTCACTACCCATGATGATTCCGACCAACGGCTCTTGTGCAGCAATTGAACCGCGATTCAAAGCTTTGTCGCCAATGTCCCTTCGAAAGTAACAATTGGTCCAATGAATCTCATCAACCGCGATATAGGCTTTGGCTATGGCATCCTTTAAAGTATTTCCAACTGCGGTGACACCAAGAACCCTACCGCCGTTGCTAACAATCCGACCTCGTCTTCTTGCGGTACCGGCATGAAATATTTCCACTCCCTGACACGCGGAAGCCTTTGTTAATCCCTTAATTATTTTGTCGTTTTCATAAGATCCAGGATATCCACCGGAAGCCATAACAATGCAGACTGTAGGACGGGGATCGATTTTCATTTCAACACGATCCAATTTCCCATCAATTGCCGCTTCAAATATATCGATGATATCACTTTTTAACCGCATCAATAGGGGTTGAGCTTCAGGATCTCCAAATCGACAATTAAACTCAAGAACATTGATCGTATCGCCATCGATCATTAACCCCGCATAGAGCATACCTTTATACGGACGACCCTCCGCCTCCAATCCTTTGATCGTAGGCAGCATAACCCTGTTCATTACAAAATCCGCGACTTCATCGGTCACTACCGGAGCCGGTGAGTATGCTCCCATTCCACCGGTATTCGGCCCCTCATCCTTTTCAAAGATCGCTTTGTGATCCTGTGAGGTTGGAAGAGGAAGAACCGTTTTCCCGTCCGTAAAAGCAATAAAAGAGGCTTCTTCTCCGGTAAGGCAGGATTCAATAATAATTTTGTCACCGGCACTGCCGAAAGCTTTGTCTGCCATTATAAGATCCACGGCATCCTTTGCTTCCTCAACGTTCTTCGCAACAATCACGCCCTTTCCTGCTGCGAGGCCGTCGGCCTTAACAACGATCGGTGCGCCATGGGATTCGATGTATTTCTTCGCCTTCTCACTGTCCTTGAAAACTTTGAACGATGCGGTAGGAATGTTATATTTTTCCAAGAATTCTTTGGAAAAAACCTTACTTCCTTCAAGTTGGGCGGCTTTCATGGAAGGTCCGAAAATCCTCAAGCCATTCTTTTCAAAGAGATCTACAATACCGGCTACCAAGGAGGATTCCGGACCAACCACCGTTAAATCGATTTTTTCTCTTTTGGCAAATTTCAGTAACTTTTTAATATCTGTTACTGAAATGTCGACGCACTCGGCTACTTGGCTGATGCCGGCATTTCCAGGGGCGCAAAAAATCTTATCGACCTTTTCGCTTTGCTTGATTTTCCACACGAGCGCATGTTCCCGCCCTCCTGAACCAACTACAAGAATTTTCATAGGCTACTCCAGTCCGATTGGTAATTTTATCTCTTTTATGAATTCTTTTCACAATAACAAAATAGGCCGGCACCCCCCAAGGGGGCACTCTCTTTAGTCCCCATGCTTTGTAGGGGGCTAATAACTTTGATGGACTCGTAAAAAGCCCGATCTACGTCGTTGTAGATCTGAAACAAGGATTTGCCGTATCACATGTATTGCCAAATCCTCGTTTCAGATACTACGCCTAGTATATCGAGATTTTTCCAGAGCTCATCTCAGCAACTTCGATGACTTTTTACGAGATCATCAACTTTAGACAGATTGTTTTCTTGCCAAAAAAAACAAGAAAACAATCTGCAAGGTACTAATCATCCCTATCGCTTTGATTGTTCGTTGACAAAAGGGATGTGAAATATTACATGAATGAATAGTCATTCATAATTTTGATCTCTTTCTTTAGTTTCGATCTTTCAATTTTTGGAATGAAAGCAGAAAACAAACATTCAAAAATAATTTCGGCTGCAACAAAGGTCTTTGCAAAAAAAGGATTTTTCAACGCCAGAATATCCGATATTGCCAAAGAAGCCAAGGTTGCCGATGGAACTATTTATCTCTATTTCAATAACAAATACGATATCCTGCTCTCTGTATTTGAAGAAGAAGTAGGCAAAATTGTCGAAAGGACCGATAAATTACTCAGCGTTGAAGAAGATCCAAGGAAAATGCTGGAAATCTTTACGATCCAGCACCTTATGGCCATGAAAAAAAACAAGAACCTTGCTGAAGTAATTCAGATCGAGCTTCGACAAACCAATAAGGTTATCAAAGACTATCGAAATAATAAGTTTGGCGAATACATAGGAATCATTGCCAATATAATAAAAAAAGGTCAACAGGCCGGTATCTATAAGGTTGATATTAAACCGGATATTGCCAAACGAGTTTATTTTGGCGCGCTGGACGAAGTATCACGAGTCTGGAATGCGTCTCTTGAGACACATTATACTGTAGAAGAAATTGCAGATCAGGTCCTTGGTATGTTCCTGGCCGGAATCCTACAAAATTCGGCTGAGAACTAAGGGCATATCCTAAAAACAGGTCCATCGCGCGTGTTCTTATGAAAACCCGGAGGGCCGGATTGATATCACTTCAAATTCTCTTTTTCCACCAGGCGTAACCGTCACAATCTCATCCCCGACTTCTTTGCCGAGCATACTTCGTCCCAACGGAGAGAGCACGGATATAGACCCTTTTTTCACATCCGCTTCCTCCGGTCCTAATAACTGATAGACAATCTCCTCGTCCGTATCGAGATCAAGCAGTTCAACTACAGTTCCAAAAACTATGCTATTTGTGCTCACTTGTAAGCAGTCAATCACTTCTGCCCGTGACAATTTATCCTTTAATTCCAGAATGCGTCCTTCGATGTGACCCTGCCGGTCTTTAGCCGCATGATATTCCGCATTCTCTTTCAGGTCACCATGCTCACGTGCAACCTCAATGGCCTTGACGACCACACCTCTTTCGACTCTTTCCAGGTGCTGCAGTTCTTCCCTTAACTTTTTATTGCCCGTTTTGGACATCGGAATTCTTTCAATCATGTAAACCTCCATAAATAAAAAAATCCTGCAAGGCACTCAGGTCACGGAGTCCCATACAGGAGAAACAGACAGGGTAGTTAAATCACCAGCGATAGTGCAGAGACATTGACAATGCTTTTTCCTCATACTCATCGCTTTTTGATAATGTAAAGTTGCCTTTTAATAGAAAATGGGGACTCATTTCAAGGAAAATATCGAATTTGGTGGTAAATGTGAAATTTTCATTGTCTTCGATACCAACAGCGGTGTTTATCGCATAGTAGCTCATGCTTTTTTTTGAGCCTTGCTCATACCCCAAAAAATCCTGCTGGAAATTTACCCCCAGGCGATGCTCTGAAAATGATGAGGGACTCCAATATGGCACATCATCGGAAGCTGTGTTCCTGGAAAAATCCGTCAGAGAACTGTTCTTGTCTTCACTACTCAGGTATTGGTAATCATAACGTAATGTCCATCGTAAAGATTCACCAAAAACATTGTAGGACGAAAAGCCGTGGAATCTGTTTTGAGCATTGCCGTCACTATAATAACGATGCTGCAGATCTCCACCGAATGATACTCCTGACTGTGTTTCAATACTTAATCCCGTATCGATTGCCTGCCAGTATATTTCCCGCTCGATGGCCGTGATTGTATCATACACCTGTCTTTTTTCAAAAAGCAGATAACCATTAATATAATCATCCAGCTGCCCCTTTAATCCAATTTCATACTGATATGTATTACCGCCATTGCCTCCTGGTTTTTCAGCGCCTCCCCCTAATATCAAGTCATAGGCCTTGGTGAATTCATACGTCGCGAGACCATAGAGAGAATTGGTTTGTACTTTTGCGGCGGTGTCCAATGATTCGAAATGATTATTGGTGTAGGATAATCGGATATCTTTATCAAGATCGGGAGTAATCCAAAACTCTGTACCGATACTCGTTCTTCCTATATCTATGCTTCCATCTCTGCCGCTCCTTTCCTCATACGCGGCGTTAAATATACTCTGGGGACTGATCTGCAACGTGTTCCTTTCCATTGATTCAGCCAGTTCAGGAGCTGTAGTTCCGCTGTTTTGCAAAGCCTCGTACATCTGGGCTTCTTTTCGATACTTACCAATTTTGCCATAGACGGTCGCAAGATCAATCATCCCCTCTGAGGAATTTTCTTTTAAAAGTCGCTTATAACTTTTCTCGGCATAATAATAATTACGATTAAAAATTGCTTTTCTGGCCATATATTCGTTAGTTATCAATTTTTGCCAGCTGTATTTTTCAAAAAATTGAGATACTATTTTCCCAGCTTCATTAACTCTATTTTCTATCAAAAATGTTGGCTCCATCAATTCATCGAGTACATCGGGTTCGAACTGCAGCATCTGCATTACGGAATTCCAGAAAGTATCTTCTTCCGTAAGATGAGGGTAGTCAATTTGATGCTGTCGAAATTTATCAATCACCTGTTTAAGTACAGGTCGAGCCAATAATTGCTTGTATATCTTTAAAGCCTTTTCATGTTGTTTATCGCCCCATAACAATCTGGCAAAAGTAAGGCGTTCTTCAACCTCTTGGGCGTATGAAAGTGGTTTTGCCCCTTTTTCAACAGTATCGGCTCTTCCCACTTCATTTTTCATTAAGGCAAGTCCCTGCTTATACCTCCCTCTATGAGCTTCGACTTCAATCTGTTTCTGAAGGAAATAGGGTTCATCGGGAAATCGCCGATTCAGATGCGATAATGAATCAGCAGCGAGATCGCCATTGCCTCTAACAGCCAGGAGTTCAGCCCACATAATGTTTCCGGCCACAGAGGAGGGGTATTTCTTGAGAACTAGTTGTAGATGTTTTCCCGCCGACTGGTAATCAAAGTACTTAATTTCTTTGGCGGCAAGAGCAAGTAAGCGGGAGAACACGGGGTTTCCATCGATAGAGATTATGTCGGCAAGGTTGTTCTTTCGTTCACTATGTTTTAATCCGCCTTGAAGAAGAATTTCATATAACATCAGTAGATCAGGATCAACGCACCCACTATCCAAAAGCTCGCAGGATAATGCATAGGCCTCCTCTAAATTCCCGTTATAAAAGCTCAGCCGGCAGCGCTGAATCTTCAAATTTTCCAAAAGAGGCTTTTCCTCACTGGAGATCCGTCTTTGTTTTGAAGACTTCAAATACCGGTCAATCAGTTCCATCCCGGATTCAAACTTTCCTTCAGCCTTCAACAGTTCCACTTTCAAAAGAAGCACCCTGCTTCCCTGTGTATTTTGGGAAAAGTTCGGCTCCGTCTGCTTGGTAATCTTTTTCAATGCCTGGTACCAGCTCTCTGCCGCTGCTGGATTTTTATCTTTAATGGCATTTGCAGTCAGCTGAAAAAGGATATCTTCAATAAGGATGTCCTTGTTCAATAGCTGACGAAGTATTTGTTCTGCTTGCCGCTTTTTTCCTTCATGCCGCAAGGACGAAGCTTTATGTATAGCCAATTCGGTAATGATTTCCGGCTTGCCGGCAAAATGCAATTTTGCCCAGGAGTCAATCTTCTCATATTCCTGAAATAGGTAATTAAATGAGAGCAAATCTAGATAATTCAACACAACATTTGCAGGTAATCTACCGTCCCTCTGCCGCAATCCCTCGTTAAAGAGTGACATCAATGATCCAGCATCCCCAATTTTTCCAGCCAGCTTAAGGCATTTAGTCCTGAGAGGCAAATCAAGCGGATTAATTGCCAGAGCTCTTTTAAAGGATACCAGTGCTTCGATTTCCTGACCGAGATGTCTCTCAGTCTCTCCCTTCAACAGGTTGAATGATTTGGTCGTGCTGACTTTTCCCGGAACTTCATTTAGATAGTACAGAGCTTTACTGTATTCCCTTAAGCGGTAATACTGACGGGCTATTCGTAAAGCAAGGTCTTCCTCGGAGGAAGAATGTGCATAAATAATTGTAAGAACCTCAATCAGGTCCTTAATCTGCCCACTTTTTTCAAAAAGGTCGGCCATTTCATAATAGATTGCTGTCCGATTCGGTGTGATTTCAGCTAGGTCCTTCCAAAGTTGTCCAGCTCCGTCATTTTCTACAATTGGCAGAAACTCCTTTGCTAAACCGGATTGAATGTCAGATATTTTTTTTCCTATTTCCGGATCGCTTGGATGCCGTTTCAAGTATCGATCAAGAAAAAATAGCGCTCTGTCAGGCCGATGCAAATCTCTCTGACAGATATTTGCTGCATCTAGAAGAAATTCCTCATTATCTGCGCTATTGTCGGTAAGATAGGTAATCTGAAAAAGCGCGTCCTCGAATTTACCGCTCTTGATATAAAATTGAGCTAATTTTCGCCGAAACGGCATATATTCGGGATGATGATCAAGGTACCTCAGCTGAAGCGTATTTCTTTGTTTTTCATAGCCGGGAACATCAAAAACCTGGGCAGCTTGAAAGATTATCCGATCATCCACTTTGGAGTTTTTCAGCAATCTTGTGTAAAGTTTTCTCGCTTTTTCGCCTTTTCCTAGATCTTTTGCATCCAAAGCCAGATAATGTAGTACCGTGCCGTTTTCCGGATGCCGTAGGCTGTACTGCTCAAGAAGTGCAAAGGAAAGTTCTTTCTTTCCCAGATTCCTCAAACTGGTCGCAAGCCCTAAAAGAGCGGCATCGGAGTTCTTCCCTGCAGGATCTTTCTCGAAAACCTTGCCGTAATATCGAACAGCGGACTCAAAATTTTTTAAGTGCGCGGCAATTGCGGCACCAGCAAGAAGATAATCGTTATTGTTTGGGTTTTTATCCAGCAAACCACCAAAAATTTTTTCAGCAGCTGAATAGTCCTCCACTTTCAGGAGAACTTTACAATATTCCCAATTTGCTTCTTCAATGTTCGGTTTAATCCTGATCAAATCAGAATATGCCTTCACTGCGAGCAAATAATCTTCATCACGCGATAGATTTCTCGCCTTATCCCAAAGGACTTTCCATTCAGGGGATTCCGGTTCACCTTGAATCATGGAGATGTTTCTATCCGGAGTGATCCCATCTCCAGCTGAATATGCGGCAGCCGGCAGCCCTAAGAATAGGATGAAAAAGAGAAAGATATGGCAGGTAATGACTGTCTTCAGCCGAGATCGAGTCATTAGTGGATAAGGGTCTTTACCAAGAAATGACTGACATTTTGGTAAACGTTTACCAGCACCCGATATACGCTGGATCAGACCGCAGTGCATAGACCAACAATAGTCGGTCAGCCTGCTTGTTCGCCTCTGGAGCACTGCTGAACGTTTACAGCTCGGGAGTCGTGCGAACATCTTGTTGTTCCTGGTGAACGGTTACATATTTTACATAAACCATCCTTATTTTCCACATTTACTTTTTTCCGTTTCAAGAGTGGTCGGATAGTACGGTGCGACGCACGAATCTGTCACCGGAGCATTGAACACCAAAAAAGTAAATGCGGTAAAAATCATGCCCTCATGCTCACCTGTCAGCTGTAAAACTGCACTATTTTCTCAACGACATAGACCTGCATTTCTTTGGTAAGTTCCGGATAGATAGGTAAAGCTATGGTTGTGTCGGCAGCCTTCTCCGCTTCTGAATAATGAATACCGGTTTCCTGGGCACCGAGACATTCCTGCTTATGTAGTGGAATCGGATAATAAATTTCACAGCCGATATCATTTTTACCCAGCCACTCACGAAGTTCATTTCTTCGTTCAACACGCAGCACATATTGATTATAAATGTGAACACTCGGTATTATTTTACCTCTTGGACCGGCAGTGTTGGGATACACAACTTGCGGCAAAATAACTTTCTCATTATCAATTAGGCCGGTTTGGAGAAGCAGTCCGTCATATTGCGCGGCATTTTCACGTCTCTTTGCGTGCCAACTTTCAAGATAAGGTAATTTAACTCTCAGTGCTGCTGCCTGAATCGGATCGAGGCGGAAGTTACCTCCAACGATTTTGTGGTAGTATTTTGGTTCTGCACCATGATTCCTCATTAAAACAAGCCGCTCAGCGAACTGCCGATCCTGAGTTACGACCATACCACCGTCTCCGATACCGCCGAGATTTTTACTGGGAAAAAAGGAAAAGCAACCGGCTAGACTCATGGATCCGGCCTTTTTATAGAGAAGACTCTTTCCTTCTCTCATAGGGTATTGCGCACCAATGGCTTGAGCAGCATCCTCAATAACTGGAACTCCGTAACGTTTTGCCAGTTCAATAATCGGGGACATGTCTGCGCATTGACCATACAGATGAACGGGAATTATCGCTTTAATTTTCCGTTCAGTGTCCGCCGCAAGTACTTCCTCCATCCGGACAGGGTCAATGTTGAAGCTGATCGGATCGATATCCGCGAATACAGGCGTCGCACCTACCCTGAGTATGACGCCCATTGTGGCAAAGAAGGAATAAGGTGTTGTGAGGACCTTATCTCCCTGCCCAATGCCAAGACTCATGAGGGAGATTAATAAAGCGTCAGTGCCGCTGGAAACACCTACTCCATATTCAGCGCCACAGTATTCAGCTATTTCTTTTTCAAGCGCCTCAACTTCAGGTCCCTGGATATATCGGGTTGATTTGACTACACGAGTAACAGCAGCCATAAGATCATCTTCGAGGTACTCCAGTTGTGCCTGGAGGTCGAGCAAAGGTACTTTCATAATATCAAGTTGCGTTGTAAATTAGTCTATATGAGCAAAGATGTACTCGTAAAAAAACTTAAATTTCAGATGGCTAAGTAAAAAGATTTATATGCGATGCGCGATATTAATAAATTATTTCGGAACATTAAGTAACATCCTGATGAATGCAAATTACAGCACCGAAGCTGATGAAGAGTTTTTACGACGCCATCAATAAAAACGAACCCCACTTTGGGCGCGGCAATTATTTATGAGGAGGAAGAATCGATAACTATCTTCTCACCATCGAAGTAATCTACTATATCAGGCATTTCAGCCTCCAGATATTTCTTCATTTTCTTTAGTAGGTTGACTTCAATCTGGCGGACGCGTTCTCTGGAGATATCAAACCGGTCGGCTATATTCTGTAAAGTCAACGGTTCATCCGTTAACAACCGTTTTTCAAGGATCATTTTTTCCTTGTCATTCAGTTTAACCTTCAAGGTATCCAGAAGGTCCGCCAATTTTACTTTAATCTCCTTGCCGGCAACCGTTGACTCAATACCAGGTCCGTTACTAGGAATGAAATTCTTCTGTTCATCTTCGGAATCTGAACGAACCGGGCTCTCCAAGGAAACATCCCAGTTATCCATTCGCTGTCCCATTTCAACTACTTCTCGCTCTTTGACATTGAGACGTTCCGCAAGTAACTTGGGTTCAGCCTGAAATCCTTGCCCTTCAAGAAGTTTTCGTTCCTTATTGAGACTGAAAAACAGTTTTCGCTGCGCCTGGGTGGTTCCGATTTTCACCAGACGCCAGTTGTCCATGATAAATTTCAGAACATAAGCCCTGATCCAATAGGCTGCGTAATATGAAAATTTTACGCCCCTATACGGATCGAATTTTTTGGTTGCCTGTACCAGCCCGACATTTCCTTCCTGAATGAGATCCATAAAGTTCTGCATCCAGTACTTCTGGAAATCCATAGCTACTTTTACAACCAGACGGAGATTGGAACTTACCAGCCGGTAGGCGGCATCCTGATCACCTTCCTCTCGGAACCGCACAGCCAGTTCATCAGTTTCTTCTCTGGTCAGAAGCTCATATTGGCTGATTTCCTGAAGATAGCGATGGAGTGCCGGATTACTGAGGGCAGGTAAATGCTCCTCGTCTGATACTGAAACCAAAGGATTCTCGTAAACCTCATCAATTCCCCTAGTCTTAGAATCAAGGTCATTATCTTCCATGGAATCTATGTTATTGTCAGAGTCGATTGTAGTGTTTTTGCTCATTTATCTCTCGCTCCGGAATATATGCTCAGAAAATTCAGAAAGACTATGATTTTACTCTACCAGGATTAAAGTGCAATCATATTGTACCCAACATAGGGCAAAGTCGTTTGCCTTCTATCTATTATTTTACTCCATATTGGACGCAACAAGTACAAAATTATATTTTATTAGTTTGCAGGATATGCTAAATAGATGGTCCTCGGGTACAAATTCCGTGTCACTGCAAGTAATCTGGTTTATCTCGGTCCACCTCAATACAATAATATGAATAACATAAGAAACTTCAGTATAATCGCACATATTGACCATGGCAAATCGACTCTAGCCGACCGTATGATCCAATTTTGTAATCTCGTCAGTGCCAGAGAGTTCAAGGACCAGCTCCTCGATAACATGGAAATAGAGAGAGAGAGGGGGATCACCATCAAAAGTCAGACCATATGTCTGCCTTATACCGCTAAAGACGGAAAACAATACCAGCTGAATCTTGTCGACACCCCAGGTCATGTCGATTTCAGTTATGAAGTATCAAGAGCCCTCAGTTCCTGCGAGGGAGCACTGCTTCTCATCGATGCCGCACAGGGAGTGGAAGCCCAGACTCTGGCCAATCTTTACCTGGCAATGGAAAACGATCTTGAAATCATTCCTGTTATCAATAAAATCGATCTTCCTTCAGCAGAACCTGAACGAGTCGCGCTGCAGATAGAAGAAGACCTTGGTCTTGACAGCAACCTGGTCCAGTTCTGTTCAGCCAAGAACGGTATCGGTATTGAGGAAATCTTTGAAGCTGTCGTCAAGACGGTCCCCCCTCCGAAGGGTGATCCTGCGCAACCTTTACAAGCCTTGATTTTTGACGCGAATTACGATCCCTTTCGCGGGACGATTATCTCGGTCAGGATTATAAACGGCACGATAAAACATGGCGATATTATGCGCTTTATGGCCAACGGAAAGGAATACAAAGTGGACGAGGTCGGCCTTTTCAAATTAAACCGTGAACCGCAAAAACAACTCTCCGCGGGGCAGGTAGGTTACATTCTTGCCGGCATAAAAACCGTCGAAGATACACGGCCCGGCGATACCATTACCTTAAATGATCGACCTGCGGAGTCACCGCTTCCGGGCTTCAGAGAAGTACAGCAAGTGGTATTTTCATCGATTTATCCTATCAACACCGATGAATACGAAGATCTGGCCGCAGCGCTTGAAAAACTCAAGCTAAACGACGCTGCGCTCACTTTTGAAAAAGATTCATCCGCGGCGCTGGGTTTCGGTTTCAGATGCGGCTTCCTTGGGCTCCTGCATCTCGAGGTAATCCAGGAGCGTCTCGAACGTGAATTTGACATTTCCCTCATTCTGACCGTCCCCTCTGTACAATACATCTTTCACCTCACCGACGGCACGATCAGTCATGTTGACAATCCTGCACATTTTCCGAATCCCGCCCACATCCAGAAAATAGAAGAACCCTATATCAAGGCGACCATCTTAATGCCCGAAAAATATATGGGTGTGGTAATGAATCTTTGTATGGAGCGCCGGGGTGAAAAAACCACTTTTCACTACCCTACTCCCGGCAGAATCGAGTTGCAATGTGAGCTTCCCCTCGCAGAAGTCATTTACGATTTTTATGACCGATTGAAATCGGTGACCCAGGGCTATGGTTCCTTTGATTATGAGATGCTCGATTACCGAAAAAGTGATCTGGTCAAACTCGACATCCTGGTAAATGGTGAAATAGTCGATGCGTTATCTCAGCTGGTTCATCGAAGCAATTCCAGGGCCAGAGGTCTCCATGCCTGTGAGATGCTCAAACTGGAAATCCCCAGACAAATGTTTAAAATTGCTATACAGGCAGCTATAGGTGGTACTGTTATCGCCAGAACCACCATATCGGCTCTAAGAAAAGATGTAACTGCCAAGTGTTATGGCGGTGATATTTCCAGGAAGCGAAAACTGCTTGAAAAACAAAAGGCAGGCAAGAAACGGATGAAAACCGTCGGTAATGTCGACATTCCACAGACGGCTTTTCTGGCTGTACTGAAATCGGAACAATAATCTGGTAACCGTTCACTATCATTCCAGGAGGGGATAATGAATTCAAAGATTTCCATATTCCCTAAGTTTTTTATATACTTAAGGTTATTTATAATTCTCCTAGGGATGACCGGTATACTGACGGCCTGTGCTTCCGTGGACGTCAGTCAGGATTACGTCAAGGATTTTCGATTTGCTTCAGCAACCACCTTTAACTGGAATGAGAAGCTGCAATCCGAAAACAATACCCGTTACCAGATCGATGAGTTAATGGCAAAACGCTTCAGAAGGGCTATAAACGAAGTTTTAACCAAAAAAGGTTTAAGACAGACGCCGCAACCTGAATTACTGATAACGTATACCTACACAATAACCAATAAGCTACAGGTCGATGATTTCAATCCAAATTTTGGTTTTGGTTATGGCTGGTACGGCCGCCGGTATGGCGGAATCGGAATTGATACGGGTAATGTAGTTCAACAATACGATCAGGGAAAACTGGAGATCTACATGCACTCGGCCAAAACCGGTGAACTGCTCTGGAAAGGAACCGGCACCCGAGAGGTATTCACCCACAGCAGTCCGGATGAGATTACCCGTAGAGTCAACGAAATGGTTGAGGCGATACTTGCTCAGTTTCCTCCTGCCGGTCCCTGATCCGAGGAAATTGTCTTCCCACTTACTGTTTTTTTCTTTGTTCACACGCGCCGGACACCAGTTGGATTTCACTACGAAGAACACGAAGGATGGAATTTGATGCGTTGGCGAAACGGCTGATTGGCTGCGGCATCAAGGACCATGGTGAGCTTGGGCCTGGCCTGCTCGAATCGACGTATGAACAGTGCCTGGCGCTGGCGCAGGAACTCAAGCTGAACGGCATTGGATTCCGGCTTCAGCAGTCGCAGTCAGTGGAATACAAGGGCAGATGCACCGGACGCTCGTTCCTCGCGCCGGTGATCCTTTGCATTGTGCAGCACGCAATGTTTGATCGGGAAGAAATTTCAGGAGGATTTGCTGAGAGATTGAATTATCAGTCCGCCCATAACCAACACCAGTCCAATCAGTGTTGAAGTATAGATCTCCTCGCCCACCAGAAAGTGAATGAAAACCAGGGAAGCAAAAGGTGCTATAAAGATTAAATTGGCGATTCGAGCTGTGTTGTCAGTATATTTCATTGCTTTCAACCAAAGAACAAAAGACACTCCCATCTCAAAAAAGCCGATATAGATTCCCCCTAAAACTCCGCCATAACTGACAGGGCGAAACCCTTCCGTATAAAAAACGTACAAAACGATAAAAGGCAGTGCACAGATAAAATTGAGAAAAAGCCCGAAAATAGGATCGCGCTTATCCCTGGTATTCAATATCCAGTAAAGCGACCAGAGTACAGTTGAGAAAAGTGCCAGTCCAACTCCGAGTGGATTTTCAAAATGAAGGGTCAATAGATCCCCTTTCGTAGCTATAACTAAAACTCCGACGTAGCTTAATCCGATTGCCAGCCATTGTCTCGCCCCTACCCTCTGACCAAGCAGAGGAATAGAGAGCAGGGAGAGAGTAATTGCCCAGGTATAATTGATAATTTGTGCCTGTTGGGCAGGCAGGAGATCATAGGCTTTAAAAAGGACTAAATAATATGCCAGGGGATTCAACAAGCCAAAGCCAAGTGAGGTGATCCATTCCCTTCTTGATAGTGTCTTGAGTTTATGAATTTTTTTTTGAAAAACGACAATAAACAGAAGTACGAAGGTGGAAACCGTTGAGGCGTATAACAGCACTTCCGCCGGGGAGAGCCGGCTGAGAGTGAGCTTACTGGCGCTGGCGATAGTTGACCACAGACCGACTGTAATTAAGGCATAGCAATAGGCTTTTGTCTGATTTTTCATCGTCGCATAGTACGTCCCGGCAAGACAAAAGTAAATAATTATCGATTGTTACTCCGATTGTTCCAGTAAATGTAATCACGGGGGATCACCGGCATGTTCAGGCATCATCTCCGAGAGTTCCTGATGATAGGCCTGCTCCTTCCCATGGCCAATCTGGAAAAAAATTTTTATGATATGAATGTAATATGATATCCTTAAAGAGATTCTTTAAAAAATAATTTCAAAATTACCATTTATCTCATTGGTATTAAGAACAGGAATTCATGATGAATGACAAATCAGTCGAGCAACCTAGGAAAACACTGGAGCCTACCTATCATTATTCTTCGCAGCTCATTAAGATCGGGGAAGACGAATCAAACGATGCTATTACCGTTTCAGAGCTCGTGCGAGCAGGACAGCTTCTTGCCGATTTTCCCAATTTCCATAGGTTTGCAGCCAAAGGATTTGTCAAGGCAGCTATCGAAGCGGGTGATTATGCTCACTTTTCAGAGGACGAAACATCAATTCTCGCAACGGTAACGGGCTATCCTAAAATTAAGAAGATTCGTCGACCGGATTGCCCCGACTGGATCACCGTACTCTCCGTCGAGCCACTCTTCATAATCGCCCCGGATAAAATGAAGGTGACGATCGCAGTACACCCTGCTCTCGAAGACGGCCACTCCCTGCAGAAGGAAGATATGGAAGCGTTACTCGCCGAAGAAGGGATTGTTTTCGGTATAGATTATGACTCCCTGGATAAAGTGAAGAATTTCATTTGCCGGGATGAAAAAGAGTTCAGAAAGTTTGTTATTGCCTATGGACGACCTGTCGGACAGAGTCAGGATGCGTATCTGCGATATGAAATGGAAATTGGACCTATCGCCGGTACTCTTCTCGAAAACGGCAGTATAGATTTCCGGGATAGACGTATAATGGTTGGAGTGAATGCCGGACAATGTATTGCCTTTAAAATTCCCGCCGTACAAGGTGAACCCGGAATAAATGTATATGGAGAGCAAGCTCCGGCGCCTGAGGGGCAGGATCTCAAGATCGAGGTTCAAAACGATGCACGTTTCTCCCCGGAAACGCTGCAGGTAACCGCGACCAAGGACGGCGTACTTTCCGTTATTAATAATAAAATTATAAAAGTTCTCTCACATAAAACCATTAGCGGTGATGTTGATTTTGAAACCGGCAATGTTGAGAGCATGAATGCCATAACCATTCTGGGTTCCATCCAGCCGGGCTTTCGTGTCATGGCCGGCGGTGATCTGAAAATAACCGGAAGCGTCATGTCAGCCTCGGCCGCATGTGACGGAAATCTGGTGGTTAGAGGCGGCACTACCGGGAAAAACAGCATGCTTCAGCCAAAAGGTGATGCCGATATCAATTTTATTGAGCAGGGTTCTTTGAAATGCGGCGGGATTGTCGTCATTCGTAAGCAAGCATACTATAGTGATATTTTCGCCTGCTCAGACATCCGCTGCCAAGAATCAAGCATAGTCATGGGAAGCAGGCTTATAGCCGAAGGGAGCATAACTCTCGGCAATGTAGGTTCGGAAAACAGTAATCCCTCGCTTATTGCCGCAGGCACGATCGCTGATCGTCTGGAACAGTTACAACAGCTTAAGGACAGCGTGGTTCAACAACAGGAAGCAATAATTCAGTGGCTGCAGCGATATCGGGGAAGCTCCAAATCCAAAAAAGTCCGGCAGATGGAACAGCAGCTTGCAGAAACGAAACTCCTGCTTCTACGTGTCAACCTGATACCAGGTACCGGTATATATTCAAGAGTTGCCGGTCCGGATGAAGGGACGCTGAGCGATACGGTAAACGAAGACTACAAGAGTGATGGAGCTATTGCCATTAAAGATATTTCAATTGATGTTATCGGCAATATCTTCGCCGGTACTATAATACGTATCGGCAACCATTCTATGAAAATAGAAAAAACGGTTTCTAAACGGCAATTTAAACTTCATCCCAGTGGGAAGAGGATAGTCGTCGGACCAATGAAACGTTAAGTCCCCTTATAAAAGGTATCGCAAAACACATTATGCCTGCGACTATCATGACCGGAAAAGAGTGAACAAGTTGGAGTTGCCCCTTCTCACACCTTTTCAAGTAACCCCTGTTTGTCAAGTAATCGGATATTCTTGCCGTTTACCTGAATAAGGCCTTCTTCGCTCATCTTGGCAAAAATTCGGGACAAGGTTTCAGGAATTGTCCCAAGCAGGCTTGCAAGTTGCCCTTTGGAAATATCAAGTTCCACATCTTCACGATCCCCTTGTTCATGGCTCAGGTAAATCAGGTAGCCGGCGAGGCGTGCCGGAACCTCCTTCAAGGACAGATTTTCAATCTGACTGGCAAATCTTCGTAATCTTTGCGACAGCACGGCAAGCATATTCAGGGCGATGGCCGGGTTGGCTTCGACCAGATGAACAAATTTATCACGCGGGAAAAATAGAGTTTTGGTCTTAACCAAGGTTTCAGCAGTTGCAGGAAAAGGCTGACCATGAAACACAGGTACCTCGCCAAAAGGTTCTCCCTGACCGAAAATATGCAGGATATGTTCTTTTCCCGCAAAAGAGACCTTAAATATTTTCACCCTGCCTTCACCGACCATATAAAAACCTATACCTTTGTCCCCTTCAAAAAAGATATTTTCCCCTCTTTCAAAGGTCTTTTCAACGGCGATGTCGGCAAGATCTTCAACTTGCTTTGCAGGAAGACCCTCGAAGAATAGACTTGAACCGATAATTTCTTTCTTATTCATATGTTCTTAAATATTGTTTTAAAGATAACGGTATTGTTTCCATCGTAACAGTTCACCAGTGCCTAGGAAAGCGCCTAAGCAGGTCGACGAGCAATGTAGGGGCGGGTTCTCAACCCGCCTTCTATGCACGGCGGTCTGTCGTGCGCATATGGGCTGCTGGTGAATGTTTCACGTTTCCATCAACCCATCATAACGGCAACAGAGAAAGTTTTTCTCGCAAAGTACTCATTCTGTGTATCTGAATAATGGTGTAATATATACTTGCTCGCAATACAAATTCGAAAAATTCAATAATCAGGCGCAAACGAACTTCTCAAACCCCCTTGATTTTGCAAAATGATTCTCGGCCGATAATCGTATGTATAGTAAGCGGAAAATTGTCCATATCGATATGGACGCCTTTTTTGCATCAATTGAGCAGAAAGATACACCCGCCTTCAGAGGTAAACCATTAATCGTGGGAGGCAAGCCGCAGAGCAGAGGTGTCGTGGCCGCCTGTTCCTATGAAGCTCGTCGTTTCGGCATCCACTCTGCCATGCCCTGCTCCCAGGCTGCACGACTTTGCCCGCAGGCTATTTTCACCAAGCCACGGCTGGATAGATACCGCGAGATCTCATCTCAGGTTATGGCGATTTTTCACCGTTATACACAACTCGTGGAACCACTATCGCTCGATGAAGCTTTTCTTGATGTAACGACAAACAATCAAAATCATCCATCCGCCACAATTCTTGCGGAGAAGATTCGCAGCCGAATATATCAGGAATTACAGCTCACCGCATCCGCAGGAGTCTCCTTCAATAAATTTTTAGCCAAGGTTGCCTCGGATTTCAGGAAACCTGACGGATTGACCACCATACCGCCGGAGAAAGCTCTCGACTTTCTCTCTTCTCTTCCTATTCGAAAATTTTTCGGAGTCGGCAGAGTAACGGAGAAGAAGATGTTAAATCTTGGGATTAAAAATGGGTATGACCTTCGTCAACTGGATGAAGAAAAGCTTATCTTTCATTTTGGAAAAATTGGCTCGTTTCTCTTTAACATCGTTCGCGGTATTGATGACAGGCCTGTCGAACCAACCCGGGAACGAAAATCGATCGGCAGCGAAACCACACTCTCCTATGATACGGATGACAGGAATGAAATATCTGCAATTCTAGCAGATCTAGCTGAGCAGGTTGAACAATCCCTCCATAAAAAACAAATCGGCGGATACACTCTCACCCTCAAGGTCCGGTACCGTGATTTCACCACAATCACTCGATCTCAAACAGTGCGGACACCCATCTATTCCAGGCATGGCATTCTTTCTCTACTTCCAGGATTGCTGGCCACAACAAACGCAGGCAGTCAAAAGGTTCGTCTGCTTGGCCTTTCCATTTCTAAACTTACCTGGGATAAACAGACTCCGAAACAACTCCTTCTGCCATTTATGCAACAAGACCTGTCCTAATATGTTGTACTTATGAATCGATATGCTTATCCTATCAAAAAAAAATCCTATCCATTACTAATAAAAGAGAGTCACATTTACTATGAAAGATCTCCTCCGCTCCGTTTTTAATATCTTAAAATACACCGGTAGATTCTTCACCATTCTCAGAAATATTATCCTTAATCTGCTCCTTTTGGTAATTTTAATAGCAATAATTATTTCTTTTGTTCCCAGCGAAAAAACAGTCGTTCCACCTGGTACATTACTCAGGCTGGATATTTCCGGCGATATTGTCGAGCAGAAAAAACCCTTCAGCTCCTTTGAAAAATTCTTTGAACAATCTCTTACACTTGATGTTCCCGGACCTGAAACCGCTCTACAGGATATCCTGGATGTTATAAATGGGGCGACAAAGGATAATCGTATCGCCGCATTGGTCCTCAATCTCAAAGATATGGGCCACGGCGGCATAAATCAGCTGGAAAGCATTGGACAAGCCCTCAATCGCTTCAAAGAAACCGGCAGAATTGTAGTAGCAGCAGAAGACTATTACACCCAATCGCAGTATTTTCTTGCCTCCTTTGCCAATAGAATCATGGTAAATCCAATGGGAGGAGTGGATATCCACGGCCTTGGAGTTTACCGACTCTATTTTAAGGACGCTGTTGAAAAACTTCAGATTAATTACCATGTTTTCAAAGTTGGAACGTATAAATCCGCTCTTGAGCCTTTTACCCGCAATTCCATGTCACCTGCAGATCAGCAGCAAAATGAGTTATGGCTGTCTGCTCTCTGGCAGGTCTATACCGACGAAATAACAAAACAACGAAATATTTCCCTGGATACTCTCCATCATTATACTGACGATATAGATAAAGCTCTTCAGTCAACAGGTGGGAATATCGCTCAGCTGGCACTTAAGACAGGCTTGATTGATCAGATTGCAACCAGGCAAGAAATTAATTCCTACCTCGGCTCCCTCACGCCAATACCGAGTACGTCGCCCCAATTCCTTCCGTCTGCTGCATATCTGAATTCCATTACACCCTCCTATATGGGAGATTCCTCTCAGAAGTCAAAGATAGGACTTATAATAGCAGAAGGGACCATTTTGCCAGGTAAACAGCGTGCAGGAATGATCGGCGGTGATACCGTCGCATCTCTGATCAAACAAGCTCGAGAAGATTCTGAAGTTAAGGCATTGGTTTTACGCATCAACTCGGGTGGCGGCTCTGCCTTTGCGTCCGAAATAATTCGCCAGGAACTCCTTTCTTTCCAAAAAAGCGGCAAACCGGTAGTGGTATCGATGGGAACCGTAACCGCATCAGGGGGCTACTGGATCGCCGCCGACGCCGACGAAATTTGGGCTTCACCTGCAACGATTACCGGTTCAATAGGCATCTTCGGCGCTATTCCCACCTTCGAGAAAACATTAGCTTCTCTCGGCATTTACCGTGATGGTATCGGCACCACTCCACTTGCAGCCGGCCTCGATCTTACCCAGCCTCTACCGGAACAGCTCAAGAGTGCTATCCAGCAGTCAATTATTTATAATTACGATCAATTTCTGGAGATTGTTGCTACCGGTAGACATCTTGAAAAAACAAAAGTTGCAGAACTCGCCCAGGGTCGGGTTTATGACGGAATGACAGCCAAGACTCTTGGCCTGGTTGACAAGCTTGGTTCTCTTGAGGATGCAATCGGGGCTGCAGCCGAACTGGCCAAGTTACCCACATTCACAACTGAATACATTCGACAGCCGTTATCGGTCAAGGAACAATTATTACAATTTTTTACCGATAGCAGCGCCTTTTTAAAGCAAACATCGATCATGCAAAATCCACTCGTCGTTCGACTGAAAAGCGTCCTGTTTGATCACCTGGATGAAGCCCTTATTTTTGATGATCCACATGGTATTTACGCACAGTGTCCGTTGCGTCTTATCTGGTAATCAAAAGAGACAAGGAACAGCCCTCTTTCGTATCAAGCTGTTCCTCCTACGCGAGATAATTTATCGAAAAACACGACAGGCAGGCCGCAGATAGGGGGGGGGCTAAAACCGCCCTTCTATGCTGGTGGACGCGTTTATATAGTGAATTCCACCCACTTCCATGGAGCATCCAGAATTTTAAATCCGAGCTGGATATCTTTTCCCTGGACCTTCCGCCAACAGGGTTTGGCCAGTAACTTGAAGTGTTTTCCTTCACCTGAAAGAACAACTACATATGTATGATTTTCCGCGGAAAATGATTCTGGCGGGTCATTGAGTTCAAACCCACCGGTTGAAATATTTCCCACAATAGCTTCGATTATTTTGTTACCATCGCCAAGAGTGCCCACGAATCCGGAAGTACCGGTTCGTGGGTATTTTCGTTTAATCTTAGTCGACTGTCGCCCGCGCCTCTCTTTATTTGAAATTTTCGCAGTAAGCATAGTCTCCCCCAATCAAAAAATCATGTCGCAACATCGCGGTTCAAGCCTTTTGGGATCTCTGGCATCATGAACTCTTCTAAAGATCTAAAAATTATACTCTAACTAATCTCTTCAGTCTCTTATTTTTTGCCGAGAATAGGAGTCCTCTCAGTCTTCATCTTCTCATTCGGCTTGACTTTGGCAACAGCAGCACTCTCATTATCCAGATATTTTTTCGCCAGTTCGTTGAGTTCCTTCGTACTGATGGAAATATAATCACTAATTATTGTTCGCGGCCAGTCTAATTGCTGTGGATGTCTTGCCGAGAGTGAAAGCACTGAAGTCAACCAGTATTGGTTTGTCCGGATATGTTCTTTGAGAGCTGTTATTAACGGATCTTTGGCCCGAACCAACTCTTCAGTGGTTATGCCTTCTTTTTGCAGGTTATCACTAATTTTAAATATTTCTTTAATTACCATCTCTTCGGAATCCGGCTTAACAACCATTTGCGTAATGAAATAGCCGTATCCTTGGTAGACCCGACTGCTGAAACTTGAAACATTCGGAGAGTAACTGGCAGCAATTTTTTGCCGGATGACCTTTCTCAACCTGTCAGAAAACACGTCTGCAAGCAAATTCAAACGCCTTGTCCGATGCACATCCCAGAAGTCATCGGTTGGCCAGGCTATGGTGATCAGTGCTTTATCGACAGAGGTATCGACCATTACAGACAGTCTTTTACCCTCCGGAAAGTGCACGGAAGGAGCTTCAGGTATCCGAGGAGGATTAAGGGTAAGACCTGAAAAATATTTTATCAGTGCAGAGACCACTTTATCCCGATCGAAATCCCCAACCACGGAAATTTCCAGGTCTTTCGGTTTGATGAGAGGCTTGACCCATTCGGACAATGTAGCATAATCCAGGTCGGCAATATCTTTCCAGGGAGGCAAGCCGAACCTGTTATTGTAATTTGCTAAAAATGGCTGCACCTCAAGCGGATAAGCGCCTTCTACTTCCTGCCTTATTTTCTCATACATCAAGCCAAGATTTGCCTTCACTGTTGTGAAGGCACTTTTTCGGAGTCCCGGATCGAGAAGAAGGGTATATAAAAGTTGACTAAACGGTTCAAAATCCTTCGCCAGCGCCGTACCTGTCCATGAAAAGGTCGACTCGTCAACACGAAAATACATATTTACTGAACTTCCGGCCATCAGGTTATCTATTTCCGATTCCGTGAGTTTGCCGCTTCCAGACTCATTTATAACGTCCTCGGCAAGCATCGCCTCTCCCGGAAGCTGTTCATTCTGTTTCCCGGCGCCGAAGTTGGCACGAACCCTGATCCTATTGTCCTCAAAATGTGTTTTTTTCAAATTGACTATTAATCCATTGGGAAAGATCAGTCTTTCCACACCAATTTCCTTAAAATATTGTTTTTGGGGATTATCGTTTCCTTGAACAGGTTGAAGATAGGGAAAATTGTGCGAGCTATCATTACCCGTTGCCGCGACAGGCTGCCGAGAAGCGGTGTGGTATACCGATGCAATCTCCGCCTCACCATTCGCCCCCAGACGAACATCACCCGCCACAGAGATTAACTTGCTGTTTTGCTCCCAGCTCTTCCTAAAGTGCTCATTCACTTCGTCCGCTGAAACCTCTTTGGTAAGTGGTTCATAGAGGGCCTTTTCCTGTACAGCGGATTGATACACCCGGTTACTGTTTAATTGATCGATAATTCTGCCGGCTATGGTTCGGGAATCTTCCGAAGCAGCTGTTAAAACCCCGGCATCCAGTTGAGCAAGTATTTCTTTTTTTGCCCGCTCAATTTCACTCTCTTTAAAACCGTAGGATATAGCCTGTCTCAGGATCTGTTCAAGAGAAGTCAAAGTTTCCTGCCAGTACTTCGCCTCAACCTGGGCGGAAAGCGCTCCATAGCCGATGCGATTGACAATATCTCCCGAGTTATAGCCTGCACTGGCAAAGGGTACTTTTCCTTCTTCCTGCAATCGTTGCAATCTATAGTTAAAGGCCATTGAGCTTAGCATTCTAAGCAGTTCTCTCTTTTCCAGTAGAACGGAATCATTTTCAATAGGCAGATCCTGGAAGTTCTGAATGGAGACATTGGTTTTACCGAGATCCGGCTCGTAGTAGTAAAAGGTTTGGGTCCCTTTGAGGCTCAGCTCACCTAAATCAGGACAACGTGGTTTCGGCCCTGCCGATGAAAGTTTGGCAAAATGTTTTTCGATGAGACTTTTCATGAGTGTAACGTCAAAGTCACCTACAGCTACCAGGATCATATTATCCGGTCTGTACCATGCATCGTAAAAGGATTTGAGCAGATCCCGATTAGCATTCTCCAGTACTTTTTCCTTACCAATGGGCATTCTTTCGGGAAACTTTGTCCCGCGAAAAGCAAATTTGGCGCCGGCGACGTAGGTACGATAATCGGCGGAATCCCTCGTCCTTTTTTCTGCAAGGATGACTCCCCGTTCCTTGTCGATCGCCGTATCAAGAAGCAAAGCTCCCCTGGCGTAATCCGCCATGACAAGAAGTCCCGAATCGATATCTTGCTTGGAACCATTGGGCAGAAAAATATTGTAGATGGTCGCTTGGTGGGTTGTGTGGGCATTGGTATCACCGCCATAGCTCATCCCGAGTGATTGGAAATATTCGACCAGTCGGCCCTTGGGAAAATGTTTTGATCCGTCGAACATCATATGTTCTAGAAAATGTGCCACTCCTCGCTGCTGGTCATTCTCATCCAGAGAACCGGCCTGCACATCGAGATAGATTGCGACCCGGTTTTCCGGTTTATGGTTTTGCTTGAGAACGTATCGAAAACCATTGTCCAGCTTTCCGCGGACTAAAGATGAATCGGGAGCTATCCGGCTCAACTCAGAAGGCCAGGCCGTTGACAGACAGGTCGGAGTCTCCTGACTAGAAGAAAAACTTGTACCTTGGAAGCCGGTCAAGAAGGCAAGTAAGATAATTAAAGAAACTCTCTTAACAAATGGTTTATACTTCGAGTCGAATTGAAGCACATGGTCACCTTGTAGTTAAAGCCGTTTGAAGAAAACTTACTGACAATCAGCGGCTTTAGCCTTAATCCATCCCAGACGAATGAAATATTGTTGTCCACAGTTCTGCCATTTTTCGCAGGCCTGACCCTTCTCTTTTATCGGATATGATTTTTTCTGATCTTTATCCACACGACATATGCCTTTTTCCACGTTCTCCAGCCGGAAGTACTTACAACTCAAGCACATCTTTTTTACGCTATTCATATAAAATCCTTTTGCCGGTGTAAACGTTCACTAGCATCCCATATGCGCACGATCAGACCGCCGCGCATAGAAGGGCGGGTTTAGAACCGCCCCTACATTGCTCGTCGGCCTGTTGATGCGCTTTCTTTTGCACTGGTGAACGTTTACAGGTCTGGGGTTGTGCGAGCTTTTTGCTCTTTTCGGTGAACGGTTATTTTGTTTAAAAAAAATTCAATTTACAGATATCAAAAAAATTCAATTTTTCCTCACCGTCTTGATAGTTCCGTAAAGAAAAAAGATCGATAACAGGACCGTTAAATCCATATTTTTTCATATAGTTAGCAAATATTTCCTTTGAATCTTCTGCTATCCTCGGATCAGTATTCTCGAATCGATTATAGATTGTAGCGACAACTTCGATATTTCTGGTCTTAGCCAATGCCAGGGCGGAGAGTGTGTGGTTTATTGAACCAAGCCTTGAACTGCTGACCAGGATGAGCGGATATTTTTCAACCTCAAAATAATCAATGAGTGTTTCTTCCTCGTTGAGCGGCACAAAAAGACCACCAGCTCCCTCAAGAAAGACCAGCTCAAACTGTTCGAGGAGCGTCGCCGTTGCCTTGCGTATAACATCGCTGTCTATTCTTTGGCGCTCCAGTTTAGCGGCCAGATGTGGAGAACATGGCACAGGAAACACATAGGGACAGGTGAGACCTGAGTGATCAGCCTGCTGTAATTCGATCCCCATAATCTGCCGATGCCTGATAATATCTTCACTCAGACCGGAACACCCCGTCTGCACAATTTTCTGGGTGATTGTCCTAATACCGTTTCTTAAACAAGATTCGGCTAAGAGCCCCGTAACTATGGTTTTGCCTACTCCGGTGTCAATTCCGGAAACGCAATATACTTTAGAGTTAGCCATGTAATCTATTTATTTATCTCTTTATTGCGACCACAAAAGTCGATGCGTAGGTAACTGGGAGCCCTTTTTCCGTTGCAAAACGACTGCTGTATTGCTTGGCAAATTCCTTGTATTTCCCCGGTATCCATTTGCCGCGGCCGAGCCCGCCAACGCCGGTCTGTCGAATATGCTGCAGTACCGCCAGCACAGTTGGAAAGTATATCTCTCGTATGTCACTCCGCATTGAACGGATATCAAAGTTTCCCTGCAGCATTTCAGAAATTTTTTCCCTTGAATGATACTGCAGGCTCCGTCCGGTCAACGCACTGATTTCTTTCATAGTCCCCGGCCCGAAGATAGAAAATATCAAATATCCATCATCCCGCAATACACCGTGAATCTTTCCGAACAGGGCCGGCAAATCAGCTATCCATTGAAAAGTGGCCGAGGAAATGATCAGATCCAGGTTTTTCGGTAAGATACATTGTTCTATGTCACCGACAAGACATTCAACCTTGCCAACATGCTCTGCAACACGTTCACTTGTTGTTTTGCAAAATTCCGGAACTATATCATTAACATACAAGGTATCAATCTTCTTGGTGGCAACGACCAGTTCAGTAAGTATCCCGGTACAGCAACCTATTTCGAGTACTTGTGATGGATTAAACGAATTACAACTTCGGAGAAAAGTAATGAGTTGCCGGCCGATTTCCTTCTGGACAAGAGCATTTTTTTCATAAGTAGCCTCACTCGCTTTAAAAGAATCAGCGATGAGTTGTTTGTCCAGTTCCTGTGGATTGGTTGTATTCAAAATACGGTACCCGGGAATGGCATCAGCTCAGATGAACTGAGTCTGAAAAATCAAGCAGCTGATCCCAGCTTTGCCAAAGATTAAAGAGAAAATGAAATCCCGAGACCGGTATCACCGGCCTTCCCTGCCAGAAATCATATTGATTAGCAGAAGGAACAACCAAATCGGATTCTGAAATAATGATTGCCTGGTAAATCGATTCTTCGGCGGGCAGGCAATCAACCATGTTTTGCAAGGCGGCCAATTCTTCACCTTGATCTTCTATGGTACGCTGCGGCTGTTTTGAAAGAAATAATCCGAGATTCACTTTATCCTTACACATTCTTCTGTAAAATTTATTACGCGCGCTCTCCCCATAACCAGCCAAGGTGGCTTCGAAAACTTTTTTTGGGATACCAAAGTTGTCATGAATCGGACAAAGAGTGCCGTTGATGGCTATGGATTTGTCAAAGAGATCTCTTTTATCTGCAAATAGTTTCTGACCAGCCCATACCCCCATCGACCAGCTTACCAGATGAACCTGCTCATATTTCTCAGAGATGGACTCGATGTCAGAAACAGTTGTCAGACGACGATAGTCGTAGAGCATATAAACATCATAAGCAACACTTGTAAGAGCGGCGAAAGGCAGACCATCCATTCCCCAGCCATTGCAGAAGATGATAAGGTTTTTACAACCTTTGTTGTGAAGCCATAATGCTTTCATCTTGACTAAGAAATCAGGCTGAAAATCGTTGCATCAGGTCTGCAATATCCTCGGCAACCCTGTCAATATCGGTCCAGACCATGTCCGCCGTAAGCGACAACCTGAATCGCGCCGTTCCTTCGGGGACAGCAGGCGGCCTAACCGGAAAAATAAGATATCCTCGTTCTTGCATGGCCTCGGCCAAAGATACGGCAATTTTATCATCTCCAAGCATAACCGGGACAATATTCGTTGACCCATCGGTCTCAAGGTTGTGTTGGACCAGATTCCGGCGCAGCTTTGACGACATCACCCGCAAGTCGGTTCTTCTGTCCGTATATAGTAGCATTTCTTTAAATATGAAATGGTTCCAGTTGAGGACAACTGGAGGCAGTGCCGTCGTGAAAATGAGCGATCGACTATGATTGACCAAATATTCCCGTAACGTGGCAGAGCAAAGGACAAAAGCACCCACCGAGGCGAGAGCCTTACCAAAGGTGCCGACCAGGAAATCAATTTCACCGAACTGCCCTTGCTCTTCAGCCATGCCAAGCCCATGGGAGCCGTATAGCCCTATGCTGTGAGCCTCGTCGACATACAGCATGCAATCATGCTCGTTTTTCAGACGAACGAGTTCAGAGAGATCGGCGACATCGCCATCCATGCTAAAAACGGATTCACTCACGATAATAACCTTTTGAAATTTCTTCCTATATTTAATCAACAGCTCAACAAGATGATCATAATCGCAATGGCGATACCGTTTGTGCCGGGCCACGCTCAGTCGCATGCCATCCATGATGGAGGCATGGTTGAGCTTGTCCGAGAGAATGAGATCATTTTTGCCGAGCAGTGCAGGCAGGATCCCGATATTGGCATGATATCCGGAATTAAACAGCAGGCATGCCTCTTTTTTATAGGTTTTCTTTAAGGTGTTTTCCAGATGATGTGAATTTTCGCTGTCACCGCTTAAAAGACGCGAAGAAGTGGAACCGAGCCCGAAATCGTCGAGGAGATTCTCTTCCGTCATGGTGCTGTAAAATTTTTGATGCAGAGCTCTATCGCCGGCCAGTCCCAGATAATCGTTGGAGGTAAGATTGAGCAGATTTCGCCCTTGGTAGACTATGTGACAACCATTTCGACCGCTCAGTGGTTTGAGCGTCCTGAGACGTCCCTCCGCACGCAATCTTTCAAGCGCATCTGCATAATACTTTGTCATGACGTGGTTTCCGCCTCCACCACCCGGCAAATAGTCTGAGTCAGGAGTTGAAGATCCTGATTATCGATGACGTACGGGGGCATTACATAAACCAATCGGCCAAAGGGCCGCACCCAAACTCCGTTTTCTACGAACCTTCGTTGAATACTGCTCATGTTCACCGGTCTCTTAAGCTCGACCACGCCTATTGCTCCGAGAACACGGACATCCTCTACTCCTGCCAACTTACGGCACGGCTCAAGGCCATTTTTCAGTTCATTCTCAATTCGAAAAATATTGCCCTGCCAGTCCGATTCAAGCAGTAATTCGACAGATCGAACCGCCACGCTGCAGGCAAGTGGATTGGCCATGAAGGTTGGACCATGCATAAAGACACCCGGTTCTCCCTGTGAGATTACCTGCCCGACCTCCGAGGTAGCAAGCACCGCGGCAAGTGTCATATAGCCTCCCGTGAGTGCCTTTCCCAGACAAAGGATGTCGGGAGAAATCCCGGCATGGTTACAGCCGAACATTTCTCCGCTTCGGCCAAATCCGGTGGCGATTTCATCGGCGATGAGTAAGACTTGAAATTCGTCGCATAGCTCTCGTACCCGCCGCAGGTACTGGGGATGATAAAAGCGCATTCCTCCGGCTCCCTGCACTATGGGTTCAAGAATAACTCCACAAATCGAAGCTTGATGTTCCTTCAGTAGAGCTTTAAACGAATTGAGATCCGCTTCATCCCATTCATCCGTGAAACGGCATGCCGGTCTGTCGGCGAAAAAATAATCGGGAAGAATCCCCTGATATATCTGATGCATACCGGTTACAGGGTCGCAAACAGACATGGCGTGAAAGGTGTCGCCATGATAGCCGGATTTGATGGTTAAAAATCTATTTTTCCCGGAGATACCTTTTGAGAAAGTATACTGAATTGCCATTTTCATGGCGACTTCCACCGCTACCGAGCCGGAATCACAAAAAAAGATCCTATTCAAACCGGCAGGCGTTATGTCGATCAGCACCTTAGCTAGCCGGATGGCGGGTTGATGGGTCAAGCCGCCAAACATGACGTGGGCCAGCTTTTCGGATTGTTCCCGAACTACTTGTGTAAGATGCGGATTGTTATAACCATGGATGACCGACCACCAGGAGGCCATGCCGTCGATCAGTTCTCTTCCGTCCTGCAGACGTAACCTTACGCCTTCGGCCGAATCGACCAGATAGACTTCAAGTGGATTCTCGATAGAGGTGTAAGGATGCCAGATATGTTTCCGGTCAAATTGCAACAGCTCGGCGGTTCCCTTTTCCACGTAATGCCCGGCCCCCACCCTTTTCTACTTTTGAGTCTCTTTCACATCAAAGCCAAGAGTCCGGAACATTGCTATATCCTCAACCAGACCATTGCCTACGGTAGTCAGGTAATTGCCGACAATCGCTCCATTGGCACCGACAGCAAAGCACCTCTTTTGTTCGTCACCCAATAAGATTTCTGCCTCCAGCCAGACGAATAACCGCCATAGGATTTATAAATCTGAACATGGCCACACAGGTAAGTACCTCGGCGACACTGAGCGGTCTGAGATCGGCGAAGGGAGTCTCTTTAATGGGGGTAAGAATATTGAGTGGAATGGAAAGAATTTCGAGTTCCCGCAGTTCAAAAGCTAATTCAAGACGCTGTTCGAAACTTTCACCCATGCCGATGATGCCGCCGGAGCAGACTTCCAAACCCGCCTGACGGGCAATTTTTATCGTCGCTACTTTTTCATCCCAGGTATGGCTGCTGCACACCCTGGGGAAAAAGCTTCGGCTCGTCTCAAGGTTACAATGGTAGCGGGTTACACCCATTTCTTTCAGCTTCAGGGCTTTATCGAGAGTGAGAAAACCCATTGAAGCACAAAGAGAGAGCTGTGTCTCCTCCTGTAACCTTCTGTATATCAGCCTGAATTCCTCAAGATTTTTTTCGGTAACCGCTCTGCCGGCGGTTACCAGCGAAAATCGCTGAACACCGAAATGTTCATTCTCCTTGGCAAGAGACACAGCTTTGACAATATCGACCACATCATAGGTCGCTACCTCAACATCGTAGTGGGACGACTGTGCACAGAACTTGCAATCTTCGGAACATTTTCCCGATTTGGCGTTGACAATGGAACAGAGATCCAGACTATTTTTATGTAATCTGCTGTCTCAATTCATCAGCGGCCTGATAAAGCTCAGCCGGACCGGCTTCTCTTGCCAGTTCCAGTGCTTCACCAAACTCCAGATCGTGGCCGGCCAATATCCGGCCCATGTATTTCTCAATCACTCGATACTCCATGCAACTTGCTTACTCTACATATGAAGTTGTTTACTTATCCATCCTCGTTTTTAGGTTTTTACGAGATTGTCAAGTTCACACTTTTCTCATCGCATTTACACATTGAGACAGCGAAGCCCGGCGTGTCAAATTGCAAAGAGGTTACTTTGGTTCCTTTGGGAACGATTTTTTTCATCATCCCCTTCAGTACCGGTTTCGGGGCCTATTTCAATAAAGGTATCCACCTCTTCGGCCAGCATCGCTTCTATGATCTCACACCATTTAACTCGTGAGGCAATCTGCCCTGCCATCATCTTTTTGATTTTGCCGGTGTCGGTCTCTTTTGCTGCTGAAACATTGAAATAGACAGGGACCTGAGGAGATGAAAATTCGATATCTGCCATGAATTCTGCAAAGTCAGGAACGGCGGCAGCAACCAACGGACTATGATTTGCAACACTTACATTAAGTGGAATTACCTTAGCGCCTTTGGCTTCCGCTTTTTTGCCAACCTCGTCCAAGGCATCCATAGTTCCGGATATAACAATCTGTTCAGGCGTGTTATGATTGGCAGCAGTAACGACCCCCGGTCCTTGATAGTTGTCGATAATTTCTTCTATTGTCTTAATATCCAGACCTAAAACGGCTCGCATGCCGCCCGGGTTTGCATTGACCCTTCACGTTCCATCAATGCGCCTCTTTTCCTGACAAGCCGCATGGTGTCTTCTGCGTTGATTACTCCGGCGGCGCACAGTGCCGAGTATTCTCCCAGACTGTGCCCGGCAAAACAACTCACTTCAAGCTCGCTGCCAATGGTCTTTTTAAAGGCCTGCCAACAGATGAGATTGGTAATGGTGATTGCCGGTTGAAGATTGGTGGCTCTGGTCAACTCCTCCATAGGTCCGTCGGCGGATAAGGCTCCGAGATTGAGTTCGCAGGCTGCTTCGGCCATTGCCAGAAGGGAAGCGCATTCGGTATCGGTATTGATGAATTCTTGTCCCATGCCCAGGTACTGGGAACCCTGGCCTGGAAATAAAACGGCAATTTTCATTAGTGTTTCCTCAATTGCTGAATTCTTGCTATCAAAGATATTAATGAGTAAAAATAAGACGGCTCCAACACATATTGCCGAATCGGCTATATTAAAAGCCGGCCAGTGGTAGTGGCCCAGGTAAAAGTCGAGAAAGTCGATCACCGATCCAAACCTCAGCCGGTCGATCAGGTTGCCGGCGGCACCCCCGGCAATCAGAGGCCAATGGCCAACTGTACAGGCTGTTTACATTCCTGAGCTTCCAATAACAACAGTCAATCCAACCAGTGCAAGTGTTCCTATAGCAAGAAAAAAATAATGTCGCCATGGCGAATTCAGATCGGCAAGCATACTGAAAGCTGCGCCGCTGTTGGTAACGTAGACCAGATTAAAAAAGCCGGGGATAATCTCCATGGATTGATACAAATGCAGGGAATGAACGACTGCCAGTTTTTGGTCAACTGATCGGCAATAATTACCAAGGCTATGACTGCAAAATATACCACTGTCTTTTTTTAAGCCTGTAGATCCGGCATAGTCCGCCAGAATATCGGCACATCTGTCAGCAGATCTCCGGATGCCGGTAGTTTTGCCCTACGGTAGGTCGATCGTATCCAGCACCTGGCGCATTTCTCACCCTGGGCCGCTTGCACCTGAATCACAAAGCCGGGAATTTCCTCACTCGCAAAACGTATGCCTGCTTCGGGGCTATCATTATGCAGGACGGAAAGCTCAGAAATTATCGAGATCTCTTTTACGGTCTGCCATTCGCTGTCTACAGAAAGTCCGACAATTCGCCATCAGCTCTCAGCAGAACCTCTGCCTCAAGAGGATGGCCGAGCACTTTTTCCCGACGGGCTATTTCAATGGCTTTGGTTATCTCTGAACGAATCTTGATGAGTTTTGACCACTTGTCCATCATCTTGTCGTCGCATTCAATGTTGCTTGCAGCTGGGAATTCGACAAAATAAATACTCTTGCTGTCAATAGATGCGTTTTCTGCGATTCCATGAAGCGAATCCCAGGCCTCGGCTGCAGTGAAACAGAGGATGGGACTCATCAGTCGGAGCATACCGTCAAGAATGGTGTAGAGAGCCGTTTGGGCTGAACGCCTGAGATGCGAATCGGTACCCGCGGTATAGAGTCGATCTTTAAGGATATCAAGATAAAAGGCACTCATGGTGCTGCCGCAGAAATAATTTAAGCTATGATAGATGCCATGGAATTCATACTTTTCATAGCCTTGGGTTATTCTTCGTTTTCAATTCTTCAAATTTAGCCAAGAGCCCAGCGATCCAGTTCCGGCAGCTCAGAAAATGGAACACTGTGCTGCATTGGCTGAAAATCTTCCAGGTTGCTGAGAAAATAGCGTATGGTGTTACGGAGTTTGCGGTAGGAATCCGAAACCTGTTTAAGGATTTCATCGGAAACCTTAACGTCGTCCCGATAATCTTCACTGGCCACCCATAGCCTGAGGATTTCCGCACCATATTTCTCGATAACCTCAGAAGGGATGACGACATTACCTACGGATTTGGACATTTTTTTGCCCTGCCCGTCGACAACATAGCCATGGGTCAAGACCCCTTTAAAGGGCGCCCGTCCCCTGGTTCCGGTCGAGGTGAGCAGAGAACTATGAAACCAGCCACGATGCTGATCGCTGCCCTCAAGGTAGAGGTCGGCTGGTGCCCTGAGTTCATCTCGTTGTTCACAGACTGCGGCATGACTTACCCCTGAGTCAAACCAGACGTCCAAAATATCTTCTTCTTTTTGGAATTCAGCGGAGCCGCATTGCTGCAGGTGGTGTCCTCGGTGAGAAAATCGTTCACCTCATGGCTGTACCAGGCGTCAGCGCCTTCTTTTTGGAAAAGCTGATCAATTTTCTCAACAAGTTTATTGTTTTTTACAATTTCACCACAGGATTTGCAGCTAATAACGGTCAGAGGAACTCCCCAGCTGCGCTGTCGGGATAAGCACCAGTCGGGACGGCCTTCCACCATTGAATAAATCCGCTGCATTCCCCAGCTTGGTGTCCATGTCACCTTCTCTATGGCCGAGAGCGCTTTCTGCGAAGTTGGTTATTTTCCATGGAGATAAACCATTGGGGCGTTGCCCGATACATGACGGGTTTTTTACACCGCCAGCAATGCGGGTAGCTGTGGTTAATCGCGGTCTCATAAACAAGGGCACCGGAAGCGGCCATATCCCTATTTATAACCTTGTTGACAGCCGGTACTTTCTGTCCGGCGTATTGCCCCGCTTCATCATTGTAGAATCCATCCCCGTCCACGGGAGAGAGTATATCAAGTCCATACCTCAAGCCGGTTTGATAGTCATCCACTCCGTGTCCGGGTGCGGTATGCACACATCCGGTACCGGCTTCCACTGTGACATAATCAGCTAGAACCAGCAGAGAATCGCGTTCCATAAACGGATGTCTGCATGTTCTGTTTTCAAATTGTTTGGCGCTGAAAGGTACCCTTGATCGTGAAATCCTCCCTGCCGATCTCCGCCATTACTTTTTCGACCAGATCGCGAGCAAGAATCCAGGTCTCATCCCCCACCTCGACTGCGCAATAAACAAATTCCGGATGCAGGGCCACTGCCAGATTGGCCGGAAGAGTCCATGGCGTGGTCGTCCAGATTACAAAGAAGACCTTGTCTCCGGCAAGAGAAGGATCTATGTCTCCCAGCTCACTGCCGGCCTTAAATTTGACATAAATAGAAGGAGAGGTATGGTCATGGTATTCCACTTCAGCCTCGGCTAAAGCCGTGGTGCAGGTTGAACACCAATAGACCGGCTTGCGATTACGTATAACCGAACCGGAAAGCAGAAATTTATTGAACTCCGCGGCAATGGTCGCTTCATAGCCATAGTTGATGGTGCGATATGGATTGTCCCAGTCGCCTAGAACGCCCAATCGCTTAAACTGTTCTTTCTGGATTTTAATCCATTTCTCGGCATATTTTCGACAGGCACTTCTCTTTGCCAGCTTGGGAATAGTCTTTTTCTTTTCACCGAGTTCCAAGTCGACATTATGTTCAATTGGTAAACCGTGACAGTCCCAACCCGGAATATACGGGGCGTTGAAACCCGACATTCGCTTTGAACGGAGAATTATATCCTTGAGAATTTTATTAAAGGCCGTACCTAAATGAATATTTCCATTGGCGTAGGGAGGACCGTCATGGAGCACGAAAAGAGGCTTATCTTTGGCATTTTCCTGAATCCTGAAGTATAACTCCTCTTTCTCCCATTGTTTGAGAATGAGTGGTTCCTTCTGGGCGAGATTTGCCTTCATCTTAAACCCGGTTTTAGGGAGATTAAGGGTATCCCTGTAATCCATGTTCTTCTCCTTCATACATTTCCAACAGCGTTGACAATTTTCTAATTGCGGCCCAAGCACCCGATTTTACTTAAAGTAACTCCAATAATCCAATGCCCACAAGGGAGTACTCTCCTTAGTTCCCATGCTTTGTGGGGAACAAGAACCTTTTAGACAAATTCTTTACTTTTATAAAAAAAATCCGAAAGGTTCTAAATAGGGAAACTGACAACAATAACAACTGCCGGTGAAGTTGCAAGAGTAAATTGAATGTTTACAGGTCTGGGGTTATGCAAGGCGTTTAGCTATTCTCCGTGAACGGTTACAATTGAACGAACAACCGGACAGACCAGGCCAATCGCTTTCTTGTAAAGATTTAAATACCAAAATCCGATCAATCCACCTAAATCACGCTTCTTTTTTGAGATACATTTGCGTTTATTTTTTTAATCCCTTATTATTTTACAACAGATTTGTCAGTTTGACCGATTTTCGTATTTTGACCCTTTTCCGATACATACATCACCATGACACGTTCGTTCTTCCCCAAGAACCACCAGACCGGCAGCAAAATCAACTTGATGAACAAAGCATTGAACGCAAATACAGCAACAATGATCGAAATGATCAAAGTTTCAAAAAATTATCCTCCCGATGTCGTTGCCTTAAAGGATGTTTCCGTTTCCATAGGCAGTGGAGAGATGTTTTTTATCATTGGCATGAGTGGTGCCGGCAAGACTACCTTGCTGAAGCTCCTCTGCAATATGGAACTGCCGAGTAATGGACTGATTGAGATTGGCGGACAATCAATTCAGCACCTGCGAGGATATAAACTAGCCAGGCTTCGACAAAAAATTGGAGTTGCTTATCAGGACTTCAAGCTGCTGACGGACAGAACGACAGCGGAAAATATCGCCATTTCCATGGAAGTCTCCTACAAAAAACCTCAAATGATCAGGAACAGGGTTCGAAATCTGCTTGATCAACTCAACCTTACCGATAAACATGACACCATCACCGGAGAACTCTCCCGCGGTGAACAGCAGAGAGTCGCATTGGCACGCGCCATAGCAAATTCTCCAACGATGATACTGGTGGATGAACCAACCGGTAATCTTGATGCGACAACGACTGAAAAAGTTATGCAATTATTAACTAATTGCAACAAATCCGGAGCAACCGTTGTTATTGCTACTCATGACCAATCAATCTACCGCAACACCTCCCATCGGGTAATGGAACTTCGGAAAGGACAGCTGCATACCCTGGTAAGAGGAAGAGCATTATGAGTTTCTGGTTCACTGTCCTCCGGCAGGTTGGCAGAAATTTACGCATGACATGGGGGTCACAGCTTATGACCCTGCTGACTGTCAGTCTCTCCGTTTTGATTTTCGCGTTCTTTTACCTTATTTACGCGAATATGCTCAACGTTGGAGTGAAGCTTGGCGATGATCTCAGTCTGATAGTTTATCTTGAAGACGAACCTGGACCGGAACTGCAGCAGCAGTTAATTAAGAAAATTACCGCCTTTGATGAAGTTGAGGAGATCCGCTTTATATCCCGAGATGATGCCTATCAAAGATTTGCTGAACAATTGGGCGAGAATAAGGCTGTATTAAACGATATGCCTCATGATTTTCTTCCCCCATCCATTGAGGTGGTGCCAATGAAAAACCTGAGGAGCCTCAACCAGGTGAAACTGTTCTCCGCCTATCTGGCCCGACTTCCCGGTGCTCTCAAGGTGCAATATGGGCAGGATTGGGTCGAGAGATTTTATTACTTCACCAAACTCTTGTCCATCATTGTGTTGCTCAGTGGTACGCTGCTTATTTTAACTACCATTTTTATGGTAGCCTATACCATTCGTCTTACCATTCATGGCAGACAGGCCGAACTGGAATTATTAAAATTAGTCGGTGCCACCAACAATTACATAAGAACTCCATTTTTACTGGAGGGCTTACTTCAGGGCTTCCTCGGATCTTTCTTTGGTCTCGCACAGCTATACATACTTTTTGAATGGATTAAAATGCGCTTTTCCGGCCCCGGCTTTCTGAACGTCTTCCAATTCTCGTTCTTTTCTCCTTCGGTCAGCGTCACGATCGTGGTTGTCTCGATACTCCTTTGCACCCTTGGGAGTTATTCGACCATGCAGAAATTTTTGCGCATTTAAACCCCTTGTGCCTTTACACGAAAGACGCTTTATGAGAATCAGCTCGATCATCTTCTCATCGACTTGCATGAGCCGTATAGTATTAATGAAAAGACTTTCATCGGTGTGCATCCCAAGTGTTTTTATCCTCATTTTTACTTTGATTCTGACAGGTACATTACCCATTCATGCCGAGGGACAGAAGGCTGTAACCACCACGGATAGAGAGCTTTCCGATTACAGAAATAAGATTTATAGACTCCAGCAGGGCATTATCCAGCAGGAAGACAAGATCACCGACACTGAATCTACAAAACGTAATATTCTAGCCGAACTTGAAGACCTTGACACAAAGCTCGCCGCACAGCAGGAAAGGCTGAAAACCCTGGAAGACAAGATGCGACAGCAAAAAGAGCTGATAGATAAAGAACAAGGTAAACTCAACAAGATACGTTCAAAAAAAATCGCCGTTGAAAAACATCTGCAAAAAAGGGTTTCTGCATATTATACAATGGGCCGTATAGGTCTTCTGAATGTGACATTTTCCGCTAAAACTCTCCCGGAATTGCTCACCTTTCGTGATGGTTTTGAAGTACTGATCAAATACGATCAGGATGTGATAGAGTCATACCGGAAAACCATAGAGAAACTTGTCAAAGTAACGACAGCGCTCGATCTGGAAAAATCTGTCTTAGAAGATTTCATCGACCAGACAGTTCAAGGAAAGGAATTACTTCAAAAGACAAAAGATGAAAAAAGTGAGCTTCTAACCCATGTGCGTACCCAGGAAAAACTCCATAAACAGGCCATTATCGAAATGCAACAGGCGTCGGAGCACCTTGCCGAGTCAATCGTCTCGATAAAAAATAAGGATCTTCCCAACGAAGAGGGATTTCTTGCCGCTAAAGGCACCCTTCCCCCTCCGGTTGCCGGCACTCTTATCACTCGTTTTCATCAGGAAAAAATTAATAAACTTGGTATATCACGCAATTGTACCGGCATAGAGCTGCAAGCCCCAAATGGCAGCAAAATCGTATCCGTGAGTGAGGGGCAAGTCATTTTTTCCGGATATTTGCGCGGTTATGGAAATACAGTTATAATACATCATGGTTTTCAGTATTATACCGTGACTTCGAGGATCGAAAAGATATTGGTACAAAGAGGGCAACAAGTTAAAAAAGAGGGTACAATAGGCATCATGGGCGACACAGCCACTCTGTTTGACGAAGGCCTTTATTTCGAAATTCGTCATGGCCGTGAATCTCTCGATCCCTTGTTATGGCTGGACCGGAATAGGCTCTCGAATCTGTATACGCATCAAACTAATCAGGCAAATGTGAATCTTATTGTTCACGACCCCCCGGGCAAACTGAAATAATGAGTACCTTAGAAATTCATTTCTTGTTATTTTAGAATGAATTTTGTGAAGGGGCATTATTTAATACCGCTCCCGAGGGATACAAGAACCTTCACGAAAGTGCTTTCCGTCACTAAATAGACAGCACCTTCCAACATTCTAACGCAATCATCCTGGCTGAGGGACAACATGTCGGCTTTCACATATTTTTCGCACAGATTGCTGTGCTATATGCTATTCTGCTTATTTTTTATGGGCTCTCCGGTTGTTGCCGAGACCTCTCAACAAGTTCAAAAAGAAAAGGCTGACACCTACAAACAATTGGAGATTTTCTCTAATGTTTTAAGTATCCTGCAGGAAAATTACGTTGAAAAAATAGATACCAAGGAAGTTATAAACGGAGCGATTCGCGGTCTGCTTTTCGCTCTCGATCCTCACTCATCCTATATGCCGCCTGAAAGTTTCAAGGATCTTCAGGAAGAAACAGAGGGGTCATTTTCGGGTATTGGTATCGAGGTTACGATTAAAAACGATCTCCTGACCATCGTCAGCCCGATCGCCGATACTCCGGCGGATGCGGCAGGATTGAAGGCAAATGATGTTATCATCGAAATCAATGGAATGAACACCAAAAATATGGGTCCATATGAGGCAATTAAAAAGCTTCGGGGGCCTGCTGGAACGAGTGTAACCATTTCCATCCATAGGGAAGGCTGGGACAATCTCAAGGAAATCACCCTTAAGAGAGAGATGATACCTATCCAGTCAGTTAGGGCGGAATTCATTTCTCCCGGTTTTGCCTACGCCAGAATCACAAATTTTCAGAGCCATACAACAGGGGACTTCAAAGTAAAACTGCAGGAGTTAAAAAGGAAACATCGGCTGGATGGGCTTATTCTTGATTTGCGCAATAACCCTGGAGGTCTTCTCATTCAAGCGATTAGTATCGCGGATATCTTTCTTGACAAAGGAACCATCGTTTACACCAGGGGCCGCAGAAAAGATCAGAATAACGTCTATCCCGCCCATTCCAAGGGCGAAGAAAGATTCTACCCCCTGGTAATTCTGGTGAATGAAGGATCGGCAAGTGCATCAGAGATCGTAGCAGGGGCTATCCAGGACCATCGGAGAGGCATTATTGTTGGAACCAAAACTTTCGGCAAGGGTTCCGTGCAGACGATTATTCCCCTGCCGGATGGAGCGGGATTGAGAATGACCACAGCAAGGTATTATACTCCGAATGGCCGGTCTATTCAGGCTCTGGGAATCACTCCGGACGTTGAAATTCCATTTATCACCTGTATACAACCGGAGGAACCACAGGTAAATAACAGATTTATGAAGGAAGTCGATCTCGCCCAGCACCTGGAGGGTGTACAGACTGAGAAGGACAAGGAAGAGGCTAAAGCGGCAAGAGAACTGGAAATACGACTGCAGGCAGATAATCAGTTACGTTCCGCTTACAACATACTCAAAAGTCTCAATCTGTTTTATAATTTAAATCACTCTTCAAACTGATTTTCCCGCAAATAATCAGTTTGAGGAGCTGATATAAATTACCACAAAGGATCACCGGCGCGACGAACAAGAGTCCGGTGCATCCGCTTGTTCAGATTTCTTTTTCACCACGAAGAGCACGAAGAGATCAAAGAACGAAGCACTTGATGCCATTCATGAGTTTTTCGTGACGTTGAAGTTGATCTGGTGAGATCCAATTAGTGTCTGCGCGTGCGCAGATATAATCAGTAGCCAAGCTCTTTGAGAAACCGCTCATCCTGGGACCAGTTCTTTTTCACCTTTACCCATAATTTCAGGAGGACCTTCGTGCCGATCAGGGCTTCGATGTCTTTTCTTGCTGCTATGCCGATACTTTTGAGTTTCATTCCGCCCTTGCCGATGACAATACCTTTCTGGGATTGTTTTTCCAACACAATCGCGGCATGAATTGTTACGAGTTTACTTTCTTCGTCTTCTTTAAACGACTCAATCAATACAGCTGTGGAATAGGGAATTTCCTGCCCGGTAAGAAGGAAAATCTTTTCCCGAACGATTTCGGCGCACAAAAACCTCTCTGAAGCATCAGTTGGAATATCCTCGGGAAAATATCTTGGCCCCATCGGCAAAAGTGCCAGGATTTCCTTAAATAAGCTGTCCAGTCCCTCGCCGCCAAGAGCGGAAACAGGGATCACGGCCTGAAATGGGTATAGTTTCGAATAAGAGTCAATGAAAGGCAGGACTTTTTTCCTGTCGATCAGGTCGACCTTATTCAAAACCATGATTGCGGGGCTTTTAATTTTTTGTATATACTCAGCAAGCTCCGCATCCTTTTTTGCCTGCACCTTCTCCGGCAACGGCAGGGATACGTCTACTAAAAACAAGACAATATCCACTTCGCTAAGGCTTTCCATTGCTACTTTGACCATCTCAATATTGAGTGGTTCGCGGGAATTGTGCAATCCCGGCGTATCGAGAAAGACAACCTGATAGTCTGCATCATTAACTATCCCGGCAATTCGGTTGCGGGTCGTCTGGGGTTTCGCGGTTACGATTGAGATCTTCTGGCCGATAAGATGGTTCATCAATGTCGATTTTCCGGCATTCGGTGGTCCTACTATTGCCACCATACCGGACTTGACCGGCTTCTCAAAAAGTTCCATAGCTCTAAAAAAATGATAATAATTTCATAAGGACAATAATAAGTGTAGGCAAAATAACATTCCACACTATACTGTTTGACGTTTGTCCATTTGCAATAGACAAAATAACGGTACACATTAAAACACGGCATAACCCGGATCTGTAACCTTGTCGCTCCTGTGCCATCCTTGGCACCCGCGACACTAGGCCATCCTTGGCCGTCGCATCCAGTGCTCCAGGTTCGTTCAAGCAGGACTCAGAGCTATAGTTGGCTATGTGAGGGGGCCTGATCGGACGAAAATGGGGTGCTGGTGAACGTTTACAAAATAATAAGGGTGAAATTATAATACGCTGTGAATATATTGCTTACACTATTTTGCTATGACGCCAAAAGATCCGCAATTATAAGGCGAAAAGATATTGAACAATTAGAGATTAAATGATCGTTACGGGAAAACTAATAGAATACCTGGATAATGGGAAGTTCATTTGTGCACTGGTAACCGAGAGCCAACCCAAAAGACTGCGCCTCATCAACCAGAATGGTCGCGAGCTCAACCTCCCGGAATCGCGTGTTATTCATTGCTCAAATGAAAATCACCCGACGGAATTGAGCAGGGAAACCATCACAAAACACCTGAAGGATACCACTGAAAAACGTGGTTCTCTGATGGGCCTTATAAATCTTGAGGAGATATGGGAACTCACGGCTGAAGATGGTTCAAATTCCTTTAGTCCGATTTTTCTTGCTGAACTCATCTTTGGCTCGGAAGCTACTGATGATACCGTTTGTGCATTTCTTCGATGTGTGTTTGAGGACAAACTCTTTTTTAAATACCGGGAAGGTAGGGTCCTGGCAAATAGTCCGGAAAAGGTCGAACAGTTACAACTTCAACAACAAAAAGAGGCAAAGAGGGCAGAACTCATTCGGGAAGGAGCCAAGGCCGTCGAACGAATTTTAAATTCAATTTCATCCCCCGGGGAACTCGATTCCCTGCAGATTGAGCTTTTGAGCATCATTCGCGATTACTATCTTTTCGGCACGGATGCGGCCGAATCGGATATTGCCAAAAAAATTCTTCAATCCGCCGGTCTGCATAAGACTCATGATCCTTTTCACCTGCTGGTCAAAGCCGGACTCTGGAGTCCCAACGAGAATATCCCGCTGCTTCGCAACGAACTGCCTGTCAACTTTTCGCTGGCCGCCAGACAACAGGCGGAACTTATTCTCCAGCGCGGACAGAACGAACTGTTCAATGACAGCGGAAGGAGTGATTTCACCCATCTTTCCCCTATAACTATTGATGGTCCGACCACTCTCGATTTCGACGATGCGCTGACCATAGAAGAACAGGACGGAAACTACCTGGTTGGTATTCATATCTCCGATGTAGCCCACTATGTCCGCCCAGGAGATCAACTATTTGCAGAAGCCATGCGCCGCGGTACATCCATCTATTTTCCGGAAGGTCAGGTACCGATGCTGCCACGCCATCTCTCGCAAGGTATCTGCAGCCTCATTCAGGATGAGACAAGAGCCGCTATCAGCTTTATGGTTCTCCTTTCGGCCGACGCTGAAGTTTTAAGAGTAAGGATATCTCCTTCCATCATTCGTGTAAAAAGACGACTCACTTATGATGAAGTTGACAGAATGCTGACAACCGACCCGGAGATCAGGCTTCTTGATACGCTACGCAAAAAACTTCGGGCTAGAAGGTTGGCAAATGGAGCCCTCCTTCTCCCCTTCCCCGATGTGAATATATTCATCGATCAACATGGCAAGATCCATGTCTGTCTTGCCAAAAGTGATACCCCTTCCAGAACCATCGTTTCGGAAATGATGATTCTCGCCAACAGTGAGGCTGCTAAATATGTTGCCGACCGTATGGTTCCAGGCATCTACAGGTCCCAACCGCCCCTGCAGAAAAGGATAGTCCACGGGGAGGACGATGATCTTTTCCAGAATACCTTGCAACGGAAAAACATGTCTCGGGGAGAGCTGTCGACCATCGCCAAGCCGCACAGTGGATTAGGGGTTTCTCATTATTCAACCGTTACTTCTCCCATCAGACGGCTGCTTGATCTTGTCATGCAGCATCAGTTGAATAGTATTGTCAGAAGACAGGAACCATGCTTCACTGAGGAAATGTGCAGGGATTTCACCTCCGTTCTCAGCCGGACATTGACCACGGCCAACAACGTCCGCCATCAGAGACAAAGATACTGGCTTCTCAAATTCCTGGCCGACCGACAGGGACAGTATTTGGACGCGTTGGTCATTCAGGCAGGGCCGAAGCGGGTCAACCTCCTTCTGACGGATATCCTTATGGATATAGATCTTCCTACCCCAGGCAACAAAAGCGTTTCACCAAACACAATGGTCAAGGTCCGGGTTGTCAAATCCGAACCACTGGATAACATTGTGCGATTTGATTGGTAGCTATTTATTCTGGTTGTTTCTTTTTCTATCCGTTTTTATTTTTATATCAGTGCCCTTAGAAAAACCTTTGGTTTGTTTACTGCAATCAAGGACCATTCGTTCACCATCAACCTTTACGACTGTACATTTTCCGGTTGCCGCCGACGCCTTAATCCCCCACGCCGAATCCCGTAACTATCAACATACAAAACATCACTATCACCTTCCTCATATTGCCCTCCTCGATATTTTGAGCATTTGTGATTTTGCTATTTTCTGTATTTTCTGTTTTTCTGCTCTCAAGGTATAACGTTTTCGAAGAATGAACCAGCCGACATAGGGACAAGTCGAGCGATGTCTATCGACAAGCCGGCATTTCAAGCGTACCAAACAGAGAATTTGTCTTTAATGGACCATTGGAAATTGGTATAAGCATATGAAACAAATCCGCAACTCTCAACAACGATAAAAAGACAGATGACGGACAATTCATTCACCGGCCCAATGAGCATGGTTAAAATCGACGGGACGAAAATTAAACTGTTGCGTGAACAGCAAGGCCTCACCCAACTGTATCTGGCAACGGCAGTCGAAGTAACCACCGATACAATTTCCAGATGGGAAAATCGCAGATATCCCAGCATCAAGAGAGACAACGGTCTCAAGCTGGCTGAGGCGCTCAATGTCCAGCTTGAAGACATCCTGGAAGACACTCCGGAAGACGAGCAAACAGAAGTGCATCTTCCCCAGAATCAAGCCGATTTGGCTAATCTTCCCGATAGCAGACCATCATGGTTCAGGAAAAAGTGGCCATTGTTGATTCTCTTTACGGCAATTTTCTGCATAATCCCGGCTCTTACCTGGTATTTTTTTTACGGTTCGGCCTCTAACCGGATCGCCGCCGTGCGCATACTACCGGACCACTGTATCAGCGGCCGGCCTTTTCCGGTGATTATTGAAGTTACCGGAGCACCGGATACAGCTACGGCTCTGATTATAAAAGAATCCATTCCCGACAACGGAACCGTTCAGGCTACGTCACCAAATGTCACTGCCGGTAGCATGAAAAATAATCAGATCAAATGGCTTAAAAAAATTGAGGGCAAAGCTCTTTATGCATATGTAGTCAGTGTGTCCGGTAAAGAGGGGGATACCGTAACCTTCCACGGCACCGCGGCTATCAGCGGTGATCCTGAATACCCGGTGACTGGTGATAACACAATCACCATAGATCACTACCATTGGGCGGATACCAATAAGGATAACGTGATCGGCGATGATGAGATTCTCGCTGTATACGACACCTATAGCGAGATCAAAGATATCGACCTCAATATTGATCTCATTGAAGAAATCTGGTTGGGCTCGGAGTACCGATGGGATAGTGCGACAGGCACCTTTAAAATCATTGATTAGTACCTTAGAAATTCTTTTCCGGCTTTTGGGGAAAGAATTTCTAAGGTACTTATACCCACAAAGCATGGGCACAGAACTCCCGTGCTTTTGTAAACATCATCAGGAAATTCAAAACCACTCCTTGAGACATACCGGAAGGTATTTGGAGAATTTGCCAATGTCAGAGTTATCATCAAAACATCACTTTTACCTGCTCCTCTTGGTCCTTTATATTTTTGCAGGTCTGCTTTTCAGTAGCCATTACTCCATCGCCGCGGCAAATCTCGTTTCAGGCAGATATCTCTCGGCAACCGGTAACGAGGTCGTGCTCTCCCTGTCCATTCAAAGTCCATCGCCTGTCAATCTGATAGTTGAACAATACCTGCCACCTGGCAACAGCATCATTTCAACTTCTCCACAGGCCGTAAAGATCGATGCCGCCCGCGGTAAAGTCAAATGGCTCTTTAGAAATACCAAGAGTGGCGGCATAACCCTTTCAATTCACCTGCAAACACCGCTTAAAGGATCCGCAAGAGCCATAATTCGATATCGGGATCCCAATGGTGGTTCGTTCACGGAACTGCAGATCTTGCCTTAAATTTTCATCATGACCAGTTGGACTGCGATTGCCCACATCGTCACACAAACCAGTCCATTTAGTAGTTTCCAGGAGACACTTTTTTGAAAAATCGGGGCCAACAACGCCCCGCCAAAGGAAAGGGAAAAAAACCACAAAAAAGAGGAGACCGATGCACCCAATGCGAAAAGCCAACGATCTCTTAGTTGATATTGCCCGCTGATACTTCCAAGTAACAGGATAGTGTCGATATACACATGTGGATTCAGGAAAGTAAGAGCTAAGGTTGTGGCGATTATGATCTTTAATCCGCAACAGGTGCTCTTATCCTCCTTAAGGGCTTTGGTCGAAGAGACACACAACAGGGCACGTCCGCCGTACCATGATAAAAAAATTGCCCCTAACCAGGCCGCAGCTGTTTGTAATGCATGATTTTCAGCAACATAGCTTCCTACCCCTGCTGCTCCGATAAAAATAAGCAACATATCGCTCATGCTGCAAATAAAGGCGATTAGCCAGTGGTATTGCTTACGAATTCCCTGCGTTAAAACAAAAACATTTTGAGCGCCGATGGCAATGATTAGTCCTGCCCCCACTGCCATTCCCTGAAAAAACACATTCATTATTTCACCCTCCCTGTTGAATAAGAAAGAGTAATATAGTATTTCTGCGCATTAAAAGTAAAATTAAACTAATTTACATTCAATTAGAATATTTAATGACATGCTGGATTATAAACTGCTCGAAGCCTTGGCTTTGGTGCTTGATGAAGGCGGGTTCGAAAAAGCGTCCGTCAAGCTTCATCTCACTCAGTCCGCGGTATCGCAACGGATCAAATTGCTTGAGGAATATGCCGGGCAAATCCTGCTCACCAGAACGACGCCACCCGCGGCGACAACTGCCGGCCTGCAATTTGTTTCCCATTATCGCAAGGTAAAACAACTGGAAAAAGATTTACCTCCTTCTGAAGGACTTTCCGCGGACCACCTCTTCAAAACTCTCGCCATTGGTGTGAACGCAGACAGTCTTTCAACCTGGTATCCTGATGTGATAGAGAAAATCATAAAAGAGCAAAACCTGATCCTTGACATTCAGGTTGACGATCAGGAGCAAACGCAGAATTTATTGCGAAACGGACAGGTTTGTGGCTGCATAGCTACATATGACAAAGCGTTACAGGGATGTCGTCTGGAGAAATTGGGCGGCGTTGAATATGGTCTGTATTGTACTCCGGCTTTTGCTGCAGAATGGTTTCCGCATGGCATCGATCCGGCTGCGACTAACGTTACACCAACAATTCAGTTCAACAGGAAGGATAATCTCAACGAGAAATTTTTCAAACAGCTGTTTTCTTCCCAACCGGACTCCCCTCCGACGTTTTACGTACCATCGACCGAAATATTCGTCGATTTCATTCTGAGAAGTCTCTGTTACGGAGTAATTCCAAACCATCAGAGTAAACCTCTGATACGTTCCGGAAAACTCATTGATCTTGCTCCAACATGCAAAATAACTATTGATCTTTATTACCATTTTTGGAATATCAAATCAGCAGCTATGATAAATTTTACCCGAGATTTCATCGCTGGGACCAAAAAAGTACTGCATCAAACTTCCTGACTAGATGTCGGGTGGAACACGACCCGATATCTCCATATGTCCTCTTTGCACATTAATCGATTGTGAATAAAAGTGAGTTAAGAGCAAAGATTCTCATAGTAACCGGCTCACTATTCATTCAATCGAAGGAGAAGCATTATGAAGTCAATGCAAATACCTACAATACCGGCAATTCTGTTGATGTTTTTTTCATTCTCTCTCGCCAATGCACAGGCCGGCAACGGCACGGTTGGTGGGGCAATTTTGGGTGGCGGTACCGGTGCACTTGTTGGCCAAGCGATCGGTCACGATACCAAATCCACTCTAATCGGAGCGGCGGCAGGCGGAGTTATGGGATTTATAGTCGGAACCGAGCTGGAAAGACACCATAGGATAGGCGCACCCCAGTCATCGGTTATTGCCCACTCAGAACGATATGACAAGCGAGGGTATCGATCACGAATTCCCAGACCGGTGTTCGACCGTCATCACAGATATGATCATTTCCGCGATTTCGGCCATCATCGTGAATATCATCGTGAGTATCGCAATTACCCCCATTATCGATATGACAGAGGGAACTGCAGGAAAATTATTACAATACGTAGAGGACATTACGGAACCAAGCGGATTATGACGATCGTCTGTGACGGAACTCCGCGGCATCGTCATCAAAATGACGACCGCTTTAGATTTCACGATAGATTCCATCGTTAAATCGATACCCTGGTATTTTAGCCGCGTTGGTGCCTGAAATCTGCGCGGCTATAACGAGCTTTCCCACCACCAGATTACTGCATTCTATATCTGATCAGGTACTTCAGTTGTGTGCCGCTGTTGCCTAAAAATCTGAAATATGAGATGATTCAACGAGGTGAATAAGGATCCGCAGACTATCAATGCATGGTAACCGTTCACCAGCACCCCATTTTCGTCCGATCAGGCCCCCTCACATAGCCAACTATAGCTTGCAGGCCTGCTTGAACGAACCTGGAGCATTGGATACGACGGCCAAGGATGGCACAGGAGCGACAGGTTACAGATCCGGGTTATGCCGTCTTTTGATGTGTACCGGTGAACGGTTACAATGCAGGATGCATTCTTTTTGAAGACAAGGTGATAAATTGCCGGGAAATTATTTCGTTAATCGATGTATTAGTGAGACACTCACCGGCTTACGGGACGGCTTGACTTTATTTTCCGGAGCCAGTCGCTCAGCAGTTATATTTACTTTAAAACCATCGGATGAGTTGTATATCTGCGATCCCCAGAACCTGCTGCGCGGATATGAGCCTAAATTGAAGGCTCTTTATTTCGAGAATGATCATTGGTGCAAACCTCTCGATGGACAAAGTCCCTATTGCTCATACAATCACATTGAACCGCAAGCCAATCTATTGTTGGACGGGCTTATTTCCAATGGAGGAAGCTCCAGTTCCGTCTATTATCAAATGTGGTTTACCGAGCATCACCCAAATCTCTGTTCTCTTCGACCGACTGAATGCTGGCTGGAACATGCCGTCTTGAGATTTTCTCATGATATCGCTAATGACAGTACGCTTTATACGGGTATTTCAGGAAGTTTTCTCCGAGAATATGCAGCACATGCCGTTCATGATTGCATAGTTGATATGGCCGGTCTCGTGCTGGGTCTTGATGTAAAAGTACGTATTTACCCGATGCTTGATGCCATTCTGGGTATTTCAAAAACCAGTGAAGAGGGCGTCCGCCCCCACGGCACTCTTGTTTTTATTGAACCGAGATTCCTCAAAGATATCCACTTTCTGGCGCGATTCCAAAATTCGGAACAACCTCCGCTGAACAATTTCAAACATGTGCGCAAACTCCTTCAGGCGGTAGAACATTCCCATCGTGCACTTATTTCCGATGGTACTAATGTTCTTGGAGTTGCGGAAAAACCCATAACTCCTTTTCATATCGCTGCTGACTTTCAGGGAAAACTTGGATTCCTTCACGTAGGAGAGGAAGTTATATGCAGTTTTCAAGACGGTAGTTACAGCTCGGATACACATAGAGCAAAGCTGTTTGAAGTCGAGGAGGCCCTGCTGGATTACAACATCGAGCCGGCCGTCAGGGACGGTTTGTTCAAAATTATCGCCTCACTTGTCCACAATGCAGAGGACAATATGTTCGGTTGCTCGTTTGTTGTCGATCTGGCATCCGAACCAACAGCGATTGCCGGACAGGTATTGACACCACCAGTTAGTCTGCTGGAACCGGAAATACTCAACCTTGCAGCGGGACTTTCAAAAGTTGACGGTGCATTGCATATCCGCCCAGACCTTCATCTACACGGCTTCGCCTGTCTGCTTGATGGTCACAGAGTGGCTAATGAAAACAGAGCACGGGGAGCACGGTATAATTCCGCTCTCCGTTTTACGGCTCAATATCCTGAGACCATTGTTGTTGTCGTTTCATCCGACAGACCTGTCTCCATATTCCAACAAGGCAGGGTGATAACCAAAAACAATTCTCCCCTCCCCCCACGAAGTGCATTTTCTCCGTTGCCCCTAAGAGACTGGCTGGAGGGGGCTGAGTGAAGGAAACTTTCTCACCGGCTTGGACCAATGAGCTGAGCAGTTTTTCAGAGATCGTAAACCCAATCGGGAATGTGGTTCAGTATATAATTCTGAACTGCTGCTTTTTTTTCACCTGCCTCCACTTCACCGACGGCAGCTTTCACCTCTTCAAAGTCAAACCAACAGAGTTCTTTATCGTCTTTGCTATATACAGTCAGAATCCTTTTGTCGTTCCTCTCGACATCTTCTTCTTCCTGTATGGCACCAACAAGGTTCACAGCTTCCTGGTAACTCAGGAATTTCACAGTTTCTTCACTCATAAGATTTCCCCAAACACAAAAAGGCGATCAGGATTTCATCCTGTCGCCTTATATACTACAGTTAATGACTTTTCAGGCAGATTTTACAACTGCTCCGGATCGAATGCATCGGGTACATACTTTGGTTCTCTTGGTGTTGCCGCCAGAAGTGACCATACGGACCATTTTCAAGTTTGGCAGCCAACGCCTTCTGGTCTTGTTATGTGCGTGGGAAACATTGTTTCCCACCATAGGTCCTTTTCCGCATATTTCACATACCTTTGCCATTGTCTTCTCCTTCTATCCCATTCCCCTACCTTCCGGCCAGTTGAATGGAGAAATGCATGAATTGTGTGTTAGTAAGCGATTCTTCAGAATCTGACTTTTTACCCTCTTTTAAAATTTAAGGCAAGGTATTTCCCACTGGTAGAGTATATCATTACTCATTTTTTCTTGAACAGGAATATCAGGCACCAATTTTGTAAAAACTATAGCATACCAAGCGTAAAACAATGTTCTTTCCATTTTTTTGCGCAAATTTGGTGTTCTTACATTGAAAATCAGCTAAGCTGTCATCGACTTCAGTACTTTCGAACAGTCCTTCCGGTTAGGGCAGACTCTCTGTGTACGTTTACCGGTTCTCTTCTTGCAATCTTGTGAAACCTATTGTAAAAAATCTGAATTCAACAATAATTCCTATTACGAACATAATTCAATGACATTGCTAATTCAATTGTGGGACTTTTTTTCTTCCGTAAAACTGGCTATATTTACTCTTTGTGCCCTAGCTGCCACTTCTATAATCGGTACAATCATCCCTCAAGGTGAATCCACCACCTTTTATGTCCGAACATATGGAGCACGAACAGCTCACTTTTTTCAAATTCTGGACATACCGGATATGTACCATTCATGGTGGTTTCTCGGTCTGTTGGGAATTCTCAGCACAAACCTCATAATCTGCAGCATTGATCGATTCCCACTGGTTTGGAAAATAATAAACACCGACAATCTCGCTCTAGCACCAGCTCGAATTGAGAAAATGTCAAACAGCAGTAAATGGGAATTCGGCACCAATAAACTTCAACAAATTGATCTTAAAGCACTTCTCAAGCAAAACGGCTGGACTGCAACCTCGAAAAAACTTGGCGATGACGAACTCTACTTCAGTCAGAAAGGGCGATGGAGTCGTGCGGGTGTATACATTGTCCATATTTCCATCCTGCTGATTTTTGTCGGTGCCGTTATTGGCGATTTCTTTGGTTTTAAGGGAAGTGTCATGATTCCGGAAATGAATTCCACCCAAAAGGTATTCGCCTACAAGAATGGAGGGTCATTAGACCTAGGATTTGCTGTGCGATGTAACTCTTTTACTATAGAATTTTATGATAACGGAATGCCGAAGGACTATAAAAGCAGTCTCTCTATTCTCGAAGACGGACGGGAGGTACTTACTAAGGAAATTGAGGTTAATGATCCCCTCACCTACAAGGGATTAACCTTTTACCAGTCGAGCTATGAGGGATATCAGGATTTTATTTTCAACATCACCGAAATTGGCTCCGGAGATTCCAAGCGATTTATTATCCCCTTTCAACAGCAAATGTCCTGGGAAGAAAAGGACCTCCATTTTGGAATCATCAACGCCGAAGCGATTGGACAAAGGATAGTACGTTCAAAACTCTGGTTTAAGGCGGGGGAACATCCTGCATCTGTCGAATGGCTCAAGGACAATAGTAAAACCATTTTCACCGATGGAATAAAAGAATATAGTATTTCAGCAAAACAAATGTATGCAACCGGCTTGCAGGTGGCAAAGGATCCTGGCATATGGGTCGTCTATATAGGCTGTGGTATCATGTTGTTTGGTCTCTATATAGCTTTTTTTATGTCGCATCAGAGGATATGGCTGTATAAAAAAATCGACTCACCTGTCCCTCAACTTTGGTTGTCAGGGTCCGCTAACAAAAATAAAATGGCATTCGCTAAAAGTTTCAGCGAACTAAAAAATAGCATTGAACACGCAGTGCAACGATAAGCCGGCTAAAATTTAAGGTTTTACAAGTTCACAATTCTCAACTCACGGAATCAAACGGGGTTTAACGTATGGATAGTTCTCAACTACTCGGTATAACTACTTTTACATATCTCTTTTCAGCAATGTTGTATATTGCCATGCTGGTTTTTAAGATCCCGAAACTTGGTGGCATAGCTACTCTATTTACAGCTCTGGCCTGGCTGGTGCAGTCTACCGGGCTGGTTTTACGCTGGATTGAGTCCTATCAGCTGGGCATAGGCCACGCACCGCTCACTAACATGTATGAATCGGTAGTCTTTTTTGCCTGGGCTATTGTACTTCTCTATCTTTTGATTGAATGGAAATTTAAAACAAAAGTAATCGGTGCATTTGCTCTTCCCTTTGCTTGTCTGGCCATGGCGTACGCGTCCTTTTCCACCGACCTGAGCAAAACTATCAATCCACTGGTGCCTGCGTTACAATCCAACTGGCTCATTGCCCATGTCATTACGTGTTTTGTAGGATATGCGGCCTTCGCCGTTGCTGCCGCCCTGGGCGTTATGTACTTGCTGAAAAGCAGGGCTACGAGTGATTCCGCCTTCCATATTGCGTCGGGAAAAGATAAGACCGGTCCGCTTGAGGTCAAATCACTCAGCACCGGCGACGCATCCTCCAAGCTTTCCATACACTTTCCTTCCCTTGAAATCATTGACGATATTATTCATAAAACTATGGTGTTCGGCTTTATCTGGCTGAGTGGCGGCATTATTACAGGAGCGATCTGGGCTAACTCTGCCTGGGGTACTTACTGGAGCTGGGATCCGAAAGAAACCTGGTCTCTGATCACTTGGTTCTTTTACGCAATCATTCTGCATGCCCGCTATACCCGAGGCTGGTCAGGCAAACAGATTGCATACCTAGCCATATTTGGATTTGTTTCCGTTCTCTTCACATATTACGGAGTAAATTTCCTTCTTTCCGGCCTGCACAGCTATGGGTCAAGTTAGGATTTTCAACACTACATTGTGGCATTGTGCCGTTTTTTCTACATGTTAACCGGTTTGACAAGGTTAAGCAAAAACTGTATATAGGGAGCAATAAGGTATAATAGGTGTAAACGTTTACAGGGCTGTAGTTATGCGAGCAATTCGCTATTCCAGGTGAACGGTTAATACCAGGGGGTACGAAACTTATTAAATCATGATAAAAGTGAAGGAGAATAATTATGCTGAAAAAAATTGTTGTCTGTAGCGTTATAACAATGTTTGCAGTAGGTAGCACCGTCATTACCTCTATGGCAGCTGATGAAAAAGGACCGGCGGAGATTACCATCGTCAATAGTAAAAGTGCCAAACCCAAGCCGGCTCAGTTCCCGCACAGAAAACACCAGGAGTTGTACAAATGCGCAGAATGTCATCATGGAATGGCCGATGGTAAGCAAGTTCCCTATGTTGAAGGACAGAAAATACAGAAATGCGAGGCATGTCATAATGAGGATGTGCTTGCCGGCAAAAAGAAAGGCAACTTGAAGCTTGACACCCTAAAAGGTGCCGGACATGGTAAATGCCTTGAGTGTCATAAAGAAATGGTTAAAAAGGATGCCGCTTTAAAAGAGAAAAACCTGACTAAATGTTCAACTTGCCACCACAAAGCTTAGTGGTAGCTTTTCATCTCAAATAAAAAAAAGGGAATTCATGGTTCATGAATTCCCTTTTTTTGGGGATATTGGGATAAAACTTTTGAAACTTTTTATTAACTTTCCTGCAATTTTGAGATATCCCCGATCTGAAGAATAAGGTCTCCAAGAGCCGTGAGCAGGTTAAGTCGATTCTGCCGTACGGCCATATCGTCCGCCATAACCATGACTTCATCGAAAAAAGTATCGACCGGCTTTTTCATCTTCAGCATCGCTTTCAGCGCCGACAAATAATCTCGAACCGCAATGTACTGTTCCATCTCACTGCTGACTTCCAGAAAGAGTGAGTACAAGAGTTCTTCTGCATTATGCTCAAATAATGCGGTAGAAACAGAGCGCTGTTCATTATCCTTGATTATGTTTCTGACCCGCTTGTATGAAGCGGCGAGAACTTTAAAATCAGGTTCAAGGCTAATTTTTAGAATTGCTTCAATTCGTTTAAGGCAATCATTAACATCGTCGAAATTGACCGAAACAGCGGCATCTACAGCCTCCGCCGCCATCCCTTGACTGACGCAATCATTAGAAAACCGTCCTTTGATAAAATTAACTACAGCCGCAACCGTCTCATTGCCGGCGTCGACCTTACCCCCGTATAAAGCAAGCGCCTTGTGAACTATCTCTTTGAGAGAGATAGTATAGTTCTTTCCTTCAATGATATGCAGTATAGCCAGAGAAATTCGTCGCAACCCAAAAGGATCGGCAGTCCCCGTAGGTATCTGACCTATACCGAAACAACCTGCAAGGGTATCAAACCTGTCGGCAAGCGCAAGCAAGGCCCCGATATCAGTGGAAGGAATGGAGGTTCCAGCACGTCTGGGCATATAATGCTCCTTGATGCCGGTAGCCACCTGGGCATTTTCGCCATCGTGCAGGGCATAAGCTCCCCCCATAATCCCTTGCAGGGTGGGGAACTCACCCACCATGTCCGATAATAAATCTGTCTTGCAGAGAAGTGCAGCTCGGCATCCATTCTCTATCAGTGATGGATCGACCTTTTCAGCCAGTATTCTGATTAACTTGACCAACCGATCATTTTTCTCAAGCATAGTTCCCAGCCTAGCCTGAAAAATTATGCCTTGAAGTTTATCAATACGATTCTCTAGGCGGATTTCCCTGTCACTGTTGAAAAAGAACAATGCATCTTCGAGTCTTGCCCGCAAAACCCGCTGGTGTCCTTTACGGGTGATATTTATGTCATTTACCCTGGTATTGTTGACCGCCACGAAACCGGGCAACAGCCCACCTTTTTCATTCACTACGGGAAAATACTTTTGATGCTCACGCATTGAGGTAATAAGCACCTCATCCGGCAGCTGCAGGAACTTTTCATCAAAAATCCCGCAAACGCTAAATGGTTTTTCGACAAGATTCTTCACCGTATCGACCAGCTCCTCATCGATAGCCACTCTGCCTCCCGGCAGGGCAGGGGAATCCTGGACAACCTTCGTAATTGCAGCAATAACCTCGGTCCTTCTCTTTGCTGGGTCAACGATCACATGTTTTTCCAAAAGCTGCGTTTCATAGGTTGCGGCATTTTCTATCTCAATCTTCTCATTGGCAAGAAATCTGTGGCCATAGGTCTGATTTCCCGACGCAATTCCATCATGGCTTAAGTTCAGTACGTCGTGGCCAAAAAGTGCCACAAGCCATTGGATTGGTCTGGCAAAGGTATGCTGATTACTCCCCCATCGCATTGATTTAGGAAAGGAAAGTTCAAGAATGAGAGAATGCAAAAGGTCGGGAAGCAACTGCAAAGTGTCTTGACCCTTCACTTCCCGCACCAGCATCAGATATTCGCCTTTTGGTGTCTCGACTACCTTTAGTTCGCTGACATCTACTCCTTTTGACCCGGCAAAACCAATGGCAGCTTTGGTCATCTTACCATTCCCGTCAAAAGCGGCCATTTTGGAAGGACCAAGTAACTCTTCCGTAATATCCTTTTGCTTTTCACCTACATCACTAACTATCAGGGTAAGTCTTCGCGGCGTTCCCATCACGCTGATAGTCCCATGATCGAGATTGATCTCCGCCGCCTTTCGACTAAACAGTGTCTTTAGCTGTGAAAAGGCCGGTTCAAGATAACCGGCCGGAATTTCTTCGGTTCCTATTTCAAATAGTAGGTCACGCATGAGGATAGAATGTAATTAAAAGTTTATAAGCAGGATATCTGTCATATGTTACTAGGATGCTTTCCGAGAACGCCCTTTTTTCCCAGCTCATCGTTATATCAGAAAAATAATGCTCGGAATATTAACTATATGCCTGTGCTTATTTTTCTGACATGCCTCGATCTGAGAAAAAATGCCTATTCTCGGATAAGCTCCTAACACGATTCCAATGTCGCGAAAGTAGAAAATTCATCACCAAAATTATGGACAGTCACCGAGTACCATTGTATCGCCTCAATTCCATCCAAACATGCACCAACCCGTCTGGTAAGTGACTCAACGGATAGGATCTTGTGCTCCTTTAACAAAAGCTCGTTCAATTCATTATCCACCGTTTTTTCAATGAGAAGAATAATATCTTCGATCCAGAAAAATTGTCGAAAGCGAACACTCACGTCAGCTTTCCCCCATTTACCCATGGAACCAGGCAAGCGTTGAATACTTTTTTCAGCAATCGGCAGACTTATCGGCACCTCTACACTCAGGGTAAGTAAATCTTCCTTTTCCAAAAAACCATGCATCGAACATTTATAATGTCCAAGATTTCTCGATTTTCCATTTCTGGCTTTTTTGAGGAAATAGGGAAATTCGATTTCCAGATGGGATGCTTCCGCTTCCAGCCGATCCTTCATTTTTTCAAGAATGATGTGAAAACTCTTGATATCGATTTCACCATGAAATTCGTTGAGAATTTCGACAAATCGGCTCATATGTGTCCCCTTAAACTTATGGGGCAGGTTCACATACATATTTGCCGTAGCCACTGTCTGTTGACGTTTCCAAGCTTTGTCACGTACCGTGATCGGATAAGAAACGGTTTTGACACCTACCTTCTTGATATTAATTCTTCGGCTGTCTAGTTGACTCTGGATATCTTTCATATGGTGAGCTACTCTTCCCCCAATAGTCTTTGAACCGTCTTTTTTAATTCATCCAGATTTCCTGATTTTACAACGTATTCGTCGGATGCCCATGTCCCCAGGTCACGTTTGAACTCCTGATACGCGCTACTGAGTACAACGGGAGTAGTAGCTTTGAGCATTTTCATCTGACGTAGAACCTCAACTCCATCCATACCCGGCATCTGAATATCTAAAATAACCAGATCAGGATCTTCCTCTTTAAATTTTTCCAGAGCGGAGATTCCATCCAAGGCAGAAATGACCTGATAACCTTCATCTTCAAATTCTTCCCGATAGACTATCTGAATAGATTCTTCATCATCAACCAGTAATATCTTTTTCATCGCTCACACCTTCTATCTCCAAGGATTCTCGCAAATATTTTGCAGCTTCTTCCGGGGGCAGAGGATTTATATAGAATCCGGTGCCCCACTCAAAACCTGCAATGGAGGTCAATTTAGGTACGATTTCAAAATGCCAGTGGTAATAATCAAGCCCTCCTGAACGGAGCGGTTCCGTATGCAGGACGAAATTATATGGAACATTGGCGATACAGCTCCCCAATCTTCGCAGTGATTCAGAAAAAAGTTCAGCGAGCGCCAGAATCTCCGCCTCGGATTGTGAAAAATAGGCGGAGGAATGACGCTTTGGTAAGATCCACATTTCAAAAGGAGTTCGTGGTGCAAATGGAGTAATGGTGATAAATCTCTCATTCTGGCACACGACCCGTTCTTTTTGTTGTATTTCCTGCCGGATGATATCGCAAAAGACACAACGTTCTTTATATTTGTAATGTGATTGGGCACCGGCTAATTCAGAGACAATCATTCTCGGTAGAATAGGTAAAGCGATCAATTGAGAATGAGAGTGTTCAAGGGAGGCTCCTGCCGCACGACCATGATTTTTAAAGACCATAACATACTTAAATCTCGGATCTTTTGCGAGATCAATGATTCTTTCCTGATAGGCCTTGAAAACAAGTGCCATTTGCTCAGGTTCAAAGTCGGCGAAGCTTTCATTATGGTGGGGACTTTCAATGATAACTTCATGAGCCCCGATACCATTCATTCGATCATATAGACCAACCCCTTCCTTGGCAAGATCACCCTCGATGATAAGGGCCGGGTACTTGTTCGGTACCACCCTCACCTGCCAATCGGGAGCATTACTCACCGATCCTTTATACCTGAAGGCATACACCTCAGGCGGGGTAAAGGATTCGTTACCGGGACAGAGAGGACAAAAACCACCACTTACCTGGGCTAACTCAACCAGGAAATCTGTCGGTCGTTTTCGTCTTTCCTTGGAGATAATTATCCATCTTCCGAGGACAGGATCTCGTCGAAGTTCCGGCATGCGCCCTTAGAGCCCTTTTGATTTTTCTCTTGTTTCCTGAACAGTCTTACAATCAATACAAAGCATGGTAACCGGTCGTGCTTCCAAGCGCTTTAATCCTATCTCTTCCCCGCAATCCTCACAGATACCGTAACTTCCGTCGTCGATTCTCGCAATTGCCTCTTCGATTTTCGATACAAGTTTCCGCTCACGATCACGAATTCTAAGTTCAAAACTTCGACCGGATTCTATGGTCGCTCTGTCATTTGGATCAGGCACATTTGATGTCTGATCGGTCATTTCAGACAGAGTTTTGCCGGCTTCATTAAGGATTTCCTCTTTTTTTGCCAGAAGCTGTAATCGAAACTGTTCGAGTTTCTCCTTATCCATTCACGCTCTCCTCAATACACTTGAAAATCAAACTCAAATCTCCGGATATCACTATTTCCGGATATAAGTTCCACTTTTTCCACCGGTTTTCTTCAGTAGACGTACATCACGTATAATCATCGATTTATCGACCGCTTTACACATATCATATATGGTTAATGCAGCGACGGAGACAGCAGTCAATGCTTCCATTTCTACTCCCGTTTTACCGCTAATTCCGACTGTTGCGAAAATATCGACAGAGGAATCCTCATCCCGGAAGGAAAAATCGATTGTAACTTTAGTAATCATAAGGGGATGAGCAAGGGGAATAAGTTGGTCCACTTTTTTCGCAGCCATGACCCCAGCGACCCGGGCAATTCCCAAAACATCCCCTTTCGCTATTGAACCACTTTTTACAAGCCTATAGGCCTCGGCGGACATTTTTATATTTCCGGCTGCATCTGCAACGCGAACGGTTTCCGGTTTTTCACTGACGTCAACCATTATTGCGTTGCCCTGTTTATCAAAATGTGTGAAAGCCGCCTTATCTTCTGTTGCCATTGTTCAATTCCACTAGTTTGAGGCTTCGTACCATACAAATATCATGATTTGTTTACTGTTTTGGTTCCGAATCATCGAGGTTAGTTTTTGCCTAATACCTCATTAAACAATCTCTTGAAAAATCCTTCCTCTTCCTTATGCTGTCCATGCTGCCGGCACAGAGAATCGAACTCTCCCAATATCTTTTTCTGTTCTTCGCAGAGATTTGTCGGCGTCTGGACCTGGAGTTCAACAACCATATCGCCCTTGCCATGCCCCCGAAGACTTGGTGCACCTTCTCTACGAAGAGTAAAAAGTTCTCCAGATTGACTTCCGGCAGGGATATCCAGTGATTTTTTACCGTGCACTGTGGGGATTTCCACGGTGGCTCCAAGAGCAGCCTTCACCATCGAAATGGGGAAACGGCAGTAGATGGTGTCGCCTTCACGTTTAAAGAACTCATGTTCCTTAACATGCACAACCACATAGAGGTCTCCTGCCGCACCACCGCGGCGACCGCCTTCGCCTTCACCCCGCAGACGCATCCGGGCTCCTGTATCGACCCCGGCCGGAATTTTTAATGCAACCTTTTTGGTTTTCTCGACAAGTCCCGTTCCTTGGCAATCATTACATGGGTGGGTGACAATCGAACCTTCCCCATGGCACTGCGGACAGGTAGAACTCATCTGGAAAAAGCCCTGGGAACGGATTACCTGTCCTTGCCCATTACAGGTCGGGCAGGTTTGTTTTTTATGTCCCGGTCGACTTCCTGTCCCTTCGCAGGTCCAACAGGTATCTCTTCTGGTTAATTGTACTTCTTTAGAGACCCCATGGATCGCTTCCATGAAGGAAATTTCAACATCATAGCGCAGATCGTTCCCGGGAATCGGGCCATCCCTTCTTGCTCGGGCCCGGTTACCGCCACCAAATCCGAAGAGATCACCAAAGATATCACCGAAACTTGAAAAAATGTCCTCAGCATTACCAGGGCCACTGTACCCACTGTTCCTTAGCCCGTCGTGACCGTAAGTGTCGTATATTTTTCTCTTTTTTTCATCACTCAGGACTTCGTAAGCTTCTGTGCAGGATTTGAATTTTTCCTCAGCCTCTTTATCATCCGGATTACGATCCGGATGATACTTCATCGCCAGTTTTCGATAGGCCTTTTTTATTTCACCCGCGGTGGAATTTCTGCTGACAGACAGGGTCTCGTAATAATCAATACTCATAATCGTTTATTAAAGCTTTTGGTAATCAGGGAAGTACTGTGGAAATATCACTGACAGATCCACTTTCGTTTCCGGTTTCTCCTAACTGATCAGGTAACTCCTTAATGTTGTCCATGGTTACCTTCCCTGCCGCTATCTCTCTCAAAGTCATCACGATTTCCTGGTTTTTTCCATTAACAAGAAATGGTTCTCCCTGTCTATGTTGTTTAACACGCTTGACAGCAAGATGAATAAGATTGAAACGATTATGATCTCCGACCTTGTCCAAACAATCTTCACACGTAATTCTAGCCATATTTTACCAACCTCTCCAAGTATCTAATGCACGGTTGAAAGAATCTATACTCAGTCTGCCCCGTACCTGGTCAATTTTGTAATCGTTCACCGGTCCACACTAAAAGACCGCATAACTTGCATCTGTAACCGTTTATCCAGTGCTCCGGTTCGTTCAATCAGGCCGACGGGCGCGTAGGGGCGGGTTCTAAACCCGCCCTTCCATGCACGGTGGCCTGATCGGACGAAAATGGGGTGCTGGTGAACGGTTACCAATTTTTATTAAAAGGATTTGCCAACATCAGGGTCTCAGCCCGGTCAGGACCTACCGAGACTATATTTGCAGGTACACCGATCAATTCCTCGATACGCCGGATATACACTTTCGCCTGAGTAGGAAGATCATCGTAATCGGTCACGGTTTCTATATCTTGTTTCCATCCTTCAAGACTTTCATAGACAGGAGTAACAGCACCAGCCTGCTTGATATTTGACGGCATTGCTGAAATTACTCTACCTTCCAGTTCATAGGAGGTTGCAATTTTAAGATTTTTCTGACCGCTCAAAACATCCAGTTTTGTTATAGCAAGACCCGTTAAACCATTCAGTCTGGCCGCATCGCTTGCCACAACCCCATCAAGCCAGCCACACCTTCGTCGCCTTCCCGTAGTCGCACCAAACTCGCATCCTTTATCCTGTAGTTGATTGCCGGTTTCATCCAGCAACTCAGTTGGAAACGGACCCGCGCCAACGCGGGTGGTATAAGCCTTCATGATACCTACAACCGCATCTATATAGGCCGGACCGAAACCGGATCCATTGCAGGCATTACCGGCGATGGTATTTGAAGAAGTTACAAAGGGATACGTCCCATGATCAATGTCAAGCTGAGTACCCTGGGCACCTTCAAATAAAATATTTTGGTTATTCTTTCTCGCCTTGTCCAGTTCTACCGAAACGTTCCCATAGAATGGCGACAATTTTTCAGCATACTCCTGATATTGACGATATATTTCTTCATAATCGATCGGAGCGGCATTGAATTTCTTCGTTAACAGGAAGTTTTTTTCCTCGACAGCGACTTTTAATTTTTCACGAAACAGAGCTTCATCCAGCAGATCCGAGGCCTTTATGCCGACTCGACCGACCTTATCCATATAGCAGGGACCAATCCCCCGACCTGTGGTGCCGATTTTCTCCGTATCGGAAAGAGCTGCTTCTTTCGCCTGATCCAGTCTCGAGTGGTACGGCATGATGAGATGAGCTCTTTCGCTGATCATCAATTGATCGGGGCTGACAGTAAGTCCTTGCTTTTGCAGTTGATCAATCTCTCGGATAAGTACTTCCGGATCAATAATAACTCCATTGCCGATCATGCACATTTTATCCTCGTAAAGGATACCTGAAGGTATTATATGGAAAACAAATTTCTTTCCATCAACCACCAGGGTATGTCCGGCATTGTTTCCGCCCTGGAAACGCACGACATAATCAGCATATTGGGTAAGTAAGTCGACTATCTTGCCTTTACCCTCATCTCCCCATTGAGTACCAACAACTACAACACTGGACATTTACACTCTCCCAACAGAGGTTTGTATTCAAAAAAACCTGCATCGTGAACACCGGCCGTCCCACGGGCAAACCACGATACATCCGCACAAGACAAACCGTTGAGTATAGCCAAGTGGGGAGCTATTGTCAATCAATCAAATACTATGAGTATTGTAGGCTGCAAGATAAGACTAATCATAGCAGAATCAAGATGTTATTCGAAATTTCGTGTGATTTTCTTGAGATATCTCATCTCTTCAGACATTGACACTGTAAGCCAAATATCTTACATTGGCTTTTTGGTAAATGGTAAAAATTGCCTATCGACACAACAAATGTCATATGTGATGATCTCGTAAAAACCTTAGATTTTAGATGGCTAAGTAAAAAGCTTCATATATGCTTTCTGCCCCTTCTTCCCACTCAAGGGAGATGCTACACGAAGATGATACTATTTATTTCTATCCTGCCTGCAGTTCATTTGCCTTTAGTCGGCAAATTACAGAAACTACAGAGGTTTCAGTAAGTTTTGACAATCAATAGAGGTTAAAATATGTTTGGCATTGGCTTGCCTGAGATGATTCTTATCCTGGCTCTGGCTCTCATAGTAGTCGGTCCGGACAAGCTTCCCGACTTGGCCCGATCCCTCGCTAAAGGCATCATGGAACTGAAAAAGACAGCTGAAGGCCTTAAGGATTCTTTTTCAGGAGAGGATAATCCTCTGAACGAGATCAAGCCGGATCTGGAAGAAGCAGCTAAATCGCTGAAGAAAAATCTTCTAGATATCCAGCCATATGACAGGAATACGCCCAGTGAACCTTTCGTCGGAGTAAATCCACCGGCCGAAAACGCGGCAAAGGCCTATCAAGAGTTAATGAAAGAGACTGGGAGTACTCCTGGTTCCGATCCTCGGGATACTTCTAATATGGATAATAAAGATAACGTAGAAGCAACTCATCAGGATGATGATAAGACCACTGAGGCTGCACCGATAAAAAAAGATACTGAAACCGACCATCCGAAACAACAGGACAGTGAGTAGAAGTATCGATCGCCATGGCAAAATACAATCTCCAAAGTACGATACCGGTAATTGAGAGGAGCCTCGAATTCTTCAGGCCCCACCACCTGGAGCTTCGAAAACGGCTTATCATTGTTTTTCTCACAATTGCAGCTTGTACCGCGATCGCCTATATCTTCGCCGAAAAAATCGCAACCCTGTTTATCTCTCCCCTCTTTGCAGCCAGCCCACTAGTATACAAGCTCGTTTATACCAATCTTCCCGAGGCCTTTCTCGCCTACATCAAATTATCGTTACTGATTGGTATTATTGCAAGCATGCCGGTAACCCTTTACCAACTCTGGATTTTTATTGCCCCCGGCCTCAGGAAAAACGAGAAGAAATTGGCCATCACTATTGTCTTCTGGGCCACCTTTTTATTTAGCGGGGGAGCGTGTTTCGCCTTTTTCGTAGTTTTACCGAGAATGCTCAGCTACTTCATGAGTTATGCAAGTCAAGGCTTGGAGCCACTGCCCAAGCTGAGTATATATCTCACCTTTGTGGCCCGAACAATTCTGGCGTTCGGTATTTCCTTCGAGATACCTTTTCTGATGGTTATGGCCGGTAAGGCTAATTTGGTGCCGGCCACCTACTTTCGCCGGAAACGCCTCTATTTTTACATAGTGATCGTGGTACTTTCTTTTTTGCTGACCACCGGAGATTTCGTGGCGACAATACTGATGTCCTTCCCGCTTTTTCTGCTATATGAGACTGGAATCTTTCTCAGTGCTCTCTTTAACCGCAAAAGCTCCACCGGCGCTTCCTCATGATCTTGTAGCCGTTCACCGGGAATAGCGAATGTCGGCATAACTCCAGGCCCGTAAACGTTCAGCAGTGCCCCAGAAACGCACAAGCAGACGGACGGGCAATGTAGGGGCGGGTTCTAAACCCACCCATAGTTCTATGCACGGCTGTCTGATCGTACGCCTCTGGGGCACTGATGAACGGTTACATATTTTCAGCCAATTTCCTGTTTCAACAGACAGCAGGAAATTCGATAGAGCGGCACCCCCTTCTCGTCGTACTCAATAGTATCCGGCTGCAATAGTTTATTCATAACACAACCTTCCGCTACGTTCAGTTTGAAAAAACTATCCTCCAGCAAACCTTCATTTTTAACAAGACGGTCGTTAACTATAGAGTAGGCGTTGACCGGATGATCTTCACAGAGAGGGCATTGATAAACTCGTCCGTTGGGGAAAATGAAATAGTTCTCGGCAACGGTCCCGGCACATTCAAACTTCTCATCTGCCGCAAGAAATACTTTAGGATACGTCACATGGATACCACTTTCCGCGGCCAGACGGGCAACTTCCGGTACAGTATCCAGCCACTGCCCGCGACTCACCTGGGAAATCTCTTCACTATCCGCCTTGGCGGATTTTCCTCGCAAACCAATCACCTGAATAAAAAATTTTCTCACTTTTAATTCCAGTAGCAGCGGTACCATGCGATGAAGGGCACTCAGATTTTTCCTGCTCACTGTATAGATGACACTGACATTAAAACCAGAGCCGACAGCTCGCTTTATATTTGCCACACAGGTGTCGAAGACGCCGGTCCCGCGGATTGGATCATTGGTTTTGGCATCCGGTCCATCAAGACTGAAGCTTAGAAAATCGAGAAGTTCAGGTGTCGTTTTGTTCAGCAGATCGTTAAACAGATAACCGTTGGAATCTACAGTAACAAAATAGCCCAGCTCTTTGGCCTTTTTTATCGCAAAAGGCAGATCGGGATGTAGCGTAGGTTCCCCGCCCAGAAAGATCATATTTGATTTTTTAGCTGGATCGGCAAAAAGGGTCATCCATTTTGCCATCTGCTCCTTGGTTAACTGCTCGGTCCCGTGTTGCTTTCTATTTATGTAACAGTGGCGGCATGTAAGGTTGCACGCGGTCAATATGTGAAAAAATATGTTTCGCTCGCCCGGTTTAAAGCCGACGGTTCTTGCCTTATTATCCATTACTTTCCTGCAATTCGCTATACGTATGATTTTTTTTAAGATGTTCTATTGGTTAAGCGTATATCTTGCCAGCAGACTGTTTTTCAAATAGTCATTGTCGGGATTCAAAAAAAAGTCCCTAAAGAGGGTAAGCCCCTGCTCCCTCAGAATTCCTCCCGTTATTTCAACTTTTAATCCACAGTATAGAGGAGACAATACCTGTAGGGGCAGATTAGTGCCCCCGCCCATCGCGTCTTCATAACTATAAGCAATTTTTCGAATCCCGTTGACCAATAAGGTTGAAAAACACATCAAACAAGGTTCCATAGTCGCATAGACCGTTACCTTCTCAAAATCTATACGTCGTTCGCTGTCAAGCAAAGTCCGTAAAGCGACCATTTCCGCGTGATCCATCTCGTTTACCTTACCAAAACTGTTGAATCGCCTGCCGGTCGCAATAATTTTATCCTGATATTCAAAGACACAGCCCACCGGAAAATCACCGGCGGTAAGTGCCTCCCTGGCCTGTTGCAAGGCAAGTTCCATAAATTTTTTGTGATTTGACATATATGTTTACCGGTCTTGTTTAAAGAGCTCTGCCATAACGCATAGCAGCGGTCTGAATGGTGGCCATGGTATGCTCCTGCACCAGATCATGGATTTGAGAAATAAATGGAAGATAAGCGAGTTCGCAGCGGGATTCATTTAAACGAAGTTCCGGCAGCAATGGGAATCTTTTTTCTTTATTAACGGTCGTATAAGCCAGAATACTTTTAATAGCCTGAAGCGCCTCTTCCCGGTCAAGCGTTACCGGATATGCATTCATCACTCTGTTGTTTTTTCCTTGTGGAATACGTTCCTGGGCCAAGGTGAGTTGGGAAGCAAGCTGCAGAAAAGCTTTCGGATTAATTTTGAAAGCGGGAATCCAAAAAGTAAGCGGCTGCGTTTCAAATCTATTCCCGGCAACCACGGGTTGGTTGGTAAATCGGAGATAATCGCCAAAACTTTTTAAAACATGTCCCTGAGTGGAAAATGTAATTTTCCAAAATGGGATATATCGTGCATCACGATCTTCTGACTCCACTCCCTGCCAGTTTACCGGGATAAATTTTTGATTATGCTCCTGCCACAATAAATGGCAATTTTCGCACTGCAAAATCATACTGTCCCGTTCCCCCGCGAGAAGCCCGCCGCATCCTGGACAAATGGTCGATATAAATCGAGGTTCCCAGGAAGCCTTGCCGGCACAGGTTTTATCCAGGAGTTTATTCAGCAGCGAGCCATGTCCGATCATTTGATTAGTCACCGCATCGCACAGTTGATCATCCTTGAGATAACACGGCTGATAGATGCGGCTCAGCGTTTCCCCAATAAATGCCCTATGGTAAGTCACATTTTTGTTTCGCTCTTCAAAAAGATCCACAACCATTGCAGCATGAGCAAAGACTGTTTTGGTTGGTATCGATTGCAGAATAAATGCACCTCGCGTGGAAGAAGCAACCGGTTTAATCTTCATGGCCTGGGGCCTCAACCCTAAAGAGACGGGTAAACCGTTACTATCCAGACCAAGACGGGTCGTATCGACAATTTTATGCTTTATTTCCAGCTCCTGCACATAAAATATCGATCCCTTGAAACGAATATATGGGGCGTAGATAAGCTGGTCTTCTTCTACCTGATCAGGGAGAGAAGCGGGAAGAACATAACGATTGCCGGCGGTTCCGATCCGGTAGTTGCGCACGTCACAATACGAACATTGTATGAGTCTGTCATCTTCATGTAAAACAATTGAAGCACCGCAGGACGGGCAGCTCTGCTCTATCGACACATCCATCAGCTTTAACCTTAGCTCAGACGCTCGCCACATTGATTGCAAAACATGGCATCCGGCAAATTTTCCGTGTTGCAGCCTGGACATTTTATCGGCTCCAGCTTCCTATCGGTGGCCTGCCCGCATTGAGAACAAAACCTGGCCTTCGGAGTCAGATTTTTACCGCAGTTATTACACCTGATCAGCTGAAGTTGCTGGTGACCGCATATTGGACAAAAACGAGCGTCGCGTGGAATATCGTTGCTGCAGTCGGGACATTTTATCATGACAGCAGGTGCCGCTTGACTGCCTGCCTGGGTCGATCCTCCCGCATTTGCCGCGAAGATCCCCGGCAGCATCATGCCCATACCCATTCCCAATCCTGCCCCGGCCTCGCCTTGCGCCGCAGCGGCTTTTTCCATAGCCATTGCCGCTTTGAGCTGGAGGAATTTTCCCATATCCTGTATCAAGCCCATGCGACTCCTGTCATCGATTGCGCTCTGCACCTCATCCGGCGGGGTGATGGAGGTTATATACAGCTGACTGAGTCGAAGCCCAAAATCGAGAGAAATCGGCGGTGAGACGTTTCTGCAGTTCTTCCGAGAGTTCATCGAATTTGCCCGGAAGATTGAAGATGGTATCAAGGGTCTGTCCGAGATAATCATTAAGACGTGAAACAATTATCATTTTCAGGTAGTCGGAAATTCCATCGGTATCCATTTTCCCCATGGTTCCAATAAGGGAATTTATAAACAACACCGGTTGAACGACCTGAAAATTATACATTCCATGAGCACGCAGCCGGATAAGACCAAGTTCGTTATCCCTGAAAGCCACAGGATTTTGAGTGCCCCATTTAAGATTGGGGAAATATTTCAAATTCACCATATAAATTTCGGCACGCAACGGGCTGTCGCCCCGCCAGGGGATAGAGAGAAGTTTGGTGAGCAAGGGAAGGTTGCCGGTTCTCAGCGTATGTCTGCCCGGGCCAAAACAATCACAAGCCTTTCCTTTATAAAACAAAACAGCAGCCTGACTTTCCCGAACAGTCAGCTGCGCTCCGAATTTGATCTCTCCCGAACCATGTTCGCGGCAAACGATGAACGAGCTCCTTGCCGGATTCATCAAACCATTCAATATTTTCAAGAAACAATCCGCCATCGAAGCTATTCATGGGTATTCTCTCCTTAAATTATGCCATCTTATTTGAAAGCGTTATTGTAGACAATGATAGAATCGTTATAATATATCTATCATAGCATAAATGTTAATAATTATTGCAGGAGAAAATTAATCATGGAATCTAAAGATCTCTGGGATCTGGAAAGTGCGATGAAGGTACTGACCCACGACAGTGTAGACAGTAAATTATGGGCGGAAGCGGTTGAGTGGCTGATGCTCTATGGTCCTCCGGAGATTCGTCAACTGCTGATGGACGCTTCAACGATAGCCACAAACAGTTCTTTTCCACATCTTAAGCCAACTCATTATATGCCTGATGGCCAGGCCTGCTATGACATCGCGGAGTTGGCCAAATCACTTGGCATTGAAGAAGAGGAAGCTAGAAAAATCCTCAAAGAAAAGGAAGAGGAGCATCAGTTTTTGCAATTCTTTAATGCAGACAATACAGGCACTGTACATTAATAGTGAATGTCAAAAATTTTTTCCTCCCCAGACGCGCATAAGCAGTGTCAACGGACGTGTAGGGGCAGGTTCTAAACCTGGCAACATCATAAGTATTCTTAGGTCACTAAAGCTCATAAAGTTTTTCGTCATGCACGAGGTTTACGGCTCTGCCGCAGAGCATTTTTTTTCATAGATTCCAGGCTAAATCTTCTTCGTTGAACAGCTCGCCCATCTCTTTTTCAACCTGCTCCGGATCTTCCCCGGATTCCATCCTGGAGATCGCCTCTTCCATTGATTCACCGAGATGAATGCCGGTCTGTGAGGTAAACTTTCTCATCAGCGAGGCCATCTGTCTCGGATCATCTTCATTGATATGTTCCGCCTCACGCATCAAAGATTCGAAAGCATGTTCCATCTTCGTTTCATCAAGCCCGGCAAACTGATCGTCGCTGTCCTCTTTGCCTTTAGCTGATTGTGGCAAAAGTGGATATCTGTTTGGCGAGTTCTTTCTTGCCGCATTTGGGGCAAGCGGGAACCTTGGTGGTATTGACTCTTGAGGAGTAAAAGTTAAAAATCACATTACATTGATCACAATAAAATTCGTAGATTGGCATGGTTCACTAAGTTGTTCAATGTATGGAGTAAAATTGATGAACGTCTCGTAACCGTTCACCGGGAAGAGCAAAATGCTCGCATAACCTCAGAGCTGTGAACGTTCAGCAGTGCTTCATTTGCGCACGATCAGCTGTGCATGGAAGGCGGGTTAGAACGCGCCTACATTGCCCGTCGGCCTGATTGTACGCCTCTGGAGTGCTGATGAACGGTTACAAGCATCACAGGTTATTCTTCAACCCAACACTTCATCTACCTGTTTTTCTGTTACCCGATCGGTAATCACGGTCTTGCCTATTGCCGTTGGGAGCACATAAAAAACGTTGCCGCCGACAGTCTTTTTATCAGCCAGAAGATATTTCTTTATCCTTACTCGATCAAGGTCTTCCGGTACTTCTACCGGGAGTTCATACAATCGTAAAATATCAATAATTCGGTTGCAATCTTTTTGATCAAGAAGACCATTGGCTACAGCGAGTCTGGCAGCTGCAACCATGCCGATAGAGACGGCAAGACCATGGATAAGCGCATAATCCGAGGCAGCTTCAACTGCATGACCAATCGTATGACCATAATTGAGAATTCGTCTGATACCCCCTTCTCTTTCATCTTCAGAAACCACTTCGGCTTTTATCTTGCAACAGGTATACACCGTCTTCTTCGATTATCTCTGGTTCGAGATCAACTATTGCCTGGTGATTTCATGCAGAAAATGAAAGAATTCGCCATCCCTGATCACGCCATATTTGATAACCTCGGCTAAACCTCCGAGTAATTCCTGCCGGGGCAGTGTATTAAGCACGGAGATGTCAATATAGACAGCTTTAGGTTGATAAAATGCCCCTACCAGATTTTTTCCTTCAGGAATATCAACACCCGTCTTCCCGCCAACCGAGCTGTCAACCTGGGCCAGAAGCGACGTCGGAAGCTGAACAAAAGGGATTCCCCGCATATAGGAAGAGGCGAGAAAACCGGTAATATCCCCAGTCACCCCACCGCCAAGCGCGATCAGAGCATCCTTTCGATCAAATCCAAGCCGGGCAAGTTTGCCGGCAAGGTCCCCTATCGTCTGCAGGGTTTTGTCGGCCTCGCCATGGGGAAAAACAACGAGCTCCGCCTTGATACCGGCAGCCATGAGTCCGGCCATTACTTGGTTGCCATAGAGATCGGCTACCAGATCATCGGCCACAACTCCATATCTTTTGGCGATATTTCTGCTCTGCAGGTCATCCCCTATTCTTTTCAAGCATCCCTTTTCAATGAATATGGGATAACTTCTGTCACCCAGCCCAACCTGTAATTCCGGCATAACATCCTCGATCTACTTTATTGTCCTATGTTCAACGCTGCTAGTGGCGTGGAATCTTACGACACTCCGGCCCCATATTATACCCGGCTTGTTCCCGTTCTCCAGCTCCACGTCAACCACATCCGTCCCTAGCTCCAAGCGTAGAATCGACAATACTCGTGAATGCACTCAGCATAAAATTTACCCAACCGTACAAAAAAAAAGGAGATACCGCGATAACGCAGTATCTCCTTTGTTACTAAAGAAGAAAAAATTACATGGCATCGCCGGAAGCGGCACCCTGCATTTTAACTTCAACTTTTTCTTTCAAACCACCGTAGTAAATTTTGAGGTGATCAAGAACTTCGTCACGACCAAAATGAGGCACGATCTCAGCGCCATCGGAAAGAGCTTTACGCAGTTTGGTACCGGAAAGGATAACGCGATCTTCTTTGGTATGATTACAGGTACGCAGGGAAGCCATACCGTCACACTTGTAGCAATAGAAAGTCCAGTCGATTTTCATCGGCTTGCACTGAAGATCTTTTGCTGCATCACCGGTTGTAGGAATGCGATCAAAGATTTCCTGGGCTTCGAACAGACCATAGAAATCACCAACGCCGGCATGATCACGACCAATAAGCATGTTGTTCACGCCATAGTTCTGACGGAAGGTAGCGTGGAGGAGTCCCTCGCGAGGTCCTGCATAACGCATATCCAGAGGATAACCGGCATTGATAACGTTTTCTTTTACAAAGTAATTCTCAATCAGAATGTCGATTGCTTTGATACGGGTCTCGGCAGGAATATCACCAGGCTTGAGGTTACCGATAAGGGAGTGAATCAAAACACCATCACAAACTTCTACAGCAATCTTGGCAAGATACTCATGGGAACGATGCATTGGGTTACGGAGCTGCAATGCAGCAACATTTGCCCAGCCACGCTCGTCAAACATTGCGCGGGTCTCAGCAGGCTTGAGGTAAACGCCCGGGTATTCTTTAGGATATTCGCCCTCGGAGAGAACTTTAACAGGACCGGCAAGGTTAACATCTTTTTGAGCCATAACCATGATAACACCGGGATGATCGGCAGGAGCGATTTCCCAGAATTTATCGCCCACAGACTCCTCACCTTCACCCTTGAAGACTTTCTCACATTCCCATTTCTTGTCTTCAGCGGTCATTGCGATATTTCTCGGTGACCTTCATAGTTGCGAAAATTTCGCCTTTTCTTACCAAGGCAATCTCCTCACCTTCCTTAATACCGGCAGCTTCCTCGGTAGTAACATCGAGGGTGATGGGTACCGGCCAGAAGGTACCGTCTGCCATCTGAAAGTTTTCGCAAACGCCTTTCCAGTCAGCTTTGCCCATAAAACCGGACAGCGGAGAAAAACCACCGATTCCCATCATGATGAGATCGCCTTTTGCCCGAGCGGAAATTTCAATCTGCTTGAGACCTGCGGCTTTTTTGAGCTCTGCTTCACGCTCTTTACCTTCGAGTAAGGCACAAACCAAACCTTTTCCACCATGAGGTGCAACTAATTTCGACATAGAATTCCTCTTTTTTTAAAGTTTGAAAATTATAAAACTCACGCCACCACAAACCTATGTATGGCATACTGAACGGTTATTCATTTACACGAAGTGATATATATAAAAATTCCCTAGAAAGTCAAGCGAAAAGCTTTCTTATGCAAGAGCCCCAAAGTACATCTTATCTCCGATAGCCCCTAAATTCATACTCTTACGTTATCCTGTATAATTTGCACATGCAAGAGGCCCCCTTTTGGACAACAATTATTGTTAATTTTTTTAACAATAAGAAACTTTTTTTACAGTATCATGAAAGAAAGTGTCGCTTTGGTCTCCAATTATTCAATTTAAAACTGATATCTAACCGTACGAATTCACGAAGAATCGTATTTTTAAAATATAATTTTGCTGGATGGTGTAATTATTGCTCTCACAATAGCCAACAAATCTTTTGGCATGTTATTCATTTTTGATGTGTTGTTGAAGTACAACTCCAACAGGAAATTAATCTCACGGAAATGGATCTAACATAGTGAACTGGTTATCCCCCATATTGAGGAACATATGAAAACAGAAAATTTCCGCCAATACCCAAGAAACAATGGGCGGCACATGTTACTGCTGCCGTTGGTCTTTTTGTTTGTGCTCTTGATAGTCAGCACGCAGATCGCAATCAGTGGAGATTCGTACCGATACCATAAAGTGGGAGAATTAACCAATTTAGAAAGTAGTAGTAACGCCATTATTGACGAGAAAGGATATCTCATTGATTCAAATGCCGTTATCGTGAATGCAGCTGACAAGCAAATTTCCCCGGATAAACTCAGTTTCCCAACCAGGGTGATATTTGAATACACTTATATGCAAACCGCACCGAGAACAATGTCACCTGTTATCGTATACATTAAAGAAATCAAGAATACCAACAGCGGCAAGAGGAGTATGCAATGAAAGGCAATTTTACATTTCTGAAGAAGACTATAATTTTACAGCTTTTCATTCTTTTTACCTTTCACGTGCCTCTAATTTTCGGGGCCATGGACGACTATTGTGTTTCCCCTCCGTTTCTAGCTCAATCCATTTCGCCGAATATCCTAATCGTGCTGGACAATTCAGGAAGTATGTGCGGTGAGGCATATGGCGGTAGTTACGATCCTTCTCAGTTCGACAATAGCCTCTATTATGGATACTTCGATGGGACAAAAAACTATAGATATAACGGCAGCCGATGGGAAGTAACCACTTCAGGCATGGCTACCGGCACTGTCAGCAATCCTATCGCCAACGGCAGTTTTCTTAACTGGGCAACCATGCGCCGTACAGAGATAGCGAAAAAACTTCTCATAGGCGGAAAGGCCGACCCGAGATCCCCATCAGCTGGACAAACGGTGAAGTTAACTGCTCAGACTGACTGCGATAGAAATTTCGATAAAGATTTTGATACCAGTGCTGGAGACTTGATCTATCCTTTTGTAGGAAATTATAATTTTAGAAATGATGATGGCGACTTAAAAATTACGGCTTTGACCGGGGCAAGTATTTACACCTCACGGCCCAATTCAGATATAACGTCACCACTGCCCACCGGCTGGAGTGAATCCCCAGTCTCAGGGGCTGTCATAGCCTACACTAAAGTTGATGAAGCTTGGTCTGATGGTGATTCTACGTATATTGAGAACTATAACACCACCAGCCCTGTGATCATGGGCTTCAATTATACCGGCGCCGAACCAGCGGGAACAATTACCGTCAAAGTTCATGTCCGCGCCAAAAAAACCTATTACCATAAAAACAGAACTCGGAGAATTCGTGGGGTGCTCAGGATAAATGGCACTGATTACGAATCTTCATATGATAATCTTAACACAAATTATGATCATTATTCTTGGACTTGGACTAGCAATCCCAAGACAAATGCCGCTTGGACATGGGATCAAATTAAACAGATCGCAACTTCCGACAATCTTGATGGATTTGGAGTAAAAGCATACAATGATTATGACAATCAACCCTATATTCGTGTAACCCAAGCATATCTTACAGCGGAAGTTACGACACCGAATGGTGGACCATTTAACATTATTGTAGACCAAGGCATGGTCAAAGCACAGGGCCTCGTCGACAACCTCGACAGTGACGTCAGATTTGGACTTACCTATTTTAACAACAATAATGCCGGATATGTTGACACCTATGTTGGTTATGGATCGCCAACTAATATGATCACTTCAATTCATAACATGACGCCGGGCACCTGGACGCCACTGGGTGAAACTCTTCGTGAAATGGTGGGTTATTACAGGCAGGACAGTCCTTATTACAACAATAGTCCGGCAGATTACAGTCTCGCTACCGGTAGTTTTGGAAATGCCAACATTTTTCGAGACCCCTATGCCTACAAGTTTACCGATATCGATAGCAGCCTCACTGATGCATATGTCCCTTGTGCCAAATCGTTTATTCTTTTCCTGACCGACGGCGAATCAACACAGGATCAAAGTATGCCAGGCAACTCGACCTGGTCGCCTTATGCGGCATGTTCAGCTACTAACCTCAAAGCTTGTTCGGGTTATGGGGGGGCACCTAATAACCCCAATCCAAGATTTGCCGGTACTCCTATTGGTAAAACATATTCGGACAATGGCACGGATTATATGGTTGATGTTGCTTATTGGGCAAGGACTAACGACATGCGACCCGGAACATGCGCCACTGCTTCAACCTCCTCTTGGAGCAAATGCCTACCCGGCAATCAGAATGTCTTTCTTTATCCTATCTTCATGTTTGGAACAGGATCCTCCTTGCTCAAAGATGCCGCTATCTATGGCGGTTTTGTCGACACCAATAACAATGGCAAACCGGATTGCACAACAACCCCAGCAGAGTGTTATAAAGATTCTAATGGAGATGGCATAGTAGAATCCAATGGCGATGATCTTCCAATTACCTATTACGAAGGAAACGACGGCTATAAACTCGAGCAGAACATCAAGCAGGCAATTTACGACATCGTAAAAAGAGCAGCCTCAAGCACGGCTGTATCGGTGTTGAGTTCCAGTGAAGGCAGTGGCGCCAACCTTGTGCAGTCTCTCTTCTATCCCAAACGGTCCTTTTCCACTTCTGCTGATATTACCTGGACAAGCGACGTAATGAATTATTGGTATTATTTTGATCCATACTTCAGTAATTCCCAGATTCGCGAAGACACTGTCCGGGAAGACTCTTCCTATACTCTCCTGGATCTCAAAAATGACTATATCACAAGTTTTTATTTCGACTCTGGGCAACAAAAGACCATGGCTGCACGCTGTCAGGACACAGATGGTGATGGTGATTGCGACTCCAGCATAGATATAATTCCCATTGAAGATGCCAAGGCTCTCTGGCGCGCCGGAGTCAACCTCTGGTGGACGGATCCCGGCGACAGAACGATCATGACTTCGTTGAATGGCACCGATCTTATCTCGTTTGACACAACAAACAGAGATGCGCTAGACGATTATTTGGGTCAGACTGCAAGTTCGGCCGCCGCCGAGGCGACCATCAATTATGTGCGTGGAACAGATTATGATAAGCTCTGCTCGACAACAAGAATACCTTGTTCCACGGACACTGATTGCAGTGGCAGTGGAGATAACTGTGTTGCCGCAAGAAACAGGACTGCTCCGTTAAACATCTGCAGTAATAGCTATATACCATGTTCCACCGATTCTGATTGCAGCGCTGGCGAAAGCTGCGAATCACAGACCCACACTTGGAAACTCGGCGATGTCGTTTCTTCAACTCCTCGCATTATGGGTCCGAGTCCTTTAAACAATTATAATGTTGCCTCGCCATCCGGTTACGGAGACAAAACCTATTCTAATTTTATCAAAACCGATGAGTATAAAGATAGGCAACGTGTGTTTGTCGGCTCCAACGATGGTATGTTCCATACGTTCAGACTCGGTAAAGTCCTGCAATCCTGGACTGACAAACATTGGTGGGAACCGGGAAAACTTGAGGGTGCAACAGGTCCGGGCGGTATCGGAACCGAAAGCTGGGCATTTATCCCCAAGAATGTTCTTCCATATCTACAGCATCTCTCAGATCCCGATTATTGCCATATCTATATGGTAGATGGCCCTGTTATTCTGACAGATGCAAGCATCAATTGTCCAACTAATGGTAAACCCGACTATTGGAACTGCGCCAAGGAGACTACCTCCTATTTATCCTCCAGTTGGCGGAGCATCGCAATAGGCAGCATGGGCATTGGCGGAGCAACAAGCAGCACAGCCAACACTTCATGTGTTCAGACTCCTATTAACGTCGGTGGCAATCCAGTAGGCTGGTCATCATATTTTGCACTTGATGTGACAGCCCAGGATAATCCGGATCTTTTATGGGAATTCAGCAATTCCGACCTTGTTGGGCTCACTGGTTCACCATCTCTAGGTGTCACCAATGTCGGTCCTGCAATAGTAAAAGTGGGAGGAGAAAAACAGTGCACAAATGATAATTCTACATGTTCCGTAAATAGCGATTGCAATTCGGGAGGACAGTGCGAGGCAACAAATGGGCGATGGTTTGCAATTTTAGCCTCCGGCTCAACTGGACCGATAGCGACTGACACCAATGATTTCAAAGGCACTTCAAACCAACATTTGTGGCTCTTTGTGCTTGATCTCAAAACAGGAGAACTGCTACGCTCCATCGACACAGGGATTCTTAATGCATTTGCTGGTTCTATTTCATCCAATTCAATTGATTTGGAAAAAAGCAATCGTACCGATGATGGAAATTACCAGGATGACGTAGTGTATATTGGTTATGTTAAAAATACCTCGAGTGGCGGTGTTCTAAGGCTTGTCATTAATGATGATATCGACCCGGATCACTGGACAACAAGCACTGTTATTGATGGCATTGGCCCAGTCACCACCTCTGTCGTCAACCTTCTTGATAAAAAGAGCCGAAAACTTTGGCTCTATTTTGCTGAAGGCAGGTATTTTTACAAACAGGATGATCTGACTACAAGGCGAAATCTATTTGGTATTCAAGAGCCTTGCTATGTTGACGACACATCAACTACTGCTGTCGATTATGACGTCCTCCCTTCTTGTACCAGTACAACCAGTTTGTCAAACCTGAACGACCAGACTTTAAGTATTAATTCTCTAACGACAAGCCAAACCGGCTGGTATGTTACCCTTGACCCATCTTTGACAGATATTGGCGCAGAACGGGTAATTTCCAACCCAACTCCCGACCCGCTTGGTGCCATCTATTTCTTGAGTTTTGCTCCTAACTCGGATATCTGCGGATATGGTGGCACAACCTATTTATGGGCGCTTGACTATAAGAGTGGCGGCACAGTAACTTATACGATGCAGGGTAAAGCACTGGTGCAGGTATCTACCGGTGAAATAAAGGAATTGGATCTCTCTGATCCTGCAACTTTCACCGGATATAACAATAGGCGCAGTGCCGGTTTTCAAGGAATTCCACCAACAGGGCAAGGTCTCATGATCGTCACGAATCCAAGTCCCATAAAAAGGTTCATGCATGTACAAGAACAATAATATGAAAGATCAAAGTGGCTTCACCTTAATTGAACTTGTGGTGGTCGTTGTCCTGATTGGAATTATTCTGTCGATCGTAACTTTGAATTTTCTACGACTGAACGAGCGTTATAGGGTCGAGTCAAACGTAAAGGAGATCTATTCTATTCTAATGAAAGCAAGAAATGACTCATCGAGAACAAATATCCCACAAACTGCTATTTTAAACGCCGGCCAGCTGCAAATCGGTCCGGATGTTAATGGTGATGGCACTATTGATGGCGGTCCTGTTACGACGGAATCTCTTAATTTCACCTTAAACTGCAGCAATTTCACTCCTCCCCCTCCGACCCCATGTGGAGGGGTAACAGTCACTTTTGATAGACGTGGTTTAGCTAACAGCAACCAAACTATGAGCATAACTGGTTTTTCATCCGGCACCACGCCCGCCATGGATTGCATCGCAATTTCGGCAACCCGAATAAATATCGGCATAATGAATGGAGCGAATTGTGATGAACGATAATAACATATTATATTCACATAATGGTTTTACCTTGATTGAGTTGATGCTCGCGCTGCTGGTTTTTATGGTGATCATGTTGGGTCTGGCAAAAGGAGAAATCAATGCATTATCGACCCAAAGCCAGAACTTATACCGAGACGAGGCTCTGCGAGTTGCAGAAGATGAATTAACCCGGCTCAAAAGTGAACGGTTTTCAATAATGGGTACTTCTTCAGATCTTGTTGGGGCAGATTGGTCCGCTCCTGTAGACATAAACGTAAAAATGCGAAGCGGCAATGTTGCTTTTGCTAGATCGGTACGAATTACTGATATAGCATCCGCCACCACCGCTCTAAAACGTATAGATGTTGCAGTCGGATGGAGCCTAGGACAAAGCACGTCATTGTTGATTCCCACAAACCAAAACCATCAAACATCCTTGAGCACAATAATTGTGCAGAATGATTAAAGGGCAATCATGAAACAACTTAAGCGCTCTTTTTTTCAGAATGATTCCGCGTTTTCTCTGATAGAACTTCTTATCTATCTCGCTATCGTGGGAATTCTTATGGGGTTAGTACTAAGTAGTTTTACCCTCACTGTTCGACGAACTGCACAACAGTCAGGAATCGCCGAAACCAAAATTGAAACCGGCATAGGTTTGGATTTATTGCGAGTTGATTTGGAGAATGCCGGCTTTGGTCTGCCCTGGGATTTCCAGGCAACGCCTGTCCCCTATTTTGAACCTGCGCTAATGAACGACAATCCTAATGTTCCAAGAGCAATCATCAGTCGAGATCTCGATATCAGTACCAACGGTATAAACAACGGTTCAGATCGTCTGGTAATTCGAGCCACCAACGCAATACGTGGCGTCTCAGGGCAAGAATGGGGGTATGTCGGTCGATTGGCTGACCATACCGTCGATGTTCAATCCATGAGTGCGGATGCCTTCACCAACACTGATGCTGTAATTGTTATTCAACCCGAGAGTAGTCCTGACAACTACCGTCGGCTAGTCATGGAAGGGGGAACCTATATTAAAAATCCAACCCCGGCTGACCTTGACAAATTAGCCCCGCCTGCCACTCCAAACGACCCGGATGGAGTAAGATACCTGGTGTATGGTTTGAATGATTCAAAAGCGATTATTAGAAGGCCTTTCAACCGAACTGATTACTATATTGTTAACACTGCTGCAGTTGTTCCCAGCCATTGTGCACCTGGTACAGGTGTATTGGAAAAGGCCACCTTGAATCAGGCCGACGATAATTTTTCTTTTATGCCGATCGTCGACTGTGTTGCCGATTTCCAAGTCGTTTATCACCTGGATACGGATGGAGATGGGGGATGGGATAGCCCACCGGTTGAAGCGAATGGTCTAAACGGACTTTCGGCTGACCAAATTCGAGATCAGATCAAAGAAGTTCGCTGCTACATTCTCACGCATGAAGGAGGGTTAGATCAATCATACACCTATCCAAATACTACCATTAATGTTGGAGAAATGGCAGCAGATGGAGTAACCCTGCTCGCCGGCCGAAATCTTGACCTGAGTGCGACTATCGGTGGAAACTGGGCGAACTATCGTTGGAAAGTTGTGAGCATGACAGTCGTCCCAAAAAACTTAAAATAGCAAGCTTCTATATGAGGAATGAGGAAAATATGCTAGGTATTTGCGATAACACCCAAAAGATAGTTAACAACGAGAGAGGCATGGCACTTATCTCAGCGCTTATTCTCGGTACTCTGGGAATGTTGATGGTTGCCTCTCTTCTAATCATGGTGAATACAGGAACCTGGTTAAGTGGATCACAAAAAGTTTATCAGATGGCTCTTGATTCCGCGTATGGCGGAATGGATTTCTTTGTCAAAGAAATTATCCAAAGAGGCGTTGGAGGAACCGGTCTAAGCACTATGGGTAATTACGGAGGACTTCTAACCCCGTCAATTACTGATGCTAATTTCAAAAAGAAACTGACGACAACAGGTAAAATCGGCGTTGGGTCATTTCCTGGTGATACAGTAGATGTAACCGTGACGCTAGCATTTCCATCAGGTACCAACATTGATGTGGCTACTAACATAGTCAGCACAAGCCGCGGAAACAGCGGCACATCCTCTAATGTTCTACAGGGTGGAGGTGTGGTAAACAATAACAGCGGTACGATTACTCCTCAGCACATTCCATATCTTTATCAGGTTAACACTCTGGGACAAAACGCAACAAATGCTAGAGAAAACGCTAGCTTGTCATCTATCTATGCATATTAACCACAAAACCCATGTATCAGTGTCTAACGAGATAAATCCAAAATGTCAAAAATAAGGAATAGCTGCCGATAAAAAGAAATTTTTTATCACATATAGAATACCCTGCTTTTTATACGTTATATTCTTTGATCTTACTAAGAAGCGAAGGATAGCTTATTTCTAAAAGTTCCGCAGCTTGCGTCTTATTACCGTTGGTTTTAATCAGTGCTTTCTCAATAAGATGTTTTTCGAGAATCATTTTTCCAACTTTAATTGAAATAACATCGGGTTCAATGCTTGCCGATAATTCATGTGGGGAATCGATAAAATATTCCAGGCAAACTATTTGAGGCTGATCCAGCCATTCTCGGCAAAAATAATTGCATGCTCCAGCACATTTTTTAATTCTCGAACATTACCAGGCCAGGAATAGCTACTGAGAAGCGCAAGAGCTCCTTGAGTAATCCCTTTTATCTGGATATTCATCTTAATACTATCATTCACGATTAGAGAGTTTACCAAAATTGGGATATCTCCACGACGTTCGCGTAACGGCGGTATCTTCAATTCCACAACATTGAGGCGAAAAAGAAGATCCTGTCGAAAGTGCCCCTGCTCGACCTCATCGGAAAGCCGTTTTGCAGTCGCAGCAAGGACACGAACGTTGATTTTTCTACCGGCATTAGCGCCAAGAGGCCGAACTTCCCGCTCTTGAAGTACCCTTAGCAGTTTTACCTGCAAATCAAGCGGCAACTCACCTATTTCGTCTAACAATAAGGTCCCTCCAGCGGCTGCTTCAAACAGGCCTTTATGATCAAAATCAGCTCCGGTGAAAGCCCCCTTCATATAGCCGAAGAATTCACTTTCCAGTAAATTTTCTGGAATGGCACCACAATTAATGGTGACAAACGGCCCATCTCTTCTGTTGCTGAATTGATGTATTCCCCGGGCAATAAGCTCTTTTCCCGTACCACTTTCTCCTGTTATAAGGACGGTAGTATCATGGGTTGCCACTCTCCTGGCAAGATTGAGGATATCTCGCAGAGCTTGGCTTTCGCCGATTATGGCTTCAAAGCCTCTGTCCTTTTCCAGTTCCAACACTTTATCACGGAGTTGGCGATTTTCTTTTTTTAATTGCAATCTCTCTGCAGCTTTCTCAAGAATGCAAAGTATTTCATCCATTTTAAATGGTTTTGTGATAAAATCATAAGCGCCTATTTTCATTGTTTTAACTGCGATATCAACATTTGCAAATGCAGACATCATAATGATGGTTGCTTCAATTTTCCTGGTTCCGACTTCCTCTAAAAACCGCAAGCCATCCATCACGGGCATTTTCAGATCGCAGAGGATAAAGTCAAAAGATTCTGCAATAGCATACTCCAAACCTTGTTGTCCATTCTGAGCTGTTGTGGTCTTGTACCCTTGTCTTCGTAAAAATGCGGATAACATATCGAGCATATTGACTTCATCATCTATTATCAGGATATTTATTGTCGACAATTTGTTCATAAAAACACATTTTACTGTTGTATGTTTTCCGCTTTATGTAGCGGCAGTGTTATTCTGACCTCAACTCCGGTTGGAACCCGGTTACAAAGTGTAATAGTTCCAGCCAATCTCTCCATAATTGTGTGGCAGACAAATAGGCCAAGTCCAGTTCCTCTGCCCACTTCTTTGGTGGTAAAGAATGGATCAAAGAGGTATTGCAGTTGATCTTCAGCAATCCCCTTCCCGTTATCTTTTATACTTAATACTAATAGCGGGGTCATGATGCCGTTTGAATCAAGAGACGTGTTGATAATTATTTCTCTCTCCTCTGTTTCTTTTGTCTCGGCGATTGCGTCGGCCGCATTGAAAAGACAATTTATAAGAACCTGTCGAAGTGCATCTTTATCTGCAACAATGCTCTCATCCTCAGCAAGGAGTTGCATTTTGATTGACGATTGAGCAAAATTCTTTTCCAATGATACAAAGCTAATTACATCACGGACCAGAGAATTCACCGACACTATTTCGATTTCCAATCGATTTGGACTGGAAAAATCGAGCAGCTGCCTGATCAAACGTTTTATCCTATCCAGTTCTTGTTGCGCCCTCTCGGAAAACTCCACTTTTTCATGGACAGCGAGATCATCTCTGCCGAGAAGTTCCACATATCCTTGGATGATCGATAGAGGATTACCAATCTCATGAGCCAGGCCGGCAGATAAACGACCGACTGAAGCCAGTTTTTCTGAGCGTATCACCAATTCATTTTTTTCTTTCAATTCTCTATTAACGTCTTCCAGCTCCTGCACATTAAGTCGCAGCTTTCGATTATCCCGTTCAATCCGATCCAATAGCGTATTGAGGCTGACCGACAGCTTGCGAAAAGGGCTGCTGGTGTCACTGACTAGAAAGAGTGCATGCTCGTCTGGACAGTATGACTCAGCCTTTTTTATCAGGCTGTCCAGTGGATTGAAAAACAATTTTGAAATCCTAAGAAAACCCAAGCTCCCAAGAATAATTGCATTTATCAGAAGATAGCTAAGTGCAATTCTCGTGTCCTGCTCATAACGTGAATATATCGGCAACAGAGAGTGCTCAGCAGTGAGGCTGCCAATTACCTGGCCCGTTTTGTTAAGTACAGGAATTGCGATCAGAGCAACTTCACTTCTGAACCAGAAGGTATTCCACCCGGCACCGGCAAAATCAATGATTGTTTTCTTTTGTACTTTCACTTGTTGGGACAAGGTACGAAGGTGGTTGGGAAACCTGCATTGAGATTGATCCGGCACCGGCTCTCTTGTCGGTTCAATATTAAGGCATGTAACTATTCGTCCATTTCCAGTCACCATGTCGGGAATTGTTGCAAGAGCTTCACGTTCTAGAATTTGCTTGGTCCAGGCAACGTCTTCTCGTATGGATGTACTCAATTCTAAACATATTACGACTATGCTTTGTAACAGCATCGCCAGAACCAGTATCATCCCGAATGTCACTATCATCTTTATTTTAAAATTTTTCTCTATCATGCGACCTGAAATTTCATTTCCTTCGGTATTACTTTGACTTCGCTAACATAGATTACATTAAGTATAGCACGCCATTCGAAATTTGATAGATTGAATTGGCAAGTTCTATGTCACAAACATGACTATCGCAATCTTCCATGTCCCAAGGACACAACATAAGTGACAAAAAACGTCACAACACTTTCGATCTAGTGACAATTTACAGCTAGTCCACAAAAAAAATCAACCTTACTCAAATGCCATCGGTTAAATGTAATTGATAGCCTATTAATTTTACGATGTTTCATAAAATTTTTACGCTTGGCATGAAATCTGCTGTAAGTTTTTCAAAAGCAGTATTGAATCAACCCTAACTCAAGAGGCATACGGATGATGAAATTTATTGGAAGACAACTAAAGAAAAAGAACGGACAAAAAGGCTTTACCCTGATAGAGCTTATGATCGTTGTGGCTATTATCGGTATCCTGGCCGCTATAGCTATTCCACAGTTCGCTAAATATCGTGCAAGGGCTCAAAACTCAGCAGCACTGAGTGACACTCGCAATATACGAACTGACATGGAAGGATATAATGCGGAATGGCAATCCTACTCATTTTAAAACGGTCTGATAATAAACGTTGTGAAATTATAAATGGTAAAATCCTCCATTAAAGGATAGTGAAATGAAAAAAATATTATTGTATAGTTCGTTGTTCCTTGCTGGCACTATGCTCCTTACTGCCAACGTCAATGCTGAAGTTATAAGTACCCAAAGTGGCACAGGGAAACAGGTTGTACTTCCGGATACTAATGGTAGTGGCCCAGGACTCAGGTTCGACCCTTCGCCCTCGTGTCTAATTTCGATCGTTTCTATCACAAACGCCTACGCAATTGAGGCAATGAATACTGCAGCAGCGGATGGTGACCGTAATGAATATGGTGTTTGGAGTGGTAACACAGGATACTTCCAATTAGTGAGTCCTGCCGATGCGGTATCGGCTACACCAGTCACAGCTGATTTCACTGTGGATTTTACAACTGGTACTGATTTGACTGCAACTCCTTTTGGCAGTGACTGGGTCAACATGGGTGGCGGAGGAAGCTGAGCCGGATCCTATTAAAATATATTAGCTGACCATTCCCCTCCCCTCTCTCTTTTGGGGAGGGTTTTTCTTTTGAGACGTCGATGATCGATAAATCTGTTATTAGCTACGCCGGGGTTGGAAAATCCTATTACCACGATTTTACCCGAAAAAAATCTACAGCATTACTCAATCTCAGTTTTGAAGTAGCAAAGGGTGAGTTATTTGGGATCATTGGCCCGAATGGGGCCGGCAAGAGCACTACTATAAAGATTCTCATGGGCTTCATCAAGGCCGATTGCGGCAGGGTAAACATCTTTGACCATACACCTGCCGATTCAGCCGTGCACTTGCGGATCGGCTATCTTCCTGAAAATCCCTGTCTTTACGAACAACTTACTATAAGTGAACAACTGCAATTTGCCGGGCGAATATCCGGGTATTCTGCTCTGCAAACACGAGAGCGAATTACCGCATTACTGGAAAAAGTCAATTTGAGCCATGTGGCCAGCACTCCAATTCGCCGTTTCTCCAAGGGCATGACTCAGAGAGCCGCCCTGGCTTATGCTCTGTTTAATGAGCCTGAATTGCTCATTCTTGATGAGCCTATGTCAGGACTTGATCCGGTCGGCAGGCAGCTGGTGGTGGACATTCTGCGGGAATATAATGCCAAAGGACACACCGTGCTGTTTTGCTCCCATATCCTTAATGATGTAGAACGTATCTGCAATCGCATCGGTATCATGAATAAAGGTCGTTTAGCTGCGTTAATTCAGGCAAGCCAGCTCTCCTCGCGCATAAACCAAAGTACGGGCAACGACAAGACCCCGCTAGAAGAATTTTTCTTATCCACTATTCAAAATGACATGTGACAATGAATAAACTTAATGCCATTGCCCTCATATCATTTAAAGAGGGTCTGCGAAACCGCGTACTTTACGGAATTGTCTTGGTTGCCCTGTTCATGATGGTCTTTGCCATTTTGATAAGCGGTTTTTTCATGCGCGATATCAGCAAAGTCATGCTTGATCTGTGTCTGGCTACCGTGAATGTTGGTGGGTTGTTGGTACCTTTTTTCCTGGCTATTCACCTTCTGGCCCGAGATATTGAGCGACGCACCATTTTTTCCATTCTCTCTCGTCCCATATCCAGAGGTCAATATCTACTCGGAAAATATGGTGGTCTCCTTCTGCTCACTGCTGTAATCATGATACTCTTGACTATCTTTACCCTGCTGACTATATGGGCAGGCACGATGGTCTATAGCAATCATTTTTTTGCTACCTTTTCATCTCTATCAGTCTTGCAATCTGCCTGGCTCTCTTTTTGCGGGATAATGATGCTGAACAGCCTTGTGGTCTTATGGTGCAGCGTAACAACAAGCTCATTTCTTGCCACCTTGCTGACCATCTGCACCTATCTGATCGGGCAATCGATCGATGATATTGTTCATTTCATCAGCACTGAGGGAAGTCATCTTCAGATCTCGGCAACGGTGAAGATGACCACTAATATTGCCCAGTATCTTTTCCCGAATCTGGCTGCGTTTGATTACAAGATGCAGGCTGCACGCGGTGTTGTCATTGCATGGAAAGAACTTGCCACACTTACCGGATATTCTCTTGCCTATCAAATGGTCATTCTGGTTGTCGCCATAGCCTTCTTTAGCAGGAGAGAGTTATCGTGAAAATACCTTTGCTATCCGGCATATTGCTAACCGGTCTTGCTTTCACTATTCTGCTCACCCCCACTGTACATACTTTTCGAGAACAACATCTACAGGAACGAATCAGTAACTTTGGCCATCTGCCATCTTCGGCATTATCTGCCCTGGCATTAGAGTTTAAAGGTATTACAGCTGACTATCTGTTTCTGAAACTGACCACCTTTACTGGATCCAAAATACAGCAAAATCTGAAACTTAATAAGGATGAACTGGATTTAGTTCTGCTGGGACTAGAGAAAATTACTGATCTTGACCCCAATTTTTGGGATCCATATGTGTTTGCTGAGGCAGAATTGGCCTGGGGAGCAGGAAAGGCTGAAGAGTTGGAGCCTCTTCTACTTAAAGCTGCAAAATATAAAACGGATGATTACCGCCCTTATTATTTTCTTGGTTTCAATCGCTATTTTTTTCTGAAAGATACTGCAAAAGCGGCAGAATATTTGCGAGCAGCTGCCACAAAACCCGGCGTTCCGGATTATCTGAAGAATCTTGCAGCCAGGCTCAGTTTGTATGGTAATCAAACCGCTTTAGGGGTTGCATTCCTCCAAGACCTCTTGCATGAAACACAGAGTGAAGGAACTCGTGCCTACTTGAACAATCGACTTGATGCAATGCAATCAATTCTCACCCTTGAAAAAGCTGTGCTTGCCTATTATAAAAAATTTAATAAAAAACCAACTTCAGTCGAAGATCTCTTCACATCTGGATTGATAAGTGAAATCCCCAAAGATCCTTATGGCGGCAAATGGTTTATTATGTCTAATGGCAGGGTCTATTCCACCAGCAAGCTGGTGCCACAGAAGACTACGGCGAATTGAACAATTAAGAGAGAAGAATTCAGAAACTGCTACCCATATCCATATAAAGTCTGGTCTTGAACAGACTGGACGGTTGTCTTATTTGCCTTCCTCATGATATTCATCATCGGCGTTTACACGCCATACATCATGATTGGCTCCGAGGATATTTTCGACCGCTAACATTGCGGTCAACATTGAGTGGTCCATATTGTTATACTTGAAAAGACCGTAACGACCACAAAGCTGTAGATTTTTGAATTTTGATACATAGTTCTTTATGATATTTAAGTGTTGCCGATACTCCCCATCATAAACCGGATAACACTTTGGCATCCTCACCACAAAACCATCAAAGACATCTTCGTTCCTAGCTAAACCTACTTTGGCTAACTCTTCTTTGGCCAGGGCAAGAAGGTCATTATCACCCATTTTCCAGAGATCATCATCTTCGCTGCAAAAGTACTCAAGGCCAAGGGATGAATGCTCCTTATCCGGGACCATAAAGGGACTCCAGTTCGCAAAACACTGCACCCTTCCGAGCAGTACCGACGCATCGTGGATGTATATCCACGTGTCAGGTAATTGTTGAGGTGTTTTTATCAAAAGGTTAACGGTGAGTAGAGATCGATAACGTAGTTTTTTGGCAGCAGTGATCACTTCTTTCGGAGGCGCTGGCCACATGTTTAGAACAAGATCAGTTATCGGCATTGTAGAGATGAAGTGACTCGCTTCTACTTTCTCTATATCTGAGGAACCTGCAACTTCTGCCGAGTAGATTTTGTCATCACTATGATTAAGAATTTTTACCCTATGCTGTAGGTAGAGGTTAGCGCCCATCTTTTGAGCTTTCATCGCCATTGTCTCATACATTTGTCCTGGACCGAGACGAGGATAAGAAAATTCATTGATTAAAGTCTTAATTTTTTTTCCGCGATCTCCGAACAGAGCATTTTGTACCGCCGACCAGAGAGAGAGTCCTTTTATTCTTTGAGCTGCCCATTCTGCTCGGATCTCGCTACAGGGAATACCCCAGACTTTTTCAGTATATGTTTTGAAAAACATAGTATATAATTGCTGCCCAAAGTTATTTGAAACCCAATCTTCAAAACTCTCTTCAGGCAGAATAGGAGTAAACCTACTTTTACAATAACTGGCTAAGATTTTCAGGGAAAGACCAAGACCAAGGCCGGACAAAGCATTGACTGCTTGAAGTGGATAATTAAAAAACTTACCATCATAATAGATCCGTGATAGTCGAGGTCGAATCAAAAATTCATCGCCTAAAACCTCTTTCCAAAGAGCATTTACCCGATTGTATTTTGAAAAAAATCTATGCCCGCCGATGTCGAATCGATACCCTTTATATTCAATAGTCCGACTTATTCCCCCAACTACTCTGTCCGCTTCGTAACAACTAACCGAAATTCCATGTTCGGCTAAAACATAAGAGGCGGCAACTCCTGCAGGACCAGCACCGACTACCACAATTTTTTTAGTGTTTTCCATCTAAATTTAACCTATTTTGTTTAACGCTTATTCCTTATGGCGCACTTTTATTGACTATATTGTTTCATTCCTTACCAACAGAACAAAATTTCACAGCCTGGCAAAACATTCCGATCATTTGAAGGACCAGTCACGGAAGGCAAATATTTTTATAGCAAAAAAATTAAATAAAAACCCTACAGGTAATGCCATTACTTTTGCTGTAATAAGATTGAATTCCATAAATTCAACACAGACGACGACCACAAACATGTTCATTGCCAACCCTCCACAACTTGAAATATAATGTCTAAATATTTTGGCCAATAATGAAGAGTTATGATGAAAAACATACCTATTCGAAACAATGAAATTACACAATGTCCCCAGAGCAAATCCGAAGAAAACACACCCAACATATTGCATTTCTAAATATTTTTGCGCTAAGTACACCCCAACCAGATCAAAAAAGGCAGCGACAATTGATACACCAAAATACTTAGTCAGTTGATTGAAAATATTATAAGAGAAAACGGAGCTTATCATCAAAAGCCTTTTCGATATACTAACGAGACAGGGTTCCTGAGATCCAGCCGCAATATTTAAGAAAAAAATCATTATTCTTGACTTTATTAAGGCTATATTTAAACAAATTGTATCACAAAATATCACTACCGTCCAAAACAGCACTAAAAATGAACAGTAGCAGCTTTACAGAGCGGGAGCAATAGGATGATCAGCGAAGTGGTCCTTTTTTTTCCGACCACTCAAGTCTGAACTTTGACGTTTACTATCAGGTTGAATTGACAATTGTTTTAATGATCAAAACACCTTTAATCTCATATACTATAACCCAACCTTCATTTTTCAGGATAGAGCACAATTTGTCAAATTTATAACCCAACAAACTACGACTCAAATATACATAATTAACATTTAACACCAACATCGATTTTTTACGTTGGTTAATGGTTGTATCGCAACTGAACAGTGTACTCGTCGCTCTGATTTTGTCATGTGGGACATTCGCAGCTCTACCTGCTACCGCGACCCCCCTTCCTCCGAATATAGCAACCCATGAGTCTTTTCCCCCAAGCAAAAATGGCCGATCCAATGGTTGCTGAAAAATTGCGTCCAATGGTGTGTTTTTTCTTATCCAATTTAATGCATGCATGTCTACGCTCGGGATAACAGTCTCAAATCGAGTTGAAGTTGTACTGTGCCATATTATGTCATGAATAGGTGAAACTAATCCGATAAAAAAGAGAAAGATATACACGTAGTGGAATTTCTTCCAAATTGAAGTTAAAATTCCTGGATAAGAAAAAAAATAGGCACTACCTAACATCAAACCTACATTTAGAAAAAAACTCGTTTTTAGTTCAGTTTCTACTCGCAACCTCCCATGAAGAAAAATCTCTGAGATCAAATATGACCCAACCCCTATAGCAATGATCATCGCTTGTGGTATGACCAGATTACTCCGCCATCCATGCTTTTTAATAGCCAACCACGCGCCTACGATACCTATCAAATATAGAGCTCCAAATGTAGTGACAAATTGGGGAACCATCCAAGCCAATCTAATAATTAATGGAGAATCCACGGACTGTAATTTTAAAAAAGGATCAGACAGTACTTCTGTCGGACTAAAGCTAATAACCTTTGCAATAAACAACATAGAAATTGCAGCCAAAAAAATAACCGCCATTTTAAAGCGAGATAGAATCTGTTTCTGCTCTATATCCTCTCCAATCGTGATCATGACTGAACAAAGAATACCGACCCACAAACTTATGATGGGTAACGACAATACCAGTAACGGTCGCGATATTTTCAAAAAAGATTTTTCCTGCTGTTTTTCGGCCAAAAAAAGTATTATCCAAACAAGAAATATTGAAATGGCCAGCTGGTGTTGTGGCAAATAAAGACATAATCGCTGCAACGTGCTACCACTAAGTGCCGATACAGCTCCAAACAGTTCTGTAAAATCTAGCGACTCTTGATTAGTAGCTTGCATGGCTTGAATTGGAGTAGTTTGTGCAATCCCCAGTATCGATGTAATGCCATCAAGAGACAATGATAACATCGCAAGAGAGCTCACAAAAGCTGCAATTTTGGGATTTCTTTTTGCAGTGAGGAGGCATGCGTAAAATGCCAACAACCCTAATGCGCAAGTTTGGATGATTATGATGGCCAAAACAGCCTGAGTTCCTGTGACTGTGTGGTTAGCAAGCCGAATAACAGTTGCTGGAAGCAAATAACTACCCCAATAATAATTGAGGCACATCCCTGCCGAAAACGGATGAGGTGGTGGAAAGTTGCCTAGAGCAAGTGCTTCTGAATTAGCAATATGCTTAAAAAAATCTGCATTGAAATAGGCATGAAAGTGACTGCCGTCACTAATAGACACACCTACCATACATATCGGAATGCATGACAGACCTAGAGCTATCAAAGGCGTGACGATTTGCCAACACGTCAACCCCACCTCCAGTTCCGACTTAGAAAAGTATTTTTTCCGGATATGCATAATTACAAGAGCCAACAACATCGGGATAAAAGTAACTTGCATTATCGACAAGTGTTGAAAAAACAAACCGACCGCAGCAATAGCGAAGATAGAAATAGACAAACCCATCAAACTTGACAATGCCAGAGACATGGGAGAAGACAAGTTTGTTCGCAGTATGGCAAACCCAGGTATTGAAAAAATTCCCCAAACTATCCAAGCAGAGAGAGTTGCTGTACCGCCTGCGGCATATGTACTAAGTGCAATTGGAGCTACAAAAACAAACAGCAATCTCTTATAATTATTATTCACACTGTTTTTCATTAACGTGATATTACATTTTAGATTTGTTGAGATAGAAAACACCAACCCTTCTATATTCGCTTTGGATTGTGGCATTCAACAAAGCTGTTTCGGGTGAATTATCTGCTGCAATTATATTTGGGCCTATTAATATAGGTCTATATTTTTGAATATCAGCGCTTAAATTGAAGTCAGGCACGTTAACCAGCTTGGCTTTATCCAGAGTGCCAGCTCTTAAATATTCCGAGCCCCTCCAGTAGTAAGATGCATCTGACAAACAGATTGGATGCAACTCAGTTGGTTCCACCAGTACAGTACAACCAGGATATTTAAGACAAAAAAGAGTACGTGCCGTAAGTGAAGTTATTAAATCATCATTTCGTGAAATAATTTTTAGGAGAAGATCATCACTTGCTAATGAAGTTGCTCGTTTGTGAATCATCAATTGTTGATATTGCCATGCAACAGTAATGGTTACACCTAGCAAGAAAAGCTGTTGAATATGTCTGGAGTTGAAATAGTGTAAAATATTTGATTTTATAATATTTTTTATAACTATTGCATAAAAGATAATTATTGAAACCAGCACGTACGTCAAACTTTGACCAAATTGCCTAGGTTCGAGCAACAATCCTAGGCATGACGCTACGAAGACAGATATTGATGGAATTATTTGTTTCTGTACCGAGTGAGAATCATATGATTTTAATATCCTTTTTTGGATCACAATTACCAAAACACAAGGAACAGGTAATAGTAGAAAAAGTAATGTTAAAGGAGATATTGTGGTAAATATAGATGAAGTTGGTAAAGAATTACTGCTAAATTTGTAAACCCAATTATACAAATTAGAGAATGATGCCGAAGATAACAACAAACAAAATACTACCACACTGGTGAAAATGCATGGTAGAAACTTGTTTTTATTGTTTGATTTGATCAGAGATAAATAGCTAATCAAAAGCGCTGCTGATGGTAATATCGCTCGAGGTGAGAGAGAAATGGAGATGCCAGCACATAGTCCGGCAAAGAATCCCCTAGGCCAATTAATGTTTATTTTTTTTGACGACGTTTCAAGACAAATCCAGGCAGCAATAAAAAAAGGCACAGAAAGAGCCTCCGGACGTATTTCGAAGATTGGAAATATCCCTGTGAGCAGTAAAAAAACAATCCCAATTATTACTGCAAGTTGGTTCTGGTTTCCTCGCTTAGGATTTTCGACAAGATACAGTATTGACATAAGTACTGAGCTAAGGATGGCCATTAGCATTGTCAAAAGTCTTAAAGCAAGAACCCAGTTAAGGTTAGATTTATCGTTTACAAACCATGAAATAACCTTAAGGTAAACTGGGCTGTGGTGCTGAAAAAAATCAATATATATCTGTCGTCCTTGATAAATAAGCCATGCTGTATGTAGAGATTCCACTTCATCTCTTCTAAGTGGTACAGTAAAACGCCATCTGCATACTAGCAGGGTTATCCCAACGCTAATAGTCAGTATGCTTAAAGCTGTGAATATAGATACTAAAGGCCTATCTATTTGTTGTTTCTGTCTTAAAACCCAGCGATGATTATAGATCATGTAACTTAATGTTTACTCCAGGGTACTCCAAGGTGTAGGAGACTCACTCATATTGACTTAGAGGGTTTTTCATCCTTAATTCTCCATATTATAAGATTATGGCAGTGATGTCCGATTAGGAAATTACATGAAGTTTCTTTAATCGTTTAAGGTGCTTTCTGCTATTTCATTTACTTGATCAACAAATTATATCGAAGGAACAGAATAGAAATGAATTCCCTTGGTTTCTACAACAAAGGGTAAAGAAATTTTTCTTCTACTCATAATGAAATTGATGCCTCGTTTCCTGCACCACATACTTAAATCACCATCAAAATCATTGCTGAATACTTGTTTGACCTCCTGTTGCCGTTTCTTGTATTCCAAGGCAAGATCTCGGCTAAAGAGCACTCCGGCGCCTTGTATTTTTGAGAAATAGCTATTTGCTTGTAAATCAAACCAAATTGCCCCGATGGGCAGAGATCCATCTATCAGGATAACAGAGCCCACGGGAATATGTTTTTGCCAATCAATATTTTCATCCAACCTATTCCATTGGTTATTGAAATTACGTTCATCCATAATAATTTGCGGATAAATAAACGGTTGGCGACTATTCAGGATCAACAAGCTAGCCAACCCAAACAAAATCAATAATGTTGTCTTTTTTCTGGTGAAAAAAGTTAAAATTACGACAACCACAGCTAAAGCCGCCATCCGAAAATAAGGACCTAACAAAAGAGGAAAAGAAAATATCAAACTTGATTCATTTGCTGCGGAATAGTTTCCAAAAAGTGTGGATAGATTTGATATAACCATAGGTAGAGGCAAAATGAAAATTAGAATGCCTACACCAATCAAAAAATATTGCCATAAATTGCTTTCCAGTTTACAAGAGCTAATTAAAGGTCCGAACAGCATAATAACAGCGGCAAATATGAGCCAGGAAGTCGTCCATTCAGAGGAACTTCCAGCCAACAAGAACGAAGCAGCGATTAACATGCCCGCCATTTTCTGAAAAAAAAATTGATTCATCAATAATTTTCGACTTACAATACAAGCAATCGCGGGGGTGACAAGCTGCAAGGCCCAAAAAAAACGCCAGGGTTGTAATTGCAAAGGGAATACAAGTTGCGGTCCTGAAAGCACAATCATTGTAGATATAATCCCCAAGATAGCGACGCTTGTTATTGCCAGAATAATAATATGTTGTTCCCGACTAAAAAAACTGTACCCAACGGCTACCAAGCCTATTCCGCTGCCTATTGTCAACCAATCTGCCTGCATCCAGTTCGGAGGAAAAAGGTAAATTGAACGTTCACGAATAATTGACAGCCAATCCGGATCAAATTTTGCGGCCAATGTGAGTTGCGTGATTGTCTCCGGTCTCAACATTATTATTGCTATTGCGATAAAGATAGTGCAAAAAGAAAGCACGATAAGTATCACCCATTGTCGTTTACAGAACCAGTAAATAACGAGTATCAATCCGGGACCGAGCGCCATAAGCGGATGCAGTAGTCCAGCGACAAGAATGGAAAAAATACTAAGAATATTTGCATTGCGATATGCTAGAGACATAGCCAGCAAAGATAAGCCTACTGTTGGTAATCTGGCCGTCAAAAAAGGTTCATTTATTTCAAAGAAAATATACTTAACAGGGCCTGCTGCGATAAGGCAAGCTGCTATGAACGCCCAGGCATTACTTGTTAGCAACCTTCTGAAAAAGCTGAGGATACCTGAGTAAAACAACACCCGACAACAAACATAAAGCAACCAGCTACCATTATAAAGACCGAATCCCGCTATTGCCAGTGCATGAATTTCACTGAACAAGGAAAATGAATCTTGAGAACCATACAGAAAAAAAAGATCCTTTAAATAGCGTCCAGGATAGAGATGAGAAAGAGCTTGCAGTGCATAGAGACGAGCATCATGTACCAGACCAGCATATGGATTTGACAGGACATCAACTATTAGAAGTAAAATTAAACAAAGGCAATAATTCTTTGTATTATTAGCAAAAACATCCATCCATTGCGGATAATTCGCTTGTTCATTTTTTCTTAAATCCACTGTATTATCCAATACTTTTTCTGATCTTTTTTAGAGTTCATCAGCTTCGCCTCTGATTGTAACTCCTAATCAATTTTCTGATTACCCCTCTTGCTCAGCAAGCTTTAAGAGGCGCGAAGGTCTGGGCCTGGTATTTGCCGTATGGCAAATTAATTTCTTTATCATGGCGCCTATGTAAAATCGGTTATTAAAGCGAAAACAAAATTCAGCGAGGTAACGTGGCAGATGTTTTGCGCTTATAGAATGATATGTCCCGTGAATAGCGTTCTTTACGTTGCTAATCACCGCATTGACCCAGTGGAAAATTTCTGTTGTCCGGGTTCTCCGAAATTTTCGAGGCATTGATTTTGCCGTGAAATGCAACGCTATCGGATAAGCAGTTAAAGGGATTGAAAGCATCAGAAATAACAACCGCGTCTGCATGAAGATGCTTTTTAGACCAAGACGTTACATTGGATGAGTTGAAGGCGATAATTTTGCTCATCCTCATATGAATAGGGTGACCTTCTTCGTTACGCGAAACGGCAGCAAGAAAAGGTTTTTGCCTGGTGCTCCTCTACCTCGTTTACCACCACCTCTCTTGCCGCCCCAGTACACGTCATCCAGTTCAACGAAGCCTTCAAGAACAAGTTGATCATCGGCATTCTTCATTACATGCTGAAGTTTTTGTTTGATTTTGAAAGCCGCATTGACCGATATGCCGAGGAACCGGCGCAAACTGAGGGCGGACATTCCCTCTTTTGCTTGCGTTATGAGATAGATTGCCAGAAACCACGTAGTAAGGGGCAGTTTTGACGAATCAAAAATTGTGCCGCTGGTAATGGAACACTGGTGTTTGCATTGAGTGCACTGGAAAAGTTGGCGGGTTTTCAGCTCATAGTAGTGAATATGTCCACATTTGGGGCAGTGAAAACCATCTGGCCAGCGATATTTGAAGAGCTTTTCCCGACACTTTTCTTCTGAGCCGTATGCTTTTAAGAATTTAGGCAAGCTGTACCCTTTTTGAAATTGAACTGAATTCTTCGCCATGTCAACATCTCCTTTTGTTTTAGGCAAAATGAGTATGACACACTCGGAGTATCATATAGTGATACCCTGGTCATTTTTTCCACAAGCTGAGGTTCAGGGGTAATCAGAATCAATTTTGATCAGCATTTTCAAAAATAATTTGTTAATTTTGATCTTCAATAACATCCGCACGTTTTTTCAACACTTGCAGGAAGGCTAGTGCTGCCGCTTCAAACTCTCAAAGTCGCTTTTAGCATTTTTTTAATGGCCAACAATTGCAAGCCGACCAGGACCCTTCTCTTCACACATTTTCACACATCAACTTACATATCCTTACATCCTGCTTATTCGGGCAAGGCTTCGACCTATGTAAATAGCAATCTCCACTCACTCGTCCGACATAATGTGAATAATATTATGTATTTCTCACAGGTGATTTCTTCAAGCTAATTGCTGAGAACGGTTAGTAATATCCCAATCACCAATGACGCGCTTCATGTCAGCATGTGATCTTGTACACCGAAAGGAGGTCAGAAATCATCTCAAAATTTCTCTTTAATTTTCGACCAAGAAACCATACCATTCAACCCAAATTATGCTATCACCCCCATTATTTATATTTCAAGCATATCTTCTCATTTTTTTAGAATCAAGAATTGCTTGCAATTACCTATAAATTTCGCGAAATAATTCTCAGACAAGGTAACAACTGAGCTCAACCTTAAAATGGTATTTTCTATTGCCACAAAATTCAGTTGGATTTGCTCTGCTCCAGGAGTAATGCTTCAGCCGTCCGCCGTTTATCGGAGCGTTTGCAAGATCGGCATGAGTTAGCCGACCGTGCGAAAAACTTGAAAACTTTGCTTGGAAAAGAAACTTGATATCTTCGAAGCCTGACCCTCCCTCCTCTGTTATATAATCTTTTGCTGAGGATTGTTTACTATTATTTTCTTTAATTACTTGCTCACCAACCGCATAAAGTATATATTAGAAGTATGTACAAATGAGGTGAAATAACATGGAAACTACAAAGCTTTTTCAAAATGGAAATTCACAAGCCGTAAGAATTCCAAAAAAATTTAGACTGCCGGGTGAAACGGTAAAAATATCCCAAAAAGGCAATCAAATCATTATTGAACCAGTAGAAATGACGTGGGATGTATTTTTCGAAGCTCTCCGCGATTTTCCGGATGACTTCATGCAAGAAGGACGTATGCAACCCTCCATGCAGAAGAGAGAAACTTTCTGATGCAATATCTGCTTGACACTAATATCTGCATATATCTTATAAAAAAACGACCACCTGAAGTACTTGAACAGTTCAGACAACATTCTTTGCAAGATGTTTCCATCTCCACAATCACGCTATTTGACCTTGAATATGGGGTACAAAAAAGCCAGCAAATCAAACGTACCCAAAAGGCCCTTGATAATTTTTTCCTTCCGCTCACCATCCTTGATATCGACCGACCGGCTGCTGCTGATGCCGCTAATATCCGGGCCAAACTTGAAAGAAACGGTACCCCTATTGGCCTTTATGACTTACTAATTGCTGGTTTGGCCAGATCTCGAAAAATGACTCTGGTGACTAATAACACCAAGGAATTCGAAAGGATTGATGACCTCCTCATCGAAAACTGGATAAATAACACTGGGAGTTAAGGGATGACGATACATTAACCTGGAATTCGACAGATAGTCCAATCTTTCTGAGCATTTTTCTATCCTTTGCGAGGCTTCGATCATATCGTCTATTCTATTCTGGATTTCCAGTCTCCAACGCCACGGATCGCCTCGTTGAGTGTTTCTTTTCATATATTTTTTCCTGATTATGTATAAAGCTCAGCCAAATCTGTGAGCATAGACACAATTTGTTGATAACAAGAGAGAATGAAATACAGCATGGTCGTCATCCCCGCCTACGCGGGGATGACGGAAAGAGCAGCTGAGTTTCATGCGTAATCAGCTATTTTTTTCAACGTACTTTCGGTAACAAGATCTAGTCGTCAAACTAAAATATGTAATGACATCGTCATTGCGTCTGGCTATAATGTAAAAAAGAAGGAGAATACATTATGGACACTCTCAGAAAAGCTATAAATAAGCGTGAGACGCTGAATATTCGCATAAAACCAGAGGAACGGAATCTGATCGACCGGGCAGCCAAGGTGCGCGGAAAGAATCGTACGGATTTTATTCTGGATGCGGTTCGCTTAGCCGCGGAAGAGGCACTTTATAACCAGGCTATTATATTTGCCAACCAAGATGCTTATACAAAATTTCTTACGCAGTTAGATAAACAACCATCTCCCAGTTCACGTTTACGCAAGACGATGCAGACTCCCGCGCCATGGGAAAAGGAATGACACTTTCCGCACCCAGGTTACTGACTGTTTATCACGAAGTTGAAGCATTCGCATGTGGGGTGGAGAGCCTGGACACATGGCTCAAACAACGAGCAATGAAAAATCAGGCGACAGGAGCGTCCCGGACTTTTGTTGTCTGCGATGGTCGGCGCATTGTTGCCTACTATGCTCTGGCCTCAAGCGCGGTTGCTGTCATTGAGGCAACTGGTCGATTTCGGCGTAATATGCCTGACCCGATTCCTGTTGTCGTACTCGGGCGACTGGCAGTCGACAAAACTTTTCACGGCAAGGGATTAGGACGCGCGTTACTCCGGGACGCCGGATATCGTGTTATTCAAGCTGCCGATATCATTGGTATTCGTGGCTTGTTAGTACAAGCACTCTCCGCCGAAGCCAAAACCTTTTACGAACATATTGGTTTTGACGCTTCTTCGCTCGATCCTATGATACTGATGATTACCTTGACTGACCTGAAAGCCAGTCTGGAATAATTAGGCGCTTGGTCGAATGCCTGTTTTGTTCGATTTCACCGCCGTAGATGAGGAAACTCGATCAGGGGATTCGATCAGAAAAAATGGTTGAGAATTTTTTCAAGCCTTCGAAATAGGCCGAAGTGACGGTTTGCCCGGATTTGATCTCAATAGGCTCCAATATTTTTCCAGGCGAAAAGGTTTTTATGCTCAATTCCGATCCGCCATTCGCACCAGATCACATAACTCATCGGCCATCTCGTTAATTACCGATTCCTCCTGCCCTTCCACCATAACTCTAATCACCGGTTCGGTACCGGAAGGTCGCACCAGGATTCGACCGGTTCGGCCGAGTTTTTCTTCCAGCTTTAATACGGTTTCCGGAAAATTCCTAATAGTAGCCACATCTATTTTTGCTGAAGTTCGTACATTCTTCAAAACCTGCGGGAAACTTTCCATAAGAGTCGCCAGCTCCGACAGCGGTTTTCCTGACTTTTTCATAACGGCCAGGAGCTGCAAGCCGGCAAGAATGCCATCTCCGGTGGTGACATGATCAAGGAAAATTAGATGCCCTGATTGTTCGCCGCCAAAGGAATAGCCATTTTTCCGCATACACTCCACGACATACCGATCTCCGACCGACGTTCGAACCATGCTGCCGCCCATTTTTTCCATGGCGATTTCCAGTCCCATATTGGACATGACTGTAGCAACGAGCGTCTTCTTGTTGAGTTTGCGCTGGGCCATAAGTTCTCGGGCACAGACAGCCATGACATGGTCGCCATCGACAATCCGGCCGTGTTCATCGCAAACAATCAATCGATCGCCGTCGCCATCCAGTGCAAGACCGATATCTGCTCCTAACTCTTTTACTTTCGCCGCCATCAACTGGGGGTACAGCGCGCCGCACTCTTTGTTGATGTTTTTGCCGTCGGGAGTCGCGGCTAAAGTAGTTACCTTGGCACCAAGCTCGGTAAATACATGGGGAGCGACGCCGTAGGTGGCACCGTTGGCGCAATCGAGTACTATATGAAATTCATCAAGGGTATAGTTTTTCGGGAAGGCGTTTTTCAGGAAAACTATATATCGACCCTTGGCGTCGTCTATCCTGGCGGCCTTGCCGACTTCATCGGCTACAGGTCTTAGCTCTTCCATCTTCTGTGAAAAGATCAGATCTTCAATGTTCGCCTCCACCTCGTCCGGAAGCTTAAAGCCGTCACTGGAAAAAATCTTGATCCCGTTATCCTGGAAAGGATTATGAGAAGCTGAAATCACCACCCCGGCATCGGCACGCATGGAAGTCGTGATAAAGGCAATTCCCGGGGTGGGCAAAGGCCCTACCAGCAGGACATCGACGCCCATCGAACAGATTCCGGCAGCCAGGGCATTTTCCAGCATATAGCAGGATTGCCTGGTATCCTTGCCTATAACTATCCGGTGGCCTTTGCTCTTATTTTTTACTGTGAAGGCGATGGCCCTGCCGACCTGCATGGCTATTTCTACTGTCATTGGATGGATATTGGCCACGCCGCGTATACCGTCGGTTCCAAATAATTTTCGCATTATTTAACCATTTTTCGCTTTGATTTTTGACTTTTGATCAATTCAGGGGCAGAGATTTTTTGATTCTTCTTCTTCCCTGTATCCCCATTATTTATCGTGGAATTTTTGATTGTCGTGTTCGGGTCGGTTGATATTTTTCCTGCGTCTTTACTCTGAAACCGATGCGAACTCGATGAAATCCTGTCTCCTGATTTTGCTTTCCCATCCGCAAGAGATACGGTATCCGGGATAATAGAGAGAATTTCAATCGGCAATTCCACATCCGTCCGAGGCACGACTTTCACTTTCAGTTCATCGTCCCCCACCTGCTGTATCGCCGTCACCATAATAAGGCTTTTCGGATCGACTTTATGTTCAAGCAGGATTCTGGGAAAGTTGGCTGTAACTCTTACCGTTTCGGGATTCACATCTCGTTTAATTCCATCGATTACGACATTCACCGGCAGATTGTCCAGGGTCTTTGCTACCGTCTCCAGTCCAATGTTAATTTCAGCGGTAACCGAAGTTTCACCAATAAGATCAACGATCGCCGGTTCGAGTTCAAGCGGCACCTGAAGCTGAACCGATTGTTTCATTCCATCGAGGTTGATCGCCCTGGTGTAGAGTTCATTAAACTGTGAGAGAACCGTGAAGGGACCGGCAATAGTTATGACATCCGGATCCATCTTCAGGCTCTTAACATAATACCCATCAGCCACTTTACCAATTGTTCTGGCCGAAATCGGAAATTGTTTTTGAACGAGTTTATCCAGCGACAGGATAATTGAGGAGGGCTGCACCCGCTGGACGGTGATGCCTCGCGGAACAGGAATATGATCATTGTCATTTTCAATAACCATTGTTCCCGGAGTGGCTGAAGAAAGATCCACCTGTCTGGTAATAGCCCGGTTACTCATTTCAAGAATCAATGACCGGGGCCCGCTGACAGTTACCTCAATTTCTTTTTTGAACTGATTGGAAATTACCAGATTACGAGGCAGGTTGATAATTTCAATCGGGATCATCACATTTTTATCAACCCTGTTTTCTCCACCCACAAAATACCAGAGTCCAATGGCCAAAACGAGCGAAATGAATTTCAAAAGCCAATCTTTTGAGACAAGATCGGCTAGATCGATTTTTTCAATTTTAGCTAAAAATGTATTAAGAATCTTCTTCATCTTCTCATCCAATTTTTCCAGGAGGATGACGGGCCGTTCTTGGCGATAAAGATAGCTCTGAGACTATTGGTAAGACTGATTTCGTCTTCAACCGTTGTCAGCGCACCATGTCGTACAACGGAAATTTCCTGAGTCTCTTCGGAAACCACTAAAACCACGGCATCTGTTTCCTCGGTGAGACCGATTGCAGCCCGGTGCCTGGTACCATAACGTTTATTGATATATGGATTTTGAGTAAGCGGTAAAATGCATCCGGCATACAGTACCCTGCCGACGCTGATGATCACGGCGCCATCGTGCAAGGGTGAAACCGGCATGAAGATTGAGATGAGAAGTTCTTTTGTCAATTTTGCGTCAAGCTCAAAGCCGGATCCGACAAAATCACCAAGATTGGTTTCTCTTTCGATAACGATCAACGCTCCGATACGTCTCTTCGCTAAATAGAAAAGCGTTCGAATGATCTCCTCAAGTTCCTTATCGGCTACTTCCGTCTGCTTATGGAAAGGTGATTTGCCGACACTGGTGAGCGCTCGTCGAATATCATGTTGAAAAACGATTATAATGATCAGCAGAATAGAACTTAAAAACGTCTGCATGATCCATTGAAACGTGGCAAGGTCTAAGATTCTTGCGAGAAAATAGACAATGGTCAGGACACCGATACCGACAACCATCTGCACGGAGCGTGTCCCCCTGATGATGGTAATCGCCTGGTGGATGACAAATGCCACAAGGAGAATATCAACAAAATCCTGCCAGCGAAAATAGCTGAAAACGTCAAACATGAGTTTTTAACTTCTATACATTCGTGGGAAAAAACAGTGTGGGTTAGGCTATTTTTCCCTAATTAATCTGTATCTTGTATGTGTATGTATACGTTCCGATTCAGTAAACGTTCACCAGCACCCCATATGCCCACGATCAGACCGCCGTGCATGGAAAGGTAGGTTTAGAACCCACCCCTACGGTCCATCGGCCTGCTTTGGTGCTTTTTTACTGTTGAACGTAAACAGATCGGGGCAATACGAACATCTTGCTGTTCCCGGTGAAAGGTAACACCGGGGGAAGTCAAAATATCTGAACTTTACGGTAAAAGAACTATAGCATAGGCGAATTCATTATTAACAGTAATTTCCTGCGTTTTTTTATATTTCTACCTGCCGGAGTCAAATTTTTTGTAACCGTTCAGCGAGAATGGCGAAATGTTTGTACAACTTCAGGCATATAAACGTTTAGCAGTCTCTGAAGTCGCATAAACAGGTTACCATTGCATACGAATTGCCGGGGAAGGTTTACGTTTTTTTGTGAAGCCGGAATGCATATCTTAAAAAATACAAGTAGCTCAGCGTATCTTCAATTTACATATTTGAATCAATGCGATAAGTATATCAATCAATGCGCAGCTCATTATTTATCCGAACGACTACCGTAAACGTTCACCAGCACCCCATAGGCGCACGATCAGACCGCCGTGCATAGAAAAGGCGTAGAACCCGCCCCTAATCCTGCCGGCCTGCTTGTGCCTTCTTAAGCACTGCTGAACGTTTACAAGTCCGGGGTTATGCGAGCAATTTGCTAATCCCGGTGAACGGTTTCAACTACCGCCTTCTGTTCGATGATTTTATCTACTTTTTCAACCTGGATTAAACTGCTATGTCCGATCGTTTTGGCAATATTCCAATACAACCGCCGGAATCTGCCCAGCCTGACCAGAAGCCCCCTAAAAAAGCTGCAAGGGTAACAATTTCCCAAAAAAGGGCATCAAGAGTTCCAGCCGGTAAAACAACGAAAAGAACAAGGCGGTCTACCGTCAATACATCCGGTTGGCTTGTTGCGGTATTGATTGTTTTCGCTCTTTTTGCAACCTACTGCTCCTTGGGCTTTATTGGTGTTCCATATTATGTAACCAAGATTTTCCCGAAACAATTTCATAAAGACACCGGGATGGTGCTGGAACCAACTTCCGTCAGCTTCAATCCTTTTACCTTTCGTTTTACCACCGGCCCGGTACGACTTTTCATGAAACCGGACAAGCCGATCATGTCTCTTCACTCGCTTTCAGCCGACATTGCACCTTCGGGTATCTTTGGTCTGGATTTGGTATGCAGCACAATCACTGTCGACGAGCTTAACCTTAACATCAACAGGGAATTGGATGGATCGTATAATTTTCAATCAATCTTCGGTGCTGAAAATGGGAAAAATCTCTCGGAGAAGCTTGATTTCTCAAATTTTCCATTATCATTTTCCCTCAATAATATTTCGATCACCAACAGCAGCATTATCTTCAATGACGCTCCGACCGGAAAGATACACACTGTTGAAAAAATCCAACTTGAACTACCGACTTTTTCAAATATCCCCCTGCAAAAAGATCAGTATCTCCGGCCTCATTTTTCCGCAGTTATAAACGGAAGTCCTGTTGAACTTACCGGTCAGGCCGTCCTGGGCAAAAAAGGCGGTAATCAGACAACCAAGCTGTCAATGGATATCCACGATCTTGATCTTACCCTCTATTCCAGCTACCTGCCGTTCAATCTGCCCCTGGATATTAAAAAAGGAAAGGCCGATGGAGCCGTCAACATCTTTTTTAACCCGCAAACCACAAATGGCGATAAGCTGTCGATAGGATTCCAGCTTCAGCTTTCCGGGACGGAACTCTTCGGGGAGAACAATTCGACTACCATCCTGGTGCCGAGTGCTCGACTAAACGGCACCCTGCAGCCGATTTCCAGAATAGTACACTTCACTGAAATCGCAATGAAAGAACCTGCTATCAGTACTCTTAGCAATTCGGTTCACGAAAACAGCAATCAATCGCAAAAGCAAAATAGCCGGATCTCCCCCACCGCATCTTCCGGAAACGGCTCGGCTGAAAATCTCCCCTACAAGCTGATGATCGATGGGCTTTTGGTAGACAACGGCACAGTGCGTTTCATGCAGTCGGAAAAAGGACAAAAAACCACTTCTATCTGGAAGTCTCTACAAATAAGCTTAAAAGACTATCATTTCGCATCAGTGAAGCAGGCTGGACCAAATAAGGGATCTTTCAGTCTTAGCGGTGAAAGAGAGGGAACACCTACCAATTTTTCCTGGCATGGATCATTTACCTCACCGGAGAGTTGGACCGGGACCCTTACTCTGCAAAAAATGGATAGCGATGATCTGTTGAAAACCATTGATCCTGGCAATCCTTTTTCTATTAAGGGCATTGCCAACCTGGAAGGACAACTCACCCTTTCCTCAAATTCCGAACAACTATCAAGCATTAGCTACAAACTTAGTGATGCCGAGCTTACGATTGAGAAATTCCGCCTCATGGATGGCAAGGAAAATGTGCTTTCCGCTCCGGTTGCTAAATTTGCGCCCCTGAGCGTTGCCAATAAAGCCGTAAATTTCGGTAATGCTCAGTTTCAGAAAGCATCTGCCCAATTCACTTATGGCCGGGTTCCCGGATTTTTCACGGCCTTTAATTCTACTACCTACAAACTTCAAGGTATCGATTTTGAAGGTGGGATATCATGTACATTTCCCCAAAAAAAATCTCAAGCACCTCTGGCCTTTACCGAAGTTTCGCTTAAGGCTAATAAACTCGACGCAGTACGAAATACCTCGGATAACTTTTCTTTTACTGGGCAAACTGCAGCAAGCGGACTCATCAAGGCCAAAGGAATTTTTGCATTGGCTCCTTTTTCCCTGTCGGTCAAAACAGGGTTTCGCGAGCTGCCTGCGAAAAATGTTTTGCTATTTTTCAATCCCTCGCCTTTGCTGAGTGATATTGTTGGAAATCTGAGCGGCAAGGGAGATTTCAAGCTACCTGCCAAGGACTTTTCCGGCGAAATTCGGTTGACCGATTTTTTCAATAAAAAACCCAAGGAAGCCACCTTTTCCTGGCAACAAGCCATTTTTCAGGATGTCCATTATACCGCAAAACCTTTTCACCTGGCGATAACCTCGGCCAATATAAATCAGGCACTCTTTGCCTGGGATATCACCAAAAGCGACAATGGCCCCATGGCGTATTTATCGCAGGTTTTTCATAAATATCTTCCTTCCACCGACAGGCAATCTTCCGGGATTGACCTCCAGGAGATCGATTTTAACGACTCTAAAATACATATTAACGATCACCGGCTGGTACCGGACTGGCAAGCAGATGCCGTGGAAGTATCCGGTAAAATACAGGAAATTCTTTCAAAAAATGGCAAAAGTACTTTTTCCCTTAGCGGAAAACTGGACGATGCACCTTTTACAATCGACGGTACAATAAATCCTTTTTCCGAAAGGAATAATGGAGAATTTCAATTTTCCCTGGAGAATTATCCACTCATGTCGTTTCAGAAGCAACTTGCATCCAAAACAGATATAGACACCGATAGCGGCGATTTTAAACTGACGCTTAAATGCGATTGGCAGGACCGACAATATGAACGTTCAGGCATTGTTACTTTTACAGACGTCAAACCGATAGATAAAACATCCGACTCCGCTCTTCCCCTTGCTCTGCTTACCGGTACTGACAATTCCTTCCAGCTTCAGTTTGATTTTTTCGAAACCGAACCGGTAGCCAAGACTTCGCTTTTTGATGAAATTCTGACTTCATTTCAAACACAGGTAGTCAAAGGAGCGGTATCGCCGTTACTCCTTGCAACCGGTGATTTCACCGACCTTATCGGCAACGAGTACGTGGAATTCAGTCCCGGTGAGTTCTTACTCACAGATAGGGGCCGGGAAGTGCTTATTCGTTACGGTGCGTTACTTCAAGCCCATCCGCTGGTAGGTCTTATTTTATCAGGCGGGGTCGATCCAAAAGTAGACCGCGAAGCGATGTACCAACAGCTGACAGCCATTGAACAGCAGCGCGTTGAAGAAGAGAACAAAAAACTCTTTGCGATATGGCAGGAGAAAAGAAATCAGTATGAGAAAAACCTGGCAGAAAAACAAAAACACTCCGAATCGGCTGGAAAAATCATGGAACAGGATATTCCACCCGACGTGCTGACCGGGTTTACACCGATCCGCCCGGAACCGATTGTCGTCGATAAAGCAATGCTCCTTGAACTTGCCCAAAAAAGGCTCAACATAATACATGAATACTTTACTACCCAACTTGCACTGCAACCGGAGCGAATATCAGTTGTTACGCCCGGGGACCTGCCCAAAACATCCGAGAATTCAATCAATGGCGTCTCGATCTCTTTAACTCCGGTAAATGGAAAATAAGCCGGACCTCTTTTCAGTCCCCGTGCTGTGCGGGGATAAGTATCTTCACGAAATTCTGTCGATAAATTATGCCTAATCTTTCCAACCTCGTTGCCGATTTCATGTTTTTAGAGCCTTACTTGGGATGGCTCGCCGTGAGTTCCATATTTACCTTTATCCTCAGCCTTGTTCTTATTCCCTGGGCCATCGGCAGACTTCCACAGGATTACTTTCTCAGGATCCACCTCAAAGATACGGCATCCTCTCCTCCCTCCGTCGGCTCTATATTTTTGGTAATACTTCGCCACATTCTCGGCATAGTCCTTCTCCTGGCTGGAATTGCTATGCTCTTTCTCCCCGGGCAGGGACTGCTTACTATCTTTCTCGGCTCGCTTCTCCTCTCCTTTCCCGGAAAACGAAAACTCATCTTCTTCCTTGTTTTCCAGCCCAAAGTACAGCATGGCCTCAACTGGTTTAGAAAAAAGAAGAGTAAGTCACCATTTCTCTGGCCAAAACCTTAACACCGTGGTGAGAAGCAAGAGTGAAAACTCTCCAGTTGACTATAATCCTTGGGAAAAAGGCTGATAGAGCGGATCGCCGATAAGAACGGTTTGCCAGGAAAGATACGGCAGGGAGACAAGATACGACTCACCAAGACTCAAATATCCTTCCGCCAGTTTGCTGAAAAATACTTCAGGTAGCGGAAATCCTTGAACATATGGTTCATGTACCGGACCAATTGTGGCCGCGACACCATGTTCCAGCATTTCCCGGCACCACAAGGGACGCGATCTGTCTCGTAAACTGTCGCATTCGGCACTGGCGATGTGGTAACCGATGGCGCCTTTTTGCCAGGTAAAGCTATCGACATACTTGCCAAGAGAATACCAGCCACAGTATAAGGCTGCCTGTGGACAGCTTTTTTCCGGAAAAAGAGCTTCCTGCTCATCGACGATTACCGGCATTCTTTTTTTTACCGCGGCTGCGGCTCTATGTATGGATTGATCGTATCTTTTGTATCCAGAAAGACCATTTTCCTCATTCATCGGCCAGCGTGCATCGAAATATGCTTTACCTTGAAGGCCGGTTTTTTCGGCAGCCAGACTATCGTTTATTATCCGATACACTGTTGCCGTATCTGGACCGTCAAGACGACAGACCAGAAGCACCTGATCTTTTTTCAATAAATGATCAAGGCCCTGAAATCCTAAAAAATATGGGTTTTGCACCCAGCCATCCAATTCATAATGTCCTGCCCGAACAAGAGCGAGTTCCGAATCGACCGCAGCTTGCATATTAATTTTGCGCAACCTATTGATTTCTTGTGATTGTTGCTTTTTTGATAAGATCTCACTGTTATTGAGCTGTCGAATATGCTCCAGGGCGCTTATGTCAGGTGGCGGCGGAGCGACTTTTAGCGGGACACCATAGATGAGAACGATCGCTTCTATCCTGCATTTCGACCGCAATTTTTTGAGCGCGTCGAGAACATTTTTTTTTAGCACATGGTTATACTCATCTCTTGACATGGTCTCGTTTACGCTAAGGGATAGAGACAAAAAATTGTACTTGGGAATCCGTCTGCGATCCATATAATAGTGGGCAATCTCTTCGCTGCCCTCCATTCTCCGGTTAGCAACTACCAGAATTTCCTCAGGTTCGAGTCCGAACGCGGCTATCGGGCAAGAGGCCGACAAGAGCATTGATATAATGATAAGTACCCTGAAAAATAGATATTTTTTCAATTTATTCCTTTTATTTTTAAAATGTTCGGAAAATAGTAATTTTTCGGAATTCTGGAATTTACTCCCTTTAAATTTTATCTATTATATAATATAAAGGATATGCGATAGGAATGGGTCATCGATCCATCTAGTAAAATTATTCCAACTACCCCGGACAAACAACTGCAGCTCTATGGACCACTCAAAAGAAGACATCACCAGAATCATCTCAAACCAAAAAAATCTCCTGGAAACGATACCAGCCATGGTTCTGCTGGTCAAAGACAGTTCATCGATCGAATACATGAACCCTAGCGCTAAGAGCTTTTTGGGTGATCTTTGTAATCTGTCCCAAGACGCCTCTCCAAAGCAGTTGGCAACCTGCTCCAAGTTTCTTGAATTGGTCAATAAGACCATACAGAACCAACAAATAGCCATTACCCTGGAAACTACTTTTCTTGAATCCCATTTGGAATATACCCTTGCGCCGTTTATGGGATACAAAGGTGATTCGCTCTATTGGTTGTTCATGCGCGACCTCACTGAGAACAAAAATCAATTTGAGGAACTTTCCCTTTTTCACAACAGCATTGAGACAATTTTATCACATAAAATCAATGAACTAAAAGAAAGTGAAATGATGCGGCGCAAGCTGGCAAAGGAACTTAATTCTTTAAAAGAGCACCTCAAGGAACAACCTGCCGAAGGTAAGATGATCGGCTCGAGTCGAGCTCTCAGTGAACTGCGGGATATGGTTTTCCAGGTGGCCAAATCCGACGCTACCATCCTGATAACAGGCGAATCCGGCACCGGTAAGGAACTCGTTGCCAACCTGATAAGGGAGAGCAGTAACCGACAAGACAAGCCATTTCTGAAGATCAATTGTAACACTATTTCCGATTCTCTTTTGGAAAGCGATCTTTTCGGTCACGAAAAAGGATCTTTTACCGGTGCCGACGGCAAGAGAATTGGAAAATTCGAAGTAGTTGACGGCGGCACAATTTTCCTTGATGAAATAGGAGATATCAGTCCACGGATGCAGGCAGCCCTGTTACGAGTCGTGCAGGACGGTGAATTAATCAGGGTAGGCGGCAATACCCCAATCAAAATCGACGTCAGGGTTATCGCGGCAACCAACCGGGATCTCGCCATGATGGTACAGGATGGCAGTTTCAGGCTGGATTTGTTCTATCGCCTCAATATCATAAACATTTCAATACCTCCCTTGCGCGAGCGAAAAGAGGATTTAATTGATCTCACTACCCATTTTATCAGAAAGTATCGCCAGGCTTTTAAAAAGGAAATTAATTTCTTACCCCAGTCAATTCTTGATCGTCTGATCGAGCACGATTGGCCGGGGAATGTTCGCGAACTGGAAAATGTCATCCAGCGTGCCGTCCTTATGGCCAAAAATAATATCATCACCGAAAACGAACTCTTTTTCGATATGCGGCCTGGAGAGAAAAATCAAAAGCCGACAATAAGTTATCTGCAACGGCTGAACGGTCGCACTTTAAAGGACATGGTTGCCGATGTTGAGAAGGATATCATCACCTATGCGCTCGAAAAAAATCGAGGCAATGTTGCCCAGACAGTGCAGGAACTCGATATAGGCAAGACAGCATTTTATGATAAGATGAAGCGTTACCAGATATCCCCAAAGGATCACAAATAAGTCACCAAAACAGAGGCATAAATATTGCAAAAGGATTTACGAGAGACGTTGGGTAATAACAATATTCAGTTTCATACCATTTCTTCTCAAAGTGAGTCTCCAGGTGACGAAAGTAACTTGCAAATCCCAGGCAAAATGCCCATTTTGGGCTGCGGAATCGAGGAAATGCAGCATACGCAATGGCGGTCTTTTTATTCCAATGGACGATTTTGCAGAAACATTTTGTACAACTCCTCATTTCCCGTCATGTATGCAATATACACTTCATTCGGAAAACCAAATATTACTCGTACAAAATGTTCGGAAATCCGAAGAGAATCGTCGAAAATTTCTTCGTATGGAAACCTCGCGTAAAATTACTCTGGTCAAAATTTTTGAATCCGGCAGGATAATATCAAAATTTTCAACCAGCGCTAAAATCATCGATGTAAGTAAATGCGGCATGCGTATGGCTACAAAAAAGCCGTTGGCTCATGACATGACGATCCAGTTTTCTTTTGACGACTCCTTCCCACAATTACCTATGGAGATTATAGGCCAGATAGAATGGTGCAATAAACAAATTGACGAACCAGGCTATCAGGCGGGAGTATCATTTCAGGAAGACCATTTTAAAGACGCTATAGGGCGTTATCTTAACCAGCAGAAAAAACACTCATAGTTGATGGCGTCGTAAAAACTCTTCATCTGCGTCGTTGCTGCAAAATTTCTATCATTACGACGTACTCTAGTACGCCGAAATGATAGGAATTTTGCGCGCCTAGCATATGAATTTTTTTACTTAGCCATCTGAAATTTTAGGTTTTTACGAGATTATCATAGTTGATGGCGTCGTAAAAACTCTTCATCTGCTTCGTTGCTGCAAAATTTCTTTTGTACTAAGTACCTTGCCTATGCACGGCGGTCTGATCGTGCGTATATGTGGTCCTGCTGAACGTTTATGTGCCGAAGCTCCCAAGAGGATCTTGCAACAGGTGAATTTCTCCAAATCCTTGACGAATTCGGATCAGTCTCTATGGACTGCCTTTCTTGCCGCCACTACCAGAAAGAGTACCGGAATACCCATTATTGCGGTCATCATGAAAAAATTCTCATAGCCGAAAGCCGATACCATTGTACCGGAATATCCCCCGATCAATTTTGGGCAAAGCGTCATCATTGAGCTGAAAATAGCGTACTGCACCGCGGTAAAGGAGATATTGGTCAGACTCGAGAGAAAGGCGATAAAGGCAGTGGTTGCGATCCCGGCACTGAGATTATCGGCCCCGATCACCACGGTCAACATCGATACATCATTCCCAATCCCGGCAAGCAGCATAAAAAGCAAATTGGTCGCTGCTGAAAGAAATGCTCCGAGAAAGAGAATCCTGTTCACCCCGAATTTGATCGTCAGGATTCCGCCGAGAAAGCCGCCGGCCAGAGTCATTGCCAAACCAAATGTCTTGGTGACTCCGGCGATGACATTCTTACTAAAACCCATATCCAGATAAAAAACGTTGGAAACTACTCCTAAAACGATATCGGATAGGCGATAGAAACCGATAAGAACCAGAAGCAGTACGGCAGTTTTTCGGCCATAACGCCGGAAAAAATCGTTTATAGGTTCCAGGTAGGACTGATACACCATCTCTTTATTTACTATACCGAAAAAAAGCAGAAAACCCGCAACAATCGCTGCAACACCAACCGCCAGAGCGAATCGTAATACTTGAATCAGAAAACCTCCAATCCCGTTGCCGTCCAGGAAAAGCCGGGGCAACATTTTTTGGATGTCAACAAACACAAAACCTGAATAGAAAAAAGTAACGGCAAAAGCCAGCAGGCTGAGAACAAAAAGAGACAGAAACCGCGTATAGTCCAACACCGTATATTCATAATGGCTGATGCGGCGATTGGCCTTTGGTTCATGGATGAGAAGCGTGGTCACCACTCCTGTGCCCATTACTGCAGCCATTGCCAGATAGGTGTATTTCCAGGCAATATAACTATAAGCAGCACTTGTGGTTCCCAGATACCCCGCCAGAAAGAGTGAACCGGCACCGGCAACCAACATGCCGACTCTATACCCTGCAATATACATCGCAGCAAGCATTGCCTGTAACGACTCATCAGCAGACTCAATACGATAGGCATCGATGACGATATCCTGGGTAGCCGAGGAGAAACCAAGCATAACCGCGGCAAACGCCATGAAAGTAAGGTGGTTTTGGCTGCCGGCCGGATCAACCAGGGCCATCCAGGTAATCGCCGATACGATAAGCAGCTGCGCAAGCAATAGCCATGCCCGCCTCCGCCCTAACGCCCAGCTCAGTCCCGGCAGGGGCATCAGATCAACCAAAGGTGCCCAGAGAAATTTGAAAGAATAACCAAGTGCCGCCCAACTGAAAAAGGTTACAGCGGATCGCTCCACTCCTGCCTCACGAAGCCAGACCGACAGGGTAGAGAAAATTAAAAGAAGTGGTAAACCGGCAGAAAAGCCAAGGAAAAACATGGCAATTACTTTGGGGTGCAACCAGGCTTTGCAGGTTTCCCCCCAAGACCGTTTAACTATTACTTCTTGGCTCATTATTGTCTTTTCCTCATAATAAGATTATGGTATTTGACCTGAAACGTTACAAAATCGTTTCGCATCAAATATCATTTTCACATGCGATGTACTTAATACAAGATAGCAGAACTGTCCACAACCTGTTCCCTTCAAGATGACTATACGAATTCACAATACCCTATCAGGAAAAAAGGAAGACTTACAGACACTGGAACCAGGTCATGTCAAGCTCTATGTCTGCGGCATCACCTCGTACGATTATTGTCATATCGGACATGCCCGCTCGGTCCTGGCTTTTGACATGATTGTCCGCTACCTGAAATATCGGGGGTACAAGGTAACCTTTGTCCGGAATTTTACTGATATCGACGATAAAATTATCGCACGTGCCAAGGAACAAAATACGACATCGGAAGAACTTGCAAATCGTTTTATCAATGAATTCTATACCGACATGGACAAGCTCGGAGCCGATCGTCCCGATATTGAACCGAGAGCAACCGGGCATATCAAGGAGATGACTGATATTATCAGCGAACTTATAGAAAAAGGCATGGCCTATCAGTCTGGTAATGATGTCTATTATGTTGTCGATAGTTTTCCCGAATACGGCAAGCTGTCCAAAAGAAATATTGAGGACATGAAAGCAGGCTCCCGGGTCTCGGTAAACGAACAGAAAAAGAATCCCATGGATTTTGTGCTCTGGAAAGGCTCCAAACCCGGAGAACCGACCTGGGACAGCCCCTGGGGACCAGGCCGTCCCGGCTGGCATATTGAATGCTCGGCAATGAGCCGGAAATATTTAGGTGAAACCTTTGATATCCACGGTGGAGGACAAGACCTTATTTTCCCTCATCATGAAAATGAAATCGCTCAAAGCGAAGGTGCCAACGGCAAACCCTTTGTCAAGAGCTGGATACATCATGGTTTTGTCACCATCCGTGATGAAAAAATGTCCAAGTCGCTGGGAAATTTCCTGACAGTCAGAGACATTCTTGCCAACTATCATCCTGAAGTATTGCGTTTTTTTATTTTCTCCACCCATTATCGCAATCCTCTGGATTTTTCCGAATCGGCGATGCGGGATGCAACCACCGGCCTCGAACGGCTTTATGAGTGCGTGGCTGCCGTCGATTCTCTCGATGCCGAGACCGGCGACAGGCAAGCCGCAAGCGTCCTTTCAGCCAAAGATATCAAGAAGATCAACCAACTGGAAACACGATTCCAGCAGGCAATGGATAACGATTTCAATACAGCCCAGGCCCAGGGCATTTTCTTTGATACGGTCAAGACGATCAATCGCGTCCACGGCAAATTAACTCCGTCATCGGCTTCGGAAGACATCCGGTTCCTGAAAAACGGCGTAGCCGTTTTACGGAAACTGGCTGCGATTATGGGCATACTGAAAGAAGATGCACAACAATTTCTTACCGCAAGGCGAGAGCAATTGATTGCCGATTCGGATATTGACCCAACGGTTATCGAAAGGCTCATCGCTGAACGTTGTCAGTGCCGGCTGGATAAAAACTGGACGAGAAGCGACGAGATCAGGGACGAACTTCTTGCTAAGAACATTGAACTGAATGATGGTCCGGACGGCACAACCTGGTCGGTAAAAAATTAATTAATCTCGTAAAAACCTAAAATTCCAGATGGCTAAGTAAAGCTTCATATGCTAGGCGCGCAAAATTTCTATCATTTCGGCGTACTAGAGTACGTCGTAATGATAGAAATTTTGCAGCAACGACGCAGATGAAGAGTTTTTACGACGCCATCAACCTTAGGTAACCTTAAAAGAGGGGGAGGAAAATGAGACTACCTGCTGTTGCCGACCGTTTCTATCCCGGATCACCTCAAGAACTATCCAAGACTATTACGGGTCTGTTTCCTCAAATAAAAACTGCCAAAAAATCCAAGGCACTGGCGATAGTTTCTCCCCATGCCGGGTATGTGTATTCAGGCGCACTTGCGGCAGAAACATTTTATTCGGTCGAAGTTCCGGAAACGGTGATTATTCTCGGTCCGAATCATCACGGTCAGGGTGCTGCTGTTTCTTTATCGACTCTGACCTGGGACATGCCGCTCGGCAAGGTCGAGGTAGACAAGGAAATAACCGATCGCCTTCTCCAAATATCAACCCATATAACAATCGACGAAACAGCTCATAGGTTTGAACACTCACTGGAAGTGCAGCTCCCCTTTCTTCAGATGCTGCAAAAGAAATTAAAAATCGTGCCTCTGGTGCTTTCCAGGATTCCCTACCAACTCTGTGAACAAGTGGCCGAGTCACTGGCTGAAGTCATTCAAGGTTGTAACAGGGACTTACTTATAGTTGCTTCAAGCGATATGAGCCATTATGAACCTAGGCGGATTGCCGAACAAAAGGACCAGTCGGCCTTGAAATGCATCGAAAAGCTGGATCCTTACGAACTCTATCGCACTGTCTTCGACAATCATATAACCATGTGCGGCGTCATCCCCGTGGTCATAGCTATACTTACCGCAAAAGCTTGCGGAGCAAAACAGGCCAACCTGATCGGCTATACCGATTCGGGGTATATCTCCGGAGACACCGACCAGGTAGTAGGGTATGCCGGAGTTATTATCAACTGAAATTTTCTTGACAGTGCCATAGAAATCTTTTATAAACTCGGCACACTGCACCAAACGCTGGGGGATGGTCTAATGGTAAGGCAGCGGACTCTGACTCCGCTTATCAAGGTTCGAGTCCTTGTCCCCCAGCCAATTGAAATAACTTGCAAAAAGGCCATTTTCTCAGCTTGAGAAAATGGCCTTTTTTTGACACATTTTAACCTGCCTGTAAATTCGCCCAAACCATCCTCTAAAATACCTTGTTGCTCGGTAGAGTTCGTTCAGCTGATTAACTAGCGGGAATGCTTCGCCTCCATATCTTTCATAGCCTACGAGTCGTCTTACGATAATACTGCATAGAGGGCGGGTTTAGAACCCGCCCCTACATGTCCGATCGCATTACACGGTTACCGATTTTCGCTCTTACGATTCTCAATATAGTGTGCTGCCGCTAAAGCAGCCGTGCAGCCGTCTGCCGCGGCTAGAACTATCTGGTTGGCGTATTTCTGTCGCAGGTCTCCTACGGCAAACAAGCCGGGAATAGTGGTCTCGCATTTTTCATCGGTGACGACATAGCCGCTGGTACTAAGTTTAACACCTGCGGGAACAATGAGATTATTCGGTTTGAAGCCTACGAAAATAAAGACCCCATCCGTGTCGATTGCCCGCTCTGCTCCGGTTAGTGTATCTTTTAAGGCAAGTCCCCGCACACCTTTTTCGTTGGAGAGGACTTCCGTTGCAACAGTGTTGTATAAAATCTCAATTCGTGGTTCGGCAAAAACCCGCTGCTGAAGAATCCGGCTCCCCCGGAAAGCATCACGGCGATGGATTAGATACACCTTACTGGTAATTTTGGCCAGATAGAGCGCATCTTCCAGGGCGGTGTCGCCGCCACCGACAACGGCAACCGTCTGGTTGCGAAAGAAGAAGCCATCGCAGGTGGCACAATAGGAAACACCTTTGCCGAAATTCTCATCCTCCCCGGGAATTGTCAGCTTTTGCGCCGTTCCGCCGGCAGCTAGAATTACGGCGTGACTTCGCAGAACGGTACCGTCGACCAGACGAACCGAATGGTATTCAATTCCAGGCTCTGTTGACACTGCTTCTTTTTCGACAATCTCAAGATCATAATGTTTGGCATGCTGTAGGAACTTCTCGCAGAGTTCAAATCCACCAATTTCAATAAATCCGGGATAATTTTCCACATCCTTGGTAATAGCCACCTGGCCACCGGGAACTCCTTTCTCGATTAAAACGGTTTTGAGCGCCGCTCGCATGGCATATATTCCTGCCGTGAGTCCGGCAGGTCCGCCACCGAGAATAATCAAATCATACAACTCATTTTCGGACATCGGAAAATCCTCCTTTTTATATTAATAGACTCGTATATTGCTCTAGTCCCGGTAAACGGTAACTGGTCAGGTAAGTACCTTTACAATATTATTGAAAAAACCAAAAAGAAATTCTTCGACGATCAAGGGAATCAGATTGGCGGGGCGATAGTGACTACTATCCGCATGTCGGTTACAGCACGAACGCCGTGAGGTTCGCGTATCCGAGAAATCAGAATGTTACCGGTTTTCGCAGGAATTTCCGCGTCATTATCTCCGAGAAAAACTCCTTCACCTTCGATAACCTGAATGGAAAGCTCACCATCGAGATCATGGGAATGCACCGGAAAGGTGACGCCGGCCTTCAAATTAAAATTAATTATTTTGAAAAATTCGGAATCTTCCACCAGGAAAAAACGTTTCATTGCCCCTTCGGTAAATTCCCGTGTTGTGTTGAGATCGAGTACTTTCATAATTCCTCCTTGTTTTTTAGAGACTGATACAGCTATGCTGAGACGATAAGCACAATTTTTCCGGTGTCGCCATTCATTGGAGTTGCAATGCTGCAGCTAAGACGTAGATGAAGATTTTTTTGCGAAGCCGGCAAGAACAATAGTGGAAAAATTCCGGAGTTTACCGTATTAATTGAAGGCAGCAAGGATGGCTTGACCGGTTATTCTTGACCATATCGCCTCCGTCGCTTTTATGACGAATTGGCCTTCTTCAGGCGACGGGGGCGCATCCATTTACCATCCATTTACATTTGCCAGGTGCTCCCATGCCCCCAATAGAAAAAACCACGGAAAAAAACACGCAGAAAAAAGACCAATCCGGTACAGTAACTGACGAAACCATCTTAAAAATTGCTAAAGAAATATCCATCAAGTTTATTGAAGTCGGCCGTATCACTCCTGCCACATTTGAGCAATCCTTCAAAAATATTTTTTCGGCAATAGATGTAACCGTTCACCGGGAATAGCAAAATGCTCGAATAACCCCTGATCTGTAAACGTTCACCAATGCTTAAGAAAAGCATAAGCAGGCCGACGGGATGTAGGAGGCGGGTTCTCTAAACCCGCCTTTCTATGTATGACGGTCTGATCGTGCGCATATGGGTGCTGGTGAACGTTTACCAATAGATTCAACTGTAAAAAAGGTAAACTAATGCTTTCTCTTGCAACAAATCTCAATTTCGCCCCAAAAAAATTGCAGCATATCCACCTGATGGGGATCTGCGGCACCGGCATGGCGGCTCTTGCCGGAATGCTGCAGACATCCGGGTACAGAATTACCGGCAGCGACAACCAGATTTATCCGCCGATGTCCGTTTTTCTCGAGAATCTGAATATTTCCCTCTGCAGCGGTTACAATGCTGATAACCTTAAGCCTGCTCCCGATTTGGTCATCGTCGGTAATGTTATTACCCGAAAAAATCCTGAAGCCATTGCGCTTGCCGAACTGGAAATCCCATACCTTTCCTTTCCTCAGGCACTTTCTCATTTTTATATTGAATCCCGAGCTTCTCTGGTTATTGCAGGCACTCACGGCAAAACCACCACTTGTTCTCTTCTTGCAACCTCTCTCTATCGTGCGGATCTGGATCCTTCCTTTATGATAGGCGGGATAGTCGGCGAGTTCGGGACAAATTTTCGCTTAGGAAATGGCAAGTATTTTGTTGCTGAAGGAGATGAGTACGACACCGCATTTTTTGACAAGGGCTCGAAATTCCTTCATTATCGACCACAGGTTGCTGTCATTACTTCAATTGAATTCGACCATGCCGATATCTTCAGCGATCTTGATGCGATCAAGCGATCCTTTAAGAAATTTGTCGCTCTCCTGCCACCTGACGGGCTGTTGATTGCCAATTTTGATGATAAAAATGTGGTTGAAATTGCGGCGGAAGCGCCCTGTGCCGTACAAAGTTACGGACTCAACCCTGCTTTCACATGGGCGATAGATAATGTGAAAATTGAAAACGCCGTCAGCCGATTCGATGTCATAAAAGACGGCAGTCCGTGGTCGTCAATGACGGTTGGACTGCCCGGCAGACACAATTGCCTCAATAGTCTTGCGGTTTGTGCGGTTATGCACCATCTTGGCGTTTCCCCGTCAGTCATTGACAAGGGACTGAAGAATTTTGCCGGGGTGAAAAGAAGGCAGGAGGTACGAGGAATCGAAAAGGGAATTACCGTCATCGATGACTTCGCTCATCATCCTACCGCGGTCCGTGAAACCCTGGCCGCACTCAAAAACGGTTACGCCAATCGACGTTTAGTGGTGGTATTTGAACCGAGAACAAACTCCTCGAGACGGGCAATCTTCCAGAACGATTACGCTGGTGCATTCGATTCGGCCGATCTCATCCTGCTGAGGGAACCGACTCCCATCGAGGGGTTGGCAAAAGAAGAGCTTTTTTCTTCAGCCAGACTGGCTGCGGACCTGGTCGGTAGAAAATTGCCGGCGGAATCCTATGCCACAACGGAGGACATTCTGGATCGGCTAAAAACGGTTCTAAATTCAGGTGATGTGGTGGCAATTCTCTCCAACGGAGGTTTTGACAATATCCATATTCGTCTGCTCGATCAGATCAGGAATTCTGCAAAGTAACGGTTCAACGGGAATAGCAAAATGCTCGCATAACCGCACTCCGGACCTGTAAATGGGAATTGTGAACCTTACCCCAAAAAAGATTCTTGCTCTATGGATGAGTGCTGCCTGCCGAGATGAGGGTGCTGCCGAAAACTGAGATAATTATTCAAGGACGGTATTTACTTTAAGGCGCAAATCCTCAACCAGCTGCTTATAGTTGGTATTGTGATCGCCGGCTTTTCCCCTTTCCTCAATGCAAAGTGCAATATTGGCACAATCTTCAAGACCAAGGTTAAGAAACGCTCCCTTTATCGTGTGCCCCACTCTGCCGATTGTTGTCGGATTATTCTCCGCCAGGGCATTCTCCAGATTCTGCATATGAGATCCCAAAGTCGCGATAAAACTCGGCAACAACGTCTCAATCTGCTCGGCGGGGAGATTAAATTGTTCTTTAAGATATGTTTTAATATTTTGGATTTTTTGCCGCTGCATACTCACACCTAATCCCGGGAAACAGGAATTTATACCTTACAGGTTGTTTTCTTGTTCTTTTGCAGGAAAACAACCTGCTAAAGGTTCTCATACCCCTGTTTTTTGTGGGGTGTTAGAATAAATCTCGGTTACCTGATGAAACCGGATATTCTGTTCTATGAAATGGTTTCGATCAATTGCAACTGACGCAACTGTTCCTCCAGCCTCGCTTTGCTGATCGGTTTAGTCAAGTACGCCTCGCATCGTCCCTCGACCAGCGCTTTCATTATATTTTTGGCATCGTCAAGAGCGGTTACCATTAAAACTTTAGCCGCATCGGCTCCATAAATCCCCTTATCTTTCTCAATCCTACGCATCTCACGCAAAACTTCATGGCCATTCATCTTAGGCATCATGATATCCAGACAGACAAGATCATATCCGACGCCGGCCAGGCTATAGGATTTTTCTAGAATATCAATTGCCTCACGGCCGTTCGACACCGCGTCACAATCACCAAAAGGAGCAAGCATCTCCATCAGCAAGGTTCTACTGATAAATTCGTCTTCAACAATCAAAATTTTGATTTTATTTCCCATACTCTCTTGCTTCTAAAGGGATTCAGGGTGGCAGATATTATTCGCCATGGTAAACTACCATAGAAAAATATAACAACCTGATTCAAAGTATTAAACTAAAACCGTACCTTTTGCAAAAAAAAGCTAACAGCCGGGAAATCCTTCATGCACATCCTCGACAGGGTTGCATCAGTCATCCGTTCGCATAAACTGATAAACCAAAATGACCATGTGGTTGTAGCCGTTTCCGGAGGGGCTGATTCTCTTGCTCTGCTGCATATTCTGAGTGGCATCGATCTGTCGCTGAATCTCACCGCAATGTATGTCGACCACGGACTGCGACCACTGGAAACTCCATCTGAACAAAAGACCATTGCAGACTGTTGCCTCGCTCTGCATATTCCTTTTCAGGTTCGGAGAGTAAACGTGCATGCACTTGTTGCCGGGACCGGAAAATCCCTTGAAGATGCTGCCAGGATTCTCAGGTACGGAGAGCTGGAAAAATATCGACGGGAATGTGGCGCAGATCTTATTGCTGTCGGCCATAATGCCGATGACCAGGTTGAAGAATTTTTTATCCGTTTGATTCGGGGAAGCAGCAGCAGCGGACTTTCCGGCATGAAATTAAGAAGAGACAATATAGTTCGTCCGCTACTATTTGAAAAAAAATCGCAGCTTATTGAATTTCTTACAGATCGAGGGATCAACTGGTGTCTGGATTCCTCCAATCTGGATCGTCAGTTCCTGCGCAACCGGGTTCGGCTTGATTTACTGCCCCGGCTTGAAGAATATTTTTCTCCCGCACTTCGAAAAACCGTTTTGCAAAACATGGACGTTCTTAGGGAAGAAGATAATTTTCTCACAGAATATACCGAGACTGCATATAACCAATGCGTCAGGTTTTTAGAATCATCACCGGATGGTACAGACAGCTCGCAACTTGTCATAAACAAAAGCAAATTTCTGGACTCCCATCCGGCAATCCAAAGAAGAATCCTGGAAAAAAGCTGCTGGCAGATGGCAATTCGTCCGACTTATGATCGGATCTGCATACTTATTGAATTTATCAAAAATGGCAGGAGCGGCGGTGAACTACACCTCGATGACGGAGTTCGCGCTGAAAAATCACCAAGTGAATTGCTGCTCGGACGACCACTGCCGAAGGGCCAGGTGCGAGGATCAAAGCTTCCCGTCCCTTCTATCAACCAGACGATCCCCTGCCCTGGCATTTACAATATTTTTGGCACAAACAAGGAACTCATCATAAAAGAAATGCAGCGTACAGCAGATCAAGAAAGTGTTGCGGGAGAGCTGAGGATTGACCTGGATAAAATTACTTTTCCGCTGCTGCTCCGCTCTTTTCTGCCGGGTGAAAAATTTTCTCCTTATGGCGGTTTAAGCGGTTCAGGCAGCAAAAAAATATCTCGATATTTCAACGAAAGGAAAATCCCGTTCAAGGAGCGCCCTGCCTGGCCGTTACTTCTCAGTGGAAACAGGGTGGTTGCCATAGTCGGCCTGCAACTTGATCACAATTTCCGGATCTCCACCAATACCGGCAAAATTCTCTCAATATTGTGGAGAGCGCGCGAAGAATGACAATTCCCCGTCAGGATTTTTTTCTTAGAATCCTCTTATCACCAATACGCATGGTGACCTTTATTCTATCGAGGTACTCAAGGATGGGAATGGAAAATTTTCGAGTGAGCCCCGTAAGTTCCTTGAATGCCGGAGCGTCTATTTCACCATTTTTTTCCATGTAGCTCATGACTGACGCTACAAGGGGATCAAGTATTTCCTTTTCATAATAAAGAGACTCGCTGATTTTCAACAGCTTGCCCTCACGCAGTTGCAGATCGATTACATCTTTTACCAGACGGCTGGGATAATCGGCAAATCTTTCGGTGGTTTCCTTCATTGTCGGAGTTGAAAGGCCTTTTTCACGATACCATTCGCTGAGTTCTTTTCTCAACTGCTCTTCATCGGCCTGCAGGGCCACCTGGTGCTCAGCCATACGGACAACAGACTCCTCCTGTACCACAACCGACTTTTTGATCAGATCGTTGATGCAGTAAGTATAAACCTTTGGATCAATTTTCCGTCCGAGACTTGTGCGAAGCTCTTCTTTTGCTAATCCCGGTTGCAGGGGGTTTTTCTTGTGGTATGCCTGAAGATGCTCGACCAGCATCGCCTTGATTTTTTCGGCTATCTCCACCACCACGTAACGTTGGGTAGCAGAATCGACGACAACCATTTTTTTGGTGGAAATAGGATCATTCAAGGCTTTTTTCAGGTGCTTGCCGAACAGCCCGAGACGAATGCCGATTTCATCCGCGGTAAGCCCGATTTCTCTGCTCTCGCGAAGAAAAAACAATGCTTTTTCCTCAACGGAGCCATTTTGAAGGATCTCCAGCATCTGCTGATTGTAGAGACGATCATTGTCGGCAAGCCGCTTTCTTTTTCTCGGGGAAACATTGCCGAGCACCATTCCTCCGCCAATCGTCGCAACAGGTGAATAACTTCGGATCACATAACGATCGCCGGACCATACCGCAGCCTTGCTTTCAAGTAACAATTGGATTGATGCCTCTTCTCCCGGCTGCAACTCGTCCCGGTCGAGAAGTGACACTCTACCGATAATTTCAGCGGTTCCTAAATGTACTCTTACTCTGGTCCGGTGTTTCATAGGCTTGGCGTTTGATGCCAGATAGAGAAATTGGCAGTCCAGCATGAAACTGGCCTTGAGGGTGCCGGGAGTGGCCAGGACCATTCCTCTCTCGATCTCCACGACATCGACTCCCTGGAGATTTATTGCCGTTCGATGTCCGGCCTCCACTTCATTTACAGCTTCTGAATGGACCTGTATTCCTCGTATTTTGGCAATTTTTTCGGTCGGGTATATACGTAGATCCTCTCCTACGGAGGTTCTTCCGGAAATCGAGGTCCCGGTAACTACCGAGCCGAAACCCTTCATAGCAAATATTCGATCAACGGACAGGCGAAACGGCCCGAATACTTCGTGAAAATTAAAATCCCTGACTATTGTATCCAAAGCATCACGAACAAGATCGACACCTTCGCCGGTGGTGGAAGAGACATTGATAATAGGCGCTCCTTCCAGAAAACTTCCTGCGCAGAACTCCTCAATTTCCTCATTGACCATTTCCAGCCATTCCGGCTCAACCATGTCCTTTTTGGTAACAACTATAATCCCCTGTTTAACTCCCATCAGTCGGCAGATATCGAAGTGTTCGATGGTCTGGGGCATAATACCTTCATCGGCAGCAACAATAAAGGCCAGGATATCGATACCGGATACTCCGGAGACCATGGTCTTGACAAATTTTTCATGTCCCGGCACATCGACTATCCCTATTCTATGGCCGCAAGGTAAATCCAGATAGGCAAATCCGAGTTCAATGGTAATCCCTCGTTTTTTTTCCTCTTTGAGACGATCGGTCTCAAAACCGGTAAGAGCCCGGATGAAACTTGTTTTACCATGATCTACATGGCCGGCAGTACCAAGGACGATCTCGCGCATAAATTCAATAAAAGGAAAGAGGAAGTGGTAATTGAACCAGCTACAGGTCATTGACATCCTGGGTAGGATGTCAATGACTTGTAGCTACTTCGGGGTTATAAAAAGGGGTTTGTGCGAATTTCATCACCGATTGTCGACTGATGGCCGCCATAGCCATGACCGGGCCAGACTATGGTTTCAGCAGGCAGCACAAGCAGCTTTGTTCGAATTGAATTGAGCAGTTCCTTGGATGAGCCGCCGGGGAAATCACTCCTGCCGACTCCGCCGACAAACAGCGTATCTCCGGTGATCAGGTGGGGTGCATTATACAAGCACATCCCTCCGGGGGTATGTCCGGGAGTATGCAGTATCTGGAAGTTTTCCTCGCCAATGGTGATTATGTCTCTCTCTTCAACCTCGATATCGGCTACCGGGGAAGGTTCCAATCCGAGCATGGAGAAGTATTTTTGCACCTCCGGTTTACCAAAAAAGAGCGCATCGGCAGAATGCATAATTATCTTCGCACCGGTCGCTTGCTGAATCTTTCTGTTGCCGCAAACATGATCGGGATGACCGTGGGTGGCAATGATATAGTCAACATTTACACCCATTTTTTTTACCTCGGCGAGAATTTCATCCTCATTCCCCCCGGGATCTATTACAGCTGCTTTTTTTGTCTTTTCACATGCAGCTATATAGCAGCATACAGCCATGGATCCAACTATAATCTGTTTTATTATCATAGTGTTGCGTTTATAGCATCATTTCAGAGGGAAGATTGACGACCACGATCTATGTCGTCAATCTTCCATCCAGACTCACAAAGTGACTTTTTACGAAATCATCTTGTATCTCAGACTGCAGAAATTCCTGCAGTTAACAGCGGTTAGTTTTTGGAGTGCGACGGACAGCTGCCACCGCAAGCACAACCACCACTGCTTTCCTTTGCGGCCATTGTCAATGGGGGAGCGACGGTGACCGGTGGAAGGCGAACCTCAATTGCCTTCACCACCTCTGCAAACGCACGGGTTGCAGGGCTATCTTCAGTTGAAGACAGGTAGGGAGTGCCATCATCTCCAGCCATGACTACCTGTGGATCCATGGGGATTTTTCCGAGAAACGGGAGTTCCAGTTCACGAGCCAGGCTTTCCCCGCCGCCGGATTTAAAAATGTCCACAGTCTCGTTGCAATGTGGACAGACAAAGCCGGACATATTCTCCACAACTCCGGCTATTTCCACCTTGACGGTTTTACAAAAATTAATCGATTTTCGTACATCGGCCAGGGCCACCTTCTGAGGGGTCGTCACCACGATTGCCTTAACATTGGGGATAGTCTGAGCGACCGATAGTGGCTCATCCCCGGTTCCCGGAGGAGCATCAATAATCAGATAATCAAGTTCACCCCAATCCATATCGGAGACGAACTGACGAATTGCCTGAATCTTCAGCGGTCCACGCCAAATTATTGCTTCATTTCTGTCCCGCATCATGAATTCGAGGGAGACGACCTTCAGGTTGTCGCTGTATTTGAGCGGCGGAACCAAGCCGTCCTTGGTTGCGGGAGGCTCAATATTTCCTTTCAGATCAAGCATACGAACGACATCCGGCCCATGAATATCGACATCCATGAGACCGACCTGATATCCTTTATTGGCGAGGCTTAAGGCCAGATTAACGGAAACCGTGGATTTGCCTACACCACCCTTGCCGCTCATAACCAGAATTTTATTTTTTATCTTTCCAAGTGACCTTTTTATCGCAACTTCCTGCTGCGCAGCAGCAGCTTGCTGTGATTCCTGCGTTCCACAGGATCCTCCACAAGATCCAGCCATTATACTTCCTCCTTAACATGATCTAAGTAAACACTATTCCAACGAGCTGATACTTCCAACTGTTTATACTATCTGAGAAAACAACATTCACTACAGTAATGCTGTTGCCTCGAAATGCAATCACTTTCACATGTGCCACAAACCCGACCTGCCCATAAAATAACCTGTCCAGGATAATAGCAAATTTTCGAGGTTTACTTTTTGTTGCTTTCTTTTACATCACTACTTAATATGACAAATTGTGCCGTAAAAACTACTTTCAACGACAAATTATCTCAGGAATAGACGATGCTAGGTTGGTTTAAGAAAAAATTCAAAAAACAAGATGAAGATGCGCCTATAGACGATACTCTTGTCGATAATCCTGCTACAGATACCCCTTTTCCGGAGCCTGAGCAACCTGAAAGCGACGAAGAATCGATCATAGAGCTTCCTCCCGACCTGCCGCCCGAACAAGATGAAGAAGAAGTCATCCCCACTTCGGCTGAAATCGTTGAGCCTACCGTTGATAAAAAACCTGGGCAGAAGAAACCGGCAGAAACAGCAGATGTACCTCCCATGCCAACGGAGGTAGAAAAACCCCTTAACATCGTAAAGGAATCCGAAATACAGAAAGAGGCAGGAAACAAGAAAAAATCGCTTTTTTCCCGGCTGACCGAAAAACTCGGTAAAACCAGAGAAACCTTTACTTACCAGTTAGACGCACTCTTTCTCGGCAAAAAAGAAATTGACGGGGAAATGCTCGACGACCTCGAAGAGATCCTTATAACCGCCGACCTGGGAGTGGGAACCACACAGGAATTGCTTGAAAATGCCAGACGCAAAGTCAAGAGAAAAGAGTTGTACGATCCCCAATCCCTAAAGGAAACGCTGAAGTTTCAAATCAAGAACCTTATTACCGAAAACGATAAAGACGCCACTCTGGTCATGCCCGATAAAGGTCCCTTTGTCATCATGGTAATTGGGGTAAACGGAGTCGGCAAAACCACCACCATCGGCAAAATTGCCAGGAAGTTTCAGCAGGCCGGCAATTCAGTCATGCTGGTTGCCGGTGACACTTTTCGGGCCGCTGCGGTATCTCAGTTGCAGATATGGGGAGAAAGAAGCAACATCCCTGTTATTGCCCATAAAGAAGGTGCAGACCCTTCAGCGGTTATCTTTGATGCCTTGGGAATAGCCCAATCCCAAAAAATCGATGTTGTTCTTGTTGATACCGCCGGCCGAATGCATACCAAAGATCATCTGATGGAAGAATTGAAGAAGATCAAACGGGTTATGGGGAAAAAACTAAAAGGTGCACCCCATGAAGTCATGCTGGTCATTGATGCCACTACCGGCCAGAACGGTATTTCCCAGGCCAGACTCTTTGACGATGCGATCGGAGTGACCGGTATAACACTTACCAAACTTGACGGCACTTCCAAAGGCGGCATCGTCGCCAATATCTGCAAAGAGATGAAAATTCCTATTCGGTTTATAGGTATTGGTGAGAAGATGTCGGATCTGCGCGATTTTGATGCCGGTGAATTCGTCGATGCCCTCTTCCAGAGCACGAACTCCGCGTCCAATTAGTAAAATTGAATAAATAGATAATTCGAGCATACCTATTATGCAATATCAACGACAGCAGCAACCCGGTTGTGGCGGATGTTTGCTTATTCTCCTCCTGATTGTTTTTATTTCCGGAGGAGCCCCCACTCTGATTTCCTTTCTCGGTACGCTGATTTACACCGGACTTGCCGGGGTTCTTCTTTTTATCGCCCTCTTTTTCGGATTCACTTATTGGGTGCAGCAGAAAGTCGCCACCTATGAGCAATCCCAATCCGAAAGCCACAACAGATTCGTCTGGCTCCTGGTTCAGGTTCTCATCCATACGGCAAAAATAGACGGCCAAATAACCAGGGATGAAATCCAGACCATTCACCGTTTTTTCCAATACAATCTGCGATATAGCCAGACGCAAATGCACTGGGTCAAGGAACTGATCAAGGAGGCGGCGAACTCTACCCAATCCCTTGACGTGTTGTTGCAGGAATTTAAATCCACCTTTGCCTACGAGCCCCGGCTTATCCTGCTGGAACTCGTCTATCAGGTTCTTTACACCAAAACTACTGTTCCCGAAGATGAGCTGAAGGTAGCCCGTAATATCGCTTTTTTTCTTGATATTTCCGAATATGACCAACGCACGATCGAAGCCAAATACCGGTATAGACAACAGTATGGTACGGCAACGGGTCGAGACATGGCAGAACAATATTATGCCGTTCTCGGCTTGGAAAAAGGTGCGGGAAAGGAAGAAATTAAAAAGGCTTATCGCACGCTCAGTATGCAGTATCATCCGGATAAAGTCAGACATCTAGGTGAAGAATTCAGGGCAGTTGCGGAGAGTAAGATGAAAGAAATCAATGCAGCCTACGATTATTTTAAGAGGCAACAGCAGAATTCTTTTTAATACCGCCTTGTGGGGTGCCAATAGATATATAAGGAGCTAGATAATGGCTGTATCCGAAAAAATGAGAGTGTTTGCCGAGAAATCTTCCTGGATACGAAAAATGTTCGAGGAAGGTGCAAAGATGAAGGCCGCCCATGGTGCCGAAAACGTCTTCGATTTCAGCCTCGGTAATCCCGATGCACCACCACCTCCACAGTTTGATGAAGTTATTCGGGAAATTGTCCGAAATACCAGCCCCGGAATGCATGCCTATATGCCGAACGGCGGGTATCCATGGGTTCGTGAAGCGATTGCGGCGCGGATGTCCGTCGAACAGGAAACGAGCATTACTCAGGGTGATATGCTCATGACTTGCGGCGCGGCCGGCGGATTGAATATCGTCTTGAAAGCTCTTTTGAACCCCGGTGACGAGGTAATCATTCTTGCTCCCTATTTTGTTGAATACGAATTTTATATCGATAATCATGGTGGAGTGACCAAAACGGTAGCGACTGATGAGCATTTTAATCTTGATCCAGCCGCTATTGAAGCAGCACTTTCCTCGAAAACCAAAGCCGTTATTATTAATTCTCCCAATAATCCCTGTGGCCAGATCTATACAAAAGAGTCTCTTACAGCCCTCGGCAGGCTTCTAGAGGACGCATCCGAAAAATTAGGGACCACCATTTATCTCATCTCCGATGAACCATACCGGAAGATCGTTTTTGACGGCTATGAAGTGCCGAGCATTTTTCCCGCTTATACCAACAGTATTGTCGTTTGCTCGTATTCGAAAGATCTTTCCCTGCCCGGCGAACGTATCGGTTATCTGGCTGTTAACCCTGATATTGAAGACAAACTCCAGCTCCTCAATGCTCTTACCATGGCGAATCGGATACTCGGTTTCGTCAATGCTCCGGCTCTTATGCAACGGGTTGTGGCCGAGCTTCAGGACGTGTGTGTCGATACCTCGGTCTATGCCGGGAGAAAGGAAAACATCTGTAACGTCTTACGCGATGCCGGCTTTTCCTTCACTGAACCCAAAGGCGCTTTTTATGTCTTTCCCAAGACACCTCTTGCCGACGATGTGAAATTTGTCTCTCTTCTGCAGGAGGAAAAGATTCTGGCGGTACCCGGAGTCGGATTCGGCTCTCCGGGACATATGCGGCTTGCCTTCTGCGTGCCGAACGATATCATCACCAGATCGGCGGAAGGTTTTAAACGGGCGGTTGCTAAAGCCCATTCCTTGTAGGATCAAGTAAGAACGACGAAAGGACAATCAGGAAGAGAGAGTCATGAAAACTCTCTCTACCCCTCTGTGCTCTCTTTTATTTTTTCTCCCCTCTCTGTTGGGATTTATCCTTAAAAAAGAGCTGAATAGGCACCTTGTCCAAACCGAGTCCTTCCCGGAATCGGTTGGTCAGATAGCGCTCGTAGGAAAAATGCACTCCCTTGTAGCTATTGGTCATTACCACAAATTTTGGGGGACAAGTGCCGACTTGCGCGGTGTAGTAGAACTTAAGCCGTTTATTCTTGTAGATAGGCGGCGAATGCTGCGCAACGGCGTCACGCAACAATTTGTTCAGGGCAGAAGTGGGAAAGGTTGCCGAATATTGCCGGTACACTGAGCCAATAACCGGAAAAAGACGTTTAATGCCATAGCCGGTTAAGGCGGAGACGTTCAAAACCGGAGCAAAGCCGACAAAGGGCAAGGCCCGACCAACTTCCATCATTACCGCCTCCTGCCGTTTCTTATCGTCTTGAATCAGATCCCATTTGTTCACCAGTACGATGAGCCCTCTTCCCTCTTCCAATACGTACCCTATGACTTTGGTGTCCTGTTCGGTAATTCCTTCCTCGGCATCGATAAGTACCACGGCCACATCGCATCTGGCCATCGCCGCAAGTGATTTAAGAATGCTAAACTTTTCCAGCTTTTCCGTCGTCTTGCCTTTTCTGCGGATACCTGCGGTGTCAATAAAGAGATAGCTGTAATTACCATGAGTTACAAGAGTATCAACACTATCTCTCGTGGTGCCGGAAATTTCCGAGACCACCATCCGATCTTCGCCGAGAATCATGTTTATCATGGAGGACTTCCCAACGTTCGGCCGACCAAAAAAGGCAACCTTCACAGTCCCCTCGGGAAGCTCAATATCAGCTTCCTCACTTTTAATGGAATCACACAGCGCATCCATCAGCGTTCTGAAACCATAACTATGCTCGGCGGAAACCGACCATAGTTCATCAACACCCAGCTCATAAAACTGGGCAAGTAATTCCGTTTCAGTTTCCGGCCCGTCAATTTTGTTCACCAGGTGGAAGACCGGCTTTTCGGTCCGGCGAAGCATATTCACCACCTCCCAGTCGGCAGGGGTCAGTCCCTGTCTTCCATCCATCAGAAACAGGACAATATCCGCTTCTTCGATTGCCAGCATTGCCTGATCACGGATATGCCGCACCATAACGTCTTCGGGATTGTCATCCAGACCTCCTGTATCGACTAGAACAAAGGCTTTTTGATCCCAGACCACCCGCTCATAGTGACGGTCCCGTGTGACGCCCGGAGTAGGATCGACCAGCGCCTTGCGAGATTTGGTAATCCTGTTGAACAGAGTTGATTTACCCACATTGGGGCGTCCGACAAGGGCGACGATGGGCAGATTGATGGTCGATGACATAATAATTTCCTGCTGAGGCTCTATACGCTCGAAACGTGACAAAGCTGATTAATTTATTAGGGATGGCAAGATAGTCCGGCCATGAATTGTATTCTGTTTCAAGCAGGAGACAATTCTTTCAGTCCCCTACAGACCATGGTGCGGATAAGAGGGAAGTCCTTAAAAAGAGGGTCCTCCAACCTGTGGCTGAGCGACACCAGGGACGGTTTTATAAAATTCCAAAAAAAGCTTTTTTGCCTGACCTTATACAAAAAGGAAAACGCCCCTATTATCTGCATGTTCCTTTGAAAAGCAAGCAGCGTAAATTGATTTTTAAAGACTGCTTCTTCGATTTCAATATAACCGTGGAGGGCCCGCAGATATGTTGCCGTCAGCTTTTCCTGGAACCGGAGGGGCAGACGGCTATATGGATCAATCAGCAGTGAGGCGAGGTCGTAGCCAAGCGGGCCGAGGCGTCCGCCCTGAAAGTCTATAAACCGAACCGCGCCGTCTTTTATCATGATATTTCGCGATTGAAAATCCCTGTGCAGAAAAAAAATGTTTGGCGCCTCTGCGGCGAGTCCGGCAATCTCCCGGAGCTCAGGCCAAACATCTTCAGGGACATGATGTCCAAGAAGTCCCTGCCAGAAAGCGCGCAAGAAATAGCCCGATTCTTTTTCCAGCATAAGCCGGGTATCATATCGTCCGCTATCCCAACACCATGACTCGTCAAATCCCTCTGCACCCCGACACTGCATGGCTGCAAGATGCTCAACGGCCGATTGATAATAAGCTACAACCGAATCGCCGCGCTCTTTCCGCGGATTCGAATCTTTTGCAACAATATCATGCAGCCTGATATCACCCAGATCCTCGAAGAGCAGGGTTCCGGTATTGCTGTCCCAGCCGAACAGTTCCGGAACAGGCACGCCGTTATTTCGCAGATGATTCCCGATTTTCCAGGCGGAGCGAGATTCTGCCAGTTCAGCGCTCCCCGTTCCCGCCGGGGCTGCGATCAAACAGAATGGGCTGTCATTCATTCCTACCCGCCAGAATCTTCTGGTCGAGCCGTCGCTGTCAATCTTCCGGCAGTGATTACTCGTGACATAGGTTTCGGCCTCTGATTTTGTCAGCATTCCCCTGGCAACGAGCAACTCTCTTGCACTCTGCAGAATGTCGATATCCGCCGGTTCGTTTACTTTCAATTCGATCCTGTTTTATTTCTATAATCTGAAGAGATAATCATATCCCCGAGACGGCAGCCGCTCGGAATAGAGACATCGTCCCAAACCACCACCCGTTGAAGGTGAGCGCCATCTTCAATATGGGCATCACCGATACAAGCCCAACCACTAAGTTCAATATGCGCGGGCAGCTTGGCTCTCTTGGCAATATAATAAGGCTTTCTGACCGACCCGATCTCCTGCCAGCACGGAATGGTATCCATGAGTAAACCCTGGTGAAGGGCGAGATAATCATCCACAGTTCCCATGTCCGTCCAAAAACAGCCGTCCGCCCGATAACAATCTATTTCCCTGCCTTGCCGCAACAATTTCCGATAATGATCGATAATACAGGAAAAAGATCTCACCTTAATGTCTTCCAGAACCACCGGTTCAATGACATGCAGCCCGGTAAAAGCCAATTGGGACGATTCCACCCTGTCGTCGAAGCTCACTACCTTCCCATCCTTCACCATCACAGTATTAAAGCGGTGATGATTGTGCATCGCCAGGGTAACTGAATTATAATGTGCAAGATGGTATTGGTACAAATCCAAAAAATCAATCGTATGATAAATGTCCCCGTTGGTGACAAGCAGCGGCTCATCCCGCAAATATCTGAGAGCTGTACGCAATCCTCCACCGGTTCCCAGTATAGCTTCCTCTTCCTGAACAACAACCCCCTTCAGTCCGTTCAGTGCCTCAACGATATGGTGGCGAAGATGATGGCAGTTGACCACAATATGATCAAATCCCAGGGCTTGCAGTCTTTTTATGGTAAGAAGAAGCAGCGGTTGGTTGAGAATAGGGAAAAGAGGTTTCGGACGAATCAGCGTGTGTGGTTGCAGCCTGGTACCAAAACCAGCTGCCAGAATCATTGCTTGCATAGTACCTCTTCCGTTAAAATTAAGTAACCGTTCACCAGCACCCCATTTTCGTCCGATCAGGCCGCCGTGCATGGAAGGGCGAGTTTAAACTGACTACGCGCCTGTCGGCCTGCTTGAACGAACCTGGAGCACGGGATGACTACGGCCAAGGATGGCCTAGTGTCGCGGATGCCAAGGATGGCACAGGAGCGACACAGTCACAGATCCGGATTATGCAGACTTTTAGTGTGGACCGGTGAATGATTGCAAAATTAAGATGAAACTGAAATCAGAGGTAAAGAGTGTACAAACACATGTTTTACTCCATCAGGAGGGAACCGTCCTCCCGTTCGGAAACACCAACTACAACTATACCGGCTTTATTAGCCTCTTCAACCATTAACTCACGATCAAAGAGCAGAGACTGACCGGCTTCCACTGCCAACACGGCTCCCTTCACACTTTGCAGGTTCCTGATGGTGGTGATACCCGTGGCCGGCAGATCAAAACGAAAATCCTGTCCCGGCTTTCTGACTTTGACCACAACTGCCTTCTCTTTCGCCAGAGCCCCGCCCCGCAGGATTGTCGCATCGGTTCCCTCTATCGCTTCCACGGCAATAACCGTGCAATCCCTGATCACCACACATTGTCCAATGTCCAGCTTACCGATCGCGCGAGCATTCTGCCAGCCGCATTCGATATCTCGGCGCTGCTTTTTACTGGGTTTTTTTTTGGTAAGGACACCAGTGGGAAAGAGCAGATGCCGAAGATAAAGTGTCGATTCAAGTACTTTTATACCCTCAGCTTCGAGTGTCTCTGCTATTGCACGTAAAATGGCGTCGTCCTGTTTACGATCAATCTTATTCCACAGAGATATCCCTTTCAGATCAGGCAGCACATCCCGGAAAATCTGGGTTTTGGTGATGGTGCCCAGAAAAACCGTTTCCCCTACACCTTCCTTTTTAAAAAAGGAAATCAGCTTGCCGAGTTGTCCCAGCTTAACCCAGCAAGCGGCATCAGCCGCCTGCACCACCTTCTCATCGGTTTCCCCTTTGTGGGCCACGACCACCACGCGTCTCCCGGCTTTGTGGGCAGCTTCGATGAATAAGAGAGGGAACTGCCCTCCACCGGCGATAATACCGATGCTATCCGGATCAATAACCTTAGACAACCGACTCTAATCCTCTACTGTCTGCTTGACGACTCCACGCTTGGAATCCTGGAAAAATTTGACCAGGGTCTGCACTTCCTCACATTCAGGAAATTCATTTTGGGCGAGTTCTATGGCGTCCTTCATCAGGAGATTCGGCGACCTGAAGATGATCTTGTAGGCCATATCGAGCATTTTAATGGTCTCTCGACTGAAACCATTCCGCTTTAATCCGACTTTATTTATTCCGGAAATCCTGGTTCTATTTCTGGTACCGGCAATCAGGATATAAGGTGGAACATCAAGACCAATTCCGGAAACTCCGCCAATATAGCTAAAGGTACCTATCCTACAGAACTGGTGTACGGCAACCAGGCCGCCGATGGAGGCTCTGTCGCCGACTTCAACGTGTCCGGCCAGGGTTGCAACGTTGGCCATGATAACGTAGTTGCCGATTTTGCAATCGTGGGCGACATGGGTATAGGCCATCAGCAGATTATGATCGCCTATAACCGTTTTCCTGTGGCCACCGGGTGTTCCACGATGAATAGAAGCATATTCGCGAATCTGGTTGTCGGAACCGATAATCAACTCTGTCGGTTCTCCTCTATAACTGAGATCCTGTGGTGCCCCGCCTACTACGGAAAAAGAACCGATAAGATTTCTTTCACCGATTGTCGTGGGTCCTGAGATAACCGCGTGTGGTTCGACCCTGGTGTCTGCACCTATGTTGACTCCGGCTTCAATTACGGCATATGGTCCAACGTAAACAGAGGAGTCGAGGTTGGCTTTGGAATCTACAACGGCAGTGGGATGTATGGTCATTATATCTTAAAAGGTTGTTGGTAGAATTATTTCTATATACTTCGTGGTGAATGTATTTTTCAATTTTTAAAAATCGGTTTGCTTACTCGCTATCTGTGACTATTGCAAAATTTTCCGGGAATAGTCAATACAGTTTGACAGCTATCTTCCGGCTAAAAGATGATGACTTGAGAGCTTAATTTCGATCAATATCAAGAGAATGAAGCCATAAGTTCCGCTTCTGCAACAATCTGATTCTCGACAGTGGCTTTTGCCGCCATAAACGTAATCGACCTTTTCTGCTTTATGAATTCAAGGGTAAAGATTAACTGATCTCCAGGGACAACCGGCCTTCTGAACCTGGCCTTGTCAATTCCTGCAAAAAAGAGCAACTTTTTCCCGATAGCATCAGGATTGGCGTAAAAGGCCATGATTCCGCCCACCTGGGCCATTCCTTCCAGGATTAAAACGCCAGGCATTACAGGCCGTTCCGGAAAATGCCCCTGGAAGAACGGTTCATTTATCGTGACGTTTTTCAGCCCGACAATCTGCTTACCGATATCCATGGAAAGAATACGGTCTACCATCACGAACGGATATCTATGCGGCAGCACCTTGAGGATTTCCACGATATCAATATTTTCCGGAACAACAACCTCACTCATCTTCATCTCTCCTTATCTATTCTTCATTGTCGGGTATCTTGCAGAGCTCTGCAATTGCTTTGCTGTTTTTTCTTACTGTAGTCTGCAGCTCCGGGAGCTTTGCAAAAACGGCGCAGGCCTTGGCCCATTGGCGAATGGGAATCGCCGGGGCACCGCCAAGTACAGCTCCTTTGGGTTGATCGTTATGCACTCCTCCCCGGGCGGCGACCATAACCTGGTCACCAAGGGTGACATGTCCACTGGTCGCTGCCTGTCCTCCCATTACCACGTTGCGGCCAAGAATCGTGGAACCTGAAATACCGACCTGGGCCACCAGCAGGCTATTTTCTCCAACGACAACGTTATGTCCAACCTGAACGAGATTGTCAATTTTGGTCCCCGACTTAATCCAGGTGACTCCGTAAGCAGCCCGATCGATGCAGCAATTGGCACCAATCTCCACATCATCATCTATCCGGACTATCCCAACCTGCGGTCGTTTGATATGCTCACCACGCTCATTGGCGGAATATCCGTAGCCATCACTGCCGATAACGGTACCGGAATGGATAGTCGTTTTTTTGCCGATAATGCTTTTATTATAAATAGTTACATTAGACTTAACTGTGGAATCGTCACCAATTTCAACGTCATCTCCAATTACCGCCCCCGCCTCAATCGAAACCCTCTCCCCAAGTTTAACCCGGTCGCCGATCACCGCTAGTGGAGCAATCGAGATCTCCTTGCCAAGAAGGCATTCCTCCCCGATAAATGCCCGCGGATGAATGCCTTTTGCTTCAAAAGGCCTTGCTACAAAAAAACCATGAATAATGGCAACAGCGAGATATGGGTCTTTTACCCGGATGATGGGAACGGATTCCGGCCCTGTCACGGCAAGAGGAACGATTACAGCGCCCGCCCCGCTTTTTTGCAGAAGTTCAACCTTACCGGCTTTAGCCAGAAAGGAGATATCGGTGGAACCGGCAGTGTCCAGTGGAGCAAACCCCCGGATGCGAACACTTTTATCACCGACCACTTGCCCCCCAACCATTTCGGCAAGAGCTTCAACGGATACTATTTTTTCAGTCATGATTCTTCCGGATTAATAAAGAAAATATTTTTTTCGCATCTGATCGAAAGCCTGCAGTTCCTGCTGCCAGCTCTCTTCAATCTCCCGCACAGCTCTACCTTCTTCAAGCTGCCGGCGGACCTCCAGATCCCCTAAAATGAGATCCATCGGTAGACGTTCGAATTCATACTCGTACGGTGGTTGCTTATATTGAAAATGTTCGGGATAAAGCAGAATTGCGGTCTGCAGCAAAGCAAGACTCGTCCGGTAAGGAAGAAAGGTCCGGCTGTTCGTCACATGGAGCTGAAAACCACGGCAAGCCTCCCCGGCCCATTTGCCGGAGGTCGGCTCAAAAACTACCGGCCGAAGACAACATCCCGGCAATTCGGTTTTATCCAGCATCCGAACCATTGCCGCATGTTCCCAATACGGCGCTCCGACAAATTCGAACGGCAGAGTAGTTCCCCTGCCCTCGGAGACATTTGTACCCTCCCAGATAACCTGGCCGGGATAAACGAGAGCCGTCTCCGGGGTCGGCATATTCGGTGATGGACAGACCCAGGGAAAGCCGGTCTCCCTGAAAAGCATGGATCTTCGCCAGCCTTGCATCTTCACCGCCTCCAACTCGGCGTCGATGCCGAACTCCTGGTTAATCAGTAAGGCAAGTTCGGCAAACGTTAAACCATGCCGCATGGGAAGAGGATATAATCCGACAAAGGAGCTGCAGTCGGAGCGGAGCAGATTTCCTTCGATGTTCTCACCGCCGATTGGGTTCGGGCGATCGAGCACGACTATTTTTTTTCCAAGTTGCGCAGCCATCTCCATGCAATGGGCCATGGTATACAAAAAGGTGTAGACCCTGGTTCCGACATCGATCAAATCGATCAACAGCACATCAAGCTGCTCAAACATCTCGACCGTCGGCCGCCGATGTTCACCATAGAGACTGTAGACAGGCAAACCTGTGACTGCATCGACAATATGATCGGATTCGATCATATTGTCCTGTTTCTCGGAAAAAAAACCGTGCTGGGGAGAGAACAGACAAGTCAACCGGTCGCCGAATTTCTGCTGGAGGAGAATCCTGCCATGTATAAATTCACGCGTAGTGGAAGCCTGATTGGATAAATAGCCAATTTTTTGCCCCAAAAAGGACAGCGAATCATCGCGCACTACTCTCTCAAGTCCGACCTGCAGCATAGTCACCTAAAAAATAATGTAAAAAAGCTAAAAAGTTTTAAGAAAAAGAAGAGATGAGTCTGCTATCTTAATGGCGGAAACAGGAAAAGTCAAAAAGTAGATGGTTGGGAGTGCTTATAAATAGGAAAAATAGCTCTTTCCAGTCACGAGGGTAACTGAAAAAGAGCTATGAAAAAGATCCCGGAATGCAAGGAATTCGCAAGGTTTTCCGGAATTTCAGGTAGATGCTATCAAGATGGACTGAAATGATCGTAATGAACAAAATCGCCGACGGGCCGGCGCTTAGGGGCCGAGGGTTCATGATCCGGATAACCCAGCGGAATGAGCGAAACAAGCTCAATTCCTGCTGGTACCCGAAGCAGTTTTTCCACGGATTGATGATCAAAAGAGCCGACAATGACAGAGCCAAGTCCGAGCTCACAGCTTTTCAGGCAGATATTCTGCGTGATAAGCCCAAGATCATACATAAACCAATGTTGATACCTGGTAACCTGCTGGTTATTGTAATAGCCGGATCTTTGTGGATTTCCGCATACGCCGATGACAACCGGAGCGGATTCAGTGCATTTGGTTGCCGGGTTTTTTTTTGAGAGCAGAGCGGCAAGTGCTTTCTTGTCTTCCGCAGCCCGCACTACGACAAGCTCCCAACACTGCAGGTTTCCCCAGGAAGGTGCCATTTGTGCCGCTTCGAATATCTTTGACAGTTTCTCAGGTTCAACCGGCCTATCCTGAAATCGCCTAATGCTTCTTCGTCTGCTTATAATATCATCCATTTTCAATAATCCCTATTCGATAGTACTCAGGCAAATTCGTTTAAAATTTCTCTGGCGATAATAAGACGCTGAATTTCACTGGTTCCTTCATAGATCGTCGTGATTCTGGCGTCCCGAGCATACCGTTCAACCGGGAAATCGTTAGTATAGCCGTACCCGCCAAAAATCTGCATCGCCTCGTAACAGGCCTTGTTGGCGCTTTCCGTGGCAAAAAGCTTGGCCATTGACGCTTCCTTGGCAAAGGAACGGCCTTGTTCTTTCTTATAGGCGGCGTTCATTAACAGCAGGCGTGAAGCTTCAAGGGCCGTGTACATATCGGCAATTTTCCATTGGATAGCCTGGAACTCGCTGATTTTTTTGCCGAACTGCGATCTTTCCAGAGAATATCGGGTAGCCATATCCATTGCGGCCAGCCCAATTCCCAGGGCCAGGGAGCCAATACCGATGCGCCCGCCGGCAAGCTCGGTCACCGCAGCCCGAAAACCATCGTTTAATTTCCCCATAAGGGCGTCTGCGGGAACGCGACACTCCTGAAAAAGTAGCTCGTTGGTGGGCGAGCCATGTTGCCCCATCTTTTTTTCTTTTTTCCCGACAACAAGCCCTTTGGTACCGGCCTCGACCAGGAAAAGGCTGATACCCTTCCCTTTTTTGGCTGAGGGATCGGTTACCGCCCAAACCACAAAAACACCGGCGAAAGAGCCGCTGGTAATAAATATCTTCGAACCGTTCAGCACCCATTCGTCACCATCTCGTACCGCGGTGGTCGTCATGGCGGCAGGGTCGGATCCTGCTCCGGGTTCCGTCAGGGCAAAGGCTCCAGCCCCATATTCTCCGCTGCAGATCTTCGAGATATAGCGTTTTTTCTGCTCGTTGTTACCTAAGGCCTGGATAACCTCGTTGACCATATTGTTAACCGAGACCGTGACCGCGGTCGCGGCGCAGGCTCGGGCAATCTCGGTCATGGCAACACTGAAAGCGACAACCCCGGCTTCAGTGCCCCCGAATTCGTCCTTGATGTTCAGACCCATGAAACCGAGTTCGGCCAGCTTTTTGAGATTAGCATAAAACCTGTCGTCCTCACCGCTCCTGTCAAGTTCAGCAGCCACAGGTTCTAATTCGGCCCTGGCAAAATCCCGTGCAGTGTCCTGGATCAGTTTTTGTTCTTCAGATAAATCAAGATGCATGGAGAATCCTTGCGATAGTATTTTTTTCTTAAAAATTAGGCTTCCGTTTTTCGAGAAAAGCAGCCATCCCCTCTTTCTGTTCATCTCCCGCAAAACAAAGAGAGAAAAGATCCGCTTCGTAAGAACATGCCCTGTTCAGATCCATTTCCACACCATTGTTGATTACTTCCTTGGAGAGTCTGACGGCAGCAGGTCCACGGGAACTAATTAACAATGCCAGTTCCCTGCATTCCTCCATAAGTCTTTCCTGGGAGACTACGCGGTTGACAAGGCCGATCCGACTTGCTTCCTGGGCATCGATTATCTTACCGGAATATATGAGTTCCTTGGCATGCCCCGTACCAATCAGCCTTGGTAATCTCTGCGTTCCCCCAAAGCCGGGAATGACACCGAGATTCACCTCAGGTTGACCGAATTTGGCATTCTCGCTTGCCAGCCGAAAATCACAGGCAATGGCCAACTCACAGCCACCGCCAAGGGCGAAACCATTGATAGCGGCAATAACAGGTTGAGGCAGGTTTTCCATGGTGCGGGCGACTGCGTGTCCGAGTTTGCCGAAGGCCTTTCCCTGCTCAGGTTTCAACCCCTGCATATAGGAAATGTCCGCTCCCGCAACAAAGGCTTTTTCACCGGCGCCGGTAATGATGACTACCTGGATCGTTCGATCCTCGCCAAGTTCGGTAAAACAGTCCAGCAACTCCTCAAGTGTCTCCTTGTTCAGGGCATTGAGCGATTTCGGTCTGTTGATGGTGACTGTCGCCAGGGTGTTGACTTTTTCTACCAGTATATTTGTATAAGTCACTTTGCTGCTCCTTTGGATTGTGAGATGTGGTTTTCCCGCCCAGGCCGGTTATGGTTCCAGAGTAAATTTCCATGCACAATACCACTCTTCAGGATGGTTGTCAGGAGGACAACCCAGACATTCGGTGCGAATTCTCTTGTCGATCGCCGCCGCAAAGTAGGTATATTCGACAAGTCCCGCAGATTTACATGGATAATCGTCAAGTCCTTTGCGCTTGCGTGCATCCTGCACCCGGCACCGGTTCATCTGAAAAACAAAACTGGTCTTGGTTTCATCGACTATGGATTGGCTATTGATACTTTCGTAGATTCTGAACCCCAGGGCTTTCTTCAATCCTTCCAGTCCCGGATTTTCAGGCAGCCCCAGAAATTTGCTGATCGAGTGTGCCTCAACAGGTGAAAACTGTGCCCAACAGGAATCATTGCACCGTTTAGCATCATTCATCCCTTCGGAAAATTCCACAGTCTGAAACCAGACTCCATCATTGACCAGCCAGTTTTTTGCCAGCCGATCCTTTAAAGACTTGAGCTTTTCGGTATCCATCTCCAGCAGAAACGATGGGACCCCGTCCTCCATGGTAAAACCGAGCTCCTTTCCCAGATGCTTCATCTGAATTTCAAAACTCTTTTTAGAAGCTCCCTCAAGCATTGTCAGCGCTTTCTCCATTCCTACCTGGTGTTTTACCTCGGCGAACCAGAGGCCGTGGTGGACAATCAACCGGTGAAAAAGATCGACAATAAAACGGGCGGTTTCCTGCGAGTCGAGCTCGCTTGCGTTATTGGCCTGGAGTGACATATTTTCCCCTTTTGTTTTGGTCGCTGCAATTTCTCGTGAACTAAATATGGCGGTTATCCTATGGTGGTTATTGTATCCGGAAAACAGGTCAGAGGCAGAAGACCGTTTTCGGTAATCAGGTGCGTATTTTCTATGCCGACCACGCCTTTGCCGGGAAAGATGGTCTTAGGCTCAAGGGCAATGACCATGCCCGATTCCAGGGCTAGTTGCTGACCTTTGGCGATAAAGGGAAATTCATCCAGCTCCAGGCCGACTCCATGGCCGGTAAAGCGAATTTTCCTCTCCCCTACCCCCATGAAATTTTCCGCATATCCTTTTTTTTCCGCTAAAGAGACCATCAGCTCATAGAGTTCTCCACTTGGTGTGCCGGGCTTTGCCTGGGGCTTGATTTCATTCTGGATTTCAAGCATCGCTTCATGGGCCGCCTCCAGCTCGGCAGAGAGCCTACCGATTGAGAAAATCCTCGCGTGATCGGAAATATAGCCATCGAGGGCGAAAACATAATCGAGCAGAATGGGTTCGTTTGCGCCAATTTTTCGAAATCCTGCCCCCTGGCCGACAACACTGCTGACTCCGGCACCTCCTGTGGGAGAAGCGAGATAACTGGGAACTGCCGCTGAATCACCTGACATCAGATGGCCGTAGAATAGCTCACTGCCCCACAACCGCATCCGGACAATACCCTGGTGGCCAAGGCTTCTGGCATAGCTTTCCAGTTCACCGGCCAGGGTAATTTCGGTTTTGCCGACTGTAAGCAATTCCGGCACCATGGCGGCGACCTTATCCGAAAATTTGGCCGCAGCCTTGATTTTCTCTATTTCATATTCAGACTTTACCGCGCGTATCCAGCGAATTTCAAAAGAAATGTCCTCAAGTTTCGCCTGTTTAAAAATGGAGCAATACTGAAAATAAAGATTCGTCGGCAAAACGTCCAGCTCCAGTCCCAATACTTCAGGAACCGGATAACCATACTGAGCAAGGACCTCGGGTATTTTTTTATTGCCTACAATCGAAACGACTTGTTCAAGTGGCGATTCTTGCAAAGCACGGTCAAATTCCTTGAAGATCATCAGGATAGCTTTGCCAACCGACGGTACATAGAGCCAGCCCTGCTGGGATGTTGCCGCAAAGTAGAAAAGGTCCGTCTTCTGGCAGATCAACGCGCCTGAAATCTCCCTTGCGGCGAGGGCTTTTTGTAAATTTTCGATCCTGCTCGCCACTTCTCCTGCCGGAACGGCTTTACTTTCGGTTGTCATCGAATCTCCTCAAGCCATCAAGGCATCAATACTGATAAAAGCCCTTGCCGCTTTTTCGGCCAAGCCAGCCCGCTTCGACATATTTTCTCAATAAGGGACAGGGCCGATATTTGGAATCCTTAAAGCCGTCATAGAGGGTCTCCATAATAGCCAGGCAGGTATCGAGACCGATCAAATCCGCGAGTGCCAGCGGGCCCATGGGATGATTCATGCCAAGCTTCATGACGGTATCGATATCTTCGACTTTGCCAACCCCCTGATAGACACAAAAAACCGCCTCATTGATCATCGGCATAAGGATTCTATTGGCGATAAAACCTGGAAAGTCATTGGCCTCTGCTGCCGTCTTGCCGAATTTTTCGCAAAGAGCCCAGGTGATCTGAAAAGTTTCCTGACTGGTCGCCAACCCTTTTATGACCTCAACCAGCTTCATCACCGGAACCGGATTCATGAAATGCATGCCGATAACCTTTTCGGCCCGTTTCGTCTGGGCGGCTATCCTGCCGATTGGAATGGAAGAGGTGTTACTGGCAAGAATGACGTGGTCAGGGCAGGCAGCATCAAGATCACGGAAGACCTTAAACTTCAGGTCCTCACGTTCAACAGCCGCCTCGACGACATAATCAACCCCTGCCATATCGGCAAGGTTGGTCGTGGTGGAAATCCGGCCAAGGATTGCATCTCGCTCAGCACCGGTAAGTTTAGCCTTTTCCACACTCCGATTAAGATTTTTCTCGATCGACGCCAGCCCTCTTTTGGTAAATTCTTCCTTGATATCACTCATCAATACCTGAAGGCCGCTTGTCGCGGCAACCTGGGCAATGCCGTTCCCCATCTGGCCTGCCCCGACAACGCCGAATTTTTGTATTTCCATCTCAACCCCCTGCAAAAGAGCAATTAAAATTATCGATTAACATAACCGTTCATCGAGATTTGCGAAATGCCCGCATAACTCCAAGACTGTAAACGTAAGCGTTCAGCAGTGCTCCGAAGGTGCACAAGCAGTCGAACGGGCTATAGTTTGCCTATGCATAGGCGACTGCTCGTGTGCATACGGAGTGCTGATGAACGTTTACCGATTAACGACCATTGCTACCGCTTCTCCACCACCGAGGCAAAGAGAAACTAATCCTCTTCCCACATCCCTGCGAGCCATTTCATGCAGAAGCGTCACCAATAGCCGTGCCCCGCTGGCTCCAATCGGATGGCCGATGGCGACAGCGCCGCCGTTGACATTGACAATGGATGTATCGAGTTCGAGCACCTTATTGATCGCAACCGAGGTACCGCTGAACGCCTCGTTTATCTCAAAAAGATCTATATCGGCAAGAGAGATGCCTTCCTTTTTCAGAACCTTCGGGATAGCAAGAATCGGAGCCATAAGCACATGCTTCAATTCGATTCCGGCCGAAGCCTGGGCGCCTATTTCAGCCATGATGGTACAGCCCAGTTCTTCCGCCTTTTCGCGGCTCATTACCACCACGGCCGCGGCTCCATCGCTGATTACCGAGGCATTGCCGGCGGTGCCGACTCCGTCTTTTTTAAAGGCAGGCCGCATCTTCTGCAAGCTCTCGTATGTTGTTTCCTGAGGACATTCATCGGTTTCAAAATATTTTGTTTCGCCCCTTTTTTGTGGAAGAGGCACCGCAACTATTTCGTCTTTAAAAACACCTTCACGGATTGCCCTGAGCGCTTTTTCATATGATTTCTCGGCAAAACGATCCTGCTCTTCTCTACTCACCTGCCATTTCTCACAGATAAGTTCATTGGACATACCCATATGGAAATCGTTGACCACATCCCAGAGGCCGTCATGGACCATGTGATCCTCGATTTTCCCCGGCCCCATCCGATGCCCCCATCTGGCTTTTTCCAGATAATACGGAGCAGTACTCATGCTTTCCATACCACCGGCCACGATGACATCCGCATCGCCGCACTGAATAGCTTGGGCAGCGAGCATGACGGCTTTGAGCGCCGAACCACATACCTTGTTAACGGTTATAGCTTCAACTTCCTGAGGAAGTTCCGCCTTGATAGCTGCCTGCTTAGCAGGATTTTGGCCGTAGCCGCAAGGCAGCACCATGCCCATAATGCATTCGTTAACCAGAGCTTTATCGATACCCGCACGACTCACCGATTCTTTAATGACATGAGCACCAAGATCCGTTGCCCCTATCTGACCGAGTGATCCACCAAAACTGCCAAAGGGTGTTCTTACTGCACTAACAATTACAGCCTTTTTCATAATACGCCTCTTTTTTGGACTCGTTCTTCCGATACCAGCCGGCTCTTTCGTATGCAGTTGATCTTGCCGACTCATTCAATGTCATTTTCAATCCGATTTTAAAATGCGAAATTGGTCACATAAAAGGACAACTCGAAACCGACCAAGCGCTCAATCGTATTTTTATGTTTATCTACCTGTCCCTCTTTGTCAATATTTTTTAGCTCTACGGCACAAAATTGTTATGTCGAGATCCGATATCATTTCTCTGACCACTACCACCAGTCCTTCTCTCTCTTGCAAAATTATTACTTTCTTCACTTCAAATAAAGAAATCCTTTGACAAACATCAACAATTATTATTTAGTTCGACAAGGCAACCGACCGAGCGCTCAGTTGTCCTACCGGAAAGCCCGGGGAGAACCGTGTTTATCACCTGTTAATCATTTTCAAACTGTAAGGAGTCACCTATGAGTATGGCAAAACTGTACAGAGAAGTAATGGACCTTAACATGATGGATGATAATGACCAGAAAAGAGATGTAGCTAAGGCGTTTTTTGAAAAGCTTAACTTCATGGAACTCCCTGAATACTTCAACTGGGCAGAAGAAATTTTCGAAGGTCTTCATGTTAAGGAACGAGGTGATAAAACTGCCTTCATCTGGGGTGATATCGTCACAACCGAGAGCAAAAGCTACAGCTATCGCGACTTCTCCTTCCATGGCAATCAGTGTTTGAATGCGCTGAGAAAGGCAGGTGTACAAAAAGGCAATAATATGTATATGATGATGCCGATTGTGCCGGAAACCTGGTTTACCAGCTACGCCTGCATCAAGGGCGGGCTCGTTTCCGTACCGACGGCCACTACCATGACCCAAAGAGAGCTCGAATTCAGGTTTGACACCTATCCACCCGATTCAATTCTTGCCGAAGAAATCTATACCGATATTATCGATGCCGCTCTCGAAACAACCCAAATGACTCCTAAAATCAAGCTGGTTCGGGGCAAAAAAGAAGGCTGGACCAGCTGTTCCGAACTTACAGGAGAGTCCGTTGAGGCAGAACCCGCCAAAACCAGATCCGACGATCTGCTCTTCTGCTTTTTCACCTCCGGTACAACCGGGCTGCCGAAACGTGTCGGCCACACCGCTGTTTCCTATCCCTTGGGGCACCTCTCCACTTCGATTGTGACCGGGATTCGAACCGACGACATCCACAACAACCTCGGCGCTCCGGGCTGGGCCAAATGGGCATGGTCAAGTTTTTTTGCTCCTTTAAATGTCGGCGCTACCGCTACAGGTTTTAACTTCGGTGTGCTTGATGGCGACAAGTATCTGAATATGATTACCACCCATAAAATATCAACCTTCTGTGCGCCGCCGACTGCCTGGCGTATGTTCATCAATCTCGATACTTCAAAATTTGATTTTTCCGCGCTTCGCCAATCAGTAGGTGCAGGAGAGCCTCTTAACCCTGAAGTCATCACCAGGTGGAAGGCGCTCACCGGCACGGAAATAAGAGATTTCTACGGCCAGACAGAATCAACAGCTATGATTGGCAACCACCCATGGATGAACGGCAAGATGCGCAGCGGCTCCTTCGGCCAGCCCTCTTTCATGTATGATGTCGCCATCGTTGATGATGACGGCAAGGAAATCACCGTTCCGGACGAGCCAGGGCACATCGTGGTTAAACTTGACAAATGGCGCTCAATCGGCCTCTTTACCGAGTACATCGGCAATCCCGAGAAAATGGCAGGAGTGTTCATAAACAATTATTACTACACCGGCGACCGGGCTTCTGTTGATGCAGACGGCTACTGGTGGTTTGTCGGTCGAAGTGATGATGTTATCAAATCCTCCGATTTCCGTATCGGCCCTTTCGAGGTGGAAAGTGCGCTCCTGGAGCATCCGGCAGTCGCCGAATCCGCCATTGTCGGTGTTCCAGATGAAAAGCGTCATCAGCTGGTCAAAGCTTTTGTTATTCTCAAACAGAATTATCAGCCCTCAAGAGAGCTGGCCCTTGAACTCTTCCAGCATACAATTAATATCCTGGCAAAGTTCAAAATCCCGAGAATCATCGAGTTTGTCCCGCAGGTTCCCAAAACACTGAGCGGTAAGATTCGCAGGGTTGAATTACGCCAGCAGGAAATCGACCGTCAGGGAAAAGGCGGTAAGGAGGAAAAAAATGAATACTTCTACTGGGATTTCCCGGAGTTGAAAACGAAGAAATAACTGGTTTATGATCCGGGGAAGAAAATAGTTCTTCCCCGGATAGTTGATAAACACTTTTTGATAAACACTTTTCTGCGGAGAAATTTCCATGATTTTTGAACTGACTGAAGAACAGAATCTCATTCGCGACATGGTTCGCGAGTTTGCCGAAGCGGAAGTCGCTCCGTCAGCAAAAATCCGTGATGAAGAGGAGCGGTTTGATCGGGCATTGATGTTTGACAGACTCGGCGAACTAGGACTGACCGGCATTGTCTTTCCGGAAGAATATGGCGGCGGCGGAGCAGATTATATCAGTTACGCCATTGCCGTGGAGGAACTTTCCCGTGTCTGCGCCTCGACCGGGGTAACGCTTTCGGCTCACCTTTCCCTTTGCGCCAACCCCATCTTCCTTTTCGGCAGCGAGGAGCAGAAACAACAATTTCTCTCGCCGCTGGCCAAGGGCGAAAAATTGGGAGCCTTCGGCCTGACTGAACCTTCGGCGGGCTCGGATGCCGGCGGCACAAAAACCACCGCATTACGGGAAGGTAATAAGTGGATTCTGAATGGCACCAAGATTTTTATCACCAACGGCGGCGAAGCGGAAACTTATGTAGTTTTCGCCAGAACCGATAAAAGTGCTGAAAAGCATCATGGCATCAGTGCCTTTATTATTGAAAAGGGAACTCCCGGTTTTTCATTTGGCAAAAAGGAACAAAAATTAGGCATACGCAGTTCTCCCACCCTGGAACTGATTTTTGAAAACTGCAGCATCCCTGCAGAAAACCTTCTTGGAGAAGAAGGACATGGTTTTAAAGTTGCAATGAAGACCCTTGACGGCGGACGGATCGGCATTGCTTCCCAGGCCCTCGGCATTGCCCAGGGAGCTCTCGACGCCGCTGTTAATTATGCCAGGGAACGAAAACAGTTCGATATTCCTATAGGTAAATTCCAAGGTGTGCAGTTCCAGCTTGCCGACATGGCTACCCAGATAGAGGCAGCAAGACTTCTTGTCTACAATGCTGCTTACAAGGCAAGCAACGGTCTATCCTATTCCCAGGCTTCAGCCATGGCCAAATTGATGGCCAGTGAAACTGCCATGAAAGTTACCACCCAGGCGGTGCAGATTCTTGGCGGCTACGGCTACACCAGGGATTTTCCGGTGGAACGGATGATGCGTGATGCCAAAATTACCGAAATCTATGAAGGAACCAGTGAAATTCAGCGACTGGTCATCGGTTCGGCTCTGCTCAGGTAATGAGCTGACCCGCATTTTAAACACTATATTCATGGGAAATGCGGGCGAGCGAACTCAAGGATATGACACAATTTCACACAATTTCATATGGGGAATAAGAAAATGAAAATTCTGGTTTGCATTAAACAGGTTCCGGATATGGAATCCAAATTCAAGATAGAAGCCGGCGGCACCTGGTTCAATACAGCCGACCTTGCCTGGCGCATGAACGAATATGACGAATATGCGGTGGAACAGGCGGTGCAATTGAAGGAACAGTCGGGAGATACCGACATTACCGTCCTCTGCATCGGCTCCGATCGGGTCAAGGAAACGATGAAAAAAGCCTTGGCGATGGGTTGTGATCGCGGCGTTCATATCAACGACGATACCAATTGGACCAAAGATGCGCTGGCAAATAGTTCGATTATTGCCGAATACGCACGGGATAAGAACTTCGATTACATCTTTACAGGAATGCAGTCGCAGGATCGGGGCAGCGGCCAGACCGGAGTCCTGCTGGCCGAGATGCTCGGCTTGCCATGTGTGACCACCATCGTAGATTTCTCCATGAACGAAGGAGAAATAACCGTAAAACGGGAACTGGAAGGAGGCACCAAGGCCATAGTCAAAGTGCAGGGACCTGCGGTATTCACCTGCCAGCTGGGACTGAACACTCCCCGTTACCCTACTCTGCCGAATATCATGAAGGCCAAGAAAAAGGAACTGGTCAGCGTTTCCGTGGAACAACTGCAGAAAACAGCGCCCCGCCAGGAAACCGCGAAAATGTTTTTCCCGGAGAAAAAAGGCGGTGGTCTGGTGCTTGAAGGCGATTCAGCCGAGCTTGCAGGACAGTTGATCAAGATATTAAAAGAGAAGACCAGCGTTCTGGCCTAGGAGGAGGAAAAAATTATGAAAGTACTACTGGTTGCGGAATACCGGGAAGGAAAACTCCTCGGATCGATAAAGGAACTTCTCGGTTTTGCCGGGGAGCTGACGGCAGAAAACTCGGTTTTTCTGGTGGGCAGCGAAAAGGATATTCCTCATTTTGCAGGCAGACTTTATCTTGCCGATGTGAATGTGCACAAGGAATATAATCCCGATGGTCACAAAGCCCTACTGTTGCAGGCAATAGCGCAGGAACAGCCGGATCTCGTTGTTTTTTCTCACTCTTCCTATGGTTGGGACCTGGCACCACGGGTGGCATTGGCTCTTGATGCGGCTCAAATTTCTGAAGTGGTCGGGATTGACAATGGTGAGTTTATTGTTCCCGCCTGTAATTCCAAGCTGCGCCGTCAGGTGAAAAACCTCTCGGCAAAAACCGTCCTCACTCTTCAGGCGGGTGCATTCTCTGCGATAGAAGAAAACAGCCTGCTGCCCGAGATTATCGAAGTCAACTCCGATACCGCAAGCAAGATAACTTTCCAGGGCTATGAAGCAGTAGAACAAGGCGGTGTTGATCTCAGCAAAGCAAAAGTAATCGTCAGTGCCGGACGAGGCATAGGAAAACCGGAAAATGTGGCGATCATATCCGCTCTCGCCCAAGCGCTTGGCGGCGAATATGGCGCCAGCCGACCGGTTGTCGATTCGGAATGGGTGGAACACAACCGACAGGTGGCACCACCGGCCAGAGCGTAGCTCCAAAACTTTATGTTGCCTGCGGCATTTCCGGAGCTATCCAGCATCTGGCAGGAATGAAAAAATCGGAATTTATTGTGGCGATCAATACCGATAAAGATGCACCGATAGGTGAAGTTGCCGATGTACTCGTGGTTGCGGATCTGAAACAATTCGTTCCGGTACTGACCGAAAAGCTGCAAAACCTGTAAGGAGAACCTTTGACAGGGCCGGAAAAACAATTTCCTTTTGTTCTCCCGTTTTTTTGTATACTTTTCCACAGCGGATAATTGCTGCAAAATCAATAAAAAGCAAAAAGTACTTCTGGGAGAAGAATTGATGATGGGAATGGATACAGATTCACGTGAAGTTGTAACACATATCAAAAACCAAGAGCTGGTAAAAGAACGCAGACGACAGATAGTTGACGCGGCAGTCAAACTTTTCATCAAACACGGCTACCACAAAACAACGACCCGCGCTCTGGCCAGAGAAACTGGCTTGTCCATAGGTTCGCTGTACGAATATGTATCCACCAAGGATGATGTTTTATACCTGGTCTGTATTGCTATTCATACCGAGGTTGAACATGGTGTAAAAGAGGCGCTCGCCCGTCCTACAATTGGAAAAGCGGCGCTGGCCGAGGTAATCCGGGAGTATTTCCTGGTCTGCAACCGGATGAGTGACCATGTGCTGCTCATGTATCAGGTAACGCATTTCCTTCCCTTTAAATGGCAGGAAAAGGTACTGGAGGCTGAGCTGCGCATCACCAACCTTTTTATAGAGGCCATGCGTGAGCTGCGAACACTTAAAAAAATACCGCAACTGGACGACGATATAATCAGCCTGATGGGGCATAATATATCAGTGATCGGCCATACCTGGGCCTTCAGGCGCTGGTATTTCGCCAAGCAGTTCACGATTGAGCAGTATATTGAACAACAGACGGAATTTATCATGAGTTTTCTGGAAAAAAAGAACAAGTAGTTGTTACTTTGTACTTTTTCTTTCCTTTAATTTCTCACGATAGCCGGATTCGGTTTCTGTCTATTATAAGCATAATCATCCCGGGAGACTGAATGAGGAGCGCCATTGTAATTCAAGGCAATCCCAATCAGCCTCGCCGTCACCGAGAAGAGTAGGATAGAAGGAGAAAATATGCATGCGGATGTTGAGATTTACCGGCCAAAAAATGTTGTGAGAGTAATCACCGCCACCTCCCTTTTCGACGGTCATGATGCGGCGGCCAATATTATGCGCCGGATACTACAGGATTCCGGCGTCGAAGTTATCCATCTGGCCCATAACAGATCGGTCCAGGAACTGGTCGACACCGCGATAGAAGAAGATGCCCAGGGCATAGCCATGTCCAGCTACCAGGGCGGACACATGGAATCCTTCAAATACATGATTGATCTTCTGAAGGAAAAAAACGCTTCGCACATCAAGGTGTTCGGCGGCGGTGGGGGCGTCATTGTCGCCGATGAGATCAAAGAACTTGAAGCGTATGGCGTGGCAAAAATTTACTCACCGGAAGATGGCGCTTCCATGGGCTTGCAGGGCATGATCAATCACATGATTAAAATTCTCGATTTTCCGACCTTGCCCTGCCACGACTTGCACCTGAATAAGCTTAGTTACAGCAGTCCGAAAACCATCGCCGGTTTTATCTCGGCCGTGCAACAGGCCAAAGCCGACGGCGACGGCAACCTGCAGGAACTAACAACAATGCTCAGCGATCGTGTCAAGCAACACAATCCACCCGTCATCGGCATTACCGGCACGGGAGGGGCAGGCAAGTCTTCCCTGACCGATGAAATCCTCGTCAGGTTTCTCCACGACATGAAAGATATTCGAATTGCCGTCGTCAGCTGTGACCCGTCAAGACGGAAGACCGGCGGCGCCCTTCTCGGAGATAGAATCCGCATGAACTCCATCGGCAGCTCCGACAGGGTCTATATGCGAAGCCTTGCTACCCAGAACTCTGCCACCGAAGTTTCCGAAGCGCTGCCGGAAGCAGTACTGGTGCTAAAAGCCGCAGGCTTTGACCTGATCATCGCCGAGACTGCCGGCATCGGCCAGGGCGACTCCAAAATTACCGATCTTTCCGATATTTCGATCTATGTAATGACCAGCGAGTATGGTGCACCGTCGCAACTGGAAAAGATCGACATGCTCGATTACGCCGATCTTATCGTGGTGAACAAATTTGAGAAGAAAGGCAGTGATGACGCCATCCGGGACATCAGAAAACAGGTACAGCGAAACCGCAAACAATGGGAAACCGCACCGCAGGATTTTCCGGTTTTCGGCACCATCGCCTCAAAATTCAATGACGATGGTGTAACCGCCCTCTATCACGGCATCATTGAAGAACTCAGCAAAAAGACCTCACTGAGGTTAAAGCCGAATCTACCCAAACCCAATCAGAAGTTATCTTCTTCCAAATCCATTGTCATTCCGCCCGAAAGGATTCGTTATCTCGCTGAAATTGCGGCCACTATCCGCAAATATCATGCCAAAACGGAGCAGCAGGCCAAGGCGATTCGACAGAATTATCATCTTCGGCAGACCATTGATCTCCTCAGCCAAAAAGAAGGTGAGGATATTGACAAGGCTATGGAAGTTCTTTTGGCTGAAGCTGCTGTCACAGCCAAGGCGCTCGAGCGGGAGACTGAAGAGAGCCTGACCGTCTGGGAAGAAAACAAACAGGCCTATGGAGGTGATGACCTGGTCTACACCGTACGGGGGCGTGAAATCCACGTGCCTCTTTTTTCGAGATCGCTTTCACATTCGAAAATTCCCAAAATTGCCTTGCCGACCTTTAGTGATCCTGCGGATATCTATCGCTGGACAAGAAGAGAAAACCTGCCAGGCTACTTTCCCTTTACCGGCGGCGTCTTCCCATTGAAACGAACCGGCGAAGATCCTACCCGGATGTTTGCCGGAGAAGGTGGACCGGTCCAGACCAACAAACGGTTCAAGCTGCTTTCGGCCAATTATGAGGCGAAACGACTATCAACAGCCTTTGATTCCGTCACTCTCTATGGTTGGGACCCTGCCACACGACCGGACATTTACGGCAAGATCGGCACTTCCGGAGTCAGCATATGCACCCTCGATGACGTTAAACAGCTGTATGACGGTTTTGAACTCTGTTCCCCCACCACTTCCGTCTCCATGACCATCAATGGACCGGCACCGATCATGCTGGCGATGTTCATGAACACAGCCATCGATCAGCAGGTCGACAAGTTTGTGGCGGAAAGAGAACGCAGGCCGAATAATGACGAATATAACCAAATCAAGGCCGACGTCCTTTCCAACGTCAGAGGGACAGTCCAGGCGGATATCCTGAAAGAGGACCAAGGGCAGAATACCTGTATTTTCTCCATTGAATTTGCCCTGAAAATGATGGGAGATATCCAGGAATATTTCATCGCCAAAAACGTTCAAAATTTCTATTCGGTTTCAGTCTCCGGCTATCATATTGCAGAAGCCGGCGCAAACCCGATAACTCAGCTGGCCCTGACCCTGTCCAACGGCTTCACCTATGTGGAATATTATCTGTCCAGAGGCATGGATATCGACCAGATCGCCCCGAACCTATCGTTTTTCTTTTCAAACGGTATGGATCCTGAATATACGGTCATCGGCCGGGTCGCAAGGCGTATCTGGGCTGTGGCGATGAAGGAGAGATACGGGGCAGTAAATGGATCGCAGCGATTGAAATATCACATCCAGACTTCCGGCAGGAGTCTGCACAGCCAGGAGATCCAGTTCAACGATATCAGAACCAGTCTGCAGGCGCTTTGTGCTATCTACGATAACTGCAACAGTCTGCATACCAATGCCTACGATGAAGCTATCACCACCCCCAGCTCCGAATCTGTTCGCCGCGCGCTGGCCATCCAGCTTATTATCAACCGGGAATGGGGGTTGGCCAAGAATGAAAACCCCAACCAGGGCAGTTTTATCGTCGAAGAACTTACCGACCTGGTGGAAGAAGCGGTTCTTACCGAATTTGACAGAATCACCGACAGGGGCGGCGTGCTCGGTGCCATGGAAACCGGCTACCAGCGGAGCAAGATCCAGGAAGAGTCCATGTACTATGAGCGGCTCAAGCATTCCGGCGAGTATCCGATCATCGGTGTCAATACCTTCCGTAATCCCGATGTTGATTTCGACCAACAGGCCGCGACCTTGGAGCTTGCCAGATCCACAGATGAAGAAAAAAATGAACAGATCGCCAGACTCACCGATTTTCATAACAGGCATTCGAGCGATAGTCCCGCAGCACTCGAACGTTTGAAGGATGTCGCTTTGAGTGGTGGCAATATCTTTGAGGAACTGCTCGATACTGTTAAACACTGCAGTCTGGGTGAGATCACCAACGCTCTGTACGAAGTCGGAGGCCAGTATCGCCGGAATATGTAGGGAAAAAGCCCGGATACCAGGCAAATTTTACAAGAAGGTTTAACTCCAGGCAAAATAGGGTTGCTCAAAATGGGCAACCCTTGTTGCCCGCCCCGCAATAGCCACTTCACGAAACTGATAGAGTATCGCTGCTGTCGGGGTGGCGATGCAGGTGCTTCCGACCGGCATAAAGAGGATGGGCCTATCGTTCTCCTCTCCATTCTGCAGAAGAGGTGCATCCCGCCGAAAGAGCTCGGTGCAGGGAATCCTGTGAATCGAAGCGACTTCCTGATCGTTTTTATGCAACTGTTGCGTCATTCCACCCCAGATGACCACCGGAGTGATATGAAAGCCGGATCTGGTGATAAAATCATCGAGGCAGCCGAGGAGCCGATCTTCCGGCAGCCGCAGACCGACTTCTTCTTCGAGTTCACGAAAAGCGGTTTGCACGGGATTTTCTCCCGGATCGATGCTGCCGCCCGGAAAAGCCCATTGACCGGCATGATTTTTCAACCCTCCCGACCTTCTGGTGAGGATAAGTGCCGCGCTGCTATCCGGAGCATTTCCGAGGCTGTTTAAATCGCCCTCTCCCCGATAATCAACGATGGTTAAAGCCACGGCGGCCTGTCTGAGATTTTGCGGGTTCAGATAGGATTTTGAGAAATCGCCAATATTTTTTTCAAGAAGATTTCGAAACTCGGAGTTGCAATGAAAGATTTTCATAAAGGGCTAACCCCGATAAATGGTAAATAAGCAGGGACTCTCTTTAGTACCCGTGCTTTGCGGGAAATTCTTCCGATAAGCCGGGAAGGAATTTCTAAGGTACTAGCCCCCGCACAGCACGGGGATAAGTACCTTCACGAAATTCTTTCCCAAAAAGCCGGGAAAGAATTTCTAAGGTACTAAATATATTTTCCGGTAACAGAGACGGTTTGTCTGGTTTTCCCGTTTTCGGAGCCATGTGTATAGCCGATAACATCGAAGTCTTTACCTATCTTTTCGACCAGTTCCGGGTAGCCTTCGTATTTCCCCCGCATGCAGGTCGATACGTGAATCACCTGCACTCCGGCCTCCTTCAACTTGGCAAGTTTATAATCCAGGTCACCGCCGCTATGAAAAAAACCTGTCAATTCCACATCCAGGCCGCGATAGCGCGCAAAGCTTTCGGACTTGGCGAAAAAACTCCGCAAACATCCTTGTCCGGTGCATCTAGCCGAAGTTTCCTCGCGTACCAGAATAGCAATCTTCAACATTTTTTCTCCAGGCAGATTATATGCAATCAAGTATAAATCTTAACATTGCCGGCGAATTGTGCAACCAGTACTCCGGCTCATCTCGTTTCGTGCATTTTTGAATGTTATGGCGCTACTTGCCAATACTTGCCAATACTTGCCAATACGAGAAACTGTGCTACTGTTTTTGTCATCAATTCATGTGAGGAAAAAAAATGAGCACGTACACTTTTTATCTTGTAAAAAAGACTCCTCCGATTGCCTGGGTCTTTTTAAATCGCCCGGCAAAGAAAAATGCCATGGGACCAGCGGCCTGGACCGAACCGGTGGAGATTTTTGCCGAGCTTGACCGCAACCCGGAAATACGGGTTGTGATAGTGGCGGGAAAAGGTTCCTGTTTTTCAGGCGGCCTTGACCTGAAAGAGATGATACCGCAAATTCCCGAACTTACGAATAAAAACCAGACAGGCGGCACCAAGTGGAACTTTCTGCCGAAATTAAAACAGCTTCAGGACGGCATCTCGGCCATAGAACGGTGCCGAAAGCCTGTAATTGCCGCCATCCATGGCCATTGTGTCGGTGCCGGCCTTGATCTGGCAACCGCCTGCGACATCCGGATATGTGCCCGGGATGCACTGTTCTGCCTCAAGGAAACAGCAGTAGGTTTTGTAGCCGATGTCGGAGTTCTGCAGAGAATCCCTCTTATTGTCGGCCAGGGCCATGCCCGCGAACTCGCCTATACCGCAAGAAGCATCACCGCCGCAAGAGCCAAGGAAATCCAGTTGGTCAGCGAGATATATCCGGATATGGAAACGCTTATGGACAAGGCCGAAGAGCTGGCCCGTGAAATAGCAGATAATCCTCCTCTGGCCGTCCAGGCGTCCAAGGATGTCTTCAACTATTGCATCGGCAAATCCATAGACGATGGTCTGAAATATGTGGCCTCAGTGAGTGCCAACATCATTCCGTCCGCCGACCTGATGGAGGCGATATCCGCATTCAACGAGAAAAGAAAACCTCATTTCACAGGAAATTGATACCATGTATGAAGATCCACGACATTCCCTGCAAATCTCCCTGCAGGATTATCTGAAACCAACCTTTTTCCTCGACTATGACACGGAGGAACTGGCCGATTTTGCGACCTCGATCTGTCAAGGAATCGATACACCTGTTAAAAAGGCGACAGCCCTCTATTATGCAGTCCGCGACCAGATCATATACGACCCGTATGACCTGAGATATTCACGTACGGCCATGAAAGCGAGCGCTATTCTGCGAAAAAAAAGTGGCTATTGTGTTTCCAAGGCCGTACTGCTCGCCGCTGTCGCCCGACATCAGCAGATTCCAAGCCGTCTCGGTTTTGCCGATGTAACCAACCATCTCTCTACCGCCAAATTGAGAGAAAAGATGGGTACCGATCTCTTCATCTACCACGGCTACACGGAAATGTACCTTAATGATAAATGGGTCAAGGCCACGCCCGCCTTCAACTTGTCGCTCTGCACCCGATTCAACGTCAAACCTCTTGAGTTCGATGGAACAAAAGATTCCATCTTCCACGAGTGCAACACCCTTGGGCAAAAACACATGGAATACGTCAGGGATCACGGCCATTTTGCTGATCTGCCTTTTGAAAAAATATTCGCTGCCTACGGCAAAACATATCCAAGATTTTTTGAACATTTCGGAGGCGAGCATTCAAACGATTTCAGCGCGGAAGCGGCTGCAGAAGTTTGACTTCTTTCCTCAGGTATCCTCGCAGGGAAATCTACATGGGGACGGGCATGCCGGAGGATTGAAAAATATAGATGTACCGGAAAATCCAGGCACTACCTATAAGAGAGACTGGAAAAGCAGGAGTACCAGAATTGCCTGACATGATTGACATTTTTAAATAGTTGGGTTCCTGAGACCAGGGGTGTTCCTTGATGCAGAGCAGGCACGATTCTTAATTCGTGCCCGCCCTTTCCAAGGCTGCAGATCCCCCTGGATCAGAAAGAGAAATATTCAGTTCGAGTACTTCGCAGTCATCTTTTCGGTCCACCGACAGTTTGATTTGTTTCTCATTAATCTGAATATATTTTCTTACAACTTCAAGAATATCTTTCTGGAGACGCGGCAAAAAGTCGGGAGTGGATGGGCGCCTCCGTTCGTGTGAAACGATGATCTGCAGGCGCTCCTTTGCTATCGAAGCTGAGGTTGGTCGTTTGGATCGGAAAAAATCAAAAAATTTCATATCATTGAGCCCTGAATATGCGTGAGAAAATACTTCTTTTTGGGACATCCATGAAACGGAATGGACGATCCTGCCCAAGGAAACGATCTACCATATCGAAATACGCCTCACCTGCGTCGTTTTCATCAGTCAAGGTAACTGGAATTCCTGAATTGGATGCGGCAAGTACCGCCTTGGATTCAGGCACAACACCCAGAAAAGGTACCGCAAGAACCTCTTGAACATCCTCTGCACTTAGCATATCGCCCCTATTGACCCGTGACGGATCGTAACGGGTAATCACCAGATGCTCTTTTACCGGTGTCAGTTCCTGCTCCGCCCGACGGGTCTTGCTCGCCAACATGCCGATTATCCGGTCTGAATCCCGCACCGAGGATACTTCGGGATTGGTTACCACCAGGGCCTCATCGGCAAAATACATAGCAGTCATAGCTCCCTTTTCAATGCCTGCGGGAGAATCACATATTATGTAGTCAAAGTTTTGCTGCAATGCTGAAATCACCTGGTGGACACCTTCCATAGTCAAAGCATCTTTATCGCGGGTCTGGGATGCGGGCAGTATATAGAGGTTACTTATCCGTTTATCCTTGATCAAGGCCTGGTTAAGAGAGCCTTCTCCATGGATGACGTTGAGCAGATCGAAGACCACTCTACGCTCGCAACCCATAATCAAGTCGAGGTTACGCAAACCGACATCGAAATCAATAACAACCGTTTTATAACCGCGTACAGCCAGACCTGCTGCGAAAGCGGCGCTTGTCGTCGTTTTTCCCACCCCGCCCTTGCCGGACGTTACGACTATCACTCTGGCCAATTTCTGTTCCAAATTTTCTGCAAATCTCTGTGCAGTCATACTCTGTCTAGTCATAATTTATGATCGATGACATCTGTTAGAACTATTTTTAAAGCTCGTTCATGAAGAAGGTTTGAACGAACCGACATCCGCAAACTTCAAGCGCCCATCCTGAAGAGAGATAATCACACTGTGATTAAGCAGCGCCTCGTCAAGCAACTCGTTCACCACATATTCACCTGCCACTGCTACCAGCTCCGGATTACATTGCAAGCTGATTATCCGGGCTGTTTCATCGCCATGTATACCGGCCATGGCCCGGCCCCGCAGAGCTCCATAGACATGGATGTTTCCTGCAGCCAGGACCTCTGCTCCGGCATTGACCGAAGAAAGAATAATCAGATCCCCCTCAGGGGCAAATACCTGTTGCCCGGAGCGGACAGGGAGTGTAATCACCTTAGTCGGGGCTGTTTTCACTGCCTGGCTTGGTACATCGCCCGATGATTCAGGCTGATGCTTTTCTTCAACTGATTCTGATTCGAGAATTTCTTTTTCTGCAGATGCTGAAACCGTCTTCTCTGTCTTAATGTTCGGCAGCAGGCCGAGTCCGGCCTTAAGCACCCGTTCGTTCACGGATGCCGCGCCGCCACGGACGCCTACCGGAACCAATCCAAGTCTGCGCAGTGTATCTGCAAGCAACATGAAATCCAGCTTCTCCTGTTCTTCTGCGTCCGCCGCACTCAGGTCTATCAATACAGGAGCACTATTGAAAAAGGCGCGCGCTTTGCCCATCTTTTTTTCTAGTTGCGGGTAGAGATAATCAGCATCGGTTTCCTTGATGTGCAGCACTAATATAGTCATTACGCTGCCTTTCAATTCAAAAACCGGGGTATCGGTTGTTTTATTGATTGGATCCATGGGACGCAGTTGGTTTCGAAGAAAAGAAAAATAATTATCTGTACCAATTCATTCAGCGTATTTCAAGGACAAACTCTTCATACCCGATAGGCCGTGCTTCAACCGAAGTTTTAAAGCATATGAGACGTCCGGCAACTAGTTCTGAAAGGTTAGATTAACTCCCTGACAAGGAACATTTTTATTGACAGGAAACTTATTTTTTTTATAAATATATATTAAACATGTCATAAATATATTTTATTTATTTCGACCTACAGTAAAGGTTCCGGATCAATGATGGTATTGATGGCTATTTATTTTTTTATGCGAAGCAGTGAAAGATTGGAATCGTCTCTGTCCCAGTGGAATATTTCAAAGATGGCAACATCTTAAATGTCTGCCCCACCGGGATTTTTTGCCACGAAAGTGTATCAACCACTTATTAACACTATCTTAGGGGAACACATGAATAAACCTGACGTTGTAGTGGGCAAGATGACCATCTGTGATGTAATCGATATTCTGGCGGAAAACTTTGGAGATAACATCGGACTTGAATACCATGCCTTGGACATAAGAAAGAATTTCCGTGAATTGAGGGAAAAATTCGACGATGTTGCCAAAGGCTTGATGGCCCTCGGAGTTGCCAGAGGCGATAAGGTAGCTATCTGGGCCAACAATCTTCCTGAGTGGGTATATACTCAATACGGTAGTGCTCGAATGGGAGCCGTCCTGGTAACGGTGAATACCAATTATCGCAGCACCGAACTTGAGTATCTCTTACAACAGTCAGACGCTACAACCATTATCCTGACAGGCGGGGTAAGAGATGCCGAAGAGTATCTCAATGTACTGCAGAAAGTTTGTCCGATGATAAAAGACAGTGAGCCGGGCAAACTACATTGCGAGAAACTTCCTTTCCTGAAAAATATTATCTATCTCGGTAAAGAAAAAATTGCCGGGATGTATAACTGGGACGAACTACTGCAAATGGGCAGACAAGTTTCCGATCATGAGCTTAAGGAGAGATCCGGTTCTCTTCGTCCTGATGATGTAATCAATATGCAGTATACATCTGGAACAACAGGCTTTCCTAAGGGGGTTATGCTTTCCCATACCAATCTGATAGGTAATGCCCTGAGTATGGCCGAATGCATGAAATTAACCCCTCATGATGCGATGTGTATTCCGGTTCCTTTTTTCCACTGTTTCGGCTGCGTTATCGGCACACTGTGCTGCATGGTCTCCGGAACCACCATGGCCCCCGTGGTCTCATTTTCAGCCGTAAATGTCCTGAAGACGGTCGAGGCTTCAAAATGCTCCGCTCTCCTGGGGGTGCCTACAATGTTCATCGCCGAGTTCGAGGAGATGGATGCTAACAAATACGATACTTCAAGCCTTCGCACCGGCGTTATGGCCGGCTCAACCTGTCCTGTTGAAGTTATGAAACGGGTAATCAAGGACATGGGGGCAAACGAGATGACCATTGTATATGGTCAGACCGAGGCATCGCCTGGAATCACCCAGACCAGGGATCACGATTCCCTGGAATTAAAAACCACCACGGTCGGCAAAGCCCTGCCGAACGTTGAGGTCAAGATTGTAGACCCGGTAACCGGTGAGGAGATGCCCATCGGCGAACAGGGAGAGCTTTGCACCAGGGGCTATCATGTAATGAAGGGCTATTACAAGATGCCTGAAGCCACGGCAAAGGCTATAGATAAGGACAACTGGCTACATACCGGAGACCTTGCGATTATGGACCGGAATGGATACTGCATAATCACCGGCAGGATCAAGGATATGATAATCCGCGGCGGAGAAAACATCTATCCGCGCGAGATTGAGGAATTTCTCTATACCTTCCCCAAGGTAAAGGATGTCCAGGTCGTCGGCATTCCAAGCGAAAAATACGGTGAAGAGGTCGCCGCCTTTATCCAGCTCAAAACTTGGGAAAAAGCAACCGCCCCTGAAGTCATCGAATTCTGTAAGGATCAGATCTCGTACCATAAGATCCCAAAATTTATCTTTTTTGTCGACGAGTATCCAACCACTGCCAGCGGCAAGATCCAGAAATATAAACTGAGAGAGATGGCAAAGAAAAGCCTGGCGCTGAATTGATGACGGGTTGATATACCCGGTTGAGAACTTTATACTGCTGCAGAGAAAGTTGCCGCTGCTCTTCGTCAAGTGAATTTTGTTGCAGGAGGCTGAATTGGGAGGGGGAGCTCGTCCCGATATACTTAAAGCAATTATTGCTTGCTTGCGGCAACAAGTATCTGCGCAGTTTCTAGCTGCATTTTGGAAGTCATTGCTTTTTTACAATCTTCCATCTCAGCTTGTGTGATAACGTTAGGGTTTGGTAAATGCCTTGATTAACTTTTCATGTTGCGGAAAAACTCCAATGAGTTCTATTTGACTGGGAAGTTCGAAGTCCTCAAAGTCAAACCCAGGTGCAACTGTACATCCCACCAGTGAAAAGGATTCCTTGTTGTTTATTCCGGCGGCAAAATAACAGCCTGCTCTCACCACTCTTTGAAATGATTCTCCATTTTGTATATTTCTTCCGAGCGCTAAAGCTGAATATATACCGGCAGGAGAGATGCAATGAATGGTCATGGAAACGCCTTCATAAAAATGCCAGATTTCATCTTGTTTTATCCGATGAAAATGAGAGATATCATTTTTATTAAGCAGATAGAAAATGCTTGTCGAGAATACTCGTTCTCCCGAAAATCTTGCTGGTAAAGCCTCGTGTGCAATAGTTTCTTCCGATCTGTATACTTCCTTAAAAAAGCCACCCTCCGGGTGCTTTTTCAGACCTAACCTATCGACCCAATATTCTGCTTTTTTCATGATGTCAATTCTGAAGTCAGCTTTTTGTTTTTGATGTTGACCTGTCAATATCTTCCTGTTCCTTAGCACGCCATGTCTCAACTTCAACAAAAATCCGTTGAACACGCGGATAGTTTTGTTTTATCGATTTTTCCAATTCGGCCACGGTTTTTTCCACGTCGGTGGCGAGGATCGGGTCGACAAAATCAACACTGATATTGACGAGAATGAAATCAGGTCCTATGTGCATCGTCAATATTTCATTGACCTTTCTAATTTCTTTCAATGAAGAGGCAATATGTCGTATCCCCTGGACCACCTCTTTATTGGCACTTTCCCCGATTAACAATCCTTTGGTCTCATAGGCGAGCAGACCGGCAGTCCCGGCGAGAATCAGTCCGATAAGAACCGCGGCTCCGGCATCATAGTAGGACTTGCCGGTGAGCTCACTGCAGGATATGCCGATCAGGGCTACGACAAGTCCAAGCAATGCAGCGGAATCTTCCAGCAGGACAATAAAATTAGTGGGATCTTTGCCCCGGTGAATTGCCCCGATATAACTCCTTCCGCCTTTCGTTCTGTTGAACTCCTTGAAAGCGATGTACCAGCTGGTTCCTTCGAAAATCATAGCTAAAGCAATGATCAGATAATTGGCGTAGGAATGTGTTACCGGCTCCGGTGAAAAAAGGTGATCGATTCCTTTATAGACGGAAAGACCACCTCCACCGGCAAAGAGGATAATCGCTACTATAAGGCTCCAAAAATAGATCTCCTTCCCGTGACCGAAGGGGAAATCGTTGTCGGCCGGTAATTTTGAACGGCGTAAGCCATAGAGCAGGAGAAATTCATTACCGGTGTCGGCGACTGAGTGTATTGCTTCAGACAGCATGGCGGAACTCCCTGTAACCACGGCTGCGATACCCTTTGAGAGTGCAATCAGTCCATTGCCGGCGAGTGCCGCGTAAATAACCTTATGGGAAGAGCTTGCCATACATTAGGCTCCTGAAGTGAAGATTTCAATTGCTTCTCTCAGTTTGACTGGAGGACAAGAAAAACCATCATTTGTCTATCTGTTATCAGATAGGTATGACGCAACTGCCTGTCAATCATGACATCGGTACCGGCAGATGTAGGGTTGCCAACCCGTCAGTGAACCAATTTACCGTATCTCCTTAAAAGCTGAACGAGGAAAGAAACAATACGGGCACTCGGCCGGAGGGGAATCACCGTAATGGACATGACCGCAGATCCTGCACCGCCAAATCTTGCCGGCCGATGCGGCTGTCTTTTCGTCGAGGGGATCATGCAGACGGTGGATCGGCAGATCCTCCAGGGGTGGAAGTATCGGCTGATATTCCTTGAACAGGTAATCAGCGAGTACCAGCCGTTGAATCTCACTGGTCCCTTCATAAATTCGGAGCAGACGGACATCACGCAGGATCTTTTCAATGGGAAACATCTTCGTATACCCATACCCGCCGAAAATCTGTAAAGCCTCATTAGCCACTTCAAGTGCCGTTTCCGTGGCATAGATTTTACTGATTGAGGCACTGACCCTGCCGTCCAGCTGTTGATCTGAGTCCCAGGCTGCTTTCCAGGTCAGCAGACGGGAAGTTTCCACCTTCTGATACATTTCCGCTAGCTTGAACTGGATTGCCTGAAAGGCGCTGATTTCCATCCCGAACGCTCGACGTTTTTTCGCGTAATCGAGTGCATATTCCAGTGCCGCTCGTGCGGCTCCGACTCCAAAGCTGCCGATAATCGGCCGGGTTCGGGCAAAGGTTTTCATGGCCAGGACAAAGCCTTGTCCGGGAGGTGCCAGAATATTTTCCTTGGGAACCCGGACATTTTTAAAATTAATGCCCACCGTGTTCGAACAACGCTGACCCATTTTTGGAATAGTCCGCCCTATCCTGATTCCCGGCCATGCAGTCTCCACCAAAAATGCACAAATGCCTTTGTGTCGGCTTTTGGGATCGATCGTCGCAAAGACCGAGATATAGTCAGCTACTCCGCCATTGGTAATCCAGTATTTTGTGCCGTTAAGGATATAGTCGTCACCATCGGCTTTAGCCAGGCAGCGAATACCGGCAACATCCGATCCCATTGTCGGCTCGGAAGTGGCAAAGGCGGCCAGTTTGAAGTCCTTGACGATTGGAGGGAGATATTTGTTCTTGGCAGCGGTATTCGAAGAGAGGAGGATAGGTTCCATGCCGAGCGAACTGTCGAAAATAGATGTAGCCAGACCAGGGCAGGCCGCAGCCATTTCTTCAGTAATCAAGGCAAAATCCATCAGGCTCATTCCCTGCCCACCAAATTCTTTCGGAATATCACCACCTATCATCCCGGCATCGAAGGCTTTGCGCATAACCTTCATTGGGAGATCATCCTGTTCGTCGTAGTACCAGGCTACCGGCAGTATTTCCCGTAGAGCAAAAGTACGGGCTTTCTGCTGGATGTTCTGCTGTTCCAGAGTTAAAGTAAAATCTAACATTTTTGAACTCCTTGTAGGATTTGAGAGGGAAGATAAGAGAGAAGGAATGAACAAATGCTATTGTAGTATGTTATGAAAGGGAATTAAAGATAAAACCCAGCCACCATTTTTGTGTACTCTTATCTGTTGGAAAGTGACGAAACGACCTACTATTTTTGCATGGCTGACTGATCGTAAGCATATGAGGTACCGACGAACTTTTGCATACACATTGTGCCGGATAAGTAATTTAATTGTTTATCAAATGTCCTAAAAATGATAAAGCATTTGGTATTCAATTTGGTATTCAGTATGTTGCAGCAACGAAGCAGATGAAGAGTTTTTACGACGCCATCAGTTTTAAAGGTCGTAGTATGTCGCTGATCTTAGATAATATTTCTTTCACCTATCCCGAAACGGAAAACCCGCTTTTTTCCGGGGTATCGTTTCAATTAGCGAAACCGGGATTCCATTCGTTCTTCGGCCCCTCCGGAGTGGGAAAAACGTCTCTTGCGAAAATCATCACCGGCGACATCGATAGTCATTCCGGCAAGGTTTCAACTGACGGGCTCAAGACACTTCTCTATTCCCACAACAAGGAGCGGCTACCTGGCTGGTCCGGCGTAGGCCGACATTTGTCGCGGGTTATCCCGCAGTCGTCTCATTCCGTCAAGGATGAACTGGTGGAGATTTGCGGTTTGTCCGATTGCATCAACTCCCGATTCGACCAGCTTTCCATGGGACAACAGAACCGCGTGAACCTGATCCGCTATCTGCTTCAGGATTGTGATCTGTTGATAATGGACGAAAGCCTGGCCAACGTCGATGAACTCACGCGCGAAAAAATAATACTGGCCATCAAGGCGATGTTCCCCCATCGCTATTTCATTTACATTTCGCACAATGCCATAGAGGTTGCTAAATTCTGTGATTCGATCCTGGTCTTCCGCAACAGCAGTAAGACACCACAGACCCTGATAATTCAGGGTTGCAACATCCGTAAAGCCGAAGGCCTTGCGCACGCGGCCCTGGATGCGACCTTGCTGGAGATCATGAATGCTGCATAGACGCGTTTTCCAGTTTTTTATCATCTACTTCCTGTTTCTGGCCGGCCTGATGCTGCTGAAATACAGCCTGGATCTTTCCGATTACGTCATACCGGCTCCATCCGGCATCTTTCACACCCTGATCGCGGAGTACCGCCAATACAGTCTCGCCACCTTGAACACCATGATTGTGGCGGTGATCGGCCAGATCCTTTCAATCATCATGGCGTTTGTCATTGGAATCGTCGGCCGTCAGTCCACCTGGTTCGGTTCATTCATCAAGGTCGCCGCCTATAATATTCAGGCGTACCCCATTGTCGCGCTGGCGCCGATCCTCTTCATTCTGCTCGGTGATGGTTTTCTCACCCGATTGCTGATCGCGGCCATGATCTGTTATTTTCCGGTACTGCTCTCCGTTTTAGGCATCATGTCCAAACCGGTTGAAGATATCGAACACTTTTATCGGGTAACCAGGCGCATGCGCTGGCAATTGGAAGTCAAGATCCGGACCTTTGAAAATCTGTCCCAACTGACCACCGTCATCGCCGGCAGCGCCACCCTGGCCATGGCCGGGACCATTGTAGGGGAATTCATCGCCGCCAATGCCGGAATCGGCTACAATATTCGGATCGCCCTCTATCAAAGTGATCTGAGTAAAATTCTGATCGCTCTTTTTCTAATCGGTATCACCATTGCCATATACCAGGCTCTGCTGGAATTGCTGGGGGGTGCGATCAAGCGGACCTGGACCGGAAGGTAACCACCCTCTTTCAGGTTATGAGGTATGGGTAACTAGCTGGAGGAATTTGACCTATCCATCAATCAAGGAGCAAAGATGAAAAACAAAGGAAAAACCGTCGTTCTTCCGGCGCGGACATTGTTCACCTTGTTCACATTGTTCATAATGACCACGCTTTTCACAACCACCGCTCATGCCAACCAAAAAATAACCTATCGCCTTAAATGGCTGCGCAATGTCAGCGTGGTCGGCGCGCTCTATGCCGAAACCCACCACCTGTTCGAGAAGGCTGGACTTGATGTAGAGGTCAAGGCAGGCGGACCGGAGCGGGATGCGATCCGGGAACTGGAACTTGGCTACGCTGATTTTGGCGAGGCTTCCGCCGACCAGGTGCTTCGAGCCCGGGCCAAGGGCTCACCGGTGGTGGTCATCGCCCAGTTGTTCCAGGTCAATCCGCTGCAATGGATATATCGTCCCGATGATGTACAAATCCGGAATCTCTCAGATCTGAAAGGAAAAATCATCGGCGTGACCTTTGGAGGGAACGATGAAACCATCATGCACACCTTGCTGGCTGAAGCCGGTCTGGGCGAAACCGATGTAAAGCTATTCAGTGTCCGCTATGATTATACGCCGTTTTACCGGCATCAGGTGCAGCTCTGGCCTGTCTATCGAAATGCCCAGGGTCCGCTTATCAGTGCGCAACTCAATCTGGCGGGAGAAAAAACCGCCTATTTCAATCCGGCGGAATTCGGAGTGAAATTTGTGGCCAACTCGGTGGTCACGAATTCGCGCACCCTAACGGAACATCCCGAACTGGTGCAGCGGTTCCTGACGGCCCTGCTTGCTGGGTGGCAACAGGCGCTTGATCCGAAAAATCAAGAGGAAGCCATCAAGACCCTGCTGGAGTATGATCATGATACGCCGCGTCCAATCCTGGAAGAACAGCTAAAAATTACCCGCGAACTGATCCAGCCGCAACCATCACTTGCCATTGGCACAATTGATGATCAGGGCTGGAAACAGACCGAGCAGATCATGCGGACCCAGCACCAACTCCCTGGGAAGGTCGATCTTAAGGCAATTTTGCAGCCGGTCCGCGTTTCCTCTGAATAGGGAGGTTCCTGGTGCTAATTAGTGTGTGCCCAGGAATGAGCAATTTTGCTTGTAAACTTCACCAGCACCCCATATGCGCACGATAATGCCGCCGTGCATATCATGATTTCCAATTGCTCGCCTCTGGTTCTCGAGCTGACGAATTGTTCCCTTGCACGTAAAATATGGCTCTATCGAAAATAAGACTGGACAACGTGCAAGTGCGAAAGGTAAATTTACACTCAAGTCTTTGTTAGAGATAATTAGTTACAAAGCTATTTCATTTCTGTTGTCAATTTTGATGGCGTCGTAAAAACTCTTCACCTTCTTCGTTGCCACAAATCTGAAGTTTTTTACTTAGCCATCTCTAGTTTAAGGTTTTTACGAGTCCATCAATTTTGATGGACTCGTAAAATCCTTAAGTTTCAGTTGGCTAAGTAAAATTTTTCACGCTTTTCCGTGTAAATAAAATCAGTCTTCCGGATTTGTAAAAAAAATAAAATCACCCTCTTACGGCAGATGTATTTCATCGCACAAGGTATTCTGATTGAGTTCTGTACGTAATCAGAATTTTTTTTAACCATTCAAAAGGAGGATGTCCATGAACGATCGACGTGATTTTCTCAAAACAGCAGCAACCGCTGTCTCTGTAATGGCTTTCACTGGTATTTCACAGACTTTTGCAGCAGATTCCACCGAGTACGATAATATCATTCATACTAAGGATAACCCCGGGCACTGGGCGGGCAAGCAAGGCATTCATGTCCCACAAGTTACAGTAATCGGAGACAAGGTTTCCGTGGTCACAAATCACCCGATGTCAGAAAGCCATTTCATCGTCAGGCACACTCTTGTTCTCGGAGATGGAACTTTTATTGGTGGGACGACTTTCACCCCCACGGATAAACCGGAATCTTCATATAAACTTCCTGCCGGCTACAAAGGTAAAATCCAAGTAACCAGTTTTTGCAATTTGCATGATTTCTGGCTGAATGAGACGATGATATGACATGGTGTCCTGATTCGATTTCTCTCTACAGCAAATGATGGTTGTAAATGCTCATCCTGTGTTTATGGTCGTACCAAAGGGACTATAAGAGAGTCAATTCGTCTCCATGAGTCTCCATAAATGTCTTTCACTTCTTCAATTTGCTGACTTACCACTAACGTTTATTCAACAACTGAACCATGGAACGAGCAGTTCCTGCTCAAGAGCTTGGGTAAATTACTTGTGAGGAGTTATCATGAAAACACGTGCCGCGGTGGCATTTGAAGCCGGCAAACCATTAGAGATTGTCAATGTTGATCTGACTGGTCCAAAAGCTGGAGAAGTGCTGGTTGAAATTAAGGCAACGGGTGTTTGTCATACCGATGCCTTTACCTTGTCCGGAGACGATCCCGAAGGCTTGTTTCCCGTGATTCTGGGTCATGAAGGCGCAGGCATCGTCGTGGAAGTCGGCGACGGAGTTACCAGCGTTTCGCCGGGTGACCATGTTATTCCTCTGTATACCCCTGAGTGTCGAGCATGTGAATATTGCCTTAATCCCAAAACCAATCTTTGCCAAGCCATTCGAGCAACACAAGGTCGTGGAGTAATGCCCGACGGCACCAGTCGTTTTTCATTAGACGGGAAACCAATCCTGCATTACATGGGGTGTTCCACCTTTGCAAACCATACGGTGCTGCCCGAGATTTCCTTAGCCAAGGTTCGTAAAGATGCTCCATTTGATGCCATCTGTTATATCGGATGCGGAGTCACGACCGGTATCGGTGCGGTTGCCTTCACCATGAAAGTTGAACTGGGTTCGACAGTTGCCGTGTTTGGACTTGGCGGAATTGGCCTGAATGTTATCCAAGGCGCTAAAATGGTGGGGGCCGCCCGGATCATCGGTATCGATGTGAATCCCGCAAAGACAGCTTTGGCCCGAAAATTCGGCATGACCGATTTTGTCAACCCAGCCGAGGTAGCCAATGTGGTCGATCATATTATCGACATGACGGGCGGCGGTGTCGATTATAGTTTTGAGTGTATCGGTAATGTCAAGGTAATGCGTCAGGCTTTGGAGTGTTGTCATAAAGGTTGGGGGCAAAGCTGCATCATCGGCGTCGCCGGGGCCGGACAGGAAATTTCAACACGTCCATTCCAATTGGTGACAGGGCGTTCATGGCGTGGCACGGCATTTGGCGGAGCGCGCGGCCGCACCGATGTGCCCAGAATCGTTGACTGGTATATGGAGGGAAAAATCAATATTGATGATCTCATTACCCATAAAATGCCTTTGAAAGATATTAATAGCGCCTTTGATTTGATGCATTCCGGCGAAAGCATCCGTTCCGTCATTGAATTTTAAGGCAATCCTATGACCATAGAGAAAATCAGCACCAATAAAAGTTTTGGCGGTCGGCAACTGCGTTTTAAACACCGATCGGTGGCACTCGACTGCGAAATGCACTTCGGGGTGTATCTTCCACCGCAGACAGAATCCGGACCGGTGCCGGTTTTGTATTGGCTCTCCGGCTTGACCTGCACTGATGAAAATTTCGTTATCAAGGCCGGAGCCCAGAAATACGCGGCGCAGGAAGGTATCGCCATCATCGTACCCGATACCAGCCCGCGTGGCCGGGAGGTGCCGGACGATCCCGACAAAGCCTATGATTTTGGTTTAGGAGCAGGTTTCTATGTCAACGCCACACAACCACCATGGTCCTCACATTACAAAATGTATGATTATGTAGTGGAAGAACTCTACACGCTGGTCAACCAAAACTTCCCGGTTGATAGCTCACGGGTTGCTATTTCAGGGCATTCAATGGGGGGCCATGGCGCCTTGACAATCGCATTGAAAAACCCTGGGAAGTATAAATCAGTTTCAGCTTTTTCACCGGTTGTCTCACCGCTTAACTGCCCTTGGGGGATAAAAGCATTAGGAAATTATCTCGGTGCCAATAAGAAAGATTGGGCTCAATACGACACGGTAGAACTCGTGCGATCAGTGGAGCAGCGCTTACCGATCCTGATCGACCAGGGCGAGGCCGACGATTTTCTGAGAGAGCAGCTCAAGACGGAACTCCTTGTGAAAGCAAGCAAAGATGCTGATTACCCGATGCAGATTCGATTCCAGCCCGGCTACGATCACAGCTACTTCTTTATTGCCTCTTTTATTGAAGATCATATCCATTTTCACGGCAAGCATATCGCCGCCTAACTCCCCGCATGAATCCACCTCCTTGGTTAGCGCGTGTTACCTGCTGTTCTAACTGCTGAAGATCACGTTCAACCGGTTCAAAAGAAATATATTGGGTAAATATTGGGCAACCGGCGGTAAACCGCCAAGTCAATCGCTATTGATGAGGGTTTTAGCCGGTGTCTGTAGCAATCAAGAAAGCAGATCGATGTATTTTTGTCACCTTGACAATCTTATACATCCGGATAGCATTCAGTATGCGAGGAGGTGATGTGGCGGAAATATGTGCTGGGTCTAGAAAACTTAGGATTAATAAACGATCATCGCCCATAAATCATTTTACCCCGAATTTAGAGCCGGTGCTTTCCAACTCTATCATTTTCTTCGCTCGCTTCATCGCTTCTTGATATGTTTTACCGCCCGTATCGACATGTTTGTTTTTGCCGTGGGGATCGATAACTTCGAATGAAAAGTCTTCATCCATGCTTTTCTGCCGAATAATCCGAATAGTCCAACCTGCATAATTTTTCTCAATGATATCATTCATGTTGCACTCTCCTGTTTAATATGATCGAGTTGTGGCCTATTTACCTTTTAGTCAGTCGGCACCATTACCAACCACCTGAAATACACAGTTTTGATGAATATGAAGATGATTTAGTAAAAAAGGTGGGCCTCCAAGGAGCCCACCTTTATGTCTTTCAATTATCTCAATATCTATACCGTTACAGGAAACCATAAACAAACTTCCGACAAATGCAAAAACGAAAGGTAAACGCTCACCAGCACCCTATATGCGCACGATCACGATCGGACCGCCGTGCATAGAAGTGGGGGCAGAGGGACTCTCCCCTACTGCCCATCAGCCTGCTTATATCGAAAATCGACTGAGCGTAGCGTTGCCAAGAATAATAAGAATTTGACTTTGACCCGGTAATGCTAACTCTAAAATAAAGACAGACAAGTACCAATCACTCAATAATCATCATAATTCGACCATATATATTGATCTTCTCGGTATAGCCGCCACCGGCGAAGTGGTGTGCCTGCAACATATTAACTGCAACCAAAAGGAGGGAATGTTATGGATGAGACCTTATTGACACAACGATCATATACCGCAGTAATCGAGCATTTCAAAAAGATAGGGCGGGCGCCGCATTATACAGAACTTGCTGCAATGCTTGGCGTTGTGCCCGAGGAAGCGCGACTGGCGCAACACAAGGCAGCAGAAGCATCCCTGGCCTGCTGGTTCGTCAAGGATACAGATTATGTGGAATCCTGGGCACCGTTTTCCAATGTGCCAACCCAATATCTGGTAAGTGTGGAGGGAGAACAAAAATGGTACGGCCAATGAGGACTCGAAGCGCTGGCCGTGCGCTGGCTTTTTCCCGACAAAGAAATCCGCCTCGACACTCGCTGTCTGGATTGCGGGGAGTCCATCCTGATACGAATGCGTAACGAGGATATCCTCGAGGTAAATCCGGAGACGACCGTCGGACACATCAATATTCCCCTGGCTAAAGCCTTAAGTGGCGAAACCCCCTGGGGCATATCCTGAAGCCGCATGAACCTCTTCCGGTCGGAAGAGCATGTTAAGAATTGGGCTTCGTATGACGCAGTTTCCGCCGAGTCCATCATTCCAGTGGCCGGCTATGCTCAGGTCTTCAGTGGTCCTTTGTTCAAAAATCGGCTGGCGCCGGACTATCTCAGCCGTATTAAAGATTATGCAGGGGAGTTCATAAAGACGCTACAGGCGATGGGCAAGGGAGGTCCTTTCTGGATTCCGGCATAAGAGCTTGTTAAGACCCGCCGACACCCCTCCCATTGAAAGAGGTGTCGGCAGTTCTCCATCAGACGCTTACCTGGGTAAGAAACACTCCGAGGCCCAGAAAAGCCTTGCAGACCGAAATAGTACAGGGAGAGCTACATTTCTCCTTCAGACTTACCTCTCATAGTATTCCTGCTGCTCCACGTTCTAAATATCCCCGATAAGAATGCTCCGATCCCAACCAACCTCTGGGAAGACTCACTTGTCATGCCGGTCTAAATTTTACATTTTTTACAGCAGATTACCAGCTTGAGCGTAAATCATTGATGATAAAATCGTAAAAACCTTGAATTTCAAATGGCTAAGTAAAAAGCTTCATATGCTAGGCGCGCAAAATTTCTATAATTTCGGCGTACTAAGGTACGTCGTAATTGATAGAAATTTTGCAGCAACGACGCAGATGAAGAGTTTTTACGACGCCATCATTGATAACAACGTCCAAAAATATGACACACATGCAGTCTAGCTGTCTCTTAAAAAAAGACCTAATCGGAAATCAACCCTTTGAAAATCATCGACTCTGTGCGAGAATTGGATTGATAATGAAGATAAAAAAGCTAGGACCAAAACAGTATTTCTATAAAATATTCATTTAAAATCATCGACTTATTTTGATATGCCCGAAACAAATGCTACGATAAATCCTTCCCGTTTGCTGCCATGGTACGTCTATATATTCGGCGGCTGGAGCCTTGGTGCTCTGTTCCCCTGGTTTCTTGTCTGCAAACAGTTTTATTTTCAAGGCAGAAAAAAAACGGCAACAGCCCTGATGGGAGGCAACATTCTGCTTTTCCTCATGTTATGCGCCACTGGCTGCTTCGCCGAATATTCATGGGACAAGCTGCTGCTCTTTTCGATTAGCTCCACTATGATTCTTTCCTGTGCCGCCTGGCTGGTTCAGAGAAAAACTTTCGGCAAGGCCCCCGGACGTTTGTATCTCCGCGAGTGGAAAAACTGGATTTCCCCGATAGTTATTGCCGTTTTCCTTGGTATCGGCCTGTCTGTCGTCATAGGCGCCTTCCCACTCTTTGGAGAACGCATCCAGGAATACCAGGCCAATGATCTTCTGGCCAAAAAAGTAATTCTCTGGGATTTTTTTCGTTTTATTCCATATTCACTACTTTTCAGTATTCCAGTCGGTATATGGTGGGCCGGAGAACGAAATCGTTTCACTGCTTCATCCATTGTCAGTTACTTCTTTGGCCTGATCGTTTCCTATCTGCTGTTGGCCGCCATGTCCAGCCTCTTCTATTTCCTTCTCAGCAGAGGCCGAATAGCGGGAATAAGTTCTGTGGGACAGGTACTCCCAAAACTGCAGGGAATGAAACAAACGCTGCAATTCATCATCAGCCACGACTATTCGACATATTTCCTCCTGCCGTTGTTGCTGGGTGCGGTAGCCGGAATCGCCGATTTCTGGAAACGCTCCCTGACAATTTTTCCATTATTGATCATAAGTTTTCTTCTGACAGTCTTTTTCTCACCAAGACATTGGCAGTTTTACCAGCAACAAATTTTCTATGAGATGAATTCAGAGGATACCGCAAAAAGGGCAAACGCTTTTGACAAAGCCGAACTGCTCCTGGTCCGCTTTCCCAATCATGACCACTGGCCTGAAATCGCGGCTAAAGTTGCGGATTTCAGGTACAGCCAAAAAGAATACGATTCGGCTCGCAAGCTGTACACTCAAATATTTACAAGGACCAGGGATTCTTCTCGCTGGTGGAGACAGGCGGCACTTGCCGCGGCGGCTCTCGGATCTGAGCGGTTCGGTCAGGAGCAGAGTTCTTTTAAACTGAAAATGCCGCCCCAACATTATGAATCGTATATGACCGGTAACTGGATGGCACTCATCCGAAACTTGCGATACTACGAAAGCCGAAACAACGTATCGGAGGCAGATACCCTTATTCACCTGAAAGATATCTCCAAGAATGACGATAAGATATCCCTGGAGGCCATGCCTTCCCTTGCCGATCTCTACAACAACGCTGCCGATCTGGGGTATAAGGTTCTTCTCTTCCCCTCTACATTGAACAACATCGAAAGACTCATTCACGCAGGTTTTCCTGTAATCCAACCGGTCGGGAATTCCTTTTATTTGCTCAGTGGGATTGACGATAGTCGAACCATAGTGACCGGATCCAATTACAAAAATATCTTAGGTGGTTTGAAAAAATCCGATCTGGAAGGTGTTGCCGGAAACAGTCTGTTCGAAGGGAAAAAGGATGGCACTCCGACTGTCGGCAACCAGTCGCGAATTGATCTTTTGGCTGGAGCAGAGCTCCCCTTCTCTTTCTGGCAGCAGCCGGTTCAACAGGATTATGCTCCCCGAATAGCCGTTGTTATTCCACCCGAACAGCTGCCGCGGGTTGCGACCGTTCTCGAAATGGACGAGCAGGAAATGGAACGGGACAGCAAGGCGGCAGTTACAGCTCAAATCAGCCTATCCGCCCTCAACTCAGGGGATATCATCCAGGCAATCACCTGGGCAGGCCAGAGTTATAGACTGAGCAAAGATTCCTTTCCTCTTCATGTCGCCCATCTTGCGGCATTGCTCTGGCAGAGCCGGGATAACCGTATCGCCGAAAAACTTCACCTGGAAAAGCAGCTTCCCCGGCTTCAGGAGATCGATCATTTTCTGGGAGTCCCCGAAACGCAGGATTTCCTTGTGCTGGCCGAAAAACAATTTGACAGTGACTTTTCAAGTCATCGGCTCGACTGGCAGTCCAGACAGGAATATCGGGACTTCCTTGACATGAGTAATCCTGATGATCGACAAAAGTTGATAGCAATTGCCGAAAAAAATGTCCGGCTTCAACCCGATTCCAGGGAAGACTGGTTGTATCTCGCCGGTCTTTTTGAGTGGGAAAAGGATCTCGGCAAATCGATCTCAAGCTACCGGGGAGCACTGGCCGCGGGTGAATGGAGCGACAAGTTGGCGTTGAAGTCGGCATATCTCTTGATCCAGAATCATCAGTTCGCTGAAGCAGGCAACCTGATGGGCAGGATCCGGCCAAAGTCAGTCAAATACGAACCGGATTATTTTTACTGTCTTGCCTCTCTTGCCGACCAGCGGCAGGATTTTACCAAGGCGAGTAAATATTACCAAAAAGCGATTGAAATGCGACGGTATGACAGCCATTATCACCTTGATTATGCCAAGATGCTCGACCGGCTGGGGAAAAACCAGGAGATGTCGAAAAAGCTGAAGACCTGGGGAGCCCGTCTTCTAGGCTCACATTCGATCGATATAGCGAACCAAGGAACAGGGCTCGTCAGCCCGACTGCCAATAATTGAGAACAATCCTATGTCCGAAATCATTACCCATGTTTCCTCCGTAGACGAACAGAGAACAGCCGTTTTACCTGAACAGCCGCATCATTTTGCCGATAAAACGGAAACTCCTCTTTGTTCACCTGCCTTTATTGCCCTGCTGACCTTAATGGCTGGTCCGCATATCGCTCTTTTTCCCGCCTGGAAAATCCTGTCCAGACTAAGCGCGGGCATCAGGGCAAAGCTAATTTTGACCGTCACGGCTATTGCTTATCCGGCACTATATATTTTTCTCGTCCTCTGGCCGACCGATTGGTATTGGTCGTCGCTGACACTCATAGCGGCTCATTTTTTGGCCGCGGGGGCAAATTACTTCTATTTCCGCCGTCTGCATCAGAGTAAAAAAGAGCAATACCAGACAACGTTCGTGGAGTCCCAGAAGTCAGGAAAGCGATTTGTGTTGACGGGCATCGCCGGGGGAGTGTTTTTAATTCCTGTTCTCGGCGTACCCTTCATAATACTCTTCCTGCTCGGTGCGGACCGGTTACTTTCCTCCTTGATGCCGGTCGCATTTGATGACAGCCTGTCAATGGTTCTTTTGGCCTTCGGTATTCTCTCCCTCGGTATCACCGGAGCTATCGCAGGAGGCTGGGTCGGCAAACTCGGATTGCACATCAAACCATTTCAGTTCTTCACCTATGCCGTCGGCCTGGTCTGGATTGTCCTTCTCTGGTTCTTCATTCTGCAGCTGACAATCGTCCTTCCCGGATTTTTAACCGTACAGATCGATAACAGTGAACTGGTTACTCCCTTTACTCTTTTTCTCTTTGGCAATCTGCTGGTCGGCAGCTGGTGGTCAACATCGCTGCTGCTCTATGCCTTGCGCCCCCTGAGCGCTTCCGGCAAGACCCTGCGTTTTCTCCAGATACCCGCTATCAGCCTCAGCAGCGCTTTTCTCTTTTCGCTTGTGTGCGGCTATTCATCGAACTGGTTCCATAGTGCCGGCAACTATTTTGAAAAAGAAGGCAGAATTGCCACATCATTGTGGTGCTACGAGCGGGGAATGAGTAAGAAACCATCAGGTCTGCATGCCAGTTATCTGCAATACCGGATCGCTCTCTTGGCTCATAAACTTGGAGAGAGGGAGAAAGCTGTAGACGGCTTTCGCAAGGTTGTTTCCATGTATAATTCCCGTGGCGATCTCGTGCAGAATTCAACCAAGTTTCTCGACAATCTTGAACGGAACTCCGGTCCCGCCAAGAGAGTCGTGCTGCCCGGCGTTGAAACTTCCACTGCCTATAAGGGTGGATACTGCGTTCCCAATTCACTGGCACTGGTCATGCGCTACTGGGGAGCCACCGTGGACGCCAAGGAGATCGGACAGGCGATAACCGGACTGGACAGCGGTACGACAATTGTCGATGAAGCCTGGTTTGCCGAACAGAAAGGATTCCGGCATGACTTTCTGCCGACGGCGACCCTTGCCGATATTTTCTCCTGCATAGACGCCGGCTTCCCGGTCCTTGTCTATGTGCCGTCCCATGTATTTGCCATCGTCGGTTACGACAGCACCCTTGAGACATTCATCACCTACGACGTTGCCACCAGGGACATCTGGGTGGATTACCTGCAGAAAGATTTTGTACGGTCCTGGAAGAAAGAAAATACCACCATGGTGATCGTCTATCCACCCGACAAGGCAGACAAACTACCCGCCACCATTCGAACGGCTCTGGCAGAAAGCAGCGGCCAATACCTTCAGTATCACCTGCATTATCTTGACTCCCCGGAGGGATATGCCGGTGCCGATCATCTCATGATGGCCATGGACGGCTCCTCACAATTTTTCCTGCCGCTGGTTACCGCCTATAAGGAATATCCCTCATTGCGCGCCGACCTGGTACAGACACGTAACGTGGAAGGTGCGGTAGCGGATATTATCAACTATTTCGATACCGACTTCGATGAAGGGATGCATTTGGCCGGACAGATAAATAATTACGATTATCCCTATGAAGATGAAAAACTGGAATCCTCGTTAAATTTTTTGGTCGGCACCGGGCATCTAAAAAAAGCCAGTAGCTTAATAGAGGAGATCGGTTCAAAAGGGTTGCTTAGCGACAATTCTTTGGAAACACAGGCGATGCTCGATATATCCCTGGGAGATTTCGACAACGCCATCCCCCGTTTAACCGACCTCAACAATTCCCAGCTTCATTTTTATCTGGCCCAGAGTTATCTGCAGCAGGGAAATGTTACCAGTGCCATTGCCGGGCTGGTGAAAACAATCGACGGCTGCACGTGACACTATCGCCGAGAGCCGGTCGGCCCTCAAAAAAATTCCACATCCCTGCTGGCACGATTCCAGGAGAGCAGGGAAAATAGCGGAAAATTTTACGACAAAAAAACGATAATGGGACTGGACATGTTCGGATTTCCCGCGGCTTCGCTGGCAAACAGCATACTGGTTGAATTCGACAACTTCGGCGACAGCACAAGACAACTCGAGAAGAGCTGGTATGGATGGCTGCATTTCTATCCCTTTGATACAAAAGTGACTGCAAAGCTTGTCGAATTATATCAAAAAAGGATAGACACGCTGAATCCACAAAAGGATGCGGCCCAGATTCGTCTTATCGGCAAAAAACTGCAACTGCTCAAAAATCATCTCGAACGGTATCGCTCCATGACAACGGTGCAAGCAGCAGAGCCTTCCGCCAAATTCAGCTGATGGGCTGACATTTTTGTAACCATTCACCGGTACACATCAAAAGACGGTATAACCCGGATCTGTAACCATGTCGCTCCTGTGCCATCCTTGGCACCCGCGACACTAGACCATCCTTGGCCGTCGTCATCCAGTGCTCAAGGTTCGTTCAAGCAGGCCTCAGCGCTATAGTTGGCTATGTGAGGTGATTGGATGAGAATGGGGTGCTGGTGAACGGTTGCACATTTTTCAAACTGATAGCTTCATGGTTATTGCCGCCAACAATTACAGGCTCGTGGCCAGACGACCACCAGTCTCCCTTTTTCCTGCGTAGGAGTGTATTGCCCTGGGCAATCGACTTAATCGTCGAAAGGTGAGGAAAGACTAAAATCGGGATTATAATATTCGGGGCTGTCGAAATCCTGAAACCAGCCGTTTTCAAAACCGAGATTTTCCAGCTCTGCCACTACCCGATGATACTCTTGAACTGTTATTTTCCTGTGCAGCGGCGGTAAATTTGCTACATCCCGGATCGGATGGTATTGGGCCATAAGGGATATGGCCAGACGGGAGGAGATTTCATCCGCCAGAAACCTCAGCACCGCGATGCTGTCGGCGACCGATCCAGGCAAGACCAGATGCCGGACGATCATTCCGGACTGGAGCTTGCCGCTGTCGGTATAGAGCAGCCGGTTTCCTTTCTGACGATACATCTCTTTGATGGCGGCACAAGCCACCTTCGGATAATCGGCCGCTTCCGACCATCGAGCAGCCAGTTCACTGTCCATATATTTGAAGTCCGGCAGGAAGACATCCACCAGGCCTTCAAGCGAACGAAGGTTTTCGACCCGCTCATAGGCGTTGGTGTTATAGACTACGATCGGGGAATATCCCTGCCGGTGCAACTCATTAATGATCGTCCTGACCTGCGGCACCATATGCGCCGGCGAGACGAAGCCGATGTTCTCGATTCCCTGATCCAGAATGGCGGTGATGCGGCCGACGATCTCCTGTAGCGAAGGAATTCGAGAAGATTTTCTTTCAATGTTGCGTGATATCTGAAAGTTCTGGCAATAGACACAGCGCAGATTGCACCCGGCAAAGAAGATGTTGCAGATGCCATCCCTGCCGCTGATTACCGGTTCCTCTCCTTTGTGGATGATGACGGAGGCGACCTCAAAGCCATTGCCGGTCCCGCAGAAACCCCGTCCATACTCCCGGTCGGCCCCGCAAGCATGAGGACAGAGCGTACATATCAACTTGCTCAAATTTGCTTGTTGTTTTATGGCCTTTTTCATCTGACTAACGAACAGAAGTATTGGCGGCAAGAAAGCCAAAGGTGAGAATTAAGGGGATCCGAAAGGCATAAGGGCGGGTTTGGAACCCGCCCCAAGGTAAAAGAGTACCCCTGTGAGGTTTAGCCGATCCGTTTTTTTCCTTCCCACTCCTTATCTCTTAACTTGAACTTCTGAATTTTACCGGTTGCAGTTTTGGGCAATTCGCCGAATTCGATATATTTCGGAGCCTTGAAACGCGCCAGATGTTCTTTAGTATAGGCAATGATGTCTTCCGGCGAGGTCTTTTTTCCTGCCTTAAGCACAACATAGGCCTTGGGCACCTCACCCCATTTCTCATCCGGAACAGGAATAACCGCTACCTCCTGAACGTCGGGATGGCCGTAGATAACACTTTCCACTTCAACTGTTGATATGTTTTCCCCGCCGCTGATGATGATATCTTTTTTCCTGTCCATAATCTGGGCATAGCCGTCAGGATGCATTACCGCGAGGTCACCACTGTGGAACCAGCCGCCTGCAAACGCTTCTTCGGTCGCCTCGGGATCCTTATAGTAGCCGGTCATGACATTGTTACCGCGCATCACTATTTCGCCCATGGTCTTGCCATCTCTTGGTACCGGCTGCATAGTGAGAGGATCTACCACATCCATAAAATGGGTGATAACATACGGCACACCCTGCCGTGATTTGGCTATTGCCATTTCTTCTTCGGAAAAAGTCTCCCAGGCAGGCTGCCAGGCGCAGACGCTGTGCGGACCGTAGACCTCGGTGAGGCCGTAGGTGTGGGTAATATCCGCGCCGATAGCTTCCATATTCCTGATAATTGTCGGAGCGGGTGGCGCCCCGGCAGTCATGATTTTCAGTTTTCGCTTCATCTTTACTTTGGCAGCTTCCGGCCAGGTACTCATGGTAATGAGAATGGTCGGAGCCGCACACAGATGCGAAACATTCTCCCTTTCAATCAAACGATAAATGTCCTCGGCGATGACGGCACGCAGGCAGACATGGGTTGCACCAACGGCTGTGACTCCCCAGGTGAAGCACCAGCCGTTGCAATGGAACATGGGCAGTGTCCAGAGATAAACTGAAGCGGCGGTCAGACCTGATTCAAGAACTTCGCCGATTGCATTCAGATATGCGCCCCGGTGGTGATACATAACTCCCTTGGGCCGACCGGTTGTGCCGCTGGTGTAATTGATGGCCAGCAGCTGATCTTCGGAGTCTATATCAGCCTCAATCTTTTCAGGAGAACCGGTTGCGAGAAATTCCTCATATTCCAAACCTTCCAGAGATTTTTTGTCACTCACATCACATACCGTGACGTAATTTTTGACCTTTGGTAATTCGGCCGGCTGGACGAGATGGGCAAATTCACTATCTGCAACAACTAGTTTAGCGTCGGAATGATCGATGATGTACGAAACCTCTCCGGGAGAAAGACGAATATTGACACTGACCAGAACCGCGCCAATCAGGGGCACGGCATAATGCGCTTCCAGCATGGCCGGAATATTGGGACAGATAAATGCCACCTTATCATCCTTACCGACACCCTTTTGTCGCAGTGCACTTGCCAGGCGATAAATTCTCTCGGAAAATTCTTTATAGGAGTACCGTTTTTCACCATGGACAACCGCTGTCTTGTCAGGATAGACGAGGGCGCTTCTGGTCAAAAATTCCACAGGAGTCAGGATACTTTTGTTTACGCTTGATACTTGCATTGGATCTCTCCTTTCCGGCAGTTTGCCATGGGTATCATTTTTGACGCTCTGTCACTAGAAATCCGAACGTCCGGTCCTCGATTTAACATTTGAAAAGCGTGCCGGTGCTGAATGAAAGTCAACAATCCCCACCGGCATCTGACCTCGATTGCAGTTTAATTAATGCTCATGCACATAAAATGGCCATTTATGAAAGAACCATTCATTCCAGAGTAAAGGAATAATCCACCAAAAGTTCCAGACAAGCGATTCACCATGCGGAAATCTGTGGGCAAGTTCATCCATATGGTGATTGCCTAAAGCCCAATGACCAAAATTAGCATAATAAAACACCCAGTAACTTACTGCAGCAAATAAAAGTACTCCGATAGTCCTTACAAAAAAGGCTGACCAGGCATCCTTGTCCAACCCAAAAGCGATATCATCAAAATAATGGTGCCAGATCAAAAATGGGACGAGGGTAAAGCCGGCAATTTCCGCTGAGTGAATCCAGTAAAATCGTTGTACTTCGGCTGTTCCTTTCGCTTCCTGTAATAGCTGAAAGGTTTCTGCGGGAACCCACAAGGGGATAATCATTTTACAGACAAGGGATAAAATATAGGCAAGAATTAGTGACAAAATGACCGAAACAATCCCCTTCCATGGTTGAGGAAGAGTAATAAGACTCCATGGCTTCATCCTCCAGACGTTCGGCGTCATGAAGAGAATGACAATCGCCCACTCCCACCAGCCGAATACCCAGTGCACATGCGGCGTACCGCCGATACCTGCCCACCAGGACGGGTTAAGGGCCGGCCCTGCCAGGACCATGCCGAAAAAGGGTACGATCAGGAAAGCGTAACAAATCACAGTCAATAAGGTTCCCCAGCCTAATTCTGCAAATCCGCCGGCAGGCTGAGATATATTACTTGGTTGAACAGGCCATTTCCCGAAAAAAATTGTGGAAACAGGATAGGTGTAAAAGCCTATCAGAACAAAACAAACTACGGCGACCTGAGCAAATATCACCGGTTTACCGACAGCCTCCAATCCATAATAATTAAAGAAATTGAACCCGGCTCCCAGAATTCGGTAAAAGAGGATGTCTATGACCAACCAGACCAGAATGACGTTTACAATGGTCATAATGATTCCGCGCCAGGGCTGTTGGATGTTCTGAAAAGGCCAGTCGGCCAGCAACATATGTTGCCAGATACCAACTAAAATCATCATCGCAAGATACATGACGAACGGATAAGGAAACCACTTGACCGGTCCTCTCGGATCACTCAAAAGGTACCAGGTTGCCAGAGCAATAGCCGAAAACACAACAAATGATACAATTCCCGTGAGAGGTTGGCCCCATCTCGGTTTTAACGCTCCTGCTGACATACGCTCCTCCTCATAATGCTAATTGGTTAGAACTACCTATCAGTACCTTGGAAATTCATTTCTTGTTTTTGAATGAATTTCGTGAAGTACTTATCCCCACAAAGAACAGGGCCTGAAAGGCCTTCCCTTATGGAGTGTTAAACCCGGATAATCGCCGGGAAGGTTTACCCTTTCCCTTCATTATTCAGGATTGCCAACTGCTGGAGTGTATCATGAGACCGATTTTTTTGACTGAACGATCGGTCACTTTCTAAAGCGTGAGATTCATGTACGGCAAAAAGTTAAATAGCTACCTAGACAGATTAAGCCGACTAAGCGCTCAATCGTACTGCCGATCATTATTCAGCTGAGATGTTTTGTCAATATTTTTCCTGCTTTTGTTAACTAATATTGAACTATTTCTTGGAAGAACTGAAGGGACTGAATTTTTTCTGGCTTTTTTGCGAAAATTAGTCTGACTTGCGGATTGGTATTTCAGGCAAGAAGATGATGATTCGGACCAGCCGTTTTCCTTTTTCTTTTTTTATGACCCTTTTTTTACTTTTTGCCAAATTTGTTGAAGAACAACTGCACGCAATAGAACTTCACCAGTCCTTTGTCCCTGTCACCGATTGAGCAGCCCGCCCCAAGGTATTCAGGTTCCTCGGCAAGAATATTCTTACGATGTTCCGGCGAGTTCATCCATGCATCACCAAGCTCTCGGCAAACGATCGATAGGTATGATTCTCGATCGGTTTTCCTCCAGGCTGGTAGGAGTACTCGGTGTGACCATCCTTTTTGATCTGGAATACAGCCGTTCCCGGTTTATATTGCAAACCAAAGTGTGATGCCACATTTTCAGCCACAAAATGGATATCGTCCAGCCCCACCTCCTGAACCCGATCGAGCGGCGTCCGAAGCTCCCGCTCTCTTGGATTCATGTGACCCACATATTGATGTTCAGCCATATCCCCGGCATGTATCATGGATGCTTCGTCCAGGCGAGGGAGATGGCTGAGCGGCTCTTTGCCATATTTTTTTCGCTTCTGGTTGGTCTCATGGAAGATGGCGGCTGAGAGCAGGTTGTAATTGATGTGCTTAAGATCGATTTTTTCTTCCACTGTCCTTTTCCGGAAAAATTCGGATGAGGGCATCCGGTAGAGATTACCTTGCGGATCCGCACCGTTTTTTTCCTGGATTCGCCAATTCCCTGAGTCCTTGGGATTACTGCTGGAGGACGCAAAAGACTCGCTATGCAAAGCAATGCAGGTGAGCATCTGTAAACTGAAGATGAGAAAAAACGCAACTGTCGTTTCTTTTATATTAATTACCATAGCACTCCTCCGATCCGAATGCTTAGCCACTTTGTACCCGTTCACCGTTACACATCAAAAGATCACGTAATTCGGATATGTAACCGTAGTGCTCCTGTGCCATCCTTGGCACCAGCGACATTAGGCCATCCTTGTCCGTCGGCATCCAGTGCTCCAGGTTCGTTCAAGCAGATTATCATAGATTGCAGCTGCCTATCTCACGACCTATGCCGAGTCAGTTTGGTTACATATATTTCAAGGAGGTTTTGCTTACTTATTTTTTTCCTTAAGCGAATAAATGTATAGTTTTATTGACTTCATTTGTAATGAATTATCTTTTATGGCCTGCCCTTCCAAGGGTCCTGTGATGCACTGATTGATAATGGAAGCAAGGTTAGGGTTTCTTGTGGCATTTTCCAGACCGGTACCCCCCGGATGACAGCTGTTGCAGCTTTTTGTGTTATTACTGCTCCCGAGCGTGGGGTCTTTGAACAGTTTTTCTCCAAGCGTCAGGGATGGTTTTTCAGCTGCCTGTACGGAGCCGGCGCTAAGGGTACATAGGATAATGGTAGCTGTGAAAAAGAATATTTTGTTCATTCTAACCTCCTTTTCGTTTCATGGGATATCGACAGTCGCATTACAGATAGAATCTCATTTAGAAATGCTCTGCTCTCATTTTCAACGATTTTCAGACATCAATAATAATCATGCTTACGTATAAAACTCAGCCAGATCTTTGAGCATAGACACAATTTATTGATAACAAAAGAGAAATGAAATACAGCACGGTCGTCATCCCCGCGTAGGCGGGGATCGATTTACTCACATGATCACTGGATTCCCCCCTATGCGGGAATGACGGAGAGAACAGCTGAGTTTCATGCGTAATCAGAATAATAGAGATCTGCGAAAAAATGGACATGGGCCTCACAACGTGGCGGTATATCTTGCCAAAAAAGATGCGGTTTGCGATTGGAAGAGATTGGGCGGGAGTCTGAGCTTTTGACATACAGTTCGGTGAGCAGTATTATAACAAGGATTACAGAGCGGCTTTCTAAAAACAAGCTGCTCTGTAATCGGATTGAAGAAATTAACCTTAAGCTCGACAAGAGTCATGCAAAGTCTTGATCCTTTTTATCCTGATTATCAAACAAAGACTGCGTTACATATAAATTAGTTCATTATTAAATTCTGGAGCTTTCTTACACCTTGGATCTGGATAATCCCAATTTTCTTGGCCATATGCTTTTAGTACATCAGCAAAACATCTATTTGGAAAAGAAAAATACTCAGCAAAAATTGCGCATGACCTACAAGCACTTTTTTCACTGAAATCTTTTTGTTTAGGAAAAGCAAGTTCTATGGCGCGCGAGGAGTTCCATACTTCTTTAATTGATGGCGTCGTAAAAATTCTTCATCTGCTTCGTTGCTGCAAAATTTCTATTATTACGACGTACTCTAGTACGCCGAAATGATAGAAATTTTGCGCGCCCAGCATATAAAGATTTTTACTTAGCCATCTGATATTTCAGGTTTTTACGAGATTATCTTAATTGACTCTACAGACAAGTCACCAATAATAAATCTGAAAGCTCGATGTAGTCAGTAGCAGACACCTTTCCTCTGATATGAGGAGGTCTTTGGGAGACTCTTCATAGTAAAAAACAATCATCACAAAAGATATGGACGATACATTTCAACAAATAAGCTTCGTTGGCTTTATGAAACACAATGGCGGTCTGGAGTTCAGAACGATTTCTGAAACTGATTACCAGTTCAGGGCCAGAATACAAGACATTCACTTAAATCCTGGTGGTATTACTCATGGTGGCTTCATAATGAGCCTGATGGATTCAGGAATGGGGACAGCTGCTCATCGGGTACTTGGTACAAACGCAAGAGCAGCAACAATTTCCTTCGACGTCAAATTTATCTCCGCATCTAAAACGGGGGATTTACTATTGGGTACAGCCAAAGTCCTTAGAAAAACACGTTCCTTGGTCTTCATGCAGGGCGAATTACGATGTGGCGAGCAACTCATTGCAACTGCTGAAGGGATCTGGAAAGTGCTCTAGGAGCTTATACGAGAATAGGCATTTTTTCTCAGATCGAGGCATTTCAGAATAATAAGCATGAGCATATAGTTAATATTCCGAGCATTATTTTTCTGAAATAACGATGAGCTGGGGAAAAAATTACATTCTCGGACACCTCCTAGCATGCTTGATCGATTGTTATTGTCAATCAAGCATCCTGTTCCTCTTAAGAGTCGATATTTCTCTTATGGACCTGGAAAAATTGAGTGGAAATATATGACTTGCCTCCGGTTAACGGTCCACCATTAAACTTAGAAGGAAGGGGTTAGAACCCATCCCCTACCTGCCTGTCGGCCTGTTAAGCCGGGAGTTGTGCAGGCATTGCGCTATTCCCGGTGAATGGTTAGTTTATCGCACCATCTCCAGGAAAGTTTCCACCACTTTCGGGTCTAAGTGTGTTCCCGCCAGGGATTTGATGTATTCACGTGCTTTGCTCTCTGACCAGGCGTCGTGATAGCGGCGGTCATTAATCAAGGCGTCCCAGATATCAGCCACGGAAAATATCCTGGCAGCCAAGGGTATCTCATCTCCTTGCAGGCCCCGGGGATATCCTGTTCCATCCCATTTTTCATGATGGCAGTAAGGGATATCCAATGCATGCTGCAGATAGTCGATATTAGAGAGCATCTTGAAGGCATAAACCGGATGCTTTTGCATAATCTGTCGTTCTTCAGGGGTAAAGGAGCCTGTTTTTAATAAAATGCTGTCTGATATAGCCATTTTACCGATATCATGGAGCAAAGCCCCTCTTCTGGCCTGAATGCATTCCTCTTCGTCGAGATCAAATGCCCGGCATAGCCGCAGAGTCATATCCGTCACACGCTGGGTGTGCCCTTCCGTCTCCTGGTCCCGGAGTTCCAGGGCCTTTCCCCAGCCTTCGATGGTAGAGTCATAGGCAAGAGTAAGTGCTTTATTGGCTATACGGGTTTCTTCTTCGCTTTTCCTGATAGTCTTGATCGTTCCCTGGGTTAGCCTGATAACCAGAAAAACATAGACTGATCCTCCGAAAAAAACCGAACTCGTTATGACCTCCAGAGGAAATTGGAACTGCCGGATCTGAAGAATAAAATAGAAAATATAGCCACAGGAAAAAAAAGCCAGCAGGCTGGACATTATGCGCCATTTCCTCTGGGAGGCTTCCGGAAGAACGTTCTGCATCTTCAGGCTCATGATGAAGGCGGCAATCATGAAAAAGGTGCCTGGCAACATGAGGGATATGGAAAGGTTATGGATCAACATAACACGGAGACAGATCGTGAACGTCCCCTATTACATTCGCCCCCGATATCTGCGATCTTCACAAAGCTATTCATCGTGAAATAGGATATTTTGACAATGACCATTTAAGCAGAATAGGACTTATCAACGTGGTAACGAACACCATCAAAATGAGGGCTGAAATCTGATATTCAGTGAGCAAGGGCTGCAGGATCTGTTTTTCAGCGATGAGCTCTCCACTAAGCTCGATTGCAATACCAATGATCACCAGCTCCACCGCACCACGCCCGTTCATACCAACACCAATAACCAGTGACTGAAAATTTCCCAAGCCTGACATTTTTGCTCCAAGACCGCATCCGACAAATTTCCCTATGAATGCCGCTGCGATCATTGACATGGTAAACACCAGAAATTGAAAATTCCACTCCAGCTTCACATGAAATGCAAGTGTCGTAAAAAAGATCGGTAAAAGAAAACCGAAGCTCAAGCCGTAGAATCTCTCTTTTATGACTTCAAAAATCTTTTCATCGATAATTTCTTTCCGCACTAACTGGCCGGCAAGAAAAGCCCCAATAATTAAGTGCAATCCAGCCTGTTCCGCAAGATAGGCCATAACCAGAGCGGAGATTATTGCAAAGGTAAAACCTTTTCCTTCAAAATCATTCAGTCTTTTCGTGATAGGAGGTATTAGGAAATGACCAATAATGATGGTGAAAACAAAAAAGGCAGAAACTTTCATGAGCATAACGATAATTCCTGCAAGATGCACTTCACCGCCTTTGGCGAGGCCAAGAAGAACAGACAAACAAATGAGCGAAATAATATCGTCAAACAGAGCTGCACCAATGATAACATGGCCAACAACTGTTTTATGAATTTGCATATTTTGCAAAATAGCAGCTTGCACGGCTATAGCTGTAACGGAAAGGATCATTCCAACAAAGAGTGACTGAAATGCTGTGGCCCCCATCAGTTTCGCCGTAAAGAAGCCCAAGGTAAAAGAAAAGACAAAACCACCAATAGCCACCATTATCGATGGAAGGAAATGACCAAGAAGTTCCTTGGGATCCATCTCCAACCCTATATAATACATAACAAAAAAAACGCCTAACTCTGCCAGAAAATCCAAGGAGGGCGATGGTGTAATAATATTCATCAATGGTGGCCCTAAAATAAAGCCAACCACTAAACCACCAAGAATACTCGGCAGACCAATCAGGTTTAGAAGAGCGCTAAATGCCCATGCAGTTGAGAGAATTAAGAGAAGAGTTATAATGAGATGCTCATTCATGACATTCTTTTCTCCTTTCTTTTCGGGGACAGACTAATTAACACCAGGGTCATAATAAATCGAATGGTGTATGATAAGTGCCGATTCGTCATCGGCAAAAAACAGGTTTGGCGATTATTGCCTCTTTGAATAATGTGTACGAGATTCTCGGGGACAGACGCGGGAAAAACCACCATGTTTTTGCTGCCCCCGCTTAAACAAAATTTGCCAATATTCTGAGCGATTCCTCCCTTAATATATTGATTGGCACGGGTTTCAAAAGACATTGCACTTTAGCTTGCTTGAAAAAGGTTTGCCTCTCTGAAGTAACAAAACCTGAAATAAAAAGGAATTTATGACAAATGCCGGGAAATAGTTTCACTGCTTTCTTATAGAAGGAGATCCCATCCATAATCGGCATATCAATGTCACAAATAATTAATTTATAATATTTCTTCTTCATGCACTTGAAAGCTTCCTCGCCGTTGTGGGCCACATCAATATTGCCCTCGCGATTCAGCAATGCCTTATAGAGATCGGTTATCATTTCACAATCATCCACAATTAGGATGTTTTCAACCCATACCGCGGGTAACTCTATTATTTTTTTAAGTGTTTGCGGTTTATTTTCAATTACTTCCAAAAAGTATTTAAGCTCGTTTATGTGGGACTGCAATCTTGCTGCAGGATATTTAAATTCAATAGTTTTCTCTTTCAATACATTCACAACGTAAAGAAATATGTCATTCCATTCTGATAGTTCTACCGCGACAATTTTTTCAATGAGATCATCTCTGGAAATCGTTTTGTGTTCTAATCCGGCTTGTATGTCGAAAAAATGGTGTATGACCTTGTCGTTTGTATCTTTATCAACTGAAACAGCAGGAATCAAATCGGGCTTTCCAGAGAGATATTCCGCAGCACTGCCCATGACATGATAGTGCCAGGCTTCATCTTCTGAAATATGATCAAGAAATTTTTTTAATTCAGGATCATCATCAAAAGTAGAAACAGCCTGTGAGTAAACTTCGCTCGCTAAATGCTCAATGCCACGAAGCCAATTAATAATATCTTTCATTCCATCCATAATGACCACTTCCTTGTCCACACGATTTTTCGTCTCCTTGATGAATACCTTGCCATGCAGATATTCTTGGAAATATAACCTAAAAAAGGGGAAAAGAAAGTCTGTGACTACATATAGGGGCACTGTGATTAGTAAACATTCACCAATACCCCATTTGCTCACGATCAGACCGGCACGCATAGATGTGCGGTTTCAGCCCCCCCTGTGTGCTCCTCGGCCTGCTTATGCACCTTCTTACGCACGGTGAATATTCCCATTGACATCTGCATAATGTTTCGTATAAGTTAATATTAACAATAAATAAATATTAACAGATCTGCCGAACATTTTTCAGCTGCAAGCCTCAGGTTAATTACATGAATATCGGTACCTTGATCAGAAAATCCCGAAGGGAAAAGAAACTGACTCTTAAAACAATCGCCGAGATGGCTTCTATTTCCGAGGGATTTCTCAGCCAGGTCGAGAACAACGTCAACTCTCCTTCGGTGGACACCCTTCTCCGGATATGCAATGCCCTTGAGATAAATGCCGGGGATCTGCTTACCCAGGTAAACGAACAGGAAAAGGTTATTCTGATCAGAAAATCGGAATGGGATGACTTCGATCTCTCTCATACCGGTTTTGTTACTCGTCGATTTTTTCCGCCGGAAAACAGGTCCGTCATCGATTCATCCATCCTGGTGATTGAACCCGAAAAATCGATTCCCGTAAGAAAAAATATTAAAAACGGCCAGGAAATTCTCTGTGTTCTTAAAGGATCGGTTGAGCTGTTGCTCAGAAATGAAACATATACTCTGGTCGAAGGGGATTCGGTACATTTCTGGTCTAATCCCGAAAATCAGAAGATTACCAATAACAGTTCAAAAATCAGTTTTGTTTTATGGGTGGGAACACTGTAGTGCTGCCTCATAAATTATTTTCTTTTTTTATTGTAAGAAAATAATCTGTTTCAAGATGCTGTAAGGCGGGTTAGGAACCTGTCCCTACCCTGTTGTTTCCCCGTTTGCCGGGGTTGGTACACAAATCGAGTGCTCGAGTAATACCTCAACCTTAATCAACAAGGAGACAGCGGTATGATCACATTCAGCAAGCAACAGTTGAAAATTCCTCAATTACAGCGACCGGTATACCTGGTGACAGCCGGACAGTCCAAGTACGACAGAGCCTTTCCGGACAAACGCACCGAAGAATTGTGCATTGATGCCTTCACAATGGCGGCCCGGCTGCTCGACATCTCGCCCGCGGAACTGAAACGATACATACATACCTGCTACTACGGCCACTTCGCCGATCATTTCGGAGATCAACTTTTAGGGGAAGCCGTCATCCACGATCGGCTTGGCCTTGATCCGCTTGGCAATGTCGGTGTAAAAACCGGTGGCGCCACAGGGGGATCAACTCTGTGGGAAGGCATGAAAGCCGTGGCCTCCGGTTATTCGGACTGCGTGCTGGTCATGGGCTGGGAGCGGATGGACGAAGTGCCGACGGATGAAGGCAATTTCCTCATTTCCTGCGCTGCCGATAAAGACTGGGAATCACCGCTTGGTCATATCTATACCGGATATTATGCCGTCATGGCCCAGCGCTACTGGCAGATTTTCGGCAAAGCCGAGGATTCTTTCAGAAGAACCCTGGCTGAAATATCGGTAAAACACCACGGATACGCCAGATTCAATCCCTTTGCCCAGTCTCCGATGAAAATCACCGTTGATGATGTGTTAAAATCCCCGGTAGTCGCATACCCGCTACGTGCACTCGACTGTTGCCTGATGAGCGTCGGTGCCGCCTGCGCCATACTTTGTGATGAAAACACAGCCGTTGAACTCACAAAAAACAGCAAAAACAAACCGTTACGGACATTTGTCGCCGCAGGTTCGCATACCCTGCGTCCAGCCGACAGGATGGATATGGCCATACCGCTGCTGCCCAATGAATCAGCGGATCAATATAAGGATCTGGGTGACAGGTTTCCGGGCGGAGATCGGTATCCCGGCTTTACCGGTTTTCTCGCGGCGAGAATCGCAGCCTACTATGGGTACGGCATGTCCGGAATAACCGACCCGACCAACGATCTTGACCTGGTTGAACTCCACGACGCTTTCACTATCAGTGATGTCCAGACCTATGAAGATATCGGTATCCGCCCCTACGGGTATGGCCGCGACTATGTCGAATCCGGAGACTGTTACCATACCAATCCACATACCGGGGAGCCCGGCAAGTTACCGTCCAACCTCTCCGGCGGGCTGATCGGTTGCATGCATTCGGTCGGAGCGACCGGTATCATGCAGACCTTCGAAGTAGCAACCCATATCTGGAACAGATGGGAAGAGCTCCATGGAGATGAGAACATCTGGCAGCAGTTCAACCGGGAAAAGCCTGCCGACTGGACCAACCTGCAAGTCAAAGGCGCCAAAAGAGGAATGGCTATCAGCCATGCCGGTGTCGGCTCCCATGTCACCTCCACGATCCTCATGGATCCCGATCATTTGATTAAATAGACGCCTAACCAACGACAGGTAAAGGAGATATATTATGAGTATGTTCGGACAGGTATACGTCAAGGATAATAAATACAAATTAAAAGGCGCCTTCCATCATCTGACACCAAATACCCCGATACGCAGTGCCGACGATGACTGGAAGCTCCTCGGAGTCACCAATCCAAGAGATATGACTTTTATCCATTCTTACGGAGGTGAAGCAGTTTTCTTTGAATCCCTCGGCAAGGGGAAACTGCAGGCGACCCGCTGCGATAATGCCGATTGCGGCTCAAAAGGGACAGTGTACATGCCTTTTAGAATCCACTGCCCCGACTGTCTCGGAAAAAATACCGTCATCGACCTGACGGATACAGCCAAGAAGACAGCCCTGATACATACTTTTATGGTATGCGAACGGTCAGGAGCCTTCAATATCCTTGATAAACCAATTAAATTCATCAACATAGAGTTTGATGGGGTGGCTACTATTTTAATGAGCTACCTCAGCATCGGTGAACCAAAGTTGGGCATGAAAGTCGTTCCTATCTTCAGGACCACCGGACCGACCTGTACAATTCTCGATCTTTCCTGGGTGCCGGAAGGTACAAAAGTTGAGGAATTACCTGAAGGTTTCAGTTTTTAATCGCAATTCCAAAGGGAAAACTGAAAGGTATAGAAACCGTTCGCCGGGACCTGCCCCTACGTGCACAGCGGTCCGATCATGTGCATATAGGGTGCTGATGAACGCTTAAAAGTGTCTTTCCTACAAGCTGTCAATAGAGAGGACTGCAATGCTCAAGCCATTATGGGAACCTTCCGCGCAGCGAATCAAGAATTCCAACATGTACAGGTTCATGCAGAGCGTGAACGACATCCATGGAACAACTTTTACAGATTACAACGAACTCTACCAATGGTCGGTGGAAAATCTTGAAGCTTTCTGGGCCGAAATCTGGCGCTTTGCCGAAATCAAAGCCTCAAAAAAGTATCGAGAGGTAATTGACGAACCAACCAGGATGCCGGGAGCACATTGGTTCACCGGCAGCCGCCTGAACTTTGCCGAAAACCTGCTGCGCTTTCGCGATGAAAAGACGGCCATAATCTTCAGGGGCGAAGATGCGTCCGCAGGAGCTTTACCTACCAAGAACTGTTCACGGCAACGGCCAAGGTTGCGGCCTCTCTTCGGCAGGCAGGAGTCGGCCCCGGAGACCGGGTAGTCGGTTTCATGCCGAATATGCCGGAGGCCATCATCGCCATGCTGGCGGCGACCAGCCTCGGTGCGGTCTGGTCCTCGTGCTCCCCGGATTTCGGCATTAAGGGTGTGCTTGATAGATTCGGCCAGATCCGGCCCAAAGTCCTCTTTACCGCCGACGGCTATTTTTTTAAAGGCAAGGCCTTGGACAGCCTGGCCAGGGTTGCCGAAATTATCGAGGAGATCCCATCCCTTGAGAAGGTCGTTGTCGTTTCCTATACCAGGGAAACACCCGATCTGACCGGCCTGCCAAAGGCGATCAATTATGAGGAGTTCAGCGAAAACGATGACGTCAGCCTGGAATTTACCCAGCTCCCCTTCGAGCATCCTCTCTATATCATGTACTCCTCCGGCACAACAGGGCTGCCGAAATGCATGGTCCAGAGCACGGGCGGGGTACTGCTCAACCAGCTCAAGGAACTGCTGCTGCATACCGATCTTACGCGGCAGGACACCATTTTCTATTTCACCACCTGCGGCTGGATGATGTGGAACTGGCTGACCACTTCGCTCGCCGTCGGAGCCACTCTGGTGCTGTACGACGGCAATCCCTTTCATCCCGCTCCGGATGCTCTGTGGCGGATGGCCCAGGATGAAAAAATCAGCGTTTTCGGCACCAGCGCCGGCTATATCGCAGCCCTGAAAAACGCCGGGGAAAAGCCGGGCAAACACTTTGACCTGAGCCCCTTGAAGGCGCTTCTTTCCACAGGCTCACCACTTTCCAAGGAGGATTTTCACTTTATCTACAGGGAAGTAAAAGAAGATCTACAACTGGCCTCCATCTCCGGAGGTTCCGACCTGAACGGCTGCTTCGCCCTCGGCAACCCGATGGGCCCGGTATATGCGGGAGAGCTGCAGTGCCGAGGGCTTGGCATGAAGGTCTTTGCCTATGACGAACAGGGTTCTCCGGTGGTGGGTGAACAGGGAGAACTGGTCTGTACGGCCCCCTTCCCCTCCATGCCCATCTATTTCTGGGATGACCCGGATGGGAAAAAATACCAGGCTGCCTATTTTGACAAGTTTTCCGGCGTCTGGACCCATGGCGACTTTATCGAGGTGACCGAACAGGGCGGCGTCATCATCCATGGACGATCCGATGCCACCTTAAACCCCGGCGGAGTAAGGATCGGCACGGCGGAAATTTACCGGATCATTGAGCAGATAGAAGGAATCGAGGACAGCGTTGTGGTGGGACAAAACCGGCAGAACGATACCCGGATAATCCTCTTTGTCAAGATGCAGGCCGGTTACGAGCTGACCGAGGAACTGCAACAGCAAATCAGGCAGACTCTCCGCAAAAGCGCCTCCCCCCGTCATGTTCCGGCCAAGATACTGACTGTACCGGATATTCCCTATACCCTGAACATGAAAAAGGTCGAGCTGGCCGTACAAAAAATTATCCACGGACTCGAAGTTAAGAACAAAGACGCCCTGAAAAACCCGGAGTCTCTGGACTTTTTTAAAAATATCAAGGAGCTGAACTTCTGACCGGGAGAAACCATGAAGACATTTCCTCAATTGAATTTTGGCCTGGGAGATACTGCAAATCTGCTGCGGGAGTCGGTACAAGGGTTCGTCAGTACCGAAATTGCTCCTTTTGCAGCTGAAATTGATCGCGAGGACCACTTTCCGACAGAACTTTGGTTAAAGATGGGCGCATTGGGCCTTTTAGGCATTACCGTCCCGGAAAAATATGGCGGGGCCGCAATGGGCTATCTTGAGCATGTCATCGCTATGGAGGAGATCAGCCGGGGATCCGCCTCGGTCGGCCTTGCCTACGGAGCCCACTCCAATCTCTGCATCAACCAGATCAATCGCAACGGCACCGATGAGCAAAAAGAACGCTACCTACCTCATCTTATTTCCGGGAAATACATAGGGGCTCTGGCCATGAGCGAGGCAGGCGCCGGTTCCGATGTCGTCGGCATGCGGCTGAGGGCAGTCAGACATGGAGACGCCTATGTTTTAAACGGCACAAAAATGTGGATCACCAATGGTCCGAACGCAGATGTGCTGGTGGTCTATGCCAAGACATCCCCGGAAAAACTGCATCAGGGTATTACTGCTTTTCTGGTGGAAAAGACCATGAACGGATTTTCTACCAGTCCCAAGCTCGATAAACTTGGCATGCGCGGCTCCCCAACCTGCGAACTGGTCTTTTCCGATTGCGTTGTGCCGAAAGCCAATATCCTCGGCATGCTTGATCGCGGGGTTGAGGTTCTGATGAGCGGCCTCGACTACGAACGGCTGGTGCTGTCCGGAGGTCCGTTGGGTATCATGACCGCCTGCATGGATGTCGTCTTGCCGTATATCCACGAACGTCACCAGTTTGGTCGGGCTATCGGGGAGTTCGAGCTGATGCAGGGGAAACTGGCCGACATGTATGCCACCTGGAATGCCTGCAGATCCTATGTTTACACAGTGGCCAAGGCGGCGGACATCGGAACCGGCATCCGCAAAGATGCCGCCGCCGCAATCCTCTATGCCGCCGAAAGGGCAACCTGGATGGCTCTTGAGGCCATCCAGTGCCTAGGCGGAAACGGCTATATCAATGAATTCCCGACCGGTCGGCTCCTGCGCGATGCAAAACTGTATGAGATCGGGGCCGGTACCAGCGAAATCAGGCGAATGTTGATTGGCCGCGAGCTGTTCCGGGATACGGAAGATTGATGAGCTGAATTTTTCCACTGATTTTAAAAAGCATTCCAACTCTGCGTATCAGGGAGAACTTTATCCTGTTTCATGCATATGGAGGAGGATCTACAATTCGAAAAAAAAGTTGCTTCAACCACATCTATAGACTATTACATAGTGAGGCAAGAGAGAGATAGGATATTCAGTATCTTCTAATGCACCACATCGGATTTTTTCAGCAAAAGCATGTTCCTTCCTGAAGTTCTACAATCTCCCTCGCTTCAAGAACATTACAATCGCCATCCCGCAAAAAAGGAGGTTCGTTTTTAATTTAAGCAGGCCTCTTTAGCGCAAAGAGGAGTTGGAAAGTGGAGGACAATAATAAAGGCCCCATCTTAATGCTTTGCCTGTCTGTGCTTCTATCAGTATTTATATACGGTTATACAGTCGGCAAATATAATATTTTTCCTCATTCTCTGATCGAGAAAGCTTCCAAAGGCTATGAATGGTGTCTTGAGCGGGCCGGCCTACGCAAAGCTTGGTATTATTCCACGGATAAGTACTTGAACCGTCCCGAAGTTCCAAACTTGATTCAGGACGAGCAGGGTCTCAATCTTATAACCCATGTTGCGGCAAACAACGCCATTGCCGCCGAAATCAGAAATTTGAAAAATGAGATCGTCCACTCCTGGACTATCGACTGGTTTGACATTTGGCCTAACGCCACCCACCTGGCCGCGAGCGACAAACCCAAAAGCCGACCAGGCACTCATATTCACGGAGCTATTGTCACCGAAGCCGGAGATCTTATATTTAATTTTGAACGGTTAGGATTGGTAAAGCTGGACCGCAAAAGTAACGTGATCTGGCGCCTGCCCGTAAGGACGCATCATACGGTTTTTCAAGCCGATAACGGGAACCTATGGGTCTGCGGTTTCGACGACAGCCGGAATCTTTCCAACACCTATCCCTCACTCAGAAGCGCATTGGATGAGATGATCATGGAGGTGGACCTTGATGGTAATATATTAAGAAAAATCCATATGGTGGACGTACTTGAACAAAATAACCTCCGGGGCGTGTTATATCTTCATTCACCTGTTTCCTCAAAAGGTGTGGTATCCGTTTCCGGCGATATACTGCACCTGAATGATGTAGAGATATTTCCGGACCATATGACGGAGGGACTCTTTCAACATGGAGACATTATGGTCTCACTGAGAAATGTCAGCACCATTCTGGTGCTTGATCCCAAAACTCTGAAAGTAAAATTCCGTTCCACGGGTGTGGTGAATCTGCAGCACGACCCGGATTTTGTGGACGGGAACACCATCACAGTATTTGATAACAATCCTCAATACTACGAAGGTCGCAAGCTCCGCAGCCGCATAGTAGAGATATCGGCGCCCAGCGGCAAGTCGCGTGTGATCTTTCAGGGAAATGAGAAACATCCTTTTTTTTCCAATATCATGGGCAAACACCAGTGGCTGCCCGACGGAAATCTCCTGATCACCGAAACTCAAATGGGCCGGGCTTTCGAGGTCGATCCTCAAGGAGATCTGGTCTGGGAATTCCGGAACAGGGTCGGTGCTGGTGAAGTCGCAGTTGTGGAAGAGGTCCAACGTCTGACCCCGGAGGTAGCGAAAGCTTTCATGCAGTAGCATCTCGCATCTAAAGGAGGAAAATATAATGAACATAATGAGTGTATTCTTTGTCTTGGTTCTGCTGCTCTGTATCGGTGTTTCCGATGCCCTTGCCTATGTCGGTCCAGGTGCCGGCTTATCTGCTATCGGTTCGTTTTTAGCATTAATCGTGGCGGTGATCGCAGGGATCTTCGGCTTTCTCTGGTATCCCATCAAGCGCTTGTTGCGCGGTCGGAAGGATATGAAGGATTCCGACAAGGGAGCTCCGAAATGATCTATTTCGGGGCGAGTATTCTCGTTATTGGCTTTATTCTCTGCATGAAGTTGTTCGGATTGGTGGAAAAAGCCAATAAAGTACTCATCCTCTCTCAGGATTCCATGGCCGTACTGCGCAATACGGATATGGAGGATGCCGCCAAGGAAACGGCCATGCAGACTAACGCCTTAAAGCTTTTCGGTCTTTTCTTCACCTTGACCCTTGGGTGTGCGGCAGCACTGGGGCTGCCCATCGCCCTTGTCTGGCTGCTCAGTCTTGCTGATATCATGCCCTTTGACTCGGTGATCATATTCACTCTATCCTGGAAATTTTTGCTGGCGAGCACGCTGCTGATATCCCTGGCGATGTTGCTGGGAGGTAAAAGAAAGAGCAGACATGATTTTGAAGTCCGCTATTCCTTTACCGACCGTATCCTTCATTACATCGCCTTTAACACTACTTTGGCCCAACTCTCCCTGGCAGACATGGAGGATTCCCTGTTCAGGAAGCAACTGGAAGAGAGTAACAACAAAAAACCGGTCTTCATAACCGGGTTACCCAGGGGCGGCACGACTCTGGTGCTGGACATGTGCCACAGGCTGAATGAATTCGCTTCCCATCGCTATCGCGATATGCCTTTTCTGCTCATTCCCATGCTTTGGAACAAGTTTTCAAAGCGGTTTCAAAAGGCGGATGAGAAGCGCGAACGTGCCCATGGCGACGGTATGATGGTGAGTGCAGACAGCCCGGAGGCTCTTGAAGAAATAATCTGGAAATCATTTTGGAAAAAACAGTACGCGCCTGACCGAATCGTGCCTTGGAATCTGGAGTCAAACACTCTGTTCGATGAGTTCTTCATGAGACATATGACCAAGATCTCAGCCTTAAAACAGTCGGTAACCGGGGTGCAGGCACGGTATGTGTCCAAGAACAATCTGAACATTTCCAGAGTGGGTTATCTGCTGAAAACCTTTCCGGACGGAGTGATCATTGTGCCCTATATGCACCCTCTGCGGCATGCGGAAGACCTTCTGCGGCAGCATAAAAATTTTCTGGACATTCATAAGGACGATTCATTTGCCGGAAAGTACATGGAAGGTGTCGGACACTATGATTTCGGGGACAACATCCGGCCCATAGATTTCAACAGCTGGCTGGACAGACGAAAGTACCGCGATTATGAAGATATGAATTTCTGGCTTGAATACTGGATAACAGCTTACCAACACCTGCTTGAAAAAGTAGGAGAACGGGTGTTCCTGCACTCACATGAGGCGTTATGCGTAAACACCAGAGCTTCTCTTGAAAAACTGGCGGACATTATCGGTATCGAGGACAAAGCGACGTTCATGAAAAACGAGGAAACCATCTGGAAGACGGTCCCGCCGGAAGTGAGCACAGAGGGGTTGGACCCCCATTTGGTGACACAAGCCGAAGATCTCTACCTGCGAATGCGTGCTCGCTCGCATACTCAGTAATCTGGCTGCAGGAACCTTCCGAAGACCGGATAGCCACTATCGTGATGTCAGGCTTCTATCCTGCCGTTAAATTATTAATATTCCGTTTTTCTCCATGTCCCACCCGCAGATCATCTTTAACAGACTCCGTTTATCAGCGAAACTAAAACAGCAAATGCTCCCCGCTCTCCTTGACAAATACTTGATATGCCACAAGGTAGCAGATAACATCAGCTGACATAAAATGATTATATAATTTGAGGGAAGAGGTATGAAAAAAACCATTTTTCTATATTCAGGCGAAGGGACGAGAGGCATTGACAGCAACTTAAAACTGATACAAACCTCTCAGTATTGGGATCGGATCGAAGAAATTCTTCAATCGAAGCTGACACTCTCTATCTCAGATATGTGGCGGCGGGAAACGGATATGCATCGTTGTCCGCAGAGTCCGCTCATTACTGTAGCCATCGAAATTTGTCTCTCGGATATATGGAAGAACTGGGGCTATAGCCCCGATGTAGTTATCGGACACAGTGTTGGAGAACTAACCGCCGCCTATCAGGCAGGATTCTACACCCTCGAAGAAATACTATTGCTGACCCACAACATTGGCATGATCGCCGGCAAACTCGAAGGGACCATGCTGCACGGGCTTATGACGGATGAGCAGATAGCCGACTTGCAAGGATCAGTATCATCATACAATTTTATTGAAGCCGATAAAAAACACGTTACTGTAAGCTGTCTGCCGGATGAGTTGCCGGTTTTTCTGCAGCGCTTTCCGCAATTCCAGCTCATGAAACCGCAACATCCCTGGCACCACCGGGATTATCGTGAATTTGCCGAGCATCTGACGCCCACCCCTGCAGCAAACGACGGAGAAGTTCTCTTTGTATCAGGAGTTACAGGCAGATTCGAAAAGAATATCGAAGAAAACCACTGGCAGCGATGGCTGACCCGGCCGATGGATTTCATAGGCGCCATGACTGCCATGGAAGATCGCTTTAACGAAGAAGAGTTTGAAATAATAGAGATCGGCTTTCATCCGGTTCTGAAAACATGCTGCCGAAACCTGACCCCTTCTCGTTACGCCTCGTCCATGTATCGCGGGGAAGACGAAATTAAATGGATTCTCTTTCAACGAAAACAGCTGAACCGGGCCCCCTTCTTAAGCCGTCTCAATAAAGTTATAGAGAAATTTCGACCAGGACTCGATTACTCCACTGCCCTGGCCTACCAGGATTTCACCTCTCTCTCCTTTGTCGAATTCTCAGGTCTGCTGCAACCTTTTTTTCCTTCCCTTGCCCCCCAGGATTTTTATCGCTACAAAAGCATCGAGCAACTGATCAACCAGTTCGGAGTGGCATCGACTGTCGTACCTCAATCCGGTCATCAGCTCAAAAGAAATCAGGTGGTGATCACAGGCATGAGCTGCAGATTTCCGGCAACAGTGGAAAATCCCCTGCAATATTGGAAGATATTGCAAAGTCATGAAGATCAGGTCAAGGCTGCTCCGGATCGAGGAGATTTTGAAGCCGGTTATCTGACCGAGGAAACCTCAAAATTTGACCATACGTACTTCAATATTTCCGAAGCTGAGGCGAAGACAATGGATCCACAGCAGATCCTGGCTCTGGAACTGACCGAAATGCTCTGGAGGGATGCCGGTATCGATCCGCTGACGCTTGATCGTAAGAGAGTCGGCGTCTACATCGGTGCCTGGAATGGCGAATACCTTGGCAACAGAAACTCGGTGTACTATCCTACCGGCACTAATCCGAGCATTATCGCCTCCCGAATCAGCTATCATTATGATCTTCGCGGTCCCAGCTGGGTCGCCAATACGGCCTGCTCATCATCTCTGCTGGCAATACACTATGCCTGTAAGGATATCGAGGCTGGACGTGTCGATTATGCCATCGCCGGAGGCGTCAACATAATTATGGGCAATACCTTCACCCAAATGATGAAGGATTCCGGTTTTCTCTCGAAAGATTACAGGTGCAAGGCTTTTGATGACAGCGCAAACGGCTATGTCCGAGCAGAAGGCGGCGGACTGGTGCTCCTGGTGAACAAGGATCTGGCGGAACGCTATTATGCCGAGCTCCTGGGATCTGCCATAAATCAGAACGGCGGCCGGGCTCAGGTTATTACCGCGCCGCATCCCGAGGCTCAAGAAGAACTCATTCTCGATGCCTGCCTGGATGCGTCGATTTCTCCTGCCGACCTGGATTATGTCGAGTGTCATGGTACCGGAACAAAAATCGGGGATCCTATCGAATTTTCCGCGCTGCAAAATACCATCGGCAGGGACAGGAAAAAAGAATGTTTCCTTGGTTCGGTAAAATCCAACTTAGGCCACCTTGAATCGGCTGCCGGAATCGCCGGTTTGCTTAAGTCAGTACTGATACTTCATTACGGCGCCATTCCAGCAAACCTTCATTTTACCAATCCGAACCATTTTATCGATTTTGCTTCCAATCATCTGATAGTGGTCGACAAAGAAACGTCGATTGACAAGCAGGCGCTCGTTGGAGTGAGCAGCTTCGGCTTTGGCGGCGCAAACGCCCATGTGATTCTCAAGGGAGCCGAAGATTCACTGAGAAAAGAAGTTCAAGACCAACCAAGCCCATTTGATAAAAAACGGGCAACGCCCCTGGCCCTCTATGATCAGCTGCAGCGTGCGGAAATTCAGCCGCAATCCTACGACAATCCGGCATATAAGCCAGATGGTTCCAGAGATATCGAAGAAGTCATAGCCGGGATTTTCTTTGACCTGACCGGTATCACCTCTATTGATCCGGATGTCGAGCTCACCAACCAGGGGCTCGATTCACTTAGTGCTACTCAGTTTCTCACCTCACTTCAGCAGGAATTTGGTCTGGAGCTCGATTCAGACCTGCTCTTCGACTATCCCATAATTGGCGACATGGTCGACTTTCTGAAAGAAAAACTGGTAAGTGAGCAGGAGAAAATGCAAGCTCAACTGAATTAAAGTCGTTGGCTTGCTAAGTTCGCCCCATCGACCAGGGAACGTAATTTCATCCAGGCAATCTCACCCGAAACACCGGTAGCCGATGCGGTTGAAGCAAAACCGCAATCGGTTGAGGCTATAACCCGATCTGCTCCGAGAATATGAGCGAAGTTGAGCAATCTGTCTGCGACCAGTTCGGGGTGTTCGATGGTATTGGAGGTAGTGTCGATAACTCCCGGCATAAGTACTTTATCCTCCGGAAAAGGAAGCTCTTTAAAAAGTTGCCATTCATGGGCATGACGATGGTTGCATGACTCCAGAGAAAGATATCCGGCATTTATTTTCATGATCCGAGGAAATATTTTTGCCAAAGCGACATCACAATGATGAGTTCCGGGATAATTACCCCAACAGATATGAACCCGGCATCGATCTTGGGGGACATGTTCCAGGGCTTTGTTGAGTACCTCGACGTTGGCTTCGACCTTGGCGAGAAATCCGTCATCGTCCAGATGCTTATATCGGGTATGACGCCCCATTGCCAGATCGGGACAATCAACCTGCAACTGGATTCCATAGCTGCTGATGATCTCATATTCTTTCTGGAGGATATCTCCCAGATGCCGCAGATAGTTCAGATCATCGGAATAGTACCGGTTTTCAAGAAACAAAGCCACAGTCCCCGGCGAAGGCGCGGTAAAAAACAATTGCGATTGGTCACCAGAGAAAGCCCCCTGAAGCTGCTGATGAGCCTCAACCATCATATCAAGCTCCTGACGTAATGACTCTTCACCATTGTAAGCGAGCTCGGCTGAGCAGGCCGGCAAGACCACCGGTGCTTTAGGATTGAGGGTTATCAGGCCGTTTTTGCCGCCGAATCGCCGGGAATATTCCGGCAGTTCTTCAAGATCTTGGGGTAAAGGCGCAGTGCAGGTCTCGTTAAATCCCGTAATTCTTTGCACTGTAGCGTGAACGTAATCCTGGCGGGGCAGCTCACCGTTATTGATAAAAGACAAGCCCAGCACGAGCTGGCGTTCTATAAGCTCCCTCATATAGACTCGAAGTTCGTCAGTGGTTATCGATTCTTTTTTGAGCTGCCTTGCAAGCATGGCGGTTGGCCGGGGTAATGAACCGGCATGGGTGGTTTTTATCATTGTCCGGATCCTTGGGTAGAATGAACCTGCAATTTTACTGAAAAGATAACCGACTTTAAACATAAAGGAAACTGCTGAGAATAATTATCCGCCTTTACCGATGTTAGAATTACCTGACTAAATCTTTATCTTGAAATGACAATTATGAATATCAGCTTACATGTATGATAATCTCCTAAAAATCTAAAAACGGGGATGGCTAAGTAAAAAGTTTCATATGCTAAGCGCGCAAAATTTCACTAAAAGAGGAGGTACCGCAGTGACAGTCAGTATTACTACGCGACAGATTCCAATGACGAGAATTGCAAATTTCACCAACATATCCCTTGAGGCGGCTGCCGTTTTGGCCTGTGACAACCAGTCGGTCGAAGAGCTTATCGCCACAATCAGAAAACATGCCGATTTACCCTATGTTTATGTTGTCTCAGGCGAGCAGGAAAGTTTAGTGATAGACGTACTGCAGCACCTTAAAGCGATAAGATCGTGCTGCTACCCCCATGCCCTTTTCGTCATTGATGGAGATTTTTGCAGTGCGGAAAACTCTTATCTGGACATTATCAATCTTGATTCACACTCTCCATGGGACATTGAATCCGCGATCGATCATTATGCAGCTGCAAAATTCGTATTCGATAAAAACAGATTACGCTTCGACAATCCCTCCCCCTTGCCGGAGAGTGTCGACGTTCTCATCGTCGGGGGCGGTATCATCGGGTTATATGCCGCTAATCGCCTTGCTGAAAAGGGAATTTCGTACTGTGTCATAGAGAAAGAAGACATAATCGGAGGTATCTGGTCGATGTACGCCAATTCCACCTCACAGGTTAACACCTCCGAGGGAGCCTACCGGTTGATTGAAAAAGAGATAAGAGGCAATCGGGATCACTCCAGCACTGCAGAGATCCTTGAAGACCTCGCTCAGTTATCTGCCAAAATTGCAGATGCACTTTTCACCGGGACCAGAGCCGAGCGAATTGAGCGGGTTAACCAATGCTACCAAACCAGGGTAGGCAGAAATGGAAAAACCGAAACAATTACCAGTAAGGGATTGATCCTTGCCGTCAACGACCGGGTCGGGAGTCCCCGAACCGTCGTCTGGGAAAATCAACATCTCTTCAAGGGACTTCTACTATCTGGCACTTCCGACGAAAGCATGGCGGTTGATTGGCGTGGCAAAAAAGTAGTCATTGTCGGCATGGGTGCCTTCGCGGTGGAGAACGCCAGAACCGCTCTGGAAAACGGCGCCGAACATGTCAGCGTGATATGCAGAAGACATGGAACTATCTGCCCGAAAATTATAGATTACCTGAATTTCTCCACTCCTTATGACGAAAAATTCCAGCACGAAAGGAAGAGCAACATCAGAAACATGATGCTCTGGAAAAAGCTTTACGATGCAAGCGGCGCAACCCAGCCGGAATGCTGGATGGGTAAGATCAAACATGAAGGCCACACTATAAGCGTCTCGGACATCTGGTTCATCGCCCATTACCTGAAGAAACTCGAAACAATTACCGGCAGCATCACCGGCATGTATGAAGGAGGAGTGATCGTCGACCAGCACCAGCGAATAGCTGCGGATATTGTCCTCAACTGTGTGGGCTTTCATCGCAATGCCCCGGTCATCAAGGAACTGTGCGATTACCGGGAAACTTACAACAACAATTATATCGATAAGGATTTCATGTATCTGGCTGATGCCTATATCGATGATGATGTGTTTAACTCATTTTTTGGTTCGAGCGTCCTGGAGATGACTAAATTTTATCTCGATGTCTTCATCTATTTCTTCGACAACCCTGAATATGACACCATGATTCAGTCGGAGGGAATTACTAAAATCCCTTTGGAGGATCGTAAATGGTCTCACTATATCCTCGGAGCGGACGCTCTAATCAGAAAATATCCGCGATTTTATGAACGAGCCAGACGTCAGATCGACCAAAGAACCGCAAATTTTCTTGAAGCGCATGACCTGCACACCTATATAGCAGCAAATAAGAGGGAATGGCTCGACATCCATGCAAGACTAAGCAGCAGACCGATGACGGAATCGGAGTGTTTGCCGTACGTTTTTGAAAAGCTTCTTGAAAAAAAGAATTCATAGAAGGCAACCGATGGCTATTACCGTCAGGCCGGTCTTAGCCTGTCGATAAGCTCACATTACATGGCTTCACCTGAGTATATTGCCGCCGTTACTTCCGCCATTTTTCCTATTGTTAGCAGAATTGCCGGGAAAAGAAAGGAGATTCGTATAGTTGCCCTCATTCAAGCGATTAGAAAGGGAAATACAATGCTCAAGCCATTATGGGAACCTTCCGCGCAGCGAATCAAGAATTCCAACATGTACAGGTTCATGCAGAGCGTGAACGACATCCATGGAACAACTTTTACAGATTACAACGAACTCTACCAATGGTCGGTGGAAAATCTTGAAGCTTTCTGGGCCGAAATCTGGCGCTTTGCCGAAATCAAAGCCTCAAAAAAGTATCGACAGGTAATTGACGAACCAACCAGGATGCCGGGAGCACATTGGTTCACCGGCAGCCGCCTGAACTTTGCCGAAAACCTGCTGCGCTTTCGCGATGAAAAGACGGCCATAATCTTCAGGGGCGAAGATGCAGTCCGCAGGAGCTTTACCTACCAAGAATTGTTCACGGCAACGACCAAGGTTGCAGCCTCTCTTCGGCAGGCAGGAGTCGGCCCCGGAGACCGGGTAGTCGGTTTCATGCCGAATATGCCGGAGGCCATCATCGCCATGCTGGCGGCGACCAGCCTCGGTGCGGTCTGGTCCTCGTGCTCCCCGGATTTCGGCATTAAGGGTGTGCTTGATAGATTCGGCCAATCCGGCCCAAAGTCCTCTTTACCGCCGACGGCTATTTTTTTAAAGGCAAGGCCTTGGACAGCCTGGCCAGGGTTGCCGAAATTATCGAGGAGATCCCATCCCTTGAGAAGGTCGTTGTCGTTTCCTATACCAGGGAAACACCCGATCTGACCGGCCTGCCAAAGGCGATCAATTATGAGGAGTTCAGCGAAAACGATGACGTCAGCCTGGAATTTACCCAGCTCCCCTTCGAGCATCCTCTCTATATCATGTACTCCTCCGGCACAACAGGGCTGCCGAAATGCATGGTCCAGAGCACGGGCGGGGTACTGCTCAACCAGCTCAAGGAACTGCTGCTGCATACCGATCTTACGCGGCAGGACACCATTTTCTATTTCACCACCTGCGGCTGGATGATGTGGAACTGGCTGACCACTTCGCTCGCCGTCGGAGCCACTCTGGTGCTGTACGACGGCAATCCCTTTCATCCCGCTCCGGATGCTCTGTGGCGGATGGCCCAGGATGAAAAAATCAGCGTTTTCGGCACCAGCGCCGGCTATATCGCAGCCCTGAAAAACGCCGGGGAAAAGCCGGGCAAACAATTTGACCTGAGCCCCTTGAAGGCGCTTCTTTCCACAGGCTCACCACTTTCCAAGGAGGATTTTCACTTTATCTACAGGGAAGTAAAAGAAGATCTGCAACTGGCCTCCATCTCCGGAGGTTCCGACCTGAACGGCTGCTTCGCCCTCGGCAACCCGATGGGTCCGGTATATGCGGGAGAGCTGCAGTGCCGTGGGCTTGGCATGAAGGTCTTTGCCTATGACGAACAGGGTTCTCCGATGGTGGGTGAACAGGGAGAACTGGTCTGTACGGCCCCCTTCCCCTCCATGCCCATCTATTTCTGGGATGACCCGGATGGGAAAAAATACCAGGCTGCCTATTTTGACAAGTTTCCCGGCGTCTGGACCCATGGCGACTTTATCGAGGTGACCGAACGGGGCGGCGTCATCATCCATGGACGATCCGATGCCACCTTAAACCCCGGCGGAGTAAGGATCGGCACGGCGGAAATTTACCGGATCATTGAGCAGATAGAAGGAATCGAGGACAGCGTTGTGGTGGGACAAAACCGGCAGAACGATACCCGGATAATCCTCTTTGTCAAGATGCAGGCCGGCCAAGAGCTGACCAATATGCTACGGCAAGCCATCAGGAAGAGAATTCGTCAACAGGCATCTCTCTATCACGTTCCGGCGATAATTATCCAAGTGCCTGATATTCCATATACCCTGAATATGAAAAAGGTTGAACTGGCCGTACAGAAGGCGATCCATGGGCAGGCAATTCAAAATAAAGACGCCCTGAAAAATCCTGAATCTCTGGATTTTTTCATGAATATCAAAGAGCTGAGCATTTAATTATCAAATATTTTCCGAATTACCTATCAAACTCAGCTATGATTTTTTGTCCGGGAGACAGAATATTTTTAGTATCTTTCACAAAATTTATTCTGTCCCCGGCCTTCAGCCGCTGGCTATGCCTTGCCATACAGCGACTTTACTGCCTGCCGATCCGGTGAGCCGTCCTTGGTCAGTGGAATTTCGTCTACAAATTCAACATATTGCGGCTTTTTAAAACGGGCAATACGTTCGCCGACAAAAGTAATCAGTTCAGCTGCTGTAAGAGATTTGCCTGCCTGGAGTTGACAGACCGCTTTGATCCCCTCTTTCCATTTCGGATCAGGGACGCCGATTACCACCGTTTTCAAAATGGCCGGATGCTGCAGGATGACATTTTCAACCTCCGCCGGATAGACATTTTCGCCTCCCGGCTTAATGAGTTCCTTCTCCGGTTTTCGTCCGGCATAGAATAAGAAACCATCCGAATCGAATCTTCCCAAATCGCCGGTATGATGCAGGCCTTCACGAAAAGTATAGGCGTTATCTTCCGGCAACCCCCAATATCCCAAGAAAACCATGGGGCCTTTCAGTGTTATCTCCCCCACCTCGCCATCGGCAACCGGTTGATCGTGCTCATCCACCAACTGCACATCTCCCAGCATGATAGCTTTTCCCGCCGATCCGGGCCGATCGTCGTATTTGCCGACGGTAGCCAGACATGATGTCTCGGTTTGTCCATACATGACATAATAACTGCCGCCGCTGATCGCTTGAAACTGTTCTATCGTCTCTTTCGTGCCAAGGCCGATGACAGCTCGAAGTGAGGTGATATCAAAATGCTCTTCGATTGCTGCTTTCACAATGGAATCAAGAATCGGCGGAAAATCAAAAAATATGGTCGCGCCATGTTCCTGGATCAATCCGGCAGCTTCTTTAGCATCGAATTTGCTGATATTCAGACTTGATCCGCCGGCATGGAAGGTACTGATCGCCATAAAGAGCCCGGCCACATGAAAAAGCGGCAATAGATTCAAATTTACATCCTGCTGGGTAAACTGCATGCAGCAATTAAAATGCATATTAGCACAGAGTATATTGCCATGGCTGAGAAGTGCGCCACGGGGATGCCCGGCAACCGCGGCGGTATGAATTATAACAAAACCGTCTGTACTCGCCACATCCACCGGCGGTACCTGGATGCCCATCTCCTGCAGCATGGTAAATTTCAAGTTACCGCCAAGATCACCCTTCAAATTGTAACAGGCTGTAACGGATACCAGTTTATCCCGCTTAGCTTCCAGGATATGCTGAAATTCGGCATCAGCAAAAACAACTTTGGCTTGGCAGTCGTTTAAATTGTAATAGACCTCGTCCGCTGAAAGGCGCCAGTTAACCGGCAAGACAATGGCCCCCAAGCGAGCGGCGGCACCGTAAACAAGAAAAAATTCCAGGCTGTTTTTGCCGAGCACTCCAATGCGGTCGCCCTTTTCAATTCCGGCTTCCGTCAGCCCGCCGGCCAAAAGATCGACTCTTTGCTTGTATTCGGCAAAGCTCAGGTGCCGGCCGTCATCCACTTCCTGCCAACAGGTACGGCTGCCAAAGATATTCGCGTTCCTCTTGATCAGATCATAGAATGTAAAATCATAAAGTCCCATAAAACCTCTCTCGTCTATTTTTGAGATAGCCTTAGGTCAGGTGTCGGCCCGACCATCCGATTACTTATAATTTTTTCATTATCCTTGAGAAACAGCCGATACTGTTTGAGGTATTTTTTACAGTAACAACCGGACAGGTTTTTTTTCAATATAATGTACTGCGCAGCGGTTCCGATAATTTTTTTAAAATTCGGGACACTTTTTTTTGACGTTCACTGGACGTCAATCCTAAAACTGTAACCATGGCGTTCAAAGTCAAGTGACCGATAAAATGCATGTGCTTGTTCACGTTTCAGATTGGAAGACAACATAACCTTATAACAGCCACTTTCACTTGCCAGTTTGATTGCATGGCTCATCATCACTCTGCCTATCCCCTGTCTTTGCAATGATTGATCCACCGCTACATCCTCAACGATAGCCGATGGAGCTCCCAGATGTCCCAGATTATCCATGATGAGCAAAGCAAATGTCCCCACCACCCGGTCATCTCTGATAGCGACATATATCCTGTAATTGGGATAGCACGACATCCGTTCAAGGATACGTTCGGCATCGGTCACTGGAAGTACTTTGCCGTCATCGAGATCCGGCTGGGCATATAACCCGAGTACGTCGGGCAAATCGGATTTTGAAGCTATACGAATCTGAAGTGAGTTATCCATATATTTGTTCCCTCCGACACCAGACAAGGAATTTATGTAAAATCCCATCAAACTGATTTCAATGGATTATGCTACTGAATTATTATAACTGAATTTTGAACTTAGCGACGCCGCAAATGCCATTAGTGGCAAACAAAATCATGACAAAATAACGGAGCATAATTATAATATGACAGTTGCAGCATCTGAACTTCCAATCAGGTAACCAGTTTTCTGGACGTTCAGCAGTTCCTTAATCAATCCTTCATCTAAGACAGGTAATATGATCCGGCGTATCTGATAAGCTGGCCGCGCATATGATATGTATTGAACAGATGGACCTCGCAACCCGACTCCACAAGGCAAATCGGATGTGTTGCAATTTTGATGGCGTCGTAAAAACTCTTCATCTGCGTCGTTGCTGCAAAATTTCTATCATTACGACGTACTCTAGTACGCCGAAATGATAGAAATTTTGCGCGCCTAGCATATGAAGTTTTTTACTTAGCCATCTGAAATTTTAGGTTTTTACGAGATTATCAATTTTGATGGACTCGTAAAAAGTCACTTTGTGAGTAGGGATGGACTCTGGAAAAAGTTCGATATACGAGGCGTAGTGTCTGAAACGGCAATTAGGTAGTACATATGGTACAGCTAATTGCCGTTTCAGACCTACAACGAAGTAGATCGGGCTTTTTACGAGTCCATCAATTTTGATGAACGACAATGTTACTCTACAGAGAACAAGTCCTCGGATTTAAAAAGGACGAATGGAAATCAGGAAGGAATTATATTACATCGTTGACTGTTCCTTCCGTTTAATCTGCCCTAAGTACTTTTGATGACTAAGTAAAAAATCTTCATCTGCTTCGTTGCTGCAAATTTTCAATCATTACGACGTACCTTAAGTACGCCCCAATATTTAAAATTGCGCGCCTCGCATATGAAGCTTTTTACTAAGTCATCTTAAATTAGGTTCTCATGAGTATGTCACTTTTGATTAAAAATCATTACGAGAAAAGTATATGCTCAAAGCAAAACTGAGGGAAAACTGGCAATGGACCGGATTATGGCTGATATTAACCCTCACTGCACTCTATACCCGCCCTCTCATCCCGATCGATGAAACGAGATATCTTTCCGTTGCCTGGGAAATGTGGCACAGTAAAGACTTCCTCGTTCCTCACATCAATGGGCTTCCTTATAGTCATAAGCCTCCTTTATTCTTTTGGTTGATCAATTTTTTCTGGCTGCTTTTCGGAGTAAGCGAATGGTCTGGCAGAATTATCGGGCCACTGTTTGGCTTCGCTTCTGTCTTTCTAACTATAAGGTTGGGTAAAATCCTTTGGCCTCAGCAAAAAAATGTGTCTTTGGCCGTGCCTTTTGTCTTGTTGGGAACTCTGATCTGGAGTCTTTATACTTCCCTTACAATGTTTGATGCTCTTCTGACTTTTTTTTGTTTAATCGCGCTTAACTGTATCCTTGAAGCCAAAATGCAGAGATCAATGCTCTCATGGATTGGATTGAGTATAGCCATTGGTCTCGGCATACTTGCCAAGGGACCTATCGTTCTTTTGTACGTGTTGCCCCCTATCCTTTTTGCACCGTTCTGGAGCAGTAACAAGGAGTTATCCTGGAGATGGTGGTATACTCTCTCATTTATCTCGCTTGCCGCGGGAGTTGCTATTGCCCTTTGTTGGGCAATACCGGCCGCCAAGGCCGGCGGGCTGGAATATCGACAGGCCATACTTTTTAGTCAGACCGCAGGACGTATGGTGGAGTCTTTTGCTCATAGAAGGCCGTTTTTCTGGTATACATTGCTTCTTCCCCTGCTCTTTTTTCCATGGTTTTTCTGGATGCCGGTATGGCGAGAATGGAAAAAGAATCTTGATAATTCGACACGTTTTTGCCTTACGATAATCCTCCCTTCATTTATGCTTCTCTCTTGTGTAAGCGGCAAACAAATGCATTATATGCTGCCTTTTCTCCCTATTGCCGCCCTTCTCATTGCCCGTACCATCACGTCACTAGCGTCGGCCGGCCGTTACGACCATTTACCTTTAGTGCTGATTTTTTTCGTTATGTCCATAGCTATCTTTATTGTCCCGCTGTTGTCATTAAAGGGTGGGGACAGGGAAATCATAGAACATATTCCTCGGTGTACTGCCTTCGTTCCTATCGCCTGTGGCATATTTCTATTTTTTGCCCATTCCCAGTCAATGCTGACGTCGATTAAGATTGTTTCCGGCAGCGTGATTATGCTGTTTATTCTTCTACATCTTGCAATTGCGGCCCCATTGCATTTCACCTATGATCAGGCGATTGTCGGAAAGAAGATGCAAAAAGCACTCTCACGGGGATCGGAGGTGGCGGTATTTCCAGCTTACTTAGCAGATCAATTTCAATTTTCAGGTCGGCTGACAAGACCCCTTATACCCAAAAAAAGTTTGGATGAGGTAGCGGCCTGGTCCCAGAAAAATAAACAACAATTCTGCCTTATATTCATAAAAGACCATGCTCGGAAGGTCTGGAAAGGTAAAGGGATTGCCAGGCCGTACAAAGGTGGCAATCTGATTTTTTGTCCTGCAAAAGATTTCATGTCGAATCAGCGGAATTGGACGGCTCAATCAAAAAGCTGAAGCATTATGGAAGTTGTCTTGACGGAGACACAAACAGAACACATCGTACAAAAAACAGGAAATAACAGGGGAGCAATGCTGCTGCTTACGGACAGCGCATCATTGATGGCGTCGTAAAAACTCTATTTACGCGTCTCGCATATGAAGATTTTTCACGACGCCATCATCATTGATTCCCTTGCAAATCTGGTAAACACGAATAGTCGGCACTGCCTGACTCTCTACCCATCTGTACCGGACTCTTTCCCGGTCTCTGCCTGTTTCTAAAGTGAGACCGCCCAAAATAAGAGGCTGTAAAGATGCCATCACTTTTCGTTCACAAATCTTTCGTCTATGGATTAGGGATAGCCTTGTTGGTATCCGTTCCCGTATTTAGTTCCTTTGGAAAACCAGATAAGGGGGATACAGCTATGAAATTACAAAGCAATGCCTTTGAGAACAACGAATTCATTCCGGAAAAATACAGTTGTAAGGGAGCAGACATCAATCCTGAATTAATATGGGAAGACGCCCCGGAATCAACCAAGAGCTTTGCGCTGAGCATTAAGGATCCCGATGCACCATCCGGTACGTTCGTACACTGGTTGGTTTACGATATCGACAAAGATACCGAAAAGATTAAAGAAAACTCCATTCCTGGAAATCAAGTTCAAAACAGCTTCGGGAAAAAAGAGTACGGCGGACCCTGCCCTCCATCAGGTGTTCACCGCTATTATTTTAGACTATTTGCCCTTGATACCGAGTCTCTTGGCAATATCACCAGCGAAGATGATTTCGACAAAAAAGTTGAAGAACATACCATTGGCAAAGCCGAGCTGATGGGGAGGTTTAAAAAATAGGTGTACGCTCTACAAATATTGCAATGAGACTTTGGTCGATTCATCCGGTGTATCTAGATTCCAAGGGCTTGGTTGCTCTATGGAGAGAGGGGCTTCTGGCGCAGAAGGTGTTGCTTGGCAGGACAAAGGGATACAAGAACCATCCACAGCTGGCGAGGTTCAAAAATACTGATGATCCACTATCTTCTATTGCTTGCTATCTCAGATACATAGCCGACGAAGCCAGAAAAAGAAACTACAACTTTAATAAAAACAAGATCGTCCTTAATAACGTGCACAGAAGAATCGAGGTTACGACAGGACAGCTGGAGTATGAGTTCAGGCATCTCTTGGATAAATTAAAAACCAGGGATCAAGACCTGTACCGCGAATTGAAAACTCTAAAGCAAATTATGCCCCATCCGCTTTTTAAATCCATAGTTGGGGACACAGAGGAATGGGAAATAATACCGGCAAAGGATATCAGCTCATGTCAGATCAAAAATCAGGATCGGTCGCAACAATCGCGATAATTGCCGCTATAGGCAGCTTTGTTCTCACATTAACCGGACATGTAGTTTGGGGGTTAATAGTCGCCCTCTTTACCATTGTGCTGGGAATAATCGGCATAATTATCTCGGCTTCACCAAAAATAGGAGGAGGCTTACTCAGTACTCTTTCTATTGTGCTTGGGGTGCTGGATGTCGGTATTTCAGTTTTGGGTTTTATCGGTGTAATTATTTTTTAGAGCGGGCAGCATTTTCCCGGTCGGCTGAGAAAACCTCGGTTTAATAAAACCACACGGCACTGATCGGCGATGCCGGGGCATGTGCCTCCCTGCTTGCCGGTGAAGGAACGGGGCCGGCAATGGTCGAGGCCTATAAGCCGGCGAATGAACTTCACAATTGCGGAGGTGATGATCATATCACAGCTTTCCCTCGCCATCAGGAGCTCATGATGCTTTTATTAAAAACCAAACAGCTATCGGCAATGAAATTTGCTTCCTCTTTTACACCGAAGAGTGCTTTCGGCATTACGTTTCGCAACTATGTCAAAAGGTTACTGCGAATTCAATTCATCGCAAATCTCTCCCCGGCCGCGCCTTACGCGATAACATCAAACTTCCTGATTACAGATTTTAGACTTCTTGCCTGTTTACCGGAATAAGCAGTTTTTCGGCATGTCCGCATCGACTGATCGCAACAAATGCAATGTTAGATATTCTCCTGTTGAGACACATTGTCCCATTTTGACACACTACGTCCGAAAACTGGACGGTTAATTCCCGCAAAAAACATACATCTTCCTAATTTTATTAATATATTAGATATGGCACCCTTCTTGCCTCTTCTCTAGCAAAGAATATCTCTAAATATTTATACTGTCCCCTTTCAGGGCAGTAGGGAGCTGAGGCGTATGAGTGATTCTCGTGAACCGAATGCATGTAAAGCTGTTTTTCTGATTGAAGCGGCAGAGCTTCTTAACCAATTAGAACAATCTCTTTTTGAATTGGAAGGTTCACTCGATGATGACAAATTGATTGATCGTGTTTTTTCCGCCTTTGACACCTTCAAAGAACCCGATAAGATGCTTGATCTTAATGATGTTTCTCAATTTACCCGGGAAATTATCTCGCTTTTCAGCCAGATTCATTGCGACAGCAGCTTGTTACGCCAAGAGCTGATCGGTTTGATCAGGTCGGCGAAGGATATCATTCGGATTATGCTTAAAAGAGCATCTGAGGAAAATCTGCTGACGGAAGAAGTGGCCAAACAAATAGTTACAGCACTCAGGTTAATTTCCGCCAAAATCGATACAACTTTCAGCGAACGGGAACATCGCCAACAAACACGAGGCAGGAACCGGAATAAAAAGATGCTCTTTAATAAAGAGCTGGAAAGAAGAATTGAGCTGCATATCCTCGAACTTCAAGAGAGCCAAACACGATATCTGCACGCTGAAAAGCTCTCGGTAATTGGCAAATTATCGGCTTCGATAGCCCATGAATTCAACAATCCGCTACAGGGTGTTATTACCATTCTAAAGGGTTTAAAACGGAGGGCAATACTGGAAGAGGAGGATATGGAACTGCTTGACCTGGCAATTATCGAGAATGAACGAATGAAAAATTTGGTTCGAAGTCTCCAGGACTTTAACCAGCCTGCGTGGGACAAGAAAGTGAGGATGGATGTTCATGCGGCCATGAATTCCCTGCTGTTATTGTATAAAAGCGATTTCCAGCATAAAGGCATCTCCATCGTTTTAAACTATGCAGAAAATTTACCCAAAATACCGGCAATTCCTGACCAGATAAAACAGGTTTTTCTCAATCTATTGAATAATGCGATGGACGCCTGTACTGAGAGCGACAGAGTGATCACGATAAGTACCCGCCAGGCAGAGCAGAGAGTCATTATATCGATAAAGGATACCGGAATAGGCATTATTCCTGAAGAAATGGATCAGATATTTCATCCTTTTTACACCACAAAGTCGGAAGTCAAGGGAACCGGCCTGGGGCTATCGATCTGCCACGGTATTATTCACAATCACCAGGGGGAAATACAGGTTGTAAGCCGACCTGGAAAAGGCTCGACCTTCGCTGTTCTACTGCCGATAACTTGTCCCCTAATCCATCCATGATTATTTCTTTTTTATAATTACATATAAAACTCGGCCGAAATACGTATGCGATGCATTACATCTGTCGCTAGGGCACTGGTTTTATTTTTCTTTTATAAATCCGTGCGGTAGATTTATTTTCACCAAAAACCGTGAAAAAAAATCTTCCCCTCAGTGCTCTCAAGAAAAATTCAATCTGTCTCCCGGATTGCCTAAAATACGGAGCTTATCCATGATGGACCAGCAATGGTTGACAACTTCTGCCGGAGTAAAAATCCCACGAATTATTTATGGTACAGCCTGGAAGAAGGAGCGCACGGCGGACCTGGTCGTGCAAGCCGTTCAGGCGGGGTTCAGGGGGATCGATACCGCTTGCCAGCCGAAACATTACAACGAGCCGTTAATAGGTGTAGCGCTTTTAAGACTAAAAGATCACGGGATTGAACGTGAGTCCTTATTTCTCCAAACCAAGTTTACCCCACTTTCCGGTCAGGACCCACAGCGACTTCCCTATAATAAAAATTCGCCGATTGAACTGCAGGTGGCACAATCTTTTGAGACGTCCAAAAAGAATCTACAAACAACATACATCGATGCTTTCATCCTGCATTCACCAGTGGCGCCCTATGCACGTTTAATGAGGGTATGGAAGGCAATGGAAAAAATTCATAAGGCGGGTGGTGCCCACTTGCTGGGAATCAGCAATTGTTATGATCGCGAGGTCTTAAAGTCGCTCTATGCCGATGCCGAGGTAAAACCGGCACTTGTGCAAAATCGTTTTTATCAGGAAACCGGGTATGATGAGGATTTGCGAAGCTGGTGCAGCGGACATGGAGTCATTTACCAAAGCTTTTGGACACTCACCGCAAATCCACATATTCTTGCCGACAATACCGTCCAAACCATTGCTGGTCACCTTGATAAAACTGAAGCACAGATTTTTTTCCGCTATCTTTCTCAATCAGGCATTATTCCTCTAACCGGAACGACTTCAAAACAGCATATGAGAGAAGATCTCGACATCTTCGATTTCGAGTTATCTTCTCGGGATTTAAAGAATATCGGTCTCCTTTTACATCAGGCATAAAAGTGGCCGCCGGGGAAATACGTAAACAAATCTGTCATCAATTTGAGCTGGCTATTTATCAGCTCGACGTTTCGCAGCATCAATTTCTGCCAGAGGGAAATGGACTGGTGCAGCGAAAGTTCCTGCAGATCTCTGTTGGAGAGCAGAGTCTTGTAATATTCCGGTTTGTCTGCAACAGGAAACAGCCAGGTGGCACAACGCTGGGGCAACTCCTTTATCAGGAGGCCGGCCAGATAGCGCTCCATCGCCTCTCCCATGGCAAAGCCGTTGGAGATATCGTGCAGAACACCTTCCAGGGTGAAAAAAGATTTGCGAAAAAGGATGAGCTCAGAGGGAAAAACCACACCATCCAGGGTCATTGTCTCCAGCAGCAAAAAGGTTCTACAGAGAGAATCACAGGCCAGGTATTCTTCCGACGCTAAAAGTGTCTCTATCCTCACGGTCAGATATTCAAGGTCCATCGCCTCGTCTTTTTCCAGAGCCAGGGATTCCACTACACAGGCTAATGTCCGGCTGTCATTTTTTACGATCCCGAGTAAGAGTTCCATGACATGAATACGCTGTTGTTTCGACAAGTGCCCGGCAAGCGTCCAATCAAGGAGAGCTACATTAACTTTTTCAGGCTCACTGCCTGAAACGATCATGATATTACCGGCGTGGGGATCGCCGTGAAATAACGCTTGCTCCTCTCGAATAAACAGCGGTACGCAGATAATTGCCTCGAAGATCAGTCGAGCCAGTACGAGTCGTTGCTGTTCGGTCAAGTCCACATCGCCTATCTTCATACCGTCGATAAATTCCATTGAGGTCATAATTGCGGTGCTGAAAGGCGCCAGTTTGGGAATCCGTACTCCGATCACCTTATCGTAAACCTTTGCTGCCTCCACCAAATGTATCTGCTCGTCTGCCAGATTGATCTCCCTTGCCATATCCTCGCGGATCTCCTCGAAAAGACCGGTAAGCTTCATCTCCGGCAAACCATATCGCTGCCTGTTTTGATCAAGATAGGCAAAGGTATCGGCCATACTATCCAGCTCTTCCCGTAAAATATCCTGAACCCCCGGCTTCAGGACCTTGAATACTCCTGTACCCATCCCCTTATTCTGCACCTTCTTCCAGTTAAAGAAAAGAACAGTCGCTACACTTGCCTCTGCGATGATGTCGGGAGAGATTTCAATACCGGCAGGCGCGGCAAGCTCGGCCAGCTGTTCACGAATAGTTTCTATCTGGACATCCGGGTCGGTGCCGTAATTGCCTTGCTCCAGCCCGACAAGCCATCTTTTCACTTCCGGATCTATGTGCCGGTTACGGACAATAATCTGCCCCAATTTATGTAAGGTTGGGAACTGAAGAGCGAGTTGCAACAATCTTTCTCCCGGCTCCTCGGAATTGCGAAATTCAAACAGGCTTAATACGACCCGACGCAGTCTTTGATAAGAAATACATGAGAGGAAAAATGTAACTCCTTCACGGACCAAAGGCGCAAAACGATCAAGACTGCCTGGAATGGCGATTTCCGGTGCGGCAAAAAGCACCAGCCGATCGGCAGCCTCTTGACAGAATTTCCGCTCGCCCAGCAACTGCACAAGACTATCAAGCTGTGAAGCCACTTGCTCCTTTGTAGATGAACGAAATATTTCCAGTAGAGATGCTTGATCAAGTTCACTCATGTTCATTATTTCCTTTTTTAGGTGAAGCAAAATGAGCGTTCGACAGTTATTCGAGAAGATAAGTACTATCTTTTTTTTCGCTCCATTGCGGATAATATATCACTTATATTTCTAAGGAACCGATCTACGCAGCAGGGTGCCTGGAAACAGCGGATAAGGCGGAATGTCCCGACAAATAGGATATGCTGGATTTTTATCCAGCATGTGCTTACGGTGTTGATGCTGTGCCGTTTTTCCGCTTCCGGTATTGCGGCAGCAGGATCTCTTCATCGCCTCAATTACCGAACTATAGCTCTAGCTTTGTATATGACGGAAAACGCAAGCAGTCCTCCTGTCTTGTGAAACCCGGGACTGTATTATCCAACACACATACCAACATTAATTCGGAGAGAGGTGCCCATGAACGCCAGTAAATCATTTTATCAACAGGTTGGCTTCAACATACCGTCTTTCAAATTCGAGGAGTATCTTGTTGATCGCTTCCAACGAACAATTCTTTTTTGGGACATCTTGAGGAAGCGAGGAAATAACTATCTCGAACATCTCCAGGCTGGACAGCCGCCGATCCTGATCTTTGACTATGAAATGATTATGGACGGAAAAACTTTTGACAAACCGGTAAACTTCTCCCTGGTCAGAATAATTGATCGACGACACAAGAAATCCTCCCCTGGTGCCAAAACTGGTGAACGACGGACCACCAGGAAGGGAGAAATAATCGACAGCGATGGCTTGCCCGCCCGCCCGATTGTCATTATCGATCCCCGTGCCGGTCATGGCCCCGGCATAGGCGGCTCAAAGATGGACTCACAAATAGGGATCGCCGTCGAGCTTGGCCATCCGGTCTACTTCGTCGTGTTTGCACCTGATCCGGAAAAAGATCAGACTATGGTGGATGTCCATCAAGCTGAAATCAAATTTCTTGAGAAGATAATCGAACTGCACTCCGACGCACCTCGGCCGGCGGTAATAGGTAACTGCCAGGCCGGATGGGCCGCAGCCCTGATCGGAGCCGATCGGCCGGATCTGACCGGTCCGCTGATCTTCAATGGTTCACCACTTTCTTATTGGGGTGGGACCGAGGGCCGTAACCCAATGCGCTACCGGGGCGGTCTCTATGGTGGAGCCTGGCTCACTTCTCTCAGCTGCGATCTGGGTAACGGTAAATTCGACGGCGCCAATCTGGTTGCAGGTTTTGAAGATTTAAATCCAGCCAACACCTTCTGGACTAAGTACATCCATCTTTTTCATAATATCGATACCGAAGAAAATCGATATCTTAATTTTGAAAAATGGTGGAGCGGATTCTATCGAATGAACTCCGACGAAATTCATTACATCGTCGATCGCCTTTTTATCGGCAATGAGCTTGAGCAGGGAAAACTATGGCTTGAGGATGGACGTTTGATAGATATGAGAAATATCCGCTCGCCTGTGTTTGCCTTTGCTTCGGAAGGAGACAATATCACCCCCCCTCCCCAGGCACTGAACTGGATCAGGAAGGTGTATGGAACGGTCGAAGAGATAAAGAGATGCAACCAGATTATCATTTATATGGTCCACGAAAAAGTCGGCCATCTGGGGATTTTCGTTTCGGGCAGCGTCGCCCGAAAAGAACATAGGCAGATTCTCGGCAACCTGGGCTGGCTCGAATATCTCCAGCCTGGTCTTTACGAAATGGTCATTGACGAGCCTCCCCGTCACCCTAAGCAGGAAGACTGGCGGGTCCGCTTTGTAGAGCGGGATATGAAAGATATCATTAAAATGGATGATAATTGGCTCAACAACCATGCCTTTGAAAAGGTGTACAAGGTTTCGCGTTTGAATGATGCAATGTACAGCCTTTTCCTGCGTCCCTGGATCCGTCTTTCCGTAAGTGAGCCCCTGGCGGACATGATAACCCAGCTTCATCCTCTGCGAATGCAGCGATATCTTATCTCCAACTTAAATCCATGGGTTGCACCGATAAAGGTGCTGGCCGAAGAAGTGAAAAGCAACAGACAGGCAACCGAGGATAATAATCCGTTCGTTGCCATGGAAAAGGCCTACTCAAAGGGCATTGAGCTTGGTTTTAATCTCTTCCGGGACTTACGTGACCAGAGCCAGGAATACCTTTTTAAATCATTTTACGACAATCCTTTTACTACTCCTTTTTTCGGAAACCCGAAACCGGATAGCAAGGTAGTGATATACGACCAGGAACAAGATCAAAAAGATCAAAGCGAAGACAGCTTCCAAAGCGACCATGAAAGTGAACTGATCCGCTTGCGTGGGCTTACAGAAAAAGGTGGTTTTGCCGAGGCCTGTATTCGGGTGATGACCGCCGTCGCCGGACTGGATAGGATAATAGATGTCAGGGAATTTCAGGTCGTTGAACAAATCATCCAGAACAACGAAAAATTAAAGATATTGACGCCGGGAGAGTTCAAAATCATTGCCTTGGAGCAGGCGAACATCCTGGGTGCGATGCCGCATCAAGCAATCAGGGGCCTCCGGCTGATGCAGTTATCCGAGCAGGAGCGGGCGGAAATACTGCATATCGCTGAGATGGTCGCCAAAGCGGATGAGAAGAACATAGGCATAAACGAGAAAAAAATTCTCACATCCCTTAAGCAGGTTTTACAAAAAAAGACCAAGGCGCCGATTAGGCCGGCGGAAAAAAAGACTACCTGAACGGATTCCATTCCTGAAAAGGCATTCCCGGGAATGGGCAGGACCTCAGAGCCACCCCTGTCTGTTCCCAACTCAACCAATCACATGACACATTGCAACATTTACCAGGTGCTAAAAAGCAAAATTTAGCTTGCAAGCCCTGAACTAATGCATATTATTTAGTCATAACAAAAAGATCTTCATTGATTATCCGAAGCATTACAAATGGTGCAGTGCAACATTTTCTTCTTGACAGAAATGCTATTCGAATTATAGTCATTGTCAGCATGAACAGATTCTCTGCTGGAAATCCAGGCATAGACGGTTACAACGCCGAACATTAAAAAATGACTAAAAATCGAAAAAAGGAGATAACAATGGAGACAGGTCAATTTGCAAAACAGACATTAGGAGTTCAGAAAACTATATTCGAAAACAGCTTTAATGCCATTGCAATGGCGCAGGAACAAACTGAAAAGATGTTCAATGGATATATGGAAAAATTGCCGTGGGTTACTGCTGAAGGCAGAGAATCTCTGCAAAAAACAATCGACATAGCAAAACAGGCACGTAATGATTTTAAAAAAGCAGTTGATGATGGTTTCATAAAATTTGAAGGGATCTTTTCGAAGAGAAATAACTCAAGGATAAAATATCCAATCAGAGACCATTCTGTATATGAACGTGCCGGGGATTTCCTACCGGCACGTTTTTTTGGCCTTCAAAACCAAGGAAGAATTACAGGATAATCGATCATGAATGATTTATTCACAGCACTCACAGACTGGAACAAATTACTGATGACCCAAATCTTTGCGGCCGCCTATTTTACAGAAGGAATGAAAAGCTATTCCGATGAATTATCTTCATCCACTTATGGCGGCTTCCCAAACATTCGCTACCATTGAGTCCAAGCGTTTTTTTCAGCGCACACCCGAGGATAATTATCGTGCATACGCCGAGTTGTTCAAACTAAACTATGAACTGATAACACGATACACCATGGGAACACTCGATACACTCGACAAATACAATGAGCGGAATTAGCCCGATTTTTCAAGGCCTGATTTACCACACTTCTGGACTCGAGAGGCGAATCCCTCAGCGATTACTTATCCCGTCAATGAGGGAATTTTACGTCGAGTTGTCGCTGAATTACCCAAAGCAATTCAGGACATTGAACCGGAGTATGGATTTCATTTCGAACGTTACCCGGAGAGCCTGGTTACCCAGACCAAACGGTTTGTCTTGCGGCGGGTTATTCCAACGGAGCAGGGAGTCGAAACAGACAATAGCTTGAAACCGGTTCTTATAATCCCGCCATTTGTGCTTGGTGCCAATATTCTGTCTTTTCTGCCGGGCGAGAAAAAAAGCTACGCCCACAGTTTCGCCAACAAGGGCATTCCCACCTATATCCGTATCACAAAGGATATACAAGAAAATCCAGCGGTGCAGACGATGTCTCTTGAGGACGATGCTCGCGATACCCGCTATTTTTGCGAGGTCATCAAAAAAAGACACGATCAGATGGTAACCTTGAACGGCTACTGCCAGGGAGGCTTTTCCTCTTTATGCAATATTCTTTCAGGAGAACTCGACGGCCTGGTAGATGCACTGATAACATGTGTTGCCCCCATGGATGGTACCCTGAGCAAAGGACTGGGAAAATTTCTTGCATGCCCTGCCCAATAATTTTCACGATCTGGCCTACGGCACCCGCACCCTGGCTAACGGCAATAAAATAGCCGATGGAGACTTGATGGGCTGGATTTATAAATTAAAAAGTATAGAAGACTCAGGCCCAATTATTGCCTTCTTTAATGATATCATGATGTTAAGCGGAAAGGATGATCGCCCGGTGGACATCAAGAAAACAATCGCCGCACTCAACTTCTGGCTACAGAGGGAGCGGTCGGACCTGCCCCTGTCAGTGACCGAAACGAGTTTTCGTTCCTACACTATTCCTGTGACAAGCGATGGAACTCTGCCCGTGACGATCTTTGGCAAGAAACTCAGATTTCAGCGAATTCAAGATAAAAACATCAAATGGCTGTTGTGCTATGGCGAGTCGGACGACCTGGTAGAAAAAGAGGTCGCCCTTGTTCCGCTCAATTTCATTGATGTCGAGGTAACCCCATTCCCTAAAGGCCATGTAGCAATTGCGACCTCATGGTCCCATCCGCAATCAAGCTGTGCTCTGGATTCAGTATTTGGCGAGGAAAATTATTCCGGCCCGGTCCGCTTTCATTTGGATCTGGAAAAGAAACCCGCCGATGCAACCGTAGAAGCAGCTTAAAGAAACAGCCGAGGTAATGGCCTTTTATGCGGAACCTAAAGGATTAAGAAGCGGGCCTTAAAACCATGCTTTATGCCCCCATATTTCCTCTTCCAGACTCTCTTTATCCTTTTTCAACTGGAGATAAAGAGAGGCGTTCTGGATAGCCAGACCGCACTGTCTGGCTATGGCTCCCATCAGGGCCACATCATCGTCCGACAACACTCTCTTAGTGCCACTGTACAAGCCTATTATGCCGATCACTTTTCCCTGAACCGATATCGGCAGATGCAACATGGAAACGATACCTTCGGCCACACGTTCCTTTTTGTAGTCGATCGCATAGGTATTGACATCGTCGATAAGTTCGACCTTATTTTTCAACACCGTCCTGATTCGCTTGGAACTAACCGGCCCCTTATTGAGATAGGTTTCACTAAGACCATAACTGGCAACCAGCTTCAATTCCTTCGTCGTTTCATCCAACAGCCTGATAGTCACCCCGTGCAGATCAAAGGCCAGGGTTATCTCGGAGGTCATCAGGTGCAGAACGACCTTGATATCCAGCGAAGAGCTCAGGTGTTCGGAAACGCTTGCCAGCAATTCCAGATCACGCTTAATTCGGTATTCCGTATGAGAGCGAAGGATGGCTATACCTCCCTGATCGGCCAGGCCCTTTAAAAAGTCGACCTCTTCAAGGCTGAAATCCCGAGGTTCGGAAGTGTACAGCACCAAGATGCCGATAGGATCTTTTTCTGCGATGACCGGCACAACGAGCAGGGAAGCGATACCTTCTTTTTTCTTTACATCATGGTTTTGCAGACGTGGATCCTTAGTAGCCTCGCGAACAGCCAGATAACCTCCCTTCATCAGGATATCCTGGGTAATATCCCGTCCCTTGGCCGGGCCGGTATGAATATACTCATCGGAAAGCCCGATCTGAGCCGCCGGATAGTAAAGTCCGTCGGCATCATGGGTGCTCCTGATCAAAAAGAGGGAACACGCCTTGCCATGCATTGTCTCCACGGCGCTCTTGACAATAAGATTAAGAATTTCTTCACGATTTGAAGAATTTTGAATTGTTTTAATAATTTTGCAGAACACCTTAAAATAATCATCGCACTTAGTCATAATCGCCTTGCTCCAAAATTTTTAACTGAGACTACCTATCTCTTTGACGCAGCCAGCCTGCAATTCTCGGTGCAAATTCCCGTTGGCATTTCGAACTTACATATATCCCGATGTGACCGGTATCAAAACAGATATCCTCCTTGTCCCTGGAGCCGATCTTGGAGGTAAATTGATCACAGGCCTCCGGCGGAACGAGATGATCGTATTTGCCGTAAAAATTCAACACCGGCATGGTGATTTTTCTCAGATCCACCCTCCTGCCGTCAATTTCAAGTTTTGACTGAATCAACAGATTTTTTTTATAAAAATCGATGATAAACTGCTTAAAGGTGGCGGCGGGGACATCAGGGCTGTCAAAAATCCATTTCTCCATGCGAATAAAGTTCTCTACATAACTTTTGTTATCAATATTCTGCAGAAACCCTACATACTTATCGATAATAAGCCGGGCCGGATTGAGCAGGAGAAAACCAAGATTCATGACATCACCCGGCATATTGGCATAGACATCGCCCAGCACATGGGCGTCCGTCTGCTTCATCCAGATATTCAACAACCCCTTATCGGTATCAAAATTAGTAGGAGTAACAGTGGTTATCAGGTTTTTGACCTTATGTGGATTTAAGCCGGTGTAGATGATCGAGAATACACCTCCCATACATATTCCCATAATATTTATCTTTTCCAGTCCCTTAGTTTGGCAGATGAAATCGACAATATTGGCAATATAGCCGTTTACGTGATCGGCGATAGTCTGAAACTGATCCTTGCGTGTTGGATACCCCCAGTCGATCATATAGACCTCTACTCCTTCATTAAGCAGGGTCTCAACCACGCTGCGTTTGGGCTGAAGATCAAGCATAGTCTCCCTGTTGATCAAGGCATATATGACCAGCAAAGGTGTCTTGAACCTTATTTTTTGCGGCTTGTAATGCTTCAGTTTTACCCGGTCCTCCTGGTAAACAACATCATACGGCGTCGTCGAGATGGCAGTATCGAGTACGCCGGTCAGCACTGTTGAAGCTTTTTTTAGCCTGCTGGTAGTTGCTTTTCGTTCCTCGCGTATATTCTTGATGATGAGATCGACTGGAATCTTGACCTGATTCATAAACTGTTTCTCCAATATTATTGTCTAAATTTAGACGTTTATTGCTCATTCAGTTCATGCTGCAGGGTTTTCACCTGCCTGGTTAGCTCGTTGATTTTTCGTTTCATTATGTAAATATCTTTATAGACCTCATCCATTTCCTTGTTGGTTGGAATCTGCAGATCCTTGATAAAGACGCTGACCACTTCATTTTTCACGGATTTATAGGCAGCGAGAGATCCAATGAAATCGTTGAGTACATGGGTGTATTCCTGCGACTTGAGCAATTCCATGTAATTGCCTTCGAGCATCTTTATCCAATCTGCATATCCTTGCTTATAATCGTCTGGAAACTCCCCATTCTCGAGCATCCGTTTAACCTTATGCTGCATTTCCAGGTTAGTCTTTTCAAATGGTATCAAAAAAAGATAGACCAGCTCGACCAGGTGGGAAAAGTAAATGTTCGATTTATCCACCAACGTACTGAGTTGTTCATGAAACTCTCGTGGTAAACCGATTTTGGGAATTCTGAAATATTTCTGAAACTCCGTCCGATACAATTCCCGGAAGGATTCGAAGGAAGCGTGATCAAGGTCATCCAAATTATATGCCTTGGTGTACTCTCCAACCGTGGCAAAACTTTTGATGAGCTGGGATTGAAATTCCGTGAAATTTTCCATGGAATCTCCAGCAGCCTCAGCTATGGCTTCAAAATAATTGTTGGTGTTTTTCAATATTGCCTGCTGGTTTTCGGGAGCCGTAACCAGCTTGACAAAGGAGAGATAACTATTAACCGAAGTTTCCCAGGTTCGGTAGGTTTTGTATTTTTCGCCGAGCGATTCTTCGCTGGTGGCAAAGTTAAAGTTGAAGTCATGTCCTTGCTGGGTCTTTTCGGGACCGGAATCAAAATTCTGCCATATGTTCCGGCCAGTCTCCAACCATGCTTTAAACAGCGTGACCATCTCGTTGCCCTGCTGAGCGGTGTCTAACATAAACATCTCCTCCAGCGGTTACGTTCTTGGTTTTTCTTATTAAATACGCCTCAAACCCTGCCCTCCCACTATGATTATTTATTGCTGTGTTTCCGAAATGCTTCACTGAACATGTTAAAGGATTCAAGGTCCTTCAGTGTTTTTTCCGCCAGACTCGAAAAGTCCATGCCCATATTCAGGTAGGCATTAACCTGATCGTCCATGGTCTTCCGGTACGTCAGGTAGTTCTCTATGGTCTTTTCAAGATAGCTCTCAAAAAACTCATGCAACAGATTTTCGCCGAACTGGATGATAAGATGCAACAACGAGACCGGCAGCAATCCCTGATCCTTTTTTGCTTTATTCATGATGATCTGGGTTAGGACCAGGGCTGTTGTATCCTCCTTGCTATTGACGTCCTGGACCTCGATGCGGTTTCCTGCCTTGATGAGTTCAGCCACATCATCAATGGTTATATAGTTACTGTCACGGGTGTTATAGAGTCGCCGGTTCGGATATTTTTTTATTAGGATTTTGTTTTCCATGGGTACCTCCATTGACGCAGGCAAGGACATACCTTGTACAGATTATGGTAACAAAGTCGGCCCCTTTCCGGCGGCGGCCTTAACGTGCCTTCCTAACCTACCTGACTATCTTTAAGATTATAATTTAAAATACAACACTCATGTTACAGCGCAACATATCAACTGTCAATCTCAATGACTTCACACCCTTGATTTCTTTACAAGCGCGAATTAATCTTAGACAAACACAACAATGCTTGATATACTTTTGTAACAAGCTGCTGTGCAGTGCACCATTTCTCTTCAGGTACGCTCCGTAGAAAATTGTCGATGGAGCATAAGTTTTATCTTTATCCCATAATAGATAAAGTACCATTTTCGGATAGAAAACTCTCGCCGGTTTTAAGAGGTGTGCACTTTTCTTTATTAAAGCATACCCTCTTTATTTTCTCTTTTTTTCTAAAATTTCTATCCGGTAATAAGATGGTGATGGAGGGTTTTAGAATTTTTCCTTCATCCTTAAGCGGGCCCCGCCGGACATTTGGGATCTGGAGTCATTTAGCCACTTTCTTTAAGTCTACCGAAGGATGGGACTACGGTAGTGCATGTGGCCAGGCCATTCGGCACTGGTTGAAGAAGCCCATTGTTAAAGGATTTTTTTCCACAGGAGGCATGGATTATGGAACCAGCAAAGATCACGAAACAAATGATTGGCTTTAATAAAGCTGTATTTGACAATGCATTCAACGGTATTGCTTTTATGCAGGACTATTCAGGCAATATGATGGACGGCTTTATGAGGCAATTCCCTTGGATTACGGAACAAAACCAAAAGCCGGTCAAGGATTCTATCGAATTCATAAAGAAGGCACGGACGGATTACAAAAAGGCAGTAGATCAGGGCTTCGACCAACTCGAGGAATTGGTCAACACTGAAAAATTTACCAAGTGAGGGGATATCAATGCAACAACGGGAAACACTATCAAAAGCAATTCGTTACCAGAAGGCGGCATCAGATAACGCATTCTCTATCATTTCAATTTTTCAAACCAGCGGCGAGCAGATGCTGAAAACAACACTGGATCAGTGTTCATGGATCCCCGAGAAGGGAAAAAACGATTATTTATCCTGGTCGCAGAATTATGTGCAAATGACTGAGAAAATGAAATCATATATAGACAAAGGTTATGAGGAGGCCGAACGGCTCTTTGTGCGGGCTGAGAAAACCGCTCCGGAACAAAATGAAACATCTGTTCAGCTAAAAAATGTTCCGACGCCTCCTGTAGCTACCAAGCAGAATGCGGGAGCTACCAAGCAGAATGCAGCAAAACAGGAGAAGTCGGCTGATTGACAAAAAAGATGAAATTTTTCATCAGTGCCTTAGAAATTCATTTATTGGTGACGTCGTAAATATTCTTCATCTATGTCATTGCTGGAAATTTTCCGCGACCAGCACATGAAGTTTTTTACTTAGCTACTTAAAATGAGGTTTTTACGAGCCCATCATTTCCTGCTTTTATAAATTTATTTCTAAGGCACTTATCCCCGCAAAGCACAGGGACTAAAGAGAGGCCCCGTACAGCAGGGGAACTGAACTGAGTCCCTTTCTTGTTTACCGTTTCCGATGCAGGAGATAACAAGTGAAAGTACGAGAAAACCCGCCTAACTCGCTTTAATGTGGCGGGTTTTGTCATTTTAGGGGCGATCATATAGACAGAGGCGCATAAGCAGGCCGACGGGCTATAAGGCCTATGCACGGCGGTCTGATCGTGCCCATATGGGGGACTGGTGAACGTTTACCAAATTGGGAGTATGCTCTATGGATGAACATTGCCGGAAAGTCTTGCAACATCTGACAGGAAATGTTGGGAACGCAAACACGAACGGAAGTTGCAGAATCAACAACGATGTTCCGGAAGTGGAACTGCTCGACTCATACTCTCGGGCTGTCACCACGGTAGTGGATACTGTGGGACCTGCAGTCCTGATGGTCTCCAGGAAAAAATCGAGTGCAGATGTTTCCGGACAGGAAGGTGCGGGCTCCGGTATAATTATTACACCGGATGGATATGTCCTTACCAACAACCACGTCGTTCAGGGAGCAAAGGCGCTCTCTGTGACCAAACAGGATGGCATCACACTCGATGCGGTTTTGGTTGGAACCGACCCGGCAACTGATCTTGCAGTTATCAGAACGAATGGATCAGACCATCTTCCCTATGCAGTGCTCGGCGATTCCGGCACGTTGAAAGCGGGGCAGCTGGTTATCGCCATCGGCAACCCCTTCGGCTTCAACTCAACCGTATCCACCGGCGTGGTGAGTGCTCTCGGCCGCAGCCTTCGGAGCATGGAGGGGCGTCTCATCGAAAATATTATCCAACATACAGCTCCCCTTAATCCCGGCAATTCCGGTGGCCCCCTGGTTGATTCCAGAGGAAGAGTTGTGGGCATTAATACCGCCATAATTGCTATAGCTCAGGGGATCGGCTTTTCCGTTCCCGCCGATACAGCCACCTGGGTAATATCTGAAATATTGGTTCACGGCAGGGTGCGCCGCGGGTTCCTAGGTCTTGCGGCCCAACAGCGGCAACTCAATCGCCGTCTGGCACGATTCCACAATCTGCCAAATAACTACGGAGTGGAAGTTGTCAGAATAAGTCCGAATGGACCTGCGAAACAGGCGGGAATAAAAAAAGGAGATATAATCGTCTCCGTGGAAGGGAAAAAAACTGAAAGTGTTGACGACCTTCATCGCACGCTCTCCGTCCACGAGTTGGGCAACCCAATCGATCTGGTTCTTCTTCGCGGACAGGATCGAATAAATGTAAATGTCACTCCTACTGAAGCAATCCATTGAGGAAAACGACTTACTTCCTCTTTTCGTTCATCCGGATAACCGGCTAAAGGAGGATTCTCTTGATCGGCGCCATTGCTGGAGACATTATCGGCTCTGTGTATGAGCACAAACCAATAAAAACAAAGAACTTTCCGCTCTTTCAGCCGCAATGCGTCTTCACCGACGATACGGTACTCACTATTGCTATCGCCCAGGCAATTCTCACCGGACAGTCCTACCTGGAGACAGTGAGGGAGTTAGGCCGACGATATCCGGAAGCAGGCTACGGAGGCTCCTTTTTAAGCTGGCTGAAATCCGACGATCCATGCCCTTACAACAGCTGGGGAAATGGCTCGGCAATGCGGGTCAGTCCCGTCGGTTTTGCTTTTAACTCCGAGGAAGAGGTTCTTCGACAGGCGAGAAAAACCGCTGAGATTACCCACAATCACCCGGAAGGAATCAAAGGAGCACAGGCAACTGCTCTCGCGGTATATCTAGCAAGAACCGGAAAAGAAAAAGAGCAGATCCGGGCCCGAATTTCCCGGCAGTTCGGCTACAACCTGAAGAGAAACATCAAAGAGATTCGTCCTGCGTATTCTTTTGATATCTCCTGCCAGGGCACTGTTCCGGAAGCCATTATCGCCTTTCTTGATTCCTCCTCGTATGAAGATTCCATACGAAATGCCGTTTCTCTTGGCGGCGACAGTGACACTCTTGCCTGCATCGCCGGGGGCATCGCTGATGCCTTTTATGATGGAGTCCCAAAAGATGTTTCCTTAAAAGTACAGGAATATTTAACTCCTGAGCTTTGGCAAATTCTCGGGACATTCTGCAGAGAATACAAATAAGGGAGGTATTCCTATGTCTATCGGCTTGTATGATCTGATAGGAACGGATACAGGCAGAATTTATTGGTGGCAGATGTCTATCAGGGCACTTGTGATTTTTTTGTTAACCTTGTTGATCATCCGTCTGGGTTCCAGCAGAATATACTCCAAATTCGGTAGCCTGGATATTGTATTGGCTATTATCCTGGGCTCCACCCTGAGTCGAACTCTTACCGGGAATGCTCCATTCATCCCGACCCTGGCGGCTGCGCTGATCCTGGTCCTCGTACACCTGCTGCTGGTAATGCTTGCCCTAAGCAACAATACAATCGGCACTCTCGTGAAAGGCAAGGAAATACAGCTAGTCAAAAATGGCGAAATACTTCATCAGGGTTTGAAAAAGGCCCGTTTAACGGAAAACGATCTCATGGAATCGATCAGGTTGCAAGGCGGTGTGGAATCGATAAAGGAGGTCAAGAGTGCCTATTTGGAAAGAAATGGAAATGTGAGCATCATCACCTGAACGGTTGTGGCGAAATATTAACTTAAGCATTACATGTAACCAAGCTTATTTTGTTGCGAGGATGGTGACAAATCCGTTTTCAAAAACAAATTCAACGCAGGAAAAACCAACACTTAAAAGTTGCTCTTCAACCCATTTCCCGGACAACTTGAGCTTTCTATAATAACTTTTATAGAGGTGCCAAGCCTCATTCTCTTTTTTGTATATAATATCATACACTTTCACTTTTTCAGACTCATATTCCAGAAAACAGGTAAAAATGATATTGCTATCGTTTCTTACCGGGATAAATCTGTCGAGTTCGGATAGTTCTGCCGATAAATCCCGAAAAGTGATAATGAATTGACCTTGTTCCTCTAATACAGCAAATACTTTGTGAAAAAGAGAAAGGACCGTATCCTTAGAATCCAGATGGACTAAGGTATCTGTCATACAAACGATAAGCTCAACCTTACCTTTGGTATATTTATCAAAATTGTTCAGATCATCTTGAACTATGTTGATATCTAACCCAGAGGAATTGTCCGCCAGCTCTCTCAGCAGCTTGCCGTCAATGTCTATAGCAGTTACTGAAAAACCGGCTCTAGCTAAAGGAATAGACTGAAAGCCACAGCCCGCCCCAAGGTCAATGGCCACGCCGGAATGTGCAGGAGAGACACCATGTTTTTGAAAAAATGCGACATTTCTGTCGATACCGTTCTTGAAACCGCCAAACATCCATGAATAGACTTCTGATAAAAGCTGATTGTAATGTTGCCTGACAGTTGCCATTTTCTTCGTCTCCGACCTGCTGATTTTAGTGGATGCCGCCTATGGGGTGCTGGTAGACGTTTGCGATTTTATAACTGATCAGTAACCAGTACCCGCCCTTTGGCCCCGAGAGCTGTATGGCCATCCTGACCTTTGATGCGGCCGCGCAATTCAACGATGTCGCCCTTCAGTTTTTTATTCGGGGTAACCTTTACTACCAACCATTCCAGATGGATTTTTTCGTCTGCATAAATGGGCCGGCGAAAACGAACCCAAAATTCAAGCCCTACCATTTGCCCTTTTTTTGAAAAGTGACTGGCGGTAAGTCCAAGGAGTAAAGCTGTAGTATACGTTCCACTGGCTGTTGTCCTGCCATACCGGGTTGTGGAGACAAAAACCGGATCGGAGTGTATTGGATTGTTATCGCCGGCAAACGCAGCGTATTTGGCGACAATTGTCGGGGAAAGCGTAATCTCTAATGCAAACCGTTCTTTGGAATAAGCTTTCATTAGGGATCTCCATACAAAAAAGAATCAAAAAAGCTGATAGACTATATATAGAAAATTAATGCCATATCTATATAATACGCTATCTCCTGACAAGCATTTACTTTCTCTTGTACATGAATTAATGCTTTCTTGTACATATTTTTTTATAAACATTCACCAATACTCCAGGAATTCACAAGCCTGCGGAGGCGCACATACGGGACGGGTTCTGAATCCGCCCTTCTATTGCGAGGCAGCCTGATCTGAATCAGAGCAAGGCGAAATTATAACCACACGGAAGAAAAAGGAAAAAGCAGATGGACGAGAAAAAGCGGGATTTTGATTCAGTAGCGGCAGCGTGGGATGAAAATCCACATCGAGTGAAGTTGGCTAAGGAAGTGGCTGCCGCAATAAAAGAACACACAGATATAACACTTACTATGAATGCCGCTGATTTCGGTTGCGGTACCGGTTTGCTCAGCTTTCAGCTCCAACCTCTGGTTCGTTCTCTCACAGGCGTCGACAGTTCCCAGGGAATGCTGGATGTATTTAAAGAAAAGATCGAGCAGCTCCGTTTGACGAATGTCCACACCCTGCTGGTCGACATGGATAAAGGTGATGAGCTGACGGGCAGATATGAGCTGATCGTCAGCAATATGACACTCCATCACATCAAGGATGTGCCGCAGCTTCTCAAACAATTCTTCGCAGTGCTCACTCCAGGCGGCACTGTATGTCTCACCGATCTTGACCTGGAAGGTGGTTTGTTTCACGAGGATAATACCGGTGTATTCCATTTCGGCTTTGATCGGCAGGAATTGAGTGAAGCCTTAGCAGAAAATGGTTTTGTCGATATCCGGGAGACTACTGCGACTGAAATTGTCAAACTCGGCAAAAATGGAGAAAAACGCCGATTTACCGTTTTTCTTATAACCGGACGCAAAAAAGAAGAGTGAAAAAAGGAATTAAAAAGAAGGGAGAACCAGGCTGGACTCATGGACATTAGAGGGAGGAGAAATGTCCACGAATCAAGCCTGATTCTTTCCAACCTACGGGTTACAGGGAGGAGAGTACCCGTAACACCATGGTTCAGCCCCACTTGCACCTGTCGGTCTATGCTGTTCTTCACTTTGCCATAGCCGAACGGTAACTCAACGTTCTTGAATATACACATAGATCATTACACCGATCTTTCAAAAGTATTACAATACGGTAATGTTGGTAAGATAATAAGAAAGTTTGTTGTAAAAAAAAGATAACGCAAAGGATAACCAGCGCGAGGAATGAGCGTTCGGTACATCCGCTTATTCACATTCCTTTTTTTACCACAAAGACACGAAGAGCACGAAGGGGGGCAAAAGACGAAGCACTTGATGCCATTCTTGAATTTCGTGACTCCATCCTTCGTGTCCTTCGTGCTCTCCGTAATAAAATCCAATCGGTGTCCGGCGCGTGCGAACAAAGAGCTTATTGACCAAAAACAGGAAGTACTGCAACAGGAAGTACTACAAGAAAGGAGCCAAAAGACACAGTCACATACTCTGCGGGAGTTTATGTCTTTTGGCTGATAGTGTGAGTATTACCGTAATTAATTATTAATTAGCGCTCATAATCCACGGCTTTCCGACCGGTAAAATAATTCCGACTTCATCAAGTATGATTTTAGCCATTAAATACCATGCGGTTAAGGCACATACAATCAGGTCCCAAGCGGCGAAAGTACCAACTGCTTCCATTTCAAACAGCTCTTTCAAATCCAGTCCGATAAAACCGATGACAAGAGTACCGAAAAGAATGACTAGAGCCGTATGGTGCTTGAATGTGGCAATAAAGAAAATAATGGTGAAAAATGTCCAGACAACCAGGTACATACCTAGCTCATGGGCATTGAATTTGAGGACTGGATATGCTTTGACTATTTCTGGATTCGTACCAAAAATAACAAAGAGACAAAGAGAGATCCAGAAAGCGCCGTACGCGGTAAAAGCACCGAAACCAAAGTTATTGCCGGTTCTGAACTCCAGCAAACCCGCAATTAACTGCGCTGTCCCGCCGAAACATAATCCGATCCATAAGACAGGCGCGAGTCCAACCCACCCGAGATTATGGAACTGCAGGATTAACGTAGTCATACCGAAGCCACCAAGACCTACAACAGCCGGGTTTCCTAATTTAACTTCTGCCATCTGAATTTCCCTCCAAAAGTAAGTTATTAAATAGTCCACTGATTTGCTCATCCCAATCCGGAAAACAATATTCCATATGCGGTATAAGCCGAAGCGTACTCTCGAAAAATAAAGAAACAACAAATTGAAGTTCTAATTTTTCGAACTAACTTTCCCCATCACCTCCTTTATTTAGTATTAAAAAACTGGTTATTTGGACCTGCAGAGCAAATCCTCACGCTATAATACCACTTTAGAACTGATTCGAACAGGTACTAATTCAATGTAGGACACACATTTTGACCGTTTTTTATCTCAGAGAAGAAATATATGACGTGTTATCCAATAATTGAAAGAAATATAAAAAATCACAACCTATTGTTTTGCTATGCAAAATCGAGTATTTCGCCTGCAGATTATAAACAATTATAAAACAAGCACTCTTACGGTCTGCTATACAGATTTTTGACTTCCTCAGATATTTTCCCCTTGGCTACCAACCGATTATCAGGTCCGACACCATAAAGACCGAACCATTCCTCGGGATCTTCCCGGTCGTGACGAGCCGAATCGGTTGGATCTTCACCACTCTTCCACCACTCATCCTGCAATTCAAAAAAGGAGATGCCGCAAAATTTTTCTTTTCCTCTGGCTGTTCGGATATCCTGCCAGATTGCACGAAATTCTTTCGGCACATTTTCTACCTTATGACCGCCAAAGCCCGGAACCCATGGTTTCGGTTCATAAGGTGAAGTGGACAAACCCACCTGGGTGACAAATATTGGTTTATCCGTAGTCGCAGCCAGGTCTTCCAGATATCCCTGATAGCTGGTGCCGGTGACGGAACCGGTCGGCGAGGTGCGCACGCCCCTGGCATAACTGTAGACGTTCAGACAGACCAGGTCGCCCAGATCAGGAGTTAGGACGCTTTTTTCAGGCACTTCCAGATCAGGCCGATCTGCGACGGGGCCGATATGGGTCCAACTGGTGTGGCAATAGAGATGCCTTCGGCCATACCGGCTCAGTTCATATTCCATAGCTCCGTCGATCAATCTGGCAAGGGCGATCTCGGTTGGAGTACGGTTGCTTACCTGCAGGTATTTTCCCTTGTAACTTCGTACATCGGGATGGCGGGTATCGGTCCTGACAACAGATGCGGCCTGCAATTCATCGCCCACGGAAAAGAGGACCAGCCGGTCCGGCCTGCCTACCTGATAAACGTGATCTATAACCGCTTTAATATTTTCCAGAGTTTTAGCAAGAAAAGATTCCGCCAGGAAATCCTCTTCATAGGCCCAGATCCAGATATCCTGTCCATAGACCATATCGGTCTTATCAAGGGCGTCAAAAAATTTAGGCGGCATTTTTGATGGAAAGACATGTATATAATTGACCGCCATGTTTTTCATCAGACCAAGATGCTCTTGATAACGATCGTCATTGCCGGGGGGAGCACCTAGCAGAGGTGTTTCGTTAGGAAGATATGGTGAATAACCGATCCCCCGGAAGAAGACCGCTGTGTTTTTCCGCAGATCGACAATTTTGGACCCTTTCGTCACAAATCTTGTCGGAGCCGGAGTTGCCGGCGACATCCCCGAAACTGTTTGTGCGGCACGGACTGAGGTTCCAGCCACGCCGGTGAGCATAAAAAAGATTATCCAGAAAAGTCGGAGGTAATGGATTCTATACACCATCTTATAGTTGGAGAAAAAATATCGGAATTTACCTATGGATTGCCGGCACAGTCTTCAATTTGCAAAATGGTACATATTAAAAAAAATTACTGTCAGACTTACCATAAAATCTTGTCAGCCCCAAGCAGAATGTCCAAGAGAATTCGCTTATAGGAAAAGACTGAAAGGAAGGAAGGTTCCCTGCCGAGCACCGTCAGAGGGATTCGAAGTGAGATATCATCCGCTTGCGCATTGCTGCATCGGGTAGTGGACCAAAGCCTGCCTCCATGTTATCTTTCATATGAGATGTCCGGGACGTGGCCGGAATCACACAGGTCACCGCCGGATGGCCGGCGATAAATTTCAGGAAATATTGGCCCCAGGTCTGACAGCCCAGCTCAGCACTCCAATCCGGCAGCGCTGTTCCCTTGACCCTGCGAAACAATTCGCCGCGCTGGAATGGCCGGTTGATCAGGATAGCAACACCCCGGTCGGCGGCAAGAGGCAAAAGGCGAGTTTCAGCCTTGCGCTCCTGCAGATTGTACGAGAATTGAACGAAATCCAGTGCTTCTGTTGCCAGGATTCGCTCCAGCTCTTTATGGTCGCGGCCATGGGAAGTGGTAATGCCGATGTAGCGAAACTGCCCCTGATATTTCCACTGCCGCAGAGTCGGCAGGTGAGTCTGCCAGTCACGCAGATTGTGGATCTGCATAAGATCTATGACCTGAAATCCAAGACGTTGTTTTGACCGCTGCATCTGTTCAATGCCATCCTGCCTGCCATCGGCCCAAACCTTAGTAGCCGCGAACACCACACTCCGCTTGCCGGTAATCCTAAGAAGCTCGCCGACAACCGATTCGGCACGGCCGTACATGGGCGAGGTATCTATCAGTTTGCCCCCTTTTTCGAAAAAAATCTTTACCACTTCGGTAAGTTGGGCCCTGACTCCAGGATCATCACCGATATCAAATGTTCCGGATGATCCCATCCCCATTATCGGCAGCAGCTCACCTGAACCAGGAATTTCCCTGGTAACAGGTGTGCGATCCTGACTCAAAAGATTCCCGGAGGGCAGGGCAACGGAAGCCGCGAAAGCTCCTGTGCCTAAAATAAATGTCCGTCGGGTTATATATGGGTAATGATCGCTTAGCATGGTTCTCTCCTGATTTCCATCATTCACTATGATCATGAAAAGGGTGATCGTCGAATTGAATGTCAACAAAACCATCTTCATTATCTAGTGTCTTAACCTACAACCGCTCTTCGCCCTTACTGGATTCCGGACCTGATGGTTCCCGATGTTTTTCTATATCATCTTCCCTATTCCACCAGATTCTTTACTGAAATGTCTTGACACAAAGCAGAGGAAATCTATCGTATTGTCCAAATGCAGATAATCTGCCCAGCTTCTTCTGTACCAAAGAGAAGCGTATTAAAATGCTTCAACAGATAGTACATACTTACCAACAAACGACAACCCTCAGGGAATAGGGAACATTTTGGTGGATCCCCGCTTGATTTCCGTTGTGGCTATTGCTAGAATCCTGCGGAGTAATTGCTAAGAATTGAGAGTGTTCAAATAATACAGAGTAGACTCTCTTTAATTTTACAAATGATCCAAGGTCAGCTCAATGATACCATCCATTCCGGCAATCAGCATTGGGGTATCGGCCGGAGCGGTGTTGCAATGGCTATCGGGGCACCTCCTTAATGCACTGTTCACCACTCTTCCACCTGGGATACCAATTGACCTTTTCACACAGCAGGATCGCAAACATTACAGCCTTTCGGTCGATGAAAGTTTCGGTCATTTGTTATTTCGGTCATTTGTCATATTTGATAGAGCTTTATAATTGTAACTCTATTTAGACTAAGGGGAAAAAAGGCAGCTGCCGGCTGACATTCAGTCGGTCGCTTTATTTTTCATTCAACTCAGTATTGGAGGAAGGTAATGGACATTTACACCTATGCATTACAGATGGAAAAAGATGGTGAAGAATATTACCGGGAGTTGGGTACGAAAAGCAAAAATGAAGGTCTGAAAAAAATATTTGCGATGCTGGCTAACGAAGAAGTGAAACATTATCAAATCATCAGGCAGGTAAGAGAAAAGACTATTCTGTCTGATACCATCGACTCACAAGTGCTGACGGATGTTCAAAACATCTTCGAGGAGATGCGGGAGAGCAAACTGACTTTTGAGCAAGGTTACTACGTCGACACAACCGAGGAAACGAATGCATACAGAAAAGCCCGGGATATTGAGGAAAAAAGCAGAAAGTTCTATCTTGAAAAGGCTGAAGAGGAAATAGATCAGCAGTCGAAGCTACTTTTGAGGATGCTTGCGAGAGAAGAGGATAAGCACTACCGCATCATGGACAATATAGTCGAGTTCGTGTCAAAGCCTGAACCGGGACACTGGCTCGAAAATGCCGAATGGCATCATTTGGATAAATATTAAACTTGATGGCATCGTAAAAACTGGTCATCTGCTTCGCTGCTGCAAATTGTTAATTATTTCGACTCACCTTAGTACGCCGAAATAATTAAATTTTTTTTACTTAGTCATCTGAAATTTAAGGTTTTTACGTGTCCATCATACATTTCTATGATAATTTTAACGACAGTCTGCCTGACAATTGAAAATGGCATATTTTTTTGCTATTTGCTGTTTTTTGCAAGAAATTAAAACAAGCTGAAACTTCGGGTTGGAAGAGCCTTCGCTATTTACAGGTAGTATTCTGCTGACCAACCTGATCCCGGGTTTTTCAAAAAAAAGGAGACTACTATGAAAGCTGGTTCTTTTTGGTTCGGGTTGTTAGTTGGCCTCATCCTGACTATAGTGGGAGCGGTTTTTGTTTTACCGATGTTGGGTGTTTTCAACATAACAGCTCTCGGCAAACCGAATATTCTTGACTGGTGGGGCGACACCAATCTGGACAAGACACTCGACCGGCGCGCACCGAAAACCAAGATACCCTCAACAGCGAATTCATCAGAAGGGTTTGAACATTACAAATCAACCTGTCTACACTGCCATGGCGCACCGGACGCTCCTCGGGAAAGCTGGGCAAATTACATGCTGCCCATGCCACCTCACCTTCAGGAGGAAGATACCCAGCAGATGCCCGATGGCCAACTCTTTTATATCATCGGCAATGGTATTCGCATGACCGGAATGCCCGCCTTCAGCCCTACTCATTCTCAGAAGGATATCTGGAATATGGTGGCTTTCGTTCGGGAGTTAGATAAGCTTACAGAAGATCAGAAACAACAGCTGCAGCAAACGGCAGGTTCTTTTGGAGAGCGCGGCCACGGCAGCGGTGAACAAAGCGGCATTAAATGAAGGCAGAAGCAATCTCAATAACCGGTATCGGACTTTTTCTATCCATACAAACTCAAGGTTGAAGAAAGCATGAAACAGGCAACTCACCCGTTCCTTTGGTTCAAAGGTTCGAAATCGGTCCGGAATAGATTTTTAGGCCGATTGTATCAAACAATAGTCATTTTTGCGGCTTCCCAGCTGGGAGGGTGCAGCGATATGGTCTTATTCAATCCCAAAGGTCCCGTCGGCGATACCGAACGATTTGTTATTGTTGTAGCATTTTCCCTCATGTTGCTCGTCGTTATTCCGGTAATCATCATGGCTTTCTGGTTTCCCTGGAAATACAGGGCAGCCAATACCAAATCAACATATGCTCCCAAATGGAATTTTTCCGGCAAAATCGAGCTGATCATCTGGTTGGTTCCGGTCGCCATAGTGGCATGCCTCGGATTTCTTATCTGGGGCACCACTCATCAACTGGATCCATACAACCCTCTTGCATCAACCGCCAAGCCAATCAATATCGAAGCCGTTTCCCTGGATTGGAAATGGCTGTTTATCTATCCTGACGAAAATATAGCCGTCGTCAATCAACTGGTTTTTCCGGTCAACGTTCCTCTAAATTTCCGGATTACTTCGGATACGGTCATGACATCTTTTTTTATTCCTCAGCTGGGCAGTCAGATTTATGCCATGGCAGGCATGCAGACGAAACTGCACCTTCTGGCCGACGAGCCAGGCACTTATGATGGCCAGAATCAGCAATTCAGCGGCAACGGCTACGCCTACATGAACTTCAAGGCAATAGCCACCTCCCCCGAGGAATATAAAAAATGGATAAACACGTCACGAAACTCACAAGAAATACTGGACTCCGACCGGTATCAGAATCTTCAAAAACCAACCGACGGCTATCCGGTAACCTATTTTTCTTCGGTTACGCCGGATTTGTTCCACAATATCATAGATAAATACAATAGAAAGAAAGGCAGGGAGACAACGGCTATGAATATGGAATCGGAACAGATCCCTTTGACAGTTACCGGTATGGAGGAAAATTAATATGCTCGGAAAGCTAAGCCTTAATGCAATTCCCTATCACGATCCGATCGCATTCAGTGCCGTGCTCGGCTCAATTTTCCTGGGCCTGGTCATTCTGGCTCTGATCACCTATCACCGGAAGTGGACATACCTCTGGACCGAATGGATTACCAGTGTCGATCATAAAAAAATAGGAATTATGTACATTGTTCTGGCACTCGTCATGCTGCTGAGGGGTATTTCCGACGCGATCATGATGCGGGCTCAGCAGGCTATGGCTATGGGGAGTTCTCACGGCTATCTTCACCCGGATCATTTCAACCAGATATTCAGCGCCCACGGCTCAATCATGATACTTTTTGTTGCAATGCCGTTTCTGGTCGGCTTGATGAACATCGTTGTACCGCCTCAGATTGGCGCCCGGGACGTAGCCTTTCCCTACCTGAACTCGGTGAGTTTATGGCTCACCGCCACGGGCGCGATGCTGATTATGATATCTCTTGGGTTAGGTGAATTTTCCAAAGCCGGCTGGTCGGGATACACTCCCCTGACCGAGCTGGCATACAGCCCCGGCACAGGAGTCGATTACTGGTTATGGGCTTTGCAGATTGGCGGCATCGGTTCCGTGCTGACCAGCATCAATTTCATCGTCACCATCCTTAAAATGCGCACCCCAGGCATGAAGCTCATGTACATGCCTATCTTCGTCTGGAACAGCCTGTGCACTTCGATCCTCATACTTTTCTCATTTCCAGTCCTGACCGCCACTCTTGCCCTGTTGACTCTGGATCGGTATCTGGGCATGCACTTTTTCACCAATACCCTTGGCGGTAATACCATGATGTATATCAATCTCTTTTGGATATGGGGACATCCTGAAGTTTACGTCGTGGTCCTGCCTGCCTTCGGTATTTATTCTGAAGTGGTTGCCACCTTCTCCAGAAAACCACTGTTCGGCTATGTTTCAATGGTATGGGCCACCGCCGGCATTACAGTTTTGTCCTTTTCCGTCTGGCTGCATCATTTCTTTACCATGGGAGCCGGACCCAATGTCAATCTGTTTTTTGGTCTGGCAACCATGTTCATTGCCATTCCCACAGGCGTCAAAATTTTCAACTGGCTGTTCACCATGTTTCGCGGCCGGGTAAAACTCGCCTCGCCAATGCTGTGGACTTTGGGATTTATCTCGACTTTTGCCGTCGGAGGCATGACCGGCGTTCTGTTAGCCGCACCTCCGGCTAATTTCGTCTTTCACAACAGTCTGTTTCTTATCGCGCATTTCCATAATGTCCTGATCCCCGGGGCCCTGTTTGGCTACTTTGCCGGCTATAATTACTGGTTCCCGAAAGCTTTTGGTTTTCCTCTGGATGAGAAGTGGGGCAAACGAGCATTCGGCTGCTGGCTGATCGGTTTCTACCTGGCCTTCGTTCCCCTGTACCTGCTCGGTTTCATGGGAATGCCCCGTCGCCTGGTGCATTATGATAATCCAGCCTGGCAGCCCTACCTGGTGATCGCAGCTATTGGGACCCTGATAGTTTTGCTGGGAATAATCTGTCAGATCATCCAGCTGGTAGTGAGCATTAGAAAACGTCATGTCAATCAGGATTTAACCGGAGATTTTTGGAACACCGGCCGCACTTTGGAATGGGCCGTCGCCTCCCCGCCTCCCGTCTACAATTTCGCGAATTTGCCAGTAGTACATGAAGTTGACGCTTTCGCGGAAATGAAGGAGAAGGGTCAGGCCTACCAGAGACCCGACCACTACGAGGATATCCATATGCCCAAAAACACTGCGTATGGCTTTATCAATGGTGTGTTGGCCTTTCTCTTCGGCTTTTCGATGATCTGGCATATATGGTGGCTGGCTGTTCTCAGCGCATTGGGTATGGTTGTTTCAATCATTGCCCGTGCCTCCGATGACGATATTCATTACATCGTTCCGGCTACTGAAGTCGAAAGCATCGAAAATGAACGGTATAAACAGCTGGATTATGCAGTAGCAAGTCGCCCGGCATGACTCGCCGGGCTCTTGAAAATTTCAGATAAGAGAGAAATCATGATAAGCGAGGCAACCAATATCGACGCTATCTCTGCCGAGGAGCATGAGAAAGCGCTAGCCGGTGAATATCAGTCACTCGGTTTCTGGCTATACCTTATGTCCGATCTGGTGATTTTTGGGGCAATTTTTGCGACATATGCAGTCCTGGTCAATAATGTTGCAGGAGGAGCCTCCGGGAAAGAATTATTTCATCTGCCCTATGTATTTATAGAAACCATGCTGCTATTGTTCAGCAGTGCATCCTGCGGCATGGCAATACTTGCACTTCACCGGGATGAACAACAGCGGGTTTTGGCTTGGTTTGCCGTCACTTTCCTGCTGGGGCTCGGTTTTATCTTCATGGAGGTCCATGAATTCCGCAGCCTGATTCTCGAAGGTAACGGCCCTGATCGAAGCGGCTTCCTGTCAGCCTTTTTCACTCTGGTAGGTACTCATGGCGCTCATGTTACCACCGGTCTGATCTGGATGGCTGTGATGATGGGCCAGATCAAGGCTAAGGGCCTTACCATACCCGTGCGATCCCGCCTCATGCGGCTCAGTATGTTCTGGCATTTTCTGGATATCGTCTGGGTGGCACTCTTTACTATCGTTTACCTGATGGGGGTAATGTAAATGAAATATACAGCTATGGACAACAGCGGAGCGAGCCGGGGAAGCCTCAAATCCTATACCTCCGGTTTCATTCTCTCCATAGTACTGACTATTGTTGCCTTTGGCGTGGTGATGATGGGAGCATCCCGCACTGTCGTCCTTTATGTTATCGTCGGTGCCGCCGTAGCCCAGATTCTGGTACACCTGCATTACTTCCTGCATCTCGATGCTTCATCGGAAGCTCGTTGGAATGTGTTTGCCCTGATCTTTACATTTTTGATCATGATCCTTTTCATCGCCGGTTCACTCTGGATTATGTACAACCTCAATTACCGCATGATGATGTGAGAGGATTTAAAGCAGCCGGAAAAGAATAAAGCCTGACTCATGTCCGATTTTTGTGGACATGAGTCCGGTCTTAGTGGAAAAAATTAACGTTTTTAAGACCTAAAGCACTCCCGGCATTCCCGGTTAAATAATTTCGACAGAGACTTCACAACATTTCTCCTACGGATATCATTTTTTATCCCATCAAAAAAATACCGAGGATAAGACCAAACAGCAGGTGCCCGGAGAAGCTGATAATCGGCGTTCTACGTCCATAATTAAGCCCCATTATTCCGGGCGGTTCCAACATACGTGTAGGAGTGGGTCCGGTATGTTCATTGGCCATTCTTGGATGAATATGTGGGAGAACCGGAAGTATGGAAAGATTGAGGAAAAGAGCATGAAATAAACCAAGGATCATGCCAAGCCACCAGCTGTGATAATGCAGGCTTGTAAAAATCAGCGCATATAAAAAAGTAAACATCCAACCCATGACAAAGTTGCAGGCAAAACCTATGACCTCCGCATAATCTCTGTTCGACGTAAACATTGTACCCATCATAAAAGTGAAGCTCATACGGGATATTCCTAACCCCCTGCTTCCCTCAAGAACAATAGTGATCACTATTGTCGCAACAGTGCCCCAGATAAACACCATTTCAAGATTGACTGCAGCAAATACCGAGGTTGTCATATATGTACTCCACCTTATTCCATATCATTAAAATATATAGTATAATTACAAATAGTTCAGCCTTCTTCCCCTGCCAGCGCAGCGGCGGCATTGATCAATCCTACATGGGTATAAGCCTGGGGAAAATTCCCCAGGGCCGCACCACTTGCGGCATCTATTTCTTCTCCGTACAATCCGACATCATTGGCATAACGGAGCGCACTCTCAAATAAAGCGTGGGCCTTTTCCTTTTCTCCGCGCTCAGACAGCACCTTGACCGCCAGGAAAACGGCGATAGCAAATGTCCCCTCACCTTCATTAATGCCGTCGTACCCATAAGGAAAACGATAGAACAGATCATTCTTTTCAAGAGATTCGCTAATACGTTTATAGGTGCCGACCATTTTTTCGTCTGCGGCATCTATATATTGGTAAATGGGCAGTAGAAACAGACTGATATCCACATCAGTTGAGCCGAAATAGCTGGTATAGCTCTGTAATTCCTTGTTATAGCCGTTTTCCTCAATGCTCTTCCTGATGCTGTCCCTTTCCTTTTTGAATTTCTCCACCGGTATCTTCACAAAGCCCATGTTGTGCAGTTCCAGCAGCCGATCCAGCGCCACCCAGCACATCACTTTAGAGTGGGTATTATGCCTCGAATCAGTACGAATTTCCCATATCCCCATATCGGGCTCACGCCACTTCCGGCAGACCACATTGCCTAAATCCAGTAGCATTTTACTCGTGGTGTGATCAAAAGATTCCATTTTTTGGGCAATTTCAAAAGCACCCTGAACCACTTCTCCATAAATATCGAGCTGCAGCTGATTCGTTGCGCCATTTCCCACACGAACCGGACGGGAGGAGCGGTAACCATTCAAAAAGCTTAACTCGTGCTCCCTGAAATGGGTCTCTCCATAAACCGAATAGAGCACCTGCAATTCCGGACGGGAAAGTCGGGTGCTGTTCAGTAGCCAGGAGAGAAAGGATTCCGCTTCCTGTGTATACCCAAGATAAAGAAAAGCCCTGATTGTCATGGCTGCGTCACGAAGCCAGCAAAACCGGTAATCCCAGTTTCGGGTTCCGCCTATTATTTCAGGAAGGGAAGAGGTCGGCGCAGCGATTACCGCACCTGAAGGAGCATAGGACAAAAGCTTCAAAGTGATCAGACTGCGCAAGACTTCTTTTTGGTATCTGCCACGATAGGTACAGCGTCCCACCCATTGATGCCACCAGTTGATGGTCATTTGCTGCTGGTCATGGAGGTAGTTGTTTTCCAGGGGCGAAAGCGTTGCCACATTCCTGTCGGTATAAGACAAGCTGAAAGCCGCGCTTTCCCCGCTTTGCAAGGTTGCGCGCCCGACAGCAGCCGAACCATCGGACATGAGCCGAAGAGGAAAACCGGTCAGCAAATTAAGTGCATGCCCCTGATGTTCATAATGGAGTCCCAGTTTATGCCGATTCATAAGGGTTATCGTATGCTCGCCGAATTGCGGTCGTGGTTCGTAAAAAACCTCTATCTCCACTTCTCCCTTGAGACACTCTGCCATACGCAAAAGAGACCTTTCCGGCCAAAGCATGCGTCGGTAATCATTCCGGAAACCTACCGGCATAAAATCGGTGAGACAGAGTTCCCCGCTATCTGTGGTAAATGTTGTCTGAAGAACGGCGGTATTCTCAATATAGCTTCTTTTAACCCGGCAAGTGGCAACAGGACGTATAACAAACTTTCCGCCTCTTTCCGAATCAAGCAATGCTCCGAACAGCGCTGGACTGTCAAACCGGGGCAGGCAGAGCCAGTCGAGGGAACCATGACTGGAAATGAGCCCGAGGCAACGGCAATCTCCAATCGCTGCATAATCTTCTATGGGTGGATATGACTGATCAGACATAGATGTATACTTCCTCTTTTTTTACCATTACTCCGCTCCCGGTGCCATCTTCCAGGTGCCGTGAAGTATGCTTTGTCAATTCGAAAAGCAATTTCTATACCAGGCTGAAGAGCAAATCCATGCCAGGCAATGGCATACTAGTTGCATCACCTTGCCATAATGTGAAGTCTTCGTACCGGTATGGTCAATTCCGATTATTCAATACTGATGGCGTCGCAAAAACTCTTCACCTTCTTCGTTGCTGCAAAGTTTCAATCATTTCGAAGTGCCTCTTGTATGTCGAAATGATTGAAACTTTGCGCTCCTATAATCTGAAGATTTTTACTTAACCATCAGAGTTCAAGTCTTTACGAGTTCATCAATACTCATAACCAATGAATCCGGAGAATCCGGTCATGGAAAAAGTCCGGGAGGTACACCCATGAAATCTTTTGCACGAAAAAGCCTGAGCAGGAATTTTACCCATCCAGCCAACCGCTTTATGGGGACAGTTTGCAGGAAGACATTTTCCACGTTGCCCACTTCGACAACTTTAGCCACAATGGCCACTCTGGGGCTTGGCCTGAGCTTTCTTCTGTCGTACAAATCCGGCCTTTTTCATTCCAACAAAGGCTCTTCCCAATCCGGCCAAAATTCTTCGGATGAAAAAAAATCATATTTTAATGCGGCTCCAAGATCGATCTCCGGACAGCATCCCAGCTATCGTGAATATGCCGGTACCGACAATAGTGAACTGGCCATGAGAAGCGGGCAGCTAGCTGTCGGCTCCATTGCTCTTCTCGGCCTGATGTATCTTTTCGGCCGAAAAAAATAATACCCTGACCGTAATACCCTGACCGGCAGATATACTGCCTGAACCCCCGGCCGGTGCGTTTTCAACGAGCCGGCACCGGGATTTCCCTGGGATAAAATCTAGGATAATAGTCATGGAAAATACGCCAATGGAACAGGTCTATTGTATCCCCAGCTCCGAAAATCAACCATCATCAGCAAACAGTGACGAAAGAAGTCCCATCGACAACGATTCGGCCCTTGCCCTGGAAAGTGAGCTGCAAGCCTCAATCACAGGCGAAGTCCGATTCGACACGACAACTCGGGCCTTGTATGCAACCGACGGCTCCAATTACCGAAGGGTACCGATCGGCGTTGTCATTCCCCGCAGCACCGACGACGTTATCAAGACTGTTGCGCTCTGTCGAAAATATAGCGCACCGATCTTCAATCGTGGTGCCGGCACCGCACTGGCAGGCCAGACCTGCAACGTTGCCGTATGTCTCGATTACTCCAAATATCTCAATCATATTTTAGAAATAGACCCGGAAAAACGAACGGCCAGAGTCCAACCTGGTGTTGTCCTTGATGATCTGCGAAATGCTGCCGAAAAATACGGTCTGACTTTCGGGCCGGATCCGGCGACTCACAATCACTGCACTCTCGGGGGCATGATGGGCAACAACTCCTGCGGAATACATTCAGTCATGTCCGGCAGGACGGCAGACAACGTCCAGGAACTTGAGATCCTCACCTATGACGGTGTCCGCATGCGGGTTGGACCCACTTCGGAGGAGGAGCTGGAAGTAATTATCGCCGAGGGCGGTCGCAGAGGAGAAATATACGCAGGGCTGAAAAAAATCCGGGATACCAGAGCGGAAGATATCCGCAAACGTTATCCTGATATTCCCCGCCGCGTCTCCGGTTATAACCTTGACGAACTGTTGCCTGAAAACGGCTTTCAGGTAGCAAGGGCATTGATCGGCAGTGAAAGCACCTGTGTGACCATTCTTGAAGCCACCCTGCAGCTGATTCCCAGCCCCTCACACCGGACGCTTCTGGTCCTTGGCTATCCCGACGTCTACTCGGCTGGAGATCATATTCCGGAAATCATGAAATATGGACCGATCGGTCTTGAAGGCATTGACGAAAAGCTGATTGACCTGATGAAAACAAAGGGAATGCACCCGCAGGATATCCAACTGCTTCCCGATGGTAAAGGCTGGCTGCTGGTGGAATTCGGTGGTGAAAGTGAAGAAGAATCTGTTGAAAAAGCAAAGTCGACCATGAAGACCTTGCAGAAGGAAAAACCGGCGCCATCCATGAAACTGTTCGACGACAAGGAGGAAGAAGAAAAGGTCTGGACCATACGGGAATCTGGGCTTGGCGCCACAGCACACGTGAAGGGAGAGCCCCTCACCTGGCCGGGCTGGGAAGATGCCGCTGTCGCGCCTGACAACGTCGGCAAATATCTGCGGGAATTTAGAAAACTGATGGATGAGTTCGAATACGACGCCGCCTTATATGGCCACTTCGGCCAGGGCTGCATCCATTGCCGTATTAATTTTGACCTGTTCACCCGCGAGGGCATTGATAAATATCTAAAATTCATCGATCGCGCTTCCGACCTGGTTATGAAATACCACGGCTCCTTCAGCGGCGAACATGGTGATGGTCAGTCACGGGCCGCCCTGCTGGGTAAAATGTACGGCCCCGAACTGCTGCAGTCTTTCAGGGATTTCAAGTCACTGTGGGATCCGGAATGGAAAATGAACCCCGGCAAAGTGGTTGAACCCTGCCTTCCGGATACCAATCTTCGCCTTGGTGAAAAATATGCTCCCTGGCAGCCCCAAACCTACTTCAAATTCCCGGAGGACTTCGGCAGTATGTCCCGCGCCACATTGCGCTGCGTCGGGGTTGGTAAATGTCGTCGCTCCGGCAATGTCTTCATGTGCCCCAGCTTTCTTGCAACAAAAGATGAACAGCATACAACCAGAGGACGAGCCCATATTCTCTTTGAGATGTTGCGCGGCGATTTCGTAAAAGACGGCTGGCGGAGTGAGGAGGTAAAAAAGACGCTGGATCTTTGTCTTGGCTGCAAGGGATGCCTGAACGAATGTCCGGTGGATGTGGACATCGACACATACAAAAATGAATTCTTAGCTCATTATTATCAGAACGGTGGCCGTCCCCGTCACCACTATTTCCTCGGAAACCTGGACCAGGTGGCGGCAATAGGCTCCAAGACGCCGCGCATAGCCAATTTTTTCTCCACTGCGCCAATGCTACAATCGATAGCCAAAGAGATTGTCGGAGTGCATCAGGATCGGCCGCTCCCGAAATTTGCGCCGGAAACTTTCATCCATTGGTTCAACAGACGGCAAGCGAAAACGAACAGCGGCAAACCTGTTTTTCTCTACCCGGACAGTTTCAACAACTTTTTCTATCCCCGCGCCCTCAAGGCAGCCGTACGCCTTCTGGAACAGTGGGGATATATGGTTATTGTGCCGCCGCACCATCCCGCCATCAGGCCGTTGCTACACTTCGGCATGCTGGATAAGGCTATTGCCGAATTGCAGCGGGTTCTGAAGATGCTTTCCCCATATCTGCATCAGGATATCGCAGTCCTCGTTCTGGAACCGAGTACCGCTTCGGTTTTCAAGCACGACCTTCTTGGACTTTTTCCGGATAATCCCGACGCTAAAAAATTCAACGAGCGGGTCAAGCTGCTCAGCGAATTAATAATGGAAAACGACTTGCCTCTGCCGGAAATAAAAGGCAAGGCAATCTATCACGCCCATTGCCATCATAAATCTGTCTTCAATACCAAACCGGCTGAAAAAGTGCTCGAAAAGATAGGTCTCGATTTCACTGCCCCCCAGGAGGGCTGCTGCGGCATGGCCGGCTCCTTCGGATTTGAGAAGGGCCATTATGCAATTTCCAAAAAAATAGCTGAAATCAATCTCTTGCCCGCGGTACGTGCTGCAAATCTTGCTTCCTGGATTATCGCCGACGGCTTCAGTTGCCGCACCCAGATCAAGGACGGAACCAACAGGGAAGCCATGCATATGTCTGAATTCATAGAAGAAGGATTTCGGCTGAATAAAAAAGGACTCAACCGGATGGAAGGCCGGAAAACAGTAAGTGGCTCGCAACAGGACTCGCCTGTGGTGGTTATTACCGGCGCAAGTGCCGGTCTCGGCAGGGCGACCGCCCAGGCTTTCGCCCGCCAGGGTGCAAAACTCTGTCTTATCGCCCGTGGTGAAGAGCGACTGGAGGAAGCAAGAAAAGAGATTATTCATCTTGGCGGCCAGGCCATTATCGTTCCAGGCGATGTGGCTGATCCGCAGGTGCTGGAAAAAGCGGCGGAGGATACGGAAAAAGCTTTCGGCCCTATCGACTACTGGGTCAATAACGCCATGGTAACCATCTTCGCCGAATTTGCCGATATCCAGCCGGAGGAGTTCAAACGGGTAACCGAGGTGACCTATCTGGGCTGTGTCAACGGCACCATGACTGCTTTGAAACGGATGCTGCCCCGCGATCGAGGCACGATCATCCAGGTCGGCTCCGCCCTCGGTAAAAGGAGCATCCCGTTGCAATCCGCCTATTGCGGGGCCAAACATGCCATAAACGGCTTCACCGAATCGATACGTACCGAACTCTTGCACAGGGGGAGCAAGGTGCATATCACCGTAGTCCAGATGCCGGCCCTCAACACTCCGCAATTCACCTGGAATCGTTCCCGAATGCCGAGGAATCCGCAGCCGGTACCGCCCATTTACCAGCCGGAGGTAGGCGCCCAGGCGATTCTTTATGCCGCCAGGGCAAAGAAAAAAGAAGTTTATGTCGGCTTTTCTACGCTCCAGGCGATTTACGGACAGAAGATCATCCCATCACTGCTCGATGAATATATGGCAAAAACCGTTTACAGCGCACAGATGACGGAGGAACAAACTGCTCCCGACCGTCCGGATAATCTGTTTGACCCGGCACCGGGCCTGCAATCGGCGCATGGTCCTTTTGATGGCCAAGCCAAGGCAAGCAGCCTGCAGCTCAACGTTTCCAGGAACAGAAAAAAAGTCGGATTCGGTGCGTTGCTCGTGGGCTTAGGCGTTGGGGCCGGCTATCTTCTGATGAAGAAAAGAAGGTGAAAGAGCTTGAGGTCTTTCACTTGCTGGCCGTTACAATGCTCAGATCGCCACCGAAGATCAGCTGCGCGGCCAGCCCAAGAGCGATGAGCAAAACCCCGGCGGTACCAAAAGCGACCAGTGAAGAACGGTCCAGCAGTGCTACCGGGGTTTTTGAACTGCCGAGATACATAGCCCCGATAACCCGCAGGTAGTAATAGAGAGAGATGACGGTATTCAGCACGGCAAGTAAGGCAAGCCACGAGAATCCCGCCTGGATAGCCGCCCCAAAGAGAGCTAGTTTGGCGACAAACCCGACAAGCGGAGGGATTCCTACAAGAGAAAGAAGAGCAAGCGTCATGATGGCTGCATGCCAGGGCCGTCTTTGGGAGAGTCCCTGATAATCCTGCAGCTTCGTCCGTCCCCGCAGCGATACAACCACGCCAAAAGCCGCCAGGTTACCAAGAGCATAGGCAAAAATAAACATGACCAGTGCTGAACCGGCGAGCCCTGCCGGATGCAGACTCCCTATGCTCTCCATGTTTCCCAGATTCCCGACAGCAACGACAGCCATAAGACCGTAGCCGACCTGGGAGACGGAAGACCAGCCCAGCAGCCGCCGCACATCATCCTGCCGGAGCGCGGCCAGATTGCCAAGACTCATGGTTAAGGCCGCTAAAATCGCCACTACCCATCGCCATGAGAGGAGTTCTTCCGGAATAAGCCAGAAGATTCGGAAAAGAGCGACCAAGGCCCCGATTTTCGGAGCGACGGTAAGAAAAGCCGCCGCCGGTGCCGGACTGCCCTGGGCCACATCGGGCACCCAGGGATGGCCGGGAACCGCACCAATCTTGAAGGTGAGGCCTATCAGCAGAAGCCCAAAGCCCGCCGCCGAAATGAGCGGATCGGCACTGCTGTCGCGAAAGCCCGCCGCAAGCACCGCATAGGAAGTGTCCGCCACCAGAGCATAGAGCAGCACGATGCCCATGAACATCATCGGATTGGCCAGCGCCCCCAGGAAATAATACTTTGCTCCCGCTTCAGCGCACATTTTGTTAGCCCGGTGATAACTCGCGAGTGTGTATCCCGTTACTGAAGAAAGCAGCATGGCCACCATCAGCTCCATGAGGTCTGCCGCTCCTGCCAGCAGGATCGCCCCGAGCGCGCCGAAAAGCAGAATCACATACCACTCGCCATGCCGCCTGTCACTGCTGAACCAAACAGGCGAGAGCAGGATAACCAGGCTGGTCGTGCCGAGAATGGCATAGGTGCTCCAGGCTGTCAGGTCATCCAGCGCCCAGGTACCGGAAAAGCTGAGTTTCGTCGGCGTCGTTATCTGCAGTTTTAAAGTAAAAAAAGTCGCAACACCTACGGTTATCAGGGCCAGTATCGCACAAAGCCACTGCTTTTTCCGAGGCACAAATAGCGCAACGAGCAGAATCAACGCTGCACCGATAATGAGAGTCAGGGAAGGAGCAATATCACCGACCGGCATTCCTTGCATCAGGACCCACCTCCCAGCAGAGCTCTTCCGGCACTGTCGATGATATTGACGATAAAAGCCGGAGCCACACCGATAAGGACTGTCAACCCGAGGAGAATGGCAAGCATAGTTGTTTCCACTGCACCAAGATCACTGATGCCGATCACTTTATCGTTCGCCTTGCCCATGAAAACCCGCTGCAGCAGTTGCAAAAAAAGCGCCGCGGTCAGCAGGACGCCGATCAGGGCTATGCCGACCAGCCAAGGCCGCATGGCCAGCGTTCCGGCAAAAATCTGGAATTCGGCCACGAAGCCCGCCAGCCCAGGTAAGCCAAGACTGGCAAATGCGGCCAGCACCATGAAACCGCCCAGACGCGGTGCCACCGCCAGGACCCCGCTCTGTTCCTCCATGGCAAAGAAACCTGTACGGTGCCAGAGAGATCCCGCCAGCAGGAAAAGCGCGCCGGTTATGAGGCCATGGGCCACCATTTCGAGCGTTGCACCGGTCAGGGCCATGCGCCGGGCGTCTTCGTTTCCTGAGAAAACCGAAAATGCCATGGCTATTCCCAGTACGGCATAGCCCATATGAATAATCGAGGTGTAAGCTATCCTGCGTTTGATATGGTGCTCGCCGAGGCCGACCAGCGAGCCGTAGACGATGCTTATTACCGCGAAAACGGCGATGACGAAGGACCAGGTGGCAAATGTTTCCCGCATCATGCCGCAAGCGATGCGGATCATGCCGTAGACCCCCATTTTAAGGAGAACTCCTGCCAGCAAAGCCGAAGCGGGGGCCGGCGCCTCAACGTGTGCGGCGGGCAGCCAGGTGTGCAGCGGCACCAGGGGCGTCTTCACCGCCAGGCCGAAAAGTATGGCCAGCAAAGTGAGACCGGCCCGGATACCGGTTCCGGCCAGAGGCTGCTTTGCGGTCAGTATCCGCATGTCAAAGGTCAGTGGATCCGTGGCCAGAAGCAAACTGAGCAGCCCCAGCAGCATGACCAGCGAGCCGGCGAAGGTGTACAGGACAAATTTGATCGCCGCCCGTTTGGCATCTTCATGGCCCCACTGGGCAATGAGGAAATACATGCCGATCAGGGACAGATCGAAAAATACATAAAAAAGCAGGAGGTCGAGGGTGAGGAAAAGACCAAGGGAAGCGAACTCAAGAAAAAGAATCCAGGCCAGATATTGCCGCGCCCTGCCACGAAAATCCACAGGATAGCAGGCAACTACAAAATAGAGCAAGGCACTCATCGTCGCGACCGCCAGAGATATGCCGTCGATACCGAAGCGAAATCCGGCCCCGACTGCCGGAATCCACGGCCTGTCCACCACCAGTTGAAACCGGCTGCCGCCGGGATCAAAATATGACCAGGCAAGCAGAAGCAGCAGAAATGAGGGAACGGCAAAGACAGCAGCAAGGATACGAGCAAACCGTTCGCTCAGGTTTGACCAGAAAGCGAGAATGAGGCTACCGATCAAAGGAAGGATGACGATGAGTATCAGCATATCAGATTCCAATGATAAAGGTTAGAAAGAAGAGAACAAAGCCGCCGGCAAGATAGGCTAAATAGGTAGGCACGGCACCGGTTTGTATCCTCCGGCTCCTGGTTCCGGCCGAACTCGTCCCCGAGCCGAACCGGTCCACCACGGAATCGATGGCGGATTCGATCAGCTTGCGAAAATACTCCGCCAGCCACAGCCCGACACCAGCGCTTCCTTCAATATATTGATCAAGCCTGAATTCCAGAAGACGAGCGAAGGACTCGGAGATAAACTGAACAAAGGCAACCGCTGCCCTGACACCCGCATCAACCACCCGCCGGTCAAAAGCGGCACAGAATCTGGATAGCGCATATGTCGGTTCTATTACCAGCGCATCGATCAATCCCGGCAGGCCCCACCAGTCAGCAGCCGCGGCAATTGCGCTTTTGGAAGCGGCAGATCTTTTTGATCCGGCTTTGGGATGGCTGTAAACCAGCCATGATATCACGGCTGCGCCCACTGCCGCTCCAATGGAGAGAGGTAATTCCCAGGATTGATCCTGCATTTGAACGGGAAGTTCGCCCAGCAGATGGGTAATGGATTTGTTTTCTCCGATAAACCAGAGCAGACCGAGGAAGACACTCCAGGCAGCCAGCAGCCACACCCCTGCCTGTTCGCCGGCATTGCCTTCTTCACCGTCCCTAAGCTTTTCCTCGCTGCTTCTGCCGTAGGCAAGTGTCTGAAATCGCATCGCATACCAGGCACTGAGCGTTCCGGCGATGATTGTCAATATCGCCAGCCATGGCGAAATGTGTCCCGCCGCGGTGACTATTTTTTCTTTGCTCCATGCGGCACCAAGCGGAGGTATCGCAGCCAGTCCCAGCGCCCCTACCCAGCCGGCCGCTGCTATGACGGGTAAACGCCGGCCGAGTCGCATACGGGCCAGAGCATGCGAACCGGTCAGGCCGATAGCCGAGCCGGCGGCCAGAAAAAGCAAGGCCTTGAAGGCGGCATGGGTCACAAGATGCGCCAGCCCCGCAGCGGAATATCCTGCTCCGACGGCAACGAACATAAGACCATATTGAGCGGAGGTGGATGCGGCCAACAACCGCTTGGCATCCGGCTGAGCGATGGCCGAAAATCCTCCGGCGATAGCCGTGGTCAGTCCCAGGGCTATGGCCGCTGGACCAAACCAGGCTAACGAGGCAAGCGGTTCGTGCAGACGGATGAGCAGCCAGGCACCGGCCGCTACCATGGTTGAGGAGTGCAACAGGGCCGAAACGGAGGATGGACCTTCCATCGCCCGAAAGAGCCAGGCGGCGAAAGGCCCTTGCGCGGATTTGGCCGCAGCCGCAACAAAAATTCCGGCAGCCATCCAATTCGCCAAAGATCCGCCGGCAACAGCTGAAAGTGTCTTAAAATCAAAGCTGCCGCCGACCGCCAGGGCCGCCGCGGCGGCAAACCAGATCCCCAATCCACCCAGGCGTGTGGCGTTAAAGGCATAATTTGCCGCCGAAACCTTTTCTTCTTCTTGCCAATGATGGGCGATCAATACCCAGGAGAACATGCCGAGCAGCTCCCAGGCAATGGCAACTGTGAGCAGGTCCTCGGCCAGGACCAGCAATTCCATGGAGCCGGTAAAGGCCACCAGCAACCCAAGTAGTCTAGGTAAACCGGCTTCAGCTTCTGCTGCCGAGGCCCAAATGACTACCGGCAGGGCGATCAGGGGTACCAGGACGATGGCAACCTGAACCATAGGAATAATTGTCAGGGTCAATGCAAGCTCCCTGCCCCAGCTCAATGAACTACTCCCGCCGTTTATTGCCGCCGTCAAAGCACAAACGAACTCCGCCAGCAAGACCAGGGCGGTGGCGCCACCGAGCCATTTTCGCCGGGACTTCCCTTCGCCGCCGAGCCAAGAGCCCAGCAGCCAGATCAAACCGCCCAGGCAAAGCGGCATAAGTGCAGTCGTCCAGAGTATCATTTTTTCAAATCCTCTATACTTTCGGTTACATCAGCCTGACGCACCCGGTAAACATTGATCACTACCGCAAAACCCAGGGTCATTTCGATGGCCATGACAGCCATGCCGATGATTATGAGCAGCTGCCCCTCCGGATTTCCTCCTCCGGAAAAATGCCATACCGCCACCCCGGCCAGCAGAGCGCCGTTGATCATCATCTCCAGCCCCATCATCAACATGACAAAGGATTGTTGAGAGAGTGCCCCATAGAGTCCGATGCCCCAGAGAATTGCGGATATAATCAGGGTTGCAGGAAGATTCATAAGATTCCCTCAGTGATGGTGGTGTTCATGGCCGCCGCCGTCCTCTTCGTCTCCTTCCTCCTCTTCTTCCTCGATATCCGGAATGGTCGCAGGGTCTTCAGGATCGATAGGTGGAGGATGGGAACCTTCATCCGCCGGGGACGCAAAGCGGCTGGAACGGCTGGAGAGAATAATAGCCCCAAGCATGGTGGCAAGCAGCGCCACCCCCGCCGTCTCAAAGATGAGCATGGAATCCCCCAGCATTTCCGTGCCAAGAGAGCGGATAGTGCCTGCAGCATTGTAGATTGGCCGCAGTGGAAAGTCCCCGAAGACGGCGACAGCTATTAAAAGGAGCCCGGCGCCGCAGCCAAAAGCAATGGACAGCTTGTGCTGGTGCACCATCATCATCGGGTTCAGACCGGCCGGATTCATCATGAAAGCGACCATGAACAAGGCCATCACCACCATCTCCACCGCCATCATGAAAAACAGCGCCACCCCAAGATACTCCGCCAGCAACAGAATCATCACCGCACCGGTACTGAGAAAGGAAGCGAGCAGGGAAAAAGAAGCCCGCACCATGGAGTCGGTACAAAAGACCCTCCAGCCAAACCAGATGGCCGCTAGTGAAAAGATCCAAAAGGCGATGTCGATCCATAGCTCATTCATGACATTCTCATAAAAAGTGCCGTTTTATAACAATGCCTCAATCCCAGCCCAGAGCAGATGCAGAAAGGAAAGAGGCAGACCGATGGTCCAGAGATACAACACGGCCCGTTCAGCCGGAATTCTCGACAAACGGCGCCCCACCCAGACAAAGAGCAAGAGCAGCGCCAGGGTTTTGATCAGGATCCAGGCCCAGCCCGGCAGCAGCGGCCCGTTCCAGCCACCAAGCAAGACGCTTGCCCCCATCGCTGCAAAGACAGTCAGCATGCCGCCACGGGCGATTTTCCAGAGCAACAGATGACGGCCGCTGGTTTCAAGGGAGGTACCTGATGCCAGGTCCGTGCCATCCGCCAGGTTCAGTGGGCCGGTAAAGGTGACCCCCAGGCTGACGACGATCCATAACGGCAGGCCGAGTGGCTGGCGCACCACATTCCACAGTTCCTCCTGGGAAGTGACTATCTGGGAAATCTGCAGGGATTGTGCCGGTAAGGCCGCGGCTATCAGCACGAACATACTGAGCAGCTCGTAGGAAAGTCCAAGAGCTACAAACCGATAGCCGCCCATGAGCGGGAGGTGGGAATTGGGCGACCAGCCGTGCATAAACAGGGCCACAATAGCCAGCGCCTCCGCTGCGCCGAAGAGAACGATGCCGGTGCGTACATCGGCAATGGCCGCAGAATCGGCGAGCGGCACAACCGTCAGGGCTGTGGCGGCCACCGCAGCGTAGGTTGCAGGCGCAACCACCCAGAGCAACAGATCCGGACGTTCCGTGCAGGTTAAACGCTGACTGAGCAGCAGGCAACCCTCCCGAATGGGCGCGAGCAACAAGCCTGCAGCCGTCCCCCCTCCTTCCCTAACCGCCAGGAGCTGATTCAACACCGCAACGATATAGGCGCCAAGCAGCAGAATCAACAGAGCGAGAATGATGCTCAGCAGTGGATGGAGTGTGTTGACCTCAGGCATATCCGATTAATTCCTCCGCACTTTTAATGGCGTTGTAAAAAACTCTTCAGCCATTCTTCATTGCTGCAAATTATCAATCATCACCACCTTCCCCGCCTTGATCTTCCTTTTCCTCCTCTTCATCCGTCTCCGGCTGATCAGCCGCACCGTAGTCCTCTGTGGGCGGCATCATCGAGGCATCGATATCGAGGCTGACCAGGAGGGTGACAAATGCATCCCAGGCCATCCCTTTCGCCTGCATTTCCAGCAGCTCTTTCCAGGCGGAAGTTTTTTTCCGGCGGACAATTCCCCGCGGTCCTTCCACAGAAGGGCCGGGTTCCCGCAACATATCTCCTGCTTTTCCGGCAAGCTCCAGCGCCTGCTTCGCTTCCTTAAGCCGCTGCAGACAGAGAGAACCCGCGTCTCCCCTTTTGCCTGTTAAAACTGTGAAACCGAGCTTGCGGTAAGCTGGGTCGTCCTGCCGGGCATCTTCGTTAAGTCCCGCAGCCCTGGCGACCAGACCCAGGTCACCAACGGCATCCTTCGGCAGACTGCCGATGTCGCGTCCTGCCCAAAGATAAAAACCGGTTCTCTTTATCGCGCGCTCCAGTTGCTGAACAGGCTGTATCCGATCTGGTGCCGCCTCTTCGGCTATTATGAGCGCTTTTTTGCCTGAATCGTTCAGTTCGAGGAGAAACAGCAGATCGGCAACGGCTCTCAAAAGATGCCTGGCGCGGGCTATTTCTAAAGCGGCCAGGGGCACCGGTTCCGTCAGGGCGCGAAGAAAAACTTCATCAAGATCCGGGCCGGGCATCTCGGGAGCCTTACACATGAGCTGCTGGATGACATCTCCCTGTAGAGTCACCATCAACCGCAGCCCCGGCGGCATCCACGGCAGAAAGGGTCCCAGACTGACCATCGTGTTGCCGAGCTGCAGTCCGTCCCGTATATCCTCACCCGTCATTCCCATGGACCTGCCGTAGGGTTTGCCCATCATCATGCCCTTGCCGCCTTGGCCATGATCACCTTTTCCCTGCCAGGAAACCGGATTTTGAGGGGGACCAAAAAGAGGCGTTGACGATTGGTGCCCCAGGAGAAGATTTTGATAAAGCTCTACGATGGACTCGATAGGCAGCTCGTTTTCCCGGCTTTCGGCGACCACTGACGCATCGAAGATGGAATCGCCGCTGTCGCTGTTCCAGAGCAGCACCCCACGCGGCTCCGGTACCTGGTCGTGAACGTGACGGACAGCCATCTGCAATTCAGGCGGCAGAGTGCCTGTAAGCAGAAGAACGGAAGCGTGCCGGGGAGAATTTACCAGCCTGATCCGCCTGTCAAGCCGGAGTTCCCGGCACGCCTGCCTTCCTTTAAAGCCTGCTAGACAGAAAACCGGCACTGCTGCTCTTGAAGCAAGGCGTGCTGTAAGACTTACTGCCATCGGAGCGCCCCCTCTTTCCAGGCGTAGAGAATTCCCAATGACAGGATCACCAGAAACATGCCCATTTCCATGAGTGCCTTGACTCCCTCCTGCACATAAACAACCGCCCAGGGATACATGAACATCATCTCCATTTCGAAGGCAATAAAGAGCAGAGCCATTGGATAGTAGCGCATGTGAAACTGCGTCCAGGCATGGGTTGGAGGAATCGGTCCGCCCAGAACCGGCAAGGTAGACGACCAGTTCAGCTCTGTCGGCTCCCGCTGCCGAAAAAACCATATCCCCACAAACCATAGGACAAAGACCACAGTCGAGACGGCCAGTATTGACAGAAAACTATACATAAGTCACAAATCGTTGATTTTGTTTGGCAGATTTGATTTTCAACACCAATCTCAACAACCAAGAAAGCAAATTTCATTCCAGAACTGGCCCTCATAGCCACAGTCCCGGCTCCTCATCCCGCCACTAGATGTAAAGAGGTCATCCGGCACTTCTCATTAAACCAACCGCTATTTTGCTGAATATTCCTGCTGAACCGGAATATTCCTGTGCAGTCGGATTTTTCAATTAAGGAATGAGAGTCTTCCTGATCCATTCACCACTAAGTTTTTATTGTAATTCGAAGAATTCAGGAAGTTAGAAGAGGGACAGATATTTCACCAGGCCATGGCATATTACTTGCTTCTTTTCTGGTTAAACTTTATCACTGGACTTCATAATACCCAGCAGACAAAAGAACGGCGAAAGAGAATCGTCTCTTTCCGGTTGGCAGAACAATCGAGGAATGCTTAGGGAGAACGAGTATGAAACCGATCGGCAGAAAATATTGGGCGATTGCCGAGGGGTATATTCCAGGTAAGAGCACCGGACCTGAACCGCAGATGACCAGTCACGAGACAGCCTGTCTACTCAATGCCTCCGACAAGGACGCCGACGTAACATTGACCATTTACTTCAGCGACCGCGATCCGGCGGGTCCGTATAAAATTACCGTGCCTGCGCAGCGAACTCTTCATCTGCGTTTTAACAGCTTAAAGGATCCGGAACCAATTCCAAGAGATACCGATTATTCCTCGGTCATCTTCTCGGACGTACCGATTGTGGTTCAACATTCCAGGCTGGATTCCCGGCAGGCGGAGAATGCCCTTATCTCGACGATCGCTTTCAGTATGGAATAATACACAGCACCCATTCGGAGCCTTAGAAATGATCAAAACCCTGACACGACTGATGATGAGATGCTTCAGACCATGCTGAGCATTGAACACGAGCCGGTAATTAATCGGTGGTACCCCACGAGTATTACGGCTACCTGAAGGTATACAGATGAAAAAGTTGAGCGATATCAAAATCAAACAGGTGACAGCAAGTTCCTATACCGTGCCGACTGAAAAAAGAGAATCAGACGGAACCCTGGCCTGGGATTCGACCACCATGATAATCGTCAAAGCCGAAGGGGGTGGTGAAACAGGCCTCGGCTATTCGTATACCCAGAAAAGTGTGGCACAATTTATTAATGATAAGCTTGCTCCGCTGGTACAAAATGCAAATCCCCTGGATATCCCGGTGCTCTGGCGGGAAATGGTCGCCAAGTGCCGAAACTATGGCGACTCTTCCCTGGTTATGATGGGAGTTGCCGCCGTCGACAACAGCCTTTGGGACCTCAAGGCAAAAATTCTTGGACTGCCCCTTGTTACTCTTCTCGGAGCAGCGCGCCGGAGTGTGCCGGTATATGGCAGCGGAGGATTTACCTCCTACAACCTGCAGGAATTGACCGGACAATTGATTGGCTGGAGAGAAAACAATATATTCAGGATGAAGATGAAAATCGGCCGTCATCCCGAGCAGGATCCGGGCCGCATACGTGCGGCACGATTGGCTATCGGCGACCAGGCCGAGCTTTTTGTCGATGCCAATGGCGGTTATACCGTCAAACAGGCTATGGCTATATCCGAGATTCTCTTCGATCTTGGCGTGACCTGGTTTGAGGAACCGGTACAGCATCGTGATCGCTCTGGGTTGAGATTCCTCCGGGATCATTCCCCACCCGGTCTTGAGATAACCGCAGGTGAATATGGCTTTAACCTCGACTACTTTTTCCGACTGCTGACGGCTCGGACAGTTGACGTTCTGCAGGCGGATGCCACCCGTTGCTCCCTGAGCGTCTTCATGAAAACGGCCGATCTCTGCCAAGCGCATAACATCCCCTTTTCTTCCCATACCGCTCCCGCTCTGCACTGCCATGCCTGCTGTTCTCTGCTGCCGGTACGACATATGGAATATTTTCATGACCATGTGCGAATCGAGCAGATGTTTTTTGACGGCCTGCCCCGCCTCGAGCAAGGTGAACTCTGGCCTGATCTCGATCGTCCGGGAATGGGACTCGTGCTCAAAGAGCAGGATATACTGCAGTTTGCTGATTAACAAAACGAAGAGCCTCAATTACTTTTCCATGCATATATTTGAAATAACAGCGATCCTCATGGTTTTGACGGCGATATTCAGTTTTGTCAATTACCGAATCCTGCACATGCCGACAACTATCGGTGTCATGTTCATTTCCCTGGTACTTTCCCTCTGTTTAGTTACTCTGAGCTGGCTTGGGGTAGATTTCGGTCAGGAGGAGGTCTCCAAGGTTCTGAATTCTATCGACTTCAACGAGACTTTACTGCATGGCATGTTGGCATTTTTGCTCTTTGCCGGCGCGATGCATATCAAGCTCGACGACTTAAAAGATCAAAAATGGGCCATTGCCATCATGGCCACCGCTGGAGTCATAGTCTCCACCTTTATTGTCGGAAGCCTCACCTGGGTCGTCCTGAACTGGTTCGGAATACCTTTTTCCTTCATATATTCTTTGCTCTTCGGCGCACTTATCTCGCCTACTGATCCGGTGGCCGTTCTGGGTATTCTCAAAACAACAGGTGTCCCGAAAAGTTTGGAAACCAAGATAGCCGGAGAATCGCTGTTCAATGACGGCATCGGGGTAGTGGTTTTCATCATCATCCTTGAGCTGGCCCAAGGGGAAGGTCATATTTCGGCAAGCCGTGTACTGCTGCTTTTTCTTGAGGAATCAGGTGGCGGTGTCGCCCTCGGACTCTTGTTGGGATACCTCACCTACCTGATGCTCAAACGAGTCAACAACTACCAGGTGGAGGCGCTGATCACCCTGGCCTTGGTTATGGGCGGTTATGCCCTGGCGGAAAGAATACATATATCCGGTCCGATCGTCATAGTCGTTGCCGGTCTGCTGATCGGCAATCATGGTCGTGCTTTTGCCATGTCCGATCATACCAGAGAGCGTCTGGACGATTTCTGGGAACTCATAGATGAGATTCTCAACGCCGTACTGTTCATGATGATCGGTCTGGAAGTATTGATTATTCCTTTCACTTGGAAACTCTTTTCCATCGGTCTGTTAACAATACTTGTAACCCTGTTTGCCCGCTGGACCTGCGTAGGAGGCGCTGTCCATGTCATGCGGCTTTTCAGGTCATTTAGCCCCGGAGTGATCTCAATGATGACCTGGGGAGGATTGCGTGGCGGAATTTCCGTGGCTCTAGCTCTTTCGATACCAACCGTACCTGAACGTATCTCTATTATTTCAATTACCTATCTTATCGTCATTTTTTCTATTGCCATCCAGGGGATGACACTTGGCAGACTTGCTCAACGTCTAGTTGAAAACAGATAAATCAAAAGTAACCGTTCACCAGCACCCCATTTTCGTTCGACCAGACCGCCTCACATAGCCAACTATAGCTCGGGGGCCTGCTTGAGCGAACCTGGAGCAATGGATGCGACGGTCAGGGATGGCCTAGTGTCACGGGTGCCAAGGATGGCACAGGAGCGACAAGGTTACAGTTCCGGATTATACGGTCTTTTGATGTGTACCGGTGAACGGTTACAGTCAAAATACCCATGCTCCTCAGGATCGGGTCCATCCAAACCCGCGGACACGCCACCTTCCGAACCCAAAAAGCTTAAATCGGTTGGCTTGACTATTGCAAGTAGTAAACAAGAGTCCAGGACATTCCGTCCCTCGCTTTTCCAGCATACTCTGCCCCGAAAGACGCAGCGATGGAAACGTTCCCGTCTGAAAAAATGATCTAATCACCCGATCCATATTCAAAACAAAATGATGAGGAGATCACCATGAAAAAAAATTCCAGCGATTTTTTAATACAGTGTCTTTATGATTGGGGTATCCGGCGTATTTACGGTTTCCCCGGCGATGGAATAAACGGCCTAATGGGAGCACTCAACCGAGCTAAGGACAAGGTACGCTTTATTCAGTCGCGACACGAAGAACTGGCGGCATTCGAGGCCTGTGCTCATGCTAAATTTACCGGTGAAATAGGGGTATGCATGGCAACTTCCGGTCCCGGAGCCATTCACTTGCTCAACGGTCTGTACGACGCCCAAAAGGATCACATGCCGGTTTTAGCCATCGTCGGTCAACAAGCGACTATCGCGATGGGATCCGACTATCAGCAGGAGGTCGATCTAATTTCCCTGTTTAAGGATGTCGCCCATCACTATGTCCATATGGCGTCACATCCAGCCCAAATACGGCATCTGGTTGATCGCTCCGTCCGGATCGCCTTGGCCGAACGAACAGTAACCTGCATAATTATCCCTAATGATATCCAGGAAATGGACATGATTACGGCACCGCCCAGAAAGCACGGAGCCAGTTTTTCCGGTGTCGGCTATAGACGTCCCCGGATTGTACCGACCGTCGAGGACCTCGACAGGGCAGCGGCCGTTCTCAATGAAGGCAAGAAAGTTGCCATGCTGATCGGCGCCGGAGCATTGGGTGCGACCGATCTGGTCATGGAAGCGGCTGAGATGCTCGGTGCAGGCGTAGCCAAGGCGCTGCTCGGCAAAATGGCCCTGCCGGATGATCTGCCCTATGTAACAGGAACAATCGGCCTGCTCGGCACCAAGCCAAGCTGGGATTTGATGATGAATTGCGATACCTTCTTTATGATCGGTTCCACTTTCCCGTATTCGGAATTCCTGCCTAAGGAAGGCCAGGCCAAAGGCGTACAGATCGATATTCAGGCGAGATCGCTCTCCACCCGCTTTCCCATGGATGTCAATCTGCACGGCGAAACGGCCCTCACTTTACAAGAACTCCTACCAAAGCTGAAAAGGAAGGAAGATCGTTCGTGGCGTCAAAAAATTGAAAAAGATGTCGCCGAATGGTGGCAGATTATGGAAGCCCGGGCTATGATGTCGGCACATCCGATTAATCCCCAGCGTTTATTTTGGGAGCTCTCGCCGATGTTGCCCGACAACTGTATCTTAACCTGTGACTCCGGCTCGGCTGCCAACTGGTATGCCCGTGATATCAAGGTAAAAAAGGGCATGATGGGTTCACTCTCCGGTGGTCTTGCCACCATGTGCCCCGGCGTGCCGTACGCATTGGCAGCTAAATATGCTTATCCTGATCGTCTGGTTGTTGCCATGGTCGGCGACGGTGCCATGCAGATGCTCGGCAATCTCTGTCTTGTCAATATCGGCAGGTCCTACAGCGAATGGTCCGATCCACGCCTGATTATCCTGGTACTGAATAATCGCGATCTAAATCAGGTCACCTGGGAACAGCGCATTATGTCGGGAGACCCGAAATTTTCTATTTCCCAGGATGTTCCGGCATTTAATTATGCCGAATACGGCAGGCTTCTTGGAATTGAGGGAATTGAAATAACTCATCCCGAACAAATTAAGCCTGCATATCAACGCGCGCTGGAGGCCAACCGCCCGGTTGTGCTGGATGCCCATTGCGATCCGGATGTCCCGCCTTTGCCGCCTCATATCAATTTCGAACAGGCTAAGGGCTATATGTCGGCGCTCTTTCAGGGAGATCCTAATGAAAAAGGTATTATCAACCAGTCGGCCAAACAGATGATTTCGGAATACCTGACCAGACTGACACCTCACAAGGGGGAATAACAATCTTTAGACAGATTCAATCTTTAAACAGATTGTTTTCTTGCGAAAACAACAGGAAAACAATCTGTAAGGTTCTAACTCCTTGACTTTCGGCTTAATCAATCACAATAACGCCCGGATGGTCAGCGACGGGAATCCGCCGCCCAATCCCTCACCTGCCCCTACATTTTTTCCTTGATACCCTTTGCGCAGCAGCCACCAGCTGACTGGGTAGGCTGTGATGAACCCTACGATCATGGCAAGTCGCGATATCTTTATATTCCCCCGGCAAAATTCCTCGAGTCAAGGGTGAGATTACAGGTTTTCAGATAGCCTGGATAACGGATTCCAGTTTTTTTCCAATTATCTCAGCAATTTCCCGAAGATCCGGATTATCTATCGCTCTCATTGAGGCAAGTGGGTCAACCGCGGCAATTTCGATGCCGTCAGCCGTTTCCTGAACGATAACATTGCAGGGTAGCATAGTGCCGACTTTATCTTCCGCCAGCAATGCCTTATAGGCAAAAGAGGGATTGCAAGCACCCAGTATCCGGTAGTTCCTGAAGTCGACCCCGAGCTTTTTCTTTAGAGTGTCCTTGACATCAATTTCTGTGATTATGCCAAATCCTTGATCTTTCAAAGCTTCGGTAATTTGAGAGACAGTTTCATCAAATCCCGTACTCAGCTTCCTACTAAAATAATAGCTCATATATTCCTCCGAAATGATTGTATCGGATAGTGTAAGTAAACTTGCCGGCATGACTTACAACTAAAGGCACGAAGAGAACAGACCGGAAAAACTTTTCATCTGCGCTGCTGCTGCAAAATTTCTATTATTACGACGTACTCTTGTACGACGAAATAATAGAACTTTACGTGGATAGCCTAGGAAGTTTTTACTTAACCATCTGAACTGTGAGGTTTTCGAGTCCGTCATTTTTTACTCTCAGCTATGGTATCACCTATTCTCTCCAAAGATTTACTGGTTCGTGATGAAAGCAAATCACGGGTTTCTTTTCCCGGGCGTGGTGCTGTGAGAATTCCCGCAGTGAGACCTACCGCCATTCCCGCGACTGCGCCCATGATTACTTTACCGGTGGTATTGGTTTCTTTTTTCCTGTGCAGATAATTTTTCATAATTCCTCCTATACATACTCATTGGGTCGATATCTTATTTTTTAAAGAAACGATTCACCACGCTGAGTATTTCGTTAAAATTTGCAATCAAGGTTCTGATTCTGTCCGAGGCATCTTTCATCAACAAGACGGAATCGACTCCGGACTGAAAGATTGTACCGACGAGCATTTTGTTACTATCAAACTGCTTTTTCAATTCCCCACTGAAATACACCGTATTTCCACTTAATTCCTCAAGATGTATCAGAAGTTTATCAATGTTTGCATCATTTCTGGAGAGGGATTTATTTACTTCAAGAATGAGACGGTTGGCATTTTTTAAGAGTAACAGCAAATAACTGCCAACCGCGAGACCAAGCACCGCCAAAAGCAACAGAAATATCCCCTGAATCGTCACAGTAAATGTCATATTTTATTCCTGTCCCGTAGTGTCTGAAACCACTTTAAACTCATATTCCTGCTCGTGGAGTAAACTCCGGCAGGCCCCCTTGCCTAACATAAACGGCACCGCAAGTCGCAATGATAAGTTCCCATTGTATTGTAGCGAAATACATGCCATCTATCCATTTCTTCGAGATATTCTTCGTTTATAGCTGTTTTTCTGTGCAAATCAGCTTATAATTTTATGCTCTCTCTCCAGATACTGTCCTCTTGAGCAGGAATGAATCCTACTCGACCGGATGAACAGCCGATTACCTCTTATTTGCCGATTTCTGTCGGAAAATCTGTAATAACGACGGCGTTAGCCACATGGGAGCAGAACTAGTCGATAGACTCTTCTGGTATATTTATTGCTCTAACCTACCAGACAGAGAACAAGGAGAACAAGACGATGATCAGCACCTTCGCTCTTTGCCTTTTTTGCCCTTGTAGCTGTTGTCCCGGTATGCTGAAGAAACAGTTGGGCATTGCTTACGTCTATTCTGAAGGTGAGAAATTATGCAAACCGATCGGGAGATTGAACGACAGGAAGAAGATAAGGATTATGTTCCGGTAATCGTCAAGCGCACGGATGAAGCATTAAGACATCCGGACGATATCCTGGAAAAAGCAATAATGGAGGGTATCGAGCAACAGAACCGAAAATTTCTTTCTCTTTGTCTTTCCGCCATGGCAGCTGGACTCATTCTCGGCTTTACGGCTATGGCCGTCGCTATCGTTCAAAGCCTTATGCTGAAACTGACATCGAATGTCTCCGCCCGCTTGGCGACTGCAATCGTCTATCCTCTCGGATTTGTACTCTGTATCATGAGCGGCGCCCAGCTCTTTACCGAACATACTGCAACAGCTGTTTATCCGGTCCTTGACCGTCGCGGCAACATGAAGGGATTATTACGGTTATGGCTGATTGTGATTATCGGCAATCTTTTCGGTGGGTTAGTAAGTTCCGTATTTCTCATACTGGCCGAGGATGTGATCAATGCCAAAGCAGGCTACATTGAAATCGGTAAACATCTGGTCGAGTATGGAGTGAAACCTTTGTTTTTCAGTGCCCTGCTTGCCGGCTGGCTCATGGCCCTTGGAGCATGGCTGATATTGGCATCCTCGTCGGCACTGAGCCAGATGACCTCCATCTATATCGTCACCTTCATAATCGGAATCGGTGGCCTGCACCACTCCATAGCCGGTGCCGTCGAGATGTTCACTGCCTATCTTATCAGTGATACCTTCAGTGGTATGCAAGTTTTTCGCTTTGTCTTTCTTGCTATCCTGGGTAACCTGGCAGGTGGGAGTATTTTTGTCGCCTTGTTAAACTATGGTCATATCCGCAAGACACAAAAAACCCGGGAGAATACCTGATCAATCACTTTCTTTTGGCCATTTTGTACTCCAACCAGGCTGCAACGCGAAGAATGATAATGGAAAAAAATGTTACCCCCGCTGCCAATACCCATTGATTCAGAGCTACCGCAATACCGACAACACTGCAGATGAGAATGGAAGCAGCAGTCGTCAAACCTTCAATTCCTTCCTCGTTGCCGGATCGAAAAATGGTACCTGCTCCGAGAAAACTAATACCGGTAATGATAGCCACAACAATACGAACCGGGTCTACACGAAGAAGAGAATCATTTGCAAGAAGGACAAAATGCTCAATCATTACATCAGTGAGTCCTACCAGCATTGCCGAGGCGCCGGTAACGAGCATCAAAGTACGGAAACCCGCAGGCTTATGAGCCAATTCCCGTTCAAGTCCAATGAGACCACCTAAAATCATTGCGATCAGCACCTTCAGGAGGATGATCGACTGGGGCTCCCATTGTTCGCAAAATGTATCGAGTATATCCATAAAACAGAAAATCCTACGTAATCGCCCCGACTGTTTATCGACTGAGAGACACGAGGATAGGGAACCATTTGGTTACAGATTCGGGTTATGCACTCTTTTGAAGTACACCGGTGAACGATTACAGGATAAGCAGGAGCAGGAGGTGAAACAGCGCTGCTATTTAAATCTTGCTAAAAAAGCATCCGCTTCTTTTTTTGCCCGGTCCTTTCCGTAACCGTATTTCTCCTGCAGTTTCCCGACTATCTTGTCATAGTTTCCACTCAGCTCATCCAATTCGTCATCGGTAAGTTTTCCCCATTGGATTTTCGCCTCACCCTTGAGCTGACTCCATTTGCCTTTAATGATATCTTTATTCATGATATTATCACCTTAAGTTGATGTTAAATCCCCCGGCTTCCTGTTTTTCCAGGATTTTCCACCGGACGAAAGACAACAGGAACTTTACTATCGGCTACCTGTGTGCTTTCTTTCTAAAAAGCAATATATGTTCCATCTTGGCTATAGCGACTGTCGACCTGATCGGCACCGGTATATGAGCTCCAACCGGCTCACTAGTGTCGTAAAGACACTAACTACAGCTGATCGAGATACCTCATCGACATACCATCAGGCCGACCGGCAAATTCTTGTCTGATCATGCAGGACAATATCCTGCTTGGGTGGAAGTACTATTATAAGTGCTGTCCGTCCTGTCATACTCCTGATCCGATTTTAAATAACGAAATCTCATTTTTATTTTCAATTTTCGTGTGGAGCAGCGCATCGATCGGCACTCGTAAAAACATGAGAGTTGGCACATAAATTGTATAAAATCAGCGTATGGTGGAAGCACAGATGAGGGCAGAGGGCTGGATATCAAAATGATATAACTCTTGAACAATCCGGAGGGTAAAATGAAGTTGAAGCTGCTAGCGGGATATCCTTATCCACTTGGTGCCACTTTCGATGGTCTCGGCACCAACTTCTCCCTGTTTTCCGAAATTGCCGAACGGGTTGAACTCTGCCTCTATGATGAACAGGGCAAGGAAACCCGCTTTGATCTGGAGGAGGTAACAGGATATTGCTGGCATGGATACTTAAGAACCATCGAGCCGGGCCAACGGTATGCCTACCGTGTTTACGGACCATGGGACCCCGAGAACGGACACAGGTGCAATCCCTGGAAACTGATTCTTGATCCGTATGCCAAAGCCTTCAGCGGTGGCATACAGTGGAATGAAGTCCGTCTTTCCTTATGACTTCGAGAAAGGCCCGGAGCACCGCAGTGAGAGTGACAGCGCTCCGTATATCCCCCGTTGCGTTGTACATCAGCCGTATTTCGATTGGGGCGGTGACCGCCTGCTCCGCATTCCCTGGCATGAAACCATTATCTACGAAACCCATGTAAAAGGCCTGACCATGCATCATCCCGATGTACCTGATCATCTGCGGGGTACCTATGCAGGCCTGGCTCATCCGGCGACCATCAAATATCTCACTGAGCTCGGTATAACAGCTGTTGAACTTATGCCGATTCATCAGTTTGTCCATGATAAACATCTGATTGATAAAAATTTACGGAATTACTGGGGCTACAACAGCATCAACTACTTTGCGCCTCATGATGAATACGCATCCGATCTCCATGCAGGCAGCGCGGTGGCCGAATTCAAACAAATGGTCAAGTTGCTGCATCAGGCCGGAATCGAGGTCATTCTTGATGTGGTATACAATCATACCGCCGAAGGCAATCACTTGGGACCGCTGTTGTGTTTCAAGGGCATAGATAACGCCTACTATTACCGGCTGGCCGAAGATAAGCAGTATTACATGGACTATACAGGCTGCGGCAATAGCCTCAACATGCGGAATCCTCATGTACTTCAACTTATAATGGACTCCCTGCGCTACTGGATCGTGCAGATGCATGTCGACGGTTTTCGATTTGATCTGGCCGCGACTCTGGCGCGTGAGCTGCATGACGTCGACAAGCTTTCGGCCTTTTTTGACATTATCCAGCAAGACCCGGTAATAAATCAGGTCAAGCTGATAGCCGAACCATGGGATGTTGGGGAAGGAGGATATCAGGTTGGCAATTTTCCTGCTGTCTGGACTGAATGGAATGGCAAGTTTCGCGATTGTATCCGTGATTTTTGGCGGGGTGAGGAGCAAACCGTGCAGGAATTTGCCTCACGCTTCACCGGCAGTCCCGATCTCTATGAGAACTCCTCGCGTCGGCCTTTCGCCAGTATCAACTTCATCACGGCACATGACGGTTTTACCATGACTGATCTTGTCTCCTACAACTCCAAACATAATGAGGCTAACGGTGAAGACAACAACGACGGCGAGAATCACAATCGCTCATGGAACTGCGGTGAAGAAGGTCCGACCGACGATGAGGAAATACTCCGGCTGCGCAGGCGGCAGATCCGCAATTACATGGCAACCCTGCTACTTTCTCAAGGAGTGCCGATGCTCTTAGGTGGAGATGAAATCGGCCGGACTAAACGAGGCAATAACAATACCTATTGTCAGGACAATGAAATTGCCTGGTATGACTGGAATACGGTAGATGAGGAGCTGCTTGATTTTTGTCGTCATCTCATCCGCTTTCGCAAAAGCCATCCGGCCTTTCGCCGCCGGGGCTGGTTTCAGGGTAAACTTATACACGGCAGTGAAACGCGTGATATCGCCTGGTTCACGGCTCAGGGCAAGGAAATGACTGAGCAGGATTGGCAGCAGTATACCAAAACACTCGGCATTTTTTTAAACGGCGCCGTCAGAATCCCACATCCGCAAAGAGAGGCTTTGGCTGATGATAATTTTTATGTCCTGATAAATGCCCATTATGAATCACTGGAATTTATATTACCCGACGACCAGTGGAGCGGCCGATGGTTATTTGTCTTTGATACCGACACTGGCTGGAATGACAACGGGGATAAAGAATATTCAGCAGTAGAAAAGATACAAATCGAAGCCCGTTCATTGTGTGTGTTACGCGCAGTGGACGAACAACCTGACTCATAGAACTATCTGATTACGCATGAAATCCAGCTGCGCTTTCCGTCATTCTCCGCGTAGGCGTGAATCGAAGTGATCATGCGCATGATCACTTGATTCCCGCCTACGCGGAGATGACGACCGTGCTGTATTTCATTTCTCTTTTGTTATCAATAGATTGTGCCGTTAGGGGATTGATTTTATTTTTCTTTCAAATCCGGACGATAGATTTATTTTCACCAAAAACCGTAAAAAAATCAGTCCCCTCAGTGCTCTCAAGAAAAATTCAATCTGTCTCCCGGATTGCACACAGGAGGAGAACATGGCCGAAAAATTTACACATAAAGACGGAATAATAGGCAAAGGTGGCGAACTGCACCAACAGGCTGGAGGCAAAATCGACACCATGACAACCCAGCAAGGGGTACCAGTCGCAGACGACCAGAACTCCCTGAGAGCTGGAGCCCGTGGCCCGACCCTGCTTGAAGACCAGGTTTTCAGGGAAAAACTTTTTCACTTCGACCACGAACGCATTCCCGAGCGCGTGGTGCATGCACGTGGATTTGGTGCTCATGGCTATTTTGAAACCCTTGAATCGCTCAGCGACGTCACCTGTGCTGATATTTTCCAGCGCAAAGGTGAAAAAACCCCTCTTTTCGTTCGGTTCTCAACGGTCGCAGGCAACAAAGGCTCAGCCGATCTTGCTCGGGATGTGCGCGGTTTTGCAGTAAAATTTTACACGAAAGAGGGAAACTGGGATCTAGTCGGCAATAATATCCCGGTATTCTTTATTCAGGATGCCATCAAGTTCCCGGATTTGATTCATGCAGCCAAAGTGGCACCTGATCGCGGTTTTCCCCAGGCCCAGACAGCCCATGACAATTTCTGGGATTTTATCTCTCTCACGCCTGAAAGCATGCATATGATCATGTGGATCATGTCCGATCGCGCGATCCCCCGCTCTTTCCGGTTTATGGAGGGCTTCGGTGTCCATACTTTTCGTTTCATCAATGCCAAAGGTGAAGCCACATTTGTCAAATTCCACTGGAAACCAAAACAGGGACTCCAGTCGGTCATGTGGAACGAAGCGGTAAAGATCAACGGTGCTGATCCCGATTTTCACAGACGCGATCTCTGGAATGCTATAACCTCCGGCGATTTCCCCGAGTGGGAGCTTGGCGTGCAGTTGTTTGACGAGAGCTTTGCGGAAAAATTCGCTTTCGATGTACTGGACGCCACAAAAATAATCCCCGAAGAGGAGGTGCCGGTACGCATCGTCGGCAGGATGGTGCTTGACCGGGTAGTAGATAATTTCTTTGCGGAAACGGAACAGGTGGCATTCTGCACCCAGAATATTGTGCGGGGTATCGATCATTCGGAAGACCCACTGCTGCAGGGCCGCAGTTTTTCCTACTTGGACACCCAGCTCAAACGGCTCGGTGGCCCTAATTTTACTCATATTCCGATCAATGCGCCAAAATGCCCCGTGCATAATTTTCAGCAGGATGGGCATATGGCCATGCATAATCCCAAAGGCCGAGCCAATTATGAGCCCAACAGTTGGGGCGAGGAAGGCGGATCGCGTGCAGATGCAGAGAAAGGCTTCACCAGCTATGGCCGGACAATTCAAGGGAAAAAACAACGCGTACGCTCGGAAAGCTTTGCAGATCATTACAGCCAGGCCCGGCAGTTTTATATCAGCCAAACCCCGGTTGAGCAAAAACACATGGTGAATGCGCTTGTTTTCGAACTGAGTAAAGTCGAGCACAAAACAATACGCGAGCGTATGATTTCTCATCTCCTGAATATTGATAAGCAGTTGGCGGAAACTGCAGCGAAAGGGCTCGGGATGGGAAAATTGCCTGAGGCAGCTGATGCGGCAATGCCCACTCGAATGGATCTGGCACACTCCGATAAACTGAGCATTCTCAAAAACGGCCCCGATACTTTCAAGGGACGAAAAATGGGTGTCCTTATGACGGATGGTGCCGATAGCGACCTGTTTGACACAGTCAAGAAAACGGTCATGAAAAAAGGGGCAATGATGGAAGTCATCGCTCCGGTAATCGGCGGTGTAAAGGATGGCAAGGGCAAGCGAATTGAAGCCCACCAGAAAATCGACGGCGGGCCTTCGGTTCTTTACGATGCCGTGACTCTAATTGTCTCGGAGGAAGGGGCTAAAATGCTGGCAACAGACGCAACGGCACGGGATTTTGTCAGCGATGCATATGCCCATTGTAAATTTATCGGCTATGTTCCTGCAGCCGAGCCGCTGCTGAAAGCCGCAGGCATCATGGATATGCTGGATGAAGGCTGTGTTCCGCTGGATTCTGCAAGCGATGTGCAGCCGTTTATAGCTATGTGTGCCGATCTGCGCTATTGGGAGAGGGAGCCGAAGATAGACTAGATTTGATCTGGTTACTTCTTTGTCATTTTTTACAAGACGACTGGCGGTGAAAATCAGCAAAGGTGATAAAAATGTACATGCATATGAACTTGGCCCTTGCCCCATTGATCTCATTAATTTCCGGCATCCTCATTCTGATTATACCACGTCTGCTGAATTACATCGTTGCCGTCTATTTGATTATTATCGGCATACTCGGGTTATTTGGCGAAGGCTGGTTTCATATCCGGTGATGGACTCTTCGAGCAGGAATAACATGCGAAACATGGGCGGGAGTTGGAGCGGAGTTTTGGATTTGTTCAATCTTCGCCCCCCGCCCGTGTTTTATAGTCACTCAGTTTCTCACCTGATCAATGGTTACGCAGAGCGTCAATCAGTTCATCCTTTTTCATTTTTGACCGGCCTTCGATGCCTACTTCCTTGGCTTTGCCATACAGATCACCCTTGCTCCACTCCTCATATTTGGCTGATTTTCCGCCTTTTTTACCTGTCTTTTTTTTGGAACTGTTGGCAATTCGAGCGGCCTTTTCCTTGCTCATGCCCTGATCTCGAAGAGCCTTATATTGTTCCTCGTCTTTGATTCTTGGATTCGGCATAACAAAACCTCCATATTTTACCATAGTAATTCATTGCCTGTTTTTTAGAATGAATTCCGTGACGGTACTTATCCACGCAAAGCACGTGCACTAAAAAGAGTCCCCGTGCTTTGCGGGAGTTATTTCTCTGCTCCGGTAATTACCCATTAACGATTCGTCCGCCATTGGGATGAAGAACCTGGCCCGTCATGTAAGATGAATCATCGCAGGCCAGAAAGAGATAACACGGAGCGATCTCCACCGGTTGTCCGGCACGTCCCAACAAGGTGTTTTTGCCGAACGATTCTACCTTTTCCTCATCAAAGCTTGCGGGAATCAGGGGTGTCCAGACTGGTCCGGGAGCAACGCCGTTGACCCGTATATTGCTTTTGGCAAGACGAATGGCAAGCGAACGGGTCAGAGCCGTGATAGCCCCTTTGGTGCAGGCGTAAGGAATCAGGGTGGGATGCCCCTGATAGGCAGTAACGGAAGTTGTATTAATGATTATACCTCCATCTTCCAGATAGGGAAGAGCAGCCTGGACCATAAAGAACATAGAAAACACATTAGTCTCAAAGGTCTTTCGGAGCTGTCCCGCCTTAATGTCGAGGATAGACTCGTAGGCATGCTGTTCTCCGCCGTTGTTAACCAGAATATCCAGCCCGCCAAAAGTGTTCACTGTTTTTTGAACAGCTCCCTGGCAAAATGCCGGATCACCGATGTCACCTGAAAGACAAAGGCATCTGCGCCCTGTTTTCTCAACCTGTCTCTGCGTATCCCGGGCATCCTCATGTTCATCAAGATAAACTAGAGCCACATCGGCACCTTCCTTGGCAAAAAGAATACCGACTGCTCTGCCTATACCGCTGTCGCCACCCGTGATGACTGCTATTTTATCCTTCAATTTTCCGCTCGGGCGATAATCATCATTTTCCGAAATGGGCACCGGTGTCATGGACGAGCGTTCCCCTGGTTGCTTTTCCTGATGCTGGGGCGGTTGCAACCTTTCCTTTTCGCTGTTCATATGCATTCCTCCTTGAGTGCGCGCCGGCGGAGTATCACAAACGCATGAAGGGCGCGCATTGTCTACAAATAAGCGTCGAATAAATTGTGCTTACCTTAAATGTAGATTATGCAGAATCTGTGCCTGTAGAAGGGATTTGTTCAGCTGTTCAAGCCCGCCTCTTGCAACATCTGGACGATTTCTTTCGGTTCAAGATCCCTCCAGAAGCGATATGCAGCCGCCACGGCAAAAGATCCTCCACCCTGAACATTCGGGCAGAAGATTTGCTCAACTCCGTCTTCAATGCGGTGAATCGAAGAAAGAGGAGAGGTGGGAACGGCGACGACAATCCGGGCAGCCCCCTGGATTCTTGCCAGATCAATCGCTGCCAGCATCGTGAAACCGGAGGCCAGACCGTCATCTACCAGGATTACCAGCAGACCATACAGAGCTGGGAGAGGCCTGTTGTTTCTAAACATGGAGTTTCGAAGTTCGAGGTCTTCCCGGACTTTTTCCGTCTGCTTCTCGATCTCGGCTTCGCTTAATCGCAGCATGCCCAGCAGCTCTCGATTGATAAAAGTCCTGCCGGTCATGTTCAGAGCGCCAAAGCCGGACTCGCTGTTCCCCGGGATCTGAATCTTGCGGGTTATGATCAGATCCAATGGCAAGGAAAGTTCCTTGGAGAGTTCCAACCCCACCGGTACACCCCCGGATGGAATGGCCAGAATCATGGCTTGGGAATGATTTCTGTAGCTGCTCATCATCGAAGCCAAATATCGACCGGCATCCTTTCGATCCTCAAATACCCGATGCCTGTTTCTGAACTCAGAAACATCAATCAATTTATCCTGCATCCTGTTTCCTCCCGCTATAACGTCTGAGTGGCTGAAAAACCGAGCAGCTAAGTGCTTCCTACAAAAAATCCGCTCAGCGTCATTCGTAACCGTTCACCGGGAACAGCGAAATGTTCGCATAACTCCCGACCTGTAAACGTTTAGCAGCGCTCCGGAGGCGCACAAGCAGGCGGATAGGTTTGTAAGGGCGGGTTCTAACGCCGCCCTTCTATGCACGGCCGGCTGATCGTGTGCATACGAGGTGCTGATGAACGTTTACCGCCTTTCGTCCACATATCTTTTCAGATCCAGGGCATTGTGTATGGCATGACCAGCCAAATCGTTATTAAAATAGCTATAGACATCGCGTCCGGCTCTAAAATGGGCCACCAGCATATCGGCCACTGCACTGAGTTTCTGGTATGAATAATCCCCTGCATAGTTTTTGCCGTGGAATCGATAATAGACCCAGTCGGCTGTAACTTTATCCGGGTGATCTTCGATCATATCATGCACGCAGAGGGCAGCGCCGTGTTTTTTGAGAACATCGTAAACTGAATCGACAAACCAGGAAGGATCGCGAAATTCCACGGTAAAACGAAAGTTGGCGGGAGCTTCTTCGAGAAATTCGTCCAGCCTCGCCGCATTGGCCGTCCAATGCGGCGGGAGCTGAACCAGTATGGGCCCCAGCTTGTCCTGTAACATTGAGGCTGCATCGAGAAAATTACCAAGAAACTCCTTGGGATCCTTCAATTTTTTCATATGAGTACCATAACGGCTGAATTTGACGGCGAAGCAGAAGCCGTTCGGAACCTTTTCCCGCCAGTGCTTAAAAGTCTCGGATTTAGGCAGGTTATAAAAAGTATTGTTGATTTCAACCGTCGTGAAATGGTCGCAATAAAAGGCAAGCCAGTCAGCTTTTTTGAGAGTCTCCGGGTAAAAGATTCCCTGCCAGTGATCATATTGGTATCCGGAGGTGCCGATGAGAATTCTAGGTGCATGCCGGATCATTATTTTCTCCTTCTTTTTGTTACATTGCCTCGAATCCCCGGAATTTATTTTCATGAAGAATCGGTAACCGTTCATCGGAGTTGCAAGATGAAAGCATTACCTGGTACTTGTAATCGTTCACCAGTGCTCCAGATGTTCACAGGCAGGCTGTTGGATTATAGACTATCTGAGCATGGTAGTCTGCTCGTGCGCAGATGGGGTGCCGGTGAACGCTTACAAGAATTTTACAATCCGGGCTTTCTAGAAAGCTAACCACTGCATGGGAGTCTTTCAACGAGTGGCCGCCGATAGCAGGCTAAAGGGGTCAAGCAGGCTGAAGGGTCAGAGTAAAATTAATCACTAATGTAGCCGCGCCGAGGAGGAAATTGGAGACGACCCGCGAGGTATGAAACCTGTCCATCTTTGTTGGAATGAGCCTCGGACCTTCCGCCGCCAGGATTCTGGAATACCGTTCACGGCAGAATCATTCTTCGAAACGTTGGATCAAATTCGTCGTGAGTCATCGAGCCTCCGCGATCAAGGTACCGCTTGGTCTCTGACCAAAACAACCTATTGAATTGAGAATAAGCCACCAAAAAGATAGCCGTTTTTTCAACAGCCGAAAGGAGAAATCTTTCCGGCCGCCTTCTTTTAACAGGATTATAAGTAGTACTTTTTAAGATTTTTTGTGTATTCTCAGATGAGAATCAACACGGAAATCCGGCTATAATTTTTTACAAGGAGAAGCAATGAAACTGATCACTCTTGTAGGAAGCCCCCATGGTGAGAAGGGCAATACGTTAAAGCTGACAAAGGAGGCGCTGCTAGGCGCGGAGTCGATGGGCGCCGTAAATGAAACCATCTTCCTCAAAGGAGATACAGTGGCTCCCTGTCGTGGCTGCGATGTTTGTCACATCAAAGGCTTCTGTGTCCAAAAAGACAGCTTTCCTGATTTGTTGCAGAAGATTTTGGCTGCCGACGGCCTGATTCTGGCAAGCCCGAATTACATCTTTTCCGTAAGTGCTCAGCTCAAAGCCTTCATGGACCGATGCTGCAGTGTTCTTCACTGCCAGAGCTTCACGGGTAGATATGGAGTATCGGTTGTCACTTCAGGCGGTGGCGATGAAGAGCCCATTGCTGATTATATGAACCAATTTCTCATTTCCACCGGCATCGTACCGGTGGGATCGGTTTGGGCAACCATGGGCTCGATTACCGGCGATGATTTCCCCGACGTCATAAAGAAAAAGGCTTTTGACCTGGGCTGCCGTCTTGTTGAAGCCTGGAAAACGAAAACCATTGAGCCGGGGGTAAAGGCAAAAATGGATGATTTTCACCAACGAATGCGCATGCTGATGACCTGGCGCAAAGAGGAATGGCCTTTTGAGTATAACTATTGGGTTACACATCACGGCCTCTAAATTGCCCCGCGCACCCAAGGAGCGGCGGCAAAGGTCGACGCGGATAAGCGTCTGTGTCGACCGCTGCAAAACATGCTGTCAACAATTTATAATTAAGATACGACTCTATCTACTCTCGACCGTATCTACTCTATCTACTTGCCAAAGAATCAACAGCGACTTCCTTTTCTCCTTCTCAGCACTCCTGCCGCACTGACAACGCCGGTTCCGAAAAGCAGTATAGTTGCCGGTTCGGGAACAGGAGCCGCCGAAATTTTTCCGCGGCGAACTGCCAATCCATGGTAGAAGTTAAAATCCACAGGGTCGAGGCCCTGGGAACCATATTCCATACTGAAGCCATAGACATGGCTTAAAGATTGAGCGTACCTCGTGCCGGACCCGTAATCAGTCTCAATTATGTTGTCAAATTCTCCGGTATTTTGCAGCCCATACCCTGACTGGTGATTCCCAGAAGTGTCGTAATATCCGAGGTTTCCCAGCTCAGTATAATACAAATATCCCATCTCGGAACTGGTGATGTTGTAGCCTAAGGTTGTAGTGCCGTCATAACCGTATCCAAGAACTCCATCCACCGTGGACGGCAGGCGCCAAGCCGCATCTACCCAGGTGACCGTGTAGCTGGAATTGATGGCAAAGGTCCATGAGCTGTTCGTGCTCAGTCCCATAGCCCAATCCATCTGTGATGATGCATAATTATAAGGGTTTGTATAGTCCAGCCAGACAAGTGACTTGCCATTGTTATGATCCTCCCAAATCAAGTTGTAATTGTTGCCGTTGTAGTTTGCAATGCCAATGGTCGTCAACTTTGCCTTTGCCGCTCCCACTGTGCCAGCCACTAACAAGCCGGCTGCTAAAATTGATAGATTCTTCTTCATCACCTTATCCTCATTGTAAACGTTCACCATCACCCCATATGCCCACGATCATACTGCTGTACCGCAAAGAAGATTGTTTGATTCCTGTTATTGATTACTGTAATTAGACGAGAGAGTTTGACATCATTTTATAACGGCAACGGCCATCTTCACCTGTTTACCTGGAAAGCACGCAAAAAAGCAATCCAACAAAGGAGTCACTCCATGTCATTTGAGCTCTGGCTGGCTTTTATTGCTGCCTCCACCATTGTTCTGGTCATCCCGGGACCAACCATTCTGACCGTAATCAGTTATTCCGTTTCCCATGGCCGCAGGGCCAACATCCCACTGGTTGCGGCAGTAGCCCTCGGGGATTCGACGGCCCTGGTTTTCTCACTGCTGGGACTTGGCGCCCTGCTTGCCGCTTCGATATTCTGGTTTACCGTGATCAAGATCATCGGAGGATTGTATCTGCTCTACCTGGGCATCAGACTGCTGCGAACGGATGGGAGCCGGACAGAGTTACTCTCTCCTAAGCGCCCGGAATCCACCTGGAAGCTTTTTGCCAATACCTATCTGGTGACTACCCTGAATCCGAAGAGCATCATGTTCTTTATCGCTTTTCTGCCGCATTTCATTGATCAAACAAGCCGGGTCGCCCCGCAAATGTGGCTGCTGGCAACTACCTTCGTGGTCCTGGCGACCATCAATGCGGCACTTTACGCCGGCTTTGCCGCTTCCGCCCGCAGGTTACTCAACTCGTCCCGTGCCCAAAGGCGTTTTAATCTTGCCGGTGGATCACTGCTGTCAATCGCCGGTATCTGGTCTCTTCTGGCTAAACGGGTATCAACATGAAACCGTTTGACGCATCTGATCCTTGCACCCCAACACCACCAGCCCGTCTTCTTCTCACCCTGCTCGGTGATACGCTGGATCTTTTGCGCAAAGCACCGGATGCAGGCAGGACAATCAGTTATCCATTATCCCGCCGGGCCTCCATCAAGGATATCCTCGAAAGTCTTGGTGTTCCCCATAGCGAAATCAGCAGGATTGTGCTTGCCGGCCGGGAACAAACTTTTGAAAAAATTGCGGCAGACGGTGATCATTTCGAGATCCACCCCCTCTCTCCTGCCCTCCCGCCGACCGTGGCCACGCCTCTGCGACCGGTTCCTCTTGCGACCTGTATTTTTCTGGTGGATATCAATGTAGCCAGGCTGGGAGGACTCTTGCGCATGGCGGGCTTCGATGCGGAAGCTGTCGGCCCCGATAGCGCTAACACTGACACCGTTTTGAGGGCTGTCCGGGAAGGACGTATACTTCTTACGCGCAACAGAGATCTGCTCAAACAACGTCAGCTTGTTTTCGGCCGGCTGGTCCGAAACCAGGATCCGGATCAACAACTGAGGGAAATCATCGATCTCTACGGATTGCAGGACCGTCTCCAACCTTTTTCCCGATGCATCGCCTGCAATGGTCTGCTGCTTGAAGTAGCAAAAGATGCCATTATCGACCGGCTCCTGCCACTCACTAAAAAATATTACCACCACTTCAAGCAATGTTCCGGTTGCGGTAAAATTTACTGGCACGGCAGCCATCATGACAAGATGGTCCGCAAGCTCTCAACTATTCTCGGCCGCTGATTCCCCAACGGGCGGCAGCTTCTCCGCCGGGAAGTTCCCAAACCAGAAGATGCAGCCTGGCCAGGCAAACCGGGTCTCTCAGCACATCCATCTTTTCTTTGGACGAAAGGCATCCCGGTCCGCCTGATAATGCTTTTAGAACCAGTTGCTGTCGAGTATCGGAAAGATTCTTCGTCATTTGTCCTTTCTTCCTACGAAATGCCAGATGCATACCGTTCACCAGAGGATCGACGACTGCCTGAACAAATCCAACATTCATTTCCCGTGGAAGAAGCTGTGAATTGCTCCCGGCTTCCTTTCCGGAAGCTCCCGCCATGGCCAACTCCCGAGGTGGAAAAATCTCTTCCGGAATGAGGAACAAGCCACATTTTCGAAACGTATGCCCAAGGGAGACCCTGCTGGACCAGACGGATATCGGCACCGAGAAAAGCAAAGGAAGCAGCACCGGGAGCAACCACCAGAAAAAAGGTCGATTGACGACAAAGAGAACCCCTCCCCAAATGAGGGCCAGAACCATGCCCCAGCCATGAAAACGCAGGGCAACTCCCCAGCCGGTGTCATTATCTTCACGTGGCGGCGGCTTCCAGGAGATATTCCTCCCCAGCAGAGTCAGGAAGACAAATTTGCTGTGTGCCAACATTCTCAGCGGGGCAAGAAACATCGAGGCAAGAACTTCGAGCCAGACACTCAGGATTAACCGCAGAGTTCCGCCAAAGGCGGCAGCCCTTTTTTGTTTACCTATGACCAGAACCGCACTGAAAATTTTTGGCAGCAGGAGAATAATGAAAGTTGATATCAACAGATTCAGGGCCCACCAGAGATTCCATATCGGCCAATCCGGGAAAAGACTTCCCTTCACCGTAAAGTATTCGGGACCGACTATTGCCTGCGAAATCGCCTCAACACTACTGATCGTCAGGAATAAAAACCAGAGCAGCGCGGAACCATAGGACATGGCGCCGTTTAAAAAAAGTACCCGATGCGTGGGGAATATACGTTTTGCCAACACGAGGCGCAGGTGCTGAATATTCCCCTGACACCATCGCCGATCACGAGCCAGTTCGTCAATGAGGGTCGGTGGCGGCTCTTCCCAGCTGCCGTTTAGGTCATAAGCCAGCCACACTTCCCAGCCCGCGCCGCGCATCAGAGCAGCTTCAACGAAATCATGGCTCAAAATATCACCGCCCAAAGGCGGTTTGCCGGAAAGCCGGGGGAGGCCGCAATGTTCCATAAAAGGTGCGATCCGGATAATAGCGTTATGCCCCCAGTACTGGGCATCGCCAAGTTGCCAGAAATGCAGGCCCGCGGAGAACATCGGCCCGTAGAGATGACCGGCAAACTGCTGGAGACGGGCAAGTAGCGATTGCCTGCCGACCGCCAGAGGTGGTGTCTGGAGTATACCTATCCTCGGGTTTTTATTCATCAACTGTACCATTTGTACGAGTGTCCTGCCGGTCATCACGCTATCGGCATCAAAGACAATCATATAAGGGTAATTCCGTCCCCATCTTCTGCAAAAATCAGCGATGTTGCCGCTTTTACGTTTAATATTCGGGCGGCGATGACGATAAAAAATACGCCCGAAGCCATGCACCTCCATACAGAGCTTTGCCCAGGCGACTTCCTCCTCGATCCACAGGTCTGGATCGGTTGTGTCGCTGAGAATAAAAAAATCAAAATCTTCAAGATGACCTATGGAAACAAGGGAGAGATAGACTGCCCTCACTCCGGCGATTACCCGCAGCGGATTTTCATTATATACGGGGATGAGTATGGCTGTTCGGTGTTTTTCAATAGCCTGGGAAAGATCAATTTGCTCACCTTGCACAGTATTGGTCACTGTGAAACGGTCATAACGCCGCCAGAGGAGGATAAAGCCGAGTAGAGCTGTCCAGAAACCGATGGAAATCCAGGCGAACAACAGCGCGAAAAAGAAGACCAGGGTAATTTCCAGCGGCGTTCGTCCCTGATAGGGAAGTATATGTGCCATAAAACCGCTGGCTATAAGGGTACTGGAGGAAATAAGAAGAAAAAGCAGGGTCCTTCGCCAGCGGGCGACGATCTCCCATTTTCTCGTGAGTTGAGATGAGTTTTTCTGCATGACATTGATCGCCTGATTTTTTACGCTTCTAACTCAGATTTTCTTTATCGTCATGGACCCTCGATTTATCGGAGGTGAAGCCGACAAATCAGGATCGGTGCCGGAATCTCTTATGGTATGCCCCTGCTGCCACCGCGAATACACAATCGGAAAGTCCTTATATTTGCCGCAGCTCAGGATATTTCCATCAGCATGTATCATCTCATGCAAGGTGCGCATAACCAGTTGAACCGGCAGCAGTTCCGAGTTGATATTGTCTTTATCGGCTTTGGCTTGTTTCAATGCGCTGTCTGCGATTTCCAGACTGCGCAGCGCGGGTATTCCCAGTTTTTTCAGGTAGAGCAGAACTCTCTCCTGTGCCTCCTGCCAGTAATCCGCATTATCAGTATCGCTCATCCTGCCCTGCATTCCAGCACCTCACGCTTGTTACCCTGGATCAAGGCCAAAGAGCATAACTCCAGGTTTCAGTGAGAACGGTCTTGCCCTGGGTCAGGTGTGCCTGCACTTCCAGAGGAGGCCGGTTCATGATTGGCATCGTTAGCGTTTCCGCAAGAGATTCATTCTTTTTTCGTCTCACCTGGAAGACCAGCCGCCAACTCGCAGTGGGTTCGATTCGGAATAGTTGATGCTCTATAATCTCGCCTTCACCGCTGATGTTGATGACTGCTTCAATCGGGGCTTCACTTGGTAATTTTTCGGGCAGTTTATCAAGTTTACCACCTTTGAAGTCGACTAAGATCATCCGTGAGTCTTCGGTTTTTCCTGCCGCATCACGAGTAGCGATCACCCGTCCTACCCCGTTGGAGTCCTTGCCCGGCGTATACCAGCTCAGGGTATATTTGAAGGAAATTGGCTGTTCTTTTGGCGGTACCTTGTCAAATATCCAATAGGCGACGATGTTGTCATTTTTCTCCGCATCGGAAGGGATCTGGACCAGCTCGACATGGCCCGCCCCCCAATCGCCGTCAGGCACCACCAGGGCACTGGGCCGCGAATCGTACCTGGCTTCAGGATCCTGATAATGGTCGAATTCAAGATCTCGCTGGAGCAGTCCGAAAGCGGTAATGTGACTTGTCTGGAACGAATTGACAAATAAGTGTTTCGGATTGATAAGCGGACGCCAAATTTCCTCGCCCGAACCGTTGACGATATGTAAGCCGTCGGAATCATGTACTTCCGGACGAAAATCATCAACCGGCCGCTGATTGCTGTTTTCACCATAAAAAAACATACTGGTCAAGGGAGCGATGCCGATTTTTTGTATATCCTCGCGTCGAAAGAGGTTGCCTTCCACCTGCATATCGGTTTTTTCTCCGGGACGGATAGTGAATTGATAGGCCCCTGTGATCCTTTTGCTGTCAAGCAGGGTATAGATGGTAATTTCTTTGGCATCAGAGCTTGGTTTTTTGAGCCAGAATTCCTTGAAATAGGGAAATTCTTCACCTGAATCCAGTCCGGTATCGATGGCCAGACCTCTTGCCGAAAGCCCGAAGCCCTCATGCTTTGCCACCGCCCGGAAATAACTTGCTCCGAGAAAAACCGCCACATCATCCATTTGATTCTTCTTATTTAACGGATAGCGAATTCGCAGCCCCGCGAAGCCGAAATCCGCCGGAATTTTATCTTTGAATTGATTTGCGCCGTAATCAAAAAGATCCGGGGAAAATGGAAAGGTTTTAATGCCGTTCTCATCGACAATATTGATTGTAACCGTACGGTTATAGTAATAACCCGGATGGAAAAACTGCACTTCAAACGGCAGCTTTTCGGCTTGCCAAAGGGTTTTATCATTCTTGAAGCGGATATCTCGCCATTGATCATAGGTCAGCTTGAGCAGAAAATCCGGCACGCTGTTTTGAGGATCTGAAAAAGATCGGGTTGCCTCATCCTGCGCTTTGGCAGTTACATCAGCCAGTGAAAAGCCGGAATCTGCCTGAACTTTTGTAGCCGGCAGCGGACCTGCCATAATGACCGCCGGCAAAACAATCCGAATTATTTGTATCCTCAGATTTTTTAGAAAGTAATTAAAGCTTAATCTCTCTTGGATTAATCCGGTTAAACTCTTCATAAGGTTGATCCTTCTCTATTCTTTCGGGGGGAATCGTTGAAATCCGATCCAGGTTCGTTTCCCAATGAACTTTTTTTGACTCTAATTATTTTTTCTCTGCTGTGACTCTCCAGACGGTGTTGCCGACATCATCGGCTACCAGCAGTGCACCCTGTTTATCTATAGCCACCCCAACCGGTCGGCCTTGCGCCTCACCTTCATCATTGAGAAATCCGGTCAGGACATCAAGAGGATAGCCGGTCGGTTTGCCATGCTGAAAAGGGACAAAAATGACTTTATACCCACTTGGAGGCTCCCGGTTCCATGATCCATGCTGCCCGACGAACATGCCGTTTTTAAATCGCTCGGGCAAGGCAGCTCCCCGGGATGAGGCCAAACCAAGACAGGCGGTGTGCGTTCCCAGGGCATAATCAGGAGTTATCGCTTCCTCCACCAGATCGGGTCTCTGCGGTTTAACCCTTGGATCGACATGTTGACCGAAATAGCTGTATGGCCACCCATAAAAACCGTTATCCTGCACCGAAGTTAAAAAATCAGGAACAAGATCGCTGCCGAGTTCGTCCCGTTCATTGACAGTCGTCCACAACACCCCGGTTTCCGGTTCCCAGGCTAAACCGTTCGGATTTCGCAAGCCGGAGGCAAAGATTCGTTTTTGGCCCGTCTCAAGATTGAGCTGCCGGATAGCTGCCCGGCCCTTCTCCTTATCCATGCCTTTTTCGGCGATATTACTGTTCGAACCGACAGTGACGTAGAGCATTTTACCGTCTTTATCGGCAATTATGTTGCGCGTCCAGTGATAGTTAATCGGACCTGCGGGCAGATCCATGATCTTTTCTCTGGGTTGGTGAATTGCCGTCTGTCCTTCATGATATGGAAAACGCCAGACCGAGTCAGTGTTGGCTACATAAAAATTATTACCAACCAGCTCCATGCCGAACGGCGAATTCAGTCCGGTCAGAAATACGGAGCGATAATCGACTTTACCGTCGCCGTCGCTATCCCGCAGAAGCGTTATACGATTCGCGCTGGGACCACTCGCACCGACATCCTTCATCGCCTTTTTTATCAACCAGCTCTTGATTCCTTTTTGCTCAGCAGGCTTGGCCGGAGTGTTGGTTTCGGCTACCAGCACATCACCGTTCGGCAGCACGAAGATCCAGCGAGGGTGATCGAAATCAGCAGCATAGGAAGTAACAATTAACCCTTCCGCCGGAGTGGGTGTCTTGCCATTCGACCATCCCTTCGCCTTGGCAAGTTTTACGGTAGGTATCATGACCTCCGGCGGGGGAGGAAGAACAGGGTTAGGCCCGACACCGGCCGAAAACGGCAGGTCCGCCTCATGGGAACAGCCTGAAATCATGAACAGAAAAACCCAGCAAAACAGCATGATCTTTGATCGCATATTACCTCCTGTGAAGTGGAATGGAGAGAATACGTCACCGCAATGGATGCCTGATCTACAACTTCAATTGAATATCATCAACGTTATGACTTAAAAGTGAGAGGACAAGACTGTTAGGAGAAAAAATTCTACCTGCTTCGTCGGCGACTTTCGATCCTCTTTGCTGCTCCCGGTGTACAGTTACGAAGATTGAGCTTGAGTGTTACAATTCCATGAATAAATTATACCACTGAATGAACGGAATTTACGGCTTGGGCCCATCAGATAATTACCTTGTAACGGAAAAAACAAAATGAAGATATCAGACTGGCTGGATGAAAAAGAAGCGGAAACCGGGGATATCTCCCACATTCAAATACCAAAGAAAATGTTGTATGCCGAAGATCCTGAACGGACTATTTATTTTAAGGAGGATAACCCATGTGGTTTGTTTTGCACGGAAAACCATCCTTTTTCCACAGTTGAGCAATTTGGCCACTGGTATTACTCAAGAGGTCAGGACAAGAAGGCAGGTATTCATTCTTCAAAAATGAAATGGTGGCTGATTACCAAAGATAGAGATGTCGCCATCCAAACAGCTAAGGAACATATAGAATAACAAGATAGTGCACGGCTTCAGTACCCAGCCGTCAAAGAATTGTTTGCAGCTTACAGCTACAGCTATCGCCCCCCTCTGAAAACTTATCGAATTTTCTGAAAAAATCGATTATGCACTCCCACCATTAGAAAATGTTGCAGAGACGTTTTCATTACACGTATTTTTTTAAAGGAGTAAGACATGAGCCAGGCAAAAATTGGTGATACAGTATCCGTTCATTATACCGGCAGGCTGGTCGACGGCAGCATTTTTGATTCATCCGCGGGGGAAGATCCCTTGATCTTTACACTTGGCGACAGCGATATTATCGAAGGCTTTGAAGAAGGCGTATTGGGAATGTCGGTTGGAGAGAAGAAGACCATCACAGTGGCACCGGAAAAGGCCTATGGAGAACCGAGTGACGATATGTGGATTGAAGTTCCTCTTTCGGAGATGCCCGACGACCTCGAGCTCAACATTGGGGACGAACTTGAGCTTACCAATGAGGAAGACGGGGAAGAAGAGCCGATGATCATGGTCGTCAGCAAGCTCAGTGACGATACCGTCACTCTCGACGGCAACCCTCCCCTAGCAGGCGAAACCCTGACCTTTGACCTTGAACTCGTAGCTATCATTGAGTAGCCGCTTTACCTTAGAGCCGTTGCAGCAATTCCAGGATACCCTGCAAAAGTTGCAGCGGGGTTGGAGGGCAACCGCGGATGACCGCATCGACGGGGATAACATTGGAAACGGCGCCGTAACTGGCATAGGAAACCCCGTATTCACCCCCGTCCGCTCCGCAATCACCCATGGCGATGACCAGTTTGGGATCGGGCGTGGCTTCGTAGGTTCCTTTCAGTGCGGCCTGCATGTGTTTTGCGACCGGACCCGTTACCAAAAGAAGATCGGCATGACGGGGCGAGGCGACAAAATGGATCCCAAAACGTTCAATATCGTAAAAGCTGTTATTCAGCGCGTGCATTTCCAGTTCGCAACCGTTACATGACCCGGCATCGACCATCCGGATGGCCAGGCTTTTCCTGAAAATGCGCATTATTTCCGTTTGACATGCCGTGCCGGCCTGCATCACGGCTTTATCAGGAACCGGGAGTTTTTCCGTCAAATAACCTGTCTTAAAAATTTTACCAAGAACACTAAGCATTCTCTTTACCTGTCGTCATTTTAGAGATCATGGCCGGAATAGGATCCGTTTACCGATTTATTACAAAGAGGAAAATCCGGTACGATTACTCCTTCCATCATCTGTTCAAGTGCCGGCCAGTTGAGCCAGCTGGGATCCCTGGGAAAATACCTGACAACATGCCCGTCTGAATCCAGGTGTACAAAAGCGATAATTTCGCCTCGCCAGCCCTCGATGAATCCAACGCCACTGCATTCCTTGGTAACAGCCGGAAAATCCACCTTAAACCCGCTGGACGGCAGATTGGATAGCAGCGACTCGAGCAGATCCAGGGAGACGAGTATTTCATCTCCCCGCACCCGCAACCGGCAAGAGGCGTCTCCATCGGTATAGCAGGGTACCGAAATAGTCGTGCGCTGATAGGGAGCATAGGGCGCATCCCTCCGCAAATCCCAACTTTCACCGCTTGCTCGGGCAACATAACCGAGAGCACCCATGCGCCTCGCCTTTTCCAGTGACAACACCCCGGTGGTCCTCAGACGATCCTGAAGGGAGGGAAACTCATAGAACAAGGGAAGAAGTGTTTTTAGTTCAAACCTTAACTCCTCGACATCCTTGATCAGTTCGCCGATCCGAGGAATGGGAATATCTCTGCTGACTCCGCCAGGCACTACGATATCCATGAGCAGGCGATGTCCGAATACGTTGTTGTTTCGACGTTGCCACAATTCACGCAGACGGCTGCACTGGACCATGGCGAAAGCAAACCCCACATCGTTGCAGCAGGCTCCGATATCGCCCAGGTGGTTGGCGATTCTCTCCCGTTCCGCCAGAATCGCCCTGATCGCCAGGGCCCGCCGGGTCAGGGTGATACCGGCAGCATTTTCGCAAGCCTGGCAAGCAGCCCAGGCGTGAGCCACCGTACTGTCTCCCGAAACCCGTCCGGCAAGGCGGATAAGTCCCTGGACATCCCGCCCTTCGGCACATTTCTCGATTCCTTTATGGACATATCCCAAGTGTTCTTCAAGGCTTAGAATATCCTCGCCCATAGCCTGAAAACGAAAATGGCCGGGTTCTATGATTCCGGCATGAACAGGCCCCACCGGTATTTCATAAATACCTTCGCCTTCAGCAGGGATAAACGGATATGCGCAGTCCGGTGGGGTCATCTCCTGCCCGGTTCCCGCCAATGGAAAGTCCTTGCGCAAGGGATACTGTTCCCCGGTCCAGGCCTGATGGCGTATCCACCTGCGCCCATCAGGATGATCAGTGAACTGAACACCGAACATCTCCCGGAGATACCTTTCCGGCCGGTCGGCAGCCGGAAAAAACGGAGCCTGCGACGGCAATTCGCTCTGACCCTCGGGTACATCAGGTATAACGGTACGTAACAGCAAATGACCATCCCTGCCCGCCACCGCCGCGGTAATGAAAATTTCCGGAGGGCAGTGTTCACCCCAGACCCCGCACCAGCGGATGTGGCTTGCCGCCAGGACAGCTGCGGCCTTACCCCAGCAAGAAAAATCAATCAACACAACTCTGGCCGGCCCTTTAATATCCGCCTGCAGCTGGGTTGCGATCCCCGCCTGATTAAGCAGGGCAGGCAGCGCGTTGATGTTTGGAGCCTGCAGTTGCCCCGGATGCGGAGTGTTGTTCATAACATTCCCTTGCCAACTATCATGATGGTCGCCTGATTCAGCCACTGCGCAAGCACGGTCGGAATGGAGATTCCCAGCCACAATACCAGGGCGAGATGAACGGCCACCGGCCACATATTGGCGACTCTCGGCTGTTGACCGACCGGCGGCTCCCCGAAGACCATCGGTTGAAGATTGCGAAACAAACCGGCAAAAGCCACGGCCAAACCAAGCAACAGAGGGAGCACCAGCCACGGATAGCTTTTCATGGTGGCGGTAAAAAGTAAAAACTCGCTGGTGAAGACCCCAAAAGGCGGAAAGCCGGCGATGGCGCAGGTTCCGATCAACAGACCCCAGCCGACAAAAGGCTGGGTGCGAATCAGTCCCCGTATGTTATTCATCGTCTGGGTTCCGGCCACCTGAGCCGCATGCCCCACGGTAATAAAAATCGCCGATTTGGTCAGGGAATGCACAACCATATGCAGCAGTGCACCAAAGGTGGCCAGCGGCCCTCCTATGCCGAAGGCAAAAGTCATCAGGCCCATATGCTCAATCGAGGAATAACTGAACATTCTTTTTATATCGTATTGCCGGTGCAGCAGCAGCCCGGCGACGGAAAAGGACAACATGCCGAAGCCCATCATCAGGTTTCCTGCAAGATGATTGCCCAAGGCCGGATCGACCAGCATTTTAAAACGAACAATAGCATAGAGGGCAATGTTCAAGAGCAACCCGGAAAGAATGGCGGACATCGGTGTCGGGCCTTCCGAGTGGGCATCGGGCAGCCAGTTATGCAAAGGGACCAGTCCCACTTTGGTGCCGTAGCCGACCAGCAGGAAAACAAAAGCAATAGCCAGAACGCCGGAGTCCATCTGTCCTGCCTGTTGCTGCAGAACCGTCCAGAGCAACCCCTCTTCCGAACCGGGGATGACTTTTTCCGCGGCAAAATAGACCAGGATAGTACCGAAAAGAGCCTGGGAGATACCGACTCCGCAAATAATAAAATACTTCCAGCCGGCCTCGATGGATTTCCTGGTCCGATAGAGGCTGACCAAAAGAACCGTCGCCAGGGTGGCCCCTTCCACCGATACCCAGAGGACGCCGAGGTTATTGGTCGACAAGGCAACCAGCATGGTGAAAAGAAAGCCCTGGTACATTGAATAGTACAAGCGCATCCTACCGTCATCGACCCGGCCGATGGCGAGTTCGTGCGCCATATAAGGACCGGAGAAAATAGCGGTGGTCATCCCGACAAAAGCGTTCAGCAAGATGAGATAGACATTGAAACCGTCGATATAAAACAATTTATTGGTCGAGAGAATCGGTCCCTGTTGAAAAGTATCAAGAGCAAGGATCAAGGCGGCTATAAAGGTCGCGATGCAGACAAGCAGATTGACTGTTTTCGCCCAAGGCCGGTGGCCGATGAACGCCAGCACGATAATACCCGTAAGGGGGAAAACCAGTGCAGCGAAAAGTGCATTCATTTTTCGACCTCGGTCAGGGAATTGAGACGGTCGGTATCGAGACTGCCGATTTCCGTACGAATGTGAAAGAAAAAGACGCCAAAGAGAATAGCCGCGACCAGCACATCAAAGGCGATGCCCAGCTCAACCACCATCGGCATGCCGTAGGTCGAAACGACCGCCGCAAAAAACAGACCGTTTTCCATGGACATAAAGCCGACAACCTGGGCGACAGCCTTGCGCCGGGAGATGACCATCAACATGCCGATCAGCACCACTGCCAGGGAAATGGCGATAGTATTGCGTGTCGACAACAGAGATAATTCGCGAATAGGCAGAGCCACATAGTAACTGAAAAGCACGAGGCAGCCGGCGAACAGCATGATCAACGAAGGGATGCCGATTACCTCTACCTCACGACGAATATCCAGGCGGATTATCAACTTACGCAACTGGCCTGGAATAAAGAATACCTTGAGCAACAGCGTCAGGGCGGCAGAAATAAGCAGCTCGTATTTTCCGGAGATAAAAGCCATGAGCAGGGTTGCAAAAAATATCAGCAGGCCCTGCAAGGCAAAGGTGTTGATCAAGCTGTCGAGGCGAACCTGTGCGAGCAGCAGAAAGGAAGACAGCAAAATCAAGGCGGCCAGGGTCAGGACGACCTGCTCCGGAAGGGTCAAGGTAGCTATCAGCATCTCATTGTACCTCGAGAATTATATGGCTCATCATACCGAGCAGGGTAAGGATAAAGGCCAGACCAAGAAATTGCGGTGCGCGAAACAGCCGCATCTTCGCCTGAATGGTCTCGGAAACCGCAAGAATACACCCCCAAATAAGTAACTTACCGGTCACTGTCAGAGCGGCAAAGGCCAGGTCTCCGGGAGCAAGGTTCAAAGCCACTCCCCAGGGAACAATCAAATTAACAATAAGCAGGGAGAAGAGAGTCAATTTGAGCATGGCGGCCCATTCCATTAAAGCCAGATGCCGGCCGCTGTATTCCAGAATCATTGCCTCATGGATCATGGTCAGTTCGAGATGGGTCGCCGGATTGTCGATTGGAATGCGGCCTGTCTCGGCTATTGCCACCAATATCAGCCCCATCGAGGAAAAAATAAGAGAAGGATACAGGGTGAAATGCTGTTGGGCCAGCTGCGAGATAACGGTCGAGAGGTTGGTACTGGATACGTTCATAGCCAGGGTAAAGAAAGCCATCAGCAAGGCCGGTTCGGCAAGAGACGAGATCGTCACTTCCCTCGAAGACCCCATGCCTCCAAAAGATGTACCGACATCCATCCCGGCAAGTGACAGGAAGAACCGGGCAAGGGCCAGAAAACCAACAAGCGCGATCACGTCGGCCAAGGCGGCGATAGGCAGCTGTACGGTTATTACCGGGACCGCGGAAACCGCAATTATGGTGACACTAAAAACTATATACGGGGCGATACGAAATATCGGTGAAGCGGTATCTGCCAGAACCACCTGTTTTCGGGCCAGCCGCTGCAGATCCAGGTAGGGCTGCCAGGGCGCCGGTCCCTGCCGGTTCTGCAGCCTGCATTTCAGCCATTTGACCCAGCCCGCCATCAGGGGAGCAGCCAGCACAACGCAGAGAGTTTTGATAATTGCCCAAATCCAACCGGTCATACGATCACCCACAAAAGAAACAACAAGGTGAAAAAGGAATAACAAAGATACACGCGCAGATTTCCGCCCTGGATAAAAGCGGTTCTTTCCGCAAGTTTGAGCATCAATTTGCCGATCGGGACATAGAGCATCAGCCATAACCTGTCGCTGACTTTCAGGAAATATCGTGGTCCCCTGCCTTTCCCGGCCGGTTCGACCTTTTCAAAAATAAGCCACACAAAGGAGAAGATGCGGCGAATCGGCATGGAAAATGAAGTCGCGGTATATTGCATCCGTGCATTGAGTGGGCCAAAGCCGCAATCCCAGGCCGAGGCGACCCTAATGCGATTGTCTCGCTGCGGCTGATGGAGAAAGGCAAAAACAAGCAGCCAACTGATCAACAGAGCGAAGAAAACAGCCAGCGCGCCGTAGGAGGCGGTCTGTGGGCTGACCGGCGTCAGCCATAGCCAACCGTCGGCGGCACTGCGAGCCAGGCCGACGCCCAAAAGGCTCTCGGGAATGCCATTGATTGCCCGTACCGTCCAGGTGGGAAATATGCCAAAACCAAGACAACAAAGGGCAAGAATCACTTGGCTGAGTTGCATCCCGAACGAGACGTCATGCGCTTCTTCAATTTGTGAACTCCGCGGTCGGCCCAGAAAAATAACTCCATACACTTTCACAAAGCAGGCTGCCGCCAACGCTCCGGTCAGGGCAAGCATGGCTGAGGCCACCGGAATCATAGCCCGGATAATGCCGCTATGCAGGATCGGCCCCTGCAGTGCCGCCTGAAAGGTCAGCCATTCCGAAACAAAACCGTTAAACGGCGGCAGGGCCGAGATGCTGATACAACCAATCAAAAAGCAAAATGCGGTTACCGGCATTTTTTTTATCAATCCGCCCATTTTTTCCATATCATGCTGCCGGCTCTGCTGGAGAACAGCGCCGGCCCCGAAAAACAGCAGACTTTTAAAAACGGCGTGGTTCAGACAATGATAAAGGGCTGCGATAAGAGCCAGTGCGGCAATTTCCAAATGATTCGTTGCCGAAAAAATCATCGACAGACCGAGGCCTATGTAGATAATGCCGATATTTTCCACACTATGGTAAGCCAGCAGACGCTTGAGATCATGTTGCATCAGGGCATACAACACGCCCAAAACCGCTGAAGCCGAACCGATCAATAAAACAATGACACCCCATTGCCAGTGAATGCCGCCCAACAGGCCATAGACAAAACGAATAAAACCATACACAGCCACCTTGAGCATTACTCCGGACATGAGAGCCGAGATATGGGATGGGGCGACCGGATGCGCCTGCGGCAGCCAGACATGCAGGGGAACAATACCCGCCTTTAAACCAAAGCCGATAAAAGCAAAACTAAAGGCTATGGTCGCCCAGGTCGGGCTCAGGGAGGCGGCTTTCAGAGCTGCGAAGCTGAAGCTGCTGGAAAAAGCAGCCAGAACGCCATAGGCAAGAAATAAAAAAGCACCTCCCACCACAGCCATCAAAAGATAGATAAAGGCAGCCCGGCGATTCTCTTCCTGATCATGCTGGAAGACGACAAGAAAATAACTGGCTACCGACATCAGTTCCCAGGCCAGCATGAAGGAGAAAGCGTCCGCGGTCAATAGGACTAAAAACATGCCGCTGACAAACAGACCGGTAAACAAGGTCAGGGGACCGACCGAGTTCGGCCCACCGATATATTCGCGGGCATAGCCGGGACCGTAGCATGCGGCAATGAAGGTTATGAGTCCGACGATAAAAAGAAAAAAGCCGGAAAGCGGATCGACACGTAAATAAACATGCAGCCAGGGAAGACCTACGGGCAGGATAGCCTGCTCCGTCGTTCGGAGCAATAAGGCACTTCCTCCTGCCCAGGCGGCTGCCACACCGGAAATACCAAGAAAGAGGAAGGACAGCCTGACTTGAAATTGAGGCAATCGCCAGAAAAACAGCGGCACGATAGCAGAACAAAACGTCGCCAAAACTGCAAATTGTGCAATAGTCAAAGCCATTTCAAAATCCGTAAGACTAGGTCTAAGCACTTTGGAAATGCTTTCCCAAAAAGCCGGAAAAGAATTTCTAAGGTACTAATATTTTCAGAATATCCGTTAGGAAATATTGCTGATACCGAACGATATAATTCACAAATGGGGTGTAACTCCGGAAAGACATCTTGTCAACCAAATCGATATTTCCAAAGCCATTTCGTGTGATATCAGGCATGGATGAAAGCGGCGCAATCTTCCAGCTGATGGGGTTTTACAAAGTTTTATTGGAATTCTTACTTTTTTATACCAGAGATCGTTGGCGCGAGCGAATCCGGCGGTAGCCTAAAACCTCACAAAACTCCATCATGATAGAAAGCATCGATCTGTTCGGCAGAATAGCCGATTTCTTCCAGAATTTCCCTGGTCTGTTCGCCAAACTTACTTGGCGGCGTCCTGAGAGTGCCGGGGGTGTCGCTCAATTTTACCGGGATACCGAAACCATGTTTTTCCTCTCCACTCTCTTCAGTATAGCTGTGTACCATTTCACGTTCTGTAAAAAGCGGATCAGTCAGGATTTCACCCAGGTTTTTTACCGGGGCAAAACATACTTCCAGTTTTCCCAATTCGGCGTCCCATTCCGCAATTGTTTTCATAAGGAACAACTTGCGAAGATCATCGATGATTTCCTCTCTTTTCTTGTCGTCATACTGCAAAGAGATATATTCCGGCCTATTCAGATGTTCACATAATTTTTGCCAGAATCTGTTTTCGACCGCACCGATTGCAATAAACCTTCCATCTGCTGTTTCATAGATATTGTAGCAGGCGTATCGATGGGACAGCATGGTATCCGAGGCTTGTTGTTCTTGTCCGCTCAGTTTGGTAAAATAATGGGGCAGGGACAGCAGGCCGACCACACCATCGGTCATCGAAATATCGATATATTGGCCTGTTCCTGTCTTTTCTCTGGCATAAAGAGCCAGCAGAATGCCAACGGCTGCGTTCATACTGCCTCCGGCGATATCTGCTATCTGCACACCTGGAATAACCGGACGCCTCCCCTTCTCTCCTATAAGTCCCAGTACACCTGAATTGCTGAGGTAATTGACATCATGGCCGGCCCGGTCACGAAGTGGACCGGTTTGTCCGTACCCGCTAATCGAACAGTAGATAATCCCGGAATTACGCTGTCGTACCGCTTCATAGTCAACACCGAGACGTTTGACAACACCCGGTCGAAATCCCTCTAAAATGACATCCGCCTTCTCCGCCAATTTGAAAAATATCTCCAGGCCTTCCCGCGTCTTAAGATTCAGAGACATATGGCTTTTGTTCCGATTGAGATCGTTAAAAAATAGGCCGTCTTGCTGAAATTTTCGATCTTCAATTGCTATCACTTCGGCCCCGTGGTCCGCAAGAATCATGGAACAATATGGACCGGGGAGCATACGGGAGAGATCCAGAACCCGTATTCCACTCAAAGCGCCTTGCTCTTTCTGTATCATGTCTCCTCCTGCCTGTTAGTATTCTTAACCGTTCACCGAGTGTAGTGAAATGCTTGTATAACTCCAGTCCTGTAAGCGTTCACCAGTGCCCCATACGGAAGCTGTTATCTACCGATTGGGCACTGGTGAACGCTTATTAGAATTCAATTCCTTTCTGTGCCCGTATCCCCTGTTCGTATGCGTGCTTAACCACTTCAATTGATGATACGGTATCGGCTATCTCGACAAGCCGCGGATGGGCATCTCTGCCGGTTAGTATGACCGACAAGCGCTCCGGTTTATTCTTTATCAGCTCGACGATGGCCTCAACATCGAGAAAATCATAGAGCGGCAAGTAGGTGATTTCATCTAAAATAATCAGGTCATATCGATCACTTCCTATCTGTTCCTTTGCCAATTGAAACCCCTCGAGGGCCACCTTACGATCTTCCTCGATATTTTCTTTAGTAAAAACGAAACCTTTCCCACAAATGAACCAATCTAGATTTTCCGATTTTTCCGCCATTTCCCGCTCGCCGAATTTCCCCTGACCTTTGAGAAACTGGATAATGCAAACTTTCATGCCATGCCCGAGAGCCCTGGAAGCTGTTCCGAGTGCCGCGGTTGTTTTACCTTTGCCGTTTCCGGTATTGACAATAACCCTGCCTCTTCCATTCATCAAAATTTCCTCTCGCAAGTGCTTTTATCATAATACAATCATCATGCCACTGGATCGATAAAACAGACTGAACGCTCGATCAGTATTTATTTACCCCATTTCGAGCAAACTTACACCATGGAAAATTCCTTGTTACCCAGTTAACGTTCAGCAATGCTCCAGATGCATAAAAGCCGGCCGATCGGCTGTAAGGGCGGGTTCCGAACCCGCCCTTCTAAACACGGTAGCCTGATCGTACATATGTGGGGTGCTGATAAACGTTTACCGGCATAGGGTTATGGGAGTTAGCTATTCCGGCGAACAGTTACGATCTTACAGCGCCCATTTCCCTGTTTGAATAAATTATCGAGTTGTTATTGTAGGCAATTCGAAGTAATGATAAATGCCGATTGTGGGAGAAAGATCAGTTGTGAACCGATTGGTTGGATTTGACCCACGACAGCAATAACCCAGCAGATGAACCCAGCGAAAATCGACTATCGGTTGACAGTTGTTACAGATTTTACCCTGATATGGATTTTGACGAGATGCCTTACAGAGTTGCCATAAACGGCTATGGCCGGATCGGCCAGTCCGTTCTCAGAGCGATCTATTCATCGACCTATAGATCGAAGTTTACAATTGTCGCCATAAACGAACTGGCCGACATCGAGACACTGACCTATCTTACCCGCTACGACACGACCCACGGGCGTTTTCCCTATCCCCTGCACATTGTAGGCGATTATCTGCATATAGGCGACGATGCGATCAGGATTCTCAATGAAGCTGATCCGACTAAACTTCCCTGGGGCGAGCTCGGTATTGATCTGCTCTTTGAATGTTCGGGAACCTTTGGAGACAGGGAGATAGCCGAACAACACCTGGAAAGCGGGGCCAAACGCATCCTCCTCTCCCATCCCGCAACACCGGCGGTTGATGCAACCATTGTATACGGTTACAACCATCATCTTTTACAGCCGGAGCACAAAATCGTCTCCAACGCATCCTGCACCACAAATTGCGTTGTGCCTATCTTGAACATTTTAGATCGGGAACTGGGTATTGAAAACGGCGTGACAACAACCATTCATTCGGCCATGAACGATCAGCCGGTAATCGACAGCTACCACCATACCAATCTGCGTCTTACCCGCAGCGCCCTGCATTCGATTATTCCTATAGATACAGGTCTTGCCAAAGGAATTGATCGGCTGATGCCTCAGCTGGCGCAGCGATTCGAATGCCTGCATGTCCGGGTCCCAACCATCAATGTCTCGGTCATGGATCTCTCCATCAACGTGAAAACCGCCACCTCGGCAACCAGGATAAACCAGATCATGCGGGAAGAAGCTCAAGGTTCCCTCAATGGCCTCATGGGTTATACCGAAGAACCTCACGCCTCTGTCGATTTCAACACCGATCCGCGTTCTTCGATTGTCGACGGCACCCAGACAAAGGTCTGCGGCGGTAAACTTGTCAAGATGCTTTGCTGGTTCGACAATGAATGGGGTTTTGCCAACCGGATGCTCGATGTAGGGAACAACTGGCTTGGCCTCGGTTAATTTCTGCAGGTAGGAAGGGAACCGAAGAAAAAATTATCAGAAGATAATCATAAATAATCCGAAGCACAAATAAACGATTAGTTACAGGAACATAAAAATATAACAGCTAGGTTTGCCAATGATCATCTACGAACGAGGCAGGAATATGCAATGGAAACTCGATAAAATTCGCTTTCTCTACCCGCCCGATGACTTTACGGGATCTTTCAGCAACCCAAGAATGCAGGCGCGTCATAAGGCCATGCAGGATCAAAAAATCAAAGACATCCTCGGAAACCTCGAAAACGAGAAAAATCCCCTGGAAGCTATGCGCTTCCTCAATCCACGTGAACATGTCCAGTTCCTGCTCAATAATCTCGAGCAATTTAAAGAGGATAAATGCCTGGAAAAAGCAGTATTATTGCTCTACTTCCGCAAGAACACGCCATTTGTTGCCGTCGGTGATTATGAAGTATGGAAATTCCTACTCAATAGCTGCGATTCCGACCGTCTGTATGAACAGGGTAGCCCTTTTCCTTACGACCGTACCACCGCTTACAGAGGATCGGTTACAGGGGTCAATAAAGGATTGAGCTGGACTGTCAGCAGGGAAAATACTGCCTGGATTCTGGATCGCTGGCGGGATAAAGAATTAGGTGGCGGGACGGTCTTTGCCCTGGAAATAACCAGAAAGGATATTTTAGTCTATATTGAGGATAAAGACAGGCAGGAGGTGATCCTTGTGCCGGAGATTGCGGAGACTGCCAAAGTCAGTGAAATTGCCAGTCTCTGAAAGTGAAGCCGTCAATAGAATCTTCGTTTTTTCTTACGGCTTAAATGCACCAACCGTAAATTTCACAAAAATAATCAATGATTCCGGCAAAAGGTGCTTGCCTGTTGAGTGCATCTCTTGCCGGACCTGGTGTAGGAGAGTAATAAAATATCATACTGAATTACTGCTTTGTAACTGCATCCAACTGTAATCTCCTTCCATTTCGTATATAGCTTACATCAGAGATGAACAGTAGAAACCTTCTATCCTGGACTATGGCGATCGCTGCAGCTGCGCCAGGTTTCGGCGGCCGGCTGCAATGCCTGCTAGGCGGATAACAACGTGCTGAATGCCATGTTTTTCGACCGTTTTCCCGGATTATGAAAAGCTCCCGCATCGCCACTGTACCGGTTGATCTCTATATTTCCGGCTATCCGCCTCATCCCCTGACGACGCTCCACGCCCTCTTCAATTTTTTCAAATGAGAACTCCGGCGAGTACTTGCAATTTTCAGGAAAATGTAAATACTCTCGAGAGAGTTATGGCCCTTCGGCAGAGCACGTGGGCAACGGGGGGACATCTCTTGAAACTCCGGACGGGCTCGTCGGTTCGATACATTCATCTGCCTTTGCACCTTTCAGCTAAAAGGAGCTTGTCGTGGCCATTATCACTATCTCAAGAGGATCTAACAGCCGCGGCAAAAAGGTCGGCGAGGCACTGGCGAAAAAGCTTGGTTAGGAATGCGTTCCGCGGGATATCCACCTCGAAACCTGCGAAGAGTATGCCATTCCGGAAATCAGACTGGTGAAGGCCCTCCCTGACGCACTTTCCGTAATGGAGCGCTTTCACTACGGTAAGGAGCGGTCTATCAGCTACTTCCGTTCCGCGCCGAAAGAGTCGGCCTTTATAGAGCGCCTCAGGCTCAAGCCGCTGGGGGCGATCCCGGGGACCGGGTCTTTCTCAATGAACGGCTCGACCATATGCGGACCGCTACCTCCGCGGCGCCGACAAAGAGGGGAAAAGCGTCGCCGGTCGATCTGCCGGCGACTGGACGAGACGGAATGAACCGCTGGAGGAACTGGATGAACCAGATTGTCAGCTGTGAGACCTGCGGTCTTCTACAACAAGTGGAGGCGCCGCTCCCTGAGCACTACCGGGCCACCTGCGCGCGCTGCGGTTTCGAGGTGCACCGGCGAAAACCGGACAGCCGGAGCCGAACGCTGGCCCTGGCACTGGGAGCCCTGATTCTCTACCTCCCCGCCAACATCTACCCGATCGTGGAGACGGAGTATTGGGGTATGAAGGAGAGGACCACCATCTTTCAGGGGATCGTAGGGCTTTTTCAGCAAGGAAACTACATGGTCGGCAGCCTGGTCTTCACCACCAGCATCCTCACCCCGGCTCTCAAGATCATCGGGCTGCTCATGCTCTGTATTACCCTTAACTGGCCGCGGTGGCAGAAATTCCGGACCTGGACCTATAAAATCATCCAGATCGTCGATCCCTGGAACATGCTGGAGGTAACCCTACTGGCCCTGCTGGTGGCGGTCGCGGAAATGGGCCAGATCGCCACCGTCCACCCCGGCGCCGGGGTCTTCTCCTTCGGCGCCGTCGTCGTACTGACCATCGGCGCCACCATAACCTTCGACCCCCGGCTGATCTGGGATGCGGGAAGGGACGGAAAAGATGACTCAGAACCTACCGCCTGAAGGTTCGACCGGCGACCTCCCGAAGGCGAAGATCCACAAAAACTGGAAGACCTGGTTCTTCTGGATCATCCCGATAGTGGCGGCCGTCATGGCCGGCTACTTCGTCTACAACGAGTCCATCAAGAAAGGGCCCACCATCACCATCTTCTTCAAGGACGCGGCCCAACTTCAGCCAGGTAAATCGTTCCTGAAATACCGGGGGGTCGAGATCGGCACAGTAAACGAGGTGGTCCTTACCGACGACCATCGCCACGCCAAGGTGACCGTGGATCTCAAGAAATCGGGGAGCAGCGTGGCCAAGACCGGCTCGCTCTTCTGGATCGTGCAGCCGCACGTGGGACTGAACGAGATCAAAGGGTTGGGTACCGTGGTTTCCGGGGACTACATCTCGGTCGAGCCGGGGGGCGGCAAGGACGCCACGGTCTTCCCCGGCCTCCCTGAAGCGCCGCCCCCCCCGAAGGAAGAGAAGGGGCTGAGCGTGGTGTTGGTCTCCAGCCGACTGGGCTCGGTGAAGAAGCACGTCCCCGTCATGTACCGGGGCGTCGAGGTGGGCGAGGTCTCCGATACACAGCTTGGCCCGGAGGCGCAGGTCATTCATATCAAGGTCAACATCAAGAGGCGTTTCGCCCCCCTGGTGAGGATGAACTCCGTCTTCTGGAATGCCGGGGGTATCAACTTCAACCTCGGCCTCTCCGGCATCGGCGTCAGCGCACAGTCCGCCCAGGCGCTGTTGACCGGCGGCATCGATTTGGCCACCCCCGACACCAGCAAGCCCCAGGCCTACCCCGACACACCCTTCGTCCTGCACGACAAGCCGCAGGATGCCTGGAAGACATGGTCTCCACGCATAAAGCTCCCGCCCGAGACGATCAACCAGCCGTCCGATGAAAGCACTGGGGGAGGGATCAAAAAATGAAAGAGCACCGGCATCCGTTTCCCTGCCTGATGTTAATCCTGCTGCTGACTGCGGCCATTAGTGGCTGCTCGTTTTTCAAAAACGCCGGCGAAGCCTTCAAGGGGATAGGGAAGATCAGCAACACCTTGGATAAGAAGCTGACCGAGAACCAGCAAGGGAAGCATGGAGAGGCACAGGGGGGAAAGAAGAAGGAGACCCCGCTGGTGGATAACAAGGTGATCGCCCTACGCGTGCAGGAGGCCCTGAAGAGGGAGGGGGCCGAGTTCGAAAAGGTCAAGGTGGAAACCACCAAGGACGAGGTGGTCATGACCGGAACTGTCCCTTCCGAAAAGGGCCGCGAGCGCGCCGCCGAGATCGCCAGGAAGGCGCACCCCGGCCTGAAGTTCAAAAACGAACTGCGGGTGGCCAAATCGCCCTAATGACATCGTTGACTTAACTTTGCCTGCGGCTCTGGCAACGGTCGGCCTTGGTGCCGGCCAGCTCCCGGTGGCACATTCCTGAGTATTGCAAGAGAGATCACTTCTCTAAGAATCGAAGATTTGCTAACACTATCCAAATTCGAAAAGTGGATAAAACGGGGAGACAGTTGATGTTCCACGAAAACTACTGATAAGGCGAAATAAGGAATTGAACAGCGCTGCCAAAAGGTTGTGAGATATAATGTCCATGAAAAAAGCTGGTTAACTACATTTACTACCGGACACCCGATAAATATTACCGGGCGTCCTGCATGTCTGCTACTCAACAGTCACACTCTTCGCCAGATTTCGTGGCTGATCCACATCGCAACCACGCCTGGAGGCTATTTCATACGCCAGGAGTTGGGCAGGAATGGTATAGAGAATCGGATTCATCGCCTCGTGCACCTTCGGCAGATAAATAACGTCATCAGTAATATTTTTCAGATGGCTGTCCCCTTCGGTGCCAATAAGAATGATCCGTCCCTGGCGGGCTTTAATCTCTTCGACATTGGAAATTGATTTTTGGTAGACCTCATCCTGTGGCACCAGCGCCAGGACCGGCATATCCTTGTCAATTAAGGCAATCGGCCCATGTTTAAGCTCTCCCGAGGCATAACCTTCGGCATGAATGTAGGAAATTTCCTTCAGTTTCAAAGCCCCTTCCAGAGCAATAGGGAAATTAAGTCCCCTGCCGACATATAAAAAATCGCGGCAGGTATAATAATTTTCAGATCAGAGCCTGCACTTCTTCCTGAATCCGGGGCAGTTCGCTACTTCAATGATGCCGGCAACACCTATCAGTTCCCTGCCGAGTTCGGCACTTTGTTCGGGCTGATGGTCTTTTTTTCTGGCCAAGATACAGGGTAAAGAGAAACAGCGCAGCCAGCTGTGAAATAAAAGCCTTGGTGGAAGCGACGCCTATTTCCGGTCCGGCATGGGTGTAAATTGTGCCATCCGCCTCCCTGGTCATGGTTGATCCGACCACATTGCAGATAGTGATAATTTTTGCGCCCAGTTCTTTTGCCTTGCGTATTCCGGCCAGGGTATCGGCAGTTTCGCCCGATTGGGAAATAGATACGGTCAGCACCCGCTCATTGACCAGCAGATGCCGATATCGAAATTCCGAAGCAATATCCACCTCGACCGTGAATATCGGCATATTTTTCAATCCAGTATTTGGCGACAAGCGCTGCATGCCAGGAGGTTCCGCAGGCAACCAGAAAAATTCGATCAATATTCTCCAGATCGGCCTCAGACAGTTTAATTTCCGGCAGATCCACCACCCCCGATTCCAGATTAATTCTTCCGCTGACGGTATTGGTGATAGCCTGGGGCTGCTCGAAAATCTCCTTGAGCATGAAATGTCGATATCCGGCCTTTTCGGCCATCGCCGCATTCCAGTCGATGGTTTTAATTTCTTTTTGCAGCTGCTTGCCGGTGATCAGGGAGAAAACCTGATGACTGTCAGCTTTCAGGATCGCCAGCTCCATATCATCCATAAAAAAGAACTTTATTGGTATAGGGCAAAAGAGCCGGAATATCCGAAGCCAGAAAATTACCATCCTGCTCACTGACACCCAGCACCAACGGACTCTGATTTCGTACGGCAATGAGTGTATCCGGCATCCCTGCCCAGAGCACTCCTATTGCATAGGAACCTTCCACCAGACTGATGGCTTTTTTGACGGCAATGACCAGATCATCCTCAAGATTATCTTCAATCAAATGGGCAAGCACCTCGGTATCGGTTTCAGAGGAAAAGACATGTCCTTTTTCCTTCAGTTCTTCGCGAAGTGAATGATAGTTTTCAATGATACCGTTGTGGATGACAACGAGATTTACCGGTACAATCACTATGGGGATGAGCATTCTCCGTGGTCGGCGCACCATGGGTTGCCCAGCGGGTATGACCAAGACCTATATGGGAGGGAGCGATGATCGCATCGCCGATAATCGATTCAAGACGCGACAGCTTTCCTTCCGACCGATGTTTTACCATTTTGCCCTTTTCCAGGTATACAATACCCGCAGAATCATATCCCCGGTACTCAAGACGTCTGAGGCCTTCCAGTACTACCGGCACAACCCGCCGTGGACCACAATATCCTACAATACCGCACATATTCTCCCCCTCCCTATTATGTATCTACAGAGTTTCCGGACGGAAACCTTGAAGGCATTTAATTGTTATATTATAGATTACGACATGAACCTTTCAAGCACATCCATCATAGTGCCAAGCAAGAACCGTTCCTTAACATTCTCACAATGTGGCGATAAAATAAAGCACAGCCTAACATTGCTCTTAAGACGTTTACCAGTTTTTTCTTTAAACATACTAAAAAAAAAGGTAGTATCGGCTACAAATCAATCAGCGATTACAAATTATTACAATTCCATCCCTATTTACAGTGCAAATTCCCATGGACGACAGACAACGACTCAAAGAAATACTCCTCGAAAAATCATATCGACAAGGCACATTTACCCTTACTTCAGGTAAGACTTCGGACTTCTATATTGACGGAAAACAGACGACTCTTTCAGCGGAAGGGGCATATCTTTGTGGGAAGTTGCTCTTCGAACTGTTGCAAAAATCACCCACTCCCATACAAGCAGTGGGCGGCATGACCCTAGGAGCTGACCCACTGGTTACCGCGGTATCTATTGCCGGCTTTCTGGCAAATCAGCCGATTCCGGCATTCATCGTCCGCAAAGAAGCCAAAGGGCACGGAACCGGTAATTATATTGAAGGGTTAAAAAATATGCCCGAAGGATGCACCGTTGCCTTGCTGGAAGATGTAGTCACCACCGGAGGAACGCTGATTAAAGTCATTGATCGAGTTGAAGCCGCCGGTTTTAAGGTTGGCCTGGTCGCCACCGTCGTTGAAAGGCAGGAAGGCGGTACAGAAGCATTGGCAAGGGCGGGCTACAAACTCGAATCAATTTTCACCCGTGAGCAATTGCTCGGCTGAGAACTCTATGAAATGTAAAAAATGTTCGGGAAAACTTGAAGTGCATCGCATGTGTCGAAGAGTGCGTATGCGATGTACGGTTTGTGGTGAGGAATACCAGATCCATGAGGTGGCCGGCGAGCTTGACAGGGAGACGGAGGAAATCCTGGAAAGATACACTGCGATTATTTACGATTAAATTTCAATGAATTGTAAAGTATTACATGGCGAATCCACCGGCAATTAAGAAATCCTTTGTGAAATCTGATGACGAAGCAATGATCGTTTGTCCGGCATGCGACTGCGCCAGGACAATCTCTGTTGCTCAATTCCGGCATCGTCAGCATCTGGTTAAGGTGAAATGCAAGTGTGGCTATCTTTTCAGGGTATACCTTGAATTCCGGCGCCACTTTCGCAAACCAACCGATCTGGAAGGGATGTACGATCTAAAGCCACCGGCGATTGGCGGCGGCAAGGTCAGGATTATCAATCTCTCTTTAAGCGGTGTCTGCTTTGAGGTGCGGGGTATTCATGACCTAAAAACCGGCCAAACAGGCTCATTAGACTTCACTCTTGATAACCGCAAAGAAACCGTACTATTCAAGAAGGTTATCATCAAGACCGTGATTGGAAACCGTATCGGCTGTGAATTCATGGAAGAGAGGGCATACGAGAAAGAATTAGGGTTCTACCTGCTACCGTAGTTTCTCATCCAACACTTTGTCTATAAGCCTTTCAGCCTGAACGAGAAATTCCCTCAGCGTCTCCGGCTGCAGTGCGCTAACGGTAATCCCCTCCTTACCGACAATTTGCTCAACCAGAATCGGATCTTCAACCAGATCAATCTTGTTAAAGAGTGTCAGGACTGGAATCGTGCCGAGTTCAAGATCACTGAGAAGTTGTTGGACAACCGCCATCTGCTCTCGAAAACCGGGATTTGAAACATCGACCACATGAACAAGCAAATCAGCTTCCTGCAATTCTTCCAAAGTCGCCATAAAAGCCTTCAACAGGTCAGCCGGCAGGTTTCTGATAAAACCCACGGTATCCGTGATGATGACCTCAAGCTCGGTCGGAAACCGAAGTCGTCTGCTGGTCGGATCAAGGGTGGCAAAAAGCTTATTTTCCGCGATAATATCACTATTTGTCAGCGTATTGAGCAGGGTGGATTTTCCGGCATTGGTGTAGCCGACCAGTGAGAGCACGGGCAAATCCTTTTTCCGCCGCTTAGCCCTGCGCCGGTACCTCTCCTCGCTCACCTTTTTCAGTTCCTGGGTCAAACGGGCTAACCGGTCGTTAATCCGGCGACGATCTATCTCAAGCTTGGTTTCACCGGGACCACGGGCACCAATCCCCCCGGTTAGTCTCGACAGGGCATCGTCTCTGGTGGAGAGGCGGGGCAGCATGTATTTCAGCTGGGCCGTCTCCACCTGCAGCTTTCCTTCCCGGCTCATTGCCCTGTGGGCAAAGATATCGAGGATAAGCTGGGTTCTGTCGATTACCCGTAAGTCACTAAAATTGGTAATGGATCTGATCTGTGAAGGATTCAGTTCCTGATTGAAAATCAACAGGTTGGCATCGAGCTGCAGAGCCCGGATCATGATATCGGCGAGCTTCCCTTTACCTAGAATGAGCCGCGGGTTAATTCTGTTGCTGCGTTGCAGGACGGTATCCAAAATGATGATATTATCGGATTTGGCCAGTTCGACAAGTTCAGCAAGTGACTCCTCCGCCTGACGCTTCGGTTCCGTCGTTACACTGACAAGAATGGCACGATCCTGCTTGCTTTCAACGAAACTGATTTTCCGGCCGAGACCAAACTCTCCTTCTATTGCCGCAATGAGCTCCTCGGCCGAATCAACCTGGTTAGCGGGATGAATCGGTTCGAGAAATGCCCAACTCTTGCCGGCATCGATCCGTGGCAACAGATGGGCCGAGTACATTTTTTCCGGCAAACCCTGCTCGTCAACCTTGATAATCGACATCAGGTCGAGTCGTAAGAAAAGCAGATCCATCAGATCTTCGTCGCTGATATCTTCGCCCGCCAGATGGGTGTGCACCAGCCTAAGACCGCGCAGCCTGCCTCCGGAAGCTCGCACATTTCCAAGTTGAGGCAGCATGATATGGGAATGATCTCCCACGACTACGGACTCGATCCTACCGGACCTGTGCACTAAAAGACCAAGCTGCCTGTTCATTTCAGCAGAGAGCTGACAAAGCGTCCTGGCCATTTCCGGATTAATGATTTTATCCCGTTGAACCCTCTTCTGCCCAAGACGTTCGAGGCTTTTGAGTTGACTGGTTTTTAATCCTGTTATGTTTCCACTTACTATTCCGATGTCTCTTCCTCCTTTTTTATTGGAAGGACAACATCCTGTGCGCCGGAAGAAAGCTCCGGTCGGAGACACACAGTTTGTCTATTATAATTTTTCCACATCGTATCATCATATCGATTGTGACACCGAACACACAAGCCGACACGAAGAATTGCCCACAGTTCTTCCTTATTAAACGGCCGTAGCGTCGATCTTGAGCTGTGCTGCAAAGGTTCTCCTTCAAGAGTAACATAAGCATCAAAAGGTACGGTAGTACCGGAACTTGTCACAACTCCTTCATTAATTGGTTCAAAAACCATTTTGCCATTTCGCATGAAGACTTTTCCATCCCCTAAACCGATAGTTTTCGTTGATGCGTGGCAGTCCACGCATTCACGGCCCTTGGCCTGGGTGGTGTGGGGATTGATAGCTGCCATGGTAAACCGGTTGAAGCTCTTTTCAATTTCACCCTTTTTATCGACTGAGGTAACCATATCCTGGCATCCGGGAGTCACCACGACGATTTCATCCTGCCAGACGCCGAGCATAGGCTGTTCATAGCGGATATAGGAACGTCCCTCCTCCCATAATCCCGCCGTTTTCTCAAGACTTAACTTATCGAGATGAGTCAGGGAGGCATCCCGTTTGGCATGGCAGCCATAGCACTGGGCTACCCAGGTGGAATGACAAGCTTCACAGCTTACCCGTTTATGCGCGGCAAAATCGCACACGCCTTTTTTTGCAGTCTTAACCGGATGCTTCTTCCCATCAACCTTGCCTATCAGGATCACTTTGCCGTCATCCTTTTCAAGGTTGGTAAGGCTGTTATTTTTTCTTGTTACTCCCGGATGATCGGAGTGGCATACCTGGCAGGAAATTTCAAGTTGTTCTTCGTAATGGGCATAACTGGTACCATCACCCATGATCTCGTTACGGGTATGACAGTCGATGCATTCCATGCCTTTTTGATGATGCACGTCATCGGCGATATCCAGATAAAACCTTGAGCCTGGAAGCTGCCTGGAATTCAGATGTCCTTTTTGATAGGGGGTTCCATACCCTTCCGATTCGAAGATGCCCATGTAGGAAATTCCGATCCGTCCTGAGCGGTTGTGACAACGTACGCAATTGACGCTATGAACTTTTTTAGTAATGAGAGGATGGATTTTTTTATCCGATTTCTTCTCAGGAGTTTCATTGTCCGAAGCAAATATTTCGTCAATACTGGTTTTACCAGGCACATAATAGTGGCATGCGGAACAGCCGCCGCCCTTTTCATTGAAAAATTCGGGAATACCCGAGAGATCGTTTTTTTGTTTCCAGAGGTGGCAGGTAGCACAAAGTTTTCGGTAATAATCAAGAGCCAGGGATGTCTTACCTGTTTTCATGAGTTTTTCCACGGTAAGCTCGGTATCCTGACTGTCGCTTTCTCCCCAGTAATAAAGCAGAGTTCCGATAATGCCCCTGTTGGTGCCCATAAGAGAATTTTTCACCTTATGCACATCGGCAGGATGACAGCCTTCCACGGCACAGGTTTTTTCCACAATGCGCAGGTCGCCGGGGTTGAGGACCATCCCGTCATGCCCTTTTTCCTTGGTGACTGCCAGAGGATTGCCGAGATGGCAGGGAGAGCAGCCGATAACGGCGGCATCGTGGGCCGGATCGAGTTTTTCGTCCTTATGACAACTCAGGCACATATCGACACTGCCGGAACTTGTCACATAGAGTTTATCCGGTCGCTGTAGCAACTGTTCATGAGCGATGAGCCAGCCCAGCGCACAGAAGGCTCCTCCAACTATGAGGATCTTTAGAATGGATGGTATTGTGTATCGACTATCTTTCAAATTGACGGGCCATTAATGAATTATCCCTGGAAATTTTGGACATTTGGATATCTGCGTCCGAAGCCGAAAGCCTTGCTGGTCACCTTCAACCCCATCGGGGCCTGCTTCCGTTTATATTCATTGAGCCGAATCCGCCGCAGAATGTCCTTTACCAGCTGTTCTTCAAAACCACGAGCGACGATTTCACTCCAACCCTCTCCCTCTTCCAGATGCAGTTCCAGGACCTGATCAAGAACTTCGTAGGCCGGCAGGTCGTCCTGATCCGTCTGATCCGGTTTCAATTCCGCCGAGGGTGCCTTGCTGATTATTCTTGCCGGAATTACTTCCTTTGATCTGTTTACATAGCGGGCCAGTTGATAAACCAGCTGTTTCGGCACATCCGAGATCACCGCCAGCCCGCCGCTCATATCTCCGTACAGGGTACAGTAGCCAACGGCCATCTCACTTTTATTGCCGGTGGTCAGGAGTAAATGTCCAAACTTATTGGACAAGGCCATGAGCAGATTTCCCCGGATACGGGCCTGGAGATTCTGTTCAGTCAAGTCTTCCTCGCGGCCGGCAAAAAGAGGTTCCAGACTCTGTCTAAAACAAGCAAAAAGTTCGCTGATCGGCAATACTTCAAAACGGCAGCCAAGATTTTCGGCAAGCTTTTTCGCGTCTTCCATGGAATCATCCGAACTGTAAGGCGAAGGCAATGCCACCCCAAGAACATTTTCCGGGCCAAGCGCATCAACCGCAATCGCCGCCGTCAGTGCGGAATCGATGCCGCCGGATAGCCCAAGAACCACGGAAGAAAAATGACATTTCCGAACATAATCAGCCACTCCCATGACTAGGCCCTGATAGACCGCTTCCTGCTCGGAAACCTGCAGAGTTCCGTGCAGATCTCCCTGCCAGGTCCGGCTGTCAACGATGATCATATCCTCTTGAAAGCCCAATGCCTGGGCGACAACAGAGCCGGTTTTATCCATAATCAGGCTGCGGCCGTCAAAGAGCAGCGAGTCCTGGCCGCCCACCTGGTTGCAGTAGAGAAAAGGCACCGAACAGCGACCAATGATTTTCTTAAAGATGCTTTTTCTTATCTCTTCCTTATTGCGTTGAAACGGAGAAGCGGAAATATTGATTATTGCGTCTATCGATTGGCCTTTTGCAGCTGCCAGCGCGAAGAGTTGGTCCACAGGTTCGGTATGATATTCCATCACCTGGTCACTCCAGACGTCCTCGCATACGGTGACCCCGAAATTCAGCCCTTTTAATTGATAAATCTCGGATATCGGTCCCGGCTCAAAGTAGCGTGTCTCATCAAAAACATCGTACGCCGGCAACAACTGTTTTCTGGCCCTGAAAATAATCCTGCCATTTCGCGCGACGACTGCGGAATTATAAAGTTTCTTGCCGTTTAATCCTTCCCTCTTCTCGAAACAGCCGAACATGACATCAAGATCGGGTAAGTCACTTAGTAACTGAGCTACGGCCGCATCATGGGCCTCAATAAAGGATGCTCTCTCCAAAAGATCCTGCGGGGGGTAGCCTGAGATAGTGAGTTCCGGGAATATGACCAGTTCACAGCCACGATCTTTTGCTTTTTCGGACCAGGATTTAATTTTTCGGCAATTATAGTCAAAATCACCAATAACCGGGTTTATCTGCACCAGGGCAATCTTCACCGTACTCTCCCATCTATGATGGCGTCGTAAAAATCCTTCATCTGCTTCGTTACTGCAAATTTTCAATCATTACAAAGTACCTTAGTACGCCGAAATGATCGAAAATTTATGCGCCTCGAACATGAAGCTTTTTACTTAGCCATCTAAAATCTAAGGTTTTTACGAGATTATCATCTATGATAATCTCGTAAAAAGTCACTTTGTGAGTAGGGATGGACTCTGGAAAAAGGTCGATATACGAGGCGTAGTGTCTGAAACGGCAATTAGGTAGTACATATGGTACAGCTAATTGCCGTTTCAGACCTACAACGAAGTAGATCGGGCTTTTTACGAGTCCATCATCTATGACATCATGTTAATTCGTCCGGCTTCACTGAGCCTCGGCATTTATTTACCTTGTTTATCGGAATTATTCCTCTGATATTTTTCTACGGCACGATTATGCTCGATCAATGTTTTGGAGAATTGATGAGTACCGTCATTTTTAGAAACGAAATAAAGATTGCTGGTCGAGATGGGTTGTAGAACAGCCTTCAGGGCTTCTTTTCCAGGATTACAGATGGGGCCGGCAGGGAGTCCGGGGAGCGTATAGGTATTATACGGAGTGGCGGTCAGCAAATCTTTCCTGGTGATAATCCCTGTAAACTTTTTACTGCCATACACAACGGTAGGATCGGACTGAAGCCGCATCCCCAACTGCAGTCTATTACGAAATACTCCGGCAATCAGTGGCCTTTCTTCAGGTGCTCCGGTCTCTTTTTCCACAATTGAAGCGAGAATTACCGTTTTCTCACGATCGGCAGTTTCCTTGAGTTCTCCCGTCAACTCGCTCCAGACATCGTTAAATCTCTTTACCATTATGGGAATTATCTTGTCGGCACCATTGATATCCCTGGTAAACAAATAGGTATCCGGAAAAAGATATCCTTCAAGACTCTTAACGTGGTCAAAACCCAACTGTTGTAGAAACATTTCGTCGGAACTGAGCTTGATGAATCTTTTTGGATTGCACCAGCCTAATTCTCCGAATATTTCGGCGACTTCAGCAACGCGGAGACCTTCCGGGATAGTAATGGCATGTTGAACGGGACGTGCGAAAGCCAGTTCCCTTAACACTTCACCGGGCTTAATACCGGTACGGAGCCGAAATTCACCGGCCTGCAGCCTGGTCGCATAGCCGGAAAATTTTGCCAGCCACAGGAACCTTATATCGTCATGTATAACATTATTTTGCGCAAGAATCTCTTTGATGCCACGAACGGAAGTTCCCCGTGGAATGGTGACGACCACTGTTTCCGTGGAGGTTTCAGGACCCGGCGTAAAGACATAGGATGCATACCATCCACAGCATATAATCAGAATGGAAACAACCGGGAGGATTGCCCAAAGGCCTATCCTGGCAATCCTCTTCAGTGTTTTCATATCGGTTGGGCGGGGATGGAAATCCGGATCAGTCACTGCTCCCGCTCAGTTTGGTACTGGCTTTCGTGGTTTTTTTTTGGACAGTATGAGGAAAAGCAATTTTAACTACTTCATCCATATCTTTAACGGGAAAAAATTCCATTTTATCTCGTATATCTTTTGGAATTTCCTCGAGATCTTTCTCATTTTGTTCGGGAATAATGATTTTGGTAATATCAGCACGGAGTGCCGCCAGCGCTTTTTCCTTCAGACCACCGATCGGCAGCACGCGACCACGCAGGGTTACTTCTCCGGTCATCGCCAGATGGCTTATTACAGTTTTACCGGTTATCGCCGAGTACAGGGCGGTCGCCATGGTAATGCCTGCAGAAGGACCATCCTTGGGGATAGCACCAGCGGGAACATGAATGTGCAGGTCTATCTTCTCAAAATAGTCCTGCTCCACCTGCAGTTCTTCGGAGCGGCTTCGGCAATAGGTGAGAGCAGCCTGGGCCGACTCCTTCATAACATCTCCTAATTGGCCGGTCATAAGCAGTTTTCCCTTGCCCGGCATGATGTTCACTTCAATCTGCAGGATTTCACCACCCACCTCGGTCCAGGCGAGACCGGTCACAAGGCCGGGTTGTTCCAGTTTTTCAAGCTCCGATTCCGGGATGGTTTTCGGTGGTCCAAGATAACGATTTAGATTTCGCTTGGAAACGCTGTATGGCCCCTTGCCGCCTTCCGCCACCTTACGGGCTATCTTACGGCAAACTTTACCTATCTCTCTTTCAAGGTTTCGCAGTCCGGCCTCATAGGTGTAATGGGTTACTATGTAGTTCAGCGTCTCATCGTCCATTCTGATCTGGCTTGCTTTCAATCCATTTTGTTTCACCTGCCGGGGCAACAGATACCGTCTGGCAATGATCACCTTCTCTTCCTGGGTATAGCCGGACAGACGAATGACCTCCATCCTGTCAAGAAGCGGTCCGGGAATAGTATCGCTCACATTGGCGGTCGTGATAAACATGACCTTTGAGAGATCTATCGGTAGGTTCATATAATGATCGGAGAATTCAAAATTCTGTTCCGGATCAAGTACTTCAAGAAGTGCGGAAGAAGGATCGCCACGATAGTCCGCCCCGAGCTTGTCGATTTCATCCATCATGAAAATTGGATTATTGGTCTCAACGGTTTTCAGGCCCTGGACGATGCGTCCCGGCATGGCGCCGATATATGTCCGACGATGTCCGCGGATTTCCGCTTCATCACGCATACCTCCCAGTGAAATGCGATGGAATTTTCTGCCCATCGCCCGGGCGATTGACTGTCCGAGAGAAGTTTTGCCAACCCCTGGAGGCCCGACAAAACACAGAATGGGTCCTTTGGTTGTCTGATTTAGTTTACGCACTGCCAGATATTCCAGAATACGCTCTTTCACTTTTTCAAGCCCATGATGGTCTTCATCGAGGATGACCTTGGCCTGCACCAGATCCAGCATGTCCTTGGTACTTTTTTTCCAGGGAACATCGAGAATCCAGTCAATGTAAGTGCGGATAATTGTCGCTTCGGAGGAATCCGGATGCATCATTTCCATCCGGCTTAACTGTTTTTTAGCCTCCTTTTTTATACTTTTCGGCATTTTGGTCTTTCTGATTTTCCGCTCGAGTTCGTCGATCTCCTGTGACCGCTCGTCGGTATCGCCCAATTCTTTCTGGAGAGCATGCAGCTGTTCCCTCAGGAAATATTCCCGCTGGGATTTACTCATTTCCTCTTTGGCATCGTTCTGGATCTTCGCCTGAACAGTCGAAACTTCCAGCTCTTTGGTGAGAAGCTGACTCACCAGCCGCAGTCTTTCGACAGGATCACTTTCCTCCAGAATCTTCTGGGACTCGGAAATTTTCAGACGCAGGTTCGAACCGACCAGATCGGCAAGCCGGCCCGGATCCTCAATATTATTGATTATCATCATGAGATCGGCGGAGAGAATGCCGCGCAGAGACATGATTTTTTCCGTCTGCTCCCGCACTGCCCTCATTAATGCTTCGACCTCAACGGAGACCTCTTCGGCCTCGACATCCTCAATAACGTCCACCGATACCTGATAGGATGGTTCCGTTCTGACGAATTCCTTGATTTTGGCTTTTGACATTGCCTGGACCAGAACCTTTAGGCGGCCATCCGGCAGTTTCAGTGTCCGCATGACCACGCACACCATGCCTACCTCATAAAGGTCTTCTACCTTCGGGTTGTCCTTTGTGGCATCTTTCTGAGTGACAAGCATCAGTAATTTATTTGTTCCCAGAGCCTCATTAACGGCCTCAACAGAACCGGGACGACCGACAAAAAGCGGGATAATCATATAATTAAAGACAACGACATCCCGGACCGCCATCATAGGCAGTACTTCAGGTATTTCCATTTCTTCATTGTTCGAGAAATCGTCCATACCAATGCTCAACGAATCATTAAATTCCACTCATTCCTCCTGCAAAACGCTTGACGGGTTAATAAACACAGCTTCTCCCATAGCGTAGCTGATCAGTTAGCGATACCGTTTTAGTACCTATATTCAAAAAGATAGCATCTCATACGAAAATACGATCATAAAATTCGAAGAAATACTAAACATCCGAACAACTTAAGTCAAGACCAGGTTCTCCTGTCCCCTTCTCTGATTTTTCCTGTTTTTTCTTGATCTCTTATACTTATTTTTCTCATAGTGAATTAATCAAGCTTGGGTATCTTACCCGCTCATTTCGAAATCCTTTTAGAGGATACTATGCTTACCACACAATCTTTTTTTGACGTATCAGATTTTCCGGATCATCAACTCTTTAATCCGGCAACTCCGGCTTGGCAACCGCTCAATGAGCTGAAAAACTATATGGACACCTACAATTATCCTAAATATGATAATGTGTACATAAGAAACGGCATCCCGCTTACAGAGCATATAATAATCCACAAAGGCCAAACTCTCTGTTTTAATGATTTGGAAATCATTTACGGCGATACGACCAAAGGAGAACTGCAGGTTAAAAGTGCGGGAATGCTCCTTGAAGGTGCCTCGGTAATTATGGCGGGGGCCGTTCTGTCAGGTAAAAAAATTGCCCTTGGCAAAGGAGTACTCATTGAAACCGGCGCAATGATTAAATCCCCTGCAATTATCGGCGGCATGAGCGAGGTCCGGCAAGGTGCCTATCTTCGGGGATACTGTCTTGCCGGGAAAAGGTGCGTTCTGGGTCATGCCACTGAAATAAAGCATTCCATCCTGCTCAACGATGCCAAAGCCGGCCATTTTGCCTATGTAGGCGATTCAATTCTGGGCAATAATGTCAACCTTGGAGCAGGAACAAAACTCGCCAATCTCAGGTTTCTTCCAGGCAACATAACTGTCTTTTTCGAGGGTGAACAGATCGACACATCCAGACGAAAATTGGGAGCGATATTGGGTGACGGCTGCCAGACCGGCTGTAATTCCGTTACCAGCCCCGGAACTCTTATGGCCCGGCAAGCTGTTCTCATGCCCAACACCACTTCAAAAAGCGGCTATCACAAAGAGAAGACCATAATTCGTTAGTACCGGGATCAGGAAGGCGCAGAGAGTTGAGATATCTCTTTACGCCTTTGCTTTTTACTTACAACCGTTTTTTCGCACCACCATCGTTGAAAAGTAGTGGATGTCCAGCCCCACCGCTTTGCGGACATCAGTCCAGATTCGCTGATCCTCAAGGCTGCACCGCTCAACGAGCACCGCGTTGTCAATAAGACCGAGCTCTTCAAGAATCCCCACCAACCGTTTCATGACCTTATACACCTTCATAAAAACGACTACATCACTTAGCTGTAGCAACTCCCGAATACGTTCATCCTCAAAGGTAGCGGGGATCACCACCAGCCGTTCATCGCCGAGACAAAGCGGTAATGCGGCGACCGCGGAAGAGGCACCAATTGCTGAAACTCCCGGGACGATTTCGACCTTAAACGGCGAGCCGTATTCCTGCAAAGTTTCACAGACATAAAACCCGGTGGAATATATCGCCGGGTCACCCAGGGTTGGAAACACAACATCCTGTCCATCGGCAAGAGATGCCATAATGGTTTTGGCCGCCTCCCGCCATGCATTTCTCACTTCAGGATCAGGAGCTTCACCCCTATGTACCTGTTTCATGGGAAAGCGGTGGCTGAGGATCGTCTTTCCTTCCCTGCTCACTGCACCGGAAGCAATTTTAAGGGCCATACTGCCTCCATTGTCGAAGGCGGAGGGTACAAACCAGACAGCACAGTTTCCCATAATTTTTGCAGCCTTCAAGGTCATTAACTGCGGATCTCCCGGCCCTACTCCAACTATATAAAATGTCCCTTGCATCATCCACCTTCCATTGAAATTATCCGTGCTATTCTTACAGGGAAATATTCCTTTCCCTCGCCGCATCGGCTATATGCTTAACAAAAATGTCGACGAAGGCATCCTTTGAGCCCAGACCTTCCAGGACCGGCTGAACCTCAAATCCTTCCGCGGTTAAAATCGATTGCCAGGAGTCGGTATCGGCGCCGGCCATGTCGTTTTTGGCGTGTTCTCCCGCTGTTATCATAAATGGTCGAAGTATTATTTTGGTTTTTTTCGTTTGCTTCAGTTGGGGAAGCAGATCCTCCAGGGAAGGCAAACCTTCGACTACACCGATAAAGGTTTCCACCTCCGGATATTCTTCTCGCATTTTTTTCTGGGTTTCTGCGTAAATACCGGTAGACCAGTGCCTGTTGCCATGTCCCATATAGAGTAAGACAGCTCCTTTCTCTTTTGCCATTTCGGCATCGTTTTTCAGGGTTTTCACAACACTGGCTACATCGTCATGGTAGTCGAACTGATTGCCGGGGATACCTAAAGCAGGCCGGCCCAGCACAATAGTATCGAAGGGCTTCCATCGTGCATTCAGCGTTTGAATCGACTCGATGCCCTTGACATAACTGGCCAGGTCCTGGGACTGCTCCATGTAAAACATATGGGTTGGCTGCACTATTACATTGCGATAGCCGTCTTCCTGCAGGTCACCCAAGTTTGGATCAGGTTTTTAACATTGAGAATTTCGGCGGGAACGCCTTGGTCCAGCCATTCTTGTGGAGATTGCCGTCGTTTTTTCCATACTGCACGAATTATATTGGAAGTAAAGCAGATCCTAACCTCAGTTACTGGATAGGCTTTTTTAACCCGATCACTGATATGAACGATGGATTTTACCGCCGACGGGACAGTAGTTCCAAAACTGGCGAGCAGGATTGCCGTTTTTACTTTAGGCTGGTGATTTTTCTGCCGCATCGGCCGACCCGGCGGTTAGAGACAGGATAAGTAAAGAGATGGAAACAACTTTTCTTGCAGTCTGCAACATGGGGTTATTCTCCTTTGAAAGATTTTGAGATCCGGAGAATAAAAAAATCCCCGAATCATAATCCTGATCCGGGGAGTCCCTGTTTTTCCTCGTATCGATGAAAGCATCCTTATCCACGGGATTGCATATACCGTCATTTCAGGCAGGTCTTCTGACTTCCGGATCATCCATCTTCCACACCTTCCCGGGAGATTCTCCCAGTGGCAAACGTGAAATCTGTTCCCGGTTACAGCGGCGGGTCCGTCCCCGATTCACACGGGGTTCCCTCTTAAGCTTTTTCTAAAGCGCCTGAAACTCCGTCACAATAAAGCAGCAGCAAAAGAGAAAGTCAACTGTTTTTTGCTGCTGAAAAAATCCACGGAATAGTGCTCTTTCTCTTGTCGCCCTACCTGATTCCGGAAGCTCGATTCCAGGAATTCCTGAAAAACTTCCTTACCTGTAAAAACCGTCTTTTGGACGGTATACACAATTCCCTATTCTGAATAAGATGGGTACAAGGCTTACCGATTATAATTCTTAAAAGTTAAACATGGGGGACACGATGTTTGAACTTACTACTGCCATAGAACAGAAGATTTGTGAAATCGGTGGAGTGAAATTCGGCGGACAGCCAGGGGAATATCCAACGGTTATCTGCAGCTCTATTTTTCAAAAAGGCGACAAGGTTTTTGAAGGGAAACGAAAAGAAGGATTTGACGAAAAAAAAGCGGCAGAACTATTACAAACCCAGGACCGGTTATGGAACGAGACCGGTGTTCCGGGAATGGCCGATATTGTCGCAAACACCGGCACCGAATTCAAAACCTATATCGACTTTGTCACGTCGTTCAGCGACATGCCTTTTTGTGTCGATGCCTGGGTAATGAAACCAAAACTTGAAGGAGCTGCTTACTGCGCCGAAAAAGGGCTGTTGGACCGAATGTTCTATAACAGTCTGACGGTATGGGAAAAGGATCTTGAGACAGAGATCAGGGAAATAGCAGACATCGGCGTCAAGCATGTGCTGTTGGTTGCCTTTGATCAGGATGACCAGATGCCGTCCGGCCGTGTTGCCGGAACGCAAAAACTCCTCGATACCATCGATAAAGTCGGGGCAAAATTTGACAGCATCCTAGTTGACTCGTCGGTGATGAATGGTCCGGCAACCGCTCTCTGCAGTATTGCCAATAAGATGATCAAGGAGAAATGGGGATTCCCCACCGGCAGTGCGCCCAGCAACGGCTCCTATATGTGGAGTGAGGCGAGGGAAAAATGGGGGTTTAAAGGCTGGTCTGCAGCAGACGCCGCCCTCGAATCCCTCTCCGCCTCTTTGTATCACGATATCATTTTCTCCGGTCCCATGGCCGGTGCCACCCGGATCATGCCGGCGATTGCCATGGCCAATGCCTTTCAGGCTACGGCTGTTTTCTGTGAAACCGGACGCCTGCCCAGAGACCTTAACCATCCACTTTTTAAATTATTCCCGGACTTTGTGGAAAATCTTCAAAAGTCCGCCAGAAGCTGACAAACTAGACAAACTATTTCCGAACAGGTGAGTAAGAGCAAGTAGGAGAAAAAACTTCATATCGGAGGCAATATGGCGGAGCTAACCGGAAAAGAAAGAGTCATGAAAATGTTCAACAAAGAGCCGATTGACAGGATGCCCTGTTTCAGCGGACAGGGTACCGTCACTGTACAGGCTATTGAAAAAATGGGTACCCAGTTCTCAAAAATTCACAATGATGCCGAGTTGATGGCAGGAGCTGCACTCACTTCAGCCAGAATGTGGAACCTAGATGGAATGGTCATCCCCTATGACATGGCGGCTGTCGCCGAAGCTATGGGTCGCGGCGTCTCACTCTATGATTCAGCTTCCGGCATCATCTATCCAACAGTGCCTAATAAATGGAAGAGCCTCGATGAAATAGACATTCCCAAGAATTTCATGAGCCGCGGCAGAATGCCGATCATTGATAATGCCTTTGAAATTCTAAAAAAAGAAGCACCCGATCTGGCGATTGGTGCCTGGGTACTTGGCCCCTTCACTCTGGCGGGACAAATCATGGAACTTGATATTCTCCTGAAGGGGCTGAAAAAGAAGAAAGAACAGATTGAAGGATTTCTGGACCAGATGACCAGGGTTACCATTGATATGTGCAAACATTATGAGAGCCTCGGAGTTGATTTTATATGTGTCAGAGAAATGGGATCGGGAACCGACCTTCTCTCCCCGCGTATGTGGAAGACCCTGATACAACCAAACCTGACCAAAGTGTTTGATGCCATTTCCATCCCCTCGGTCAATCACATCTGCGGTTCGACTGATATGATTATAGAGATGATGCATGAGTGCGGTGCGGATGCCTTGAGCGTGGACCAGAAAAACAATCTGGTACAGACAAGAAGTAAGCTCGGCAACGACGTGCTGATTTTCGGCAACTTTGATCCATACGGCACCCTCACTACCATGGAAGATACAGCGCAAGTCGCCGAGGTCATAAAAAAATGTATTGACGATGGCGTGGACTCCGTTTGGCCTGGATGCGACATCTGGCCGGACGTCAGAAAGGAAAATATGCAAGCTTTCGTGCAAACTGTCCGTGAATTCGGAAGGAGACCTTCGCCTGCCGTAAAAAGAATGTAAAGCAAGCGGTTACAAAATAAAGGAGAGAAATGCCATGGCAACCAAAGAAGAAATATTAGATGAGTTGATCGAGGCAGTAGTGGAATATGAGGAGGAGGATTGCGTTGCGGCAGCCCAGAAGGTCCTGGAGAATCCTGATGTTATAACTCCGATGGAGGGTGTACTCGATGGACTTGCTGCCGGCATGGAAAAAGTCGGCGTACTCTTTGACACGCATGAATATTTTGTGCCCGAAGTCTTGATGTGTGCTGATGCTCTCTACGCTGGGCTTGCAGTGCTCAGGCCTCATATTCCGAAGGCCGAATCGGGGACGCGAGCCTCCGTGGTTCTCGGCAGCGTCCAGGGCGACGTCCATGATATCGGTAAAAACCTGGTCAAGATGATGTTTGATATTGCCGGCTGGGAAGTACACGATCTGGGCCGTGATGTGCCTCTTGAAAGTTTTGTGGAGAAACAGCTGGCCACCGGCTCCGATGTTCTGGCAATGTCCGCAATGATGACGACAACCATGCTCGGTATGAAAAAGGTTATCGCCATGGTCAAGGAAAAAAATCCAAATTGTCTCATAATGCTGGGCGGAGCACCGCTGACGCGAGATGTCGCCAACCTGTTTGGAGCTGATGGTTATGCGGAATCCGCAGGCAACGCTGTTTCCGAGGGCATCAAGATGATTGGCAATCTCAGAAAATATGAAAAAGGCCAAGTGAGTTAATCGATATCTCGGTCCTGACTGTCAAACAGCCGCACTGATCCGCATGGGATGAAAAATCTGCATAGCCTAAAGGGGCGCTGCTTGACGGTTATCAAATTGCACAAGGAGTAAGGCAGATGGAAGACAATACGGTAATGGTCATATTCCAGCCTTCCGGAGTCCGGGGTAAAGTGCCTAAAGGAAGCAACATTATAGAGGCATCCCGACTGTTAGGTGTGGATATCGAAGCCCTTTGCGGTGAGAAAAAGGTCTGTGGAAAATGTGTCGTTCGTATTGAAGAAGGATTTTTTGAAAAGTATAACATTCAATCCGGCATGAATCACGTAAGCACATGGAAGGAGGAGGAAGAGAAGTTTATCAATCGGGAACGCAGGGAAAAAGGATTTCGCCTGGGCTGCATGGCACAAGTAAACGGTGATGTTCTGGTCTTTGTCCCTGAAGAATCCAGAGCCGGCAAACAGGTTGTAAGCAAGGCCGCGCGTGATATTCACATTACGCATAATCCGGCCGTAAAACTGTATACAGTTGAGCTGAAAGCCCCAACTTTCGAGAACAAAATCGGCGACTTTGAACGTCTTACCAATGCTCTTGAACGGGAGCACGGCCTTACCAACCTGACAATCGACATTGTTGCACTCAGAAAATTACCCAGTGTTTTAAGGGCAGGCAACTGGGTGATTACGGTCAGTGTCTGGAACGACAAAGAGATCATCCGGACCAGACCCGGCATTCAAACTGACTCATATGGCGTGGCAATCGACGTAGGCACCACCACTTGCGCCGCCTATCTTTGTAATCTCCAGACGATGGAGGTTATCGGAACATCGTCATTAATGAATCCGCAATGCAAATACGGTGAAGATGTCATGGCTAGGATCACCTTCAGCATGACGACAGCCAATGGCCTGCAGAGAATGAGTGACGATATTATCGAAGGCGTTAATGATCTCATTAAAAAGGCGGTGGCCGCCACTCACCCGAAAAAGAAGAAAATCAAAAAGGAAAAAGGCGATACCGGTCCTGATGAATATCGCGAAATGATCGAGGAAGGCAAGACCTATCTGCGCCTGGAGATTGAGGATATCGAAGATATTACTCTAGGTTTTAACACCGCTATGCACCATATTCTCCTCGGCCTAAACCCGGAATATGTTGGCTTGGCACCATTTCCGCCGGTTATCCACCACAGCCTTGATATAAAGGCAAGGGACCTGAAAATCGGTATCAATGATTCCTCGTATGTCTTCGTCCTGCCTAACGAAGCAGGCTTTGTCGGTGGCGACAATGTGGGAGTGCTGATAGCCGAGGAACCGTACAAACACGATGAAATCCAGCTGATCATCGACATCGGCACCAATGGCGAGCTGATTTTGGGCAACAGACACAAGCTCATTTCCTCGTCCTGCGCTACCGGTCCGGCCATGGAGGGCGCACAGCTGGCATTCGGCATGCGGGCGGCACCCGGCGCAATCGAAAGGATTTTGATCGACCCTGAAACGCTCGAAGTCGACTATAAGGTGATAGGCCGTGATGAAACCCGAAAATTCTCAAAGCCTGAAGACATGAAGGCCAAGGGAATCTGTGGCTCCGGTATTCTCGACGTTTTGGCGGAGCTATACAACTCGGGAGTTATTACCAAGACTGGTGTTTTTAATAAAAAGTTTCTACAGGGGAATAAACGGTTTCGCAAGAACGCCGACACCAACCAGCCGGAATTTGTACTGGCCTGGAGGGAAGAGTCGAGCATTGACAAAGACATAGTTATTACCCAAAAGGATGTTCGGCAGATTCAGTTGGCCAAAGGCGCCTTGTACGCCGGCTGTAAACTGATGATGAAGCGGATGGGGGTTGAAAAAGTCGATAAGGTGAAGATAGCCGGGGCGTTCGGAACCCATGTCGATCGCACCAAAGCCCTGGTTATGGGACTTTTCCCTGATTGTGAAATCGAAAGCATCTATGGCGTCGGCAATGCTGCAGGAGATGGCTGCCGCGCTGCATTGTTGAATGTTCAAAAACGTGTCGAAGCCAACTGGTGTTCAAGAAATGTCGAATACCTTGAACTTACAGTTGAGCCGACATTTGAACAGGATTTTTCGGAGGCCATGCAACTCCCCCATATGGTAGATAAGTTTCCACATCTGGAAGATGTGGTGCCGGAACACATTTTGAATCAGGGGCCAAAGGGACCGTTAATGCCTGTAAAAAACTAACAGGTATCACCCGTGCCGGTTGACTGCCTGCAGTCGATCGGTACGGAAAATTCATCAAAAACAGAAAGGTTTCCAAGATGGAAAAGGTCACCGTGTCAGTTAGTTCAGGAATCTGTGGCTTTACCTGTCAGGTTGCAGCAAGCCGCAAATCGAGAAAAATCGCCATCATCGAGATCAGGGGTTCCAAATGCAAAATGATCAATCAACTTAATGAGAATCTCCGGGAGATAACCATATTTGATCTCTTTAAACCCCATACGGAAAATCCGGTTTTCAAATCAACCGAACAAGCTCATTGTCATCCGTGCTGTCCGGTTCCCATTGCGATCATCAAGGTGTCGGAAGTTGTTTTAGATCTGGCATTGCCCAGAGATGTATCGATTCAATTTGAATGATCGAACGAAGGAGACGAATTATGCCACAAAAAAGTTATAATGTCGTCGACATATCGGGTCGCTACACGGAGAAACAGAGAACCTTTCGCGGCGAAACAGACATTCCGGATGAACTTCTTGAAGGCATATGCATCAAGGGAAAAAAATATGGTATTGAAACTATAAAACCGTTTGGTGTGGAAAATTTCGTGCTTGGTGAATGGGTGGGTCTTAAATGCCGTTATGGCTGCTCGCAATTCGGTACGAACTGGTCCTGCCCCCCTGCTACCCCGGATCTTTCTCAGGCCCGGGCCATCATCAGCGAATATACCCTGGCTCTTCTTCTCATCGGCACCCAGAAATGCACAAATTTCTATATAAATAACAGTAAGAAGCGGAGTGAACAGGTCCGTTACTGGAAGGGAACGGTCAGTCTGGAACGGCAGCTGTTTCTCCATGGTTACGACAAGGCTTTTAGCCTGGTTTCAGGAAGTTGTTCGCTCTGTAGAAAATGTGCTTATCCTGAAGCCTGCCGTTTTCCAACGGAAAAACGGCCAACCATCGAATCATTGGGTGTAGATGTGATCGGGACCCTGAAAAAGCTGGGCTTTGATACAAGAGTAGCCAAGGACCCAAAAGAATTATTTAAATATTATGCTATTATTTTATTGATATAGAGATGATCCTCTGCCATATCATTTCTCTATGCCGGTCCGCGCCATAACTCCTTCCGTGTAATAATGTTTGACGGCTTTCATTTCAGTTATCAGATCGGCTCTTGCTAATATTTCAGATGGGGCGTTTCTGCCGGTAATAATAAGTTCTGTTTTTTGAGCCTTGCAATCAATAAGATCAATGAGTTCAGCTAATGAAAAAAGGTTGTAATGCAAAGCGATATTGGCTTCATCCAAAATTACCACTTTATAGTCGCCCGACGTGACAACATCTTTGGCTCTTTTCAGGCCATTACGGGCGGCATCAATATCCGATTCAGTAGGTTTTCCATTGATGAATCGTCCTAAGCCGAACTGCTCAACGGTGATCAAATCGTCAAAACGTCGTAATGCATTGAGTTCACTGTAGAAGCCTCCCTTAACAAACTGGCCGAGAAACACTTTGTGACCGGCACCGGCAGCTCGTATTGCAAGACCAAGCGCTGCTGTTGTCTTGCCTTTACCTTCTCCTGTATAAACGTGGACATAGCCTTTCATAATATCTTTTCCTTATCAAAGAAAAACCCTGAGATGATTAATACTAGGAAGTTGTCACTTTGTTTGAATCGAACCTATCTATAATCATTATCCTCATGAGTGAAAACCGATCACTTTCACACTTTTTATTTATTCTCCTCTCCATATAAAGTACGAAAGAGGAGTTCGGCCATATCAACTATTCTCGGATTGGTCCTACAGGTCAGTCCGCAATCAAATTGAAATAGTCTGTTATTTTTGACGGCTCTTAACGACTGCCATCGTTGATTGGCTTTCAACTTCGCAAGATAGTTTTTATCAGAGCCGCAGATAAAAATCATCTCCGCATCCCATTTTCTAAATTGCGAAAAAGTTACCTTGGGATAGGCCATGTCAAAAAAACAGGTCACATTTATCCCTCCGGCACGGGCAATAACATCATATTGAAACGATCGAGGTCCGGCAACAATCAAATCGTCTCCATCAATATCAAGCACACGTGAAACCGTCAAACGCTCGTCCGCGGGTATCATATCGACCGACCTTTCAAGTATTCTTAATCGTTCCGTCAAGGAACCGACCAACGATTGCGCAACCTCTTCCACCCCAAGTAAATTCCCAAGCCGCAACATATCGACAAGAACATCGCTTATTGTTATTGGATCAAAAAATTCACAATTTATCCGCAGGTCCTTAAACAGGGGAGCCAGCCTGCCATGGACAGATCTAAGTCCTAAAACCAGATCCGGCTTGAGCGCTTTTAGACGTTCCAAATCCGGATCAAACCAGGAACATACATGAGGTTTACTGTTCGCTTCGTAAGGAAAATCGCAGGAATCGGTAACACCGGCAACCAAACCTCCGGCACCAAGCGAGAAAACCGTTTCAGTTATTGACGGTGTAAGACAAACGACTCTTTTGTACCCCATTTTTGAATCTCTCCCGCAAACAAATTGCCCAACATATTGACTGTCCGATTAATCATATCGACAATCAGATCGGCACAATCATATAACAATTGATGTTATCGATATATGTGTATATAATATCGTCATATTTACAGTACGAATCACTCCAGTCAATCCGTTTTTCCCAACTGCTTCGTGCACCCGGCAGAATACGGCACAAACATCATACATACTGAGGATTCACCATGACTGTAAAATTTCTACAACGCAACATCTTTCAGCGGATTTTTGGAATCTCCGCTACAAAGATACCACACAATGCAGACGGCTGGAACTTTACATCAGGCCGGTTGACTATCGACCTGGAACGAATCCCCGAACTTACCCGACCAGGCACGGCTGTCCGATTCGAGGGTAAGAATATGCCGGAGAGAATTCTGGTTGTTATTGAGGAAGACGGCAGCTATCGGGCACTCAAAAATCGCTGCACGCACCTGGGACACCGCCGGTTGGACTACGTACCGGGCACCAAAACAGTCCAGTGCTGTAGTGTGAACAAATCCACGTATACGCTGACGGGTGAAAAAATATACGGACCAGCCCCTCAGCCTATCGAGAGCTACCCTGTGGAATTAGGCGACAAGGAATTGCGCGTCATGATTTTTTAAACGTCTCTGCAACCTGAATTCTCTGGAGAATATCTGACGCCGATGAGAATGGTCCCCAAGCCCTTTTCTTCTGTGCCGCCAAAATATTGCTTCTTTAGATAGACATCACAGAAGGTCGAAGGATTGCCATAGCGAATATCGAAACACACGCCGGATTCCGAGTCTTTTGATAACCAGTCTGCGGGCAAACTGGGGATTTCGAAATGACAAATTTTTTGCATAATGTCCTTGGGGAAGGAAACCAGATCCTTATAGATGACGAAATTCCGATGCATGAACCAGACATTTTTATTGTCTTTTAGTTTAGCGATTACCGCTTCATCATAAATCTCCTCACCAACCAGCCGACCGCCTTTTTTGAGAACTAAAGTAGCACAATGCCCCCAGGGAAATTGCATATTGGTTAAAGCAAGATAAATAGACTGATATTGCAGTATTTCCCTGACACCGGAGTTGATCACTTTCCCCAGACCCATCAGGGATCTTTTTTCTGCTTCCTCCTCAAGCTCCAGGATTTTTTGACGGTCTTCGAAATGGATTTCACAAAAGTCCTGAATCCCTTTGACCTTTTTCAAGGTTTTCCTGATCCAAATATCCCGCTGTCTGAAATCATCCATGGATATATCGCCCACTGAATTGAAAACCCGTAAAGAGGCTGAATAAAACCTGCAAAGGGCCTGGTTGTCAGGAATCCCGGGATTGAGTTCCCGTCGTGGAAGTAATCAACTGAAGAAGATTGAAGATCTTCTCTTTACAGACTCTTTCACATCTGCGGCAAGCTACACCATCACAAAGAGCAAGATTGATGGTTATCTCAAAACCATCCTGCAGTTCACTTATCTGGAGTGCATTCTCCGGACATTCAGTAATGCAGGCCGTATCACCCAAGCAGGAATCAAACATGATATTTCGGCGCTGTCCTATGTCGGAGATTACAGATAATCCCCTTTCACCGAGGTCCTGAATGTCTCGTTCGACGGTTTTTATAACCTGTGGATTGGCGGCGATTTCCGCCAAGGGAGGATAACCATATTTTTTTAAAAATTTCTGATATTGCTGAAGAGGCATGCCTTCGGTCCAATAGGATAGCTCAAGGATATACACCTTTTCAAACACCTTCGATTCTGCAAACATGCAGTGGTGCTGGCGCAGATTATCCGCAATCCGCTTCATATCCCATAGTTTTTCTTCATCTTGCACCATATCTCTTGCCATGGCAAGGGAAGTGTTACCGACCTGATAGATGGCTTTAACCGAGGGTGGGATCATACCGATTTTCTGGGCCTTCAAGGCATCGACATAAGTCCCCGAAGCCCCGGAACAATAGGCAATTTCGATATCCTCCAGCCGAATTCCTGCCTCCTGACAGAGCGTGAGATGACCAGCTCGGACAGCACCGACAGCCTTCCCCGCTTCCAGCAAATCTTTTTCGCTGAACTCAATACCATCGCAGAGATGAAGTAATCCATCCGGCGTATTAATTTTGGGAATTTGTATAAATTTGGACTCGAGTCCCTCACTGATCAGGGCGACTACACCGGTTCCGGTAATACCTACTGCACGTAACTCCCCACTGGAAATGACATCGCCGCTGCTTACATCCACGATATCCCCTGCCATGGGTCGCATATCGGTATTGAGTATCGAGGTTTTAACGGCGCAACTCCTGCTATGGCCATGCAGGGTCATCTGCCTGGAACTCACGCTAAGAGCATCAGCCGGTGCAAATTCAACATCAGAGATTGCGCCGGGCAGAGCCAGCAAACCATATTCGATATGTTGTCCTTCGAGAGCCGGACCTGCAGCGGTGGATCCTGTGTAGACTACACCGTCGACCAGGAGTGCCATTTCATTATTTGTGCCGTAGTCGGTTACAACGGCAATTTTATCCGTCTCCAGCAAGTTGGTCTGAATCATCATGGCCAAGGCATCGGCACCAATTTCATGCCGTACAGCCGGAGGAATGAGAACCATGGCATCAGGCGGAATATCAAGCCCGCGGATCTCAGCAGCTTTTACGATCAAGGCATCCCGTTTAGGTGCCACCACCCCCAGTGCCTGCAGTTTACGTTTGCCGGCGTATGCCAGATCCCTGAATTCAATTTCCTGAAAGAGAGAGAGTTGGATGGGGTTGCCGCAAACCGCCAGCCTTACAATATCCGCCACATCAACCTTCAGCTTATCGATTATACGATTGACCGCGTTAATCACTACTTCATGTGCGGTTGCCGGTCCTACTTCAAGCGCAAAATGGAGATGATCGATAACATTGGCACCGGGAAGAGGGTGGCGGGTGGTGATTGCAGTTGATAAGATTTTCCCTTTCAGCTCAAGATCGACCGCCTGTCCCCTAAAACCACTGGTGCCCAGGTCCAGTGCAATACCCAGTTTTGCCATTGTACTCCTTTCCGGTTAACTAGAGACTTCGCTCACACTTCAGACAAATCCATCTGCCTTGTTCATCCCTGTTGATCCAGGGAAAATGGCCGTGCCGGTCGTTGTGTGCATTCCGAACTTTTGCCCAGTACCGTTTCACTTCGGTGCAGGATAATCTTTTCCCCTCAGCGGTTTCAGCATCTTTATGCCAGTAGCCGCAGCGTGTGCATCCTTTCATGAAGCAGCTTTATCCTTACCGTTGAACAAAGAATTGTGCCCGCCATGTGCAGCACTCAGGCCAGGCCGAAGCGGGTACAGCCCGATATGCATGTTCATACAATCAGGCTATACCCTCTGCTTCACCCCCCTTCACCCGGCTTAATTACAGTCCATAGGATTTTGGATTGAATCCTTTGACGGTTTTATACTTATCAAGACACATATCAATGAAGGTCCCTTCATCATCGGGCAAAGCTTCCAGTTCTCTTCTGGCGTTATCCAGCGCCTGCTGTTCCAGGTTTGTCAGAAGCATCTTTTCGTCTTTTTCAATTATCTCAGCAGCCCTCATTGCACCGGCCCGGGCACTGGCATAATTGCTTTTTTCCCTGTTTTCCACTATGGCCTTGCCTATTTCCCAGGCATTGTTTGGGGCCAGGATCAGGCTATGTGAATCCCTGTACATATCTGAGTTAACCAGGATCTCCTTCAGTTGGTTCTGATACCCCAACTCAATGGCCGAATTGAACATGGCGCAGTCGTACCCCAGGATTTCTGCGAATACGGAAGTCGTAGTGGCGCCGAACATGTCGTGATACTCGACCGCCTCGTTGCTCCACAGGTCACAGACGGCACCGATGATGTTTCCGGCCAGATCCGAATGGGCACAAGCACTGGTTTTTCCTTCTGTGGAAATAGGTACGCCTGCCATAGCCTTGATAATAGGATCTTCATAGGCACAATCTTTGGTCGGCCCGGTGGCGCCGCATTCATAAGCTACAAGCGTTCTGGAAGCGGCAACGGCACGGCAAAGAGCCGCCATCACATGAGGCACGTCTTTTGAAATCATTCCGCCGGCCATGAACATGGCAGTATTCGCTTCCGAGCAGTTGGTATCCCCGCCCGCTATACATCCGTTGGCCTTGGCAATCTCCACAATCTGCGGCCATATCCACTCCATATCGAGCGCACCCAATACACCGATACCAAAGAGCATACCTGCTATATCGTTACGAATAACCGAGTGGTCGAACACTTCCTTGCCACCCATGGTTTCAATAGAGACAATATCCGCATATTTAGCGCACTCCTTGAAAGACTCTATCATTTCACGGGTATAATCGCTATCTCGCATATTGACCATATCCGGCTTGCGCAAATCGGCAACTGTGGAGCGATAGGCAGCTTTCAAGCCGTATTTTTCCAGATAGTGATCCATCTGTTTGGCGGATTGCGCAGCTATCTCTCCACCCCACTTAGGATTGTGGGTCATCTGGAAAATATGTTCATTTTCGATAATCAGTGTCGGCATACCAACAACGACCATGCGCTCGAGCGCATCACCGTTGGCTTTCTCATACTCACGGAGCAGGGTCTTCATGGTTTTTTCGCTTCCGGGCCGGGGATGAGGTACAACCTCAGGATGAACAAATCCCCCTCCGATCTCAATCCCTCGCTTAGTGCTTACCGGATATTTGGCTGTACCGAACATCATCTCTTCACCGCTTGCATAAGCCATCTGTGTGATCTTTTGACGAGCCATGTTTTCCTCCTTGAATTGTGATTAAAGGCTGTTGCGATTGTTTCCAGTTTGATCAAATTAGAAGGGGCTGTGGGGAAGCCCCTTTCCCTCCGGTAGAGACTGAGCAATTAGCATGCCGGACTGAGCCTGTACTCTTCCATGTAACTATTCGTAATTATATGATTTATATTTCATAAAAATTGCCCGCCATATCAGTGACTGTTTTACTGTCACCTGAGGTGACGGCGGCCATCTGAACTGCCACAAGATGTGACAGTTTTAGGCTTGGGCTCCATCGTACTCGGACAGCCGTAAATACAGCCGACGCCTGGTAATACCAAGTAGATTGGCTGCGGCCATTTTGTTTCCCTTTGTTAGCTCCAGGGTTTTCAAGATCAACTCTTTTTCCACTTCTTGAAGACGAACGCCGTTTTTAGGTAATTCAAGCAACACAGAATTACTTTCGTGATTCAAGGCTCTCCCGCTACGCAATTCTTCAGGAAGATCCTCGAAGGCAACTCTGCCGTTGGGACAGGTGATAAAGATTCTTTCCACAATATTCATCATTTCCCGGACATTGCCCGGATATGCATACTTGCACATGGCACTCACGGCCCGAGCAGTGGCCAAAGGTTCCGGACGCTCCCATGCATCTGCTGTTTTTCTGAAAAAATGATCGAGCAGCAGAGGAATGTCTTCTTGCCTTTCTCTTAACGGGGGAATATGGAGAGGCATTACATTGAGACGATAGTAAAGATCGTCCCGAAAGACTCCCGCGGCCACCGCCGCAGGCAAATCACGGCTGGTGGCGGCGATGATGCGTACATCAGATGACAGGGTCCTGTTTCCTCCCACCCTCTGAAATTCCTTTTCCTGTAAAACACGTAATAGCTTGACTTGTAATTCCCTGTCGAGTTCGCCTATTTCGTCTAAGAATAACGTTCCGCCTTCGGCCACTTCGAACTTGCCTTTCCGTAGGTGAGTCGCTGAGGTGAAAGCACCCTGCTCATGGCCGAATAGTTCGCTTTCCATAAGACTGGCTGGAATAGCCCCGCAATTAATAGCCACAAAAGGACACTTTTTTCGGCGACTGGTCTGGTGTAGAGTTCGAGCCACCAGTTCCTTCCCTGTCCCACTCTCCCCCTGGATCAAAACGCTTACTGCAGAATCCTTCAAATTATCGATGAGCCTGTAGATTTTATTTATTCCTTGGCTTTTACCGATTATTACTCCATAGCTCTGTCTCAGGTCGGTAGCTTGCTCCACTTCATTTTCGGCAACACTGCGCAAATTCAATTTCCCGGCGATACTGAAGAGGATTGTATTGATATTCTCCTTAAAACCGGAGGCTTGAAGCTCATAGAAATTACCGTGCCGGTACAAAAACGGGCCAAGTGGTCCGACGATGAGAACGGACGCGTGAGGAACAATCCCTCTCACCCGCTGCAGAAAGCCGCCACCACCAAAAGTCGAACTCTTTAAATCGATGATGATAATCCCGACATCAGCAGCCTCTTCTTGCAACAGCCTCAAGGCCCTGCGCGCATCGGGAACCCATATGGGATCAAACTCTTCCGCGGCAATCATGCCCGGAAGTGCCTGAAGGGTTCGATATGAGTCATCAACGATCATGACCCGTGTTTTTTTTGTTTGCCGCGGTTTCACTCGTGCACCCTGTTAAAAATTGAGTAGAGCTGACAGCGCAGCTTGACCCTCGGCTACATGGAGGTATTTTCCATGGCCGTGCCACATTGGTTCAGGGCTTCGCTGATAGACGAGCGGTTCAGTTTTTTACCGATTATTGTTACTTTGCTTTTCTGGAAGGCTCTGATCGGTTGAGAAGAGATTTCTCCCGATGCCTGCTCCATCACAATCCACCTCTCGCCAACACAAAAAACACCCTTAGCCCGCACAATTTCACCAAAGCCTGATACCGTGCTGTTCAAGCTCTGGAAAAATGTTTCCAGTCTTTCAAAGTCGAAAATACGATTTTCAAAGGTATTGCCGAATGATTCATACCCAAGTGCATCTTCGGTTTCGTGAAAATGAGGAATATGTGGGCCTATTTCATCCTGCACAAGCCGGCTGAATTCATGTGGCACTTGTCCTTCCTCCGGGGAGTAGCCGGTCTTCGGTTTTGCGGATGCGAGTGTTCCAGGATGGGCACCGGACAGTGCCTGTTGATATTCTTTCCAGTCGAGAACAGCATATTTGGTTGGTAAAACCATAACATCCGGATTGATTGATGATATGGCGGATTGGGTTAGGTTCGCCGTACGTTTATCCACCCGGTCGCACTTATTCAGCACAACCAGATGGGCGCCTTCCACCTGTGCTTCAATAAAACGGCGATTGGCTTTATAGAGACTCTTGAAGCCGGTGGCATCGACAATAAGAATCTTATTTATTTGATCGATTACCGGCTCCAGGTTTTGCGCATGTAAAATCCAATCCAGCGTAGTGATAGTGGCGACCCCACTTGGTTCGATGATAACCCGATCCGGCCGAAAGGTACGGTGGATTTCAAAAATCTGATTGCGAAAATCCGCTTGCAATGTACAGCAAATGCAACCGCTGGGCATTTCGACCACATTACCTCCCTGAGAAGCCAGCAATTCACCATCAATACCGACGTCACCGAACTCGTTTACTAAAACCACAATTTTCTCTGCCGTTCCCCACTCTTGAAGGACCTTAGCGATAAACGTGGTTTTGCCGGATCCCAGAAACCCAAATGCCACATCAACAATCATCGGGAGTACCCTCTGTTATCGGTTTAGCCATTCCACTTGGAACGCATTGCAGACCAACTTTCTCCAGCCAGGGCATCTTCAGCCATGCCAGGCGCCTGATTCGCCTCTTTTCCCCAGACTCCCATTTCAAAGCCGGTGACATACTCTTCACAGACTGCACCACCTCCGCAGACGAATGGTATTTTCAGTCCGGCGTTTTTGAGTTGATGAGCTATTTTTGGGAAAGCGGTCATGGTCGTGGTCATCAAAGCCGTTCCGGTAACCATAATCGGCTGATGCTCTTTACAGGCAGCAACTACCTTGTCGACCGGCACATCAGCTCCCAGATCAACCACCTCAAAGCCGTTGGCATTGAGCAAGGCGTTGACAATTACCTGCCCTATGTCGTGGATATCGCCTTCGGCGGTGTGGGTAACGACCTTGCCTTTTCTGGTCATTGACTTACCCATGGCCTGTTCGCACCTGGTGATGCCGATCGTCATGGCATCCGAAGACAGAATGACCTGGGGCAGGAAATATACCCCCTCTTCCCACAGACGGCTGACCTCGTTCATTCCTGCGATTAGAGCATCATTGATAATTGCGACTGGTGATTTGTCTGATTCGAGTGCCTTTTCAACAGCGGGGAGAATACCCTCATCATCTCCATCTACTACAAACTGTGCGATTTCCTGCATGATGGGGTCTGCGGAGACTTGTTTAGCCTGGCCTGTTGCCTCGAGATCCAGGTCATAGCGTTTGAAAATGTTTGAAAAGTCATTTAAAATTTTCATCCTGATACTCTCCTTTTTGGTGAACGTTAATGGCTCCGGGATTGGAGCGGGTTTCAAACCCGCCCGGGAAGCCCGAGAACAGCGGATTTTACCCGCCCCTACGTATGCTTTTTAGCTACTTCCACCATGGCCAATAAATTTTCGAGCGGAGTACCCGGTGCCACAGCGCAGCCGGGAGCCAGAATCTGCATGCCATCGGCGATGGCTTCCTCACAAGCCTGCCGGACCGTCTCGGCATCCTGCATGAAGAGAGTGGTGGCAGTATCCACTCCGCCCATAAAAACAATATCCTTACCGCATTTTTCCCGGGCCAGCTGTACGCTGGCTTTAGGTTCCAGGCTTAAGATATCGGCGCCGGTCTGGCCCATATATTCAACAATGGGATCGACGTTGCCGCAGATATGCAGGATCGTCGGAACCGGGATAGCCCCGATTTGCTTCCGCTGATATTCCAGTTCATAATCCCGATAGGTTTTGGGTGCGATCAATTCAGGCGATGCAGTCATATCCTCGATGGAAATCAGATCGGCTCCGGCATCGACAAGAGCTTGAGCAAGCGCTGTTCCAGCCTTTTCGCCTACATCAAGAAATGGACGCATTTTCTCAGGTGCTTTAAAACTGGCTTTTAACAGAGGCACAGTGTCAATTAGAGAGCCCGCTAAGGTAAACGGCCCTATGATACCGGCAATTATCGGCACTTTGCCTCCCAAATCCTGCCTGAGCAATCGCACGGCCTTCAACAGCTCCGGAATATAGCCGCGTTCCAGAAAATCCTCTGGAAATTCAGGGACATCGTCCAGCTTATACGGAGGAGGATGTTCAATACCGGGAATGCCTTCAATCTCCTGTATGTTGCCTGGCTTGCGGATACAGCCCAATGCCACCGCCTCGAATGTCTGGCAAAAGGGCACCCTTACGGCATCGAACCCGAGGACCGTATACGCTGCCAATGCTTGTTTGGCCATGGTTTCGCCTTTATTATGACCTTCCGGCCAAAAGGCCTGCACTTTTTCCATTTGGTCGTAAGTTACTGTGGAATTGGCTCCAAAACATGGCATCCGGTCGGGCTTTTCATGGTTTAATACCGCCATTACACGCTCCATGGGCGTCATCAGCAATCCTCCTTTTAAATTGAGTAGTTCAGGTTACCCGCATACCAACCACTTAATCTCTTTTGTCATTGAATCCTAAAGCCGTGATATACATTGCTACATGAATGCCAAAGAACGCTTCAACACCGAGTTACGATTTTTCGGCATCGGTCTGTACATACATTCCGCCTCTGAGTATTCCAACCAGAACGCCGGCATGAAAATCCAAATAGAACAATCGACTTTTAGGTATTACAGAAATTCAATTAGACTGCTAATGCGCTCTTTCCCGCGAAAGTGCAACATTACAGATTGGGTAGGTATCCTGGCTTCCGGCCGGTATAATCTGAACTTTTCCTGCTAAGCTTCACAGTAGAGTCATTCAGATTTTCCCCGAAAATCGGGTTGTGCCTTTTCGAGGTGTCTTTTCTCCAGTTAAAGCAGGAAAAAACAGGCCGTTCACAGTTGCGGGGCAGCGATGGATTTCAACCATCTTCCCTAACAATAAAATCGCACATTTAACTGTTAAGCATAACTTACACTTCTTGAGCAATAGCCGTGCCAAAGAATGAGAGAACTTGCTTGTAAACAAAGACAGTCTCAAAATAAGCGCTGACTTGATTCCTTCAAACTGAGTTTAGTTTTGAATAAAATTAGAATTATCAGCCTGATAATAACTTTTGAACCCGCTGATACTGAAATAACTTTATGCTGCCCTCGAAAACTTGACAGGTTGAGAGGAACTTAAGCTGAAATCATGACAGTAAAGTCCGATCACCAGTGATCTTTTCCGTATAATCAGGATATGTGTTGGAAATTTATAATATTTTATTGAATGACAATAATGTCGCAGTATGACAGTCGTTTTAGAGGCTTTACTGAACATTGCGGATGTTGTGAAGATTATAAGCTTTAATCTTACGCCAGAGCGTTCTGGGGTTGATTCCGGTTTGCTGGGCTGCCTGGGTTACGTTGCCGTCGAAACGTTTCAGAGCCTCCAGGATGTAGGCCTTTTCAAATCGCTGAACGACCATGGAACCGGCTATTTTAAAGGGAATATCGGTATTTACATTATATGGAAATTCCGTGGATGTTTCCTGGGGAACTTCCCGGGAGAAAAGAATGGTATCGACTGCATCTTTTTCGCTGATGACCAATGCTCGTTCCAGGACATTTTCCAATTCGCGCACATTTCCCGGCCATGAATACTGCATAAGTTTCCGCATGGCTCTGGGGGTCAGATGAGGCGCTTCGGTAGAAACAGTATTCTTAAACTTCGACAGGCAGTGATTCACCAGCAAAGGGATATCCTCAATGCGTTCCCGCAGGGGAGGAATATGAATCGGTACAACATTCAGTCGATAAAAAAGCTCAACCCGGAAATCATTGTTTTGGATTTTTTCACTTATATTCTGGTTGGTGGCGGCAATAATCCGAACATCCATTTTAATTGATCGATTTCCCCCCACCCTTTCAAAATATTTTTCCTGGAGTACTCTCAGAAACTTAACCTGCATTCCTGGAGAAATATCACCGACTTCATCCAGGAAAAGGGTCCCGCCTTCGGCATATTCAAATTTGCCGATCTTCTGGCGCAAGGCACCAGTAAAAGCACCTTTTTCGTAGCCGAACAATTCCGCCGTCAGGAGGGATTCCGATAAAGCACCGCAGTTAACACCGACAAATGGTTTGTTTTTACGGTGACTGTTGAAGTGAATTGCTTTTGCCACAAGCTCCTTGCCGACTCCCGTTTCCCCCGTGATAAACACCCTTGCATCGGTAGGAGCAACTTTCTCGATTAAATTAAAAATCGCTTGCATCTTGTGATTCTTGCCGATGATGTTGCCAAAGGAATATTTGTTGTCCACTTCTTTGCGCAGATTGCGGATTTCCTGCTGCATCTGTCTTTCCTTGAGGGTCTTTTCGATGGCCATCAACAGGGTTTCGGGTTCAAAAGGCTTGAGTAAATAGTCGGTCACTCCTTCTTTTATAGCCTCTACGGCCGAGGCCACGCTCCCATACGCTGTCATGATGATGCCGGAGAGATGGGGATCCAGTTGACGGGCGACTTTGAACAGCTCCAATCCTTCCATGGCAGGCATCTTCATATCGGCAAGAAGGATGTCATACGGCATCGAAGCCAGGGATTCCAAGGCCTTATAAGGATCATCGGCAATGGTCACTTCATAGCCATCACTTTCCAGAATAGCCATAATGTGATTGCACAAGGATACCTGGTCATCAACGACAAAGATATTTGCTTTCATATTGTCTTCTTGGCCTCATCAGTGTTTTGTCATTCCCGGCTTTCAGCCGGCAGCATTATATGTACCGTGGTCCCGCGTCCGGCTTCAGGGTCGCTGTCGCCGGCCTGGAGGGTAGTATTGCCGAGCCCATGGAAACACGGATTACGGCAGACCTGAATAGTGCCCCCGTGGGCTTCGACAATGCGATGAGCTATTGACAACCCCAGCCCTGTGCCCAGCTTTTTCGTGGTGTAAAAGGGTCGAAAGACGCGATTAATCTCAGCAGGATCTATTCCTGTACCTGAATCTTTTATGGACAGAAGCACCTGACCGGAATTATGCTCAGCCATGTTGGCATACAAGCCAAGTTCTCCTCCTTGCGGCATGGCCTGAATAGCATTGTAAACAACATTTTGAAGCACCTGGCCGACCAACACCGCATCAACCGGAATGGCCGGCAGCGACTCCTGAAAATACTCAGAAACATTAATTTTATATTGATCCAATAAACCGGCATAGGTATGCACGGTCTCCCGCATGATGATTTCCATGCGTTGCGGGAAAGGCCTGAGTTTCAAGGTCTTGGTATATTCGAGCAGTTCGGTAACCACTTGGTTGAGGTTGTAGACCCCCAGGGACAGATTTTTGAGGATTTCTGCAACATCGGTTGGATCAACGGTTTCGGGAAGCGTGGTGCTATCTTCGTTGTCTGCTGCCCACTTGCCGCCTTCAAGCCCCAAAGCGCTTTCCAGCCGTTTGGTTCCCATAAGAATATTGCCCAGAGGATTACGCATTTGATGGGCAACGGCACTTGAAAACTCTCCTAATAGTGCCAACTCCTTAGCTTTTTTCAATTCGGTTTCCAGTTTCTTTTTTTCGGTGACATCCCGGCCCACACCTTCAACGCCAACCACATGCCCATCCTGATTGTATTCCGGGAAAATAGTCAACGAAATGACATGATCGTCTCCTTTGTGGTTGATATGGCGATATTCGACATCCTTCACCATGGGGATTTTATTGGCTAAAATTTTGCGGAATAAGCCGTTGATATATTTTCGTTCTTCAGCAGCTACCACTCCGTCGGCGCTGAAGTCTTTGTGACAGAGAATTTCCCGCGGGAGCCCGGACAATACCTCCATCGCCTTGTTGGCAAAGACAAACCGGTTGTGCCTGTTGACCTGAAATATAATGTCCTTGCGGTTTTCCACACGAACTCTCTGGCGCGCCTGTATCTGCAGAATCTCACTGTTTTTTTCCGTGATTTTTTTCTCAAGAAAGTCGCTCATTTCCAGACTGGCCGAATATGCCCGGGCATTTTCTATAGTCAGGGAAGCAGCACCGGCCAATGCCTCCGAAAATTGCATTTCAGGCCGGCCAAAAGATAAAGCATCCCGACCCCGAACCAGCAGAAGCATCCCGAGCATCTTCTCTCCCACCTTCAGGGGAATTGCAATCAGAGAATAGATATTAAGCTTGCAGAACCATTCTTTTGCGGCTGGACTAAACTTTCTGCAACGGACTACGCTGCGAATCAACAACGGTTTGTCAGGTATCATTTCAGACAGTTCCTGATAAACATGTTTCAACGTACCGAATTCGCATTTTTTTCGAATCGAGGAACTGATGACCCGGCAATTGTTCTGCGTTTTGTATCGCGAGACAATAACCTCGGCCTTGTTTTGGGAAAACAGGTATACACGGCTATTGACACCGCAATATTCAACGCCTTTTTCAGCAACCGATGTGAGAGTAGCTTTGAGATCCAGTGTCTTGTTGAACTTGACTATGGAACGAAATAAAAAATCGACTTCACATTTTTTCTGGATGCTCTGGCGATAAAGGGCCTTATTTTCGATGTTCATGCCCATAATATTAGCCATCCCGGAAAGCAGCCGCAGGCCGGACTGATTGATTGGTTCAGGAGACCGGTACAGGAGAATTATCGCACCGATGGTGGCTCCCCTGGAATGAAGCGGCACTCCGATGAGTGAAGTAACAGGTGGTTCGGCCTCCAATCCTTTCGGAGCCGGGAGCAATACCGCCAGTCGCCCTATAACTAACGGCTTGTCCGATTTGAGCACCTCCTTCAGGTAGTTTTTTCCTATACTCTTTAGGTACTGGTCCTTAAGAGGTTCAATAGCAGAGGCATCCTCGCACTCGCCTGCCATCAAGTCGATTTTGGAATCGGCGTCATTTTGGGTATAGATGAAGATGCTGTAAGCCTTGAAGACCTTTCTGATGGTGGTGAGGATGCGATGCAGGGTTTTGTCGAAGTCCATCGACTGGTTTATTTTAGTCGATATGGCACTGACGGCGTACAGTTCTTTGCTTAAGGAAGTGGCCTGATGCAGGATTGCGCTATTATTGGCGATCTGGGTTTGCAGCTCGGATCTGATTACCTTGATTTCACTCTTGAGCTTAAGTTCTTTTATATTGGAAGAAAGTTGCAAACCTATCAAATGAAACTGACTCAGGCGGTTCTTATCGACAAGGCTTAAATTTCTGAGCTGAATATTTAGAAAGCCGATAATGGTCGCTGAGTCCATCAATGGAATCGAAAATACCGGATGTATCTGGGTTCGGCCCACCCTTTTTACGGTATGCTTAACCAGATAATCCAAAACCCAGCTTTCTGAATGTACTTTAGGTTCAAGTTTGTCAGGCGTCCCGGTCCATTTGGCTTCTGCCACCGATGTCAAAGTGTTCGTGGTATTAAAGAGCAGAATCTCCGTCTGCCACACGTGGCCCATCTGGAGGATATAACCAAGATATGCCTCAAAGAGGTCATCCAGGTTTTCTATCATATTGTAGGATTCGAGCGTATTGACAAAGCTCGTGTCGATCGTAGATGGCAGGGTACTCTCTATGAAAGTATTCATATCTCACTTCCCCTTAACCTGTAGATTGGCAACAACAGCCCACGGCAATGGTCAGATCAAGACCGCATCGGAAAATCAAAGAGATAAGCTGATAGAAAAATGTTTAATCAAGAATCAGATAAATATCAATAGATGATCCAGACGGAGCTGTGCCTTGACCTGGAGTCCATTATAGATCTGACAATAAGGCGAGATGTAGGCAGGGAGGTAGACTTGACCTAATCGAAGTGCTTCCTGAAATATCAAACACCATCGAAGGTTGACGCTTTCAGGCTTTTCGCAATTCTGTGCTGCTCATCATCCGGCGTGGTAAGTTCAAGTGCCCTATCAAAACAATCTCGTGCTTCCACGAATTTTTGATATCCATCCAGCAGAATCTCCCCTCGCAAATTATGAGCCATGGCAAAATCAGGCTCCTTGAACAACAGTGCATCAACCTTTTTAAGCGCACCAGCATAGTTGGACATGCCCATGAGCATGCCGATTTCCTGAATTTCATTACTGTAGGTAATATGCAGGCTAAGATGCGTTTTTTTACCAAGTCCTACCAAATCAAGAATATCATTGATATCATTGCAAATTACGATGATTATAAGACTAATTCCGATACTGTATATCAAGGGATTGACGACAAGCGCCATAATGGAGAAGCCATTCAACAGGTTGAAAATTATACCTATAATACAAAATGGTCCCAAGAAGAGACAACTGTATCGCAAAAACTCACCAACAATGGTGAGATCACGCTCAGGATTTGCTTTCATAGCCCCTTACATCTCCTTCCGGAGAGTGTTGTTAAAAAAATATTGATACAACTCTCCCCATACCAATAGTGCATCCATGCCAAATCCATATTTGTGTTTGATAAGTGATTGCTAAACAATTGAATAAATACCGCCGACATCATTTTCCGCTTCCTTACTATTACGTTATTACGAAATTATCATCATAAAATTCCTTTTGCAATTATGTTGGCGAAGTTATCCCATTGGACCATAATAAGTACCTGATTACGTATAACACTCAGCCAAATCTGTGAGCATAGGCACAATTTATTGATAACAAAAGAGAAATGAAATACAGAACGGTCGTCATCCCCGCCTGCGTGGAAATGACGGAAAGAGCAGCTGAGTTTCATGCATAATCAGATTTTCTTTTGAAACCTTTTTTGAATTAGCCTTACGAAACCAATACAACCTGTTCTGCTCGTATTGTAATTCCGTCTTGTGATCCAAATGTTCAGGTATTATCTGTAACCACATGGGCAAATCGCCTATAAAATTAGATCATTTCGCAGAGAACTGATTCGATGACGAAAATCAGCTCTTTTTAAAGATCATATATTCCGAGCGGGAGAACATACCATGTTGAACAAATATCTTATTGGCCCTGCAATGCTGCTATCTGTAATGCTGCTATTGTTAATTGACGGCTGTACAGGATCAGGATCTCCGCCACCAATCAGTGACGCGAACCTCCTGGACCCTGGACTCCGGGTTCTCTATTTTAACGGAAAGTACCGCAATGTCCGGCAGATCCCCAACGGAGAGAGGGCAATTCTGGAAAAAGGACGACCGGGTGCTCCTATTTTAATAATCAATAACCAATTTGGTTCGAACGAGGTTTTCAATAGCGGCAGAAGTCAGGCAATCGGCATACAGATGAAAGGTTATATCCACCTCCAAAAGGGGCACTATGAATTCCAGGCCTTGTCAAATGATGGTGTAGAGATGATAATTGACGGCCGTAGCGTCATCATAGATCCGGGAGTTCATTCCGATCGCCTTTCCAAAGTTGGAACTGTTTCCGTGCAGGAAGCCGGATGGCATTCACTGATGGTCAAATATTTCCAGAGAAAAGGAACCGCAGCCCTCAAATTGTACTGGAAAATGCCTGATAAAAGTGAATTCGAAGTGATTCCCGCAAGTGCATACGGACATCTTCCGGACAATTCCAAAGATAAATAACACAGCGCGATCGGCTATGACTACAGTTTCATTTTCAAACTCTGCCCGCTCTACAGAAATAATCTTCTATTGGTTCTCAAAATTTCAGGTTATTATAGCTTGTTTCATGTAACCGTTCACAGGTACATATTAAGAGACCGTATAACCCGGATCTGTATCAAGACATCGGCTTTTAATTGGTTTTATTTTACCATCAATATCCGCGGATAACTTCATGATATAAAAATTCTCAGATAAATTTCTACAATAAGTTAAGCTGTCAGGTCAAAATCGCTTCAAGCTCATCAGATGCTTGCCCATCTCTACCCGAACGAGCAGGAGAAACCATGACGCATTATCTTCAAGCTTTTAAACCGCGTGAGAATGATCCACTTTCAGTTCTTGTGGCAAAAGAGGAGGATCTTCTCGGAAGCGGCAGTACTATCATCAAAAAATCGAAACAGAAGATAGTTTCTTTCGCAGATGTCCGCAAAATCATTTTCGGTGAGGATTTTCTGTTTCAAACGCTGACGCCGCATGAAATGAACATGCATTCGTTAGGTGAACGACTGACACGCTTTGCCAATCGTCCTTTTTCCGCTCCATCGTTGTTTGAATTCATGGCAGTTACCAAAGAACTGCTTGCGGGGCGCGAACCAAAATCAAGTGAATATTCCAGCCGATTTTATCAAAATGGCGGTGTTTCTCCCGCAGCCTTTCGTGTGCTCAGACGTTACGGTGACGACGTTATTCTCTCCAGTGAGCGAACGCATTTTGTCGGCGACGTTATGCTTCTTGGCACTTTTACGGAAATGACAAAAACCTTGAATCGATTTGGAGAAAAATCTGCTCCTGATTTAGATTTTGTCGGCGAGTTGTCGGAGGCGCGACGCACAATCGAAGCCGAAAGGAAGGTTACTTCCGTTGTTCATGAAGATTATCGGCCTGTTGTTTTGACCATACCATATTTTGATGGAAACGATCTATTTCAGCCTGCTCCTGTTTTGTTGCAACCTGGCGATGTGATATGGAGTACTCACGCCGAGGCTATTTATATCCTTAATCAGTTTACAGTGGACGATCCTCAGACTGGCTATAGAACCGCCATGCCTAATCGCACCTTCGTTAAAACCAATGGAGAGAATTGCAGTGCCACCACTTTGGTAGGCTATGGCAGAAACATGCACAATATTCTGCGTTGCGGTGATCGAGCTGTTATTTTTGGCCCCAAATAACGCTCACGCCGGCAAGAACTAATCGGATGGTCCGCTACATAGACCTGCAAAACTGTTGGCACCATCTACGAACAGAGGATTCCTATGCACCAGCGATCTGGGTTTCTTAATGCGGACCCGGCACATGACGGATTTCAATATATAGAGGACCTGGCCACGGCCTACTGGTATTCAGAAGTCCTTTTCACAGCCCTTGATTTGCAGCTGTTCAAACAGCTGGAGCGTGGGTTAGTCACTATTTCGTCTCTGGCGGAGGCTTCATCCGCCGGGAACCTGAGCTGTATCGGTTACTCAGGTGCTTGGAGAGGATGGCGCTTATTTCCTGCGTCGACAACTATTGGCTGAACAATCCAATTGCTTCCCGCTATCTTGTTCCGGGAAAAGCCGACTATATGGGAGATTTTTTTCTCTACCGCCGGTATATGCAGCCGAATTGGAACAAGCTGACGGAAAAGGTAGCTGGTTGAGACGCCGAAAGAGAAAGAGCCGCTCAGCTATCATCAGAGGAACTATCTTTATGTTTGTGCCATGGACACACTGGCGCGCCGGAAGGCACAAGAAATTGCCGGGTACCTGAAAAATGCAACGCTGAAAGGTCCGGCACTCGATATGGGCGGTGGTGCGGGGAGCATGCTCCGGGCCCTGCAGGATATCAAGCCCGGACTTACCGGATAGTGTTGGATATTCCCGAGGTCATCGAGGCAGCCAGGGAATTGTATCCGGGGGAGACTGACTGGTTCGGCATCAATACTTTGGCAGGGGATTTCCGATCGGCTTCATTGAAATTGGAGATGAAAGCGGAATTGAATCGGGATTTCGCCTGATCATCCTCTCTAATTTTCTTCATGCCTATGGACCGGAAGATGCAAGACAACTATTGTTAAAAGCAATTTCTCTGCTGGACGCCGAGCGGCCTCATTCTCGATCCATGATTATTTCCCCGATCGCCATGGCACTTCCCCTCAAAAAGGTGCTTTGTATGATCTCTCCATGATGCTCAACACCTATGACGGTGCCTGCCACGAAACTTCGATAATACTTAAGTGGCTGAAAGAAGGAGGGATCGAAGAAACGAGCATAAGGGACCTGAAGACGGATACTTCGTTGATTCTAGCTGGAGGTGATCCACAGCTTCATGTCGCTGATAGCCCCTGGATCGAAATGGCTGGAGAACTGGGCTTTGCCCAGGCTGTGACAATCTCTCCGGAAGAGGTGGTGACCGGGTCATGGGTGCAGCAAAAATGCAGATTCGGCTGTGCACGTTTCGGCAACAAACCTGCAGTGCCCACCCCATGCCATGGACTATGAAGAAACACAGAAAAATGCTCGATGGCTATTCAACTGCCGTGCTGCTACAGGGGCAGCCTCCGGGAAAATCGTTTCACGAAAAACTGCTCAGCCTTGAAAAGGCAATGTTTCTTGCATGGTTTTTACAAGGCTTTTGTTTTCGGAGCCGGGCCCTGTCCTGTCTGCCAGGAGTGTCCCGATGACGGCAAATGCAGGCATCATAATTTAGCCAGGCCCTCTATGGAAGGTTCGGGCATAGATGTTTACGCAACCGCTGCACGGGCCGGATGGTCGCTTTCTCCTGTTAAAAAAAGGATGGGTATGTAAAATATATTGGTCTTCTCCTGGTGAAATGATGGTAAACGTTTTACTTGCCCGGAGTTATGCAAGCATTTTTGCTATCCTTGATGAATGGTTACAAATGATGAATCGAAAAGTCTTACTGGTGCAGTTACCTACGTCTCATCTGGGTGCCGGGAAAAGGTTTATCCGCTTGGCTTATCGAGGTTTCGTCCACCATTCGGGCTGGGAATTGAAAAACGGGTTATCGATATGAATATTGCTGCCGATGCCTGGGCAGATTTAAAACAGCTCCTTGCCGAATTTCAACCCGATGTCGCTGCACTGTCTTTTCGCAATCTCGATCCGCTCGCCGGGCATCAGGCTTCCTATCTCTCTTCGTTAAAAACTGCGGCTCTGATGATAAAAAAACTGGTGCCGAATGCCGGATACTTGCCGGCGGCCCGGCCTTTTCCCTTTTTGCCGAACGGCTGATGGTGGAGGTTCCACAGATCGATATCGGGGTGAAAGGGGAGGGAGAGCTGGTGTTTCCCCGCCTGCTTGAGGTGACAACCCGAACCTCAGAGATCTTCCGGGGATTATCTGGCGGAAAGGGAGCAGATCGTCGTTAACCCTTCCGGCTTAAAAATCCAGACTTGATGCACTTCCCGCACTGGATTTGCAGGCCTTTTCTCCTTGGATTACATGAAGGGCAACAGCTATGTTGCCGCTATGGGCATAGAAGGAAAAAGGGGCTGTGATCTGCATTGCGGATATTGTTTATATCCCTTTCTTGGCGGGACATCCATGCGTCTGCGAAAGTCCGGAGAAAATCGTCGACGAGATGGAGCACCTCAGCAAGGAATATCAATCAAGCTGTTCCACTTCACCGATTCGGTCGTCAACCGGCCTACCCATCATTTCGAGGCGTTATGCCGTGAGCTTTTCAAAACGAAAACTGAATGTTTCCTGGACCGGTTTTTTCAGGGAGGACGAAGTCAGCCATGAAAATCTGTCCTTGGCCCGTGATGTCGGACTTTGCGGGGTCTATTTCTCAGGTGATGCTTTGACCACCCGCGGGTTAAGCTGCTTAACAAAAGGATGAGCCGGGAGGATATTTTTCAGGCGGCACGCGTCACCGCCGAACTTGGCCTGTTGACCATGTGCCACTTTCTTCTTAATCTGCCCGGTGAAACTGAGAGTGAAATTCAGGAAGCACGTGACACGCTGGATAAAATCCTGGAAATTCATCATCCGAAAGGAAATCTTGGAGCTGTGATCTTCAACCATATCAGATTATATCCGGGAGCTCCTCTTAACCAGGAAAATCATAGCAAGCGGAGAATTGGATCCGCAAACAGACCTGCTCTACCCTGTCTATTACAATCCGGAAAAATACAATCATGTTCTTCATGATTTTCAGGCTCGTTGCCATGCCGCAAATATCCTTTCACGGTTGGAGATTTTCCCATGAAAATAGTTGTTTTGGAACATCCGAGGCTCAGCTCGGAACAGCGCTTTAACGACATTGCCAGCACCCCGCTCTGGTCGTGTCTCATGGGCGGCTATGCTGCTTCGGCTTTGGAGCGGCCTGGATTCCAAGTGATATTTATCGATGATGCACGTCCGGAAGTAACTTTTGCAGAGACAACTGAGAAAATACTGGCTCTGTCTCCTGAGTTTCTCTGTGTCAACGCAGTCTATTTTTGGGAACATACTGACAAACTGTTTGATTTTTGACTAACCTGAAACAGCAGGGCTTTGCCGGCCATATCAATTTGTTCGGATTTTTTCCCACACTGGTCTATGAGGATATTTTGCGCTCGGTTCTGGTGGTTGATTCCATCGCAGTAGGCGAATTTGAACATACCTTGATTGATCTCGGAACAAGGCTTGCCGGGAAAGCATCGCCCGTAGGTATCCGGGGTCTTGCAACAATGACTGATGGACAAGTCCACCTGACGCCAAGAGAGCCTGATAGTGAGCCGGACCAATTTGTTTTTCCCAAACGGACAAGACTCAGCCCCACTGCCATCATTCTTGGCAGTCGCGGTTGTTATAACCGCTGCAGCTTCTGCCTTGTCCCCTCTTTTGATAATCAAAGAGGCCGTTGGCGGGGCCGATCCCCGTTAAATATATTCAGGGAAATAGAAATGCTCGTTGCGGGCGGAGTGCGGGATTTCTATTTTGCCGATCCGAACTTCATCGGCCCCGGCAAGGCCGGAAAAGCAAGGACCCTGCAACTGCTGGAACTCCTCAAAACCCTGAATATCACTTTCGGCATGGAAACCCGGCCCAACGATCTCAATGAAGAAATAGTCAAACATCTGGTGGAAGCCGGAATGACCACCCTTCTTATGGGCATAGAAAGCGGCTCGGCAAATATCCTGCACCAGATCAAGAAAAGTTCAACAACCGCAGTCGGAACACAGGCCATCCAACTGTGTATGGAACACGGTATTGACCCTGAAATTGGCTTTCTCATGTTCGTTCCTGACGCCACGCTACAGGATCTTCGCGATAATTTGTTGTTCCTGAAAGAGAATCATCTTCTCGACCGTTTGGATCGAACCGCCAATCTCCTGAGCCATAAACAGATCGTTCTGGCCGGGACTAGCGGTTATGCCGACTATGAGAGACAGGGACGGCTCAAAAACAGAGGTATTTTCGGCTTTGAAGGCGAGGTTCAGTTTGCTGATCCGCTGACAGAATCGATATCGGAACTGGTTATCTTTGCCTGCTCAACTGTCCTGAGAAGTATGTCCGATGAGCAGTCCCCTATTTTCTGGAAGAAAACTATTTCACCCGCTTTCCAGGCAACCAACCAATACCTGGTAGAGCTGTTTGATAACCTGCTCACTGAGACCCGGACAACCGGCATCCGGGATAGTATCAACTCACGGCAAGAACAGATTGAGCGGGATATTTCCTTATTAACCAGGGTGTGAAGCTTTTATCCCCAAAATCATAGATCAGGGTCTACCAATCCTAGATTAATAGCAATACGAACAAGATGGGTTGGGGAAGTTACGCCCAGTTTTTCCATTATTTTTGCTCTATGAGATTTTACGGTGCTAAGGCTGATAAACAGCATTTCAGCTATGCGTTTCGCTGGAATTCCTTCTGCGATCAATTGAAAAACCTCTCTTTCCCTGTTTGACAGTTTCCCGTAGCGCTCTTCCCTGGATACATTTTTATAAGGCGACAAAAGTGATTCTTCTATTTTCTTTGAAATCGACGGACTCATTACCATTTCATTGTTCATGGCGGCACGAATCGCCTCTATAATTTCAACACCGCTCGAATCCTTCAACAGATACCCCGAAACGCCTGTTTCCAATAAGTTGTGGATATAGTGTTCATGGGAATACATGGATAAGATTAAAATTTTGCAGCCCGGCAGCTCCTTACGTATCCTTTTCGCAGATTCGATACCATTCAATAACGGCATGGCAATATCCAGTATGACAAGGTCGGGATTGAGTTCAATGGCCATTTTCACTGCCATGTTGCCGTTTTTCGCCTCTCCGACCACATGAATATCGGCTTGTTCTTCCAGCAAATGTGCCATGCCCTGCCGGACGATGGTATGATCATCAGCAAGCAAGACTTTGATAGTTCTTCCCATAGTCTTATACCCTCTTATAATCCTTTGGTGAATGTCTCGTAATCTGCAGGTATTTTAATTTCTATGCGAATGCGTGTGCCTTGTCCCGGACGCCCTTTGACAAGAAATTTTCCACCTAAAAGATGGGTCCTTTCCCGCATTCCGAGTAACCCCATACTTCGTTTGTCGGTGCTGACCTCTTTCTCGTCGAAACCAACTCCATCATCTTCGGCGATAAAAATGATTTTAGGAAAACTCTTGATAATCTTCAGCCTGAAAACCTCAGCCCCCGAATGTTTTAAAGTATTGGTCATAGCCTCCTGACTGAAACGATACAGTGATGTTTCGAGATCCTTTTCGAGCCTGCTTTTAAAACCAATCATCTGAAATTCAATGGTTATATTCGAGTGGGCTTCAATATCCTTAAAATAGAGCTTCAATGCCGGCTCCAGCCCCAAATCAGTCAGTAAAGTCGGATGCAGATTGTAAGCCAGACGACGGATTTCAGAAGAGGTCCGCAAAAGCATCTTTCGGGTGTCAGTCAAGATATCTCTCACAGCAGTATTATTCCCGGCAATTTTCTGCTCTAAATGATCTAGACCCAATTTCACGGCGGTCAAGGATTGCCCTGCCTCATCGTGCAGTTCCCGCGCAATTCGTCTTCGATCGTCCTCCTGGGTTTGAAATAATTTCTCTGTAAGTCTCTGCAGGTCATGCCTGTTTCGATGTATCGTTTCTATCATTCTGACATTTTCAATGGCATTTCCTAAAAAATTTCCCAAGGAACCCAGTAAACGATTCTCCTGATGATCCAATATTTTACCAGGTGGCAGAACAAACCCGAAAAAACCAATCGGCGTGCCTTTTGCTATGATCAAATGACAGGATAGCCATATAAATGAATCTGCCGTGTCTTCGTCAGAGGCCTTGTAACTTGCCTGAAAAGATGGAAAAAAAGCCTCGAGCGATAGCCTTGAAGCTCTTTCGATAAGGGATTCCCGCAACAGTGAATTTTGAAATATCAGCTCTACGGGTTTGCCCTTTTCCATTCCGGCAAGCCCGAACGCTTCACCCATTTTGGTTGTTTTATCTTCCCTGTCGATTAAAAAAATCCCGCCCTGGGAAAACGACAGTCCGCTTAAGATACGTTTCAGGGTGATTTTCAGTATGTTGTCCAAGCCCATGGTATAATTGATCGCCAAGGCAATGCTGTTAAGAATGGAAAGTTCCCGATTGCGTTTCTGGATCAATTCTTCAATTTCTTTTCGTCTGGTAATGTCCTTGATGATGCCTTCGTACTGCACTTCTCCGGTTGCGGGGTCCTCGTAGCTGCGGCTCGATAAAAGAACATGAATCGGCTTGCCGTCGGCACGGATCCAGTTAAATTCCAGGTCTTTCACACTCCCATCCCGGCTGAGAAGAGCGACCAGCTTGCGGCGATCCGCCGGATTTGCGTAAAATTGACTGACTGAATCAAGGGCCAGCATCTCTTCCTTGCTGGAAAAGCCCAGCATTTCCACCCCGGCAGTATTGACATTAAGAAGTTTGCCATCCTGCCTGGAGACATAGATCATGTCATGGCTGCCTTCAAAAAGACGATTATATTTCTTTTCCTGCCTGACCAGCTCTCCGGTCAGGGTATTTTTATGGTAATCCCGAAGCTGCTCGGCTATAAAGGACTCGATTCCGCTTGGATGCTGGAAACCTATTTTTTGGAAATATGCGCAGGCGAGACATCCGGCAAATTTATCAAAAAAGTCCTCGGAGGCAGTATGTTCGGAGGTATTTCCTCGGCAGTGTGGGCAGTGGGTTTTGGGACATTGAAAACACTGCCGGCAGGACTCCCACTCCCTGTCGCTTAACTCGGCTGGTTGCTTTTCGTGCAAGAAACTCACAATACAAGTCTCCTTTTTCCGAGGATTCAATTTTCAGAACAACGAGGAGTTAGGGAAAAAGCACCATTTATGGATGGCGTCGTAAAAACTCTTCCTCTGCTTCGTTGCTGCAAAATTTCTATCATTACGACGTACTCTAGTACGCCGAAATAATAGAAATTTTCCGCGCCTCGCATATGATGTTTTTTACTTAGCCATCTCAAATTTGAGGTTTTTACGAGTTTATCATGGATGAAACTTTTTAAATTTTTCAGGAATAGGCATCACTCTCGGGACGTTGCCAAGAGGATTTTCGTCTATCAGCAAATCACAATCATAACTTTTTTCCATAAACTCCGAAACAAAGACCTCCGATGGTGTACCTATAACGACTACCTTACCATTTTTCATTAATAACAACCTGTCGGAATACAAGGCGGCTAAGTTTAAATCATGAGAGACCATGATAACCGTGGTCTTTTTTTCCTGCCTGAATTTCTCCATAAGATCCATAACTTTCAGCTGATGCGCGGGATCCAGGGCGGTTGTCGGTTCGTCCAGCAAGATAATTTCAGGTTCCTGGCATATGGCACGGGCGATCATCACCCGCTGCCTTTCACCTCCAGAAAGTTGATCGAGACGCCGCTCTGCGAACTGCCTGACTCCGGTAAAAGACATGGCTTCCATGGCGAGTTCATAATCCTTTTTACCTTCAATGCCCAACAAACCCAGGTGGGGAGACCGCCCCATAAGCACTGTTTCGGCAACAGAAAAAGGGAAATCGATTGGAGCCTGCTGGGAGACAAGAGCGACCACTTTGGCAAGTTCTCCGGCCGAATACCTTTCCTTCGGCTTGCCAAGAATAGTTATCTGCCCGGATTGGGCCTTTTCAATTCCGGCGATTAATTTTAAAAGTGAAGATTTCCCGGCCCCATTGGGACCGATTATCATGAAAAATTCGCCTGCTCCCGCGGAAAAGGAAACATCGTCAACAACTTTGTTGCCGTTATAACTCAGGAAAGTGTTTTGAAGATCAAGAGCGATCATCGACGCGACCTCCACAACAGAAAGACAAAAAGAGGTGCGCCTACCAGCGCGGTGATGACCCCAACCGGCATCTCTCCAACCTCCGGAAGGGTTCGGGCGAACAGATCGCACAGCACTAAAAAACTTCCACCGCCGAGAATACAACTTGGACCCAGGAGGCGATGGTCTGCTCCCAAAAACATGCGAAAAACGTGGGGGATCAATAAACCGACAAAGCCGATCAGACCGGACTGGCAGACGACCAGACTGACCATCATCGAAGTCGTGACAAGAAGAATGGTTGAAATTAAACGAACGTTCACCCCCATGGCAATGGCTGCATCCCGGCCCGTCAACATAATATTGAGGGGTCTGGCCAGTATAAGTATTACAACGAAACATGGCAGACAGAGCAATAAAAGAGGCAGATTACTGCTGCTGGCCATGGAAAGATCGCCCATTAACCAGTAGATAATTTCCTGAACCTTTGATCCCTGGCTTATGGAAATCAAAAACATGATAAACGCACCGCAGAATGCGTTCATCATTACTCCGCCTAAAAGAAGGGAATCTTTTCGGACTGAGGAACGGCTACCAGAAAGAACAAGGACGGCACCTAAGGTCAACATCGATCCCAAAAATGAACATAAAGTCACCCCCGGGAAAAAAGATAAGCCCAGCAATATCCCGCTGATTGCACCAACAGCGGAACCACCGGAAATTCCGAGAATATATGGTTCTGCCAACGGATTGCGCAACAAGGCCTGAAAAACCATACCCCCAAGCGAGAGGGTCGCACCAACCACCGCCGCCAGAATAATTCGGGGCAGGCGAATTTTCCAGAGAATGGTAGCGGCTGTCGAACCGGCGGCATTGCCCCCGGTGATAACCGAGAAAATCTTGCCTATGCTGATCGAAGATGGACCATTGGCCAACGCCGTAATCAGGCTCAACATAAAGACAACAGTGAGGATTATACAGACCATGGCCAGTTTTCTGGTCAGCGGTGTCATCGGCAAACTTTCGTTCTTATTTGGCACTGACCACTCCTGCTTCCGGGTGCAATATTTCAGCAAGAATTTCAAGACCGTCAATCAACCGGGCGGTTGGCCGATTAAAAAGATCGGCATTGACGACATAGAGCTGGTGATTTTTAACGGCAGGAATCTCCGGCCAGCTCAGCCAGGAGGCTTTTAAGGAATCCGGAGATTTCCCTCCGGACATCGAACTGATTACTACAACTTCGGGTTGCAGGAGCATAATGTTTTCCCATGAAAAGCGTGGGTACTCTGTCATGCTTCCTGCGAGATTACTCCCACCAGCCAGCGTGATGAGTTTGTCTATATAGCTGTTTTTTCCGGCCGACACTATTGGAGCATCGGCAATTTGAAAAAAAACGTGGGGTCTTTTCCGGCTGGAGGCGACCTTTTCCTTGACCAGAGCAAGCCGATGTTCCAGATTAGCTACCAACTCCTTTGCCCTTTCAGGTACCCCAAGAACGTCACCAAGCAGAAGAAAAGCATCCATTATCTGATCTATATTACGGGGGTCAATAGCGAAAACAGGAATACCGAGAGCCTTGATCGCATCAGCCGTGCGGCGTGGATTCCCATCCTTGATGGCAAGGCATAAGTCCGGTTTCATAGCGACTATCCTCTCAAGATCGAGCTGAACGTAAGATCCGACCCTGGGCAGTTTTTTAGCGGCTTCGGGGTAATTACTATAGCGGGTTGCACCCACCAATTTTGCTTCCTCATGCAACGAGTAAATCATTTCGGTGAGACTCGGTGCCAAGGCTAACACCCGTTGGGGCGCATCCGGCACATCGATTTTATCTCCTGTCTGATCAACTATCAATCGGGCACGCAGAGGTGCGACAATTATGCTAAGGGAACAACCATAAAAAAGCAGGGTAAGCAATACGATTGCAGATTTTTTCATAAGTTTTCCTGGAGGTTCTTTCACCTTTTCCATCTCTGATAAACTCGTAAAAACCTCAAATTTCAGATGGCTAAGTAAAAAGCTTCATATGCGAGGCGCGCAATATTTCTATTATTTCGGCGTACTAGAGTACGTCGTAATGATAGAAATTTTGCAGCAACGAAGCAGATGAAGAATTTTTACGACGCCATCTCTATTTCAACTGAAATTGTATCGGCACATCAACCCACATAGCCACCGGTCTACCATTCACGGCAGCTGGTGTGAACAACCAGTTTTTCACTGTATTTAAAGCTGCATTATCCAGGCTGAGATGACCACTTGAATTTTTGATGGTAATTTCAGACACCGTACCTGCACCATCAACCAGCACACTTAACAGGATTTCGCCTTCATACCCTCTCCGTTTGGCGATCAGTGGATAGGAAGGTTGTCTGTTTTGCCGATATTTTGGGATTGCCTTGGTTTGTATTGGGGCTGTTGAAACTTTCTCCTTCCGCATTTCTCTTTTAAGATCATTTTCAGAATTTTCGGTATTCGTCCGTGCGGCAGCTTCTGCTGGTATTGCAGCAACCTTATCAATTATCTGTTTTTTTAGCTGCTTGATCTGAGGAACCAAATCTTTCTTTTTCTGCTTAAGAAGCTTGTGGTCATCTTTCTCAACAACAGATTGCTTCGGAATGTTTTTCTGCGCAACATTTTCAGAAGAAATCCGGTTCGGAATGTTTTTAGTTTTTCTTATCTCTTCCTTTCTTTTGGAAACAGTTCTTTGAGGGGACACTTCATTAATCTCGATTTTAATTGGATTCCCATTGAGAACCGGTTTTAATGGCGCATGTCTCGGCAATTTCAAGCCGATCAAAACCCCATGCAGTATAAGAGCCACCATAGCCGGGAAAATGAGTCGTTTAAGATCCTCCATCTTTTTCCGCCTGCAATGATATTTGTGAAATTCCCGCCTTTTTGATATTGTCGAGCACTATAAACAAGCGCTGATACTCAACCCGATGATCGGCAAAAACCTGCACTCCCTTTTCTTTTTCAACCGTGGTTTTATTGCCCAGAATTGCCGGCAATTCAGACAATTCCACCGGCTGTTTATCTATATAGACATGTCCTTCCTGCGTGATGGAGATCGCCGTCATGGGTCGATTATCAACTTCCGCCGTGCCGGATTTCGGCAAAGCGATCGGCAACGCGCGGTGGACAGCCATCGACAGCATGGCATAAATAAAAAATACCAGGAGCAGGAAAACAATATCTATTAAAGGCAGCATTTCGACGCGAGGGCCTTTTCGCTTTCCGATATTGATCTTCATAAGCCGTCTCCCTTTAAAAATTAGTAACCGTTCACCGGTACACATCAAAAGACTGCATAACCCGGACCTGTAACCAGGTCGCTCCTGTGCCATCCTTGGCACCCTCGACACTAGGCCATCCTTGGCCGTCGTCATCCAGTGCTCCAGGTTCGTTCAAGCAGGCCTCCGAGCTATAGTTTGCTATGTGAGGCGGCCTGATTGAACGAAAATGGGGTGCTGGGGAACGGTTACGAAAATTCCGGAGATAATTTCTCATACACTATTTCAAGACTCGTCGCATACTGTTCCATTGTCTGGACAGCCTGTTCGACTTTGACATTAAAATAATTAAATGGAATAACGGCCAATATCGCTATGCTCAGGCCGGTAGCCGTGGTGATGAGGGCCTGGGCAATACCTCCGGTAACAGCATGAGGATCATTAATTCCCCCTATGGCCAGCATATCAAAAGACAAAATAATGCCAACGACAGTGCCGAGTATGCCTAACAGCGGTGCCACTGTGATCATGGTGTCGAGTACACCCATGCCGCGACGCATTTTGACGATTTCCTCTATTGCAGCAACTTCCATGGCTTTGGTCATGGAAAATTGTCTGTGCACAATGCCGCTTACCAAAACACGAATAGCGTAGTCTCTGGAGCCCATCGTTTTCTGTTTTACCAGTTCCCAGTCGCCCCGGCGGCAAATCTCCAGCACTTCATCGATTAACTGACGATTGTGCCGTCGGTTGAGAAGGATCCAGAATAAGGCTCGCTCAATGATGATTGTCAATACACAGATGGAACAGGCAAGCAGCGGATACATAACCACCCCGCCCTTTTCTATTATTTCAAACATCCATACCTCCGGCGACAAAATTCGTTCTTCAGCCTAGTATCATAAAACGGTTAAATATCCAGAGTTACACCCACAAGAAAATTAATCCCCGGTGCCGGCTGGATACCCGGTTCTCCCTGGAAGTTGATCCCGCCAAATTCCGAATATTTCTCATTCAACAGATTTTTAATAGTCAAATAAGCCGAGCCGTTTTTAAACAGATAGGCCAGTTTTGCGGTAAGGTAGAAATAACTCTCCTGATAATCGGCCGCATTGGCAAAATCTGAAATAAACGGTCTTTTGCCGATATACGAGCCGTCCAGATTCAATTGAACATTTTCGAGGATTTTGGCCTCGGCCCCAACTGTGAATTGATGACGAGGCACGTTGGGAATGTCCTTGCCATCATATGTTCCACCATCGATTTCCGTATCTCTGAAGGTATAACTGCCGTTGAGCGAAACTTTTTCAAAGCTCTTACTTACTGTTATTTCCACGCCCTGCCGGATCGTGTCCCCATCCAGATTTTCATTGGCAAATGTGGCAGGATTAAAAAAGATCTCTTTCTCGGTATTCAACCTGAAAAAATTCACACCCACATTGATCTCCGGGCCGAATTGAAGGCGCGTGCCGATTTCAAAATCGTCGGTCGTCTGTGGTTCAAGAATTGTATCGAAACTATTGGTAAAGAAGCTGAACATTTCATCCAGTACCGGGAATCTAAAACTTCTGGCGTAGCCGGCATACACCGAACCTTTGTCTGAAAACGTGTAGGTCACCCCTCCGTTATAAACGTTTACATGCATGTTCACACTGTCTGAGATGCCGGAAGTAAACGACTTGAACTTGGCACGGTCATAGCGATACCCGCCGGATATGGCGACGCTGTCGGTAATCGACACTTCCGCATTGCCGTAAACAGCCGTATCTTCTTTAGAAAGATCAAATGAAGCAATGGAAGACGAGCCGAAAAATACCGAGTCGTTGTCGATATCCTCTTCGCTTTTTGTAAAATCAAATCCCGCAACCAGCTTTGAGGTATGGCCGAAAAGCTTTTCATTAATGACCAGTTGTGGAGAAGCAGTCAGGGTATCGATATCGGTTGCGGCATCAAAGGTTCCGCCGACATAGGAGAAAAAGGCACTATTCTCCTTTCTCCGGGCGGAGGACTCCAATTTAAAATAGCTGGTGTCAGTAAAATAAAATTCAGGTTCAAGCTGTGCGTAATAATCCTTGGTATCGGAGAAATCGTCGGGCGTGGTACTTGCTGTCCGGGAAACACCATTGGCCAGATCACTGAGTAACAAAGAGCCTGGAACTTCCGTATCATCTTCGTGATAGCCGCTGGTCAGAGCGACCTTGAATCGGTCGACAGGAAAATACTCAAGATTCAATCCCACATCCTTGGCGTCGGTTCCGCTGTTGTCCCGATAACCATCCGATCTTCGGAAGTTGCCGCTGAGTGCATAGCTTAAGCTCTCAGTTGAGCCACTACCTGCCAATCTGGACGAAAAAGTATCGTAACTGCCGGCCGTCATACCGCCGGAAAAATGGAGCTCGTCTCCTTTCTTTGTTATAATATTTATTACTCCTCCGGCGGCATTATCTCCGTACAGAACACTTCCTCTCCCGCCATAAACGACTTCTATCCGTTCAATCCTGTCTTTGGGAATAAGCGTCCAATCAACCCCGCTCAAATCAGCCTGATTTATCCGTCGGCCGTCAATCAGCAACAATGTATTCAGGGGCGCTGTCTCCCCGAATCCCCTCAGGTCCACGGTTATATTACGGCCGTTGCCAGTGATATCGTTCACAACTATTCCAGCGGTATTCCGGAGGAGTTCAGGAACTGTTTCGGCAGGTGAGGCTGCGATTTCCTGCGCTGAGATAACGGTTACATTGGCGGGAACCATAGCGATTTTTTCTTTTTGCCTGGATGCGGTGACAATTACTTTGTCCATCACCGGAACTTCGTTGTCGACCGCCTGGACATCTTCACTGAGAAGCATGCTTGATAATACCAGCGTTGTTGCCGCGGTTACCTTGAAGATTCTACGAAAAATATCTGTTCTTTTGTGTAATGCCTTATCTCTTTCGACAGGCATTGTCAGTGCTACCAGTCCTCCAATTTCTTCTTTAATCATTGCTCTTCTCCTAACATTGCCGACCTTCACGTGGGGTCCGGAAAAAAAAATCCCCGGACCATTTCAAAAATTGAATGATCCGGGGATTACCCTTTTTCCTCGTGATCTGACAGCAAACTATGGTCCACGAAGTTTCGCTATCATATATCAGGTAGGTCTTCTGATTTATCCATTCCTTTTGACAGCCTTCCCATGGTTACACCTTAGAGATTGTTTTACAGCCGGCATCAATCTCATGAGGGTGCGTATCCCGATTTATTGTACGACAATCGGGATTAAATCAGCACAGTGGCATAAAGTGTCAAAAGGTTTCTCTTAAAAAGAGAAAGTAGAATCACAGCGGCGGGTCCATTCCCGATTTTCACGGGATTCCCAATTAAGCCCTGAAGGGCACCTGATATTGTTCATCATCGTAGTAGTGAATACGCCGAACGTCAATGTTTTTAATCGGTGGGAATTTTGTTATCTATTGAAACGCGAGAATGGCAGAAAAATATTTACATCGTAATTACGTTATGTTACCTAACCAAAACCAGGCCATGCGATGACCTGGTTCATCAAATATCACGGATCAGTCTTGATAAAAATCATCTTTTGGACGATAGCCGCTGATTACAATAAGAAGGCATTCTGATTTTCCAAAAGAGTCCCAAGGTACTTATCCCTGCACGGCACGGGGACTGAAAATAGTCCGGGCTTATTTCAAATTTTCAGGGGTTAGTTATTTTCTTTCTTGTCCATGGGGTGTACTATCGCTCGTTGAAAATCAGCCCCCGATACATGGAAAAGAAATCGGGATACCTTGAATGAAGATATCTCTTGTAAAATACTCCATGGAACATGAACTTATTACAGCTATATGGCCACAGGTGATTCTGCCGATCGTCAGGATCACCTTCTTCATTACCCTTGGCCTTTTTATCGCAAACATCATCGAAAGTCTTAACTGGACCCACAGACTGGCGGCACTTGCCCGTCCGATTGTCCGAATCGGCAGATTATCGGCGATTACGGGAGCGAGTTTCTCTGTTGCTTTCTTCTCCGGAGTCTCCGCCAACACTATGCTGGCGGAAGCTTACGATAAAGGACAGATGAGCAAGAAAGAACTGATTCTGGCGAACCTGTTCAACTCCCTGCCGAGATTTTTTCTCCACTTGCCGACTGTTTTTTTCCTCACTGCTCCACTCATCAAAATGGGAGCGTTTCTTTATGTCGGACTCACTTTCAGCGCTGCGATTCTGCAGACTATTTTTGTTGTTCTCGGAGGCAGATTGCTTCTCCCCGAAAATGACGGAAGTTGGGTAGTGCCGATGCGGCAACATACCGCTATGGGCTTCAAAAAAGCCGTTGTTACAAGTATCAAACGGTTGCAAAAACGTATCGGCAAGATCATGATGTTCATGATTCCGGTTTACCTGCTCTTTTTTCTTTTAAACAGATATGGTTTATTTACCCGGATGGAGGAGTTTATCGCCGCCAAGGCCTGGTTCCTGTCCTGGTTGAACCCGCAGAGCCTCGGAATTGTCGTTTTGCACGTCACCACGGAATTTTCGGCTGGATTAGCGGCGGCAAGTGTATTGCTGGCCGCAAACAGTCTCAGCATAAAAGATGTGGTGCTGGCTCTGCTTGTCGGCAATATTCTCGCGACTCCGATCAGGGCTGTTCGGCATCAGCTGCCCTATTATACCGGAATCTATTCTCCTCAACTGGCCCTGCAGCTCGTTGGCTTCAGCCAGGTGACCAGGGCTCTATGTGTTGTCCTGGTAGCGGCCGGTTATTATTACCTGGCCTGAGGATGGCTGGATTCGAACCTGAGGTGGGCGGGTTTGGAACCCGGACCTACGAACGAATCCTTGCCAAATCTTGTAAATCGCCGATCGGAAAAACTATGTATCGCCATTCAGAAAAGAAGTTTCTCCTTCTCACCTGCACTTTGTTGCTCTGTACCGCTCTTGCCGTTGTCATCTCCACCGGCATGGGCTATATGACGATAGCGCCGGCAGATATTTTCCGGGTTCTGGGTGCGGGAATAACCGGCGATAGTTCTTTACTTAAAGGGATTGAAACCAGCGTACCCTATGTGGTCATGGATGTCCGGCTGCCACGCATTCTTACGGCTTCTTTTGTCGGGGCCGGGCTGGCTCTGTCCGGGGTGATTTATCAGGGTATTCTGCTCAATCCTCTTGCCGATCCCTATACTCTCGGTATTTCCAGCGGTGCCGCCTTTGGTGCATCCCTGGCACTTCTTGCCAATGTGACAATGCTCGGTCACTTTTCGACACCGGTTTTTGCCTTTGCCGGAGCAATCCTTACACTGGTCGTGGTTATGCGACTTTCAACCTTTAACGGACAGATCTCCGCTCAGACCCTGATCCTTTCCGGCGTTATTGTCGGGGCCATCCTGTCCGCGGGAATAAGTTTTCTGAAATATCTTGCAGACGAACAGGTGGCCGTCATCATTTTCTGGCTGATGGGCAGCTTTGCATCAAGTACCTGGAACGGCGTTTTGCTGGTGGGCTCCGCCTTCATTTTCGGCATGCTGGTAACTTGGTATTTTAGCCGGGATCTGAACATCATGAGTCTTGGCAGGCGATCCTCTGATACTCTCGGAGTGGAAACCGCCAAGGTCAGAAAAATACTGTTGCTCACCGCTTCGCTGGTAACCGCGGTTTGTGTGGCCGTAACCGGCATTATCGGCTTTATCGGCTTAATCGTGCCGCACCTTATGCGCTATCTGGTAGGCCCGGACAACCGCAAACTTCTGCCGGTTTCCGCCCTGGCCGGAGCCATCCTGCTGCTTCTAGCCGACACCATGACCCGAGCGGTTCTTCCCGTGGAAGTTCCCATCGGAGTACTGACGGCACTCATCGGCGGACCGTTTTTCTGCGTTATTTTCAGGCAGAAACAAAGGGGGAAAAGCTATGAATAATTCTGCGCCCTTCCCCCCTCTCTTCATGCTGCGGGATGTTTCATTTGCCTATGGAATTACCCCTGTTCTGCAGGATATTTCACTCACCTTGCAGCCAGGCAAATTTTATGGGATTATCGGACCAAATGGTTGCGGTAAAACAACATTTCTCGATCTGCTGACCGGTTGTAAAAAACAGGGAACCGGTGACATCTTTTTTAAGGGAAAAGAACTCACCAGGTATTCGAAACGGCATTTAGCGCAACAACTGGCCCTGGTACCCCAGGAATTCGATACAGGCTTTGGTTTTACCGTAGAAGAGATTGTGCTGATGGGCAGACATCCTCACATTGACCGCTTTTCTTCGCCCTCCGACACGGATTGGCTTTCTGTTGATCGGGCCATGGAATGTATTGGTATTAGTGCTCTCAGGGATCGCTATACAAATAGTCTGTCCGGTGGACAAAAACAGCGGGCGGTTGTTGCCCGGGCCTTGGCCCAGAACGCACCGGTGCTGCTTTTTGATGAGGCGACTTCAAGTCTTGACGTCAAATACACCCTGCAGATTTTTAATATTGCCCGCGAGTTGGTCCGGACTGAAAAAAGGACAGTAATAGCCGTTATCCATAACCTGAATCTGGCTGCTGCCTATTGCGATTACAATATCTTTATGAAAAACGGAAGAATCGCTCGACACGGTCCAACGGCTGAAACCATGAGCGCGGAAACAATTGCCGAAGTGTTCGATGTGCGGGCGAAGGTCGCTTTTGACTCCTTCAATAAGGCCCGGCAGGTAAGTTTTCAATATTGGGAGCAATAACTCACTATGTCGATAATTAACGAAACAACTCCTATGGCATCGTGCACAGATCGAATGAGTGTCTTAATTGTCTTAGTATGTGTACAGTACTGGCTGTTTTTCCAGCCCTTATACGTGTCGGCGACGACCGGCGATGTCAAGACCATCATAGACAGCTCGGGGCAGACCATCAGTGTACCCAAACCATTTAAAAGGATCATATCACTCTATTCAGCCCACACTGAAAACCTCTGCAGTCTTGGAGCGGAGGAACTTCTGGTGGGAATCTCCAACTCGGACGATTATCCACCATCCATAGAAAGCAAGCCTCGTTTCTCCTACCGGGAAGATCCGGAAAAATTTATCGCGCTTCACCCGGATCTGGTGCTGGTTCGTCCGATGATCGAACGATCCTATCCGCAGTTCATTAAGAAGCTGAGTCAGGCCGGTATAACCATTATCTCCCTGCAGCCAAACAGTGTCGGGGAGATGTTCGGTTATTGGCTGGACCTCGGGATACTAACCGGCCACGAAAATCAGGCAAAGCAGATGATTTCCGGTTTCAAGGCCCGCCTCAAGATTATTCAGGATAGCTTGAAAAATGTAAAGGCTGAGCAACGGCCAAAGGTGTATTTCCAGTCAATTCATAAAAAAATGAAAACCTTTGCTCCGGAAAGTATCGGCATGTTTGTTCTTGAGCAGGCTGGAGGAGTAAATATTGCCGACGATGCCGAGCAGGTTCGCAAAACAAATATTGCCTATTTCGGCAAGGAACAGTTGCTCGGTCACGGATCGGAGATCGATATCTTCTTGGCCCAGCAGGGCAGAATGAATCCGGTTGATGTCAATACCATCATCAACGAACCTGGTTTTGGCGCTATCAAGGCCGTACAAAATAAACAGGTGTATCTCATCAAGGAAGAACTGGTATCCCGCCCGACTCTTCGAATCCTTGACGGAATTGAACAACTCAATACACTTTTCTTTCCGGCAAAAAATCAACCGGGCAACCTGCGGAACAGCCAATGAAGAAGACCACAATCCCTACATTTGTAATCTCGGGTACCTCCAGCGGATCAGGCAAGACCACGGTTGCCCTTGGATTGATGGCTGCTTTCAAGCAAAAGGGCTACTCGGTACAACCTTTCAAATGTGGCCCTGATTTTATAGACCCCGGGCTGCACAGGCTCGTAACAGGCAAGATATCGCGCAACCTGGATTTGTGGATGAGTGGTGAAGAATTTGTCAAAAAATCTCTTGTTCGAAACAGTCGCGATGCTGATATAGCCATTATTGAAGGAGTGATGGGCATGTTTGATGGTGGCATTTCCTCAAGCGGTGCCCTCTGCGAAACTCTTAATATACCGGGGATTCTGGTTCTCGATGTCAGGTCGATGGCCGAGAGCGCCGCTGCCATCGTCAAGGGTTTTGAAACCCTGCGGCCCAAGGCCGCGCCCAAAGGAATCATCCTGAACAGGGTCGCCGGGGAAAGACATCTGCAGCTGGTGAGCGATGCCATCAGGGATAACTGTCAGGCGGAGATCCTCGGTTATCTGCCAAGAACCATTGAATTCGAGATCCCCAGCCGTCACCTCGGCCTGCTGACTGGTGACGAAGCGCCTCTCAGTTCAGAAGCAATACAACTTCTTGGTAAAAGTGTAGCGACCATATTGATCTGGACCGGCTGGAAAAACTGTGTTGGCGAATGGTCTCAAACCGGATGCGGCTTCACCTTGCCGGCCTGCAGAGGTTCGTTGCCGGATAGGAGTTGCCAGGGACAAAGCGTTCTGTTTTTACTATGAGGATAATTTCGATATTTTACGCGAAGCCGGATGTGAATTGATATTTTTCAGCCCGTTGGCAGATACGGCTCTGCCGGAAGACCTTGATGCTCTCTATCTGGGTGGTGGATACCCTGAGCTCTATGCACAAGAGTTGAGCAACAACCGGCAGATGGTAAACGCTATCCTGGATTGGATTGAAAATGACCGGCCTGTCTATGCCGAATGTGGCGGCTTTATGTATCTGACACAAGGCATCATCGATCATGAAAATCATTTTCATAAAATGGTCGGCGCCTTTCCTGTACGAGCCGGTATGCAGAAGTCCAGGGCCAGCCTCGGCTATCGTGAAGTGAGGACTCAAAAGCCTTGTTGTTTCGGGCCTGCCGACACCATTTTGCGCGGCCACGAATTTCATTATTCCAGTATTGACGACATGCCGGAGCATATTGAACGTGTTTATGCCGTAAATAACGGCACGCAGGAAGGCTACCTCTACAAAAACGCCCTTGGTGGGTATATGCATCTGCACTTCGGTGCCGCGCCGCATGTGGCAAAGGAATTTATTCATTTTATTAATCACTTACGAGAATAAATATTATGGCTGTGACATTACAAAAAGTGCTTCCCGGCAATATTGAGGCAGAAAGTTTTAAAATAATTAAAGAAGAATTCGGTCCTACCGACCTGGATGAAAAAACCTTCAAGATTATTCAGCGGGTCATTCATGCGACAGGTGATTTTTCTTTCCGGGATAACATGCGCTTTGCACCTGGAGCCATTGAGGCGGGGATCAAGGCAATTCGCGAGGGAAAAGATATTCTTACCGATGTCACCATGGTGGCTGCGGGAATCAGCAAGACCATGCTGGCCAAATGGGGCGGCAAGGTTATCTGCAGGGTCGCTGACCCTGAGGTGGCTGGCCGGGCCAAGGCTGAAAATAAGACACGATCAGAGCTGGCCATCGAGATGTCGCTTAATGAGAGTATCGGCATCGTAGCGATGGGAAATGCACCGACCGCCCTGGTCCAGACCATCCGAAGTATTGCCGCGGGAACATTAGTACAGGCACCTCTTGTCGTTGGTGTCCCGGTCGGCTTCGTCAACGCGACTGAATCCAAAGCCCTGCTGGTGGAAGAAAATTCCTGTTACATCACTAGTCTTGGCAGAAAAGGCGGCAGCCCCGTAGCTGCGGCAATAGTTAATGCTCTCATTCGTCTTGCGGCTGAATAATCATGGTGGCTAAAAAGCGTCTCCGAAGCGGATTTACTACAGGATCTTGTGCGGCAGCGGCTGCAAAAGCTGCGGCATTTGCCCTGACGAGTGGTATATGCCCGAAAGAAATCGAAATTCCTTTTCCTGACGGAAGCCGCAAAAGCTTTGTAGTGTTTAAGTGCCGAATCAATGGTGGCGGCGAAGGCAAAGTTGACTCGGCGACGGCCTCGGTTATCAAAGACGCCGGAGACGATCCCGATGTGACCAATGGCGCCGAGATCGAGGCAACCGTCAGTTTGGTTCATACTGGTCAGACACACGGAACCATTGCAGATTGCGTTTTTCTTGGCAACATCCTTTTGTGCCGTGGCCAAGGTATCGGCATGGTGACCAAACCTGGACTGGCGATTCAAGTTGGCGAGCCTGCCATCAATCCCATTCCCCGGCAGATGATCGTCGATGCCGTGGGTGAAATTGACGCCGAGCGGAAAATTGCCGTCACCATCTCAGTGCCAAATGGTGAAGCCTTGGCGGAAAAGACGCTGAACAAACGACTTGGCATCCTCGGTGGTTTGTCAATTCTCGGCACCACCGGCATCGTTCGCCCTATTTCTGCCGATGCCTGGACTGCCACAATTAAGGCATCCCTCGATGTAGCCAGGGAGGCGGGACTTAAAGATGTCGTGCTCTCCACCGGACGCACCTCGGAAAAAGGTGCGCAACAACTCCTCGACCTCCCGGAAGAAGCCTACGCCATGATGGGCGATTATCTTGAATTTTCACTGAAGGAAGCCGCAAAACGAAATTTCAAGACCATTCATCTTGCAGGAATGTGGGCGAAAATAATGAAGGCCGCTTTGGGTATTCCCCAGACCCATGTACGCAACGGCGCCCTGGAAGTAAGAGACGGTGCCGATCTTCTCGCCGTCCTCGGTGCAGAAGGCGAGCTGTTGCAAAGGATTAAAAAATCCAATACCGCACGGGAAATGTATGAGCATATTGAAGCTGCCGGAAAAAGGGAGCTGATTGAGGCGGTATGCCTCAAGGCCAGGGAATACTGCAGGAAAACTACCGGCACCGGCGTCAAGGTATATCTGGTCAATCATAAGGCGGAGATTATCACCCATGTGTAAACTCTATGTCATCGGTTTGACAAATACCGTCCTGACAATGGAACAGCAAAAAATTCTTGCCGAATGTTCTCTGATAGTGGGTACAAGACGGTTTGCTGAGGTAGCTGCTCACCTTCCCGGCCGGTTTCTTGAAATCACTCCCTTGGCAACCGCATTAGACACGATTCGCCGTATATTGCCGGAGAGCAATGTGGCTGTCCTTGCCGGCGGAGATCCGCTTTTTTATGGCATCGGCCGTCGGCTGCTTACAGAATTTCCAAAAGAAAGAGTTCGGATATACCCTGCTCTCTCTTCTATACAAAGGGCTTGTGCACTGTTTCAAATCTCCTGGGATGATGCAAAAATCACCAGCCTGCATGGCCGCACATCCGAACATATCCCGGGTTTGCTGCTGGCAAACAGGAAAAATCTCATTTTAACCGACAGTAAAAACAGTCCCGATCAGATCGCCTCTCGGCTTCTAAACTACCTCCAGCTCATCGGGGAAACCGTTTTGCCGGATACCATCAAAATGCTGGTCGCCGAAGATATCGGGCTGGAAAATGAAAATATATTCCGCGGTACCCTACTTGAAGCAAGCAGACGCCGCTTTTCCTCTCTCAATGTTGTATGTCTGCTGATCCCATCGTCCGGCGACAATGCATATAACTTCCACTTCGGTCTGCCGGAAGCGGAAATCCAACATAGTCGCGGCTTGATAACTAAAAGTGAGGTAAGGGCGGCAAGCCTGCACCAGCTCCAGCTGCCGACGCATGGTGTCTTCTGGGACATTGGCGCCGGCAGTGGTTCCCTTTCGATCGAAGCGGCAAGATCGAATCCGGAGCTGACAGTCTATGCCATCGAGCATAAAGCGGAAGAACTGGAAAATATAAAAAATAATATTGTCAAATTCCATTGTTACAATATAGTACCCGTCTTTGGCAGAGCCCCGGAAGCGCTTCTTAGCCTTCCGGCTCCGGATTGTGTTTTCGTTGGCGGCAGCAGCGGCTCACTTCCCGAGATAGTGGCTTTACTTGCCGATCGCTTAGACAAAGCCGGCCGTCTGGTGGTAAACGGGGTGATCGAAAAGACGGTACTGGCAGCACCGAGACTGATGAAAAAGCATGGATTTTTCGTCGCAACATCAGTGATACAGGTCAGCAGGACCGAACCGGACGGCAGGACTGTTGACTTCAATCCAATAACCATTATGACAGGAACGCGATGATTGACGCAGATGGTGAAAAAGCAAGAGTAACCGGGATGAGACATGATATCCATTTCGTCGGCGCAGGCCCCGGTGATCCTGAACTGATAACGGTGAAGGGGCAGCGATTACTGCAGGAAGCCGATGTAATAATTTACACCGGCAGCCTGGTCCCCAAGGCGCTAATTTCCGGGCTTAGCGCCGAGATCCACGATTCGGCCGGGCTCAACCTTGACGAAGTGTTCACGATCACCCTGAAATCATGGCGGGCTGGTAAGAAAGTTGTTCGCCTGCATACCGGTGATCCGTCGATCTACGGAGCCATCAATGAGCAGATTGCCCTGCTGAAAGATAACGATATCCCCTTTAAGGTGGTGCCGGGAGTGAGTTCCGGAACAGCTTCCGCCGCTGCTCTCAAAACGGAACTCACTCTGCCGGAAGTGTCACAGACAGTTATTTTTACCCGGCGTGGCGGCAGGACTCCTGTACCGGAGAAAGAAGATCTGGTGCTGCTGGCGGCACACCAGGCGACCATGATGATTTTTCTCAGTGTCGGTATGATCGGGGAGGTTGTTGATGATCTTCTTGCCGGAGGGTACCCGGAAGACACGCCGGTTGCCATCGTTGAAAAAGTAAGCTGGCCTGACGAAAGACAGATACGTGGCACTTTGGCCACTATCGCAAGGCAGGTGAAAGAAGCCAACATCACCAGGACTGCAATTATTGCAGTCGGAAAAGTACTGGCCGATGCACCTCCTCCAGCGCTGTCCAAACTGTATGACGAGGCATTCACCCATGGCTACAGAAAGGGTGGCAGCCGTCCATGAAAATCGGCATTTTTGCCATAACCAGGGGTGCCAGGGAACTTGCTGAAAAGCTCTGTACCTTGCTGGATACAGCTACCTTCCTCGAAAAAATGCCGGGAGAAAAAATCGCCGAAACGATTGTGAACAACTGGAACCGTTACGATGGCTTCATCTGTATCATGGCCACGGGGATTGTGGTACGGGCACTTGCTTCGCATCCCGCACTCCTTGTGGATAAACGCACCGATCCCTGTATCGTCGTTCTCGACGAAAAAGGCCGTCATGCAATCAGCCTCCTTGCCGGACATATCGGCGGCGGCAATACACTCGCAAAAAAAGTTGCCGGGCTCCTGGGCGGCACAGCGGTGATCACCACAGCCTCGGATACCCTCGATCTGGTGGCGCTCGACCTTTGGGCCAAGGAGCAGCAATTGCTTGCTCCAGACCGGAAAACACTTATAAAGTTATCCACTCTTCTCGTTAATCAGGGGCAGCTTTCCCTCTACACAGACGTGAAGGTGTGTTCTTTACCGCAAGGTCTCATTCAAGTAGATGAGGCAAATAAAGCTGATTTTATTGTTTCTCATTTCACGGGAAATGCCTCTGCCTGCCCGATCTTCAGGCCCCGCAATCTTGTAGTAGGAATTGGCTGCAATCGTGGCACCCCCGTTCATGAATTCGAGGAAGCCATGAATGAGCTTTTCCATAATATACATTTGAGCAGGACAAGTATCCGTAACCTGGCCTCAATCGATAAAAAAAATAATGAAATCGGACTACTGCAATTCGCCGTAAATAACGGCTGGCAGATTGATTTTTTTGACAGCGACTCAATTAACAAACTGAATAACCTTGAAATTTCCTTTGCCGCATTGAAAGCTGTCGGGGCCATCGGCGTTGCCGAACCGTCTGCGCTGCTTAGTGCGCAAAGCAATCACCTACTCAGCAGGAAGAAAAAATGGAAAAATGTAACCATGGCAGTGGCTCAGGTACCCTTTATGTTGTCGGCACAGGTCCGGGATCAAGCAAAAACATGACCCTGGCTGCAAGTGAAGTGCTTGCCGGAGCCGAGGTAATAATCGGCTATAAAACCTATCTTGATTTAATTCCTGAGTTTCTGCCGGGTAAGGAAGTTATCTCCTCGGAGATGATGAAGGAAGTCGACCGTTGCCGTAAAGCACTCGATATCGCGTCATCCGGGAAACAAGTAGCTCTCGTTTCCGGCGGCGATCCGGGCATTTATGCCATGGCCGGGCTGGTTTTTGAGTTAGCCAGAGAGACAGAAGCTTTCTGCACAATCGAGATAATTCCAGGCCTTGCGGCTATCAACAGCTGCGCTGCACGGCTGGGCGCTCCGCTCATGCACGATTTTGCAGCAATCAGCCTCTCTGACCTGCTCACTCCCTGGGAGGTCATAGAGAAGCGTCTGAAGGCGGTTGCTGAAGCGGATTTTGTCACCGCCATTTATAACCCGCGATCGAAACGACGCACCGAGCAAATAATTCGGGCCAGAGAGATTTTCCTCTCCCGCCGTGACCCCAAAACCCCCGTCGGCATCGTCACTGCCGCTACCCGGGAAAATGAAAAAATAGTTATCAGTACGCTTGAAGAGATGCTGAATCACGAGATCGGCATGCAATCCACTGTCATTATCGGCAACAGCCAAACATTCACATGGAACGATCTGATGATCACTCCCAGAGGGTACAAAAAGAAATATCAATTTTGATGGCGTCGTAGAAACTCTTCATCTGCTTCGTTGCTGCAAATTTTAAATCTGACGGCATACGCTGATCAAATCCGGTATGGATTTTCCATCACTTGACTACCTGCGGAGCGCGTTTACTTTTTTTATATTATCGCACCGATAGGATTATGAGGTGCCGCTGAACGTTTACCTTGCATCAACTGGAAATAATCAGAAGGAGGTGGGATTATGAAAACATTTTCTATTCTCATGGTAATGCTCTCTTTGCTGTTCCTCCAGAGCTGCAGCAAGGAACTGGTCGGCGGAGCGGCAGTAGGTGCAGGTGCCGCGGGAGCCGCCTATGAATATCAAAACAAACAGGCTATGGACGCCTTGAAAGATGACTACAAGGCTGGACGGATCACTCAGGAAGAATATAATAGACGCAAGAAAGAAATCGAAAACAAGTCTCTTGTCTATTAACCGATGTCAGTTCCGACCCTACCATTTTGTATAGATTCCCTGGTGTGGCTTTCCTGAATTACATGATTGAAAAAGAAGCAGAATAAGCCTTAGGACAGATACTAAGGGAAGCACTGCGAACAGCGCCTCCCTCCCTGCAAACTCTCGAGACAGGGTAAACTCTTAATCCGGTAAATAAGGACCACACCATGAAAATCGGTATTATGAACAATCCAGCCAAAGCGGTTAACGATGAAGCAGAATTCTGCGGTCAGGCGGGATTCGACTTTTTGGATTTGACCATCGAAGGACCTCATGCCACAACTGTTGATATTCCCCGATTACAATCGATTCTTCAAGACCACGGTTTGACCATTACCGGTCATACCGATCCATGTCTGCCGTATGCATATCCAATCCAATCGGTTCGGGATGCCTGTCTTCATGAGTTGGAGCGATGTGCCAAGATTTTTGCCGCCCTGGGAGCAAAAATAATGAATATCCATCCCTGTTATGCGTGTCCACCTGCTCTTAAAAAAGATATAGTCGAATTTAATATCGATGCGTTACACCCGATTGTTGAGATGGCAGCATCCCACGGACTGAAAATGGTATTTGAGAATTATAAGGCCCCATTTGACAGAGTTGCCGTTTTTAAAACCATGCTGGCGGCCGTACCGGGTCTCAAACTCCATCTCGATTTCGGCCACACAAATTTCGGCTTGGATAACCATGATGTTTTCTGCAGGGAACTGGGCGAACACATTGAACATGTTCATTTTTCAGACAACCGCTCCAGAAGCGATGATCATATGCCTTTGGGCGTGGGTTCCGTTGACTGGAGAAAAGCAGTGAGTGCATTAAAGACTGCCGGTTACGATGGCACCATAACTCTGGAAGTCTTCTGCAATGATCGGGAAATGCAATATACATATCTGGATGCAAGCCGAAAATTGGTTCTGGAGCTTTGGGGCTAGAATCAGTTTTGGCTGAATCAAAAATCACAGCAAAAGTTGGCTTATTAGTCCATCCATTCCCTCTTAATGGCCAGGATGTCGTTTATATTGGCGAAAAATACGTCGATGATCTCAGGATCAAAATGATTCCCCTGACCTTCCCGAAGAATTTTCAGACAGGTTTCTTCAGGAAGTGCTTTTTTATAGGGACGTTCGCTCCCCAGCGCGTCATACACATCAACGACAGCAACAATCCGAGCAATAAGCGGAGTCTGCGTGCCCGACAGTTTACAGGGATATCCTTCGCCATCCCAGCGCTCATGATGGCAAAGGGCTATAACCATCGCCATCTCCAGCAGGGAGAGATCCTCGATATCACAGCCCATGCGAATTATCTGTTTAAAATCGAGCTCCTCTTGCTCCTTGGCAGAGGAATAATGGCGGAGAATATCGCAGCCGATTTCGCAATGTTTTTTCATTATATTGCGTTCTTCTTCCGTGAGTATTCCCGGTTTCAGCAGAATGGTATCGCTGATGCCGATTTTACCTATATCGTGCAGAGGTGCGGCTTCCGCAAGAGTCTTGGCCAAAGAGGAACTTAACCCCATGGCTCCGGCAAGGAGCGCACAGATCTTACCGACTCGAATAACGTGGCGACCAGTCTCATTATCCCGGTACTCTGCTGATTTACCCAGGCTATACAATAACTGGCGTTTGGTTTCTTCCAGTTCGATTGTACGCTGTTCGACTTTCTTCTCGAGATTTTGTTGATAGTCACGATTTTGCCGGATGAGATCTGCTGCCTGAAGGGCTTTATCAATGGTATTTTTCACGAGAGAGAGTCTCTCGATGGGTTTTGTTATGAAATCGCGAGCTCCGATTCGTAGGGCTTCAACCGCCTGGTCCACCGCACCGATTCCGGAGACAACAATCATCGGCATATCCGGCCAGCGCGCCACTGATTTTACGATAAAATCATGCCCATTCATGACCGGCATATTGAGATCAACTGTTACAAGATCCGCCGGCCACTGTTCCAGGAGGAAAAGAGCGTCTAAGCCATTTTCAGCGGTTTTGGTCTCATATCCCCTTCCTTTCAGGTACTTGTCAAGCAGCTTTCTAATTTCAGGTTGATCTTCAATAATGAGTATACGTTTACCACTTCCATCAAATTCATCGGTTTCGTAGCCACCGTCGGACACGGTAATTCTCCTTCCTGCTTCAAGGTTGAATGAAGATGTTCACATTCCCTATTGCTTGAGTATACTTATGGAAAAAAAAATTACAAAAGGAGATTAAGGAAGTAGTGAGAGAATCAATCGCCCAGACAAGTACCGACGTTGCGGGCGGCCCGGATCCAAGGATGATCCGGCGGCACCAATTTTTTCTTGCCGATCACCTTTTCCAGTGGTACCGATTTTGTGCCTTCACCATTCACTGCGATCATCACGCCATACTCACCTCGCTCGATGCAGTCAATACAGGCACTGCCAAGCCGGGTCGCCAGCACCCTGTCCGCCGCTGAAGGGGTTCCGCCCCGCTGACAATGTCCGAGAATGGTCAACCTCGACTCCAATCCCGTCATTATTTCAAGTTCCTGGGTCAGTTTAAGGGTGTGGTTGCTCCGCTGTTGGTCAAATTCCCGTAAGGCTTCCTCTGCTTTTTTCTGCGACTTGGTATCCCCCTTTTCCTTGGCCTTGGCTTTCTTATCCTTTAATGTCTTCATTTTCGCATAGTCTTCCACACTGAGAGCACCCTCGGCGACGGCGACAATACTGAAGTTGGTCCCCCGTTGCTGGCGCTTGCGGATTGCGTTGGCGGTAGCATGCAGATCATACGGGATTTCCGGAATGAGGATAACATCGGCCCCACCGGCAACTCCCGCGCCCAACGCCAGCCATCCGGCATTATGCCCCATAACCTCCACGACAATTATTCGATGATGGCTATGGGCCGTGGAATGAAGACGGTCGATGGCCTCAGTGGCTATCTCCATGGCGGTATGAAAGCCGAAGGTAATATCGGTCATAGCCACATCGTTGTCTATAGTTTTCGGCAAGGTCAGGATATTGAGTCCTTTTTGTGCCAGCCGATAGGCATTTTTCTGTGTACCTCCGCCACCAATGCAGATGAGAGCATCGAGGCTGTGCCGGTTATAATTATCGCAGATCACCTCGGTCATATCCATGACCTCGCTGCCAACCGGCATCTTGTGTGGTTTATCACGACTCGTGCCGAGGATTGTCCCTCCTCTGGTCAGAATTGACGAGAGCGTCTCCCGATCGAGCCGCATTGTCCTATTTTCCATGAGACCCCGAAAGCCGTCACGAAAACCAACAATATGCATCTTCCCCGTGGCCAGCGCCGATTTGCCGATACCTCGTATCGCAGCATTCAAACCCGGACTGTCTCCCCCTGCAGTTAGTATCCCGATATGTTTACTCATCTTTTCTCTTTGGTTTGTGGACCACGAAAGTATTGGATAACGAATTTCATTTAAACCGCTCTTCTACATCAAATACTTATTTTCTATTCGGACGTCAACGCTCCTTTCATTATTTACAACATGTGCACCGGCCCTTTTCCTCATTGCATTCCTTCTTTTCACTCTTGCCGGAATACATTTGTAGAGGAGGAAACGAACTGATAAAACTGGTTTGGACTGGTTTTGGAGCAAATTTTTTTCGAAAGGTCATGAATAGAGGTTTGACCGAAAGTCCAAGCAGCAACAGAGCCGCGATTATCTTTACACTTGCCGGAATCAGTTCCGAAGCTTCACCGATAACAGCCTGTGGAGAAAAACCCACCAACTGATAAAAGGCATCAACACCAAGTCCGAAAAAAACCGCACAAGTCGAAAGAATCACCAGATACATCAAGGTGCTTTTCTTGCCGAGAATACCGGTTAAAACAGAAAGGGAAGTGACGTTGGTTGCCGGACCGACCAGAAGAAAAACCAGTGCCGCACCGGGGCTTACTCCCTTCATGATCAGGGCTGCTGCCACAGGTGTCGACGCCGTTGCACAGATATACAGCGGTACTCCCACCACCAGCATGACCAACATGGAACTGAGTCCACCACCAAGCAGCGTCGCCATTAAATCGTCCGGAACCAGAGTGGTAATCAATCCGGCAAGCAATACCCCGATAAAAAACCAGCCTACGATATCTCCCCAGACTTCCCGGTAACCAAAGCGCACCCCGGACACCAATTTTTCAGAGAAGGTGTGATGATTTTTATGGATATCTTCAGGACAATCGATACCATCGCAACAATTATCCACCGGACAACTGCGATCGACTACTATTTCTTCGTCGTTTTTTTGCCAAAAGAGAAGGTTTTCAGCCAATCCCGCACTCATTGCCGTCAGAAAGGCCGCCAGCGGACGGACGACCGTCATGACCGGATCCAAAAGTGCATAGGTGATAGCGATAGAGTCCACCCCCGATTCGGGTGTGGAAATAAGAAAGGCGGTAGTCGCTCCCTTATTCGCGCCCTGCTTTCTGAGTGATGCTGCCGCCGGCAGCACACCACACGATCAGAGCGGGAGTGGGACTCCAAGGATTGCCGCCTTGACGACGGAACTGAATCGGCCCCGCCCAAGATGATTCAGGACGGTATTGGGATTAAGGATCACCCGCAGTAATCCCGCTATGGTTATACCCATCAGGATATACACAGAAGAGTCCAGCAGGATCTGCCAGCTCTCCTGAATTAATTTTATCAATATTTCCAAAGTGAGTCTCCTATAATCCAGATGTTACGCGTATCATGGTTGTAAGTGGTCAGCGACCCTCAAGCAGCGAGCCGGCATTGTCGATCAATTCAATTAAGCGACTGTTCACCGGACGATAATACAGAACTGTCCCCTCACGCCTGTTTACAACCAGGCTCATGGCGCGCAGCAGACGTAATTGATGGCTGACTGCCGACTCTGATACATCGAGCAGTGCTGCCAGATCGCAAACGCACATCTCCTGCTGCAGCAGAGCATGAAGAATGCGCAAGCGACCCGGGTCGGCAAAAGCCTTGAACAGCTGACATAATTGTTCCACTTTTTCAGGATCGAGATCCAGAGTTCGGGCCAGATCTACCTTTTCCTGATGGATAATCCGACTGCCGCATCGGTCGATATTCATCTTTCCTCCATTTTGATATATGAACATATATTCATATAACTAATTTTATCGAATCCTTCAAAAAAAAGCAAGAAAAAGCGGATGCAATTTTTCCAGCAATTGAGCATACTGTTCGACGATTAACACTCCATAATTTTCCCATTGTGAACAAATATGACCGACGAAGTCTCGCAGAAAAAAGGAACTCTCTTTATCGTTCCCACCCCAATAGGCAATCTCGAGGATATTACCTTAAGGAGCCTTCGAATACTCAAGGAGGCTGATCTCATTGCCGCGGAAGACACCCGGCATACCAAAAGACTTCTCAATCATTTCGGTATCAACACGCCGCTGATCAGCTACTATCGGGAAAAAGAAGTGGAACGGAGTGAAGAGATACTGCGCCGGTTGCAAGAAGGAAAAAACATAGCACTAGTCAGTGATGCCGGAACGCCCTGCATTTCCGATCCTGGAGCAATCGTCGTCAAACTGGTCCAGGAGCATGGTATGACCGTGGTTCCTCTACCCGGTGCATCAGCATTAACCACAGCCCTTTCCGGCTCGGGAATCACCTCCAGCGGCTTTCTGTTTGTTGGTTTTCTTCCTTCAAAAAAAGGACAGCGTCGCAAAATGCTCACTTCGCTTGCGGCAAGTGAGTATCCAATCGTGCTCTACGAATCACCCCATCGAATTGATTCCCTGCTGAGTGACGCCTTGGAAACATTTAGTGAGCGAAAATGTTTCTGGGCAAGAGAACTTACCAAAACCTTTGAGGACCTGCAGCACGGAACCTTGAGCAGCCTGCTGGCAAAGAGCCGTGAAGGCAGGAATCGCGGAGAATTTGTGGTTGTTATCTGGCCGGGCGCACAGGAAGAAGTGCAGGGGCAGACAGTGGAAGAACTCATTCTCTGGTATCGGGATAATTCAGACCTTTCCTTAAAAGATGTCAGCAGGCGTCTTGCTGCAGATCTCGGCATATCCAGGTCCCAGGTTTATCAACAGGCACTCGCGCTGTGGAAGGAGAGAGACTAAAAAATCATGAAACGTTTAGAAACTTGCATCACTCCCGATGGAAAATTCCAATACGGTATTCACAAACCATCCTATACGGTCGTGAACCTCAGAGCTTCCACTAAACTTCGGTCTCTTGGACAGGCTGGGAAAAACGAGCTCGTTACCAATGAAAGAAATTATCCGCACGGAAACGTGTCGGTGAAAAATGCGGACTGGATTTTTGAGATTCCCAACCCTTTTCCCTTTAAAGGCCGTACCTATATAGATAAAGAATGGGCGGACGCCAGTGCCGATAATCCTGAGCGTATTACGCTTCCCCAGCCAGAGCAAGTCTCGCTCAGCGAGACTCTGCGCCAAAACAACATTAGCAGCACGCTGATTGAAAATCTCCCCGCCCCGCTGCTGCTCGCTCTGGCCACCTGTTCGACAGATCCGGAAGATCTTAAAAAGCTTGCTGAACTCAGCTGCGAAATTATTAAGGAAGATCAGAAACCAACCGGGCTGCGATATGGATATGAGGGATATGAGACATCCGGCTGGCTCAGACCAGTCATCCACAATCATGCGCTTTTTGAGGCGGTGGCCAATAATCCATATCTCCCGGATGATTATAAGATCGTCATGGTGATTCGTCCCGGTGCACAGGGAGGCAGTGAAATTGTCGGGGAGTGGTCGCAAGACGGCCATAGTCATGTTTATGAGTACCTACGCCGGAATTCCTATATTCCAGGTGGCCATTATGCAGCCAATATGGCGGATGATGCAATTCGCTATTCCATTGACGCCCTCAGTTCACATGACATAACGGGGTTGCGGCACCTCTATTACCAGCGCAGTTTTGTCCGGCTGGCTGAAGAACTTGGCATACGCACAGCCCCTGTTATTGAACAGCGGCCTCTGACGGAAGCAGAACTGGAGGCGCTTCGATTGGCAGTTGTTTCCGAAGCGGAGTCAAAAGGCATTGCTCCGGCGACCTCGGCAACTCTTTGGGGATGGAATTTCGGTTTCGATTTTGCCCCCACCCACTATCGACTCCATGCCTCACACCAGCAAATCCATCAGCAGTACGCGATTGTGCCACAGCAGGTTGAAAGTTATCAGCAGGGTACCGGCCAACCTGTCGGCCGGATATCCGCCTACAGTTGCGGCGACCTTGTGGCTGAGCTGATAGAACAATATTATTCTGAGTTTCACAGCGATTTTTTTGAAGATTATCGGCGAGCGATCACTTCCAACAAACGGATGGACGACCGCACGGATCTCGAAGCAAACCTGGTAGTCTGGAGCGATGAACGGGTGATGCTTTTCGTTCCCAAAGCACAAACGTCTCAATGGGAACTGCAGCTCATGACCTTACCCGCAAAGGACGGCAACCTGGCAGGGAACATTTTCGAATGCAACAGCCACATGCGTCGTTCTCTTGATACCGGCATCCTGATGGCCCAGAAAGTACTCGCAGGGATAGGAGCAAAGATGGTCACCTCCATAGAATATTCAAAAAGGATGAACGAAAAGAAAACACTCTCCCAGCCTCTTCTCTACGCCTTTCTCCCCCGTTTACCGGAATCCCCCGGGGCATTCAGTGAAGCGCAGTTACGTTTTATAAATGGTCACTATCCAGAGGACTTTTGCGCAATTTGCAGAAAGCACCTGCCTTAAATCATGTAATAGTTCACCAGAAAGAACAAAATACTTGCATAACTATGGACCAGTAAACGTTCAGCAGTGCCCCAGAGGCGCACAATCAGGCGGACGGGCTATAGTTTAACTATACACGGTTGCATGATCGATCATCCATGGGGGGCTGCTTAACAATTACAAAAATATCAACTATGATGGACTCGTAAAAACCGAAAAATGGGAATGGCTAAGTAAAAAGCTTCATATGATAGGCTCGAAAAATTTCTGTCATTACGGCGTATTAGAGTACATCGTAATGATAGAAATTTTGCAGCAACGACGCAGATGAAGAGTTTTTACAACGCCATCGACTATTTTTCCTGGACAATCACAGTGCTGACATGTGAACGATAGATAACCTTCTGCAGACCGAGTTGCGTTCGTGGATTAATTATAATCGGTCCGGCAATATTGGCATTGAGTGCGGGAGTCGATTTGCCGCCGATGTCTTTCTTGCTGAGCACCATGAAGATACCGAGTTCTTCTGCTTTTTCCGCCTGCAGAAGATTGCGTTCTTCATCGGTAAGCTCCAGTTCGTAGTTGAGCCCATATTGCGCCGGGTCAACCAGCGTGAAAGTCACCTTCGGTTCCTCACAGGATTCCAGCCAAAAGGCACTGATATCATTTTCTTCCTTGTGATACACGACATAAGTAGTGTATTTTTCAAAGCCTGGAATGCCATGCGGAAAGGTCAATATTTTATTTGAATCGATTATCGGGTTGTTTACAGCTTCTCCAACACTCGTCATATCTGTTCTCCTTGACTTGAAAAGTAAATGTTCGATCTTTATTATTTTAGAGAAAAATTCATATCGCCACCATGAATTATAATACGGAGAAAATAATGGAAAACAAAGGTTTTTTTGGCAAATGGGGCGGAGCGTATATCCCGGAAATCCTACATGAGACGTTTGAACAACTGAAAATCAGTTTCAGGAGAGCCAAAGAAGACCCCAAATTCTGGCAGGAATACATCGATCTCATGTCTACCTATTCCTGTAGACCGACGCCGCTGACCTTTGCCGAAAACCTTACAAGGCATTTCGGCGGAGCAAAGATCTATATCAAACGTGAAGACCTCAATCATACCGGGGCTCATAAAGCCAATAATGTCATGGGCCAGGGCCTGCTGGTCAAAAGAATGGGCAAAAAACGGGTCATCGCCGAAACCGGCGCCGGCCAGCACGGCATGGCCACAGCGACCATGGCCGCCAAATTCGGCTTGGAGTGCACCGTTTATATGGGCGAAGTCGATGTTCAGCGGCAGCGCCCTAATGTGTTCTGGATGGAGAAGATGGGCGCCACCGTCGTCCCGGTCAAAGACGGTTCCAGAACCTTAAAGGATGCCATCAACGAGGCATTCAGGGATTGGGTCACCAACGTGGATACAACGCATTATGTCTTCGGTACGGCCTGCGGTCCGGCACCTTTTCCGGAGATGGTCTCCTGGTTCCAGTCGATTATCGGCATCGAAGCCAAAAAACAGATCCTTGCCCGGCATGGCAAAGCTGCCGGCCCGGGTATATGCCTGTGTTGGCGGGGGCTCCAATGCCATGGGCATATTCCAGGGCTTTCTCGATAACTCAGAGGTCGAACTTATCGGCGTTGAAGCCGGAGGAAAAGGTATTGACACCGGCCAGCACGCCTCCAGGCTTTGCGGCAAGGATGCCAGCCCAGGCGTTGCCCAGGGTTATAAAACCATGTTCCTGCAAAATGATGACGGCCAGATGCTTGAAACCCATTCGGTGGCGGCCGGTCTCGACTATGTCGGGGTCAGCCCGATCCTCGCCGACCTGGCGGAGAAAAAACGAGTCCGCTTTGAGGCCGCTACCGATGACGAGGTCATGCAGGCACTTGATCTGACCATGCGCATGGAAGGGCATCATTCCCGCCCTTGAATCAGCCCATGGTTTTGTCCAGGCCTTTAAGGAAGCGCCCAGTCTCAGTCCCGACGAAGCCATCATCATCAATCAGTCGGGCCGCGGCGACAAGGATATTTTCACCATCGCCCACGCCTTTAATGATCCTTCCTGGAAGGAGTTTATCATCGCCCGCGGCAAGGAATACGCGCAATAAACCTACCAATTTAGAAGGTGTTCATCTGCAGAAGACAAGATGGTGAAATCATAATGCTACTTGAAAAAAGCTTACGTACCAGACTTGAGAAGAAAGAAAATTCTTCTGATGACCCATATCGTTCTCGGTTACCCTTCCTTTGCGACCAATCGTCAGGTCATCAGCAGATGGTCGAAGGCGGGGTCGACTGCATCGAAATGCAGATACCTTTCTCCGAGCCTATGGCCGATGGTCCCATCATCTTAAAGGCCAACCAGGACAGTCTGGCCCTTGGCACATCCGTTGCCGACTGCATGACCTTCGGCGCGGAGATGACCGGACGCTACGATATCCCGTTTCTGTTTATGACCTACTACAATATAATCTTTAAATACGGCGAAGAACGGTTCTTCAAGGATTGCCGGAGTGCCGGCATCCAGGGCCTGATTATTCCCGACCTGCCGCCGGAAATGGGCGAAGAATTTTTCCGCCTGGCAAAAGAGTATCAGGTGGCCCCCATCCTTATCTTTGCCCCGACCTCAACGGATAAGCGAATGGCCGAGCTGCAAGCCTCTGCGGCAGGTTTTATCTACTGTGCTGCCCGTCGCGGAGTAACCGGCAAAAAATCCGAGTTCGATGATCAGTTTGACACGTATCTTGCCAGATGTCGAGCGGCCACAGCCCTGCCCCTGGCGGTCGGCTTCGGTATCCGCAGCAAGGAAGATGTCGCCGCTATTACCGGTAAAGCCGACATGGCGGTTATCGGCTCGGAAACCATACGGCTGGTTGACAACAAAGGTGCCGAAGCAGTCGGCCCCTTTATCAGCGGTTTACGTTAAAAACGATGGAGACACAAATGGCGGAAACGACGAAACTCAATGACAGCCTCGGTACCACGGAGATTTTGTGGGACCTGAGAGATTTATATGCAGGAGTTGATGATCAATACATCCAATCCGACATAGAGTGGTGTGAAACCGAGGCGGTAGAGATCAAAAAAGCAGCCGCCGGAAAAATCGCCGAATTGGATGCAGATCAGCTGCTGGCACTGGTAAAAAGGCTGGAGAACCTGGATTGTGCTCTCAGCAAACTCGGCACCTTCTCTTTTCTCAACTTCACTACCCAGATGGACAACGCCCAGGCGGGAGCACTCGACCAGCGGATCCACGAATTATACAGCAAATGCGGCACGGAGACCGTCTTTTTTGAGCTGGAATGGAACCAGGTAGATGACAAACAGGCGCTCGCCTTGCTTGCCGAGCCGCAACTCGCCCCATTCCGTCACTATCTTGAGGCCTTGAGACGATACCGGCCCCATCAGCTGTCGGAAGCTGAAGAAAAGCTCCTTCTTGAAAAAGAAGCGGTAGGCCGAAACTCCTGGAACACTCTGTTTGGCAAAGTGTTCAGTAATCTCAAGTTCGGCCCGAACAACAGGACGGAAGAAGAGGTCCTGACCGACCTTTACCATGAGGACCGCAAGGTCAGGCAGAACGCAGCCGCTGAAATGACCGAAGGACTGAAAAAAAACAATCATATCCTCAGCCATATCTTCAACACTCTGGCAGCAGACAAAATGATCACGGACCGGCTTCGCAAACACACCAGCTGGATCAGCTCCATGAATCTGCACAATGAACTGCAGGATAAGACAGTGGAAACCTTGATTGATTCAGTTACCTCGCGCTACGACCTGGTCAATCGTTACTACCATGTCAAACGGCAACTGCTCAGCGTGGAACAACTGGAAGATTATGACCGCTACGCCCCCCTGCCCTTTTTGCCGACCAAGAAAGATCGACTGGCAGTCATGCAGGGAGACGGTACTTGCTTCTTTTGCGGCCTTTTCACCTAAGATGGCCGAAACAGCCGAAATGTTTTTCAGCCGCAACTGGATTCACGCCCCGGTAGGCCCAGGAAAGCGTGGCGGAGCCTTTGCCCACCCCTGCGTACCGGACGTACACCCCTATGTTCTGGTCAACTATACGGGCAATCTTCGGGATGTCTCCACGGTTGCCCATGAACTTGGCCACGGCGTGCATCAGGTTCTAGCCGCATCCCAGGGCCATTTCAACAGCGACACTCCCCTGCCGCTGGCTGAGACAGCCTCGGTCTTTGCCGAACTACTCGTTTTCAACAGCCAACTTGAGCTGCTTGAAGATGACCGGGAGCGACGCGCCTTTATCTGTCAGAAACTGGAATCGATTTTTGCCACCGTCTTCAGACAGACAGCCATGAATCGATTTCGAACAGTTGATGCATGAAGGAAGGCGTAAACGGGGAGAACTCAGCAGCGAACAACTTAGTGAATACTGGCTGTCCACCCAGCGGGCGATGTTTGGTGACTCTGTCCATCTGGGGGAAGATTATGCGCATCTGGTGGTCCTATATCCCCCATTTCCTGTCAACCCCCGGCTATGTCTATTCCTATGCCTTTGGAGAACTGCTGGTTCTGGCATTATATGGCATTTACCAAAAAGAAGGCGACACCTTTGTGGGAAATTATCTCGAACTGCTTGCCAAGGGCGGATCAGCGTCGCCCTATGACATGCTCGAATCCTTTCGGCATCGATCTCGACAGCCCGGCCTTCTGGCAAACAGGTCTTACAGTGATTGAGGAAATGCTGGCCAAGATCGAGTAGTTATCGATCGACCTTCTTGTTGCGCCGCCAATGGGGATGGGTAATACCCAGCTTGTTGATCTTGTAATTCAGCGCCCTTGGACTGATTCCGAGTTTTTGGGCGGCATTTTTCTGTACCCACAGACACTCTTCCAGTATTTTCAGGATCAGCTCTTTTTCCTGTGCCGCCAGAGATTCGATTAATTCCGTCTTTTCAGCCGATTCTTCCTCGTCCATGGCAATACCTGTCTTTTTTCAGCTGGGTGCTTAGACTATTTTTTCAGGAAGAGCCAAATTATACGAATGGATTATGGAGTTGTCCTCAAGAATGACCGCACGCTCTATGGTGTTGGCCAATTGCCTGATATTACCCGGCCAATCGTAGTCCTGGATCATCTTTTTGGCATTTTCAGAAAATCCTGTAATATCACTGTGATTCGAGGTACAACACTTTTTCAGGAGGAGATCGGCCAAAGGGAGAATGCAGTTCTGTCTTTCCTTCAGCGAGGGGAGGTAAACCGGCAAAACATTGATACGATAATAGAGATCTTCCCGGAACAGTCCGACCTCCACCTGATGCACCAGATCCTTATTGGTAGCCGCAATAATCCTTACATCACTGTGGATAGTTTTGTTTCCACCCACCCGCTCAAAGGATTTTTCCTCAAGCACCCTAAGCAGTTTAGTCTGCAGGCGCATGTTCATTTCCCCTATCTCATCAAGGAAGATGGTACCGCCGCTGGCCTGCTCAAACCTGCCGATCCGCTGTTTATCGGCACCGGTGAAAGATCCTTTTTCATGGCCGAACAGTTCCGATTCAAGCAGATCTTCGGGGATATTGGCACAATTTATCTTAACAAAGGGTTTTTTGCGCCGAGGAGAGTTGAAATGTACTGTTCCGGATAAAAACGATTTTCCTGTACCGGTGTCTCCGGTAATCAAAATAGTCGAATCGGTCTTGGCAAAGCGTGCCAGGCTTTTGAGGATCTGCTTCATCTTCGGACTGAAAGGCAACTGACATCCTTGAAGTCGATAAACAACATCCTGATTCCGCCGATGATAGGCAATCTCGAATCGCTGGTCACGAATTTCAATGGCCTTATCCACCGCGATATTGATACGTGTCGGAGAAATGGGATGAATGAGAAAATCACTTGCCCCACTGTTTATTGCTTGAACTATTATTTCAGCCTTTTCCGTCTTGCTGGTCATGATGATCGGCAAAAACGGATCTTTAGCATGAACCTGTTCAAGTTGCGTCATCGACTCTCCCTCAGAGAGATTCGATATCAAGAAAGATCAGGTCAAACTGATTGGCCTGAATCTCTGCTTGAAATTCGGTTTCATTGGATATACAAGTCAACTCACACCTGTCCTGAAGAGCAGAAATCAAACCCTCCTTGGTTTTCTCGTAGGAATCTGAAATAAGGACTTTATACATAAGGATGATTACAAGACGGTAAATGAGATTTCAAAACGTAACAGTACCTCCTTTATTTATATGGTCAAAAATGAGAAAATGCAAATAAAAGGGAGCACATTTCTATTCAATGAGTGAAACAATAATTCGAGTTATGTTCATGTGCTAGTGCCTGACAACACTAAAATCGGATCAAGATGAGTATTGGATGCAGCAGGCATTGCTGCATGCTGAACAGGCTGCTCGAAACGGTGAAATCCCCGTCGGTGCGGTACTTATCGATGAAAACGGCTTAGTTGCCGCTGCCGGTAATAGCCCTATCGGCAATCAGGACCCCACGGCTCATGCCGAAATACTCGTCATCAGAAATGCTGCGAAACAGCTGCAATAATTACCGATTGCCCGGTACAACTCTTTATGTAACTCTGGAACCATGTATAATGTGCATGGGAGCTATAATCCATGCCCGGATCAAACGTTTGGTTTATGGCGCTGCCGACCCGAAAACCGGTGCCGTCAATTCTGTCTACTCTATAGGAAATGACGGTTTTCTCAACCACAAAGTAGAGATTCGCAGTGGCGTACTTGCTGAACAGTGCGGCAGCCTGCTCAAGACATTTTTCAAGTCAAGACGAAAGGATAAAAAAATCGTTTCATCCGGACTATGATAAACACTTTTTTTCAAAGTGCCTACTTTTTGGTTGCTAAAAGGCCGGTGACGGTTTACATAGTACCACACAATTTTCAGAGCATTTGACAAGGAGAGGTGACCGAGTGGCTTAAGGTGCACGCCTGGAACGCGTGTGTACGCGAGTACCGTGAGTTCGAATCTCACCCTCTCCGCCAAATATGAGTTCGACTTTGATAGCCGGGCCCTGTGCAACAAAGAATCGCGAATTCCGCCAGGTCCGGAAGGAAGCAACGGTAGTGAATCTCTTTGTGTGTGCAGGTAACCCGGCTATCATTTTTTGTAAATGTCCACCAGCACCCATATGTCTACGATCAACCCGCCGTGCATAAGCCAATATAGCCCGTCGGCCTGCTTGTGCATCTCAGGGGCACTGCTGAACTTTTACAGATCCGGGGTTATACGAGTATTGTGTTATCCCCGGTAAACGGGTATCATTTTTTCACCGTTCCAACTGCTCTTCGTCCTTACCAACCTCGGTGTTGCATGTCTTATCTTGTTCTTGCCCGAAAAGCCAGACCCCAAACCTTCAGCCAGGTTATCGGTCAACGTCCGGTTGTAACGACTCTCAGGAATAGTATCATTCGCAACCGGGTCGCCCATGCAATTCTTTTTTCCGGAGTCAGAGGAGTCGGTAAGACGACGCTTGCCCGTATCATGGCCAAGGCTTTGAATTGTCAGGCTGATTCTACTGAGCGTCCCTGCGACACGTGTCCGTCATGCCGAAGCATCGCCACGGGATCGTCGCTGGATCTCTACGAAATAGACGGCGCATCCAATCGCGGCATTCAGGAAATCCGCGAACTCAAAGAAAAAATCCGTTTTCTTCCGACCGCCTCACAATATAAGATCATAATTATTGACGAGGTGCATATGTTGACTACCGAGGCATTCAATGCTCTGTTAAAAACCCTGGAAGAGCCTCCTGCGCATGTTTATTTCATGTTTGCCACGACAGAAATTCATAAAATTCCCATCACAATTCTTTCCCGCTGCCAGCAATATGAACTGAAACGGATTTCCGCCAAGGAACTGCATGACCATTTTCTGCAACTGGTTAGCGGCGAAGGATTTGAGATCGAACCATCCGCACTTTCTCTTATCGTTAGAGAAGCCGGCGGTTCGGTTCGCGACGGTCTGAGTCTTCTTGATCAGATGTTTTCCTATGGGGAGAAAAAGATCAGCAAACAGGATGTCATCGAAGTCCTTGGTCTGGTGGATCGCGATGTACTCATGCGGCTAACCAAAGCCCTTCTTGACGGCAACAGAAGTGAGGCGTTTCTGGCCCTGGAAGCAATTTTCGATTTCGGCATGGACCTCAAGCGCTTCACGGAAGATATCATGGACCATTTCCGGACCCTTCTTCTCTGCAAGATCGAAGGTTGTACCGATCTGATCGATCTTCCAACTGAAGAACTGGCCGATTTCCAGGACCTCGCCTCTCACTACTCCAGCGAAACCTTGCACCTAAAGCTCTCTTTGCTTATGGCGATGGCAGAAGATCTAAAATTCTCGGCCCAACCCCGTTTGACACTTGAAGTCTCTTTTCTCAAAATAATCGAAGCAGCAAACGTGGTTCCGGTGTCCTCACTGCTTGGCCACCTCGACACTCTTCTTTCGGCGCTTCCGGGAAAATCAACACCGCTTCAGGAGGCGGTACAACCTCAAGTGACCGGGGAGATAAAAAAAAAACTAAATTAGATGATTCTCGCGGTTCTGCCGCTCCCGAGCCGGTTATTCCCAGCCACTTGATGCCGGAAGAAGAGCCCCCGCCATTCGAACCCGACGATGTTGCCTTAGCCGCTCCGGCAGCTCCGACAGAAAAGCCTGCCGAAAAAAATGATGATCTCCCGAAGCAAAAGAAGCTTGAGAGACTTGAGCCCCACCCCCACGAAAAAGATGTACGCAAAGACTGGCTCGACTTCATTGCTTATGTTAAAGAACGTACAGTCTGGATGGCCCAGGATTTGCAAAGGGCCGACACCATTAAACTAGACGACGAAGGAAAACTGCATCTCACCTATAATGATCCGGTCAACTGTGCACTTCTCCGGCAAAAGGAAAATCATCAACTGCTCACCGAATTTGCCTTGGATTTTTTTCAAAAGCCATTAAATGTATGCTTCATAGTTCCTAAAATTGACGATTCACCGGATGCCGGCGGGGATGAATCCCCACATCGCAAGAGACAACAGTTGGCCAACGATCCATTGGTGATCATGGCTGCGGAAATTTTTAATGGCCAGATCGGTGATATCCGGATCGGTCCAAGAAGCAGATAATTTAGAATTCAGGAAAATGAAATGGATATAAACAGCATTATGCAACAAGCCAAGGCCATGCAGGAAAAAATGGCTAAGATCCAGGGCGATCTTTCTAAAAAAACCATCACCGGCAGTGCCGGAGGCGGTATGGTCCTGGTTACCGTCAACGGGCAGGGAGATGTCCTCTCCATAGCCATTGAAAAAACGGTTATCGATCCCGAGGAAGCTGAAATGCTGCAGGATCTTATTGTTGCCGCAACCAACGATGCGATGAGAAAAGCAAAAGACCTGAGCAAACAGGAGCTGGGGCAGCTCACCGGTGGACTCAACATTCCCGGTCTCACTAACTTCCTGCAGCCCTAAGAGTTCAGAGTACTATGCAGGTCATACCTCCGGCCCTGGAAAAGCTGATCGACCAACTGGCCAGACTGCCCGGAATCGGCAGAAAAACGGCAACACGTTTAGCTCTGAGTATCCTGCGCAAGCCACCAATGCTTGCCCGGGATCTGGCTGAAGCGCTCTACAATTTGCATAGCTCAATCCGACTCTGTTCTTGCTGTTTCTCATTTTCCGAAAGTGATCCCTGCGCGATCTGTGGTGACCCCCGTCGTCAGGCAGACATTGTCTGCGTGGTGGAACAATCGGCGGACCTGATGGCCATTGAGAAGACCGACAGCTTTCGTGGTCATTACCATATTCTCCATGGGGTCATTTCACCCATGGATGGAATAGGGCCCGATGAAATTAAGATTCGAGAATTGTTGGCACGGGTTCGCAACGGAACAGTCAAGGAAGTCATTATCGCCACGAGTTCCACTGTACCCGGAGAAGCCACGGCCTCTTACCTCATCGACATCCTGCAGAAGGAATCAATACGGCTGACCCGCTTGGCCTGTGGTATTCCCATGGGTATGGATATTAAGTATGCCGATAAGTATACCCTGGCAAAAGCCATCGAATCCCGCTCTTCGGCCAGGTAATACATTTTTTGCATTCGCCTGAATAAGTGCCCGGTTAAAATTACGCGGCTGGTATCCAGTCAATTCCGTCGAATTATTTCGGGAAGAAAGAGTGATTAGGAGCGAAATATTTAGGCTCCGGGACTTAAAAAAGGTGTTGCGCAGAGAATCCAATCATGTTAATAAATGGCTCTTGCCAAGCCTGGGAAGAGTTCTGTAGAAGTTTCAAGCGGTTTCGAGGCTAATATAGCTTATTCAGGCGCGTAGCTCAGTGGGAGAGCGCCACCTTGACGTGGTGGATGTCGTCGGTTCAATCCCGTCCGCGCCTACCAAAGATAAAAGGCTAAAGTAAGAACACTTTAATAATAAGGTGTTAATTCTTTGGCCTTTATTTTTATATAGAAGAATTTCATGACTAACATAACCGTATCCCTTATTGAAGGAGAATCCGTTACATTAGCGGCAGGTAGTACCGTTCAGGATGCGCTAACCGGCCTCCTCTCCAACAAACAGCGTAAAATCACGGTAGCCGCCAAAATTGGTGACGCTATTGCGGATTATAATACACCGTTAACCGCGGATACAACTCTTGCTCCTGTCCAGATCGGTTCAGATGAAGCACTTGATATATTGCGTCACAGTACGGCACATATCATGGCGCTGGCAGTAAGAGACATTTTCGGAGAGGATGTTAAAGTTGCTATCGGGCCTGCCATCGAAAATGGATTTTACTATGATTTTTTAAGGAACGAGCCTTTCAGTCCCGAGGATTTTGAAAAAATTGAAGCCAGGATGGCAGAGCTGGTAAATCAGGGGCTACCATTTGTACGTACCGAGGTAAAAAGTGCTGATGCCCTGAAAAAATTCAGCGATGAACAGGAGAAATTTAAGGTCGAACTGATTCAGGATCTTGATACCGACACAGTCTCTTTTTACCAGGTTGGCGAATTCGTCGATTTATGCCGTGGGCCACACCTTCCCAACACTTCTTTCATCAAATCTTTCAAGTTGTTACGTGTGGCCGGCGCCTACTGGCGCGGAGATGAAAAAAGAGATGTTTTGCAACGAATTTACGGCACGGCATTTTACGACAAAAAAGATCTCAAGAAATATCTCAATGCCTTGGAAGAGGCAAAAAAGAGAGACCATCGCAAGCTGGGCAAAGAGCTGGAGCTTTTCACGATCAAAGATGAAATCGGCTCAGGGCTCATTCTCTGGCAGCCAAAAGGCGCGCAACTTCGGCGACTGATTGAAGATTTCTGGAAAGATGAGCATTACCGTCATGATTACGAGTTGCTCTATACGCCGCATATAGCCAGACAGGATCTGTGGAAGACGTCGGGCCATCTCGATTTCTACAGCGAGAACATGTACTCCTCAATGGATATTGATGAGGTAAAGTACCAGCTGAAACCGATGAACTGCCCTTTCCATATCGGTATCTACAACAGCATGAAAAGGAGCTATCGAGAACTGCCTATTCGCTGGTGCGAACTTGGAACCGTTTACCGTTATGAAAGGGCCGGCGCCCTGCATGGATTGCTGAGGGTTCGTGGCTTTACCCAGGACGATGCCCATATATTCTGTCGTCCGGATCAGCTGGAAGACGAGATATTCAATATCCTCGATCTCAATCTGCATATCCTCAAGTCGTTCGGCTTCGAGGATTATGATATATACCTCTCTACCCGCCCGGAAAAATATGTTGGCAGTGATGTAAACTGGGAAAGAGCCACTGAAGCCTTGAAAAGTGCGCTTGAAAAGAAAGGTCTCGGATACATGATCGATCCCGGTGAAGGTGTGTTCTACGGGCCGAAGATCGATATCAAAATTAAGGATCAGTTAGGTCGGTCCTGGCAATGCTCGACTATTCAGGTCGATTTTAATCTTCCCGAACGGTTCGAAATGAGCTATACGGGTGCCGACAATACTGAACACCAACCGATCATGATCCACCGGGCGCTTATGGGTTCACTCGAACGCTTCATCGGGGTTCTGATTGAACATTATGCCGGAGCTTTTCCAATTTGGTTTGCTCCGGTACAAGCTCGGATCCTCAATATTACCGATGATCAGGCAGCATATGGTGAGGAGGTCTTCAAGGAACTTCGTCAGGCCGGTATCAGAATTGAAAAAGATTTGCGCAACGAAAAGCTGAACTATAAAATACGGGAAGCGCAAGTTGCCAAAATCCCATACATGCTTATTATCGGAGACAAAGAAATGGCTGACAAGACCGTGACTGTTCGTCTGCGCGACGGTAAAAATCTGGCACCAATGGCCATTTCTGAATTTGCCGCCTTAATCGCAGACGAGGTTAAAAAAGGCCGCGGATATTAATCAATTTAATTGGAGATGTTGCCCGGAACTTTTTCCAGCTTGCATATTTGAGATGGGACTGGGTTTAAACAGAATATTAAGCTCGTAGAATCGGGGAGGTAAAGTTATTAATAGAAGAGGAAAGAGTGGTCCGGTACAACGCGATGAAAAGGCATTGATAAATGATGCAATCCGCTTTCCCAGCGTCAGACTCATAGGGGACGATGGAACCCAGCTAGGTGTAGTTTCAACGGAAGAAGCACGAAACATAGCTTACGAAGCTGGGCTTGACCTGGTAGTTGTGTCCGAAAATGCCGACCCGCCTGTATGTCGGGTAATGAATTACGATAAGTTCCGCTACGAGCAGAAGAAAAAAACACAGGAAGCAAAAAAGAAGCAGACGACAGTAGAAACAAAAGAGATCAAATTCCGGCCAAAAACCGATGAACATGATCTCAATTTTAAAATTAATCATATTAAAAAATTTCTCGCCGCAAAAAATAAAGTGAAACTCACCATGAGGTTTCGTGGACGTGAGATAGTTTATTGCGAGACCATCGGTATTGACGCCATGAATAAGGTTGCCGAGGCCCTCGCTAATGATGCTGTCATTCTCCAGGAACCCAAAATGGAAGGTCGTCAACTTGTGATGTTTGTCGGCCCCAAAGCATAAGGTTGCAGGAAGAGCCGCATAGGGCTCGCTTTTTTTTATAAAATGAATTGCTGTTGAACAGTATATATTTCTCCAGCTGATTATTAGAAACTACCTTCAATAGCAGAATCTATTGCGGTGTAAAGGAGTTATGTCATGCCAAAGATGAAAACCAACAGAGGCGCAGCCAAGCGTTTCAAACTGACCGGATCCGGCAAGATCAAACGAAATAAAGCCTTTTCCAGCCATATTCTCACCAAAAAATCAACCAAACGTAAGCGTGGACTGCGTCAATCCGACACCGTCGATGCCACTAATTACAAAGGAATCCGGCGGATCTTACCTTACATGTAAGTGATGAGGTTATTTTTCCGAACACATTAAATAATTTACACTTGTAAGCACCGTATTAAGAGCCTGCCGCACATTGACGGCGGGAAAAGAAGGAGTTAAGAGATGCCACGCGTAACACGAGGTTTTAAAGCCCGTAGAAGAAGAAACAGGGTACTGAAGCTTGCTAAAGGATTCAGAGGTGGTCGTTCACGTCTTTACAAGAGTGCGACTGAAGCGGTTGATCGCGCCTTAGTCTATGCCTATCGAGACAGACGCACCAAGAAGCGGGATTTTCGTCGTTTGTGGATCGCCAGAATCAATGCCGGCGCCCGGATGAATGACATGAGCTACAGTAAATTGATGGGCGGTCTTAAAAAAGCAAATGTTGATCTTGATCGCAAGGTGCTTGCCAACCTGGCAATACTTGATGCAGACGCTTTTACCAAGGTGGTACAGATAGCCAAGCAAGCGAACGCATAATTGGTCTATTCTTCATATTTTACTGCGTGCCGGTTTTGGTTGTATTGACCAATTACCGGCACGTTGTTTCTTTGAGCACCTTATTTTCATAAACTCGTAAAACCTTTAAATTTCAGATGGCTTTTGCGCGACGCCACCAACTTTCATAGTCAACATGGAACAAGAGTTACAGAGCCTGGAAACCGAAGCCAGGGAAAGTCTGCAAGAACTTAACGACACAAATCTGCTGGAAGAGTTCCGTATTCGTTATCTAGGACGCAAGGGAAAGTTCAGCACGATTATGCGCCAACTCGGTACGGTCTCGGCAGAAGACAGACCGCGAGTGGGGCAACTGGCAAACAGTATTAAAGCGGAAATCGAGAAACTGTTCGAGGATAAACAACAGGCCTTAAAAGATGCAGTCGGCGGTACCACTGTCCAGACAGGACCGGACCTTACCTTACCGGGACGTTACCCTGCTGCCGGTAAATTGCATCCGGTAACTCAGGTGATGCGCGAGACCTGCGCAATTTTCGAAAATCTTGGCTTTTCCGTTGCAGAAGGGCCTGATATAGAACTGGATTACTATAACTTTGAGGCGCTGAACATTCCGGCTCATCATCCTGCGCGGGATATGCACGATACCTTCTATGTCAGTGATTCTGTTCTCCTGCGTACTCACACCTCCCCGATGCAGGCTCGAATCATGGAAGTCCAGGACCCTCCCCTTCGCGTCATCGCGCCGGGGAAAGTGTACCGTTGTGATTCTGATATCACCCATACCCCGATGTTCCATCAGGTTGAAGGATTTCTGGTCGATAAAAATATTTCCTTTGCCGATCTTAAAGGCGTTTTAACTATCTTTACCCAAAAGATGTTTAAAAAGGATCTGCCGCTTCGGTTCCGTCCTTCCTTTTTCCCGTTCACCGAGCCCAGCGCCGAAGTTGATATTGCCTGCGTCATGTGCGATGGTGCCGGCTGCAGAGTATGCAAAAAAACCGGCTGGCTGGAAATACTTGGATCCGGTATGATCGATCCCGAAGTATTTAAGATGGTTGGATATGATCCAGCAGTCTACAGTGGCTTTGCTTTTGGCCTCGGGATCGAAAGAATTGCCATGCTTAAATACGGCATTGACGACATACGACTTTTTTATGAAAACGACCAACGTTTTCTATCACAGTTTTAGTATGTTACAGCTTGTATTTATGTTTTATTGAAGAAAACGATCTGTCCCAAGGTACCTATCCCGGCTTATTACCCCTTTACCGGGGTTAGTCAATTTCACTTCAATTTAGAATACCGCTATGAAGTTTACCCTTAACTGGTTGCAAAACTATGTAGACATCCGGAGCTTGTCACCGGATGAGCTTGCCGAACATCTTACCATGCTCGGCCTGGAAGTTGATGAAATAACCCCCTTATATCAGGATCTCGCCGCGCTGAAGACCGGTCTGGTTGTTTCTGCCGAAAGTCATCCTAATGCCGACAAGCTGACTGTTTGCCAGGTACAAATAGGAGATACAATCCATCAGATTGTTTGCGGTGCCTCAAATGTACGGCAGGGTTTGGCGGTTGTTGTTGCCCTCCCCGGCACTGTTCTTCCCGGAAATTTTAAAATCGGCAAGTCAAAAATACGTGGTGTTGAATCCTTTGGCATGATCTGCTCGGAAAGGGAACTCGGTCTGAGCAACGAGCATGACGGTATTATGGAACTCCCTGAGGGCACCTCACACGGACAGTCGTTTCTTGAAATTATGGCATTGAACGATATTTTTGTCGAAGTCGATCTTACGCCGAACCGGCCGGATTGCGCTTCAGTAATCGGTATTGCCAGGGAGATCGCCGGAGTGGTAAGAAAACCCCTCACCTTGCCTATGGAAGATGCAGTTATTCCTGCTACCAGCAAAGATTTTTCCGTGAAAATAGAAGCTGGTGACCTCTGTCCCCGATATGCAGCACGGCTGATTAAAAATGTAAAAATCGGACCATCTCCGTGGTGGCTGCGAAAACGTCTCATCAATGTCGGACTCCGACCGATCAACAATATCGTGGATATAACGAATTTTGTTATGCTCGAATACGGCCAACCCTTGCATGCCTTCGATTTTGATACACTTGCCGGTGGAAAGATAGTTGTTCGCACGCCGCGTTCGAACGAAACAAGCTTTGCCACACTCGATGATGCAGCGCGTCAGCTTGATGCCGAAATGCTCATGATCTGTGATGGTGAAAAACCCGTTGCAGTGGCCGGCGTCATGGGTGGACTAAATTCCGAGGTTACCGGAACGACTACAACTATCCTGCTCGAAAGTGCCTGTTTCAATCCTGTCTCTATCCGTAAAACTGCCAGAAAGCTGAATATGGCTACAGACGCATCGTACCGATTCGAGCGCGGTGTCGATCCCGATGGCACGATAAATGCGCTCAATCGCGCAGTAGAGTTAATTTGCGAAGTGGCAGGTGGTAACTCCCCCAATGACGGGATTGACTGTTATCCCGGTAAAAGAACATTATCTGCCCTGGACTTGAGCGTCTCCAGAACCGGTTCTCTTCTCGGTATAGACCTCACAACAGAAAAAATCTCTGAACTTCTTGAGTCAATCGGCATTACCTGTAGCAGTGAAGATAGTGATCTTCTGAGAGTTACTCCCCCCTCCTTTCGGATCGATATCGAAAGAGAAGCGGATCTCGTTGAAGAAGTAGCTCGCCTGTACGGGTACAATAACATCCCTGCCACCTTACCTGAAGTTAAGCTCAGTTATCCCGAGCAGGACAGCAAGCGTCTTAGAAGACTGACAATTTCTGAACGTCTTACTTCGGTTGGCTACACCGAGGCAATTAACTACAGTTTCATATCCGAAAAGCATGTGGAGATGCTGAATATCTCTGCTGGAGATGAGAGATTCGAGGCAGTACGGCTCCTTAATCCGCTGAGCGAAGATCAGTCGGTTATGCGGACAACGCTTCTGCCTGGCCTGCTGGAGAATGTCAGACGCAACATCAATCACCAAAAGACCGCGGTTAAAATGTTCGAGATCGGTAAAGTTTTTACACCGGTCGGAAACAATGTCCAACCGGAAGAGAAGGCAATGCTGTCCGGTGTGCTTTCCGGCAACCGGCACGGTGAAAGCTCCCCACTTCACTATAAACCTGAACCGGTCGATATCTTCGATGCCAAGGGTTGTGTTGAATTCATTTTTAGGGAATTGGAGTTGGGTCCTATCGGCGACGGGGAAACCATCCATTTTGCTCTGCCGGAAAATGGAAATGGAGAACCTTTTGCCGAAAACGGTTTTTACCTGGATATCCTTTTTGATTCGCTTAAAATCGGATCACTCGGCAAGATCAAGCCAGAGGTTTTGCGACGTTTTTCCATAAAACATGATGTCTACTATTTTGATCTTTTTTATGATAGAATCTGTGAGCAGAATTCCGCTAACAAGCAATTCTCTTCTTTGCCGGTCTTCCCATCGGTAAAAAGAGATATTGCCCTTGTCGTTTCTGAACAGGTTTCAGCCGGCGAACTTCTCGCCAAAGTGAAAAACAGCCATGACAAGCTTGTCGAACGCTGTGAAATCTTTGATGTATTTCAAGGCACAAAAATACCAGAGGGCTATAAGAGTGTGGCTCTGACAATTACTTATCGATCTCAAACCAAAACGCTTACGGAAAAAAATGTGGAAAAATCCCACTCTAAAATAGTACGTTTGCTGACAGATGAATTTGCAGGGAGTTTCCGCGATGCTTGATACCAACATTAATAATCTTACCAGAAAAGAACTTACTGAAACCTTAGCCGATCAGCTCGGATTCTCTCAGAGTAACTGCGCCCTTATCGTCGACAGCTTTCTCGACAAAATGAAAGACTCGATGATGTCCGGCGAGTCCATAAAACTCGTTCATTTCGGAACATTTACCGTAAGAGACAAGTCTCCAAGAAAGGGTCGAAATCCACGCACTGGTGAAACCATCACCATCAAGAAGCGCCAGGCCGTGAGTTTTAGGCCCAGCAAAAAGCTCAGGGAGCAGGTAAACAGTCAGTAATTTCTCGATCCCTGGGCATAGAGATGAGGCTGGCATAATGAAAATGACAATACCAGATAAGCTCTATTTTAAGATCGGCCAAGTAGCGAAGATGGCCGATGTGCCAACCCATGTATTGAGGTACTGGGAATCGGAGTTTTCCGGAATCTGCCCTAAAAGGGCTAATTCCAAACAACGGCTGTACAGAAGACAGGATGTCGAACTGATTCTCAATATAAAATCACTTCTACACGAGCAGGGATACACTATCGCCGGGGCCAGGAAATTGCTGGAAAGCGGAGAACATGCCCAAGCGCTCATAGTAACTAAGGCAAAGCCGGTTGCAGCAGAGGTAGTAAATACACTGCAAACCATTAAGCAGGAGATTGAAAGAACTGCAACATCTGCATACCAGCAAAAAAGAGCCGTAAAATCTATCCGATACTGTTGACAGCATTTTCAACAAATGGTAGATACACACCACGAGTCGGGATGTAGCGCAGCCTGGTTAGCGCACTTGTCTGGGGGACAAGGGGTCGGAGGTTCAAATCTTCTCATCCCGACCAATAATTTCAAGGACTTAGGGTTTAGGCTTTAAGTGCTTTTTTGTTTTTAGTACGTATTAAGTACGGTAGATGCGTAAAAAGATCTACTCTGTATTCTTTAGAAATTACGATACACTTCTCAAAGCTAACCGCTTTGCCTCCAGCGATACTTTACATCACCCTCACCTACCACACAATTCCATCATCGAACAATCTAACATCTACTAATAAATATTGGCAGTATCGGTATCAGAAAGATTGCCATTCAGGGCTATCAAAAAGTTCTGAACAATCCTCGTCCAGGAATGACCAATCCAAGTTGTCCTCGATACAGTCTTCAATACAGTCCTCGTCATTTTCCAGGCTATCATTGCTTTCTGGCAACCAGTAAAGACTATTTTCCCTCTTGGCTCTGTTACGGTTATCCCAAGGGGAGGCATACCAACAAAACCAGTAAAGTGTTTGTTCATAAGATCCACCAACAACTCTTCATCTTCTGCCAGTATCCTAAACGAATCGTGGATAGCTAGGATTGGTTTTTCCTTTGATACAAAATCCTTGACTATCGCTGTTGCGATCTTTGCCTCAATCCCCTGGAGAATGTTTGTTGCCAGCCAATCTTTATGATTGAACAAATACCTATTCAATTCTTTTATGTCAGCAAGACTCTCATATCTGGTAATTATTTTCCCTGCAACTCTATAGATGTCCCTTGAAGTAAATCCAATGGGGAAGAACCTTTCAACAATATAGTCATTAACGATATTCTTGTTCTCATAGTCTTTAAGTTTCTTATCAAGAGCAAGCTTTAGGCCGTACTTTGATGTTACTCCCAGCATTGCTACAACAATGGCTTTAACAAGCGTCCTGATATCATCACAATCTATTTCATCTGGTACATAATATAAATCATGCTCCAGGGCTAATAGATCCACCTTCAATCTACCAAACATAATGGACGGTAGGCAGCATTTATAATCAGCCTCAACCGTTGGCCTACCATCAATGGTAGTGGTCTTTCTATAGGGTTTGTACAGGCTGGAGACTAACGAAATATAACGGCCACCTTGAATAGCGTTGGTTGTTATGAGATTCTTATCGGTTCCGGTAAATACAATTTTTGTATCATTTGTGAATGTAACCAGCTTATCTTTACCATCATCATCCTTGCCAACGTATTGCAGCACATGGCCAGACATCAAATTATTGAGATCGGTCAATAGTTCCTCGTACTGTTTGACCCTTGTTGCCTCACTTTTTTGGAATGGGTAATAGTCATATCTTTTTTTGGTCGTCTTTGTAGCCTTGATCTTCTTGCGCCTGACAACAAGCCTCTCTTGCACCTGGATATTACCAAGATATTCTCTTCCTGCATCAGAAAGCCATATACACGACTGCCTACGATTACCATCCTCATAATGCATGGTAACATCTTGGCCTTGATCCTTTATCGCTTTAAGGGCTATATTTGATGGTGCCCTATATACATGCAGATAGCCCTTGAACTCTAGGTACTCAATAACTTTTCGTTCTGCCTTGTATGATCTATGAGGACTTATTTTACACGCATTGGATAATTGGCTTACTCTGACAGAACCTGGAGCATGAAGGACATTCGCCAATATGATTTCTATTGATATACGGGCAAGAGGTTTGTACCTGTCTGCCTAGTGGGATAAGCTTGGAGAGTCCGGCTATAGCGTTATCCTTAAGAAAAAGATCTTCTCTAAAGTGTTGTGACTGTGGGATTATTATTTCTTTTGCTACTTCTGTTACTGCTTCTAAATCTGCCATTTCATATCTCCTTTTCAATATGGAGATAGAAAAATATTTACTTCATTAAGACCTCGTAATTAAGATTATACATCTTGACTTTTGGTAATAAAATATGGTAATGTTTCTCTATCATTTACTACCTGTTCTGAGTGTTTGCGCACTATGACGAACAGGTATTTTTTTGTCCAAAATTCCACATTAGAATCCCGCAACAAAAAACATATTACCATATCTTTTTTATTACCACAATGGCATGATCTTTGCGAAAAGTCATGTTATGTTGAATAATGTTCTGTGCATCCTGTCTATGACCCATAATAATTCTGTATAAATTGCCTCAAACAGAACATTATTAATAATAAATGGTAAATTTCCGAATTTATTTTATATCAAATTATTTTTGCACTTTTTTACACATGTGTCGCCCTGAACAATGAGATTCCCTGTAATTTTATACCACAAAGTATCCATTCTGCTCTAGACCGCCCTGCACATGGGAAACTAACAATTAAAATCCCCACAAAATCAGGAATGCCGGGAAACACAGTGAATCAATTTAAATGGCATTTCCCCTTAAATTCCTTGAGGTGGATTTTAAGTGATTTTGAGTTGACCATATGATAGATAATTTGAGTTGACCATAGATAAGATAGTCAAAAAGATGTTTCCAAATTCAGTCAAAATTTGAGTTGACCATAGATAAGATAATTTGAGTTGACCATACTAATACGTATACCTTTCCTCCCTCCCTTCCTCCCTTCCTTCTTGTTGATTAAGCCCCAGTTAAAGCCTTTGGCGGAGAAAAGCAATATCATAAAACAATAATACCATAACACCGGGAAGAAGAAAAAAACTGTACTCATAGGGGCGAGCTTGCCAGCACCTACTTGTATCACCAATAGAACCAATTCCATTTTATCCCATTCCCATCGGCAGGAAATGAGGACGAAAAAATTTCCTGAGAAAAAAGCGGTTCGAAACGGTGAGGACGAGGAACGAGGACGAGCGAGGAACGAGAATTAGAGAGCTTTTCCCGTAAGGTAATTTTTGTAGGACGAATGTTTGCTACAGGAAAATTAAAACATAAATAAAATAGTATTCATTATCACAAACATTCAAAACGCTCTAAATGCTCCTGTATCATCATTTTAATTCTACATGAGCAATCGTATAGACCGACACCAAAATCTTTAAATTTGGTGCTGTTTTGTGAGGATTATTCTATGGTATATTAATAACTTTTCTGCTTCTTGAGCACAATAAGAGATGCAATACGGATACTTGATTATTCAGAATTTGTATGGCAGGTATACGAAGTACATCATTTCCACTGCTGCAAAGTTTGATGGAGTCTTTGGAGCATCATATTTGGCAGATTTCAAGTAAAATTGATAATGTTGTGCTATCAATCGTGGTGCCTGACAACCGATTGTCAGTTAGTGTCTTGCACGCTGCCTGACATTCTTCCTATTGTTCAAAATGAAACCAATGTCTGTTTACTTGCTGTCCTCTATGTTGGGTGTTTAGTGATATCATTTACACATTTTGTTACATTGCATAATGAATTTCGTTACTGTACCCTGCCTTGAATCCAAGGTTTCGACCCTCTTAACATGCAACCTATATGGAGGAAACATGGCCAGTAATACCATTTTTTTAAGCTAAATTTTTCTGACAACCGAGAACTTTTACAACCTTCAACAGCGAAAATTCAAGCTAAATTTGATGGTACGTATAAATCGATCACACCCAAAATGAGAGTCTGAATTTAGCGATTACATTCAAGCTCTCATACAAGAGTTTGAGAAAATCAAAAAAAATGGTGAACGAAAATTTGCAGCATCTTAAAAGAAGCTGAATCATGAACCTTTTTTTCTGTTGACTGAGATAAGGTGGTATAATTCCATTACTGTTGAAACCACCTGGTTTTGTCTGTTGAAATACGAACACTACTCCGTTCCTCAGAGTGTTTCGCTCTACAATTTAACAGATATTGCGTATCACCTTTTCGGAGCATTTTCGTGAAAAAATCAACAAAAGTTCTCGTTATAGGTTTAGTCGGTTCTGCATTATGCTTGATCGTCGGTTTCATCAACTACAAATACGATCAAAAAAATCTCAAAACCTTGATAGCTCATTGCGAGTCTGTGATTCAGCGCCATGGGAGAAAGACTATAATACTAATCAAAGATTAGACAGGACTTATCCCAATTTGTGCACCTGATGAATTGAGAAAAATTCGCTCTAATTCAATGCAGAAAGGCGTGCAAAAAAAATCGTAGAAGCGGATCAAACAATTGGGAAACAATTGGGAGTTTTTTTACATGATCGCCCTGAAATCGCAGCCTGGCATGTGAGCTATCCCATATGCTTGGTATTTCTTCCTTCAAAGACTTCGAGAACTCCGTGATGCTTTACGGTGATTAATTGAACCGATGATTTTCTGCTTCTTATTTTCTGAACCCTGAAGTGATTAATAGTACTTTCTTATACTGCCTTTGGGTAGATTCGAAAAATACCATCGGTTTTGCGAATGGTTGGCAGCACTTCTGATGTGACCCACTTGCGGAATTTCTTTGCATCTGGCTTGTCTTTAACCTCCATAACCAATGCATACATACCGGACTCGCTAACGACCTTCATTCCACGATTTACCCCTGCAATCCTAATACTACAATTTGTAGTATTAGAAATTTCGTCATTATCTAAATACTTTAGACCATTTGCTGCGTTACGATGTAACCTTCATAATATCTGGTTCAGGGGATAAATTAATGCCTCTTGGTGAATTCTGTTAAACCCGCTGAATTGGCGGGTTTGATTAATTCCTGATACTTACAATGCAATTCCTCTACTGCCTTGTCGGTATCTTTGTATCCGAGCATTACTGCCTCCAAGACAACATCTGGTTCAGGAATCGTTTCAGTTCCACACGGAATAATTTGTCAAGGGGGGTGATTCACCCCCTTTGTGTAATTCCGCATACTTACAGCGAGCAACAATAGCCTTTTTTCGTGTCTTTGTATCCTAGCATTTCTGCCACATCTTTTGCTACAAACCATGGTTCACAATCTACTGCTACTGTTCTTACGTTGTTTCCATCAAAGTTAAATTCGGTTATTGCGTTCTTCTCCTAACGTCATGAACAGGGATTTTGTCCTTTCTCCTGCAGGTTTTTGATGGCTGAAGTGATAAATATGGTAGTAAAGTATTGATCTGCTGAGACATTGCCACATTGTGGTGATTCTCGAAGAGACAGAAGTATTAGTTCCCAATGGAGAAGAAGCAATAACTTAGTAATAAGACCATTATATGGTGTGAGAGTCCTAGACCAACTACCATGGACTTTCCTTCACACAAGAAGAAATAGACTTTGCTATTCCCTTTTTGGATGAAGATATCCCACTTTACGTTGACCCATTTCTATTGTGGAAAAGTCTGTCCCAGCAGGATAATGTATTACATGGTTCAATTACCAATTCATTCAATTATTTTTGTAGACTTTTCGCAAAAAATGAAGATGAAGCAGTATTGATATTAAAAGAAATATCGAATGTGACCAAGTCGGTCTAGGAAATTCAAAATCGAAAAAAGGTAAAAAAATTGGGGATAAAATGGCAAGGTCCATATTATCCACATTTGGAGATATCCCACAAATTAAAGAAAACGCAATCAAACATTTTCAGCTTCTTCAACTGCTAATAGAAGATTTCTCAAAAGACCGTGTAAGTGACATATCATGTAATTTTGTTAACTTTTCCTTATTGATTAGACAATTCTACAATGCGCCAATTACGCAATACCTACAATAAGTTTGATATAAAATATTTTGATTACAAGAACCTCAAGTTTGTAGAGGAAACATTAGATTTACCTGTTAATCCAAACACTAAAGAGCCAATATTGCTGTTGCCGAAAAGGTGGCTACGATTTATCCCTTGGATAAACTTTGAAGATTATTACAAGAAATACATAGAAATTTCAGAGAGAATTACTAAAGGAAAAAAGGTTCCTAGGGCTGAGTTACTGGAGCTTAACAGGAACAATTATGACCAAATAGAAACTTACATCAAGAGAAAGCAACTGGAGCAGAAAGACTGTAAAAAGGACCCACTATTTAGCCAAATACCAGTATTGATCGAAAAGAAAGTTAAGCACCATAAAAAAACTCCCTACAGGAAAAACAGACAATGCAGACCAAGAGTATGAGAAACAGCTTTGTCCACTGCTTGCCTCAATGCTCTACCCTGAGTTGCATTTGCTCAACCACAAACTAAAACCATTGAAGGTGTATTGATTAGAGATCTCATTTTCTACAACAACACCTCGTACCCATTCCTTGAAGAACTTTATGATAAGTATAAATCTAAACAAATTGTAGTTGAGCTAAAAAACGTAAAAGAAGTTAACACTACTCACGTTAATCAGTTAAACCGATATCTTAACGATGATTTTGGTGTTTTGGAATCCTATTTACTCAAATAAGCTCCTAAAAATGTATTCAAAAATACTATCCACTTATGGTCCGGACAACGGAAGTGTATACTGATAATGGACGATGAAGACTTAGATCAAATGTGCCAAGTGTACGAGAATAAGCAGAGAAAACCTATAGATGTAATAAAGAAAAAGTATGTAGAATTCATAAGACTTTGCCCCTCTTAACATCACAAGGAAAATGTCATGGATGAACAACAGGTTCAACAGTTTCTAAAGTTACAACCCCAGCTTCAAAGTGCTTATGATGAGATTTCCCTCTTATCCAAAAAGAAGCCAACAGATTCACTAAATACCTTTAAGTTAAAATTTATAAACAGCATACTTCTCAGAGCCAACAGTATACTGGGAGAGGTTTATATGCCGTTTCCTGATGAATTTGAAGTATTTAATGAAGATGATATGCCAAACAATAGTGATGTTGTTTTTATTCTATCTCACTACCTGACATCGCTCGAAAAGCTCAGATGTGACAATATTATTCACCACCAATATGAATGGCGTTGGATTATTGATAATGAGCCATCAAACTATAAAACGAACTCACCGACTATAAAATAAATAGGATTTAATTGATGAGCGACCAAGAAGAATGGTTACCAACAGAAAAAAATATTGAAGAATACAAACTTCACATTGACTTGCTGCATTCCCAGAGAAAGGAATTTGACCTTCTATCAAAAAAGAAAGCTGACGGCCAGTTAAATACAATGAAGATCAAGATGGTCAACAGGGTTCTGGAGCCATTGAGAGAATTGTTTTCTCATGAAGAATCACATGCTTTTTTGGACATAATAGATGAAGACGATATTCCAACCTATAGCGATGTTGTTTTAGTTATCGGTCAGTACGAAACTGCCATCAAAAAATTCAAAACCAGATATTATTTAAAAGACCACTACCTGTTGAACGAAAATCACAGACCTACAGAAAGATGGATGACTCAAGAAGAACCTCATGAATATTGGGCAGACAAAGATGAGGAATATAAGGATGATGTGTCGTAGTAGCATTTTGAAGAAATGCAGATCTAAAACTATTTCAACCTCATTTCTGTTTTCTATATAATTTTTGGAGCTTATATGTACAGGTACGTCTGTTTCTGTAGGGAAAAGTTTATTCTTGGTGTCAGATCAGGGGGTAAACATCAGTTGAGTTGGGACCAAAAAGTATTTTGCCCCAAAATTAGACCGAACCTTTTATAAAGGGAGAGAGCGTACCCTTTCTCCTCAGACCCCTATCGACCTTTATACAGGGACAAGCTACAACCATTATCAATGCTACATCTGCAACAATCACATTGGAATATATTACATTTATGTAAGATCGCTTTGCCGTAACACGATTATATGTACTCGTAACACTAATTTTATTGTCGTAGCATGATAATCAGATATTGTAGGAACCAGGCAGGTAGAGTGCAGACGAGGGGAGTATAACGCCAATAATGATGCTGTACGTGTGTTTATTGGGAATGGAACCACACACTACCTTTACTTGAATTGCTCTCAGGGATCAATCAAAGCAGTCTCGTTGGCTTTTTGTATGCAATGGCCTGTAATGTCCTTCTGATAGTGGTTGATCAGTGTCTTAATGGTACGGTGTTTCTATTTCAATACATAAGCTCTACCACTCATCACCTGCTATGGTGTTAGATGCGCTTGATATGAAGCTATAGCACTGTACTGTGGCGTTTGCCTTTCTGTACTTCTTAAGAATTAAGCGCCTTATAGAGATCATGCATTTTTTTATCATTGGCTTTGTTCAATTCTTCCATTTCACCGATGATCTTTTTAAATGTGCTTGCATCCACATGCTCATATTTTTCTATAGCACAGCTATCAGACGTACTAGTATAATAGTACTTATCATGAAATTCAGCTATTTTCACCAGTGGGAGTCCATGACCGCTTGAAATACTATCACCATCAGATGTATATCGTTGCTGGAATTTAAATCCACAATACCTGGAATATGTGTACCCATCTTTGTAACATGCAAAGCCGAAACTACCTCCCTGTTTATCAAATATCATTCCGAGTGTGCTGCAAAATGACCGTCTTGAATCACGCTCAGCGATAAGTGCTCGATATTCCATTCTATCCTTGTACTCGTCACTTTGTTCGTAGAGATAATTTTATACCATGCAAAAGATACAAAGAGTAGAACACTACCAATTATTAAAGCTGTGATTTTGACTGCTTTTTTACCTGTCGTTATTCTGTCTGTATTTTTGCTTGGTTGGTGGTTCTCAGGGATAGGCTGCTCAAGCAATGGCTGTTGAGAAATTGACTTGTTGGTAGGTTTTTCATTGGCAATTTTTGAAAATATTACCCCACATGCTTCGCACTCTTCAGGGTTTTTTTGTCTGTGATTGCATTTGGGACATATTATTGGTTTATTTCTTTTAGCACTTTCTATTGGTGGGCATTTCACAGTGATAAGGTTTTGACATTTTTTGCATTTTATCTTGAAATCCTTGTTAGGTACTTTAGAATCATCAACTCGATACCCTGTAGAGCATTTGTTACATTTAAATTGCATAATATACACTATTTCCCATTGTTGATGTTGGCTGTGGCTCTACTTTATGGTATGCACCTGCGATCCTTCAATAATTCATTATCCATAAAAGCGTATGAATTGCAAATTATTATTTGAACGAAAAAGGCAAATATTCTAGCCAATTGGAAGATTGTTGTTTGTGTGCTGCGGAAGTGCTGGAGTAATGCTAAGGATGGTTAAAACTAGAAAACCTGTTTGATATCTGGTATTGCACGAGCATCAAACAGGCTTCTTTAATGACTTTGACATTGGATATCCTCCCAATGTTCTATGTTAATAATTATTCTGTGAGTTCAATCTGTTAAAAGTTGGCCCACCATTCGTCAATTGATTCTTTACGCCACAACGAAACTCGTCCGACCTTAGCTGGCTTTGGAAAATAATCTTCTTTTATCCATCGGTAAAATGTAGGTTTTGACACACCAAACATTTCAATTAAATCTGACATCCGATAAGCTAGCTTTGGTACACTTGTTGCGATTTCCATAAAAACCCTCCTTCTTAAGTAATAACACCTCCATATAAATGAATTTCGTCCTGCCTTATGCAAGACGCAATAAGACTGCATATTACCATATAATACTGCATATGTCAATGAAGCACGAGTTCGCAATGCATCCTCTCTCCCCTACTCATTTACTTGTGACAGAGGAAGCATAATGATGTTGGACTCAAGTTCCAAACCAATAATCTTACGAATGGCGTTTTCCAATTTTAGCAGTGCTAGACCCTTTTCTTTTGAATAGGCGTAACGATCATAAATGCCCTCTACACCACCTTGTATGTGACCAACCACCTTTTCTGCAATATGGGGCTGCACCTCTTTACGAGCAAGCAAAGTTCTAAATGTTCTTCGCAGGTCATGACCAGTCCATTCTGTAACGCTACTTAATTCAATCAACTTTTTCCTAGCACCTTTGGTACTTTTAGAATGACCTATGCCTGTAAAACCTTTTCGAGTGGTGTTGTAGCTACTTGGGAATATCCATTTTTCGTTCTTCAAGCGAGGCTCAATAATGCTCCATGCTAAAGGAGGTAAAGGCAAAGCGTTCGGTTGTTTATTTTTACTTCTAGGGGGTGCAGGAACTGTCCACGTTTTATGCTCAAGATCAATATCAACAATTTTCATTGAGCATATTTCTTGTGTTCTTTGTCCAAGGAGAAGGAGTAACTTGTGTATGTCACGCATATTGTCGCTTAACTTGTCCATGGCTGGCCATATTAAACGCATTTCTTCATCAGATAAAACTCGCTCCCTCGTATATTCTTGAGCCTTAATTTTCTTAATAGCGGGAAAAGTGTTTATTTCTATCAACTCTTCTTCAAAAGCATGGTTAAAAGCTCTGCGCAAAAGCTCCACTACACGATTGGCCATGACAGGTGCTCCCCTATCCGAAATTTTTGAATGAAGATTTTTAACATGCAACCTTTTTAGTTCCAATGCTTTTACATGGCCTATTTCTGGTAAAATATTTTTGGTGCTTATCCGCTCACTATCCTGTTTGCCTTTTGCCATCAAAGGCGTTTCTTTAAAATACAGCGCCATGACATCTGCTACAGTCGGTGCATCTTTCCTCTCTTCTCTTTCTACCTGGGGATCTATTCCGTCTAAAGCTCCAGCTCGAATTTTCCGATACTCCTTAGTTGCTCCTTCAAGTGTAAGGTCAGGGTATGGCTTTTTAAGAGTATACGTTCTCAACTTTCCATCAATATAATATCTGACAATCCATTTTTTACCTTTTGGGCCTACTCTCAACATAAAACCAGGCAACGTCTTATGGCTATAGTCTGTCTGCTTACCACCAATAGACTTAAGCACAGCCACTTCTTTATCTTTAGAGAATTTCTTCTTAGGCTTCTTGTTTTCCATGATTGATCCAGATTCAAAATGAATGTCGTACCGACTCTTAATCTAAGTACGGTTTAAGTACGGTAAAAGCTCAATAACCAGCAAAACCTTCTGAGACTTCATGAGCCTAAAAATACACCTAAATTACCGAACTGTCAATCTTTTTATAAATACCAGGAAGGATCATTGAGAACCAGCAGCTACAAAAAGAAACTGTCTGGGGGACAAGGGGTCGGAAGTTCAAATCTTCTCATCCCGACCATTTTTCTATTTTAAAAATCAGCTGATTAAGATTTTTATCTCCTTCCTGATGGCTACCAAAGTCCTGATGGCTACCAAAGGTAGTATCTCGTATTTTAGTAGCATCGTCTATCCTCAGTTTCCCTTCTCTTTTATCACCAGATACTATTTTTCAAAAGTCTAAAAACCTTATAGGTTAAATGTATGGTTGCGTGCATGTCCCTATCCTGCAATTTGTCTAATTTTTAAAAAGCAAATATTGTATTCAACCCGTTATATGATATAAACTAACTCTATGAAAATAGCTCAGATCATAAGCCCCGACGGGTATATCAGTGACATACCGGGCAAGATAGACGGTACGGAAATTCTGCAGGCACGATTTTTCTTTCCCGATGTTTCAGATTATATCCGGGGGGCAATCAAGGAAGAGAAACCTTTTATTTTCTCAGGCAGAAGCGGCAATGCCCAAATCGGCATTAAAACCGACCTGCTGTCCCCTAATACCGCCCCCGTAATAGATGGCCCGGATATTCATGTCGACGGTAAGTTGCAAAATCTCAATCCTCTTTTGGGTGGAGCTCTGAAGTTTTTTGAAATCGGCAATGAAATCGGCCGACTCGTTATTATGGACCCCGAACTGAGGATTCATGACGTAGGCCACTATCTCCACAAACGGCTCTTTGTCGGGAGAGAACACAAAAAAGGCCACTATGACGGATTTGAAGTCAAGCGGGAGACCGACCCTTTGACCGGGAAGGACAGCGATTATATCCTTGCGGATCTGGAGCCCTATCAATATTGCTTTGAGCCGGGTGCCTTAAATGAATCGAGCATCAGCGACGTCATAAAGAAAGGACGCATTGCACTGGCTAAAGTCCGGTCGAGAACCTCCCTGGCTTTGGATACGGCCATAATCCGTCCGGGTGATCTCTTTATCGGGGCAATAAAAATTTCACTTGGGGATATCTACGGAATTATAGATGCGATTACCGAGCCCGAAGAATTCGGTATAGAGCATTTACCCGCCAGGGTACTGGATCCATTCCGGACTTTCCGGGATCGCCAGGTGGAATTCTATCACTATGGGAAGGCAGATGTTCCGCTCAACCGTATTAGAGTGCGAATACGGTTTTTCAGGGCTCAAAATCCCCTGACGGTTCCCCTGATAAAAAGCAAGGTAAAGGAAGGCTACAGGCTCTTCGATCTCTTAACCAACGCCGAAGTGAGCAACCTGTTTCAATTTATCGATGCCAAGTCTCTTGGAATGATTCTCAACAAGAACAATTTCATCCAGATCGCTAGGGCAAATGATCCGGAAGGACAGGCACAAATTGAGATTATAAAAAATGCGGTCCTGGAGAGCACAGTCCGTAAGCCGAAGCACACCCTTCCAAAAGCGATAAATGGTGAATTCACCAAAACTCTGAAAAAACTTTCGGTTCTTGGTGGGATAAACAGCAGGGTTTTTATCGGAGACACTTTTCCCTCCACTGAAGTGATCGATGCCTTGAGAAACAGTGGGGTAAGAACCTTATTGATTAACGCCGGCGACCCCTCTTTCGAGGATGATTATGTCAAGAAGATGATCAAACTGACTCATGCCGTCAACTCGGATTGTGAGTTTTTGCGCTATGATGCCGTAACCGACAAACTCTATACCTTTTACCATGGTTGTTTTCTTGAACCGGATGACAGGGAGCGTTTCGATGTAGTGCGATACTGGTTCGCCTTTTATGGGTCGCACAGTAAGGAGGCGGATAATCGGTTGACAATAGATCTGATTGATAAGCTTGCCCTCAACTTCGGTAGTGAAATGGGTATTGTTCATGGCGGTGGACCGGGGCTCATGAAGGAGGCAAACGATCTGGCCAGGCAGCACAACATTATGAGTGTAGGTATTGCCATTGACCTGGAAGGCGAACGCCAGCATTCTTTAACCACCTGTGACGGTTTAATCAAATACAGGGAGGGACTCCGGCTGGCCCGTCAGGATCATCTCCAGAAACTGAGCAACCTGCCCATCATCAACACGGGAGGCTACGGCAGTGCTGAAGAGTTGTCCATTACGATCACCTCCATGAAACTCCATGAGAATCCACTGACACCTGTTATCTTACTGGATCCGAATAATCTTTGGGCTCATATGCAGGCCCAGGTTATTGAAATTGCCCAAAACAAATATGGACCATCGTTTATCCCCAACCTGATAAAATCATGCCGGAATGCAGATGATGCTCTCTTGGAATTGCTGAAATTCTGTGCGAACCCGAACGCCTGGTACTCGAAAAACAAGGTGCCGGAAAAAAGTGTTCGAACAGCCAGAGCCCGATCAAGTCGTATCAGAACGGAAACGTTTTTCCAGAATTATGTCGAAGTCTTCGACATACCTAATCCCTTGCTTTCTTTTTGATACAACCGATAACCGTTAGTTGTGTTTCTTGAGTTTGATATTATCTTATAATTTTAATGAATTATCAAGAGGATCAAACAAACTTGGTGACTAATATTTTCCCACATGTATCGACCGGTTACCATCAAGCCACAGGGAGGGACTATGGAAAAGTATCTAAAGGTCAAACAGGCAATAAAGAGGAAATTCCCGGTAATAGATAACGATGAAAGTTTGTGGGACGCTATAAAATTGATGACTGAGGCTGATGTTTCCGTCCTTGTTGTGGAAGCCCATAAGATGCTCATAGGAATGATCACTATATCGGATGTGATGCAGGGCATCGCCAACGACTACGCTCTTGAAAAAACAAAAATATCGACCTTTATGACGAAGTGTAGAATCGACAACAGGGATTCAACCACGAGAACCTGTATTCAGCTTGATGAGGATCAGGACGTTATTTCGGCGATAAAAGTTATGTATGAGGGGGGCATAAATCATCTGCTCGTAACCGGAGAAAATAATAAGCCGATCGGCATAGTATCGAATCTCGAACTGGTTAAACTCATAGCTTCTCAAACAAATAGATAATTAGCAGAGAAGTTCTTGATCAGTCAGCCATTTGGCGGTGAAGATGAGATTGTTATCGTGGTAGGGAAAAAAATTATTCTTTGTTGATTGAAGAAGAAGGCTTATAGCCGTATTTTTCCAACAGGGTATCCCTTTCTTTCTCGGCCTGCAGTTTATACATGCTGTACATGGCATCACCGTCGGCACGAAAGCCGACATATACCCTTCTGATCTCAACAAGCTTTTTCCAGTATTTTTCGTATATCTCTTCTTTAGTCATAATCACCAACAGTATTAGCGCAGGATAACCTTGTCAAGAAAGGCTGCGACAGGTTAATACTCTTTGCTGGAATCTCAAATGAGTAGATGCAGAAGAATTGGGATGGAGCTATGGAAGCCAGTGAAAACAAGAACCGATCGGCAATACGACTATTTATTCATCAAGCGCCTGACTTTTTCATCACGTTCCAATTGTTCCTTGGCCTTTTTGTTATCTTGTTTAATTAATTGTCTTTCTTCCTTTAGATGAATTGCAATCCACCAACTAAGAGCCGCAACAAGCAGGGCGATTAATACGAGTGTATCAGTATCCATTGGTAATTCCTGTTCTTTTTAATTTCCTGGTCGAATAGTCCGTAACGGTCACAGCTGAAACTGTCGGCAGCCTGCGATAAAGAGGCAACTAAGAACAGAAATCCACCAGAAAATCAACGAATAAAATTTTCAATCATTCAATCATTCAATCATTCAATCATTTACAAGTTATGGGGCAAATTATATGCCTGTAATAACATATACTATAATTTCTAATACTTGAATCACAAGTGCTGATCGGAGTTAAGCAAATCGCCGCACAGTTCAACGGTAGCAATGCAAGAAGACATACAAAACAATACGGAATTGTCGTATTCATTTACCAAACTGTAACTGAATAACGAATATATCATTCACCGTCTCCACCTCGGCACGATCACAACCTTTCCCTGTGATCGACCATCTCAAAAGGAAGTTCTTTCCAGGAAAAATCGAACTCCCGGCAAAGCGAGATGAGTTCCCTCCTCCATACCTCTGCTTTGCACCATTTTGTTCTGACTACATTTGGGGTTTGACAATTATGAAATTCACGATATTGTCTGGAGATACATTGTAGCACTTACTTCGAAAATCTGACAAATCAGGAATAATTACGAGGCAACAACGTGTTTAAAATTAACGCAATTTCCATTAGTGACCGCAAAGGTATCCGAAAGAAAAACATCGAGTCCACCAAGCTTATCGCTGATTTCGGCCTGGAAAACGATGCCCATGCCGGCAAATGGCACCGTCAGGTAAGTTTTCTTGCTCAGGAAAGCATTGACACCATGCGCGCCAAAGGTCTCGATGTGGTTGCCGGAAATTTTGCTGAAAACATCACCACTGAAGGATTCGATTTAACCAGCCTCAAAGTCGGCACCCATCTCACGATCGGTGACTCGGAACTGGTTATCTCCCAGCTTGGCAAGATTTGCCATACCCGTTGTGCCATTTACCACCAGGCAGGTGATTGCGTCATGCCGAGAGAAGGTATTTTTGGCGTCGTATTATCCGGCGGTAATATCCGGGTTGGAAATACTATCCAAATACAGGATAAAGTATCAGAGGCAGCGGCCGTCATCGGCAGCAAAGAAACTGAAATCAATCTGGGTGAGACGCTAAAACAGAGGGTTCAGGAGAAATTTCATCCGGTTTTTATTCGTTTTGATACACTCAGCGAAAAGGAAGGCGGAAGCCTATCTGCTATCCTTCTGGATCTCACCATGACCCAACGGATCAAAAATATCGTTATATATGATCCATCCGGAAGTCTCGGTCTGAGTCTTGCCGGTTTCGCCTCTACTGCGGATCGGCCTAACCTTTTCGAAAAAAACGGTTCTGCAATTCATTACTGTCGAACGATTGAAGAGCTTGAGCGAATATAAGGTGGGACAGCGGCTCATTTAACTGATTTCAGTATGCATGTCATTCATCGAATCAAAGCAAATGGCTCAGGCCAGACGCATATTCTTGAAACCCAGTACCTCCCGGGGTGTGCTCTTCAGCTCCTTGAGAACGATCATGAGTTTCGGCACTCTCTTCTTTATGCATCATGCCGGAACCGCAAGCTTGGGGAAGCTGCTTACCTTGAGCGTCACCTTGATGATTATCTGTATACTTCTCATCTTGCCGGCATATCTGGAATTAAATAATCCTTTCCGCAATCGGCAAAATCCACCCTGATAACATATATTCTCTTGATATCGTAGAGGATCATCGGCGCGAGGAATAAGCGTCCGGTGCATTCGCTAGTTCACAGTCCTTTTATTCACCACGAAGAGCACGAAGGATGGAATTTGATGACTTGTCGAAACGCTGATTACTGCGCCATTGAGGTCCGTCGGGAGCTTGGGTCTGGCCTGCTCGCATCGACGTATGAACAATGCCTGGCGAATGAACTTAAGCTGAACAACTTGACCCCTTCGTGCTCTTCATGTCCTTCTTGGTCAGATCCAACTGGTGTCCGGCGCGTACCATCAGCATTAATCTCCCGGTTTAAGCGCATTTATTTTTTCATCCAGAACCTACCAACAGCCCCGTAAGCCCTTTATTTCTCAGAACCGTCTTAAACTGCGATCCTGTCAGGGATAACTGACTCACCCCCTCAACCTGGACATCTACAATAAGCCAGGCTCCATTGGTTTCCATAAGCAGGTATTCTAATTTTCGTGATTTTCGACCTTTTTTTACAATGTCGCTGACCACTCTTATATATTTTTGTCGAAAAGCCTCACTGAAAACAACCTCGAACTTCTGTCCTTCATATCTGTCGAACCGTAAAGCATACATCGCACTCCACCAGGTCGATGTATTTTTCGAGTAACTGCTTTCGCTGCTCTGTGTCAAGTTTAGTCCAGTATGTGCCGGTGGATTTCATGACCATGTAAAGAAAAAAGAAGGATTGGTTTTCAGTAAATCAAAACGCCGGGTATATCCAAGTTCATCACCTCTTTTCATGCAGTCAAGCAGCGCGGCATTCAATGTTTTGATTACCTCGACCGCTGGTCGCGACAGGAGCTGTTCCTAGGAAAATGATGGAGCTGATGATATAAACAGAAGGAAAAACAGGGCAAAGACGAGAGGCTTTTTCATGATTGGTATCCAGGTTCCTTTTCAGTTGCATTATGCAAACTACTGTTATAATTTATCAGGTAACTTGCTTTTCGCAATCGCGAACTTCTTTACCCTAATTTTCATCATAAATTTCTTCAAGAGGAACAAGATGGAAATTTTTCTGGCAAACCCAAGGGGATTCTGCGCGGGAGTCAAACGAGCCATTGCCGTCGTCAATCACGCCCTTGAAAAATATGGGGCACCAGTCTATGTCCTGCATGAAATTGTTCATAACACCCATGTGATCAATAGCCTGGCCGAAAAAGGAGCGATTTTTGTCGAAACTCTCGAAGAAATTCCCCAGGACGCTATAACCATTTTCAGTGCCCATGGGGTTGCCAAAGCTGTGGAAGACAGAGCAATAGCACTGAGTCTCAACACCATTGACGCCACTTGTCCGCTGGTCTCCAGAGTGCATCGGCGTGTCGCCAGGCTCAATAAAATTGGTTACGATGTCTTGATAATAGGCCACAAGAAGCACCCCGAGGTAGAAGGGACTTGTGGCAGAGCAAAAGGGATTGTCAAGGTAATCTCTCAGCCGGAAGACATTTTAAATCTGCAAGTTACAGACCCAAACAGAGTGGGATACGTTACCCAAACCACTCTCAGTATTGACGATACCACAGAACTAATAGAGCTGTTTAGACAGAAGTTTCCGGCAATCAATGCCCCGGAACGAACCGATATTTGTTACGCTACCCAAAACCGCCAGACCGCTGTTCGAGATCTGGCTCCCATGGTGGACCTCTTTCTGGTAGTAGGGTCTAAAAACAGTTCCAATTCAAATAGATTGCGGGAAGTAGCTGAACATCGTGGAGTAAGTGCCCACCTCATTGATAATGTCAATGAGATTGATCCGGTATGGCTGCGGGGTGTTGAAAAAGTCGGCCTTACAGCCGGAGCATCCGCACCCGAAATCCTGGTTGAGGAGGTGGTCACCTGGCTGAAGAATTTCGAGGTGACGAATATCCATGAGATTGGAGGAACGGCAGAATTTACCAAATTTAAACTGCCTTTTTTCCCTGATTTTGAATATATTCGGGAATAATACATGAAAGAATTGAAATTGCCCACAGTACAGGAGTTTGATCGGGAAGATCTTGAGGGCGGCAAAGCGAAAAAACGGCTTTTTGTCGGACTGGTAGTCGGTGCCGCTACAGTTGTTGTCTCTTTCCTGCTCCTGACCCTGATTCTACCGGTTATTGGTCTCAGCAATATTCATCCCTGGGCTCCTTATGTATTCACCTTGCTGGTAGGTGGCCTCATTCTTCTGGTCGTCTGGGCGACTTTCGGTCTTATACTCAACATTCATTTTGGCCATTCACCTCTGCACTTTTCCAAGATTCGAGGACTTACCATTAAACTGTTCCTGCCTCTAATGACTCTGGTGGGAAAAATGATCGGTATCCCCAAGGACCGTGTCCGGTCCTCCTTTATCAAGGTCAACAACGATCTGGTCAGTAGTCCGGGCAAACGGTATAAGCCGGAAGAGCTGCTGCTTCTTATGCCGCACTGCCTCCAGAATTCCAGATGCAAGATGCGTCTTACCTATTCGATTCATAACTGCAAACGATGTGGTGATTGTCCCATCGATCAATTGCTTGGGCTCAGCGAGCGATACGGTATTCATCTGGCTATTGCCACTGGCGGCACCATTGCCCGCAGGATTGTGGTACAGCGACGTCCCAAAATGATACTGGCAGTTGCTTGTGAAAGAGATCTTTCCAGCGGGATCCAGGATACCTACCCCCTGCCGGTCTTTGGTGTTCTAAATTACCGTCCTAATGGTCCCTGTCTGGACACCAATGTCGCACTGGACGATCTGGAAGCCGCCATCCGTCAATTTATGGACCACCGCTATTATCCTGAAAACAGGCCGGTCAGCCTTAATAAACAACCAATAGAAAAAGCCTCCCCTCTCGTTGAAAAACAAAAAGCAAAAAGTATGGGCTGACCGACAATGTCCATTCCATCTGTTCAGAAACGCCGTATCGGCGCCTATATTGTCAAACAACTTCTGAGGAAACGATCTCGTTTTCCGTTGGTGTTAATGCTGGAACCGCTCTTTCGCTGCAATCTCCGTTGCAAAGGATGTGGTAAAATCAACCAACCTCAAAATATCCTGAAGCAACATCTCAGCATCGAGGATTGTATCGGTGCGGTTGAAGAATGCGGTGCGCCGGTGGTGACCATTGCCGGGGGGGAACCTCTGCTCCATCCGGATATTCACACCATCGTTCACGAGCTTATTCGGCAACAGCGCTTTGTATACCTTTGTACCAATGGACTACTGATTGATAGAGAACTTGCAGGCTTCTCCCCCAGTCCCTTTCTCACTTTCAATATCCATTTTGACGGCATGGCAGAGCGCCACGATGCCGCAGTCTGCCTGAATGGCGCATTTGAAAAAGCGACCAATGCCATTATAAAACTTGTGGCCGCGGGTTTTAGGGTAACCACCAACACTACATTTTTCAAAGGCCAGACTGCAGAAGATGCGGCTCTCTTATTTAATCATCTCGCACCTCTCGGTGTTGAAGCAATGACCGTTGCCGCAGGTTTTAATTACGAAAATGCCGATGATCAGGATGGCTTTCTAGGCCGGGATGGGACGAAAGAGCTTTTTCGGGAGATTTTCCGCTCCGCCAAACGATCCTGGACCTTTAATCATTCGGGTATGTACCTGGATTTTCTCGCTGGAAACCGTCAACTTACATGCACGCCGTGGGGCAACCCCACCCGCAGTCTCAAGGGGTGGCAGCGCCCGTGCTACCTGCTCAATGACGGTTATGCTGCGAGTTTTAAGGAGCTGATGGAAGAGACGAACTGGGATCGCTACGGAGTCGGACGAGACCCTCGCTGTGCAGATTGTATGGTCCATTGTGGTTTTGAACCCTCCGCGGTTCTTGAGACGATCAAGCATCCGTTACAGGCACTAATGGTCGCCGTCAGAGGACCGGGCAGATAATCCATCTCCGGCGTAGTCGACGAGTGGTTTTTGGATAACTTTCCAGACCTGTTTCATGCCGGCAAGTGCCAGGGTGAAATCCCGAGCCATATGCAGCAAAGGAATTAAAAGCGAGGGGCGTTTGAAAAGCGGGACGATCAACCGTATGGGGCGATTGTCGCCACGACTATCCACGCCGGCAAGCAATTGTCTTTCAAGCTTTCGTTCGGCCGAATCACAGATGACGCGGATACAAAAAAATGGCGACAGCGCCTGTCCGGCCGCCTCCGCAGCCCCGGCACTTTCCATATCAACAGCCAAGGCACCGGTTTCCAGATAAGCCGCCGATTTATCGGTTATGCTGTCCAACGGTTGTTGGGTGCACAACAGAGCGCCGCGTCTGTATGGCAATCTATTTTCCCTTAGAACCGATTCCAGAATCTCAAGTAGTCGACTGTTGGGGGTGTAACTGTCCTGATAGATTGTGTTATTTTTCTCAGCCGTGAGTATTCGATCACCGAGTATTACAGTTCCCGGCGCCAATTCAGGAGCAAGTCCACCAGACACACCGATATTGCCGACAATGGCGTTTTTTGTAAGCCGCGACCTGGCGGCAGCAAACAAAGTGTCACGACCTACACCGCACTGGATAACCGATATTGTGCTGTTTCGGCAGACCTGCCGCCTGAGAACAGACATATTACCTTTATGACTGTTTTTTCTCCGACCGACTAGCACCTCCGCTTCGGCTGCAAGGGCAGTCAGAATTATCACCTCTGAAGATTGCCTTGGAATAGAATCCATCGGTTTGTGTTAAAAATATTGAGATTTAGTGAGTTAACAGCTATTTTCATCATCGACTATGATCTATTTCAAAATGGTGGGTGAAGCAAGATATTTCTCACCAGTTCCTGACTATCCCGTGACCCGGCCATTATCAAAATAATGTTATATTGGAACAGATGATACAAAAGAGACTGCAACAGGGAATAAGGCAAGCTACCGATTGGTTGCTTGCCAACCAGGATAATAAAGGATACTGGGTTGGCAAGCTGGAATCCAACTCGTGCATGGAAGCGCAATGGATTTTGGCCATGCATGTACTCGGCATCAAGGATGATCCCAAATACGCCGGCGTCGTTCAAGCTATCTTACATGATCAACGTGGCGACGGATCATGGGATATCTACTATGATGCACCCACCGGCGATATCAATACCACGGTGGAGTCCTATGCAGCATTGCGTATTGCCGGTCTTGATCCGCAAAGCGAGCCGCTTGTACGGGCGCGGCAATGGATCATTCACAACGGTGGTCTCTCCGGCATCAGAGTCTTTACCAAATATTGGCTTGCACTTCTCGGTGAATGGCCATGGCAGCATACGCCGGCCTTGCCGCCGGAGCTCATTTTTATCCCCAGCCTGGCGCCCTTTAATCTCTATCAATTCGCCTCCTGGGCTAGAGCTACCATGGTGCCGCTCTTTATTCTTTCTGCCCGTCGGCCTGTACATCTCCCTTCTCCCGATCGTCGCCTCGACGAACTTTTTCCAGAAGGCCGTGATAATTTTGATTATCGATTGCCCGCAAAAAATGGTACCGTTTCCTGGGAACGATTTTTTCTTTTTACCGATCGAATGTTGAACGGCTATGTCAAACTTCCCTTTCACCTTTTTCGTGAGACGGCAATTCGTCAATGTCGCGAATGGATTATCCAACATCAGGATGCCGATGGTGCCTGGGGCGGAATTCAACCCCCCTGGGTTTATTCGTTGATGGCCCTGCATACTGAAGGGTACGCTCTAGAGCATCCGGTTGTGGCAGCCGGTCTCAAGGCGTTTGACGATCCTCGCTGGTCATATACGCGTGGAGGCGGCATCTATCTGCAACCGAGTGTCTCACCGATATGGGATACCCTGCTGGTCCTGCTGGCCTTTCTTGACTGTCAGATGGTTGAGGGAACCGAAAATGCCGCTGAAAGAGCCATCAGGTATCTTTTGCGAGAACAGATTCTGGTTGGCGGCGATTGGCAGGTATTCGTAAAAAATGTGGAACCCGGCGGATGGGCCTTTCAATATGAAAACGATAAATATCCGGATGTTGATGACACAGCGGTAGCAGTCATCGTTTTACTCAGATTTCTGCCGTTGTTGAAGAACAGTGACCTGCAGGAGCAAATACAAACCGCGGTTGACAGGGCGATAAACTGGCTTTTAGGAATGCAGAACAAAAATGGAGGTTGGGCAGCTTTTGACAGGGATAATACCAGCCGTTTTCTGACGTTGATACCTTTTGCCGATTTTGGTGAATTGCTTGATCCACCCAGTGTTGACGTTACAGCCCATGTAGTGGAGGCGCTGGGGATGTATGGACATTCCACCGATGATCCGGTGGTCGCAAAAGCCTGCCGTTTCATACGGCTGGAGCAGGAAAACGACGGTCCCTGGTTCGGTCGATGGGGAGTCAATTATATTTATGGGACCGCCGCCGTTTTACCTGCTCTGAAAGCGGTCGGCGAGGACCTAACGGCTGATTATGTTCAACGGGCTGTCCGCTGGCTGGCCGATCACCAGAATGAGGATGGCGGCTGGGGCGAATGCTGCGGTTCGTATATGGACGACCAACTGCGCGGCCGAGGACCATCGACGGCCTCACAGACCGGTTGGGCACTTATGGCCCTGACAGCCCTCGACTCCCATGATTTTGATGGTCATATTCGCAATATTCGCAATATTCGCAATATACATCGGGGACTTGAATATCTTCTCACAACTCAAGATTCTGACGGAACCTGGGATGAACCATATTATACAGCTACAGGATTTCCAGGATATGGGGTCGGAAAACGAATTAATCTTTCTCAAGGTGCCGAACAACTGGATCAAGGCCCGGAGCTGTCCCGGGGTTTTATGCTCAACTACAATCTCTATCGACACTATTTTCCACTGATGGCAATGGGCAGAGCCGAGTGTTATCTTGCCGGAAAGGCTGCTATTGGTGATATTGAAACCGAAGTTCCGGAAATAAAGACAACAGCAACGTAGACATCTCTTGGCAAGATTTTGTAGCCAAGTTCGATCAGCAGGGGCAAAAATTACCGGGCACTATCGTTTCTCTCCCCAATGAACGCCAATAGTGCCCAGCATAAATTTTTTATATCCGACATTTGTAAAGCCGGCCTCCGAAAACAGACCTGCCAACGCTTCGGCAGTATGAAAATCCATGGTTGATCCGGTAAGGTAGGCATACGCTGCTTCATCGTCGGCAATCAGCTTGCCCAAAACGGGAATTCCATATCGAAAATAAAAACGTACAAACGGATAGAAAAGGTTTTTGGCGGGTGGCGTGGTGTCCAGGCAAACAACTTTACCGCCGGGCTTTAACACCCTGCGCACCTCCTTTAGTACCTTGAGGGCATCGTCTACATTTCTAAGTAGATATCCAAAGGTCACCGACTGAAAGTTGTCATCGGCAAAGGGCAGCATGTTGGCATCGCAGGCCTGCCAGCTTATCCGTTTGCCGGAAAAACGTTTTTTCGCCTCCATCAGCATATTCAGCGAAAAATCCCCGCCTACCACCCTTGCCCTTGGATGGGTATCGGTCATCAGGGCGCCGATATCACCGGTCCCGGTGGCCAGATCAAGTGTCAAACCATCGCCCGGATCACCCGCCATTTCGACCACGAACCTGCGCCATTTCTGATCCTGGCCCATGGTCATCACCCGATTCATCAGGTCATACCGGCCGGCAATGGCATCAAACATCTTTTGCACACCGGGCCCTTTACTCAACAGCTCTCCTCCACCAAGATCCAGTCATATCCAATAAATCAACAGGGAGCGGAGCCGGGAGCCCTGGGAAAGGCGATGACTTCGCGGATGTTAGCCATACCGGTTACAAGCTGTACCAATCTTTCAAAGCCAAGGCCAAATCCTGAATGAGGGACCGAGCCGTATTTACGAAGATCAAGGTACCAGTTGTAATCGGCGAGATTGATGCCTGCCTCAATCATCCGTGCTTCAAGCACATCGTAGCGTTCTTCGCGTTGACTGCCGCCGACGATTTCACCGATTCCGGGCACCAGGATATCCATCGCCGCAACGGTTTTCTTGTCATCATTGACCCGCATATAAAATGGTTTGATTGCAGCCGGATAGTCGGTAACGGTAATGGGACACTGAAAAACCTCTTCCGAGAGATATCGTTCATGCTCAGACTGCAGATCCCGTCCCCAATCGACGGGATATTCGAATTTCTTTTTGGCATTTTTCAGCCTGTCCACCGCCTCGGTATAGGTGATGTGGACGAATTGTTTCTGCACAATATTTTCGAGTTTTTGCAGCAGTCCTTTTTCGATGAATTTGTCGAAGAGTTGCATATCCTCCGGACAATTGATCATGATATCAGTCAGCAGATACTTGAGCATCTCTTCGGCGATTTCCATGTTGCCCTGCAGATCGCAAAAGGCCATCTCCGGCTCCAACATCCAGAACTCGGACAAGTGCCTTGAGGTATTGGAATTTTCAGCTCTGAAGGTCGGTCCGAAGGTATACACGTCTCGAAAAGCAAGGGCGTACACTTCAGCCTGCAGTTGACCGCTGACGGTAAGTCCAGCCGATCGACCGAAGAAATGCTCCGCCTTGTTTTTCTCCTGCCCCGTTGTTACCTGAAACATTTCACCGGCACCTTCGCAGTCGCTGGTGGTGATTATCGGAGTATGTACCTGAATAAACCCCCGTTCCTGAAAAAATCGATGCACCGCGTAGGAAAGCCGTGATCGAACCCGACCGACCGCACCAAGAGCGTTGGTTCTGGGACGCAGATGGGAAAGCTCGCGAAGAAACTCGAAAGAATGACGTTTTTTCTGCAGAGGGTATGTTTCGGGATCGGCCCTGCCGATAACCCTGAGCTGGTTGGCGTGTATTTCAACGTCCTGTCCCTTTGCTGGTGATTCCATCAGCGCACCTTCAACGATGACGCTGGAACCGGTCGATAATTGTTTAACGTCCGAAGCGTAGTTGGCCAATTTTTCATCGGCAATTACCTGCAGATTAGCCAGACAGGAACCGTCGTTAACCTCAATAAAGGAAAAACTGCCGGTATCTCTTTTAGTACGCACCCAGCCTGCAACGGAAACCGGCTGTCCAACCGGCTTTTCCTGCAAAATATTCTTAATACGTGTTTTCATTCTAGCCACCAATTCAGTTCTTTTTACCGGAATAGTACACAGCCATTTCACCCTGGCCGGTCAGTTTGTCCGAATCCACTCCGCTGAGTTCCGCCATATGCCGTGCGGCAACCGCACATTTGATGGTCAGGAGGAAAAAAATATCCTGCTCCACCTCGGATAAACTTTCAAAATTGCCCTGTCCCTTAGCAATCACCAGGTCGGCCTTATGAAAAAAATCAAGAAACCGCGCAGAACATCCGTCTAATTCCGTGCCGGGAAATCTGCCACCATTGGTAATAATCCGGGCATATTTATCCAAGCCGGCAGCCAGCGCATCTTCCTCAAGAGCATCATTAATTATGGGTCCGCTTTTTACTGCGATGGTAATATCAAATCCGCGCCGATTGAGATATTCCACCAGCAGGGAATCGTAAACTATCTCGCCGCAGTTGTCCGCAAGATAGAGGATTGTGCTGCCTTTTACGAGTTTGCCGAGCGCCTCCTGAAACTGCGAAAAGTGATCAACTGCCAGTTTCGCTGAGCGACTGCGTTGCAAAGCGGCTTCAATATTAAATGTTTCAAAAGCTCCATAGTCGATAATATTTCCGGCGATGGCAAAACATACTGCGGACGACAGCTCGTGGTCGGTGCCTCGAATCTCTCGCCGCAAGCCGGGGACTACCCTCAAGGCCTGTTCATTGCACGCTGTTTTTTTTTGGTAAAACGGATCTTCACAACCAGTGATTTCCGCAACTCTGCTATACAGCAGAGTTGCGTTAGCCGGTGGACTTTTTCTTATGTCCATTTCGGCAATGACGGAAGCTGCGGCTTGAAGGAGATGAAACTGCCGTATTTCAGGGCAATGCGTAATGCGAGCTATCTGGAGCGCCTGTCGCAGCAGACAAGGGAGGCATTCTACGTGCGTTTTCATAATAAATAATCTTTTCGTACGTTGGACAGCGCTGCGAACAGAGAGTCCCTGGCCCCAGGTTCATCCTGGTAGAGTGCATGTAAAAGGCTACGCACTTTTTCACGTCTAGTATCATCTGCGAGAGGACAGAGATTTTTTACTACCTTGAGCTCCAAGCCAGTGGCGATCTCACAGACCTCACTTTTTTCAAGATATGCCATCGGTCGCACAATAGATAGGCTTCCGTTAAATAAATCCTGTCTCGGTACCATGGTTGAGATGTTGCCGCTGTAGATGGCATTCAGCATGAAGGTTTCAATGAGATCGTCTTTATGATGACCCAGAGCTATTTTATTGTACCCTTTTTCCCCGGCAAGATCGAAAAGTTGACTTCGTCTGTTTCTTGAACAAAGAAAGCATGTTCTCTCCGTTTCCTGAATCAACCTTTCATCCTCGATTGCAAAGTCAAGTGAAAATCTCTGAAGCTGCCTCTGTATGGCTTCCCGTGGGTCAGCAGCATCCTCCTGTCTCTTCCAAAAGCCATGATCAATATAATATGCGGTAAGATCAAAATGTACAGGTGCCTTCCTTTGCCATATTTTGAGTATACAGGCAAGAGTTAAACTGTCGACGCCGCCGGAAACTGCTATCAGGACCCTGTCACCTTGGGAAAACATGGAAAAATCATGCATCGCCCGGCCGATTTTTCTATTTAATCCGGCCGGTAGTCTGTAACCGTTCTTCATGGTAAATCTATTATGGATTGCCGGTGGATCAAAGGCAATAAGTGGAAATGACCGGTTAATGAATGGTACTCTCCCAATCCGCTGGGCAAGAAATCGAGAATAAGCAAGGCAGTTACTGCAGATATGGGCACTGAGCAAGACGATCCTTAATACCCTGCTCCATAAGCTGCTCGACACTGACCCACTTAAAACCTCTCTTCTTCGCTTTGGTGAAAGAGAAGATATTGCTCAAAAAAGATTGTTGGCTCTCTCTGAACTCGGTCGTACCAGAGTACATTACCGTTACTGGAATCTCTCAGCACCATGGTAAAATTCACAGATGCCGGTGAGTCCACTGCATACTCGGTGCCTTCGCGTTTTTTGTATTGGTGAACAGTGGTCTGCAAGACAGCATCGCAGTCCATTTTCTGCGCGACTTCGGTAACCGCGCCGATCTTGCCACCGGTAACTTCAGGGACGAGAGCGGTAAGTTGACTGGAAGGCATGGTACGTACCTTGGGATTACCTTGTAACTCGTTTTTCATTACTTCAGTAGCATAGGCAGCCCCTTTTTCAAGAGACCGCGCCTCCGAATATTCAACGGTTTCGTCTTTTTCCACCGACGTACCCGCTGGCAGGACGGCGATGCAGGAAATCGGCTTCAGGGGTGCCTTGGCTTGCTGATTTTCGTCAGTTCCGGATAAAAAAGAGCAGGATGAGAGAAAGAGACCGAGACAACCATAAAAAAAGAATATTCTGGTAAATTTTCCCACGAAATCACCTATTGGAGGAAGGAGTGGATATTATTTTCGAGTAATTTTCACTTGATATCACAGACATCCTTTAGAGGAAAGCACACCTTTCATTGCTATTTCAGCCGTCGCCATGTTCATAGCCCGACCAAAACCCTTGAAAATCGCCTCAATAATATGATGACCATTTTCACCATGCAAAAGATCAATATGCAGGGTCAAGTCCCCCATGTTGGCAAACAGCACGAAAAAATTCCTTGGCGAGAGCTGTATCGAAGGTGCCGAGTTTTTGTTCAGCCACAACAGCATCATAATGCAGAAACGATCGATTTGAAATATCAACCACCACCCGTACGAGGGTTTCATCCATCGGCAGATAACTGCTGCCATACCGAGCGATTCCGCCTTTATCCGCCAATGCCCCGGCCAGAGCCTGACCAAGACAGATACCGATATCTTCAACCGTATGGTGATCGTCCACTGCGATATCGCCCTCAGCCTTAATATACAGGTCAAAAAAACCATGGACAGCGAAACAGAGTGAGCATATGGTCAAGAAACGGCACACCGGTATGCTATCTCATTTTACCGGTGCCGTCAAGATCCAAGCGCAGCTCGATATCGGTTTCCGCGGTTTTTCTGTCGATAGAACTCTTTCTCTCCATAACGTTTCCGTCAAAGAAATATTTTGAACAATCATTAAAAATCTCTTCGCTTCCAGCCAGATCTCAAGATATAACACTAAAGAATTCATAAAGATAGATTCCGGATCCTGAGCAATAATATAATACTCTAAACCAACAAAACCATCTCTATTTTTCGTGACTTTTATGAATAAAATAATTACAATGGTGAACTCAATTCAATTAATTTTTTAATTGACACTCAAGTTGCAGACCTTGTATATACACCGCAGTTTTGACACGCAAAAACTAAACGAGCGGGAATAACTCAGTGGTAGAGTGCAACCTTGCCAAGGTTGACGTCGCGAGTTCGAATCTCGTTTCCCGCTCCACTATAATGTATAAAAGGTTCGACACTGTTCGGACCTTTTTTTATTAAATGATCGACCATTTGAGGGATATAATGAAAACCTATCTTGCCCCAGTCAACGAGATCGAGAAAAAATGGTACGTTGTCGACGCAGAGAACAAGGTTCTGGGCCGTCTGGCATCAGAAATAGCCAACCGGTTGCGAGGTAAACACAAGCCGACTTTTTCCTCTTTTATTGACAATGGTGATTTTGTAGTCGTTACCAACGCTGAAAAGATCACGCTTACCGGCAACAAAATGGACGACAAGAAATACTATCGTCACACCGGTTACATGGGTGGAATTAAAGAGGCGTCAGCTAAGGAGCTTTTGGAAAAACATCCGACCGATCTTATCATAAAAGCCGTTAAAGGTATGCTCCCCAGAAACAAGATGGGACGCGCTCAATTAAAAAGCTGAAGGTCTACGCAGGCCAGAATCATCCCCATGCAGCTCAACAACCTGCTGAATTAAATATTTAATCTTGGAGAATACTAATATGGCTCAAGATCGTTTTTATGCCACAGGAAAAAGAAAGACTGCAGTCGCGAGAGTATGGCTTACTCCAGGCACGGGCAAGGTAATAGTCAATAAAGTCGATGCAGATGATTACTTTGGTCAGATTTTTAAAAGCCAGCGAATCATCAAACCCTTCAAAGTTACTGATACACTGGAGCGATACGATGTTATCGCCACTTTGAGAGGCGGCGGCAAATCCGCTCAGGTGGATGCATTGTCCCATGGCATCTCAAAAGCGTTGCTTGAAACCAATCCCGAAACCAGACTGCAATTAAAGCAATCAGGTCTGCTTACCCGTGATCCTCGCGAGAAAGAGCGGAAAAAATATGGCCAGAAAGGCGCCCGCGCCAAGTTCCAGTTTTCTAAACGTTAAGATCGTACTGCATACGTTTTTTATCGGGACAATCGAGGCGCGGCAGGCAATTGCGGTGACAGTGTTGTTGGTTTTGAAGGGGAATGACAGTTCAGCTGTCATTCCCCTTTTTTCTTTGAATCTAATTTTAAATCGGGGATATTACTCACCATGATTAACATTGGAATTATTGGTGCTTCAGGATATACCGGCGCCGAACTTGCCAGAATACTCTGCAACCACCCCAAAGTTCGAATTTCTGCAGCGACCTCAAGACAAAATGCCGGTATTCCCCTTTCCGAAATTTTTCCTAGTCTAAGGGGAAAGGCCGATATCATCTGCGAAAATCTCTCCCCTGCCGAGCTCTGTGAAAAAGCCGATTTCTTTTTCACGGCTGTTCCTCATAAAACGGCAATGGATCTCGTACCCCATTTGCTTGCTGAGAAAAAAAAGGTAGTCGATTTATCGGCGGATTTTCGGATTCGCGATGTCTCAGTCTATGAAAAGTGGTATCAGCCACACTCTTCCAGCCATTTGCTTGCCGAGGCGGTATACGGCCTTCCCGAGCTCTACCGGGATAGTATTTCCCGCGCTGAACTGGTTGCCAATCCCGGTTGCTATCCAACCTCGATCATCCTCGCGCTGGCTCCGCTACTCAAGGCTGGAGCAATAGATGCGAAAACGATTATTGCCGATTCCAAATCAGGAACATCCGGCGCCGGAAGAGCAACCCAAACAGGGTCCCTATTCTGTGAGGTACATGACGGTTTCAAGCCGTACAAGGTGGGAAGGGCTCATCGTCACACTCCGGAAATAGAACAGGAACTCAGCGTTCTCGCAGGAAATGACGTGCATATCTCTTTCACACCGCACCTGCTTCCCATATCCCGAGGCATTTTGAGTACTGTCTATGCATCACTCGCCTCCGGTTTTGACCGCGAAAAAATCGATAAACTCTACTCCAATCAATATGGAAACGAACCTTTTATCAGATTACTGCAAGAAGATTCATTTCCTGCCACTCAGTATGTGCGGGGTTCCAACTTCTGTGATATTTCCTACAAAATCGACCATGTCACAAACAGAATAATCGTCATGTCAACTATCGACAATATCGTCAAGGGCGCATCCGGCCAGGCTGTACAAAATATGAACTTGATGCTTGGTTTTGCGGAAAACGAAGGACTCACCACTGTCCCGTTATTTCCTTAACCCCTGCACAATCATTCCACAATCTTAAACAATGTCTGTCAGCCTTCGAAAGATAAAACTGCTTATCGGCTATGATGGCACCCATTTCAGTGGCTGGCAACGTCAAAGGCATGCATGCACTATTCAGGGAGAAATTGAACGCTGTCTCACGTTGATGACAAGAGAAGAGATAGATCTGCATGGTGCCGGTCGAACAGACGCAGGCGTCCATGCAGAAGGAATGGTTGCTCACTTTACAACCAATTCAGCTATTTCCTGCCAGGATTTTTTTCGCGGCTTGAATTCAATGCTGTCGGGAGCTATTCGAATTTTCCGCGTCGATGATGTGGCGGAGGATTTCCATGCCCGCTATTCCGCGATTGGTAAACGGTATCAGTACAGGATATACCTAGGTAAAGTACAACCTCCCCAATTGAGGTTGTACAGTGTACATGTTACTTGTGAACTTCAATTGCCGGAAATTAAAAAATGTCTGGAACTCCTAGAAGGTACTCATGATTTTTCTTCATTTGAAAATAACGGCTCCAGAGATAAATCTCTTCGTACCGGCCGGGGTGCGATAAGAACACTCTACAAGGCGGAAGTCATCGAGGAACCACCCTCCCAACTTATTTTTCAGTTTACCGGTGATGGCTTTCTTCGCAACATGATCCGTAATTTCGCAGGCACACTTCTGGAAGTAGGACGCAAAAATCTTTCCGTTGAAGAATTTATGGAAATTTTGCAAGCAAAGGATAGAACCATGGCAGCGGCAACTGCTCCCGCCCATGGTTTATTTCTTAAAGAAGTACTCTATTAATCATAACCGTTCATCGGTGCACATCAAGAGATCGGGTAACCTGGATCTGTAATCGTTACTATTGATCTATTTTTTCAATGCAGAATGTCTCGCGAGGAGCGACTGCAGTTTCCAGGGAGAAGAGAGGCACACGCTTGAGTCGTCACAAATTGTCATTACATCGCAAAAGGAAAGAAATTCTGCAAGGGCATCGCTGATTTCCAGATCCCTTCGTTGAATGATTCTCAATTGCCTTTTCATATCGAGTCCTTCAACCTTCAACCCTTTCAACCAGCCATTTTCCGCCTCTCGACAGATGCTGAGAGCCGAAAGACACGTTATTCCCGCCCCGGATTCGACTGCCCGCTTGACTGCTTCCGGATGTCCCATCTCCATCACAACGTTTACATCTTCCATATATTTACCAAACCGCTCTCTGATCGTCGCCACGGTCCCGGATTCCCTCTCACGCAAGATCCATTTTTTTCCTTTCAAATCGCTCTCAATATCAAAGACCTCATTGTGAGCGAGGGGATCTGTCGGCCCACAGAGAACGACAAGTTCATCTTCAAACCATGGACGCCACCGAATTTCTTCCTGCCCCGAGAGAGGTCCTTCCACAAAACCTACATCAACTTTTTTATCAAAGACAAGTTTTTCTGCATACCTTGTATTGTACACCAACAAGTTAACGTGAACATTCGGATGAACCTTTTTGAAAGCACCAATGAGATAGGGCAAAATGTAATTGCCGAGAGTCGTACTCGCTACTATTTCTATACTGCCATCGAGTTTATCATTACGCTCCGACATGATGGTTTCGATATTACTTACCTGACAGGTAATATCCTTTGAAAGCGGCAACAGAAACCGTCCTCGGGCGTTTAGCAAAAGGCTTCTGCCATGACGATCAAACAGTGATCCTCCTAACTGATTTTCGAGTTCAGCTAATGCCATACTTACGGCAGATTGAGTAACAAACAACTTTTTACTGGCCTTGGTGACCTGCGCTGTTTCTGCAACAGCTATAAATATTTCCAGTTGTCTTAACGTAATAGACATGCTACCTCTCAAAAAATCGGATCACTTTTACTGATACTTATCATCTTAATTACTTAGGTCTGTTTGGTGTCAATATAGCATGTCTGAAAAGTTTCACAAGTCTTTTTACATCAAAGATTTCCAGTGAATAGCGGTCTAGTAAAGAACTTTTGAGCAGTCTCGCCGGAATGAATTTCTTGTTGACACGTGTATAACATTTATTTATGATAGTCCGCGAATTTGGCCAGTGCAAAATGTTAACCAACGATGAAACTTGGTGGCATTGTATTCATTTTTTTAGATACAATCAAACAAGGGAACAGTATGGAACAACAAATCACTGCGTTTCTATACCCGGAACAAGTTCTCTGGATAGCTGCTTTCACTATCGGAGGATTATCATTCGCACTTGGTCCTATCGCTATTGTCTACCTGTTGATGCCGCTCAAAACGAGACAGATCAACAACAAAGCACTTCAATTCATAGAATGTGGTATGGACCCCATCGGCGATAGCTGGATTCGCTATGGGGTAGTTTTTTATCTTTACGCTCTCATCTTTTTAGCTTTCGATGTCGACGTTCTTTTCCTGTTTCCCGTAGCCACTGCATACAACGATGCGATCTTCGCATCTTCTATACGTGATTTTGTCGAAATTATCATCTTTGTCGGAATATTATCACTCGCAGTAGTTTATGCATGGACCAAGGGAGTCTTTAAGTGGGAACGCAAAACGTACCTTCGTCGATAGTTCAATTCGCTCTGGCGGAAAAACTCATAAATATCAGCAGGGCAAATTCCCTGTGGCCTCTGACATTCGGTATCGCATGCTGTGCCATTGAAATGATGGCGACCGGATGTGCCAGATTCGATATGTCCCGCTTTGGAGCGGAAGTATTTCGCCCTTCAGCTCGGCAAAGTGATGTGATGATCGTTGCCGGCACTATTTCCAAAAAAATGATGCCTGGAATCAAAACGCTTTATGACCAGATGCCTGAACCAAAGTGGGTAATGGCCCTTGGTAACTGTGCCATTTCGGGAGGTCCATTTGCCTTCGAGGGTCAGTACAACATCGTCCTCGGAGCTGATGAATTTCTTCCTGTAGACGTCTATGTTCCAGGTTGCCCTCCGCGCCCTGAAGCTCTTCTGCAGGGCATAGTCGAACTTGAACACCTCGTTTCCGATTGGAAGAGGTGGAAAAACCCCGAGGCAGTTAAAGCATAAGCCTCACCTTACCTTATTTACTACAGCCCATCTCAGGTTTTTGAGGTTTTTGGAGCATTGCAAAATGATTCTTGAAAAGACAAAACTAGCCTTGCAAGATCTCTTTCCGGCAGCCGAATTAAAAGAAGTTCCAAAAGATGAAGCGGCCGAAGAGCCAAACAAGAAAGTCCCCAAAAAGCCACGCGAAAATGGATTGGTTGAACGCGATTACGCCATCCACGGCTATCACCTTGATGCCCAGGTTGCTCCGGATCAATTAGTCAAGGCAGTTACCATTCTTGATGATGCAGAGTTTTTTATTGAAAGCATAACTGGTGTCGATTGGATTAAAGAAGACCAGATGGAAGTAATTTACGATTTTTCCAGATATGACTTTGATCTCTGTCGCGTAGTCATAAGAACGCGAGTGGACCGTAAAAATCCCGAAGTACCCACAATTACCGGAATATATGCCGGAGCGAACTGGCATGAAAGGGAAACACATGATTTCTTTGGGATCAAATTCATAGGTCACCCTCACCTCATTCCGCTCCTTCTCCCTGAAGATGCAGATTTTCATCCACTCTTAAAGGATTTCAAGGCATGAATGCTCCAATAGAACTCCAACCGGACGAGACTTTCATCCTCAATGTAGGTCCCCAGCATCCCGCGACCCACGGGGTGCTTCGGGTCAAAATGGAGATGAACGGAGAATATATCGTCAATGCTGAAACCGTCATCGGCTACATTCACCGAATGCATGAAAAAATGGGTGAAATCAAAACCTACCCCCAGTTTCTGATGAACCTGAGCCGAATGGATTACCTCGGAGCTCTCGGTTATTCACACGGTCATGTGCTGCTTGTCGAAAAAGCCTCGGGAATTGAGGTCCCCGAGCGAGCTGAATATATCCGCGCGATCATGGTGGAACTGAATCGCATTGCCTCGCATCTTTTCTGGTTCGGTGCCTTTGTTATGGATTTGGGAGGATTCAGTCCCCTCATGTATGCTCTTCAGGATCGTGAACACATCCTTGATATGCTTGAAGCAGTGACCGGTTCGCGCCTGACCTATTGTTACTTTCGATTCGGCGGATTATATAATGATGTCGATGATGATTTTATTTCGGCTGTCAGACGTTTTATACCTCGTATGCGAAAGTCTCTCAAAAAATACCATAAGCTGGTTACCGGAAACATCATTTTTCACAAACGGTTAGAGGGAATTGCTCCGCTATCGCAGGAAATGTGCCGAAAATATGGCGCCTCCAGTGCTGTTGCCAGAGGCTCGGGCATTAACTTCGATGTACGAAAAAATGAACCGTACTCAGTATATCCTGAATTTGATTTTGATGTACCGGTCTTTCATGAATGTGATTCTCTTGCCAGATATAATGTGAGAATGGCAGAGATGGAACAGTCTCTGAGAATAATTGAACAAGGGATCGATAAACTTCCTGATGGTCCGATTATGCCGGCAAAGAAACCAAAATTAATCAAGCCTCCTGCCGGAGATTATTACCAAGCTGTGGAAACCGCTCGTGGAAGTTTTGGTATCCGCCTGGTAAGCGATGGAGACAAAACTCCGTATCGATTAAAGCTTCGTTCGCCGACCTACTCAAACATGCACTTATTTGACGAGGCATGTAGAGGCATGATGATTATGGATGCACTCGCATTTATGGGAAGCCTTGATCTGGTCATTCCTGAGATAGATAGGTAAGAGGAACAATTCTATGAGCTTAACACTACTACATGTCATTGTTGCCGTTGTGATAGCCATCGGTTTCGCAGCCCTCAATGCCGCCTATCTGGTCTGGGCTGAACGAAGAGGAGCCGCGAGGATTCAACGCCGCCCCGGACCAAATATCAATGGTCCCCTGGGCCTATTGCAGCCCCCTCTGGACGGCATCAAACTGATGGCTAAACAGTTGACGATTCCCGGAGGTGCCGATAAGGCAATGTTTATCGCCGCTCCAGTCCTGGCTATGTTTCCCGCCATAATGAGCTTTGTTACCATTCCTTTCAGCGATACTATTGTGGCTAAAAACATGAATATCGGTATCCTGATGATCTTCGCCTTTGCCTCCATGGGTGGAATGTCTCTGGTTTTTGCCGGATGGAGTTCTCGTAATAAATATGCAATGATGTCATCGGTTCGTGCCGTATCGCAGGCCGTTGCCTACGAAATCCCCATGCTGATCACTACAATTACCGTTGTCATGATCGCAGGTTCCGTTGACCTCACCGAGATTGTGCATCAGCAGAGTGGATCAATATTGAATTGGAATTTTTTTCCTTTGTTCAGTAATTCGCATAACATCCTGATGCCAATGTCCTTCCTTATATTTTTCACTTGTACCCTGGCAGAAACCAATAGAGCTCCCTTCGATCTTGGCGAAGCGGAGAGTGAACTGGTCGCAGGCTTTCATACTGAATATGGCTCCATGGGATTTGGCCTCTTCTTCATGGGGGAATATGCCAATATCGTTATAGGCTCCTGCATGACCACTATCCTGTTTTTAGGCGGCTGGAATCCACCTCTTCCTTTTCTTGGCTTCATCCCCGGTGTGTTCTGGTTTCTCCTGAAGCTCTATATGTTGATAGCTACCTTCATCTGGATACGCTGGACTTTTCCCCGGACGACCATTTATGGATTGTTAAACCTCAGCTGGAAAATCCTTATTCCGCTCTCCCTATTCAATCTGCTGCTTACTGCAGGATTAATTAAGGTGTTTTAAGATGGTCACCTATTTCACAGACATATTTAATGGCCTGATCAGCCTCTTTATCGGCATGGGCATAACCTTTAAAGAATTTTTTAAACCCACGGTAACTGTCTCGTATCCATATGAAACACTTACCATGCCCGACAAATTCCGAGGCCACACCGAACTCATTGAAAATGAGGAAGGAAATCCAAATTGCGTAGTCTGCGGACTCTGCGAAAGAGCATGCCCTTCAAACTGCATTTCTCTCGCCGGCGAAAAACCCGAGGGAGAGAAGAAGAAGGTCCTGACTAAATATATTCTTAACTTTACTACGTGTTCACTCTGTGGGTCTTGCGTGGAATCATGCAATTTTAATGCGCTCACCTTTTCTAAAGAATACAACCTGGCGAGTACCAGAAAAGAAGATTTTATTTTTGATCTTCTCAAACGTCTGGAGGATAGGAATAAATGAACCTGTCAACGGTTGCATCCCCAAGCCTTTTCAGTGTTGATGGGCTGGTTGGAGTAGTTTTTTTAATAATGGTGGCAATTACCCTTATCGGCGCGCTGATTGCCTGCAATTCTGAAAGGCTGGTCCGCTCGGTCGCCGGCCTGATTGTCTGTTTCGTCGGTGTAGCAGGTCTCTACTATTTTCTCAATTCACCCTTTGTCGCCATGATGCAGATCCTTATTTATGTGGGAGCCGTTGCTGTGACAATCTCATTCGCAATAATGCTTGCCGCTCCCGAGGAACAAAGAGAAGTTGGACCTTCCGGCCCCCTTGTCGGACCATTGGGTTTTGGTACGGCTTCTCTCCTAGCAGGAGGGTTCTCGATCCTCGCCATAAAAACGGACTGGAAAGTTATGGAAAAAGTTACCGATGGCTCTCTAAAAACTATAGGCGTTCATCTCTTGACTGAATACTCAATGGTTTTTGAACTGATTTCCATTGTCCTGCTCATTGCCATTCTTGGAGCTCTGGTAATAGCTCGGGGCGGGAGGGAAAGCTAATGTCGCTGCTCACACTCTACAATAACCTGAACAGTTTTCTCGTAATCGGTGCAATACTCTTCGGTGTTGGTATTTACGGTATGGTTACTCGTAAAACACTCATTGGTATGCTTATCGCGGCGGAATTAATTCTAGCCGGAGCCTCAGTGAACTTTATGGCCTTTAACCGGTTCACTTCCCCAAATCCTGTTACAGGGCAGGTATTCACGCTTTTTATAATGGCTGTTGCAGCCGCTGAAGCTGCCATTGGACTCAGTATCATTATAGCTGTTTATCGCCAATTTAAATCGATAGACGCTGAAGACACTGTTCATCTTAAAGGTTAGTCAAGGAGTCACCTGGAATGGATTATAAACTACTCATAGCCCTTCTCATTCCACTGATCGGTACGATTGGAGTGATGTTTAAGGGGGATAACGAAAATATCCGGGAAGGAATATCTTCCGTCTCTTCCCTCCTCCTCCTACTTGTTGTAGGGTCTATGATTCCGGCGGTGCTGCATGGCAAAACTCTTCTTTTCCATATGTTTACCGTTCTGCCGGGTGTGACGGTCACGCTTCGAGCTGATGGTATGTCCATGATTTTTGCCATAGTGGCATCCTCACTCTGGACAATCGCCGTATTTTATTCCATGGGATATATGCGAGGGCTCAATGAACATGCCCAGACCCGCTTCAATGCCTGCTTTGCTCTGGCTATATTTGGAGCTATCGGTGTCGCTTTCTCAGACAACTTGTTCACGATGTATCTCTTTTATGAAATCGTTTCAGTCTGTACCTATCCACTAGTTGCACATCATCAGGATGATGAAGGATACAGTGGCGCACGTAAATACATCGTTTACCTGACAACCACAGCCAAAGCTTTCCTGTTGCCGGCCATGATTCTCATATACGTGCTGACCGGTACTCTTGATTTTGCATCCAATATCCACAGCGGAATTTTTCCACAAGGCATAAGCCACACTTTGGTTATTATGCTGTATATTTTTTGTATTTTCGGTTTTGCCAAAAATGGCATCATGCCCTTTCATCACTGGCTGCCGGGTGCAATGGTTGCCCCGACACCTGTTTCGGCACTGCTCCATGCCGTTGCAGTTGTCAAGGTTGGTGTGTTCTGCACCACAAGAGTCATGCTGTATACCTTTGGTGTCGATACAATGCATGCTCTGAATCTTGGAATTCCTACCGCTTATTTTGTCAGTATTACCATCCTCGCTGCATCGATTATTGCACTTTCTAAAGACAACTTAAAGGCTCGGCTGGCTTACTCCACCGTCAGCCAGCTTTCGTATATTATATTGGGTGTAGCTTTACTTACCGTCTCCGGTATTCAGGGTGGTTTGATCCATATTGTCAATCATGCGTTTTCCAAGATTACGCTGTTCTTTTGCGCGGGTGCTATCTATGTAGCAACCCATAAAAAATCCATCTCGGAGATGGATGGCCTCGGTAAATCAATGCCCTTTACTTTTGGGGCTTTCGCCATTGCTTCACTTAGTATGATCGGTGCACCACCTGTGGCAGGTTTTATAACCAAATGGGATCTGCTTGTTGGTTCAGTCGAAGCTCACCAACTAGGTATTCTTCTCGTTTTAATTGCCAGTACTTTATTGAATGTCGCGTATTTTGCTCCAGTTACCTATAGAGCATTCTTTGGTACGCGACCGGTAGGCGAACCTTTTACGGGTATTAAAGAGGCACCTTTAGCCATGCTTATTCCTATTCTGATAGCATGCACAATATCTGTACTCATTGGTATTTTTCCTGACTTTATGTTGCAATTCGTGAAGGCGGTGACAGGATGATTGTACATCTTATCGATTTTTTGAAAGAAAGACTACAGATGGTAAAGATAAGCTTCTACATCGCTATTGCAGTCATGTTGGTCTGGTCGGTTGTTGGAGTTGATACCCATCACGCACACACATGGATAGAGGCACACATTCCCGGTTTCTGGTCGCTCTTTGGCATCTTATCCTGTGTGGTTCTCATTTATTTTGCAAGGTGGTTTGGAAAAAGTGGAATCATGACCCGAGAGGACTACTATGACAACTAGTTTTATCCATCCGGCTCTGATTTTAATATTTGGCTCGATCATTCTGCCATTTATTAAGGAGCCGTTTCGCAAAATCTACCTCTGCAGTGTGCCGATCCTGACTTTTCTGGATGTGATCTACCTCAGCTGGCACCCTGGCGTACATGGTGTGGTCACATTCATGGGTAAATGGACACTTACCTTCGGAAGAGTAGACAGTTTATCTATGGTGTTCGGTTTCATCATGGCTCTTATGGCCATTATCGGTACTGTTTACGGGTTGCACGTTAAGGACAATTTGCAGCACATTGCCGCGTGGTTCTATGTATCCGGCAGTCTTGGAGCAATCTACTGCGGAGATTACTTAGTTCTCTTCTTCTTCTGGGAAATGATGGCTTTTGCCTCAACTTTTCTTATCTGGTTTAATAAAGATAAAGAAGCACTTGCTGCAGGATATCGTTATTTGCTGGTTCATACTTTTGGTGGAATTGTACTGCTCCTTGGTTTTGTCCTTCGCTATCAGGCTACGGGCGATCTTTCCTTCGTTCAACTCGACGAAAATCATGCCCAGCTCTATACCTGGCTGATTATGGCCGGACTGATGCTGAATGCCGCGGTCCCGCCTTTGCATTCCTGGCTTCCCGATGCATACAGCAAAGCCACTGTTACCGGTGCGGTATTCATGTGTGCTTTTACCACCAAAACAGCAATTTATACTCTTGCCAGAGCCTTTGCAGGATTTGATATACTCATCGTTCTTGGTGTGATCATGGCAGTCTACGGCATCATTTATGCCATGATCGAAAATGACATGCGAAAATTGCTCGGCTGGGAAATAGTAAGTCAGGTTGGTTATATGGTAACCGGCGTCGGAATAGGTACCGCTCTTGCCATTAATGGCGCCTGTGCCCATGCGTTTGCGCACATTCTTTATAAAGGTCTGCTCTTCATGGCAGCAGGGTCCATCATTCACGCCACCGGCAAGTCAAAATTTACTGAACTTGGCGGGCTCTATAAAAAGATGCCAAGCACTCTGTTTTTTATGGTAATTGGTGGAGTATCAGTCTCGGCTTTTCCCTTCTTTTCCGGCTTCGTAACAAAGTCGATGATCATATCGGCAGGCTTTGAATCGCATTTGTATGTTGCAGGGTTCCTCCTCACGTTAGTGTCGGTTGGAACATTTCTCGTGGCTGGTCTGCGATTACCCTACCTCATCTTTTTTGGTGAAAACAGGTGCAGTGAAGAAACCTGGGCAAAAGCAGAAGATCCACCCTGGAATATGCACCTGGCAATGGCTGCGGCGGCTTTCTTGTGTCTGTTGATCGGTACATACACACCGTTTCTCTATAATATGTTGCCTTATGCCGAGGAGAGTTATCATCCTTACGTAGGCACACACCTAAGTGAAACTCTGCAGATTCTTGCCTTTACCGCGTTGGCCTTTATTTTTCTCAAGAACAAGCTTGGTGCCCAACCTACAATCAGCCTTGACCTCGACTGGTTTTATCGTAAGGGGGGAAGAGTCTTCCTCTGGCTGGCCCAAAACCCTATTCAATGGGCTGATACTGCCTGGGGTGCAGCCTATAGAGTTGTTGGGCTTTATTCACTGATGACAACGGCCAAATTCTGGTCTTGGTTTGACTGGCATGCCATTGATGGCGTAGTCGATGGAACAGCCATAGGTATAAGATCGCTCGGTCGTAGAGTAACAATTATATTGCAGAGAGGACAGATACAACAGACTATCTATTACTCAGTCACCTTTGCAGCTATCCTTCTCATATCGTACGTCTGGCTCTAATTATTTGAACTCAAGGATCACTGGTAATGGATCAACTACAGATTAGCTCCGGTTTCCCCATTTTGAGCGTACTCATTTTCCTGCCATTGGCGGGAGCATTTCTTCTCTTGTGGGTAAAAAATGAGTCGCAATGCCGATATTTCGCCTTGGTCATGACCAGTCTCGTCGGCTTGCTGTCCCTTCGACTGTTGAGTGGTTTTGATAGGGCGACGGGTAAATTCCAATTTGCAGAACATCATAGCTGGATTTCGGCTTTTAATATCAACTACACCATTGGAGTCGACGGTATTTCCATCCTCCTCATACTTCTGACGACCATCATCATGCCGTTTTGTGTTTTAGCGTCATGGACATATATAAAATCACGGGTCCAATCCTTTATGGTATGTTTGCTTATCATGGAATCAGCTATGATAGGTGTTTTTGTGGCTCTTGATTTTGTGTTGTTTTATGTTCTTTGGGAAGCAATGCTTATCCCCATGTATTTTCTTATTGGAATATGGGGGGGACCAAGAAAAATTTATGCATCCATTAAATTCTTTCTCTATACACTGGCAGGTTCGATACTGCTGCTCGTTGGAATAATATGGCTGTATACTTACAACCATTACAGTTTCTTCATTCCAGGAATGATGTGGCAGAATTATTCTCTTACTGCGCAGATCTATCTCTTTTTGGCATTTTTTCTTGCTTTCGCCATTAAGGTTCCCATGTTCCCTTTCCACACATGGTTACCCGCAGCTCATGTTGAAGCTCCTACGGCCGGTTCAGTCATCCTTGCCAGTATTCTTTTGAAAATGGGAACCTATGGTTTTCTGAGATTTGCCCTGCCCATAACTCCGGATGCGACTCTACTCCTCATGCCTTATGTTCTTTGGCTATCAATTGCCGGTATTATTTATGGTGGCTTTACAGCTTTAGCCCAGAGTGACATGAAGAAACTTATCGCCTATTCTTCAGTGGGTCATATGGGCTTTGTTACACTTGGTATTTTTGTCCTCAATTCCGACGGCATTGAGGGGGCAATACTCCAAATGGTTAACCATGGCATAACCACGGGGGCATTGTTTCTCTGTGTCGGAATGATTTACGAGAGGACACATAGCCGGGAGTTGCTCTCGGCAACCGGGGTCGGTAAATATATGCCTATTTACATTACTTTCTTAGCCTTCTTTAGCCTCTCTTCATTTGGTTTTCCCGGAACAAACAGTTTTGTTGGCGAATTCATGATCCTGGCCGGTGCTTTCAAATTCGGAATCACAAACGGCAATTTTCCCTATCTTGCTTTAGCCGCCATTCCTGGAGCAGTTCTCGCTGCAGCTTACATGCTGCGTATGCTTCAGAAAATTGTCTGGGGCGGTACGAACAACCCCGATCAGTCCTGGATTACCGACATGAATAGTCGTGAAATAGTGACACTTGCGCCTTTTCTCTTTTTTGTATTCTGGATCGGTCTTGGTCCGCAGCCATTTTTAGACTTGATGCATACAAGCGTAACACAGCTTCTCCAACAGTTTGATGCGCACCAGGCCCAGGCTGTAGCTGCCGCCAGATCTATCCTACAGTGATATTTAGACCAGATCGACGGCAAAAGTGTCTCCAATTGGATTATTTTTATCAACAAACCAACAACTTTATTTTACAAGTCAATCAATAACAAAGACCTCGTAAAGGTAACATGATGCTATTTCTACCTGAATTATCACTGTTAGGGGCCGGGCTGATTCTTTTTATTTTCAGTTTGGGCAAACCAAGTAGTGGAAAAATCAAAAATGTAGCTACAGTCCTGTCTGCATTGACCCTGATTGCATCACTGATTTGTATTAAAAGTGAGGGAAACCTTTTCTACTCAGCATATCAAGTCGATTTCTTCTCACAGATTTTCAAAGTCCTGATTGCCCTGGGTACATTTATCATCCTGATATTTAGTAATAAAGATGGAGACCTCAAAGAGCAGACCCAATCAGAATATTACCTTTTTCTCTTCATGTCCGTGCTGGGTTTGATGATGCTGGTATCGAGTGTCGAGCTTCTTTCTATCTTCGTTTCTTTAGAACTCTCTTCTTTTGCAGTCTATATTATGGTGCCAATGAGAAACAGTGGTGCCGTATTTGGTGCTCAGAGCGAAGCCGGTATAAAATATCTTCTCTTTGGGGTCATGGCAACGGGATTGATGCTCTTTGGCATGAGCTATATATACGGCCTGACTGGATCTACTCAATTACCTGTTATTGCAGGTAAATTGTCACTCATGTATAGCCAGCCGGCTGCCGTCGTAGCCATAGTATTGGTGTTGGCTGGTTTTTTTTACAAACTGGCACTTTTCCCTCTGCATTTTTGGGTGCCTGATATTTATGAAGGTGCATCCAATGAAACAACTGCTTTTATCGCGGCAGTTCCTAAACTAGCCGCGGTCGCTCTGCTCATTCGACTGGTTTCTCTGGTAAGTGCGGAAGGTGAAGTAATAGTCAATGTACTCATGACCTGTGCGCTCCTTTCAATGTTCTACGGCAATCTTTCTGCACTTATACAAAAAGACGTGAAAAGGCTCCTTGGATTTTCCGGAATATCTCATGCAGGATTCATCCTTGTTGGATTGCTTACATTTCAAATCACAGGGTATGCAACCGCCATGTATTATATTATGGGCTATGTTTTTATGAATCTGGCCTGCTTTCTGGTAATCTGTTCAGTTGCTGAAAATGGCAAGAATGTTGCTGTGGAAGATTTGACCGGGTTGCACAAAAGGGCTCCGCTTCTCGCTCTCACCTTGACTGTCGGTCTTTTTGCACTTGCCGGCATTCCTCCTTTTGTCGGATTTACCGGAAAGTTCCTTCTCTTACTCGGCGCATTGAAGCAGGGACACCTCATTCTTGTCATCCTGGCTGCAATTAACACGGCTATTGCTATCTATTATTATCTTTCCATTGTCAGGGTTACCTTCTGCTCCGATTCCGAGAATCGTGGAATGGTTGTAAGTTCCAACCTGAACAATACACTTGCGGTGCTACTGATCGTGACCATGATCGTTATGGGGGTGATGCCGACTCAATTCATTGCCATGACAACCTCTGCGATACAGACGATCATGTAAAGTATGGCTGTAAATTATCTCAAAGGCCCTGGAGATTTTGTGTCTCGGGGCCTTTTTTATTGGTCGAATCGTGGTAAATCTTTACAGATGTGCTGAAGGAAGGATCCGGATTCCTAATCTTTTATTTAACTTTACTTTCATATTCCAACCACAATTATGAATCCCTGGCTCATTGCTATTCTACTTATCCTTTTCATAACGTACCTTCTTGAAACAGTGGTCTCCCTGCTCAATATCCGAGCGCTCGATCCTGCTCTCCCGCAAGAATTTCAGACAACATATAATGAACAGGAATATCAAAATTCTCAGAAGTATACCCGTGCCAACACTTCGTTGTCCCTGGTTGCCAATAGTACTTCCACATTTTTCACGGTCCTCTTTCTACTTTATGGCGGCTTCAATTATGTCGACCTCTGGGCAAGAAGCTTTGAATTAGGACAAATAGCAACCGGATTATTGTTTATGGGAACTTTGGCTTTGCTCTCTTTTCTGATACATTTGCCCTTTTCGATTTATTCGACATTTGTCATAGAAGAGCGTTTTGGTTTTAATCGCACTTCACATAAAACCTTCATTCTTGACATACTTAAAGGTGGTCTACTCTCAATCATTCTCGGCGCACCTCTTTTAGCACTCATTTTGTGGTTTTTCATGAACACTGGTGAACTTGGCTGGCTCTATTGCTGGTTTGGAGTGATAACCTTTACAATCGTTATACAATTTCTTGCTCCTGTACTGATCATGCCCCTTTTCAATAAGTTCACACCGCTAGAGGATAGTTCGTTACGGGATAAGATCCTCAACTATGCAAAGCAGCAACACTTCAAGCTGCAGGGAATTTTTACAATGGATGGTTCCAAAAGATCATCCAAACTCAATGCGTTCTTTACCGGCTTCGGCAAATTCAGGAAAATTGTTTTTTATGACACCCTTATTGAAAAACTCACTGAATCAGAAATAGTAGCTGTTTTGGCGCATGAAATGGGACACTTCAAACTCGGTCATATTGTTAAGATGCTCTTTGCATCGATTGCACAAACGGGGATAATGTTTTTCCTATTATCGATTTT